>NZ_CP152015.1:0-3815734 GCF_038613425.1 Bacillus sp. FSL M8-0266
ATGGAAAATATTTTGGATCTCTGGAATAAAGCACTTCAAAAAATAGAGACAAAGTTGAGCAAACCCAGTTTTGAGACATGGATGAAATCGACAAAAGCCCATTCTCTTCAAGGTGATACGCTCACAATTACGGCACCTAATGAATTTGCTAGAGACTGGCTGGAATCAAGATATCTTCACTTAATTGCTGATACCATCTACGAACTGACAGGTGAAGAGCTCAGCATTAAATTTATCATTCCTCAAAATCAAGATGAAGTGGAAGCTATGCCAAAGTCTCCAATTAAAAAAATGTCTAAAGAAGATCCCGTCGATATTCCACAAAATATGCTGAATCCAAAATATACATTTGATACTTTTGTTATTGGTTCAGGCAACCGATTTGCGCATGCCGCTTCACTTGCAGTTGCGGAAGCACCAGCAAAAGCATATAATCCGCTCTTTATTTATGGGGGCGTTGGTTTAGGAAAGACTCACTTGATGCATGCGATTGGTCATTATGTCATCGACCATAATCCATCAGCCAAAGTGGTCTATCTATCATCTGAAAAATTTACAAATGAATTTATCAACTCAATCCGAGACAACAAAGCTGTCGATTTCCGTAATCGCTATCGGAATGTCGATGTGCTTTTGATAGATGATATTCAATTTTTAGCAGGAAAAGAACAAACACAAGAAGAGTTTTTCCATACATTCAACACACTTCACGAAGAAAGTAAGCAAATCGTCATTTCTAGTGATCGGCCGCCGAAAGAAATTCCGACACTTGAAGACAGATTACGCTCTCGATTCGAATGGGGCTTAATCACAGACATTACCCCGCCAGATTTAGAAACACGTATTGCAATTTTACGAAAAAAAGCAAAAGCAGAAGGCTTAGACATTCCAAATGAAGTCATGCTTTATATTGCCAATCAAATCGACAGCAATATTCGTGAACTGGAGGGTGCTTTGATTCGTGTCGTTGCTTACTCTTCTTTAATTAATAAAGACATCAATGCGGATCTAGCAGCTGAGGCGCTAAAGGACATCATTCCTTCGTCGAAGCCAAGGATCATTACAATTAAAGATATTCAAAGAATTGTAGGGCAGCAATTTAATATTCGTTTAGAGGATTTCAAAGCGAAGAAACGTACGAAGTCAGTTGCTTATCCAAGACAAATTGCCATGTATCTCTCTAGAGAAATGACCGATTCCTCTCTGCCTAAAATAGGAGAAGAATTTGGAGGTCGTGATCATACGACTGTCATTCATGCTCATGAGAAGATTTCGAAATTAATCGTTGAAGATGAACAGCTTCAGCAGCATGTGAAAGAAATAAAAGAACAATTGAAATAACCTAGCTGATATAATAAGTACGGGAAAATGTGAATAACTAGAGCATAGTCATACACAGTCTGTCCACATGTGGATAGGCTGTCTTTCCTTTCTTTTTACCGACTTATCCACATATTCACAAGCCCTACTATTACTTCTACGATTTTTATTAATAAAATATATATACATGTCATTAAGAAAATTTAGGAGGACCACTATGAAATTCACGATTCAAAAAGATCGTCTTGTCGAAAGTGTCCAAGATGTATTAAAGGCCGTATCCTCTAGAACAACGATACCTATTTTGACAGGGATAAAAATTGTTGCATCTGATGAGGGGGTTTCTCTCACAGGAAGTGACTCCGATATCTCAATTGAATCCTTTATTTCTCTAAGAGATGGAGATTTAGAAGTGATCACGATTGATCGTCCAGGGAGTATTGTGCTTCAGGCCCGCTTCTTTAGTGAAATTGTGAAGAAACTGCCAATGGCTACTGTCGAAATTGAAGTAGAACAAAATCACCTCACCATCATCCGTTCTGGTTCAGCGGAATTTAACTTAAACGGCTTAGATGCTGAGGAATATCCGCATCTTCCGCAAATTGAAGAGCATCATGCATTTCAAATTCCGACAGACCTGCTTAAAAACTTAATTCGTCAAACCGTTTTTGCAGTGTCCACCTCAGAAACACGACCTATCTTGACAGGTGTAAACTGGAGGGTAGAAAAAGGTGAATTAATATGCACAGCGACGGATAGCCACCGTCTTGCTTTAAGAAAAGCAAAGTTGGATATTGACGAGGAAAGCTCATACAATGTCGTGATTCCAGGGAAAAGTTTAACAGAGTTAAGTAGAATCCTTGATGACGGACAAGATCTTGTGAGCATCGTAATTACAGAAACGCAAGTTCTCTTTAAAGCACAAAACGTGTTGTTCTTCTCAAGATTGCTGGATGGTAATTATCCAGATACAGCTCGCCTGATCCCGCAGGAAAGTAAAACGGATGTCGTGGTCAACACGAAGGAATTCCTTCAAGCCATTGATCGTGCATCACTTTTGGCAAGAGAAGGGCGCAATAACGTCGTAAAGCTGTCAGCTGATCCTGAACAAAGCCTTGAGATTTCTTCTAATTCACCTGAAATTGGTAAAGTAGTCGAAACGGTTCAAGCAGATGACATTAAAGGGGAGGACCTCAAAATCTCCTTCAGTCCAAAATATATGCTAGATGCGTTAAAAGTATTAGAGGGAACTGAAATTCATGTAAGCTTCACTGGAGCCATGAGACCGTTCCTATTGCGCACGCCAAATGATGATTCAATCTTGCAGTTGATTCTTCCAGTCAGAACATATTAATTCAATCTAAAATAGCTGCTGTGAGAGTGCACAGCAGCTTTTCTTCTCGTTTACCATGCTTTCTTTCATCCCAGTTCGCTTTCCCCCTTTCCTTCTTGTCTTGTTTTTTAGTACAATTAGATATTAGTGATATTGAAAGAGGTCGATACAATGCCTAATCTTATAACCATTGAGAAAGAAATGATTACATTAGGGCAATTTTTGAAATTAGCCGAAGTCATCCAATCTGGCGGAATGGCGAAATGGTTTTTAAGTGAACATGAGGTGTTCATTAATCAAGAGCCAGATAATAGACGGGGACGCAAACTATACCCAGGAGATGTTGTCGAGATAGAAGGTTATGGCACATTTCAAGTTGTGAATTAGAAACGGGTGACAATACATGTACATTCAAAGTCTGGCGTTAACTTCATACCGAAACTATGAACACACCGAGCTTCAATTCGACAACAAGGTGAATGTCATGATCGGTGAGAATGCCCAAGGTAAAACGAACTTGATGGAAGCGATCTATGTATTGTCGATGGCAAAGTCGCATCGTACGTCAAATGATAAAGAACTTATCCGATGGGACCAAGACTATGCTAAAATAGAAGGTAGAGTCATCAAAAAAAATGGTCCACTCCCTATGCAGCTCGTGATTTCAAAAAAAGGGAAAAGGGGCAAGGTCAATCACATTGAACAACAGAAGCTCAGTCATTATGTTGGTGCGTTAAACACCATCATGTTTGCACCAGAGGACTTAAGTCTTGTAAAGGGCAGCCCGCAAATCCGCAGAAGATTTCTCGATATGGAGATTGGACAAGTTTCTGCTGTCTACTTGCATGATTTATCGCTCTATCAAAAAATTCTCTCTCAGCGGAATCATTACTTGAAACAATTGCAGACAAGAAAGCAAAAGGATCAAGCGATGCTGGAGGTTTTAACAGAGCAGTTGATTGATGCGGCAGCGAAAGTTGTCAAAAGACGACTGACTTTTACGAAACAGCTCGAGAAATGGGCGCAGCCGTTGCATTTTGGCATTTCTAGAGAGCTAGAAACACTCACGCTCCAATACCACACGGCGATAGAGGTATCAGAAGCGTCAGACTTGTCGAAAATAAAGAATAGCTATGAAGAATCGTTTCAGAAACTAAGAGACAGAGAAATAGACCGAGGAGTGACGCTGTGGGGACCTCACAGAGATGACCTTCTTTTCTTTGTGAATGGTCGGGATGTTCAGACATATGGCTCTCAAGGGCAGCAAAGAACAACAGCTCTTTCACTAAAGCTGGCAGAAATCGACTTGATACACGAAGAGATTGGAGAATATCCCATTCTTCTACTCGATGATGTTTTATCTGAACTTGATGATTACAGACAGTCTCATTTGCTCCATACCATTCAGGGACGTGTACAGACCTTCGTCACCACAACAAGTGTTGAAGGCATCGATCACGCCACCTTGAAAGAAGCGGAAATTTTCAGAGTAGCCAGTGGAAAAGTAATTGACTGATAAATGAGGTGTGGGTCTTGTATATTCATTTAGGTGATGATTGTGTTGTTTCTACACGAGAGATTGTCGCAATTGTTGATTACAAAATGAGGTCGTCTTCTGTTGTAGAAGAGTTTCTCCAAAAACAAGAAGGACAAATCATTTCGTTATCACAAGGGACACCCAAATCCATCGTCGTCACAACTAAATCTGTTTATTACTCTCCTCTTTCCTCAAGCACGCTCAAAAAACGTGCTTCATTTGTGATTGAAATTGAAGTCTAAAAGCTCAATTCATATAAATATATCGTTTAAGAAAAGTGTAGGTGAATGTACGTGGCAATGGAACAGCAACATAATAGTTATGATGAAAATCAGATACAGGTGCTTGAAGGACTAGAAGCTGTTAGAAAACGTCCAGGAATGTACATTGGGTCAACCAGTGCAAAAGGACTTCACCATCTTGTATGGGAAATTGTCGACAACAGTATTGATGAGGCTTTAGCTGGATATTGCACAGATATTACGGTGCAAATTGAAAAGGATAATAGCATTACAGTGAAAGATAATGGCCGCGGAATTCCTGTTGGGATTCATGAGAAAATGGGACGTCCTGCTGTAGAGGTTATTATGACTGTTCTTCACGCTGGCGGTAAATTTGACGGCAGCGGTTATAAAGTATCTGGCGGTCTGCATGGCGTAGGGGCATCTGTTGTTAATGCGTTATCTACGACCTTAGACGTGACCGTATATCGTGATGGGAAAATTCATTATCAACAATTCAAACGCGGTGTTCCAGTTGGAGATTTAGAGATCATTGGTGAAACAGATGTTACAGGGACAACCACTCATTTTGTGCCAGATACAGAAATTTTTACTGAAACCATTGAATTTGATTACGACACACTTGCCAACCGTGTACGTGAGTTAGCTTTCTTAACAAAAGGTGTCAACATCGTTATTGAAGATTTACGTGAGGGGAAAGAACGACGAAATGAATACTGCTATGAAGGCGGTATTAAGAGCTATGTAGAACATTTAAATCGCTCAAAAGAAGTCGTTCATGAAGAACCCGTTTACATTGAAGGTGAAAAAGATGGAATCACGGTTGAAGTGGCATTACAATATAACGATTCCTATACAAGCAACATCTATTCCTTCGCCAACAATATCAACACGTATGAAGGCGGAACACACGAAGCAGGCTTTAAAACAGGGCTGACGCGTGTCATCAATGATTATGCTCGTAAAAATGGCGTATTCAAAGATGGAGACTCGAATTTGAGCGGTGAAGATGTGCGAGAAGGCTTAACAGCCATTATCTCCATCAAACATCCAAATCCTCAATTCGAAGGACAAACGAAGACAAAGCTTGGGAACTCAGAAGCAAGAACCATTACCGACTCCCTTTTCTCTGAAGCACTTGAGAAATTCCTCTTAGAGAACCCTGATGCAGCAAAGAAAATTGTGGAGAAAGGCGTGATGGCAGCTCGTGCAAGAATGGCTGCCAAAAAGGCACGTGAGCTGACAAGACGTAAAAGTGCACTGGAAGTCTCCAGCTTACCAGGGAAACTGGCGGACTGTTCTTCTAAAGACCCTTCCATCTCTGAACTTTATATCGTAGAGGGAGATTCTGCGGGCGGATCTGCTAAGCAAGGCCGTGATCGTCACTTCCAAGCGATCTTACCGTTAAGAGGGAAGATCTTAAACGTTGAAAAAGCGCGACTAGATAAAATTCTATCGAACAACGAAGTTCGTTCTATGATTACAGCGTTAGGAACTGGAATCGGTGAAGACTTCACTTTAGAGAAAGCTCGCTATCACAAAGTTGTGATCATGACGGATGCGGATGTCGATGGTGCCCATATTCGCACGCTGCTCTTAACGTTCTTCTATCGCTACATGCGTGAAATCATTGAAAACGGTTATGTGTATATTGCGCAGCCACCTTTATTTAAAGTGCAGCAAGGTAAACGTGTTGAGTATGTGTATAACGATAAACAGCTAGATGAGCTGCTAAAGACATTGCCTCAAACACCAAAACCTGGACTTCAGCGCTATAAAGGTCTTGGAGAAATGAACGCAACTCAGCTTTGGGAAACAACAATGGATCCTGATGCGAGAACACTTCTTCAAGTGACGCTTGAGGATGCGATTGATGCTGATGAGACATTTGAAATGTTGATGGGAGATAAAGTAGAACCGAGACGAAACTTTATCGAAGAAAATGCACAATACGTGAAAAATCTTGATATTTAGATAGGTCCCCTTGAGAACAACCTTATTTCTTGTTTGGAATAAGGTTGTTTTTCAAGATTTAGGCCTGTGAAACGAATGTCCTGGTTTTCTATGTTTCGTTGATTTTCTAGTAAATTAATGTGTATAAAGCAGAGATTATTGATATAATGAAGAATAGTCTTGTGAAGATAAATACATATTTTACTCCCACATAATTTATTTCATGTGATACGTAAAGGGAGGTTCTTATAGTGAGTGAACAACATACACCAAATGTACGCGAAGTGAATATCAGCCAAGAAATGCGTACGTCCTTTTTAGATTATGCAATGAGTGTGATTGTGTCGCGTGCATTACCAGATGTGCGTGACGGATTAAAGCCCGTGCATCGAAGAATTTTGTATGCGATGAATGACCTAGGTATGACAAGTGATAAACCATTTAAGAAATCTGCACGTATCGTCGGGGAAGTTATCGGTAAGTATCACCCTCACGGTGACAGCGCTGTATACGAAGCGATGGTTCGTATGGCGCAAGACTTCAACTATCGTTATATGTTAGTAGATGGTCATGGAAACTTTGGTTCAGTCGATGGAGACGGAGCAGCGGCGATGCGTTATACCGAGGCGCGTCTATCGAAGATTTCTATGGAAATCCTCCGTGATATCACTAAGGATACCATTGATTATCAAGATAACTATGACGGCAGTGAAAGAGAGCCAATGGTGATGCCTGCAAGATTCCCGAACTTATTGGTCAACGGAGCGACAGGAATTGCTGTAGGAATGGCGACCAATATTCCGCCACACCAATTAGGTGAAGTGATTGATGGGGTATTGGCTATCAGTCAAAACCCTGAAATGACCACACAGGAACTTATGGATATCATCCCAGGCCCAGATTTCCCAACAGCAGGTCAAATCATTGGCCGAAGTGGTATTCGGAAGGCGTATGAGACAGGGCGCGGCTCTATCACATTAAGAGCAAAATCGGATATTGAGGAAACATCTAGTGGTAAACAGCGCATTGTTATCAATGAGATCCCTTACCAAGTCAACAAAGCCCGTTTAATTGAAAAAATTGCTGATCTTGTGCGTGATAAAAAGATTGATGGCATTACAGATTTGCGCGATGAATCAGATCGTAATGGTATGCGTATTGTCATTGAACTGCGTAGAGATGCAAACGTTCATGTTCTATTAAACAATCTTTATAAACAAACGACACTTCAAACGTCTTTTGGTATCAACTTATTAGCACTTGTTGATGGACAGCCGAAAGTCTTGTCCCTCAAACAATGTCTTGAGTATTATCTAGAGCATCAAAAAGTGATCATTCGCAGAAGAACAGCGTATGAGCTGCGTAAAGCAGAAGCAAGAGCACACATTTTAGAAGGTCTGAGAATTGCACTTGATCACTTAGATGAAGTCATTGCTTTAATTAGAGGCTCTCAAACTGCAGAAATTGCGAGAAATGGTTTGATGGAAAACTATAGCTTGTCTGAAAAACAGGCACAGGCCATTCTTGATATGCGACTTCAGCGTTTGACTGGTCTAGAACGAGAAAAGATAGAAGATGAATATAAAGGACTTGTTGATTTGATTGCTGAATTAAAAGCCATCCTAGCAGACAATGAGAAAGTACTTGAAATCATTAGAGAAGAATTAATAGAAATCAAAGAGCGCTTCAATGATACGCGCCGTACTGAAATTGTGACAGCGGGTATTGAAACAATTGAAGACGAAGATTTGATTCCTGTTGAGAACATCGTGATTACGCTGACGCATAATGGTTATATCAAGCGTCTCCCTGCATCAACATACCGCAGTCAAAAAAGAGGCGGTAAAGGTGTCCAAGGAATGGGGACCAACGAGGATGATTTCGTTGAACAACTGATCTCAACATCGACCCACGATACAATCCTCTTCTTCTCCAATAAAGGGAAGGTCTATCGTGCGAAAGGGTATGAGATTCCTGAATTCGGACGGACAGCGAAAGGGATTCCGATTATTAACCTTCTTGAAGTAGAAAAAGGAGAGTGGATTAACGCCATTATCCCAGTAAGCGAATTTGATGAAGATTCGTACCTCTTCTTTACAACAAGACACGGTGTATCGAAACGAACAACATTGTCTCAGTTTGCAAACATTCGAAACAATGGTCTTATTGCTCTGAGCCTGCGTGACGAAGATGAACTGATGGCCGTTCGTTTAACCAATGGAGAAAAACAAATCATCATTGGGACGAAAAAGGGGATGCTGATTCGTTTCGCCGAGACAGATGTTCGTGAAATGGGACGTACGGCAGCTGGGGTCAAAGGGATCACACTTTCTGATGATGACATCGTCGTTGGAATGGAAATCCTTGAGCCAGATGCAAACGTATTGATCGTAACTGAAAGAGGTTATGGTAAATTAACGCCTGAAAAAGAATATCGTGTTCAAACTCGAGGCGGTAAAGGTCTTAAA
Source organism: Bacillus sp. FSL M8-0266 (assembly GCF_038613425.1). Classification (NCBI taxonomy): domain Bacteria; kingdom Bacillati; phylum Bacillota; class Bacilli; order Caryophanales; family Bacillaceae; genus Bacillus; species Bacillus sp. FSL M8-0266. Next base: position 8,854 of record NZ_CP152015.1, read on the forward strand.
ACATGCAAGATCACTGACAACAATGGTCCGCTTATCACAGTGAAGGCGACCAATGCTGAAGCTGAAGAAGACTTGATGATTATTACAGGGAGCGGTGTCATCATTCGTATGGCCGTTTCAGACATTTCGACAACAGGCCGTGTCACTCAAGGTGTCCGCCTAATCCGTCTTGGTGATGAGGAACATGTCGCAACAGTGGCATTAGTTGAACAATCACAAGAAGACGATGAAGATAATGAAGAGAACGTAGAAAATATAGAGTCAGATCAAGAGCAATCTGAGTAAAATAAAGCCGGTTCTTCACCGGCTTTATTTTTTTTGAAAAAACATCACTTTTTTTGAAATTTATAATGCTTTTTTCATAGATATGTGTTAATCTTTCAAAGGAGCAAAAAGAGGCTCTATTTTTTATCTCATTCCCCAGTAAAAACTTCTTAGAAAAACAAAATGTTTTTTAAGAAAAATGTTGACTGTTGATAGAGATATATGATATATTTAAGTGGTCGCTTTAAGAGAGTGACACACAAGTTCTTTGAAAACTAAACAAGACAAAACGTACCTGTTAATTCGAGTTTTTATAAAAAAATCCTATGAAACATCATAGGTAGTCAGTCAAACGCTGACGAAAAACAAAACTTCGGTTTTGTACTTTTTCGGAGAGTTTGATCCTGGCTCAGGACGAACGCTGGCGGCGTGCCTAATACATGCAAGTCGAGCGAACAGAAGGGAGCTTGCTCCCGGATGTTAGCGGCGGACGGGTGAGTAACACGTGGGTAACCTGCCTGTAAGACTGGGATAACTCCGGGAAACCGGAGCTAATACCGGATAGTTCCTTGAACCGCATGGTTCAAGGATGAAAGACGGTTTCGGCTGTCACTTACAGATGGACCCGCGGCGCATTAGCTAGTTGGTGGGGTAATGGCTCACCAAGGCGACGATGCGTAGCCGACCTGAGAGGGTGATCGGCCACACTGGGACTGAGACACGGCCCAGACTCCTACGGGAGGCAGCAGTAGGGAATCTTCCGCAATGGACGAAAGTCTGACGGAGCAACGCCGCGTGAGTGATGAAGGTTTTCGGATCGTAAAGCTCTGTTGTTAGGGAAGAACAAGTGCGAGAGTAACTGCTCGCACCTTGACGGTACCTAACCAGAAAGCCACGGCTAACTACGTGCCAGCAGCCGCGGTAATACGTAGGTGGCAAGCGTTGTCCGGAATTATTGGGCGTAAAGGGCTCGCAGGCGGTTTCTTAAGTCTGATGTGAAAGCCCCCGGCTCAACCGGGGAGGGTCATTGGAAACTGGGAAACTTGAGTGCAGAAGAGGAGAGTGGAATTCCACGTGTAGCGGTGAAATGCGTAGAGATGTGGAGGAACACCAGTGGCGAAGGCGACTCTCTGGTCTGTAACTGACGCTGAGGAGCGAAAGCGTGGGGAGCGAACAGGATTAGATACCCTGGTAGTCCACGCCGTAAACGATGAGTGCTAAGTGTTAGGGGGTTTCCGCCCCTTAGTGCTGCAGCTAACGCATTAAGCACTCCGCCTGGGGAGTACGGTCGCAAGACTGAAACTCAAAGGAATTGACGGGGGCCCGCACAAGCGGTGGAGCATGTGGTTTAATTCGAAGCAACGCGAAGAACCTTACCAGGTCTTGACATCCTCTGACAACCCTAGAGATAGGGCTTTCCCTTCGGGGACAGAGTGACAGGTGGTGCATGGTTGTCGTCAGCTCGTGTCGTGAGATGTTGGGTTAAGTCCCGCAACGAGCGCAACCCTTGATCTTAGTTGCCAGCATTTAGTTGGGCACTCTAAGGTGACTGCCGGTGACAAACCGGAGGAAGGTGGGGATGACGTCAAATCATCATGCCCCTTATGACCTGGGCTACACACGTGCTACAATGGACAGAACAAAGGGCTGCGAGACCGCAAGGTTTAGCCAATCCCATAAATCTGTTCTCAGTTCGGATCGCAGTCTGCAACTCGACTGCGTGAAGCTGGAATCGCTAGTAATCGCGGATCAGCATGCCGCGGTGAATACGTTCCCGGGCCTTGTACACACCGCCCGTCACACCACGAGAGTTTGTAACACCCGAAGTCGGTGAGGTAACCTTTATGGAGCCAGCCGCCGAAGGTGGGACAGATGATTGGGGTGAAGTCGTAACAAGGTAGCCGTATCGGAAGGTGCGGCTGGATCACCTCCTTTCTAAGGATATATGGAGCAGTGTGCGTTTTCGTCTTGTTTAGTTTTGAAGGAACTTGCAAAAGATCCTACAACATCATATCTTCGATATGAAAGATGGGCCTGTAGCTCAGCTGGTTAGAGCGCACGCCTGATAAGCGTGAGGTCGGTGGTTCGAGTCCACTCAGGCCCACCATCTTCTATTAAATCGGGGCCTTAGCTCAGCTGGGAGAGCGCCTGCCTTGCACGCAGGAGGTCAGCGGTTCGATCCCGCTAGGCTCCACCAACGTGTTCTTTGAAAACTAGATAACAATAAGTAATACATTCACATTGAATGCAATGCAAAGTTCATCACACATAGTGATTCTTTCTAAAGTAAGAAATGGTTAAGTTAGAAAGGGCGCACGGTGGATGCCTTGGCACTAGGAGCCGATGAAGGACGGGACGAACACCGATATGCTTCGGGGAGCTGTAAGCAAGCTTTGATCCGGAGATTTCCGAATGGGGAAACCCACTGCTCGTAATGGAGTAGTATCCATACTTGAATACATAGAGTATGAGAAGGCATACCCGGGGAACTGAAACATCTAAGTACCCGGAGGAAGAGAAAGCAAATGCGATTCCCTGAGTAGCGGCGAGCGAAACGGGAACAGCCCAAACCAAGAGGCTTGCCTCTTGGGGTTGTAGGACACTCTATACGGAGTTACAAAGGAACGATATAAGCGAAGAGGTCTGGAAAGGCCCGCCAAAGAAGGTAACAGCCCTGTAACTGAAATGTTGTTCTCTCCAGAGTGGATCCTGAGTACGGCGGAACACGTGAAATTCCGTCGGAATCCGGGAGGACCATCTCCCAAGGCTAAATACTCCCTAGTGACCGATAGTGAACCAGTACCGTGAGGGAAAGGTGAAAAGCACCCCGGAAGGGGAGTGAAATAGATCCTGAAACCGTGTGCCTACAAGTAGTCAGAGCCCGTTAAAGGGTGATGGCGTGCCTTTTGTAGAATGAACCGGCGAGTTACGATCCCGTGCAAGGTTAAGCAGAAGATGCGGAGCCGCAGCGAAAGCGAGTCTGAATAGGGCGCATGAGTACGTGGTCGTAGACCCGAAACCAGGTGATCTACCCATGTCCAGGGTGAAGTTCAGGTAACACTGAATGGAGGCCCGAACCCACGCACGTTGAAAAGTGCGGGGATGAGGTGTGGGTAGGGGTGAAATGCCAATCGAACCTGGAGATAGCTGGTTCTCTCCGAAATAGCTTTAGGGCTAGCCTCAAGGTAAGAGTCTCGGAGGTAGAGCACTGATTGGACTAGGGGCCCCTACCGGGTTACCGAATTCAGTCAAACTCCGAATGCCGATGACTTATCCTTGGGAGTCAGACTGCGAGTGATAAGATCCGTAGTCGAAAGGGAAACAGCCCAGACCGCCAGCTAAGGTCCCAAAGTATACGTTAAGTGGAAAAGGATGTGGAGTTGCTTAGACAACCAGGATGTTGGCTTAGAAGCAGCCACCATTTAAAGAGTGCGTAATAGCTCACTGGTCGAGTGACTCTGCGCCGAAAATGTACCGGGGCTAAACGTATCACCGAAGCTGCGGACTGTTCTTACGAACAGTGGTAGGAGAGCGTTCTAAGTGCTGTGAAGTCAGACCGGAAGGACTGGTGGAGCGCTTAGAAGTGAGAATGCCGGTATGAGTAGCGAAAGACGGGTGAGAATCCCGTCCACCGAATGCCTAAGGTTTCCTGAGGAAGGCTCGTCCGCTCAGGGTTAGTCGGGACCTAAGCCGAGGCCGAAAGGCGTAGGCGATGGACAACAGGTTGATATTCCTGTACCACCTCCTCACCATTTGAGCAATGGGGGGACGCAGGAGGATAGGGTAAGCGCGGTATTGGATATCCGCGTCCAAGCAGTTAGGCTGGGAAATAGGCAAATCCGTTTCCCGTGAAGGCTGAGCTGTGATGGCGAGCGAAATTTAGTAGCGAAGTTCCTGATTCCACACTGCCAAGAAAAGCCTCTAGCGAGGTGAGAGGTGCCCGTACCGCAAACCGACACAGGTAGGCGAGGAGAGAATCCTAAGGTGATCGAGAGAACTCTCGTTAAGGAACTCGGCAAAATGACCCCGTAACTTCGGGAGAAGGGGTGCTTCTTAGGGTGTTAAAGCCCCGAGAAGCCGCAGTGAATAGGCCCAGGCGACTGTTTAGCAAAAACACAGGTCTCTGCGAAGCCGTAAGGCGAAGTATAGGGGCTGACGCCTGCCCGGTGCTGGAAGGTTAAGAGGAGCGCTTAGCGTAAGCGAAGGTGCGAATTGAAGCCCCAGTAAACGGCGGCCGTAACTATAACGGTCCTAAGGTAGCGAAATTCCTTGTCGGGTAAGTTCCGACCCGCACGAAAGGCGCAACGATCTGGGCACTGTCTCAACGAGAGACTCGGTGAAATTATAGTACCTGTGAAGATGCAGGTTACCCGCGACAGGACGGAAAGACCCCGTGGAGCTTTACTGCAGCCTGATATTGAATGTTGGTACAGCTTGTACAGGATAGGTAGGAGCCTTGGAAACCGGAGCGCTAGCTTCGGTGGAGGCATCGGTGGGATACTACCCTGGCTGTATTGACCTTCTAACCCGCTGCCCTTATCGGGCAGGGAGACAGTGTCAGGTGGGCAGTTTGACTGGGGCGGTCGCCTCCTAAAATGTAACGGAGGCGCCCAAAGGTTCCCTCAGAATGGTTGGAAATCATTCGCAGAGTGTAAAGGCACAAGGGAGCTTGACTGCGAGACCTACAAGTCGAGCAGGGACGAAAGTCGGGCTTAGTGATCCGGTGGTTCCGCATGGAAGGGCCATCGCTCAACGGATAAAAGCTACCCCGGGGATAACAGGCTTATCTCCCCCAAGAGTCCACATCGACGGGGAGGTTTGGCACCTCGATGTCGGCTCATCGCATCCTGGGGCTGTAGTCGGTCCCAAGGGTTGGGCTGTTCGCCCATTAAAGCGGTACGCGAGCTGGGTTCAGAACGTCGTGAGACAGTTCGGTCCCTATCCGTCGCGGGCGCAGGAAATTTGAGAGGAGCTGTCCTTAGTACGAGAGGACCGGGATGGACGCACCGCTGGTGTACCAGTTGTTCTGCCAAGGGCATCGCTGGGTAGCTATGTGCGGACGGGATAAGTGCTGAAAGCATCTAAGCATGAAGCCCCCCTCAAGATGAGATTTCCCATTCCGCAAGGAAGTAAGATCCCTGAAAGATGATCAGGTTGATAGGTCTGAGGTGGAAGCGTGGTGACACGTGGAGCTGACAGATACTAATAGATCGAGGACTTAACCTATATTCTAATGTGAAGCTTGAACATTGTTATCTAGTTTTGAGAGAACATTCTCTCCATCAGGTTTGGTGGCGATAGCGAAGAGGTCACACCCGTTCCCATACCGAACACGGAAGTTAAGCTCTTCAGCGCCGATGGTAGTTGGGGGTCTCCCCCTGTGAGAGTAGGACGCCGCCAAGCTTTTCTAAGGATCAGTTCCATTTGGAACTGGTCTTTTTTGTTTATTCTTCTAACAGCATCATGATATAAGCTGGGAACTTCTCTTCGGCAATCTCCATGTAGCGCTCAATCATGACATAATCATCACTAATGTATTGAGACAGCAGCTCGTACCACCATTCAGTTTCGTAGCGGGCAATCATACTGAGATTATACATTAATAAGTAATGGCTGATAATCTCAGGAATCCCTAAAAATGAATCACGCGTTGACGGAATATACCATTGATCCATTTCTAAATCATAATGAAGATGAGTAGCGAGCGCTGGGTTTTCTTCTAGAGATACATCAAACGTCAGCTTTTTTGCTTCTCTCTGTTTGAGTTTCCAACTTGTATGAAACTCAAAGTATTCAATAAAACGTTCAGCAGACATGTTATAAAGCAATGGAATATGATCTTGAATCATCATCCCATTGGCCTTTTCCACTTTAACTAATGTCGAGGGCTGCTTTTGAAACTCCAGAATATGACTCATTTCAGGTATCTTTGAAAGGAGATGAATCATCGTAAATCGCTCATCTTCAAGGCCATTTAATTGAAATAAATGCTTTAACACATGCATGCATAGTCCATTTCGCTGAATTTTTACTTCATCTTCACTAAAACGGTAGTGCTGCTTCTTTCTCTTTCTCGATGTTACGCCATGGGCCAAAACAGAGGTTTGAGAAGGATAGTGAGGATCAACTGTCAGTAAACATGCCTTTAGCAACTGAGCCATTCCATAAAATAATAAAATGGGCTTCAGTTCTAGTGGGGCGATAGCTGCCTGTTCATAGAACGTATGGCCATGCTTTAAAAAATAAATAAACCGTTCACAGTTTTTATAGGCTTGCTGGTTTGCATCTTGAATGTTCCGTTCCTCATATTGTTGATATAGAAACTTTTGGGAAGTTTCAAGTGAGTAAAAACGTTTTAAATCCTTCCATCCTGAACTTTTCATCTTCTTCCTCAACTCTCTTTATATTTTCTAAAAATTGCAACTGTTTGTTGCTTCCTTGACATGCTGTTTGCTAGTTGATAATCTACATATAATATTTTGCCGAAAAGAGGGGGATTTACTAATGTGGGAAAGTAAATTTTCAAAAGAAGGTTTGACGTTTGACGATGTTTTGCTTGTTCCAGCTAAGTCTGAAGTACTTCCGCGAGATGTCGATTTATCAGTTGAGTTAACAAGCACATTAAAACTAAACATTCCAATTATCAGTGCAGGAATGGACACGGTGACTGAATCACAAATGGCGATTGCAATGGCACGTCAAGGTGGTCTTGGTATCATTCATAAGAACATGTCTATAGAGCAACAAGCAGAACAAGTGGATAAAGTAAAACGTTCAGAGCGCGGCGTTATTACAAATCCATTCTTCTTAACACCTGAGCATCAAGTATTTGATGCAGAGCACCTAATGGGTAAGTACCGTATTTCAGGTGTACCGATTGTAAATAACATAGAAGATCAAAAGCTTGTTGGTATTATTACGAACCGTGACCTTCGTTTTATTTCGGATTATTCAATGAAGATTAGCGATGTGATGACAAAAGAGGAACTTGTGACAGCTTCAGTAGGTACGACGTTAGAAGAAGCTGAAAAAATTCTACAGCAATATAAAATTGAAAAATTACCTCTTTTAGATGACGAAGGAACGTTAAAAGGTCTCATCACCATCAAAGATATTGAAAAAGTGATCGAATTCCCTAACTCCTCTAAAGATGCACATGGCCGTTTAATTGTTGGTGCCGCTGTTGGTGTCACTGGCGATACAATGACTCGTGTGAGAAAATTAGTCGAAGCCAATGTGGATGTCGTTGTCATTGATACTGCTCATGGACATTCACAAGGTGTTCTAAACACTGTATCGAAAATCCGTGAAACGTATCCTTCTCTTAATATCATTGCTGGTAATGTTGCAACAGCCGAAGCAACAAAAGCATTGTTTGAAGCAGGAGCAGATATTGTGAAAGTCGGTATCGGACCAGGATCTATTTGTACAACACGTGTTGTTGCAGGTGTTGGTGTACCACAAATCACAGCGATCTATGACTGTGCAACAGAAGCAAGAAAACATGGTAAAGCTATTATTGCAGATGGTGGAATTAAATATTCAGGTGATATCGTAAAAGCTCTAGCATCTGGTGGACATGCTGTAATGCTTGGAAGCCTTCTAGCTGGTACATCTGAAAGCCCAGGGGATACAGAAATTTTCCAAGGTAGACGCTTCAAAGTTTATCGCGGTATGGGTTCAGTCGCTGCAATGGAAAAAGGAAGTAAAGATCGTTACTTCCAAGAAGATAATAAAAAATTCGTTCCAGAAGGTATTGAAGGCCGTACACCATACAAAGGACCAGTCGTTGATACAGTGTATCAACTCGTTGGCGGTATCCGTTCTGGTATGGGCTATTGTGGAACGCAGGACTTACGCTCACTTAGAGAAGATGCACAGTTCATTCGCATGACTGGTGCAGGACTTCGTGAGAGTCATCCACATGATGTACAAATTACAAAAGAATCACCAAACTACACAATTTCTTGATAAATTGTGACAATCAAATTACATTTGACAGGGTCTATGACTCTGTCTATTTTTTTTGTCTTTATTGTGATAAAATTTATACTGTTGTGTTGAAATAAGCCCTTGTGGATTAAATATATATGAAATATGTCGAAAAAAGATGATAACGGAGGTATGACGATTGAACAGCAAGATATTGAAACAGCTTATGGTCTCTATCCTTGCACTGGCATTGATTGTGACAGCATTTACACCAATGTCCAAAGCAAAAGCAGCTGAAGATCCATTCAATGTGAATGCGAAAGCAGCGATCCTAATTGAAGCTTCTACAGGTAAGATTCTTTATAGTAAAAACGCAGAGCAAAGACTGCCTATTGCAAGTATGGCAAAGATGATGACAGAGTATCTATTACTAGAGGCGATTGCTGAAGGCAAAGTGAAATGGGATCAAACGTATACGCCAGATGATTATGTATACGAAATTTCTCAGGACCGCAGTTTATCAAACGTTCCTTTGAGAAAAGATGGCTCGTATACAGTGAAAGAACTTTATCAAGCAACGGCTATTTATTCCGCAAATGCAGCAGCAATTGGCTTAGCAGAAGTGATTGCTGGATCAGAATCGAAGTTCGTTGAAAAAATGAACGCAAAAGCGAAAGAATTAGGTTTAACAAACTACAAATTCGTGAATGCAACTGGACTAGAAAATAAAGACTTACATGGCAAACAGCCAAAAGGTACAGGTCCTGATGAAGAAAGTGAAGTATCTGCGAAAGATATGGCATTGCTTGCACAGCATCTCATCAAAGACCACCCAGAAATTCTTGAAACATCAAGTATTGCGAAAACAAAGTTCAGAGAAGGCACAGATGATGAAATGGACATGCCTAACTGGAACTTCATGCTTAAAGGACTTGTGAAGGAATATAAAGGTGTAGACGGTCTGAAAACAGGTTCTACAGATTCAGCTGGTTCTAGCTTCACAGGTACCGCTAAACAAGGTGACATGCGTGTCATCGCAGTGATCTTGAATGCAAAAGGTAATCTTCATACAGCACGTTTTGACGTGGCGAAAAAACTGTTCGATTATGCGTTTAAAAACTTCACGATGAAAGAAATGTACAAAAAAGGTCAACAGATCAAAGGACATGAAAACATCGAAGTCGACAAAGGTAAAGACAAAGAAGTACCTGTCGTTACGAAAGAAGCTTTCTCTGTGCCAGTAAAAAATGGCGACGAAAAGAGCTTTAAAGCAAAAGTAAATATCGAGAAAACGAAACTAGAAGCTCCTATTAAAAAAGGAACGAAGGTTGGCATGCTGACGACTTCTTATTCAGGTGATGAGAAGGACTACGGCTATTTGAATAAAGATCAATCAGGTGTTGAGCTTATAACGAAAACAGGCGATGAAAAAGCAAACTGGTTCATCCTTGCAATGCGTAGTGTAGGTGGATTCTTCGCTGGCATTTGGGGCGGAATCGTTGACACAGTTAAAGGTTGGTTCTAATAAAAAACTGCTCTCTATGCATGAGAGCAGTTTTTTTATTAAAAGAAAAGCGATTGTTTGTGATTTTGAGGAGTGGACAAGGCTTGCTGAAAAATACCACATAACTTTTCCACTCCCTCGGTCAGTGCCTTTTCATTCACATAAGAAAAGCTGAGGCGGATATAGTTTTGCTTCGGCTCTCCAGGATAGCACACAGAGCCAGGCAGAAAGGTGATTTGCTGCTTACGTGCCTCATGCAGAAGTGCACGTGTATCGACCCAGGAAGGAAAGCTAAGCCACAAATTGAGCCCACCCTGAGGAATTTGCCACGTCACATCTTTTGGTGCATGCTTCGTTAATACATTTATCATTAAATCACGTCTCACCATCAAGGCGGTTCTCAACTTTTTCGTATGATCAATCATTTTCTTTGAAGTCAGAAATGGCAGAATGGCTTTTTGTGTGAGAAGAGGGCTGCCTAAATCATTATTGGCCTTTGCAGCTAATAAACGATTAAATATCGAGCCTGAAGCAGTAATAATCCCAATTCTGCATCCTGGAGCAAGTGTTTTACTTAAACCTCGTAAATAAATGACGTGTCCATCATGATCCAGACTTTTGATAGGTGCTGGCGGCTTCTTTTCGAAATAAAGCTCACGATAAGGATCATCCTCTACAATAAGACAATCAATACTTTGAGCCAGTAAGAGAAGTTGTTTTCTGCGTTTCATTGACATACTGGCGCCTGTTGGACTGTGAAAAGTAGGAATCGTGTAGATGAGCTTTGGTTTATATTTATCACAAATGCTTTGAAGCTGCTTCATGTTCATTCCTTCATGATCAACCGGGACTGTAATAATTCTTGCCCCTCTCCCCATAAAGACATCAATGGCGCCTGGATAGGTCGGTGCTTCCATGACAACTACATCATCAGGACCGATAAACGCACGTGCAACCAGATCAAGCCCTTGCTGAGAACCACTAGTTACAAGGATATTCTCAGGAGTAGAAGGCACATCTAGCTTTTCTAAAAAAGACTGAATGACCTGCCGAAGCTGAAGATCCCCTTGAATTTCCCCATACTTTGACATGATTTGAGGATGTCTCGCTAGGACATGCTGCATTTCTTTTTCTAAATAACGGTTTGGCAAAAGCCCTGGATCGATCATAGAGGAAGAAAGGTTGATCGCTTCTTCGACATAGTGATACTGAGCAAATTGAGACCGTGGTAAATAATCCGGAATGGATAACTGCCAATCAAAAGAGGTAGATGATGGAACCGGAATCTCTGACTGCTTTTGCAACTCATCCACAAACGTTCCTTTTCCTTGCACAGTCGTTAAATATCCGTCGTCCTTCAGCCGAGTGTATGCCTTTGCTGCCGTGACAAGACTCACATTCAGCTGCTTTGCTAAATCACGTACAGTTGGCAGCTTATCTCCCTGCTGAAGCAAACCTGATTGGATATGATCAATGATTGAAAAGTAAATCTGATTTGAAAGCGATGTATCAGAATGTCGATGGATATCAATATGCATGAGATACCTCCATTGAGTGCAAAATTGTTATACATGAATTTGAATTGTTATAGTTGCATTATAGCATGTAAATGACACCTCAAAGGAAAAATGACATATTTTCAGCAGGGAATCATTTATATAAAAGGGTATAAGCTTATTTGTCGGCGGATTGAATTGTTATACTATTCTCTTTATTGTTATACTACCTCACTTGTATGATAAAGGGGTAAATCAATCGAATTGACAAATGGGAGGAAACTATTGTGAGCAATAAGGGAACTGAACGAGTGAAACGTGGAATGGCAGAAATGCAAAAGGGTGGCGTCATTATGGATGTCGTCAATGCTGAACAGGCAAAGATCGCAGAAGAAGCAGGTGCGGTGGCAGTTATGGCACTAGAACGCGTACCAGCTGATATCCGTGCAGCCGGCGGTGTTGCCCGTATGGCAGACCCAAGAATCGTAGAGGAAGTACAAAATGCAGTAACGATTCCAGTCATGGCAAAAGCACGTATCGGCCATATCGTCGAGGCTCGTGTTCTTGAAGCACTTGGTGTTGATTATATCGATGAGAGTGAAGTGCTGACGCCCGCAGATGAGGAATTCCATTTAAATAAAAATGAATACACAGTACCTTTTGTCTGTGGTTGCCGTGATTTAGGTGAAGCAACCCGCCGTATCGCAGAAGGCGCTTCTATGCTTCGCACAAAAGGAGAGCCTGGGACAGGCAACATTGTAGAAGCTGTCCGTCATATGAGAAAGGTCAATGCTCAGATTCGTAAAGTAGCAGCAATGAGTGAAGATGAACTGATGACAGAAGCGAAGAACCTGGGAGCACCGTATGATTTATTGCTTCAAATCAAAAAAGACGGCAAGCTCCCAGTTGTTAACTTTGCAGCGGGAGGCGTTGCGACACCAGCAGATGCTGCGTTAATGATGCAGCTTGGAGCAGACGGTGTATTTGTTGGATCTGGTATTTTTAAATCAGACAATCCAGCGAAATTTGCAAAAGCAATTGTTGAAGCAACGACTCACTTCACAGATTACCGTCTCATTGCAGAGCTTTCAAAAGAGCTTGGAACAGCCATGAAAGGAATTGAAATCTCAAATCTACTGCCAGAAGAGCGTATGCAAGAGCGTGGCTGGTAATTAAGGGAGCGCAAACGAACATGCTAACAATTGGTGTACTAGGGCTTCAAGGAGCCGTGAGAGAGCATATTCAATCGATTGAAGCTTGCGCTGCAGAAGGGAAGATCATCAAACGAGCAGAAGAGCTAGCATCTGTTGACGGTCTTATTATCCCTGGTGGAGAAAGCACGACGATGAGAAGACTCATGGATACGTACCAATTTATTGAACCGATCAAAGCGTTCGCTGCAGAAGGGAAACCGATTTTCGGGACCTGTGCCGGTTTGATTATGCTGGCAAAGCATATAGAAGATCGAGACGATGCTCATCTTGGACTGTTAAATGTATCTGTTGCACGGAATTCATTTGGCAGACAGGTAGACAGCTTTGAAGCAGATTTAGAAGTAAAAGGACTGGATGCGCCGTTTACAGGAGTGTTCATCCGTGCGCCTCATATCATCAGTGCAGATGAGAGTGTAGACATCATGGCTGAATATGATGGCAGGATTGTGATGGCGAAGGAAAACAATATCTTAGGCTGTTCTTTTCATCCAGAGCTGACAGACGACCACCGGTTAACACAACTGTTTGTTGAAATGGTGAAGTCCTATAAAACGAAGCTCGCTGTATAAAACGGTTGAAAAGAGATAAAACTTATAGTACATTAAAATCACAATCAAAGATCGAAAAAGCGTTGACGGGAAATAGTAAGAAGCCCCTCTTTCTCAGAGAGCCGATGGTTGGTGCGAATCGGTGAAAGATGCAGTCTGAATCCATCCTTGAGCGAAATGCTGAAACACGAGAAGTAAGCATTTACGGTGATACCGTTACAGAGGAAAGAGGAAAGCATGCTTCTGCATGTTTTCAATCAGGGTGGCAACGCGAGAGCTCTCGTCCCTTTCATGGGATGAGGGCTCTTTTTATTTTTCGATAAAAAAAGGAGTGTTACACATGCTGGATATTAAACAACTGCGCACGGACTTTGATCAAATCAAAGAAAAATTAGCACACCGAGGCGAAGATTTAGCAGATTTTGATAAGTTTGGTGAGCTGGATCAAAAAAGAAGAGAATTAATCGGAAAAACAGAAGAATTAAAGAGCCGAAGAAATGAAGTATCACAGCAAGTGGCTGTTCTAAAAAGAGAAAAGAAAGACGCCGATCACATTATTCAAGAAATGCGTGAGGTAGGAGATGAGATTAAGAAGCTGGATGATGAGCTAAGAACAGTAGAAGAAAGCTTGCAGCATATTCTATTCTCTATTCCGAATATCCCTCATGACACTGTACCCGTTGGGGAAACAGAAGATGACAACGTGGAAGTGAGAAAATGGGGCGAACAGCCGGCATTCTCATTTGAGCCAAAGCCACATTGGGACGTAGCGGATGAGTTAGATATTCTAGATTTTGAACGTGCAGGAAAAGTGACAGGAAGCCGTTTCGTTTTTTATAAAGGGCTTGGCGCACGCTTAGAGCGCGCACTGTATAACTTCATGCTCGATTTACATGTGGATGAGTTTGGTTTTACTGAAGTGATTCCACCTTATATGGTTAACAGAGCAAGCATGACAGGAACTGGTCAGCTTCCAAAGTTCGAAGAGGATGCCTTTAAAATTCGAGAAGAAGATTACTTCCTCATTCCAACGGCTGAAGTGCCAATCACCAACATGCACCGTGACGAAATCCTTGAAGATGAACAGCTGCCAATCAATTATGCAGCATTCAGTGCTTGCTTTAGATCAGAGGCTGGATCTGCCGGCAGAGATACACGCGGACTCATCCGTCAGCATCAATTTAATAAGGTAGAGCTTGTGAAATTTGTTAGACCTGAAGATTCTTATGAAGAATTAGAGAAACTAACAAATCAAGCAGAAAAAGTCCTACAGCTATTAAACCTGCCATACCGTGTCATGAGCATGTGTACGGGAGATTTAGGATTCACGGCTGCGAAAAAATACGATATCGAAGTATGGATTCCGAGCCAAGATACGTATCGTGAAATTTCTTCTTGCAGTAACTTTGAAGCATTCCAAGCAAGACGTGCAAACATTCGATTCCGTCCAGAGCCTAAAGCCAAGCCAGAGCATGTGCACACATTAAATGGATCTGGTTTAGCAGTAGGAAGAACCGTGGCGGCCATTTTAGAAAACTATCAACAAGAGGACGGCACTGTGATCATTCCTGAAGTACTGCGTCCTTATATGGGAAATAAAGAAGTAATGAAATAAGATGCCGCTATGGCATCTTTTTTCTTTTTACCAAAAGTCCTACAGTTTTCCTAAATTTAGCCGATAGAAATACTAAAAGCTTCTAGGAAAGAAGGAATAACCTTGAATAGGCTTGACTATTATGTTGAAATGGCTCAATTAATTAGAAAAGTTCTAGATGAAAGTATCCTTTTCGGCATCACTGATACAGAGAAGGTGCTTTGTTACTATCCGTCTAAAACAATAGATTTTGGCATGAAGGTTGGGGACCCATTGAACCCAGAAGACCAAAACGTGGCGACGACATTAAGAGGACAAGAATATGACGGTCATTTACCAGAGTCTTTATATGGTTATGAAATTGCAGTAAAAGGTTACCCGATTTTTGATGAAAATAGAAAAGTAATTGGCTCTTTTTTAGTGGCTTTTTCACATCATCGTGAAAAGAAATTAAGCGGTTATATGGAGCATATCAATGATGTAGCGAAAGAACTTCAAAGTGGAATTGAGCAAATTGCTGCGCATTCACAAGAGCTGGCTGCCACAAGTTTAGAAATAAGCGAACAGGCAGGAAGAGCGGAAGAGAAATCTGCAAATATTGAAGAAGTCGTCAAAACCATTGGCGGGATTGCTAGACAAACCAACTTGCTAGGGCTAAATGCTGCAATTGAAGCAGCAAGAGCAGGAGAGAATGGAAAAGGGTTTGCTGTCGTGGCTGATGAAGTTCGTAAATTATCAGATGGATCAAAGGAAGCGGCTGAAACCATTAATACCTTCTTAAAAGAGATCCAAGACAGCATTGGCACTTTGTCTGAAAACATCTCACAAATCAGCAGTTCAACAAATGAACAAGCAAAACAAGTGACAGACTTTACGAAAATTATTGAATCATTAAATGAGTTTAAAGAAGAGATGAATCATTTTATTGAAGAGATTAGACAGGATACAAAATAGATCAAGAGCAGCCGTCGATGGCTGCTTTTTTATGGGCAGATTCTCATACCAAAATAACTTATTGAAATTTTTTTCGAAAAGATGTTGACTTGAAATAAAACGATATGGTATATTAATTCTTGTCGATACGGAGGAATACCCAAGTCCGGCTGAAGGGATCGGTCTTGAAAACCGACAGGGGTGTCAAAGCCCGCGGGGGTTCGAATCCCTCTTCCTCCGCCATATTGATTTTTTACCTTAGTTGAATTGAAACGCAAGCATAAAAATTGGAATTGTCAAACCGCTGCATTCGCGAAATGCAGCGGTTTTTTTATTTTGTTTTAGAGCGATTTTTTTGAATAACAGAAGCTATTTCATGAAGAATGGGATCAAGTGAGCTTTCATCATGAAGTAAGTCATAATCTTCAATGTTAATTTTAATCACTGGACATAAATCGAATTGTTCGATCCATTCCGTGTATCGCGTGTACATTTCTTCCCAATAGGCTCGATCCGTTTGAGTTTCCATCTCTCTGCCGCGTTCCTCAATACGATGTAAAATATGATCTAAATCCCCGTGTAAATAGATGAGAACATCAGGGTGAGGGAAGTAAGGTGTCATCACCATCGCCTCGAATAGACTCGTATACGTTTCATAATCTACTTCAGACATCGTACCTTTGTCCGCATGCATTTTTGCGAAAATGCCTGTGTCCTCATAAATTGAACGATCTTGCACATATCCTCCACCAGATTCAAAAATCCGTTTTTGCTCCTTAAAACGCTCAGCTAGGAAATAGACCTGTAAATGGAAGCTCCATCTTTGGAAATCTGAATAAAAGGGCTCTAAGTATGGGTTATCATCTACTTTTTCAAGAGAGGTTTGAAAGCCAAGCTTGTCCGCTATTGTTTTAGTCATAGTTGATTTTCCGACACCAACAGTCCCGGCGATTGTGATCACTGCATCCTTTGGTATTTCGATATTGTTCATAGCACTTGCTCCTTTATGTTCTGTACAATTTGCTGGTAATCTTGCTGTGAGGAAACGAAGTCTGTATGATCTCCTTCAATTGTAATGATAGGAAGCCCTGGGTCAGTCTGTTTTAAATGCTCAATGGCCAGCTCATAATCTTCAATGAGTGTTTTTAAATAAGCCGGGTCAATGTCTTCTTCAAAAGAGCGTCCTCTCATCTGTATTCTTTCAAGTAAGGTAGGAAGGCTGGCTTTTATATAGATGATGGCATTTGGTTTAGGAAGATCATCTGTTAGCAGGTGATAGATCTTTCTGTATTTGTCCATGTGCTTTTTTGATAATGTTCTTTCTGCAAATATCATATTTTTATAGACATGATAATCAGTGACAATCGGCTGCTGTTGATTCACATAGTTTTCTTGAATAGATTCTAATTGTTTGAACCGATTGCATAAAAAGAACATCTCAAGCTGAAAGCTCCATTGTTCCATATCTTCATAAAATTTATCTAAGAATGGATTTTCTTCTACAATCTCTTTTACTAAAGGAAATTGAAATTCCTTCGCAAGCATTGTAGCCAAAGTTGTTTTTCCGGCTCCAATTGGGCCTTCCACTGCAATAAAAGGGGCAGGATACATAGGCGTTCTCCTCTATCTATAAAGTTGTCAAACCAATGTATATTGTACCATACCCCTTCCGAGAGATAGAGCGAACGGATTACGATGTCGTTCTTTTTTCAATATTAAATTGATCGGATAATAAGAGCCAATTTTGAGGGAAGGATAGACCTAATTTCCAATAAGCAATTCCGTTCAAGTTTAACTCTTTGATGAGGTTGAACTTTGCTTGAATTGATCTAGCATCTTCGAACCATACCTCGTGCTCTTTATTATTGGCATCTGTATAACGAAAATAAGGTGCTTGTGCTGTTTCGTCATATAGAATGGAGGCATTATTACTTCTAGCAATTGCAATCGCTTGTTGGGGACTGACAGCTTTAGCAATAGGGCCGCCTTGAACGTAAGGTAGCGTCCAATCATAGCCGTATAAGTTCTGGCCCATAACAATTTTATTGGCTGGCATAACGGTCAGTGCATATTCAATGACTTGGCGGACAGGTCCAATGGGAGAGACTGCTTGCGCAGGGCCGCCGCTGTATCCCCATTCGTAGGTCATTAATACAACATGATCGACGATCTTCCCAATGGCTTCATAGTCATGAGCTTCATACCATTTTCCCTTTTGCTGACTACTTGTTTTAGGGGCAAGCGCAACAGATATTGTCCATCCTTCTTGATGGAAGCGGGTTGTTGCCTCTCTTAAAAATTGAATGTAAGCATCTTTATCAGCGGGACGTAAATATTCAAAATCAAAATGGATTTCTTTTAATTGATACTTTTTTGCAACACGAACGATTTCATTTAAAAATGTGGCTTTGACAGATTGGTTATTCAAAAGAATTCGCCCAAGTTCATCACTGAATTTATCATTCTCTAGGTTAGTCACCACCATGGATAAAACGGTTCTGCTCTGAGCGGCTATTTGAGGTAGCTGATCTAACGGTGGTTCTTTCAGTGTTCCATCTCTTTGCGCTTGAAAACTAAAGGCGCCTAAATGCGTTAAATATGGAGAGGCCTCTCTAGCTGCTTGTTTTAAGTTTTCACTGACTTGATTTCCCCGTGGTTCAATGTAAGCATTCGAATTAATGTTCCTCTTAGGTCTTTGAGGAATATAGAGCAAGAAGCGAATAGGAAGTATCGCTTCAGGCCGTATTCTATTCACACGTGCCAACTCTTCCACTGAAATTCGAAATCGTCTTCCAATTTGATAAAGTGTGTCATTTTGTTTGACCTCATAAAATTGTCCTCTAATTGGAATGACAATTGTTTGTCCAATGACGAGTTGATTTGGTGTTTCAATATCGTTGGTACGGATGATTTCATTGACTGTTGTTTTAAAACGCATGGCAATTTCGTTTAAAGTATCTCCTCTTTTGACAACATAAATTTGAATAGTCAACGCCCCCTTTGTTATTGCTAACAATTTATGAGGGTTATGGATAAATCATGTTTGATTTTCATTCGTGATCTCTTTAGCAGTGGTGATTTTTGCTAGTAGAACGTTCTCCATCATCGTTAAAGCGTATTCGTTGTCTCTGTCGTCATTTGATGCGATACAATCTTTAGGTACAATTAAGTTGTATTCTCGCATGTATGCGTCATTTGCAGTGAACAGAACGCAAATGTTTCCTGCAATTCCGGTCAAAATGATGTCTTGCACACCTAATTCATTTAAGAGTGTCTCTAATGCAGTTCCATAGAAGGCAGAATGCTTCGGTTTAATTAAGAAGTAATCATCTTTAGATGGTGCCATTTTCTCTAAAATAGGGGCGCTTCTTTCATTTTTACATGTTTCCATCACAGCTTGAATATCAGCCTTCCAGAGACCATAGTGGTCGTTGATATAGATAATCGGCCAATTTTCCTTGAAAGCATGATCTTTAAGAGCTAAAATCTTATTGGTCATTTGCTCTGTTTTATCAGCGAGCACATGTCCCATTTCAAAATCAAAATTATTAATCATGTCGATAATAAGCAGTGCCTTTTGGTGCTTTGACAAAGTAAGACCCCCTTTAAAAGATTGTGCTAATATGTTAACCTCAATATCCTTTTAAAAAACATGAAAAGAGAGCCGTGCTATGACGAGAGATGAACAGTTTATGCAAGAAGCTATTTCTGAAGCCTTAAAAGCAGAACAAATAGGAGAAGTACCAATCGGTGCCATCATCGTTGTTGATGACCAAATTGTGAGCCGAGCTCATAATTTAAGGGAAACAGAGCAGCGTTCAATTGCACATGCAGAATTACTTGCCATTGATGAAGCGTGTAAAACGGCTGGAAGCTGGCGTTTAGAGGATGCTGTACTTTATGTGACGCTTGAACCATGTCCTATGTGTGCGGGAGCGATTGTCCTTTCTAGAGTGAAAAAGGTCGTTTTCGGTGCATACGATCCAAAAGGTGGATGTGCAGGTACTTTAATGAATTTACTGGATGATGAACGGTTCAATCATCAGTCTGAAGTCATTGGTGGTGTACTTGAAAATGAGTGTGGTGAGCTGTTAAGTCAGTTCTTCCGAAATCTCCGTCAGCGAAAGAAACAAGCCAAAAGTAAATGAATGGATGTCGTTTGCAATTTCGGCTATAAGAAGGTATACTTATGTCTGCGTCACTAACAATTTAATATTCATTTTGCCGTGCTAAGCGGGGAGGTAGCGGTGCCCTGTACTCGCAATCCGCTCTAGCGAGGCCGAATCCCTTCTCAAGGTTCGTTTACTTCAAGGTCTGCCTTAAATAAGTGGTGTTGACGTCTGGGTCCTGCGCAATGGGAATTCATGAACCATGTCAGGTCCGGAAGGAAGCAGCATTAAGTGAAACCTCTCATGTGCCGCAGGGTTGCCTGGGCCGAGCTAACTGTTTAAGTAACGCTTGGGGTAGCGAATCGACAGAAGGTGCACGGTAAATCAATATTAAATGTAACTCATCTAGTTAATCTAGGTGAGTTTTTTGTTGCTGTTTAAAGAATAGCTCAGCTGCTTTGTTTATACAAATAGCCAAAAAATCTTTTTAGAGTCTTTTGTTTTTTTATTAATCATGATGAGAACTAGTGTTCTTTATGGTGTAGCAGATCAATTCGAAAATCTAGAAAAAAGGTTTTTGATTCATAGAAAGTAGAAAATCTATAGTTGAAATCATCATTTTCGTTTATTAGAAAATAAAGGTGTGCTTTTGAATTGATCGGTGCATCATGTATAATAAAAAAGATGATAAATGGAGGAGGGCGTATTTGTGAGTTATCAAGCTTTGTATCGAGTGTTCAGACCTCAAGTTTTTGAGGATGTTGTTGGACAAGAACACATCACAAAAACGTTGCAAAATGCCCTTTTGCAGAAGAAGTTTTCTCATGCTTACTTATTTTCAGGTCCTAGAGGAACAGGTAAAACAAGTGCTGCTAAAATCTTTGCGAAGGCAGTGAACTGTGAAAAGTCACCTGTGAGTGAACCTTGTAATGAATGTGATGCCTGTAAAGGGATTACTAACGGCTCGATTTCAGATGTGATCGAAATAGATGCTGCCTCAAACAACGGGGTAGATGAAATCCGTGATATACGTGATAAAGTGAAATTTGCTCCTTCGGCGGTTACATATAAGGTTTATATTATAGATGAAGTACATATGCTCTCTATCGGGGCGTTTAATGCCCTCCTTAAAACGTTAGAGGAGCCGCCCGCTCATTGTATCTTTATTTTGGCTACCACAGAGCCTCATAAGATTCCTCTTACCATCATATCTCGTTGCCAGAGATTTGATTTTAAACGAATCACAACAAAAGATATTGTTGGAAGAATGCAGAAAATTGTAGATGCAGAAAGCCTAAATGTACAAGAGGGCTCGCTCGAGATTATCGCTAGTGCAGCTGATGGCGGTATGCGTGATGCACTAAGCCTCTTAGATCAAGCAATTTCATTTAGTGGTGAGCAACTGACAATTGATGATGCGCTGCTCATTACAGGAGCTGTTTCTCAGCAATTCATTAGTCAGCTAGCCGAAGCAATTTTTGATCAAAATATTGCTGTGGCGTTAGATACCTTAAATGAATTACTTCAGCAGGGGAAAGATGCTGCTAAATTAATAGAGGACATGATTTTTTATTTTAGAGATATGCTGCTTTATAAAACAGCACCAGATCTGGAAGGGGTCCTTGAAAAGGTAAAGGTCGATGAAAATTTCGTGACGCTTTCGGATCGTGTGACACCTCAATTTCTATATGAAACAATTGAAGTGCTGAATAAAAGTCACCAAGAAATGAAATGGACGAATCATCCAAGGATTTTCTTTGAGGTAGCTGTTGTCAAGCTATGTCAGTCAACGGCTGGAATACCACAAGCTCATGCTAACGCTGATTTAACGGCGCTAACGGATAAAATAGATAGGTTGGAACAGGAGCTATCTAGGATAAAAGCTGAGGGTGTGCCAATGTCTCATTCTCATCATCCTCAAGAAAAAAAGGAAGCACCTCGACCACAAACGAGTAACAAAAATGGATACCGTGCACCTGTCGGTCGAATTCACGAGATTCTAAAAGAGGCAAAACGTCCAGAGCTAGAAAAAATTAAAGGTAAATGGGGAGAACTCCTTGCCCACTTGAAACTGCAGAATAAGGTGTCTCACGCTGCACTATTAACGGATAGTGAACCAGTTGCTGCTGCTACTCATGCCTTTGTTTTAAAATTCAAGTTTGAAATACATTGTAAAATGGTTGCTGAAGATAAAAGTGGTGTTCGAACCAACCTTGAGCAGCTACTAGAGTCTATGTTAGGGAAAAGAGTGGAATTAGTTGGCGTTCCTGACGCTCAATGGGGTAAAATAAGAGAAGAATTTTTAAGAGATCATCAGCCAGATGAACAGGCAGATGGTCAGGGGACTCCTGCTGAAGAGGATCCATTGATTGCAGAAGCAGAGAAGTTAGTAGGAACCGATTTAATTGAAATTAAAGATTAATAAAAATGAAAGAGAGTGGTGTTCATATGCGTGGTGGAATGGGAAATATGCAAAAAATGATGAAACAAATGCAAAAAATGCAAAAGGATATGGCTAAGGCTCAAGAAGAGCTTGCAGAAAAAGTCCTTGAAGGTACAGCTGGTGGCGGTATGGTCACTGTAAAAGTAAATGGACAAAAAGAAGTTGTCGATGTAGCAATCAATGAAGAAGTTGTTGATCCAGAAGATATCGATATGCTTCAAGATCTTGTACTTGCAGCGACAAACGATGCATTGAAAAAAGTTGATGAGTTAACAAATGAAACAATGGGTCAATTCACAAAAGGAATGAACATGCCAGGTTTATTCTAGGAGGAATAACTGAAGATGCAATATCCTGAACCAATATCAAAGCTGATTGACAGCTTTATGAAATTGCCAGGAATCGGACCGAAAACTGCGGTCCGTCTGGCTTTTTTTGTTCTTAGTATGCAGGAAGATGTCGTACTAGATTTCGCGAAGGCGCTTGTTAACGCAAAGCGTAATTTAACTTATTGCTCGGTATGCGGCCATATCACAGATCAAGATCCTTGCTATATTTGTGAAGATACAAGAAGAGATCAATCTGTTATCTGTGTAGTACAAGATCCAAAAGATGTGATCGCGATGGAAAAGATGAAAGAATACAACGGCTTATATCATGTACTTCATGGTGCTATTTCGCCAATGGATGGCATTGGTCCAGAGGATATTAAAATTCCTGATCTGTTAAAAAGATTGCAAGACGATCAAGTGACAGAGGTAATCCTTGCAACGAATCCAAACATTGAAGGAGAGGCTACAGCCATGTATATCTCTAGATTGTTGAAACCATCAGGAATTAAACTCTCTCGTATTGCTCACGGACTACCAGTAGGTGGAGACTTAGAGTATGCGGATGAAGTCACACTGTCTAAAGCTCTAGAGGGCAGACGTGAGATGTAGGAAGGAGAAGTACGGTACATGGGTTTTCTTCGCAGAAAATCAATTCGAAAAGAATTCGATGAGAAATTAATTCAACAGCTTTTTAAGCAAAAGGAAGAATGGAACAGACAAAAAAAGCTTGTCGCAAATAGCGTTGAGCCTTCACCGGACATTCTATTCGAATTAAAGCTTGCTCAAGCGAAGTACTTTTTCTATCTAAGAGAAGCGAAAAAGAGGAATTTACGTTTAAACAACTGGAGATAGCAGGTCTATTTTACATAGTCCTCTCATATGCTTGTACTATTCATATGAAGAGGAGATGAGAGGATTATGGAACCTGTTATTGTGATCGGGTCAATTTTGCTTGCTGTACTATTGTTGTTTATGTCAGGTGTTCAAGCGAACCCCATCAAATGGTTAGGGCTGATCGGAATAAAGTTTGTGGCAGGTGCTCTTTTTTTATTTTCCCTCAATCTATTTGGTGAGAGTCTAGGATTACATGTCTCTATTAACCCTGTAACAAGTGGAATCAGTGGTTTATTGGGCATCCCAGGCGTAGCAGCTTTAGTCGTAATTGAAAAATTTATTATTTAATGAAAAATATTATTGACTTTGATTCTGTATGGTGGTAAATTAATATACGTCGCTGATGACGAAGAAACGAAAAAACATGATAACAAAAAAGTTGTTGACATTAACAATTTAAATGTGGTATGATGTTCTAGTCGCTTCTGAAGCGGTAAACAAGTTCTTTGAAAACTAAACAAGACAAAACGTACCTGTTAATTCGAGTTTTTATAAAAAAATCCTATGAAACATCATAGGTAGTCAGTCAAACGCTGACGAAAAACAAAACTTCGGTTTTGTACTTTTTCGGAGAGTTTGATCCTGGCTCAGGACGAACGCTGGCGGCGTGCCTAATACATGCAAGTCGAGCGAACAGAAGGGAGCTTGCTCCCGGATGTTAGCGGCGGACGGGTGAGTAACACGTGGGTAACCTGCCTGTAAGACTGGGATAACTCCGGGAAACCGGAGCTAATACCGGATAGTTCCTTGAACCGCATGGTTCAAGGATGAAAGACGGTTTCGGCTGTCACTTACAGATGGACCCGCGGCGCATTAGCTAGTTGGTGGGGTAATGGCTCACCAAGGCGACGATGCGTAGCCGACCTGAGAGGGTGATCGGCCACACTGGGACTGAGACACGGCCCAGACTCCTACGGGAGGCAGCAGTAGGGAATCTTCCGCAATGGACGAAAGTCTGACGGAGCAACGCCGCGTGAGTGATGAAGGTTTTCGGATCGTAAAGCTCTGTTGTTAGGGAAGAACAAGTGCGAGAGTAACTGCTCGCACCTTGACGGTACCTAACCAGAAAGCCACGGCTAACTACGTGCCAGCAGCCGCGGTAATACGTAGGTGGCAAGCGTTGTCCGGAATTATTGGGCGTAAAGGGCTCGCAGGCGGTTTCTTAAGTCTGATGTGAAAGCCCCCGGCTCAACCGGGGAGGGTCATTGGAAACTGGGAAACTTGAGTGCAGAAGAGGAGAGTGGAATTCCACGTGTAGCGGTGAAATGCGTAGAGATGTGGAGGAACACCAGTGGCGAAGGCGACTCTCTGGTCTGTAACTGACGCTGAGGAGCGAAAGCGTGGGGAGCGAACAGGATTAGATACCCTGGTAGTCCACGCCGTAAACGATGAGTGCTAAGTGTTAGGGGGTTTCCGCCCCTTAGTGCTGCAGCTAACGCATTAAGCACTCCGCCTGGGGAGTACGGTCGCAAGACTGAAACTCAAAGGAATTGACGGGGGCCCGCACAAGCGGTGGAGCATGTGGTTTAATTCGAAGCAACGCGAAGAACCTTACCAGGTCTTGACATCCTCTGACAACCCTAGAGATAGGGCTTTCCCTTCGGGGACAGAGTGACAGGTGGTGCATGGTTGTCGTCAGCTCGTGTCGTGAGATGTTGGGTTAAGTCCCGCAACGAGCGCAACCCTTGATCTTAGTTGCCAGCATTTAGTTGGGCACTCTAAGGTGACTGCCGGTGACAAACCGGAGGAAGGTGGGGATGACGTCAAATCATCATGCCCCTTATGACCTGGGCTACACACGTGCTACAATGGACAGAACAAAGGGCTGCGAGACCGCAAGGTTTAGCCAATCCCATAAATCTGTTCTCAGTTCGGATCGCAGTCTGCAACTCGACTGCGTGAAGCTGGAATCGCTAGTAATCGCGGATCAGCATGCCGCGGTGAATACGTTCCCGGGCCTTGTACACACCGCCCGTCACACCACGAGAGTTTGTAACACCCGAAGTCGGTGAGGTAACCTTTATGGAGCCAGCCGCCGAAGGTGGGACAGATGATTGGGGTGAAGTCGTAACAAGGTAGCCGTATCGGAAGGTGCGGCTGGATCACCTCCTTTCTAAGGATATATGGAGCAGTGTGCGTTTTCGTCTTGTTTAGTTTTGAAGGAACTTGCAAAAGATCCTACAACATCATATCTTCGATATGAAAGATGGGCCTGTAGCTCAGCTGGTTAGAGCGCACGCCTGATAAGCGTGAGGTCGGTGGTTCGAGTCCACTCAGGCCCACCATCTTCTATTAAATCGGGGCCTTAGCTCAGCTGGGAGAGCGCCTGCCTTGCACGCAGGAGGTCAGCGGTTCGATCCCGCTAGGCTCCACCAACGTGTTCTTTGAAAACTAGATAACAATAAGTAATACATTCACATTGAATGCAATGCAAAGTTCATCACACATAGTGATTCTTTCTAAAGTAAGAAATGGTTAAGTTAGAAAGGGCGCACGGTGGATGCCTTGGCACTAGGAGCCGATGAAGGACGGGACGAACACCGATATGCTTCGGGGAGCTGTAAGCAAGCTTTGATCCGGAGATTTCCGAATGGGGAAACCCACTGCTCGTAATGGAGTAGTATCCATACTTGAATACATAGAGTATGAGAAGGCATACCCGGGGAACTGAAACATCTAAGTACCCGGAGGAAGAGAAAGCAAATGCGATTCCCTGAGTAGCGGCGAGCGAAACGGGAACAGCCCAAACCAAGAGGCTTGCCTCTTGGGGTTGTAGGACACTCTATACGGAGTTACAAAGGAACGATATAAGCGAAGAGGTCTGGAAAGGCCCGCCAAAGAAGGTAACAGCCCTGTAACTGAAATGTTGTTCTCTCCAGAGTGGATCCTGAGTACGGCGGAACACGTGAAATTCCGTCGGAATCCGGGAGGACCATCTCCCAAGGCTAAATACTCCCTAGTGACCGATAGTGAACCAGTACCGTGAGGGAAAGGTGAAAAGCACCCCGGAAGGGGAGTGAAATAGATCCTGAAACCGTGTGCCTACAAGTAGTCAGAGCCCGTTAAAGGGTGATGGCGTGCCTTTTGTAGAATGAACCGGCGAGTTACGATCCCGTGCAAGGTTAAGCAGAAGATGCGGAGCCGCAGCGAAAGCGAGTCTGAATAGGGCGCATGAGTACGTGGTCGTAGACCCGAAACCAGGTGATCTACCCATGTCCAGGGTGAAGTTCAGGTAACACTGAATGGAGGCCCGAACCCACGCACGTTGAAAAGTGCGGGGATGAGGTGTGGGTAGGGGTGAAATGCCAATCGAACCTGGAGATAGCTGGTTCTCTCCGAAATAGCTTTAGGGCTAGCCTCAAGGTAAGAGTCTCGGAGGTAGAGCACTGATTGGACTAGGGGCCCCTACCGGGTTACCGAATTCAGTCAAACTCCGAATGCCGATGACTTATCCTTGGGAGTCAGACTGCGAGTGATAAGATCCGTAGTCGAAAGGGAAACAGCCCAGACCGCCAGCTAAGGTCCCAAAGTATACGTTAAGTGGAAAAGGATGTGGAGTTGCTTAGACAACCAGGATGTTGGCTTAGAAGCAGCCACCATTTAAAGAGTGCGTAATAGCTCACTGGTCGAGTGACTCTGCGCCGAAAATGTACCGGGGCTAAACGTATCACCGAAGCTGCGGACTGTTCTTACGAACAGTGGTAGGAGAGCGTTCTAAGTGCTGTGAAGTCAGACCGGAAGGACTGGTGGAGCGCTTAGAAGTGAGAATGCCGGTATGAGTAGCGAAAGACGGGTGAGAATCCCGTCCACCGAATGCCTAAGGTTTCCTGAGGAAGGCTCGTCCGCTCAGGGTTAGTCGGGACCTAAGCCGAGGCCGAAAGGCGTAGGCGATGGACAACAGGTTGATATTCCTGTACCACCTCCTCACCATTTGAGCAATGGGGGGACGCAGGAGGATAGGGTAAGCGCGGTATTGGATATCCGCGTCCAAGCAGTTAGGCTGGGAAATAGGCAAATCCGTTTCCCGTAAAGGCTGAGCTGTGATGGCGAGCGAAATTTAGTAGCGAAGTTCCTGATTCCACACTGCCAAGAAAAGCCTCTAGCGAGGTGAGAGGTGCCCGTACCGCAAACCGACACAGGTAGGCGAGGAGAGAATCCTAAGGTGATCGAGAGAACTCTCGTTAAGGAACTCGGCAAAATGACCCCGTAACTTCGGGAGAAGGGGTGCTTCTTAGGGTGTTAAAGCCCCGAGAAGCCGCAGTGAATAGGCCCAGGCGACTGTTTAGCAAAAACACAGGTCTCTGCGAAGCCGTAAGGCGAAGTATAGGGGCTGACGCCTGCCCGGTGCTGGAAGGTTAAGAGGAGCGCTTAGCGTAAGCGAAGGTGCGAATTGAAGCCCCAGTAAACGGCGGCCGTAACTATAACGGTCCTAAGGTAGCGAAATTCCTTGTCGGGTAAGTTCCGACCCGCACGAAAGGCGCAACGATCTGGGCACTGTCTCAACGAGAGACTCGGTGAAATTATAGTACCTGTGAAGATGCAGGTTACCCGCGACAGGACGGAAAGACCCCGTGGAGCTTTACTGCAGCCTGATATTGAATGTTGGTACAGCTTGTACAGGATAGGTAGGAGCCTTGGAAACCGGAGCGCTAGCTTCGGTGGAGGCATCGGTGGGATACTACCCTGGCTGTATTGACCTTCTAACCCGCTGCCCTTATCGGGCAGGGAGACAGTGTCAGGTGGGCAGTTTGACTGGGGCGGTCGCCTCCTAAAATGTAACGGAGGCGCCCAAAGGTTCCCTCAGAATGGTTGGAAATCATTCGCAGAGTGTAAAGGCACAAGGGAGCTTGACTGCGAGACCTACAAGTCGAGCAGGGACGAAAGTCGGGCTTAGTGATCCGGTGGTTCCGCATGGAAGGGCCATCGCTCAACGGATAAAAGCTACCCCGGGGATAACAGGCTTATCTCCCCCAAGAGTCCACATCGACGGGGAGGTTTGGCACCTCGATGTCGGCTCATCGCATCCTGGGGCTGTAGTCGGTCCCAAGGGTTGGGCTGTTCGCCCATTAAAGCGGTACGCGAGCTGGGTTCAGAACGTCGTGAGACAGTTCGGTCCCTATCCGTCGCGGGCGCAGGAAATTTGAGAGGAGCTGTCCTTAGTACGAGAGGACCGGGATGGACGCACCGCTGGTGTACCAGTTGTTCTGCCAAGGGCATCGCTGGGTAGCTATGTGCGGACGGGATAAGTGCTGAAAGCATCTAAGCATGAAGCCCCCCTCAAGATGAGATTTCCCATTCCGCAAGGAAGTAAGATCCCTGAAAGATGATCAGGTTGATAGGTCTGAGGTGGAAGCGTGGTGACACGTGGAGCTGACAGATACTAATAGATCGAGGACTTAACCTATATTCTAATGTGAAGCTTGAACATTGTTATCTAGTTTTGAGAGAACATTCTCTCCATCAGGTTTGGTGGCGATAGCGAAGAGGTCACACCCGTTCCCATACCGAACACGGAAGTTAAGCTCTTCAGCGCCGATGGTAGTTGGGGGTCTCCCCCTGTGAGAGTAGGACGCCGCCAAGCTTTTCTAAGGATCAGTTCCATAAGGAACTGGTCTTTTTTGTTTTTTAAGAAAAGGAACAAACACCCGATCTGACATGGATACATATACTAAACTACCATCTAAAACATTCTTAATTTTGTATACAATTGAAAGCGCTAGGGCATACTGAAGCTATAAGTGGAGGTGTCACAATGAGCATAAAAGAGCGAGAAGCGATTTGTTTGATTTGTGAAGAGAAAAAGACAAAGGGAATTTATTTATATCATCAGTTTTTGTGCCGCGACTGTGAGCGAAAGTTAATTTCTACATCGACCTCGGATCCTAGCTATTCCGATTATGTGAGAAAGCTTAAAAATCTTCATACGCCGCCTTTGTATTCATAGACCACTAGATGGTCTTTTTTTATGAGCTATGAAGGATTGGGCTTGTTTTTTGGAACTTAGTTTGGACATCATCCGTAATTCATAATAAGATAAACAGAGAGCCTGATTATTCATAGGAGTCGATGAACATGAAATCAATCTTTTATACATTTATATGGGCCATCCTCTCTACTTTTTTTTCGCTTGTGATTTTAACCGTCAGTATAGGGGTTTTCCATCATCATGCTGGATTATCGATACTGTATGCGATGATTGGGTGGGGCGTGATGTTTGTAGGGAGCAGATGGACTGCTTTCCAATTGTTTTTAAAGAAACACGGACTGTCTCGAAGTGATTATGTATATATCAAACAGCATTTAAAAGAAGCAGGACAAAAGCTTGTGCGTTTAAAAAAAGCTTTATTTGCTGTGAAAAACGTACAAACGATCAAATATAATTATGAAGTTTTTCGGCTTGCGCGACGAATCTATACAATAACAAAAAAAGAGCCTAATCGCTTTTATGATGCACAGCGTTTTTATTTTGAAAGCTTGGATTCTGTCGTTGAACTAACTGAGAAATATGCACTATTGTATAATCAGCCCAATCGTAGTCATGAGCTGGAAATGACATTGAGCCAAACCCGAGTGACATTGACAGAGCTGCAAAAGCAATTGACGAATGATTTGCAGCAAGTGTTAGGAAGAGATATAGAAGCTCTTCATATTGAGCTTGAAGTAGCTGATAAAATGATGAAGAAATAGATGAAAGGAGTCAAACTCGATGAAACCGGAAGATCACGCCACAACACCGCCTATCCCCAATACAGATCTTCAGTTTCGGGTGTTTGATACCTTATCTGATGAAGAGAAAAACGAAGCTGTGCAGCGAGCTCAGCAGATCCCTGAAAATCCGCAAAAGCTCCTTTTCTATGGTACACGTGTGCAGGAACGACTATTGGAACAATCACAACAGATGATGAAATATGTTGAGAAAAAAGATATTGATCAAATAGGAGACGTGCTGGAGGCCTTTTTGCAGCAGCTACATGTAGTGGAGCCTGAGGATTTAGTGCCAAAGAAACAGGGTTTTTTTTTGAAATGGTTTCAACGGGATAAGCGATCTACTCAGGAGATCATATCACGTTTTCAACATGCAAAATCACAGATCGAGAGATTGTCAGCAAGGCTTCGATATGCAAGAGGCGTATTAATCTCGGACCATATGTTATTAGAGCGTTTATTTGAAGAAAATCAAACATATTTACAAGAGATGACGATGCAGGTTGCCGCAGTTGAAGCGAAAATGACAACGTTAGAGCAGCAGCCTCTTTCAGAAACGCAACTTTCTGTTGAACGGACGTTAGAGGAGCAATTGATGAGTCAAGAAGTCAATGAAGAAGAGTATGTGGAGAGACTAAAGGAACGAAAGTATGATTTGCTGTTAAGCCGGCAAATTGCATTGCAATGTAATGCTCAAATTCGGATGATCCAGCATACGAATCATACATTGGCCAATCACATTCAATCAACTGTTTCAGCATCTATTCCTCTATGGATCAACCAAATGTCGATTGCATTAACGCATATTCAGCAGCGGGCCAATTCAGTTCTTGAGGACCGAATCCAAAAAACATATGAAAATGTATCGAAACAGCAGGGGCAGATTTTTGAAGAGGCATCTTTAGCCCCTATAGATACCTTGAAAAAGGTTCAACGTCAATTAGCTGAAACATTACAGGAAACGTTACAGGTGAAAGAGCATGGAAGCCAAGAGCGAGCTCAATTGAAAAGCAGTATGTATGAGGCAGAGCAGCAGTTGGCGAATCCAATAAAGGAATGAGAAACCATCTTTCGGTTCACTTGTTTGGACGTTATAATAGACTTAAGATATCGTTAAAGTGAAAAGGGTCGATTTGTTTGAGAACACCTTTATATACAGCATTAGCACAGCATGCGGAAAAGAAGCCTTATTCTTTTCACGTTCCAGGACATCACAATGGAGATGTCTTTTTTGATGAGGCACGGTCTCACTATGCTTCAATCCTTCAATTGGATGTGACGGAGCTTGAAGGCCTAGATGATCTTCATCACCCGACTGGGGTCATCCAAGAGGCAGAACATTTATTGACTAAGCTATATGGTTCAGATCAAAGCTTCTTCCTTGTGAATGGTACAACAGTCGGAAATTTGGCGATGGTGATGACAGCATGCCGCACGGGAGACGAGATTTTTGTTCAGCGTAATTGCCATAAGTCTGTCTTTCATGCGATCGAGCTTGCAGGGGCAACGCCTATTCTGATAGACGCTGAGATAGACGCACACTTGCACGTTCCAACACATGTGACGGAAGATATAGTGAGAAAAGCCATAGCAAGACATCCTCATTGCCGGGCAATCGTTTTGACTTATCCGAACTACTACGGACATGCAGCTGATTTATCAAAGCTGATTCACATGTGTCATGAAGCAGGAATGGTTGTTTTGGTTGATGAGGCACATGGTGCGCATTTTGTATTAGGCGGTGCCTTTCCTCTATCTGCTCTTTCCTATGGAGCGGACGTGGTGGTACAATCAGCACATAAAACCCTTCCGGCAATGACGATGGGTTCCTATCTTCATCTTCAAGGGGACCGAATCGATGCGAAGCGTTTGAAAACCTTGCTCACGATGCTTCAAAGTAGTTCGCCCTCTTATCCAATTATGGCCTCATTAGATGTAGCAAGAGCTTATGTCGAGGAGATCAAAGGAAAAGGGACATTGGATGTAATCATGAAAGAACTGACAGAGCTGAAAGATCAGTTCAACCGTCTGACCCATCTTGAAGTGGTTGAACCTGACTCGCTACATTCCGATCCTTTAAAATGCGTCATTCGATCAACAAAAGGACTGACTGGTTACGAACTAAAGCAGGTGCTTGAATCAGTGGATGTTCATCCAGAGCTTGCGGACGAACATCAGGTTTTACTTGTACTTAGCTTAGAACAGAGGAAGGACGTCCCTTTCAAGCGGATCGAGCAGGCTCTTAAGCAAAGTGATTCATTGCTCAAAGGAAAAAAATATACCCAAAATGAGACGGTATCTATTGAGACTGATGAACAAAATCAAGATATAGAGGCTGTCCCATTTGAACATGCAGCAGGCCGGATGAGTGCAGAATCCATTATTCCCTATCCACCTGGAATTCCTTTGATGATTAAGGGAGAGCGTATTGAAAAAGAACAAATTGAAGCGTTAAGCCGTTTGCTTGGTCACGAGGTTCATATTCAAGCAAGTCAGGTCATTCATCAGAGAAAATTATATGTTTATATAGAAGAGGAGACACTATGAGCGGTATGTTTATTACGTTTGAAGGGCCAGAGGGTGCCGGAAAAACGACAGTGATACGAAAAGTGTACGAAGAAATGGAACGTCAAGGATATGCAGTGATGGCGACACGCGAGCCGGGTGGCATTGACATTGCTGAGCAGATCCGTGAAGTCATTTTAAATGAAAAAAATACAAAAATGGACGCGAAAACAGAGGCATTGCTGTATGCAGCAGCAAGAAGGCAGCATTTGGCTGAAAAGGTAGAACCGGCATTGCAGCGCGGAGAGACAGTCTTGTGTGATCGTTTTGTTGATAGCTCTCTTGCTTATCAAGGCTATGCGAGAGGGCTTGGAATTGACCAAGTCAGATCAATTAACGACTTTGCTATTAATGGCACGATGCCGCAAATGACGATTTACTTTTCCATTACACCTGAGGAAGGGCTAAAGCGAATTCACGCCAATCAAGGAAGAGAAAAGAATCGATTAGACATGGAGACGCTGAATTTCCACCAGTTGGTCAGAGAAGGCTATGAACTACTTATTGCGCAATCACCAGAACGATTCCATGTAGTGGATG
The DNA here is from genome assembly GCF_038613425.1 of Bacillus sp. FSL M8-0266. NCBI lineage: Bacteria > Bacillati > Bacillota > Bacilli > Caryophanales > Bacillaceae > Bacillus > Bacillus sp. FSL M8-0266. The sequence continues at coordinate 41,927 of NZ_CP152015.1, forward strand.
CTTCTCAGCCGATGCAAAATGTTTATGAAGAAGTACTTCGAGTGATTCAGGACACATTAAAGAAAAATCAAATATGACCTCATTCCCAATCGTTGTTATAATATAGAGGAAGACATCGGCATGTCACCTGTGCCTAAAACAAAGGAGGCCAATCAAATGAAATTAATTGTTGCCGTTGTACAGGACCAAGATAGCAGCAAGTTGTTGAAAATATTGACTGAACATCAATTCGGCGTGACAAAATTAGCTTCAACTGGTGGGTTTTTAAAGTCTGGGAATACGACTTTTATCATTGGTTGTGATGATGTCCGAGTGGATAAAGCATTGCAGCTTATAAAAGAAAATTGCCGCAAACGTGATCAAATGATTGCACCTGTATCTCCAATGGGTGGTAACGCAGATTCATATGTACCATACCCTGTTGAGGTTGAAGTTGGTGGAGCTACTGTCTTTATTCTGCCAGTTGAACAATTTCATCAATTCTAAGGATGGGTTGCTGTGAAAATTAATCAAGATATGCGGCTGCTTTTAGAAAAGCGTGAACTCCAAGGCATGAAAGGAAGCCAGACATCTGCCTCCTTTAAAGCATCGATGGAGACGCAAAGCGGCAAAATGCGCTTAGAGCAGCTGACGGTTATGCTGAGTGATATCGAAGTGTTCGGTAAAAAGCTGACAAAGTCACGAAACTTAAAGGACTTGGCTAGGTTTAAAGGTCTTGTGAAGCGCTTTGTGAAAGAGACAGTCGATAATGGGTTAAATATAGAAACATCAAGAAGCTTTGACATTTATGGCAACACGCGTACACTCGCTTTAGTCAAAGCATTAGATGAAAAGCTGATTGAATTAACAGAGGATATGATGGATCAAGAGAAGCCATCTATTGATTTGCTTGAACGTATTGGAGAAATAAAAGGTTTATTGATTAACCTTTACACATAGAGAGTGATAACATGGCAATTAGCTGGGATGACATGAATGATTTGCAGCCGCGCGTCATGCGGCTGATTTTTAATAGTATTGATAAAGACCGACTTGCGCATGCCTACTTATTTGAAGGGAAAAAAGGGACCGGTAAGCGGGATGCTGCGATGCTTTTGGCTAAGAGCTTTTTTTGCTTGGAATCAGGAGTGAAACCGTGTGAATCCTGTCAAAACTGCAAAAGGATTGAGTCAGGAAACCATCCCGATTTACATCTCGTGCAGCCTGATGGTCAATCAATTAAGAAAGCGCAAGTACAGGCATTGCAAGAGGAATTTACAAAAGCAGGTGTGGAATCTCACCGAAAAATGTATATCATTCTTCATGCGGACAAAATGACGGTCAATGCCGCGAACAGTTTATTAAAGTTCCTAGAGGAGCCTAACCGGGAAACGATGGCAATTTTAATCACTGAGCAATCGCATAAAATGTTGGATACGATTATTTCAAGATGTCAGATGCTCAGCTTTCAGCCGCTGCAGCCACAATCCTTGGAGCAGCAGCTATTACAAGAAGGCGTATCTCAGCATCTTGCAAGGCTTTTGTCGAATTTAACCAACAATTTAGCAGAAGCACTCGAATTAAGTCGAAATGATCAGTTTGCAGAGTCTAGAGCGAAAGTGATAAAATTGTATGAAGTCTTACACCAGCGAAAAGAACATGCATTTTTTTATATACAAGATCAATGGATGCCTTTTTTCAAAGAGAAAGACCTTCAAGAAACAGGTCTGGATATGCTTTTATTTATATATCGTGATGTATTGTCGATTCAAATAGGAAATGAAGATAAAGTCATTTATCAAGACTTATTCCAGACAATGAAGCAGCACGCGCTGCATTCCACACAGCAGATGGTGACGAACCAGATCCTTGCTGTATTAGAAGCGAAAAAGAGACTTCAATCCAACGTGAATGCCCAAGGGCTGATGGAGCAATTGGTGTTGATGTTGCAGGAGGGATAAGCTTGTACAACGTAATTGGTGTTCGCTTTAAAAAAGCGGGCAAAATCTATTATTTCGATCCTAATGGATTTCATATAGAAAATGATAGTTGTGTCATTGTAGAGACGGTCAGAGGTGTTGAGTACGGACAAGTGGTCATCGCTAATAAAAAAGTAGATGAACACGATGTCGTTCTTCCTCTGCGTAAGGTGATTCGTGTAGCAGATGAACGAGACCGGCTCATCGTTGAGGAAAACAAAGAGGCAGCGATGACAGCCTTTGATACATGTCTTCAGAAGGTAAGTGAACATGGGCTTGAAATGAAGCTGGTTGATGTTGAATTTACATTTGACCGAAACAAGGTCATCTTCTACTTCACAGCGGATGGCAGAGTAGATTTCCGCGAGCTAGTGAAGGATCTTGCATCGATCTTCAAAACGAGAATTGAACTTCGCCAGATTGGTGTAAGAGATGAGGCAAAAATGCTGGGTGGCATAGGACCTTGCGGGCGAATGCTTTGCTGTTCGACATTCTTAGGAGACTTTGAACCAGTATCCATTAAGATGGCAAAAGATCAAAACTTGTCGCTAAATCCCACAAAAATTTCAGGGCTTTGCGGTCGTTTGATGTGCTGCTTGAAGTATGAGAATGATGAGTATGAAACAGCGAAAGAACAATTGCCTGATATCGGTGAAACGATTCAAACATCTAGTGGCTCTGCAAAGGTAGTAGGGCTCAACATTTTAGAACGAATTTTGCAAGTTGAATTAACCGGGCAAGAAAAAGTGGTAGAATATACTTGGGAAGAATTATTACAAGAAGGCGTTGTATCTGCACAAACAACTGAGTAACGAGGTGTGCCACCTTGGATAAAAAGGAACTATTTGATACGGTGATCAATTTAGAAGAACAAATTGGTTCTCTTTATCGCCAGTTAGGTGATTTGAAAAATCATATCGGTGAAGTGATTGAAGAAAATCATCAGCTGCAGATGGAGAATCAGCACTTGCGTGAACGTCTGGATCAGTCCGATCGGGACAAATCGTCTGAGACAGAGAATGATTCTGCTCAGAAACCAGGTCATTCTGATATAGGAGAAGGTCATGATAACCTGGCTCGGTTATATCAGGAGGGCTTCCATATTTGCAATGTACATTATGGGAGCATACGTAAAGAGGGAGACTGTTTGTTCTGTCTGTCATTTTTAAATAAAAAATGAGAAAAGGCTTCCGCTGAATCGGAAGCCTTTTTCACAGGAAAAGAAAGGATACATCATGGTTTCACTAAGAGAAGATGAACGATTAGATTATTTGCTCGCCGAAGATATGAAGATTATTCAAAGTAAAACGGTTTTCGCCTTTTCATTGGACGCAGTGTTATTAGCAAAATTTGCGTATGTGCCCATCCAAAAAGGAGAGATTATTGATCTTTGTACGGGAAATGGCATTGTGCCATTGCTGCTTTCGACACGATCTAAGGCCTCCATTACTGGGGTCGAAATTCAAGAACGGCTGTTTGATATGGCAAAAAGAAGTGTGGCGTATAATCAACTTGAAAAGCAGATAGAACTGATTCATGGAGATCTGAATGATATGCCATCACGCTACGGCAATCACAAAGTAGATGTCATCACATGTAATCCGCCATATTTTAAGACACCTTCTAAGGAAGAAATCAATGAAAATGAATACTTGGCCATTGCTCGGCATGAAATTCATTGTACATTAGAAGATGTCATTCGCGTTTCTTCCACGCTGCTGAAGCAAGGAGGGAAACTGGCGATGGTTCATCGGCCTGGCCGGCTACTTGAGATTGTGGAATTGATGAAGAAGTACCGAATTGAGCCAAAACGAATTCAATTTGTTTATCCCAAACAGGGTAAGGAAGCCAATACCATCTTAGTAGAGGGAATAAAAGATGGAAAACCAGATCTGAAAATTCTCCCGCCTCTTTTTGTTTATGGAGATGATCAAGAGTATACAGAGGAAATCAGGACGATACTGTATGGAGAAGCATAATCATTTTTTCTATGTATTGAAATGTGCAGACGGCAGCCTATATGCAGGTTATACAAATGATTTACAAAAAAGACTGACGACCCACAATAGTGGAAAGGGAGCAAAGTATACAAGAGCAAGACGGCCGGTTGAGCTGTATTATCATGAATGTTTTGCAACCAAAAGAGAAGCCATGCAGCAAGAATATCGTTTTAAAACGTGGACACGGAAAAAGAAAGATCTTTATATAGAAGAAATGCGTATTGAAAAGGAGGCGGCACATGAAAACACAGAAAAGCTTTGATGGTCAATCAGATATGGGCATTCTATATCTCGTCCCAACCCCAATTGGCAATTTAGAAGATATGACGTTTCGAGCCATCCAAACATTAAAAGATGTAGACTATATTGCCGCAGAGGATACAAGACAAACGAAAAAACTTTGTCATGTCTATGAAATTGATACGCCATTAACGAGTTATCATGAGCATAACAAAGACAGCAGCGGCCACAAGTTGATCGAATGGTTAAAAGAAGGAAAAAACATCGCACTAGTGAGTGATGCTGGTTTACCGACGATCTCTGATCCAGGTGCTGAAGTGGTCAGTGACTTTACTAATATCGGCGGTTATGTCGTTCCGTTACCTGGAGCAAATGCTGCACTTACAGCACTCATTGCCTCAGGGATCACGCCGCAGCCATTTTTCTTTTATGGATTTCTTGACCGACAAAAAAAGGAAAAGAAAAAACAGCTCGAAGCTTTGAAGAAGCGTCAAGAAACAATCATTTTCTATGAAGCGCCTCATCGGTTAAAAGAAACGCTGACTTTGATGAAGGAAGTGTGGGGCAACCGGAATATCGCCATTACGAGAGAACTAACGAAAAAATTTGAAGAGTTTATTCGTGGAGATTTAGAGTCTGTGCTGACATGGGCGGTAGAGAATCAAATACGAGGTGAATTCTGTCTTGTCGTACAAGGTAACGATCAAGATGAAGAAGAGCTAAATGAAGAAGCCTGGTGGAAGTCCTTATCAGAAAAAGAACACGTGATCCATTACATAGAAGAAGGATTAACGTCGAAGGAAGCCATTAAACGTACAGCCGTCGAACGTGGTGTACCAAAGCGCAACATATATGATGCCTATCATATTGAACAATAAAGAAAGGTTCTTGCAAACGGTGCAAGAACCTTTTTTATATCAAACTTATTTTTGTGATTGAAGTTGGTTTTGGATTTCGTTAATGATTTGCTCTGCACCTTCACGGCTAAGAACTAATTTACCATTAGCAAGTTTAAGGTTATCGTCTGATACTTCACCTGTAACTTGGCAAGTCATGTTTGGTTTATATTTTTTTAGGATAATTTTTTCATCATCAACATAAATTTCCAAAGCGTCTTTTTCAGCGATTCCTAGAGTACGGCGAAGTTCGATTGGAATCACCACGCGCCCTAATTCGTCAACTTTACGTACAATACCTGTAGATTTCATCTTCATTCTCCTCCCAAAGAGTTCTTATTCTTAATATAATATTATCTTCGTCATTATTCGACAAATTCCTTACATTCATAGCATAACAAGGTTTCCATAAATCGTCAATCATTTTGTTTACTATTGTTTGTAAAATATGACTCTTAAAGTCAAAAGACCTTGAAACTACTGATTTATAAGGATTTTGCGGGTTTTTTCTATGAAAATATGAGAAATGACGAGTTCAGATTAACAAGACTTTTGCCCTAAATTAGACAATTGTAAATCTGGAGATAGATTTCATACGACAATATTCGACAAAATGTCGACAAGGTTGTCGTTTTTTTTGAAAAACTCATCTTTTTCGATCATTTCATCTTGTTCTATGTATATATGCTTGATCTTAAAGGCTAAGATGGTATCATAGAGAAAGCACAAGTGCAAAATTTAATAAATGGATCTAACACATTTTCATGTAATGATGATAACCGCTCTCGTCCATTGGGCGGGAGTTTTTGACTTTTACACACACGCAGGAGGTTCCAACATGCCGGAAAAGAAAAAAACGTTCTATCTGACAACACCTATTTACTATCCGAGCGGAAAATTACATATTGGACATGCTTATACGACAGTAGCAGGGGATGCTATGGCTCGTTATAAACGTCTTCAAGGCTATGATGTGATGTATTTAACGGGTACAGATGAGCACGGACAAAAAATTCAGCAAAAAGCTGAAGAACAAAACATCACACCGATCGAGTATTTAGATCCGGTCGTAGCAGACATTCAATCACTATGGAAGAAACTCGACATTTCCAATGATGATTTCATCCGTACAACAGAAAAAAGACACACGAAAATCATTGAGCAAGTGTTTCAAAAGCTACTTGATCAAGGTGATATTTATTTAGATCAATATGAAGGCTGGTACAGTATTCCTGATGAGACATTCTATACGGAAACACAGCTTGTGGATGTTGAGCGGAATGAAAAAGGAGAAGTCACTGGCGGGAAAAGCCCTGACAGCGGACATCCTGTCGAATTAATTAAAGAGGAATCATATTTCTTCCGTATGAGTAAGTATGCGGATCGTTTACTAGACTATTACGAAAAGAATCCAACGTTCATTCAGCCTGAATCAAGAAAGAATGAAATGATCAATAACTTCATCAAACCAGGTTTAGAGGATCTAGCTGTATCAAGAACAACCTTTGACTGGGGAATTAAAGTTCCAAACAATCCAAAGCACGTCATCTATGTATGGATTGATGCGTTGTTCAACTATTTAACTGCGATTGGTTACGGAACTGATCAGGATGAAAAATATAAAAAATATTGGCCTGCCAACGTGCATCTCGTAGGGAAAGAAATTGTTCGTTTCCATACGATTTATTGGCCAATTATGCTGATGGCACTCGATCTGCCGCTGCCGAAACAAATTTTCGCACACGGCTGGCTGCTGATGAAAGATGGTAAGATGTCTAAATCAAAAGGGAACGTAGTAGATCCGGTCACATTAATTGATCGCTACGGTCTTGATGCCCTTCGTTATTACCTCCTTCGTGAAGTACCATTTGGTGCGGATGGTGTGTTTACACCAGAAGGATTCGTGGAACGTGTAAACTATGATCTTGCCAATGATTTAGGTAACTTGCTTAACCGTACAGTTGCGATGGTACAAAAATATTTTGACGGGACATTAAGCAGCTATAAGGGTCCAGTTAATGAGTTTGATGAGGAACTTAAAGCAGTAGCTGAGCAAACAGTCAAAGCCTATGAAGAAGCGATGGAAAATCTTGAATTCTCGGTGGCTCTTTCAAATGTTTGGACATTAATCAGCAGAACCAATAAATATATTGACCAGACAGCTCCTTGGGTGCTGGCAAAGGATGAAACAAAACGAAAAGAGCTGCATTCTGTCATGTATCATTTAGCAGAATCATTGCGCATCACAGCAGTGCTCTTAACGCCATTCCTAACGAAAACACCTGAGAAAATTTTCTTCCAGCTTGGCATTGAAGAAGAGAAGCTTAAAAGCTGGGATAGCATTCTAACTTTCGGTGCGATTCAACAAGCGACGGTACAAAAAGGCGAGCCTTTGTTCCCGCGTTTAGAGGTTGAAGAAGAAGTAGCATATATTAAAGAGAAAATGCAGGGAAGTGCACCAAAGGTAGAAGAAGAGAAAGTAGAAATAGAAGAAACAGAATTACCTGAGCTGGGAGCAGAAATTGCTTTTGATGATTTCTCAAAAGTTGATCTTCGAGTCGCACAGGTACTGGAAGCAGCCCCAGTGAAAAAAGCAGATCGTCTCTTAAAGCTGCAGCTTGATTTTGGATTTGAAAAGAGACAAATTGTTTCAGGGATAGCCAAGCATTATCAACCTGAGGAATTAGTAGGGAAGAAGCTTGTCTGTGTAGCGAATCTCACACCAGTTAAACTCAGAGGGGAAATTTCCCAGGGAATGATTTTAACTGGAGAAACTAGCGGGAAATTGCAGGTTCTTGAAGTGGATCAATCTCTAGCGAATGGAACAAAAATTTTATAAATCAACAAAGGTGTTCCACGTGTAACATTTCGTCGAACACCTTTTGTTTTTTAGAAGAATTGTCGAAAGGAGCAATCAACGATGTTATTTGATACACATGCCCACTTAAATGCGGAACAATATAATGAAGACTTAGAGCAGGTGATCGAAAGAGCGAAGAGTGAAAAAGTCGAAAAAATCGTGGTGGTAGGGTTTGACCGCTCGACAATTACGAGAGCAATGGAATTAATTGAAGAGTATGATTTCATCTATGCAGCCATTGGCTGGCACCCAGTCGACGCCATCGATATGACAGATGAGGATTTGCTGTGGATCAAAGAATTATCTCAACATGAAAAAGTCGTTGCGATTGGAGAAATGGGTCTGGATTACTATTGGGACAAGTCGCCAAAAGATGTGCAAAAAGAAGTCTTTAGACGTCAAATTGCTCTTGCGAAAGAAGTGAATCTTCCAATTATTATTCATAATCGTGACGCAACGGAAGATGTCGTGACGATCTTAAAGGAAGAGGGAGCGGCTGAAGTTGGAGGGATTATGCATTGCTTTACTGGCAGCCTAGAAATCGCAAAAGCGTGTATGGATATGAACTTTTATATTTCATTCGGTGGACCCGTGACATTTAAAAATGCCAAAAAACCGAAGGAAGTTGTCAAAGACATACCAAGTGACCGACTTTTGATTGAAACAGACTGCCCATACTTAACACCAGCGCCATTTAGAGGAAAACGCAACGAGCCAAGTTATGTGAAATATATCGCAGAACAAATTGCGGAGTTACGAGAAATAAGCTTTGAAGAGCTTGCTGAATTGACCACAAAAAATGCGAAAAAAGTTTTCGGTATAAACTGACAGTATATGATGTCAATCCTTGTTTAAGCTTGTCCATTTGTGAAACATAACGAAAATGTTCTACACGTTTACGCCTCTTCATAGGATAAGTTGTCGATAAGTCTTTCTTCCCTTCCTTCCATTAATCTCCCATAATAGGGTTACAATCGAGCATTTTTGTACAGTGGGTGGAAGGGTTGACAGGTTTTGAGATACTCTATATAATCTCTCCGAGGAGAAGGAGGCGTTTTTCATCGTACAAAAAATGAAAAATCTGTTTTCTGTTAAGCTAGGAAAAGGCAAGGTTTTATTACTAGTTGTTTGCTTGCTTTTAGCTGGAACTGGGACGGCTTACGGTGCGCATGAGCTCACTAAGCAGTCTATTACCATTTCAATCAATGGTAAAGAGAAGACAATTCGTACACATGAAGAGACAGTAGCACAGCTGTTTTCAGACCTTGGAATAAAGACCAAGGCGGAGGATCATATCTCTCCAAGTCTAAATACAAAGATTGAAGACAACATGAACATTGTGTATGATGCGGCTATACCGGTTCATCTGACCCTAGATGGGAAAGAGAAAACGATATGGACAACAGATCAGACGGTAGGAGCATTATTGAAGAATGAGAAGATAGATATTGGGAAGCACGATCAAGTAACTCCAGGAAAGAATGACAAGATTAAAAAGGATATGGATCTTGTGGTTGAGCAGGCCTTTCAGGTCAGCGTAAATGATGGAGGAAAAGAGAAAAAAGTGTGGACCACTTCGACTACGGTCGCTGACTTTTTAAAGCAACAAGAGCTGAAGCTCAAGAAGCACGATAAGATCAAACCTGCGTTACATAGTCATATTTCTAAAAAAAGCGCAGATATCCAGATCACTCGGGTGGAAAAAGTCACCGATGTAGTGGAAGAGAAAATTGCTTTTGATACCAAACATAAAAAGGATCGTTCTCTTGAAAAAGGTAAAGAGAAGGTGCTTAAAAAAGGTGAAGAAGGTAAATTGAAGAAGCACTATGCCATTGTGAAAGAAAACGGCAAAGTGGTGTCTAAAGAATTGATTAAAGAAGTGACTGAAAAAGATAGCAAGGATCGTTTAGTGGCCATTGGTACACAAGAGTCCCAAAAAGAGCCTAAAGCGACACCTGCCGTTTCAAGAAGCAATGAATCGTCAGGAAAAGAATTCTATGTGGCGTCGACAGCCTATACAGCGAGCTGTGCTGGATGTACGGGCAGAACGTCAACAGGCTATAATTTAAAATCAAATCCAGGTGCAAAGGTCATAGCAGTTGATCCGAGTGTCATTCCGCTAGGCTCTAAAGTGTATGTGGAAGGCTATGGATATGCCGTTGCATCAGACACTGGATCTGCTATAAAAGGGAATAAAATTGATGTGTTCGTCCCAAATAAGTCGGCAGCTTATCAATGGGGAAATAAACGAGTGAAAATTAGAGTACTCAAATAAACACATCAAATCATTTATATGAACAGAGGGCTTTGCGCACCCTCTGTTTTTTTGGTTATAATAGAAGCACTGTTTTCTAATTAATTAGACGCAAAAACAGCATAAAAGGTTTCGTTTTTTTAACCAAAAATTGTTTATTGTTTTTGCAAGCGGAGGAATACATGAAAATCAAAGAAATCATTGTAGTGGAAGGTCGTGACGACACTGCGAGGGTGAAGATGGCAGTTGATGCAGATACGATCGAAACAAACGGATCAGCCATTGGCGATACAGTTATTCAACAAGTGCGTCTTGCTCAGGAGACGAGAGGGGTCATTATTTTAACTGATCCTGATTTCCCTGGGGAGAAGATCCGGAAAACCATCGCAGAAGCGGTTCCTGGCTGTAAGCACGCATTTTTGCCAAAACATCTTGCGAAGGCGAAGCGGGACAAAGGAATTGGTGTCGAGCATGCTTCCTTGGACAGTATTCGGGAATGCCTTGCCCATGTCCATGAGGAAATGGAAGTAACGGAAAGTGACATTACATTAGATGACTTATTTGACGCAGGCCTAATCGGAGGCGAATCATCGAAACGCCGCCGAGAACGACTAGGTGTGCTATTAAATATAGGATATACCAATGCGAAGCAGCTGCATAAGCGCCTTCACATGTTCCAAATAACCAAACATGATTTTATTGCGGCCTTAAAGACCGTCATGCAGGAGGAAGCCGATGAATAAAGATATAGCGACACCCATCAGAACGAAGGAAATACTGAAGAAATACGGTTTCTCTTTTAAAAAGAGCTTAGGGCAGAACTTTTTAATTGATACAAATATACTCGATCGTATTGTCGATCACGCAGAGGTGACGGATGAGACCGGCGTGATTGAGATTGGGCCTGGTATCGGTGCATTGACCGAGCAGCTCGCTAAGCGTGCAAAGAAAGTCACCGCTTTTGAAATCGATCAGCGTTTATTGCCAATTTTAAACGATACGCTTTCTCCGTATGATAATGTTACGATCATTCATCAAGACGTATTAAAGGCGGATGTGAGGAAGGTCATCGAGGAAAATTTTGCTGACTGTAAAGAAGTGATGGTGGTCGCGAACCTTCCATATTACGTGACGACACCGATTATTATGAAACTGCTTGAAGAAAACCTTCCATTGAAAGGGATTGTGGTTATGCTGCAAAAAGAAGTAGCAGATCGTATGGCCGCTGTCCCTTCATCAAAGGAATACAATTCGCTGTCTATCGCAGTTCAATACTATACGGAAGCGAAAACGGTGATGGTTGTGCCTAAAACGGTTTTCGTTCCACAGCCAAATGTCGATTCGGCTGTGATCAAGCTAACTGTTCGTGAAACGCCTGCTGTCTCAGTAGAAAATAATGAGTTTTTCTTTCAATTGATCCGTGCGAGCTTTGGTCAGCGCCGAAAAACATTGATGAATAATCTCATGAACAACTTACCTGATGGAAAGCAACATAAAGCGATCATTGAAGAAGCACTTCAAATAGCAGACATTGATGGAAAGCGCCGCGGCGAGTCATTATCCATTGAGGAATTTGCCCGTTTGTCGAATGTTTTACAAAAAGCCCTGTCTTAAGGGCTTTTTTCTTTTGTTTTTCACCACTTCGTTTGTTCGGGCATAGGCTAGAAAGAACAGCACCATGAAAGACGAACATATTTAGTGCAAGACGATACCAACAGGATATGAGCCTGATTGTGGAGTGAAAAGCATGCAATTTCAAATAGGAGATATGGTGACAAGGGCATCCTATCAAATGGATATTTTGTTTCGAATCATTCGAATTGATGAGACCGATCAGCACGAAGCCACCGCCATATTGCATGGGAATGAAGTGAGGCTGATTGCTGATGCCAAGTTGTCAGATCTCGTCAAGGTTCAAAAAGAGGAACAGCTGACTAGAGAGAAAAATGACGAACGAAAAATCAATGAATCGCTCGACTTACTAAGACAGGATTATCAGCTGCTGCGGGAAAAACAAGAGTATTATACTTCTGGACAATATCAGCATCAGGAGCAGTATTTTCACATGCCTGGAAAGGTCCTTCATTTAGATGGAGATGCTTCATACTTAAAGAAATGCTTAGATGTATATGAACGAATTGGTGTACCTGTGTATGGGGTGCATTGCCATGAGAAGAAAATGCCAAGCATGATTGACTCGTTAATTGATCAATATCGACCAGATATATTGGTTATCACAGGACATGATGCGTATTCCAAGCAAAAGGGCGGCGTACATGATATCAGTGCCTATCGTCATTCTCGGCATTTCGTTGAAACGGTTCAAAAAGCCAGACGGAAAATCCCTCATTTAGATCAGCTTGTGATCTTTGCTGGTGCCTGTCAATCTCATTTCGAATCATTGATCCAAGCAGGTGCCAATTTTGCGAGCTCGCCTTCCCGTGTGAATATCCATGCGCTCGACCCCGTCTATATCGTTGCGAAGATCAGCTTCACTCCATTTGTAGATCGAATCAACGTGTGGGATGTGCTCCGAAATACATTAACAAGAGAAAAAGGGCTCGGAGGCATCGAGACGAAGGGTGTTCTAAGGGTAGGTATGCCATATAAAAGAGATCATGAATCGACATAACCCGACTGATTTCAGTCTGGTTTTTTTTATGTTCAAAAAGAAATTGCAAAAGGATACATAATTCACCGGAAATTGAGAAAAATAGGGAGGAGAAAAGGTAGAAGTTTGTCAAAATTATTTTGTTGACAATGGCTCGTGTTCGTTGATATAATTTAATTTTTATTTGACAAAAACGGGCCGTTGTTGTATAATTATCTCAGTGAGGTGGATGCAATGGCGAAGACTTTGTCCGACATCAAAAGATCGCTTGATGGTAACTTAGGTAAACGTTTGACGTTAAAGGCTAACGGGGGCCGCCGTAAAACAATTGAGCGTTCGGGCATTTTAGCTGAAACGTACCCTTCTGTATTTGTGATTCAATTAGATCAAGATGAGAATTCGTTTGAAAGAGTTTCTTATAGTTATGCAGATATACTGACTGAGACGGTCGAATTAACGTTCGATGATACCGCTAGCTCAGTCGCCTATTAATGGGCAGTGAACTTTTTGTTTACTGCTTTTTGTTTTGCCTTTTTTTCTGAATGGGAGTCTGTCCATTTTTTGAAAGGGGTAAAAGAAAGGATTCGATACAAAATAAGAAAGCCACACAAGCAGTGGCGCTGATTCGAATTCTCGACTAAAGGGGCTGTTTCGTTTGGGTAGACGCCGAGGCATTATGTCAGATGAGTTCAAATACGAGCTGGCGAAGGATCTTGGATTTTATGATACCGTCAAAAATGGAGGCTGGGGAGAGATTCGTGCGCGTGACGCAGGTAATATGGTCAAACGTGCCATTGAATTAGCTCAACAGCACATGGCTCAGGATGAGAATCAATGATAGAAAAACGGTCAGGGATACCTCGGGTGTCTCTGGCTTTTTTTGATGAAAAAGTCAGTGTGCTCGGCGTAAAAGCCTATATTCATCAGATCCATCAAATGTGATACAATATTGATACTTATGTTTAGATGGAGAAGTAGGTGAAATGTTTGCGTATTTTAGAAAAAGCACCGGCGAAAATTAATCTCTCACTTGATGTTCATGGAAAAAGACCGGATGGATATCACGAAGTGGAGATGGTGATGACAACAATAGACCTTGCAGATCGACTAGAGCTGACGGAGCTGGACAAGGATGAAATTCGTGTATCATCTCATAATCGATTCGTGCCTGATGATCAGCGTAATTTGGCTTATCAGGCGGCTAAATTACTTAAAACAAGGTTCGGTATTCAAAAAGGTGTATCCATTGTCATCACAAAAACAATTCCAGTCGCAGCAGGGTTAGCTGGAGGCAGCAGTGATGCAGCAGCAGCACTTCGCGGCTTAAATCGTTTGTGGAAGTTAAACCTCACGTTAGATGAACTAGCTGAGCTTGGAGCGGAGATCGGCTCAGATGTGTCCTTTTGTGTACACGGAGGCACAGCACTAGCGACAGGACGTGGAGAAAAGCTGAAGCATATTGCGGCACCGCCGCATTGCTGGGTGATTTTAGCGAAGCCGGTGATTGGGGTATCTACAGCAGAAGTCTATAGACAATATGACGCAAGCAAAGTAGAACACCCGAATGTAAAGCGTATGATTGAAGCGATTGAAGCGAAAGATTATAAAGAGATGTGCGGCTCACTCGGAAACGTTCTAGAGTCTGTGACATTAAAGATGTATCCAGAAGTAGATATGATCAAAAGGCAGATGAAGCGTTTCGGTGCTGACGCTGTTTTAATGAGTGGAAGCGGCCCTACAGTATTTGGTTTGATTCAATATGAATCGAAGGTACAAAGAATATATAACGGACTGAGAGGATTTTGTGATCAAGTATACGCTGTCCGCATGATCGGCGAACAAAATGCCCTTGATTAAATCCGTATATTAAGTTATATTTATCATAAATTATTCGGGTTCTGGGGGTAAGTTCATGAAGTTTCGTCGAAGCGGCAGATTGGTGGACTTAACAAATTATTTGTTAGCCCACCCGCACGCACTAGTACCGTTAACTTTTTTTGCAGAAAGATATCAATCTGCGAAGTCCTCCATTAGTGAAGACTTAACGATTATCAAACAGACCTTCGAACAGCAGGGAATAGGCACATTGCTTACTGTACCTGGTGCTGCTGGCGGAGTGAAATATATTCCGAAGATTCACCTAAAAGAAGCAGACGACGTGGTAAACGATATCGGAGAAGCTCTATCGACTCCTGAACGTGTACTTCCTGGCGGTTATTTATATTTAACCGATGTTTTAGGGAATCCATCAATCCTTGCGAAAATCGGTAAGCTATTTGCGACCATCTTTGCAGACCGTGCGATTGATGTCGTCATGACTGTTGCGACAAAGGGTATTCCTATTGCCTATTCTGTTGCTGCTTATTTAAATGTGCCGGTTGTGATCGTTAGAAAAGATAATAAAGTAACTGAGGGATCAACTGTAAGTATTAACTACGCGTCAGGTTCGTCTAATCGAATTCAAACCATGTCACTTGCAAAGCGAAGCTTAGATAAAGGATCCAATGTCCTGATCATTGATGACTTTATGAAAGCGGGCGGAACCATTAACGGCATGGTGAATTTGCTTGAGGAATTTAATGCAAATGTTGCAGGGATCGGTGTTCTTTTAGAAGATGAAGGCGTAGATGAACGTCTCGTTGATGAATATGTATCGCTTTTAAAGCTTTCAACCATTGATATGAAGCAGAAGATCATTGAGATCAATGAAGGCAATTTCCACGAGTTTTTTCATTCGAAAGCTTAAGCGTTGATAAACATGTAGTTGAATGGGAGAGATTGATATGACAAAAGTTGTTCAAACCAAACATGCACCAGCAGCCATTGGACCTTACTCTCAAGGGATTATTGTCAATAACATGTTTTACAGCTCCGGGCAGATTCCATTAACAGCAGCTGGAGACTTTGTAAATGGAGATATTAAAGAACAAACTCATCAAGTGTTCCGTAATCTTAAGGCCGTACTTGAAGCAGCAGGTGCTTCCTTTGAGACAGTTGTGAAAGCAACAGTTTTTATCAAGGATATGGAACAATTCGCAGAAGTAAATGAAGTGTACGGTGAGTATTTCCATACACATAAGCCAGCCCGTTCTTGTGTGGAAGTAGCAAGACTTCCTAAGGATGCACTTGTAGAAATTGAAGTGATTGCATTAGTAAAGTAAACAGGCAATCTTAACGAAAGCCGTTTGGTTTCATCATATGCAGGAAAAGACATCATTATGATGTCTTTTTTTCACGCAAAGAATGTAAGCGTCGTCACTAAAATGACAAAAAATGTATAAATATCCCGATATTTCAAAAAAAGTTTAAAAAAAGAGCAGGAGAATCACCACAATCGTTGAATACCTAAGTAATGCTTTTATATTGGGAAAAGGTGGTGAACTACTGTGGAAGTTACTGACGTAAGATTACGCCGCGTGAATACCGATGGTCGCATGAGGGCGATTGCATCCATCACGCTGGACCACGAATTTGTTGTTCATGATATTCGTGTGATTGATGGAAACAATGGGTTGTTTGTTGCAATGCCTAGCAAACGCACGCCTGATGGAGAGTTTCGCGATATTGCACATCCAATTAATTCAGGTACTCGGGGGAAAATCCAAGATGCTGTATTAAATGAATATCATCGCTTAGGCGAAGAGGAAGAAACAATTGAATATGAAGAAGCTGGAGCTTCTTAACCATAAGTAAAACCAAAAAGACAGCTTTAAGAGAAAATGGAATGTTTTCTTTTAAATGCTGTCTTTTTTGCGTTTTTCCTCATGTGTCTTTCATGTGTCTTATATGTTTCATCCGTTAGAAAAATATTGTACTTCCTCATGTATCCTTGAAATCAGTCCTTATTTAGGATATATTTTTCTATGGATAATAGGGATATTGGAGGCCAATCAATGGATAAGCGGTTCGCAGTGATTTTAGCAGCGGGAAAAGGAACGAGAATGAAGTCAAAGCTATACAAAGTACTTCATCCAGTTTGCGGAAAGCCAATGGTCGAGCATGTGGCAGATGAAGCGTTAAAGCTTTCTTTAGCCAAGCTAGTGACGATTGTCGGTCATGGAGCAGAGAACGTTAAAGAGCAGCTTGGAGACAGAAGTGAGTATGCACTTCAAGAAGAACAGCTGGGAACAGCACATGCCGTCAAACAAGCAAAGTCGTTCCTTGCGCAGGAAAAGGGAACAACCATTGTCATTTGTGGTGATACGCCATTATTGACAGCGGAGACAATGGAAGCTATGTTGAGCGAGCATCAAAAACATCAAGCGAAAGTCACTATTTTAACAGCACATGCGGATGACCCGACAGGTTATGGTCGTATTATTCGTGACGAAACCGGTGCTGTCGTGAAAATTGTGGAGCATAAAGATGCGAATGATGCGGAACGTCAAGTGAATGAAATTAATACAGGGACTTATTGTTTTTCAAATGAAGATCTCTTCCGTGTGATTGAGCAAGTGTCGAATGAAAATGCACAGGGCGAATACTATTTGCCAGACGTCATTGAAATCTTAAAGAATGAAGGGCAAACAGTAGCTGCATATCAAACACCGCATTTTGAAGAAACACTTGGAGTCAATGATCGTATCGCTCTATCACAAGCAGAGCAATTCATGAAGCGACGTATTAATCATCAGCATATGAAGAATGGTGTGACCTTGATTGATCCTGAGAACACGTATATTTCACCTGATGCAGTTATCGGTGAAGATACAATGATTTATCCTGGGACGGTCATCAAAGGGAATGTGAAAATCGGTGCAGACGCAACTATTGGACCAAACACTGAAATTGTTGACAGCATCGTCGGAGACCGCACAGTGATTAAGCAATCTGTCGTCTGCGATAGTGAGGTTGGAGTCGATGTGACAATTGGGCCGTTTGCTCATATTCGCCCGTTGTCGAAAATTGGCGATGAAGTGAAGATCGGGAATTTTGTCGAAATCAAGAAAACGGTTTTCGGTGACCGCAGCAAAGCATCTCATCTAAGCTATATTGGAGATGCAGAGGTCGGAACTGATGTAAACCTTGGCTGTGGCTCTATTACAGTCAATTATGATGGGAAGAACAAATTCTTAACGAAGATTGAAGATGGCGCTTTTATTGGCTGTAATTCTAATCTCGTGGCACCAGTCACTGTCGGAAAAGGGGCATATGTTGCAGCTGGTTCAACGGTTACAGAAGATGTACCGCAGGATGCATTGTCTATTGCTAGAGCAAGACAAGTCAATAAAGAAGATTATGTGAAAAATATTCATAAAAAATAATCCAAATACCCGGAGGTTTACCATGTCTAATCGTTATGCTGATGCGAATTTAAAGATATTCTCTTTGAATTCAAACCCTGAACTTGCGAAAGAAATTGCCGATCGTATCGGAGTTGATGTAGGAAAGAGCTCTGTTAAACGCTTTAGTGACGGTGAAGTCCAAATCAATATTGAAGAAAGTATTCGTGGCTGTGATTGTTATGTCATTCAATCCACTAGTGCGCCAGTGAATGAGCACATCATGGAGCTGCTCATTATGGTAGATGCACTAAAACGCGCTTCTGCGAAAACGGTCAATATTGTGATCCCTTATTACGGATATGCACGTCAAGATCGTAAGGCAAAACCTCGTGAGCCAATCACTGCGAAGCTTTTTGCGAACTTACTTGAAACAGCGGGTGCTACACGTGTCATTGCACTTGATCTTCATGCGCCGCAAATCCAAGGTTTCTTTGATATTCCAATCGATAACTTAATGGCTGTGCCAATCTTAACAAACTATTTCGAACAGAAAAACTTGAATGATATCGTCGTTGTGTCTCCTGACCACGGTGGTGTAACACGTGCGCGTAAAATGGCAGATCGCCTGAAAGCGCCAATCGCAATTATCGACAAACGTCGTCCAAAGCCAAACGTTGCTGAAGTGATGAACATCATTGGTAACATTGAAGGCAAAACGGCGATTCTCATCGATGATATCATTGATACAGCTGGTACCATTACACTTGCTGCAAATGCACTTGTGGAAAATGGAGCGGCTGAAGTATATGCTTGCTGTACTCACCCAGTATTGTCTGGACCAGCAGTAGAACGTATCACAAATTCTAAAATTAAAGAATTAGTTGTGACAAACAGTATTCACTTAACAGATGACAAGAAAGTTGGAAAATTCATTCCGCTTTCAGTTGGGCCTTTGCTTGCAGAAGCCATCATCCGTGTACATGAAGAAGAATCTGTGAGCTACCTTTTCAGTTAATTTTCTGATTAAAAAAGGCCCTAGGCATCCGCTTGGGGTCTTTTTGCTATCATCATTCACAGCAAATAAGTTTAAAATGATTCGGTTATGGGTAATTATGAGAGTAGTGACAAAAATGAAATAGGATGGTGCTGAATATGGCAACTTTAAAAGCAAATAAAAGAACTGATTTCAAACGTTCCACACTGCAAAAAATCCGTCATTCAGGACACGTTCCTGGTGTCATATACGGAAAAAATACAGAAAGCATGGCTGTTTCACTAGACAGCATCGATTTATTAAAGACCTTACGTGATGAAGGGAAGAATACAATCATCACATTAGACGTGAACGGTGAAACAAAATCCGTGATGGTCACAGAATTACAAACAGATCCGCTAAAAAATGAGCTTGTCCATGCAGATTTCCAAGTAGTCGACTTACAGCGTGAAATTGAAGCAGATGTACCTGTACAGCTGATTGGCGAATCTAAAGGAGTTAAAGATGGCGGTGTGCTTCAGCAGCCACTATTTGAACTATCCATTACAGCGAAACCAAAAGATATCCCTCAGCATATTGAAGCAGATATTACAAACTTAGAAGTGAATGATGTCCTAACAGTCGCTGATTTGTCTGTTCAGTCATCATATCAAGTGAATAACGATCCAGAAGAAGTCGTGGCATCCATTTTACCACCTCAGCAATCAGAGGTTCCTGAACCAGATAGCGCAGAGGAACCAAAAGAACCTGAGGCCATTAAAGAAAAGGATAACGATGGAGAATAACTGGGCATTTAGAGACGTAACCCTCCCGCGGTTGCGTCTTTTGTGCTAGAATGAAAAGAATTCATACGTTTTACATGAGGCAATCCTATTGGCTCATTTTTTAGGCGTGTGCTTTGTGACAAAGGAGGTTATTGGTTTCATGATTGCATTCGTTGGATTAGGTAATCCAGGAAAAGAATATGAAAAAACAAGACATAACGTCGGGTTTATGACAATAGATGAATTATCGAAAAAATGGGACATCCCTTTAAATCAATCAAAATTCCATGGACTGTTTGGAACAGGGTTTGTTTCAGGGCAAAAGGTTCTACTTGTAAAGCCGCTTACATATATGAACTTATCAGGAGAATGCGTGCGTCCGCTAATGGATTACTATGATATTCCTCTTGAACATTTGAAAGTCATCTATGATGATCTTGATTTGCCAACTGGCCGGATTCGTTTGCGTACAAAAGGAAGTGCTGGCGGACATAATGGAATCAAATCGTTGATTCAGCATTTAGGGTCACCTGAGTTTGATCGATTCCGTATCGGCATTGGACGCCCTCAAAATGGCATGAAGGTCGTCGATTACGTGCTAGGACGCTTTTCAGAAGAGGAGCAGCCTGACATTGCATCAGCCATTCAGGCGTCTGTCGAAGCTTGTGAGGCGGCTTTAACTAAGCCATTTTTGGAAGTGATGAATGATTTTAACAAAAAGGTATAAGAATGATAAGCAAAGCACATACTGATCATAAAATCTCAGCATGGGAGGATCACGTATGGCTTTGCATTATTACTGCCGGCACTGTGGTGTAAAGGTTGGCAGTCTAGATGAATCCGCTGTTCAAAGTGAAGCACTTGGATTTCATCACTTAACAAATGAGGAAAGAAACGATATGATTTCTTATAGGGAAAATGGTGATTTACATGTACAAACCATTTGTGAGGATTGCCAAGAGGCGCTCGAAAGAAATCCTGATTACCATCAGTATCATACCTTTATTCAATAAAAAGCTTTGGTGTAGATAATAGACCAAAGCGTTTTTCTGTTTTAAACAAGCAGGGAGGAGGAGCCAAATGAAAAATATACAATCAGTTATCAAACAAAGTGATGATTTTCAGTCCATTTTTAATGGGCTAAAGGAAGGGTTAAAAGCACAGCTGCTCGCCGGACTATCAGGCTCCGTCAGATCTTTATTTACAGCCGCTATATCAGACGAACTTAAGCGGCCGATGTTTATTGTGACTCACAACTTGTATCAAGCGCAGAAGGTAACAGATGATCTTGCCAGTGTGCTGTCAGATCGCTCGGTCCTTCTTTATCCTGTGAATGAACTCATTGCTTCAGAAATTGCCGTTGCGAGCCCTGAGCTCAGAGCACAGCGTCTAGATGTTCTGAACCGGCTGGCGAATGGAGAAAACCCCATTATCGTCACCCCGGCTGCTGCGGTGCGTCGAATGCTTCCGCCAGTTGAGCTCTGGAAGGAGAGTCAGATCCATTTAAAGCTTGGTGAAGAAATTGATTTGGAGGCGTTTTCAAAACAGCTTGTACAAATCGGTTATGACCGGACGTCGATGGTTGCTGCGCCCGGAGATTTTAGTGTGCGCGGAGGAATCATTGATATTTATTCGTTAACGGAAGATCATCCAATTCGTATTGAGCTGTTTGATACAGAAGTAGACTCAATTCGAACATTCCACTCGGATACACAGCGTTCATTAGAAACACTTCAAGAAATTAAAATCGGTCCCGCAAAAGAGCTGATTGTGAGAGGGCCTGAACGAGTGAGAGCCATTGAACAGCTTGATCAAGGACTTGCGAAGAGCTTAAAGAAATTCAACTCGGACCAGCAAAAAGAATTGCTGCATCAACATATTTCTGCTGATCGAGAGAAGCTTCTAGAAGGTATCGTGACACAGGAAATGACGAAGTACCTGTCCTATTTCTATGAAAAACCTGCTAGTTTGCTAGATTACACATCACAGGATACGATTATTATTTTAGATGAAATTAGCAGAATTCAGGAGATGGAAGAACAGCTTGAGCAGGAAGAAGTGGATTGGACAATTAGCCTGCTTGAAGAAGGCAATATTCTTCATGATTTATCCCTTTCTTTCCCGTTTCAACAACTAATCAATCAGCAATCGCGGTCGATTCTGTACTACTCCTTGTTCCTGAGACATGTCCAGCAGACAAATCCGCAAAATATCGTCAATGTATCTAGTAAGCAAATGCAGAATTTCCACGGGCAGATGAATGTGCTTGCGAGTGAAATTGAACGTTATAAAAAACAACAATACACAGTTGTCTTCTTAGGTGTGGATGAAGAACGGACAGACAAACTGTCTTCTGTCTTACATGATTATGACATTGAAGCTGCTCTTGCCAAGCCGGACGCAGATCTTGTAAGCGGACAGGTGTATATTTTACAAGGTGAGCTGCAAACAGGCTTTGAACTGCCGTTATCAAAAATTGCGGTGATCACAGAAGGCGAGCTCTTCAAGAAACGTGTGAAGAAGCAGGCACGTAAGCAAAAGCTGACCAATGCAGAGCGAATTAAGAGCTATTCAGAGCTTCAAGTCGGCGATTATGTGGTGCACATTAACCACGGGATCGGTAAGTATTTAGGAATTGAAACGCTTGAAATCGGCGGCATTCATAAAGATTATTTAAATATTCATTATCAAGGAAGCGACAAGCTTTATGTACCGGTTGAACAAATTGATCAGGTGCAGAAATACGTAGGATCAGAAGGAAAAGAACCAAAGCTGTACAAACTAGGCGGTAGTGACTGGAAACGCGTGAAGAAAAAAGTAGAAACTTCTGTTCAGGACATTGCAGATGATCTCATTAAGCTGTATGCAGAACGTGAGGCAAGCAAAGGGTATGCCTTCTCACCTGATCATGAGATGCAGCGCCAGTTTGAATCAGCGTTCCCTTACCAGGAAACAGATGATCAAATCCGTTCGATTCATGAAATCAAACAAGACATGGAGCGGGAGCGTCCAATGGACCGCCTGCTTTGTGGAGATGTGGGATACGGAAAAACAGAAGTGGCGATTCGAGCCGCCTTCAAAGCGATTGCTGACGGGAAGCAGGTTGCTCTGCTTGTGCCAACAACCATCTTAGCGCAGCAGCATTTTGACACGATTATGGACCGATTCCAAGACTATCCGGTCAAAATTGCTCAGCTGAGCCGTTTCCGTACAAGAAAAGAAACAACCGAAACGTTAAAAGGGTTGAAAAATGGAACGATAGATATGGTTATCGGTACACATCGTTTGCTTTCTAAAGATATTGTCTATAAGGACTTAGGTCTGTTGATTATTGATGAAGAGCAGCGTTTTGGTGTGACCCATAAAGAGAAAATTAAACAGATGAAAGCCAATATCGATGTACTGACATTAACGGCTACGCCAATTCCGCGTACGCTGCATATGTCTATGCTTGGCGTACGGGATTTATCGGTTATTGAAACACCGCCTGAAAACCGTTTCCCTGTTCAAACCTATGTGGTCGAGTACAATGGCGCTTTAGTCAGAGAAGCGATTGAGCGAGAACTAGCACGCGGTGGCCAAGTGTACTTCCTGTACAACCGTGTCGAGGATATTGAACGCAAAGCAGATGAAATTTCCATGCTAGTTCCAGATGCGAAAGTCAGCTATGCACATGGGAAAATGAGTGAGAACGAGCTGGAATCAGTGATGATCAATTTCCTTGAAGGTGAATCAGATGTATTGGTCAGTACCACCATCATTGAAACGGGAGTCGACATTCCAAATGTGAACACGCTCATCGTCCACGATGCGGATAAAATGGGGCTCTCTCAGCTGTACCAGCTAAGAGGACGAGTAGGACGCTCGAATCGTGTCGCATATGCTTATTTCACGTATCGAAAAGATAAAGTTTTGTCTGAAGTAGCAGAGAAGAGACTTCAAGCTATTAAAGAATTCACAGAGCTCGGATCAGGATTTAAAATTGCGATGCGTGATTTAACGATTCGAGGAGCAGGCAATTTACTTGGTGCACAGCAGCATGGATTCATTGATTCTGTTGGATTCGACCTCTATTCTCAAATGCTGAAAGAAGCCATTGAAGAAAGAAGAGGCGATACAACGGCTCAAGATAAATTCGAACCGGAAATCGATCTGCAAATCGATGCTTACATCCCGGACACTTACATTTCGGATGGGAAGCAAAAGATCGAGATGTATAAACAATTCAGAGCGATTGGATCAATTGAAGAGCGAAAAGAGCTTCAAGATGAAATGATCGACCGATTCGGTGAATATCCGCAAGAAGTGGCGGACTTGTTTACAATTGCGACGATGAAAGTATACGCAGTGCAGGAACGTGTCGAATTGATCAAGATGGAGAAAGGCATTGTCAGACTCACCCTTGAAGAGCAAGCAAGCAGTGAAATCGACGGTCAAAAATTATTTGCCCTCGGCAGTAAATATGGCCGTGATATTGGCCTAGGAATGGAAGGCAGCAAGCTAATTATTTCTGTCCAAACGAAAGGCAAGAAGACGGAAGAATGGCTAGATATTGTTCTGAATATGCTTCGAGGTCTTCAAGATGTGAAAAAAGAAACCATTCCATCTTCATAAAAATTTGTTTGTCTCTCGTGTATATTACGGTTGATGTGACGGATACTAATCTCAGGGTCAAGTGGTGAATGTTGCATAAAGTGGACGCTTTTGCTCCATTCACCCAACACATCATCTAAACGAAAGAGAGGCAGCAGTGAATGAAAGCAACTGGAATTGTACGCCGCATCGATGATCTAGGTAGAGTGGTTATTCCGAAGGAGATTCGCAGAACATTGCGCATCCGGGAAGGAGACCCGCTTGAGATTTTCGTCGACCGCGATGGAGAAGTCATTTTGAAGAAATATTCGCCGATTAGTGAGCTAGGAGACTTTGCGAAGGAATATGCTGATGCATTATTCGACAGTTTGGGTCATTCCATCCTGATTTGTGATCGAGATACGTATATTGCTGTATCCGGCAGTTCGAAAAAAGAGTACTTAAACAAATCCATCAGTGATTTACTTGAACGAACAATGGACCAGCGTAATTCTGTATTAGAAGAAAGCAAAAAAGAAATTCAACTTGTCGATGGTATTGATGATGACGTATCTGCTTATACCATTGCACCTATTGTTGCAAACGGAGATCCGATTGGCGCCGTCGTCTTATTTTCTAAAGAGCGTTCAATGGGGGAAGTGGAGCATAAAGCGGCAGAAACAGCAGCTGGCTTCTTAGCCCGTCAAATGGAACACTAGGTCTAATAATTCTATATCATTTTGATGAAACGAAAGAATGCCGATGAAATCATTTGATTTTGTCGGCGTTTTTTATATGGAATGAAACAAAACGGGGAATATGCCGTCTACTCCTTAGAAAGAAACGGCTTTTCATTCACGTATGATATAATGAGTGCGTTTAACTGTAGATCTATTTTTAAAGGAGTCATCCATGAAAAATGCTGTGAATCAGCCGCATTGGCTTTTCCAAGGTGCGGTGATTTTGACCATCGCAGGCTTGTTATCAAAGGTACTAAGTGCCGTTTATCGTGTTCCGTTCCAGAACATCGTAGGAGACACAGGGTTTTATATTTATCAGCAAGTGTACCCCTTCCTTGGTATTGCGATCATGCTCGGCACCACAGGGTTTCCTGTCATGGTGTCCAAGCTTCTGAGTGAGCATGGGGAAGAAAATCGAAGGATCATTACAAGGGTATCTTTGGTCTATATCACTTTACTGAGCCTGGTCTTATTTCTTTGTCTTTACATAGGAGCAGGTAGAATTGCGAGCCTTATGGCGGACAGTCAATTAATCCTGCTCATCCAAATGAGTGCTTTCGTGTTTTTATTCCTGCCGCTTACCGTGATGCTGAGAGGCGTTTTTCAGAGTTACGGTATGATGCTTCCAACGGCTGTTTCTCAATTGGTTGAGCAGCTCATCAGGGTAGGCGTCCTGCTTGTTTTATCCTTCTATTTCGTCAGGCACGGTTATTCGCTTTATGAAACGGGTGCGGGTGCGGTATTCTCCTCCATAGCGGGAAGCGCGTCCTCGCTTATACTACTTCTTTTTCTTTGGCTGACTTACCGAAAACAGTCTTCTGCACCTATGACAGTCAAGCAGGCGACACTTCGGAAAAAGGATGTTTTGAAGAGTTTGGTGCTGTATACATTCACGATTTGTGTCAGCGGACTGCTCATTTTATGGATGCAAATGATTGATGCCTTTCATCTGTATGCGTTGCTGCGCAGTGAGGGACTGAGTGAAGCCGCGGCAAAGACGGCAAAAGGTGTGTATGACCGAGGGCAGCCGTTTTTACAGCTAGGGACAGTGTTTGCCATTAGCATCGGGACCTCTCTTGTGCCATTTTTATCAGCGGCCATGAGGAATGGAGAGCATGAAGCGATCAGGCAAAAAGTATGGACATCGTTTAAAACCACGTCGGTTTTAGGGATTGGTTCAGCAGTTGGGCTGATTTGTATTCTTTCGCCAGTCAATACCATGCTTTTTCGTAATGATTTAGGTACCGATGCGCTGCAAATATTCTGTATTTCCATCGCATTTACATCGATAGCGATTACGCAAGCAGCTTTACTTCAAGGTCTCGGGCATACTGTGTATCCGGCTGTTGTGGTGATTCTCAGTGTGCTGGTGAAATGGATACTCACGCTTGCACTTGTGCCGCTATTTGGCATCTATGGTGCCGCATGGTCAACCGTGTGCGGTTTCCTCGCTGCCGCTCTGCTCAATGCCGTTTATTTGAGATATAAAGGATGGATTTCGTTGAGAGAGCTGTTTCCAGTGAAAATTCTTTTATCGGCCGCTTTCATGGCCATCGTCTTAATAGGGTATCAGGCACTGTTTTCTTGGGTCATTCCCTTTGAAAAACGTCCTTTTTCCGTTTTAGAGAGCCTGACGTCAGTTTTTATTGGTGGTTTCGCCTTTTTATATAGTATTCTTAAGCTAGAAGTATTTACGGACGAGGAATGGAGACTCATTCCATTAGGAGAAAAGATTTTATATTTTAAACAGATGAGAGGGAATCAAAATGGCAGGTAAGATTACCGTCGTCGGTCTTGGGGCAGGCGACATGGATCAGCTGACGCTCGGTGTATACAAGCAGCTGAAGCAGGCGAAGGAAGTATTTATGAGAACGCAGGACCATCCGCTTACCGCAGAGTTGATGCAGGAGGTCCCATCGCTGACCTTTTTTGATGAAATTTATGAAAAGCACGATCAGTTTGATTCGGTCTATCAGGAAATCACGGAAATTTTATTTGCAGAGGCTGCGGAAAAGGAGATTGTGTACGCAGTACCAGGTCACCCATTTGTCGCAGAAAAGACCGTCCAGCTATTAGTTTCTCAACAGCAAGAGCGCGGGATTGAGGTGTCTGTTGCTGGTGGACAAAGCTTTTTGGATGCGACGTTTAACTCCTTGCAGATTGACCCAATCGAGGGATTCCAATTCGTTGATGCAGGAGATATGAGAGCGGACGATCTGAAATTGACCCAGCATGTCCTCATTTGTCAGGTATATGATCAGATCACCGCTTCGAATGTGAAACTCACGCTGATGGAAAAGCTTCCAGACGATTATGAAGTCTATATTGTGACGGCGGCTGGAAGCAGCCTGGAACAGATTACTGCCGTTCCTTTATTTGAACTTGATCGAGATGTGTCGATAAATAACTTAACGAGTGTTTATGTGCCTCCGATTCAAGATGAAAAGCTGCTTTATCAACAATTTGACACCTTCCGTGACGTCATCCGTACATTAAGAGGTCCGGGCGGCTGTCCATGGGATCAAAAACAAACCAATGAGTCACTCAAACCCTATTTAATTGAAGAATGCTATGAACTGCTTGAAGCGATAGATGAAGATGATCCAGACCATATGGTGGAAGAGCTAGGAGATGTGATGCTGCAGGTGTTACTTCATGCTCAAATTGGTGAAGATGACGGCTTTTTCTCAATTGATGACGTCATCCAGCATGTCACAGAAAAAATGATTCGTAGACATCCCCATGTGTTTGGCGACACAAATGTGTCTGAAGCAGAAGAAGTGGTCGTCAACTGGGAAAAAATCAAGCAGCAGGAGAAGCCGGAGCGGGCAGCCTCCATGTTGCAATCCATCCCAGCGACGCTTCCAGCATTAACAAAGGCATATAAGCTCCAAAAGAAAGCCGCCAAAGTAGGCTTTGATTGGACAGATGTGAAAGATATTTGGAACAAATACGAAGAAGAAAAGCAGGAATTTCTCGTTGAAGTGGCAGAGAAGCCGGACGAAAGTGCAACGAAGCAGATGAAAGACGAATTTGGAGATCTTTTGTTTGTTCTCGTCAACATTGGAAGGTTCTATCAGCTAGAGCCTGAAACGGCGCTCGCTTCCGCCAACACAAAATTCATGCGACGCTTTCAGCATATTGAACAAAAAGCAAAGGACATGGGACGTTCATTAGAGGACTTAACGCTAGAGGAAATGGACGATCTATGGAACGATGCCAAACGTATAGAAAGAGGTGAGCATACATGAGATTAGATAAATTTTTAAAAGTGTCCCGTTTAATCAAAAGAAGAACATTGGCAAAAGAAGTAGCTGATCAAGGCAGAATTTCTATTAACGGCACACAGGCGAAAGCCAGCTCTGACGTGAAAGAAGGAGACGAGCTTAAAATCCGTTTTGGTCAAAAACTTGTGACGGTTCAAGTCAATGAGTTAAAGGACACGACGAAAAAAGAAGAAGCCGCTGGCATGTATACTGTGCTAAAAGAAGAAAAAACAGCAGAATAGGGCTTGTTCTAAATGATCCTCCTGTCACATACAATGCAGTAACAATGCAAGTATGAGATATGGGGGATGTATAAATGAATCAATATTATAATCAACCTCAAGGCACGAAGCTGTCATCAGAAGCGGAACACAATATCACAATGCGAAACAGAAAGCATTTAGATATTACCGGCGTCAAACAGGTGGAAAGCTTTGATAATGAAGAATTTCTGCTTGAGACGGTCATGGGAATTCTCGCTATCCGCGGAGAAAATCTGCAAATGAAAAACCTAGACGTCGAAAAAGGCGTTGTGTCGATTAAAGGACGTGTCTTTGACTTAATTTATGTAGATGAGCAGCACGGGGAGAAAGCTAAAGGGTTTTTTAGCAAGCTGTTTAAATGACGCTGACAGTCCAGTTTTATACGATGCTTTCGATGGTAGCGATGGGCATCTGGCTGGGCGCATCGCTTGATACGTACAAGCTGTTTGTGAATCGGGAAAAGACAGCAAAATGGCTTTTGATTATACATGATCTCCTTTTTTGGCTGGTACAGGGTCTCTTATTCTTTTATGTTCTGCTGCTGACAAATGAGGGAGAATTCAGGCTTTATATCTTTCTAGCCGTTGCACTAGGTTTCTCGATGTATCAGGCATTGATGAAACAGCTGTATATGAATATTCTCAAGTTTATCACGATGTGTATTTATCAAACCGTTCTCATCCTTAAAAGGCTGGTCATGTCGATCGTCTTCCAGCCGATCCGTTGGATTGTCACAATGGTCATAAGTGTTATACTGTTCTTGTTCCACTCGCTCTTACGTCTTGTTCGTTTTACGTTTCGGCTCGTGTGGAAGGTGCTGTCCATTGTTTGTTATCCGCTCATCTGGTTACTTAATGTGACCATTATTCATCGGATTCCCGAAAAATGGCGAACATCAATGAGATTGTTTTTCTCTAAAGGAGCAGGAATTTTACAAGGGACCAAGAAATTATCTGGTACCATCAAAACGAAATGGAAACAATTCTGGACAAAGTAAGAGAGGAGGCCTTCAACCTTGAACAAGAGAAAAAGAAATATCGCACAAATTCAAAATGATTACCAAAAACAAATGGAACAGCAAGCACAGCGCTTAAAACGCAAACGCCGAGGACTCCTTAGAAGGCTTACTGTGTTTGGTGTGATCGTGCTCATGTTTGCTGTCTTGGTAACAAGTGCCCTCTGGTCGCAATCGTCCTCATTAAAGGAAAAAGAAGAGAAGAAGGTTGCGCTCGAAAAAGAATTAAAGCAATTACAAACAAAGCAGGAAGATATTTCTGATGAAATTAAAAAGCTGAAAAGCAAGGAATACGTACTCGAACTGGCACGACGAGACTATTATATGTCCAAAAAAGGCGAAAAAATCTTTGATGTGGGCAATAAGAGCGATTAGCCTTGTTGACACTTAAAATTCAGTTTATGTATAATTGAACAAATGAGATTTTTTTATAAGTCTAAGGAGGAGCACTTTTTTTATGTCGATTGAAGTTGGCAGCAAGTTACAAGGGAAAGTTACGGGCATTACAAATTTTGGAGCTTTTGTGGAGTTGCCAGGCGGTTCAACTGGTCTCGTTCATATCAGTGAGGTAGCCGATAACTATGTAAAAGATATTAATGAGCATTTAAAAGTCGGTGAACAAGTTGAAGTGAAAGTGATTAACGTTGAAAAAGACGGTAAAATCGGCTTGTCCATTAAAAAAGCAAAAGATCGTCCTCAACAACAATCAAGACCGGTCAGAAATGATTTCCGTCCAAAGGAATCGTTTGAGCAAAAAATGAACAAATTCTTAAAAGATAGTGAAGACCGCTTAACATCTTTAAAACGTAACACGGAATCAAAACGTGGGGGACGCGGAGCAAGAAGAGGTTAACTTGTTGCTGCTTTCTATATATCTTTCACAACAAAGCACCTGCTGTCCGCAGGTGCTTTTTTTCTTGATCCATACGACATTTTTTGAGATTTCGTCATTTAATTTAAAACTTCCTATTGACGGACAAGCGATTCCTTTGTATTATAGATCTTGTGCTTCTTAGCGCATTTTTATTATGGCGGTGTAGCTCAGCTGGCTAGAGCGTACGGTTCATACCCGTGAGGTCGGGGGTTCGATCCCCTCCGCCGCTATCCTTTTTATTAGAACATAAAAGCAAGGCCCGTTGGTCAAGCGGTTAAGACACCGCCCTTTCACGGCGGTAACACGGGTTCGAATCCCGTACGGGTCATCTTCGAAAACAGCTTTCTTTAGGAAAGCTGTTTTTTTGTGTCTTCGTAAAATTCTGATGAAAGACATCGACTTTCAAGAAAGTATGCCTCTTTGACGAATAAAGCGTCGAACGTTTTATGGAAACGACAACTTCTTTTGACAAAATTTCTTTTTCACCTTCGCTATAATGACAAGCAACGAATATCAGGTGGGGGATGAAAAGATGGAAAAACTAGAAAGAAGAACTGATTTAACAGGAGCGGGGTTTGAAAGAATCAGTGCAGGGTTAAAAAAGATGAAAAACCTGTTTCTTCATCATACGCATTCTCTTTTTTTCTATAAAGGGTTTATTTATGTCGTTCTTGGTTTTTTATTAGGACGAGCCTTTATATTATCTGAAATTATGCCGTTTGCTCTGCCTTTCTTTGGCTCCATGCTGCTTATCAAAAGAGATAAGTCCATGCTTGCTTGTCTCGCTTTACTTGCTGGAGCCATGACGATATCACCTCAAAATGCATTGTTTGTGTTTGCGTCGCTGATCGTATTCCTTCTTATGTCCAAGGTGGTTTCTTTCATTATCAAAGACCCAGTGAAAACATTGCCGGTTGTCATTGTGCTGTCAATGCTGATCACCAGAGGAGCATTTGTTTATCTAGAGCAAGGTGCTGTGCAAAGCTACGATTACGTCATGGCGGGTGTCGAAGCAGGACTTGCCTTCATTTTGACACTGATTTTCCTTCAAAGCCTGCCGATTTTTACAGTCAGGAAAATCAAACACTCCTTAAAGGTTGAAGAAATTATTTGCTTTATGATTTTGATTGCCTCAGTTTTAACAGGTCTGGCTGGCATCACATTTCAAGGAATGCAGGCAGAGCATATTTTGTCACGATATGTAGTGCTGAGCTTTGCCTTTATTGGAGGAGCGAGTATTGGTTGTACAGTGGGTGTCGTGACTGGATTAATTCTCGGTCTCGCTAACATCGGAAACCTTTATCAGATGAGTCTTCTTGCCTTTTCAGGTTTATTAGGGGGATTGCTGAAAGAGGGGAAGAAAGCAGGCGCAGCCATTGGCTTAATTGTGGGTTCCTTACTTATTTCCTTGTACGGAGAAGGATCAGCAGGACTCATAACCACGCTATATGAATCACTGATTGCGGTTGCGCTCTTCTTGCTCACGCCACAATCAGTGACCTCTAAGGTAGCGAAATATATTCCTGGTACGGTAGAGCATGTACAGGAACAGCAGCAATACGCCCGGAAAGTACGAGATGTGACAGCAAAAAAGGTAGATCAATTTTCTAACGTATTTCATGCGCTGTCTGAGAGTTTTGCGACATTTTACGATTCCATTCCTGAAGAAAAGAAACAGGAAGAGGATGTAGATCTTTTTTTAAGTACGATCACAGAACGATCCTGTCAAACGTGCTATAAGAAAAATAAATGCTGGGTGCAGAACTTTGATACAACCTATGAACTGATGAAACAAGTTATGCATGAATCTGATGAAAAAACCTACGAGCAAAACCGGAAATTGAAGAAGAAATTTAGCCAGCACTGCTCAAAATCAAAACATGTCGAGGAATTGATTGAAGAGGAGATCGCTTACTATAAAGCCAACCAGACCCTGAAGAAAAAAGTCCAAGACAGCAGACGACTAGTAGCTGAACAACTGATGGGTGTCTCACAAGTGATGGAGGATTTTTCCCGGGAAATAAAACGGGAAAGAGAACAGCATTTTATTCAAGAAGAGCAGATGATAGAAGCACTTCAGCACTTTGGAATTGAAATTCAGCAAGTAGAAATTTATAGCTTGGAGCAGGGGAATGTCGATATTGAAATGAGAATCCCATATTGCCAAGGACATGGTGAATGTGAAAAAATCATCGCCCCTATGCTCTCAGATATTTTAGAAGAACAGATTTTAGTCAAAGCAGAGCAGTGTGCAGAGCACCCAACAGGCTATTGCCACGTTGTATTTGGCTCTGCAAAATCATATCGAGTGGCTACAGGCGTAGCGCATGCAGCAAAAGGCGGAGGATTAGTGTCTGGAGACAGCTACAGCATGATGGAGCTGGGTGCGGGCAAATATGCCGCGGCTATTAGTGATGGAATGGGCAATGGAGCAAGGGCTCATTTTGAAAGCAATGAAACGATTAAGCTGTTAGAAAAAATATTAGCATCAGGTATCAATGAAAAAGTGGCGATCAAAACCATTAATAGTATTTTATCTTTACGAACGACAGATGAAATCTATTCAACATTAGATTTATCCATTATTGATTTACAGGATGCGAGCTGTAAGTTCCTTAAGATCGGTTCAACACCCAGCTTTATTAAACGGGGTGATCAGGTGATGAAGGTACAAGCGAGCAACTTGCCGATTGGGATTATTGATGAATTTGAAGTGGAGGTTGTGAGCGAACAGATGAAGGCAGGAGATCTGCTGATTATGATGAGTGATGGTATTTTCGAAGGACCAAAGCATATTGAAAATCATGATCTCTGGGTGAAGCGCAAAATGAAAAGCTTTAAAACAGAAGATCCGCAAGAGATTGCTGATCTATTAATGGAAGAGGTCATTCGAACAAGATCGGGTCAAATCGACGACGATATGACGGTTGTTGTCATCAGGCTTGATCACAATACACCAAAATGGGCATCTATTCCGACGGGGACATTCTATCTTGAGAAACAAGAGATTTCTTGAAATATCGTATAATATGAATTTCTTCTGGCGATGATGGGGATATAAAGCATTCAGTTACGATCCCAGGAGGAATGAAGATGCGAAAAGGTCACGTAAACCAAATCTTATTGATTACAGATGGCTGCTCAAATCACGGGGAAGATCCACTTGCGATTGCCTCATTGGCAAAGGAACAAGGGATTACAGTCAATGTCATTGGCATTATGGAGGAAAACAGACACGATCATGAAGCAATGAAAGAAGTCGAGGGGATTGCCCTCGCAGGTGGGGGCATTCATCAAGTTGTCTACGTCCAGCAGTTATCTCAAACGGTACAAATGGTTACAAAAAAAGCGATGACACAAACTTTACAAGGTGTTGTGAATAAAGAATTGCAGCAAATACTTGGCAAAGATACTGAAATTGAAGAGCTTCCGCCTGATAAGCGTGGGGAAGTGATGGAAGTAGTCGATGAGTTAGGAGAGACGGTTCACCTTCAAGTACTTGTGCTTGTTGATACAAGTGCAAGTATGAAACCGAAGCTGCCTACCGTTAAAGAAGCACTCATTGACCTCTCCATTAGTTTAAATTCAAGAATTGGTGAAAATCAGTTTGGGATGTGTATATTTCCCGGGAAAAACTCAGATGCTGAAATTGTGTTGAATTGGACGCCTCGATTCGATTCACTGTCATCTATTTTCCCGAAACTGACCACGGGAGGAATTACTCCAACTGGACCAGCGCTTCGAGAAGCACTCCAGCATTTCAAATCAGTTCGTTCACGTAAAGGGCTGCTTGAAGCAAAGGAAGAGTATGATGAATTCGGCTTCTAACATTCCGTTAGGCACGGTGATTCAAGGGAAATGGCATCACCATCATTACCGCATTGTAAAAGAGCTAGGAAAAGGGGCGAACGGTATTGTCTATCTAGCCGAATCGCCAAATGGTCAAGTAGCCCTTAAAGTGAGTGATGACAGTATGCTCATTGCATCTGAAGTCAATGTATTAAAATCCTTTTCTAAGGCTCCTGTGAAAACCATGGGGCCTTCTTTTTATGATATGGATGATGCGATTTATCCCGGCATGCTTCAAAAGCGTTCCTTTTATGTGATGGAGTATGTCAGAGGCCCATTACTGCTTGAATTTGTAAAACAAAAAGGTGATGAGTGGATCGTTGTTTTAATGGTTCAGCTTTTATCTAACCTGGCTCATTTACATCAAGAAGGCTGGATTTTTGGTGACTTGAAGCCAGATAATCTCATCGTGTCAGGTCCACCGGCCGCGATTCGGTGCATTGATGTAGGAGGAACGACAAAAGCAGGCAGGGCAATCAAGGAATATACCGAGTTTTTTGATCGAGGCTATTGGGGATTTGGCACAAGAAAGGCAGAGCCATCTTATGATCTGTTTGCCTTAAGCATGGTGATGGTGAACTGTGCGTATAAGAAAGAATTCAAAAAAGAAGCAGAACCGGAAAAGCAGCTTTACAGAGCCATTGAAGGACATCCTTTATTAAAGCGATATGAAAGGGTGTTAAAGGCTGCTCTACAAGGTAAATATCAATCAGCGGCGGCTATGAAGAGTGCGATGCTGAAAGAAGGACAGCTGATCGCTTCAAGAAAAGCGAGTCAAAAGAAGCAGCAGCAAAAAAACGGGCAAAAGCCCGCTGTTCAACAAAATCAACAGGTGACTTCACGATCGAGAGTTGCAGCAGCAAAAAGAACGCCAGTACGCAAAAAATCAGGTGGGCTTTTTGAAACTGTTCTTATCGTGTGCAGTGTACTTGCTCTTTACTGTGCATATGTAGTTTTGTTCCTGCTATAGACCCTGTAAAAAAGCAGGCTTCATCTTTGCTTGGAGCTACTGAAAGTGATAGGATATGTATATCTTTAAATTACCTGCTCTTTGTGAGGAGGAAGTTGTGAATAGAATTGAATCATTTTTGAAAAAACATGATGTTTACCTTGAAAATACGACAGTCATTGTCGGGGTTTCTGGCGGACCAGATTCGATGCTTTTACTGCACGAACTAAACAAACGTCAAAAAGGTTCCTATCAGCTGATTGCAGCCCATGTAGATCACATGTTCAGAGGAGAAGAATCCTTTGCTGATTTGGCATTTGTTGAGGCGTACTGCAAGGAGCAAGGAATTCCTTTTGAATCGGCCCGCATACAAGTTACCCAATATGCAAAAGAAAACCACTTAAACAAACAGGCAGCTGCAAGAGAGTGCAGATATGCTTTCTTTCGTCAATTGATGGAGCAATACAACGCTCAATTTCTAGCGCTTGCACATCATGGAGACGACCAAGTAGAAACAATGATGATGAGGCTTGTGAGAGGGACTGTTGGAATAGGACTCGCAGGTATCCAAGCAAAACGTCCTTATCAAGATGGATGGCTGATTCGGCCGCTCATTGGATATTCCAAGGATGACGTGCTGAACGCTTGTGAAAAAGAACATATTCCCTATGTCATTGATCAAAGCAATCACACAGATGACTACTTGAGAAACCGGATAAGAAGACACATTCTTCCCGTGTTAAAAGAAGAGGCACCTCATGTACATGAAAGCTTTCAGTTTGTAAGTGACATGCTGACTGAAGATGAGCAATACTTGCAGGCATTAACAAAGGAACAAATGAACCAAGTGATAACGAATCAATCGCCTAAGCAAATTAAGATCAAAACGAAGCCTTTGCTTGACCTGCCTTTGCCTTTACAAAGAAGAGGCATTCAACTAATATTAAACTATCTTTATGAAAACACTCAATCAGCGTTTTCAAACCAGCATATTCTAGGGACTTTGGACTGGTTATCTCATACTGAACAACCGTCTGGATCATTAGATTTGCCAAAAGGTTTACAAGCTGTCAAGTCTTATGATTACTGTATGTTTACCTTTGAACGATCGCTTGTACTAGACCAGTCTTATGCTCTTCACTTAAAGGGTGAGCTTGGAGAGAAGCTTTTCCTTCCAAATGGGCAGTCTATCGTGGTATCAAATCATGTTCCGAAGGATGCACGGAACGGAAACCATTTTTTCTTGCTTCAAAAAGATCATGTTCGTTTCCCTTTGATCATTCGCTCACGAAAAAATGGTGATCGAATCAAACTTAAAGGGATGAATGGATCAAAAAAGGTGAAGGATATATTTATTGATAAAAAAGTGCCTCTTGCAGAAAGAGACAGCTGGCCGATCGTCACTGACTCGGAGAATCAAATCATCTGGATCCCAGGTCTGAAAAAATCCGTTTTTGAAGAAATTGATATGACAAACAGCGATCTCATTGTATTACAATATAGACAGCATGAAAATTTGTAGGGGGCAAGCAAAAGCATGAAACAAGATATTGAAAAGGTTTTGATCTCAGAAGAAGAGATCCAGCAAAAAGTGAAGGAACTGGGTGCAACATTAACCAGCGATTATGATGGTAAATTTCCCCTGGCTATTGGTGTTTTGAAAGGGGCTCTTCCATTCATGGCAGACCTGATCAAACACATTGATACATATTTAGAACTTGATTTTATGGATGTATCTAGCTACGGAAAATCTACCGTATCTTCAGGAGAAGTAAAGATCATTAAAGATCTAGATACTTCTGTTGAAGGAAGAGATATTTTAATTATGGAAGATATCATCGACAGTGGGTTAACTTTGAGCTATCTGGTAGAGCTTTTCCGATACCGTAAAGCAAACTCCATAAAAATTGTGACATTGCTTGATAAACCAAGCGGTCGTAAAGCAGACATCAAAGCAGATTATGTTGGATTTGAAGTTCCAGATGCATTTGTTGTCGGCTATGGATTGGATTTCGCTGAACGTTACCGAAACCTCCCGTATATTGGAGTGTTAAAACCATCTGTTTACGAAGGCTAATCAGCATACGTATACATGAGGTTATTGGTTGTATTGGAATGATTTTCTATGATACTATTGACCATAGTTGTGCTTACTGTGGGAGGAGGTAAGGAATGAATCGGGTTTTTCGTAATACGATTTTTTATATACTTATTTTATTACTTGTGATAGGGGTAGTCAGTTGGTTAGGATCCCCTAATCAAAAGCCTGAGAACATGTCTTACAGCAAATTTTCGCAAAATCTAAGTGCGGGAAAAGTGGAGAGTATCTCCATTCAGCCTGTAAGAGGGGTTTATGAAATTCGTGGTCAATTAGATGGCGCGAAGAAAGATCAATACTTCATTACCCATGTTCCAGATGGTCAAGGTGTTGACCAGATTTACAGTGCACTTAAGAATACAGATGTAAAAGTAGAACCAGCACCTGAAACAAATGGATGGCTGCAAGTCCTGACAACCATCATTCCGTTCATCATCATCTTTATCCTGTTCTTCTTCTTATTGAACCAAGCTCAGGGCGGTGGAAGCCGTGTTATGAACTTTGGTAAGAGTAAGGCGAAGCTTTACACAGAAGAGAAGAAACGTGTGAAATTTAAAGATGTTGCCGGTGCAGATGAAGAAAAGCAAGAACTTGTAGAAGTGGTTGAATTCCTGAAGGACCCACGTAAATTTGCGGAGCTTGGCGCAAGAATTCCTAAAGGGGTTTTACTAGTAGGACCTCCAGGTACAGGTAAAACATTGCTTGCGAGAGCATCTGCAGGAGAAGCAGGCGTTCCTTTCTTCAGCATCAGTGGTTCTGACTTCGTCGAGATGTTCGTCGGTGTCGGTGCATCACGTGTACGTGATTTATTCGAAAATGCGAAAAAGAATGCACCATGCTTAATCTTTATTGATGAGATTGATGCAGTGGGTCGTCAGCGTGGAGCCGGTCTTGGCGGTGGTCATGACGAGCGTGAACAAACGCTTAACCAGCTTCTTGTTGAAATGGATGGTTTTAGTGCGAACGAAGGTATTATTATCATCGCTGCGACGAACCGTGCAGATATCCTAGATCCTGCATTGCTGCGTCCGGGACGTTTTGACCGTCAAATTACGGTTGACCGCCCAGATGTCATTGGCCGTGAAGAAGTGCTGAAGGTTCATGCGAAAAACAAACCGCTTGATGATGCAGTGAATTTGAAAGCCATTGCAAGCAGAACACCTGGGTTCTCTGGAGCAGATCTTGAGAACTTACTAAACGAAGCAGCACTTGTTGCTGCCCGTCATAACAAAAAGAAAATTGATATGCGTGATATCGACGAAGCGACTGACCGTGTCATCGCTGGGCCGGCTAAGAAAAGCCGCGTCATTTCGAAGAAAGAACGTAATATCGTGGCTTACCATGAAGCGGGTCATACCGTTATTGGTCTTATCCTAGACGAAGCGGACATGGTGCATAAAGTAACGATCGTTCCTCGTGGTCAGGCAGGCGGATATGCGGTCATGCTTCCAAGAGAAGACCGTTATTTCCAAACGAAACCAGAGCTTCTTGATAAAATTGTCGGCTTGCTCGGCGGTCGTGTTGCAGAGGAAATTACGTTTGGTGAAGTAAGTACAGGTGCTCACAACGACTTCCAGCGTGCAACTGGCATTGCAAGAAAAATGGTTACAGAGTTCGGTATGTCTGATAAACTTGGTCCACTTCAATTCGGTCAAGCACAAGGAGGTCAAGTATTCCTTGGCCGTGACTTTAACAACGAGCCGAATTATAGTGAAGCGATCGCTTACGAAATTGACCAAGAAATTCAGCGTTTCATCAAGGACAGCTACGAACGTGCGAAACAAATTCTCACTGAGAATAAAGATAAGCTAGAAATCATCGCACAAGCCCTTCTAGAAGTTGAAACATTAGATGCTGAGCAAATTAAATCTCTTTACGAAACTGGAAAGCTTCCAGAGCGTGTATACGCAGATGACGAAGAGAAAAACGATGATGTGAAAGTGAACATCAAGAAAAAAGAAGAAGATGAGGAGATCTAATCTCCTTCTGTGAAAGCTGCCGGGATCACCGGCAGCTTTTTTTATTTCGATTCCTGAATGGATCGGTTTCGAATTGTTTACAAATGGAACTCAATTCGTGTATGGTATGATAGAAAGTCGAAAAATGCTCTTTTTGAGAAACTATTCAAAGTGGTGATGAAGTTGTTACTCGTGATAGATGTAGGGAACACAAATACCGTTTTAGGTGTTTATCATAATGGCGATCTAAACTACCATTGGCGAATTGAAACAAGCCGTCATAAAACAGAAGATGAATTTGGTATGGCTATCAGGTCTTTATTTGATTATGTCGGGCTGATGTTTGATCAAATAGAAGGAATTATCATTTCGTCTGTTGTCCCGCCAATGATGTTTGCATTAGAAAGAATGTGCGAGAAGTACTTTCACATAACTCCCCAAATTGTAGGGCCTGGAATGAAAACTGGATTAAACATTATGTGTGACAATCCAAAGGAAGTCGGGGCTGATCGAATTGTGAATGCAGTAGCGGCGATTCATCTATATGGGGCACCTCTCATTGTCGTAGACTTTGGCACAGCGACAACCTACTGCTATATCAATGAACAAAAACAATACATGGGTGGGGCAATTGCACCTGGTATTACCATCTCAACAGAGGCTTTATATACAAGAGCGGCGAAACTGCCAAGAATTGAAATTGTCCGTCCAGATCACATTGTTGGAAAAAACACCATCAGTGCAATGCAATCCGGCATCCTTTATGGATATGTTGGGCAAGTCGAGGGAATAGTGAAACGGATGAAGCAGCAAGCGAAACAAACACCGAAAGTCATTGCAACAGGCGGTTTGTCGACATTGATTGGAAATGAATCAGACTGCATTGATATTGTCGATCCGTTCTTAACATTAAAAGGACTTCAACTCATTTATGAACGTAATCGTGTCGGTGTACTATAGGAGGTTTAAAATCGAATGGACTACTTAGTTAAAGCGTTAGCATATGACGGAAAAGTCCGAGCATATGCTGCAAACACAACAGATACAATCAACGAAGCACAAAGAAGACACCATACATGGCCAACAGCATCAGCAGCGATTGGCAGAACAATGACAGCTACAGTCATGATGGGTGCTATGCTGAAAGGCGAAAATAAGCTAACGGTCAAAATTGAAGGCGGTGGACCAATCGGTGCCATCATTGCTGATGGAAACGCAAAGGGCCAGGTGCGCGGATATGTCTCAAACCCACAAGTCCACTTTGACTTAAATGAACATGGCAAGCTAGATGTTAGACGTGCAGTCGGGACATCTGGAACGTTAAGTGTTGTCAAAGATATCGGACTGAAAGATCACTTCACAGGACAAACGGAGATCGTCTCAGGTGAAATTGGAGATGACTTCACTTATTATCTTGTCTCTTCTGAGCAAGTGCCTTCCTCTGTTGGTGTAGGGGTTCTCGTCAATCCAGATAACTCGATTCTCGCAGCTGGCGGTTTCATCATTCAATTGCTGCCTGGAACAGAAGATGCTGTCATCGAAAGACTAGAAAAGCGGCTCTCAACCATTGAACCCATTTCTAAACTCATTGAAAAAGGGATGACACCAGAAGAAATTTTAGAAGAAGTACTCGGAGAAAAACCTCAAATTTTAGAAACTGTACCTGTCGAATTCTCTTGTAACTGCTCAAAAGAACGTTTTGCTAATGGCATTATCAGCCTAGGAAAAGCCGAAATTGAAGACATGATTGAACAAGAGGGACAAGCAGAAGCTCAATGCCATTTTTGTAACGAAACGTATGTATTTACAAAAGAAGAGCTAGAAGAGCTACGTGAAGAAATAACCCGCTAAGCTCTAAGCAGCGGGTTTTCTTTTTTGAATGGAAAGGAGACGAATGATGAGACTGAAAGCAAGAGTAGTATGGACATTTATCCTTGTGTTGCTTATGATCAATGCCGGTGTTATTGCATATGTATTAACAAAGTCGCAAATGTCACAGGCTTCTTCAAACGGGAAGAGCGGTGAAGAAATTGCGTCGATTGGAAAAGAGAAGGTGACACGTCAAGAATGGTTAAAGAAGATGGAAGACCGCTATGGAAAGGCAACACTTGAGCAAATGATTAATCAGAAGGTGGTCGATCAGCTTGCGAAAGAAAACAAGCTTGAGGTGTCCTCAAAAGAAATCAATCGTGAATTACTG
The DNA here is from genome assembly GCF_038613425.1 of Bacillus sp. FSL M8-0266. Taxonomy (NCBI): domain Bacteria; kingdom Bacillati; phylum Bacillota; class Bacilli; order Caryophanales; family Bacillaceae; genus Bacillus; species Bacillus sp. FSL M8-0266. The sequence continues at coordinate 83,513 of NZ_CP152015.1, forward strand.
ATGCTTAAAGCGGTATCTAATAATTTCTACGAAGATGGACATACGAGTGAAAAGGACTGGACAGAACAGATTCGTTATCAAATTTTATTAGAGCAGCTTTTAACGAGAGATGCTGTCGTTTCCGAAAAAGAAGCGAAATCCTTTTATGAAAAAAACAAGGACTTATATCAATATGATGATTCATACCGTATTCGTCATATCGTCGTGAAGACAAAAGGCGAAGCTGAAAATGTATTGAAGGATCTGAAAGGCGGATCTAGCTTCGAGGCGGTGGCAGCTGAACGCTCCATTGACCGCTACACCTCTCCATATGGCGGAGATCTTGGGTTTGTGACAGAAGAACAAGAAAGTATCCCAGCCCTATACATACAGGAAGCTCAAAAGCTTCAGCCAGATGAATGGACTAAAGAACCGATCGAGACCAAAAATGAGTATGCCATTATTCAACTAAAAGAAAAATTAAATGGCCGCTCCTTCTCTTATGAAGAAGTCAAAAATCAGATCAAAAGGCAGATTGCCATGGAAGATCTAGGTGAAAAGGCGAATGTCAAAACCCTGTGGAAAGAAGCAAAAGTCACATGGTTTTACGATGGCGAGCAGGACTAAAAGCATTGACAAAATTTTTCGAAATTGATAATTTAATATTAATACAATAAAATTACTCGGAGATAGAGGTGTTAGTGATGGCTCGTATTGCAAATTCAGTTTTTGAACTAATAGGAAATACACCAGTCGTTAAATTAAACCGTTTAGTAGATGAAGACAGTGCGGATGTCTACTTGAAACTTGAATATATGAACCCGGGCAGCAGTGTAAAAGATCGTATTGCGTTAGCGATGATCGAAGATGCTGAAGCGAAAGGTACTTTAAAAGCCGGCGACACGCTCATCGAACCAACAAGCGGAAACACAGGGATCGGTCTTGCAATGGTAGCGGCAGCTAAAGGAATTAACGCAATTCTAGTGATGCCAGACACAATGAGTCAGGAGCGCCGCAACCTTTTACGCGCTTATGGTGCAGAGCTTGTATTAACACCAGGTGCAGAAGGAATGAAAGGTGCCATCAAAAAGGCAGAAGAATTGGCAGAAGAGCACGGTTACTTCATGCCTCAGCAATTTAGCAACGAAGCCAATGCGGAGATTCACCGCCGTACTACAGGAAAAGAAATTCTTGAACAGTTTGACGGCGAGCTTGATGCATTTATTGCAGGTGTTGGTACGGGCGGCACAATTACGGGTGCTGGTGAAGTCCTAAAAGAAGCCATCCCATCGATTCAGCTTTATGCGGTAGAGCCGACAGATTCTCCTGTATTATCAGGCGGAAAGCCAGGCCCGCATAAAATCCAAGGGATTGGAGCAGGGTTTATCCCTTCCATCTTGAACACGGAAGTATATGACGGCATTATCCAAGTGAAAAACGAAGATGCATTTGAGCTTGCAAGAAGAGCAGCGAAAGAGGAAGGGATCCTCGGCGGTATTTCTTCAGGAGCAGCTATTTACGCAGCACTTCAAACAGCGAAGAAGCTTGGTAAAGGGAAAAAGGTTCTGGCAATTATCCCAAGTAATGGGGAACGTTACCTCAGCACACCTCTTTATCAATTCGATTAAACCAATTACCCCAGCATTTGCTGGGGTTTTTTTATGAAATCTGTAGATGGAAAGCAAATACTATTTTCTAAATAAATTGGATTGCATTACAATAAGATTAATGAAAATGAAAAAGGATGATAACATGACACAACGCAGGCCGATGGGCATCAAAATTCCTTTTACGAAAGATGCATTCTTGAAAAGATACGAACAATTAACTGCTGGCGAAACACACCATGTTCTACTTGAAAGTGCTCGCGGTGGTTCCTACAGCATTGCTGGCATTCACCCAATCGCTAAAGCGAAGGGTAAAGACGGGATGACAACCATCCATTATCAAGACGAGGTGCTGTTCAAAGAAGGTGATCCATTTAGAGCGTTTACGGATTGGTTCCAAACCCTTCAAACCGAAACGAATGAGGAATACCCTGATTTTCAAGGCGGAGCGATTGGATTTTTAAGCTATGATTATGCTAGATATATTGAACATTTTAAGATGTTGTCCATTGATGACCTGAAAACACCAGATCTTTATTTTCTCGTGTTTAATGATGTTGCGGTCTTTGATCATGAAGAAAACGTGCTGTGGCTGATTACTCACACAGAGGGAGCGGAACCCGTGAGGGACATTCATCAAAGACTCGAAGATTTGAAGCAAAAGTGGACAAGCTTTGCAAAAGAATCAGCGCAATCACCTGTTCATGAATCTTCTGCAGAATTTGTACCAGCAGCACCTTTTACCGAAGAAACCTTTGGAGAAGCAGTAGAGAAGATTAAGCAATATATCGCAAGCGGTGATGTGTTCCAAGTGAATTTATCCATCAGACAAGAGGAACAGCTCCACACACATCCGTATGATTTATATAAAACGTTACGTCAAGTCAATCCATCTCCTTATATGTCTTATCTGCACACGCCTGATTTCCAAATCGTTTGTGGATCTCCAGAGCTGCTTATTAAGAAAAAGGGGACTCAATTAGAAACAAGACCAATTGCGGGTACAAGATCAAGAGGCAAAGACGATGCTGAGGATCAAGCGCTGGCAAAAGAGCTCATTGAAAATGAAAAAGAACGCGCGGAGCATGTGATGCTCGTGGATCTAGAGCGGAATGACCTTGGACGCGTGTCCACTTATGGCTCAGTAAAAGTGAACGAATTTATGGCGATTGAGAAATATTCACACGTGATGCACATTGTATCCAACGTACAAGGGGAACTGCGTAATGATTGTGATGCAGTAGATGTCATGAGAGCTGTATTCCCAGGCGGAACAATTACAGGTGCTCCAAAGGTGAGAACAATGGAAATCATAGAAGAGCTTGAGCCAACAAGGCGTGGGCTTTATACTGGATCTATAGGCTGGTTTGGATTCAATCAAGATATGCACTTTAACATCGTCATTCGTACGGCGTACTGCACTGAAGGCAAAGCCTTTATGCAGTCGGGTGCTGGGATCGTCATCGATTCTGTACCAAAGCACGAATACAAAGAATCGATTAAAAAAGCCTATGCAGTGAAAAAAGCATTACAGTTGAGCAAAGAAGAGACTATTTTGAGTTAGAGGTGAGCAGAGCATGATATTAATGATTGATAATTATGATTCATTTACGTACAACTTGGTCCAGTATTTAGGTGAGCTTGGAGAAGAATTGATCGTGAAACGGAATGATCAAGTAACCATTCAAGAAATTGAAGAACTCAAGCCAGATTTTCTCATGATTTCCCCGGGGCCATGCAGTCCTGATGAAGCGGGAATTAGTATGGAGGCGATCAAGCACTTTGCGGGAAGTATTCCGATCTTCGGTGTGTGCCTAGGTCATCAATCCATCGCACAAGTTTTTGGCGGGGATGTCATTCGTGCAGAACGCTTAATGCATGGTAAAACGTCAGAGATTGCTCATGACGAAAAAGGTGTCTTCACTGGACTCCAAAATCCGCTTGTCGCAACGAGATATCATTCATTAATTGTCAAAAACGAGACGCTGCCGGAGTGCTTTGACGCAACAGCCAGCACAAAGGAAGGCGAGCTCATGGCCATTCGCCATAAAGAGCTGCCGATTGAAAGTGTACAGTTTCATCCTGAATCGATTATGACGTCCTTCGGAAAAGAGATGCTTAAAAATTTCATTGAAACCTATCGTAAAAAGGGGCATGAAGTAAACGCATGATCATTTATCTGAACGGTCAGTATATAGAGGAGAAAGACGCGACTCTTTCTCCTTTTGATCATGGTTTTCTATATGGCATCGGTGTATTCGAAACATTTACCAGCCTGGCAGGACAAGTCTTTCTGTTAGATTGGCACCTTGAAAGGCTCAATCAATCATTGCGTGACCTTTGCATCGAATCCACAATAGAGAAACCATTTGTACTCGACATCATTCATACCTTACTGAATAAAAACGAAATAGCCGGTGGTTATGCGAGAATTCGTTTCAATGTTTCTGCAGGCAGAGGCAATGGATTTTCTGCAGATCCTTATGAAGAGCCTGTCGTGTTTGTCATGATCTCTCCATTCCGGCCCGAATCTGTTTTAGATGAGAAACAGGGAGTCATTCTTCAAACAAGGAGAAATACGCCAGAAGGTCCAAGGCGCCTCAAGTCTCATCATTATATGAACAACATGCTCGCAAAAAGAGAAGTGGGAAATGATCCGTCGTTAGAAGGCATCTTTTTAACAAAAGAAAATGATGTGGCAGAAGGAATTACCTCCAATGTATTTTGGCGAAAAGGCGATGTGATTTATACACCGTCACTTGATACAGGCATTTTAAATGGGGTCACTCGTCGATATTGTATCGAAACACTCCAAGCGATGGAGGCTTCACTAAAAGTAGGGCGATACCCGTTCTCCCATTTGCTATCAGCTGATGAGGCATGGATGACCAATTCTGTTCAAGGGATTGTGCCTTTCAGAAGTATAGGGGAAATCTCCTTTTCCCAAAACAGCCGGATATTCTCAACAAAATTGCGAACACAATATACAAAAGAACGTCTAGATCATAAAGAGTAGGTGGACACAATGACACAACAAGTGATAAAACAGCCTAAAATCATACAAGCCAAGCACCACACCCTTAGTTATGAAGAAAAGACATTGGTTATGGGCATTTTAAATGTCACACCTGACTCTTTTTCAGATGGAGGAAAGTTTAATCAAGTGGATAAAGCGCTGGCTCATGCAGCACAGCTGATAGAAGACGGGGCGCATATCATTGATATTGGCGGAGAATCGACTCGCCCAGGAGCGGCATTTGTCTCAGAACAAGAGGAGCTTTCAAGAGTCATTCCCGTCATTGAAAAGATCACAAAAGAATTGGATGTACCGATTTCCATTGATACGTATAAAGCCCATGTGGCAGATGAAGCAGTGAAAGCCGGAGCTTCCATCATTAATGATGTATGGGGAGCGAAGGCAGATCCTCAAATGGCGCATGTGGCAGCGAAGCACAATGTGCCGATTATTTTAATGCACAATCGGCCAGAGCGAAACTACACACATCTAATTTCAGATATGATCGCAGATTTGAAAGAAAGTGTTCAAATTGCGAAACAAGCCGGTGTCCGTGATGACATGATCATATTGGACCCAGGTGTGGGGTTTGCGAAAAATAAAGAGGACAACCTGATGGTCATGAATGAGCTCGAACATTTTTGTCACCTTGGGTATCCACTGCTATTAGCTACATCTCGAAAACGATTCATCGGAGCTGTCTTAGACCTGCCACCGGAAGAACGTACTGAAGGAACGGGGGCTACGGTCTGCCTTGGGATTCAAAAAGGCAGTGCGATGGTTCGCGTACATGATGTAAAAGAAATCGCAAGAATGGCAAAAATGATGGATGCCATGTTGAATAAGGGAGGCGCTTATCATCGATAAAGTATATGTAAATGGAATGGAATTTTACGGCTACCATGGCGTATTTGCAGAAGAAAATAAATTAGGACAGCGGTTCCGTGTGGATTTAACAGCTTCACTTGATTTAAGTAAAGCCGGACAAACGGATGACCTCAATGAGACCATCAATTATGCGGAGCTCTACCAAATCTGCAAAAGCATTGTAGAGGGTGAATCCGTCAACCTTGTTGAAACACTGACAGAAAGAATTGCAATCCAAGTGTTAAAGGACTTCCCGACAGTTCAGGAATGTACAGTGAAGGTGATCAAACCAGATCCGCCAATTCCAGGACACTATCAGTCCGTTGCCATTGAAATGACGAGATCGCGCGCATGAACAATACCGCATACATCGCTTTAGGTTCGAACATAGGGAAAAAGGAAACCTATTTAAAAGAAGCCGTCAAAAAACTGCACGAACATCCAGAGGTTCAAGTAGAATCAATCTCATCTATATATGAAACAACACCTGTAGGTTACGAAAACCAAGATGACTTTTTAAATATGGCTGTGAAAATTTCCACCTCGCTTCGTCCAAATGAACTACTGACACTTACTCAGAAAATCGAGCAAGAGTTAGGCAGAACAAGAGAAGTGAGATGGGGACCGCGAACGGCTGACCTTGACATTTTACTTTATAATCGTGAAAATATTGAAACAGAACAGCTTGTAGTGCCACATCCTAGAATGTACGAACGTTTATTCGTTCTCGTTCCGATGAGTGAGATTTGCCCAGAAATCGGCGAAGTGCAAATAAATGCCGTAACAGACCAAGAAGGTGTAAGCATATGGAAAAAGACATGTGGGGTAGAAGAATTCGTGCATACCGAAAGCTAAAAGGGTATACTCAGGAAGGGTTCGCGAAAAGACTGGGCATCTCTGTCTCTGTCTTAGGAGAAATTGAGCGAGGCAATCGATTACCAACAAACCAATTGGTTGGTCAAATAGCAAATGCTTTAAATATAACGGTGGAAGAACTATCGCCAATTCTTGAAGAAGGAAGGAGGGGAAATGATGTTTAAAATCGGAGATATCGACATTAAAAACAAAGTGGTGCTCGCGCCTATGGCTGGTGTTTGCAACTCTGCCTTCAGACTGACAGTGAAAGAGTTTGGAGCAGGTTTAGTCTGCGCTGAAATGGTCAGTGACAAGGCGATCCTGATCAACAATGCAAGAACAATGGGTATGCTATACATTGATGAACGGGAAAAGCCTTTGAGCCTTCAAATATTTGGAGGAGAAAAAGACACTCTCGTTGAAGCGGCAAAGTTTGTAGACCAGAATACCACAGCGGACATTATTGATATCAATATGGGCTGTCCTGTACCGAAGATTACGAAATGTGATGCAGGAGCGAAATGGTTGCTTGATCCAAACAAGATTTATGAAATGGTCTCTGCTGTTGTAGATGCTGTAGATAAGCCTGTTACGGTGAAAATGAGAATGGGCTGGGACGAAGATCATATCTTCGCTATCGACAATGCCCGTGCTGTTGAACGAGCAGGTGGCCAAGCGGTTGGGCTTCACGGACGGACACGTGTGCAGATGTACGAAGGAACAGCGAATTGGGATATTATAAAAGAGGTCAAACAATCTGTTTCCATTCCTGTCATCGGCAATGGAGATGTCAAAACCCCTCAAGATGCAAAACGTATGCTTGATGAAACGGGTGTAGATGCTGTCATGATTGGAAGAGCCGCACTAGGAAACCCGTGGATGATCTATCGAACGGTTCATTATTTAGAAACGGGTGAACTGAAAGAAGAGCCAAATGTACGTGAGAAGATGTCAGTGTGCAAGCTTCACTTAGACAGACTCATTGATCTAAAAGGCGAGCATGTGGCTGTCAGAGAAATGAGAAAGCACGCAGCATGGTACTTAAAAGGTGTCCGAGGCAATGCGGACGTGAGAAATCAAATCAATCAAAGTGAAACGAGAGCGGAGCTTGTACAAGTTCTTGATGACTTTACGATCGAAGCCGAGGCAAAAGAGCTTCAAAGTATAAAAGTAGGATAAGACTATCTTTCTTTTTGTAGCTCACTGCTAGTGCATGTACTGGCAGTTTTTCTGCTTTTCTCTGCAAAATACATTATTGGAGTGATATAAATGAGTAATGAAGGGCTTAATAACGAAGAATTAAATGACCAATTCCAGGTCAGACGTGACAAAATGAATAAAATGAGAGAAGAGGGTATCGATCCATTCGGTGAACGATATGACCGTTCTCATCAATCTGCACAAATTATTGCTGAATACGATGAGTTTTCTAAAGAAGACTTAGAAGAAAAGTCTGCCCAAGTGACAATCGCTGGACGTATGATGACAAAGCGTGGAAAAGGGAAAGCTGGCTTTGCGCATATACAAGACTTAGAAGGACAAATTCAAATCTACGTTCGTAAAGATAGTGTAGGAGAAGAAGCTTACGAATTATTCAAAAGCTCAGACCTAGGCGATATTATCGGTGTAACAGGAACGGTATTTAAAACGAATGTAGGAGAACTTTCTATTAAAGCGACTAGCTTTGAGGTTCTCACAAAAGCACTTCGCCCGCTTCCTGATAAATATCATGGACTTAAAGATGTTGAACAACGTTATCGTCAGCGTTACCTTGACCTGATTGTAAATCCAGAAAGTAAGCAGACGTTCATCATGCGAAGCAAGATCATTCAATCTATGAGAAGATACTTAGATTCTAAAGGATACCTAGAAGTTGAAACACCAACAATGCACAGCATCCCTGGTGGTGCATCAGCACGTCCTTTCATTACTCATCATAATGCACTGGATATGCCGCTCTATATGCGTATTGCGATTGAACTGCACTTAAAACGCCTCATTGTCGGTGGCCTAGAGAAAGTATACGAGATTGGACGTGTATTCCGTAACGAAGGTGTATCAACTCGTCATAACCCAGAATTCACTATGATCGAGCTGTACGAAGCTTACGCAGATTACAAAGACATCATGAACCTAACTGAAAACCTGATTGCTCATATTGCCGAAGAGGTACTAGGAACAACCACGATTCAATATGGAGAAGATGAAATTGATCTCAAGCCTGAATGGAAGAGACTCCATATGGTTGAAGCGGTCAAAGAAGCAACTGGTGTAGACTTCTGGCAGGAGATGTCTGTAGAAGAAGCGAAACAGCATGCAGCTGATCACGGAATTGAAATTACGAAAAACATGACAGTAGGTCATATCATCAATGAGTTCTTCGAGCAAAAAGTTGAGGAAACATTGGTACAGCCTACATTTATTTACGGACACCCAGTGGAGATTTCTCCATTAGCTAAGAAAAATCCTGAAGACCCTCGCTTCACTGATCGCTTTGAGCTATTTATCGTACGTCGTGAACATGCTAATGCATTCACAGAGCTAAACGATCCAATCGATCAAAGAGAACGATTTGAAGCTCAATTAAAAGAACGTGAAGAAGGAAATGACGAAGCGCATCTAATGGATGACGATTTTGTTGAAGCATTAGAATACGGTATGCCTCCAACAGGCGGACTAGGAATCGGTATCGACCGGTTAATCATGCTATTAACAAATTCTCCATCAATCAGAGATGTACTGCTTTTCCCACAAATGAGAAACCGCTAATACATCAATTAAAGCGCCATTTTAACTATGGCGCTTTTTATTTTTCATAAAATGAAACTTTTTTTAAAAAAACTATTGCAAGGAAAGAATCAAGATGGTATATTATTATTCGTTGCCGCAAAACAGCAACGAGGTTAAAAAAAGAAATTGAAAAAAATTCTTGACTTTAACCAATACGAAATGTTAAGATATTAAAGTCGCTTACGAGCGATAACGAAAATGATCTTTGAAAACTAAACAAGACAAAACGTACCTGTTAATTCGAGTTTTATAAAAAAATCCTATGAAACATCATGGGTAGTCAGTCAAACGCTGACGAAAAACAAAACTTCGGTTTTGTACTTTTTCGGAGAGTTTGATCCTGGCTCAGGACGAACGCTGGCGGCGTGCCTAATACATGCAAGTCGAGCGAACAGAAGGGAGCTTGCTCCCGGATGTTAGCGGCGGACGGGTGAGTAACACGTGGGTAACCTGCCTGTAAGACTGGGATAACTCCGGGAAACCGGAGCTAATACCGGATAGTTCCTTGAACCGCATGGTTCAAGGATGAAAGACGGTTTCGGCTGTCACTTACAGATGGACCCGCGGCGCATTAGCTAGTTGGTGGGGTAATGGCTCACCAAGGCGACGATGCGTAGCCGACCTGAGAGGGTGATCGGCCACACTGGGACTGAGACACGGCCCAGACTCCTACGGGAGGCAGCAGTAGGGAATCTTCCGCAATGGACGAAAGTCTGACGGAGCAACGCCGCGTGAGTGATGAAGGTTTTCGGATCGTAAAGCTCTGTTGTTAGGGAAGAACAAGTGCGAGAGTAACTGCTCGCACCTTGACGGTACCTAACCAGAAAGCCACGGCTAACTACGTGCCAGCAGCCGCGGTAATACGTAGGTGGCAAGCGTTGTCCGGAATTATTGGGCGTAAAGGGCTCGCAGGCGGTTTCTTAAGTCTGATGTGAAAGCCCCCGGCTCAACCGGGGAGGGTCATTGGAAACTGGGAAACTTGAGTGCAGAAGAGGAGAGTGGAATTCCACGTGTAGCGGTGAAATGCGTAGAGATGTGGAGGAACACCAGTGGCGAAGGCGACTCTCTGGTCTGTAACTGACGCTGAGGAGCGAAAGCGTGGGGAGCGAACAGGATTAGATACCCTGGTAGTCCACGCCGTAAACGATGAGTGCTAAGTGTTAGGGGGTTTCCGCCCCTTAGTGCTGCAGCTAACGCATTAAGCACTCCGCCTGGGGAGTACGGTCGCAAGACTGAAACTCAAAGGAATTGACGGGGGCCCGCACAAGCGGTGGAGCATGTGGTTTAATTCGAAGCAACGCGAAGAACCTTACCAGGTCTTGACATCCTCTGACAACCCTAGAGATAGGGCTTTCCCTTCGGGGACAGAGTGACAGGTGGTGCATGGTTGTCGTCAGCTCGTGTCGTGAGATGTTGGGTTAAGTCCCGCAACGAGCGCAACCCTTGATCTTAGTTGCCAGCATTTAGTTGGGCACTCTAAGGTGACTGCCGGTGACAAACCGGAGGAAGGTGGGGATGACGTCAAATCATCATGCCCCTTATGACCTGGGCTACACACGTGCTACAATGGACAGAACAAAGGGCTGCGAGACCGCAAGGTTTAGCCAATCCCATAAATCTGTTCTCAGTTCGGATCGCAGTCTGCAACTCGACTGCGTGAAGCTGGAATCGCTAGTAATCGCGGATCAGCATGCCGCGGTGAATACGTTCCCGGGCCTTGTACACACCGCCCGTCACACCACGAGAGTTTGTAACACCCGAAGTCGGTGAGGTAACCTTTATGGAGCCAGCCGCCGAAGGTGGGACAGATGATTGGGGTGAAGTCGTAACAAGGTAGCCGTATCGGAAGGTGCGGCTGGATCACCTCCTTTCTAAGGATATATGGAGCAGTGTGCGTTTTCGTCTTGTTTAGTTTTGAAGGATCATTCCTTCAAGACATGTCTCTAGCGAGACAGGATTGTTCTTTGAAAACTAGATAACAATAAGTAATACATTCACATTGAATGCAATGCAAAGTTCATCACACATAGTGATTCTTTCTAAAGTAAGAAATGGTTAAGTTAGAAAGGGCGCACGGTGGATGCCTTGGCACTAGGAGCCGATGAAGGACGGGACGAACACCGATATGCTTCGGGGAGCTGTAAGCAAGCTTTGATCCGGAGATTTCCGAATGGGGAAACCCACTGCTCGTAATGGAGTAGTATCCATACTTGAATACATAGAGTATGAGAAGGCATACCCGGGGAACTGAAACATCTAAGTACCCGGAGGAAGAGAAAGCAAATGCGATTCCCTGAGTAGCGGCGAGCGAAACGGGAACAGCCCAAACCAAGAGGCTTGCCTCTTGGGGTTGTAGGACACTCTATACGGAGTTACAAAGGAACGATATAAGCGAAGAGGTCTGGAAAGGCCCGCCAAAGAAGGTAACAGCCCTGTAACTGAAATGTTGTTCTCTCCAGAGTGGATCCTGAGTACGGCGGAACACGTGAAATTCCGTCGGAATCCGGGAGGACCATCTCCCAAGGCTAAATACTCCCTAGTGACCGATAGTGAACCAGTACCGTGAGGGAAAGGTGAAAAGCACCCCGGAAGGGGAGTGAAATAGATCCTGAAACCGTGTGCCTACAAGTAGTCAGAGCCCGTTAAAGGGTGATGGCGTGCCTTTTGTAGAATGAACCGGCGAGTTACGATCCCGTGCAAGGTTAAGCAGAAGATGCGGAGCCGCAGCGAAAGCGAGTCTGAATAGGGCGCATGAGTACGTGGTCGTAGACCCGAAACCAGGTGATCTACCCATGTCCAGGGTGAAGTTCAGGTAACACTGAATGGAGGCCCGAACCCACGCACGTTGAAAAGTGCGGGGATGAGGTGTGGGTAGGGGTGAAATGCCAATCGAACCTGGAGATAGCTGGTTCTCTCCGAAATAGCTTTAGGGCTAGCCTCAAGGTAAGAGTCTCGGAGGTAGAGCACTGATTGGACTAGGGGCCCCTACCGGGTTACCGAATTCAGTCAAACTCCGAATGCCGATGACTTATCCTTGGGAGTCAGACTGCGAGTGATAAGATCCGTAGTCGAAAGGGAAACAGCCCAGACCGCCAGCTAAGGTCCCAAAGTATACGTTAAGTGGAAAAGGATGTGGAGTTGCTTAGACAACCAGGATGTTGGCTTAGAAGCAGCCACCATTTAAAGAGTGCGTAATAGCTCACTGGTCGAGTGACTCTGCGCCGAAAATGTACCGGGGCTAAACGTATCACCGAAGCTGCGGACTGTTCTTACGAACAGTGGTAGGAGAGCGTTCTAAGTGCTGTGAAGTCAGACCGGAAGGACTGGTGGAGCGCTTAGAAGTGAGAATGCCGGTATGAGTAGCGAAAGACGGGTGAGAATCCCGTCCACCGAATGCCTAAGGTTTCCTGAGGAAGGCTCGTCCGCTCAGGGTTAGTCGGGACCTAAGCCGAGGCCGAAAGGCGTAGGCGATGGACAACAGGTTGATATTCCTGTACCACCTCCTCACCATTTGAGCAATGGGGGGACGCAGGAGGATAGGGTAAGCGCGGTATTGGATATCCGCGTCCAAGCAGTTAGGCTGGGAAATAGGCAAATCCGTTTCCCGTAAAGGCTGAGCTGTGATGGCGAGCGAAATTTAGTAGCGAAGTTCCTGATTCCACACTGCCAAGAAAAGCCTCTAGCGAGGTGAGAGGTGCCCGTACCGCAAACCGACACAGGTAGGCGAGGAGAGAATCCTAAGGTGATCGAGAGAACTCTCGTTAAGGAACTCGGCAAAATGACCCCGTAACTTCGGGAGAAGGGGTGCTTCTTAGGGTGTTAAAGCCCCGAGAAGCCGCAGTGAATAGGCCCAGGCGACTGTTTAGCAAAAACACAGGTCTCTGCGAAGCCGTAAGGCGAAGTATAGGGGCTGACGCCTGCCCGGTGCTGGAAGGTTAAGAGGAGCGCTTAGCGTAAGCGAAGGTGCGAATTGAAGCCCCAGTAAACGGCGGCCGTAACTATAACGGTCCTAAGGTAGCGAAATTCCTTGTCGGGTAAGTTCCGACCCGCACGAAAGGCGCAACGATCTGGGCACTGTCTCAACGAGAGACTCGGTGAAATTATAGTACCTGTGAAGATGCAGGTTACCCGCGACAGGACGGAAAGACCCCGTGGAGCTTTACTGCAGCCTGATATTGAATGTTGGTACAGCTTGTACAGGATAGGTAGGAGCCTTGGAAACCGGAGCGCTAGCTTCGGTGGAGGCATCGGTGGGATACTACCCTGGCTGTATTGACCTTCTAACCCGCTGCCCTTATCGGGCAGGGAGACAGTGTCAGGTGGGCAGTTTGACTGGGGCGGTCGCCTCCTAAAATGTAACGGAGGCGCCCAAAGGTTCCCTCAGAATGGTTGGAAATCATTCGCAGAGTGTAAAGGCACAAGGGAGCTTGACTGCGAGACCTACAAGTCGAGCAGGGACGAAAGTCGGGCTTAGTGATCCGGTGGTTCCGCATGGAAGGGCCATCGCTCAACGGATAAAAGCTACCCCGGGGATAACAGGCTTATCTCCCCCAAGAGTCCACATCGACGGGGAGGTTTGGCACCTCGATGTCGGCTCATCGCATCCTGGGGCTGTAGTCGGTCCCAAGGGTTGGGCTGTTCGCCCATTAAAGCGGTACGCGAGCTGGGTTCAGAACGTCGTGAGACAGTTCGGTCCCTATCCGTCGCGGGCGCAGGAAATTTGAGAGGAGCTGTCCTTAGTACGAGAGGACCGGGATGGACGCACCGCTGGTGTACCAGTTGTTCTGCCAAGGGCATCGCTGGGTAGCTATGTGCGGACGGGATAAGTGCTGAAAGCATCTAAGCATGAAGCCCCCCTCAAGATGAGATTTCCCATTCCGCAAGGAAGTAAGATCCCTGAAAGATGATCAGGTTGATAGGTCTGAGGTGGAAGCGTGGTGACACGTGGAGCTGACAGATACTAATAGATCGAGGACTTAACCTATATTCTAATGTGAAGCTTGAACATTGTTATCTAGTTTTGAGAGAACATTCTCTCCATCAGGTTTGGTGGCGATAGCGAAGAGGTCACACCCGTTCCCATACCGAACACGGAAGTTAAGCTCTTCAGCGCCGATGGTAGTTGGGGGTCTCCCCCTGTGAGAGTAGGACGCCGCCAAGCTTTTCTAAGGATCAGTTCCATAAGGAACTGGTCTTTTTTGTGTTTTTGAAAAAATTACTTCTATTAAATCACTTTGTAAAGTGAGAAGTGATGATGTAGTAAGCCTCATCGATCAATTAATCCTTCCGTTCGTCTCACTTTCATGTATTCTCATTGAACGACGGAGCTGTTGTGTGGATCGGTCGTTCAATTCGTTTAGGATGAAAATCAAAACATAGAAAGCAGCCAATAAGAATTTTCTTTGGCATCCAGATACAGAGGGCTTTTTAGAGACACACTAGATAACTGAGTATTGCCAAAGAACATATAGCACCTTCAGTTAATTTTTTCACCCGCTCTAAGTAAGAACAAGAAAGAATCAACAAACAACTTGTTGCCCCAGTAACACTTTAATATTGAAGATAGTAAAGAACAGCATCATTTACGGATATTTTCACACGAAAATGATTTCTCAGAAAAATAAAATAATAAAAGATTCCCCTTCTCTAGATGATTTGTATGAGAAGATATATTGAATAAAACAAGCATATAAAAAGCATGAAAAGGGTCATTTCACACCAATAAAGCTTTATTAGAGCGGTTTTTAACAAAAAAACATAAAAAAATGAAAAAAAGACTTTTAAAATGATGAGACAAGTGGTAAACTTCTTTAGGTGCCTTAATGAAAAGATGAAAAAAACAACGTTAAAATAAATTCGAAAATTATTTTAAAAAAGTCTTTACAAACAATATCTTATCATTATATAATACTACTTGTCGGATCGAGAGACATTCGAAATGACAACACAATATGGAGGATTAGCTCAGCTGGGAGAGCATCTGCCTTACAAGCAGAGGGTCGGCGGTTCGAGCCCGTCATCCTCCACCATATTTATTCTTACATAATGTTGGGATAGATAAAGCCGGTGTAGCTCAACTGGTAGAGCAACTGACTTGTAATCAGTAGGTTGGGGGTTCAAGTCCTCTTGCCGGCACCACTTTCATATGGTAAGATAGACAAGTCGCTTTTAAAGCGAGCCATTAGCTCAGTTGGTAGAGCATCTGACTTTTAATCAGAGGGTCGAAGGTTCGAGTCCTTCATGGCTCACCATTTTCATGCGGGTGTGGCGGAATTGGCAGACGCGCTAGACTTAGGATCTAGTGTCTTTATGACGTGGGGGTTCAAGTCCCTTCACCCGCATAGCCAAATAAAATAAAGAAATCCTGTAATGCGGAAGTAGTTCAGTGGTAGAACACCACCTTGCCAAGGTGGGGGTCGCGGGTTCGAATCCCGTCTTCCGCTTATACCATCCACGCCGGGGTGGTGGAATTGGCAGACACACAGGACTTAAAATCCTGCGGTAGGTGACTACCGTGCCGGTTCAAGTCCGGCCCTCGGCATTATACAATAAGCGCCCGTAGCTCAATTGGATAGAGCGTTTGACTACGGATCAAAAGGTTAGGGGTTCGACTCCTCTCGGGCGCGCCATTAAGATCGGGAAGTAGCTCAGCTTGGTAGAGCACTTGGTTTGGGACCAAGGGGTCGCAGGTTCGAATCCTGTCTTCCCGACCATCTTTTATGGGGCCTTAGCTCAGCTGGGAGAGCGCCTGCCTTGCACGCAGGAGGTCAGCGGTTCGATCCCGCTAGGCTCCACCAATATGATCTTTGAAAACTAAACAAGACAAAACGTACCTGTTAATTCGAGTTTTATAAAAAAATCCTATGTTATATCATAGGTAGTCAGTCAAACGCTGACGAAAAACAAAACTTCGGTTTTGTACATTTTCGGAGAGTTTGATCCTGGCTCAGGACGAACGCTGGCGGCGTGCCTAATACATGCAAGTCGAGCGAACAGAAGGGAGCTTGCTCCCGGATGTTAGCGGCGGACGGGTGAGTAACACGTGGGTAACCTGCCTGTAAGACTGGGATAACTCCGGGAAACCGGAGCTAATACCGGATAGTTCCTTGAACCGCATGGTTCAAGGATGAAAGACGGTTTCGGCTGTCACTTACAGATGGACCCGCGGCGCATTAGCTAGTTGGTGGGGTAATGGCTCACCAAGGCGACGATGCGTAGCCGACCTGAGAGGGTGATCGGCCACACTGGGACTGAGACACGGCCCAGACTCCTACGGGAGGCAGCAGTAGGGAATCTTCCGCAATGGACGAAAGTCTGACGGAGCAACGCCGCGTGAGTGATGAAGGTTTTCGGATCGTAAAGCTCTGTTGTTAGGGAAGAACAAGTGCGAGAGTAACTGCTCGCACCTTGACGGTACCTAACCAGAAAGCCACGGCTAACTACGTGCCAGCAGCCGCGGTAATACGTAGGTGGCAAGCGTTGTCCGGAATTATTGGGCGTAAAGGGCTCGCAGGCGGTTTCTTAAGTCTGATGTGAAAGCCCCCGGCTCAACCGGGGAGGGTCATTGGAAACTGGGAAACTTGAGTGCAGAAGAGGAGAGTGGAATTCCACGTGTAGCGGTGAAATGCGTAGAGATGTGGAGGAACACCAGTGGCGAAGGCGACTCTCTGGTCTGTAACTGACGCTGAGGAGCGAAAGCGTGGGGAGCGAACAGGATTAGATACCCTGGTAGTCCACGCCGTAAACGATGAGTGCTAAGTGTTAGGGGGTTTCCGCCCCTTAGTGCTGCAGCTAACGCATTAAGCACTCCGCCTGGGGAGTACGGTCGCAAGACTGAAACTCAAAGGAATTGACGGGGGCCCGCACAAGCGGTGGAGCATGTGGTTTAATTCGAAGCAACGCGAAGAACCTTACCAGGTCTTGACATCCTCTGACAACCCTAGAGATAGGGCTTTCCCTTCGGGGACAGAGTGACAGGTGGTGCATGGTTGTCGTCAGCTCGTGTCGTGAGATGTTGGGTTAAGTCCCGCAACGAGCGCAACCCTTGATCTTAGTTGCCAGCATTTAGTTGGGCACTCTAAGGTGACTGCCGGTGACAAACCGGAGGAAGGTGGGGATGACGTCAAATCATCATGCCCCTTATGACCTGGGCTACACACGTGCTACAATGGACAGAACAAAGGGCTGCGAGACCGCAAGGTTTAGCCAATCCCATAAATCTGTTCTCAGTTCGGATCGCAGTCTGCAACTCGACTGCGTGAAGCTGGAATCGCTAGTAATCGCGGATCAGCATGCCGCGGTGAATACGTTCCCGGGCCTTGTACACACCGCCCGTCACACCACGAGAGTTTGTAACACCCGAAGTCGGTGAGGTAACCTTTATGGAGCCAGCCGCCGAAGGTGGGACAGATGATTGGGGTGAAGTCGTAACAAGGTAGCCGTATCGGAAGGTGCGGCTGGATCACCTCCTTTCTAAGGATATATGGAGCAGTGTGCGTTTTCGTCTTGTTTAGTTTTGAAGGATCATTCCTTCAAGACATGTCTCTAGCGAGACAGGATTGTTCTTTGAAAACTAGATAACAATAAGTAATACATTCACATTGAATGCAATGCAAAGTTCATCACACATAGTGATTCTTTCTAAAGTAAGAAATGGTTAAGTTAGAAAGGGCGCACGGTGGATGCCTTGGCACTAGGAGCCGATGAAGGACGGGACGAACACCGATATGCTTCGGGGAGCTGTAAGCAAGCTTTGATCCGGAGATTTCCGAATGGGGAAACCCACTGCTCGTAATGGAGTAGTATCCATACTTGAATACATAGAGTATGAGAAGGCATACCCGGGGAACTGAAACATCTAAGTACCCGGAGGAAGAGAAAGCAAATGCGATTCCCTGAGTAGCGGCGAGCGAAACGGGAACAGCCCAAACCAAGAGGCTTGCCTCTTGGGGTTGTAGGACACTCTATACGGAGTTACAAAGGAACGATATAAGCGAAGAGGTCTGGAAAGGCCCGCCAAAGAAGGTAACAGCCCTGTAACTGAAATGTTGTTCTCTCCAGAGTGGATCCTGAGTACGGCGGAACACGTGAAATTCCGTCGGAATCCGGGAGGACCATCTCCCAAGGCTAAATACTCCCTAGTGACCGATAGTGAACCAGTACCGTGAGGGAAAGGTGAAAAGCACCCCGGAAGGGGAGTGAAATAGATCCTGAAACCGTGTGCCTACAAGTAGTCAGAGCCCGTTAAAGGGTGATGGCGTGCCTTTTGTAGAATGAACCGGCGAGTTACGATCCCGTGCAAGGTTAAGCAGAAGATGCGGAGCCGCAGCGAAAGCGAGTCTGAATAGGGCGCATGAGTACGTGGTCGTAGACCCGAAACCAGGTGATCTACCCATGTCCAGGGTGAAGTTCAGGTAACACTGAATGGAGGCCCGAACCCACGCACGTTGAAAAGTGCGGGGATGAGGTGTGGGTAGGGGTGAAATGCCAATCGAACCTGGAGATAGCTGGTTCTCTCCGAAATAGCTTTAGGGCTAGCCTCAAGGTAAGAGTCTCGGAGGTAGAGCACTGATTGGACTAGGGGCCCCTACCGGGTTACCGAATTCAGTCAAACTCCGAATGCCGATGACTTATCCTTGGGAGTCAGACTGCGAGTGATAAGATCCGTAGTCGAAAGGGAAACAGCCCAGACCGCCAGCTAAGGTCCCAAAGTATACGTTAAGTGGAAAAGGATGTGGAGTTGCTTAGACAACCAGGATGTTGGCTTAGAAGCAGCCACCATTTAAAGAGTGCGTAATAGCTCACTGGTCGAGTGACTCTGCGCCGAAAATGTACCGGGGCTAAACGTATCACCGAAGCTGCGGACTGTTCTTACGAACAGTGGTAGGAGAGCGTTCTAAGTGCTGTGAAGTCAGACCGGAAGGACTGGTGGAGCGCTTAGAAGTGAGAATGCCGGTATGAGTAGCGAAAGACGGGTGAGAATCCCGTCCACCGAATGCCTAAGGTTTCCTGAGGAAGGCTCGTCCGCTCAGGGTTAGTCGGGACCTAAGCCGAGGCCGAAAGGCGTAGGCGATGGACAACAGGTTGATATTCCTGTACCACCTCCTCACCATTTGAGCAATGGGGGGACGCAGGAGGATAGGGTAAGCGCGGTATTGGATATCCGCGTCCAAGCAGTTAGGCTGGGAAATAGGCAAATCCGTTTCCCGTAAAGGCTGAGCTGTGATGGCGAGCGAAATTTAGTAGCGAAGTTCCTGATTCCACACTGCCAAGAAAAGCCTCTAGCGAGGTGAGAGGTGCCCGTACCGCAAACCGACACAGGTAGGCGAGGAGAGAATCCTAAGGTGATCGAGAGAACTCTCGTTAAGGAACTCGGCAAAATGACCCCGTAACTTCGGGAGAAGGGGTGCTTCTTAGGGTGTTAAAGCCCCGAGAAGCCGCAGTGAATAGGCCCAGGCGACTGTTTAGCAAAAACACAGGTCTCTGCGAAGCCGTAAGGCGAAGTATAGGGGCTGACGCCTGCCCGGTGCTGGAAGGTTAAGAGGAGCGCTTAGCGTAAGCGAAGGTGCGAATTGAAGCCCCAGTAAACGGCGGCCGTAACTATAACGGTCCTAAGGTAGCGAAATTCCTTGTCGGGTAAGTTCCGACCCGCACGAAAGGCGCAACGATCTGGGCACTGTCTCAACGAGAGACTCGGTGAAATTATAGTACCTGTGAAGATGCAGGTTACCCGCGACAGGACGGAAAGACCCCGTGGAGCTTTACTGCAGCCTGATATTGAATGTTGGTACAGCTTGTACAGGATAGGTAGGAGCCTTGGAAACCGGAGCGCTAGCTTCGGTGGAGGCATCGGTGGGATACTACCCTGGCTGTATTGACCTTCTAACCCGCTGCCCTTATCGGGCAGGGAGACAGTGTCAGGTGGGCAGTTTGACTGGGGCGGTCGCCTCCTAAAATGTAACGGAGGCGCCCAAAGGTTCCCTCAGAATGGTTGGAAATCATTCGCAGAGTGTAAAGGCACAAGGGAGCTTGACTGCGAGACCTACAAGTCGAGCAGGGACGAAAGTCGGGCTTAGTGATCCGGTGGTTCCGCATGGAAGGGCCATCGCTCAACGGATAAAAGCTACCCCGGGGATAACAGGCTTATCTCCCCCAAGAGTCCACATCGACGGGGAGGTTTGGCACCTCGATGTCGGCTCATCGCATCCTGGGGCTGTAGTCGGTCCCAAGGGTTGGGCTGTTCGCCCATTAAAGCGGTACGCGAGCTGGGTTCAGAACGTCGTGAGACAGTTCGGTCCCTATCCGTCGCGGGCGCAGGAAATTTGAGAGGAGCTGTCCTTAGTACGAGAGGACCGGGATGGACGCACCGCTGGTGTACCAGTTGTTCTGCCAAGGGCATCGCTGGGTAGCTATGTGCGGACGGGATAAGTGCTGAAAGCATCTAAGCATGAAGCCCCCCTCAAGATGAGATTTCCCATTCCGCAAGGAAGTAAGATCCCTGAAAGATGATCAGGTTGATAGGTCTGAGGTGGAAGCGTGGTGACACGTGGAGCTGACAGATACTAATAGATCGAGGACTTAACCTATATTCTAATGTGAAGCTTGAACATTGTTATCTAGTTTTGAGAGAACATTCTCTCCATCAGGTTTGGTGGCGATAGCGAAGAGGTCACACCCGTTCCCATACCGAACACGGAAGTTAAGCTCTTCAGCGCCGATGGTAGTTGGGGGTCTCCCCCTGTGAGAGTAGGACGCCGCCAAGCTTTTCTAAGGATCAGTTCCATACGGAACTGGTCTTTTTTGTGTTTTTGAGAGGTTTGACACCATATAAATGTGGAAATAATATTCTTAGTTGAGCGATTATCTTGAAAAATCGACCGAAAAAATTTATAGTAAGATTAAAGTCAAATATAGTCAAAGTCAATGGAGGAGGAGGCGGAGTGGCACAAAATATTTCTGATATCATCGAGCAGTATTTGAAAGAAGTCTTGGATCAGAATGGTCGAGAAATATTAGAAATTAAGCGCAATGAAATTGCAGATAAGTTTCAATGCGTACCTTCACAAATTAACTATGTTATCAATACACGCTTTACGAGCGAGAGAGGCTATATCGTTGAAAGTAAGCGTGGCGGCGGTGGCTATATCCGCATCATTAAAGTCAAAATGAATGATGAAGTCGACTTATTGAACAACATTATTTCCCAAATATATCATCGTTTATCACAGGCTGCCTCTGATCATATCATCATGCGTCTTGTCGAAAATAACATTTTATCTGAAAGAGAAGCAAAGATGATGATCAGTGTCATGGACCGTTCTGTTTTGCACATTGATTTACCTGAACGGGATGAATTGAGGGCTCGGATGATGATAGCGATGTTAAATGCTTTGAAATTAAAGTAAAGCGGGTGAAAAGATTGATTTGTCAAGAATGCAATGAGAGACCAGCCACTTTTCACTTTACGAAAGTTATAAATGGAGAAAAACAGGAAATGCACATATGTGAACAATGTGCAAAAGAAAACAGTGATTCATATGCTATGAGTGGAAACCAAGGTTTCTCGATTCACAACTTATTATCGGGTTTATTGAATATTGATCCTAGCTTTACCACAAGTGCGAATAAGGGATCATCTATTTTTCAAGAAGCAAGAGAAGTGGATCAATGTCCTAAGTGTGGCTTAACCTTTCAACAATTCAGAAAAACAGGCCGTTTTGGCTGTGCAGAATGCTACCGTTCATTTGATCAGTATCTGAACCCTGTTTTAAGGAAAGTCCATAGTGGAAATACAGTCCATCATGGAAAAGTGCCTAAACGGATTGCCGGCAGTCTTCATGTGCGCCGGAAACTTGAGTTGATGCAGCAAGAACTGAAGCAGTTAATTGAACAAGAAGAGTTTGAAAAAGCAGCGGAAGTTCGAGATCAAATTCGTGCATTAGAGCATGAGCAATCTCAGCAGAGGGAGGGAGATTAACAACATGTCGCTCCAGCATTTTATTCAAGACGCTTTAAGTCAATGGATGAAACAAAAAGGACCAGAAAGTGACATTGTTCTAAGCAGTCGAATCAGGCTAGCACGAAACCTAGAGCATGTTCGTTTCCCAACTCAGTTTTCTCAGGAAGAGGCTGAAGCTGTTCTCAAGCAATTCGAGCAAAAGTTTGCTAGCCAGGAAGTGAAGGACATCGGAAACTTTGTTCTGATTCGAATGAATGAAACGCAGCCTTTAGCAAAGAGAGTACTTGTTGAAAAGCATTTGATCAGCCCAAACTTAGCAGAATCAAGATTTGGTGGTTGTTTGCTTTCTGAAAATGAAGAAATCAGTGTGATGCTGAATGAAGAAGACCATATTCGGATCCAATGCTTATTCCCAGGATTCCAACTAGCCAATGCACTGAAAGCGGCTAACCAGGTAGATGACTGGATTGAAGAGCAAGTGGATTATGCGTTTTCTGAAAAACGAGGATACTTAACAAGCTGTCCAACCAATGTAGGTACAGGTATTAGGGCTTCGGTCATGATGCATTTACCAGCTTTAGCCCTCACAAGACAAATGAACCGAATAATTCCGGCGATTAATCAATTAGGTCTTGTCGTCAGAGGAATTTATGGTGAAGGCAGCGAAGCAATAGGGAACATCTTTCAAATTTCAAATCAAATGACACTTGGTCAATCAGAAGAGGATATTGTAGATGATTTAAATAGTGTGACCGCTCAGCTCATTGAACAAGAGCGATCTGCAAGAAAAGCGTTATATCAAACATCTAAAATTGAACTTGAGGACAGAGTGTACCGTTCGTTAGGGATTTTGTCCAATTGTCGCATGATTGAATCAAAGGAAACAGCTAAGTGTTTGTCAGATGTGCGCCTTGGAATTGATTTAGGTATCATTAAGGGGCTTTCAAGTAATATACTGAATGAACTCATGATTTTGACACAGCCTGGCTTTCTTCAACAATATTCTGGAGGAGCTTTGGAGCCAAATGAACGAGATATAAAACGAGCAGCGATTATTAGAGAAAGGCTGCGTTTAGAAATGCATAGGAATGGACAGGAGGATGAAACGATATGATGTTTGGAAGATTCACTGAAAGAGCTCAAAAGGTATTAGCACTTGCACAAGAAGAAGCCATTCGCCTAGGCCATAAGAACATTGGTACTGAACACATTTTACTTGGTCTAGTACGTGAGGGTGAGGGCATCGCCGCAAAAGCGTTAGAAGCACTGGGCCTTGTTTCAGATAAAATCCAAAAAGAAGTCGAAAGCTTGATTGGAAGAGGGCAAGAGGTGTCTCAAGCTATTCCTCATTATACGCCTAGAGCGAAGAAGGTCACGGAGCTTTCAATGGATGAAGCAAGAAAGCTAGGTCATTCCTATGTAGGGACAGAACATATTCTATTAGGTCTTATTCGCGAGGGAGAGGGTGTAGCTGCCCGCGTTTTAAATAACCTCGGAGTGAGCTTAAATAAAGCACGTCAGCAAGTCCTGCAGCTGCTTGGCAGCAATGAAACAGGTGCATCTGCCGCTGGTTCTAATAGCAATGCAAATACACCAACATTAGATAGCTTGGCAAGAGATTTAACAGCTATTGCGAAAGAAGACAGCTTGGACCCAGTCATTGGACGAAGCAAAGAAATTCAGCGTGTCATTGAGGTACTAAGCAGAAGAACAAAAAATAACCCTGTGCTAATTGGTGAGCCTGGTGTTGGTAAAACAGCCATCGCTGAAGGTCTTGCACAGCAAATTATTCATAATGAAGTGCCTGAAATCCTGCGCGATAAACGAGTGATGACACTTGATATGGGAACCGTTGTAGCGGGTACGAAATATCGTGGTGAATTTGAGGATCGTTTGAAAAAAGTCATGGACGAAATTCGTCAGGCAGGAAATATCATTCTCTTCATTGATGAGCTTCATACACTGATTGGTGCTGGTGGAGCAGAGGGTGCGATTGACGCATCTAACATTCTCAAACCATCCTTAGCACGTGGAGAGCTTCAATGTATCGGGGCGACAACGTTAGATGAGTACCGTAAATATATTGAAAAGGATGCTGCGCTTGAACGACGTTTCCAGCCAATTCAAGTAGATCAGCCATCTGTTGATGAAAGTATTCAAATCTTAAGAGGTCTTAGAGATCGTTATGAGGCACATCACCGTGTGTCCATCACAGATGAAGCGATTGAGGCGGCGGTGAAGCTGTCTGACCGTTATATTTCTGATCGTTTCCTTCCAGATAAGGCGATTGATTTAATTGATGAGGCAGGTTCGAAAGTCCGTTTGCGTTCTTTCACAACACCGCCTAACCTAAAAGAACTAGAGCAAAAGCTAGATGAAGTACGCAAGGAAAAGGATGCGGCTGTTCAAAGTCAAGAATTTGAAAAAGCAGCTTCTCTTCGCGATACAGAGCAGCGTTTGCGTGAAAAAGTAGAAGTCACCAAGAAATCTTGGAAAGAAAAGCAAGGACAGGAGAATTCAGAGGTATCAGTTGATGATATCGCAATGGTTGTCTCTAGCTGGACGGGAGTGCCTGTTTCAAAAATTGCCCAAACAGAAACAGATAAGCTTCTGAATATGGAACAATTACTCCATTCTCGTGTAATCGGGCAGGATGAAGCGGTTGTCGCTGTAGCAAAAGCTGTGAGACGTGCGCGTGCTGGTCTAAAAGATCCAAAACGTCCAATCGGCTCATTTATCTTCTTAGGCCCAACAGGGGTTGGTAAAACGGAGCTTGCAAGAGCACTCGCAGAGTCTATTTTCGGTGATGAAGAAGCGATGATCCGTATCGATATGTCTGAATACATGGAGAAACACTCTACATCTAGACTTGTTGGGTCACCTCCAGGGTATGTTGGCTATGAAGAAGGCGGACAACTGACTGAAAAAGTGAGAAGAAAACCTTATTCTGTTGTGCTTTTAGACGAGATTGAAAAGGCGCATCCAGATGTATTCAACATCTTACTGCAAGTGTTAGAGGATGGTCGTCTGACTGATTCTAAAGGGCGTACCGTTGACTTTAGAAATACGATTTTGATCATGACATCCAACGTTGGAGCTAGTGAACTGAAGCGAAATAAATATGTTGGCTTTAACGTGCAGGATGAAGGTCAAAATTACAAAGATATGAAAGGCAAAGTGATGGGCGAGTTGAAACGTGCGTTTAGACCAGAATTCATCAACCGTATTGATGAAATCATTGTCTTCCATTCACTTGAAAAGAAACATTTAAAAGAGATCGTTTCTCTCATGTCTGATCAATTGACGAAACGATTAAAAGAACAAGACCTTTCAATTGAATTGACAGAAGCAGCAAAAGCGAAGATTGCCGACGAAGGTGTAGACCTTGAGTACGGTGCGCGTCCGTTAAGAAGAGCGATTCAAAAGCATGTGGAGGATCGACTTTCTGAGGAGCTTCTGAAGGGTAATATTGAAAAAGGTCAACATATCGTATTAGATGTGGAAGATGGAGAAATTGTCGTAAAAACGACGGCTGCTACGAACTAATATAGTAAGAAAAAAGTGTGAGGCATACCAGTCAGGTGTATGCCTCCCTTTACTTATTTTCTGACCAGTATAAGGAGTTGTATTCTTCAATCTATGGCTAAGACAAAATCAAAATTTATATGCCAATCGTGCGGTTATGAGTCAGCCAAATGGATGGGGAAATGTCCAGGCTGCGGCACGTGGAACAGTATGACAGAAGAGGTCGTTCGCAAAGAGCCGGCAAACCGTCGAAGTGCTTTTAATCATTCTGTTCAAACCATTCAAAAACCTTCACCTATATCTGCAATTGAAACATCTGATGAACCCCGAATCAAAACGAATTTAGAAGAATTTAACCGAGTATTAGGAAGTGGAATTGTCAAAGGCTCTCTTGTTCTCATTGGCGGAGATCCTGGGATTGGGAAGTCCACATTATTATTACAAGTATCAGCACAGCTCTCAGACAAAAATCAGAATGTATTATACATATCTGGTGAGGAGTCCATTAAACAAACGAAGCTAAGAGCGGACCGCCTTGGCATAAAAAGCACCTCTTTACATGTTTTGGCTGAAACCGATATGGAGTATATAACGTCTGCTATACAAGAGATGAAACCCGCTTTTGTCGTGGTGGATTCGATTCAAACCGTTTATCAAAGCGATATTACGTCAGCTCCTGGGTCTGTATCTCAAGTGAGAGAATGTACAGCACAGCTGATGAAGATTGCCAAGACAAATGGTATTCCAATATTTATCGTTGGTCACGTGACCAAAGAAGGCTCGATCGCAGGTCCACGCCTTTTAGAGCATATGGTGGACACGGTTCTTTATTTTGAAGGCGAGCGTCACCATACGTTTCGTATCTTGCGTGCAGTGAAAAACCGATTTGGTTCGACGAATGAACTAGGGATTTTTGAAATGAGAGAGGAAGGGCTCACGGAAGTATTAAACCCATCCGAAATTTTCTTAGAAGAACGTTCGGCAGGTGTATCTGGTTCGTGTGTTGTTGCCTCAATGGAAGGAACAAGACCTGTTCTTGTCGAGATACAAGCATTAATTTCACCGACAAGCTTCGGAAATCCGCGTAGAATGGCCACTGGTCTTGATCATAATCGAGTGTCACTACTCATGGCGGTTTTAGAAAAACGTGTTGGACTACTGCTGCAAAACCAGGATGCGTATTTAAAGGTCGCAGGCGGTGTGAAGCTTGACGAACCAGCAATTGACTTGGCCATTGCGGTCAGCATTGCATCGAGCTTTAAAGACGCAGCGCCGCATCAAGCGGATTGCTTTATTGGAGAGGTCGGTCTGACGGGAGAAGTCAGAAGAGTATCAAGAATTGAACAGCGTGTGCAGGAAGCTGCGAAACTAGGATTTAAGCGAATGTTTATTCCTCAGGCGAATATAGATGGATGGAAAAAGCCGAGAGGGATTGAGTTAGTCGGTGTAGAAAATGTAGCGGAGGCACTTCGAATTTCACTAGGGGGATCATAGAAATGGAAAAAGAGAAAAAAGGAGCGAAAGAACTCGATCTCTTAGATATCGTACAGTTTGTGGCACCAGGGACACCTCTTCGGGCTGGGATCGAAAATGTCCTGAGAGCCAATACTGGCGGGCTTATTGTTGTTGGTTATAACGACAAAGTAAAGAGTGTTGTCGATGGAGGATTTCACATTAATTCTGCCTTCTCTCCAGCACACTTATATGAATTGGCGAAAATGGATGGGGCCATTATTTTAAGCGATTCTGGTCAAAAGATCTTGTATGCGAATACACAGCTCATGCCAGATGCAACCATCCATTCATCGGAAACGGGCATGAGACACCGTACTGCTGAACGTGTAGCGAAGCAGACAGGTTGCTTAATCATTGCGATTTCTGAACGGAGGAATGTCATTACCTTATACCAAGGGAATCGTCGTTACACGCTGAAAGATATTGGTTTTATTTTAACGAAGGCCAACCAAGCCATACAAACACTTGAGAAATATAAAACCATTTTAGATCACGCCATTTCTGCGCTAAGCGCCCTAGAATTTGAAGAGCTTGTGACCTTTGGTGATGTATTATCCGTGCTGCATCGTTACGAGATGGTGCTTAGAATCAAAAATGAAATCAATATGTATATCAAAGAGCTCGGAACAGAAGGACATTTGATCCGTCTGCAAGTCAATGAATTGATTACAGATATGGAGCAGGAAGCGGCTTTATTTATTAAAGATTACGTGAAAGAAAAAATTAAAGATCCGTATGTTCTGCTTAAACAGCTCCAAGATATGTCTAGCTTTGAGCTTTTAGATGACTCCATTCTGTACAAGTTACTTGGCTATCCAGTTTCTACAAATATTGACGAATATGTGTACACAAGAGGCTATAGATTGCTTCACAAAATCCCTAGATTGCCTATGCCAATCGTCGAAAACGTGGTTGAAGCGTTCGGTGTGTTAGATCGAATTATGGAAGCGGATGTACAAGATTTGGATGAAGTAGAAGGAATTGGAGAAGTAAGAGCGAAAAAGATAAAAAAAGGATTAAAGAGGCTGCAAGAAAAACATTATATCGACCGACAGCTGTAAGAAGAGAAATTTTCTCTAAACACGGTTAAAAATGGATGAATATGGGTATATTAATGATGCTTTTGTTTTCTATTGATCATGATAGGAAACTTAAACATATATCAATGTCAGGTGAGGGTGGATTGACAGATGAAAAATAAAGGAGGTGAAGGTATGTTAAAAAGAATCGTTCAGGCGTTTTTTATCATTTTTGGTGCAGTTGTAGGGATTTTTATCATTCCAGAGTTATTTCTGCTGTTAAATGTAAAGGACATACCTTTTATAACAAATGCTTACTCTTCAGCACTAATAGGAGCCGCTGTGTTCTTTATCATCGGTAAATGGTGCACAGGCTATGTGGTTAATTGGGTGAAATGGATCGAGGATTCTCTATTAAAGGCGCCTCTTCCTGATCTTATTTCTGGAAGTTTCGGATTAGTATTTGGACTTATTCTAGCATATCTTATTGTAAACGTGATCCCGCTAAACAATATCCCATATCATATTTTTGGTACTATTATTCCGATTTTCCTGGCTTTCTTTTTAGGATACCTTGGATTTCAGGTAGGGTTTAAAAAGAAGGATGAAATGATGGGGCTGTTCTCGCGATCTGCAAAGGTCACCAAGAAAAAAGGAGCAGCCGATGATGAACCTGAAATAGAAGATAAAAAGCTGAAAATTTTAGACACAAGTGTTATCATTGATGGAAGAATCGCAGATATTTGTCAAACTGGATTCTTAGAAGGTGTCATGGTCATTCCTCAATTTGTGCTTGAGGAATTACAGCATATTGCAGACTCTTCTGATGTATTAAAGAGAAATAGAGGCCGAAGAGGTCTTGATATTTTAAATCGTATTCAAAAAGAATTAGATATCAAAGTTGAAATTTACGAAGGTGACTTTGAAGACATTCAAGAGGTTGATAGCAAGCTTGTGAAGCTCGCTAAATTAACTTCAGGTGTTGTTGTGACAAATGATTTTAATTTAAATAAAGTATGCGAACTTCAAAAAGTAGCAGTGTTAAACATCAATGATCTAGCCAATGCGGTGAAACCGGTTGTGCTGCCTGGGGAAGAAATGAAGGTACAGGTCATTAAAGATGGGAAAGAGCATAACCAAGGTGTTGCTTACTTAGATGACGGTACGATGATTGTGGTCGAAGAAGGACGCAATTACATTGGAAAAGACATCGATGTGCTCGTCACAAGTGTGCTGCAGACTGCTGCTGGAAGAATGATTTTTGCGAAGCCAAAACTTCTGGAGAAGGCGCTCTAAAGGGAGAACGAACATGTATTATGAAGTAGTTATTCCGGCTGCGGGGCAGGGGAAACGAATGAAGGCCGGCCGCAATAAGCTTTTTATTGAGCTGAAAAGAATGCCGGTCATTATTCATACACTAAAGGTATTTGACGCTCATTCGCAATGCAAACGCATGATCCTAGCGATCAATGAAGAGGAGCGTCAAGACTTTGAAAGGCTACTCAAGGTACACGCTTTTCAAACGCCTGTTTCACTTGTAACTGGCGGTGAAGAACGTCAGCAAAGTGTATACGAAGGATTAAAGGCTGTGAAAGATGCGGACATCGTGCTTGTTCATGATGGGGCAAGGCCTTTTATTAAGCATACACAGATTGACTTGCTCGTTAAAGCAGCGATTGAAAAAGGCTCCGCAGTTGTAGCGGTACCAGTGAAAGACACAATCAAACGCGTTCAAGAAGGCAAAGTGGAACAAACCATTGAACGTCAGAGCTTGTGGGCAGTCCAGACCCCACAAGCTTTTCGTCATTCTATTTTAAAAGAGGCGCATGAATATGCAGAGCGGACCGGTTTCCTTGGAACAGACGACGCCAGTCTTGTGGAACAATTACATGGTGAAAACGTGTATATTGTCCAAGGAGATTACACCAATATTAAGCTGACGACACCGGATGATTTATTGGTTGCCAAGGCAATTATGGATGCGGAAAGAGGGTACTAGATCATGTTGAGAATAGGACAAGGCTTTGATGTACATCAATTAACAGAGGGGAGACCTTTGATTATCGGCGGGGTCACCATCCCTTATGAAAAGGGGCTGCTTGGGCATTCAGACGCTGATGTACTGCTTCACACAGTGGCAGATGCCTGCCTAGGTGCGATTGCTGAAGGAGATATCGGCAGACATTTCCCAGACACAGATCCTGAGTTTAAGGATGCGGATTCTTTTAAATTACTGCAGCATGTGTGGGCACTAGTAAAGGAAAAAGGCTACACACTTGTGAATATTGATTGCACCATCATGGCGCAAAAGCCCAAAATGGCACCTTACATTCAACCAATGTGTGAGAAGATTGCTGAAGCGCTTGAGGCAGATGTCACACAGGTGAATGTGAAAGCAACAACGACAGAGAAACTCGGATTTACAGGAAGAGGCGAAGGAATTGCCTCTCAGGCAACGGTGCTTCTTCAGAAAAAGTAAAACTCATTTTGATGAGAATGAGATTTGATGATAAAATACGTTTATAAAAAATTGGTGTCAGACAACATGATGCAGATGAAAGGAAGTTAAACTCATGGGAAATGAAGTGCGTGTTCGTTATGCACCGAGTCCAACTGGTCATTTACATATTGGGAATGCTAGAACGGCTCTTTTCAACTATTTGTTCGCACGCAGTCAAGGCGGCAAATTTATTATTCGAATTGAAGATACAGATCAAAAGCGTAATGTAGAAGGCGGAGAAGAAAGCCAGCTTCGCCACCTGCAATGGCTCGGTATTGAGTGGGATGAGAGCATTGATAAAGATGGCGGCTACGGCCCTTACAGACAATCAGAGCGTAATGATATTTATAAAAAGTATTATGACGAGCTGCTAGAGAAGGACTTGGCGTATAAGTGCTATTGTACGGCTGAAGAGCTAGAGGAAGAGCGTGAAGCACAAATCGCCCGCAGTGAAATGCCTCGATATTCTGGTAAATGCAGTCATTTATCAAAAGAAGAAGAGGACAAGCTGATTGCTGAAGGAAGAGAGCCAAGCATCCGCTTCCGAGTGCCAAAAGGAGAAATCATCAAATTTGACGACATGGTCAAAGGCGATATTTCATTTGAGACAGACGGCATCGGTGACTTTGTCATTGTGAAGAAAGATGGTACGCCAACTTATAACTTCGCTGTAGCAGTGGATGATTATTTGATGAAAATGACTCACATTCTCCGCGGAGAGGATCACATTTCGAATACGCCTAAACAAATCATGATCTTCAATGCATTTGGCTGGGATGTTCCGCTATTCGGACATATGACGCTGATTGTGAACGAGAACCGCAAGAAATTAAGCAAGCGTGATGAATCCATTATTCAATTCATCGAGCAATATAAAAACTTGGGCTATTTACCAGAAGCCCTGTTCAACTTCATTGCACTACTTGGATGGTCTCCAGTGGGCGAAGAAGAACTGTTTACAAAAGAGCAATTCATCGACATTTTCGATGTAAACCGACTTTCTAAGTCACCAGCTCTATTCGATATGCATAAACTAAAATGGGTGAATAACCAATACGTGAAAGCACTTGATCTTGATCAAGTTGTTGCGTTAACACTTCCGCATCTTCAAAAGGCAGGCAAGGTAAGTGAGCAGCTATCAGATGAAGAAAACACGTGGGTGCGCAAGCTGATTGCTCTGTATCACGAACAATTAAGCTATGGAGCAGAAATTGTTGAGTTAACAGAGTTGTTCTTTAAGGAGCAAATTGAGTATAATCAAGAGGCAAAGGAAGTTCTAGCAGAGGAGCAAGTACCAGAAGTCATGGCATCTTTTGCTGGTCAGCTTGAACGACTTGAATCTTTCACACCTGATGAAATCAAGGCTGCTATTAAAGCGGTACAAAAAGAAACAGGGCATAAAGGCAAGAAACTATTCATGCCAATTCGTGTGGCTGTCACAGGACAAACGCATGGCCCAGAACTTCCGCAAAGTATTGAACTACTAGGTAAAGAAACGGTATTAAACCGCATTAAACAAATATAAAGAAATCGTTGCGAGGGAGAAGTACAATGTTTTCGTCCATCACAGAAAGAGTCTTCACTGGCTGAAAGAGACTTATGGGCAGATGTTGGAAATGCACCCTCAAGACCCTTGAGGAACACGAGTACGTTAGTATGCAAGGGCGGTACCCTCCGTTATGGGATTAAGTTGAGAAGGCTGCGAAATGAGGGCTTTCTAAACAGAGTGGAACCGCGTTTTCAAAACGTCTCTGTCATATGGCAGAGGCGTTTTTTATTTGTCCAAAAAAGAGAGCAAGTCCGAAGAGAGATTGATGGGGAAGAACGGGGGGAGCATGTGTTTTTCAAAATGCTGAAAGAAGATATTGATACTGTGTTTGATCAAGATCCTGCTGCTAGAAGCTATATTGAAGTAGTGCTAACCTATTCAGGGCTTCATGCGATTTGGGCTCATCGTATCGCGCATGCATTTTATAAGCGGAAGCTGTACTTTCTTGCGCGGATCATTTCTCAGGTCAGCCGGTTTTTCACAGGGGTGGAAATTCACCCTGCGGCAACCATTGGCAGGCGCTTCTTCATTGACCACGGCATGGGAGTGGTGATTGGGGAAACATGTGAAATTGGAGACAACGTCACTGTTTTCCAAGGCGTGACATTAGGGGGAACAGGAAAAGAAAAGGGAAAGCGGCACCCGACCATTTTAGACGATGCGCTCATTGCGACAGGTGCAAAGGTGCTTGGTTCCATTACAGTCGGAAAAGGAGCCAAGATTGGAGCGGGATCGGTCGTGTTAAAGGACGTACCCGACCATTCCACCGTTGTCGGTATACCTGGGCGAGTCGTCGTTCAAAATGGTAAGAAAATCAATCGTGATCTCAATCATCAAGATTTGCCAGATCCAATTTCCGATCGTTTCAAAGAATTGGAACGAGAAATGGAAAAGCTAAAAGGTGAGCTGGCTTCATTGAGCAGAAAGGAAGAACAATCATGACAATCAATATTTATAATACATTGACACGTAAGAAGGAAGAATTTGTCCCGCTTGAGCCAGGAAAGGTCAAAATGTATGTGTGCGGACCAACCGTTTATAACTACATTCATATCGGGAATGCAAGGCCTGCTATTGTTTATGACACTGTACGTAAGTATTTAGAATACAGCGGCTATGATGTGAACTTTGTCTCAAACTTTACAGATGTGGATGATAAACTCATCAAAGCAGCCAATGAACTCGGGGAAGATGTCCCGACGATTGCTGACCGTTTTATTCAAGCCTACTTTGAAGACGTCAGTGCACTAGGCTGCAAAAAAGCTGACCTTCACCCGCGAGTGACGGAAAATATGGATGATATCATTGCATTTATTGCGACATTGATTGAAAAAGGCTACGCATATGAAGCAGATGGTGACGTGTATTACAGCACACGCTCATTTGAAGGCTACGGAAAGCTTTCTCACCAGTCGATTGATGAACTGAAGACAGGTGCCCGTATTCGTGTAGGTGAGAAGAAACGAGATGCGCTGGACTTTGCTTTATGGAAGGCTGCAAAGGACCAAGAAATCTCATGGGATAGCCCGTGGGGCGAAGGACGCCCAGGCTGGCACATCGAATGCTCGGCCATGGTTAAAAAATATTTAGGTGATACGATCGATATCCATGCAGGCGGACAGGATTTAACCTTCCCTCACCATGAAAATGAAATCGCTCAATCTGAGGCTTTGACAGGGAAACCTTTTGCAAAGTATTGGATGCATAACGGATATATTAATATTGAGAATGAAAAAATGTCAAAATCACTTGGCAACTTTGTGCTCGTGCACGACATTGTGAAAGAACAAGATCCTGATGTACTTCGATTCTTTATGTTGTCGGTTCACTACCGACATCCAATTAACTATTCAATGGACTTACTAGAGAGCACAAAGAGTGCGTTTAACCGACTCAAAACGTCGTATGCTAATTTACATCATCGCCTTGAAAGCAGCACGAATATGACAGAAGACAATGCTGAATGGCTGGCGAAGGTGGAAGAGCAGCGAGCGACATTTATTTCTGAAATGAATGATGACTTCAATACGGCAAATGCGATCTCTGTTTTATTCGAACTTGCGAAACAGGCGAATTATTATATGGAAAATGATCATACTTCGGAGGAAGTGATCAAGGCATTTATCGGCTTGTTCCAAGAAATCACGTCTGTTCTTGGCTTCTCATTAGAAGAAAAGCATACGCTTGACGAAGAAGTAGAAGCGTTAATTGAAAAACGCAATGAGGCTAGAAGAAATCGTGATTTTGCGCTATCTGATCAAATTCGTGACCAGTTAAAGAGCATGAATATTGTATTGGAGGACACTCCTCAAGGTACTCGCTGGAAAAGAGGAGAATAGGTCATGTTGAATTTTGAAAAGCTGAAAGACGGTAAACAGTTGAATGGACTTGCGCTTGCTTATATGGGTGATGCCATTTTTGAAGTCTACGTGAGGCATCACCTCCTCCAAACGGGGGCGACAAAACCAAATGAGTTGCACAAACGAGCAAGCAAAATTGTTTCAGCTAAATCTCAGGCAGCTATTTTATTTACGCTTCAGCAGCAAGGCTTTTTCACTGAAGCAGAAGAAGCGGTGCTGAAAAGAGGAAGAAATGCAAAATCAGGCACAGTGCCTAAAAACACAGACGTGCAAACGTATCGTTATAGCACGGCGTTTGAAGCGCTCATGGGTTATTTATTTATTGAAAAGCAGGACGAACGCTTAGAAGAGCTGATTAGTCAGGCGATTGAAATCGGAACGTCAGGGAGGAAGACAAATGAGTCAGCAACATGATTATGTGATTGGGA
Source organism: Bacillus sp. FSL M8-0266 (assembly GCF_038613425.1). NCBI lineage: Bacteria > Bacillati > Bacillota > Bacilli > Caryophanales > Bacillaceae > Bacillus > Bacillus sp. FSL M8-0266. The sequence goes on from NZ_CP152015.1 coordinate 118,481, forward strand.
AAAATGCAGTGATTGAAACACTGAAGTCAGATCGGGAGTTATACAAGCTCTGGATGGCAGAAAACACTGTAAAAGGACAAGCCCAGCAGGTCATTGAACTCGCAAAAAAACAAAATATCACCATTCAGTATGTTCCGAGGAAAAAGCTTGATCAAATGGTCACAGGTCAGCACCAGGGAATCGTTGCACAAGTAGCAGCATATGAATATGCAGAATTGGACGATCTATATCAAATCGCTGAACAGCGGAATGAACAGCCATTTTTTCTTATCTTAGATGAAATTGAAGACCCGCATAATTTAGGTTCCATTATGCGTACAGCAGATGCTGTAGGTGCACACGGGATTGTGATTCCGAAAAGGAGAGCGGTCGGCTTAACGACAACCGTTGCCAAAGCATCCACTGGGGCAATTGAACATATTCCTGTTGCCAAAGTCACCAATCTTTCAAGAGCTCTTGATGAGATGAAAGAAAGAGGAATCTGGGTCGCAGGAACAGATGCGTCTGCCAAACAGGATTATAGACAATTTGATGGCACGATGCCACTTGCTCTCGTGATTGGCAGTGAAGGAAAAGGGATTGGCCGATTGATCAAAGAAAAGTGTGATTTTCTGATTAAGCTGCCTATGGCCGGAAAGGTCACTTCGTTAAACGCATCAGTTGCCGCTAGTCTATTGATGTATGAAGTGTATCGAAAACGTTATCCGTTAGGAGAATAGAGATGGACATCCTCTTAGTCGATGGATACAACATGATAGGTGCTTGGCCACGGCTGCAGCACTTAAAGGAAAACAGCTTTGAAGAAGCCAGAGACATACTGATTCAACATTTAGCAGAATATCAAGCATACACAGGGTATCGAGTCATTGTCGTATTCGATGCCCATATGGTCAAAGGAATCGAAAAAAAGCGGATCAATCACCGAGTAGAGGTCATCTTTACAAGAGAGAATGAAACAGCTGATGAGCGGATTGAAAAGCTTGCCCAGGATTTGAATAATATTCGGACGCAGATTCATGTGGCGACCTCAGACTTTACAGAACAATGGGCAATCTTTGGACAAGGAGCTCTTCGAAAGTCGGCTCGAGAGCTTTTAAGAGAGATTGAAGTGATCGAACGAAAGATTGAAACGAGAGTCAAAAAGATTACTTCTGATAAACCAGCATCTAAGATTGAATTGTCAGAAGATGTATTGAAAACGTTTGAAAAATGGCGGCGTGGGAATCTAGAATAGCTTGACGATATTTCAACCATTAATGTATAATATTTCTATCTAGGTGCGGTCGGGGGGATCGAAGTGAATCTAAACAACAGCAAGGATAAATCCATCAGAGAGCAATTTTGCCAGTTGGAAGATGAACAAGTCATTGAAAGGGTTCATGTCGGAGATAGTGATGCGCTAGATTACTTAATAACAAAATACCGCAATTTTGTACGTGCAAAAGCAAGATCTTATTTCTTGATTGGAGCGGATCGAGAGGACATTGTCCAAGAGGGGATGATCGGACTTTATAAGTCTATCCGCGATTTCAGAGAGGACAAGCTTACTTCATTTAAGGCTTTTGCAGAATTATGTATTACCCGCCAAATTATCACCGCAATTAAAACAGCTACTCGCCAAAAACATATCCCGTTAAATTCCTATGTATCATTAGATAAGCCAATATATGATGAAGAATCAGACAGAACATTGTTGGACGTCATTTCCGGTGCTAAAGCGCTTAACCCAGAAGATTTAATCATTAGCAAAGAAGAATTTGATGATATCGAAATGAAGATGGGTGAACTACTAAGCGAGCTGGAAAGAAAGGTTCTTGTGCTTTACCTTGATGGCAGATCCTATCAAGAGATTTCTGAAGATTTAAACCGTCATGTGAAATCAATTGATAACGCACTCCAAAGAGTAAAGAGAAAATTAGAGAAATATTTAGAGCTTCGCGAGATTAGTCTCTAATCAAACCTATATTGACAGCTTTTTCGACACTGTGATAAGGTACTAAGGAAATGATGTCGAGAAAATAGGTGTAAATATGAGGAAAAAGATCACTCTAGCCTGTAAAGACTGCGGAAGCCGCAATTATACGACAATGAAAAGTGATGCTTCAGCAGCTGAAAGATTAGAAGTTAAGAAATATTGCAAGACTTGTAATTCACATAAAACACATTTAGAAACGAAGTAAGATTTGCGTTCTTTAATCTGTGGAGGTCTTTTACAATGCGTATTATCAGTTTCTTAAAAAGTGTCGGGAAAGAAATGAAGAAGGTCAGCTGGCCAAAGAAAAACGAAATGATTCGTTACACAATCACTGTTATTTTAACAGTCGTATTCTTTGCAATCTTTTTCTCTTTTCTTGATATAGGAATCTCACAATTAATCGAATTAATTCATTAATACTTGAATAATGGTCTGCTGAACGTGCTATAATAGATCATAATATGACTTGCCAAAAAACCCGTTTTACGGGTTTTTTCAATTGCTTGAAAATATTTACCGGTACTCGAGATTCGTCAAATAGACATTACGAAATGTGGGGAGGGAAGGACTAAATAGTCCTGAACGAAATGGAAAAGAATTGGTATGTTGTGCATACGTACTCTGGCTATGAAAATAAAGTAAAAGCGAACTTGGAAAAGCGTGTTGAATCAATGGGCATGCAAGATAAGATCTTCCGCGTCGTCGTACCAGAAGAAGAAGAAACAGATATTAAAAATGGTAAGAAAAAAGTTGTTAAAAAGAAAGTGTTCCCTGGCTATGTCCTAGTGGAAATCGTGATGACAGACGACTCTTGGTATGTTGTTCGTAATACACCAGGTGTCACAGGATTCGTTGGATCAGCTGGATCAGGCTCAAAGCCGACTGCGCTTTTGCCAGGCGAAGCTGAAACCATTCTAAAAAGAATGGGTCTTGAAGAACGCAAAACAGAAATCGACTTTGAATTGAAAGAAACAGTCAAGGTCATCGACGGACCATTTGCGAACTTCACAGGTTCTATCGAAGAGATTGATTACGATAAAAGCAAAGTCAAAGTATTCGTTAATATGTTTGGTAGAGAAACACCCGTGGAACTTGAGTTCACGCAGATCGATAAATTGTAATTCAAAAGAGCTTGAAATGAGTGTATAGAAGTGGTAATATAGCAAAGGTACGTCTTGAGTTCGCTCAAGATCGCTAGCTAGTTATTTCGTCATTCATATAAAGAATGAAGTTGTTGAGTGGGAGGGGGATTCCCCTATTACCACATCACGGACTTTAAGGAGGTGTGTCTCGTGGCTAAAAAAGTAGTTAAAGTTGTTAAATTGCAAATTCCTGCTGGAAAAGCTAACCCAGCTCCACCAGTTGGACCTGCACTAGGTCAAGCCGGTGTTAATATCATGGGATTCTGTAAGGAGTTTAATGCTCGTACAGCTGACCAAGCTGGTCTTATCATTCCTGTTGAAATTTCGGTTTTTGAAGACCGTTCATTTACATTTATTACTAAAACTCCACCTGCTGCAGTTTTACTTAAAAAAGCAGCTGGTATTGAGTCTGGTTCTGGTGAACCTAACCGTAATAAAGTGGCAACTGTTAAGCGTGATAAAGTACGCGAAATCGCGGAAACAAAAATGCCTGACTTAAACGCTGCTAGCGTTGAATCAGCTATGCGCATGGTTGAAGGTACTGCACGCAGTATGGGTATTGTCATCGAAGATTAATTTATTGTCTTGTTGGGTTGCGAGTTTGGTTTTGACAAGTTCGCAACCCTTATTCGTGGGAGGTTATTCCGCTAAAACCACATAAGGAGGATTTTTATAATGGCTAAAAAAGGTAAAAAGTATGTAGAAGCTGCTAAGCTAATCGAACGTACTAAAGCGTATGATGTAGCTGAAGCTGTTTCTCTTACAAAAAAAGCAAATACAGCGAAATTTGATGCGACTGTAGAAGTTGCTTTTCGTTTGGGCGTAGACCCTCGTAAAAACGACCAACAAATCCGCGGTGCAGTTGTACTTCCTAACGGAACTGGTAAAACTCAACGCGTTCTTGTGTTCGCTAAAGGCGAAAAAGCAAAAGAAGCAGAAGCTGCTGGAGCAGACTATGTTGGAGATTCTGATTACATCGCTAAAATCCAACAAGGCTGGTTCGATTTCGATGTAATCGTTGCAACACCTGACATGATGGGTGAAGTTGGTAAGATCGGTCGTGTACTTGGACCAAAAGGTCTTATGCCAAACCCTAAAACAGGAACTGTTACATTCGAAGTAGAAAAAGCAATCAATGAAATCAAAGCTGGTAAAGTAGAATACCGCGTTGATAAAGCTGGTAACATCCACGCGCCAATCGGAAAGGTTTCTTTCGAGGACGAAAAGCTTGTTGAGAACTTTGCAACAATCTATGACACAATCCTTAAAGCAAAACCTGCAGCGGCTAAAGGTGTATACGTGAAAAACGTTTCTGTTACATCTACTATGGGCCCTGGCGTGAAAGTGGATCCATCTTCTTTCTCTGCAAAATAAATCTTGACTTATCACAAACATTTTGATAATATCAAAATGTTGTAAAATAGAATATGTCCATTTATACCGTAGACAGCAGGGGCCTTATGGCTTAATTAACCCGCCGAGGTGTATATGTCACAGTCTTACGTTAACGTATGCTTGTATATACAGCCTCCATGTCTTAATGGAGGCTTTTTATATGGAGAACCGTTCGTTAGGAACGTGATGGCCTGATCGGTATAAGTGTTACACAAACAATGTACAGGAGGTGTAACCATGAGCAATGCAATCGATACAAAAAAAGTTGTCGTTGATGAAATTACTTCTAAATTTAAAGATAGTATGTCTACTGTAATTGTAGATTACCGCGGTCTTTCAGTTTCTGAAGTGACTGAACTTCGTAAACAGCTTCGTGACGCTGGCGTAGAATTCAAAGTTTACAAAAACACTTTGACTCGCCGTGCAGTTGAACAAGTTGAACTAACAGGTTTAAACGATTTCTTAACAGGTCCAAACGCTATCGCATTCAGTAACGAAGATGTTATCGCACCTGCGAAAATCATCAACGAATTTGCGAAAAGCCACGAAGCTTTAGAAATCAAAGCTGGTGTCATCGAAGGAAACGTAGCGACTGTAGAAGAAGTGAAGGCTCTTGCGGAACTTCCGTCTCGCGAAGGCTTACTATCTATGTTGCTTAGCGTTCTTCAAGCTCCAGTTCGTAACCTTGCTCTTGCTACTAAAGCAGTTGCAGATCAAAAAGAAGAACAAGGCGCTTAATGCGTACTTAACGTAAAAAACTTAAAATGGAGGAATTACAAATGGCTTTAAATATCGAAGAAATCATTGCTTCAGTTAAAGAAGCAACTGTACTTGAGTTAAACGACTTAGTAAAAGCAATCGAAGAAGAATTTGGCGTAACTGCTGCTGCTCCTGTAGCTGTAGCTGCAGCTGGTGGTGCCGCTGCTGAAGAGAAAACTGATTTTGATCTAGTACTTGCTGGTGCTGGAGACCAAAAAATCAAAGTTATCAAAGTGGTTCGTGAAATCACTGGTCTTGGCTTGAAAGAAGCTAAAGAACTTGTTGACAACACTCCAAAACCACTTAAAGAAGGTATTGCTAAAGAAGAAGCTGAAGAACTTAAAGCTAAGCTTGAAGAAGTTGGCGCTTCTGTAGAAGTTAAGTAATCTTCGCCTAATCTTTTGGGAAAGCTCGCTTTTACTGGCGAGCTTTTTCTTTTCTATTCTCCTGAAACGATTGAATCCAGAGGAGGTCCATTCACCATGAGTGACCACTATTATACGGAAAAGCCATCAGTGAAAAGCAATAAACAGACATGGGACTTCACCTTGAGAAACCGTACCTTTACTTTTACAAGTGACAGTGGAGTGTTTTCTAAGAAAGAAGTCGACTTTGGTTCGAGGCTTTTAATTGAAGCTTTTGAAGAACCTGACGTGGATGGCGATGTCTTAGATGTCGGTTGCGGTTATGGACCGATTGGCTTATCGTTAGCAAACGAAATGACGAGCCGCACCATTCATATGATTGATGTGAACGAAAGAGCAGTCGAACTTTCAAAGGAAAACGCTAAACATAATCGCATTGATAATGTCCGCATCTATCAAAGTGATTTGTTCTCGAATGTTCATTCATCAGCTGCTTTTGCCTCTATACTGACCAATCCCCCAATACGGGCAGGGAAGAAAGTTGTACATGCGATCTTTGAAAAAAGTGCTGATCATTTATTGCCGGAAGGTGAGTTGTGGGTGGTTATTCAGAAAAAGCAGGGCGGACCATCTGCGATTGAGAAATTAGAACAGCTTTTTGGAGAAGTCGAAGTTGTATTGAAAAAAAAGGGCTACTATATTATCAAAGCTAAAAAAGTTTGACGCAGTTTCCTAGCTGTGTTAACATTATAAAATGCCAATGTGTATATTTTGCTTGATAGGCTTAAAAAACAACTATTTTGTATAAATTATGCATATTTGGGAAAACTAATAAAATCGGTATTTGTTTTTGGATGTGGTTTTCTTATTTTAGAAACCCTTTTTTCTTTTGTCTTGTAAAAGTATTTCTTTACTGACATTTGAAAGGCTGAAATACTTTTTACACATATAATACGCATGATTTGAGGGGTGAATCAGTTGACAGGTCAACTAGTTCAGTATGGACGACACCGCCAGCGCAGAAGCTACGCACGCATAAGCGAAGTGTTAGAATTACCAAATCTCATTGAAATTCAAACCTCTTCTTATCAGTGGTTTCTTGATGAGGGTCTTAGAGAGATGTTTCAAGATATATCCCCAATTGAGGATTTTACTGGTAACCTTTCTCTTGAATTCATTGATTACAGCCTAGGGGATCCTAAGTATCCTGTAGCAGAATCAAAAGAACGTGATGTAACTTACTCTGCTCCACTAAGAGTGAAAGTTCGTTTAATTAACAAAGAAACTGGAGAAGTAAAAGACCAAGATGTGTTCATGGGTGATTTCCCAATCATGACAGACACAGGTACTTTTATCATTAACGGTGCGGAACGTGTAATCGTTTCTCAGTTAGTACGTTCTCCAAGTGTATATTTCAGTGGTAAAGTAGACAAAAACGGTAAAAAAGGTTTTACTGCGACTGTCATTCCAAACCGTGGCGCATGGTTAGAATACGAAACTGATGCGAAGGATGTAGTCTATGTACGCATCGATCGCACACGTAAGTTGCCGGTTACGGTTCTTTTGCGTGCTCTCGGCTTCAGCTCTGATCAAGAGATTCTTGACCTCATTGGCGAGAATGAATACTTACGCAACACGCTGGAAAAAGACAATACAGAGAATGCGGATAAAGCACTTCTCGAAATCTACGAGCGCCTCCGTCCTGGAGAGCCGCCAACTGTTGAAAATGCGAAAAGCCTGCTAGACTCTCGCTTCTTCGATCCGAAGAGATATGACCTAGCAAATGTTGGACGCTACAAGATTAATAAAAAGCTTCATATTAAAAATAGACTGTTCAATCAAAAATTGGCTGAAACGTTAGTTGACCCTGAAACAGGTGAAATTCTAGCAGAAAAAGGTCAAATTTTAGACAGAAGAGTTCTTGATAAAGTTCTTCCATACTTAGAAAACGGCATCGGATTTAGAAAGCTTTATCCAAATGGTGGCGTAGTAGAAGATGAAGTAGAACTTCAATCTATTAAGATTTATGCACCGTCTGATCAAGAAGGCGAGCAAGTGATCAACGTGATCGGGAATGCATACGTAGAGGAAGCTGTGAAAAACATCACGCCTTCTGACATCATTGCATCGATCAGTTACTTCTTCAACCTTCTTCATGGTGTAGGTGACACAGATGATATCGATCACCTTGGTAACCGTCGCCTGCGTTCTGTAGGTGAGCTTCTGCAAAACCAATTCCGTATTGGTTTAAGCAGAATGGAGCGTGTTGTTCGTGAAAGAATGTCGATCCAAGACACAAACACGATCACACCTCAGCAACTGATCAACATCCGTCCTGTGATCGCTTCTATCAAAGAGTTCTTTGGTAGCTCTCAGCTTTCTCAGTTCATGGATCAAACAAACCCGCTTGCTGAATTGACGCACAAACGTCGTCTGTCAGCGCTTGGGCCTGGTGGTTTGACACGTGAGCGTGCAGGAATGGAAGTTCGTGACGTTCACTACTCTCACTATGGCCGTATGTGTCCGATTGAAACACCAGAGGGTCCAAACATTGGTTTGATCAACTCTCTATCTTCATTTGCAAAAGTGAATCGTTTCGGCTTTATTGAAACACCTTACCGCCGGGTTGATCCTGAAACAGGTAAAGTGACACCGAGAATCGATTACTTAACTGCTGATGAAGAGGATAACTACGTTGTAGCACAAGCGAATGCTATATTAGGTGAAGATGGTTCGTTTATCGATGATAATATCATTGCTCGTTTCAGAGGGGAAAACACCGTTGTTCCTCGAAACCGTGTTGACTACATGGACGTTTCGCCAAAGCAGGTTGTTTCTGCAGCGACAGCATGTATCCCATTCTTAGAAAACGATGACTCTAACCGTGCTCTAATGGGAGCGAACATGCAACGTCAGGCTGTGCCTTTGATGCAGCCAGAATCACCGATTGTTGGTACAGGTATGGAGTATGTATCAGGTAAAGACTCTGGTGCTGCTGTCATCTGCCGTTACCCAGGTGTTGTAGAACGTGTTGAAGCAAAAAATATTTGGGTTCGCCGCTATGAAGATGTCGACGGACAACAAGTCAAAGGAAACCTAGACAAATACAGCTTGCTGAAATTTGTCCGCTCTAACCAAGGGACTTGCTACAACCAGCGTCCAATCGTAAGTGTTGGAGATGAAGTCGTAAAAGGAGAAATCCTTGCAGACGGTCCTTCAATGGAAAAAGGTGAATTGGCTCTAGGACGTAACGTCATGGTCGGCTTCATGACTTGGGACGGTTATAACTACGAGGATGCGATCATCATGAGTGAGCGCCTTGTAAAAGATGACGTCTACACATCTATTCATATTGAAGAATATGAATCAGAAGCTCGTGATACAAAGCTTGGACCGGAAGAAATCACTCGTGATATTCCAAACGTTGGGGAAGATGCTTTGCGCAACCTTGACGAGCGTGGAATCATCCGTATTGGTGCAGAAGTAAAAGACGGAGACCTTCTTGTAGGGAAAGTAACGCCTAAAGGTGTAACAGAACTAACAGCTGAAGAACGTCTATTACATGCAATCTTCGGTGAAAAGGCTCGTGAAGTACGTGATACATCTCTACGTGTTCCACACGGCGGCGGCGGAATTATCCACGACGTCAAAGTCTTTAACCGTGAAGACGGAGATGAATTACCTCCAGGTGTTAACCAGTTAGTCCGCGTATACATCGTTCAGAAGCGTAAAATTTCTGAAGGTGACAAAATGGCTGGACGACATGGTAACAAAGGGGTTATCTCTAAAATCCTTCCAGAAGAAGATATGCCGTATCTTCCAGATGGAACACCGATTGATATCATGTTAAACCCTCTAGGGGTACCATCTCGTATGAACATCGGTCAGGTACTTGAGCTTCATATGGGTATGGCTGCACGTTACCTTGGCATCCACATTGCGTCACCAGTATTTGATGGTGCGCGTGAGGAAGATGTTTGGGAAACGCTTGAAGAAGCAGGTATGTCCCGTGATGCGAAAACAGTCCTTTATGACGGTCGAACTGGTGAACCATTCGATAACCGTGTATCAGTCGGAATCATGTACATGATCAAACTGGCTCACATGGTTGACGACAAACTTCACGCTCGTTCAACTGGACCATACTCACTTGTTACGCAGCAGCCACTTGGCGGTAAAGCACAGTTTGGTGGTCAGCGTTTCGGAGAGATGGAAGTATGGGCACTTGAAGCTTACGGTGCAGCATACACACTTCAAGAGATCTTAACAGTTAAATCGGATGACGTGGTGGGTCGTGTGAAAACATACGAAGCCATCGTCAAAGGGGATAACGTCCCTGAACCAGGTGTCCCTGAATCATTCAAAGTGTTAATCAAAGAACTTCAAAGTTTAGGTATGGATGTCAAAATCCTATCTGGCGATGAAGAAGAGATAGAAATGAGAGATTTAGAAGACGATGAGGAAACGAAGAAAGCAGACGGATTAGCGTTATCTAATGACGAAGATGCTGCAGACCTCGCACCTGTCGATCTTGAACGTGACGCAGTCACAAAAGAATAGCAGAAACGATTAGAGCAAGTGACTAGGGTATAACCCGAAGATTAAAAGGGAGGTAGGCCCCTTGCTAGATGTGAACAATTTTGAGTATATGAACATCGGTCTCGCATCACCTGATAAAATCCGTTCTTGGTCTTTTGGTGAAGTGAAAAAGCCTGAAACGATTAACTATCGTACACTGAAACCTGAAAAAGATGGTCTCTTTTGTGAACGTATCTTCGGACCGCAAAAAGACTGGGAATGTCATTGTGGAAAGTATAAACGCGTTCGTTATAAGGGTGTTGTATGTGACCGTTGTGGTGTAGAAGTAACACGGGCAAAAGTCCGTCGTGAGAGAATGGGGCATATCGAACTGGCTGCCCCAGTTTCCCACATTTGGTATTTCAAAGGTATCCCAAGCCGTATGGGTCTTGTTCTTGATATGTCACCACGTGCATTAGAAGAAGTGATTTACTTCGCTTCATACGTTGTGACAGATCCGGGCAACACACCGCTTGAGAAGAAACAACTTCTTTCCGAGAAGGAATTCCGTGCTTATTTAGATAAATACGGTAATACATTCCAAGCAGCTATGGGTGCAGAAGCAATCAATAAACTTCTTCAAGATATCGATCTTGTAAAAGAAGTAGATGCACTGAAAGAAGAGCTGAAAACTGCTCAAGGACAGCGTCGTACACGTGCGATTAAACGCCTTGAAGTGCTAGAAGCCTTCCGTAACTCAGGAAACAAACCATCATGGATGATTCTTGATGTACTTCCGGTTATTCCGCCAGAATTACGTCCAATGGTTCAGCTTGATGGTGGACGTTTTGCTACTTCTGACTTAAACGACCTTTATCGTCGTGTCATCAACCGTAACAATCGTCTGAAACGTTTATTAGATCTTGGCGCGCCAAGCATCATCGTTCAGAACGAGAAGCGTATGCTTCAAGAAGCTGTCGATGCCTTGATTGATAATGGACGTAGAGGCCGACCAGTAACAGGACCAGGAAACAGACCATTGAAATCTCTTTCTCATATGCTGAAAGGGAAACAAGGGCGTTTCCGTCAAAACTTGCTTGGTAAACGTGTTGACTATTCTGGACGTTCCGTTATCGTCGTAGGACCACATTTGAAAATGTATCAGTGTGGACTTCCGAAAGAAATGGCTCTTGAATTATTCAAACCATTCGTGATGAAGGAGCTTGTTGAAAAAGGTTTAGCTCACAACATCAAGAGTGCGAAGCGTAAAATTGAGCGCGTGCAGCCGGAAGTATGGGATGTTTTAGAATCAGTGATTCGCGAGCACCCAGTCTTACTAAACCGTGCACCGACTCTTCACAGACTTGGTATTCAAGCGTTTGAACCTACACTTGTGGAAGGACGCGCAATTCGTCTGCATCCACTTGTATGTACAGCCTACAACGCTGACTTTGACGGTGACCAAATGGCGGTTCACGTACCATTATCTGCTGAGGCTCAAGCTGAAGCTCGTATCTTAATGCTTGCTGCTCAAAACATTTTGAACCCGAAAGATGGAAAACCTGTTGTTACGCCATCTCAGGATATGGTGCTTGGTAACTACTACCTTACACTTGAGCGTAAAGGTGCTATCGGAGAAGGTATGGTCTTCAAAGATACTAACGAAGCCCTTATAGCTTATCAAAATGGGTATGTGCATCTTCATACACGTGTAGCTGTTGCAGCTAACTCGTTGAAGAATGTGACATTCACTGATGAACAGCGTTCTAAATTGTTGATTACAACAGTTGGAAAACTAATCTTTAACGAAATCTTACCGGAATCATTCCCTTACATGAATGAGCCGACAAAGAGCAATATTGAAGAAAAAACGCCTGACCGCTTCTTCCTTGAAAAAGGTGAAGATGTCAAAGCTGCGATTGAGAAACAAGAAATTAATGCGCCGTTCAAAAAAGGTATTTTAGGTAAAATCATTGCGGAAATCTTTAAGAGATTCCATATCACTGAGACATCTAAAATGCTTGACCGCATGAAAAATCTTGGTTTCAAATACTCTACTAAAGCGGGTATTACGGTTGGGGTGTCTGATATCGTCGTATTAGATGATAAACAGAAGATCCTTGAAGAAGCGCAAGCAAAAGTAGATAACGTCATGAAGCAATTCAGACGTGGTTTGATTACTGAAGAAGAGCGTTACGAGAGAGTCATTTCGATCTGGAGTTCTTCTAAAGATGTCATCCAAGGTAAACTGATGAAGTCCCTTGATGAAGTCAACCCAATCTACATGATGAGTGACTCTGGAGCGCGTGGTAACGCATCTAACTTCACTCAGCTGGCTGGTATGCGTGGTCTGATGGCCAACCCGGCTGGACGTATCATTGAACTTCCGATCAAATCTAGTTTCCGTGAAGGTTTAACCGTATTAGAATACTTTATTTCCACTCACGGAGCGCGTAAAGGTCTTGCCGATACAGCCCTTAAAACAGCTGACTCAGGTTACCTCACGCGTCGTCTCGTTGACGTTGCACAGGATGTCATCATCCGTGAAACAGATTGCGGTACAGACCGTGGAATCTTGGCGAAGTCCATTAGAGAAGGAAATGAAATTATTGAGAAACTTGAAGAACGTCTTATCGGACGTTTTGCAAGAAAACCAATTGTTCATCCTGAAACGGGCGAAGTCATGGTCGACGAAAACGAGCTAATTGATGAAGATAAAGCACTTGAAGTAGTCGAAGCAGGGATTGAGGAAGTATGGATCCGTTCTGCATTTACATGTAACACGCCTCATGGTGTATGTAAACGATGCTACGGCCGTAACCTTGCAACTGGCACTGACGTTGAAGTCGGTGAAGCAGTTGGAATCATCGCTGCTCAATCAATCGGTGAGCCAGGAACACAGCTTACAATGCGTACGTTCCACACCGGTGGGGTAGCAGGAGACGATATCACACAAGGTTTACCTCGTATCCAAGAGCTATTTGAAGCGCGTAATCCGAAAGGGCAAGCGACGATTTCTGAAATTGATGGTGTCGTTGCTGAAATTAACGATGTTCGTGACAAGCAGCAGGAAATTGTGGTTCAAGGCGACGTTGAAACTCGTTCTTACACAGCTCCTTACAATGCACGTCTGAAAGTTGTTGAAGGTGACAAAGTCACTCGTGGTCAAGTACTGACAGAAGGTTCGATCGATCCGAAAGAACTTCTTAAAGTGACTGATATGACAGCTGTTCAAGAATATCTGCTTCATGAAGTACAAAAAGTATACCGTATGCAAGGGGTAGAGATCGGAGATAAGCACGTTGAGGTAATGGTTCGCCAAATGCTTCGTAAAGTGCGTGTCGCTGATGCAGGGGATACAGATGTATTACCAGGCACACTTCTTGATGTACATCAATTCACTGAAGCGAACAAAAAAGTACTATTCGAAGGCAAGCGTCCTGCAACAGGCCGCCCAGTTCTTCTTGGTATTACAAAAGCATCGCTTGAAACAGACTCATTCTTGTCTGCGGCATCCTTCCAAGAAACGACTCGTGTCCTAACAGATGCGGCGATCAAAGGAAAACGTGATGAACTGCTTGGCTTGAAAGAGAATGTTATCATCGGTAAACTTGTTCCAGCTGGAACAGGAATGCCAAACTACCGTAAAGTTAAGCCGGTTTCACAAGTGCAGCCGTCTGACGATATGGTTCCAGTAGAGTAATCTTTCTCGTGAGATTCCTATAAAATCATCAAAAAATGGTGAAGGATGTCAAGATAATCTGTCATATGATATTGACATCCTTCTGCCATGATGATAATATAACCAAGGTGCTCAAAATAAAACCTGTTACTTTGGAGGATATTCGATGTCTTATGATAAAGTATCACAGGCCCAATCCATTATTATTGGTACGAAGCAAACAGTAAAAGCTCTGAAACGAGATTCAGTAAAGGAAATCGTCGTAGCGAAAGATGCTGATCCTGCTTTAACAGCTAGTGTAACAAAACTAGCGCAAGAGAAGGGTGTAGACATTTTAGTGGTAGATTCCATGAAAAAGCTCGGCAAAGCCTGCGGAATTGAAGTTGGGGCAGCAGCTGTTGCCATTATGTTATAGCGTACTTGTTTTGTTTTTGCATGTGTAAATGCAAAAGCATTGTTTTTTGCCTTTTAATGAACCACCTGGGTATGTGGGTTATAAAAAAAGCAACGAAGGGAGGAATAACAACATGCCTACAATTAATCAGCTAATACGCAAAGGACGCGTGAGTAAAGTTGAAAACTCAAAGTCTCCTGCACTTAACAAAGGATACAACAGTTTCAAAAAAGAGCACACTAACGTAACATCTCCACAGAAGCGCGGGGTTTGTACTCGTGTCGGCACAATGACACCGAAAAAACCAAACTCAGCACTACGTAAATATGCTCGTGTACGTTTGTCTAACCTGATTGAGGTAACAGCTTACATTCCTGGTATCGGACATAATCTACAAGAGCACAGTGTAGTACTTATCCGTGGCGGACGTGTAAAAGACTTACCGGGTGTACGTTACCACATCGTTCGTGGTGCGCTTGATACTGCCGGAGTTGACGGTCGTATGCAAGGACGTTCTAAATACGGAACAAAACGCCCTAAACAAAGTAAATAATACAAACAAACATAAGGGTTTTTAGAAGTTGATATCAGATCAGTGGAGTCAGGCAACTGACAATGATATTGAGATGAGAGACAGATAGAAATCCTTTTAAATGAGAAGGGAGGCTATCAGATGCCACGTAAAGGTCCTGTAGCAAAAAGAGACGTATTGCCAGATCCAATTTACAATTCTAAACTTGTATCTCGTTTGATCAACAAAATGATGATCGACGGTAAAAGAGGAAAGTCACAAACAATTCTCTACAAGTCATTTGATATCATCAAAGAACGTACTGGTAATGAAGCGATGGAGGTTTTCGAACAAGCCTTGAAAAACATCATGCCAGTTCTTGAAGTTAAAGCACGTCGTGTAGGTGGAGCTAACTACCAAGTTCCTGTAGAAGTTCGCCCAGACCGTCGTACTACTTTAGGTCTTCGCTGGTTAGTAAACTACGCTCGTCTTCGTGGAGAAAAAACGATGGAAGAGCGTCTTGCTAACGAAATCCTTGACGCAGCTAACAACACTGGTGCTGCTGTTAAGAAACGTGAAGATACACACAAAATGGCAGAAGCGAACAAAGCATTCGCTCACTACCGCTGGTAGGATTTATACCAAACTAAAAAAACTATTCCCTAATAAGGAAGGAGAAATTACCCAATGGCAAGAGAGTTCTCCTTAGACAAAACTCGTAATATTGGTATCATGGCTCACATCGATGCTGGTAAAACGACAACGACTGAGCGTATCTTATACTACACTGGTCGTATCCATAAAATTGGTGAAACTCACGAAGGAGCTTCCCAAATGGACTGGATGGAGCAGGAGCAAGAACGTGGTATTACAATCACTTCTGCTGCTACTACAGCACAATGGAAAGGTTACCGTGTAAACATCATCGATACACCAGGACACGTAGACTTCACTGTTGAAGTTGAACGTTCTTTACGTGTACTTGACGGTGCGGTAGCGGTTCTTGATGCACAATCAGGTGTAGAGCCACAAACTGAAACAGTTTGGCGCCAAGCAACAACTTACGGAGTACCTCGTATCGTATTCGTTAACAAAATGGATAAAACCGGTGCGGACTTCCTTTACTCTGTAAGCACATTAAGAGATCGTCTTCAAGCGAACGCTCATGCAATTCAATTGCCGATCGGCGCTGAAGATCAATTCGAAGGAATCATCGACCTTGTAGATAACGTAGCATACTTCTACGAAGATGACCTTGGAACTCGCTCTGATGCACAAGAAATCCCTGCTGAGTATAAAGACAAAGCTGAAGAGCTTCGCAACAGCCTTATTGAAGCTGTCGCTGAGCTTGATGAAGAGCTTATGGAAAAATACCTTGAGGGTGAAGAAATTACAATTCCTGAATTGAAAGCTGCAATCCGTAAAGGAACGTTGAATGTTGAATTCTACCCAGTTCTTGTTGGATCTGCTTTCAAAAACAAAGGTGTTCAGCTTGTACTTGATGCTGTGCTTGATTACCTTCCTGCACCAACTGATGTTGCTGCAATCAAAGGTATCCTGCCAGATTCAAATGAAGAGGTTGTTCGTGAGTCTACTGATGACGCACCATTCTCAGCTCTTGCATTTAAAGTTATGACTGACCCTTATGTTGGGAAACTAACTTTCTTCCGCGTATACTCTGGAACACTTGCTTCAGGTTCATACGTGAAGAACTCTTCTAAGAACAAGCGTGAGCGTGTTGGACGTATCCTTCAAATGCACGCAAACAGCCGTGAAGAAATCTCTACTGTATATGCAGGGGATATCGCAGCAGCTGTTGGTCTTAAAGATACATCTACTGGTGACACTCTTTGTGACGAGAAAGATACTGTTATCCTTGAGTCTATGGAATTCCCAGAGCCAGTTATCGATGTAGCCATCGAGCCTAAATCAAAGGCTGACCAAGATAAAATGGGTATCGCTTTAGCTAAACTAGCTGAAGAGGATCCAACATTCCGTACACAAACAAACCCTGAAACTGGTCAAACGATCATCTCTGGTATGGGTGAGCTTCACCTTGATATCATTGTTGACCGTATGAAGCGTGAGTTCAAGGTGGAAGCTAACGTAGGTGCTCCTCAAGTTGCGTACCGTGAAACATTCCGTTCTGGTGCAAAAGTTGAAGGTAAATTCGTACGTCAGTCTGGTGGACGTGGTCAGTTCGGACACGTTTGGATCGAATTCGAACCAAACGAAGAAGGCGCAGGCTTCGAATTCCAAAATGCAATCGTCGGTGGGGTTGTTCCACGTGAATACATTCCAGCAATTCAAGCAGGTCTTGAAGATTCACTTGAAAATGGTGTATTAGCTGGATTCCCATTAATCGACATCAAAGCAAAATTATTTGATGGATCTTACCACGATGTTGACTCGAACGAAATGGCGTTTAAAATTGCTGCATCTATGGCATTGAAAAATGCTGTCAGCAAATGTAACCCAGTTCTACTTGAGCCAATGATGAAAGTGGAAGTCGTTATCCCTGAAGAATACATGGGAGACATCATGGGTGATATCACATCTCGTCGTGGACGTGTAGAAGGTATGGAAGCTCGCGGTAACGCTCAAGTTGTTCGCGCAATGGTTCCACTTTCTGAAATGTTCGGATATGCAACTTCACTCCGTTCTAACACACAAGGACGCGGTACTTTCACTATGCATATGGATCACTACGAAGAAGTGCCTAAGAGCATCAGTGAAGAAATCATCAAAAAAAATAAAGGTGAATAATTGATTTTGCCTTTAAACTAAAGTATAACTACTATTGAAGATCAGAAAGTGAGAGATAACTCTTCACTTTCTATCACTCTATACCAAATACAATGAACCTTTAAGGAGGATTTTTAGAATGGCTAAAGAAAAATTCGACCGTTCCAAATCGCATGCTAACATTGGTACAATTGGACACGTTGACCATGGTAAAACAACTCTAACTGCTGCTATCTCAACAGTTCTTCATAAGAAGTCTGGTAAAGGATCAGCTATGGGATATGACCAAATCGATGGTGCTCCAGAAGAGCGCGAGCGTGGAATCACAATCTCAACTTCACACGTCGAGTATGAAACAGACACTCGTCACTATGCACACGTAGACTGCCCAGGACACGCTGACTACGTTAAAAACATGATCACTGGTGCTGCTCAAATGGACGGCGCGATCTTAGTAGTATCTGCTGCTGATGGTCCAATGCCACAAACACGTGAGCACATCCTACTTTCTCGTAACGTAGGTGTTCCATACATCGTAGTATTCCTTAACAAATGTGACATGGTTGACGATGAAGAGTTACTTGAACTTGTTGAAATGGAAGTTCGTGACCTTCTTTCTGACTATGACTTCCCTGGTGATGATGTACCAGTTATCAAAGGTTCTGCTCTTAAAGCTCTTGAAGGAGATGCTGATTACGAAGCAAAAATCTTTGAACTTATGGATGCGGTTGATGAGTACATCCCAACTCCAGAGCGTGACACTGAGAAGCCATTCATGATGCCAGTTGAGGATGTATTCTCAATCACTGGTCGTGGAACTGTTGCTACTGGTCGTGTTGAGCGTGGACAAGTTAAAGTCGGTGACGAAGTTGAAATCATCGGTCTTCAAGAAGACAATGGTAAAACAACTGTTACAGGTGTTGAAATGTTCCGTAAGCTTCTTGACTATGCTGAAGCTGGTGACAACATCGGTGCACTACTTCGTGGTGTATCTCGTGAAGATATCCAACGTGGTCAAGTACTTGCTAAACCAGGTACAATCACTCCACATAGCCGTTTCAAAGCTGAAGTTTATGTACTTTCTAAAGAAGAGGGTGGACGTCATACTCCATTCTTCGCTAACTACCGTCCGCAGTTCTACTTCCGTACAACTGACGTAACTGGTATCGTACATCTTCCAGAAGGTACTGAAATGGTAATGCCTGGCGATAACACTGAGATGGAAGTTGAACTTATCTCTACTATCGCTATCGAAGAAGGAACTCGTTTCTCTATCCGTGAGGGTGGACGTACTGTAGGTTCTGGCGTCGTTTCAAATATCATTAAGTAATAAACATATAAAAGAGACTCCTTGCAAAAGGGTCTCTTTTTTTGCTTTTCCAGATCAGAACGGCTACTATAAGCTATAGAATCTAAATGGAACCGAGAGGATCACTGGAATGGCGAAGACATATTTGAAGAAATGGTTAATCGGCGGGGTTGACCAATGGATTATGATCAAAGAAGATCACACTAGTGAAGCGAAGCCTGTTCTTTTATTTTTACACGGTGGGCCCGGTTCCGCTCAAATCAGCTATATCGACTCATTTCATGAGGAACTTAATCACGATTTCACAGTTGTTCATTGGGATCAGCGTGGCGCGGGACTCTCCTATCAAAAGAATCCCTCCGATACTTCCATGACCATTCGGCAATTTATTGAAGATACGATTGAACTGACAGAGAAAGTCCTTTCATATCTAGGTCAATCAAAATTGTACATCGCCGGATATTCGTGGGGGTCATTAATCGCCATACAAGCAGTACATAAGCGCCCAGATCTATATCATGCTTATTATGGAATTAGTCAGGTAGTAGATGTAATAAAAGAAGATAGTGTGTCGTACGAGCTTCTTTTGGAGAAATACGAAAGAAATCGGTTGTTTACTTGGTGCCTGCGATTACTGACGCCTCCTCCGTGGAAACGAATATCAGCTCATGCACTGTTCTCTCTATATAAAGAGCTCGGAAGCGTAGGTCTCACACATAGGTGGAAGCCTCTTATTCAAATGCTGCGCGGGTTTCTTTTTAGTAAGGAATATCAGCTCAAAGATAAGTGGAATTTCCTTAAAGGACAGATGCTTAGTCAGGACATTCTATGGGATGAATTGATGAATGAGAGCATTGAATACCGAGTTTCTACTATATTAATACCTTGTTACTTTATCATTGGTGAATATGACATGATTACACCAGCTGCTGTATCAAAACCTTATGTTGAGCAATTAACAGCACCAGTCAAAGAATGGTTCACCTTTAAAGAATCTGCACATTCCCCGCATCTAGAAGAGCCAGAAGAATTTATCCGTACCATAAAAAAGACGGCTGTACATCATCTTCAGGGAAAGCTTGATTTATAGGCTGAACCCCTGTATAATATGAAAAGTGTGCAAATCATAAATTTATCCGATTTATTATTGCAACACGCAGGCCAATTTGGTACAATAGTGCATGTTGGTCTTTGACTGCGATGAAGTGAGAGGTTGCTGACACACCCGGCCGCTTTGCCATGGCAAGGTGATCAGGTTTTTCTCACGGAGAACTGTCTAACGTAAGTAGGCGAAAAGGAGGGAAAATAATGGCAAAACAAAAAATTCGTATTCGTTTAAAAGCATATGATCATAGAATTCTTGATCAATCTGCTGAGAAGATTGTTGAAACGGCTAAGCGTTCTGGTGCTAGTGTATCTGGTCCAATCCCGCTTCCAACTGAAAAATCAGTTTACACAATCCTTCGTGCGGTGCATAAGTACAAAGATTCTCGTGAGCAATTTGAGATGCGTACTCACAAACGTCTAATCGACATCGTGAATCCAACTCCACAAACAGTTGATGCACTTATGCGTTTAGATTTACCATCTGGTGTAGATATCGAAATCAAACTTTAATTCAAATAGAAAACACATATTATAGGAGGTGTGACTAATGACCAAAGGAATCTTAGGTAGAAAAATTGGTATGACGCAAGTATTCGCAGAAAACGGTGATCTTATCCCTGTAACTGTTGTTGAGGCTGCTGCTAACGTTGTTCTTCAAAAGAAGACTGCTGACACGGATGGCTATGAAGCAATCCAAATCGGTTTTGACGACAAACGTGAAAAGCTTTCTAACAAACCAGAGAAGGGCCACGTTGCTAAAGCGGAAACTGCTCCTAAGCGCTTCGTAAAAGAATTACGCGGTGCGGAGTTAGATGCGTATGAAGTTGGTCAGGAAGTCAAAGTTGATATTTTCGCAAATGGAGATATCGTAGATGTAACAGGAACATCAAAAGGTAAAGGATTCCAAGGGGCTATCAAGCGCCACGGACAATCACGCGGACCAATGACTCACGGTTCACGTTACCACCGTCGTCCTGGTTCAATGGGACCTGTTGATCCAAACCGAGTGTTCAAAGGTAAACTTCTTCCGGGTCGTATGGGCGGAGAGCAAATCACTGTCCAAAACCTTGAGATCGTTAAAGTTGATGCGGAACGCAATCTTCTATTGATCAAAGGAAATGTACCAGGAGCTAAAAAATCTCTAGTAACTGTAAAGAGTGCAGTTAAATCTAAATAACTCTCTTAGGAAAGGAGGAAACAAGTCATGCCAAAAGTAGCATTATTTAACCAAAACGGTTCTACTAACGGTGAAATCGAATTAAACGCTTCTGTGTTTGGAATTGAGCCAAACGAAAGCGTAGTATTCGATGCTATTCTTATGCAAAGAGCTTCCTTACGTCAAGGAACTCACAAAGTAAAAACTCGTTCTGAAGTACGTGGCGGAGGTCGTAAGCCTTGGAGACAGAAGGGTACTGGTCGTGCTCGTCAAGGTTCTATCCGTTCACCACAATGGCGCGGAGGCGGTATCGTATTCGGTCCAACACCACGCAGCTATTCATATAAATTACCTAAAAAAGTTCGCCGCTTGGCTATCAAGTCAGTATTGTCTTCTAAAGTAATCGACAACAACATCATCGTTCTTGAAGATCTGACTCTTGATGCAGTGAAAACGAAAGAATTCGCAGGCATCCTTAAAGGATTATCTGTCGAGAAGAAAGCGTTGATCGTCACTGCGGATGCAAACGAAACAGTTGCTTTATCTGCTCGTAACATCCCTGGAGTAACAGTTGTTGAAGCTAACGGTATCAACGTTCTTGACGTTGTCAACCACGAGAAACTTCTGATCACTAAAGCAGCGGTTGAAAAAGTAGAGGAGGGACTTGCATAATGAAAGATCCTCGTGATGTTCTAAAGCGCCCTATCATTACTGAACGTTCTGCTGATCTAATGACAGAGAAGAAGTATACGTTCGAAGTTGATGTCAGAGCTAACAAAACAGAAGTGAAAGACGCTGTTGAAGAAATCTTTGGAGTGAAAGTTGAGAAAGTCAACGTTCAAAATTACAAAGGAAAATCTAAACGCGTTGGACGCTACACTGGTATGACTAGCCGTCGCAGAAAAGCGATCGTGAAATTAACTGCTGACAGCAAAGAAATCGAAATTTTTGAAGCGTAAATCTTAAAAAGAAGGAGGGAAATTCAAAATGGCGATTAAAAAGTATAAACCAACCAGTAATGGTCGTCGTGGCATGACTACTTCAGATTTTGCTGAAATCACGACTGACAAACCAGAAAAATCGTTGCTTGCGCCGCTTCACAGAAAAGGCGGACGTAACAACCAAGGTAGAATGACTGTTCGTCATCAAGGTGGCGGTCATAAACGTCAATACCGTATCATTGACTTTAAACGTGATAAAGACGGTATACCTGGACGCGTTGCTACAATCGAGTATGATCCAAACCGTTCAGCGAACATCGCTCTTGTAAACTATGCAGATGGTGAGAAACGTTACATTCTTGCTCCTAAAGGAATCCAAGTTGGTACTGAAGTTACTTCTGGACCAGAATCTGACATCAAACCAGGTAATGCTCTTCCACTTATCAACATCCCAGTTGGTACAGTTGTGCATAACATTGAATTAAAACCAGGTAAAGGTGGACAATTAGTTCGTTCTGCTGGTACTTCTGCTCAAGTTCTTGGTAAAGAAGGTAAATACGTTCTTGTACGTTTGAACTCAGGAGAAGTTCGTATGATTCTTTCTGCTTGCCGTGCGACTATCGGTCAAGTTGGAAACGAGCAACACGAATTAATTAACATCGGTAAAGCTGGACGTTCACGCTGGAAAGGCGTACGCCCAACAGTTCGTGGTTCTGTAATGAACCCTAACGATCACCCACACGGTGGTGGTGAAGGACGCGCTCCAATCGGACGTAAATCACCAATGTCTCCATGGGGCAAACCGACTCTTGGATTCAAGACTCGTAAGAAAACCAACAAGTCTGATAAATTCATTGTACGTCGTCGTAAAAACAAGTAACGGGGTTGTCTACGGTTCATTTAGGACCGTAGTTCAATCACGAAGGGAGGTTCCACAATGGCTCGCAGCTTAAAAAAAGGACCATTTGTTGATGATCATTTGATGGCTAAAGTCGAGAAATTGAATGAAACTGACAAAAAGCAAGTCGTAAAAACTTGGTCTCGTCGTTCTACAATTTTCCCACAATTCATCGGTCACACAATCGCTGTCTATGACGGACGCAAACATGTACCTGTTTTCATTTCTGAAGATATGGTAGGTCACAAATTGGGCGAATTCGCACCAAGCCGTACTTACAAAGGTCATGCTAGTGACGATAAAAAAACAAGACGCTAATGAGAGGAGGCTTTTAAATGCAAGCTAAAGCTGTCGCAAGAACAGTCCGTATTGCTCCTCGTAAAGCACGTCTAGTAATGGACCTGATCCGAGGTAAGCAAGTAGGAGAAGCAGTTTCTATCTTAAACCTTACACCTAAGGCTGCTTCACCAATTATTGAAAAAGTATTAAAATCTGCTATCGCAAATGCTGAGCACAACTACGAGTTGGACGCTAACAGCCTAGTGATTACTCAAGCATTCGTTGACGAAGGTCCAACACTTAAGAGATTCCGTCCACGTGCTATGGGTCGTGCGAGCGCAATTAACAAACGTACTAGCCACATTACAATCGTTGTATCAGAAAAGAAGGAGGGATAATCCGTGGGTCAAAAGGTAAATCCAGTAGGTCTTCGTATTGGCGTCATTCGTGATTGGGAATCTAAATGGTTCGCAGGAAAAGATTACGCTGACTTCTTACATGAAGACTTGAAAATCCGTGAATTCATCAGCAAGCGTTTGTCTGACGCGTCTGTTTCTAAAGTAGAAATCGAACGTGCTGCAAACCGCGTAAATATCACAATCCACACGGCTAAACCAGGTATGGTAATTGGTAAAGGCGGATCTGAAGTTGAAGCACTTCGTAAAGCTCTTAACAGCCTAACTGGCAAACGTGTACACATCAACATCCTTGAAATCAAAAGAGCAGATCTTGATGCTCAGCTAGTTGCTGAAAACATCGCTCGTCAACTTGAAAATCGTATTTCATTCCGTCGTGCACAAAAACAAACAATCCAACGCACAATGCGTGCTGGAGCACAAGGAATCAAAACAATGGTTTCTGGTCGTCTTGGCGGTGCAGATATTGCTCGTTCTGAATATTACAGTGAAGGTACTGTTCCGTTGCACACACTTCGTGCTGACATCGACTATGCTACTGCTGAAGCTGACACTACTTATGGTAAGCTTGGCGTAAAAGTATGGATCTATCGTGGAGAAGTCCTTCCAACTAAGAAGAATACTGCGGAAGGAGGAAAATAATATGTTATTGCCAAAACGCGTGAAGTATCGCAGAGAACATCGTGGAAAAATGCGTGGTCGTGCAAAAGGTGGTACTGAAGTACATTTCGGTGAGTACGGTATCCAAGCTCAAGAAGCTTCTTGGATCACGAACCGCCAAATCGAAGCTGCTCGTATTGCTATGACTCGTTACATGAAACGTGGCGGTAAAGTTTGGATTAAAATTTTCCCTTCTAAGCCATACACAGCTAAACCTCTAGAGGTCCGCATGGGTTCCGGTAAAGGTGCTCCAGAAGGATGGGTAGCTGTAGTAAAACCAGGCAAAGTTTTATTTGAAATTTCTGGTGTGTCTGAAGAAGTTGCTCGTGAAGCTCTTCGTCTTGCATCTCATAAATTGCCAATTAAAACGAAGTTCGTAAAACGTGAAGAAATTGGTGGTGAATCAAATGAAAGCTAATGAAATTCGTGACCTTACCACTGCTGAAATTGAACAAAAAGTAAAGTCTCTTAAAGAAGAACTTTTCAATCTTCGTTTCCAATTAGCGACTGGGCAGCTTGAAAACACTGCTCGCATTCGTGAAGTGCGTAAATCAATCGCACGCATGAAAACTGTGATTCGTCAAAGAGAAATCGCTGCTAATAAATAATAATTAGAGGGGAGGCCCCGCAAACATGAGCGAACGTAACCAACGTAAAGTGTATCAAGGTCGTGTTGTTTCTGACAAAATGGATAAAACCATCACTGTTGTAGTTGAAACATACAAAAAGCATTCACTTTATGGCAAACGTGTAAGATACTCTAAGAAGTTCAAAGCACATGATGAAAACAACCAAGCAAAAATCGGAGACATCGTAAAGGTCATGGAAACTCGTCCTTTATCTGCGACTAAACGCTTTCGTCTAGTTGAAGTTGTCGAAGAAGCCGTTATTATCTAATAAAGTTCGGATTTCTTTTTCCGAAAGGAGGTAACATTAATGATTCAACAGGAGACTCGTTTAAAAGTAGCTGACAACTCTGGCGCACGCGAAGTACTAACGATTAAAGTTCTTGGTGGCTCTGGACGTAAGACGGCTAACATCGGTGATGTCATTGTTTGTACGGTTAAACAAGCAACACCAGGAGGCGTTGTCAAAAAAGGTGAAGTTGTGAAAGCAGTTATCGTTCGTACAAAGAGCGGAGCTCGCAGAAACGATGGATCTTACATCAGCTTCGATGAAAATGCATGTGTCATTATCCGTGACGACAAGAGCCCACGTGGAACTCGTATCTTCGGACCAGTAGCACGTGAACTTCGTGAAAACAACTATATGAAAATTGTTTCTCTAGCACCAGAAGTACTTTAATGAATACAATCCGCGACTCAAGGAGGTGCGATTAAATGCATGTTAAAAAGGGCGATAAAGTAGTGGTTATCTCTGGTAAAGATAAAGGTAAACAAGGAGTCATCCTTGCTGCTTTCCCTAAGAATGACCGTGTTTTAGTAGAAGGTATTAACCTTGTGAAAAAACACTCTAAACCAACCCAAGCTAACCCTCAGGGCGGAATTTCTGAACAAGAAGCGCCGATCCACGTATCAAACGTAATGCCGCTTGATCCTAAAACGGGTGAAGTGACACGTGTTGGGTATAAAGTTGAGGACGGAAAGAAAGTCCGTGTAGCGAAAAAATCTGGGCAAGTTCTAGATAAATAGTAAATAAGGAAGGGAGGTCTTTCTCATGAACCGCCTTAAAGAAAAGTATGTAAAAGAAATTACACCTGCATTAGTTTCTAAGTTTGAATACAAATCAGTAATGCAAGTGCCAAAAATCGAAAAAATCGTGATCAACATGGGTGTTGGTGACGCCGTTCAAAACGCTAAAGCAATCGATACTGCTGTTGAAGAATTAACGTTTATCGCTGGTCAAAAACCTGTCGTTACTCGTGCGAAGAAGTCTATTGCTGGATTCCGTCTACGTGAAGGAATGCCAATCGGTGCGAAAGTAACACTTCGCGGAGAGCGCATGTACGATTTCCTTGATAAACTTATTTCTGTTTCTTTACCACGTGTACGTGACTTCCGCGGGATTTCTAAGAAATCTTTCGACGGTCGTGGAAACTACACGCTTGGTATTAAAGAACAGTTAATCTTCCCAGAAATTGATTACGATAAAGTAACAAAAGTCCGCGGTATGGATATCGTTATCGTTACGACTGCCAATACGGACGAAGAAGCACGTGAGTTATTAACTCAAGTAGGTATGCCGTTCCAGAAATAATCAATGAAAGGGAGGCGAAATCGTGGCTAAAAAGTCTATGATTGCGAAACAACAACGCAAACAAAAGTTTAAAGTTCAAGAGTATACGCGCTGCGAACGTTGTGGACGTCCACATTCAGTAATTCGCAAGTTTAAACTTTGCCGTATTTGTTTCCGCGAACTTGCATATAAAGGACAAATTCCTGGCGTTAAAAAAGCCAGCTGGTAATCCCCATAAATGGGAAGGAGGTTATTAAATAATGGTTATGACAGATCCGATTGCAGATTTGCTGACTCGTATTCGCAATGCGAACATGGTACGTCATGAGAAGCTAGAAGTACCGGCTTCCAAAATCAAAAGAGAAATTGCTGAAATCTTAAAGCGTGAAGGTTTTATCCGTGACGTTGAATATATTGAAGACAGCAAACAAGGAATTATCCGTATGTTCCTTAAATATGGCCAAAACAACGAACGTGTTATCACTGGTCTAAAAAGAATCAGTAAACCTGGTTTACGTGTATATGCGAAATCAAATGAAGTACCACGTGTACTTAACGGACTTGGAATCGCAATTATTTCTACATCACAAGGTGTTTTATCGGACAAAGAAGCCCGTGCTAAACAAGCTGGTGGAGAAGTACTTGCTTACGTATGGTAAAAAAAGTTTAAGATGAATGGAGGTGCTTGGTATGTCTCGTATAGGTAAAAAACTAATCGAGATCCCTTCAGGAGTTACTGTGACAAACAACGATAACACAGTGACAGTAAAGGGACCAAAAGGTGAACTAACTCGTACATTTCACCCTGATATGGAAATTAAAATTGAGGACAGCGTCTTAACTGTAAGCCGTCCGTCTGATCATAAAGAACACCGTGCATTACATGGTACAACACGTAGCTTAATTGCAAACATGGTTGAAGGTGTATCTAAAGGTTTCGAAAGAGGTTTAGAACTTATCGGTGTCGGTTACCGTGCAGCTAAATCTGGAAACAAACTTGTTCTTAACGTTGGATACTCTCATCCAGTTGAAATCGTTCCTGAGGCTGGAGTTGAAGTCGAAGTTCCATCTCAAACGAAAGTAGTCATTAAAGGTATCGATAAAGAGCGTGTGGGAGCTCTAGCTTCTAACATCCGCGCTGTCCGTTCTCCAGAGCCTTACAAAGGTAAAGGAATTCGTTACGAAGGTGAATTCGTTCGCCGTAAAGAAGGAAAAACTGGTAAGTAAGATCGCTTAATGTGAAGAAAGGAGTGACTCGGATGATTACGAAAACTAGTAAAAACGCTACTCGTCTTAAAAGACACGCTCGTGTTCGTGCGAAACTTTCAGGTACTGCTGAAAGACCTCGCCTTAACGTTTTCCGTTCTAACAAGAACATCTACGCTCAAGTAATTGATGATGTTAACGGTGTAACACTTGTAAGTGCTTCTACTCTTGATAAAGATTTAAAGATCGAGAATAGTTCTGACGCTGCAGCTGCTACTAAAGTTGGCGAACTTGTTGCAAAACGTGCTGTTGAAAAAGGAATCTCTAACGTGGTATTTGACCGCGGAGGATACTTATATCATGGACGTGTAAAAGCTCTAGCTGAAGCTGCTCGTGAGGCTGGACTTAAATTTTAATAAAAGAAGGAGGGACACATCCGAATGAGTCGTATTGACCAAAGCAAATTAGAGTTAGAAGAACGCTTAGTTACGGTTAACCGCGTAGCGAAAGTTGTTAAAGGTGGACGTCGTTTCCGTTTTGCAGCTTTAGTTGTTGTCGGTGACAAAAACGGTCATGTAGGTTTCGGTACTGGTAAAGCACAAGAAGTACCAGAAGCGATCCGCAAAGCTGTTGAAGATGCGAAAAAGAATTTAATTGAAGTACCAATGGTTGGAACTACAATTCCACATGAAATCATCGGTCGATTCGGTGCAGGAAACGTTCTATTGAAGCCTGCTTCAGAAGGTACAGGAGTTATCGCTGGAGGCCCAGTGCGTGCGGTTCTTGAGCTTGCTGGTCTAGCTGATATCCTTTCTAAATCTCTAGGTTCTAATACACCGATCAACATGATCCGCGCAACACTTCAGGGTTTAAGTGAACTTAAACGTGCTGAAGACGTTGCGAAGCTTCGTGGAAAATCTGTAGAAGACCTGTTAGGATAAGGAGGGAACATTAATGGCAAATAAATTAGAAATTACCCTCAAACGCAGTGTAATCGGTCGCCCAGAAGATCAGCGTGTCACTGTTCGTACTCTTGGTCTTAAGAAAACAAACCAAACAGTCGTACATGAAGACAATGCAGCGATCCGCGGCATGATTAACAAGGTGTCTCATTTAGTTTCTGTTAAAGAACAATAAAACATTTTTAATCGATAAGGAGGTGCCCAAATGAAACTTCATGAATTGAAGCCTTCAGAAGGTTCACGTAAAGTACGCAACCGTGTTGGTCGTGGTATTGGATCAGGTAACGGTAAAACTTCTGGTAAAGGTCATAAAGGTCAAAACGCTCGTTCTGGCGGCGGTGTACGCCCTGGTTTCGAAGGTGGTCAGATGCCTTTATTCCAACGTCTTCCAAAACGTGGTTTTACAAACATCAACCGTAAAGATTACGCGGTAATCAACTTAGACAGATTAAACAGTTTTGACGAAGGAACGGAAGTAACTCCTGAACTTCTTCTAGAGACTGGTGCAATAAGCAAGTTAAAAGCAGGAGTAAAAATTCTTGGCAACGGTAAATTAGAAAAAAAATTAACTGTAAAAGCCAATAAATTCTCTGCTTCTGCTAAAGAAGCGATTGAAGCTGCTGGCGGTACAGCCGAGGTGATCTAACTTGTTTAAGACAATCTCCAATTTTATGCGCGTGAAAGATATACGGAATAAGATTATATTCACTCTTTTAATGTTAATCGTCTTTCGTATAGGTGCTTTCATCCCTGTGCCTAATGTGAACGCCGAAGTTCTCCAGGCACAGGATCAAATGAGTGTTTTCGGGATCCTCAACACGTTTGGGGGCGGGGCACTTTTCCAATTCTCCATTCTTGCAATGGGGATTATGCCGTATATCACTGCTTCGATCATCATTCAGCTCTTGCAGATGGATGTTGTTCCGAAGTTCACTGAGTGGTCAAAGCAAGGAGAGGTTGGCCGCCGAAAATTAGCACAATTCACAAGGTATTTTACAATTGTTCTAGGTTTTATCCAGGCGTTAGGAATGTCATATGGATTCAACAATATGGCAGGAGGCATGCTGATTGAAAACCCAGGTGTTTCAACGTACCTCTTAATTGCGGTCGTACTCACTGCGGGAACAGCATTTTTAATGTGGCTGGGAGAGCAGATTACTGCTCACGGTGTTGGTAACGGTATTTCGATTATTATCTTTGCCGGTATCATCGCAGGTATCCCTCAAACATTAAAACAAGTGTACGCTCAGCAATTTGTAGGTGGAGATGGACAGCTGTTCATGCAAATCCTGAAAATTGCCCTTATTGTCATTGCTATTCTTGTCATTGTTGTCGGTGTTATTTACATTCAAATGGCAGTGAGAAAAATTGCGATTCAATATTCAAAAGGAACTGGCCGTGCACAAATGTCTGCTAGTCAAGCAACGCACCTTCCATTGAAAGTGAATCCAGCAGGGGTGATTCCAGTCATCTTTGCCGTTTCTTTCATTATTACTCCGCAGACGGTCGCATCGTTCTTCGGAACCAATAATGTGACAACTTGGATAACCAACAACTTTGACTATACTAAGCCAATCGGTATGACGATTTATGTAGCACTGATTGTTGCTTTCACATATTTTTATGCCTTTGTCCAAGTGAATCCTGAACAAATGGCTGAAAATCTGCAAAAGCAGGGTGGCTATATCCCGGGAGTTCGTCCAGGGAAAATGACTCAAGATAGAATTACGAGCATTTTGTACCGACTCACGTTCGTGGGCGCCATTTTCTTAGCCGTGATTTCAATACTTCCTATCTTTTTCATTCAATTCGCTGGATTACCTTCCGCTGCACAAATTGGTGGCACAAGTCTTCTCATTGTTGTAGGTGTTGCACTTGAAACAATGAAACAGCTTGAAAGCCAATTAGTGAAACGAAACTACCGTGGATTTATGAAATAAAACAGAGGGCTGGGCTCCTGCCCAACCTCTCTAAGTAAGGAAGGGGAAATCCGAAATGAACTTAGTCTTAATGGGGCTTCCGGGTGCTGGTAAAGGCACTCAGGCAGAACGAATTGTTGATGATTATGGGATCCCTCATATCTCAACAGGAGATATGTTCCGCGCTGCTATGAAAGAGGAGACACAACTTGGGCTCGAAGCAAAATCCTTTATCGATAAAGGAGAGCTTGTTCCTGATGAGGTCACAATCGGTATTGTTAGAGAAAGACTTGGCAAAAAAGATTGTGAACAAGGTTTTCTTCTGGACGGATTTCCGCGAACAGTCGCTCAGGCTGAAGCTTTAGAAGACATTCTAAAGGACCTTGGCAGAACGATTGATTATGTCATTAATATTAAAGTCGATAAAGATGCTTTGATGGAGCGTCTGACTGGCCGAAGAATTTGCAAAAATTGCGGAGCAACCTATCATTTAGTATTCAATCCACCTGCGAAAGAAAATGTTTGCGATAAGTGTGGAGGCGAGCTTTATCAACGTGCAGATGATAATGCAGAAACCGTTTCGACTAGACTTGAAGTAAACTTAAAGCAGACTGAACCTTTACTGAACTTCTATTCAGAAAAAGGATATCTTGCAAACATTGATGGTGCAAAACACATTAACGATGTATATGCAGATATCAAGGACCTGCTTGGGGGATTAAATAAATGATTATCTGTAAAACTCCTCGCGAGCTTGAGATTATGAGAGAAGCTGGACGCATTGTCGCACTGACTCATGAAGAGCTGAAGAAACATATAAAACCAGGTATTTCGACAAAAGAATTGGATCAAATTGCCGAACGTTTTATTACAAAGCAGGGTGCAATCCCATCTTTTAAAGGGTATAATGGTTTTCGCGGGAGCATTTGCGTTTCGGTGAATGAAGAACTCGTTCACGGTATTCCTGGTAAACGGGTTTTACGTGATGGTGACATCATTAGTATCGATATTGGCGCAAAGTTAAATGGCTATCATGGTGACTCTGCTTGGACTTATCCAGTTGGGGTAATCAGTGATGAAGACCGCAAACTACTGGAAGTCACAGAGGAATCTCTATATAAAGGCTTACAGGAAGCAAAGCCAGGCGAACGTCTGTCGAACATTTCCCATGCCATACAAACGTATGTAGAAAACGAGAATTTCTCAGTTGTTAGAGAATATGTTGGACATGGGGTCGGACAGGATCTTCATGAGGACCCTCAAATTCCTCATTATGGTCCGCCCAACAAAGGCCCGCGGCTAAAACCTGGAATGGTGTTGGCCATCGAACCGATGGTGAACGCAGGCAGCCGATATGTGAAAACATTGGCTGATAACTGGACGGTTGTAACGGTTGATGGGAAAAAGTGTGCTCACTTTGAGCATACGATTGCGATTACAGATACAGGTTTTGATATACTGACTAAGATTTAGGTCTTCACTGAAGCCTTTCAGGCCCAAATCGGGCAGGTTGTCTGTATAGTCCAAAGGAAAGAACAAGATCAGTATACAGGTGTCATCGGCATGTTCGGTGTTGACCATGTACTAATCGCAGACGGAGAAAAGCGTAAATTTCATTCTCCTAAGAAAAAATATCAATCATATAACCTTTTATGGTTGCGTATCTCCGGAAGTTCAGAACAGTATATTCAAAACAGGTCGGGTGATAGATGGACAATTGAGATGAACTCATTTGGACATTTGTCAGAGAGCAAGTTACTGATTTGAAGAAGGGAGAACACTTGAATGGCGAAAGACGATGTAATTGAAGTGGAAGGTACTGTAGCAGAAACTTTGCCAAATGCAATGTTCAAAGTTGAACTAGAGAATGGTCATACAGTTTTGGCTCATGTATCAGGAAAAATCCGTATGCACTTCATTCGCATTTTACCTGGAGACAAAGTTACGGTAGAATTATCTCCATATGACTTAACTCGTGGTAGAATTACGTACCGTTACAAATAAAGCAACTCCGGAAGAAGGAGGTTGGAAACACATGAAAGTGAGACCATCTGTTAAACCTATCTGTGAAAAATGTAAAGTTATTCGCAGAAAAGGAAAAGTAATGGTGATCTGTGAAAACCCAAAACATAAACAAAAACAAGGCTAATAACAAGGAGGTGCCCAAATCATGGCTCGTATTGCTGGTGTAGATATTCCACGTGATAAACGTGTTGTCATTTCTTTAACATATGTTTTTGGAATTGGTCGTACGACTGCGCAACAAGTCCTTAAAGAAGCAGGTGTTTCTGAAGACACTCGCGTTCGCGATCTAACTGAAGACGAACTTGGTAAAATCCGTGATATCATTGACAAACTTAAAGTAGAAGGTGACCTTCGTCGTGAAGTTTCACTTAACATTAAGCGTCTAATTGAAATCGGAAGCTACCGCGGAATCCGTCATCGTAGAGGACTTCCTGTTCGTGGACAAAACACAAAAAACAACGCGCGTACTCGTAAAGGTCCGCGTCGTACTGTAGCTAACAAGAAAAAATAAGTAAAGGAGGTAGTTAAAGAATGGCTGCTGCTCGTAAACAAAATACGCGTAAACGTCGCGTGAAAAAGAATATTGAAGCTGGAATCGCTCATATTCGTTCCACTTTCAACAACACGATTGTAACGATTACTGATGTTCATGGAAACGCAATTTCTTGGTCAAGTGCTGGTGCATTAGGATTCAGAGGTTCTCGTAAATCTACTCCTTTCGCTGCACAAATGGCTGCTGAAACTGCTGCTAAAGGTTCTATCGAACATGGTCTTAAAACACTTGAAGTAACTGTTAAAGGTCCTGGTTCTGGTCGTGAAGCTGCAATTCGTGCACTTCAAGCTGCAGGTCTTGAAGTTACTGCAATCAGAGACGTAACTCCAGTTCCTCATAACGGATGCCGTCCACCAAAACGTCGCCGCGTGTAATTTGTTTGTATAGATTTTGTGTCCCTGTCAATAATGGGTTATGATACAGTTATTTATGAGACGAATACACGACTCGTTGCCTGAGCACATACGGGACTAAACAATGAGGAATTTCGGATGGAATCTCATATGATTCTATTCGAGGTTTCGACGTTTTGAAGGAGGGTTTTATTAGATGATCGAAATTGAAAAACCAAAAATCGAAACGGTTGAAATCAGCGACGATGCCAAGTATGGCAAGTTTGTCGTAGAGCCACTTGAGCGTGGATATGGTACCACTTTAGGGAACTCCCTTCGTCGTATCCTTTTATCCTCACTTCCTGGTGCAGCTGTAACATCGATCCAGATAGATGGTGTCTTACACGAATTCTCAACGATCGAAGGCGTGGTTGAAGATGTTACAACGATTATCTTAAACATTAAAAAGCTTGCACTCAAAATCTACTCTGAAGAAGAGAAGACGCTTGAAATTGATGTACAAGATGAAGGTACTGTAACAGCTGCTGATATTACACACGACAGCGATATTGAAATCTTAAATCCAGATCTCCACATCGCAACTCTTGGCAAGAATGCGAGCTTCCGTGTTCGCTTAACTGCACAAAGAGGTCGCGGGTATAATCCTGCTGATGCAAACAAAAGAGACGATCAGCCAATCGGTGTGATTCCGATCGACTCAATCTATACACCTGTATCTCGTGTGACTTATCAAGTGGAGAACACCCGTGTTGGGCAAATCACAAACTATGATAAATTAACACTAGATGTATGGACTGATGGAAGCACAGGACCGAAAGAAGCGATCGCTCTAGGTTCTAAGATTTTAACTGAACACCTGAATATTTTCGTTGGGTTAACTGACGAAGCTCAGCATGCTGAAATCATGGTTGAGAAAGAAGAAGACCAAAAAGAAAAAGTGCTTGAAATGACAATTGAAGAGCTTGATCTTTCTGTTCGTTCTTACAACTGTTTGAAGCGTGCAGGTATTAACACTGTTCAAGAGCTTGCTAACAAGACAGAAGAGGATATGATGAAAGTGCGTAACCTTGGACGTAAATCTCTTGAAGAAGTAAAAGCGAAACTAGAAGAACTTGGACTGGGTCTTCGTAAAGACGATTGACTAGTTTCATTGTGAACTAGGATTTTCGTGTGTTTTTTATTCATACAGCATTCTCTAACTAAGGAGGGGACATCACATGGCATACAGAAAGCTAGGACGC
This sequence comes from Bacillus sp. FSL M8-0266, assembly GCF_038613425.1. Classification (NCBI taxonomy): domain Bacteria; kingdom Bacillati; phylum Bacillota; class Bacilli; order Caryophanales; family Bacillaceae; genus Bacillus; species Bacillus sp. FSL M8-0266. The sequence goes on from NZ_CP152015.1 coordinate 153,188, forward strand.
ACTAGTGCACAACGTAAAGCAATGCTTCGTGACCTAACGACTGATTTGATCATCAACGAACGCATCGAAACAACTGAAACACGTGCGAAAGAACTTCGCTCTGTAGTTGAAAAAATGATCACTCTTGGCAAACGCGGAGATCTTCATGCTCGCCGTCAAGCTGCAGCTTACATTCGTAATGAAGTAGCTAACGCTGAAACAAACCAAGATGCACTTCAAAAATTATTCGCTGACGTTGCAACTCGCTACGAAGATCGCCAAGGTGGATACACTCGTATCATGAAGCTTGGACCTCGTCGCGGCGATGGCGCACCAATGGCTGTCATTGAATTAGTTTAATCACATAGCGTGTATCTAAGAAAGGGCGGGACAGTTCATAACTGGATCTATGCCCTTTTTTAGATACTACGGCTTTTTAACAATAAGCAAAGAAGAGGTTGAGCTGAGAGGAGGTCCGGTAGAGATGGGGAAGACATTAATTGACGTAAAGGACATTGTATTTCGTTATCACAAGGATGCGGACAAGCCCGCTTTAGATCAAGTGTCATTGCATGTGAATCAAAATGAATGGCTCGCCATTGTTGGTCATAACGGTTCAGGTAAATCCACACTTGCCCGTGTACTGAATGGGCTCATTTTACCGGATGCTGGAACGGTCAAGGTTGGAGAGATTGAACTGAAAGAAGAGAGTGTCTGGGATATTCGCAAAAAGGTCGGAATGGTCTTTCAAAACCCAGATAACCAATTCGTTGGCTCAACGGTTCGTGATGATGTGGCTTTTGGTTTAGAAAATAACGGGGTTGAGCGGGAATTGATGATAGAACGTGTAGATTGGGCTGTCAAACAGGTCAATATGCAGGAGTTTCTTGATCAAGAGCCGCACCATCTATCAGGCGGGCAAAAGCAGAGAGTCGCCATTGCAGGTGTACTTGCCGCAAGCCCTGACATCATGATCTTGGATGAAGCAACATCGATGCTTGATCCGATTGGCCGTGAAGAAGTGTTAGAGACTGTTAGACTATTGAAGGAACAAGGGACGGTCACAGTCATTTCTATCACACATGATTTAGACGAGGCCGCCAAGGCAGACCGGGTCATTGTCATGAATGACGGGAAAAAATTTGCCGAGGGAACCCCAGAGGAAGTATTTGAACTAGACGAACAGCTAGTTCAAATTGGACTTGATCTGCCATTCTCCTATCGGTTGAGCAAACAATTGAAGCAGCAAGGTGTACCGCTTGCAAATGCCCATTTGACACAAGAAGGATTGGTGAAAGAGCTATGGACATTACGATCAAAGAATTAGAGCATCGTTATCAAATGAAAACGCCGTTTGAGCGTCTCGCTTTGTATGATGTCAATGCTTCCATCCAAGAGGGCAGCTATGTCGCTGTCATTGGTCATACGGGCTCTGGCAAGTCCACGTTGTTGCAGCATTTAAATGGCTTGCTCAAACCAACGAAGGGGAGCATTGCGCTTGGAGATACCGTCTTACAAGCCAATAAAAAGCAGAAGGATTTAAAGTCCCTCCGGAAAAAAGTAGGCATCGTGTTTCAGTTTCCTGAGCATCAGCTCTTTGAAGAAACGATCCTTAAGGATATCTGCTTTGGTCCGATGAATTTCGGTGTTCCTCCGGAAAAGGCAGAAGCAAAGGCGAAGGAAATGCTGAAGCTAGTTGGTCTTCCTGAATCCCTATTATCTCGATCTCCCTTTGAACTAAGCGGCGGTCAAATGAGACGTGTGGCGATTGCAGGTGTTCTAGCGATGGAGCCAGAAGTGCTTGTGCTGGATGAGCCGACTGCAGGGTTAGATCCACGCGGACGAAAGGAAATCATGGACATGTTCTATGAGCTTCATCAAAAGGCAAACCTCACCACGATTCTGGTTACACACAGTATGGAGGACGCCGCTCATTATGCGGATCAAATGATTGTGATGCATAAAGGAACGGTGAAGGCGACAGGTACGCCGAGAGAATTGTTTGCCAATCGTACAGATATGTCTTCGTTTGGTCTTGACCTCCCAGAAACGATTAAATTCCAGCAGACTGTAGAAGAAAAGCTGGGCATTACGTTTCCAAGACCGCTTCTGACCATGGATGAAATGGCAGAAGCTTTAACAGCTCTTTATCAGGAGGACACGACATTATGATGGATAGTATGATTATCGGCAAATATGTGCCAGGTTCATCCTTTGTCCATCGTCTTGATCCAAGGACAAAGCTGTTATCAATTTTCTTTTTTGTCTTTATTGTCTTTTTTGCTAATAATTACACCACTTACGGGCTTTTAGGTGTCTTTACCCTTCTTGTGGTGATGGTTTCTCAGGTGCCGCTATACTTTATTCTCAAAGGAATGAAGCCGATCCTGTGGATTGTTCTGTTTACCTTCATTCTGCATATTTTTATGACAAAGGATGGCGCCTTGCTATTTCACTTTGGTTTTTTAAATATTTATGAAGAAGGTCTAAAGCAGGGGATTTTCATTTCTCTCCGTTTTGTCTATCTCATCATGATGACGACACTTCTGACGTTAACCACAACGCCTATAGAAGTGACAGACGGTATGGAAAAGCTGCTTCACCCATTTCGTAAAATCAAACTGCCCGTTCATGAGCTTGCTCTCATGATGTCCATCTCTCTTCGGTTTATTCCAACTTTACTAGAAGAGACAGACAAAATCATGAAGGCGCAAATGGCAAGAGGTGTTGATTTTACAAGCGGACCTCTTAAAGATCGCATGAAAGCCATCGTTCCTTTACTTGTCCCGCTTTTCGTCAGTGCGTTTAAGCGTGCAGAGGAACTGGCGACCGCTATGGAAGCGAGAGGCTACCGCGGAGGAGAAGGGCGGACGAAATACCGTCAGCTTGTCTGGGGCATGAAAGACACGTTCACACTGCTCCTGTTCATCCTGTTAACAGCACTCCTTGTGCTTCTGAGAAATTAGGTGATTCCTAGATGAAGGTCAAATGTACCGTATCCTATGATGGGACACATTTTAAAGGCTATCAGGTGCAGCCTGGGCAGAGGACAGTTCAGACGGAGATCGAGTCGGCTCTTGCAAGAATGCACAAACAGGATGAACTGATTCCGATTGTAGCTTCTGGCCGGACGGACAGCGGCGTCCACGCGAAGGGGCAGGTCATCCATTTCGACACGCCGCTTTCGATTCCGATGGAAAGATGGCCTTTTGCCCTCAATAGTCTCCTGCCGGATGACATCCGGGTTCTAAAGGCTGAGGAAGTGGATGAGTCGTTTCATGCACGTTTTAGTGTCGTTTCGAAGGAGTACCGTTATAAGGTCTCAACGGAAACGCACCAAAATGTGTTCACGAGACAGTATGCCTGCCACTTTCCTTACCGGCTAGATGCAGACAAAATGAGAGAAGCTGCTGGACACCTCATTGGCACACACGACTTCACAAGCTTTTGTGCGGCCAATACAGAGGTTCAGGACAAGGTGAGGGATATTTACACCCTCGAGTGGAAAAACGTCTCAGACGGGCTTGAAATGCGTGTGAAAGGAAATGGCTTTTTATACAACATGGTGCGAATTATCGCTGGAACGTTACTTGAAATCGGATCTGGTAAATTTCACCCTGATGAGATAAAAGCCATGCTTGCCGCCCGAAATCGCGAAGCGGCAGGCAAGACTGCGCCTAGTCACGGACTGTATTTATGGGAAGTTTTCTATGACAACTAAACCAGGTGTAACATGTTCTTGACACAGGAAGCAGAAAGTTATAAGATATCATATGGTATGTATTTCAACCCCACAAATAAGCCCCGGAAGACTTATCTTGTGTTTTGAAATAGAACGTAGCATTTGATTCAAGGAAAAATTATTGATTTATTTAGGAGGGAAACTCATGCGTACAACACCAATGGCGAACGCAAGCACAATTGAGCGCAAATGGCTAGTTGTTGATGCGGCAGGCAAGACTCTAGGTCGTCTTTCTACTGAAGTAGCATCACTTTTGCGCGGTAAGCACAAACCAACTTATACACCACACGTTGATACAGGTGATCACGTCATCATCATCAATGCTGAGAAAATCGAATTAACAGGTAAGAAATTGACGGACAAAATTTACTACCGTCACACTATGCACCCAGGTGGTTTGAAACAAAGAACTGCTCTTGAGATGCGTACAAACTACCCTGAAAAAATGTTGGAGCTTGCTATCAAAGGTATGCTTCCAAAGGGTCCATTAGGCCGTCAAATGTTCAAAAAATTAAATGTGTACCGTGGTTCTGAGCATCCACATCAAGCACAACAACCTGAAGTTTACGAACTTCGCGGTTAATTATAAGGGAGGTTAACAATTTGGCACAGGTTCAATATTACGGTACAGGTCGTCGTAAAAGTTCTGTAGCGCGCGTTCGCTTAGTTCCAGGTGAAGGCCGTATCGTCGTTAATAATCGTGAAATTACTGAATACATTCCATTCGCTGCTTTAATCGAAGACGTGAAACAGCCTTTGAACATCACAGAAACAGCTAACAGCTACGATGTTCTTGTAACTGTTCACGGTGGTGGATTCTCTGGTCAAGCTGGAGCAATTCGTCACGGTATCTCTCGTGCTCTTCTAGAAGTAGATCCTGAGTACCGTACATCACTTAAACGTGCTGGACTTCTTACTCGTGACCCTCGTATGAAAGAGCGTAAGAAATACGGTCTTAAAGGCGCGCGTCGCGCACCTCAGTTCTCAAAACGTTAATCAATTTTATATTGTATGGACGTTTTACAAAGGTTTGTTACAAACAAACCTTATAAAAAAAGCATCAGCCTCGTGCTGGTGCTTTTTTTTGTGCGTTTTATGTGATAGATCATGACTGGTCTCTTCCTCTTGGATACGTATAAAATATGAGTATAGAAGTTTTCTGTTAAAAAAGATGGAGGTTGTCCTATGAATCTAACGACAGAAAGATGTCTCATTCGACCATTTACGGATGATGATTGGCAGGATGTCTATTCATATACATCTGATCCGGTAGTGATGAAGTATATTCCGGAAGATGTATTTTCTAAAGAAGATGCGAAGGAATTTGTCAAAAATAATCGTCATGAAGATGCTAAGTATGTCGCTGTTGTATTAAAAGAAGATCATACATGCATCGGGCATATCGCATTTCATCCTTACTTTGGTGATCACACGTATGAAATTGGCTGGGTCTTCAATCCTGCATATCAAAACAAAGGCTATGCTTCTGAAGCGGCGTATGCTGTACTGCATCATGGCTTTCACACAATGAATTTACATCGGATCATTGCCACTTGTCAGCCTGAAAATGTGCCATCGTGGAGAGTGATGGAGAAAATGGGGATGAGAAAAGAGGGTTATTTTAAAAAGTGTATACCACAGGAAAGTGAGTGGTGGGATGAGTTTTATTATGCCATCTTGCGAGAGGAATGGAAAACTTGATAAGTTTTCATGATATGAAGTAATTCGTCATTCCAAATATCCCTTGGCTTTCGCTATTGATATAATCAGATCAAATAAGCAGAAGAGGGGCGCGCGCATGAGGATCTTTGATGCACATTTTCATATCATTGATTTTAATTTTCCCATCCAGGAAAACCAAGGGTATACACCGCCTAGTTATGTGGTGGATGATTATAAGAGAGAGACGGCTGATCTAGGGATTTTAGGTGGAGCAATCGTCTCAGGGTCATTTCAAGGCTTTGATCAAGGCTATTTGTTGAAAGCGCTAGATGAACTGGGCTCAGCTTTTTGCGGTGTGACTCAATTACCTTTTACAGTAACTGATGATGAAATTGTTCATTTGGATCAACATGGAGTGAAAGCTTTACGTTTTAATGTGAAGCGGGGCGGTTCGGAGGATATTTCGAAGCTCGATTATTTTGCGAGAAGGGTGTATGAGCTGGCGGGATGGCATAGTGAGCTCTACATAGACGCTAAGCATCTCCCTGACATCTCATCTACGCTTGAACAGCTGCCGGCCGTTTCGATTGATCATTTAGGCTTATCGGAAGAAGGCTTGCCGCATTTGCTCAAGCTGGTTGATAAAGGAGTTCGGGTAAAAGCAACTGGTTTTGGACGAGTCGATTTAAACGTTGAACATGCATTGACATCAATTTATCAAACGAATCCTGATGCACTGATGTTTGGTACAGACCTTCCATCCACAAGAGCAAAGCGCCCATTTGAATACGGTGATGTTGAGTTGATTCAACAGCTATTTGAGGAAAAAGCAGCTGACCACATCTTATATAAGAACGCGCATCAATGGTATTTTGGTCAATAAGTTCCACTTCATTTCATAGGAGGTGTGTTCAATGGGGTTCAGTCAACTGACGTTCAGAGAAGCCAAGCTGGATGATCTCGACAAAATCGTCTTCATGCTCGCGGATGATATGTTAGGTCAAAAAAGAGAGCGTTACACGCAACCATTATTAGAAAGCTATATCGAAGCCTTTCATTCAATAGATGCTGATCCAAATATTGAACTCATTGTTGCGTGTGATCAGGAAGAAGCTGTAGGTGTTCTCCAATTAACCATGACGCCATTTCTTACACATCAAGGAGGATGGAGAGCATCAATAGAAGGAGTTCGTACGGCTTCTACTCATAGAGGAAAAGGAGTTGGCACGCTGCTCATAAAATGGGCGATTCAACGCGCTAGCGACCGAGGCTGTCATATGGTTCAGCTAACAACAGACAAACAGAGGCCGGATGCACGCCGTTTTTATGAAAAATTAGGGTTTGAAGCCACGCATGAAGGAATGAAGCTGCATCTCTCCCCATGAATAAGAACACCAAGAAGCGAAGGGTTCACTTGCCTTTGCTTTTTTATGACTTTATTTGAAATATTTGTTATATTAAATATATAAATCCTTAGTTATTTGGAAAGGAGAAACATGTTACTCAAAATCGGTCTAGTTGTCTTAGGTGTGGTCATACTTTACTTGGTGGTTGATGTACTGTTGTATAAAAGAGATATGAAGAAAACAAAGGAAGATCTTTTGACATTTGTCACGAAAAACAAAAAGGACGTATCAGCGACAATTATTGAAAATGAAGATGTGGTATTAGATTGGAATGGTAATCAAAAAACACCACTTGCAAGTACGATGAAATTAATGGTTTTGTTTCATTTTGTTAAAACCGTCTCTAGCGGTGACATCAAGCTAGATGAAAAAGTGGCATTGGCGGACATAGAGCGGTTTTATATTGATAGAACAGATGGCGGTGCTCACACATACTGGCTGGAGGTCAACGATTTTTCTGAGCATGCAACTTTATTAGATGTTGCCAAAGGGATGATGCAAGTCAGTTCGAATGCTTGTACTGATTATTTGATTGACCGGCTCGGCTTAGATAAGATCAATGATCGGATGAAACAAGCGGGTCTTACAGAACATGATGAACTCATGCCGCTGACACCCAAGCTGTTGTGGCCAGCCTATGTATCTAATCATCGGCGGGATGCATTAAAGAAAATGAGCGGTGTAACTGATGAGCAATACAAATCTCTGATGATTGAGATTTTTAATATCATGAAAAATAACCCAGAGCAAAAAAAGGCGTTAGAAGATAAAATAATGAAAAAGAACTTGTTAAGCTTGCGTATTCAATCATTACTGACGCAAAAGATGACAAAGTCTACAACTAATCAATATGCACATTTTATGAAACGTTTACAGGATGAGTTGTTAACAACAGAAGAAAAGCGTCTTTTTAGCCAAATTGTACTGGGGGAAACATTGAAGACGGAAACAGATCAATACCTTTGGTATAAAGGCGGAGCAACATTGTTTGTTTTCACAGGTGCTTTATATCGAAGAACAGATACATCCTCTATATCCATCTCTCTTTTTATCAATGATCCGAAAGCGAACAATTCTCACTGGATTGAGGGAGTATTCAATGAATTTATGCTTACTGCAGCAGTGGATCAAAACTTTAGACAACGTTTAATTAAGGCTTTTACTACATAATCATCAAAAAAACAGAGGGTGACGCCCCTCTGTTTTTATTATTTCTTGATGGGAAACGCTTTGTATACATCTTGACGTTTCTCTTTTGACTTCACAACTCCATCAATCAGTTCCTTTTGCCAAAGCGCTGTATCGTCTTTGTAAACTTTAAAAGAGTGAGGGAGCTTTTTTTCTAGCTGTTTTCTTTTAAACGTGACGGACGGCTCGTCTTTAGAGCTCATATTAAGTGTTACTTGCTTTACGTTATCGATAAGAATAAAAAGTGCCAATGCATTATATAAGTAGTTTTTTTCAATGGTATCCTTCTTATCAAACCAAAATGCATCAAATTGTTCTTCTGTATAAGTGGCATTTTCCTTCACGCCATATGTCACTTTTAGCGCTTTTTCATCTACGATTTCATACTCACGAATCACGTTACCTGGAAGATCTGATAAAATAGCGCCGATTGCTCCGTTGTCTCCAATGTAAGAATTTTTGTGCCTGGAAAGCTGTTTTAAGGATATGTCTTCTATTCCTTTTATGTCGCTCTTCTGCTTGGTCGCTTGACTGCTGCATCCAGATAAGACGACTGTTAGTAGCAGCAGGATATACATCCATTTCTTCATTGATTTTGCCCCTTTTCCATTCTTTCTATATATAAATGTTCATCTTATCACAATTTTCCAATCCATTAGCTCATTGATTTCCATTTACTGAACTGCATGTTTTGTTCAAACCAACGAACAATACAAAGAAAAAAAGGAGTTCAGTCCATGGCAGAAGTTCTTTCATTTTATCAATTGAAAACAAAACGAGATGTCACGCTTGAAAAGAAGCTGTTGCGTACATTGTCTCTTCAACAGGTGACGGTCGCTTCCGAGAAATTCACGAAGAAGCTGTTCCCATTTGCAGACGATCCAGCTGGGATTATGAGTGATGGCTGCATCGATTTCGCCATTGAAGCTTTTTTAGCAGGTGGGAGATACGGTGAGTCGAGCAAGTACGGTGAATCGTTCGATGATATAAAGAAGCGGTCAGTTCATGAAGAAGATGAGCTAGTTGAGGAGCTAGCAGGGTGTTTGCAATCGTGGGGGAATATGTTCCGAATGGAGCGGAGGATGTCGTGTCTGTATCCATTTGCGAAGGAGTTTTTAAGCATGTGGTGGCAGGAAGGCTTTCGAGAATCAGAAAAAAGGCATAAGCTTCGACTGCACTAAGCATATTTCCAGCCCTTGTCCCATATCTATAAAATAATGGTGTATGGGAGGGACAGGGATGAAAAGAAAGCTGAAATGGACAGGGTTTTTAATCGGGTTTATTGTCCTCTTATTCTTATTCAGGTTTCAATTTCTAAATGATGATTCGTGGAAATCGTGGAACTTGCCTCTGAGCGGCAAGATCATCTATTTAGATCCGGGTCATGGCGGTCCAGATGGCGGGGCTGTAGGAGGAGAGCTGCTTGAAAAAGAGATTGCACTGGATGTATCCATGAAGATACGTGACTATTTACAGGAGCAGGGAGCGCTTGTTCTTATGACCCGCGAGGATGATTCTGATTTATCATCAAAGAACACAAAGGGATATGCCCGGAAGAAAGCAGAGGATTTAAGAAACCGTGTAAAAGCCATCAATGAGTCTGAAGCCGATCTCTATTTAAGTATTCATTTAAATGCGATCCCATCGAACAAATGGAGCGGCGCACAGACGTTTTTTTACGGAAGGTATGAAGAAAATGAAAAGGCAGCGAAGTTCATACAAGATGAATTACGCAATAATCTTGAAAACACAGATCGAAAGGCAAAGCGGATCAATGGCATTTATTTAATGCAAAATGTGACAAAACCAGGAGCTCTTGTGGAGATTGGGTTTCTCTCCAATCCGAAAGAGGCCGGTCAGCTGGCAACACCTAAATATCAAGATCAAATAGCCGCATCCATTTATAAAGGCATTTTAAGATATTTAACAGAGCAAAAAGAGCCGCCTGAATAAGGGGCTTTTTCCTTTTGAACGCAGGCAAACAGGACAGACATTGTAAGGATATGTATGATATACTTGGATTGTAAACGAATTCAATAAAGGGTGAGGTTCTGCTATGATCGGACAAGATGATGTGAGAAAACTAGTTGGGAAGATGGACGAACCTTTCCTTCATATACCGCTTGGTGAGCTGGATGCCATCAAGGAAATCAGCCTAAAGCCTGAAAAAGAACATGTGAGCTTAAAGGTGGCTATTGCCAAAACGGGCACTGCTGAGCAGATGAAGCTTCAGCAAGACATCGTAAAAGCCTTGAAAGCAGAGGGTGCTAACACAGTAGGTCTTCGTTTTGAAGAACTACCTCAAGAAACACTTGAAAGGTTTATGCCGTCACAAGATGAGGAAGAAAATTTGCTCAACTCTAAAAATCCGCCTGAGTTCTTAGCGATTGCGAGCGGAAAGGGAGGCGTTGGGAAATCTACCGTGTCTGTGAACCTTGCTGTAGCACTGGCTCGTCTAGGAAAAAAAGTCGGACTGATTGATGCAGATATTTATGGCTTTAGTGTACCGGATATGATGGGAATCACCGTCAGACCAACGGTTAAAGGGGAAAAAATCATACCTGTGGAACGCTTTGGTGTCAAAGTGATTTCAATGGGCTTTTTTGTTGAAGAAAATGCACCGGTCATATGGAGAGGACCGATGCTTGGTAAAATGCTAAATAACTTCTTCCACGAAGTCGAGTGGGGAGAATTAGATTACTTACTATTAGACCTTCCGCCTGGAACGGGAGATGTGGCGCTTGATATTCATACAATGCTTCCAAGCTGTAAAGAAATCATTGTCACAACACCGCATCCTACAGCTGCCTTCGTTGCTGCTAGAGCAGGCGCAATGGCACTGCAAACAGATCACGAGGTGCTAGGGGTCGTTGAGAATATGAGCTATTATGAAAGCAAAAAAACAGGTGAGAAAGAATATGTCTTTGGAAAAGGGGGCGGGGACAAGCTGGCAGAAGAGCTGCGAGTATCGGTCCTTGGTCAAATTCCTTTAAGGCAGCCTGATTGGAATGAAGATGATTTTGCTCCATCTGTCTATGATGCGAGTCATCCAACGGGAGAAGTGTATCAATACATTGCGAATAAAGTCATTGAACAATTAGCAGTAAAAGCATAATGAAAGCCCGAGTGGATGTATGTTCACTCGGGTGATGTTTAACTGCCGCTTTCTTCGCTGCCTTTTGATCCGGAATCACTGCTTTCAGATGCTGCTTTTTTAAGCTCATCTTCGAATTTCTTCTTATAAAGAGGACTGCTTAATGTTTCCGTAATAACTTTTTCTAAGTGCTTTCTGAACTCTTTGCTTTTCACCAGTTCACCGTATTTCTTTTCCATTTCAGGATCCTTGAGAATATCCATCATCAATTGCTGATAGTCAGGGTCCTTCATTAACTGTTTTAACATCTTTTCATGCTGTTGCTGCATGGATTTTGCGAAAGTCTCGGCAAATTTAGAATCCTCAAAGACCTTCTTCCAGAACTCTTTGCCTTTATCAGAAGTCAGTGTTTTCTCTATCGTTTTTTTCACAGTTTGTTCATCCATTACCAAAGCTTCATTCATTGCCTCGTCATTTAATAACTGTTGAATGGCCTTTTTACCGTCATCTGTCTTCAATATATCGACGACCATTTTCTTTGTTTCGTCATAGTCCATATTAGATGAGGATTGGGTTTTGGGAGCACAAGCTGTTAGAGATAAAAGGAGAAAACAGCTCATTATACGCAAGATGCCTTTTGACATACTGTGGCTCCTTTCGTTACATGTCTTACTTTTAATATGAATGTTTCACGTAAATTTATACATAACAAAAATAGGGGTTGGGTCAATTCAATGAAAAGTCGGGATTTAGTTCGTTTTTTCTTCTCTGTGCTAGCTGTTGGAGCGGTCATGACAAGCGTGGTAGGCTTTGCGCTGGAGTGGGGGAAATATCAGAAGCTTTTTATATCATTTGAAATACTAGAAATCGCATCTGTGTTATTTTGGTTCATTGGTGTGGGGATGATTTTTAGTGTCATTAGTCAGATGGGGTTTGTTGTATTTTTGACGGTGCACCGGTTTGCTTTAGAGATATTCAGATCACATTCTTTATGGAATACCATTCAGCTGTTTCTGGTGATCTTTGTGCTGTTTGATTTAGCTTACTTGCGATTTTTGTTTTTCGGGGAGAATGAATCATTTTTTCCATACCTATGGCTGCCTGTCTTTATCGGTGTGTTCGCATTGATCGTGGCTTACTTTAAACAGCAGCAGTCCTCTAAGAAAACATTTGTTTCCGCAATGTTTCTCATGGTCGTCATCACGTCGCTAGAATGGTTCCCGGCGCTCAGAGTCAACGAAGAGAACTGGCTGTATTTAATGCTATTCCCGCTATTAGGCTGTAATGCGTTTCAGTTATTAGCTATGCCGCGTTTTTCAAAGGCGAAAGCTACTTAACTTCCGATGACTTTGTTTTGGTATTGGAGATCAGTTCGCCAACCGTCACATTTTTTAAATTCTTTTCTTTAATTTGTTTCAAAATAGCTGGTAAGGCTTGAGCGGTTTGGGTTGCTGAATCTGAGGCATGGAGGAGAACAATGTCTCCACTTTTCATTCGATCATTTACATTCTGAACAATCTGATCGACGCCCGGATTCAGCCAATCCTGTGAATTGACGCTGTAATGGACAACTGTATAACCGTACTGTGTGGCAATTTTCAATGCTTTTTCGTTAAATTGCCCAGTTGGCGGTCTTAATAGTTGAATGTCATCTAGTCCAAGCTTTTGAAATGAATTTTGTGCCCGGACAAGATCTTGCTTGATTTCACTATCTTCAAGCTGGCTATAATTTTTATAAGCATAGCCAAGGCTGCCGATTTGGTGACCGTCCTCTCTAATTTGTTTGACGATATCAGGATGACGCTCAGCCCAAGAAGCAGACAGAAAAAAAGTAGCGTTCTTTATATCGTACTCTCGAAGGACATTTAAAATAGGAACAGCCTTCTCATCTCCCCAGCCGATATTAAATGTGAGGGAGACATGTTTTGAGGAAGTCTCGCCTTTATAAATGGCTCGGGGTCCATGTTCTGTTTTAAATACCGACAGCGGCGGTGCCTTTTGTACATAAAAAAAGGTTGCAGCTGCAAGGGCTGCTACAAGAATAATGACAACTTGCTTCAGCCGTTTAATAGGCAACACATATAATCGACTCAATTCAAACACTCCTGCCTTGTCCGAGATTGTTACTTGATTGTATGCAGGACAAGGATTTGAGATGCACAATAAAACTATTTCAAAAAAAGTTTTGAAAAGGCGTTGACCAATAGAAAGTTTTCGTGATATATTATTAATCGTCGCTGACACACGGTGACAAAGACAAAACGCTTCGGGAAATAAACTTTAAAAAAGTTGTTGACATAAGATGAAGCGAAATGTTACATTATTAAAGCCGCTAAGAACGGCGAAGATGATCTTTGAAAACTAAACAAGACAAAACGTACCTGTTAATTCGAGTTTTATAAAAAAATCCTATGAAACATCATAGGTAGTCAGTCAAACGCTGACGAAAAACAAAACTTCGGTTTTGTACTTTTTCGGAGAGTTTGATCCTGGCTCAGGACGAACGCTGGCGGCGTGCCTAATACATGCAAGTCGAGCGAACAGAAGGGAGCTTGCTCCCGGATGTTAGCGGCGGACGGGTGAGTAACACGTGGGTAACCTGCCTGTAAGACTGGGATAACTCCGGGAAACCGGAGCTAATACCGGATAGTTCCTTGAACCGCATGGTTCAAGGATGAAAGACGGTTTCGGCTGTCACTTACAGATGGACCCGCGGCGCATTAGCTAGTTGGTGGGGTAATGGCTCACCAAGGCGACGATGCGTAGCCGACCTGAGAGGGTGATCGGCCACACTGGGACTGAGACACGGCCCAGACTCCTACGGGAGGCAGCAGTAGGGAATCTTCCGCAATGGACGAAAGTCTGACGGAGCAACGCCGCGTGAGTGATGAAGGTTTTCGGATCGTAAAGCTCTGTTGTTAGGGAAGAACAAGTGCGAGAGTAACTGCTCGCACCTTGACGGTACCTAACCAGAAAGCCACGGCTAACTACGTGCCAGCAGCCGCGGTAATACGTAGGTGGCAAGCGTTGTCCGGAATTATTGGGCGTAAAGGGCTCGCAGGCGGTTTCTTAAGTCTGATGTGAAAGCCCCCGGCTCAACCGGGGAGGGTCATTGGAAACTGGGAAACTTGAGTGCAGAAGAGGAGAGTGGAATTCCACGTGTAGCGGTGAAATGCGTAGAGATGTGGAGGAACACCAGTGGCGAAGGCGACTCTCTGGTCTGTAACTGACGCTGAGGAGCGAAAGCGTGGGGAGCGAACAGGATTAGATACCCTGGTAGTCCACGCCGTAAACGATGAGTGCTAAGTGTTAGGGGGTTTCCGCCCCTTAGTGCTGCAGCTAACGCATTAAGCACTCCGCCTGGGGAGTACGGTCGCAAGACTGAAACTCAAAGGAATTGACGGGGGCCCGCACAAGCGGTGGAGCATGTGGTTTAATTCGAAGCAACGCGAAGAACCTTACCAGGTCTTGACATCCTCTGACAACCCTAGAGATAGGGCTTTCCCTTCGGGGACAGAGTGACAGGTGGTGCATGGTTGTCGTCAGCTCGTGTCGTGAGATGTTGGGTTAAGTCCCGCAACGAGCGCAACCCTTGATCTTAGTTGCCAGCATTTAGTTGGGCACTCTAAGGTGACTGCCGGTGACAAACCGGAGGAAGGTGGGGATGACGTCAAATCATCATGCCCCTTATGACCTGGGCTACACACGTGCTACAATGGACAGAACAAAGGGCTGCGAGACCGCAAGGTTTAGCCAATCCCATAAATCTGTTCTCAGTTCGGATCGCAGTCTGCAACTCGACTGCGTGAAGCTGGAATCGCTAGTAATCGCGGATCAGCATGCCGCGGTGAATACGTTCCCGGGCCTTGTACACACCGCCCGTCACACCACGAGAGTTTGTAACACCCGAAGTCGGTGAGGTAACCTTTATGGAGCCAGCCGCCGAAGGTGGGACAGATGATTGGGGTGAAGTCGTAACAAGGTAGCCGTATCGGAAGGTGCGGCTGGATCACCTCCTTTCTAAGGATATATGGAGCAGCGTGCGTTTTCGTCTTGTTTAGTTTTGAAGGATCATTCCTTCAAAACATGTCTCTAGCGAGACAGGATTGTTCTTTGAAAACTAGATAACAATAAGTAATACATTCACATTGAATGCAATGCAAAGTTCATCACACATAGTGATTCTTTCTAAAGTAAGAAATGGTTAAGTTAGAAAGGGCGCACGGTGGATGCCTTGGCACTAGGAGCCGATGAAGGACGGGACGAACACCGATATGCTTCGGGGAGCTGTAAGCAAGCTTTGATCCGGAGATTTCCGAATGGGGAAACCCACTGCTCGTAATGGAGTAGTATCCATACTTGAATACATAGAGTATGAGAAGGCATACCCGGGGAACTGAAACATCTAAGTACCCGGAGGAAGAGAAAGCAAATGCGATTCCCTGAGTAGCGGCGAGCGAAACGGGAACAGCCCAAACCAAGAGGCTTGCCTCTTGGGGTTGTAGGACACTCTATACGGAGTTACAAAGGAACGATATAAGCGAAGAGGTCTGGAAAGGCCCGCCAAAGAAGGTAACAGCCCTGTAACTGAAATGTTGTTCTCTCCAGAGTGGATCCTGAGTACGGCGGAACACGTGAAATTCCGTCGGAATCCGGGAGGACCATCTCCCAAGGCTAAATACTCCCTAGTGACCGATAGTGAACCAGTACCGTGAGGGAAAGGTGAAAAGCACCCCGGAAGGGGAGTGAAATAGATCCTGAAACCGTGTGCCTACAAGTAGTCAGAGCCCGTTAAAGGGTGATGGCGTGCCTTTTGTAGAATGAACCGGCGAGTTACGATCCCGTGCAAGGTTAAGCAGAAGATGCGGAGCCGCAGCGAAAGCGAGTCTGAATAGGGCGCATGAGTACGTGGTCGTAGACCCGAAACCAGGTGATCTACCCATGTCCAGGGTGAAGTTCAGGTAACACTGAATGGAGGCCCGAACCCACGCACGTTGAAAAGTGCGGGGATGAGGTGTGGGTAGGGGTGAAATGCCAATCGAACCTGGAGATAGCTGGTTCTCTCCGAAATAGCTTTAGGGCTAGCCTCAAGGTAAGAGTCTCGGAGGTAGAGCACTGATTGGACTAGGGGCCCCTACCGGGTTACCGAATTCAGTCAAACTCCGAATGCCGATGACTTATCCTTGGGAGTCAGACTGCGAGTGATAAGATCCGTAGTCGAAAGGGAAACAGCCCAGACCGCCAGCTAAGGTCCCAAAGTATACGTTAAGTGGAAAAGGATGTGGAGTTGCTTAGACAACCAGGATGTTGGCTTAGAAGCAGCCACCATTTAAAGAGTGCGTAATAGCTCACTGGTCGAGTGACTCTGCGCCGAAAATGTACCGGGGCTAAACGTATCACCGAAGCTGCGGACTGTTCTTACGAACAGTGGTAGGAGAGCGTTCTAAGTGCTGTGAAGTCAGACCGGAAGGACTGGTGGAGCGCTTAGAAGTGAGAATGCCGGTATGAGTAGCGAAAGACGGGTGAGAATCCCGTCCACCGAATGCCTAAGGTTTCCTGAGGAAGGCTCGTCCGCTCAGGGTTAGTCGGGACCTAAGCCGAGGCCGAAAGGCGTAGGCGATGGACAACAGGTTGATATTCCTGTACCACCTCCTCACCATTTGAGCAATGGGGGGACGCAGGAGGATAGGGTAAGCGCGGTATTGGATATCCGCGTCCAAGCAGTTAGGCTGGGAAATAGGCAAATCCGTTTCCCGTGAAGGCTGAGCTGTGATGGCGAGCGAAATTTAGTAGCGAAGTTCCTGATTCCACACTGCCAAGAAAAGCCTCTAGCGAGGTGAGAGGTGCCCGTACCGCAAACCGACACAGGTAGGCGAGGAGAGAATCCTAAGGTGATCGAGAGAACTCTCGTTAAGGAACTCGGCAAAATGACCCCGTAACTTCGGGAGAAGGGGTGCTTCTTAGGGTGTTAAAGCCCCGAGAAGCCGCAGTGAATAGGCCCAGGCGACTGTTTAGCAAAAACACAGGTCTCTGCGAAGCCGTAAGGCGAAGTATAGGGGCTGACGCCTGCCCGGTGCTGGAAGGTTAAGAGGAGCGCTTAGCGTAAGCGAAGGTGCGAATTGAAGCCCCAGTAAACGGCGGCCGTAACTATAACGGTCCTAAGGTAGCGAAATTCCTTGTCGGGTAAGTTCCGACCCGCACGAAAGGCGCAACGATCTGGGCACTGTCTCAACGAGAGACTCGGTGAAATTATAGTACCTGTGAAGATGCAGGTTACCCGCGACAGGACGGAAAGACCCCGTGGAGCTTTACTGCAGCCTGATATTGAATGTTGGTACAGCTTGTACAGGATAGGTAGGAGCCTTGGAAACCGGAGCGCTAGCTTCGGTGGAGGCATCGGTGGGATACTACCCTGGCTGTATTGACCTTCTAACCCGCTGCCCTTATCGGGCAGGGAGACAGTGTCAGGTGGGCAGTTTGACTGGGGCGGTCGCCTCCTAAAATGTAACGGAGGCGCCCAAAGGTTCCCTCAGAATGGTTGGAAATCATTCGCAGAGTGTAAAGGCACAAGGGAGCTTGACTGCGAGACCTACAAGTCGAGCAGGGACGAAAGTCGGGCTTAGTGATCCGGTGGTTCCGCATGGAAGGGCCATCGCTCAACGGATAAAAGCTACCCCGGGGATAACAGGCTTATCTCCCCCAAGAGTCCACATCGACGGGGAGGTTTGGCACCTCGATGTCGGCTCATCGCATCCTGGGGCTGTAGTCGGTCCCAAGGGTTGGGCTGTTCGCCCATTAAAGCGGTACGCGAGCTGGGTTCAGAACGTCGTGAGACAGTTCGGTCCCTATCCGTCGCGGGCGCAGGAAATTTGAGAGGAGCTGTCCTTAGTACGAGAGGACCGGGATGGACGCACCGCTGGTGTACCAGTTGTTCTGCCAAGGGCATCGCTGGGTAGCTATGTGCGGACGGGATAAGTGCTGAAAGCATCTAAGCATGAAGCCCCCCTCAAGATGAGATTTCCCATTCCGCAAGGAAGTAAGATCCCTGAAAGATGATCAGGTTGATAGGTCTGAGGTGGAAGCGTGGTGACACGTGGAGCTGACAGATACTAATAGATCGAGGACTTAACCTATATTCTAATGTGAAGCTTGAACATTGTTATCTAGTTTTGAGAGAACATTCTCTCCATCAGGTTTGGTGGCGATAGCGAAGAGGTCACACCCGTTCCCATACCGAACACGGAAGTTAAGCTCTTCAGCGCCGATGGTAGTTGGGGGTCTCCCCCTGTGAGAGTAGGACGCCGCCAAGCTTTTTGTTTATATCCTTCCAATGGAAGAAGTTACTTTATCATTCCGCAGTAGCTCAGTGGTAGAGCTATCGGCTGTTAACCGATCGGTCGTAGGTTCGAGTCCTACCTGCGGAGCCATGCTTCCATAGCTCAGTAGGTAGAGCACTTCCATGGTAAGGAAGAGGTCAGCGGTTCGAGCCCGCTTGGAAGCTTTCCTCTAAATGTTGATCTGACAGGGTTTCTCGATGATGAGAAGGCTTTTTTTTTATGTCCTTTTTTATTTACTTGGGGACAAATTGGGACCAATTATCGAATTTGCAATAAGTTTGTTAAAGCATCCGCCACTAGACCGTATGTGTATACGTATCAAGAGTTGTTTTAACATCCGCATGACCTAAACGCTGAGAGACAGATTTAATATTAAACCCATGTATTTAGCTGATTTGATATAGTAGCATGAGTATGACGCATATCATGCAAATGAATTTTCTTATATCGAGCCTTTTTGCGAATCGCTCCCACCATGTATTTAAATTTGAAAAGGTAGTTGAGAACGTACAATGTTAATTCGTCAGCTGACGACAGAGCAAGGCATTCCATTGGCCAACGTTGTTCCACATAAGAGATGGAACGGACCGAAGACAAAAGCAGCTCTTCAAAAAGCATTGAAAAAATGAAAAAAGTAAAGCCCCTGACCATAGAGAACAGGGGCTTTTTTGATGTTTATTTTTCATCGTTTGAAAATGCGTGAAGCTGCAATTCTTTTGCATTTGCAACTTTCATTGTTCTTCTTTTGAAGTGAATCCTTCTCTCAAAATCCTTTTTCTTTTCTCTGTTACTTTATCGAGTGTTTTTAGGGTATGTGAAAAAGTGTTGTTTCCACACGGTTTTACACTAATCATGTTTCTCCCCTGTTTTCGTAAAATGTCATTTTTATTTTACTTAATATTCCACAAAACGCAGTTGATTGAATTTTATCATCCCTATGTGCTTTTTAAATGTGTCGAATTTATGAAATTAAGAATTTCCACAAACTAAAATATATGGTAGGTCTGTCTATAGTAGGTAACACAATACTCATTGTTATGGTGAGCATTAAAAGAAGGAGATTTCATGATTATTGCCATAACTGGTGTTACATATGGTAGTAAAGTTAGAGAGCCAAAAGGTGCTCTGCGTTACTACTATACACATGCCTTAGAAATCGAAAATTCTAAGGAAGAGCTTCTCATCCAAATGGACTTGACAGATAAGCTCGAAAAAAATTACACGGAGGTAATACGAAATGAGAATTAACCACAATATCGCAGCGCTTAACACTTTAAACCGTCTGTCTGCAAACAACGGTGCGAGCCAAAAGAACATGGAGAAGCTTTCTTCTGGTCTTAAAATCAACCGTGCAGGAGATGATGCAGCTGGTCTTGCAATCTCTGAGAAAATGCGTGGACAAATCCGCGGATTAGAAATGGCATCTAAAAACGCACAGGACGGTATCTCTCTTATCCAAACAGCTGAGGGTGCATTGACTGAAACTCACTCAATCCTTCAACGTGTACGTGAATTAGTGGTTCAAGCTGGAAACACTGGTACACAAGATAAAAACACAGATCTTCAATCTATTCAAGATGAGATTGAAGCTTTACAAGAAGAAGTTGATGGAATTTCAAATCGTACAGAGTTTAACGGTAAAAAATTATTAGATGGTACTTTTAAAGGAATCCCAGGAACACCAGCAATTCCGCCGACAGATCCAGATGATCCAGATACAGGTACACCTGCAGTCCCAGCAAGTGGTAATGCTTTAGTGTTCCAAATCGGTGCTAACGCAACTCAACAAATTTCAGTTAATATTGATAAAATGAGTACTGATGCATTAGGAGTTAAAGATGGTGATGGGAATGTTGTAGCCAATCAAGCCGTTAAAAACATCGATGTAAGAAAATTTGCTGACAATGATGCAAAAGCAGATGATGTTGGTTTTGATACTCAACTAAGTATTGTTGATGCAGCTATTAACCAAGTATCTGCTCAACGTGGAAAACTTGGTGCAGTACAAAACCGTTTAGAGCACACTATTAACAACTTGGGTGCATCTGCTGAAAACTTAACAGCTGCTGAGTCTCGTATCCGTGACGTTGACATGGCAAAAGAAATGAGTGAGTTCACTAAGAACAACATTCTTTCTCAAGCGTCTCAAGCTATGCTTGCACAAGCGAATCAACAGCCACAAAACGTACTTCAATTATTACGTTAATAAACCAAAAGCCCCATTTATATAGGGGCTTTTTTTGTTTGTTTTAAAATGTTGGACTTGCTCAGTGACAAATAGAATCATGAAAATGGAATAAATCGATTGATAAGGAAGCTTTGTATCAATTTTCTACACATTCCTTCTTTTTGTGCTTGATTCCTTAGTTCCTTTCTTATATTCTTACTAAAGTGATGGTTATCCTCTCTAACAAAAGACTCTGTACGTTCCTCTTTTTCCCCGAAAGTGAAGCATTGTTTATTTTCCTTTCTTCATCTCCAGGTTTGATTGATCTTCTTTTCTGTGTGCGGTATGTGTATAAAAAGGAGTAGATGGTTTGAAAGATTTATTTGTAAAGCAAGAATGGTTTGGACATGTGCGTCAGGATGTGCTGGCGGGTATTTTAGTGGCTCTGGCTTTAATTCCTGAGGCGATTGCATTTTCGATTATTGCGGGCGTTGATCCGAAGATTGGATTGTATGCTTCGTTTTGTATTGCCATTGTCATTTCGTTTGTTGGTGGACGGCCAGGTATGATTTCGGCTGCTACAGGGGCTATGGCTCTGGTTATGGTTGATTTGGTAGCCGATCATGGATTGCAGTACTTGTTTGCGGCTACGATTTTAACAGGTCTGATTCAAATTGTGTTTGGATTTTGCCGAGTGTCTCGTCTGATGAAGTTTATTCCGAAATCCGTAATGGTTGGTTTTGTGAATGCGTTGGCTATTATGATCTTCATGGCTCAGCTTCCACATTTCGTAGGGGAATCGTTGGCCATGTATACAATGACAGGCGGCGCTTTGCTGATCATTTATTTATTGCCGATGGTGGTAAAGGTGATACCATCCCCTCTCATTGCGATTATTGTCATGACGATCATTGCTGTATTTGGACATATTGATGTGAGAAAAGTTGGAGACATGGGAGAGCTTCCTAGTACTTTGCCTGCTTTTCTGATTCCTCAAGTTCCGTTTAGCTGGGAGACACTTGCTATTATTTTTCCTTATTCTTTAGCGCTAGCGATGGTAGGTTTACTTGAGTCTCTTTTAACTGCACAGATTGTTGATGATATGACGGAGACGTCTAGTCGTAAGAACAAGGAAGCGAGAGGTCAAGGGATTGCCAATGTGGTTGCAGGGTTCTTTGGTGGTATGGCTGGTTGTGCGATGATTGGTCAATCAGTGATTAATACGAAGGCAGGCGGGCGTGGCCGTCTTTCTACCTTTGTAGCGGGTGCCTTTTTAATGGTTCTCATTTTTGTACTTGGTGATGTTGTTGTTCAGATTCCGATGGCTGCTCTTGTAGCTGTCATGATTATGGTCTCCGTTGGGACATTTGATTGGAGTTCCTTTCAGCAGTTACGAAAGAATCCGATAACAGATTCTATTGTGATGATTGTCACGGTCGTGACGGTATTGTTAACTCATGATTTATCAAAAGGTGTTTTTGCAGGTGTGCTGCTAAGTGCGGTATTCTTTGTAGCAAAAATATCGAAGCTCCATATTTCCTCTACAGAAAGCCAAGCAGGTACTTGGATTTATCGAATTAAAGGGCAAATTTTCTTTGCTTCTGTGACTGATTTCATCCAAGCGTTCCGTCAGGGAAAAGATCTCCAAGCCATTGTGATTGATCTATCTGAAGCGCGTATATGGGATGAATCGGGTGTGGCAGCGATAGAACGTGTAAAGGAAAAGTATCAAGCAGCTGGCGTACAAGTAGACGTAGTTGGAATGGATACATCAAGTCGAAATCTTGTGAAACAGGTGAATGGTTCTTCATAAGTTTTTTCTGTTTGTTACAATAGAAAGGGTAGAAAGTGAAGGATGGAGGTGGCCGGCATGCTTGTGCGTTTGAACCAAGTGCTCGGCCGGATGATGCCGCTTATTACGCCTATTAGTGTGCTACTTGGTGTTTTATTGGCGGCCTATTTAAAAGATTTTACGTTTATGGTGCCTTGGGTATTTGCCATTATGACATTTTCAGGGAGCTTGTCATCTACTTTTTCAGCTTTAAAGCATACGGTGATGCATCCATTGCCTTTGATTTTATCGTTTATGATTTTGCATGTGCTGATGCCTCTTTATGCTTGGTCAGCGGGGCATTTGATATTTGCGGGCGATTCTATGACGATCACCGGTTTGACTCTTGCGATGGTGATTCCAACAGGTGTGTCTAGTTTAATATGGGCGGCGATGTATAAAGGGAATGTCGGGTTAACGTTATCTATCATTTTAATTGATACATTGCTTTCGCCATTGATTGTGCCAGTAAGCTTGTCACTCTTCGTCGGTACACAGGTCCATATGGACATGGTTGCGATCATGAAAGGGCTGTTTGGTATGGTGGTGCTGCCCTCTATTTTAGGAATGCTCGTTCGTCAGTATGCAAAGCCATCTGTGACGAAAACAATTAGTCAGA
The DNA here is from genome assembly GCF_038613425.1 of Bacillus sp. FSL M8-0266. Classification (NCBI taxonomy): domain Bacteria; kingdom Bacillati; phylum Bacillota; class Bacilli; order Caryophanales; family Bacillaceae; genus Bacillus; species Bacillus sp. FSL M8-0266. The sequence continues at coordinate 176,213 of NZ_CP152015.1, forward strand.
CCTTGGCTCCTTTTTCAAAATTAGGCTTGTTTGTTGTCGTATCGATTAACAGTTCTGTTGTCGCCCCATATTTGCGTGAACTGGATGCTGCATTTTTTAGCAAAGCAGCGACTGTCTTTTTCATTGCGATGAGTGGGTATGCTTTTGCATGGTTGATTGGAAAGGTAATGAAATGTACTCAAGGGGAAATTGTGGCCATTGTGTATACGGGCGGCATGAGAAATATTAGTGCCGGAGCTGTGCTTGCTATTAGCTTTTTTCCGCCTGCTGTTGCTGTCCCTGTTGTGATTGGTATGCTGTTTCAGCAAGTACTTGCTGCCTTGTTTGGTTTCTTACTCAATCGTTTTGAGCTGAAAGCGCCTGCTGTGACTAAATCTTTATCATGAAAAGACCTCCATTTTATGAGATGGAGGTCTTTTTGCGAATTAATAGATGAGATATTTCTTCCGTTTCTTTTCAAATGATTTGAGGTCGTGATGATAGCGCTTCATGATGTGTTTGACGGAAGTACCTTGATTGATTTCTTCTTTGATCCAACCATTTCCGATGAGTTTATCAAAGCTACCTGTTTGAAGAAACTGAAAGTCTTTTGGATATAAATCATGTATGGCTTTGATGATGGATAACCCTGTTTTTACCGCTTCGAATGAAGAGCGGTCTGTGACGTATAGCTGCACACCGTGTGATAGCTTCCCTGCATGTTTAGAAAAAGTGGGGGTGAATGATACGGGTCTAAATTTCACACCCTTTAGTTTTAATTGATTTAAATAATCTGCTAGCTCATTGCTATTGATATACGGAGCGCCAATGAGCTCGAACGGTTTTGTTGTTCCTCTGCCTTCAGAGACATTTGTGCCTTCAATTAATCCTGTGGCGGGATATACAAAGGTACTATCCACTGTTGGCATGTTAGGTGAAGGAAGGACGAATGGCAGCTTCGTGTCATCAAACGTCATGGAACGCTTCCAATTTTTCATTTTGATGACTGTGACATCAGCATTGATATGAAACTCTTTGTTAAAGAATTTTGCTAGTTCACCAGTGGTCATCCCATGTCTTAATGGTATTGGATAGAGCCCTACAAATGAAGCGTGCTCAGGTTCTAAGACAGGGCCTTCTACTTTTAGTCCGCCAATGGGGTTTGGACGGTCTAGGACAACAAAGGGAATGTTGTTTTCTTTCGCAGCCTCCATCGCATAGGCCATCGTGTAAATATAGGTGTAATAACGAGCGCCAACATCTTGAATATCAAACAGCAAGACATCTACATTTTTGAGCATGTCAGGGGTTGGTTTTCTTGTTTTTCCATAGAGAGAGTAAACAGGAAGACCTGTTTTTTCATCGGTATAGGATTCGACGCCTTCTCCTGCCTGTGCATCGCCGCGCACACCATGTTCAGGTCCATATAGAGCAGTAAGCTTGATATTTGGATGCTCAAATAGGAGATCGACACTGCTTTTCATATTTGCATCAATACCAGTTGGGTTCGTAATGAGGCCGACCCTTTTCCCTTTTAACCATGAAAGATTGCCTGAGAGTAGTGTTTCGATCCCAGTTTTGACTGTTGCTTTTTTTCCTTTTGTATCTGTTCGTTCTTGGTTTGCGGGGGAGGCGGCGGTCAATGTGCTCATAATGAGAATGCTTGCGAGTATTAAGCTTGCTGTTTTTTTCAAGAGAATCCCTCCTATTTGATCTGTTTCCCTTTCAAGTTGAGTCCATAGCCGAATGGATACAGGGTTTGATTTGGATGAGTGACAGATGGGATATCTACAGGCAGTTTGCCTTTAGGTAATGCAGTGCCAAATATGACTTCTAACCCAGCAGGAATATTTGGCTGGTTGAATTGTCCGTTTGAGTAGCCCTTAAAACCGTAAACAGCTAGTAAGGCATCCGCCTCTTCAAAATTTGCCGCATCGTAAGGGTTTCTTAGGCTCATGATGACCATTTTTTTCTTTTGTGCTGCAGCTTCTTTCATGACAGCACGTGGGAAGGCAGTCGCCCATTTTTTCGGGTCCTGTACATTGTCATCAATCACACCATCATTCACAGCTGGGTCATTTTGGACAACGTAAGAGCCGGTAATCACATAGTCAGCATCTTGAAGCATTTTGGCTGTTTCTTTGGTGAAGGTCTTATCCGCAAAAGCATATGATTGGATACGTACAGGTTTGATCTTTTTTTGTTTGATCAGAGAATCAATTGTGACAGACATGGCTTTTGTTTGATCTTCGTAAGGTGCCATGACCAAGATTTTATCATTCTTTTTAGGCTTGAAGGGTAGGGTCTTATCGTTGTTTTTAAGCAGGGTGATCCCTTCACGCGCCATTTTTTGTTCTGCGTTCCGGTGCGATTTTTTCCCAACGATTTGAGTGGCTTTTTTGATTTTTTTCTCAAGGGTGATAGGTTTTTTGGAAGAAATGATGCCTCGTTTGATCTTCAATTGAAGAATTTTTTCAACAGATTCGTTGATTTGAGACATCGGAATTTCTTTCTTTACAATTGCCTGTTTTACAGCATTGAACACATTCTCAAGGTTTTTCTCAGTTTTAAGAGAGGTGACTGGTGCTGGCATGAGGGCGATGTCGACGCCAGCCTTAATGGCCATCACTACGGCTTCTTCCTGTCCGAAGTTATCTGCAATCGCTTTCATGTTTAGGGCGTCTGTTACGACAACTCCTTGAAAGCCCATCTCTTCTTTTAATAAGTGTGTGATGACTTTTTTCGATAAGGTTGCTGGAACCATAATGTCCTCGCCATCTTTTTTGCTTTTATATGTTGTATCATCAATGGCAGGAAATTGAACATGAGCGGTCATGACCATATCCGCACCAGCGTTGATCGCTTGTTGAAACGGATACAGCTCCACCTTTTTAAGACGATCTAGGTCATGTTCTACGAGCGGCAAGCCGTAGTGACTATCGACGGCTGTATCACCATGTCCCGGGAAATGCTTGAGTGTCGAAATAGTCTTCTCCTTTTGAAGTCCCTTCATGGTTTGAAGGCCAAGCCTAGTGACAAGAGCAGGATCAGAGCTAAAGGAACGGACGCCAATGACGGGGTTGTTTGGGTTATTATTCACATCTAGCACAGGAGAGAAGTTTGTATTGATCCCTAGTGCGTTTAATTCTTTGCCGATGATTTTGCCTGTGTCGTATGCATTTTTCTTGCTTCTAGAGGCACCAATCGACATATTTCCTGGGAAATGTGTTCCCTTTTGTAATCTTGTGACGATTCCACCTTCTTGATCAATTGAAATGAGTAATGGAATCTTTGGTGATGCTTTTTGAAATTCATGGGTGAGTTTGACGGTTTGTTTCGTATCAACGACATTCTCCGCAAATAAGATGACACCGCCTAGATGATATTTTTCTACAAGATGGGATACTTCTTTATTCATCTTTGTTAAGCCTGTAGGTGCGGATTCATCTTTTGTTTGCCAATTACGAAAGTCTGGCATAAGCATTTGACCTATCTTTTCATCCAAAGACATGTTTTGTACCATTTGTTTTGCGGTTGGAAGAGGGGCAGAGCTAACCTTTTCCGTTGGAATGGAAGGGGTTAGCAGAGCTAAAACCAAAGCAGCGGGGAAAAGTGCTTTTAACATCGAATTCCTCCTTTTACTTAAAAGATTCGTAGATGGCGGTCATGATGCTTCCATAAGTGCCAGTTGGGAAAAGGTCACCTTCAAATTGATTTGGGTTGGTTTCAGGTGAAACGACAGGCGAATGTTTCTTATTTGTCAGCAAGACGATACCTAGATTATGTTTTGGATCAATCATTGTCATGGTTCCGGTCCAGCCGGTATGTCCATAGGCTTCGTTACTTGCATGTTTTCCAAACATCCATTCCATGTCAGTATGACCGTTTTTACGCCAGCCTAGCCCGTATGTTGGGTTTGTATCAGAAGAGGCTGTAAAGAGATCGATAGAAGCTTGATCAAAGATGGTGGTTTTTCCATAGCCTCCTTTGTTCAGCATGAGCTGGAGCAGCACGGCCATGTCTGATATGTTAGAGAAAAGTCCAGCATGACCAGAGATTCCTGCCATTGAGTAAAATGCTTTTTCATCATGGACTTCGCCTAGCAGGGTGTACCTGCGAATGTTTTCAAAATCAATGACACCATCTCGCGAATTACCTAAACGTTCGGTTGCTGCAAAATGCTTCGGCTTAAATCCTTTTTGCAGTGGATTGAACATTGTGTGTTTGAGACCTAGCGGCCGATAGATTGTCGACTCTACATATTGATCAAGAGGCATACCTGTTTTTTTCTCAATGATCATGCCTAACAGCATGTAATCAATGTCACTATAAATGTGCTGGGTGCCTGGTTTGTATTGCAGAGGCACCTTCGGCAACCATTTCATCGTTGTCTTTCTATCTTGAGAATAAAAGGTGCCGGCTGCTTCTTTGCTATAAAATAAGACACTGGAAGGGAGTCCGGCAGAATGGGTCAGAAGATCTCTTACATGGAGCTGATCTTTGCCGGTTACCTTTGCATCTGGTTCATCTTTAAAATCTGGCAGAATGGCTTGTATTTTTTCGTTCACATCCAGTTTTTTCTCGTAGACAAGCTTTTGCAGGGCATAGTTCGTCGCATACATTTTGGTGTTGGATGCTAAGTCGAACAGTGTATTCTTTTTCATTTTCTTATAGGATTTGAGTTCGGTTGTGCCTTCGTATTTTTGCCTGTAGCCATAGGCTTTTTGATGGACGATTTTTCCGTCTTTGATAATGATGAGTGCGGCTCCTGGAAATCCTGCTTTGATATCGTTTTGAATCATGTGATCAACCTTCCTAAGCTGCCTAGAAGAAAAACCAACTTGTTCCGGTCGTTTTGCCTTTTTTAAGACGGGATATTCTTCAGGTGCTGTTTTAGACAAAGACGATACAGGATGGGAGCTAGTTGCAAATGTTTGTGCTGGTAATCCAAGGAGCATGAGCAGACTTGTCATTAAGAGAAAGTATTTCTTCAAGAGTTAGCCCTCCTATTGCTTATTTTTCCTCAAATTCAACAGCCATATCATCATGAAAACCAAATAAGTATGTGAAAATAAATCCAGCGACATATGCAATAAAGAGTCCGATTAAGTAAAGAAGCATTTGATGTGCGTGAACAATAAAGGTTAATGGGAGACCTGATACACCAATCGCCTTCGTTGCAATTTGGAAGTAGGCTTGAAATGCACCGCCGATTCCAGCGCCAAGACAAGCGGTGAGAAATGGTCGTCCCAGCGGGAGTGTGACACCGAAAATGAGTGGTTCACCAATGCCAAGCATCCCTGAAGGAAGTCCACCCGCGATGGCCCTTTTGAGTTTTTTCTTTTTTGTTTTCATATAAATGGCGAATGCCGCACCTACCTGTCCTGCACCGCCCATAGCGAGAATCGGCAAAAGCGGGTCATCTCCTATGGAATTAATGAGTTCCATATGAATCGGTGTCAGTCCTTGGTGAAGTCCTGTTACAACAAGTGGAAGGAAGGTCGCACCAAGAACAAATCCAGCGAAGATCCCGCCCATATTTAATAGATAAGTTAATCCTGAGGTAATGGCATCAGATATAAATCCGCCGACTGGCATGAAGACAACGTACGTAAAAATGCCTGTAATGAGTAGTGTGATGGTTGGTGTGACGATGATATCAAGTGATTGCGGGACGAATCGTCTGATTCTTGTTTCCACAAGCGCCATAAAGATGGCAGCTAGAAGAACACCAATAAGCCCGCCTCTGCCTGGTAGAATATTTGTGCCAAATAGCATAATGTCTGCGGAGGCTGGGTTAATAATGAGGATACCAGCTAATGCGCCTAATGCAGGAGAGCCCCCAAACTCCTTTGCAGCATTTGTTCCGACTAATATACCGAGATATGCGAACAAGCCTGAACCAATAACGGTTAAAATGATCGCTGCTTGAGACTTTCCATCAAGCCAGCCCGCTTGCACGATTGCTTTTGTAATCCCTGTAATAAGACCTGATGCAACGAGTGCTGGAATGATAGGAATAAAAATGCTGGCAATGCGTCGTAAGAACAGTTTGAACGGTGTGCGGTTCTTTTGTGAAATGGCTTGCTTGTTTTTTTGTGCTTCGTTGTTTAAATCATACGAGTCAGAGGCATTTAGCAGTTGTTCAAACGCACTTGATACTTGGTTGACAACACCAGTACCTAAGATAATTTGCAGCGTTTCTGCCTCAACGACACCAATGACACCATCGAGTTCTTTGATTGCATTGAGCTGAACTTGTTCATTGTCAATTGGTGTAATTCGGAGACGCGTCATACAATGTGTATGGGAAGAGATGTTTTCAGAACCACCACAGAGAGAAAGAATGTCTTTCGCCAACTGCTGATATTTCGTTTGATGACTCATGTTGAATCCCCCTTTGATTTTCGTTTCATGGAGCGGATGGCATGTCTTGTTTTGTCAATATATTGCGCCGTCTCTTCATATTGACGGGAAGCTAAGCTGAGGAACAAGACATCAATTAAGTAGAGCTGTGCCATTCTAGAGGAAGTGGCTGCACTGCGAAAAGGTGCTTCATTGGAACCGGACGTCGATAGGTGAACATCACATAAGGCAGAAACGCTTGTTTGACCTGGATGCGTCAAAGCAATGGTCTTCACTTGATTGTCTTTTGCGAGCTGAAGGGCTTGAATGATATCTAACGTTTCTCCTGAAAAGGAAATACCGAACACGATGTCATTCTTTCCTGCATTTGCGATGACCGTTGATGCGATGTGCATGTCAGTGAAGGCAGTCGCTGCATAATTGATTCTGAGAAATTTCTGCTGGGCATCCGCTGCGACGATGCCAGATGCACCGACGCCGATGAAATGGATTTGATTTGCACGCAGCAGTAATTGAACAGCTTTTTCTAATGCCTCTGCATTTAAAATAGAAGCGGTGTCCTTAATCGATTGAATCGAGTTTCCTGCTGTTTTTTGAATAATGGATTGAAGCGGTTCATCTTGTTCGATATCACGGTAGCCTTGTTTATCGCTATACATCAAGTCTCCAGCGATTCGCATTTTTAAATCGTGATAGCCATCTAGCCCGAGAGATTTACAAAGGCGGATGACTGCAGAGCTGCTTGCACCGGCTGCCTGACTGATTTCGTGTACTGTGCTCTTAATGACTTTGTCAGGATGGGCAAGGATATAGTCTGCAATGATTTTTTCAGATTGGGGGAGCTTTGCTTTCATTGTGTGTAGTAGGGTGAGTCCACCTGCTGACATGAGCACTGCCTCCTTTAGGATTGATGATGTGCGATGGCTTTGTCGATATGACCATTCGTTTTGTTGAGTAAATCCTTGGCTGTTTTCTTGTCTGTGTTTGTTTGAAGCATGACGATGGCGGTTTTGACTTCTAAGTCTGCCGCTTCAAGCGTTTTCACGGCTTGTTCGTAGGGAGCGTTTGTCACATGTTGAATGATGGTGATGGCGCGTTCTTTTAATTTATGATTGCTGACTTTTACATCAACCATCAGGTTTTCATATACTTTCCCTTGTCTGATCATGACAGAGGTGGAAAGCATATTTAAAATCATTTTATGAGCGGATGCGGCTTTCATTCGTGTTGACCCTGTGATGGCTTCTGGTCCTACAATGACTTCAATGGCGCAGTCTGCCAGTTCGCTAATTTTTGCTTGTTCATTACAGCTGAGGGCTACTGTTTTTGCGCCGATGGATTTAGCGTAGTTTAAAGCGCCGATGATGTAGGGTGTCCTACCGCTGGCGGCGATACCGACGATTGTATCTTTTGATGTCAGGTGAATGTGTACTAAATCCTGTTTGCCGGCTTCTTCACTGTCTTCCACATCTTCGGCAGCATGTGAAAAAGCAGAGTCTCCGCCTGCCATGATGCCGACAATCACATCAGGTGAGACGCTATAGGTAGGGGGACATTCGACAGCATCCATCACGCCAAGTCTGCCGCTTGTCCCGGCTCCTAAATAAACGAGTCTGCCCCCATTTGAGATGGATTCATAGGCGAAGTCACTTGCTGTTTTGACATGTGGTAGGACACGGTTGACTGCTTGAGCGACCTTCATATCTTCTTCATTAATCATTTGGAGCATTTCGAGTGGATTTGCTTGTGATATTCCCATTGTGTTAGGATTTCTTGATTCTGTTGTCAAAGAACGCAATTGAGATGGCTGCATGCGACATTCCTCCTTATTTCTTCATTTTCAGTATATTCAGTATGATATGAAATTTCAACATTATATTTAAATATTGAAATTATATTTCAATCAAAAAGTGGTGCTAATTGAAGGTGAATAGTTAGAAAATAAAAAAAATAAAAATCCCCTTTACAAAAGGGGGACAACCTGTATATAATAATTTTTGTCAGCTTCACGGAAACAGTCAAACTTGACAAATTGGCCCGTTGGTCAAGCGGTTAAGACACCGCCCTTTCACGGCGGTAACACGGGTTCGAATCCCGTACGGGTCACCATTGATGTGGAGGATTAGCTCAGCTGGGAGAGCATCTGCCTTACAAGCAGAGGGTCGGCGGTTCGAGCCCGTCATCCTCCACCATATGCCGGTGTAGCTCAACTGGTAGAGCAACTGACTTGTAATCAGTAGGTTGGGGGTTCAAGTCCTCTTGCCGGCACTGTTTTTTCTTTATCAATTCCATATGTGGAGGGGTAGCGAAGTGGCTAAACGCGGCGGACTGTAAATCCGCTCCCTCCGGGTTCGGCGGTTCGAATCCGCCCCCCTCCACCATTTTTGGGCTATAGCCAAGCGGTAAGGCAACGGACTTTGACTCCGTCATGCGTTGGTTCGAATCCAGCTAGCCCAGTTAAGACACCTTTTTCAAAAAGGTGTCTTTTTTTATGCTGGCAGGCGGAATGTATAACTATTCAAAATATTGTTGAGTTGAGTCAGAAGGCACCGAGAAAGTAAAATATAAGCATGAAGGGAAAGGGGATGTACATATGGGAGATCAAAAGAAGGTCACGCTTGTCGGGGTTCCGATGGATTTGGGTCAAATGAGAAGGGGCGTCGATATGGGACCGAGTGCGATTCGGTGTGCAGGCGTAAAAGAAAAATTGGAATCGCTTTCATTTGATGTGGAGGATCTCGGGGATATTCCGGTTGAACAAAGAGATGATGAAAAAGGTTTATATACAAGTGAAAAGCTAAAAAATTTAACGGAGAATGCTGGTGCGAATCAGCTGCTGGCAGAGAAGGTTGACAGTATAGTGCAATCAGGCTCATTCCCGCTCATTTTAGGCGGTGATCACAGCATTGCCATTGGCACACTTGCTGGTGTATCCAAGCATTATGAAAACTTAGGTGTCATTTGGTATGATGCTCACGGTGATTTAAATACAGAGGAAACTTCTCCTTCTGGAAATATACATGGTATGCCGCTTGCAGTCAGTCTTGGCCTTGGGCATGCTGATTTGACGAACATTGGCGGTTATTCTCCAAAATTGAAGCCTGAGAATGTTGTTTTAATTGGTGCTCGATCCTTAGATGAAGGAGAGCGGGCATTGATTAGAGAGAAAGGCATTAAAGTGTATACGATGCATGAAATAGATCGTTTAGGGATGACAAGAGTGATGGAGGAAGCGATTGCATATTTAAAGGAAAGAACAGATGGTGTCCACCTGTCGCTTGATTTAGATGGATTAGATCCAGCCGAGTGTCCTGGTGTAGGAACTCCTGTGGCAGGCGGCATTAGCTACCGGGAGAGTCATCTTGCTATGGAGCTTTTAGAAGAAGCCGGTATTTTGACTTCAGCTGAATTTGTTGAGGTGAATCCGGTTTTGGATGAAAAAAATAAAACAGCCGAAGCAGCTGTTGCATTAATTGGATCGTTAATGGGCGAAAAGCTATTGTAGAGCGGGACTTGTTCCCGTTCTTTTTTGTTTTGGATAAATTTAAGGATATATTAAGGTTTTTACTGGTAGATATGCGTAACACGCTGTCAAAAATTTGTTACACTATTTTTTAGAGGAGAATGAAACCTTTTGGAAAGAGGTTCGTATACATAAAGACCGGTGAAGGCAGAGGTTGAATATACTATGGACACAATGATTAAAAAGAGAATTAAGCAATTGAAAAAAGGCGACCAGAACGCATTTGCAGACATCGTAGACCTGTATAAAGACAAAATTTATCAGCTGTGCTACCGTATGCTTGGGAATGCACACGAAGCAGAGGATATTGCACAGGAGGCGTTTATTCGTGCCTATGTGAATATTGAAAGCTTTGATGTGAATCGTAAGTTTTCTACGTGGCTGTACCGCATTGCAACCAACCTGACCATCGATCGTATTCGCAAAAAAAAGCCGGATTATTATTTAGATGCAGAGGTGGCAGGAACAGAAGGATTGAATATGTATTCTCAAATTGCTGCTGATGGCATTTTGCCAGAGGAAGAGGTGGTGTCTCTTGAATTATCGAGTACCATTCAGCAAAAAATTCTAAGATTACCCGATAAATATCGTTCGGTCATCGTATTAAAGTATATTGATGAACTCTCGTTAAAAGAAATTAGTGAGATTCTAAATATACCCGTTGGTACGGTGAAAACGAGAATACACAGGGGTAGAGAGGCTCTCCGGAAACAGTTGAGAGACCTTTGAGTGAGGTGATTTTGATGAGCTGTCAGGAAAAAATCGTCCTGCTTATGCATCAGTATTTAGACGGGGACATTGAGCCCCAAGACGAAAAAGAATTAAAAAGCCATCTGCAATCGTGTGAGGAGTGCCGTACTCATTTTCAACAAATTGAGAAATCCATCGCGCTTGTGCAGAGTACATCTCATATAGAAGCACCAACTGATTTCACTGCAAAGGTGATGGCAGGTCTTCCGAAGGAAAAAAAGCGTGTGTCGGTTCAAAGATGGATCAAAGCTCATCCGCTGATGGTGGCCGCTGCCCTCTTTCTCATTTTGATGGGAGGCAGTCTGTTTACAAGCTGGAATACCGATCATAATTTCAGTGTGTCAAAGCAGCCAAATCTCGTCGTTGTAAATGATACAGTGACCGTACCTAAAGGGGAAACCGTAAAAGGTGATGTCACTGTCAAAAATGGCAAGCTGATTGTAGAAGGCAAGGTTGATGGAAATGTCACCGTCGTCAATGGGGAACAGCTGACTGCTTCTGCCGGACAAGTCACTGGTCAAATTAATGAAATTAATGAAGTGTTTGATTGGATCTGGTACAAAATGAAATCTACAGCACAAAATGTGATGCGGGTCATTGGACCAGAGGAGCAAAAGTAATTATACGGGTCGAGAGCAGTCTCTTTAGGGGCTGCTCTTTTTCTATATTATAGGTCAGAATGTATACGAGCTAGCACGCTAGCCATATATGGCAACTGTTTTCCTTGCTGAAACAAAATGTGATATAATAGCCACGCTATGTATTTACACATAGGCTCTTTTTTTATCAAAAATGCATCAAACGAAGAATAACTGAAAATTCTGGAGGACGAGGAAATGGCTTTAGGGGATATTCCTATTTTGCAGTACCTCGGTAATGCTGTTGATATTCTCGTTGTTTGGTATGTGATATATAAATTAATGATGGTCATCCGCGGAACAAAAGCGGTTCAGCTTTTAAAGGGAATTGTGGTCATTGTTCTCGTCAGGATGGGAAGTGCGTATCTCGGTCTTAACACACTTCAATGGCTGATGGATCAAGCGATTACGTGGGGATTCCTTGCGATCATTATTATTTTTCAGCCAGAGCTAAGGAGAGCGCTTGAGCAGCTTGGGCGCGGCCGTTTCTTCTCAAGAAGCGGGACACCTGTAGAGGAACAGCAGCAGAAAACGATCGAGGCAATTACAAAAGCAATTAACTATATGGCAAAACGCAGAATCGGCGCGCTGCTGACAATTGAGCGTGATACTGGGATGAATGATTACATAGAGACTGGAATTCCTTTGAATGCAAAGGTGAGTTCAGAGCTGCTCATTAATATTTTCATTCCAAATACACCGCTTCATGACGGGGCTGTCATTATGAAGCGTGATGAGATTGCAGCTGCGGCTTGTTATTTACCGCTGTCAGAAAGTCCTTTTATCTCTAAGGAACTTGGGACGCGTCACCGGGCGGCAGTCGGAATTAGCGAAGTGACAGACAGCTTGACCGTCATCGTTTCTGAGGAGACAGGCGGCATTTCTGTCGCGAGAAATGGTGATCTCCACCGAGAATTGACAGAAGAAGCGCTTGAAGAAATGCTGATTGCTGAATTTAGTAAGAACAGCAAAGATGCTTCCTCGACCAAATGGTATTGGAGGGGCAAGAAAAATGGATAAGATTTTGAATAATCGCTGGGCCGTAAAGCTTTTTGCATTGGTCTTCGCTTTATTGCTGTATGGTGCAGTCAATTCAGCGCAAGCGCCCACGCCGAAAAAAATCGGTGAATCCTTTTTCCCAACATCGACGACAGATGAAGCAACCCTAACTGACATTCCTGTTAAAGCGTATTATGATGACGAGAAGTACGTCGTTACTGGTGTGCCGCAAACAGTTAATGTGACGATTAAAGGGTCAACGAGTGCTGTGAAAACAGCAAGACAAACAAAGAACTTTGAAATATATGCAGATATGCAGAATTTATCCACAGGTACTCATAAAGTGGAGCTGAAGGCAAGAGATGTATCAAAAGGACTCACACTATCGATCAATCCATCTGTGACGACGGTGACGATACAAGAAAAAACAACAGCAGAATTTCCTGTGGAAACCGAATTTTATAATCAAAATAAAATCAAAGACGGCTATTCACCTGAACAGCCTATTGTGAATCCGAAAAAAGTTACAGTCACAGGTTCTAAGGACGTGATCGACAAAATTTCTGTCATTAAAGCATTTGTGAACCTAGAGGATGTCGATCAGCAAATTGAAAAGGAAGCGAAGCTCACTGTGTATGATAGTAGCGGGAATGAGCTGCCAGTCGAATTGAGTCCGTCTGTGGTGAATATTACAGTTCCCATCTCAAGTCCAAGCAAAAAGGTTCCGTTTAAAATAGAGCGGACTGGCAGTTTGCCGGATGGGATCAGTATCTCAAGCATTGAGACAAGCCCGAGTGAGGTCACAGTGTACGGTTCTCAAAAAGTGCTGGATTCGCTTGATTTTATTGATGGTGTCAAGTTGGACCTAAGCAAGATCAAAGATGATACGGAGATTGATGCCGACATTCCCCTACCAGATGGTGTGAAAAAGGTATCGCCCGAAACGGTGAAGATCAAAGTGAAGGTTGCAACAGCGCAAGAAAAAAAGATCGATAATGTACCAATTTCTGTCGTAGGTCTGAGCAAGGATCTCACCTCTGATTTTGTGAGCCCATCTTCTGGACGACTCACGTTAACAGCAAAGGGATCAAAAAGTGCGATTGATAAACTAAAGGCTTCAGATGTTGAAGCCTATATCAATGTTGGGGACTTGAACGAAGGAACACATGAGGTCACAATTCAAGTGAACGGTCCTCAAAATGTGACGTGGACGTTATCGAGTTCAAAGGTCAAAGTGAAACTGACTTCTACTGAGACAGAAGATCAGCCAGCGTCTACAAATGATCAGAAGAAGCCATCTTCTGATGACGATGATCAGGAAGAGAAGAGTAAAGAAGAATCCACGCAAGATAAAGCAAAGAAAGAATCAAGTCAAAGACAGCGGATCAAAGAAGATAAAAAAGAGGACGAAGCGTCCTCTTGAATGGTAAAAAAGGAGCGATTGAAACATGGGCAAGTACTTTGGAACTGATGGTGTAAGGGGTGTGGCGAATAGCGAATTAACGCCAGAGCTCGCATTTAAAATTGGGAGATTTGGCGGCTATGTGCTCACGAAGGATAAAGAACGTCCAAAGGTACTCGTTGGGCGAGACACACGTGTATCCGGTCATATGTTAGAAGGAGCGCTCGTTGCAGGCTTACTTTCAATTGGGGCTGAAGTGATGCGTTTAGGTGTGATTTCAACACCTGGAGTGTCTTATTTAACGAAAGCAATGGACGCAGAAGCGGGTGTCATGATCTCTGCTTCTCACAACCCAGTTCAAGATAACGGAATTAAATTCTTCGGCGGTGACGGCTTTAAGCTGTCTGATGAACAGGAGAATGAAATTGAGCAGCTGATGGATCAGCCGGTCGATCAATTGCCACGCCCAGTTGGAGCGGATCTTGGAACGGTAAATGACTACTTTGAAGGCGGTCAGAAATACTTGCAATTCTTAAAGCAGACAGCAGACGAGGATTTCACAGGTATTCACGTGGCGCTTGACTGTGCACACGGTGCAACCTCTTCTCTAGCGACACATTTATTTGCGGATTTAGATGCAGATGTGTCCACAATGGGAACATCACCAAACGGATTGAATATCAATGATGGTGTAGGCTCAACTCATCCAGAGGCACTTTCTGCTTTTATGAAGGAGAAGGGTGCAGATATTGGTCTTGCGTTTGATGGTGACGGTGACCGTCTGATTGCTGTCGATGAAAAAGGTGATATTGTAGACGGCGATCAAATTATGTACATATGTGCACGTTATTTGAAGGGCGAAGGCCGATTAAAGGATGACACGGTCGTCTCCACGGTCATGAGTAACCTAGGTTTCTATAAAGCGCTTGAGAAACAAGGCATTAAGAGCATCCAAACCGCTGTTGGTGACCGCTATGTGGTTGAAGCGATGAAAAAGGATGGGTATAATGTCGGCGGTGAGCAATCAGGCCACTTGATTTTCCTTGATTACAATACGACAGGTGATGGCATGCTTTCTGCAATCATGCTTGTCAATACACTCAAAGCAACAGGAAAAACATTGTCAGAGCTTGCCGCTGAAATGGAAAAATTCCCGCAGCTTCTAGTGAATGTGAAAGTGTCTGATAAATATAAAGTAGAAGAAAATGAAAAAGTAAAAGCAGTGATTCAAGAGGTTGAAAAAGAGATGAACGGTGACGGCCGCATTCTTGTTCGTCCATCTGGAACAGAGCCGCTTGTACGTGTCATGGCAGAGGCGAAAACAAAAGAGCTATGTGATGAATATGTGACTCGAATTACCGCTGTTGTGAAAGAGGAAATGGGTATTGAGTAATAGATGAAAGCAAATCGCTAGTAGCGGTTTGCTTTTTTTTCGAATAAACGTCATAAATGGATGGATTTGTACGAATCTTATAGGCGAGGGCAATTTCCTGTTGTCTTCATACATAAGAGAGCACATCAAAGGTAGAACGTGACAAGCCACATCGCATATAGTGTATGGAGGTCTTACTTTCTAAAAGGAAGGGATCACCCGCTACATTGTGATTGACGGAGGTCAGACCTTATAGTACAATCATCCTTGTGTTACTGGATTTTTATTCTATCAGGAAAGGCAGGGTAGATGTTCAGCAACTCTCTTATAATTATAGCGCCCGAACTAAGCGATCGGACGAAAGATGCTTAGTTGACGAGGATGGAGGTTATCGAATTTTCGGCGGATGCCTCCCGGCTGATCAGAAAAGAGATCACAGCCGTAAGTGTTTCTTTAAAGCAAAGAGGTGACTCTTTGTACAAAGGGAATACACATGATCTCCCAAATTAAACATGTAGAGAGGGACGAAGAAATGTCCCTTCTATTTTAGTAGGCTTTCTTTGTCCCTTTCACATGATCGGGAGGAAGAATATTTATGTGTGGAATCGTAGGTTATATTGGTCAGAATGATGCGAAGGAAATCTTATTAAAAGGTTTAGAGAAGCTTGAGTACCGTGGGTATGACTCAGCAGGTATCGCTGTGGCAAACGAAGAAGGCGTGCATGTGTTCAAAGAAAAAGGACGTATCGCTGAGCTTCGTGAAGTTGTTGATGCAAACGTAGCATCTTCAGCTGGAATCGGACATACACGTTGGGCAACACACGGTGTACCAAGCCATCTAAATGCGCATCCGCATCAAAGTGCTTCTGGCCGTTTTACGCTTGTTCATAACGGTGTCATCGAGAACTATGTACAATTGACACGCGAATATTTACAAGACGTCCCACTAAAAAGCGACACAGATACAGAGGTTGTTGTTCAAGTCATCGAACAATTTGTAAGCAGAGGTCTTGATACAGAGGAAGCTTTCCGTCAAACGCTTCTTCAACTAAAAGGCTCTTACGCAATTGCCCTTTTCGATAACGAAAACAAAGAAACAATCTATGTGGCGAAAAACAAAAGCCCATTATTGGTTGGTTTCGGAGAAGATTTCAACGTTGTAGCTTCTGACGCAATGGCGATGCTTCAAGTAACAAACGAATATGCGGAATTAATGGATAAAGAAATGGTCATTGTCACAAAAGACGAGGTGATCATCAAAAACCTTGACGGTGATATCATGACACGTCCTTCTTATATCGCTGAGCTAGACGCAAGCGACATCGAGAAAGGCACATATCCTCACTACATGTTAAAAGAAACGGATGAGCAGCCGCTTGTTATGCGCAAAATCATCCAAGAATATCAAGACGAAAACGGCAAGCTGTCAGTCGCTGGCGATATCGCAAGCGCAGTAGCAGAAGCAGACCGCATTTACATTGTGGCTTGTGGAACGAGCTACCATGCTGGACTTGTCGGTAAACAATACATTGAAGACTGGGCGAAAGTACCTGTAGAAGTCCATGTAGCAAGTGAATTCTCTTACAACATGCCGCTTCTATCGAAAAAACCGTTGTTCATCTTCCTTTCTCAATCTGGGGAGACTGCGGACAGCCGTGCTGTACTTGTTCAAGTCAAAGAACTTGGTCATAAAGCATTAACGATCACAAACGTACCAGGATCTACGCTTTCTCGTGAAGCGGACTTCACATTGCTTCTTCATGCAGGACCAGAAATCGCAGTGGCTTCAACAAAAGCTTACACAGCGCAAATCGCTGTTCTTGCGATCCTTGCATCCGTTGCAGCTGAATTAAATGGTCAATCTCTTGACTTCGACCTTGTGAAAGAGCTTGGGATTGTAGCAAACGCAATGGAAGCCCTTGTCGATCAAAAGGATGAAATGGAACAAATCGCTCGTGACTTCTTCACAGTGACACGTAACGCATTCTTTATCGGAAGAGGACTTGATTACTATGTGTGCCTTGAAGGTTCACTAAAACTAAAAGAGATCTCTTACATCCAAGCAGAAGGATTTGCTGGCGGAGAACTCAAACACGGCACCATTGCTTTAATTGAAGAAGGCACACCGGTCATTGCCCTTGCAACGCAAGAGCACGTGAACCTCAGCATTCGTGGTAACGTCAAAGAAGTCGTTGCACGTGGCGCAAACCCATGTGTCATCTCACTAAAAGGCCTAGAAGACGAAGGCGACCGTTTCGTCCTTCCAGCTGTACACCCAGCACTTGCACCACTTGCATCTGTTGTCCCATTACAGCTAATCGCTTACTACGCAGCCCTTCACCGCGGGTGTGATGTGGATAAACCACGTAACCTTGCGAAGAGTGTGACGGTGGAGTAGAGTTAAATAAAATCGGATTTTTGATACCCCTTTAGATATAATTGTCTAAAGGGGTATTTTTGTGTCTAAAGAACTAAATAAAATGAAAGATAGATTCGATAAGATCGTACATGTTCAAGGGAGCAGAATCATTATGAGTGAATATTTAAAAAAGGAGAAAAGGGGAATTATTTTTTTCTTCATCGTTTATATCGCATTGTTTATAAGCTCTTATTTGTTGATTGGCGGTCCTGCTACCGTCGAAGGACCGATTTGTGTATTTCTAGGATTCTGTTTCGTTCAATTTCATAAATATAGATCTTTCAAAAAAGATGCAGGTAATAAAAAGAGAATAGGCATACTAAGAGAGCAGCATGTAGAGAAGACCATACAGCTTGAATATTTTAAAAAGAAAGAGAGAAAAACACATGACCAAACCTAAAATCTATACAATGAGCTTTGCAAAAGTCTATCCTCTCTATATCGCAAAGGCAGAGAGAAAAGGACGAACGAAAGCTGAAGTTGATACGATCATTTGTTGGTTGACGGGGCACAGTCCGGAAGAGTTGCAGGAACGGGTGAATCAACAGATAGATGTTGAAAACTTCTTTGTTGAGGCCCCTGAGCTGCATCCTTTCCGTAGTTTAATCAAAGGAGTCATCTGTGGTGTTCGAGTAGAAGACATTGAGGAAGAAACCATGAAAAACATTCGGTATCTAGATAAGCTGATTGATGAGTTAGCAAAAGAAAAGGCGATGGAAAAGATTTTGCGGTGTTCTTCATGACCATAACAAGCAAGTCCAGTGAATAACCTTCACTGGGCTTTTTTTATATAGACCATTTGACCAATAAAAATAAAACCCATTTGAACGAATTCCCTCTTCATGTCGTCAAAAGAAGTGATATCAAAAAAATTGGTGTATGAAAAAGGAGTGGTGTGGATGGACATGAAGATGATTTTACCTCTTATTTTGCTACAAGCCATTTTAATGGTGATTGGTTTGTTTGATTTGCTGAAAAGAGATCCATCGAGGATCAGAGGAGAAGTGAAGTGGATTTGGGCTTTGGTGATTGTGTTTGTGGCGAGTGCCGGTCCTATTGCGTATTTCATTTTTGGCCGTAAACAATCTTAAAAGGGGGAATTCGCTTGAATATGCTGGAGTGTCATGGGCTGACGAAATCGTATGGCCCGAATGAAGTTTTAAAAAATGTTTCGTTTTCTGTTGGGGAGGTTGGATGTGTCGGCTTTTTAGGAGCCAATGGTGCGGGGAAGACAACGACGATTCGGATTTTGACGGGGCTTGCTCGTCCTACGACTGGTGTCGTGAAGGTGGCGGGTATGGATGTGACAAAGGACATGGATGACATTAGTCATGTGATTGGCTATTGTCCGCAGCAGCCTGCATTTTATCAGGACATGACGGGGCAGGAGTGGATGCATTGGGTTGGCGGGTTATTTCAATTAGAGAAAAACATCATTCGTTCCAAAACAGAGGAGCTGTTGAAGCTTTGTCGGATATATGAGGCGAAGGATCGTGCCATTGGCAGCTATAGCGGAGGGATGAAGCAAAGGCTTGCCATTGCGCAGGCACTTATCAACAGCCCGAAGGTTCTCATCCTGGATGAGCCTGTGTCTGCACTTGATCCAATGGGAAGGAAAGATGTCCTGACTTTGATTGAGCGTCTAAAGCATGAGATGTTGATCTTTATGTCGACCCATATTTTAGACGACATTGAACGAGTGGCGGATCATATTATCATGATCAACAGTGGAAAAATTGAGATGTCCTCTTCGATGAAACAGATCAAAGAAGACTATATCCAGCCAGTGATTGAATTTCAATTAGAACAACAGAATACGAAACTAGTGGCTTTGTTAAAGGAGCGGGATTGGGTGGAGGAATGCATTGAAACAGGAGACGCTTATCAGGTGCGAGTCAACGATCAACAAATGGCATTGAAGGAGCTGCCTCGTCTCATCACTGAAGCTGGCGGTGTTCTCCTCCATTATCGACTATCTAAGCTGACGCTTGAAGATATTTTCATGAAGGTTGTGACGGCGTGATGATGTTTAAAAAGGAATTTAGGGAGTTATTCACTAGTTATAAAATGTTATTTGTGCCGATTATTTTTACGATTTTAATGATCACACAGCCTATTACGCTTAAAATGCTGCCAGATCTTTTGTCGAAATCAGCGAATCTACCTGAAGGGTCCACATTTTATATACCAGAGCCTAGCGCTGGTGAGGCTTTAGCGAGTGCATTGAGTAAGTTCGATTCGCTTGGCGTTTTTATTCTCATTATGATTGTGATGGGGACGATCGCAGGAGAGCGTGCCTCTGGGGTGACGGCGATGATCATGGTGAAACCAATCAGTCGAATGAGTTATTATGTCTCGAAAATATGCGCCTATGCTTGTTTGACCTTGTTTAGTTTGGTAGTGGCAGTGCTTGCCTCCGTTTATTATGTGGACATCCAATTTGGGCATGTGGATTGGGTCAATGTGGTAAAAGGAACGCTTCTTTATTACCCCAATTTATTGCTGATTGTGGTATCGACCATTTGTGCTTCGGCATTCTTTACACGTTCCGTCACAGCTGGCGGTGTATCGCTTTTGATCAACCTTATTCTATTTACCGTTCCTTCATTTTATGAGGATACATTAGGGAAGTTTGCGCCTAAAGGCGTGACAAGTGCGGCCGAGGAGATGATTCATAGAGGGACTTATTCGGATCAGGCGCTTACAAGTTTTCTAGGTGTATCGGTATTGATTGGTTTCTTTTTTCTCATCGGATGGTTTCTTTTTAGAAAACAAGAATTATAGGTTGGAGGACCCTTTGGATATGAAGATCTAAAGGGTCTATTTTATAGGAGACTTTTTATTTGGAAGGCTTTTTTGTTAGCGTCACTAGAAGCATATCAATCTGAGTGAGAAAGAAAGTTTGATATGATGGATATAAATTGATTGTATTTTCAGAAAAGGGGTTTTTATCAATGAGAACATCACGTAATCCGGAGACCATTCACCCGCCAGTTGCACCATATACTCATCAAATAGAAACAACAGGACCACAGCGGTGGTTAACCCTATCAGGTCAAGTAGGGATGGAGACGGATGGAACAATTCCAGAGAGTCCATTAGAGCAGCTCCAACTAGCATTAGAGAATGTGAAGCGAAACATAGAAGCGGCAGACATGGCGGTAGAAGACATAACGAAATTAGTATTTTATCTCGTAGGAGAGTTCGATGCGGAGAGCAGAAAACGAATCATGGGGCAGTTTTTAGGCGAGCATCTACCTTGTATGACGATGATTTATGTGGTGGCATTGGCTTCACCTGATCTTAAGGTAGAGGTGGATGCTTGGGCGTGTCAGGAGATTTAATCGGTAAAAGATTGGGTGATTGATGCTCAATCTTTTTTGTTTTGTGAAATTTTAAGAAATTACCTCTATACCCTTATCTTGTTATTGTCTGTATGGTAATATCAGGGTAAATATTGAGTGGGTCTAATTACATTTACATGTCATCGTAAAAAACACCATTGATAAGCATACATCACTCTAATAGTAAGGGAGAGATTTGATGCCATTCATGGAGGTTCAGAATATAAGCAAACGATACAGCAATGGTGATGGGATAGAGGGTCTGTCGTTTTCCATCGAAGCAGGTGAGGTTGTGGCGCTGCTCGGGCCTAATGGTGCCGGGAAGACGACAACGATTCGGTGTTTAACGGGGCTATATAAACCAGATGGAGGGGAGATTCTCATTGAGGGTTTCCCGCCTGGTCATCCCCATGTCCAAAAACAAGTAGCTCTTATTCCTGATCAGCCGTATTTGTATCCAGACTTAACGGCTGCTGAACATGTTCAATTCCGTGCTCGTGGATATCATAAAGGTTTAAAACAGATCAAGGAAAAGGTATATGGAGCGTTGAAAGAAGTACATATGGAAAAAAAGATGAACGAACTGTGCGGAAGGCTGTCAAGAGGCCAAAAGCAGCGTGTCGTCTTAGCAGGGGCCATTGTTCAAGATGCCTCCCTTTTTATATTAGATGAACCGACTGTCGGGTTAGATATTCCGTCAAAACAGTGGCTGGCGGATTGGCTGAGACAAAAAAGCAGTCAAGGTGGGTCGGTCTTTGTGTCGACTCATAGTCTGGAGTTCGTTCTCGATACGGCCAGTAGGGTGGTATTGATACGAGACGGCGCCATCATGAAAAATATGGATGTTCCTCAATTAAAGGAAGAACAGAGTGAGTGGAGGGCAGAAGTCATTCAACTTCTGGGGGAGTGGTCAAGTGAATAACACACTCTCCCTTTTATGGATGAAATCTCAAAGACGCTTGATCAGTAAAAATCAAGAAAAGAAAATGCCTTTTCTGATCTTACTTCTTTTCATTGCGGCTATTGGTTTTCAGCTAAGCGCAGTTTCAAGTATGGGTGATTGGAATGCCGTTGCAGCTGGGTGGATCATTGCCTGTTTGTTTGTTCTCTATACGGGGTTTGGCTTGTTTACAAATCGGCTGCCTAGTCAAATGAACGATATCATTTGGTTATATGGAAATGGCGCTTCTCTATGGACAGTTGTCATCAGTGTATGGTTATATCACATTTTTTGGCGAGGGGCTCTTCTCATTGTTTCTGCTGTGGCTGCGGATCTACTTCTGTTTTTTATGACGCAGCAGTACCCGTTTCTGCTTGGAAAATCACTCATCCTGACAGGGCTGTTATGTTTGGCTGAAACTTGGATGATTGCGATGTCTTGTGCTAGAACCATTCGAGTATATGCCTGCTCATACTCGGTTTTGTATTGATGTTTGGCTTCTTTGCACTGCTGGTTTTGAATCAATTCATGATGAAACAGCCCTTCTTGATGAACATTGCTGATTCTTTGATGTTTCAAGCTGGACGTATGATCGAAGAGTTCTCCATTCTTTCTTTCTTCATCTTTATTGGAGTAATGTTCCTATCTTTCATCATGATGTATAGGGCTAGTCATCGTTTAGAGATGAAGGAGTCTTTAGTCAAAGAGGCAGTATTTTGGGAAGAATTTGAGGGGAAACATATTCAATCAAGTCCAATTGTTCAAAAAAAGGTCAAGACGTGGTGGGGGCTATCGTCATTAACGGGTAGCTGGGCTTTTCTTTGGATTGAATTATTGCTGGTAAAAAAGTATGCTGCCTTTCATTTGTTATCTACCATGCTGTTAATTGGTACTTACTATGTCGTCCTTACTTATTTTTCTGATTGGCTGAATCTATTCTTAATCGTCATCGCTTCATCCGTTCTTTTTAGTTCATATTATGCTGGGATTGTAAGACACGCACAAACAGGAGTGCTCTATCTTTTTCCAGGTGCTTTATATCAAAAAATCATTCTGTTAGAAGTGTTTCAAACCTTTTGGCTGTATGCGTTCTACTTGATTTCTCTTTATTTAATTGAGATTCAGGATGTATTGTATTGGACCTTATTTGGTGGAGGAGTTTATATATGGTTTTTGGCCATACGGCTCTTTGCCTTTATGCAGCCTCTGAGAAGAGAAAGGAGTTTTGCTTTGGCCGCCTATTATCGATCATTGCTATTTGCGTCTGTGATCAGTGCTATGGTTATGATTAGCATTCATCTAATCACTGATGGCTTGTTGACAACAATTGTATCCCTAGTGGCTGGAGCAGGATTTTATGTGCTTTGTTATCGATACCGTGCGGTTCATTAAACAGAGGAGTTGATTGTCAATGAAACCAGAAAATAAGCTGTCTCAATCAGTTCAACAATTGGCAAATACAAATGAAGTAACGATCGTTCAAGCAATAGGGGAATTGAGAAAGTTCGGAAAAGATGCAGTACCCGTCCTTGTTGAGGCTTTAAAAGAAAAAGGATCTCTGCGGAACATTGCAGCAGCTGTACTTGGTGAATTTGGAGCAGATGCGGGAGAAGCAGCTGAGCCACTAGCACAGCTATTAGAAAGTGAAGAAGAGGATACAAGAATGGCCGCTGCCATGTCACTCATGAGGATTGGACAGCCTAGCTTGCCATTCCTTCTGGCACTGGCTAAACGTTATGAGGGACCTACTTGTTTCTGGGCATCATGGTGTATCTCTTGGATTGATCCATCAAAAATTGAAAAAAACATGTACGAGTGCTTAAAACAAGAACAAGAAAATCCAACAGGCAGCGTCACTTCTTTTGCTGCAGAGGAAGCATTAGGGAAGATTATTGCTTTTCAGCTAAAGGAAAAGGGGGATGAATAGTGGAAACGCAAAAACTCAATTGACCTGAGCACCTCCCTTGGATTTTTCCTTCAGATCAAAGGAGTTTATCTGAGGGACAGCAGCTTCTATACTTTTGGTCAGTCAACTGTCCGCATTGTGAAGAATTAACCGACCACATTCTACATCGTGTAAATCAGTTGGGTATTCATTTAACCTGTGTCCATGTTCCATATACAGAAGATGAAAAGTCGGCAGATGTTGTTTCAGAATATGCAGAGGAAAAAAATATGACCGCTCCTATTGTGTTGGATCAGGATTATGAGATTGTTGCAAAGTATAAGATTCAAGGGTTACCTAGCTTTTGCCTTATAGATGAAGAGGGAAATTTAATAGATCGAAAAATGGGAGATAGCGGCTTGGAAAAAATATTGAGAAAGTTAGAAAAACATTCAATTAGTTAGTAAGTATCAGGGAGGAGAGAGTGTTGTTTCTATCAAACAAAGAATTAAAAAGAAACACGGTTTTTTTCGCCGGTGTTGGAGCGGTTTTGTTGATTTTAATGATATTGAAATGGTTTTCGATTTCTGCAGACTGGGAGCTGACGTTGATTTTTTGGGGATTGGGGATTTTGTTTTATTTGAAACGTGTGACGCGGAAAGAAGAAAGTCATCATTCATCAATTCATTCGTATGAAACCTAGAATGTATATTCTAGGTTTTTTTATTAAATTTACCTTAAAACGCATGTTTTTACATGGGTGTAGAGACCAATTTTTTAAAAGTGTGGTAGGATAAATATGCTTTTATATTTTCCGAAGGAGCTGTCGTGTTGAAGGGGTCTAGGGTTGAGTTAATTGATAGTTTGCGTGGTTTTAGTTTATTAGGTATTTTGATCGTGAATATGCTTAATTTTCAATATGATTATGATTTTGAGAAAATGTTTGATTCGAGTTTTTGGGGGCAGGAATTTGGCGTTTATGTAACGGAAATTTTGTTCCAGGGCTCGTTTTATCCGATTTTCTCCTTTTTGTTTGGATATTCTTTTATCAAGCTGATTGAATCTACGAAAGCTAAGGGACTAAATACGAATGCCATTGTCGTCCGCCGAGGTTTTGGTCTGATTGTGCTTGGAATGCTGCATTACATCTTTATTTGGAATGGTGACATTCTTCTTTATTATGGAGCTTGTATGCTTTTCTTGATGATGTTTATGAGCAGCCGGATCAAAACAATGCTGATTTGGTCGGGTGTGTTAGGTGCATTGTCATTGGTGGTTTTGCCATATCTGATGACCTTTGTTTATGGAAATGATGATTTGTTAACTGATGTGTATGCGAAGGGTGCATACGGTGATATTTTATTGAGCCGGATTACGATTGAAGACGATATGATGATTGTGACCATTATTATGGCGATCGTGACCATTACGCTGATGCCAATCCTAGGTTTTCTATTCGGTACGATCATGGTGGGTCCATTTGCACTGCTTGGCATGGCTATTGGGAAAAAAGGTCATTTGACAGAAGTAGATCGAGGCATGGCTTATCGTAAAGGCTGGGTTGGGATGATTATCATCGGGCTCGCCTTAAAATGTGCGACGTTCATTGATGCTCCTTGGAGTGAAATGGTGATGACGTTAGGTGCCTATGTTCTGACGATCGGTTATATTCAAGCCTTTATTGTTTTTTACTATTCAAAGGCTGCTCAAGGGTTGAAACGTCTGCTTGCAGGGCTTGGCCGTTTGTCCCTTTCAAATTATTTGGCGCAGTCGATCATTTGTACAACGATTTTCTATTCTTATGGACTTGGTCTATTTGGACAAATGGGATCAATGTTTGGACTGCTGCTCGCTGTCGGACTGTATACAGCACAGCTGTTCATCAGCTATCTCTATTTGAAAAAATGGAGAAGAGGTCCGGTGGAGTGGATGATGGGAAAATGGGTGTATTGGAGAAAAATTTTGTTGGGGAAGGCCGCATAGCTGAAAAGCTGTGCGGTTTTTTAGTTGAGTTGCAATCAAAAAATGGTTGATTATTCTTTCAATGTGTATATAATGTATATATAGTGTATATACAATATTTCGTTCCAAACACTAGTACAGAAAAAAAGAGGTTTTTATATGCAAATTACGATTTCAAACCACTCTAAGGAGCCCATCTATGAGCAAATTACGAATCAAATTAAATCGATGATTTTAACGGGTGAGCTGGCGGAAGGCGCGGCACTACCGTCTATTCGAAAGCTGGCGAAGGATTTGCAAATCAGCGTCATCACAACAAAGCGGGCATATGAAGAGTTAGAGAAGGCAGGATTTATTTATTCGATTGTCGGTAAGGGATCGTTTGTTGCCGAGCAAAACCTAGAGGTCATGAGAGAGAAGAAATTGAAGGTGATTGAGGAACAGCTTGGAGCAGTTGTTACAAACGGCAAGGAATTAGGCTTATCTTTTGATGAATTGCAGCAGTTATTAAAGTTCTTGTATGAGGAGTGAGATGAGTGGAGCACGTGATTGAATTCAAAGGAGTATCAAAACGATTCAAGGACTTTTCTGTTCAGAATCTTGATTTACAGGTCAAAAAAGGCTTTGTTACAGGGTTTATTGGAGAAAATGGCGCTGGTAAGTCGACTACGATTAAAATGATTATGAATTTATTAAAACCAGATTCGGGTGAGATTAAAATCTTCGGATTAGATTACCGCACCCATGAAAAAGAGATTAAGGAACGAATCGGCTTTGTTTACGATGCTAACGTTTTTTTCCCAGGATTGAATTTAAAGGACATTAAACGAATTGTGGCACCTGCCTATAAACGCTGGGATGACCAGCTTTTTTATCAATATATTGAACAGTTTGGTCTGCCGTTGAATAAAGCGATCAAAACATTTTCAAAAGGGATGCAGATGAAGGCGTCACTTGCGATTGCGCTGTCGCATCATGCCGAGCTGATTATCATGGATGAACCAACTGCTGGGTTGGATCCGGTCTTTAGAAGAGAGCTGCTCGGCACGTTACAAGAATTGATGATTGATGGAAATCGAACGATCTTTTTCTCGACGCATATGACGACTGATTTAGATCGCATTGCGGATTATATTGCGTTTATACAAAATGGAAGATTGGTCTTTCAACAGTCGATTCATGAGGTGGCGGAGAATTATGCGCTGGTGAAGGGGAGCCTGGATTTATTGGATCGAGACACAGAAAAGGCGTTTATCCATATTCAGCGTACGGCAGCCGGATTTGAAGCATTAACAGATCGGATTGATGAGGTGAAACTTATTTTTGGGGATGCTGTTGTGATTGAACCGGCGTCGCTTGAGGATATCATGTTTTATTTGAAAGGCGGGGTTGCGCATGTATCATTTAATTAAGCGTGATGTGATTTTGCAAAAGAAGCAGTTACTTATTTTTATTCCGTTTATCTTATTTTTTATTTTCATGGATGTCCATCCAGTATTGACGTTTCTAGTCGCTAGTGTCTTCATTCCATTTAACACATACGCTTATGATGAGAAGGCAGAAACGAATATTCTATTAAATTCTTTGCCTTATACACGGAATGAAATTATTGCATCTCGTTATCTTGGTGCCGTTTTTTATATGGTCATTGCGATCGGGCTGACAAGTGTTGCTTTATTTAGTTTTGGGAAGCTGTTTTCGATGACGGATATTGCTCTTGGCAGCGGGTTGTTTTTATTGTTCGCGGCGTGTACGTTTCCATTGTTTTATATCTTAAAGCCTGGTTATATCACAACGGCAGTGCTCATTGGCTTTATCCTATTATCTGCTATGGGACCGCCAGTTGTTCTCTATTTAGCAGAGCAATTCAGTGGGGTCACTGATTTTATGATGAATTTATCGATCCCTATTTTATATACGGGATCAACTGTGCTGATTATGCTCATCTACTTGCTGTCTTGGGGACTTTCTACTGCGATTTACCAGAGGAAAGTGTTCTAATTCAGATGATCACATCATTTTTAGAGAATCATTCATTTTGAGGTAAGACTTTCAAAATGGATGATTCTTATTTTTTTGCATCTGGTGAAATTGACATACAGAAGAAAAGAGGTTATTATTAATTAACATAATGTTAATAATTTTTAACATATTGTTAAATAAATCATCCTTTAAGAAAGGGATTTCAAATGGAGATTAAAAATCGAATTAAGGTATTACGGGCAGAAAGAGACTGGACACAAAAGGATTTGGCAGAGAAGTTAGGTGTGACTCGTCAAACTGTGGCAGCGATTGAAAATGGTAAATATTCTTTGTCTTTAAAATTAGCCTTTCAAATTGCTAGGACATTTGAAGTTGATTTGTATGACGTATTTCAAGAGGTCGACAAGGAGGAACCACAATGATGACGACGATCATTCTTTATTCTTTGATTATCCTTTCTATTTTAAGCACGGCCTTTCAATTTAAGAAAAACCGTGAATATAAACATGATGAACGAGGTCAATTTATTCTAGCGAAAGCAGGAAGTTTTTCTATTGTAGGTGTTGCTTTAGCTTATCTATTAGTTGTTATCATTCAATCTTTAGTCCATCAATTTTCATCTCCAACAGAATGGTTTTATATAGCGATTACTTTTATGTATGTATCAAGTGTTTGCGCAAATACAATCGGCATCATCTATTGTGAAAGAAAATATTAATTTTCATCGAGGGATGTAGGCTAGAGTTCTTCATCATGAAGGGAAGAGAAAACCAATGAAAAAAATATTGAGAATCATGCTGATCTCCATAGGCACCATTATCACGGTCATGGTTGTTTTTCTAGCTACTGTTTATTTTGTAAACCTCATTAGTAATGAACGGGAGAAGGGGAAAATAGAAGCTTATGGGCAAAAGGTCTTGGTGGATGGGAAGCAAATGAATGTGCTCATTCAAGGCGATGGGAAAGAAACGATTGTACTTCTCCCAGGCTATGGAACTGCTTCACCAGTGCTAGATTTTAAGCCTCTAGTAGATGAATTATCACCTTATTATAGAGTCGTAGTGATTGAACCATTTGGATATGGTTTAAGTGACGATACAGATAAAGTACGGACAAGTCAAAACATTGTAGATGAGATTCATGAATGTTTGCAGAAGCTTAACATTAAAAAGTATACGTTGATGGGTCATTCGATCTCTGGCATTTATGGATTAGAATATGTGAATCAATATGAAAAAGAAGTCCAAGCGTTTGTTGGAATTGACAGCAGTGTTCCTAAGCAGGAGGATGCAGATGAATTGCCAGTCTCCAGCTTACAGCTGCTTCATCAATCCGGCTTTTACAGATTGATAGTGAAAGTGAATCCAGATCAACTGTTGATGCCTAAAGTGGATGATCAAACGAAAGATCAGATCAAAATGCTGACCTTTCAAAATTTCTTGAATGAAAGCCAAGCTAGTGAGGCAGAAAACTTTAGAAACAATTTTAAAAACGCTCAACGATTACATTTCCCTAAGAATCTCCCCGTTGTTTTCTATCTAGCGGATCAAACGGAGAAAGAAACACCAAGCTGGAAACCAATGCATGAAGATCTACTGAAAAATGTAGATCACGGAAAAGTAGTTACTTTCAAAGGCGGCCATTATTTGCATCATACGAAATCGAAGGAACTCGCAGCTGATTTTAGAGAATTTTTATCTAACATCGAGAGTCACCGTTAGTAATATACCTTCCCCGCATCATCTAGTTACCCAAGTTTATTGAACAATATTTTCATTTTCTGGTGTTAAAAAATTTACAATTTGAACTTGAAGAGACCGTGTGAGCGGTCTTTTTTTTATTCTATACAAATCTTTAAGAACAGTTTATAATGAAAAATACAAATATACATACCAACGGTCGGTATGTAAAAGGGGGCGTTTTATTTGGCCAGAAATAAATATCCAGAAAAGACAATCAAGCAAATTTTAGATGTGTCGACGAAGCTGTTTCAGGAAAAAGGATTCGAAAAGACGAGTTTGCAGGATATCATCCAAGAATTGAACATGTCTAAAGGGGCTATTTATCATCATTTTAAATCGAAGGAAGAAATATTACGTGCCGTGATGGAGAGGCAATTTCGTCATGCGACTGAGAAGCTTGAAGATCTGATTAAGCATACAGAGGCAGCGCATGCAAAAGAGAAGTTACAGCGTATTTTAGAGCAGCTAGTGGCAGATTCAAAATCTCATTCGATTGATGGGATCTTGGTTGACCAGATCAAAAATCCGCAATTTGTGGTTGAGGGAATGAAAGCAGGCGTAAATCAGGATGCGCTAAAAATCAAACATCTTATTCTTGAAGGAATTGAGGATGGTTCGATAAAGACTGCATTTCCTGGTGAAGTGGCAGAAGTGTTTATGCTTCTCGTCAATATATGGCTGAACCCAACGCTATTTGCTCGTGATGAGCAGGAAACTAGCCAGCGTTTACTGTTTTTACAACAGATGATGAAAGGTCTCGGAGTGGATGTGGTGAGTGATCTATTTATTCAAAAGGTCACAGCGCATTATGCTGGGATTGGTGGTTATGATCAGCCAAGAACCTAAATGGTCAGAAAAGAGTCAAAAGCAAAATTCATTTCATAGGAGGATGCCTTATGCTTCACTTCGTAAAACTTGAGCTAAGAAAAAGCCATATGAAACATTATATTCAAGCTAGTATGATTGTCAGTATTGTACTGCTGGTGTTTATTTATTTTGTCGCGTTTGTTGCACAGGTTGAACAGGAAATAGGTTTTCAGCAATATCAGAATATCTATTTGTTGACCAGTATAGTATGGATGATCTTTTTTTCGATCGTCACAGCCATGATGTATTGTCGAGTAATAGTGACTGCATTGAAAGAACATGAACCTCATTCATCCAGTATGAAGTCATCCCTCCTTTCGAGAATGGTTTGGATGCTTTGCTTTTCTACAATTGTCATGCTGTGTAGTATCATTCCGTCATTTGTTGTGTTTAGTGTCACTGAAACATTCTTCCCTATTGTTCAAGATGCACTGACAGCTGATGTGATGTTCACTGTGATCAAAACGTACCTAGTGTTTACTTGTTGTATCAATGGTATTGGCATGATTGCGATGAGAGTGGGGGTAATGAAGAGGTCTACTTTCATGACCATTCTGACTGCGATTGTTCTATGTGCTGTTTTAGGAAACGTATTAATCGCTGTTTATGGAAATGATCAAATGAATTTCATTTTGTCAGGAGTCATGATGATAGCTGTCCTCATTGTGATCTTGGAATTATGGGGCCGCATGACCCGGCTTCAAGCGAGATAAGCGAGTATACAAGGAGGGAGACATATGGAGCATACGATTCAAATTGAGCAATCGGTCGTAGAATTATCGTTGGATTGGTTGCTCGGAGAGGTGTGTATTCAACACCATGACCGTCCTTATCTCATCATTCGTCAAACGGCCAATCAAGTGTTTCCAAATCGTTATTTGATGAGTCATCAGGTAAAGGATGGGCGATTGTTCATTAAAGATAGACGGAAAAAAATACTCAGCTTAGGGCTTCAACTTTATAAAACTGATGTCGCTATTTTTCTCCCTAAACGACAATTACAGTCCATTTCCATTCGTTGTAAAGGAGCAAATCTTCAGGCAGAGAGACTGAAGGCGGAAAATGTCTCTTGTCATTTAACTTCCGGTAAAACGATGCTATCAGGTGACATCAAGCATCTCCATTTAGAGACAGTAGGTGGGCTTATTTCTAGTCGGCAACTGACCGCACAAAGATTATTACTGCACGCCACATCGTCAAAAGTTGAGTTAACGGGTGCCTTTTCGGACGTTGATCTGCATGTAACAGGTAGAAGGATGCAGATTCATTCTACAAACATGCTAAATTCACTTAAATCTACTTCAACCGGAGCAAATGTCAAAGTGGCGATACCGGAAAATGATGGATTTACTTGTTATGTAAAGAAAAGATCCGGCGCTTTCCGGAATGACTTTTCTTGTCATCGAGAGAAGGACAAAATGGTGCATAAAAATGGACTGCGATTCTTTGAGGTTGATATAAGAGGCGGTCAGTTCTTATTAAGTCATCAGCTTTGAAGTGACTTTCACCCCTTGGTTCAATATATCAATATAAAACAATTTGAGCATCTCTTTATGTCGGAATATTTTGATAATAGTGTTTCCCTCAAAAAAACAATTGTATTTTAAGGGTAGATTTATTATGATAATATACATCGAAAGATTGATGTTTCTCAATCAGAATGAACATTCTGATTTTTATTTTTTATGTTGTTTGTTGATGAGGGGGAAGAAAAGTGGCTCAAAAGGAATTAAAGAGAGGGTTAAGTGCCCGCCATATTCAAATGATCGCACTTGGCGGCACGATTGGTGTTGGCTTATTTATGGGGTCAGCCAAGGCCATTCAATGGACAGGTCCATCGGTTCTTCTCGCGTACGCAGTATGTGGTATCTTTATCTTTTTTATTATGCGTGCGATGGGAGAAATGTTATACGTTGAACCGAGTACAGGTTCATTTGCTACATTTGGTCATCAATATATTCATCCGCTTGCGGGGTATATGACAGCTTGGAGTAACTGGTTCCAGTGGGTCATTGTCGGGATGTCGGAAATTATTGCCGTAGGCGCTTATATGAAATATTGGTTTCCGGAGCTGCCAGCGTGGATTCCAGGATTAATTGCGATGATTATTTTGGGAGCGGCCAACTTGATTTCGGTTAAATCGTTCGGTGAGTTCGAATTTTGGTTTGCAATGATCAAGATTGTGACGATTATTTTAATGATCATTGCAGGTCTAGGCATTATTTTCTTTGGATTTGGAAATGGCGGGACGCCTATTGGCTTGTCTAATCTGTGGGCGCACGGCGGGTTCTTTACAGGTGGATTTACCGGATTCTTGTTTGCATTGTCGCTCGTCATTGCTGCCTATCAGGGTGTAGAGCTGATTGGGATTACAGCAGGTGAAGCGCAAAATCCAGAAAAGACGCTGACCAATGCCATCAAAAGTATCATCTGGCGTATTTTGATTTTCTATATCGGTGCGATCTTTGTCATTGTGACAGTGTATCCTTGGGATCAGCTGAATACCCTTGGCAGTCCATTTGTGGCGACGTTTGCGAAAATTGGGATTACAGCAGCCGCTGGTATTATTAACTTTGTCGTCATTACAGCAGCGATGTCCGGCTGTAATAGTGGGATTTTCAGTGCGGGACGTATGCTTTATACATTAGGTGTGAATGGACAGGCGCCTGCTTTCTTCACCAAAATTTCAAAGAATGGTGTGCCGTATTTTGGGACATTCGCTGTGCTGATTGGTCTAGCGGTAGGAGTTGTCCTCAATTATGTTGCGCCACCAAACATTTTCGTCTATGTGTATAGTGCGAGTGTACTTCCTGGTATGGTGCCATGGTTTGTGATTTTGATTAGTCATATCGGCTTTAGAAAGGCGAAGGGATCTGCGCTTGATCAGCATCCATTCAAAATGCCGCTAGCGCCGTTTTCTAATTATCTTACAATTGGTTTCTTACTAATGGTGCTTGTATTTATGTTCATTAATCAGGATACGCGTATTTCTCTGATTGTGGCAATTGGGTTCTTAATTGTAGTAGCGCTTAGCTTCTATGTCTTTGGGATCGGGAAACGGAAGCCGATCGAAACAGCTTCTTCTGATCAAACGGTAAAATAATCAAAGGCCTTGCGGGATGGGACCGCAAGGCTTTTTTTGTTTAGAGTGAAGCTTTTACACGGTTAAAGACATCTGGAAAGTTGGTGAAAAGACCGGTGACGCCGTATTGCAGTAGACGGGTCATATCTGCTTCGCTATTTACCGTATATGGGTGGAGGAGGAGTCCGTGACTTCTGACCTGCTGTACGTTTTCAAGTGTCAATGCTCTAAAATTCGGTCCGACACCCACTGCATAAGATTTGATGAAATCGAGCTGATCATCTGTGATGGACGTCATTTGAGTTCTGTCTAATAGCTGTACTTTTGGAAGGCGTGGATCTAATTTCTGTAGTTTTAGCAGGCTGTCTTGACTAAAGGATTGGATAATGACCTGCCCTTTTCTTGTGTGTTTCCCGAGAAGATGATGTTTTTTTAGGGTCGCCAATAGTTTTTCTTCCATTTGCGGATAGATGTCTGGTTTTTTTGTTTCAATATAATAATTTTCTCGTTTACCGAAATAGCGCAGCACTTCATCTAATGTGAGGACTCGCTGTCCGATATAGTTGGCGTTTTGTCTGTCGGGATTGACTTCATTAAACCAAGTACCAGCATCAAGCTGTTTGATTTCGGCAAGTGTGAGGTCTTTGATCCAGCCCGTTCCGTTTGTGGTGCGGTCAACGGTTTCATCGTGCATGACGATGAGATGTCCATCCTTTGTCATTTGAAGGTCGAGTTCGAGGTAATCCGCATTCATCTTTGTGGCGAGTTTGTAAGAAGCCAGGGTATGCTCTGGTGCATACCCTGATGCTCCGCGATGTGCAACGGTTAGAATACGATCTGGAGATAAAAGATGTTCATGTGCTGATACGGTGGTCGGCACCCAAGCAATAGACAGTAAAGCAAAAGAGAGCAACACGAAAGCAAGTAATCTACTTTTCTTCATATTTTATCCTCCTTTTACGGTAACTGCCTCCATCATAAGAAATAGATGTAAAGGGCATGTTGGGCGGATATGAATCTTTTATGTGATTTTCATTAAGCTTGCTCTACGCGCTTCCCTGTATTCCAAGTCATCGCTAGGAAGACAATTGCAAGCACACAAGAACCAACCAATAAAATGAAGCCTCCTGTCCAGTCGTAATGATCCACGACGACGCCCATCATCGCATTGGCGAAGGCAGAGCCGCCAATATAACCGAAGAAGCCTGTGAGTCCAGCCGCAGTGCCAGCCGCTTTTTTAGGAGCGAGGTCAATGGCTTGAAGTCCAATGAGCATGACAGGTCCGTAAATTAAAAAGCCGATGCTGATGAGGGCAATGTTATCGACCATTGGATTGCCAGCAGGGTTTAACCAGTAAACAAGCACCGCAATTAACACCCCAGCCATAAAGAGGACGCCTGCTGGTGCACGGCGGCTTCTAAAGAAGCGGTCGCTGATCCAGCCGCACAATAATGTGCCAGGAATGCCTGCATATTCATAAAGAAAATATGACCAGCGTGAATGCTCTGGTGAAAAGCCCTTTGCTTCTGTTAAGTAGGTCGGCGCCCAGTCCACGACACCGTAACGGACGAAGTACACAAAGACGTTGGCAATGGCGATATACCAAAGGAATTTATTGTTGAGTACATACTTAAATAAAATCTCTTTCACTGTTAATTCTTTTTCTTGATCTTCATACTGCTGTGCCGGATAGTCATTGCGATATTCCTCAATTGGCGGAAGACCAGCGGATTGCGGGGTATCCCGGACGAGAAGAATGATCACGAAGGAGACTATAATAGCAATGATGGCAGGGAAGAAAAAGATACTTTTCCACGTCGCAAACAGCACGATCCCTAAGGTGATGAGCGGTGCAAGAATTCCCCCGCCAATATTGTGAGCGACGTTCCATATGGACATTTTCGTTCCGCGTTCACTAACCGAAAACCAATGCGCCATCGTCCGTCCGCATGGCGGCCATCCCATGCCCTGGAACCAGCCGTTTAAAAACATGAATAAGAACATGATCCATACACTTGACGTCACCCATGGAAATGAGACAAATAGGATATTGATAAGGGCTGATAGAAAGAGTCCGGTGGCTAAAAAGTATCTTGGGTTACAGCGGTCTGAGATCATCCCCATGATGAATTTACTAAAGCCATAGGCGATAGAGACAGCTGCGAGTACAAAGCCTAATTCACTTTTCGTGAACCCTTCTTCCTGTAGATAAGGAATAGCAAAAGCGAAATTTTTTCGTAGCAAATAGTAGCCCGCATACCCGATAAAGATGCCTAAAAAGACTTGCAGCCGCAGCCGCTTATACGTCTCATCTGTCTTGGCATCATCGAGCCTGTCGATATGCGGAGCGGGTTTAAACCATTTGAACATAAAGATCCTCCTCTTGTCGTTGTCCGATTGACTGAAGCAAAAGTACGAGATCAGCGTTTGATCTTGTACTTTTTAAGA
The DNA here is from genome assembly GCF_038613425.1 of Bacillus sp. FSL M8-0266. NCBI lineage: Bacteria > Bacillati > Bacillota > Bacilli > Caryophanales > Bacillaceae > Bacillus > Bacillus sp. FSL M8-0266. The sequence continues at coordinate 211,914 of NZ_CP152015.1, forward strand.
GACAAAAGAATTGATAACGCTTTCTTTTGTACTCCCATCATATCGGATGGAAGAGACGTTTATGATGAGGCTTTTGTCATTATTTTGGAAAAATAGTTCATCAAGTAACGAAAAAAAAATCCGCACAATGGCGGATTTTTCTTAGCTGTTACAGAGACACATTAATTTTCGCAGATTTCTTTAGTTTTTCAATTTCTTTTTGTACTTCTTTCTGCTTTTCTTGGGATTCTAGCTGTTTTTTAATTTGTGATTTAACCTCTTTGTACTCTGGTGCTTTTTGCTTTTGTTTTTTCATTTCATCCGCGTATTGATCATAGTACGCTTTGACATCCTTTTCAGAGACGGAGGCTGATTTGATTTCTTTGTCGACATACTGGCTGTATTTGATGCTGTCGGCAATGTCACTTTTCAGCTGATCCATGGTGAGTCCGCTTTTCTTAAGGGCTTCTTCAAATTGAGCGTTGTCTTTGAATTGTTTCTTTTCTTCTTTTAGCTGTTTATCTACCTGCTTGTCAGAGGCTTTGATGCCCTTCTTCTCAGCATCTTGCAGAATGAGCTCTTGACCTACGAGCGCATCAATGGTTTGTTTCTTGACTGCTTTTGCGCCTTCTTTAGATGTTGGATCCTGACCAGATTGCTGAAGCTGTCCTTGAATAGTCGATAAAGCGCTATTATATTCATTACCTGTGATTTTGTCTTGGTTGACGGTCGCAACGACCTTTTGATCATCGATTTTTTGTGCGTCTAATTTCTTTTGCATCTCTTCCATTTGCTTTTGCTGTTCTTTTTGGTCAGCCTGTGTTGTCTCCTTGCTTTTGGCTGAATCGTTTTGCTTATCTTGTTTGGCATCGTTTGACGAGCAGGCTGCAAGCCCAACAGATAACAAACAAGCGATGAGTGTGTATGATACCTTTTTCATCATTTTCTCTCCCTTCGGTATGAGAACATCTAGTGCGCATTCTAACCGTTTTTTAGGAAAAATAAAACCGTACAGACAATTTGTTAGCGGATTGACATGTTTTTTATCTGTTTGTCCTCATTTTGTCTTCTCATAGTCATCTTGTGACAGACTCAATCGTGGAATAATTGTTCCATCGCTTCGTCGATATTGGTGATTGGCTGGCGGCAGCTGTAGTTTTCACAAATATACACGGTGGTTTTGCCATCGATCGTTTTGTAATCTTTTGTAAAGGGCGCGAGTTTTGCTAATTCCTCCCCTGTTTCGGCAGTCAATATGATATCAAATGGCATGAAGCGTTTTTGAAGCGCCTGTAAAAGCTGTTCTTTTTGAGGGTCGCCGTTTTTTCCGAGAATGATGATTTCTCTTTTCGTTGCATATTGAGCGAGGAGCCCTTGCAGAAACGCTGTGTGCCCGCTTGGATAGGAAGAGACATCGACATAAAAGGCTTTGAACATCTGCTCTAATGTGTCCAGCCAATCCTGACGTCCGGTCAGTCTGCTTAGCATGAGAAGCTGCTTGAGTGCGGTGCTGTTACCAGAAGGCATGGCGCCGTCGTACACTTCTTTTTCTCGAACGATGAGCGCTTCCGCATCTGATCCTGAGAAGAAAAAGCCCCCTTTTTCCTTGTCCCAAAACAGCTCAAACATGTTCTTGGCAATGGCTGTCGCTTTTTCCAGCCATGCTAATTCAAAGGTCGCTTCGTATAAAGACATATACGCTTTTAGCATATGAGCATAATCCTCGATAAAGCCTAGGTGCTTTACGTCACCTTCTCTATATCGGACCATGAGACGATCATGTTGGACGAGGTGTGTTTCTAGAAAAGACATCGCCTGTTTCGCCATACGGATGGCTTCCTCTGCACCAAATACCCTTCCTGCTTTGGCGAGAGATGAGATCATCAGTGCATTCCATGATGTGAGTACCTTGTCATCGACAAGCGGTGCGGGTCGCTGCTGTCTGACAGATTGTAAAATGTGCCGAGCCTCTTGCAGCTTAGACTGAAGCGCATGGTCATCAATCGAAAAAGAGGCTTTGATGTCATCAAAAGAGGTGGAAATGGTATGAGGGATGTTCGCCCCTTCAAAGTTCCCCTCTTCTGTGATGTGATAGACAGCGCAGAATAATGCGCCGAGGTCCTCGTCTAAATGAGTCATGATCTCATCTTTTGACCAAACGTAATATTGTCCTTCTTTCCCTTCAGAATCTGCATCTATCGCTGAATAAAAGGAGCCGCCCGGATTCATCATATCTCGCTTGATAAAGTGGATCAGGCGGTGGACAAGCTTTTCATATTCAGGTTGTTGAGTGAGCTGATACGCTTCAGTGTAAGCTTCCATCAGCAAGGCGTTATCATACAGCATTTTTTCAAAATGAGGCACAAGCCATTTTTCGTCTGTTGAATAACGAGAAAAACCTGAACCGACATGGTCGTATATACCGCCATTTGCCATTCCATCTAACGTTTTCATGACTGCATATAGCGCATTTTCCTGCCCAGTCCATTCGTAATAGCGCATCAAGAATGAAAGCATATGAGGTGCAGGAAATTTTGGCGCGGAGCCGAATCCGCCGTGCAGCGTATCAAAGCTGCTCATGAGCTGATAATAGGCTTTGTGGATCGCCTCTTGAGTGAGCGTACTTTCTGTCTGCCCTGCTGCTTTGATTCGCAGATTATTTGTCGCCTTCTCTGCCAATGATTCGATATGATCGCGGTCGTTGTGATATGCGTCCCGCAACTGTGTCAGTGCCTCGATGAAGCCAGGACGCCCGTAAGCACTTCTCTTTGGAAAATACGTCCCCGCATAAAAAGGCTTTTGATCAGGCGTGACAAACACATTCAACGGCCAGCCGCCTTGCCCCGTCATCATCTGACAAACAGACATATACATCGAGTCGATATCTGGACGCTCCTCACGATCGACTTTGATCGAAATGAAATGCTCATTTAAGATGTCAGCGACTTGCTGATCTTCAAAGCTTTCGTGTGCCATGACATGGCACCAGTGACAAGTGGCGTAACCGATGCTGACAAGCACTGGCTTATTTTCACGCTTGGCTTTGTCAAAGGCTTCTTGCCCCCACGGGTACCAGTGAACTGGGTTGTGAGCGTGCTGAAGGAGGTATGGTGATTTTTCAGTGATGAGTGGGTTGGGTGTTTGGTTGTTTGGCATGGGTCACCTTCTTTCTAACTATTATTTTATTCAAAGAAAGAATTGGAAAGCGTTTATTCAAAATATACGTAAAATTTTACTATTGAAAACGAGACATTCTCCTTTTGAAGCATGTCAAAATTTATAGATTCAAGATCAGATCTAAATTTAATACTCAAGAAACAAAAAACACTTCACATTTTAAACTGGTATCTACTTTTTATCATTATATATCATCTGAAAATCCATATGGATTAGAGATTGCAGTGAACCACCAATTCGATTCTGAACCAAGTTTTAGACCTATTTGTGTATATAGTTCGTTCGATTTATTTTTTGCATTATAATAGTTATCTATTGTGAAATTTTTTTTGAATTGATGATTAAGCCTAATAATTTTTTTGAAATAAACATATCCTAAACCTTTAATTTCAAAATAATGTTTTATAAGTAATTCTTGTGCATAAAAATGATCTGTATGCCCTAATAGTTGATATAGTTGAGTAAATATAAGGGGTCCTTGTATGTACTCGTCTACTTTATAAGAATTAATTTTAAGTTTTTTGCAAAGCTGAACATAATCCAATAACAACGTATTGCAAAGAGCTATCTCTTTATCAATTCTCTTTTTAGAGATAGTATCAGGTTCTTTATTAATCAGCTTGAAATAATCCATTATTAATTCTGGTTTTGCATACTGTAAATTAGAACCAATTTTTTCTAATATCATTCTGAAAATCTTTTTTGGATTCTTGGACAACCATGAAAACTCTAAAGGTTTTATCTCAATATTTCTAGCATGTACAAACTCCCCAATTATATAGTTCTCTATTTCAAAAATTACAGGCGAGTATAAATTCTGAAGAGACTCTTTATTATATTTTATATCTTCCCTTTTTCGGGAGAAATGATGCGAAAATAATTGGGCTGTAGAAGCAGCACCAAATCCTGCAAAGATTGTTATAATTGTTTTAAGATCTAATTGTTCGAAAAAATTATCCATAACATCACCTGTTCTTGTTAATTATCTTATATTTCTTTTTTGGAAAGAAAAAGCTATTTACATATAAGCAAACATTATATACCTTTTACGGGTATCCATTTTGTTGCGCCTTTTTATTCATCCTGTTAGAGTAAAATAATACCACAAAAGCGTATTTTAACTACTCATTTTATAGATTTATAGCAGTAACATGAACCTTAATTCCATTTTTATTTCATTTTAGTTGTGTTTCGCTCCTTATTCTGTTTATCAAGGGAATATGTGCTCTAGGAAGGAGCAAGTGTATAAAGAGCAGGAGTTACTGTGACATTTATCTAAGTAGCTTTTTTATACTCAATCACCATGTTTGACTAAATACCTCTAAGGGTATACTATCTGTCATAGAAAGAATAGAAAGGAGTGCTTATACATGGAATATAATCAGCAGATGAAGAATCGTCTTCGTCGGATTGAAGGGCAGATTAAAGGGGTTCTTGCGATGATGGAGCAGGGCAAGGATTGCCGTGAGGTGGTCACGCAGCTGTCTGCATCACGTAATGCCATTGATCGGGCAATGGGTGTGATTGTGAGTACAAATCTTGAGCAATGTGTTCGTGAAAGTCTTGAACAAGGCAAGGATACGGAGGGTCTTGTGAAAGAGGCAGTTGAGCTATTGGTGAAAAGCCGGTAAGAAATTCCTCAGCCTTTGGAGGTTGACGGATTTTTTTACTTGATGTAATATACCCTTACCGGTATATGTATATATTTTTTATTTTCTATATACCCCCATAGGTAATTGTTGAAGGAGGAGCAGAATGGAAGAACAGAAAAAACGCACGACGATTGTGTTATTTAGTGGAGATTATGATAAAGCGATGGCAGCTTACATTATTGCCAATGGTGCAGCAGCCTATGATCATGAGGTGACCATTTTCCATACGTTTTGGGGGCTGAACGCCTTACGTAAGGATGAGATGGTACCGATGAAAAAAGGATTTTTAGAAAAAATGTTCGGCAAAATGATGCCGCGCGGGGCTGATCGTATGGGGCTGTCCAAGATGAACTTTGCAGGAATGGGGCCGAAAATGATCAAGCATGTGATCAAAAAGCACAACGCCATGACCTTGCCGCAGCTCATTGAGATGGCAAAGGAGCAGGATATTAACCTCGTGGCATGTACAATGACGATGGATCTTTTAGGATTACAGGAGAAAGAACTATTAGATGACATTCAATATGCCGGTGTAGCGGCATATTTAGCAGAGGCTGAAATCGGACGTGTGAATTTATTTATCTAGTGAGGTGAAGCAGGATGGTGCAGACGATTTTACTCATCATCGTAATTGGATTACTCGTGAGCCGCTTTCTGCCGGTTCGAGGTGTGAAGCAAATGGATGCAGCTCATATGAAAAAGAAGCTGAAAAGCAAAGGTCAACAGCTCATTGATGTGCGCTCTCCCAGTGAATTTCAAACAAATCATATCAAAGGCTTTCAAAACATCCCGTTGTCTCATTTGAAGAAACGAGCTTCTCAGCTTGAGAAAAATGAAGAGGTCTATGTGATATGTCAAAGCGGGATGAGAAGTATGCAGGCGGCGAAAATATTGAAGAAGCAAGGATTTACTCAGATTACAAACATCAAGGGTGGCATGAATACTTGGCATTAAATGCGCAATAAAATATACCCCCATCCCTATATGAAGGAGGATAAGACATGCAGCAACCAACTGTCATTTTAGATGCAAAAGGATTGGCATGCCCGATGCCGATTGTGAAAACAAAAAAACAAATGAATGAGCTTTTACCAGGAGACGTACTGGAAGTGCAAGCTACCGATAAAGGATCAGCAGCGGATCTAGCGGCATGGTCAAAAAGTGCCGGTCACGAATTTTTAGGAACAACAGTAGAAGGTCAGGTGCTTCATCATTTGATTCGTAAGGGCGGAGAACAAGAGAAAGAAGGGAAGTCCATGATTTCGGAAATGTCTTTGGAGACTTTTCAACAGAAAGTAAAAGAAGATCCATCTTTGTTTATTTTAGATGTGCGAGAGCTTGATGAATACGAGGCGGGGCATATTCCAGGAGCTGTTCATATTCCTCTTGGTGAGGTTGAACAACGTGCAGAGGAATTGAGCCGAGAGACGGACATTTACCTGATCTGTCATTCAGGCAGAAGAAGTGAATTAGCTGCGCAAAAGTTAAAAGAAAAAGGATTTCATCAATTGATGAATATCGTGCCAGGCATGAATAGCTGGACAGGAGCGATTGAAAAATAGGAGCTGAATGAAACATGACGGTAACAGCGATGAACGCAGAGCAGTTAACAAAAAAGATCGTGAGCAAGGAACCGCTCTTTTTGCTAGATGTGCGAAATCAAACGGATGTTCAGGATTGGAAGATCGAAGGGGAAGCAATCGTTCATATGAATGTGCCTTATTTTGATCTCCTTGAAGGAGTAGAGGGCATTTTGCATGACATTCCTCATGATCGTGAAGTGTTGGTGGTTTGTGCCAAGGAAGGCTCCTCTATCATGGTCGCGGAAATGCTGTCAGAGGCGGGTAGAACGGTCCATTATTTAGAAGGCGGCATGAAGGCGTGGAGTGAGCATCTAGAGCCAGTGAAGATCGGTGATTTAAGCGGCGGTGGAGGGCTGTATCAATTTGTGCGAATGGGCAAGGGATGTCTGTCTTATATGATCATGTCGAATGGAGAAGCCGCAATTGTAGATGCAGCTAGAATGACGGATGTTTATATTCGTTTTGCTAAAAAGCATCATGTCTCTATAACGCAAGTGTTGGATACTCATCTTCATGCAGATCATATTTCTGGCGGGAAAAAACTGGCTGAACAGACTGGTGCCAACTACTGGCTGCCGCCAAAAGATGCAGAAGAAGTGATCTTTGAGTATCACCGACTTGAAGAAGGGCAGCGCATCACGATAGGAGCGGCTACCATTGACATTCATCCCCTTTACTCACCGGGGCATACGATTGGGTCAACATCCTTTATCGTGGATCATCAATATCTTCTTTCAGGTGATATTTTGTTCGTTGATTCGATTGGAAGACCTGACCTCGCTGGAATGGCGGAGGACTGGGTAGGTGATTTGAGAGAAACACTCTATGACCGATATAGAGCACTTTCGAAAGAATTCATTGTTTTGCCAGCGCATTTCATGATCATGGATGAAGTCAATGAAGACGGAAGCGTTTGGAAGGAGCTAGGCGTTCTATTTGAAGAAAATCATGGACTGAATATTGAAGATGATGACGTATTTAGACAAATGGTCACGAAGAATCTGCCTGCACTGCCAAACGCCTATCAAGACATTCGTCAAACCAATATGGGGAAGCTGAGTCCAGATGATGAAGCGCAGCGTGAAATGGAAATTGGTCCAAACCGTTGTGCGATTCGGTAATGTCCAATAAAATAAGAAGAGAGGAACAATCAAATGACATCAGATCAAATATTAGACGTCACAGGGCTTGCATGCCCAATGCCGATTATTCGGACGAAGAAAAAAATGAATGACTTGACGGAGGGTCAAGTGTTAGAAATACATGCAACAGATAAAGGGGCTAAAGCTGACTTAGCAGCATGGGCGAAGTCAAGCGGACATGAATTGATCACGCAGACGGATGAAGGAGATGTGCTGAAGTTCTGGGTGAGAAAAGGGTCCTAAAGGATGTAGGGGGTATCTGCTGAAGATCCCCTTTTCCTTTTGCAAAGGAGGAGACCAGCGTGGATTTTGCGTTTTTGATTACACTTTTTATCATCGGATGTATTGGTTCCTTCTTATCAGGAATGGTGGGGATCGGGGGATCTGTGATCAACTATCCTATGCTGCTTTATATCCCGCCACTGGTCGGTGTGATGGCACTATCGGCACATGAGGTATCAGGAATTGGCGCCATTCAAGTGCTTTTTTCGACGCTCGGTGGGGTATTGGCCTACCGAAAAAGCGGGTATTTACATCGCTCGTTGATTTTATATATGGGAAGCAGTATATTGGCAGGCAGCTTATTAGGCAGTTATATATCACACTTCATGCCGGAGAAAGGGATGAATCTCGTCTATGGATTGCTCGCCATTGTAGCCGTTATCCTCATGCTGATTCCGAAAAAAGGGCAGCGTGCAGACGCAGAGGGAGAAGTGACTTTTCATAAAGGGCTGGCCGCTGGTATTGCCTTTGTGATCGGCAGTGTTTCAGGGGTTTTAGGCGCAGGAGGAGCATTTATCTTGGTGCCGGTGATGCTGTCTATTTTAAAAATTCCTGTACGGATGACCATTGCGTCGTCACTTGCGATTACGTTTCTTTCTGCCATCGGTGCATCTACTGGAAAGGTATTGACGGGTCAAGTCATGCTCCTTCCTGCTGTTGTGTTAATGGCGGCAAGTTTGATTGCCGCTCCGATTGGTGCAAAGGTCGGTCAGAAAATCAATGCCGTCTACTTGCAATGGCTACTTGCCGTGATGATTACAGCGACAGCGATAAAAATTTGGCTGGATCTATTTTGAAGAAAAAACCAACAGAGAAAGCAGCAGCTGCTTCACACGTGTTGGTCTTTTTTATTTGACGTCATCGTGCTCGATATACGTTTCAAGTGCTGGGTGGTACTCTTTTTGATAATGAAGGTTGGGGCATGTTTTCACGACTTTGCCTTGCAGGGCATTGGACTTAGAGACTTCTAATGCTGTTTTACATTTTGGGCAACGTTCGACAAATAGTGAGGGCCAGCGCTTCATAGATCACCACTCCAGTTAAAGTCTTAAAAACCGATTATATTAATATGAATTATAGGGGATCGTGCTGGTGAGGTCAATGGGTGTTTGGGTCTTTTTAACAAAAAGGAAGCATCGTGAAGGATGCTTCTCTTTCGTTTCTATTCTCAATAAGCTTTTGCCCAGAAAACCATATCAGATGCAGGTTTTCCGCAGCAGACACATGTGTCTGAAACAGATTCCTGTTCAAATGGGATACAGCGTGAGGTCGCCCCTGTTCTTTCTTTAATGTCGTTCTCACAGGCTTCGTCACCACACCACATGGCTTTAATCAATCGGTTTTCTTCTGAAAGAATGTGCTCAATGTCTTCTATGGTGTGAGCTTTTGATGTTTTTTCATGTAATCGCTCTTTCGCCTTTTCGTACATCGTCCGTTGAATATCTTCAAGCGTGGATGTGATGGTTTGTTCAAGTGCATCTAATGTGACAGCTTGCTTTTCACCAGTGTCTCGTCTTGCGAGCATCACCTGTCCTTTTTCGATGTCCTTTGGTCCTACTTCGACACGTAGAGGGATGCCCTGCATTTCACATTCGTTGAACTTCCAGCCTGGCTGTTTATCGCTTGCATCAATGTCAGCACGTGCGATGCGGGTGAGTCGATCTTTCAACTCGTAGGCATGATCGAGCACACCTTCTTTATGAGAGGCGATTGGCACGATTCGCACTTGGGTTGGCGCAATGTTTGGTGGAAGGACGAGTCCTCTGTCATCGCCGTGCACCATGATCATGGCACCGATGATTCTTGTGGTGAAGCCCCAAGAGGTTTGCTGGACATGCTCTAGCTTTCCTTCGCGGTTTAAGAATTCGATGCCAAATGCCTTCGCAAATCCGTTTCCAAAGAAGTGAGAAGTGGCCGTTTGCAGCGCTTTTCCATCATGCATCAGGCTTTCAACCGTATAGGTGAAGCGGGCACCAGCGAATTTTTCCTTCTCTGTTTTTCTCCCTTTAATGACAGGAATGGCAAGGAGCTCTTCGCAAAGAGAAGCGTAGATGTGAAGCATTCTTTCTGTCTCCTCAATCGCTTCTTGCTCCGTCTCATGGCATGTGTGTCCTTCCTGCCATAGGAATTCAAGCGTTCTAAGGAATGGACGTGTGGTCTTTTCCCAGCGGACGACATTCGCCCATTGGTTATAAAGCTTCGGTAAATCACGGTAGGAATGAATGATGTTTTTGTAATGCTCAGCGAACAGTACTTCAGAGGTCGGTCTGACGCAGAGCCTTTCCTGTAATTCGGATTCACCGCCATGTGTGACCCACGCCACTTCAGGAGCGAAGCCTTCGATATGGTCTTTTTCCTGCTGCAGCAGACTTTCTGGGATAAAGAGCGGCATATACACATTCTCATGCCCTGTTTCTTTGATTTGGCGGTCCAGTTCGTCCCGAATATTCTCCCAAATTTTAAAGCCGTATGGCTGAATGATCATACTGCCTCTGACGCTTGAATAATCGACGAGGCGCGCCTTTGTGACAACATCTGTATACCACTGGGCAAAGTCGTCTTCCATGCTTGTGATTTTTTCAACAAATTGTTTCTTTGACATTGCATATTCCTCCTTTTAAAAAACAAAAAAGCTGTGCTTTAAGTTAGGGACCATTCCTGGTGGTACCACCCTAATTTAAAGCACAGCTTTACACTCGACCATGATAACGGTATGAACCGCTGTATGAAACAGAACTAAATCGGCAGGTTCACTTGAAGATGTCAGTAGGAACTTCTCAGCACCGTTCCCTCTCTGTTAAAGGTCAATTCAAGCTACTATTCCAGATCTACGTTGATCAATGTTCGTTGATTTTTCATCAGTTTACCTGTAAATGCAGGAGAAAGCAAGTTGTACTGGGGTTTCTTTTCATGCTGTTCTGAGTGCTTTGTTTGATCGTGAATTTGCAGTCATTTCCTATTTTTATAGCTTGCCAGTTATGTAAGCATATGCTACTATATTTGAAGAAAAAATAGACTTGTATAACCTCAATAATATGGTTTGAGGGTTTCTACCAGGATCCGATAAATCCTGATTACAAAAGCGTGCTTTCCTTTTTTGTAATCAGGGTTTTTTTGTTTGTCTTCACCCTGTATCAAAAGTGAAAGCGATGATATAGAGAAGGGATGTTAGACATGAACTGGAGAGTATATTTATTAGCCGTTTCTACTTTTGCGGTTGGATTAGTTGAGCTTGTGGTCGGAGGCATTTTGCCAAGCCTTGCAGAGGATTTGAATGTATCTCTTGCGACAGCTGGGCAGCTTATCACCGTATTTGCCATTGTGTATGCCATTTCAGCACCTGTGCTGCTGACTGCCACAGCTAAAATTGAACGAAAGCGTCTTTATTTAATCGCGTTATTGGTGTTTACAATAGGGAATGTATTCACATATTTTAGTTCGACCTTTGCCCTTGTCATGATCTCTAGGGTATTGATCGCAATGAGTACAGCGCTAGTGGTGGTGTTGTCACTGACGATCACTGCTAAGTTGGTGGAACCAGCGCATCGTGCGAAGGCATTAGGGCTGATTTTTATTGGGATTAGTTCTTCACTTGTTCTCGGTGTACCGATCGGTATTTTTATTACAGAGAGCTTTGGCTGGAGAGTGATGTTTTTAGGAATCAGTATTTTATCAGCGATATCGATGGTGCTAATTTATTTCCTATTGGAGAAAATGCCTGTTGAAAAAGTGACACCTCTTAGAGAGCAAATTCGTGCTTTAGGGCATCCGAAAATTTTTAGTGCACATTTGATCAGTTTGTTTATGCTTGCAGGTCATTATATGCTTTATTCTTATTTCACTCCGTTTTTAATGGAAGTTCTGCATATGACCCCGTTCTGGATTAGTATTTGTTATTTGGTCTTCGGGCTTGCATCTATTGGCGGGAATGGGTTAGGCGGCTGGCTTAGTGACAAGCTGGGTTCAGGGAAAGCCATTTTGCTGGTGACAATCGCGTTTGCGGTTGTGTTGTTTATCATTCCTTATACAGCGGGTGTGTTTGTCCTCTTTATGATCATGGTTGTCCTATGGGGAGCGCTTAGCTGGGCATTAACGCCTGCCTTGCAGAGCTATTTGATTCAAACAGATCCTGTGACGTCTGATATTCAGCAAAGCTTAAATACATCGGCCTTGCAAATTGGTATCTCAATTGGATCAGCGGTTGGCGGTGTCCTATTTACGATGACCGGTTCATCTGTTGATCTGGCGAAGTTCGGTGCAGTGTTTGTGCTGATTGCGTTTAGCTGTGCGGTGATTTCGTTGAAAAGACCACCACTTTATATGGATCGTCAGCATCGTGCTGAATAGCTGCCTATGAAGCTGCCTATGATAGGCAGCTTTTTTTATGTTCTATTCAAAAACAACCATTTCGCCGATTGGTTGAAAGCCGGCACGTTGGTAAATATTTTTGACGTCAGCTGATGCTTGTAACAGGACGCATTTTTGTTTGTTCTCTGTCTGTGTCAGAAGATAATGAAACATGTCACTGCCAAGTCCCTTTCCGCGGTGCTCTGCCCTTGTGATGACATCATAAATACCGTAGCTATCGGTTGCTTCGAGTAATAAGCCTGTTGTGACCGGCTTGTGGTCTGCATATCCGACGAACATGCGAGCGCGTGAGTGTATAGCTTCAAGCGAAGAACGCTGGAAATAGTTATCTAAGGCGATGGCCTCCGGTGACTCTTTGAATAGCTCGATAAAGATATTTTTGTAATCAAGTAGTGTCTGCTCATCGAATACTTCTTTGATTGTAAGCGATGAAGGTGTGAATGGGTCCATGTCTTCTGTCTGCTCAAGCATCATGATGGTATTACGTTCAACCTCTTCAAGCTGATATTCCTTTAGTAAATCAGTCCAATCAGGATGAAGTAAGCGGTGATCCACCCACGTACTGAATGATTGTTTCTGTGATTGCAAGTGTTCGATGGTCGTTTTTACTTTTTGCGGATCTTTGATTTGCGCTGATGTCGGTAATAGCAAATTGAATGTGTCTGTCGATATGTGAGTATTGGATAGTACGAAATCGTCCGTTGCGAGGAAGGTTCCGTTCACAGCTGAAGAAAACAGGCGTATTTTTTCTTCTAACTGGCGAATGGCGATTTTTTGTTCGGTTTTCATTAGCTCACCTTTTTCATCAAAAATTGGATGACATCCCCTATGAATGATAGCAAATAAAAGAAAGAGGAGATGGGACATCATAGGTCATCTAGTAGAAAAGTACATACACCATTTTCAGGTCTGATGGCCTGTTCTTTTTATCACACTGACATTTCTTTTGACTCCTATCTTAATTATTAGTACCATTTTATTAACCAGTTAAGAGTGGAGGTTCAGATGGAGACTAAAGAGCAGATTGTATTAAAAGCGATTCAAGATCTGATGGTTCATAGAGAAAAGAGAAGGAATGATCCAACAGATCCACTGATTACCACGACTGATACACTCAAGCAAGATTGGACACTCACACAGCTTCACATTTTATCAATGATTCAAGCCAATCCAAACGAATCAAATAATACATTTCTTTCTCAACAACTGAAACTATCAAAGCCCGCTATTACAAAAGCTGTGAAAAAACTAATCGATAAAGGCATGGTGGACTATTGCCACCGGCAAGGGGATAAAAAATCTGTCTACTATTCATTGACAGAGAAAGGTACGCAATTGGCGGCACTGCATGATGAATTACATGAGAAAGCTGTCGCGTCCTACTTAGAATTTCTCCAGCAGTTTCATGAAGATGAATTACAAGTGATTGAGCGCTTTTTGAAGGCATGGAAAGAAAAAATATAGATTTAAAAAACCGAAACCATCGTAGAAAATGAGATGATTTCGGTTTTTTATATGGTAAAATTAACATATATTGACGTTATTCGTGGTTTTGTTGAAAGGGAGGGAGTTTCTTTGGGGAAAGAAATGATGGAAAATTTTAAAAAGTCCGCAACCATCATGCCGTTCGTGGGATTGTTTGTCAGCTTGCTATTATTTGTTTACTTTTTTGGCATCACAGGAGTTGAAGAACCTGTTTGGGCGTCTGCTTTGTATTGTGCCTTGCCCTTTTTAGGGTACACGATCTTCTATCTGCCTGTATGTATTTATTTTAAAGTTAGTAAAAAACGTTCAATCCATAAAAATGAGGAACATTCATGATTGTGGTCAGCTCTTGTCTTGCTGGGTTGAAGGTCCGGTATAATGGCAGCCATCGATTAGATCAGCGAATCGAAGAGCTTGTGCAGGAAGGAAAGGCTGTGGCAGTTTGTCCTGAACTGCTTGGCGGCTTCTCTACGCCTAGACCTCCCGCAGAAATCATTGACGGAGATGGACATGATGTTTTACGGGGGCAGGCTGCTGTTGTTGATGTGCATGGAACTGATGTCACAGAGATGTATGTCAAAGGTGCGAAAGCGACGCTGGAACAGGTTCAGTCTCTGAAAGCAACAGCGGTTGTGCTAAAAGAGTACAGCCCTTCTTGCGGGAGTCGGATGATTTATCTGGGAGAGTTTAACGGTAAGACAAAAGCGGGAGATGGTGTGACGTCCGCCTTGCTGAAACAGCACGGGATTGAAGTGTTCTCTGAGGAGGAGGATTGGATGTCGTTGTTTCAATAGGTGTGGCGAATAGAAGGAGGAGTTAGGTTGAAAAAGTGGATCATTGGTGTAGTTGTAGTAGTTTTAATAGGAATTGGTATTTATTTTATGATCAATGCCAAAACATACTCATTCGATGATGTGGTCTCGATTGATCAAAATAAGGTGACTTCGATTCAAATTGAGCATGATGATAAACGTGTTGTTTTGGACAAGAAAGAAGACATTCAAAAGCTGTTGAAGGAACTTTCAGATGTGACATTAAAAAAAACCAATGAAGCCACAAAAGCCACAAAAGAGTCTTATTGGATCAGGGTGTATGAGAATAAGAAGGAAACATACGGTCTGACTTTCTATGATCAGGCATTTTTAATGACATATGATTTTTCTAAAAAGAAAGATCAAACAAGCGAATACCAAATCGTTGACGCCAATCAAGTCGATATAGGACAATAGATCAAATAACACCAGCGAAAATTCATGCATGATCAATCAAAAATTTGGGTATAGTCCTTGGTAAGCAAAAATGAAGCGGAGGTTTGTTTGATGAGTGGATTAACAGATACAGTCACATTAGCAAACGGAGTAAAAATGCCGAAGCTAGGCTTCGGTGTATGGCAAGTAAAAGATGGGGATGAGGCTGTAAATGCAGTCACAGACGCTCTTGAAGCGGGCTACCGCAGCATTGATACAGCAGCTGCCTATCAAAATGAAGAAGGGGTAGGCAAAGCCATTCAGCAATCAGGCATCTCTCGCGATGAGCTGTTTATTACGACAAAGGTGTGGAATCGTGATCAAGGCTATGAATCAACACTTGAAGCCTTTGAAACAAGTATGAACAAGCTAGGGTTAGATGTATTAGACCTTTATTTAATTCATTGGCCAGTTGAAGGTAAATATAAAGATACTTGGAAAGCACTAGAGAAGCTGTATAAGGATGGACGCGTTCGAGCCATCGGTGTGTGTAACTTCCATCAGCACCATCTAGATGATCTATTAGAAGAAGCAGAAGTTGTGCCAATGGTTAATCAAATCGAGCTGCATCCCAAGCTGACGCAGGAGCCTTTACGAGACTACTGCAAGGAGAAAGGGATTCATGTAGAAGCGTGGTCACCATTAGGCAGCGGGAAGCTGCTGAACCATCCTGTTCTTCAGGATATTGCGAAAAAACATGACAAATCCGTGGCTCAAGTCATTCTTCGCTGGGACTTGCAGCATGGTATTATCACCATTCCAAAATCTGTGACGAAGAGTCGAATCATCGAAAACACACAAGTCTTCGATTTCGAGCTGTCCGCACATGAGATGGAAGTCATCGATCAGCTCAATGAAGATGAGCGCACAGGTCCAGATCCAGATAACTTTGATTTTTAATCGAAAGGAAAGCACAGGTGGGATGCCTGTGCTTTTCTTATTGAACGATTTTATGAGGCTGATACGTTTTCAATGACTTGAATGGCGCCGACAATTTGCTCTTTGGAATACTCTCCAATCAGGCAAAAGGTTTCGTCTGCACGTGCAGCATGGCTTGCCACTGTTTCTGCGGCTTCTTCCAGCTGAGCTGTGATGCCAAGCTCACGCATATTTCTAGGTAATCCGAGTGTTTCATAAAGCTCAAGTAATTCTTCTACTTCGCTCATTCGATTTTCTGCGGCAAGCTGAACAAGAATGCCATAGGCCACTTTTTGACCATGTAACATATGGTGCGTTTCCTCAATAAACGTCAATCCGTTATGGATGGCGTGGGCTCCTGCCATTCTTCCGTAGCGTCCTCCGTAGCCGCCGACCGTGCCAGCTAATGTAATAATGGTATCCGTTACATCTGCAAATGCTTGCGAAAGCTGACCCGTTTGCAAGCTGTGGATAGCTTCTTCGCTATGGGAAACAAGAATATCCCTCACGTATACCGCCTGTTTTAGTGCTGCATGCACCATGAGCGGCAAGGAATCCTTTGCATTTCGAATAATGGCTTCCGCTTCATACCATTTGGCCAGCGTATCTCCAATCCCACTTTGAAGGTAGGAAAGAGGAGACGAGAGCAAAAATGTATGATCAATGAGCGTGAGGTAGCTGGACCGTTTATGGTAATCGACTCTCATGAAATTTCCCTTGTCATCATAAATGACGCTAAGCGGTGTAGATGCAGCACATGTCCCCGGGATGGTTGGAACCATGATCACTTCAATTTGAAGAGCTTCAGCTACTGACTTGGCGGTGTCTAAAATCGTGCCGCCTCCAATCCCAATCACCACATCTGCCTCTTTCAGTTCTTCTGCAATTCGAGTGATTGCATTGGGTGAACTGTATCCTTTGTGCTGAACAACAGGCCAATGAGATGGAAGCTTTGTGTACTGTGAAAAAGCATGAAATGAATCATATCCCGTCACGACAGCGGGCGACTGGAAGGATGGAGAAACAAGTGAATCGAGTTCATGATAAATGCCTTTTTGAGAAATAAATTGGTTTGGACCGCTTCTGACGATATCTTCTGGCTGGATCATTGCGTTCTGCTCCTTTACAACATCATATTTCATAAATCATCTCATTTTACTGAAAGTTCTGTCAAATATGAGAAGAAAGACCCTTCCGTTTTATGGAATTGAGCCGCTGTCATTGCCTTTAGGTATGTATTTCCTGTATGATAAAGAACGGTATGTTCTCATTAAATTTAAGAGGTGTTTATATATATGGAAAAACAATATCGTGTCTTACTTTACTATCAATATGTCCCCATTGAGGATCCAGAGACGTTTACAGCAGAGCATCTAGCATTCTGTAAGGAGCTTGGTTTGTTAGGCCGTATCCTTGTTTCATCAGAAGGTATAAACGGAACGGTTTCAGGAACTCTTGAGCAAACGGACAAGTACATGCAAGCATTAAAAGAAGATCCGCGCTTTGCGTCTATGCCGATCAAAATTGATGAAACAGATGGTCATGCGTTTAAAAAAATGCACGTCCGCCATCGGAATGAACTAGTGAATCTGAGCCTTGAAGATGACGTGAATCCGTTAGAACTAACAGGTAAACATCTTAGCCCGGTTGAGTTTTACGAGCAAATGCAATCACCTGATACCGTTGTGATAGATGCACGTAATGATTACGAGTTTGATGTCGGCCACTTTAGAGGGGCAGTTCGTCCTGATATTGAGACATTCCGCGAATTACCGGAGTGGATTCGTGACAATAAAGAGATTCTTGAAGGGAAAAAAATCCTGACGTATTGCACAGGCGGCGTACGCTGTGAGAAATTCTCTGGCTGGTTAAAGCGTGAAGGCTTTGAAGATGTCTCTCAGCTTGACGGCGGAATAGTCACGTATGGAAAAGATCCAGAAGTTCAAGGGAAGCTTTGGGATGGTCAATGCTATGTGTTTGATACTCGCTTAACAGTGCCCGTGAATCAAACAGAGCATGTGGTTGTCGGAAAAGATTTCTTCACTGGTGAGCCTTGCGAGCGTTATGTGAACTGTGCAAACCCTGCATGTAACCGTAAAATGATTGCAACAGAAGAAAGCGAGCATAAGTATATGCGCAGCTGCAGCCATGAATGTCGTACGAGTGAACGTAACCTTTATGTGAAACAGCACAACCTGTCTGAAGAAGAAGTGCAAGAAAGACTAGCTGTGATTGAACAAGAACAAGCAATCTCACAAGGATAGAGGGAAACCCCCTTTATCCTTTTTTCTATACATGATAGGGCTCAGAAGAAAGAGGGGTTCATTTCCTCTTTCTTTTTTGTTTTGTTTTTTTCAAAATAAGGGTAAAGGTAGTTATTCAGTCTAATAGATTGAAGCATTGAAAAAGCGCTTTCTTAAGAAATAAGCATGTTCGACTATTTCAGAAAATGGAGAATTGAGAGATAATAAAACAGGCGAAAAAATGAACAAGGGTAAAGATTTAGTTGAAGAAATATTTGTCAATTGAATGAAAAGTGAGCTGCAATGAAAGAAAGGTGCTTACTTGGGCACATGCTTTGTAATTTAATCGAAAGGTGTTATGAACATGAATCATTTACATCGTAGAATGGGAACTTTCGCTTTAATGATGGTAGGTCTTGGCTCAATCATTGGTTCAGGATGGCTATTCGGTGCTTGGCGTGCCGCTCAAATTGCAGGTCCTGCTGCTATTTTATCCTGGTTGATTGGGATGGTTGTGATTTTATTTATCGCTTTGTCTTATAGTGAACTCGGATCGATGTTTCCAGAGGCAGGGGGAATGGTGAAATATACGCAATATTCACACGGCTCTTTTATCGGGTTTATTGCCGCTTGGGCAAACTGGATCGCAATTGTCTCCGTCATTCCGGTTGAGGCGGTGGCTTCTGTCCAGTATATGAGTTCATGGCCTTGGGAATGGGCAAAGTGGACAAGCCATTTGGTCACAAAAGGGGTGTTGACGACAGAAGGGCTCATGGTCGCCAGTGTGCTTCTTGTGATTTACTTTCTGCTCAATTATTGGACAGTAGGGTTATTTTCAAAAGCCAATACATTCATTACCGTGTTTAAAATTGTCATTCCAGGATTAACAATTGGTGCGCTCTTATTCGTAGGTTTTCATAGTGAGAATTTTACTTCTGGAACAAGTATTGCCCCTAACGGCTGGGCGAGTGTGCTGACAGCTGTTGCGACATCAGGAATTGTGTTTGCCTTCAATGGCTTCCAAAGCCCGATTAATATGGCGGGTGAGGCGAAAAATCCAGGCCGATCAATTCCGATTGCTATTGTTGGATCCATTTTGATTGCGACTGTGATTTATGTTCTTTTACAAATCGCCTTTATCGGTGCTGTCGATCCGTCCATGATTGTGAATGGATGGGGACATTTGAATTTTAACTCGCCATTTGCTGACCTTGCCATTGCGCTTGGGATTAACTGGCTGGTTCTGATTTTATATGCAGATGCGTTTGTATCACCTTCTGGTACAGGCATTACGTATACGGCGACGACATCCCGTATGATTTATGGAATGGAAAAAAACAAATACATGCCAAGTGTACTTGGTCGTCTGCACCCTATTTATGGCGTGCCTCGTCCAGCGATGTTTTTTAACTTAGCCGTATCGTTTATCTTTCTGTTTTTATTTAGAGGCTGGGGTGTACTTGCGGAAATCATTTCTGTTGCGACACTTATTTCTTATTTGACAGGCCCAGTAACTGTCATGACACTGAGAAAGACAGGGACAGATTTATATCGTCCCCTTCGAATAAAAGGACTCAGCATTATTGCTCCTCTCGGTTTTGTCTTTGCGTCATTGACGCTGTATTGGGCGAGATGGCCGTTAACAGGTCAGGTGCTATTCATTATTCTCATCGGTCTTCCGATCTATTTTTACTATCAAGCAAAAGCGAAGTGGAAAGGCTTCGGCCGCAACTTCAAGGCGGGTGCTTGGATGGTCGTGTACTTACTTGTGATGATGACGATTTCCTGCCTTGGCAGTGACAAATTCGGCGGCTATAACGTCATTCATTATGGCTGGGACATGGCTCTTATTACAGTGGTTGCTCTGCTATTTTATATGTGGGCACTCAAAAGTGGATTTGAAACAGAATTTCTAGAGGATGCGAAAAAAATCAATGATGAGCTGCGTACTTCTTCGCAAGAAGCCGCATCATCCAAAGAATAAAGGAACGGCTGCCTGAATATTACGGGCAGCCGTTTTATTTTGATAAATGATGCATCACATGCTGCCTCAGCCAAGTGGTGACACCGCGCAAAACGGCTGCTGTGACAAATGAGATGAGCACATACTTCCAAAGCTGATTCATGCCTTGTCCACTAAGCCAAAACACGATTCCTAGAAAAACGAGTGTGAATACAAGCATGAAAAGAAATGATGCAGACCAGAAAAAAGCCTTCACTGAAGGTCACCTCCTCGGAGTATTGTATGCAGGCAATTGAAGGATCAGACCAGCTATGACGGGGGAGAATGATGGTGAAATCTATTGCAAAAGTCAGATAAAAACACCAAGTGATTTGACAGTTGTGTTAAGATGAGAGCATATTTTGAGTGAAGATTGTGGTTCATAGACGGAGGTGTTTGGGGTTGCAGATACAAAAAGTTCTAAACAATAATGTCATTAGTGTGATAGATGAACAAGGAAAAGAAATCGTCGTCATGGGGAGAGGTATCGCGTTCCAGCGGCGACCCGGGGACCCGGTAGACGAATCGTTAATCGATAAAGTCTTTCGACTAGAGGATCATTCCGTTCATGAGCGGATGAAAATGCTGCTTCTGGAAGTTCCGTATGATGTGGTCAAGGTGACCGAAGAAATGATTCAATATGCACATACAAAGCTGAACCGAAGATTAAACGAAAGTCTGCATGTATCACTCGCAGACCATATTCATTACGCCATCGAACGATTGAAGAAAAATCACCTCATTGAGAATTCGCTCATTTGGGAGATTAAACGCTTATACAAAGATGAATTTCTTGTGGCAAAGGACTGCCTTGAGATGATTGAAGAGCGTCTACATATTGAATTGCCTGAGGATGAAGCAGGCTTTATTGCTATGCATATCATTAATGCAGAGCTCAATGAGGACATGAATACAACGGTCAATATCACAAAAGAAGTAAACGCCATTCTCACCATTGTGAAATATCATCTCAATATGGAATTTGATGAAGATTCGCTCAACTTTTATCGTTTTCTCACGCATTTACGCTTTTTCGTCCAGCGTCTGATGAACGAAACAATGCTTGTCAGCGAAGATCATGACTTGTATCAGCTAATCAAGGTAAAATATCCGAAGGCATACGAATGTGCAAAGAAAATCGCAGAATATGTCTATCAAACCTATCACCGAGATCTCACATCAGAGGAGATGCTGTATCTATCTATTCATTTGAATCGATTGATCAAACGAGAAAAATAAAGGTAGTTTTAAAAGAAAGCGTTGACATAAGAAAAGCAGAGTGGTACTATTTGCTCATAAACATAAAAGAATACGGTTTCACAATGATCGTCTTAGAGGATTGTGACTGTTCGGCAGGCAAAACCTAAACGTTCACTGAAAAAGCGCAATAGCAGTTGCGACTATTTTTGGTGCCCGTTTAGGTTTTTATTTTGCCCAAAAACGTATTTTTTTGAAAAAAAGGGGGTTTTTGTATGAGTTATCGTCAATTAGCAGAAGACATTATCAAACTCATTGGCACAGAGAAAAACGTTCATTCACTGGTCCATTGCGCTACAAGACTTCGCTTCACATTAAATGACCGATCAAAAGCAGACAAAGCAGCCATTGAAAAATTAAATGGCGTTGTAACTGTTATGGAAAGCGGCGGCCAATTTCAAGTAGTCATTGGCAATACTGTACCAGAGGTTTATCGAGAGATTGGGGAGTTTACAAATCTATTAGAGGAGTCCACTTCTTCATCTGCAAAATCAGGTGGAGAGAGCACGAGTCTTTTCGGAAAATTCGTCGACATTGTCTCTGGTATTTTCACACCACTTCTCGGTGTCATGGCAGGTGCTGGTATTTTAAAAGGTCTATTAGGGATCTGTATCAATGCAAAATGGTTATCACCTGAAGATACGTCGTATCAAATTTTATTTGCTGCGTCTGACAGCTTGTTCTACTTCCTGCCATTACTGCTCGCATTCACTTCGGCGAGGAAGTTTAAAGCGAATCCATTTGTCGCTGTTACGATTGCTGGTGCACTCATTTACCCAACCATTCAAGAATTGTCAAAAGGCGGCGGAGATGTGACCTTCTTCGGTATTCCGGTCGTCTTAATGTCTTATACATCAACGGTTATTCCAATCATTTTGGCAGTGTTTGTCATGGGATATATCGAACGTTTCTTTAACAAAGTCATTCATGAAAGTGTCAAAAACTTTATTACTCCACTGATTTTACTTGTCACGGTTGTTCCACTGACACTCATTGTATTCGGACCATTTGGTGTGTATGCAGGGAACGGCATTGCCGCTGTCTTGCTGAAAGTATTCTCCTTTAGTCCTACACTTGCAGGTGCTTTAATTGCGATGGCATGGCAGGTTCTTGTGATCTTCGGTATCCACTGGGGTCTAGTGCCAGTGATTTTAAATAATATTGCCGTCCATGGAAAAGATCATATCAAGCCGGCGACTGCGCCAGCTGTATTTTCACAAGCCGGTGCTTCCATCGGTGTTATGCTGAAAACAAAGAATAAAAAGCTGAAATCATTGGCTGGATCAACAGCGGTTTCTGCCGTGTTTGGGATCACAGAGCCAGCTGTATACGGGGTCACACTTCGTTTGAAAAAACCATTTATTGCAGCCGTTATCTCTGCTGGGGTCGGCGGTGCGATCATCGGTTATTCACAAAGTATTGCGATTGCGTCAGGACTTCCAAGTTTACTGACACTTCCGATTTTCTACGGACAAGGGTTTACAGGGTTCATCATCGGAATCTCGGTCTCGTTTGTTCTATCCATCGTCTTGACTTACTTGATTGGATTTAAGGATCCAGTAGATGAAGATGAAACGCCAGCACCGGTTGCCGCACCAACATTGGAAAACGAACATGGGGTCAAAGCAGCTCATGTGAAAAGTCCTTTAAAGGGTGAGGTGATCAAGCTAGAGGAAGTACAGGATAAGGCATTCTCATCTGGTGCACTAGGAAAGGGCGCAGCCATCATTCCATCAGAAGGCAAGCTGTTTGCACCAGTATCAGGAGTTGTGACAACGGTGTTCCCAACAGGACATGCGTACGGTCTTACTTCTGAAAGCGGAGCAGAAGTGCTCATTCACATTGGACTTGATACCGTACAATTAGGCGGTCAGCATTTTACCCCGAAGGTCGTACAGGGGCAAACCATCACTGAGGGCGAATTGCTTGCGGAGTTTGATATTGAAGCCATCCAAGCTTCCGGCCTGTCCGTCACGACACCAGTGATTATTACCAATTCAGGTGAGTTTAGCGATATCATAGAAACAGAAGAAAAACAAATCACACCAGGACAATCATTTTTACATCTCGTTTAATCAAGAGGAGGAAGAAATTATGAGATATTCAACACTAGCACCATTTCCAAAGGACTTTTTCTGGGGCGGATCTACATCCGCCTATCAAGTAGAAGGTGCGTGGAACGAGGATGGCAAAGGACCATCTGTCATTGATATGAGAGCAAGTTACCCTGAAGGAACAACAGATTTTAAAGTCGCAAGCGATCACTATCACCGCTATAAAGAGGATGTGAAGATGTTTGCAGAAATGGGTTTGAAGGCTTATCGCTTCTCTATTGCATGGACGCGGATCATTCCAAATGGAGATGGGGAGATCAATCAAAAGGGGATTGAATTCTATCATTCTCTCATCGATGAACTGCGCCGCTATGATATTGAACCAATCGTGACGATGTATCATTTTGATCTGCCTCATGCACTTCAAGTAAAAGGCGGTTGGTCAAATCGTGCGACAGTAGATGCGTTTGTACGGTATGCAAAGGTTCTATTTCAGGAGTATGGTCAGAAGGTGAAATATTGGCTGACCATTAATGAACAAAACATGATGATCTTACATGGATCAGCGCTCGGTACACTTGATCCAAATTTAGAAAATCCGAAAAAAGAACTGTATCAGCAGAACCATCATATGCTCGTCGCTCAGGCGAAAGCCATGACGCTTTGTCATCAAATGTTGCCCGAAGCGAAAATTGGACCAGCGCCAAACATCGCGCTCATTTATCCGGCTTCTCCAAAGCCTGAGGATGTGCTTGCTGCGGCGAATTACAATGCGATCCGCAACTGGCTTTATCTTGATATGGCAGTCTTCGGCCGTTATAACAACCTTGCGTGGGCATACATGAAGGAAAAAGACATTCTTCCTGTCATCGAAGAGGGAGATATGGATATTTTGAAAAGTGCGAAGCCGGACTTCATTGCCTTTAACTACTACACCTCTCAAACGGTTGAAGCGAGTAAAGGAGATGGCAAGGATGAATTTGCACGCGGCGGAGATCAGCATTTGAAATCTGGTGAAGACGGTGTATACAAAGGTGGCAACAACCCGTTCCTAAGTAAAAATGCGTTTGGCTGGGAGATTGACCCTGTCGGCTTCCGATCAACGATGCGTGAGATTTACGACCGTTATCAGCTGCCTCTTATTATCACGGAAAACGGATTGGGTGCTTTCGACAAATTAGAGGAAGATGGATCGATTCAAGATGATTATCGAATTGACTATTTAGAAAAGCATATCGAACAAATCAAATGGGCGATCACAGACGGCGTCGAGGTCTTCGGATACTGCCCGTGGTCCACTATCGACTTAATCAGCACACACCAAGGGTGCTCCAAGCGCTACGGATTCATCTACGTCAACCGCGATGAATTTGACCTAAAAGACCTGAAGAGAATTCGTAAAAAGAGCTCTTACTGGTATGAAACCTTGATTCAGCAAAATGGAGAGAACATCGGGGAGTAACAAATAAAAAAGCCAATCACCTTATGCGGGTGGTTGGCTTTTTTTCGTTCACTCTAATGGCAAGATGATATTGTTCGAGTTGTTCTAAAATGATAGTCTGATGATATATTGTAAAAAATGGTTGAATATCCATTGTAAGGGAGGATTTGTTTATATGATGACGATTCTTTTTCTGTTTTTTTTATTGTTTTTCATTTTTTATGCTTTGAATTATATAGGTCAGAAATTGATTGCGAGGGAATACCCAATGAACCATGGCGTGATTGTGACTCTGTCAGCTGTGGAAGGGATTCTCGTTTTTGTCATTGTTGGTGTTAATGAGAAGTTTCCGTTTTTTTAGATCGAATCACTTCTTACTCTCTACTATCATTATACCCCGAATGTAATCTCATTTATAGACTGTTTTCCGCCCAGATCAGGCCGTATACTGTTATACGCAAGTCAAAAACGATAAGGGGTGCGGCTATATGAATGACAAGCAACAAGTTTTAGATCCTGGCCCGTTTTTTCATGGGACGAAGCGGAATTGAAGATTGGAGATCTGCTTGAACCGCAGTATTTATCGAATTATCAAGATCAAAAATCAAACCATATCTATTTCACCGGAACATTAAACGCAGCCAAATGGGGTGCTGAATTAGCAAGATCTGATGCGAAAGAGAGAATTTATGTTGTAGAACCGTTAGGCGAGTTTGAAAATGATCCGAATTTGACTGACAAAAAATTTCCGGGTAACCCCACACGTTCTTATCGGTCGAAATCCCCTTTGAAAATCGTCGCAGAATTAGGTTCATGGGAAAGACATTCCGATGAAGAAATCGATCATATGCTGAGCTCTTTAAAGAAATTAAGTGAAGAAGGAAAAAATGTCATATACGATTGATGATTCTCAATCACACGAAGGCCGCCTCATCAATAGCTGGGCGGTCTTTTGTTTGATCTTATTGAAACAACGCATCCATCAGCTCATCATATGTTTTCGATTGATTCAGGGAGTGAATGCGGTTTGGATTGTCCAGTAAATCGACGGCCTGTTCAAAGAATTGATTCATGCAGGCTGCGTCATCTTTATGAATGGCTAATAAAAAGACAAGTGATACTTGGTCTCCTTGCCAGTCAATTGGCTGTTTTAAGTGTGCGATGGCTACGCAGGATGTGCCTTCATTTGTGATGAGCGGGTGCGGCATGGCAATTCCTCTTCCAAGATAGGTAGACGACATTTGCTCCCGCTCAAGCACCGAGGACCGAAAAGATGACGATACTAGCTGATACGTTTCTAAACGGCTGCATAGTGTGTCTAATACCTCGTCCTTACTGGATAGGTCAGCGTTCAATAAGGTCAATCGTTCTTGAAAAAACGCCATCAGTTCTTTCGAGGGAGTCCCGTGTCCATTTAATAAATGAATGACTTCATTCACCCGCTGTACATCATGATGTTCAAAAAAGGCGCTGACCTGTATCACTGGTTTTCCCTTTGATGCGAGTGGGACGGTTGTAATGATGACATCACAGGGCAGGGTGGTGCTCATGAGATAATCCTGATAGGAATAAAGCTCGACGATGTCCAGCTCGTGCTGAAAGGCTGCCTTTAATTTAATTTCAAGTAGTCTTGCCGTCCCTAATCCAGACCCGCACACGATAATGGCTTTCTTTTTTTGCGAGGTATCGAGTTGACTTCTTTCAAATGAAGCGGCGATATGCAGGGCAACATATGCTGCCTCATCTTCATTTGGCGTCCGCACCAGCTGTAAGGCATTCAGCCCGCTGACAGCCAAATCAAACGGGTATGGATAGGACGCTTTGATCTCATGCAAAAGCGGATTTTGTAAGGATACGCCATATTGGATTCGATTTAATAATGGCTTCATATGAAGCATCAAGTCTTGCTGCAGGATGTTGTCATCAGCAAATCGATGTCCGCTCATTTTCTCAATGTGCTGTAGAAAGACCGCAACCGCCTGCTGAACTTCCACTGTCGTCTGATGCTGGGCGGTTTCTTTCCACGTTTGATTTGCCAATAGATGCATGACTAAGTAATCTGTTTCATCCTCTGATAAGGTGACATGAAAGGTGTCACTCACCTGCTGTATGATCTTTTGGGCAATTCTCATCAAGACGGGTGATCGTTGTGTACGAGTGGTACTCGCCGATATTCGCTGGTTTTTTCGTGTTTGCTGAATCGCAATTGCTAAGTGAATGACTAAGTTCTTTAAAGCAATGTCTTTAATGAGCAATGACTCTTGATGCAGGTTCGTCAGGACAATAGATCGAATGGTTTCAAGAGAAATATCGGGAAAATGGAGCTGCTCCCGCTCGGTGATATGAGAAAGTGCGGGCTCTTCTTCAAGGAGTAAGTCTGCATAGCATGTTCTTTTTTGCAACTCGTCTCCCTCAATTTTCAAGCCAAATCCAGGCTTTGACACAAGGGTCATACCGTAACGGGCTAACAGCTCTCGTCCTTTTTTTAAATCACTGCTGACCGTCATGCGGCTGATAAACAGTTCTTCAGCCAGCTGGTCAATTTTTAAGTAATTCGGTTGAAGCAATAGCTTTCTCATCATAAATCGTACACGCTCTTCTGGCATGACGGGGACGAGAGAGCGGGCAGGAAGCTTTTGTTGATGAAGCCAAAGCAGGAAGGCGTCTTGATCACTCGTTAATAGGGTGTATCCCTTTCCGCGGATCGTTTTAATCTTGGCTCCAGCTTCCTTTAACTGCTCATTTGCTTCTTTAATTAAATTGCGGATGGAGCGGTCAGATAAGCGAAAAGAGGCAGTAAGCTCCTCCAGCTTCACGAACCCTTTCGTTTCAAATAGCCGCTGAATCAGCTGATAGGTTCGAGGATCTGCCGTCATCATCATTGCGCGGCTCCTTGCGCCTGTAAGGCATCATTACCAAGAGCGATAGCGCCCATTAAACCTGATAATCCATCAAAGGATGGCTTGGTGATAATTTCATTTAAAGGCTTTGGCAGTTGCAAATACCCATGAAGCCGTTTTTCTGTTTCATCAAGAATGAGCGGCAGCATAGCGGGCTGTTTCATCACACCTCCGCCGAGAATGATGCGCTCTGGCGAAAGGGTGAGTAATAAATTGGCGGTCATCTGCCCGAGATAGTAGGCATGAAGTGACCAGGCAGGATGATCCTCTGGCAGCATGGGTGCCAGTGTATGATAGCGTCCTTCTATGGCAGGTCCAGATGCCAGCCCCTCTAAACAATCATGATGTATAGGGCAGCAGCCACCAAAGGAATCATGAGGGTGCCGCTGCACTGTGATATGACCCATTTCTGGATGCAGCAACCCGTGAATGAGGCGGTGTTCAATATAGGCACCGCCGCCTATTCCAGTTCCAACAGTGATATAGACCAAAGATGCCGGTTTTTCTGCTTCAACTGAAAAGCGGGCTTCTCCGAGTGCTGCACAGTTCACATCGGTATCAAGCTTCATCGGGAGCCCAAGGGCTTGTTTTAAAGTAGAAAGGAAAGGGAATTGGCGCCAGGCTGTTTTGGGTGTCTCTAAAATCGTCCCATAGCTTGGACTTTGTTCTTTTACATCGACAGGCCCGAATGCCCCAATGCCAATGGCATCGACAGGATGCTTTGTAAAGTAATCGATCACTTGCCGGCATGTTTCAATTGGGTTTCCTGTTGCAAAGGAAGTCATGTGTTCAATCGTTCCATCTGTTGTTCCGTAGCCGCAGACAAATTTTGTTCCGCCTGCTTCAATGCCTCCAATTCTCATGATCAATGCCCTCCATTAAAGAGGGGCGGAATCCAAATGGACCCCGCCCCTACATGTTCATTTTTTCTTTACAATGTAGGTTTGTACCTGACAAGGTGTGAGCGGTTCAATGTGTAATGATCCATGTTGTGCTTTGAGTATATGTCCTTCAGGTGTTTCGCCTAAATTCGCTGTTTCTCCGTGCTGTAGAGATGAACTATTGATTGAAGCGGCTGTTTGACGCGTTAAATATGGATTGAAGAGACGGATGACAATGCCTGTTCCATGCTCTTCTTTTTTCAGAGCGCTTAGAATGGCTCCGTCTGTCTCAATGTCAAGCAGGCTATAAGTAGATTGTAAGTCTTCTTTTTCATCTCGGAAAGAGAAAATTAAACGACCGTTTAAAAAGTCTGCCCGTTCGTAGCATTGAACTGGGGTTGTATACCGCTTGGCAAGCTGCGCTAAGTGCCCCTCGCTGACAGCATCCTTGCTATAGTGCATGCCAAATGAGAACGACAGTGCACCTTGTAGCTGAGCGTCAGGTGTCTCAACAATTTTTTCGCCAGATGCGCGTCCTGGACGGTAAAGAAGATTTTCTTTCCCCATTTTTCCGAAACAACGGAAAAGCGTATACGCAATCGTTGTGTAGCCTTCTCCTGTGATCTGATATTCTCTCACGCAGTCCGTCAACAGAGCGACACCGTATGCTTCATCACGAAGTGCAGTAAAGGATTGCATCGGTTCAATGGTGATCGGTTTTTCTTCCCAATGTTCATTGCTCCACCATTCAAGTTCTTGCGTGAGCTCTGTTGGGCGTTCGATGGTTCCAAACTGCTGATCGCTCAGTGATACCTTTGATGCGATGCCTGTATCAAAGAGGACACGCAGACGATGGTCTAACGCATGATTGTCGACATCGACATGAAAACGGATGACAGGCTCATCTTTGTTTAATGCTATCTTCGCTGTGATTGGGAGTGAAGTCGTGACTGATTGCTGAGAGCGCTCTTCTAAGTCATAAGGGATAGTAAGAGTAAGCTGGACGGTGAGCTCTTCTTGCAAGCCGCTTTTAGACACTTTGATGTCTGCCGAAGAAAGATCCTTGGATGACACATACAGATCCTCACGCGGTGGTGAATAATTGTAGGAATCCCCGTCGTCTCCATTGTCTTCAAAGATCATTTGCTCAGAGAATGTCCGGCCTGTTTGTTTATCTGTGATCTCCAGTGATCCGTTGTCATTTGCCGTAATGCGGTAATACGTATTTTCAATCGCGCGTCCTTCTGTTTGTTCCCATGCAGATTCGCTTGATTCATCGAAAACCATGCTGACTTGTGTATAACCAACGGATGGTAAGCTGGTGGCTTCGATTAGTAAAACGGCTTTCCATACTTGTTTTGGCATGTACACTTCTTTACTTGGGTTAAGAGAAATTTGCTGTGCCAGCACATAATCTGTGACATCGGTTTTGTTTTTCACTGTGTACTGAAGCGTTCTCCCATGTGCATCTTTTAGCGTAAATGGACGTTCCGTGATAAAGGTTTCGACTTCAATGACTTCAGAACGCTTTGAAGGCAATGTATTAAATAACGTAAGTGTGATGTCTTGCTCAGTTTGCAGTCGAATAGCGATGAGGCGCATGTGTAAGTCCACAAGATTCTCGGCGATTTCCTTTGCCTGTTTGTAGCGGAAGAAGACATCTTGATTCGTCGTATCACTATTACATCCGCCAATGCTGTCATGCGCTGCATTTTCAAACATGAGGTACCAAATATCACGAACCGTATCATGCGGATAGTCGTGTCCGAGTGAATAGCTGATCGTGAGGATAGGCTCCATCACATTGACGAGATAGTTTTCAATTTGATTGTTTAAGATTTTTAAATCAGCTCGTGTTGAAAAAATAGATTTGTGAATCCGCATATGCTTCGCATGAATGAGCTCTCCTTCTAAAGTTTCAAAAGACGTTCGCTCTTTTTTCACTGCTGCAATGTAATCTTCTAAACTGCTGATTTGATAGTGGTGCTCGTCAAGTTCATTGGCTTTTTCTAATAAGTCAGGCAGGTTTTTGCGGATCGGTGCCTGATCAAAGCCATTTGGGAAATAGACATTCTTTGTGGTTGCCTTTGCTTGCAGCGCACCGATTTTTTCAGATAAAAAGGCTTGTAAGTCCTCATCCTTTTCAGGAATATTTCCACCGTAGTAGTAGCCAAATGGCAGGTTTACCGCAAAGACTTCACTGCCGTCAGCACCTTGCCAATTGAATTCAGTGTGATTCGTCATATGGTCTGAAACGCCGCGCCAAAAAGCTGTATCCACAATGCCGAATCCTCGGTAAATTTGAGGCATTTGCGCGGATTGACCGAAGGAATCAGGGACATAGCCGACTTTCATCACATGACCGAACTGCTGACAGCGTTCAATCCCGTATTGCAGGTTCCGTACAATCGATTCACCTGAAATGACGAGCTGGTCGGTTTGGGTATACCATGGGCCGATGATGAGACGTTTGGCTGTGACGAGCTTTTTGATTCGACTCTCATCCTCAGGACGCCATTTCAAGTAATCATCCAATAAGGATGCCTGAGCATCGAGCATGAAGTAATGGAACCTGTCATCTGTTTCAAGGGTGTCTAAAATGTCCATTACGCTTTTCATTAAGTAGATACGGGAGCGGGAGGTGGTGAAATACCATTCCCGGTCCCAGTGAGTATGTGGAATCACATGTACATTGACAGTCATTGATCAACGACACCTTTCTATGTGCAAATTATCCTTCTAGTACAAGGTCAAAATCGTCTTCTTCTTTCTGCTTCTGATCATGCTCAGGTGTTTTTGGTTCTTTTTTCTCAGAGAAATTCACAAGCAGGTTGGCACCAATACCGATGACGAGTGCGCCAGTAAGGGCACCGATTAAATAAGCCCACCAGTTTCCAACTGAGAAGAAGCCATATAGTCCACCAATTGGCGGCATGATGTCATGAACACCTAATAATGCAGCGACCCCGCTTCCAGCAGCACAAGCGACGACATTCAGCGGAATCAATTTCAAAGGATTGACAAGGGTAAAAGGGATCGCTCCTTCTGTAATACCGATAATGCCCATGACAAGGCCGCCACGTCCGGCTTCTCTAAAGGTTGGAGAGAAGTTGCGTTTTCGAATCAGTGTTGCAAGCCCGTATCCAAGCGGCGGAATGACAATCGCAATATTGACGAGAATGGCAGGGAGGTAGACGCCTGATAGGAAGAGCGCGTTACCGGCCATCCAAGCAGATTTATTCACTGGTCCGCCAAGATCAAAGCCAATCATCGCACCTAAAATGAGAGCGAGTGCGAGTGTGCTTGTCCCGTTAGCGACCATACCTTTGATCCATTCAATTAATGCCGTGTTCAAAGCGCCTAAAGGCCCGCCCAGCAGAACGGACATGAGAAGTCCAGTTAAGCCAACGGTAATAAGCGGTAAGATGAGCAGAGGAACAAGTCCGGCTGCGGAGCCTTTAATTTGAATTTTCCGTTTCACAAAAAGAGCGACATATCCTGCGAAGAAGCCTGCAATAACGGCACCGATAAATCCAGCATTCGTTGAGCTGGCAAGGGCACCGCCGATGAAGCCGGCTGCAAGGCCTGATTTATCCGCAATCGAATAGGCGATAAATCCAGCGAGCAGGACGTTCATTAACCCAATCCCTGTCCAGCCAACCTGCTCCATTAAATAGGCGCCGTGTAAAATGCCGCCAGCATCCTTATAGGCGTTTAAATCTGAAACACCAAATCCTAATCCGACTAGTTTGGCTAAACCAACGATAAGGGAGGCGCCAATGATTACAGGAAGAATATAAGAAATACCGGTCATGAGATGGCCTTCAATGACTTTTAATTTTGCTTTCATTTTGCTTTGCTCCTTTCTATATGGCATTGCTCACGTTTATTGAGATTCAGATTTTTTCTTTTCAACAAGTGCTACAGCTTTTGTGATGATTTGCTCGGCATTTTTTAATGCGCGTCCAATCTCGACACGTACTGTGGGAATGGCTGAGAAACGTTCCGCATCGTTGATGTGCTGGTTGGAGGCAATGATGCAGAGGTCTGCCTGCTTTGCTTCCTCTGCGGTAATGCCATTTACCTGTCCCATAATCCCTTGCTGCTCGATTTTGATCTCGTGACCGAGCTGTTTACCCGCATTTTCTAACGCCTTTGCTGCCATTGGTGTATGAGCTAACCCTGCTGGACATGAAGTGACACCGACAATTTTCATTGTGTAATCCCCTCTTTCAATTGTTGTTCAATGACTTCGTAATAATAATCAGCGGTTTGACCTGGTTGTATTTTTTCGATGAAAGCCGGTTCCATGAGGCTTGTCGCAATCCCTGACAGTAATTTCAAGTGTGTGACATTTGCTTCTTCTAATGGAACGAGCAGTGTAAATAAATAACTTGTGGGTAAATCGTCAAAGCTGCCCCATTCAATCGGTTGTTCTAGCTCTAAAAAAAGAAGTGAAGCCGTTTGTACAGCGGAGCTTTTTGTATGAGGAATGGCGAAGCCTTGTTGAAGTCCTGTTGAGACTTCGTCTTCGCGAATCAACAAATCTGATAATAACCCCGCCTGATCGTTTGTAATCTGAAGGTCTTCAGCTTTCTCGGCAATGTATTGTAAAATCTCATTCTTTGATCGTCCGTTTACCTGTGTGAAAACATGATCTTTTTGGAACAAGCTGATCCCTTCTCTCTTGTTTGTTAAGCGCTTACAAGTTGATTGTAATGTACTTTTCGACATGGTTAAATAGCATCATTTTCCGTTTGAAATGGCAAAAAGTTTATGAAGCTATTCGTCTTGCTGTCTGTTATCTCAAATCCTAGCTTAAAACGAGTTTAATTATGCAAAAAACAGATTCTACTAAATGCATTTCTGTGATATTCTTCCAAGGTATTACAAAAGATAAGGGGGTCTTTTCATGTTCAAAAAGCAGGTCAAATCTTGTGTGGTCGTACTCATGGCCATCATTCTCTGTATGGCGGCATTACCTGGATACGAGGCAGCAGCTGCCAGTAAAGGAACAAATGTCAATGAAGCCATTGGGTTAAAAAATGGTGAAGTCATCTCAGGTACATTACAGAATGAAATGGAAGAGTCATGGTACCAAATCACGCCATCAGCACAAGAGGTGGCAAAACATACACATATGAAAATTTCTGTCAAAAGTAAACAAGTATTATCCGTATCGGTCTATCCAAGTAAAGACAGAGCGATGAAGGATGACACTTATTCGAGATATCGTGTGGATACTGCAAGTGGAGAGACAGAGGTAGATTTCCCGCATGCATGGTCAGGTCCTTACTTTGTCAAAGTGCTCTACTTAGGGTCGCAGGAAGACAGCCGTGATGAGGAAGAGGATGCGGCCTATACAATCGGGTATAAAGGAGCTAACCTTCCGCCTTCTGAACCCGTTTTCCCTGAAGACGATGAGCCTGGTATCATTATTATTGAGAAAAAGTACGGGCGAGAAATTCTCCAATCGATTCGTACAATCGAAGATAAACGTTTTAATGAAACACCAAATGGTCAGAAGCTGAGCCGTGTGCTTCAAAAAACAAAGCCATTTCTCAAATCGAAACTCATCAAACAAAAAAATGAGCAGCAAAAGGTATACAATCATCTGCTGACATTAAAGTCACTGCTAAATGACGTAGAGAAAAATGGTGCATTTAGCGGTCATATTGTAACAAAGAAAGAACAACAGGCGATCCGTTCCCTTTTTGATATGCTCAAAGGGGCAAGTCCTGCCTATTTAAAAAAGGAATTAGAAGCAGTGAGTCAACTTATCGGAATCGATCAGCTTGAAGGAAAATCGATCGGTTATGTATTAGAGAAGCAAAAGCTTGTAAAAGAAGAGAAAGTGAAGACGAATAAGATCATTTTTAAATTAAAGGATGGCCAAACGCTTCAATCTGCGAAAAAGAAGATGAAAAGCTATGGAATCCAAGAAAACCGTGTGACATCGCAGTCAGTAAGTCCTTTGTTTAAAGGAATGTATGTCTATGATGTGCCAGCAGGGCAAGAATCAGCTGGAAAGACTTTAAAAGCAGGCAAAGCTGTGATCAAAAGCACTGCGAGAAAGCTGTCCAGCATGCCGAATGTTGAATTCGCGGAGCCTGTTCAAACCTATCGTGCACTGAGCAATGATGTGCAGTATGGATACCAGTGGCCCCTGAAAAACAGTGCGCAAAACAGCGGGAAAAAAGGCGCTGATGTGAAGTTTGAACAAATGAACACACTGATTGGTACAAGCAAAATGAAGCAAACATTGATTGCTGTTGTGGATACAGGTGTAGACAGTCGTTTGACTGATTTAAGCGGGACTGTTCGTACGGACTTAGGTGCGAATCTCATTGGACGAAACAAAGATGCGATTGATGACAATGGACATGGTACGCACGTAGCTGGCATCATTGCCGCAAAAGCCGATAATTATTACTCGATGGCAGGTCTCAACCAACATACGGGCATCATTCCGGTGAAGGTGCTGGATGCCTATGGTTTTGGAGATACAGAGCATATTGCACTTGGAATCAAGCATGCAGTGGATAAAGGCGCAAAGGTCATCAACATGAGTCTTGGCGGCTACTACAGCCGGGTAATTGAATATGCAATGAACTACGCGGCTCAAAGAAATGTACTAGTGGTCGTTGCGAGTGGAAATGATGGCGTTCCAGAAATGGGCTATCCTGCGACATCAAAGTACGCAATGGCCATTGGTGCAAGCAACCGTATGGATATTGCCGCTGAATTCTCAAGCTATGGTAAAGGACTGAGCATGTCTGCACCAGGATCTGATATTCCAAGCTTAATGCCAGATGGGAATGTCTCATACCTGAGCGGGACATCAATGGCGACACCATATGTGGCAGCAGCAGCAGGATTACTGCTTTCTAAAAATCCAACCTTAAAGCCGAATCAAGTAAGGAATATCTTGCAAAGCACATCAGATAATATCTCTTTTACGTCTGTTGATGGAACAGATGACGTTTTCTATGATGAAAACGATGAGCCAATTGTCGATCCGAAAATTCCAGGGATCGATTGGATGACAGGACATGGCAGACTGAATGCATTTGCTGCTTTAAGTGCTGTCGAACTGAATGCATCTGTCAGCAAAGTGGAGGATCAGCATCAAAAGGTGACAGGTAAAGCAAAGGCAGGCGCTGCTATTTCTGTGTATAGAGGCAAAACCTTGCTTGGAAAAGGCACAGCAGGCAAAAATGGAACCTTTAGTGTGAAGATCAAGCATCAGAACAAAAACAAAGTCCTTCACATTAAGATTTCAAAAGGAAAGGCCGCTACAACGCTCAAAACAGTCGTCAAAAAAGGCAAAGCACCAGCTAAGCCGAAAGTGGGCAAAGTAACGGTCAAAAGTAAAACGGTCAAAGGGACTGCGGGTGCAGGATTGACCATTAAAGTGAAAAACAAATCAAAGAAAGTCATCAAAACGGTAAAAACAAATAACAAGGGCGCATTTACTGCCCAAATAAAACCGCAAAAAGCCAAAACGGTCTTGTATGTGACCGCTTCAGATGTGAGAAAAAGAGAAAGCAAAGCGGTGAAGGTCGTTGTTGTGAAAAAGTAAGAGGAGAGCTTCCCTTTCTAAAGAAGGGAAGTTTCAGCGTGTAGACAAACCCTCGCATTCGTTGTCAGGACTGTGCTCCGGTGCTCACGAATGTCAAATTCGCTCCGCTCCTGTGCTCGCCCTTCCTAGACTACAAAGGTTTTCTATCACGCTGAAAAGAAGACAAAGGGCTAAAATCAAGATCATTTTAGCCCTTTGTCAACAATCTGGAACTTCCCTTTCTAAAAAAGGGAAGTTTTTTTGCTTGTTACTGGAAAAATACCAATTAATGTCGATAGTAATATAGCAGGAAAAAAAAGGAGGATTTATCGATGAAAAAAATCATGTTTGCTTTCTTTCTATCATTGCTTCTCGTATTCCCAACATTTGCACATGCAGAGGAAACAGGGGCAGTACCAGCTTCCGTTCAAGTAACAAGTGTCACAGCAGCCGATAGTGGATTAGTGAATTACGGCTATGGCAGTAAATATCGCGTGGGTTCTTATTATCCAGCTACTTTTAAAGGAACACTAAAAGATACAAGTGGAAATCTCATGCCCAATCAGCCGATCCAGCTTTATTTTGAAGCAGCAATTAAATCATATGCTCAAACAGCGACAGGCACAACAGACGTAAATGGACAATTTTCACTAACGATTCAAGTTCCTTCAGGTGCAGGCTACCTTACATACAATAATGCAGGCTGGTCTACACATTACTATGATATCGTTCCAGTGACGTTCACTTCAAATGACATCAAGCTATCATCAAATGTCACAAGTGTTTACCATTTGGCATATACATTACGTAACTAATCTGCTGGGGGAGACGACTTGGCTGAAGCCTTGTCGTTTTTTTCATAGAAAAAAGGATGTCATCATGTGACATCCCTTTCTTTTTGTTAGCAAACCTGCTGGGCGGCAACCGAAAGAGTCGATAAACAAACACTCATGAGCCGTGACTCCCAGATTCGATCGAGCGTTTACCTTTTAGTTCTGAGCTTTGATGGATAAGAACTTTTACACTTGAACGTTGATCCTTGAACCTTCAGCTTTGAGCTTTTATCAAGGATCATCCAGAGATGATCAGATGAGGAGGGAATGACCTTTCCCTCGGAGGTGTTTAGTTCTATCGATTTTCGGCTCACTAACAAAATTGATTAATCGATCTGTATTTTCGTTAGTGTATTGCTTTCTGACAAGGAAAAATCAACTTCCATTTGAAAATCCTCAATCTCGGTCGAAAGCTTTTCAATCTTCACTCGAAGACGAAGCGGATCGATGATCATCGCCTCATTTTCAGCGAGGAACGACTTGACGATCTCTTGGTTGGCAGCCGCTTGTGTTTTTCCGTCTTTTCCAAACAAGGTTTCTAAATGCTGGTCGAGCCTCTTCTTCACATCTTCATTGGTTTGTTCTGCTTTGTCTACTAGCTCTGTGTACACCTTTTTCAATTTCCGTAAATAACGAATATCGTATTCTATCGACGTCTTCCGTTCAATCGCTTCTGCCACCGTCATGCTGACACCCGCAACATCAATCGTTGTCGTCGCATTAGACACAACGATGGCTGATTTGATGGCATTCCGGCGTTTGATTAATGCTTGAATCGATTGGTCATCAGCCTTCGCCTTCTTTTCGATGTCTTCTTGATGTTGAAACCCGTGCTGTATATGTTTCCCGATCATCAATCCACCAAGTACGGCTTCATCAACGGTTCGGTTGATTCTCTTGTCTAACATTTTCAGTTCACTTAATGCTCTTGTAATGGTCATTTCCATATTAGTGACAACTCCCTTGGTTCATCCTGAAAATCATAGATTCCTATCATATACCAAAGTGTGCTTCTTTTACTAGCGATATCCTTTTTTGTCAAACTGTTTTTGATAGAAAAAAACCTGGCGTTATACACCAGGTTCTTCACGCTTTTTCTGAATCCAAGTTGTCACATAATAGGCAGCATAGCAGAGCGCGATGAAAGGGATGCCGCAGATAAGGGCAATCCGCTGATTTGGATCAAAGGCAATGCCGATCACAGAGGCAAGACACAGGAAGAAGGCAGCAATCGGAACCACTGGATAGAGCGGGGTTCGAAAGGAAAGATCATGGAGCTGTCCGCCTTCTTGTAAAAAACGTTTCCGAAACATAAATTGTGAGGCAGCAATCCCCATCCACACGATCACAACGGCCAGTCCTGAGATCGAAACAAGGACAAGGTATACCGTTTCTGGTGCGATGACACTTGATAACAAAGAAAGAATCCCGCCGATCATACTTAAAATCAGTGCATTCAAAGGAATTCCTTTTGATGTTAGCTTCGCCAGTTTTTTAGGCAGTGTCCGTTCCTCAGAAAGTGACCAGAGCATACGGGATGAAGCGTATAGTCCAGAGTTTGCGGCAGATAAGATCGCTGTCAAAATGACAAAATTCATGAAATCTGCGGCATATGGGATCCCGATGTGATCAAACACCACAACAAATGGACTTTTGATCACCCCGGCTTCTTCCACTGGGATCAAGCCGGCTAAGACCACGATTGTTCCAACGAAAAACAAGACAAGACGCAGTACGGTAGTGCGAATCGCTCTTGGAATGGTCTCGTCAGGATTGACGCTTTCACCCGCAGCAATCCCAATTAACTCCGTACCTGAAAAAGCGAAATTGACGGCCAGCATCGTCATTAAAATTGGTAAAAAGCCGTTTGGGAAAAGTCCACCTTCCCCGGTGAAGTTAGAAAAGAATGGAGCGGCCTCACCGCCCTTTAACGGAATCAAGCCAAACATCGCAGCTCCGCCAAGAATAATAAAGAGAATAATAGCCATTACTTTAATGCTGGAAAACCAAAACTCTGATTCTGCAAAAAACTTAACTGTAAACGCATTGAGTAAAAAGATAAGAAGAGCAAAGACGCCGCTCCACATCCAAACCGATGTGTCCGGGAACCAGCGCTGCATTAAAAGCCCTGCCGCTGTAAATTCCGATCCGAGTGCGACTGTCCATGTCAGCCAGTACAGCCAAGCAATTGTGTAGCCTGTGCCGGGTCCAATATATTTTGTTGCATACGTATGAAATGCCCCTGTAACCGGCATTGCAACAGACAGCTCACCTAAACAGAGCATCACGAGGTACACAATTAATGCCCCGACAAGATAGGCAAGAATCGTTCCCGCAGGCCCGGCCTGACTGATGGTATACCCAGAGCTTAAAAAGAGCCCTGTTCCAATGACGCCGCCTAGCGAAAGCATGAACAGGTGGCGGCTCGTCATTTTTCGTTGATATTGTTGTGACTCATCTTTTGCTTGTTCCATGTCTTCCCGCCCTTTTGCTTAAAAGTATGTGTGATGATTCATGATGCTATGATGTGGTTAGTTTTAAGATGTCCGTAATATCTTCTGGGGTTGTCCTGCAGCAGCCGCCGATGATATGCGCGCCGTCTTGATACCATTGATGCGCACATTCACCGAATGTATGCTGAGGCGTATCTCCGCTCCATACCTTTTCTTCAGGATCATATAATTCTCCTGAGTTTGGATACACGACAATCGGCTTGCTCGTCCCCTTTTTCATCTCTTGAATGAGAGAAGAGATAAATTGCGGCGGCGTACAGTTTACACCAACAGCAGCGATCTGTTCATAAGGTTCCAGTGCTTGTACACATTCTCTGAGCAAATCTCCTTCACTAATATGAAGGTCGTCCTTCGCGCTGAATGTAATCCAAGCAGATACACCACTGAATTCATCTTGCAGCAGCTTTGCAATGGCCGTTGCTTCAATGAGACAAGGGATCGTTTCACACGCAAGAATATCTGCACCAGCTTCTACTAATGCTTGAATCCTTGGTCTATGAAAATCAATGAGTGCCTGCTCTGTGAGTCCGTAATTTCCTTTATATTCTGAACCATCAGACAAATAAGCGCCGAATGGCCCCACAGATCCTGCGACAAATGGTTTTGTCCGCCCTTTACGACGCGCTTCATCTTGCCAAAAAAGATCGCGTGCCTCTTTTGCTAAAGTGACAGATCGTTTCATTAGTTCAATGGCTTCTTCTTTTGAATAGCCTTTTTCAGCGAAGCCATCAATCGTTGTTTGGTAGCTCGCTGTTGTGGCACAGTCAGCTCCGGCTTGGAAGTAATCCAAGTGTACTTGCTGAATCAATTCTGGCTGTTCAATAAGTATTTTGGCTGACCATAAACTGTCGTTTAAATTGCAGCCCTTTCGTTCAAGCTCTGTTGCAAGTGCACCGTCTAAAATTAAAGGTGCGTGAGCCTGTAAACGGCTTTGAATAGGATTCATCGAATTGAACACCCTCCTTTTTAGTCGGAAATGATGGATATGATATGAGGCAGTAGTTTAAATGACTAAAGTGTTTTTGTCAAGGAGAGGAAAAAGCATGTGACCGCGGAAAAACCCTGAAAACATGCGGGTTTACATGCATAAACATGCAGTCAAAATAATAGAAAACCAAGTCATTGACAGCCTCTAAAAAGAGATATATATTATGGAAAGGTTCATTTCAGAAAGCTTCGTCAAAAGGCGCTGTCTTTTGATTTTTTTTGTTCAACGACTGTCTTCTTTCGTGCAGAAAGAGGGTTTTTTATATGCTTAAAAAAGGAGGAAAGAAGAAATTGAAAAAATGTGTAAAAGATATCGCAATGATTCTAATTGGTTCTTTTTTATTTGCCGCCGCAGTGAACATGTTTGTCATTCCGCTTGAATTTGGTGAAGGCGGTGTAACGGGGCTGTCCATCATTTTCTATTATTTGTTTGAAATTGCACCATGGCTGACGAACCTAGTGTTTAATGCCATCCTGCTGCTTGTGGGGTATAAATATTTGGACAAGAAGACGACGATTTATACTGTGGTTGCCGTCGCGAGTAACTCCCTATTTTTACACCTGACCACAACATGGGTCGTGAATGTTCACGAATTGATCATTGGAGCCATTTTCGCAGGAATCATTATCGGAATTGGGATTGGTCTTGTGCTAAGAGCAGGCGGTACAACGGCGGGTTCTGCCATACTCGGGAGAATTGCCAACAAGTATTTAGACTGGAACGTGAGCTACGCCATCTTGTTCTTTGATCTGATCGTCGTATTTGCTTCCTACTTTATTATTGGTGCGGAAAAATTAATGTTCACGATTGTGATGCTGTACGTGGCAACAAAGGTGATGGACTTCGTGATAGAAGGGCTTAACACGAAAAAGGCAGTAACGATTATTTCTTCATGCAAAGATGATATTGCCGAAGAAATCAATCACACCTTGGATCGAGGCGTGACGATTTTAAACGGCCGCGGTCATTATTCAAAGGAATCGAAGGAAATTCTCTATGCAGTCATTCAAAAGCAAGAGCTTATGCGCCTAAAGAAAATCATCAAGAAAATTGATCGGGATGCATTCGTTGTTGTCCATGACGTGCGTGATGTGTTCGGAGAAGGATTTGTGAATATATAAAAACGAGAAGACCCCATTCCATTAGGGTCTTTTTTTTATACTTGATACCCCTTGTCACATGATACTATGTAATGTATAGTATAAATGGTTAGGAGTTGTAATCATGAATGCACAATTAAAAAAAGGGTTGCTGGAATTCTGTGTACTGGCGGTATTAAAGAAAGGCGATTCCTATGGTTATCAAATGATTAAAGATATGTCCCATTGTATTGAGATTTCAGAATCGACATTATATCCGATATTAAAACGGTTAGAACAAAACAATTATGTAGAGACCTATTCCCAAGAACACAATAGTCGATTAAGAAAATACTACCGGATGACAAAAAGCGGCCGTGAGCATATGGCGCAGTTTTTAGCGGAATGGGATCAAGTGATGGCGATTTACGACTTTATTTCTGGAGGACAGGGCAATGAATAAAAAAGAATTTTTAGCCAGCTTAGAGAAGCACCTGCATCGTCTAGGCGAAAAAGAAAGTGATCGGTTCATCGAGTATTACGATGAAATGATCGAGGATTATCAGGAAGATGGATACAGTGAACAGGAAGCGGTCGATCAAGTCGGGCAGCCTACCATCATCGCTGAAGGGATTTTGAAGGAACAAGGAATCAAAACCGTTCAGGTGCCGACGTTTGGAGAAAAAGCCACAAGGCTCTCCATCCTCATTTTAGGCTTTCCGTTATGGGGTAGTATTCTAGCAACAGTCTTCCTGCTGATTCTTTCTGTGTATATGGTGATTTGGTGCATTCCGCTCGTGACAGGTACAATGACGCTAGTTGGTCTGCTCGGAGGTTTTTGGAGCATCATTGGTTCTCCATTTATCTTTCAGGACGGTTTGCATGTGGTAGTGACGCAGATTGGCGTTGGTATTCTTCTATTAGGTGTCGGATTATTATGCGGCATGGCCACGGTGTATTTGACAAAGCTATTTGTTCAAATGACTGTTCAAACCACTAAGGCATTCATGGGAATGTTTAAAAAGAAGGTCGTGAGAATATGAATGTGAATGATTTAAAAAAGCAATGCATCAAATGGGGGATCATCTTCACCGTTGTCGGGGGAATTGTAATGGTAATTGGTTTTGGACTATCAGGCTTTGACCTAGATGCATATCACAACAATGACCAGAACAATGTGTTCCGCACCATCAATTGGAGCAAGCCATAAAAAGAAGACAAAGGGCTAAAATCAAGATCATTTTAGCCCTTTGTCAACAATCTGAGACCCGCTTATGCGGGTCTTTTTTTCGCTCGAATCACAAAGAAGAAATAACAGCAAAGTGCACCTAGTTCACAAAGCATAATAATCAGACCCATTGGAAAGGCTGTTTGGCTTCCGGCTAGTCCGACAAGAGGCGTCATGCAGGCGCCTAGCAGCATTTGTGCCACACCAATGAGTGCGGCTGCACTTCCTGCATGTGCGCCGTGATGCTGCATCGCAAGAGACGGGGCAGAGGTGCCGACAATTCCAACGCTTGAGACCACAAAAAAGAGCGGAATGAGAATACCATACAACCCTGCATCAATGGAGATCATCAAAAATAAGGTGACGCCGCCTAAGGCAGCTATCAGCAATCCAATGCGAAGAACCTTCTCTTCGCCGATTTTAGCAGCGACGCGGGCAAATACTTGTCCAGCCGTGATGATCCCGAGACTATTCACCGCAAAGGCAGCACTGAATCCTTGTGGAGAAAGGTGAAAAAGCTCCTGAAGCACAAATGGTGAGCCAGAAATATAAGCAAACATCGCTGCGAATACAAGACCTTGGGAGAGGGCATACCCAACAAAGAGACGATCACTCGCTAAAATCTTCATGGCACCAACAATCTGTTGAAAGCCTCCTGTCTGTCTGCGCTCCGCAGGTAAACTTTCTTGAAGTGAAAAAATGGATCTCAGCAGCATCAAGGCCCCGAGAATTCCTAATAGAACAAATACACCCTGCCATGTGGTAAAGCGTAACATCTGTCCGCCCACGATAGGTGCAGCTGCCGGAGCAACCCCGTTGACCAACATGAGCAGTGCAAAGAATTTCGTCATTTCTGAGCCTTCATAATGATCACGCACAATGGCTCGTGCAATGACAATGCCTGCTGAACCAGCGAGCCCTTGAATCAATCTTAAGAGGATGAACGTCCAAATCGACGTGACCACCGTACATAAAAGGGATGCGGCGATAAAAATGATTAAGCCGATCATCAGCGGTTTTCTTCTGCCGATCGTATCACTGATAGGGCCTGCAATCAGCTGTCCAAGCGCCAGTCCAATCAGACAAGCCATCAGACTTAATTGGGACAAAGCCGTGCTCGCTTCAAAATCACGTGCAATATTAGGTAAGGCAGGTAAATACATATCCATTGCAAGCGGTGCAAGGGCTGTTAAAGACCCAAGCAATGCAGCAAGGAGAAATCGGTTTTTTTTCGATTCTTGGGGATAAGATAAAGAATTCATATGATCATTACACTCCTCGTATACTTCCTCAAAACAGCATAATGAATCAAGCGCTCCTTTTCAATGGAAATTTTCAAAGAGGATTCCGTGCAAAATGATTGATCTTTCGAATGAGACTCTTTACATTGAATGAGTAGAGAAAAGAACAAGGTCATCGACATGCAGTATTTGCATGATACGTATATCTAGCAATAGAGAGCAGGAGGTGCTGACATGGAGCAGCAAGAGCTGATCATTCGTCAAGCAGTCAAAGAAGATCATGAAGCGATCAGACAAGTACTAATCAAGTCCTATTCGCAATATGAACCTCAATTTACAGAGGAAGGCTGGCAAAATTATTCTGCTGCGCTTGCAGCAGCTGTAGATAATCCGAACATGGAGCTGATGCTTGTGGCGGAGCTTGAAGGTAAGGTCGTGGGGACGCTTCAAATGTTCCGGTCATCAGAGCAAGCGTATGACAAACCCGAAATGGGCATTACATCAGCCATCGTCCGGTTTTTAGGGGTAGATCCCGATGTCAGGGGAAAAGGAATTGCAGAGTCATTGTTACGTAAAAGTATTGAACTCACGCAATCATGGGGCGAAAATGTTCTGTACCTTCATACATCTGATAAAATGCAGGCTGCCATTCGTCTATATGAAAGAATGGGCTTTGAGCGTGCACTAGATAAAGAATTTGTGAATCAAAATGGGACGCATGTCAAAAGCTATCAATATGTCATCCAAAAAAAACAGCCGGCTGGTTCATCACATCACGCGTAATAAAAGGAAGAGCACGTCCCCAATGGACAGCTCTTCCTTTTTTCAATTT
Source organism: Bacillus sp. FSL M8-0266 (assembly GCF_038613425.1). NCBI lineage: Bacteria > Bacillati > Bacillota > Bacilli > Caryophanales > Bacillaceae > Bacillus > Bacillus sp. FSL M8-0266. The sequence continues at coordinate 256,800 of NZ_CP152015.1, forward strand.
ACGCCCACATTACAAGCGCCCAATATGATACCAACCACGAGATTAAACCGAACATAACAAAGAATTTTAACATGTGCTCATAAGGAGATAGCTTTCGTTCTCTCTTTGTTTTCACCAGCCGCCAATAAAGGGCATAGCCACAAAAAATGAGGATGATTTGTCCAAGCTGTGTAAGGTTCTCAAGAATCGAGATTCCGTTCATTTATTTCACCTCATCATAGGTCTTCCATATGTGAATGCAGCAACCCTTTATTTTTTCAAAAAAAATCGGTGTATACTGGAAAGAGAGAAACTAGATGCAAGAGGGAGTTGTGACATGGTGTTTTCGCTACATGCGGATCGGTGGGATGAAGTAATCGAGAGAAAAATCAAATACGATCAGAAGGTTGTGGAACATACGTGTCAGCTGTTAGATGTTCAGGGACAGCAGGCTGTACTTTTTCACAAGATTGAAGACACGTTTACGATGAGGGCAGGCGATGGTAGTCTGACCATTCCAAAAGGGAGCTATACGACCGCCTATTATTGGAAGGATCGACCTTACAATATTTACTTCTGGAGGGATGATCAAGGGAAGGAACTTGGGTCTTATTTTAATATTGTAGGGAATACATGGTTCAACGGCCAGCTGGTCATGTTTGAAGACCTTATTGTTGATCTTCTCGTTCTTCCGAATGGTGATTTTTTTGTATTGGATGAAGATGAGTTGCCGGAGATTTTAGCGGATTTTGAACAAGGTTCAGTGCGCCGGGCATTAGAGGGTGTGATGGCTTCGTTAGAAAGCATACTCGATCAAGTGAGGGCAGATGTCGAAGGGAAATATCATCACAGCTTGTTTGCGCCGCTTTTGAAATAGAAAAAACGATTCCTTTCAGCGAGGAATCGTTTTTTCTGTTACACCTTGATACGGTTTAATCGTTTTTGTAAACTGGTTTTCGTTTTAGAAGCTTTTAGCTGTTTGACAGCGGTTTGCGCTGCTGCTTTTGTTTTCTTCGTTCGTTTGGTTTCCGCTTTTTTGACCTTTTGTTTGGCGTCTGTCACTTTCTTTTGATAGGCGACCTGTTTTTTGACTTTGTCGAGCCGATTTTGCAGGCTTGTTTTTTCTTTGCCTTTGTTTAACTTTTTGATGGCCGCTTGTGCGCTTTTAATGGCGCCTTGTGTTTTGCTTTTTTCGGCTGTTTGAACCTTTGCACGTGCCAAGCGGATATCAATGGTTCCTTGTACCTTTTTCACCCGTTCAGTGAGTGCTGTTTTTTGTTTACTTGCAGTGAGTCGGCCAATTCTCGTTTTGGCTTGATTGACATCTGCCTGCTTTTTAGAAGTTTCGGCTGTTTTGACAGCGCTAGTCGCAGCCTTCAAAAAGCTTGATTGTGCTATATATTGCACGCGGCCATAGCCGAATTGTGGATCCTTTCCTTTTGCGCCAAGATCCACTGTATAGCTGCGTAATAAGGTGCGAAGCTGAACATTTGTTTTCTTCGGGTGAAGCTGCTTCAACAGTGCCAGCATGCCTGTGACATGCGGTGCAGCTTGTGATGTACCTGTTGCATACCAATATTCATTTTTTAAATAAGTGCTGATGACGTTCTGACCAGGGGCAGAAAATTCAATACCTTTCCCTGTATTTGAGATAGACGCGAGTTTGTCTTTGTCCGTCGTTGCAGAAACGGCAATGACGCTATTGTACGCGGCTGGGTAGCTGATATGATTCTTCTTCCCATCATTCCCGCTTGCAGCGACCACAAGCAGTCCTCTTTTGTATGCTTCATCCACTGCTGAACGCAAAATAGGGATATTGTCTTCAAAACCTAGACTTAAATTCATAATATCCATCTTGTTGCTAATGGCCCAATCGATTCCTCGAAGCAGGCTGTACAAGTCGCCTTCTCCCTTTTTATCTAACACTTTTACAGCATATAGCTTCGCACCAGAAGCGACGCCGACTGTGCCATAATCGTTATTGAGCGCACCAATCGTGCCTGCTACATGTGTGCCATGCCCTTGATCATCTTTATAGGAAGTTGTGTACTTCACAAATGATTTACCGCCGGATATCTTTAAATCCTCATGTGGAGAAATTCCAGTATCTAAAACAGCTACCTTCACATTTTTCCCCGTGACGCCTTCTTTTATCGCTTGCTTTACATTCAGCTTTTGCAGGTTGTAAGATTTTTGAACCAATGCATCCTGATTCGTAGAGGCAGCGGTTTTTTTCATCGTAGAAGAAGCGAGTTTGACCTTTATGTTTTTTGAGACATACGCGATGTTTGGATCTTTTTTGAGTGACGTGACCGCTTGTTCATCTGCTGTCACAGCGACAGCGGGAAGATGTATGTACTGTGCGTTCACTTTTTCACTTTCTTCAATAGCTGTTTGCTTTCCTTTTTGGTTTTTATAGACGATGATGACATCTGTTTCTTTTGGCGGTACAGCTGCCTGCGAATGGTAAGGCAAGGCAGTTGTCAACGCAAGAAGAAACGCGATGACTACGACGATTTTCTTTTTCAAGGCGATAGCCCCTTGCATACGATGACCTCCGTCTTTTTTTCTCTATTATATCGGAGAAATGAGAAGGATGGTTAGAAGAATCATATTGTTTGTCAGAAAGTTTTTTTACAAGTAACCTGAAATTGAAATTCATACAAATCTAGTAGACAATAGAGAGATCATAATAAGAGAAAGTAGGATATGCTGATGGACGTAAAAGAGTATATGACATATGATGCGACAGGCTTGGCAGCACTTGTACGGAATAAGCAGGTAACGCCAGACGAGCTTGTACAAGCTGCATTTGCTAGATTGAATGAGGTCAATCCTGAACTAAATGCGGTGATTCAGACAAGACAAGATCAAGTATTAAAAGAAATCAAGACATTACATACGAATCAGCCGTTTGGGGGCGTTCCATTTGTACTGAAAAATATATCGCAAGGACTGGAAAATGAACCGCTGACAGCAGGTGCTGCATTGTTAAAGGATGTAAAGGCAAAAACGGACTCCCACTTTGTCCAGCGATTGAAGCAGGCTGGATTTCTCATGATGGGACATACAAACACACCAGAATTTGGATTAAGGAATGTAACAGAACCTGCTTTACATGGTCCAACGAGGAACCCTTGGCATCCTGACTATTCCCCTGGCGGTTCAAGCGGCGGGACGGCAGCAGCTGTTGCAAGCGGCATCGTACCTGCTGGTGGAGCAAGTGATGGTGGAGGTTCCATTCGGATTCCAGCATCCTTTACAGGTTTGTTCGGTCTCAAGCCAACAAGAGGAAGAACGCCGGTAGGACCAGGCGCAGGAAGGCAGTGGCAAGGGGCATCCATTGACTTTACACTAACAAAGACAGTGAGGGACAGTGCAGCTCTTCTTGATCTGCTTCAAGTCATTCAGCCTGAAGCAGCTTTCCAAACGCCATTATACGACGGCAGCTATCAAGAAGATCTAGTGAAACGTACATCTTCTATGCGAATTGCTTACAGTGTAGAATCACCAGTAGGTACGAAGGTCAGTGAGGAAGCGAAGCAGGCGGTGCAGCAAACAGTGAAATGGCTGAGTGATCAAGGGCACCAAGTAGAAGAAGCAGGGCCTGCAATCGATGGGATTCATCTGATGCAGCAATACTACGTCATGAACAGCGGAGAAATGTCTGCATTATTCACGTCCTTGAATCGTTCATTAGGACGTCCAGTCAATCCGGAGGAAACAGACATCGTGGCATGGGTGTTGGCGGAGGCTGGCAAAAATGTAACCGCAGCTGCTTACACAGAAAGTCTTGATGCATGGGATATGGCAGCTGCACAAATGGCGTCATTTCATCAAACCTATGATCTCTTTGTGACACCAGCGACTGCCTATTCTGCTCCTAAGGTTGGTGAGTTGATGCATTCGAAAGAAGAAATCACTGAACTTTTACGTGTGTCATCTCTCTCAATGCAAGCGCAGCAGGATCTCATTTATGACATGTTCTTAAAGAGTCTGACCTACACACCATTTACACAGCTTGCCAACTTAACGGGTCAGCCTTCTATGAGCGTTCCTGTTCATCTCACTAAGGCGGGCATGCCTTTAGGGGTACAGGTAACAGCACCTAAGGGGAAAGAGGATTGGCTTCTTCGGCTTGCAGCAGAAATGGAGACATCTTCGATTTGGAAAGGAACAAATCAACTCATACGTTGAAACGACATTTGTCTATTGGAGGGAAAGGAGTGTCACACGTGAGTACGAAGGATAGAATTATTCAAACGGCCGCACTTCTTTTACGAAAACAGGGGTATCATGCGACAGGATTGAATCAAATCATTAGAGAGAGCGGCACGCCTAAAGGATCTCTTTATTATTATTTTCCAAACGGAAAAGAAGAGCTAGCCATAGCAGCCGTTGAATATATTAGTCAAAAGGTCATCGATCGAATTGAAGAAAGCTTTGCCTATTCGGATGATCCTTATATCGCCATCGACCGCTTTATGACAAATATCATTCGGGGATTTACGGAGCAAGAAAATGAAAGAGGCATTCCGATTGTCTTGCTGGCGGCAGAATCCAAGCCAGAACATACGCAGCTTCATACTGCATGTAAACAAGAAATGATCCGCTGGCAAAAGCTTGTGAAAGAAAAGCTCATGAACAGCGGATATGAAGAAAACAAAGCGGATGAGCTGGCTTCTCTCCTTCATTCAATGGTGATTGGGGGTCTATCGATGACCACCGCACTCAAACAAACGACCCCGTTAGAACATGTGAAATGTTACCTTAGACACTTATTTATGCGAGAAGAGTAAAATCTCTCGCATATTGTCTATCTATTATATCAATTGGTCTATATAATAAAGATAGTCAATTAGTCATGAGGAGTGATGGGATGTCGGAGCAACCGCAATCGATCAAGCAATCCGAAGGAACCTCTTTTTATACCGTGTCTGGTTCAGGGAAGCTGTATGGGCTGGAAAATCAGCTTGTTCATGTGCTGGCAGAAGCAAATCAAACGAATGAGCTGTTTGAGCTTGTCTTAATCACAGGTGGGAAAGGAGCTTATTTTCCACTTCACTGTCATGAGCACTTATTTGAAACCATTTTTGTGCTGGAAGGAAAGCTTGAAGTGATCTTGGACGGTAAAAAATATATGGTCACAGCCTTCGATTATATTCATATCCCGCCCAAAACGATCCATGGCTACAGAATGCATAGTCACAAAACAAGATTTATTTCATATACGTTGGGCGGACAAATGACAGATGTCTATCAGCAAATTGGGAAAAGGCTTCAGCGGAACGAATGGCCGATGACCGATCATGCTTTCGATGCAGACAGCTTTGAACAAGCTGAAAAAGAAAGCGATCTCATATTGATGCATGGTATCAGGCAGCTGTCAAATACAACTAAGCCCTCCGTATTATTTCATAGTCAGCTCCCTCAGGCGGTGCAGCCCTACGTATTAGAGGCTGGTGAAGGGAAGCAATACATTATTGATGGTCAGCTTCATGAGCTGATCGCAACAACAGAAACAACTGGAGGCGGATTCAGTCATTTTGTGATTGAAGGCGCGAAAGGAAAGTATTTTCCTCCGCATTATCATCAAGTACATACAGAAGCACTCTATTGCGTTGAGGGAAAAATGAATCTTCAATTGAACGGAGAGGATATATGCCTGATGCCGGGTGACTTTGCCTATATACCGCCGGATACAATTCACTCTTATGAATTCGTGTCCCATTCTAATAAATTTTTGCTTTTACTGCTCCCTGGAAAGATTGAGCAGTTGTATGAGCAATTTGAAGAATCACAAAGCCCGAGTATATGTCCTTATTTTATTCAAGAAGGGAACTTGATGATTGATCGAGAGACTTCCTCTCAATATGATTTGGTCTTTATCGAAAAAGGATAAATATGTAACGCGTTACACATGATTGAATAAGCGCCTGTCGAACCGATCGACAGGCTTTTTTGTTTTTTAATAATCCTGATCTGATGAATGAACCATCCATTCAAGGTAAAGCTATGTACAGATGATTTTCGCTAAAGGAGGAAATGCATGTGAGAGCTGTTACTTATCAGGGGAAAAATAGCATTGCAGTGAAGAAAGTAGATGCGCCATCTATTCAAGATCGGGAAGATGTGATCATCCGAATGACATCAACAGCAATTTGTGGATCTGATTTACATTTGTATCAGGGTAATTTCCCGCTTCCAATCGGCTATGTGATTGGGCATGAGCCAATGGGGATTGTGGAGGAAGTTGGACCGGATGTCACGGCAGTGAAAAAGGGAGACCGTGTCGTTATCCCATTTACCGTTGCATGTGGTCAATGCCAATATTGTCATCACCACTTAGAAAGCCAATGCGACAACTCAAACCCGCACTACGATTCGGGTGGACTTTTTGGATATAGTGAGAAATATGGGAACTACCCTGGAGGACAGGCAGAATATTTACGCGTGCCTTTTGGAAATTACACCCCGTTTAAGATTCCAGGTGATTGTGAGCTTGAGGATGAACAACTGCTGTTCTTATCGGATGTTCTTCCAACTGCTTATTGGAGCGTGGAGCACGCCGGTGTGAAAAAAGGTGATACGGTCATTGTGTTAGGCTGTGGACCTGTTGGGTTAATGGCACAGCAATTTGCATGGCAAAAAGGGGCAGAACGTGTGATTGCGGTCGATTACATTGATTACCGTCTGCGACATGCAAAGCGGATGAGCGGCGTAGAAGTATTTGATTTTACAGAAGACCCAGACATGGGAGAAACGTTAAAGGAGCTCACCAAGGGTGGAGCCGATGTTGTGATCGATTGTGTGGGAATGGACGGGATGAAATCGCCGCTTGAAAAAATTGAGCAGAAACTCAAGCTGCAAGGCGGAACAATTGGACCGATTCAAATTGCTACAAAAGCTGTTCGGAAATGTGGAACGGTTCAGCTGACTGGTGTGTATGGGGGGCTGTACAATATGTTTCCATTAGGCGCTTTTTTCGCAAGAAACGTCACGCTGAAAATGGGGCAGGCCCCAGCAAGAGGGTACATGTCAAAGCTTTATCAAAAAGTGACAACCGGTGAAATTGATCCTAGAGCAATCATCACACATCAATTGCCGTTAGATGATGCCGCTCATGCGTATCACATATTTAATGATAAGAAGGATGATTGTATAAAGGTCATTTTAAAGCCATAAAAAAGAAGGCTTAGGTTTATCCCTAAGCCTCAGCGTGTAGACAAACCCTCGCATTCGGTGTCAGGTCTGCGTTCCGGTGCTCACGAATCTAAATTCGCTCCGCTCCGGTACTCGTCCTTCCTAGACTGCAAAGGTTTTCTATCACGCTGAAAAGAGGACAAAGGCTTAGGAATTTTCCTAAGCCTTTAATGTGTGCTCGTCCATCATTTTTTCGATTAATTCAAAAAATGTTTTTTTATCTTCTTCTGAAAGGTGGTCGAACAGCTGATTGACAAGCAGCTGGCGGTTGTCGATCATTTGTTTTGCAATTTGTTCACCAGATTTAGAGAGTTCAATCCACACAGTACGGCGGTCATTATTATTTCGAGAGCGGATAATCAGCCCTTCATCTTCTAAGTGATTGAGAGCGGTTGTTGTTGCAGAGGGAGATAATGAAACTTCCTGCAGAATATTTTTCACAGTACATGATTGATGACGATAAATGATGCGTAAAATAAACCCTTTCACATTCGTGACGTTTTTCGGGATGTTCTCTTCATCTATTTGTTTCGTCGCCTTTAAATACTTTGTCAGCGCATGGTCTAATAAACTTGCCTCTAGCTCGAAATGTTGCATTCTCCATACCTCTTTTCCTATTGCATTCGCATTTTCCGATCAATTACTAGGTCTATCTTATCATAATAGTTATCATCATTTAAACCAAAATGGAAGACGGCTATAAAATTACCTATATTATCAATTAATATAAAGAATAATTCCAAATTGAAATGATTTTACTTTCAGCTGGTTTTATTTTAGAATGTGAATGAGATAAAATCTGCCAATCCATTCACTGGAAATTGGCTTTTGTAAATCAAACGTTTGGAGATGAAGATATTGAATACATTACAGGCATTACTTAACGACAGAATGGAACGCTCTTCACAAATTGAAGCGGTAACTGGCGGGGGTGTGTCTTATACATTTGAAGAATATGCAAAACGCATTGACCAGCTCGCTCATTACTTACATCAAAAGGGGATTCGAAAAGGGGATCGTGTTTGCTTTATTTGTCAAAACCATCATCACTTTTCAACGATTATGCTGGCAGCCATTAAAGCAGGTGCAGTCGCAGTTCCGCTTAGCTGGCAGCTTACTTCCTTTGAGCTGGAAGGTATTTTGAAAAAAGCAGAGCCAAAGGCTTTATTATTTGACCGTGAATTCCGTGACATCATTGCGGCAGTGAATGTGTCTTTAGAAGATTGCCTGATGGTGGAATCCGGTGTCAATGCGAAAACAACACAGCTGTTTGAAGACATTTTGGCTTCAAATGATGGAAGTAACCTTGCTGAAGAGGTATCAGAAGAGGATCTAGCGATGATTTTATTCACCTCTGGTACAACGGGGAATCCAAAGGGCTGTATGGTCGGACATGGACGAATCTATCAATTTTTAACAAGACATGGGAATCGAGGTTTCGATCTGAAAGGAAAACGGTACTTGGCGAGTCACCCTCTGTATCATATGAGTTCGATTAATCACCTGATCGCAGCTGCGATTGAAGGGTATACGCTCGTCTTCTTACATGATGCAACACCGAAGCGTATTTTAGAAACGATTGAGAAAGAAAGAATTACGTTCATGATGGCTTTCCCATCAGCTTACACGTACATGCTAGAAGAAATGAAACGCGGTTCGTACGATCTCTCATCTTTTGAAATTGCGATTTCTGGCGGTACGAAGGTGCCGGTACGCTTAATTAAAGATTACAAAGAAGTAGGCATTCAGATGATGCATGGCTATGGAAGTACCGAAGCATGGGTTGTGAGTGCGTGGCATCCAGCGATGGGCGAGGATAAAATGGGCTCTGCAGGTAAAGTGGATCCGGATGTAGAAGTGAAAATCATGCACCCTGAGACAGAGGAGACATTGCCAGCTGGAGAGATTGGCGAAGTCGTTATGAGAAGCCCATTTTATTTCCTAGGCTACTATCATCAGCCTGACGCTACAGAGAAGGTGCTGAAAGATGGCTGGTTCCATATGGGGGATGCAGGGTATCTAGATGAAGACGGTTTTCTTTTCATCACAGGGAGATACAAAGATGTGATTCTGTACGGCGGGGATAATATCTATCCTGACCAAGTAGAAGAAGTCATTGATCAAATTCCAGGTGTGATTGAATCAGCTGTCATTGGGGTACCGGACGAATTATATGGTGAAGTGCCAAGTGCGTATATCGTAAAAGACGATTCCGTCGATTTTTGCGAAAAAGATGTTGTGAACTATTGCCAGGAACGTTTGGCAGATTACAAAGTGCCCTCCATCCATTTCATACAGGAGCTGCCAAAGAATAAGCTTGGTAAAATCATGAAGAAAGATTTACGTGAATTGGTTGTGAATGCGTAGTGCCTATTCTGCTATAATGAAATTTGAATGATTTTCTGTTTTTCTAACGTTTTGGAGGGAAAGGGTTTGCGACATATTCTACGTAAGAAACACATTCACGATTTGTTAGAACAGAGCAGGCAGCAAAAGGTAAAGAAAACGCTGGGCGGGCTCGATCTCACGCTCCTTGGTATAGGGGCAGTGATCGGCACGGGGGTCATGGTGTTAACCGGAATTACAGCGGCTAAGGATGCAGGGCCGGCTGTCATTTTTTCCTTTGCTATCGCAGCGATTGTGTGCAGTTTGGCAGCACTTTGCTATGCAGAAATGGCTTCAGCGCTGCCTGTATTCGGCAGTGCGTACATTTATTCATATACAACGATGGGTGAGCTTGTCGGGCATCTAATGGGATGGACGTTATTGTCCGTTTATATGCTGACTGCTTCAGCTGTCGCCAGTGGCTGGTCGAGCTATTTCAACAGCTTGCTTGAGGGGTTTGGGATTTCAATCCCCCATCAATTTTTAGCGGGACCGGAACAAGGTGGATATATGAATCTGCCAGCTATTATCATTGCCTTACTGATTGCGTGGATCTTATCAAGAGGAACGAAAGAAAGTAAAAAATTCAATAATATCATGGTGTTTGTGAAACTCGGTATTATTGTTCTTTTCATTGTAGTAGGCGGGTTTTATGTACAGCCATCCAATTGGCAGCCGTTCATGCCGTTTGGTGCAGAAGGCGTCATTGCCGGTGCTGCTGCTGTGTTTTTTGCCTTCTTAGGATTTGATGCGATTTCTGCTTCTGCAGAAGAGGTGAAAAATCCGCAGCGGAACCTGCCAATTGGCATTATTGGCTCATTACTCATTTGCACGATCATTTACATTGTCGTTTGTTTGATTATGACAGGTATGGTGCACTATACAAAACTGAATGTCACAGAGGCTATGTCCTATGTCTTGCAAAGTGTACATCAAAATAGCGTAGCCGGTATTATTTCTGTCGGTGCGGTCATTGGATTGATGGCTGTGATTTTCGCCAATAATTATGCAGCAACTCGAATTGCCTATGCGATGGGACGAGATGGTCTTTTGCCGAAAGTGTTTTCGAAAATAAACAAAAGCGATACGCCTGTTGCAAGCATATGGATGATTGGCGGCATGACAGCTGTTATTTCAGGGTTTATTGATTTAAAGGACTTGTCCAATTTAGCGAATATCGGTGCTTTATTGACGTTTGCAATGGTGAGTTTATCTGTGCTCATTTTGAGAAAGACACATCAGCAGCTTGAGAGGGGATTCCGGGTTCCATTTGTGCCGGTCTTACCTATTATTTCAATGGGCTGCTGCTTGTTCCTTATGCTCAACTTACCAGGCCGGACGTGGCTTTACTTTGGCGTTTGGCTGTTAATCGGTGTCGTCATGTACGCAGCGTATTCAAACAAACATAGTGAATTAGCGAAATCTTCATGAGAAAAAGGTGCAAATCCGTTGACGGTTTGTGCCTTTTTTCATACGATTTGGGATAAGCTATAAAAGAGAAGATGGACGGAATAAGAGGAGGATGAGGGGTATGATTAGTGTTAGTCCTTATATTGTGGTAGACGATGTGAAGGAATCTCTTCAATATTATCAAGGGATTTTTGGCGGTGATATTCATATTTTAAATGAACATCAAGACCGTGTGCTGCATGCAGAACTGCACCTTGGAGAATCGCTGCTTCACTTTTCAGATACGTTTGACCACACACCAAAGCCTGAACATCTCAGATTGATTATGCAGTTTGACAATGAAGAAGAACTAAAGGCTGTATATGAAGCGCTAGAAGCTGATGGAGATGTACTGGTCGAATTACAGGATACGTTCTTTGGGGCACTTCACGGACAAGTACAGGACCGCAAAAATGGGTTGATCTGGGTGCTGAATTATATGAAATAGACGAAGACCTTCACCATTGTGAAGGTTTTTTTGGGAGTGCTTTTATTTTCTGAAAAATGGAAAATATGCTATGTTGGAAGAATAAAAGAACAAGGAGAAAGGTGGCAAAGGGATGGAGCAAATTGAATTTCAATCAATCCAAACAAATGGTGTAACACTTCACACAGCAATGGCTGGACCTGAGGATGGCCCGCTACTTATACTGCTGCATGGATTTCCTGAGTTCTGGTACGGCTGGAAGAACCAAATTATGCCCCTGGCTGAGGCAGGCTATCGTGTCGTCGTTCCTGATCAAAGAGGCTACCATCTAAGTGATAAGCCAGAAGGAATCGAATCCTATGTATTAGATCAACTGAGAGATGATATCGTAGGGCTGATTAAGACGCTTAGTCCGAATCAAAAGGCGATTGTGGGTGGTCATGATTGGGGCGGGGCAGTTGCATGGCATTTGGCATCCACACGTTCTCAATATGTAGAGAAACTAATCATTGTCAACATGCCGCATCCGCGGGTGATGATGAAGGTTCTTCCATTTTATCCCCCGCAGTGGAAGAAGAGCTCCTATATCGCATTCTTTCAGCTCCCGAATGTGCCAGAGGCAGCTCTCCAGGAAAATCACTTTCAAAAACTGGATGAAGCCATTGGGCTGACTGCAAGACCCCATTTGTTCACGAAGGAAGATATATTAAGCTATAAGCTGGCTTGGACGCAGCCAGGGGCCATGACCTCAATGCTGAATTGGTACCGCGCCATCAAAAAGGGTGGCTTTGAAAAGCCGATATCAAAGCGCATTCTAGTACCTGTTCGCATGATCTGGGGGATGGAGGACAAGTTTTTAAGCAGAAAGCTGGCGAAGGAAACGATGAAGATTTGCCCAAATGGTCAGCTGATTTTTGTCGATGATGCCTCTCATTGGATCAATCATGAAAAACCAGAAGTGGTGATCAAACTCATACTCGAATTTTTGAACTAAAGAAAAAAGCTCTGGTCAGAGGACCAGAGCTTTTGTGATTTACCCAATATGATTCTTTTTCAAGGAAGCAGGTTCGTCGTCCCAGCATTCAATTTTCTCATTGTTTGGAACGGCATTTTTATAGAAGACAGGATCCTTGCCTTCTTTTTTCTGTCTCGTATAATCCTTCAATGCTGCAAAGGCGACCTTAGACAGCATGGTAATGGCGATGAGGTTGACGATGACCATGAGTCCCATGAAGAGATCGGCTAGACCCCACACGAGAGGAACAGTAGCAACTGCACCGAAAAGAACCATTCCAATAACGGCAATTCGATAGATGTTAAGCCAAACTTTGTTGGCTCCAAGGAATTCAATGTTCGTTTCACCGTAGTAATAGTTACCGATTAATGTACTAAAGGCGAATAGGAAAATCATGATAGCAAGGAATCCAGAGGCCCATGGTCCAATGTGCTGACTGAGTGAAGCCTGTGTTAATTCAATTCCTTGCAGGTTCGTTGTTTTGTATGCATCAGAGAACAGGACAAGGAAGGCTGTGCTTGTACAAATAATTAATGTATCTGTTAACACGCCAAACGCCTGGATTAATCCTTGTTTTACAGGGTGACTTGTCACAGCTGTTGCTGCTGCGTTAGGTGCACTACCCATACCAGCCTCATTCGAGAAAAGACCGCGTTTAATCCCTTGTAATAATGCGCCGCCTAATGTTCCACCAGCGAACTGTTCAAACCCGAAGGCGTGTTTCACAATCGTACTGATGACACCAGGAAGTTCAGTGATATTTGTCACAATAACAAAGAATGCAATTCCGATATAAGCTAGAGCCAGCACAACGACAATGTATTCAGAAGCTTTTGCAATGGCTTGGATTCCCTTGAAAATAATTGCTGCAAAAATAACAGCCATCACAATACCGACTGTTAAACGGTCTAATCCAAAGGAGTTTTCAAAAGCGACAGTGATTGTATTTGATTGCACCGCATTAAAGACGATTCCAAAAGAAATTGTAATCAGAATCGCAAATAAAATTCCCATCCAGCGCTTGTTTAACCCTTTTTCCATGTAATAAGCAGGTCCACCGCGGAATCCTGTTTTATCTTTCACTTTATACACTTGGGCTAACGTACTTTCAACAAAGCTTGAGGCAGAACCGATAATCGCTACGATCCACATCCAAAAGATTGCCCCAGGTCCACCAATTGCAATGGCGATGGCAATCCCTGTGATATTTCCTGTTCCTACACGTGCCGCCATACTGATGGCAAATGCTTGGAACGGTGATATCCCTTCTTTTTCTTTTCTTCCTTCTTTCAGGACACGCACCATTTCTTTAATCATTCTCACTTGCAGGAAGCGTGTTCTATATGTGAAGTAGACCCCAACTCCAAGTAACAGAGCAATGACAATATAAGTCCAAATAAAATCATTTGTATGTGTTAAATAAGATAGCAAAGCTTTTTCGTTCATAACATCACCTCTTCGAATTCATGACTGTTCATTTTAAAAAATACTGAGATCCCACTCTTTTGCGAGCTTTTTCAGCATCATGACACCGGTAATACTATTTCCGCAATCGTCAATGGCGGGACCATAAATACCGATTCCGCAGCCTGTCTGAAATGGAAATTCTCTTCTTGCGCTTGGCGGAACGCAAGCCATAATTCCTCCAGACACACCACTTTTGGCTGGAACGCCTACGAAAGCAGCAAAATTACCAGACGCATTATACATGCCGCATGTCAGCATCAATGCCTTTGTTAGTCTTGCGATATCTTTTGGAATGACTTGGACCTGTTTAAAGGGATGATAGCCATCACTTGATATAATCAGCCCAATCAAGGCGATGTCCTCTGTTGTAACCTCGATGGAACATTGCTTTAAGTACACTTCTAATGTGTCCTCGACATCTGATTCTAAATAATTGGTTTCTTTTAAGTAATAAGCAAGAGCACGGTTGCGGTGCGCAGTTGCCCATTCTGATTGATAAACCTCTTCATTGACAGATGGACGCTTTCCTATTAAGTTTTCGATTAAATCGAAAATATATGCTAGCTTTTCTGTAGAAGTCTTTCCGGGAAGGATGGAGGATACGGTAATAGCTCCAGCATTAATCATTGGATTAAAGGGCTTCCCTGGTTTATGCATCTCAAGACGATAGATGGAATTAAATGCATCACCAGTTGGCTCTACATCTACCCGGTCCAAGACGTAAGGAACGCCTCTTCCTAAACAGGCAGCTATAAAGCTGATGACTTTTGAGATACTTTGCAGGGTAAAGGGAACGTCCCAATCACCATATCGTACAGATGATCCATCTGGGCCTATCACGCTGATACCAAGTTGAGAGGAATTCACTTTTCCGAGTGCTGGAATATAGCCAGCGTTTTGTCCATTTTTGTAATACGGACGAATTTCTTCTGCCCATTGATCAACAGAAGACTGGCATGCGTGTTGTGTATTATTAGAAATTGCTGTTTTCATACGATTCCTCCAATCAAAAATCAAAAAGTACCCTATTGAATTGGCGGATGACAAAAAATGCGATCAAATAGGCACGAAAACATGTTACACATCTTCAAAGAACTTGTCATGCGCTGCTTGTACCACTCCTTTACACCTAAATATATGTTCAAATGAAGGCTTTGGCGGCGAAAAAACAAAAAGGGTTTTTAGTGAAAATTCAGAAAACGCTTACATATAGTTTCACTAAAATTGTTCATTCAATTTATCTTGGAAACTACACAATCTGACGAAAATCTACAGAAAAACTTACAAATAAAAAATCGGTTTGTCGCTTATTGTCTAAACAATTCCCATTATTGTAGACAATATCCAAAATGCTGAATAGCTGAAAGGTCACCATGCCGTCTCGGTGAATAGTCATAAAAAAGGATTTTGAGGAAAGAAGGAGCTGTGAAAATTATTTTTTTGTACGTTGTGAAGAAAAGAGTCTCCTTGTATACTGTGGCTATGCAAAAAGGGGAAGGGATGTCAGTCATTTGAGTTTAAACCAGCTTGTTAAAAAAGACGCATTCATATTAATTTTTATGGTGGTGATTGTGCCGCTTGCAGGAGAACTGAAGTTTTATCCTGTGAATGAGACGTTCCGGATCAGCTTTGGGGCACCTGCGTTTTTCTTTTGTTTATTACTCTTAAGGAAATCTAGACCGTTCTTGCCCGGGTTTTTAACAGGCGCAGCCATTGTGCTTTTTCGAGTAGGTTTAGATCTGATGCAGCATCATGCTGATCTCGCTGCATCATTTTATCAGCAATTCCCAAGTTTCTTTTTCTATTTTACATATGCATTCCTGTTCTTTGCCGTCCGTACGGGACGTTTTAAACAGCGCTCTATTTTTATTGGCATCATTGGTCTCATGATTGAATTAGTGGCTGATTTTGTTGAGCTCTTTGTACAATTTTTAGTGTTTGATACGACGATGACGCTATCAAAGCTGAGTGATATGTTTCTCATTGCGTTTGCTCACAGCTTTGTCGTAATCAGCTTTTTTAATATGATGAAGCTATATGAGGCACAATCAAGAGAGAAGCAAATCATGAAACAAAATGAGCATATGATGATGGTCATTTCAAATTTATACGAAGAAACGGTTCATTTAAAGAAAACGTTAAAACATACAGAGCACATTACGCAAGAATCATACAGGCTTTATCGTCTCTTGCATGAACACGAAGCAGGGAAGAAAGTGAGTCAGGAGCTATTGAAGCTTGCAGGAGAAATCCATGAAGTGAAAAAGGATAATCAGCGTATATATGCTGGGCTTTCGAAGCTAATTTCTAAGGAAAATATGCAAGACTATATGAAGGCAGAAGAACTCGTTCAAATTGTACTCCGCATTCAAGAAAAGTATGCGCTCTCTCTAGGGAAAAACATCTCCTTTATATCTGATATAAGAGGCATTCATTTGCATGATTATCATGTGTTCATTTTTTTATCGCTCATTAATAATTTAATGGCAAATGCGGTTGAAGCCATAAAGGATAACGGAATGATCTCACTCGTATTGAAAGGAAGTCATGATAAAATAGAGATTCGGATTGAAGATGATGGCCCGGGGATTCCTGAAAAAATGAGAGAAATAGTATTTGATCCAGGCTATACTTCTAAATTTGATGCATATGGAACACCATCAACTGGGATTGGCTTATCCTATGTGAAAGAGCTGGTTAAAGAGCTTGGCGGTACAATTAAAATCGAACAAAGAGAAACAAAGGGAACAGCTTTTCAGCTACTCCTTCCTATACAAAATTTAATACAGAGAGGGTGAGTGTATGCGATTTTTCATTGCAGATGATGATCGTGCAATACGCTCGATTTTAGGACAAATCATTGAGGATGAAGATTTGGGAGAGGTCGTGGATGAAGCCGATGACGGTGTTGGATTAGAAGCCCATTCATTGAATCTAAAAAAAATAGACATCCTTCTGATTGACCTTTTGATGCCTGCTAGAGATGGCATTCAAACCATTCGTCATATTCACCCTGAATTCAAAGGTAAAATCATGATGATTTCCCAAGTAGAGGCGAAAGAGATGATGGCAGAAGCCTATGAATTAGGGATCGAATATTATATTCATAAACCTGTCAATCGAATTGAGATCGTCAGTGTGATTCGAAAAGTCATAGAGCGGATCAAACTCGAGAAATCGATTTACGATATTCAAGCTTCCCTTCGCCATGTGCTGCCGTTAGAGCCTGTGATTTCTCATAATACAACGGGCAATGGATTGAAGAAAAGGACGATGAAAGAGGCGGGGGAATTTCTCTTATCAGAACTAGGAATTGTCGGAGAGAGCGGTTCTAAGGATTTACTTGAGATACTGATCTACTTACATGAAACACAGTCAGCCAATTCTCATGAGGTTAATTTCCCACCGCTAAAGCAGCTCTTTATCAAAACAGCGGAGAGGAAGCTGGATCATGGGGCAACCGATGTCGAAGTGATGAGGGAAGTGAAAGCGGCAGAACAGCGGATTAGACGCGCTATTCATCATTCCTTGAATCATTTTGCTTCACTAGGATTAACAGATTTCTCGAATCCTAAGTTTGAGCACTATGCGTCGAAGTTTTTTGACTTTACCGATGTCAGCCAAAGAATGAAAGAAATGCAGAAGACCTCATCATCCGCAGGATCAACGGGCAGAGTCAATACGAAGAAGTTTGTTCAAATCTTTTATTTTGAGGCAAAGCAGTTATTTGAGGGAATGAGCTGAAGAAAATCTCTTGGAATGATTGGAGAAAATAAACAGAAAAAGACCGCTATTCCTATGATCTGTCGTGATCTTCAAGTATCTTTATTATTTAACTGATCATTCTGATTTTTCTTTTTTCTTGAAAATAAAACTCTCTTGTGCAATCGTTTGTTAAAATAGTGAGGTTAGACTAGAATGTCGGAGGTTTTATTTTGGGAAAAATTAAACGAAATGCGCTCTGCCCTTGTGGGAGCGGAAAAAAATATAAACATTGCTGTGGTCAAAAGTCAGGCGGAGAACAAACGTCTGAGCTTGTGTTTAAGGAAGCTGTACAAGTTCAAAAGGATTTAATGAATTACGCATTCTCTAAACATCAGAGAGCCATCAATCAATTCATTAATGAGTTTTCTTTTCTTGCAGATATGGATAAAGAAACGCAACAAATCTCAGTCTTTCATTTGAGTGTATGGGGCATCTTCTTCCGTCCATTAACGGATCAGAAAGAAACCATCTTCCAAGAATTCCTGACAAAGAAAGCGGAGGATATTACCCGTCCGAAAACAAAACAAGTGGTTCAATCATGGACAGACATGGAGCCTTCTTTGCTTTTATTAAATGAAAAAACGGACGAGTCTCTTTACTTTGAGAATATGGTGACAGCTGAAAAGGTTGAAGTAGATGTAAAACCGGATCAAACAGTGCTGCCTGAAAAGGGAAGTCTCGTGCTTGGATTCCCTGTTCAATTTGAAGAAAAAGCAGAGTTTTTCATTCAATATACGATGTTTGCGAAGGAGTTTACAGATACGCTTCTTCTTCAAGTTCGTCAGCTTGTTGAAGCATATGAGGCAAATGGAGGAACGCGCAGCACATTTATGAGAGAATCATTCCCTGACGTGTTGGAGTGCTTGTTTGCAAAGCAAGAAGTAGAAGAATCAGAAACATCTGCTCAAACAGAAGGCGATACAGGCTTAACAGCAGATCGCATGGACTGGGCAAATGACGTTCAACTGGAAACAGCTAAGCTGATTGAAGACGGAATGAAGGAACACGGGGACCAAAGCTTGACTGATGGCGCTTTAACTGTGTGGAAAGCCTATTGTGATCAGAAATCACCTGTGATTCGTAAAGCAGCATCATTTGCTGCGGGAATCGAATATTACATTCATTCACTTGCAAGCGATGCCCCGCTTTCTCAAGCGCAAATAGCGAAAAAGTATGGCATTAGTGCGTCTACTGTATCGAGCCGTTTTAAAGATATTGAAAAAGCGGTGAAAGAAGAGCAAGAGGCGACTGTATAGTATAAGAAAAGACGCGGCACCTTCATTGGGCCAGCGTCTTTTTTAGTTCATGATTATCTTGTTTTAATAAAACCGCTCATGTACTGCGATGTATTGTAATCGTTAAGGTCAATTTTCCACTGACCATCCCCATTACGTTTCATTTTCACTTCGTATTCAGCCGGGCTGGAGACTGGAGGAAGCTTCTCGAATTCAGATGCGTACAAGTTTAAGCTTTTCTTATACAATTCTTCTTTAGAGCGGATCTTGCCGTTGTAAAACTCATCTCTTTGCTTGTCTAGCTTGTCTTTTAAGTTAGAAGCATCAATGCCTGTTACTTGAGCGACAACCTTCGCCTCGTCATTAGAGATGGTTTTTACACTTGTTTCTACTTTGGTTTTATCCTTCATGGTGTCTTGAATCCGTTTGTACATAGACAGAATATCACGGTCACTTACTTCATTGCCGTACATTCCGGCGCTCCTTTTGAAGTCTTTTACGAACATGTCGTGGTATTTATTCACGACATCGGATTGGTTGTCGCCCGTTAAATCTGCAAATTGATCGTTCTTTTTGTCAAAGACAATGATATCAGTATAAGCGGAAAGCGCCTTTGCAGGGTTATCCAGCTTTTTCGCTGTATCAAGTATTTTGTTTCCATCTAGGTCGATTTGGATCGAATCACTGTTTTTCTTGATGCTGTCTTGGTAAACGAACTGATATTTTTTCCCTTTGTCTACAAGGAAATAAAGAGCACCTGATTGAGATTTGCCTTTGTTCAATGAACCGAGGTCAAGACGGTCTTTACTGCCGTAAAATTTTAAATCAGATACTTTGGCATCATCCTGATAAAGGGAGAAGTCAGAGCTATATAATGATAGAGCTTTGTCACCTTTATTTGTAATCGTCAGGTTGACTTTTAGCACCAATTCATTGTCTCTAAGCGTAGTTGTTGAGTCTTCTGGTAACGTATATTCGTAGCTATCGACTTTTACCTCTGCTGTTTTTGTTGATTTTTGATCAGCGTTGCTTGATTTGGCTGAGCTCTGGCAAGCTGCAGAGATGATCATCACGAATGAAATCATGAGGAGTGCGCTTATTTTTTTAAGATTCACAGTTGATGCTCCTTTGCTTTTCTTTCGTCATTTCATTCCCGCTATCTGACTATGAAAAAAGAAACAGATAGAATGGTATATTCGGGTGTTACAGGGGAAAATCTCCTTATGACGATGTGTACTTTTCATTCTATCGAAATTCGATCATGATGAGGAATAGGTTTTAGTCCCTATCTTTGAAAGAAATTTACACAAAAATCAATAATAAAAGGAAATTTGTGAGTCTAATATACCGGTCAATAAGAATTAATTTGTAGATCTATTATCGGTTTTAAATGTTTTTTACGTAAAAATCATGAAGTGAGGGTGTTTGTGCTTCAGAGAGCAGGATACTTGAATGTTGAAAAGGTTTCATGGGAAAATAAGGATGATTAAGCAGATAAGGGAGATGAGCTTTTGAAAAAGGTAACGCTTGGACGAACTAATTTACAGGTGAATCCGATAGGGCTTGGTACGAATGCGGTAGGTGGACATAATTTGTTCCCCAACCTGAGTGAAGATGCCGGACGAGAGCTTGTGGAGACAGCTCTTGATCAAGGTGTCAATTTCTTAGATTCTGCTTTTATTTATGGGCTGGGCCGTTCTGAGGAATTGATCGGTGAGATTATTGCCAAAAGAGGCGGTAGAGAGAACCTCGTCCTTGCGACAAAGGGGGCTCATAAAGAAGTAAACGGACAAATTGAGCTGGATAACAGCCGGGACTTTTTAAGAGAGCAGGTCGAACATAGCCTGAAACGACTGCAAACAGATTATATTGATTTATACTATATGCATTTCCCAGACGGCCGGACGCCGCTGGAAGAAGTAGCAGGTACATTAAAGGAATTGAAGGATGAAGGGAAAATTAGGGCCATTGGTGCATCTAACCTTGATTTTGAACAACTTCAAGCCTTTAATCGAGACGGCTACTTAGATGTGCTTCAGTCGGAGTATTCTTTGCTGAAACGTGAGGCAGAGAAGGATCTTCTCCCATACTGCGTCGAGCATCGTATTTCCTTTATTCCGTATTTCCCATTGGCATCAGGCTTGTTGACTGGGAAATTTACGAAGGATGCGACATTTGATGATATTCGAGCAAAAGATCCGCTTTTCCAAGGCGAGGCGTTCCTTCAAAACCTCGAAAAAGTAGACAAGCTAAAGGCAATTGCACAATCAAAGAACGCCGAAACGGCACACGTCGCACTCGCTTGGCTTTTAGCACAGGACGGCATCGACGCCATTATTCCAGGTGCAAAACGAGCTGAGCAAGTTCAGCAAAACTTAAAAACAAACGAAGTTCAATTAACAAAAGAGGAAATCAATCAAATTGACCACATTTTCTCTTAATAAAAAAAGGTGCTTAGCTGCACCTTTTTTTTATGACATCGTGAGGGGGATTTTGATGACAAGCCGCAAATGTGGAGAACGGTATGTGAAATCAAGAACACCGTCTGCCTTTTCAACAAGCTGATGAATGATATACGTCCCCATTCCTTGATGATCTCCGCCTTTTGTCGAGCGGCCAAAGTTTTTGAACAAATGGTCTAACACGTGTTTTTCCATTCCTTTTGTGCTGTTTTCACAATGGATTAAAAAGAGCCCGCTCCGAATAGAGGTCGCAATCGAGATGCTGCCCTCTTTTCCGGCTTGCTTCGCTTCAATCGCTGCGTCTAAGGCATTATCAAGCAAGTTGCCAGTGAAACTAACCTGATCCGCCTTAGAAAAGGGAAGCGATGAAAAAGGTGCTTGAAGGTCTAGAGAAAGGGCAATGTCCTCTTTTTCAGCCCGTTGGAAAAAGGAATGCAGAGTTGAGGCCAAATAAGCATTTTCTCCTTTCATCCAAGGGAAATGTTTCACGTATTGCTGAATCAAATCCTTGATCTCATGCTCTTCGTTTGACGCGGAAAAGGCATTTAAATGTCTAGCTGTTTCATGATGTTTACTGCGCAGCTCAAGCAGCAATTCATTGGTTCTTGATTCTGCGTTGATCAGCTCTTGAAGCCGCCCGTTTAATCGTCTCTCCGTATGCATCATCTTCAATGCAAGGATATCTGTTGTCATGATGATCACAAAAGCCAAAAGAGAGCTCCATCCATTTCCTTGCGTCAGAAAAAGGGAAAGACCTGCACAGGTAAAGAGCACAAAAGCGCCCAACATCACATAACCACTCACATGAGGCAAAAACCTTTTGTATATGAAAAATGTATAAAGACAAATCACACAAAAAGTGAGGAGCCACAGCACTCCTGATGATAGCGGCAGAATAGCTTCAGCAGCTGCATGAAACGCAAGACCTAGCCATATGAGAGCATACATGCGGAATCCAAGATAGAAAGCGTTCACGTTCGTTCTCCTTAAAAATAATATTTCTTAAAGTATTCTAATTGCTGCTTGGTCATCATGGCTTTTTTATCTGTACCTTCAAAAGATACGATAAATGAATTTTTAGCATACGCCGAGAAGTTCTTAATGTAATGAATATTGATGATAAACGATCGGTGAGAGCGGATAAAATCTTTTTCAGCTAGATCGCCCTTTAACTCGTTTAATGTCTGATATGTCTGGATATCTCCTGTTGTTGTGACAATGGTGGTTGACCTGCCTGTTCGCTCAACAAAAATGACATCCTTCTTTTGCAGCACATGAATATCTGACTGCTGCTTAATGAGAAGCCGTCCATGAATGCTTTTCTCCTGCTTGGTTGACTTGTAGCGCTCTAAGGATTTGGCGATTCGATCGGCATGGTAGGGCTTCATAATATAATCATGTACATTCAAATCAAACGCATGGACAGCATATCCGCTGTTTCCTGTCACAAATACAACATCGACATTCAGTGCGTGAGAGTGAATGAGGTCCGCTAGTTCATAACCTGACATTCCGGGCATTTCAATGTCTGCAAACAACAGATCAATGCCTCCTTGTTTGACCTTCTCATAGGCATCCTCTGCTGACTGCGTGACAAAGACAATGTCAACAGCCTCCATTCTGCCTACAATGGCGTGCAGCTTTTCTAAATCTACTCGGTAATCATCAACGAGACCTACTTTTATCATAAAAATCACCTATGACTCTTCTTATTATTTGTCTATTTTACCATTTGTTTTTTTAAAATAGATCATTTCAAGACAGAAAAAGGACGTTTCGCGACATTTTTATGTCAGGCAAGCGTTATTTTTTCTATCATAGACTTAGGAAGTCGAAAGGGGCGAACCAAATGATTACTCTCAGCGATTGCAGCTGCTGGTTTAAAGATAAGAAAAAGGTCGTAAAAGCGATGAAACATATGACGTTCTCCGTGAAGGAAGGGGAAGTCGTTGGCATCCTAGGAGAAAATGGTGCAGGGAAAACCACATTGTTACGCGCCGTAGCCACATTGTTAGAACCTACGCACGGATCAGTCACTGTCGCAGGCTTTGATACGGTGAAAGAATCAACAGAAGTGAAAAAGCGAATTGGTGTCTTGTTTGGCGGTGAGACGGGACTTTACGATCGTTTGACGGCACGAGAAAACCTTGAATACTTTGGCAAATTGTATGGCTTAGATCAGCATGAAATCAAAGCAAGAATAGAGGATTTGGCAAAGCGTTTTGGGATGAGACAATATATGGATCGAAAGGTGAAAGGATTCTCAAGAGGAATGAAACAAAAGGTGGCGATTGCCAGAACCTTGATTCATGATCCTGACATTATTTTATTTGATGAGCCGACAACAGGCTTGGATATTACATCAAGTAATATTTTCAGAGACTTTATTCATCAGCTCAAGCAGCAAAATAAAACCATCCTTTTTTCAAGCCACATCATGGAAGAAGTCAGCCAGCTTTGTGACAGTGTCATGATGATTCATCAAGGAGAGCTTGTGTATAAAGGGACACTTCCAGAATTATATACACAGGAACAAAGTGATGACTTGAACTATATCTTTATGTCGAAGCTCGCTAGGGGGATTTCATAATGTGGAAAACCGTATTTTTAAAAGAAATGACAGATGCGCTAAGAGACCGAAAAACGCTACTCTTAACAGTGCTGATTCCTCTTTTGACGATGCTTGGATTGGTGTTCTTTTATGAAAGCATGATTGCAGATCCAGGAGATGAAACCTATACGGTCGCAGTGAATGAACCGCTTCCAACTGAAATGAATCAAATGATCAAAGAGGTCAAAAACCTCACACTTGAAACATTTGATGACCCGCAGCAAGCTGTCAAAGATGGAAAGGCGAATGCTTACCTGGAAATGCCGAAAGAGGCAGACGACATGCTTCAGCATCAACAATCATTTGCAATTAAAATTCATGGGTATACAACAGATGATGATTCGGTCATCGCGGTTCAAATGCTGCAATCCTTACTGGAGCAGTATCAAAACCAAGTCGTAGAAAAGCGTTTAGCCGCTGATCAAATCAATACGTCTGTTGTTCACCCATTTCAGGTGCAGGCTGTTGATGTAGAAGAGGGCGAAGAAGGAGAAAATGGCATGACCTCTATGCTTTTGTCGATTCTTCTTCCAATGATTTTGGTGACCTCCGTCATCTCAGGTGCTTTGCCAGCTGCGCTTGATATTGTAGCGGGTGAAAAAGACCGAAAATCCATTGAAGCGTTGTTCCTGACACCTGCCAGCAGACTCCAAATTCTTATCGGAAAATGGCTGGCTGTCTCCATGTTCGGGATTTTAAGTGGAATTGTGGCGATCGGCATGCTGCTTTTATCCACGCTGCTCTTTACAGAAAAGCTAAAACAAGCACTGAACTTTGGTGATCAAATGTGGAGCATTATCGCCGTCATGTTTGCGGCGCTTATCATCTTCTCCTTCATGGTATCTATGATTGAATTGCTGCTCAGCGTCATTTCGGGCTCAGTCAAAGAGGCACAGTCGTACATGTCGATGATCATTACACTAGGTGTGCTTCCAATGTTCTTTACCATGAGAGCAGGTGCTACGCAGCTAGATACGTATTACTTTGCAATCCCATTCCTCAATATTCATGCGCTCTGTAAGCAATTGATGTTTGGCATCATCGATCCGATGGCCGTCACTCTGACACTCGGCTCCTCAGCCCTCGCAGTCGTCATCTTGTTTGTCATCGTGAGAAGCTTGTTTATGAAAGAGAAATGGATGCTTGCGAAATAAAGAAACGCCCTCATTGATAGAGGGCGTTTTCAAGTGAATACCGATCACCGTATTTTTCAGTTTAAGAAACCGAATTGATCCAAGTTCTCTAAATAAAATTGAAAATGCTCGTTATGAATATCAACTGGATATTCTTCTAACTCATTTTCAATAATTGCACATACAATTAAAGCATTCATATACCTATCAAGCTTTTCGCAGCTAGCTCTTACTTGAGATTCTGAAATATATAATCCATCTTTACTTTCTAAAATGATATCAATTCTTCTACCTTCTTGTTCATCAAGCAATAAGTGATTATACTCCCATTCTTTGACTCTCTTGGGGTTTAAGGGATGTTCACGATTATCAAGTATTTCTTCACGATGATTCTTTTTTTCCTCATTTGAAAACAATTGAATCAATATACTTGGATCATCAATGACAAAACATTTATATATCTTAGTATATTCAAAGTGATCATCATTTACTAAATCTAAAATTTTTGTTTTTGAAAATTCTCTAGCTTTAAATTTAGACGTTATAATCTCAGCGACTCGTTCTTTAGTAAAAATCAATTGATCTTTTTTATATAAATACTGTTTATATAGCTTTTCGTAATTATACATGATTCACCTCTATTAATTATTTAACAGGACCTCCGTAGAATGAATGAGCTTTTGGAGTTCTTTTATAGGGATGCCAGTGATAATAATACCATGAGAGCAGGAGCTACGCAGCTAGATACGTATTACTTTGCTATCCCATTCTTAATATTCACGTACTATGTAAGTAATTGATGTTTGTCATCGTGAGAAGTTTGTTTATGAAAGAAAAGTGAATGCTTGCGAAATAAAAAAGCTAAAAACTTGGGACTGACCCCCGTTTTTGAGACAGGGATCAAAACACCTTTATACAGCCAATTGCCGATAGTTTATCGGTGATTGGTTGTTTAGTTTCGTTTGAATACGAATGTTGTTATAATAATAAATGTATTCTTTGACAGTGCGTTCTACGATGCTGGTCGTAGTGCGGTCAATCCTGTTAAGATAGAACGTTTCAGACTTTAGTGAGGAATGAAACGATTCGATGGAGGCATTATCAGCGGGCGTCCCTTTACGGGACATGCTCATGGTAATGCCTTTTATATGAACAGCTTTCTGATACTCGTAAGATGTATACACAGAACCTTGATCGCTATGTAACACGCAATTCTCAGGCAGTGCTGGGAGCTGATTAAGTGTGTTTAAGATAAAGTCTGTGTCCTGCTTATCACCAATCGTAAAAGCAATCACTTCTCCATTATATAAATCCAATATACTGGAAAGGTACAATTGTTTCTGTCCATAAGGCAAATACGTGATGTCCGTTACTAGTTTTTCAAGAGGGCGATCAGACTGAAAGTTCCGATCCAGTATATTACCGGCCACGGCATAGGGCTGCCCATTCTTCTTACGCTTTTTCATTTTAATCCGGCATTGCCACTGGTTTTTCTGCATGATACGTTGAACAGTTTTATGGTTAATATGCATTCTCCTTTTTAGTATGGCTGTGATTTTTCGATAACCATATCAATATTTGTGCTTTCGGCACAACGTGCCGATCTGTTTCTCTAGTTGTCTTTTAGAATGATTCTGAGTCAGATTCTTTTTCCATCTATAATACGAAGCGCGTGAGACGCCTAAATGGACACAGATGTCCAGTACCGTCATCGTTTTGTGAAATTCTTCTACCAGTTTGATTGACGTTTCCTTATCAACTTCCTTTCCAATTCGTTGTACTTTTTTAAGACTTCATTCTGTTGACTCAAATAGAGATTTTCTGCCTGCAGTCTCTCTAATTCGGAAGAGTACTCGGGACCCTTTCCATAGGTATATTGTTTTCCAACAGGCTGTTCGAACCGGTGTGTATCCCCAGCCTTATGCCACCTCACCCATGTCTGAACCTGCGTCTTATTCTTGATATTCAATTTCTGCATGATCTCTTTCATAGGTACGCCTGCCAATCTCATTTCTACAGCCTTCTGTTTGACTTCAACCGGATAACTCACTCTTGTCCCCATAGAAAAAACACCTCCATGTTTTATTTCGGATCACAACGATCCATTTTCAAACTTGAAGGTGTTTTTTATTTGTCTCATCTTATGGGGTCAGTTCCCTTGTAGATTTTATCTGCAAGTTTTTTTATATCCAGAGATTTATATAAAAGAGATTCACTATCGGGTGAAAGGAATGGCATAATGGAAGGGAGAAATTACATTATTATCCCAATTCGATTAATGAGGTGATTCGTGTATGTCTTATCAAACAGTAGACGATGATGTGCTAGAGCTATGTAATATATATGCTCAACAAACACACCATTTTGAAGCGTTTATTTTGGGGAACAGGAAAGGATTATTGGAATTAAGAAAAGCGATAGATGAGGCATTAGAAACGGGTAGTTCCGTTGCACATTTATATCCATCTGATTTTGAAGGATATGAAACGTATGTTGCTTTAGTAGACGACGAACAAAAGTTTGAGAAATTAATGGATCCTTATGTAGAGGAATACGTACAAGATGAGGATGCGGTTGATCCGGTTGAGGTGATAAAAGAGTATGAAGCTGTAAAAGAAACTCCTTCATAATAGACCGTATCTTACTTTCTTGGCTGTAATTCGGAATTAAATATAGGGATCAAACAAAAAACGATAAGAAAAAACCCCCGGCATCGGGGGTTTTTTTATTAGTTCTTGATGAACTTTTCAACTAATGAGCTTGTTTTGTAATCGTTCAAATCAAGTTTCCATTGGTCGATGTCATTTTTCTTCATGTTGACTTCTACTGTTTCTTCAGAAGAGGAAGGTCCTAATTTTTTGAACTCTTCTGGGTAGATCGAGAGTAAATATTTTTGTGCTTCATCATAAGACGCAGTACGGTTTTTGCTGTAGAACTCAGTCGCTTTTTCTTTTAAACGATCGACAAGCGGGCTTGCATCAATTGGTGTAAGAGTTACAGTCACAACGGCTTTATCACCACTGATGGCTTTTGTTTTTGTTGATACTTTTGATTTTTCAGCTAATGTTTCTTTTACAGCTTTTAGAAGCTTATCAAGGTTTTCGTCCTTCGCTGAGCTAGAAGAAATACCTGATGACGTGATGTAGCCTTGTTTGAATGATTTATCAAATTGGTTGACAACAGTTGATTTGTTATCACCTGTTAGTTTTTCGAATTCGTCGTTATTCTTACCAAAAATCATGACATCAATATAAGAAGAAAGGGCTTTTGCAGATGCTTGAAGTGTATCTGCTTTTTTCATTAAGTCTTTACCTTTGATATCGAATTCTAGTGTTTTGTCATCTTTTTTAGAACCACTACCTGGCTCTGTGTACACAAGCTGATAGTCTTTTTCTTTGTCAACAACAAAGAAAAGACCGCCTTTTGATACTTTGTCTGCATTTAGAGAGCTTGAAGATAATACTTCGTTGTAGTCATCTGGAGAGATCGTAGACACCTGTGAGTCATCTTGGTAAAGAGTGAAGTTGCTTTTATCAACGTTTAGAGGCTCTTTGCTGATATTTTTTACAGATACGTTCACTTTTAGTACATACTGATCATCCTGTACAGATGTATCGTATTGAGGTGGTAAAGTGTACTCAGCACTTTCTACCTTTACCTCTGCTGCATCAAGAGATTTTGTATCTTTTTCCTTCGTAGCTGACTTTTCTTTTCCACCACTACAAGCAGCAGCGACAACAGTGACACACAAGATCAGAAGAAACAGGGATAATTTCTTTTTAAACATGACGTGTTTTCCTCCTCGGGTTTATGATGAATTTCATTGGAAAGCTTTAGTTCATATCGTTCTTTTTGCACAAAAAGAAAAATACTGTGTGTTTTTTACTGTAGAATGAAGCGAAAGTACTGTCAATACTTCAGTGCGTTTCTAAGTTTGCACAGCTTCAAGTAGTAAAAATGACACTAAGTTGAGAGGAGAAATTTGTAAATTTATGATTTGATGTCTCCTATAAAAACTCAACATTTTATATTTTAAGGTTTTGAGTCGGATTGTTGAATAGGTTCAAATGACTGTTTTTGATAATGGTGTCGCAATTAGAAGGATTTTTATGACTTGTAAATGAGTCTATAGTAATGAATATTTTTTCCTGTTATGTGCATGATCACTTGGTTTGTGTGTTGTTGCCAGAGAGACACATGTCCAGCAAAATGTTGAGGTATTTAGACAGGCTCTCGACACTGAATGTGAGTTTTCCCGTCAAAATGGCAGTCATCTACACAGAAACCCTACATAAAATAAAAGAGAAACGAATGGAGGTGGATGTATGGCAGTGGTAAGAGCGACAAGCTCTGATATTGACCTCATGGCCAGACTGCTGAGAGCGGAGGCAGAAGGAGAAGGAAAGCAAGGGATGCTGCTCGTAGGAAATGTGGGCATCAACCGGTTGCGTGCCAACTGCTCTGACTTTAAAGGGCTGCGTACGATTCCACAAATGATTTATCAAGAGCATGCATTTGAAGCAGTCACGCATGGTTATTTTTATCAACGAGCACGAGAAACAGAAAAAACACTTGCACGGAGGAATATTAACGGAGAACGATTTTGGCCAGCAAAATTTAGCCTTTGGTATTTTAAGCCGCCTGGTAATTGTCCACCGACTTGGTACAATCAGCCGTTTGTGGCAAGGTATAAGTCTCATTGCTTTTATCAACCAACCGCTGAAACATGTGAAAATGTCTATAACACCTTTTAGTTTGATGAACAGCACAATCCTCTTAGTCAACGATTGCAGAGGATTGTGTTTTTCTTTTTTTCAAAATGGGTAACCATTGTGTATCAACTAGATGAAGCACGTGATAGGAGGAAATAAAGATGTATCAAGATTTAAAAGGAAAAACAGCCATTGTCACAGGTTCTTCAAAAGGAATCGGACAAGCCATCGCATTACGATTTGGAGAAGAGCAGATGAATGTGGTTGTGAACTATAAAGGTGATGAAGAGGGTGCTGAAGAAACGGTCCAAGCCATTCAGCAGCGCGGAGGTAGGGCGGTGAAAGTATACGCAGATGTCTCCGAAGAGGAAGGAATTCAATCCATCATGGATACAGCACTGGAGCATTTCGGAACAGTCGATGTATTCGTCAACAATTCAGGCTTTAACGGCGAAGAAGCGATGCCGCATGAGATGACGCTCGAGCAATGGCAAAAAGTCATTGATGTGAATATTACAGGCGCCTTTTTAGGGGCAAAGGCTGCAATCGCCTATATGATGGAGCATGACATCAAAGGGTCTATTTTAAATATATCCAGTGTCCATCAGGAAATACCGCGCCCGTTCAATGTTCACTATTCCACTTCCAAAGGCGGAATGAACATGATGACAAAAACGCTGGCTCTTGATTATGCGGAAGCAGGTATTCGGATCAATGCGATTGCACCAGGTACAATGGCGACCGAATCGAATGATGATTTGCAGGATGAACAGAAAAAACAAAAGCAGCTTGAAAAGATTCCGATGAGAGCATTTGGTGAACCGAAGGAGATTGGGTCAGCCGCTGCATTCCTCGTATCTAAGGAAGCTTCGTATATCACAGGCACCATTTTATTTGTAGATGGAGGAATGACGCTTTACCCTTCTCAAATCAATGATTAATCCAAAAAACATCCGCCCAATCAGCCGGCGGATGTTTTTTGTTCGTAGCGGTGTGCGGCTTTAGCTGGTTTGCCGAGTAGCATCGGGTATTTGCTTAGGAAGGAGATACATGGCACCATGAGCAGCAATGTTCCGATCGTGTAAAAGAGAGTCCAAGAAAGCTGCGCTGTATCTGCAATATTGATGCCAAGTCCATAATAAACAAGTGCTTTCATGATATCGATGCCGGCAAACTGCAAGACGAGAATCACAATGGAATTTCGACCGAGATACGTCAAAATAGGGGACGTTTTGAATTTAAAACTTAAATAAATCACGGCAGCTGAACCGAGCAGTGCACATGCATAGAAAAGAAAAAGATCACCATAGTCATTCACGCGCATATCGATTCGTGAATTAAAGCTTTGCATGTAAGCCGTCAGTACAAGCAGACCTGTACATAGAAGAAGGGTTGGGTCTGTCTTTAATTCCACAAACCATTGCTTTGCCAAAAAGCCAATTGAATAAAACACAACAGCCGTCAAGGCGACATTGGCATTCCACGGTAGACTTTGGTCTAAAAGCAAGGTAGAGGCATATCCAGCACCTCCGCAAAGGACGGTCAGTAAGATCAAGACAGCAGGTTTCTCTTTTGTCAGACGGTGCATAAAGAAAAAGATCATTTCCACTAAAAAGAGTGTCGTTAAAAACCAGATGGCTGGGTTATGCGTGAGTCTAGCTTCATCTGCATTGGATATAAAAATACCTGTAAACGGAACGAAAGGGTCAATATCCGTTTGTCCCTTAAAGGCAAAAAAACGAGTAACGGTGAACCAAAAAACATACGTAATGATGGAGAAATAGAGATAGGGCAAGAGTAAGCTCTTGGCTTTCTTCTGAATAAATGACAGAGCAGGGAGTGAGGATGATCGAAACATCATGCCGGATAGTAAAAAGAAAAGCGGCATATGAAAAGAGTAAATGAATTGCTTTAACGAATCTGGAATGGGCACATGCGCCATGACCACGAGCAGAATACCGATCCCTTTAGCCGCATCGACCCATTCGAGTCTCTTATTCATGGCCTGTCATCTCCTTCCTTCTAGCGTCGTAAACGGGTCTTTCATATGTACCTCTACTATATAAAAGGTACACCCCTTATGCGTTTACAGTTCGCTAACGATTAGAAGACACAGTTGCGATCAGATGACAGGCGGAAGGATTTTGACATCTTGATGTTACATTTCCCATTTTTTATGACAATGTAAAAAAAGAAGCCAAGGGAATTGGCTTCAAAATAATTCGGCGATTCGTTTGAAGGAGCGCTGTTTTTCTATCGGATCAAATGAATTGTTTAGAATCATGATGTCATCCGTTTGGTAGCGGTCCATCAAGCTAAGTAATTGCTCTTTCACCGTTGCCTTTGAGCCGACAATCATCCGCTGGCGGTTTTGTAACACTTTTTTCTTTTCCTGCGTGGTGTAGTGATAGGTACTGGCTTCTTCTATAGAAGGGACGCGGCTGTCCAGTCCTTTTTCAACACGCAGCAGCCATAAATCTGTACTGCTGGCGATCCGTTCGGCCTCTTCATCGGTTTCACCACAAATGACAAACACGGCAAACATAGCGTGCGGCTGGGTGGAAAAGACAGATGGAGAAAAGTGAGACCGATACGTCTCAAATGCTTGTTTGCCGCGTGCAGGGTGGATAAAGTGACCAAAAATATAGTTGATCCCAAGTTCCGCTGCCTGCACGGCACTATTTTCTCCGAGACCAAGTAGCCAAACCGGCGGATGAGCATCAACAAGCGGAGAAGCTTTGACTCCTGCATGCGGGTGCCTAGAAGGCAGGCTGTCTGATAAGTAAAATAGAAGATCCTTCAGCTGGCGGTCAAACTGAGATAGATCTTTATGCACGCCGTCTGTCAAAGCAAGTCTCGTCCTTTCAATCCCGCCCGGAGATTTGCCTACACCGATTTCTATTCGTCCAGGATACAGAGCCTCAAGCTGCCGCGTGACCTCTGCTACTTTAAAGGGGCTGTACTGCGGAAGTAAAATGCCGCCAGACCCGGTACGTAAGGTCGATGTATGAGCGGCGATATGTGCCATTAATATTTCAGGTGCTGTACTAGCGAGCCCTCTTGTGCTGTGGTGTTCAGCAAACCAATAACGCTCATACCCAAGAGTTTCCGCAAGTTGAGCCAGCTGTGTTGTGTGAATCAATGTCTTTTGCGCTGTCTGACCTTTAGGAATAGCGACTTGATCTAATATGTGAAGTGATGGCATCATCAACATCCTTTCATTTACACGGTCAATGTTCTTCATTTCAGTATAAAGAAATCCTTGAATAGAAGGAAATGAAAGGGTTTATCCTTTGATTTCATGCTTTATCTTTTCTATATCAACATACGAAAACACATCAATACGTTATTTATCAGCAAGAGCTGTGGACGAGAATTTTCGACAATGTTTCACATGAAACACTTCATTTACGACATGAACCATTTTCAACATGGATCTTTCGTTAAAAAAATATCATCTGTTTGAAACCTATCTTGAACGTAGATCGTATATACTAGTAAATAGAAAAAAGAGTAAGAGGCTCCAATGTCATTTCATGAATTTTGTCGAATTTTCATGTATGATGATTTTAATAGGGTCCATCGCTTAATAAATAGATTTTTATTATGCTGGAGGAGTGATTGATTTGGCGATTACATTAGAAAAAGGTCAACGTATTGATTTAACAAAAGGCAAAGCAGGGCTAACGAATATTCTTGTTGGACTTGGCTGGGACCCTGTATCACAAGGCGGCGGATTTTTAGGAAAGCTGTTTGGCGGCGGAGGCGGCGCTGATATTGATTGTGATGCTTCAGTGCTCATGCTGAAAAATGATAAATTTACGGAAAATAAAGATTTGATTTATTTTGGCAACTTGAAAAGCAAATGCGGCAGTGTCGAGCATACAGGTGACAACCTGACTGGTGAAGGAGACGGAGATGATGAACAAGTCCTCGTCAACTTGAGCAAGGTGCCGGGCAATGTGAATAAATTGGTGTTTGTTGTGAACATCTATGATGCACTTAGAAGAAATCAGCATTTTGGTATGATTCAAAATGCGTACATTCGCATCGTTGATCGTTCAAACAATCAAGAATTAGTGAAGTATAATTTAAAAGATGAGTATGCAGGGAAAACATCATTAATCGTCGGAGAGCTTTATCGTCACGAGAATGAGTGGAAGTTTGCGGCTGTTGGGGACGGTACAAATGATGCGAAGCTAGCCGATATTACGAGAAACTACATTTAATTAGAAGGGAGAGGTTCCTAGTGGGAATTTCTTTAGCGAAAGGTCAAAAAATTGATTTAACAAAAACAAATCCAGGTTTAACAAAAGTGGTCGTCGGTCTTGGCTGGGACGTCAATAAGTATGACGGCGGACATGACTTTGATCTAGACGCAAGTGTATTTCTTTTAGATGCGGCAGGTAAGGCAAGCTCTCCATCGGATTTTGTCTTTTACAATCAAACAACTGGCGGAGGCGGCAGTGTCGTACATACAGGCGATAACCGCACTGGTGAAGGCGACGGAGATGACGAGCAGGTCAATATCGACTTATCAGCTGTACCAGCGAGCATTGAGAAGATTTCATTTGTCATTACGATTCATGATGCGGAAGCGCGCAGTCAAAATTTCGGACAAGTCACGAACGCATATGTGCGTATTTTAAATGCGGCATCAAATGAAGAACTGATTCGCTACGATTTGGCAGAGGACTTCTCCATCGAGACAGCGATTATTGTAGGTGAATTATACCGTCATGGCGGGGAATGGAAATTCTCAGCTGTCGGATCGGGTTATCAAGGCGGACTTGCCCGCATTGCAACGGACTTCGGTTTAGATATCGGGTAACGGCTAGTTTTATATTTTCAGGAGACAGGAGAGGGACGAATATGGCGATTCAGCTTTCAAAAGGACAACGTGTCGATTTAACAAAAACCAACCCAGGGCTGACGAAAGTGATGATTGGTCTTGGCTGGGATACGAATAAATATTCTGGCGGAGCCGAATTTGATTTGGACGCTTCGGCATTCTTAGTGGATGCAAACAATCGTTGTCAGCAAGACACAGATTTTGTTTTCTATAATAACCTTCAGCACCCAAGCGGCAGTGTCACTCATACAGGTGATAACCGGACCGGTGAAGGAGATGGAGATGACGAGCAAATTCTCGTTGATTTCTCAAAAATTCCTGCTAACATTGATCGTATCGGAATTACAGTGACGATTCATGATGCAGAGACGCGCAACCAGAATTTTGGACAAGTCTCGAATGCATTTGTTCGTGTTGTAAATGAAGAGGGCGGGGAAGAATTGATTCGCTTTGATTTAGGGGAAGACTTCTCAATTGAAACGGCTGTCGTAGTGTGTGAATTGTACCGACACGAAAGCGATTGGAAGTTTAACGCGATCGGAAGCGGATTCTCTGGCGGACTTGCAGCTCTTTGTCAAAATTATGGGTTAGAAGTATAAACGAGAGAAACAAAATTCAAGAGGCGCTGCCAATGACTCATATGAGGGCCTTTTCCAAAGTGAGAAAGAAACAGCGATCAAGAATAACAGCAGGCGAAAGCCTGCTGATGCTTCTACACTTATAGGAGGAAAACCAGTTGGATATTTTGAAACATATGTTGGACACGTATGCCTCGTTTTTTGATTGGCATATGTGGGCAGAGGTATTAACAAACCCTGTCTCTTGGGGGCTTATTGGGACCCTTGTTGTGCTTGAAGGATTGTTATCAGCAGATAACGCACTTGTATTAGCTGTCATGGTGAAACATTTACCAGAAAAGCAGCGTAAAAAGGCATTAACCTACGGATTAATTGGCGCTTATTTCTTCCGTTTTCTATTCATTGGCGTAGGGATGCTGCTTATTAAGTTTTGGTGGATTAAGGTTCTCGGAGCTGCATATTTAGCATGGCTTGTCATTAAGCACTTCTGGTTAGGTGACGGCGATGACGAAGCGAAGGAATTGAAAAAAGAAGGCTGGATGATTCGTGTATTTGGCGTGTTCTGGGCAACCGTTATTTCTGTGGAAATTATGGACCTTGCTTTCTCGGTGGACAGTATTCTTGCGGCATTCGCTGTATCTGAGGAAGTATGGATTCTGCTATTAGGCGGAATGCTTGGAATTCTCATGATGCGTACAGTGGCACAGTTATTCCTTGTCCTCATTGACCGTGTTCCAGAGCTTGAGAATACAGCGTTTATTCTCATTGGAATTATTGCCATCAAAATGGGCTTAAGTGCTGCTCATATTGAAATTCCGCATGTCGCATTCTTTGCGATTATTATCCTAGCATTTATCGGGACGTTTATTGTTCATAAAATCAATAAGAAGAAACATCAAGATGTGACAAACGAAGCTGCGGCTTCAAAAGAAGAATAGGACGATCAAAAAGGAATGGAGTTGACTAGCGGCTCCATCCTTTTTTGAATCATCAGGTCATTTATTTATGTTCTCTAAACAACAGGAGGTGGCACAGCATGCGGTATTTTCGATTTTTATCAGAGGCGATGCAGCACGATCTTTTTTTCAAGCGGCCGGGGGCGATGCATTCACTGACACCGAGGCATGTACTTGCGCATGCATTAGGTGCTACTTTGTATATGCCTGCGACAAGACAAGATATAGCAGATATGCTGCTGTCGCAGAAATATGAAGCGCTTTGCTCTGTTGTATTTTGCTTGGAGGATGCCATCGGTGATCAAGAAGTGGACATGGCTGAACAGAATCTAGTGGCACAATTGGCCAGTCTCAAAGAGAAAGTCACGCATGCGCCTGAAACGGCTGAACATTTGCCTCTTATATTTATTCGCGTTCGTTCGCCGAAACAGCTGCTCAAAATGGCAGACTTGCTCGGTTCCTCTCTTCAATTACTTACCGGTTTTGTGTTCCCGAAGTACTCGGTTCATAATGCGAAGGATTATTTGGACAGTCTGAAACAGGCATCGTCCCAAACGCAGACAACACTTTATGGGATGCCCATTTTGGAAACACCCGATTTACTAGAAAAAGAAACAAGATATACGGTGTTGTCAGAGTTAAAGCAAATCTTGCTGAATGACGAAGAATATATTTTGAATATTCGCATTGGGGCAACGGATCTTTGCGGTTTGTACGGAATTCGCCGTGATCGTAACACGACCATTTATGAGATTAATTTGATTGCTGATTTGATCACAGATATCACCAATTATTTTGGCCGTTCCTTTGTGGTATCAGGTGCTGTGTGGGAGCATTTTGGCCCTGCACGAAAGGAACAAAAGCCATTCATCC
Source organism: Bacillus sp. FSL M8-0266 (assembly GCF_038613425.1). Lineage (NCBI taxonomy): Bacteria > Bacillati > Bacillota > Bacilli > Caryophanales > Bacillaceae > Bacillus > Bacillus sp. FSL M8-0266. The sequence goes on from NZ_CP152015.1 coordinate 293,902, forward strand.
GGGCACTTTCTCATAAGAGTGGTGAATCGTCTTCATCTGAATTTGATGACGTACAAGGTTTACTCAAGGAGACAAAACTCGATGTGGCTAACGGCATTCATGGAAAGACGGTCATTCATCCAACACATCTCAAGCCGGTTCAAAGCATGTATGTTGTAACGAAGGAAGAGTATATGGATGCATTAAGCATTCTTGAACATGCAGACGGCACAGTTGGCGTAATGAAGAGTACCTTCTCTAATAAAATGAATGAAACGAAGCCCCATTACAGATGGGCAGAGCACATTATAATGAAGTCAGATATTTACGGGGTGTTTCATGAAAATAGAAGCTATATCGACATACTCACAGAAGCAGAAGCCGCATACGCTGAGCATCTTGGAACATATGGAAGTTGAGCTTGTTCTCAAAGAAGGTGCGCTTCAGCTAGAAAAAGAGCATCTCTTTGACATGGCAGCAAGGGTGAACAAAAAAAGAGCCTTTTTATTCGTTAGTAAGGTGCTCGGTAAGCACATTCCTGTTCATCCAGTAAAACCGCTCCTTGTCTCGGGTCTTTTAGCCATGGCGTATGCCAAAGAGCAAACAGGCAAGACGTTTCCGCATCAAGAGCTTTTAGTAGAAGCACTCAAGACGGATGACCACACGGTATTAACTAAAGCCTACGAAGCGCTCAAAAAAGAGAAGCTTTCAATAGGAAAACAGCCGATCGTGATCGGCTTTGCAGAAACAGCCACAGCTCTTGGTCACGGTGTGTATGACGTATTAGAAGGAGCATCTTACATTCATACGACACGTGAACAGCTGCTGGATCTTGATCCTTCATTGGTATTTGAAGAAGAGCATTCGCATGCAACGGATCAGCTTTGTTATGCAGACGAAGCATTACTTCGCACAGACCGTCCCATCGTGCTAGTAGATGATGAAGTCACGACAGGCCGTACGAATATCAATATCATTCGGGACCTTCATGCAAAGCACCCACGGCATTCTTACACGATTCTTTCTATTTTAGACTGGCGGACAGAGGAGCACGAGAAAGCCATGTGTGAGCTTGAAAAGGAGCTTGGTATTCACATCACCTCATTGTCTTTATTAAAAGGGCAAATGGTCTTTCGAGGCAAAACGCTGGATGAACCAGCTTATTCGTATAAGATAGCTGAGCAAAAGGATCTGCCAAGTCTCTCTGTTCACTCCCTTCAATCCTTCTTTCAGCAAAAGCCGTATGCACGTTCTCATGCAACCAATTCGGCTGGTCATTCGCCATATATACATGAAACGGGTCGTTTTGGTTTAAACGCAGCAGATACGGCAGCCATCGACCAAGCAGCTGCAGAGGCTGGACTGAAACTGAAGAAGGAACGCAAAGGAAAGCAGACACTTTGTTTAGGAACAGGTGAACTGATGTATGTACCGATGAGAGTGGCTGCACATATGGGAGAAGGTGTTCTCTTTCATTCAACGACGAGAAGCCCAATTCATCCCGTTGAAAAGGATGGATACGCTGTTCAAAATGGGTTCACCTTTGTGAGTCCAGAGGATGCTCGAATTCAGCACTACGTGTACAACATACCAAAAGGTCAATACGATGATGTATTTCTCTTCTTTGAGAAAAAGGTCTCTCAGGAGGCATTGCTTCCGCTTGTTCATTTATTTGCCGAGCGGCATGTGAAGCATGTGCATATTGTGACTTTATCAGACGAGGTGAAGGTGAATGGCTAATGTGTATACAAAGATGGGAAGCTATCCAGAGCAGGATGTAACCTTCTTACTCAAAGATTTATCATCCATTGAGATGGAGAAAAGTACAGAGGAGCGGGAGCGTTCGATTCAGAGTGGTGCGCATTATTCAGAAATGCTGCCGATTGAATATAAACCAACCGAATCTTATATGGATTTATTCTATGAATCTCTGAAAGAAAGTAAGGAGAAGGTAGCAGAAGCGGTAGCTGTTGTAGCAGAACAGATTGTGAAAAAGCGAGGCTTCCAAACGGTGCTTTGCAGTTTGGCTAGAGCGGGAACGCCGATCGGGGTACTCATCAAACGATATATTCGAAAGACATATGGTCTTGAACTGCCTCATTACAGCATCTCGATTATTCGTGATCGAGGAATAGATGAGAATGCGCTACATTATATGCTCAAGGAACATCCGGGCTATGAGATTGCCTTTATTGATGGATGGACCGGAAAAGGTGCGATTTCGAGTGAGCTCCAAAAAGCGGTGATTGATTTTGAAAGAAAATACGGTATTCGTCTTTCTAGTGAACTAGCTGTACTCGCTGATCCTGGCTATTGTACACATGTCTACGGAACGAGAGAGGACTTTCTCATTCCAAGTGCTTGCCTGAATTCGACTGTATCTGGACTTGTTAGTCGTACGGTACTAAACAACCGCTGGATCAATGCCGATGATTTCCATGGGGCAAAATATTATGAAGAGCTACTTGAAGAGGATGTGTCCAATCTGTATGTGGATACAATCGAAGAAGCATTTTCTAGCCTCGAACCAAATGTAGAAGAGAAAGCAGAGACCATCCTCGCGCAAGGAATGCCTGCGGATTGGCGGGGAATGGCGTCCATTGAAGCGATCGGTGAGGAGTTTCAAATTGAAAATACCCATTTGATTAAGCCGGGTGTTGGTGAGACGACCCGTGTGCTGCTGAGAAGAATCCCTTGGAAAATCTTGATACAGCCTGGGTCTCAGGAGAAGCTAAAGCATATTTTGCTTCTGGCAGAGGACAGAGGCGTTCCTGTCATTGAATATGCCAATATGTCCTATACGTGCTGTGGACTCATTCGTCCGCTGGAGCAGACGTCATGAAGACAAGTGCGTTTGCCAGTGATTTAGACCGGACACTGATTTACTCACATCGAGTGCTGGATCAGTATGCGTATGAAGGAGATTATGCTTTAGTTGAAATGCTGGATGAACGTCCGCTTTCCTATATGTCGGTTGAAACGAAGAAGTCTTTGCAGACGATTCATCAATTGGGCTGGTTCATTCCAGTGACGACAAGAACGACCGCTCAGTATGAACGGATCACCTTCTTTCAGCAAGAGCTCAAACCGGAGTATGCTATCACGACAAATGGGGGCTGTATCCTTCATCGCGGCAAGCCGCTTGAGGATTGGCAGGTCATCGTTGATGAGAGGCTCAAAGCGTGTATGTCAGTCAGAGAGATGCTAAGAGCCATCTCCGAACTTCCGGTTGCGGCATGGGTGAAGCGTACCCGGACAGCCGAGGGAAGATTTCTTTATTTGATTATGAAAGATGAGTATCTGTCTCGCATTCCACTTGCTGAATTGAAGCAGTGGGGCGAGGAGAGAGGCTGGCAGGTGTCTCTACAAGGACGGAAGCTTTACTTTATTCCGGAACCGCTCAATAAGTGGGATGCTGTTGCTTTTCTAAAGGAACGGCTGGAGCTTGAATATGTATACGGTGCGGGTGATTCCCTCTTAGATGCAGGTCTCATTCGTCAGGCAGATATGGGCTTTGCCCCAAGGCATGGAGAAGTGCTCGACTTTGATTCATTACTTGAGCCGACAGCAGCATCTGGCATGGCAGCAGCAGATGAAATCACCGCTTGTGTCATGAAGCAGATGACGACCGCAAAAAAGCCTTCGATTCGATAGCAGAAGTAGAAGGGTGAATGATATGATAGTAGTAGCTTTCGAGAAAATATAGGAGAAAGGAAGGAGCGGCGTGAGTTATAAAGAAATCAATGTTAACCAAACACGGGCGGAGCAGGAAGCCTGGAAAAACGTGCTGAAAAAGCCGCTCCCTGAAAGAGACGGTTATGTCAAGGACGAGCATACATTGTCCTTGCCGCGTCTCGCCGCCCGGGTCCTTGGAACTCCGCATGATGCAACCGATTATTTTATTTATTTACATGAATTATATGAAACAGATGGCATTCATATTTTAAGTGAAACGCTCAATCGTCATATTGAGCCGGAGCATTTTCAAGCGCTTCAACGCATTCATTTGATTAACCAAGAAGAAAAAGGATTATCTGTGAATCGCTTTGTGGCTTTCTTAGATGGTGAACAGCTGATTGTACGCCATCCAAACCCTATAATGAACCGGCATATCCGCCTTTCATTGATCAAGGTGTTTGAGCATTTCAAACAGCTGCATGAAGGGGGATTTCAGCATTCCGATTTCCGCCGGGTTTTGCTGGATGTAGTAAAGTTCTCAAATAATCATCTAGGTCCATGGCTGAAGGAAGTCAATATAGAAGAAAAAATGCCGGCTGTCATTTGGTATGGAGAGGCGAATAAAAGTCAGCTTTATTTTCTTTACTATGTCATGCTGATTGGCTGTGATGTTGTGCTATTTCATCCAGAGGGCGAGGATTCGTTCCGCGAACTAGATCCAGAAGAAAAGCTGACTTTTATTGATCAGTATCCGGGGACTTCAAAGCTGGAACCGTTCCCTACTGAAAAGCCTGAGAGGAAGTCAACGGTGGCGTACCGCTCGACAAGAGAGCTTGAAGAGGTGCTCCACACGGAAGATTCAATGCTGTATAAGCCTTGGCAATTCAGAGATCATACTCCTCATTCTATTACGCTGAAGACAACGTATGATGAGTTGTTTTTAATTGCAAAGGAACGTTCCTTTATCCGCCCTAATTTTCAAGCAGACCGCGACACGATACAGATCCCGAATCTCTTTGCGAAAATGATGGGGGTCACTCGAGACAAGCGTGAATACTGGGATCGTATCCACACGTTAATGGAATGGAAAGAGACGAAGACCATTCGCCATTTTCCTTTTACGAAAGAAGTGTCTTCGAATTATCAATTTCATTATCAGCATGCCCTTTCTTCTGCTGGAGAGATTGATCCTGAATTATTAATGAAAAGCAACGTGTGGCAGTTTTCTCATCTATATGAGGGGACGCAGCGTGCGATAGCAGAGGCGATATCTCGAATCTGTCAGCATCCGAAGCTATTAAAAGAAGGCAATGAGACTGAATTAGATGTCCGTATTTATTTATTCAAACAGGTACTGCATATCGGCCAGGAGCTCATTGAACTCATTCAAACCTTTGATTATGCACAAACTGTACCGAAAGTGATTTTATATCATACGGAATATAATGGTGAGCTGACTCGTTCTGATGCGGCTGCCCTCATTTTCCTAAATGAAATGGGTGTGGATCTCTTCGTGTATCATCCGGCGGGATACCAGTGTATCGAGCGGTATATAGATGACCAATTATTTGATACCCATTGGCTTGATGAGATGGTTATGAACCAGGAGTTTAAAGAGCCGTCCATCGTAAGAAAATTATTTCAATCCATTAAAAACCGATAAGGAGATCAAAGCTTATGACAAATACAAACGGAAATGACATCATTTCAATTGATAAAGAGGAAATTTCCATTGAGAAGGCAGACGATATTCGCGTTCAGCTTCGAAATGAACCAGAAGTGCAAAATATTGCAAGACAGATCGATGCGAAAAATCAGCTGGATCTGCTTGAATACGGAAAACAGCCGGCCGTTGAAATCTCTAAGTTCTCTGATCGTATTCTTTCGATGATGCGTTCAACTAGTGTCACTGACTCAGGAACGATGCTGACGCAGCTTGGAAAAATTATGGATCGTTTTGATAAAAATGATTTTGACGAGCCAAAGGGTGGTTTACTGTCAAAAATCTTTAAACGCGGCGGCAGCATGATTGAAAAGATTTTCAGTAAATATCAAACGCTCGGTGCAGAGATTGAAAAAATTAATGTGGAAATCAGTAAATATAAAGACGAAATGACCAAATCGACTGTGACGCTTGAAGAAATGTATGAGCATAACATTCAATACTATATGGAGCTTGAAAAGTATGTCGTTGCAGGTCAAATGAAAATCGAGGAATTAAAGCAATTGGTTCCTTCTTATGAAGAAAAAGCAGCTAGTGGAAACCAGCTCGCACAAATGGAGCTTGATACACTTCGTAACGGCATTCAAGCGTTGGAAGAGCGTGTATATGACCTTGATATGGCACGGATGGTGGCTCTTCAAACAGCACCGCAAATTCGTTTGCTGCAGCGTGGGAATACGAAACTAATCGGTAAAATCAACTCAGCGTTCATTATCACGATTCCGATCTTTAAAAATGGCATCATTCAAGCTGTGACAGCGAAAAGACAAAAGCTTGTGGCTGATTCAATGAGTGAGCTGGATAGAAGAACAAATGAAATGCTGAAACGAAATGCTGAAAACATCTCAAGCCAAAGTGTGGAGATTGCCAAATTGTCTGGACGTCCAAGTATCGACATTGAAACGATCGAATCTTCCTTTAATACGATTGTACAAGGGATGAAAGAGACAAAACAGATCGAAGAAGAAAACAAACGATTACGCGAAGATGGAACAAAGCGTATGCTTGAATTGCAAGATAATATTAAGCGAGCTGCCCTAGAGTCCTAAAAAAATAAGCTGTCTGTAACTAAAGTTGCAGGCAGTTTTTTAATATTTTAATTAAAATTTGAATGAAAAAGGTTTCTATGTGACCATTTTCGGGTAAATCCTGTTCAGAGGAATGGTTCACCCATGTTTGAAAAAGTTCGCTATGGTGAGGATTTGAGTTATTTTTTAGCACAATTAGGAATTTCCAGTAAAATATTGTCTGATGAGAGGAAATACCCCGTAAATTATGTTGTTTATGAAGCATTCTATAGGATTTACGAGTAATACGGCGTATAAACTCTAATCACCAGACCTCTTATAGGGAATTCATACATATTGTGCAGAAATAAGCGAATTCTAAAGATTGTTCGCATCATAACGCTTATGTTACGGTTATAAAGATGCTAATTTGGAGGGAAAATATGAATTCTGAAGAGAGAAATATCAAAATCAAGATAAATAATGTATCTAAAATTTTCGGTAAAAATGCTAAAAAAGCAACTCAAATGCTTGAAAAAGGGAAAACAAAAAGAGAGATCCTAAAAGAGACCGGCGCAACAGTTGGTGTCAATCGAGCAAATTTTGATGTGTATGACGGCGAGATATTTGTCATCATGGGGCTATCAGGGAGCGGAAAGTCCACACTTGTGCGGCTGCTAAACAGGTTAATCGAACCAACCTCCGGCGAAATATATATTGATGGGGATATGATAACAAATATGTCAAAGGATCAATTGCGTGAAGTCAGACGGAAAAAGATCAGCATGGTCTTCCAAAACTTCGCATTGTTCCCGCACCGCACCATTCTTGAGAACACAGAGTATGGTCTTGAATTACAAGGTGTAGACAAAGAAGAGCGCCACTCAAAAGCGCTTGAATCTTTAAAGCTTGTTGGACTTGAAGGCTTTGAAGAGCAATATCCAAACCAATTAAGTGGTGGGATGCAGCAGCGTGTTGGATTGGCACGTGCATTAGCAAATGACCCTGACATCTTATTAATGGATGAAGCATTCAGCGCACTCGATCCATTAATTCGTAAAGACATGCAGGATGAATTGCTTGAGCTTCACACATCTGTAGGAAAAACGATCATTTTCATTACCCATGATTTAGATGAGGCGCTTCGGATTGGCGACCGCATTGTGCTCATGAAGGACGGGAATATCGTCCAAATCGGAACACCAGAAGAAATTTTGATGAACCCATCGAATGAATATGTTGAACGTTTCGTTGAAGATGTCGACCTTTCTAAAGTATTAACCGCTGGTCATATTATGAAACGTGCAGAAACAGTTCAGATCGACAAAGGGGCTCGTGTTGCACTTACGCTCATGAAAAACCTTGGAATTTCGTCAATCTATGCAGTCGATAAGAAAAAGCATTTATTAGGTGTTATTTCTGCACAAGCAGCGAAAAAGGCGGCAGAAATGGGAGCATCGCTTGAAACTGTTCTTGATAAAGAATTCACGACAGTATTGGAATCAACGTATTTGACAGAAATCTTTGATGCGGTGTCTGATGCGGCAAACATTCCAATTGCCGTTGTCGATGAGAAAAACAGAATGAAGGGTATTGTGGTCAGAGGTGCATTAATTGGTGCGTTATCAGGTAATGATGAGTATATCAACATGTCTTCTAACAAGCTTGAGGAAATTAAAACACAAGAGCCTTCTGCACAGGAGGTAGAATAAGATGTTTAGTATGAGTGATTTACCTAGAATTCCGTTCGCGGATTATATCGATCGATTTGTTGACTGGTTAACATTAACCTTTGGTGGTTTCTTTGATGGGATCACAAATGGATTAGCAGGTACAGTAAATGGAATTGTGGCAGTACTTGGTGTGATTCCATCCATTATTTTAACCCTTATTTTTGCAGGCATTGCTTGGTGGATCAGTACAAGAGGAATTGCTCTTTTTACACTTATTGGATTCTTGCTGATTGACTATTTAGGCTACTGGCATCCAATGCTTCAAACACTTGCGCTCGTTTTAACAGCTGTGGTCATTTCCATCGTAATCGGGGTTCCGATCGGTATTTGGGCATCACAGAAGGAAACTGTGCGTAAAATTGTGACACCTATCTTAGATTTAATGCAGACAATGCCTGCATTCGTTTATCTATTACCAGCCATCTTCTTCTTTAACATTGGCGTTGTGCCTGGAGTTGTGGCATCGGTTATTTTCTCTATGCCGCCAACGATTCGTATGACGATTCTCGGTATTAAACAAGTACCAGCTGATTTAATTGAAGCAACAGAAGCATTTGGTTCAACGACATTCCAGCGTTTGTTCAAAGTTCAGCTTCCACTTGCAACAAAAACCATCCTAGCTGGTATTAACCAAAGTATCATGCTTGCTCTATCAATGGTCGTCATTGCGGCAATGGTAGGTGCACCAGGACTTGGTTCAGAAGTATATAGTGCGGTAACGCAGCTGAAAACAGGAATTGGATTTGAAGCAGGTATTGCCATTGTCATTGTGGCAATTACACTTGACCGTATTACACAAAACATTAAAACGAAAAAAACCAGGGGGAATGCTTAATGTGGAAAAAGTCTCTCTACATTGGGATGACCGCCCTGCTTGTCTTTTTACTAGCCGCTTGTGGCGCAAAGTCGGACTCAAATGCGAGTGCAGCACAGCAGGTGAATAAAACCATTATCGGCATTGATCCCGGTTCAGGAATTATGGCGCTAACGGATCAAGCGAAAAAGGATTACGGCTTAGAGGATTGGACGGTTGTGTCTGCATCAAGTGCAGCCATGACTGCAACTCTCAAAAAATCTTACGACCGTAAAAAGCCAATCATCATCACTGGCTGGAATCCACACTGGATGTTTTCTCGCTATGATTTAAAATATTTAGATGATCCAAAGAAATCTTACGGTGAAGCGGAAGAGATTCATACGATTTCACGTAAAGGGTTTGCAAAGGATCAGCCGGATGCAGCCAAAATGCTTGGTCAGTTTAAATGGTCTCAAGATGACATGGGCGAAGTCATGATGGATATCCAAGATGGTATCAATCCAAAGGATGCCGCCGTTAAATATGTGAAGAAACATAAAGACCAAGTAGCGAAATGGACAAAAGGCGTGAAAAAGTCGAATGGTGACAAAGTCAATCTTGCCTACGTTGCGTGGGATAGTGAGATTGCAAGTACCAATGTTGCTGCAGAAGTACTGCGTGAGCTCGGATTTAAAGTAACCTTGACTCAGGTGGAAGCAGGTCCAATGTGGACAGCAATTGCAACTGGAAGTGCGGATGCCTCGTTATCTGCTTGGCTGCCAAATACGCATAAAACGTATGCAGCGAAGTTTAAAGGGAAATATGATGATCTAGGCACAAGTATGAAAGGTCTTCGCATGGGTCTAGTTGTTCCGACATATATGAAGAACGTCAACTCGATTGAGGATTTGAAAAAATAGCCAATTATGATGAGATTCCCTTATAATAGAAGGGAGCATATGAAAAAGCAGTCTGCTCAAAAAGCGGCTGCTTTTTTTCTTATATATAAGGAAGGTGGACGAGTTGTCGATGATGGTTAAGCCAATCATGATTTTCCTGCATGGTGGAGGAGTAAGTAGCTGGATGTGGCAGGAGCAGATAAAAACATTCAAGGAAGCGTATGAATGCTATACGCCTGACCTCATTGGTCACGGGACTAGAGCAGATGAACAGTCCTTTTCCATGCGAGAAAGTGCTCTTGAAGTCATCTCATGGATCAAGCAGCATGCGCACGGACATAAAGTAATACTCGTTGGCTTCTCTCTAGGTGCACAGGTTGCCGTTGAGGTGTTATCAAAAGAGCCTGACATCGTAGACATAGCCGTCATCAATAGCGCTCTTGTGATGCCGCTGCCATGGCTTTACTTGATGGTGAGACCTCTTTTACCTCTTACGTATCCATTATTAAAGAAAGATTGGTTTATCGAGCTCCAAGCTGAAAAAATGGGGCTTCCAAACGATGTACTCAATCACTATGTGGCGGATTCGAAGAATTTGCAGAAGAAAACCCTTCTGACGATGTTTCAAGAAAATCTCCATTACAAGCTCCCAGACACGTTTCAACAAGCGAAGGCACGAATTCTTGTCACAGTGGGGGAAAAGGAAAAAGGCATCATGAAACGGTCAGCAAAGAAAATAACGAATTCACATCCGCAGGCAGCAGGTGTCGTCGTTCCCGCTATTGGACATACATTTACGTTTGAAAAGAAAGAACTGTTTATGGATATGGTTCAATGCTTTATAGAGGAACGCACATTACCAGTGGAATTAAAGGAAATCAAGTAACTGAAAGTAAAGACAGGCATAAAAGAGGCAGCCAAATCTTAGAACCTATATGATAGAGGTATAAAACGCTTACAGATGAGCTACTGTCTGACTGAAAGCTCATGAGACGTAGAAGGAGGAGCTATGAGTAAAAACTATATCATATTCGGTGCAAGTCAAGGATTAGGGGATGCTTTTGTTAAAGGTCTTCCTTCAAGCGGAGATACAGTTTGGATTGTGTCTCGAAGTGAACCGAGCAGTTTGAAATTAGATGACGGTGTACATAGAATTTGGCTGAAAATTGATTTATCAAGCCAATCTCATATCCCATACATGATCGAAGCATTGGGGGACAAAACCATTGATGTCCTCATCTATAACGTCGGCTTATGGGAAAAACGAGGCTTTGAAGATGATTATTCATTTGATCACGATCAGCCAGAGGATATCGCTCATTTAATCAATGTGAATGTCACGTCTACGATTACTTACATCCAAGCACTGCTTCCGCACGTAAGAAAATCGGAGAATGGAAAAATCATCGTGATTGGTTCAACGGCGGGACTCGATCATACAAACCTACCGCAAGTTTCTTTTGTTGCATCTAAATTTGGCCTGCGCGGAATTGTGAATGCACTAAGAGAGCATGTGAGAAAAGATAAAATATCTGTCACCTGTATCAATCCAGGAGAGCTGGCAGCGGAGGTACCATATGAAGATGGTGCCGAAAAAGCCATCGCTCTATATGATGAAACGAGAATTCCTGTACAGGATATAGTAGAACTTGCGAGATGTGTGATTCATTTATCAAGGGTATCCTGTGTAAAAGAAATCAACGTCCCAGCAATGACAGATTTGAATGCGTAATACAATCAGACCACCCGTTTAAAGAAAAAACGGGTGGTTTTTTGATTTTATGATGAATGCTGCTGAAGCGTTTGATAAACAGCTTCAGTCAAAATCTCAATGCCGGTAAAAATAGCAGAGCGGTCGAATGTCATATACGGATGATGTAGACCGGGCTTTAAGTCACAGCCTAAACCAAGCATCGTCGATTTGATATGCGGAACCTTTGCTGCATAAAAGTGAAAATCCTCTCCACCTGTCGTTACGAGCGGAGGATCGAGCTGCTCTTTGCCTAAAACCTTTTCAATGGCTTGAGACATCATCTGAACGGCTTCTTCATTTAAGGTGGCGGCAGGCAGACGATGATCTGTTGAAAGTGTAATGGAAGCACCAAAGGCATCCGCTACAGCATGTACGGCTCTTTCAATTTCTTTTTCTAGTTCATCCATCACTTCATTTGTTTGTGCTCTGACATCTAATGTAAAAGAAGCTTTGCCAGGGATGATGTTTGAACTGCCTCCGCCAGCATGTAGGTTGGTCATTTTCACAGAATGTGCAACTCTTGGGTCGACATGAATATGCGCGAGTCTTTGCACGAGGGTAGAAGCCACTTCAATGACGTTGACCCCTAGGTGCGGGCGTGCACCGTGGGCTTCCTCACCAATAATTGTGCCGATGTAATGATTACTCGATCCATGCAAGATCGCAGGTGCACAGCGTCCGTTTAATGTTTCTTGAATTGGGCGCACATGCACTCCGTATAAGTAATCAACGTCTGCTAGCACACCTTTTTCAATCATTTTCAGCGCACCGCCGCCTTTTTCCTCAGCAGGCTGAAAAATGAACCGGATGGTGCCGTTTGGGAGCTCCTTTTCTTTTAATGCCATGAAGGTGCCGAGAGCCATTGTCATGTGTGCATCATGACCACATGAATGATTGGCTTGAAACTCGCCATCTACTTCCTGCCAAAGTGCATCAATATCGGCTCTTACAGCGACCACTGGTGAACCTTCTCCCATTTCACCGATCACTCCTGTACAGTCGTCAAATGTTCGAGTTTGACAGCCCATTTTCTTTAATAAGTCCTCAAGATAAGCCGTCGTATTCGTTTCTTCCCAGCTGATTTCAGGGTGGGCGTGCAGGTGATCAAAGATGTCTTTCACCGTTTGCTGCATGTCGTTTGTCAAAGTTGTCATGAATAGCCTCCTTGCTGACAGAAAATCTGTCAAAATATTCTTTTAGTGAAATAATATTGATCTTAAATATCATCAGTGTTTATAATATAACACATCATTTGATTATTCAGAAAATTAAGTGAAATCTCGATCGGGACAAAGGGGTTTTGACACATGAAAACAGCAGCAGTATTACCACCAGAGAAACAAAAAAGAAAACTTCAAATGCCAGATGCGTATGTTCTCTTATTTATCATTGCGCTCATTTGTACCGTTGCAACGTATTTTGTGCCAGCAGGTGAATTTGACCGAAAGACGTCAGGGGAAATTACAACAGCTGTTCCTGGCAGCTATCATCGCATTGATCAATCACCCGTAAGTCCAGTGGGCTTTTTTACAGCCATTCAGGAAGGGATGGTAGGGTCTTCTTCTATTATTTTTCTCATTCTATTTACTGGTGGAACCATAGCCATTTTGGAGAAAACAGGTGCCATTAACGGAATGATTCACCATGTCATCAGCAGGTTTCAAACAAAGCAATTATTGTTTATTTGTATCGTTGGAGGATTATTTTCAGTGCTTGGAACGACCGGAATTGTCGTGAACTCTGTTATAGGATTTATTCCAATCGGGATCATTGTGGCAAGATCCTTGAAATGGGATGCTGTGGCAGGAGCGGCGGTGATTTACATCGGCTGTTATGCCGGGTTTAACGCAACCATATTGTCTCCATCTCCACTGGGGTTATCTCAGACGATTGCAGAGCTGCCGATTTTTTCTGGCATTGGCCTGCGTGTCATTATTTATCTTTGTTTTCTTATATCTAGTATTGTGTACATCTATTTATATACAAGACGCCTAAAGAATAAAGAAAAGGGAAGTCTTCTTGGTGATCAATGGTTTCCTGCGAAGGGGCTTGGCGGATCTGATGCAGAATCTGTGGACAAGCCTGCATTTACGGGCAGACATAAGCTGATTTTAGCAGTGTGTGGATTGTCTCTTGGGGGCTTCTTATATGGCGCGCTTCAGCTTGGCTGGACCGATAAGGAAATGGCAGGAGTCTTCATTTTCATGGCGATTGTTGCTGGATTGCTTGGCGGATTAGCAGCCAATGATATTGCGAAAACGTTTATCTTCGGCTGTCAAAGCCTTGTTTACGGCGCACTCATTGTTGGAATGGCACGCTGTATTTCTGTCATTTTGGAAAATGGTAAGCTGCTTGATACCGTGGTTAATGGCTTGGCGAGTATGCTGACAGGATTTAGTCCAATTGCTGGTGCGATCGGGATGTATATTGCGAGTGCACTTCTTCACTTTTTGATTTCATCAGGTTCAGGAGAAGCGGTTGTCTTTATTCCAATTCTTGCGCCGCTGGCTGATTTAATGGGCATCACAAGACAGGTCGCTGTAGAAGCGGTGATGCTTGGCGAAGGGGTGGTTAACTGTATCAATCCGACGTCAGGTGTGCTCATGGCTGTGCTTGCTGCAAGTGGTATTCCTTATGTGAAGTGGCTTCGTTTTATGGTGCCGCTTGCGCTCATTTGGTTTGTCATTGGCCTTGTCTTTATTTGTATCGGCGTGATGATCAATTGGGGACCTTATTAACATGTATAAAGCTGCTGACAATGGCTTGGCAGCTTTTTTCTTGTAGAAATATGCATGTATACAGCTCTTTGAAAGCACAATAAGTGTGTTCACAAATTCGCTACATATTTTTTTCCGAAACCCCCTTGCAAAAGTTTGTGAAGTATTGCACAATAAGAATGTGAAATACTTCACATAAGAAAAACAACCTAGTTTTACTCAGGAGGATGAGATAAATGACAAACGAAAAAGTAAACAAAGTAGCACTTATTGGAGCAGGTTTTGTAGGTAGCAGTTATGCCTTTACATTAATAAATCAAGTGATCACAGATGAATTGGTTGTCATCGATTTGAATCAAGATAAAGCAATGGGTGACGTCATGGATTTAAACCACGGGAAAGCATTTGCTCCGCATCCGGTGAACACATGGTATGGAGATTATGAGGATTGTAAGGATGCGGACATTGTGTGTATCTGTGCTGGAGCGAACCAAAAGCCAGGTGAAACGAGACTTGACCTTGTTGAAAAAAACTTAAATATATTTAAAGGCATTGTAGACAATGTGATGAAAAGTGGATTCGATGGTATTTTCTTAGTCGCCACAAACCCTGTTGATATTTTAACATATGCGACTTGGAAATTCAGTGGACTGCCAAAAGAACGAGTGATCGGCAGCGGAACTACACTTGATACTGCAAGGTTTAGATACATGCTTAGTGAGTACTTTGACGCAGCGGCACACAATGTGCATGCGTACATCATTGGAGAGCATGGCGATACAGAGCTTGCTGTTTGGAGTCATGCGAATATCGGAAGTGTACCGATTACAGAATTAATGAAGAAAAATGATCAATACAAACAAGAAGATTTAGATGAGATGATGGAAAATGTCCGTCATGCCGCTTATCAAATCATTGAGAAAAAAGGCGCTACATACTACGGCGTAGCGATGAGTTTGGCCCGCATAACAAGAGCGATTCTGCACAATGAAAACAGTATTTTGACTGTCAGCACTTACTTAGATGGAGAGTACGGAGCAGAAGATGTCTACATTGGTGTACCTGCCCTTGTGAATCGAAATGGCGCAACAGAAGTGATAGAGCTTGCACTGAATGATACAGAAAAAGAACAATTCGCGCACAGTGTGAATGTGTTAAAAGAGATTTTGGCTCCTCATTTTTAATCAAAAGCAACCTATCTGAGCAGAAAAGGATGAATCACTATGTGGCAGCAAATATATAATCCGTTTGGTAATGAATTCGTGAGTGCGTTGGTAGCAATGCTTCCAATTTTGTTTTTCCTACTTGCATTAACCGTATTTAAGTTAAAAGGTGTTTTAGCCGCTTGTTTTACCTTAATCGTCAGCTTTGTAACAGCGGTTTTCTTCTTTCATATGCCAATTGAAAAAGCATTATCTGCTGTGCTGCTCGGTATATCTAATGGGCTGTGGCCGATTGGATATATCGTCATCATGGCGGTGTGGCTCTATAAAATTGCTGTGAAATCTGGTAAATTCGATGTTATTCGTTCTAGTATTGCAGGAATCTCTCAAGATCAACGTCTTCAGCTCTTATTAATTGGTTTTAGTTTTAACGCATTTTTAGAGGGAGCCGCTGGGTTTGGTGTACCGATTGCGATTAGTGCCGCTCTCTTAACAGAGCTTGGGTTTAAACCGCTGAAAGCTGCGATGCTCTGCTTAATTGCCAATGCTGCGTCTGGCGCATTTGGTGCTGTGGGTATCCCAGTCATTACAGGGGCGCAAATGGGCAATATGACGCCGCTTGCGTTATCTCAAACCCTTGTGTTTACGATTCCATTTATTTCATTCTGTATTCCGTTCCTACTCATTCTCATTGTGGACGGATTCAAAGGGATTAAAGAAACGCTCCCTGCCTTGCTTGTTGTGAGTGGAAGCTATGCCATTTTGCAAGCTGTCACAATGGTGACAATGGGTCCTGAGCTTGCCAATATTATTTCAGCTTTAGCAAGTATGGGGATTTTGGCTTTATTTCTTCGAAAATGGCAGCCGAAACATATTTATCGTGAAGAAGGAGCACCAGCCATTGAACAGAAACAAACGTATCGCGGCGTTGAAGTGCTGAAAGCATGGTCTCCGTTCTATATTTTAACTGCCGTGATTACGGTATGGAGTCTGCCAGCATTTAAAGCATTGTTTGCTGTAGGAGGCCCGCTCAACTGGACAACCATTTTAGTGAAAATGCCATTTTTGCATCAGCAAATTGTGAAATTACCACCAATTGCACAAACAGCAACACCTATTGATGCGATCTTTAAAATTGATGTGATCAGTGCAACGGGTACTGCCATTCTGATTGCGGTGATGCTGACAGGTTTGTTTAGCAGACATATTACATTAACAGAAGGCGCTGCCTGCTTAAAAGCATCAGTGAAAGAGCTTTGGGTACCAGTTCTCACCATTTGTTTTGTCATGGGCTTTGCCAACTTGGCGAACTTCGCTGGACTAAGTTCAGCCATTGGGCTTGCACTTGCCAAAACAGGCGATTTGTTCCCGCTTGTCAGCCCAGTGCTTGGCTGGATCGGGGTGTTTATTACAGGATCTGTCGTGAGTAACAACGCCTTATTCGGTAACCTTCAAGCGGTCACTGCTTCTCAAATCGGCTCACAAGCAGGTTTGTTAATCGGAGCAAATACAACAGGCGGGGTCATGGCGAAATTAATTTCTCCACAATCTATCGCCATTGCTACAGCAGCAGTTGGAGAAACAGGTAAAGAATCTGAGCTCTTCCAAAAGACTGTGAAGTACAGCTTCATCCTGCTCGGCATAGTGTGTGTATGGACATTCATTCTTGCTCAATTTATATAGGTTTAAAAAAAGACTGGACAGCTCTCAGTCTTTTTTTGTTTATGTCGATTCCCTTGTTACGAGCCGGGTAGGCAGCTGGATATGTTCACGCTGTAATGGTTTTTGGTCTTGCAGGATCTCGATTATTTGCTGCACAGACCGCTGGCCAAGCTCTACGATCGGGATGTCGATTGTGGTGATCGTTGGAGCCGTCACCTCGCAAATGTCTTGATTGTCATAGCCAATCACCGCTAGATCCTTAGGAATTTGATAACCATATGAAATGGCCTGTTTAATGAGCCCTGCTGCGACTTGGTCATTACCGGTGAAAATGGCATCAGGTGCATTCTTCATGTCATGGATGACATCCATTAAGCGAAAACCGTCTTCAATGGTGAAGGCCTCGCCGAACAGCCAATCGTCATGCAGCGGCAAGCCGTGTGCAGAAAGAGCGTCGAGATAGCCCTGTTTCCTTTGTTTCTGTGCTTCACTGCTTTCTGTATCAAAGCAAAACCCGATCGATTTCCGCCCCGACTGAATCAAGTAGTCAACTGCTTTATAGGCAGCTTCCCGCTCGTCGTATCCAATAATCGGGATGTCTGCTGTTTGATGATATTCATTCGCCATGACAATAGGGCCGTTCGTTAAAAATGGCTCGATCTTTCCCCACGGATTTTCTAATGCCCCTAATATGACCCCATCTACTTCTCTTCTTTTTAATAATTGAAGCCCTTCAAGCTCTAATGATTCCTGATAAAACGTCTGAAGCACGATGGCTTTATAGCCTTGATCCAGTGCTTCTTTTGAAATTCCTTTAATGAATTGTGCAAAAAAAGGATGGTCCACAGCCGGGACAGACACAGCAATGGTTTTTGTCTGATGTGAACGAAGGGTGCGAGCCGCTGAACTCGGTGTATATTCCATTTCTTTCATCACCTGTAAAATGAGCTGGCGCTTTTCCTCTGACACATATGGATGATGATTCAGCACTCTGGAAACGGTGGTGGTTGAAACCCCGCAGCGTTTGGCAATTTCATAAATTGTACACATATTAACAAATCCTTTACACAAAGTTATTGTTCTGAAATCGATAACATCATTTACAATGTGAAACAAGTTAAATATTAACAAATGGAATTGATTAATTGGAGGGAATGGAATGCAAATATTGACGAAGATATCAGGTAAAAGCAAGGATTATCTACCTTTGCTGGATATGATCAATCAAGGTGTTCAAGTAAAGTCTGATTCAGTTGAGAAGCACCTAGCAAATGAAAAGCTGGTGACGTTCCTCGAGCAAGATATAGGGCACACAGGATTGGAAAAAATTCTCTTCCATTATAAACAAAATAAGGAAAAAAAGATACCGTTTCTGCCAGTTGATAGACTGATTTCAGAGGATGAAATCGATGATATTATGCAGGTGTTGAAAGAAGTATTGAGTTCTGGCCGTTTTACTTCAGGGCCATATATCCCGGCGTTTGAAAAGCAGCTCGCTGAGTACTTAGGGAAGAAATATGTCATTGCCACGTCAAGTGGAACAGATGCTCTAATGATCAGCCTTATATCAGCAGGCGTCACTCCAGGAGATGAGGTCATTTTGCCAGCGAATAGCTTTGCTGCAACAGAAAATGCAGTGCTTGCGATTGGGGCTGTTCCTGTCTATGCCGATATTGATCCAGATACTTACTGCTTGGCACCGAGTGAAATAGAGAAGCATATCACAGATCAAACGGCATGCATTCTTCCGGTTCATTTATATGGAAAACAAGCGGATATGAAGGCCATTTCGGCGATTGCGAAAAAGCATGGGCTGAAAATCATTGAAGATGGCTGTCAGGCGATCGGTAGCACTGACCTTGGAGCATATGGAGATGGGCTTGTTCTCAGCTTTAATCCATACAAAAATCTTGGTGTCTGCGGCAAGGCAGGAGCCATCGCGACAAATGATGAAGCCTTAGCAGAAAAATGCATGGAGATCAGCTATCACGGCTTTGAAGTAGGAAAGAAAAATGTCAAACGCAGTGACTACGGCTTTAATTCGAAAATTGATAATTTGCAGGCAGCGATCGGACTCGAACGCATGAAGTATTTAGGATTACAAAACTTTAAACGCTTTTACTTAGCAAAGCGATACATTGACCAGCTGCAAACGCTTGAGGATGAAGGATACTTGAAGCTTCCGAAGCTGACGGATGATCATGTCTGGCATCTGTTCCCGATCAGAGTGCTGAAGGGAGAACGAGATAAGCTTGCAACGAAATTGCTGAAAATGGGCATAGAAACGGATGTTTATTACCCGATTCTATCGCATCAGCATCAAACAAATCTTGTTTCTCAAAAGTATAAACAAACGACACTTCCACAAACGGAAAAAGCAGCACAGGAATTACTTCACTTGCCGCTGTATCCAGGCATGCCGCTGCAAGATCAGGAGAAGGTCATCGAGGGGGTTCATCATGTTATCAAGTCTTCCATTCAATAAAAAGCTGCTGAATCAGCCGAAAAATCCGAAGTGGATCGTCTTCTGTGACTTTGATGAAACCTATTATTCTCACGGAATGACCGATGAGCAGAGAGAGGATGTAAAGCGGCTGGAAGCCTTTGTGGCAGAAAAGAGTGAAGCAGGACAGCTCATGCTTGGCTGGGTCACGGGAAGCAGCCTCGATTCTGTGACAAGTAAAATGGAAACAGGCGGTTTTCATCAATTCCCGCATTTCATTGCGTCGAACTTAGGGACTGAGATTGTGTATACATCCGATGCTCATTTTGGACAGCCAGATGCGGAGTGGATGAAGCGGCTGGATGCGCAGGGCTTCTCAGATGAAAAAATTGAAGACATCCTCGAAACTATACGTGAAAAGGGAATTCATCTCAGACCGCAAACGCAGCTGGGCAGCTCAGGGTATAAGAAGAATTTCTATTATCAGGAGCAGGATGAACGGACAGATCTTCATCATCTATCATTTATCCAAACACTTGCCAAAGAGCGCGGGGTGGCGGTCAACATCAACAAATGCAATCCGCTTGCAGGAGACCCTGCTGATTGCTATGATGTTGATTTTTTACCAGTCGGCACAGGGAAGGATGAAATTGTCCGCTTTATGCTGAACCAATATGATTTATCGAAAGATCAAGGCTTTGCCTTTGGAGATAGTGGGAACGATTTGCGGATGCTTCAATCCGTCACGCACGGTTTCCTCGTCCAAAATGCGACGGCCGAAGCCAAGCGGCACCATCATCAAATTTGTCATCATGGGTATGCAAAAGGAATCTATGAAACACTGAAAACAGTGATGTATAAACATGAGGAGGCACATTCATGAAGAAAATTGGAATTGTTGGAGCAGGGAATATTGCAGAAGCACATGCAAGAGCATTATCAACGATCAAAGGTGCAGAGTTATCCGGTGTCTATGATTTACACGAGTCAGTTGCACAGGGATTCATTAAACAGTATGGCGGACGCGTGTATTCAAGTATCGAAACTTTAGCAGATGCATCTGATGGGTTGATCATTGCCTCCCCGAATTTTTGTCACAAAGACCATGCCCTTCAGGCACTAAGAGCAGGACAGCCCATTTTATGTGAAAAGCCAATGGCTGTGTCGCTGAAGGAAGCGAAGGAAATGGTGGAGACAGCCAAACAGTTCCAGGTTCAAGCCAGTATGGGCTTTAACTATCGTTACTTATCCTTTGTGAATATTTTGAAGAACTTGATTGCCAATGGTGAATTAGGCCGGATTTTGACTGTCAGGACTCATTTTAAGAAAAACAGTGCCCTCAGAAGAAAGACATTTTCATGGAGAGACAGCGGTGAGAGTCTGCGTACGAGCGGTGCATTAGGGGATCTGGGCATTCATTTAATTGATATGCTGTGGTACTTATTTGGCAGTGAAATGAAGAAAGAATCACTTAATACCAAGATGCTGACGCATGTAAAGGAAAAGGAAGAGAAAAAGGTACAGGTGGATGATCATACCGAAATTTTCGGTCAGATGGAGAATCAAGTGTTCTTTCACTTGGTCACATCCAAAAGCACGCAGCCTGAGGAATGCGGATTTAGTGTAGAAGTCGTTGGTCATGACAAGGTATTCAAATACCATACGAACATGCAAAACGAATATGAGATCAGCGATGGCTTGTGTGTGGAGCGTCATCAAATGCCGCAAACCTTGCTGACAGATCCGCCAAATGAATTTTACGGATGGTCTGATACGTTCCGTGATCAGCTGATGCACTGGGTGAATACAGATCCATATCCATCTCATATGAAAGTTGCTGATTTTGTAGACGGGTATCGCGCACAGGCTGCGCTTAATACATGCTTCGAGAGGGAAGAGGCTGTCGAGTCTGCCCGGGCATATTAAAGAGGTGGAGCGGAGGATGTCAAAACTCCGCTCCTTTTTAGAGGAAGTGAAAAGATGAAAAAAATATTTTATTTTGGCTGTGTCTTTTATTTTTTTATTGGGACCATTCATGTGTTTTTTGGCAGCTTAACTCCTTATTTACTGTCTAGTTACGATAAGGGTCCTGGGGAATTATCTTCTTTAATCTTTTTTCAGTTTATTGGTTTTTTGACAGGGGTTCTGTTATCACCCATCCTTGTGAGGAAAAAAGGCTATGGCGCTGTTCTGACTATGGGTCTTTTGCTGATGATCGGATCACTTCTGCTTGGGCTTTTGGTTCCTGGCTGGTCAACACTTGTGCTGGCAGGTTTTTTTCTTGGGAACGGGGCAGGCAGTCTTGAGACAACAGCCGGAGCGTATGTGATTTCGATGGCAAACAGTGCGAAGCGAATCAGTATCATGGAGGTCTTCTTTGGGTTAGGAGCGCTGCTGTTTCCACTTGTGATTTTACTGACTGTCAATGAACAGACGTGGCACTATGTGTTTTTATTTCAAGTCGGTGCACTGACTTTCTTCCTGATGCTCTGGCTTGCCTTTATGAACAAATTGCCTCGTGGACAGATGACTTCTTCCTCCAATGGGGTGAGAAAACCGTCCTTACTTGTTGATCGAAACAATCGAATCATTGTGGTGATCATGATTTGCTTTGCCTTTTTCTACGCAGGGATTGAAACGAACTTTGCGAATTTTTTGCCGTCGATCATGCTGGAGAAGGGGGGAGACAATTGGGGTCTCTTTGCAGTCTCCACTTTCTGGACAGCAATTGTCATCGGCAGAACTGTCATTGCGAGAAAAGCAGATCAGCTGCACCCGCTGCGTTTTTTAAAGCTAAGTGCAGCACTCATGATTCTGCTGCTCGTGGTCTTTGCCATGACAACCCACATTGCCGCCCAGCTGCTTCTCATCTTTTTCATCGGCTTGTGCGCAGCTGGTATGTTCCCAATCGCACTGACTGCATCTGCATTAATGATTGAAAATGCCATCGACGAGGCCACAAGCTACTTTATTGCAGCCGCAAGTTTAGGCGGAGCCTGCTTGTCCTTCTTGATCGGCTTTAGTCTTGAATGGGCAGGAGCAGCAAGTGCCGTCTTTGTTTTCGCCTTCTTAGCTGTTCTTCTGTTTGCAGCTGCGATTCAAATGAAACGTGCTACGAAAAAGGAAACGGTCTTGCCGCAACAATCGGCGCTGAAAGCCGATCGTTAAGCAATATCCAATGTCTCCTTGAGTCCACCTGAAAAGATGGCAAAGGACTTGTACTAAACCATAGAACGTTTGAATAATATGTACAAGTCAGCATCAAAAGGAGGACGTCTATGTGGCGGTGTTTTTTGGTTATATCTTTTTAGGGTTGTCACTTTCAGCGCCTGTTGGGCCAGTCAATGCAGCTCAAATCGACAGAGGGATTAAAAGTGGATTTTGGCACGCGTGGATTTTTGGTGTGGGGGCAATGGCTGCGGATATTGTCTATATGCTCCTCATCTATTTTGGTGTCGCCCAGCTTTTGACCGCACCTCTTGTGAAAACCTTTTTGTGGCTATTCGGCTTTTTTGTTTTGACCTATACCGGCATTGAGAGCCTACGTAAAATCAATTTGCAGGAGAGCCCGAAAAAGGATGTTGGAAACACTTCGATGGGTCAGTCATTTATGACGGGGTTTTTCATTTCTCTTTCCAATCCGCTCAGTATTTTATTTTGGCTTGGTATCTACGGCAGTATTTTGGCCAATACGATCGAAAAGTATGGGGCATCTCAAATGCTGATGTACAGCTTGGCTATTTTTATCGGCATGTTGATCTGGGATTTCAGCATGGCACTGCTTGCTAGTTCGTTTAGGCGCTATTTAAGTGAACGTGTCTTACATGGCTTATCCGTGCTTGCAGGCTTATCTTTACTTGGTTTCGGCGCTTATTTTGGGTATCAAGGGATCATGGCGTTGATTGGGTAGAAAAGCAGACTCATGTCAGTCTGCTTTTTTGTAAGGATTGACAGACATAACACATTCTTGAATAATGTTGAGATATAAAATGGATTCAAGGAGCTTTGCCATGCGTATTTTTCTTCCAGTATTCAACTATTTGTGCATGCTGATCTTATCAGTCATCACAGCAACAATCGTATATACCATGCTATTTATCCCGACTGAATCAGGCTTTGGTTATGTGGAGATGACAAGTCTGCTGATTTTAATCGCTTATGTAGTGTTTGCTGCACCGATTCAGCTTGTTTTACACAGGCATCCTAGAAGGTTTCGAGGCCGTGACTTACTTGTTTATTTTCTTGCGGCGTGGGTGATTTGCTCTGCGTTAGCGTTATGGATTGATTATGGACTGGTTGTGTTCATTAGCTACAAAGTCTATCTGTTTAGCTTTTGCTCAGCCCTCATTTATTGGGTGCTCGATTCTGTCTTTTTGATGAAGAACCGATCATAGGGAAGATACAAAAGCGCTCTATTAAAAGAAGCAGCATGGAGTGAAAGACGCACATACATGCTGAATTTGAACGAGAACATCCACCTCTGGAATGCGCAAGGAAAGTCGCTTAGGGACAGTCACCACATCCTTTTTTTCTCATAGGCTATGGAGAAGACGCTAAAACGAGGTGGAAGGAAATGGCCCAGTTGTATGCAAAAAGTTGCCTTGATCAAAATCTACGATCACTAGAAGAATGGAAGCAGGATGCTTTTACGCTATTTGGAGAGATGGTAGGAGATGAGGCAGATACATTCCCTTGTGTACCAGGAAGACAGGGGTTTTTTCTCGATCATTTACGCTATGGGT
This sequence comes from Bacillus sp. FSL M8-0266, assembly GCF_038613425.1. Taxonomy (NCBI): domain Bacteria; kingdom Bacillati; phylum Bacillota; class Bacilli; order Caryophanales; family Bacillaceae; genus Bacillus; species Bacillus sp. FSL M8-0266. The sequence goes on from NZ_CP152015.1 coordinate 318,197, forward strand.
TTGTGGGTGATCCGAGAAAAGAGGAAGCTGTTGAGGAATTAGCGCAGCTACTGAGAGAATATCAAAGCTGTGCGAAAGAAACGGGTCAATATGCTTCATTTATATGCTTTTTTGAAACACCGCAGGATTTAAAGGAAAGTTCGCTTGAAGAGCTTGAGCAGCAGTTTTGGTCATTGCTTCAACGACTGCACCAGAAAGATGAAGTGCCATGGCCTGAGGATATTCCGCTAGATGCTCATCATCATGAGTGGGAGTATTGCTTTCACGGGGAAGCGTATTTTATTTTATGCTCCACACCGGCTCATAAGCTCAGAAAAAGCCGCCACTTTCCTTATGTCTTAATGGCATTTCAGCCTAGATGGGTGTTTGAGAAATTGAATGGATCGACCAAGTTTGGTCAAAAAATGAGCCAGCTCGTTCGCAAGCGGCTCAAAGCGTATGATGAGGTCGGCGTTCATCCATCATTAAAATGGTACGGTGATCCGACCAATCATGAATGGAAGCAATACTTTCTCCCAGATGAAGAGGCGGAGAAACCAGCCTCCGCCAAATGTCCTTTTACTGCATTAAGAAACATGATGAAATTATGATGCGGTCTGATCCTGCTGCTTCCACTTTTTCCTCATAAATAGCACCATGATGGCAATCACTGCAATGATCCCAAGGCTGATAAAAAAGCCAGGTCGTCCGCTTGCCTCTGTTAAAGTGCCTGAAATGGCGGCTCCAATCAGGAGAAGTGCAAGAAACATTTCGCACGTTTGGCGAGTGGATGGCTTTGATAGCTTTTTACTTGAGAACAGAATGAAGACCCACGTGTACAGAAGGGTAAGACCGGCTGCTGTTGTGAGATGCTCGTAGATGTGTTTGGACAAAAAGAGTGCAAGCAAAATCGAGACAATTAATCCAGCAGCAGTTAAAATAATCGAAGGCCATCCGACATGAGATGGGTCTTTTTGTTTAAAACAAGCAGGTGCATCTTGATGCTCCGACATCGTGCCAAGCAGCGTCGTGACTGCATAGAGTGAGGCAACCAATGTCGAAAAGCCGGCAATAATGAAAATGCCATTAAAGATATGAAGAAAGATTGATAAATGAAATGGCTCTAATGATGTAATAAATGGACTGCTGTTCTCATTAAAGGCTGTCACTGGGACAAGCAAGAGAGCAAGTCCAATTGAGACGATATAGATGACCGCTAGAATCATCAGCATGACGCGTCCAGACTTTGCTGCATCCTTCGGGTCCTTTAAATGAACCGCCATCAGCCCCATGACTTCTATTCCCCCAAATGCATAAAACGCATAAATCAATCCATTCCAAAGACCAAGCGGACCGAGCGGCATCCATTCGTGATCTTTGTTTGGGAGATGCAGGGTCGGTTTATGATCTGTCAGAATGCCGAATAACACAAGCGCCGCCAGGATCATAAACAGAAAAATCGCAGCTGTCTTCAGTACCGCAAGGACATTTTCTGTCTTTTGAAAAGAAGAGAGCCCTATGATAATCACGAGCAGGGCAAGAGCGGAATAAATTGCAGAAAACACCCAGAGCGGCACAGATGGAAACCAGTGGCGGGTAAAAAGAGAAATCGCTGTTAACTGACTTCCTGTAATCAGCATTTCTGCGAACCAATACACCCAGCCATTGCTAAACCCTGCCCAGCGTCCATATGCTTTACGAGCATAGGAACAAAATGACCCTTTATCAGGATTATCGGCTGTCATCGCAGCCAAATGTTTAAAGACGAGATAGGTTCCAACCGCAGCAAGTAAAAAAGAAATGCAGACGGAAAAACCGGACTTTGTAATGGCAATGCTGGAACCAAGGAAGAAACCAGTGCCAATCGTACAGCCGACTCCGATGAGAGAAAGCTGCCACCAAGATAAAGTTTGTTCTTCTTTCAATGCATGCGCAACACCTTTCTGTTTCAATGACATTAGCTTGTGACCGCCTCTTTTTTTTTATACATGATCAAGAGGACGTTTTGGGCATACTGTCAAGGAAAGGAGTGTATGTGATGAACGGAGAATATGTCATTTTACCAAAGGGCAGACTGGGCTTTCGTTTAGGAAAAGGCCAATGTATGCGGGTGGTTGATGTTGAAGGCCAGCAAGTAGCAGATGTCATGGCCTATCACGAAAAGGATTTTTATGAAAAATTTGACCAAGGCGCGACAATGGACAGCCTATTTTCGTCAAAAGTGAAAAAAGACGATAAGCTCTATTCTAACTTATACAAACCGATGTTTACGGTCATTGAAGACACAGTCGAATGCCATGATTTATATATGCCCGCTTGCCGGCAAGAAATGTACCAGCTTTTATACGGACGGACGCATTTAGAGGTCATGCATACATGCTACGATAATTTAAGGACTGCCTTTGAACCATTTGGGATTCCGAAGGAGGATATGTACTATCCTTTTAATGCCTTTATGAATACAGTCATTGATGAAAAAGGAAAGCTGTCTGTGGAGCTGCCAAAATCTCTTCCCGGTGATTACATTCGTCTGCGAGCCGAAATGGACCTCATTGTGGCCGTATCCGCATGCCCTGCTGATATTGGGAAGTGTAATGGCGCAAGCTGTACATCTATACGGGTAGAAATTGATTGAAAAAAAGGGCCAGTCCGTATAGACATGGTCTTTTTCACTTGTGAATGTTTGATTATTGATGAAATAGGGGAACGTCATACAAAATGTTCTTCCTGAAAACATGGTATAATGAAGATTCAAAAAACGTTGTCAAATCAATGAATTCAGAGTAAAACCTGTTCTCTTCATGTAGAGGATGCTTAGGAGGAAAAGTGTATGAGTTTGCAGAAAAAAATCAGCCAAGAGTTGCATGTGCAGCCCTCAATTGACCCGAAGCAGGAGATTGAAAAACGGGTTGGATTTTTAAAGGACTACTTGAAAAAAACCGGCGCGAAAGGATTCGTTCTCGGCATTAGCGGCGGACAGGATTCAACGCTCGCTGGCCGTCTTGCACAGCTCGCTGCATCTGAACTGCGTCAAGAAGGAAAGGAAGAGGCAGTCTTTATTGCGGTGCGTCTCCCGCATGGTGTACAGCAGGATGAAGATGATGCACAGCTCGCTTTATCATTTATTCAGCCGGACAAGTCGTGGAAATATGATATTGCGCCTGCCGTGACGGCATTCAGTGAACAATATCAAAAAGACACAGGCGGACCGTTGTCTGACTTTAATAAAGGGAATGTCAAAGCACGTATGAGAATGATCGCGCAATATGCTGTCGGAGGAGAAGAAGGATTACTTGTCATTGGTACAGATCATGCAGCCGAAGCAGTCACTGGGTTCTTCACGAAGTATGGTGACGGCGGTGCAGACGTTCTCCCGCTCACAGGTCTCACGAAACGCCAAGGCCGGGCGCTGCTAGAAGCGCTGCAAGCACCAGAGCGCTTATATTTAAAGAAACCGACAGCTGATCTGCTTGATGACAAACCTCAGCAAACGGATGAAACAGAACTAGGCATTACGTACAATGAAATTGATGATTACTTAGAAGGTAAGCCCGTGTCAGAACAAGCAGCAGAAGCGATTGAAAAGCGCTATGTTCAATCAGAGCATAAACGCCAAGTACCCGCTTCCATGTTTGATGACTGGTGGAAATAAAAAAGCGACCTCTCCAGAAGATGGAGAGGTTTCAGCGTGTAGACAAACCCTCGCATTCGTTGTCAGGTCTGCGCTCCAGTGCTCGCCCTTCCTAGACTGCAAAGGTTTTCTATCACGCTGAAAAAAAGACAAAGGGCTAAAATAAACATCATTTTAGCCCTTTGTCAACAATCAGAGACCTCTCCAGAAGACGGAGAGGTTTTTTTATGTTGAATTTTTAAGTGGGTTTGACAAAATAACCAAAAATTCATTAAATTAGTAGAACGATCTACTTAAGTCCATTTAACTAAATAAAGATTTTTTTGATCAAAAAAAGCAAGCATAATTAGTTCGATTCACTTAATTTCACTACTATTTACAGTATTTTCAGAAAAAATGATTGACGAAGAAAAAGAATGCGCTTACAATGAAACCACATTCCGAAAAGTGAAATTAGATTCCACTGAATGGAATAAAAAGGAGTGGTTCACCTCCAAATAAGAAGCTAAAGGAATGATTGACACAATGAAAAATCGAAGTGCACTGGAAATTTACAAAGAGGGAGGCGCTTGGTGGGAAACTGAGATTAGTCATATTCAAAAAAATTCAATTGAACTTCGAGGTTATCCGATTGAAGAACTTATTGGCGAACTGTCGTATCCACAAATGCTTTATTTACTGCTTGTTGGTGAATTATTGGATGATTCAAAAGCAGCTCTTTTTGAAAGTGTTCTTGTCGCAGGTGCGGACCATGGACCAAGAGCGCCATCTATTGCAGCAGCCAGAATGGCGATGACTTGCGGTATTTCGTTTAATTCCTCTGTTGCAACAGGGGTGAATTTATTAGGTGATATTCATGGCGGAGCCGGAGAGAAGGCCATGCGTATGTTATACGAAGCCAAAGCGATCTACGATGATCAAAAGGATATACAGTCTGCGGCCAAGCAAGTATGTCACACATGGTTAACTCGCAAGGAAAAAATCCCGGGGATCGGCCATCAGCTTCATGATGATGATCCGAGGGTTAGACGTCTATATGAGCTGAGTCACACATATGTCCAGAAAGGCCTTATCAGTGGGATATATTTACGGTTAGCCGAAGCGATTAGACATGAGCTTGAACACCTGAAAGGGAAGAAAATCACGATGAATATAGACGGTGTATCTGCTGCAATCCAATGTGAATTAAACATTCCAGCAGAAGCAGCAAAAGGCATTTTTTCCTTATCCAGAGGAATGGGCATCGTGGCGCATGCATATGAGGAGCTGACAAAGGGAGCCCTCGTGAAGGGACCTTGTCCGAACGAAGAAAGATTGGTTCGTTATGCAGGACATGGAACGCGGCACCTAAAGGAGGGAGAGAAAATTTGAGTAGTTTGAAAGCGTTATCACATATAAACGGCGAGTGGATGGATACCGATCGTGTGAAAACAGATATCATCAATCCTTACTCAGGAGAAAGGATCGGTACATCATATCTCGCCTCATCAGAAGACATAGAACAGGCACTTTCTATTGCGCAGCATGCTAAAAAACAAATAGCGGGAATATCGGCAATCGAACGCTCAAAGATTCTAACAAAAGCAGCCACCTTGCTTGAAGAACAAAAAGACCATTTCGCAAAACTGATTTCGTTAGAATTAGGCAAACCGCTTAAAAATACAAGAGATGAAGTCTCACGATCAATCGAGACGCTGGCGCAGTCGGCGGAAGAAGCGAATCGATTAGTAGGTGAGACCATTCCAGGCAATGTATCATCGCGTGGGCAGGGAGCAATGGCCATGACATTTAAAGTACCAGTCGGAGTTGTGCTGGCGATTACCCCTTTTAATGCACCGCTCAACTTAATTTGTCACAAAGTTGGTCCAGCTTTTGCGGGAGGGAATGTCATTATTTTGAAGCCTGCACCGCAAACATCAGCTGTTGCCTCAGCGTTTGTCAAACTCCTTCTCGAAGCAGGGTTTCCTGAGGCAAGTTTGCAGCTTGTGATTGGCGGGGTCGACGCTGGGAAACAGTTAGTCACTGATGAAAGAACAAATCTCATCTCTTTTACCGGCGGGGCTGCCGGAGGAGAGCATATTACAACTTCTGCGGGATTAAAAAAAGTATTGCTCGAACTCGGAGGGAATGGCGCGACGATTGTTCATCACGATGCTGATATTGAACAAGCCGCATCCCTCTGTGCCAAGACAGGCTTTAGTAATTCTGGTCAAAGCTGTATTTCTGTCCAAAGAATTTATGTCCACCAGGAAATTATGCCGTCGTTTACTGAGGTATTAAAACAAAAAGTAGAGCAGCTTGTCGTTGGAGATCCGCTGTCCAGTGAGAGTGATATCGGCTGTATGGTCGATGTACAGGCCGCGCAGCGAGTTGAGACATGGATACAAGAGGCAGAGAGTATGGGGGCACAGCTTTTATGTGGGGGAAAAAGAAATGGAGCGAGCATCACACCGGCTATTTTGCTGAACCCTCCGAAACAGGCTAAGGTCGTCTGTGAGGAAGTGTTTGGCCCAGTTGTCAGCATTCTCCCTTATGCGGAGCTGGAGGAGGCAATTAAAGAAGCAAATGATAGTCGATATGGATTGCAGGCAGGGATCTTTACGAATCAGCTGGATGTTGCGTTACACGCAGCAAAAGAGCTTGAAACTGGCGGTGTTGTCATCAATGGGACATCAAATTTTAGACTGGATCATTGGCCTTATGGAGGAATTAAGCGAAGTGGTCTTGGAAGAGAAGGTCCGCGTTTCGCTATTGAGGAGATGACCGAAACCAAAATGATCGTGCTTCCAAATGGTCTGTGAAAGGGGCGTATGGATGTGAATGCATTTCAGAAAAAGGTAAAAAGTGTGCAGACAGGCGGTCAGCCAATGATTTGTACGCCGCTCATCGGGCAAACAAAGGAAGAATTGTTTCATGAGGTCGAGGTATTAACTGAGAAGAAGCCTGATGTGATAGAGTGGCGGGCGGATTTTTTTCATCACCTTCATGACAAGGAACAAGTCATAGAAACCCTTAAGGGAATGGTAGAAAAGGCAAAGGGCATACCATTTTTATTCACCATCCGCTCTGAAAAGGAGGGCGGCGAAAGTATATCACTCTCAGAAAATGAGAAGGTTTCTCTGCTTGTCGAGCTTTGTTCCACACAGCTTGTGGACGCCGTTGATTATGAATTGATGCATGATGTGACACATTTACAGCAAGTCAGTCAGGCGGCTAAAAGTAATGGGGTCACCTTGATTGTGTCGTATCACGATTTCCAGCGCACCCCTGAGTTGGATCGTCTCATGCAGCTATTCGTCAATGCAGAATCAGTCGGCGCCGACATCGCAAAGATTGCAGTGATGCCGCATTCCTATGAGGATGCATTAACACTGCTCTCGGCGACCAGCCATGCGAACAAGCAGCTGTCGATTCCCGTTATTTCGATGGCAATGGGGGAATATGGGGCTTTTACAAGAATGGTTGGTGGACTTTTTGGATCTGTCATGACCTTTGCTGTAGGGAAAGAAAGCTCAGCTCCCGGGCAAGTGGCGATACAGGATTTGAACAGCGTTCTATCTATTGTTTTTCAAAGAATAAGTGAGTAGCAGATTCATAGCTGCACCGTGAGAGGAGAGAAACATGAAGAAGAATATTTCTACACAGGTTATTCAGTATTTAGAGAATCGGGGAGTCGAGCATATTTTTGGTCTCTGCGGTCATACGAATATTGCTTTTTTATCAGCGCTTGAAAAAAGCTCGATTCAATTTGTAAATGTCAGACATGAACAGATAGCGGCACATGCAGCAGATGGTTATGCGCGAGCAAAGAAACAGACAGCTGTTGTTCTCAGTCATCTAGGTCCTGGACTCACCAATGCGGCAACAGGGGTAGCGAATGCAGCACTTGATTCCATTCCAATGGTTGTCATTGCAGGAGATGTCCCGAGTCATTACTACGGAAAGCACCCACATCAAGAGATCAATCTTCATTCCGATGCCTCTCAATACGAAATTTACCGGCCGTTTGTGAAGAGAGCATGGCGAGTCGATATTCCAGAATTATTTCCAGAGATTTTATCAAAAGCATTTCAGTTAGCTGAAAGCGGCCGTCCTGGCCCAGTGCTGATATCTGTTCCAATGGATGTGTTCTCAAAAGACCTAGATGTGTCCTTGTTTGAACAAATCAACCATCATACACAGACCATTGAAAAACCTTCAATTGATGATCAAACGGCCAATCGGATATTAGATCGATTGCTGCAGGCAGAAAGGCCGCTTTTATATGTAGGGGGAGGCATTTTACTAGCTGATGCAGCTGAAGAATTAAAGGCATTCTCTGATCATCTAAGTATCCCTGTCGCCCATTCTTTGATGGGGAAAGGAGCCATGCCAGATGATCACCCAATGACCCTTGGAATGACAGGATTTTGGGGGACAAAATTTATCAATGATCAGTGCAAAGCGGCGGACTATATATTGGCTTTAGGCACCCGTTTTGCTGAAGCTGATGCGAGTTCGTGGGAATCAGAATTTACGTTCCGTTTCCCGTCAACCAAGCTCATTCATATTGACATTGATCCGAATGAAATTGGACGTAACTATCCTGTTGACATAGGAGCAGTAGCCGATCTTAAGCAGGCCTTGAGTGTGCTCAATCGAGTGGCGAGAGAAAGATTGCCAGAAGGGCTGAATCGACCTGAATTGAAAAAGGAAATTGCGGCATATCGTAAGGATTTTCAGGCGAGCAATCTGACGAACATTCAAGATGAATCCTTCCCAATGAAGCCGCAGCGTATTTTGCAGGAAGTGCGGGAAATATTACCGCCAGATGCCTTTATTACAACTGATGTTGGCTGGAATAAAAATGGGGTCGGACAGCAATTTCCTGTGCTCACGCCAGGGACCATTCTAACACCAGGCGGCTTTGCAACGATGGGATTTGGAGCCCCTGCCGCACTTGGGGCAAAGATTGCCCAGCCTGAACGTGTCGTTGTGTCACTCGTTGGGGACGGCGGATTCGGTCAAAATCCATCCGTTCTCGCAACAGCCGTTGAAGAGAACATTCCTGTTGTGTGGATTGTGATGAATAACAGTGCATTTGGAACAATAGCTGGCTTGCAAATGGCGCACTATGAAACGACGTACGGTACTGTTTTCAGAAAAGGTGGAGAAAGCTATTCTCCGGATTTTGCTGCCATTGCAAGAGGTTATGGGATGAAGGGGATTAAAATCACCTCTGCTTCTGAATTCAAAGAAGCTTTAGCTGAAGCCATTAAATCTCAAGAGCCTTGCGTCATCGATGTAGCAATGAAAAATGATCCTGTCCCTACGGATGGACATTGGAATATTAATGATATTTATTCACCAAATTCAAAACGCTCACATGTCAGCGTGAATTAAACATAACGAGGAGGAATGAACAATGAAAATTAAAGTATTGAATCCGTTTCAAGATGGGAACCCATTATGGTTAGGTTTAGATCATCCAGAGGAGCAAATGATTCGAAAGGTATTTCAAACTATTACACCAGATACTGTTGGGTCAGAGCATATGATGGCGGGTCTCACCATTTTTGAACCTGGGGAAGCAAGTTCAGTGCACAATCACCCGGGTTCAGAGGAATTTGATTATGTGATTAAAGGATCTGGCGAAGTCATTTGTGATGGAGAAAGGCAGTCCTTTAAACAAAATGATTTCATGTTCATTCCAGACGGTGTCTCGCACCAGCATGTAAATACAGGAGATGAACCTTTATGGCTCATTTGGCTTTACACACCGCAAGGGCAGCTTCCGAAGGATTAACAAACTGCTCCGGTAAGCCCTCCTTTTGAATCATCAGGGTCTTCCGAGTCAATCTGAAAGATGAAAAGGGCTAAAATAGAAAGTTATTTAGCCCTTCATCACTTGAATGAAAGGGAGTCAGGCAATGAATATGAATACACCGCTCGAAGGAATGAAAATATTAGACGTCTCTACAATGATCGCTGCACCCTATGGCGCGGTGCTTCTAGGGGATTTTGGTGCAGAGGTCATCAAAGTCGAGATTCCTGGTAAAGGCGATACGCTGCGGCATGTTGGCCCTTTTGCAGAAGGTGAACCACTTAGATGGTCAGGTCTCTCACGGAATAAGAAATCTCTAACACTGGATCTGCACAAAGACGAAGCAAAAGACATTTTTAAAAAGCTTGCAGGTCAGGTCGATGTGTTGATTGAAAATTTCCGCCCTGGAACACTCGAAAAATGGGGCGTAGGGTACGACGTATTAAAAGAAATTAACCCTCAATTAATTATGATTCGTGTATCGGGTTATGGACAAACGGGTCCGTTTAAGGACAAGGCCGGATTTGGAACACCTGCGACAGCGTTTAGCGGCTTTACATATATTCAAGGGTTTCCAGACCGGCATCCAGTCAGTCCTTCCTTTTCTTTAACTGATTATATTGCAGGCATATATGTGGCGTTTGCTACTGTGACAGCGATGTATTACAGAGATACACATCCAGAAGGAACTGGGCAAATGGTGGATTTGGGCCTCTATGAATCTGTCTTTCGTATGTTAGAATTTTTGGTTGCTGAATATGACAAGCTTGGGAAGGTGCGTGAGCGTTCACCGGGGTTAAGCGGTCATTCAAGCCCTGCCGGCACCTATGAGACAAAGGATGGGCATTATTTGGTTCTTGTGACGAGTACGGATTCGACCTTCAATCGATTGGCAGAGGCGATGAATCGCTTAGATTTATTAGAGAATGAAAAATTCGCGGTCAATGCATCTAGGCTGAAGCATAACAAAGAGATGGATGCGATCGTCTCTCAATGGATCGCGTCGAAAACAAGGGATGACGTATTAGAAATTCTAGATACTCATGGCGTTCCTGTGAGCCCAATTTTAAGTATTCAGGATATTTTTGAGCATCCGCAATTTAAAGCACGAGAGAATATCGTCGAGGTGCATCACCCCCGTCTTGGAAAAGTAAAGGTGCCCGGGATCATTCCGAAATTTGAAAAAACACCCGGAAATATCCGTCACATTGCACCTGATTTAGGCGAACATAATTATGAGATTTTAACAAATATGCTTGGCTTAACAGAAGAAGAGTGTAAACGATTGGAAGAAAAAGGGGTTATTTAAGACACTCAACCGAATCGCACGCTGCGGAAACAAAGGAGGATGGTTATGAAAGTGCATTCAGAACTGAAGGGGAATGAATTGCGGCCCGCTTATATAAAGCCAACGAAAGCCCGTTTTGGCATATTGATTCTGTTGTTTTTTATTACCGCCATTAATTATATTGATCGAGCCAGTGTATCCATTGTTGCACCTGCTATTCAATCTTCATTGCAATTAAATCCTGCCTTATTAGGTCTCATTTTTTCAGCATTTAGCTGGACATATACAGCGATGCAAATACCAGGCGGTTTTATTCTCGATAAATTTGGCTCAAAGGTAACGTATGGGATATCACTCATTACTTGGTCTATTTTCACAGGCATGCAGGCGTTTGCGAACAGCTTTGCCTTTTTATTCGGCTGTCGTTTGTTTATTGGGATTACAGAATCTCCCGCATTTCCTGCGAATAACCGAATTGTCACCACATGGTTTCCAAGGCGGGAACGGGCTTTTGCAACAGGTGTTTATACTGCTGGAGAGTATGTGGGTCTTGCATTTGCGACACCTCTTCTTTTTTGGATCATGGCGACATTCGATTGGAGAACCGTCTTTATTACGGCAGGTGCGCTCGGTATCATATTTGCTTTCTTTTGGTACAAGTATTATCACGAACCGAAAGAGCATCCGAAGATGAATGAAGAGGAGTTAGAATTAATCCGGCAAGGTGAAGGGCTGACAGTCGCATCACAGGAGAAGCTGAAATGGGCAGATTTTGCAGCCCTTCTAAAATATCGTAAATTGATCGGGCTCTATATTGGCCAATTCTCTGTTGCGTCTACACTTTTTTTCTTTTTAACATGGTTTCCGACCTATTTGGCAGAGGCGAAAAATATGGCGTTTCTTAAGGTAGGTTTTGCGGCTTCTCTTCCTTATATTGCTGCATTCTTTGGGGTATTGTTTGGAGGTTATGTGTCTGATTGGCTGCTTAAAAAGGGCGTATCCGTTAATGTAGCGAGGAAGCTGCCGGTAGTGGTTGGCTTGCTTCTGACGAGTACCATTGTTTTAGCGAACTTTACAACGAATATTCCGCTTGTGCTGACCATTTTATCCATCGCTTCATTTGCACAAGGACTGTCTAATATCTCTTGGACGATGCTGTCTGAAGTGGCACCAAGGGAAATGGTTGGGCTGGCTGGCGGTGTATTTAACTTTTTTGCTAATTTAGCTGGGATCATCACTCCGCTTATTATCGGATTCATCGTGTCGGCGACAGGCTCTTACAACGGGGGGATTTTGTTCGTCAGTTTAGTCGCATTAGGCGGGGCATTGTCGTACATTTTTATCGTAGGGAAAATTGAACGTATTCAATTAAAACCAGAGTGAGAAAGCGAAGCAAAAGAGAACTCAAACCAAGATGAGTTCTCTTTTTTATGAATAAAAGATAACGGTGATGATCGTTGCACATGCGATACCCATGCCGATATAAAAGCCAGCAAACCATATATTCCAGCGAGTGATACGGTAAGGGTTGACCTTCATCAAATCAGCTAACAGGGAGACAGAAACATTAAAAGGACTAAACATGACAGTTGATGTTCCAGCAACGATAAGCATGATGGCAATGGGAAGAGCAGGAAGTTCTTGGATGACAGGTGCCATCAGGCTAACTAACAAAGCAAGCGAGACGAGCGGGTGAAAACCGCAAAGAGCGGTGATCAGAAAATATAACCCAATGACACAATAAACCAAAATGGCATGTTCTGATATACTGACAATAAATGCTTGAATCGGCTGCATACTGTTTGTGGCAAGCAGCATATCGACAAAGAAGCCAGCACTTAAAAATAGACACATATAGTTGGAGAGCTGACGGGTTCTTTCTTTCCAATGAGGGACAGAGACGGCTATATATTGTTTTCTTTTTTTGATGACAGAAGAGAATAATAGAGCAAATGGAATAATTGTCAGCACAACAGCGAATAAATAGCCTTTCCCAATCCATGCATCGACAAGTGAGACGGCTGTCATAAAACTCAGCAGCATGAAAGCAAGCTGAAGGGTTTTTCGCTTAATTCGACGAGGATTGGAGTTTGTTTCTGCGGACTGAATGATGTTTGGGTGTCGTTTGCTTTGACGAGAAAAGAGCATCCAATCTGTCGCCAGCACGATGACCATTAAACCAAAAGTAACGGGTGCGATGTGATAATATTTGAGTTTGGTTGCATCAATGGTGACGCTTACGAGCACTTCAACAGGGCTCCAGCTTAAACATAATGCATATGACCTTAAAAGGTTGCGTGTATAAAGATGTTGTCTCACTTGTTCTTTTAGGGAATCCAGCGACGGTTTGATCGATGTATATAGTAAGGGGATCGTCGCGATATTTAAAAACATGCCAAGAATATGAGTGACAAATGAACTCTTGCGATAAAGCTGGTTTGTGCTCGTTGTATGCAGTGTGAGCAGTTTATTTAATTGTGTATCGAAATGTCCAACATGTATGAGAGAATGAATAAAAGGCAGCATGAAAAATAGAGAAAGCAAGCCTAGCATGGAATGAAAGTGAAGAAAAAACGTGTGCAATGGCTCGTCGGATAAGAAGAATAAGATCAAGCCAATCATGAGAAACATACCACCTGTTTTCAAATAAAGGCCACTTGCTTTCTTAAAAGAAATGATGAGCGATGCAGCGGCCAGCAGACCAACAAAATAGGAGAGTATGGGAGCGGGAAATAGTTGATGAACAATATATAGGCTAATAAGAAGTGTAAAAACGAGCAGGTACATTCAAATATCTCCTCCATCAAACCTCTCCAATCGTTTTTATTCCGACTGGTGGAATTTGTTTTCTTTTAGTGGAACGTTTAAAATGGATTATAGCAAAATCGATCGTTTATGTCGATAAGAAATCAAAGGGGAAAAGGAGAAACTGAACATGGCTGATAAGAAGTCAAAAGAAGAATCAGGACTGCGCACAGTTCAGCGCGCTTTGGATATTCTTTATTGTTTTAGTGAAGAACGTCAAGAGCTGACGCTAACGGATATTTCAAAAGAGATGAATTTAGCAATGTCTACTACAACGAGACTGCTCAAGGCACTTGAAATGAATCATTTTGTGGAAAAGAATCCAGACACAATGAAATACCGATTGGGTCAAAGACTTTATCTCCTTGGATACATTGCAGGGAAGTCCATTCAATTGAGAGAACTGGCTAAACCACTCATGTACGCACTTCGTGATGAAACAAAAGAAACCGTCAACCTGTATGTACTGGATGCAACAAGCAGGGTCTGTATTGAACAAGCGGAAGGGCTGCAATCGATTCGACATCTTGTCAAGGTTGGTGAGAAGCTGCCGTTATACGCAGGTGCAGGCGGAAAGGTATTATTGGCATTTCAAAGTGAAGAATTTCAACAAAAAGTATTAGCGTCTGAGGCTGATCATGTGATGAGAGATGACTGGCAAAAGGAATGTAAACATATTCTTGACACGTATACTTCTTGCAGCATCGATGAACGAGAGGTAGGATCTGCGGCAGTAGCGGCACCAGTCTTTAACATTCATGGGGAAGTGAAGGCTTGTTTATCCATATCTGGTCCAACCCACCGGTTTACTGAAGAAGTCATTCCCCAGCTGCAGCAAAAAGTGAAAGAACAGGCACAGAGGCTTTCTGAACAGCTCGGCTACGTCGTCAAACACAATTTTTAAGATTGCCTATCTTTTCGCGCTCCATTTATCATATAATAGAAACATTATGTAGCATTCCTTGTCGTAAGGAGGACGTGTCACGATCATGAAAATCAATAGAGAAATCCCTGTAAGACAGCGGAATATTGTTCTCATTGGCTTTATGGGTGTTGGGAAAACAACCATTGGGCAGCTGGTTGCCAAAAAGCTATATCGAGATTTTATTGATGTCGATCAGGAGATTGAGAAAAAATACAACATGACGATTCCAGAGATGTTTCAGCATAAAGGAGAAGCATTCTTCAGGCAGGCTGAAAAGGATTATATCGTCGATTTATGTGAACATACACAGCTCAAGATCGTCTCACTTGGAGGCGGTGCTTTCAAACAGGAAGAAATCAAACGTGCCTGCTTGAAGCATTGTACGGTTCTTTTCCTTGACCTATCTTGGGAGAATTGGAAGCAGCGACTTGATATTTTAATTGAAAACCGTCCTGTTCTTCACAACCGGTCGCTTGATGAAATGAAAGAGCTGTTTGAAGAACGCCGGGAGATTTATTCTCTTCATAACTCCAGAGTGGAAACAGATCATTTAGAGGCTGAGGAAGTCGCCAATTATATTGTGGACACACTCAAGCTTGGCTGGGATTTATATTCGAAATAAAAAAAGTCTACCGTTTAGGGTAGACTCAGCGTGTAGACAAACCCTCGCATTCGCCCGCAGGTCTGCGCGTTGGTGCTCACGAATGTTCAATTCGCTCCGCAAAAGTAGCTGCCCTTCCTAGACTTCAAAGGTTTTCTATCACGCTGAAAAGAAGACAAAGTGCTAAAATAAACATCATTTTAGCACTTTGTCAACAATCTAAGTCTACCGTTTAGGGTAGACTTTTTTTTATTGATGCCTTTTCCTTCGTAGATATGATGATGTTTTGACAATAAAAATTTATTTATCCTTTTTTTGGTATGTTGCCGTTTGGAAAAAGAGGTATCATACTTCAACCAGTTCACGAAGATGAGGTTTTTTGGTTGATGTGGTACACAAAATATATCCCTCATTTTCTTTTTTGGAAAAATAAAATAGTATCTAAAATTCAACAAGAGTTTTTTGAATTATTGTAATTATTAAAAAATAATGTTGACATCATTCACAATATCATTCTATGATTGTTTACGTAAACGCTTACCGTAAACGTTTACTATAACCGAATGGGGAGGAATTTGTTTATGAAAAATAAAGAAAAATGGAGCGGTGTATTCCCGGCTGTCTTAATTCCTTTTAAAGATGACTATTCAATTGATGAACCTGCTTTTCGTAAGCTTGTCCGATGGGTGGCGGATCACAAAGGGATTAACGGGATCGTTGTCAATGGACATACTGGCGAGATTATGACCTTACTGCCACATGAACGAGCTGAGGCTGTGCGCATTGCAACCGACGAATTAAAAGGGGAAGTACCTGTCATTTCTGGTGTTTCTGCTGAAGGGACAATTGAAGCGATCCAGCATGCAAAAGCCGCTGAAGAAGCTGGTGGTGAAGGTATACTTCTCATGCCGCCACATTCATGGCTAAGATTCGGTATGCAGCCTGAGTCACCTGTCCAATTCTTCAAAGATGTTGCAGAAGCGATTGATATTTCAATCATCGTTCATCAATATCCAACATGGACAAAAACCTCATATACAACCAGTCAATTACTAGAAATGTCGGAAATTGAGAATGTTGTTTCGTTTAAAATTGGTCAAAGAGACATGGCACAATACGAGGTCGATGTGCGGGCATTGAAAAAACATGCACCAGATGTATCGTTACTCACATGTCACGATGAATATTTATTGCCAACATTGGTTCAAGGGATTGATGGAGCACTTGTAGGTTTCGGCTGTTTCGTGCCTGATTTGATCGCTGAACTTGTGAAATGTGTGGAAGAAAAAGACCTTATAGCGGCTAATAAAGTTTACGATAGAATATTCGAATTAAAGCATGCTGTGTATAAAATGGATGAACCTTCATCTACTTCTCATCTGCGCATGAAGGAAGCGATGTATCAGCGAGGTTTGATCAGTAGTTCGCTTGCTAGGAAGCCGGTACTACCTTTAACTGATGAGGAAAAAGAAGAAATTCGTCAGGGACTTCAAAGTGTTGGTTTGCTTAAGGAAAACGTCGGTAGATAACAGACCATTGATTTCATGATGAAGGTGAGTCAGGTTATAATAGTGTATAAAACAACAGACTCCCGGAGGTATGAAATGTGTCAGTAAGTATTAAAGATGTCGCATTGAAAGCTGGAGTGTCTATCGCCTCTGTTTCCCGAGTATTAAGTGGTAAACCAGGAGTAGGTGCTCAAACGGCTGAAAGAATCAAACAAGTGATTGATGAGTTAGGGTATCGTCCTAATTTAGGAGCTAGAGGGCTCGTTAAAAGAAAGACTGGGAATATAGCTGTCGTGGTTCCGCGTGGTTCATATATTTTGAATAATCCATTTTTTTCGACGATTTTAGATGGTATAGCGAAGGAATTAGATGAGACTGAATTCAATATGTTGATGTCATTTACATCTATACAGCAGCAGCGATTACTTGAAACGCAAGCTGTAGATGGTGCCATTTTATTTTCTCCAAGAAATGAAGAATTGAGTATGGATTGGTTAAAAAGTTTAGCTATACCCATTATTGTTGTTGGAAGTTACTTAGAGGATTCTCCTTTCCCATGTGTCAGGCCAGATGATGAAGAAGGTGTGTGTCAATCCGTAACGGCCTTATTTGAGAAAGGTCATCGAACCATTGGGCTGGTCAATGGTCCAATGAGTTCGATGCATAGTGTGAGGTATTACAAGGGATATGAGCGCACACTTAAAAATTTAGGGTTAACAATGAACAAAGAACTTGTGTTTGAGTTAGATGAATTTGATGGGGGAAAAGTAGTAGAAGTGGTTTCTCAATTTCTCCAAGGAAACCAGCACATGACTGGAGTTGTTTGCTCTTCAGATTTTTTGGCGATGGGGGTCATGAAAGCTGCAGATCACGCAAATGTGTCCATTCCTCATGACTTGTCAGTCGTTGGTGCCGATGATGTGCCCATTGCAAGTTTTCTAACCCCTTCTTTATCTTCAGTTCATGTAGATTTAGTTGGAATGGGGAGAAAAGCTGTTTCTTTATTAACACAGGTATTAGAAGGAGAACAGTTAGAGGCGATGGAACATATCTTCCCTATGTACTACATAGATCGGGGCACCACGGGAACGCCAAAAAAGAAATGATAGATGCTGAAAACTCGTATGAACGCTTTAGAATGTCTCTTGATTTGAAATGTAAGCGATTTCTTTAGCGCTCTTCGGCATGTACTTTTGCATCATTTCCTCTAATAAGGAGGAGATATCATGACGTTAGAAGTCAGCGGAAATTCAAATTCTCATGATGGGCAAGTTGTTGATAGAGCTTCACAACTATTGACGAGAATGGAAAGTGTACCTTTTTCTAGATGGCATTTAAAGCCTCGTATCATTATGGGATCTGCCACCTTTTTTGATGCTTTTGATGCTCTGTCTTTAGCGTTTGTTCTCCCAGTTCTCATCGGCATGTGGAGTTTATCACCTGCTCAAATTGGTCTTCTTATTGGGTCTGGTTATATAGGACAAGCGATTGGTGCCATTTTCTTTGGATGGTTAGCAGAAAGGCGTGGCCGTGTTTTTAGTGCAAAGTGGACTATACTCCTCATGTCCGTCATGAGTATTGCATGTGTGTTTTCAGGTAATTTTATGGCACTGTTTATTTTTCGTTTTATACAAGGGATTGGGGTAGGAGGAGAGGTGCCGGTAGCGGCTTCATATATCAATGAGCTGTCCCGGGCTCAAGGGAGAGGCAGATTTTTTATGCTTTATGAGATGATTTTTCCTTTAGGTTTAATGATCTCAGCTCAAATCGGCGCATTTGTTGTACCTAGCTTTGGGTGGAAGTGGATGTTTTTGATTGGAGGCATTGGAGGTTTAATCGTCTTTGTATTCTTTTTTATGTTACGTGAATCTCCAAGGTGGCTTATTTCGAAAGGCAGGTTAGATGAGGCCGAAAGAATTATTGAAGAAATTGAAGCTAGTACCGACAAACGAATGCCTGTAGCAAAGCAAGTATTTAGCAGTACTGAAAAGGGCGACTGGAAAGAGCTTTTTTCAACTTTCTACCGTAAAAGAACACTGATTGTATGGGGACTATGGTTTTCTGCCTACTTTGTATCAAATGGTTTAAATAACTGGTTACCAAGTCTTTATAATACGGTTTACAATTTGCCAGTTGGAGATTCATTAAGGGCAGCCTCTCTCACAAATATTTTACAGACCATAGGGGTATTCGCTTGTGCATTTTTAATTGATAAAGTAGGACGAAAGCGCTGGGCAACCATTGCATTTATCGTAACAGGTGCTTTATTAACTGCTTTATGGATCAGCGGAGCGAGTTCTCCAGAAAGTGTGATATATTTAGGGTCCGCTGCTTACGGAATGATGGGGACGATTACAGTTCTTCTCTATCTATATACACCTGAAATTTATCCAACACGTATGAGGGTGATTGGAACGGCATTTGCTACAGCGTGGCTTAGGCTGGCCTCAGCGATCGCTCCTATTATGATAGGCTTTATTTTAGAGGTAAGCGGTGTTTCAACTATTTTTATTCTTTTTGCAAGTGTGACTGTAGTGGGAGCAATTCTTGCTTTTAAAATGATCGAAACGCGCGAGAAAGTATTAGAGGATATTGCACCGTGATTGACGCACGCAGTGAAGAACTTATTCTAAAGAGGGTAGGTTCTTTTTTTATTCAGAGGATCTATGTACAATTTTTAAAATGCCTAACCTATCTCCGTTCATTTATCATATAATAGTAACATGATCACGAACATGAAAAGCAATACCTGAGAGACAGTGAAGATGTATATACGAAATAAAAAGTCTACCGATGAAGGTAGACTTTTTCTATAAATTCAATTCTTGATTCCTTGAATGAATGCAGCTTTTAAGCAGAAGGAAATAGGCTGCTGCTGTGCATCGAATTGAAGCTGAAAGAGTTGTTTTGTATCAGGGTCTGCGGCTTGAAGATGGGAAACGATCTCCTTTTGAACATTCTCTGGTGTGCGTCCACGTGTGATCCAGTCTTGATAATCAATTTGCAGATCCCAGTAACGAATCTCTTTTTGAGTCAGTTGTTTGGCAGTGAAAAGCTCTTCCCATTCTGATAAAGAGCTTTCTCGCACATGAGAAGGATCTCTAAGTCTATTTAAGTGATTAATAAATGCATCCTGTGCAGCATTCTCAGGTGCATAATGATCGACGAGCAGGAATGTGCCGCCTTTTTTTAAGACACGGCTGATTTCAGACATGGCTGCGGGAAGGTTTGGAAAGTGGTGAGCGGCAAAGCGGCACGTCACGATGTCAAATGATTCATCAGCGAATGGCAAAGCTTCTGCGGCTGCCCGTTCGAAAGTAATATGTTTCAGCTGGCGTTCTTCCGCAAGTGCTGCTGCAACCTCGATCATTTTTTGCGTGACATCAATGCCGATTCCTTTAGAAATGATGTCTGAAAAGGAAAAAACGGTATGTCCAGCTCCGCAACCGATATCAAGTAAATACTCGTGACCCTTCGTATTTGCTGCCGCTTTTACCCATTCCAACTCTTCTCCGGCTGCAAATATAGGTGAATCGCGATAGTTCTCAGCATTTTGTGAGAATTGGTTTTCAGCTTTCGTATATGGATTCATTTCTTCTCCTCCTTTTGTTGTCTCTTTATCGTAGAATTCCTTTTGTTATTTGTCTAAGACATAAAAGATATGACTTGAATAGTTAAAACCTATGAGGTGATGAAAGTGGATATACGGATGATGGAATATGTCATGGAAGTGTACCGGCAGAAAAGTTTTACAAAAGCAGCGGATCAGCTTCACATTGCACAGCCTTCTTTAAGCCAACAAATAAAGAAGCTGGAAGAGGAATTAGACACCCCCCTATTTATTCGAAAGTATGGACAAGTCACACCCACACCTCAAGGGAGTCGGTTCATTAAAAGGGCTGAGAACATTTTTAAGGAAAGAGATGATTTGCTGCGTGAAATGGGAGAAGCAGCTTATGAGGTGGGGAAAGAGCTGAACGTTGGAGCGCCAGCCGTCACAGGGGGATATGTCTTACCCGGTTTATTAAAAACCTTTTGTCAAACGTATCCTCATGTTCACGTTCAACTAATAGAAGAATCACCTCGTGAGCTAGAAAAACTTCTATTGGCTGGTCAGCTGGATTTGGCTATTTTATCTATGCCGGTCGAGCATGAATCATTGAAAACGAAACACATGCTGACAGAGCCGCTTCTTCTTGCAGTTCCGCCATCTGCTCAACCTTGGTTACAGGCGGAATTGAACGATATCATCAATCAAGCAGATCAGAAAGGGACTGTTCCGTTTCGCCTTCTGGAAGCTGCCGCATTTATTATGCTGAAAGAGGGATATGGCTTTCGGCAAGTGGTCACAGAACTCTGTCATCATCATAGTTTTCAGCCGAAGATAACCTTTGAAACAAGTCATATTCAAACAGCGCAGGCATTGGTCAAAAATGGGCTAGGTGTGACAGTTGTGCCGAAAATGGTGGCACAAGAGGAAAGGAACGAAGTCGCTTATTTGAAAATTGATTCAAGTCCAACCCGCACACTTGTGTTTACATATGTGGAAGAAAGGTATTTAACGAAAGCCGCTCAAGCCCTAATGGACCTTTATCAAAATCAAGAAAAAGCTTAAACAAACGTTTAATTAAATGCAAAAAGCAGGGAGCACCCTGCTTTTTAATAAATATCCAGCCGCTGATCTGTCATCACAGGAATCTGCTGTCTCACTTCATCCACTAGCTCAAGATCAATGTCCGCATAATAAATATCTTCCTCATGGTTTGTTTCAAGTAAAATACGGCCAAGTGGATCAATCACCATGGAGTGGCCAGGGAATTCAGTGTCTCTACTTGTGCCTGTTCTGTTAACAGCAATCATAAATGACTGATTTTCAATTGCTCTTGCGATGAGCAAGCTGCGCCAATGATCCACTCTTGCTGAAGGCCATTGCGCCGTATTGATAAGCACCTTCGCCCCTTTGTTGACAAGTGTTCTGGAAAGCTGCGGAAAGCGAAGGTCATAGCAGATCATGGCCCCGATCTTCACATCCTCATCATAGTCAAATAAACCAAGCTGATCACCAGCGGTTAAATAGTTGTGCTCATCCATTAAGCGGAATAAATGAATTTTATCATAATCGACTAAAAGCTCACCTTGGCGGTTAAAGACATACATCGTGTTGGTGATGTTGTCACTTTCTGAGCGCTTGTTCAATACACTTCCTGCAATGAGAACTACTTGGTGCTTACGGGCAAAGGAAGAGAAAAGCTGTTTTGTGCGTTCACCATTTACATCTGCAAGCTGATCGGCTTGTTCAAGAGCGTAACCGGTATTCCACATTTCGGGTAAAATGATCAGATCGGGCTGCTCGCTGATCGCTTCTTCTAAAAATGCTTCTGCTTTTTGAAAGTTCACATCAGGTTCTCCAATTTGTACGTCCATCTGGACAAGGGCGATTTTCATACAGGTTCCTCCTTTATTCGATGATTGCAAATATGAAATCCATGAATGGATCGATCGATTTTTTTGTCTGAGAATCTCTAGTTTTCAAGCCAGTTTCTTTATCATAAAGGTTTCAAACTTCTTTGCCAATAGAAATGTCAGAAGGTTTTGTCTTTTGTATAGAAAATGGCTTTCTTCGTCAAGAAAACAGTGATATGATACACACAACTAATAAAACAAAGGGGGATAGTAGGATATGCAATTGTTTGATTTACCATTAGATGAGCTAAAAAAGTATAAACCGAAGAAAACAGCACGTCCTGATTTCTCAGACTTTTGGAAGGCATCGCTTGAAGAACTGAACCAAGTGGAGGCAGAGCCAGCACTTGAACCTTATGATTATCCAGTAAAGGGGGTGAAGGTGTACCGTCTGACGTATCAAAGCTTTGATCATTCTCGAATTGAAGGCTGGTATGCAGTACCAGATCAAACAGGTCCACATCCAGCACTCGTTCATTTTCATGGCTATAATGCCAGCTATGACGGCGGCATTCATGACATCGTCAACTGGGCACTGCATGGCTATGCGACATTTGGTATGCTCGTCCGCGGTCAAGGCGGCAGTGAAGATAAGACAGTGACACCAGGCGCACAGGCTTTGGGGTGGATGACAAAAGGCATTTTATCGAAAGAGACCTACTATTATCGGGGTGTTTATTTAGATGCGGTTCGAGCGCTCACCGTGATTCAGTCCTTCCCGGAAGTGGATGAACACCGGGTCGGCGTGGTGGGCGGGAGCCAGGGTGGTGCATTAGCGGTTGCAGCTGCAGCACTTTCAGACATTCCGAAGGTCGTCGTGGCAGATTATCCGTACTTATCGAATTTTGAACGTGCAGTAGATGTGGCATTGGAGCAGCCTTATTTAGAAATCAATTCATACTTTCGCAGAAACAGCGATCCAGAAGCGGAAGAAAAGGTATTTGAGACGTTAAGCTATTTTGATTTGATCAATTTAGCCGGATGGGTGAAACAGCCCACATTGATGGCCATCGGTTTGATCGATCAAATCACCCCACCATCTACTGTGTTTGCGGTATATAACCATTTAGAAACAGATAAAGATTTAAAGGTGTATCGCTACTTTGGACACGAGTACATCCCGGCTTTTCAAACAGAGAAGCTTGCCTTTTTACAAAAGCATTTAACGACTTAACAGAACAAAGAGGCCTCTCTAGGAGGGCCTCTTTAGATTGTTGACAAAGTGCTAAAATGATGTTTATTTTAGCACTTTGTCTTCTTTTTTCAGCGTGATAGAAAACCTTTGAAGTCTAGGAAGGGCGAGCACTGGCGCGGAGCGAATTGAACATTCGTGAGCACCAGCGCGCAGACCTGACAACGAATGCGAGGGTTTGTCTATACGCTGAAGAGGCCTCTCTAGGAGGGCCTCTTTTTTAATAGCTCGTATTCTGTCTCGTTTTTTCATCAGGCACTAACGCGGTGATAATGAGGGCAAGGGCAGTGATGATATGAAGAATAAATCCGAGAATCGGAATCCAAGCAAGGCAGGATGTGACAATTCCGATGATACTTCCAATCATTGGTCCCTGGTCTCGCCTCGATAAGACGAGTGTGATAATATGCAGAATAAGCATGACCATAAGCGGTGAATAGCCATTGCTGATAACGAATAGACCTCCGATCACAGGGATGGCAAGGCAAGCTTCAAAAATCCCAGTGATCCATTTCATAATGCGAGATATAGACATCAGATCCAACTCCTTTTTCATATATGTCTTATTCGTATTTTCCCAAAACGTGAAGAAGTCATGCAGAATTCTATAGAAAGAGTTGATGAACGCTTGAGAGAGAGAATTAAGGAAGAGCTGAAAATCATCGAAGAAACGTATGACGTAAAGATTTGTCTTGCCGTCGAATCAGGCAGTAGGGCATGGGGATTTCCCTCGACCGATAGTGATTATGATGTTCGTTTTTTATATGTTCCCCGGAAAGAATGGTATTGGGCGATGGAAGAGCATCGTGATGTCATTGAACGACCGATTGATGACGTGCTTGATATCAGCGGCTGGGAGCTTAGAAAGGCACTTCGCTTATTCAATAAATCAAATCCATCCATTATGGAATGGCTGTCTTCTGATATTATCTATGCTGAATCTTTCTCTTTGGCAAAGCAGCTAAGAGAATTAAAGGATCGAGCGTTTTACCCTGCGGCTTTGATGTATCATTACCTCAATATGGCGAAGCGGAATGAGAGTCGGCATTTACGAGGAGAGCAGGTGCGAATCAAGAAGTATTTCTATGTGCTTCGTCCGCTTCTTGCCTGTCAGTGGATTGAACGTTACCGAACAGTTCCACCAATGGACTTTCATGAATTGCTCAAGGAGCTAGTGGAGGAAGGCCCGCTTTTAGCAGAAATTCACGAACTGCTCAAACGTAAAATGGATGGAGAAGAAATGGATGTAGAGAACGGTCTCGCTCATGTCCATCCATTTATTGATAAAGAACTGGCGCGTTTTGATGAATTGGTGAAAAGCTACAATCAGCCGAAAGACAATCTGATACAAGAATTAAATGAGCTGCTGCAGTCTACCCTTGATGAGGTGTGGGCGTAGGAGGGAAGAGCCAGCCGGATAGCGGCAGGCTCTTTTTTATCTCTTATTGTGATAAAACCACAAAAAAAGTCAGAATTTTTGTCATCTTCAAATATTGTAGCGGACAGCTTATGAGCCTTACAATAAAGACATAGCTTACAAAGAGTGGGAGGTGCCCTTTATGGAGTCGGTCACAAGAAATTTCTTCTTGTTTTTGTCAAAAAGCAGTCTCTTGAACCATATTGCTCGTAATTGGGGAAGTGCTGTTGCATCTAAGAAAATCATCGGTGGGAAAGATTTTGAGAGCGCTATCTCTGTCATTAAACGATTAAATGATCAAGGAATGGCTGTAACAGTCGATCACCTTGGTGAGTTTGTCACTAAGGCAGAGATTGCAAATGAGCGGACGGATGAGTGTATTCAAACCATTCAGCGGATTGCTGAGGCGGGACTCAATTCCCACGTGTCACTCAAAATGACATCACTCGGCCTGGATATTGACGATGACCTTGTGTATCGCAATATGAAACGTATTTTAGATACGGCAGAAAAACACCGTATCATGGTGACAATCGATATGGAGGATGAACAGCGCTGTCAAAAAACGCTGGACATTTTTAAAGAAATGAAATCTCAATATGAGTATGTCAGTACGGTCCTGCAGGCGTATTTGTACAGAACAGAAAAGGATCTTGATGACCTCAATGAGCTGCAACCATTTTTACGACTTGTAAAGGGTGCCTATAAGGAATCCGCCGAAGTGGCGTATCCAAACAAAAAAGACGTTGATCAGAATTACAAGAAACTGATCGAAAAGCAATTACTCACAGGGAACTATACAGCCATTGCGACACATGACGATCAAATGATCGAGTTTACGAAAAATATTGTGAAAAAACACAATATACCGACAAGTCAGTTCGAATTTCAAATGCTGTATGGCATGAGGTCAGAAACGCAGCAGGCACTTGTGAAAGAGGGCTATCAAATGAGGGTCTATACCCCATATGGACGAGAGTGGTATGGCTACTACATGAGACGTCTTGCAGAACGGCCGGCAAACATTGCCTTTGCTTTAAAAGGGATGACGAGAAAATAATTTGAAACGGGAGCGTGACAAAGATGACAACACCTTACAAACATGAACCATTCACGGATTTTAGCCAGGAAGAAAATCGCAAAGCGTTTGAACAAGCATTAGCAAAGGTAACAGAATCACTGGGTCAAACCTATCCGCTCGTGATTAATGGAGAAAGAATCGAAACGAAAGATCAAATTGTCTCGATCAATCCAGCGAAAAAGGATGAAGTTGTTGGAACCGTATCAAAGGCCGGAAAAGAAGAGGCAGAACAAGCGGTTCAGGCTGCGGCGAAAGCATTTGAAACTTGGCGCTATACGTCTCCAGAAGAAAGAGCCAGCGTCATATTCCGTGCTGCGGCAAGCATTCGCCGTAAAAAGCATGAGTATTCAGCCCTTCTTGTCAAAGAAGCAGGTAAGCCTTGGAATGAAGCGGACGCAGATACAGCAGAAGCGATCGACTTCCTTGAATATTACGCTCGTCAAATGCTGGAGCTGGCGAAAGGCAAACCAGTGAACAGCCGCGAAGGGGAACACAATCAATACGTATACACACCAACTGGCGTGACGCTCGTCATTCCGCCGTGGAACTTCTTGTTTGCCATTATGGCAGGAACAACAGTAGCACCAATCGTTACAGGGAACACAGTTGTCTTAAAACCTGCAAGTGCAACTCCTGTCATTGCGGCACGTTTTGTGGAAGAGCTTGAGCAAGCAGGTCTTCCAAAGGGTGTGGTGAACTTTGTACCAGGAAGCGGAGCAGAGGTTGGAGATTACTTAGTCGATCACCCGAAAACAAGCCTGATTACATTCACTGGCTCAAGAGAAGTAGGGACACGTATCTTTGAACGCGCGGCAAAAGTACAGCCAGGTCAGCAGCATTTAAAGCGTGTCATTGCTGAAATGGGTGGTAAGGATACAGTGGTTGTAGATGAGGATGCAGACGTCGAATTAGCGGCTAATGCCATTTTCACATCAGCCTTCGGTTTTTCAGGTCAGAAATGTTCAGCTGGATCTCGGGCTGTCGTCCACGAGAAGCTGTATGACCAAGTGATCGAGCGAGTGAAGGAAATCACAGAAACGAAAACAACAGCGAACCCTCTTTCTGCGGATGTCTACATGGGACCTGTCATTGATCAAGCGTCCTTTGACAAGATCACGGATTATATCGAGGTGGGCAAACAGGAAGGCCGCTTAGTCACTGGCGGAACGAGTGATGATTCAGAAGGATACTTCATTCACCCAACCATTTTTGCAGATCTTGAGCCAACATCTCGCTTGATGCAAGAAGAAATCTTTGGACCTGTCTTGGCCTTCTCGAAAGTATCTAGCTTTGATGAGGCACTTGAAGTAGCCAACAACACGGAATATGGTTTGACAGGTGCTGTCATTACCAATAATCGTGATCATATCAACCGTGCGAAGCAGGAGTTCCATGTAGGGAACCTCTACTTTAACCGTAACTGCACAGGAGCCATCGTAGGATATCACCCATTCGGCGGATTCAAAATGTCAGGAACCGATTCAAAAGCAGGCGGTCCAGATTACCTAGCTCTACACATGCAGGCAAAAACGATTAGTGAAATGTTTTAAGTTGGAAAAGCATGAACCTGTGCACACGGGTTCATGCTTTTTTTTTGCTTGTCTACGACTTGTTTCTATGCAAATCTGTCCGGAAAGAAGTATGATAAATGTATTACTTAATCAGGGAGCAATCGGGATGGAAGAGATATTAGAAAAGCTTCATACATTTTTTGATGTCGATAAGTTAATTGCATTTATTAGCGGGTATTTAAAAAAACCAGTCATTTTAGAAAGCACAGAGTGTCAGCTCCTTGCTTATAATTCTTACAGCATTCAGCAGTTTGACCCAGTCAATCAGCAAACGATTTTCTCAAAAGAATGTCCGGGGTCTGTAGTCGATTGGTTAAAGAAAACAGGGGTCATCGAGCGGCTTCACAAGGAGTCAAAGCCTTTTTATGTGAGCGGTCATGACGAGCTCGGGTTTAACCGGCGGGTGGCTGTGAGCGCCAAGCATAAACAAGAGGTTGTGGGCTTTATTTGGGTGCAGGACATTGAGGATTCTCTCTCTCAGGAGGAGCTGCAATTTTTGCACGAAGCTTCCTTTCAAGTGGGAAAAGTGATTTATAAGAATAAGAAACAGCTGGAGAAAAAAGAAGGCAAGATTGAAGAATTTTTCAAAAAGGTCATGGATGATCATTTTTATACAGAAGAAGAACTGAAGTGGGAGGCTGAGAATTTAAGCATCCCGCTGCCAGCGGTATTTACTGTCATGGTCGTACACGCTGCCGATAACAAAAGTGAGACGGCAGAAGATGTAAAAGATGTCATTCGAACGTATTTGCAGCTAGAAGATAAGGTGAATCACGTATACTCCGTTCAAGCCGACATTGTCGTCATATTGGGCAGCTTGTCAGACCGGCACTCACCGAAAGCGACTGCGGCTGACGTCATCGCTCACCTGCAATCGAAAGCGCATGCCCATCCTTCTCCATTGTATATTGGAATGGGAAGAGAGTATCGAGATGTCATGAAAATGAGCACAAGTCGATTTGAAGCGATAGAGGTCGTGAAGGCTGTGAAAATTGTGGGAGGACAAGAGCTGATTCCATATGATTACGAGAATCTGGGGGTTTTCCGGTTCTTAGACTCAATTTACAGTCATCAAAAAAAGAAAAATGACTTCAATCCAGATTTATTACGTTTGAAAGAAAAAGACCGTGACAGCCAAACCTCATTTTTAAAAACGCTTGAAGTCTACTTATTGAATAACTGCAAGCTAAAGCCAGCCGCGGAGCAGTTGTTTATTCATCAAAATACATTAAATTATCGAATGAAACAAATCTTTGATATGACCTCAATCGATTTAAGTCACTTCAGCCAGCGATGTGAGTTATTTATTGAATTGATGCTGATGAAAAAAGATCAATAGTCATCGAATCCGCAGGTGCCCGGGATCACCTGCGGGTTTTCATGTGAAAATGGCATACAACGGCTGTGTTTCGTTGTATGATAGATAAGGATTTTATGAAAGGGGGGCCACCTTTGGGAGCAGTCACCTTGGCCATTTTGATTTTCATCCTGACCCTCGTCCTTGTCATTTGGCAGCCAGGACGTTTAACCATTGGATGGTCAGCATGTGGAGGCGCCATTCTTGCACTTGCCTTTGGTGTCGTTCATCTGGGCGATGTGTGGGAAGTGACGCAAATAGTATGGAACGCAACATTTGCGTTTATTGGCATCATTATTATTTCGTTAATTTTAGATGAAATCGGTTTTTTCGAATGGGCTGCACTGCATATGGCAAAAGCCGCAAAAGGGAACGGTGTCCGCATGTTTATTTATTTAACATTGCTCGGCGCTGTCGTGGCTGCTTTTTTTGCGAATGATGGAGCGGCACTGATTTTGACCCCGATCGTCTTGTCTGTGGTGAGAGCGTTAAAGCTGGATGAGCGGATGATCCTGCCTTTTGTGATGGCGAGCGGCTTTATTGCAGATACAACCTCCTTGCCATTTGTCATTAGTAACTTGGTCAATATCGTATCAGCCGACTATTTTCATATTGGGTTTCTAGAATATACAGCAAACATGTTCGTGCCAAACCTTGTGTCACTTGGAGCAAGCATGTTAGTGCTTTATGTGTTTTACCGAAAGCTTATCCCAAAAACATACGATGTATCACAGGCGAAGGAACCGGCATCAGCTATCCGGGATATCCGCATGTTCCGCTTGTCTTGGTACGTGCTTGGCTGTCTGCTTGTCGGTTATTTTGCAGGGGAACTCATTGGGGTTCCGGTCTCCATCATTGTGGGCGGTATTGCCCTTGTCTTCTTGTGGCTGGCAAGAAGAAGTCCCCAAGTGGCGACAAAACGTGTCGTAAAAGAAGCACCGTGGTCCATTGTCTTTTTCTCAATCGGCATGTATGTCGTCGTATATGGACTGAAGAATGTCGGTCTCACAGAAATATTGGCGGCATGGATCGAACAAGGAGCATCGCATGGCTTGCTTGCGGGAACGATGTTTATGGGTGTGCTTGCCGCAGTGCTGTCCTCTGTCATGAACAATCTGCCTACTGTGTTAATTGATGCGATTGCGATCGGTCATACAGATACAGCAGGCGTCATGAGAGACGGATTGATTTATGCCAATGTCATCGGCTCTAACCTTGGTCCGAAAATGACCCCTATCGGCTCATTGGCGACATTGCTGTGGCTTCATGTTCTTAAGAAAAAGGGCGTCCATATCTCTTGGGGTGCATACATGAAAGCCGGAATCATCCTGACCATCCCAACCTTGATCCTTACTTTATTGGGGTTATATGCGTGGTTATGGCTAATACATTAAAGCTGAATATAAAAAAGAGCAGGTCGCTTGGATCTGCTCTTTTTTGTTACAGATATTTTGCATAGCGTTTTTCTAAAAAGTCCTGAAGTAATGAGACTACGCTGCAAATGCCCCAGTAAATGAGGGCGACCAAAATATACATGGTCATATAATCGAATTCGCGCCCACCTACGATCTTTGCTTGCTGGAATAGCTCGGGGACAGTAATCATCGCAGCTAGTGAGGAGGCTTTGATTAAATCGAGCATGACATTGGTCAATGGTGGCAGTGCGATGCGGACGGATTGAGGCAAAATGACACCGCGCATCGTTTGCCAATAGTTGAGACCTAGTGATTTGGCAGCTTCCACCTGTCCACTCGGCACAGATGAGAGGGCCGCCCGATTGATTTCTGCAATATAGGCAGCGCTATTGAAGCTGAATCCAATAATGGCAGCAGTGACCGCTGTAAACTCAATGCCGATATAAGGAAATCCAAAATAAAGAATAAACAAAATCACCAGAATGGGCACGCCACGCATGAATGAGATATACAGCCGTGCAGGCAGCCAAAGCATCCACGTATTCGCCATTCTGGCAAGCGCAATAAAAAAGCCAAGAATGGTGCCAAAAAACATGCTCACAAAGGAAATGAGCAGCGTCAGCCAGATGCCTTTCATGACAAATGGAAATGACGCCTTTGCCAGTGCAGGATTAAATATATATTCTAAATGAATATCTCCCACGCTTGCGGCTCCTTATTTAGAAATGTCGACATCTTCGACATCAGCATCTATTTTCTTTGAGACGTCTGCATGATTAAAGAATTTTTCGGAAATCTTTTTCATGGTTCCGTCTTTTTTCATTTCTTTTAAGACACGATTTAATTCTTTTTGAAGCTCTGTGTTGTCCTTCTTCATCACAAAACCTTGTTCGTTTGGCATGTATTTTAAGTCAGGGTGAATCGTAATATTTAATTTTGGGAATGCAGCTAGAGCTAGTGTCTGCAAGTAATAATCATTTAGAATGACATCTGTACGACCGTTAGCGACATCCTTTAAGTATTGCTCGTTTGTCGCATTATCATAAATGACTTCCTTCGCACCGTACTTGCGAGCGACATCCATATAAATCGTTGTGGCAGCACCAGCTGCTTTCTTTCCTTTTAAATCTTTTAACGTTTTAATGCCAGACAAATCATCTTTTCTTACGATCGCTGTGCCATAAGAATATTTATAAGGAGTTGAAAAGGCGAACTTATCT
This sequence comes from Bacillus sp. FSL M8-0266, assembly GCF_038613425.1. Taxonomy (NCBI): domain Bacteria; kingdom Bacillati; phylum Bacillota; class Bacilli; order Caryophanales; family Bacillaceae; genus Bacillus; species Bacillus sp. FSL M8-0266. Next base: position 349,453 of record NZ_CP152015.1, read on the forward strand.
TTTCTGTCATCTGTGATGTCAATGTCATTTGCAGCGGCATCCACTTGACCAGAATTAATGGCGCTCAGCATGCCATCATAGCCCATTTCTTTAAATTCTACTTTCACATCCAGGCGTTTAAATGCTTCTTTGACCACTTCCACTTCATAACCAGTCAATTGATCCTTGCCATTAGCGGTATCATGATATGACGTTGGATAAAGGGTTCCTGAAGTAGCAACCACGATTTTCCCTTTCTTTTGAATCTCATCCCACTTTGAATCTCCAGACTGAGAAGAGCCTGATTGACTGCAAGCAGACAAGACAAGTATGAAAGCAGACACAACAAGCATTACCCAGATCGATTTTCTATGATAAAAACGACTCATTTAAGAATCCTCCTCTATTTTTTATACAAAACAAAACATAGCACGCTTTTTCTGTTAGGACAACGTTTTCAGAAGAAAAGCGAAAAAATAAGAATATTATGTGCAATTTGCAACGTGAGATAATGTATAAAAAAGGAAAGTGCGTACAAAATAAATGCGAATAAAGGAGGGAAGAAAATGATGAAAAAAATAAGTGGCTTGATCATATTATCGGTGATGCTGTTGTCTGGTTTTTATATGGAAACAGCTCATGGAGAAACACCCCAAATGGAAAAGCGTCCAGTAACGCATCAAGTAAAACTAACGACAGAACAACAAAAACAAATTGAAACGCTTGAGCAGCAAATTCTTTCTAAACGAAAAGAAGTGATTGAGAAGTACGTCCAATATGGTGTGTTAACAAAGGAACAAGGTACACATATTACGAAACGAATGGATGAACATTACAATCATTTGAAAAACAACGGATTTGTGCCATTGCTGAAAAAACCACAGCACCATTGACCATAAGGATGAAACCGGCAGCGAGGTGCCGGTTTTTTATTGTTTATCAATCTATTCAGAAGGAGAGACTTTCACCATCTTTAGGGACAAAAATGGCTTGTGCTGCTTGATGCTCTTGAATGTAAGCTTGTAAAGAGGCTCTTGTTAGTAAGCAATGATTCACTGCCTCAAGGTGAGTAGCGACAATTTGTGCTGTTGGATGAGAACGGTGAACGTCTAAAATGTCTTCCTTCGTCATCGTAATTGGATCGCCTTCTAAAAATTGAGCAGCTCCGCTATTGACCACAATGACATCTGGCTTGCAAGTATTGATAACCTCCTTCGGCTCATCACACCAAATGGTATCACCTGCAATGTAAAGGGTAGGTTCATCAGGGTGAAAGAAAACAAAACCGCTGACCTGTCCCATCCGCTTTGCAATTTCTCCTGTCCCATGCTGTCCACCTGTCCGCTGAATATGAACACCATAAATGTCTATTTCATCTTCAATGCATGTGACATGCTGGAAACCGGCCTCTTCAACTTCTTTTTTGTCATTATCCGATTGCGTATAAATGGGTTGGTCTTGGGCTAATTTTTGTTTCGCCTCGTCATCAAAGTGATCCACGTGCAAATGAGTGAGTAAGACAGCATCTGGGTGTAGCATGTTGTCTAAGTCAATGTTTACAGGCAGATCAACAATCGGATTGTTCAAATGTTGATTGGCTGTATGAGGAAACGGTGGATATGTTCCTTTTGCTGCTAAAAAGGGATCAATGAAGAAAGTTGCCTGACCATATTCAAGGTAGAAAGTAGCATTCCGAATGAGCGTGATTTTCATGAAAAGGCCTCCTTTTTTTCTGATTAAGTTTACAGTATATTAAAAGAGTTCCATGTGACAGAGGGTTGTGAAAGTCTTTCATCAGAAGGACTTGATTTTTGAAAGAGGTGAGCCAATGTTAGACCAAACCGATATGGATATTTTAAAAGAGCTCTCAAAAAACAGTCGATTAACTATGAAAGCGCTAGGTGAAAAAGTTCATTTAACGGGTCAAGCTGTTGCAAATCGTGTGTTAAAGCTTGAAGAAGAGGGTGTGATTGAAGCATATACCATTTCGATTGACTGGCGGACGCAAAAGACCATCCAAACATTTATGCAGCTCTATACTCGCAGTCATCATCACGAACCACTTCTGTCATTTCTCGACCGACAGGAAGAGATCAAGAATTTATTTAAAATAAGTGGTGAGGGCTGCTATATGGCTGAAGGCCATTTCTTCAGTCATGATGAACTGGATCTGTTTTTAACGGAGCTGACAAATTACGCAAATTATAAACTGTCTATTGCGGTTAAGCGTCTCATTCATCAGTAAGAAAAGAGACGCAGGAGGAAAAAGAACGATGAAAAAATTAATCGAAAATCAAGCTGAACCGGTGACAAAGGAAAAAATCAAAGCAGACTTGGTTCAACTTGGTGTGAAAAAAGGCATGATTTTATGTGTTCACTCATCCTTATCATCTATCGGCTGGGTAAACGGAGGCGCTGTTGCCCTCATACAAGCATTGATGGAAACCTTAACAGAAGAGGGGACACTGATCATGCCGGCACAAACGTTAGAGATTTCTGATCCCGCTGATTGGATCGATCCGCCTGTTCCTTTTTCATGGTGGAAATCGATCAAAGACACGATGCCTGCATTTGATCCAGCTTACTCGATGCCAACAGCAATGGGAAAGGTAGCGGAAACGTTTTGGAAATACCCGGGCGTGGCGAGAAGCAATCATCCTCATTTTTCATTCACGGCCTGGGGGAAAAAGAAACATGAGCTTCTGAAACACCACGCACTTTCTTTTGGATTAGGGGAACATTCGCCTCTAGCCCGCATGTATGATCTTCAGGCTCAGGTGCTGCTGATTGGTACGTCTTTTGAAAGTCTGACAGCTTTCCATCTGGCTGAATATCGCATCCCTCAGCAAGACTTCATGACAAGAGGAGCTCCCATCTTAGAAAATGGATGGAGGGTATGGAAAGAGTACCAAGATATTATCACAAGAGAAGAACTATTTGAGCAGATCGGCCGTGACTTTCTTCTATCAGGAGGCACTCATCATCACGGTCAAATCGGGCTTGCCAGTTCATATTTATTACCGGTGAGAGAATCGGTAGACTTTGCGGAAAAGTGGCTTGATTTGTACGATCAGTCGTGACCTACACCGTTTGGAAATTCATATGATAAAGGTCTTGATCAGGCTGCTGAGAAGTATAGCAGGTGAGCTGATAGTCTCCCTTTGGAATAGGGAAAGACAGCACCTGAGCCATGACGCTTGTGATATAAACTTGATCGCTTGCATGCGTAAAAGGCACTGTGACCGTTCTATCAGCCGAAGCTGGGGGCATATTGCTATTTAAAGTTACGGTAACAGATGCTTTTCCGTTGTTGACCCCTTCAAAGGATACACCGTGATCTCCCATGGCGAATCCTTGAAGAATGTCATCATCTGACCAGTCAATCACAGGTGGTGTTTTGCTTCCGGTGTATACGGTGATTTGGTGATAGGAGATAGATAGGGAATAGGCTTGGTTTAAGTTATTCATTTAAAAAACTCCTTTATACAAAGATTTTCATTGGAATGTGAATGGTTGAAAGAATGATTCTTGAAGAGAATGTTAGGCAGCAAGACGATTGTCGCCGTCTTGCGCTTCTATATGAGGAATCTAGATGTGAAATTGTGAAACCATTGTTTTTAAATCTCCTGCTAAATGAGCAAGAGCTTCTGATGAAGCAGTTACTTCTTCCGTTGCGGCAAATTGTTCTTCTGGTAAACCGGCTACTTGCTGTGAATGTTCACTCGTTAGTTTAACCCCTTCTGTAATAGTGGCAAAGGATCGTTTCGCATCGTTTGTATAAGCTGCGATTTTTTGTGATGCACTAGATAAATGCTTGATGCCATCCGCCATTTCTCTCATTGACTGTTGAATATCAATAAATGATTCTTCTTTATGAGAAATAAGTACAGTCCCTAGAGCCGCTTCCTCTCTTACTCGTTTGATCGCATTTGTTGAATGAGTCATCTCTTTTTGGATTTCAGAAATGAGATGGGAAATCAAATTTGATGATGCTTGTGATTCCTCAGCGAGCTTTCTCACTTCGTCTGCGACAACCGCAAATCCTTTCCCATGCTCGCCTGCTCGTGCTGCTTCAATTGCTGCGTTTTGAGCAAGTAGGCATAGCCTAGCTTTACATCACCTTTTGCTTTTTCAGTGGCCATGTGCTTGATGTTTTCTGTCATTTCACGATTCACCACATAACCAAAATTTCTGAAAAGATGATGATGACACTTAAAAAGATCAGCAAAATTTTGGCACCAAGCCTCAGTTTCCCCTTGTTCTTCATGCTTTTTGACTCCTTTAGGTATAAGGTAGGGTAAACCTCCTTAAGGATTATCGGCATGAAAAAAATGTTTGAAATACCTGAATGCAGTTACGAGGAAATTTTTTTAGATAGAAAAGGGAAATGGCGTTAATCGATGATAAATTGTATTCTTGTGCCGTCAGGATCATCCGATAATTGATGACCGACCCATGAGCCTGCTCCTCTATTATCTGAAGGATTAATATATTTGACTGAAGCTCCTGTTCCTCCTTCCTTACACATCGCCATCGGCCATTCGTCCCGATCATACCCGCGCTTTGTTGGGATGCCATGAAGTGATTGTTCTCTTTGTTCATCGCTATGTTTACGGTCAATCGTACATACGGATGAATGGCCTTCATCAATGGCCTCTTCTATGTGCTTAGCGGTTTCGGGGTAACGATCTGATGGGAAGTGAATCGTTTTGTCATAAGATGAATTCGTCGTCTCTTGTTTACTTTGCTCCAGCTGAATATAGCCTGTTGCTACACCAACGACGATCAGTAAAAGCAAGAGAATGATTTTAAGAAGTTTCATAGATGCTAGCTCTCTTTCTTGTTTGCGTATTTTGTAAACAGAAGTATAGCAGAATTACTTACCAATTTCTCCTGGTTTTGAAAAAACGCCTTTTAAAGTTCGAAAAACGGTTTTTATCCATTTTCTTGCTTTTCACATTTGTAAAAATTCATAAAAATTTTAATTTTTCAGTTCATAAAAAGATTATGCTTTATCAAAATGGCTTTATCACTGCTTTTTGGGCTAATTTCAAGAATTTAACACACAGAAATTTTGAAAAAATAAAATTGACTAGACCGATATGCTTTAATAATATGGAGTCAAATATCAAAAAATGTCGTAATTTATCAAAATATCATTCTATTTACATTGTAGGAGGGAAGTACAAATGGCGGATGTCTCTTATCGGCTTGGCATAGACATAGGCGGAACATTTACTGACTTATCGCTGATGAATGAAGCAACAGGGGCGCTAACTGAACTCAAAACACCCACAGTGACTGACGACCCAGCTCAGGGAATTATCAATGGGCTAAAACTTCTAAAAGACAGAGGTGTTGATTTATCTAAAATCCAATATCTCGTACATGGCATGACAATCGGTCTTAATACATTATTGCAGAGAAAAGGAGCAGATTTGGCCCTTTTTGTGACGGAAGGCTTTCAAGACATATTGTCACTACAGCGTTTACGATTACCCATTCCTTATGACTTCAATTCTCGTTTGCCAGAACCATTGATACCACGAAAGCATGTATATCCAATCTCTGAAAGGTTGATACACGATGGTACGATCAAAAAACCTCTCCATCTGCAGCAATTAGATCATGCTGTCCAGCAGGTTATGTCTAAAGGACTAGCAGGTATTGTCATTTCTTTTTTACATAGCTATCAAAATCCAGTTCATGAATTACAGGCAAAAGCCTATATCAAACACCATTATCCGCAATTAGAAGTCCTTACTTCATCTGAATTATGGCCCCAAATGAGAGAATACGAGCGTACTGTGATGTCTGTTGTCAATTTGTATATCCAACCAAAGGTGAAACAGTATTTACAAACATTGAAAAGCCGTTTGAAAGAAGAAGGTGTACCAATTTCTCCATACATTACACAATCAAATGGTGGTTTAATGGATGCAGAAAGTGCAGCAACTTCACCTGTTAAAACACTTTTTTCTGGTCCGGCAGCTGGTGTCATTGGTGCGGCAAGAATTGCAGCCGCTGCAAACGAATCCAATCTGATCACGTTTGATGTTGGGGGGACGAGTGCAGATATCTCCATTATTCAAAATGGACAGCCTACAATGGCTCAGTCAAATCAGCTTTCAGGTTTTCCGATCATTCTTCCATCTGTTGCGATGTATTCAATAGGGGCAGGCGGGGGTTCGGTTGCATGGATTGATCAGGGCGGGCTTCTCAAAGCAGGACCAGAATCAGTTGGCTCACAGCCGGGACCAGCTTCGTATGGAAAGGGAATGAAAGCCGCCTTAACTGACGCGTTCCTCATATGTGGTTATCTCAATCAAGAGCGTTTTGCCGGAGGACATTTACAACTACAGCTGTTCGCGGCGGAAAAGGCCTTTCAGCCAATTGCTGACCAGCTCAACAAAACGGTAGAAGAAGCGGCTGACCAGCTGATTCAAGTAGCTGTCGCCAATATGTACACAGAATTAAGCAATGTCATGGAGCAGCAAGGGTTTGACCCAAGAGATTTTAGTTTACTAGCGTTTGGCGGAGCAGGACCGGTTGTAGCGAATTTCCTTGCGAGAGAAATTCATGCGAAAAACGTGGTCGTTCCTCCAAGTCCAGGAACATTATGTGCATTAGGTGCCTTGAACGCTGATTTTATTCATGATGCGGTACTGTCGAAGAAAATATGTTTACAAGACTACTCGATAGATCAACTAAAACAAGATTATGAGATGCTTTCTCGAAAAGCGACTGATTGGTTCAGTCAGCAGAACATTCAGCATATTAAACAGACATCCATACTATTATTGGCAGATGCACGTTATCAAGGACAAGCCTTTGAGATTGAATTACCATTATCAGCTGAATGGCTGAAGCAAGAACAAGATATCCATCAACTCATTGAAGCCTTTCACAAGCTACATCAGCGTCAATATGGGCATAGAGATGATCAGGCGAACATCGAGTTTACTCATTTACGAGTTCGAGTCATAGGCGAGACGCCGCCACTGCCTTTCACACCTGTTCATGAAAGCAGCGGACAATCTTTGAAGCCACATGAATACAGGCGAATCTTTATAGAAGAAAAAGAATATGAAGCAGCTATTTATTACAGAGATACTTTGTCAGTAGGCTCTGTCATTAATGGACCTGCCATCATTGAGCAGGATGATACGACAACATTGATTCTGCCAAATTGGGCAGGTAGCATTGATCAATCAGGGAACTTGGTGATTTCAAGGGAGGCGGCTTTATATGAGAACTGATCCAGCAAAGCTTGAGATGATGCGCAGTTATTTTAATGCAATTGCATCTGGCATGGGACATGTCATTGAGCGGACGTCTTTTACGACTTTCGTCAAAGAATCAGCTGACTTTGCGACAGCGTTAGCCACGCCTTCTGGAGATTTCTTTGTTTATCCGAAGACAGTGGGTGTCACGATCTTTTTAGGGCTGAGTCTTAAAAAAGCGATTGAAGAGAGCGGACCGATGCAGCCAGGAGATATTATCATCACAAATGATCCTTATACGACAGATGGTTTAGCGACTCACCTGCCGGATGTCCATATCATTAAGCCGATCTTCGTAGATGGTGAAATTGTCAGCTATGCTTGGTCTTTTGTTCATGTAAGTGATGTGGGCGGACTTGTGCCCTCGAGTATTTCGCCGACAGCGACCGATGTTCATCAAGAAGGATTAAGAATACCGCCAGTGAAAATTTATGAAGGCGGAAAAGAGAATCAGGTCGTACGTACTTTTTTAAGAGCCAACAGCCGAGCCAGTCATTTAAATGATGGGGATATCAATGCAATGATTGCTGCAGTAAATACAGCAGAAATTCGCTTAAAAGAAATGATCGGGAAATTTGGAATAAATGAAGTGAAACAAGGAATGATGGACCTCCTGAAACAATCTGAGGTTCGTGCAGGAAAGGTCATTGAAGCCATTCCGGATGGAACGAGTGAATTCGCTGATTATTTAGATGATGATATGATCTCGGATGTGCCGATACGGTTGAAAATTAAGTTAACGGTCAAAGGAAAGCGGCTAACGCTTGATTTTTCTGAGTGTGACCCGCAAGTGAAAACAGCTTTTAACCTTGTTACTAATGGTCAGAAGCATTCCTTCCTATATCAAGGATTGATTAATTACATTATTAGTAAAGATCCCTTTATACCGATTAATGGCGGAATCACATATCCGATTGAAGTGATTTCCCCTAAAGGGACGCTAGTGCATCCAGAATACCCGGCTTCTGTTGGTATTCGGCATTCAATTACGATGCGGCTGTTCAATGTCGTGCTAGGCGCCATTGGTAAGCTGTTACCTGAAGCAGTGCCGGCAGCAGGTGCAGGTCAATCAGCTATTGTTGTTCTCTCTGTTCCTGATAATCAAACAGGCGGCAGGAAAATGTCTGTTGTCGAACCATTAGGCGGAGGCGGTGGTGCTCAAAATGGAACGGACGGAGTAGATGGTATTGATCATTCGTCTGGCTTTTTGAAGAATACACCTATTGAGAGTTTAGAACAGCATATTGATATTCATGTTCACCGATATGAGATTTTGCCAAACACAGGCGGAGCAGGAGAAAACAGAGGCGGACATGCGATTGGTTTGGAATTTGAAATGATCAAGCCTGAATCCATGGTGACCGCACGAGGTATGGAACGTATGAAGTTTCAGCCTTGGGGGCTAATGGGCGGACGAGCGGGAGCTATCGGTGAGGTCAAGCTAGTCACAGCAAAAGGTGAAAAACAAGACCAGCCGAAAATAGATGTTCTGCGTCTTGAAAAAGGCGATATTGTGCAATTGATATCACCAAGTGGAGGCGGTTGGGGAAATCCATTTGCAAGAGAGAAAGAAAAAGTCCTTCATGAAGTGGAAGCAGGTTTATTAAGTGAAGAAAGAGCGCTGCAGCAATATGGCGTTAAAGTGTATCTAGACCAAAATGAATGGAAGATTGATGAGGAGCAAACGAATCTGCTTCGTGAAAAGGGTAATCATCCTGCTAATATCATGTGGGATGTCGGAGAACACAGAGAAGCTTATGAGAAAGTATGGACGGATGAAGCCAGTAGCGAGCTTGCTGTGCGGCTGCGTTCCTACCCAGCCAATGAACGTACACATTATAAACATGCAGTTCATCAATATTTCAGTCATAGAAATGAGCCGTTAACAAAGAAAGATATTATTCAAGCACTTCGTCATATGGATGGACAAAAAGGGGGAAATGAATCATGAAAAGAAGATTAATCACTATTTTTGCAGGTGTTCTGTCAATGATTTTACTGCTGACAGCTTGCGGTTGGAATGGACAGGATCAAGGTAAACAGCAGCAGACTGTGATCGTTGGCGTATACGGGGGCGATTGGGAAAAGAATATCAAACCGATCCTCGAAAAGTTTGAAAAAGATACGGGAATTAAAGTCCAAACCGTCTCTGGTGCGGATTCTGAATGGTTTACAAAATTAAAAGCGTCAAATGGTAAAAATCCACCGTATGACCTGCTTATTTTACAGCCTGATACGATTCAAAGAGGCATTGCAGCAAACGTTCTTGCACCTATCGATGAAGATCAAGCACCGAATGTCAAAAAACTTTACCGTTCTGTCCAAAAGAAGCTCACTGTTGATGGAAAACAATATGCAGCAGGCTTTAGTATGGGTCAGCTTGGAATTGCTTATCGAAAAGACCTCGTAAAGCAGGAACCAAACAACTGGACAGACCTATGGAGCAGTCAGCTAAAAGGGAAGGTAGCCATTTCATCTCCTACTTATTCAGCCGGGCTGCAATTTTTCTCTGCGCTTGTCCATGCTCAAGGGGGGACAGAATCAAATCCTAAGGATATTGATAAAGCCTTTAAAAGCCTTTCGCAATTAAAAGGGCATGTTGCTGCTTTTCCAGATAATTCAGGGTCTATTCAAACCTTGTTAGAACGTGGTGATGTCGTAGCAGTTCCATATTGGGATGGACGAGCATTTGCACTTGAAGAAGAAGGAATGAGTATTGGTTTTTCATATCCGAAAGAAGGCGCTGTTGCAGCAGTTGCGAGCTGGGCTTTAACGAAGGGAAGTCAGCATGAGGAAGCAGCTTACAAACTATTAAACTATTTAAGTGGAAAAGAAGCTCAGGAAGCTTTCTCGGAAAAATCTTATTATGGTATGTCGAATTCTGATGTGAAATACGGTGACAAGATTAAGGGGAAGGTCAAGGTTGGAGAGAATTATTATAGCAAGCTGACTTGGGTAGATTACGAAACAGCAACTTCGGAGCTGGGCAATTGGACAAATCGATGGAACGAAGTATTAGGCGGAGGAAAATAGGTGATCGTATGAGTGGAATCCATTTAGAACATATCAGCCAGCATTTCGGCGAGCAGATTGCTCTTAACGATGTCAGTCTTACGGTGAAAGAGGGAGAGTTTTTCTCCCTTCTTGGTCCTAGCGGCTGCGGGAAATCAACGTTATTAAACATCATTGGCGGTTTTTTAGAACCAACAAAAGGTGTCGTCTATATTGGTGATCAGAATGTGACGAATTTACCGCCTTATCAAAGAAAAACGGGTATGGTTTTTCAAAGCTATGCACTCTTTCCGCATCTGACCGTATTTGATAATGTGGCGTATGGGTTAAAGGTTCAAAAGAAAAAGAAGGCTGAAATCAAAGAGAAGGTAATGGAGAGTTTATCTCTTGTGCAATTAGAAGCGTTTGCGAAACGTATGCCGCATCAATTAAGTGGTGGACAGCAGCAGCGGGTAGCGATTGCAAGGGCGCTTGCGATTCAGCCATCTGTTCTTCTTCTTGATGAACCGCTCAGCAACCTAGATGCAAAACTAAGAAAAAATATGCAGACGGAGCTTCGAAATATTCAAAGGAATGTCGGAATTACCACCATTCTTGTGACCCATGATCAAGAGGAAGCATTAAGTCTTTCTGATCGGGTTGGGATTTTAGGAGAGGGGAAAATCCAGCAGATTGGAACGCCTTTAGAGGTGTACCGCCAGCCAAACAATCGATTTGTTGCTGAATTTATCGGACAAGTGAACCTATTCGAGGCAGTCTATGATGAAGCGAAAGCTATATTTATCGTTCCTCATTTAATCCAGTCAAACGGGCAGGAAGTTCAGTTAAAGGCAGCGGCACACCAAGAGAAGAAGGAAAATCAGTTACTCATGCTCCGTCCAGAAAGAATCAACATATCTTCTGAGCGGGAAGACGTTCAGTCTAACCATGTATCAGGCGTGCTGGCAGATGTCAGTTATATTGGTCACTCATTACGTTTGGTGGTAGAGCTCGATAGCGGTGAAATGATTGTCCATGCTTCCGATGCAGCATTTCCTGAACTGCCGAAAGCTGGAGAAGCTATTCATATCAATTGGCAGCCTGAAGATATCGTTTTCCTAGATTCGAAGGTGCATACGTGATGCGTATCAAGAAAAAGAATCAGCGATTTCATTGGTTCATGCTGCTGCCGGCGTGTTTGTTCCTTGTTGTATTTCTTCTAGCGCCGCTTGTGATGATGTTCGTCCTCAGTTTTCGCGATGTGGATTCAATGATGAACACATTACAAACGTATAGTTTTTCTCAATATATTCATGTGTTCACGACAGATGCGTATGTGAAGGCGATTGGAAGTACAGTGTGGGTAGCCTTACAGACAACGGTGATTTGTTTATTAATGGCATACCCTGCAGCATACGTGCTCGTCAAGGCACCTGATCCGCGTCTGCGGGCATTTTTCTATATCTTACTTGTCTCGCCGCTTTTGACAAGTGTTGTGATTCGGACGTTTGCATGGATTGTCCTTCTTTCACAAAATGGTCTGATCAATGGCATGTTATTAGATTTACATGTGGTTGAGAAGCCGCTCTCTATGTTGTGGAATATGAATGCGGTGATTATTGCTTATGTTCAGGTCATGCTGCCTTTTGCAGTGCTGCCTATTGCGACGAGCTTAACCGATATGGATCGTCATTTACGACCGGCTTCTATGAGTCTAGGAGCTGGACGAATTCGAACCTTCTTTCATGTGACCTTTCCATTGACCATTCCAGGGATGGTGACAGGGGCTATCATTGTCTTTTCGCTGGCAGCTGGGAGCTATATCACTCCGCTCTTAGTCGGCGGAAGAATGCAGCCGCTGCTGCCTCTGTCTATTTATCAGCAGGTCATGCAGGTGTATAACTTGCCTCTTGCTGCAGCGATGTCCTTTACGTTATTGGTTTGTGTGCTTGTGGTGGTCAGTTTATTAAGCTATCTATTGAAGCGTTGGGAGGCGAGGATGCATGCGTAAAAAATCATTTGGTGATCGCTTGCTTTCAATCCTGATTTGGACTGCTGGGTCATTGGTTTATCTCTTTTTGACCATACCTGTTCTTGTCATCGTCTTATCTGCTTTTAGTCTAAATGCCTTCCCTGAATTTCCGCCGACTTCGTTCTCTGTTCGTTGGTTTCAAGAGGTCGTGTCGAATCCAGAATGGATGGAATCTCTGCGTATCAGTGTGATTTTGCTATTCATCGTAACGCCTCTTACGGTTCTTTTAGGCACGATGGCTTCGTATGCTTTAGCAAGGCTTTCCTTTAAGGGAAAGGAGGCGATTCAAGCCTTCATTTTGTCACCTCTTATGATTCCTCAAGTAGTGTTAGGGATTGCCATGCTTTATTTGTTTACGGCTATGGGGTTTACAGGATCTTTGTGGGCGCTTGTCATAGGTCACGTCATCATTGGTTTTCCCTATGTGGTTCGAACAGTAGGCGTCAGTGTCTCGAATTTGGACCCGCGGCTTGAGCTGGCTTCAATGAATCTTGGCGCAGGACCCATTCGCACATTCTTTCGAGTGACGCTGCCTTTGATAAAGCCAGGAATTATTGCAGGCGGGGTATTTTCAGCCGTGACGTCATTTGGGGAAATATCGATCAGTTTGTTCGTTTCCTCTCCCCAAACGATTACGATTCCCGTCAGGACATTTAATTACATTGAGCAAACCTTTGATCCGAGTGTCAATGCGATATCTGTCATATTTATTATCATTTCTATCATTGCGTTGCTCATTATTGAAAAAACAATTGGCCTGTCTAAGGTGATGTAAATATAATGAAGAAACAAGGGAGCTGTCATTTGAAATGGCAGCTCTTTTTGTGTTGTTTTTACGGTAAATATTTTCAATTTTTTAGGAAATATAGTTCTTAAGATTTAAGAAATTGTGAAGGGTGGACGGAGACCTCTATCCTACATTTTCGGTCATATTTGCAAAAATTAAGGGGAAAGATGAAATTTTTGCGGTATTTAGTCGATTATTTTCGGTTGAGCGCAACTATTATTAGTTATTTTCGGTAAATATCGTAAATTATTATGTGATTCATTCGGCATAACGCATGAATCTTTACACCCATTTTTCGGTGAAAAAAACAATAACTTCATATAAAGTGGACGTAAATAGAAAATATTTAAAAAGAAAAGAAGAAAAAGGCAAATCTATGGAAACGTAGAGACGCAAAGCCATGTCCTAAGGTAAATGTTGCTTTTTTACTATGGTCGGCAGGTTACCGAATCAAAATGGGAGTCCCTCCGTTTTATTCGGGGTGGGCTTCTTTCCGTATTCTGTCTATTTTAATGGAATAGACTTGGTTCTTTTGATATAGAGGGTGCAGGGTTGTCACATTGGTGGAGAAAACACAGAAGAGGCGGAGGATGAAAATGAATACAGTTTATTACCCCTTAACACATGCGCAAAAGCGAGTATTCTACACGGAAAGATTTTATCCAGGTACAAGTATTTCTAATTTGGGTGGATTCGCCAGATTGAGATCGGTATCAGGTTTAGATCCATCTTTGGTCGTTGACGTGCTTCAAGCGTACATTCGCCAAACTGACTCCCTTCGGTTGAGGCTGGTGTATCGGCATGAGCAGGAGGAGCCTGTTCAATATATCAAGCCTTATGAAGAACAGCCGATTCGCATGGAGAAGGGCTGGAGTGAAGAAGAAGTGAGGGCTTGGGCGAATGAACAAATCCGTGAGCCGATGCCGTTGATTGACAGCCTCTTGATTGAATTTACGGTCTTTCAAATCAGTGATCAAGAGTGCTGGCTGTTTTGTAAAGCACATCATATTGTGGCGGATGGTATCTCCATTATCTTAATGGGAAATCGCATCATCGACTTGTACCAGGACATGCTGCAGGGGGTAGACATCTCACCGGTTGAGGAGATTTCCTTCGTTGACCACATCATGAGTGAGCAAAGCTATGAAACTTCTAAACGATTTCAAAAAGACCAAGCTTTTTGGAATGAACAATTTGCCAATATTCCAGATTTCGCTTCTTTAAAACCGCATAAGGGATACGAGATGAGTTTACATGCGGAGCGATTTTCAGGGGATATTCCAGATTCTTTGAAGGAGAAACTTCGTACGTTTTGTGAAGAGCAGAAAGTCAGTATGCTCTCGATGTTCATGTCTACTGTTTATATGTATTTGCATCGTTTTAGCGGTATGGAGGATGTTGTCCTTGGAACCTTTATGGGCAACCGAACGAATGCCAAAGAAAAAAAGATGATTGGTATGTTTGTTTCCACCATTCCGATGCGTGCATCTGTTCAAGGGTCGCAATCATTTCTTGATTTCGTCAAACAGGTCATGGCGGATCAAATGAAGATCTTGCGTCACCAAAAGTACCCTTACAATCTCCTCATGAATGATTTACGTGAAAGAGAAGGGTTTACAGGACGCCTTTTTGATATTTCTTTAGAATACCAGGTCATGCAGTGGCAGAAAAAAGAGAATCTGTCTTTTATTACTGAACCGATCTTTAGCGGGAGCGGAATGAATGATATTTCCATTCATGTAAAGGACCGCTGGGATACAGATACATTGACCATTGATTTGGACTACCGTACAGATGTATTCACCGAAGAAGAAATCAGTAAGATGTTTGATCGATTCTTGATCATACTAGAAGCGGCGGTCTCCCAGCCTGACCAGCTGATCGGGAAACTCCCTTTACTTCCACCAGATGAACAAAAGGAACTGCTTCAATTATCTGAGAGAAAACCGTTTGAAAAGCCAGCTGAAAAGCCGGTTCACCACTTGTTTGATGAGACAGCCAATAAGTATGCAGAGCGGACAGCTGTTGTAGCAGAAAATGGAGCATTTACTTATGGAGAGCTGTTTCAAAAGGCAGAAAAGCTGGCGCGTTTTTTACAAATGAAAGGTGTCTCGCGTGATGTGCCTGTTGCTGTCCTAATGGATCGGAAGGCAGAGGCTATGGTGGCGATCTTCGGCATATTAAAGGCTGGCGGGGCGTATGTACCGATTGATCCAGCATTACCTGAGGAGCGTATTCAATATATTGTGGAGGACTCTGGTGCTTCCATTGTGTTAACTGAGGAATCGTTCGTTTCAACATACCGTGTCCTCTCGGAAAAAATGGTCGTGCAGCAGCAAATCGCATTAGATGATGAACTGTTACCACAGCTTGTAGATCAGTCGGTACCAGAGGATTTGGCATATATGATTTATACATCGGGGACGACTGGAAAGCCGAAGGGCGTCATGATTGAGCATCTTCAGCTACATCATTTGGTCCATGCCTTGCATCATGAGGTTTATGAAGAGGCGAGTGAGCTTCAAATGGCGCTTCTTGCACCATTCCATTTTGATGCATCGGTGAAACAAATCTTTGCTGCACTATTATTTGGGCATACGCTTCATATCATCCCGCGAGAAACAACGAGAAATGGTGTTCAATTAGCGGCTTATTATAGAAAACATCAAATTGAAGCAGCGGACGGAACACCGGCGCATGTGCAGCTTTTACTTGCAGCGGAATTAGATGGGCTGTCCTTGAGGCATATGTTAGTTGGGGGAGAAGCATTGCCTGCGAAAGCAGCATATTCTCTTATCGAAGCGGTTCGGATGAGTGAGCCTGATTTTAATTTGTGGAATGTGTATGGTCCGACTGAGACGTGTGTCGATGCGGCGGTTCATCGCCTAGAACTAAGTGAGCTGCGCGAATCCTCTGAACAGCAGCGTTATGTGTCGATCGGAAAGCCGCTCGGTCATCACCGTCTTTACATTTTAAATGACCATGATCAATTACAGGTACAGGGGGCTGCTGGAGAACTGTGCATTGCAGGGATAGGTGTTGGACGAGGCTATGTGAATCAGCCTGAATTGACGGAGAAAGTATTTACGGCAGATCCATTTTCTCCAGATGAGCGGATGTATCGAACAGGAGATCTAGTCAGATGGCTTCCGGATGGCACAATTGATTATCTTGGCAGAATGGATGATCAAGTGAAAATAAGGGGTTACCGCATAGAAACAGGCGAAATTGAAGCAGTGATGGAGCAGGTAGATGGAGTGGATCAAGCTATTGTACTTGTTGTCGAAGAAGCAGACGGGGAAAAGGTGTTAAGTGCTTACTATCAAGCTCGTCATGAAAATGTGTCAGTTGACATGCTGCAAGCTGCTATCAAACATCAGCTACCAGCTTACATGATGCCGCTCTATTTCAAAGAGCTCGATGCATTTCCACTCACAGTCAGCGGCAAAGTCGATCGTCGTGCACTTGCTGCCTTAAAAGGTGATAAAGCCGTTCAAGCTGTTTATGCTGCGCCTAGAAACGAGATCGAAACGAAGCTTGTGCGTTTGTGGGGAAAAATCCTTGGTCAAGAGAAGATTGGTATATATGATTCCTTCTTCGAACGAGGGGGGCATTCGCTGAAAGCAATGACTGTACTCACACATGTGCAGCGAGATTTTCAGGTGGAGGTGCCGCTGTCCATTTTATTTGAACAGCAGACCATTGCCGCTTTGGCTGCCTACATTGAGCAAGCGGAAACATCCTCTGAAACGGTGATACCTAAAGCACCTGCCTTAGACCATTATCCATTGTCACCTCCACAGCAGCGCGTTTATATGGTGAGCCAATTGGAGCAAAGCACTGCATACCATATGCCAGCTGTTGTGAGGTTAAAAGGAACACTGCACCAAGAGAAGCTGACGGAAGCCTTTGAAAAACTCATCATACGTCATGATATGCTGCGTACGTCTTTTCATACGTTGAAAGGTATTCCTCGTCAGCGGATAGCTCCATCCGTGCCATTTCAAATCGAACAGCTAACAGGCGGCACGATGGAAGAAAATATGAAGCGATTTGTCAGACCCTTTAACCTTGAGTGTGCACCACTTCTTCGTATTGGCTTGAAGTCATTACATGACCAGGAGCACCTGCTCTTTTTCGATATGCATCACCTGATCTCAGATG
Source organism: Bacillus sp. FSL M8-0266 (assembly GCF_038613425.1). Taxonomy (NCBI): domain Bacteria; kingdom Bacillati; phylum Bacillota; class Bacilli; order Caryophanales; family Bacillaceae; genus Bacillus; species Bacillus sp. FSL M8-0266. The sequence goes on from NZ_CP152015.1 coordinate 366,689, forward strand.
GTCTTTCGATTGATTTGATGCTGCGTGAGCTGTCAGATGCTTACGAGGGATCGGTCAAAGACCCATTGAAGCTTCAATATCAGGACTATGCTGTTTGGCAAGAACAACAAGGTTTTCAAAAAGAAGAGGCATTCTGGCTGCAGGAATTTTCGGGTGATCTTCCTGCTTTACAGCTGCTGACCGATTATCAGCGCCCAGCAGTCCAGTCGTTTGTAGGGGATCGTGTGATCAAAGAAATCAATGAAACGTTAAAGGTGCAATTGCAGGAGCTTGCGGCAAAACACCACACGACACTGTATACGGTTCTGCTTTCTGCTTACTATACATTGCTTGCGAAGTACACGGGTCAAAAGGAATTCGTGGTTGGAACACCGGCGGCAGGGCGAGTGCATGCAGATTTGGATGACATGATTGGCATGTTTGTCCAGACACTTGCTTTGCGGTCCGAGGTTGATCCGAATGGAACCATGTCGCAGTTGATCGAGCAAGTGAAGGAAAAGACGATGCATGCATTTGAGCATCAGCAATATCCATTTGAACGACTGCTTGAAAAACTGAATGTGCCAAGGGATTTTAGCCGTCATCCATTATTCGATACCGTTTTTACACTCATGCCAGATCATGGATCAGCCCAGCATATAGGAGAAATGCAAGTTGAAATCGAAGAAACCAATTTCCATATTGCAAAGTTTGATTTAACGCTGCAAGCGATGGAGTCAGATCAAGGGTTATCCTTTGTCCTCGATTACAGTACGGCGCTATTTAAACGAAGTACAGCCGAGCAGATGCTGCATCATTATATGTATTTGCTGAAGCAGATGGTTCAAGCGCCGGAGGAGGCGATTCGATCTTATCGATTACTCTCTGAACAAGAAGCAGAAGCTCAACTGAATCTGTGGAATCCGTTAACGACGCCTTATCCGTCAGAAGAAACCATTGTGACGCAGTTTGAAGCACAGGTGAAGGCGCACGGTCATGAGTCTGCCCTCCAATGTGAAGGTGTGATTCTTTCTTACCAAGAACTAAATGACCGTGTGAATCAGCTGGCTCATTATTTACGTGAACATGGGTTTGAAAGAGGGATGAAAGCAGCCTTATTCTTTGAACGGTCTAATGAGATGGTACTCTCTGTTCTAGCTGTACTTAAGGCGGGCGGCGTCTATGTACCAATTGATCCTGATTTCCCTGATGAACGCGTGAAGCACTTTTTAACAGACAGCGGTGCGCAATTCTTATTGACACATCAAGTGCTGCGCCATCGTTCGGTACTTGCTTCTTTCGAAGGAACCATCATCGAAACAGAAGATCGGGCAATTGTTCAGCAATCAGACAGCAATATAGACATTCGTGTATTGCCAGAGGATTTGGCGAATTTGACCTATACATCTGGTACAACAGGAAAACCTAAAGGAAATATGGTGACACACCGGAATATTTTGAGAACGGTGAAGCAATCAAATTATCTGACCATTCATCATGAAGACACGGTGATGAGCCTATCAAACTATGTATTTGATGCTTTTATGTTTGATGTGTTTGGTGCTTTATTAAACGGTGCGAAACTGATTGTTCTGCCAAAGGATCATATCTTAAACATGAATGAGCTTTCTGGAGCGATTGAGAAGGAGAAAGTCAGTATTTTAATGATCACGACAGCTCTTTTTCACTTACTTATCGATATGAAAAAAGACAGCCTGAAGAACGTTAGAAAAGTTCTATTTGGCGGAGAACGTGCTTCCGTGCCTCATGTCATGACTGCACTTGAAACGGTAGGGGAAGGCAAACTTGTTCATATGTACGGTCCTTCTGAAAGTACGATTTTCACTACGTATTATCCAGTGAATCACATTGAGGAGCAGGCGTTATCCATTCCAATCGGAAAGCCAGTGAGTCAAACGGCTGTTTATATTGTAGATGAATTTGGACAGCTGCAACCGCCAGGTGTAGCAGGAGAGCTATGTGTCGCTGGTGATGGACTGGTAAAAGGATATTATGGGCAGCCAAAACTCACAAGTGAAAAATTCGTGGAAAATCCTTTCCGCCCTGGTGAGGTCATGTACAAAACGGGTGATCTTGCACGCTGGCTTTCAAATGGAGAGATTGAATTCATTGGACGAATCGATCATCAAGTGAAGATTCGAGGTCAGCGTATTGAACTTGGAGAAATTGAGCATCAGCTGCTGCGCCATCCGCAATTAAAGGAAGCCGTCGTCATTGCAGCTCCAAATGACACATTATGTGCGTATTTTACAGCCGAAGGGTCTGTCTCATTAACTGATTTACGCGAGCAAGCAGGGCGTGAACTGCCTGTGTATATGATGCCGTCATTCTTCATGCAATTAGACGAGCTTCCGCTGACGAATAACAGCAAGGTAGATAGGCGCGCGCTACCGGTGCCTGACCTAAGTGAGCAAGGGGTAAATGAGTACATCCCTCCTCAAACAGAAACGGAGCGTCTCGTGGCGCGCATTTGGGAAGAAGTTCTTGAAGTGCCGCGAATCGGCAGGCACGATCATTTCTTTGAATGCGGTGGTCATTCGCTGCGCGGCATGAAAATGCTGAACAAGCTGTATGAAGAGATGCACGTGGAGCTCACTTTAAAGTCTTTATTTGAATCCCCAATATTAGAGGCGTTTGCCTTTGCGGTTGATCAAGCGGATCAAACGGAGATCAAGCGGGTGGAGGTTGCAGAAGAAGCGGCCTATTATCCAGTGACATCTGCTCAGAAACGGCTGTTTGTATTGGAGAAAATGACCGACGCGGAGCAAAGCTATCATATGCCGGCTGCTTTAAAGCTAGAAGGTGCTTTTGATGAAAAACGATTTAAAAAAGCGATTGAACAGCTTGCCCATCGTCATGAAGCATTCCGAACGAGCTTTGATTTTGTTCAGAATGAACCTGTTCAACGGATTGAACCAAACATCTCCGTAGACATTGAGACAATCGAAGGGAACGGAAGAGACATACAGGAATTGATGAATGACTTTATCCGTCCATTTGATATAGAAAAGGCGCCTCTACTCAGAGTAGGTCTAGTTTCTGCTTCCGTAAATGTCCATTATTTGCTGATTGATATGCATCATATCATTTCAGATGGTGCATCTGTGGGCATTTTAATTGAGGAGCTTTCAGCCTTGTATCGAGGAGACAAATTAGAGAAATTACCTGTTCAATATAAGGATTATGCGGTTTGGTCAAAAAGCGAGACGTTTGCTGCACAAATAGAAGCTGAAGAGGCGTTTTGGCTGAAGCAATTACAAGGAGACCTGCCTGTACTGGCACTGCCTGAAGACCTGCCAAGACCAAAAGTGCAAACATTCGCAGGAGATCGCGTCTCATTTACAATCAATGGGCCGCTTAAAGCCAAATTGGATGAGCTGGTCAGAGCGCTCAACAGTACGACGTATACAGTCCTGCTCACTTGCTACAGTACCCTTTTAAGCAAGCTATCAAGACAAGAAGATATCATCATCGGTTCGCCGATTGTGGGCAGAACTCATCCGGATATTCAATCTGTCATTGGTATGTTTGTGAACACGCTGGCACTTAGAACAAAGCCAGCAGGACATCTGACAGCTGCGGAATTTGCGTCAAATGTTCATCAGCTTGTGTTAGAGGCAAATGAGCATCAGTTGTACCCATTTGAAGAATTGGTAGACCAAGTACAAACGGTTCGAGACACTAGCCGTCATCCAATCTTTGATGTGGTGTTCTCAATGGAAAATGCGGATATCCGTGATTTAACGATGGATGGACTTCACATTGTTCCAGAGCCATTCGAAGAGAATATCGCCAAATTTGATTTGACCTTAACTGGAAACGAATCGGCTGATCACATTGAGCTTGTGTTCGATTTTAATTCTTCTATCTTTCAACAGTCGTCGATCGAAAAGTGGAAGGAGTTTTTCCTTCATTTATTGGAACAAATGGTATCAGCGCCAGATCAATCGCTAGATCAAATGCAGCTATTATCACCGAAGCAGCAGCAAAAACTGCTCAGTGAATGGTCAGGCCCTGTCCTAAACGTTCCGTCAGATCAAACCGTTCATGCACTGATTGAGGCTAAAGCATACCAGACACCTCATCAAAAAGCGGCAACCTTCCGTGGAACGAGCTGGACGTATGAGGAACTAAACAATCGGGCAAAAACAGTCGCTTCAAGACTCATTTCAAACGGCATAAAACGAGGAGATCGTGTCGGTATTCTGACTCGCCCATCGCTTGATATGGCGGCAGCCGTCCTTGGTGTCCTCAAGGCAGGTGCGACATTCGTTCCAATTGATGCGGATTATCCGGATCAGCGTATTGCCTACATGCTGAATGACTGCGGGGCAGAGGTGCTTCTCATGCAAAAAGGACTGACTGCACCATCTTCATTCACAGGTCATGTCCTGTTCATAGAAGATGCCGTAGAAGGTGAAGCTCACGATGTTCAGGTTCATGTCAAACCAACAGATCTCGCCTATATGATTTACACGTCTGGAACGACAGGACAGCCGAAAGGTGTCATGGTCGAGCACCAGTCCCTTGTCAATCTAGCGTTCTGGCACAATGATGCCTTCCAAGTGACAAACGCGGACCGAACCGCCAAATATGCCGGCTTTGGCTTTGACGCCTCTATTTGGGAAATGTTCCCGACATGGATTGCCGGCGCAGAGCTGCACATCATTGATGAAGCGATTCGTCTCGATATGATCAAGCTCAATACGTATTTCAATGACGAAAATATCACCATTGCGTTCTTGCCAACTCAGCTATGCGAACAGTTTATGTCAATGGACAATCACTCCTTGCGTTACTTACTAACAGGCGGAGACAAGCTGAAACAGGTAAAGCCTGTTCCATATCAACTCGTGAATAACTACGGTCCAACAGAAAACACCGTCGTGGCGACAAGTGGGATCATCAATCCAGATCAAGGCACGCTTCCGATTGGAACAGCGATTGCTAATACTCGTTTTTACATTATGGGTTCGTTATATGATCTCTCGCCGCCAGGCGTACCGGGTGAGCTTGTGATCGCAGGAAAAGGACTGGCAAGAGGGTACTGGAATCTTCCAGAGGAAACAGAGAAAAGCTTTGTCCCAGATCCATTTTATCCAGGTGAGCGCATGTACCGTACAGGTGATTTGGTGAAATGGACAGAGGATGGCGAACTGATCTATCTCGGCAGAAAAGACCATCAGGTCAACATTCGTGGCTTCCGGATTGAGCTGTCAGAAATTGAGGCGCAGCTCCTTGCGCTGGCAGAAGTCAAAGAAGCAGTTGTGACAACGGTCAAAGATGCCAGCGAACAGGATGCGCTTGCCGCTTACGTCATCACAGCTGAAGAAACGGCCGACCTGAAAGAAAGTCTAAAACGCACGTTGCCAGACTATATGGTGCCTTCATGGATCATCAAGCTAGACCACCTGCCGATGACGGCAAATGGAAAAGTCGATCTGAAAGCATTGCCAGCACCAGATATGGAAGCCAACCAAACGGCATACGAAGCGCCAAGAGACGAAGTCGAAACGCTTCTATGCGGCATTTGGAAAGACGTGCTTGGCGTCAGCCAAGTCGGCATTCATGATCACTTCTTCTTCCTTGGCGGAGACTCGATTAAAGGCATTCAAATGGCAAGCAGGCTCACACAAGCGGGCTGGAAGCTTGATATGAAACTACTATTCCAGTACCCAACGATTGCGGAGCTACGCCCATATATCGAAGAAGCCGATCAACTGACAGCTGACCAATCACCTGTCGAAGGAGAAGTCATTTTCACACCGATTCAGCGCTGGTTCTTTGAACGAAACTTTACGAGTCAGCACCATTGGAACCAATCAGTTATGCTCCAAGCGCCAAATGGCTTGGATGAAACCATCGTTCAGCAAGTGTTGGAGCAGCTCATGATCCATCACGATGCCTTGCGAATGGTGTATCCGCTTGAAGAAGGACGCGTGATCCAGCGTCATCGAAAAATCGAAGAAAACTTGGTGGCTGTTGATGTGGTAGAAGTACAAGGGGAACTGTCGCAGCAAATCCAGCAGGTAGAAAAGCTGGCAAATGAAGTGCAGGCGAGTATATCGCTAGCGGAAGGACCTTTAGTAAAGCCAGCCATTTTCCGAACGGATCAAGGGGATCATTTACTGCTCGCTGTACATCATCTTGTCATCGATGGTGTGTCATGGCGTATTTTCCTTGAAGATTTTATGGCTCTTTATGAACAGTCGAAGCGCGGGGAAATCCTGACACTTCCTGAAAAAACACACTCTTTCCAAGAATATGCCCAGAAGCTGACGGAATACGCGATGTCAGATGAGTTGCTTTCGGAAAGAGCTTATTGGAAAAAGGTACTTGCGCATTCCGTTACGCCGCTTCAAAAGGATCATGTGACGGAGGATCAGCGGATGCTTCATACACAGACCATTCGTTTTACATTGTCTGAGGAGGAAACACGCAGTCTGCTGACAGATGTACATGAAGCATATCAAACAGACATCAATGATATTTTGCTGACAGCACTCGGATTGTCCATGAAAGAGTGGACAGGTGAAGATAGACACTTTATACATCTTGAAGGACACGGGAGAGAGAACATCCTCCCTGCGGTCAATGTATCACGGACGATTGGCTGGTTTACAAGTATGTATCCTGTGTTACTGGATATGTCGCATGCAGACGATCTTTCTTATCAGATCAAGCATTTAAAAGAGGAACTCAGGCACATCCCGAACAAGGGAATCGGCTATGGCATATTAAAATATTTAACCCCTGACAAGATGAAGGACGATATCTCATTTGATCTCGTGCCACATATCAGCTTTAACTATCTTGGTCAGTTTGATGAACAGATCATCGGTGAGTTAAGCCGCTCAACGTGGGATGCAGGCCAATCGCTGAGTCCTGAATCAGAGAAACCTCATGCACTTGATATTGTTGGTTTCGTCGAACAAGCCATGCTCCATGTGACGATTTCTTATCATCATCTTGAATTTGAAGAACGTACGATGGAACAATTCAAGGACCTTCTTGAAAAGAATGTGAAGGCGCTGATCTCACATTGCGTATCACAGGAGGAAACCCAGATGACACCTAGTGATGTGGGGGATGAAGATCTCACGATGGATGAACTTGAAAAGCTAATGGATATATTTTAAGCAAACGAAGAGGTGGACATATGAGCAAGCAGAAGATTCAAAAGGTATATCCTTTAACACCCATGCAGGAGGGCATGCTCTATCATGCCATGCTAGACCCTAATTCCTCCTCTTATTTCACACAGCTTGAGCTTGGAATAAGCGGAGAATTTGATCACGCTCTTTTTGAAAAAAGTCTCAATGAGCTCATACGGACATATGACATTCTCCGTACAGCCTTTGTTTATCAACAATTACAAAAGCCTCGTCAGGTTGTACTGGCTGAACGTCATCTCGATGTGTATCGAGAGGATCTATCACATCTGAATCATCAAGAGCAGCAAAAGGTATTGGATCAATATAAAAAACAAGTGAGAAAGCAAGGATTTCATTTAACAAATGATCTGTTATTGAAAGTCGCTGTTTTTCAACTAAATGAAACAAATTGGCATCTCATTTGGAGCAACCATCACATCATCATGGATGGTTGGTCCATGGGTGTTTTAATGAAAAAACTGTTTCATTACTATGAATCTTTTCGGAACGGTCGAACGCCGGATCGCTCACAGGGTAAGCCTTATGCAGATTATATCCAGTGGCTTGGAAAGCAAAATAAACAAGAAGCGGAAAGCTATTGGCAGGAGCGTCTAGATGGAGCGGTTCAGCATCAAGGGCTGCTGCAGCAAAAAGAAGCGAACGGACAATACGACCATCAGGAATGGACATTTACATGGGATGCTCAAACGGTACAAGCCATTCAAAATGTAGCAAGACAATGCCAAGTGACAGCCCCGAACCTGTTTCAGGCGGTCTGGTCTGTTCTTTTAGGCACCTATCATGCAGCTGATGATGTCACATTCGGCACCGTTGTATCGGGCAGACCTCCAAGTGTATCTGGAATTGAGCGCATGGCAGGGCTGTTTATCAATACGATACCCGTTCGAGTGACATTGGGTCAGAAGCAGACGTTCAAACAGTTGTTTCAAAAGGTACAGCAGCATGCATTGGAAGCGGAAAACTATGATTTTATGCCGCTTTATGACATTCAGCAGAAAACAGCTGCTGGAGGGCAGCTCTTTGATCATTTGGTTGGGTTTGAAAACTATCCTTTAGATCAGGAGCTGTCTGGTGACACCATGTCTGCGCGTCTTGGTTTTTCCATTGATGTAAAGGACGGATTTGAACAAACGAATTTTGACCTAAATGTCCTTGTGTATCCCGGTGAAACGTGGACATTGAAAATCAAATACAACGCCATAGCTTTTGAAGAAAAGGTCATTGAAAACATATCGAAACATCTAACCAATCTCATGAAGCAAATCATCCAAAACCCTGAAGTACGCCTTCAGGACGTGACGTGTATCACGGAAGAGGAGAAGCAGCAGATCAAAGCGTGGAATCAGACGGAGCGAGATTATCCGAAGCATCTGTCTATTCCTGAGCTGCTCAAAGAACGTATGAAGGCGCAGCCTGACCATCTGGCATTAGTTGAAGGCGACCGAACATTCACGTACGAAGAGCTTGGACAAGAAATCCGTCGTTTGGCTGGCAGTCTTATTGAGAAAGGCGTACAGCCCGGGGATGCTGTGGCGGTGTATATGAACCGATCAGCTGATGCGGTGATCGCCATCTTAGCAGTTCTACACGCAGGGGCAGCTTATGTGCCGATTGATCCTTCGCAGCCTGAAGAAAGAATCCGATTTATGCTTGAGGACAGTGGCGCATCCATTTTGCTTCATGCTGATAGTCCGTCGCCAGTTGATGAACAGATCAAGGCTGTACATGTGACGAGTAAGCCTCATCACTCACACATGGATGTATCAGTCAGGACGTCTCCATCTCACTTGGCGTATATCATGTATACATCGGGATCAACTGGACAGCCAAAAGGGGTTCAAATTGAGCATCAGCACATTGTGAGATTGGCTTGCTCTCAGGAGAAATTAGGCTTGAATAAGTCGGATCGTATGGCGCATACAGGAGCGGTCAGCTTTGACGCCATTACCTTTGAAATCTTTACCACGCTGCTGGGTGGGGCGACGCTGTATCCTGTTGACCGCGATACTTTATTGGATATTCATCGATTTGAACAATTTATCCAAACACATCAGATCACGACGCTCTTTTTAACGACTGGGTTATTTAATCAGCTCGCTCAGCAGCGGCCGCAAATGTTCAAAGGGTTAACCACATTAATTACAGGCGGTGACGTGATCAATGTGAAGAGTGCGGAGCTTGTGAAACAGCATCATCCAGCACTTGTCTTGCTGAATGCCTATGGTCCAACAGAAAATACAACCATCTCGACCATTTACGAAGTAAGAGGAGATGAAACGGGTCCGATTCCAATTGGTCAGCCGATTAACCATTCGTCGGCTTATATTTTAGATGATGATCAACGATTGCAGCCAATTGGAGCGCCAGGAGAGCTGTATGTTGGCGGGGATGGTGTCGCAAGAGGGTATCTCCATCGTCCAGATTTGACCAATCAAGTATTCATGGCAAATCCTTTTAAGCCGTCAGGCCGTTTGTATCGAACAGGGGATTTGGCTCGGTATGGCGCGGATGGCCAAATCGAATTCCTCGGCCGGACAGATGATCAGGTGAAAATTCGAGGCTTCCGTATTGAGCTTGGTGAAATTGAATCAGTGCTTCAGCAAAAAGCGGGCATAGATGATGCGGTTGTGCTTGTCCATTCGTTTTCCTCAGATGAAAAGGAAATCACCGCTTACTTCACAGGGACAATGACAGAAGAAGAAGTGCGAGATTTATTTAATCAAGAGCTCCCAGCTTATATGGTGCCGCACCATGTGATGAAGCTGGATGCTTTTACGCTCACATCGAACGGCAAGGTAGATCGAAAAGCTTTACCAAAGCCGGACGAAGCGCATCAGGAGAAAAAGGAAATCATTCCGCCTAAGACGGAGACAGAAAAGGCACTCGCTCAAATTTGGGAGGAGCTGCTTGGAAAAACGGTCGGAGTAGATGAACATTTCTTCATGGCTGGCGGGCACTCTCTCAAAGCGATGATGATGTCCGCGAAGATTCAAGAGGTGCTTCAAAAGGAAATGCCGATTCAAGTGATTTTTGAGAAGCCGACGATTCGTTCATTAGCGGCATATATCGATCAGGATGGTCAAGAAGAAATGGGGCATCCGATTTTACCAGCAGAGCAGGCGGACGAGTATCCGGTATCACCAGCTCAGCGCCGTTTATACATTTTGCAGACACTTGAACCAGACAGCACGAATTATCATATTCCAATCGTCTTAACGCTTGAAGGAACGCTCGAATATCAGCGGCTCAAATCGGCGTTCGATCAGTTGATCCAAACGCACGAAATCCTAAGAACGAGTTTTCATATGAATGGAGAAGATATTGTTCAAAGAGTGAATGAATGGACGGGATTTGACCTTCCTGTTCATGATATCAAGGAAGAAGAGGCGGAGGCATTTCTTTCTGAACATCAATCACCATTTGATTTAACAGCTGCGCCTTTATTACGAGCCCAGTTGTTGAAGATCAGTGAAAACCGTCATCTTCTCGTCTTGGAAGCGCATCATCTCATTACAGATGGCAGCTCCATGAAGACGTTCATACAAGATTTGGCGAAGGCCTATGATGGCGAAGCTCTTGCAGAAAGAACCATTCATTATAAAGATTACGCTGTCTGGCAGTTAAGTGAAGAAGAGACGGAGAAACAGAAGGAGCATGAAGCCTATTGGCTGAAGCAATTCGAAGGAGACTTGCCAGTATTAGAGCTGCCAACGGATTATTCGCGTCCAGCGGAACGTGATTTTTCAGGAGAACGATTCATGTTTGGCTGTGATCAAGCGACGACTCAGCGGATTCATGACCTGCTTCAGAAAACAGATACGACCATGTACATGTTCTTGTTATCTGCTTTTCAGGTGCTGCTTGCCACCTATAGCGGTCAGGAAGATATCATCGTTGGTTCCCCTGTTGCAGGACGGACACATCCTGATATACAGGACATGCCAGGGATGTTTATCAACACCGTTGCGATACGCGGAAAACCAGAGCAAACGAAAACATTTTTACAGCTGCTTGAAGAAATAAAAGAAACGAGTGTTGATGCTTTTGCTCATCAAAGCTATCCGCTTGAAGAGTTAATTGCACGTCTTACGTTAGATCGTGATACAACCCGAAGCCCGCTCTTTAGCGTGTCATTTAACATGCAGAACATGGAGGTTCCCGCACTAAAGCTCGGCGACCTGCACATTTCGCCTTATGCCATACAGCATCACTCAGTCAAATTTGACTTGTCTCTAGAAGCATTTGAACGAGAAGGAGCATTAAAGCTGAGCTTTGACTATGCAGCGGCGTTATTTAAAGAAGAGACGGTCCGTAGATTCGGAACTCATCTTCTTGCGATTATTCATGAAGCGGTCCAACACCCGGAGGAACAGATCGGCTTGCTCCCTATTCTTGAACAGCATGAGCAAATAGAGCGGTTGGAGAAAAAAGACGAAGTGCAAACAAATCATCATGAGCCTTTCCACGTCCAACTTTCACGTCAGGCAAAGGAAACACCAGATGCCATTGCGGTGATGGATGATCAACGGAAGCTCACTTACCGCGAGCTGGAAGACATGTCAAATGCAATTGGCAGTGAACTGAAGATACGAGGCGTCGAGAAAGAAAAGACTGTAGCGCTGATTCTTGATCGCTCTGTCTATGTCATCGTTTCAATGCTTGGTGTGATGAAAGCAGGAGGTGCATTTGTACCAATTGATCCGGCCTTCCCTGCGGAACGTATCAACTACACATTAGAAGATTCAGGTGCACAAGTGATCGTAACAAATGAGTCTCTTGCAGGGTCCTATCAACATCACAAGTCGATTCAGGTCGTGCAGATTGAAAAAGCAGTACTACAAAGCCGCACGCTAGATTTGCCGGAAGCATCAGCCGATCAACTTGCGTATGTGATTTACACATCTGGGACAACAGGAAAACCGAAGGGTGTTCAGCTCACGCATCGTAATCTATCACACTACGTTAACTGGCTGACAAATGAGGTGACATTGCAAGAATGCGATCGGACGGCACTTCTTTCTTCTTATGCATATGATCTTGGTTACACAAGCATTTTCCCTGTCTTAAAGGCAGGAGGAACCCTGTATGTGCCTCGTGAAGATGTGTATACAGACCCGGTACGACTCATGCGTTTAATTGATGAACAAGAGCTGACTTATATCAAAATGACACCATCCTTATTTCATATGATGGCAGATTCGAAAGATCATGCATTTAACGCTTTACGCCTTGTTATACTTGGAGGAGAACCGATTGTCTCTGAGGACGTTGAGATATTTATGGAACAGCATCCATGTGTGGCTGTGATGAACCACTACGGCCCGACAGAGACAACCATTGGAACTGTGACCAAGCTGATCACAAAGCAAGAGCTAGGCACACTCAAGGATCGCTCTGTGATCGGACAGCCAATTGCTCACACAAGAGCGCTCGCACTCAATCGTCAGCAGCGCCTCGTCCCGTATGGTGCACCTGGAGAGCTTTATATATCAGGGGAAGGTGTATCGAGAGGGTATTTGAATCAGCCTGAATTAACGGCAGAGCGTTTTCTAGAAAATCCGTATTTTTCTGAAGAGCGGATGTATCGTACAGGAGATTTGGTCAGACAGCATGCAAATGGAGACATTGAGTTTCTCGGAAGAATAGATGATCAAGTGAAAGTCCGCGGCTATCGTATTGAGAAGCAGGAAATTGAGCATGCCGCACGTGCACGATTATCCATTCAAGAGGTGTATGTGAAAGTACTTCATATGTCCCGTTTACCAGAGCTTGCACTTTATTACACGTCGCCTGAACCGATTGGAACACTGACGTTTAGAGAAAAGCTTGCGGAGACACTGCCGGATTATATGATCCCAACGTACTTTGTCAAAGTCGACCACATCCCGCTCACGCAAAACGGAAAGGTAGATGCGAAATCTCTGCCGCTTCCGCACGAGGTGCATATGAATCGCGCGGTGCATGTAGCACCAGAAACGGCACTTGAGCAGACGCTTTGCGATATTTGGTCAGAAGTACTTGCGGTTGAACAAATAGGTGTGCATGATCACTTCTTTGAATTGGGAGGTCATTCCCTCAAAGGCATGGTGCTCATTTCAAAAATGCAAGCCAAGCTGAACAAGCATGTGCCGCTCAAAGTCCTTTTTGAAAAGCCAACGATACGTGCGATGGCAGCTTATTTAGAAGAAGTGGGTTCCTCGGACATGACATCCATTCAGCCGGCGGAGAAGCAAGATTTCTATCCTGTCTCTTCTGCTCAAAAGCGGATGTATGTGTTGCAGCAGCTGCATCCAGAAGCAGTGACTTACCATATGCCTGCCGTATTGATGATGGAAGGCAGTCTAGATGTAAAGCAGCTAGAAGAAGCGCTGCAAGCCTTGATCGAACGACATGAATCATTGCGGACAGCCTTTGTAGAAATTGATGGCGTACCCGTTCAAAAAGTGTATCGCCGAGTGCCGTTTACGTTAGAGGTTGTTGAAGTAGAGAAAGGTCATGAGCAACCTGTCATAGACGCATTCATCACCCCATTCTCATTACATCAAGCACCATTAATGAGGGCAAAGGTGGCGAAGCTTTCTGAAGAAAAATATGTGTTCATGATGGATATGCACCATATCATCGCAGATGGTGTCACACGCAGTCTGCTCATTCAAGAATTGGCAAAGTTGTATGAGAAAAAGACGTTACCGCCAGTTCAGCTGCACTACAAGGATTATGCAGTATGGCAGCAGGAAGAAAAGCAGCAAGCGCTGCTCGAGAAACAGCGTCAATATTGGCTGGAGCAATACGCAGAGCCACCTGAAGATTTGGCACTGCCACTTGATTTTCCGCGCCCTCATGTACAGTCATTTGAAGGAGACCGAGTCGATAGATGGTTATCTTCTGAAAAGGTGCAGACCATTAAAGCACTCATGGCTGAAAAAGGTGTGAGCATGAACATGGTCATGCAAACGGCATTTGCTATTTTCCTTTCCAAATTAACTGGGCAGACAGATATCGTGATAGGCGCTGTCACAGCAGGACGTACACATGCTTCAATCGAACGGGTTCCAGGCATGTTTGTGAATACACTGGCTCTTCGACATGAAGTGCAGCTCGAGGAAACGACAGCACAATTACTTGAAAAAATGAAAGATCGAAGTCTATCAGCCTATGAACATCAAGAATTTCCGTTTGAGGAATTGGTGGCACAGTTAGATCTGCCGAAAGACACGAGCCGCAACCCATTGTTTAGTGTCATGCTGACAACGGATGACCGTGATATGACGTTACCGAATCTAAATGGACTCAAGCTTTCGCAAAAACAGCAAGAGACAGTTCATGCAAAATTTGATGTAACGCTCGGTGTATTCGAAGAAAAGGACCAAGTGGGCTTACGCTTTGAGTATGCAACAGCGCTGTTTAAAAAGAAGACCATTCAGCGTTGGAGTCGATATTATGAACAAATTATAGACGAGATGCTGGTGAAGCTAAATGAACCAATTTCATCGCTTTCGATCTTAACAGAAGAGGAAAAACAAGAGCTGATCAATGAATGGTCAGGTCCTGTCCTAAACGTTCCGTCAGATCAAACCGTTCATGCACTGATTGAGGCTAAAGCATTTGAAGCACCGAAACAAAAAGCGGCGACCTTCTGCGGAACAAGCTGGACGTATGAGGAACTGAACAGCCGTTCAAATACAGTCGCTTCAAGACTCATCTCAAACGGCATAAAACGAGGAGACCGTGTCGGTATTCTGACTCGCCCATCGCTTGATATGGCGGCAACCGTCCTTGGCGTCCTGAAGTCAGGTGCGACATTCGTTCCAATTGATGCGGATTATCCGGATCAGCGTATTGCCTACATGCTGAATGACTGCGGGGCAGAGGTTCTTCTCATGCAAAAAGGACTGACTGCACCATCTTCATTCACAGGTCATGTCCTGTTCATAGAAGATGCGGTAGAAGGCGAAGCACAAGAAATTCAGATTCATGTCAAACCAACAGATCTCGCCTATATGATTTACACGTCTGGAACGACAGGACAGCCGAAAGGTGTCATGGTCGAGCACCAGTCCCTTGTGAATCTTGCGTTCTGGCACAATGATACCTTCCAAGTGACAAATGCGGACCGAACCGCCAAATATGCCGGCTTTGGCTTTGACGCCTCTATTTGGGAAATGTTCCCGACATGGATTGCCGGCGCAGAGCTACACATCATCGATGAAGCGATTCGTCTCGATATGATCAAGCTCAATGCGTATTTCAATGACGAAAATATCACCATTGCATTCCTGCCGACCCAGCTATGCGAGCAGTTTATGTCAATGGACAATCACTCCTTGCGTTACTTACTAACAGGCGGAGACAAGCTGAAACAGGTAAAACCAGTTCCTTATCAACTCGTGAATAACTACGGTCCAACAGAAAACACCGTCGTGGCGACAAGTGGGATCATCAATCCAGATCAAGGCACGCTTCCGATTGGAACAGCGATTGCTAATACTCGTTTTTACATTATGGGTTCGTTATATGATCTCTCGCCGCCAGGCGTACCGGGTGAGCTTGTGATCGCAGGAAAAGGACTGGCAAGAGGGTACTGGAATCTTCCAGAAGAAACCAACAAACGATTTGTCCCAGATCCATTTTATCCAGATGAGCGCATGTACCTGACAGGCGACTTAGTGAAATGGACAGAGGATGGCGAACTGATCTATCTCGGCAGAAAAGACCATCAGGTCAACATTCGTGGCTTCCGGATTGAGCTGTCAGAAATTGAAGCTCAGCTTCTTGAATTGAATTCAGTCAAAGAAGCAGTTGTGACAACGGTGAAAGATGCCAGCGAACAAGATGCCCTTGCCGCTTACGTCATCACAGCTGAAGAAACGACCGACCTAAAAGAAAGTCTAAAACGCACGTTGCCAGACTATATGGTCCCTTCATGGATCATCAAGCTAGACAAACTGCCGATGACGGCAAATGGCAAAGTCGATCTGAAAGCATTGCCAGCACCAGATATGGAAGCCAACCAAACAGCATACGAAGCGCCAAGAGACGAAGTCGAAACACTTCTATGCGGCATTTGGGAAGACGTGCTTGGCGTCAGCCAAGTCGGCATTCACGATCACTTCTTCTTCCTTGGCGGAGACTCGATTAAAGGCATTCAAATGGCAAGCAGGCTCACACAAGCGGGCTGGAAGCTTGATATGAAACTACTATTCCAGTACCCAACGATTGCGGAGCTACGCCCATATATCGAAGAAGCTGATCAACTGACAGCTGACCAATCACCTGTCGAAGGAGAAGTCATGTTGACTCCAATTCAACGCTGGTTCTTTGAACGAACATTCACTGACCAGCATCATTGGAATCTCTCGATGATGCTTCATGCGCCAAATGGATTTGACCTTTTGATGACAGAACAAGTGATGCAGAAATTACTTTCACATCATGATGCACTGCGCATGGTATACAGGCAAGAGGATGGCAGCATCCTGCAATACAATCAGCGCGAGCTCACTGAACCAATTGCGGTTATTTCTCATGATGTCTCTAAAGAGCACGACATGAAAAAAGCCATTTCCACCTATGCCAACGAGTATCAGCGTCAGCTGAACCTCGAAACAGGTCCGCTCATGAAAGTGATCTGTTTCCGTGCAAAAGATGGCGATCACTTACTTATCTTGACACACCATCTTGTGATTGATGGTGTCTCATGCCGAATTTTACTAGAGGACTTTATGTCTCTTTATCAACAGGCAGCTCAAGGACAAACGCTCGTCCTGCCGCACAAAACCCACTCCTTTAAAGAATGGGCAGAGGCGATCGAACGATACGCACAGTCCAAACCGTTAAAAAGCCAAAGTGAGTACTGGAATGAGATTGACAGGACCCCAATCACCACTTTACCTGTTGATCATAAAGTAACGAAAAGAAAAGTTGCTCAAACAAAAGCAGTACAGATGCAGCTTTCAGAGTCTGAAACCGAGCATCTTTTGACCGACATTCATCTACCGTACACAACGGAAATGAACGATATTCTTCTATGTGCGCTCGGTCTTGCCGTTCAGGAGTGGACAGGTGAGTCCCATGTACATGTGCAGCTTGAAGGTCATGGAAGAGAGGATATTTTATCAGGACTGGATGTCTCCCGCACGGTTGGCTGGTTTACGAGTATGTATCCAGTCGTACTGAAAGCAAAGCCGGATCAGAGCATAGCTGAGGAGATTAAAGGAACGAAAGAAATGCTGCGGCGTGTCCCGAATAAAGGGATCGGCTACGGGATTTTAAAATATCTCACTGAGTCGTCAGGAAAACATGTACAACCTGAAATCAGCTTGAATTATCTTGGGCAGATTGATCAGGAAGTGACGACAGAACTCTTTGGACCATCCACCTATGATATGGGACGACAAGCAAGCCCTGATTCAGAAGCTGTCTATAAGCTGAACCTCAGTGGTCTTGTTCAACACAATCGATTCATGTTGTCTTGTTCATATTGTTCAGATGAATATGAAGAACAGACGATACAGCGGTTCATGGCATTGCTAAAAGAAAAAATACAATCCATCATGACTCATTGTTTAGCGCAGCACGAACGAGAATTTACGCCAAGTGATTTCTCTGCTGGTGACCTTGATATGGATGAAATGGACGATATATTTGACATGCTTGAGGAGAAATTGACCTAACAACATGAGATCAGTCATAAAAACGGGAAGGGAGGATGAAATAGATGAGTTCATTTAAAAGGGATCAAGTTCAAGACATGTATTATCTGTCACCGATGCAAGAAGGCATGCTGTTTCATACCCTCCATCACCAAGAAAAGGGCTTTTATGTAGAGCAAATGGATATGAACGTAAAGGGTACACTGCGTCATGACTTACTTGAGAAAAGCATGAATGTCATCGTGGAGCGATACGATATTTTTCGTACCGTATTTCTCCACGAAAAAGTGAAGCGCCCTGTCCAAGTTGTGCTGAAGAAACGTCCTTTTACGCTTGATGTGGTGGACATGCAGAATCTTTCTGAAGACGAACAGCTTGTACGTCTTGAGACATTTAAACAACAGGATCGCCTGAGAGGATTTGACCTTTCGAAGGATGCTCTCATGCGGGCAACTGTTTTCCAAACGGGCCCTGCCAGCTATCGCTGGATATGGAGCTATCATCATATCCTTCTTGATGGCTGGTGCTTTGGGCTTGTGGTGCAGGAGTTATTTGCGATTTATCATGCCCTTTTACATGACATCCCTTACAAGCTGGAACCGGTTAAACCGTACAAAGAATATATTCAATGGCTTGAAAAACAAGATAAACAAGCATCACTTCAATATTGGCAGCAATCATTAGCCGGGTTTGATGGGCAATCTACCTTTAAAGAACAGAGAAAGCAAACGAATGAACATGAATTAGGCGAATTGGAATGGTCGATGAGTAAGGCAGAAACGGCTGCTTTATCAGAGTTAGCGTTCCAGCAAAATGCAACGTTAAGCAGTGTGCTGCAATCGGTCTGGTCAATTCTGCTGAGCAGATATCAGCGTTCAAATGATGTGCTGTTTGGCACGGTTGTGTCGGGGCGTCCGGCAGATTTGGCTGGTGTTGACAGAATGGTTGGCTTGTTCATCAATGTCATCCCAAGAAGAATTCAGCTGACAGATGACATGACATTCCGTTCTCTTCTGTCAGAAACGCAGCAGCAGTCTCTTGCGGCTGAGCCGCATCAATATATTCCGATTTATGATATTCAGGCAAAGACAGGTCATCAGCCACTCATTGATCATATTGTCGTGTTTGAAAATGTCCCAGCCGCAAAGAAGGACGAGCAAGAGGCGCGGTTAGGGTTTACTGTGGAAAACATGAATGTGTATGAAAAATCGAACTATGATCTCAATTTGCTGGCATCACCAGGAGAACAATTGCAATTGAAGCTGGCCTTTAACAAAAAAGCATTTGATCCTCAATTTGTTCAACGGTTAAAGGAGCAGCTGAGTTTATTGATGAGCGAGGCGATCAAGCATCCTGATCAATCGGTTCATACACTTACACTTGTCATGAAACAGGAAAAGCAGCTGATTCTTGAGGAATGGAATGCGCCCGAGCTTGAGCATGACCAGCTATATTTGTCGAAATGGTTTGAGCATAATGTCCGCAAACAGCCGAATGCGGTCGCATTATCAGCAGGTGAGCACACGATGACATATGCGGAGCTGAATGAACAAGCTAACCGATTGGCAAGACATTTGCAAAAAAATGGGGTCACGCATCAAACGGTCATCGCCATTTTAGCCGGCCGCACGCCTGAACTGATTGTCAGCCTGCTGGCTGTCTTAAAAGCAGGTGCAATCTATGTGCCTATTGATCCCGATTATCCCGAAAGCCGCATTCAATACATGCTTAAAGACAGCGGGGCAACGCATGTTCTGACTCACTCATCCTTTATCGGTCAAGTGAAGGCACTTGCGTTTGATGGAAAGTATCTGTTTGCAGATGATCAAGAAATTTCACTGATGAGCTCAGAGAATCTGCCGCTTGAAGCAGGTTTACACGATACGGCTTACATCATGTATACGTCTGGTACAACAGGTCAGCCAAAAGGCATCATGACGACCCATTCGAATATTGCCCGGGTGGTCAAAAATACAAACTACTTAACCATTTCAGAAACAGATACACTGCTGTCATTATCCAACAGCGTATTTGATGGCTTTACATTTGATGTGTATGGCGCACTTTTAAACGGAGCGAAGCTTGTCTTGCCGAAAAAAGAGACCATTTTAAACATGGGCGAGCTGACGGGATTGATTAAAAGGGAAAACATTTCTGTCATGTTTGTTCCAACGGCATTATTTAATCTCCTTGTTGATGAAGAAACCGACTGGATGCGCAGTGTGCGCAAGGTGCTATTCGGCGGAGAGCGGGCATCGGTACAGCATGTGAGGAAAGCCTTTGCTGTCATGGGGAAAGGCAGACTCATCAATGTCTATGGCCCAACCGAATCAACAGTATTCGCCACTTATTATCCAGTCGATGAGGCTCTGCCGATGGAAGCCCGTTCGATTCCAATCGGAAAGCCGCTCAACCAGACGGGTGCTTATATATTGAGTCAGCACAGGCAGCTTCAGCCGATTGGAATGGTCGGAGAGCTTTGTCTGAGCGGCAAAGGGCTTGCGAAGGGGTATTTGAATCGTCCTGATCTGACAAAACAAGCCTTTATCGCGCATCCATTCGCTACGGGAGAAAGGCTGTATCGTACAGGAGACTTGGCTTATTTTCGAACGGACGGTTTGATTGAGTATGCAGGCAGAGTGGATGATCAGGTGAAAATTCGCGGTCACCGAATTGAGCTGACAGAAATTGAAGCCCACCTTCTCATGCATCCAGGTGTAAAACAAGTGGCCCTTATAGCTGATCAGCATAACACGCAGCATACAAGGCTGCTCGCCTATATGACGTGTGAGGAGGAGTGGAAGGATAAACTGGATGTGATCAAATCAGGGCTGAAGGGGAAACTTCCGGCTTACATGCAGCCTCATGACCTGATCAGACTTGAGAAAATGCCACTTACGCCAAATGGAAAGGTTGATAAACGTCAGCTGCCAAAGCCAGAGGTGTCTCAAGGAAACCGTCATGTGAAGCTTCCGATAAATGAGGTAGAACAAAAGCTACTTGTGATGTGGCGGGAAGTGCTTGAACGAGAAGATATCAGCACAGATGACCATTTCTTTGAGCTTGGCGGGCATTCATTAAAAGCGATGTCGCTTTTATCCAAGGTGTCAAAGGAATTCGATGTTCAGGTGCCCATTCACTTGCTGTTTGAGACGCCTACCATTGAAGCAATCAGCCGTTATATTCAACAGCAGGATCAGGAAGCCGCCGGCTATCTTGTATTCAATGAATCTCAAACGCCAACAGTCTTTGCTCTACCGCCATTACCAGGCTATGGCTTTATCTATCAGGAAGCCGCAAAAACGCTCGATGGTGTTCGTTTGATCGCCTTTGACTTTATTGAAGCTGATCACCGAATCACGCAATACGTTCAGCATATCCAGCACCTTCAGCCTGAAGGGCCGCTGACTTTGATGGGTTACTCTGGCGGGTGCTACCTAGCCTTTGAGCTTGTTCAATCGCTCGAACAAGCAGGGCGGACCGTCGAAAAAGTCATCATGATCGATTCCTATAAGAAAATAGGAGAAAGTGATTTAGAAGGACGATCCATTGATGACGATATCGCAGCGATCGTCCATCAGTCGAAGCAAAGTGAACTTGCCCAAGCGGAGCTCATTCAAGACGAGCTTGCTCAAAAAACGAGGGCTTACTATGAAACTTTTGTTAAGGGGGTGAACCAGGGAGAGATACAAGCAGACATTGATTTTATCCAATCCGAAGAGCACATCGCGATACCAGACTGGATGGAAAGTTGGGAAGCTGCGACGACCGGTGCTTATCGCCAATATCAAGGCTATGGTCAGCACGCGGACATGTTCAAAAACAAAGAATGTGCCGCCCGAAATGCACAGCTAATTAAAGAAATAGTCCATCATAAAAATAAAGAAATAGTCTTGTAAACTTTAGATGAGGCAGGGGTGCACACTGGCAGCCCTGCCTGACAAAAAAGGGAAGGAACTCATATGAAACCATCAATCATTAATCAATCGAATGTACATGAATCAATGGATACGATTTTACAAGATGTACAGAATACCATTTTACAAACCAACGAAATCGAACGCTTCGCTGTTTTTTCTCGTGAAAAAACCATTCGACCTCGGCCATATCACCTCTCTCATTTATTTCTAGACCATCACATGGAGCAGGAGGCCGCAGCTGAATGGATACAAACGCAAATGGCTTCACCTGCTTTAGCGGACATGCCCCCTGCCATTTCCTATGGAGGGGATATAGATGTTCGTGCAGGAGCTCAAACCTTGCAGGACGCTCTAACTGAGGCAGCCAAAACAACAAACGGGCTGACTTATATCATCAATAGTGAAAACGAGCTCACGCAATCCTACGCGCAGTTAAAGGAGGATGCCGAGCGAGTTCTGACGGGTTTAAAGGCACTAGGCCTTGAGCCTGGAGATCCTGTGTTCTTTCAATTTTCATCGAATCATGCGATGGTCACGGCCTTTTGGGCATGTGTATTAGGCGGATTTGTCCCAACACTTGTATCAGCAGCCCCGACCTATCGTGAAATGAACGCCTCAGTGAAGAAGCTTCATCACGCTTGGAACCTGCTGGAGCATCCGCTCATTCTCACGGATGACTCGCTGATTGATGAGGTGCAAGGATTAGCTTTACTGTGGCATACAGATCAATTACGTGTTGCAGCCGTTGAACCAATGCTTACTTTAGAAAGAGATCTAGAAGCACACCCAGTCACGCCCGATGATTCCGTCTTTTTTATCTTAACGTCTGGAAGTACAGGGATGCCCAAATGCGTAGAGCATTCTCATAGAAGTGTGCTGGCAAATGTCAAAGGAACAGTGGCAGCCAATGGGTTTACACAAGAAGATGTCTCGTTAGACTGGATGCCATTAGATCATATTGGCGGCATTGTCATGTTCCATCTTGTCAATGTGTACACAGGCTGTGAGCAAATTCGAGCAAGAACAGATGACTTCATCGCTCATCCGCTGCGCTGGCTTGACTGGATGGACCGCTATCGTGCAACGAAGACATGGGCACCTAACTTCGCATTTGCGATGATCAATGATTATGAGAAAGAAATCTCTTCAGGGTCTTGGGATCTTTCTGCTATGACTTGTATGATCAATGGGGCAGAAGCGGTTGTACCGAAGACGATCCACCGGTTTTTACACCTGCTCGCTCCGCACGGCTTAAAAGGAGACGTCATCAGACCGGCATTTGGCATGTCAGAAATCTCATCAGCTGTTGTCTTCTCTTTTGCGATTGAGCGGGGAGATGAAAACAGCGGGGTGCTGACCTTTGAAGAAACATCGCTGACAGAGCAGCTAAGACCAGCGAAGGCACGTGAGACAGGAACCGTCAGCTTTACAGAGCTCGGGAAACCGATTCCGGGTATCACGATTCGTATCGTCAACCATGAGCATGAGCTTCTTCCCGAAGATCATATTGGCAGCGTGCAAATCAAAGGGCCGACGACAATGAAGGGCTATTACAAGAATGACGAAGCGAATCGAGAGGTTTTTCAAACAGAGGGCTGGTTCCACACGGGTGATTTAGGCTTTCTGCATGAAGGAAGGCTGACATTAACCGGTAGAGAAAAAGACATGATCATCATCAACGGGAAAAATTATCACAACTATGAAATTGAAGCCATGGCAGAGGAAGTACCCGGCGTAGAAACAAGCTTTGTGGCAGCTTGCTCCGTTCGGATGGAGGCATCTGCATCCGATGAACTGATTCTCTTTTTTACACCGAAGCTGTATGAGCCTGCTTATATCATGAGGGCTAGCCAGCATATCAAAACCCATATTGCAACAAAAATGGGTCTTAATGCATCAAGGATTATTCCGGTCCAGAAGCATGCCTTTCCGAAAACAAGCTCTGGAAAAATAGAAAGGGCACAGCTCAAGACAAGGTGGCAGGAAGGTGAATTCGACGAAATCATCAAGGAACTGGACATCAGACTTGAAAATGAACACACCTTGCCTGATTGGAGTTATCAAAAGAAGTGGACACCCGCTCCGCTTCATGAAACCGAAAAGCAAACAGCAGGGGACATGGTGATCTTTGCAGATGAGTTAGGGCTTGCAGATCAATTGAAATTCCTCTCAAACCATGAACAAACCTATATCACGGTTGAGCCGGGTCAAGCATTCACACAACTCACACCCACTCACTTCATCATCCACCCGAATCGGCCGTCAGACTACGAACAACTCTTTGAGACGCTCCGTTCGTATGGCGTTTCGGTGAAACAAATCATTCACCTTTGGAACTACACAAACAAAAAAGACACATTACAGGCGGAAATAGCGAAGGAAGCACAGAAAGCTGGCAGCATGAGTGCATTGTATGTAACAAAAGCGATCGCCGCCTATGAGGAACCTGTAGAGATGACCTTTGTCTCCGCTCATGCGATGAATTTGCCAGAAGACAAAGTACATCATGTGGAAAAAGCAACAACAGCGGGATTGATGACAGCTGTTCAGCATGAATGGCCGTTTATCAAGGTGCGATGTCTTGATTTTTCTCTAACAGAATCGGTTGGTCATTCTCATGTATCGGCGATCATGACAGAGCTCATACATGGCACAAGTCATCATGTCGCTGCTTATCGCGAAGGTGTTCGTTATATTCCTCTTATAGCGCCGCTTCATCTGGAAAGGGAACAAAAGAGGAAAAAACCGCCATTTGAATCATCGGGGCTTTACGTGATGACAGGCGGGCTTGGCGGAATAGGACGGATGCTAAGTGAGCATCTTCTAACATCCTATCAAGCGCATCTTGTGCTGCTTGGAAGAAAGGCACGAGAAGCTTTATCTGCGGAGCAGCAAGACGTATTGACCTCACTTGAGAAACAAGCGGAAAAACGCGGCGGCACTGTTCATTATGAAGAAGTGGACTTGACGGATGCAAAAGCCCTTGAAGCCCTTATCTCGAGACAAGAGGTGGCTCGGGGCAAAAGGCTGCATGGCGTGATTCATTTCGCTGGCATCATTCAAGAAGAGCTGCTTGCTGACATGACGTCTGTGTCCTTACATGCGATGTACGAAGCAAAGGTATATGGCACGATTGCGCTTCATGAAGCGGCTTCTAAACGGCAGAACGTCTTATTTCTTTCTAGCTCATCAGCACGAACATTAAAGGGCGGGATGACCGTAGGCGCTTATTGCGCTGCCAATGAGTTCGTTGAACAATTTGCTCATTATCAGAGGCTGACATCTACCGTGAAGCCGTACTGCTTTAGCTTTAGCATGTGGGATGAGATCGGCATGAGCGAGGGTTCGATGATCAAAGGCATCTTAAAAGAAAGAGGCTATCTTCCGATTCCGAAGCGGGCGGGCTTGCAGACGATACTGGCATGTTTGATGACAGATGCACCTCTCATTTATATGGGATTAGATCGGTCGAAGCAGGACATTCAAGAACTGCTTCATGCGGAGAGTCGAACAGAGAAAGCCGTGTATGTCTTTTTCAAAACCGACAAAACAAAAGCCATTGAAGAACGGCTGTATCAGTCCATTTATACGTGTTTGCAGACTCATCTATCTGGTGAATATTCCGTCCATCTATTTCCTGAGGAATACTGGAAAGAATTCGAGGATGGCATGCCGGATGAAGCGCATTTCAAAGCACTCATTGAGGAAAGTGGCCAGGAAGCCGAGGACAGAGCGCCTCAAACGGAGACGGAGAAACTGTTGGCAAGCATTTGGTCCGAGTTGCTTGATGTCTCAAATGTCAGTTGTGGTGATCATTTCTTTCTACTCGGGGGTCATTCGCTCAAGGCAACGCAAATGCTGTCTGCGGTGAGACAAAGAATGGGATTTGACGTGCCGCTCGCTGTTCTTTTTGAGCATACGAGACTTGGGGAATTAGCGGCATGGATCGATTCGCATGCAAAAGTGGATGAAGCGGTACAGGTGCGGAAAATGGCAAAGGGTCAGGAGATTCCGATGTCTTATGCCCAGCAAAGACAGTGGTTTCTCTATCAATTACAGCCTGATCTGCCTTTTTACAATAATTCAATTTCCTTTCGGATGAATGGCCCTTTAGATGTGAAGGTGCTTCAGCGCAGTCTTCAGCAAATGGTGCAAAGGCATGAGTCGCTTAGAACTTCCTTTACCATGAGCGGCGATGAACCGGTGCAGATCATCCATGAGCATATGACCCTTCCAGAGCTTGAAGTGGTGGATCTATCAGATCTGACGTCACAGGAAGAAAAAGAACAAAAAGCGGCTGAATGGGCAAAAAGTGAGGCGAGCACACCTTTTCACTTAGAGCGTGATCCGCTCTTTCGGGTAAAACTGATTCGTCTGTCGGAAACAGATCATTTGCTGCTAATGTCCATTCACCACATTGTGTCAGATGGCTGGTCGGTTGGGATTGCCGCAAGAGAGCTGTCTGAATGGTATACAGCGATGATTGACCGCCGAGAACCTGATCTTTCACCACTGCCGATTCAATATGCGGATTACACCCTATGGCAGAAGGAGTATTTGACTGGAGAGACGCTTCAAAAGCAGGTTTCCTATTGGAAGGAGCAATTTGCAGTCCCTGTAGAAGATTTGGTTTTGCCGTATGACTACCCGCGGCCAGCCGTTCAATCCTACAAGGGAAAAACGAAAAAATACCACCTGTCGAAGTCGCTATCAGATCAGCTGGCTGAGCTTTCTAAAAAAACTGACAGTACCCTTTATATGACGCTACTGACCGCTTTTTCTACATTGCTGCACCGTTTGTCTTCACAGGATGAGTTTGTGATTGGGTCAGTCATTGCTGGGAGAAATCGGACGGAGATGGAGCAGCTCATCGGATTTTTCGTCAATACGCTGGCACTTCGGATCGATCATAGCGGGAATCCTGCTTTCACTGACCTATTAGAACGGGTGAAAGAAACAACAATGGGCGCCTATGCGCATCAGGATGTGCCGTTTGAAATGGTCGTAGATGAGCTGAATATTGTACGTGAGGCTGGCAGACAGCCGCTGTTTCAGGTCATGTTCGTTTTGCAAAATCTGCCGCTTGAGGCTTCTCCGATGGGAGAGGCGACATCTGTTTTAGCCATTGAAGATAACGATACCGCCAAATTCGATCTATCTCTGTTTGTTTTTGAAGGAGCGGAGGGTCTTCAATTAAAACTGGAGTATGATGTGGACTTATTTTCTGACGATACGATGGATCGGTTCCTTCGGTACTACGAGCATCTGCTTGAGCGTATTTGTGAAAATCCAGCACAGCCGATTAGACAAATGAATTACCTGTCAGAAAAAGAGAAGCATCAGCTGCTCTATGAATGGAGCGGCAAAACAGATCAGCATGCAGGCCCGCTTCTCATCACGGAACGGTTTGAAGCCCAGGTGAGAAAGTCACCCGATGCCATCGCTCTCGAATTCGGGGAAGAGCAGTGGACGTATCGCGTGTTACAAGAGAAAGTCGACCGGCTTGCGGCTTCTCTTCAGCAGCGAGGTGTGACACCGCATGAACCATTAGGGCTGCTCATCGATAGGTCGCCTGAAATGATTCTTGGGGTGCTGGCGATTGTGAAAGCAGGAGGCGCCTATGTGCCGATTGATCCTGAATATCCAGATGCACGCATTGATTATATGCTGAGGGATACAGGTATTCAGCTGTTACTGACAAAAAATAAATGGCTGAAAAAGGTGTCTATCAGTCAAACCGAACTCATTTGTCTTGATGAGGGATATGAAGAATTTTTAACAGAAGCAGAACTCATACCTGCTGCCTTAAAACCTGATGGACTCGCTTATATCAATTACACTTCAGGATCAACTGGACAGCCAAAAGGGGTTTTGATCCCGCATCAAGCAGTCATCCGGCTTGTCTGTGAAACGGATTATGTCACCCTTGATGAACATACGCGCATTTTACAAATTGCCAGCTTCTCCTTTGATGCCTTTACGTATGAAATATGGGGTGCTCTTCTAAACGGGGGAAGGCTGATTCTCACCGATCGAAATACGGTTTTATCAATGGATACACTGGCTGACACGCTGACATCATACAAGATCACAACAGGATTTCTGACAGTGCCGCTGTTCAACCGATTGACAGAGGAACATCCAGAAGCTTTATCTGGATTCGATGCATTATTGGTCGGTGGTGATGCGCTTTCAGCTGCTCATATTCGTATGGCACTTCCGTATTTACCTGAAGGGCTTTTAAACGGCTATGGACCAACTGAAAACACGACGTTCTCTTGTGTGCATCACATTCACTCATTAGACGAAGGGCAGACGACCGTCCCTATCGGTCAGCCAATTGCTTATTCACAAGCCTATGTATTAGACGACCAGCTGCAGCCGGTTCCGCAAGGTGTCATTGGAGAGATTTATGTTGGAGGAACAGGGCTGGCACTAGGTTACCTTGGAGATGAAGAAAAAACATCGCAATCATTTATCCCGCATCCTTTCCATAAAGGAGAGCGTTTATATAAAACAGGTGATATGGGCCGCTGGCTCCCAAATGGCATCATCGACTGCCTTGGAAGAATCGATCATCAAGTGAAAATACGCGGACATCGCGTCGAATGTGGAGAAATTGAAGTCGCTATGCTGAGTGTTGAAGACATCATAGAATGTGCGGTCATTCCGCATCAGCACGGGAGTGGTCATAAGCGCCTCATCGGTTACTTTGTCCAAAAAGGTGCATGGACCCAGCAAGACCTTCGCCGCAAATTAAATGATAGACTGCCAGATTATATGGTACCGAGCCTATTCATAGAGCTCGAGGAACTGCCGCTCACGCCAAACGGCAAGGTAGATCAAAAGCGTCTCCCGCCGCCAGTGTGGAGACAGGAAGAAGCAGACAAACCAGCAGAACAGGCACTCAGTGAGGAAGAACGAGTGCTGGAAAAAGTGTGGACTCAGCTTCTTGGCACTCCTTCAATTGGTGTTCATGATAACTACTTTGAGCTTGGCGGAGATTCTATTATTGTCATACAAATGGTGGCACGCCTTGCACAGGAAGGCTACATCATACAGCCGAGAGATGTATTTGAAAAACAGACCATTTCACAGCTGGCACGTGCTATGAAAAAAGCAGATGTATCTGTGTCTTATGATCAATCACCTGTTACAGGAGATGTTCGTCTGCTTCCAATCCAATCTTGGTTCCTTGAGCAATCGATGACAAACCAAGATTATTGGAATCTATCAGCTCATATTGAATTCAAGCAATCTATACAACCCGAGCAGTTATCACAAGTTCTTTCAAAGCTTGTCGATCATCACGATATGCTGAGAGCGATTTATACAAAAGCAGCAGACGGCACATGGATTCAAACCATTCGTGCGCCTGGCATCACCCCTTGTGTCACATTCTTTGATTTGACGAATGTTTCTCATGAGGAAGCGCTGGATCAAATCCGCTTGGAGACAAGCGCTTGTCAAGGAACACTGTCATTAGAGCGGGGAGAAGTGATCAAAGCCATTCTTTTTCAGACAAGTGATCGTACGTCTGAACTCTTTATCGCAGCCCACCATCTTGTGATGGATGGAATATCGTGGCGCATCATACAGGAAGATGTATTAAATGGGTTGAAGCAGGCTGCGGCAGGGCAGGAGATCACGCTTGCAAAGAAAACCGCTTCCTATCAGCAGTGGGCAGAGGCACTCTATGAATATGCACAAACCGATCAATTACAAGAGCAGGTTCCTTTTTGGGAAAAGATCATGAATCAAGAGGAAGAAGGTTCTCCTTTTCAACCACCTGCGCTTTTCAATATAGAAGAACATGCAGAGATCCTGACTGTTCAATTGACGAAGGATCAAACAGACATTTTACTAAGGCACGCATCACAAGCGTACCGAACAGAGGTCAACGATTTACTCCTGTCAGCACTTGCGCAAGCTGTTGGAAAGCCAATACTGATTACGTTAGAAGGGCACGGACGCGAGGATTTATTTGAACAGATGGATTTGTCACGGACAGTCGGCTGGTTTACAAGCTCTTATCCTATTTTTATTCCTTTTATTCAAACCGATGTTGAGAGACAAATTAAAGATGTCAAAGAAACCTTAAGAGCTGTGCCGCAAAAGGGGATCGGCTATGGCTTACTTCAATACATGACAGCATCTCGTTTACTTAAAACGGCAGCGCCGCAGGTGAGCTTTAATTACCTTGGACAGTTAGATCAAATAGATGGTGAGGCAAATCTGTATATTGCAGATGAGCGAAATGGACATGTACATGACCCAAAAGCAGAAAGACAGCATTTGATCGATGTGTACGGATACGTTGTCAGTGGTCAGCTTCAGATGAATTTTATGATCAATCGTGAACTGCTTCAGGAGGAAGAAGTGCGTCAGTTACCCGAACGATTTAAAGAAAAAATGGAGGACATTTTGACGCATTGTGTAGAGACAAAAGGCGGCTTTACACCATCTGACTTTCCAATGATCCAGCTTACGCAAAAGCAAATAGATGAGCTTCCAGACAATGTGGTAGATGTGTATCCACTATCTCCGATGCAGCAAGGGATGCTGTTTCATGCACTGTTAGATCAAGCATCACAGGCGTATTTTGGTCAGGTGCATATGACACTCGAAGGCTTAACGGACGGCGAAGCCTATGAAAAAGCATGGAATCTGCTTGTGGAACGTCATTCGATTTTACGGACAAGATTTGCTTGGGAGGGGCTAAAGGAGCCTGTCCAATTGATTCAATCAGAAGGAAGCATTCACCTCACTCAGCACGATGTGCGCCACCTGAGTGAAATGGATCAGAAGAAAACCATTGAGCAGTATTTACAAACCGATCGTTCAAAGGATTTTGAATTAGAAGATGCGGCTGAACCGCTCATTCGTATTGCTTTATTCCATCGTGATGAGAAAACTTGCACGTTTGTTTTTAGCTTTCATCATATTTTAATTGATGGCTGGAGCCTGTTCGGCTTGATTGAGGAATCCTTTTCAATATATCGCTCGCTTGTGGATGAACGAGAGATGAACCTTCCTGCTGTACGTCCATATAAAGATTTTATCGAGTGGCTGCAAAAGCAGGATCAAGAGAAGGCGCAAGAGTTCTGGAAACATTATATGTCAGGAGTAGAGGAAGTCACACCACTTCCAGGAGACGGAGAGCAAGCTTCGGATGAAGGAGCAGGTATTGATCAAATTAGTATCAAACTGACGCCTGAAATGCAGGAAAAGCTGGAGAAAATGACAGGGACACAGAAGGTCACGATGAGCACACTGATTCAGGCGGCATGGGGTCTGCTCTTGCACCTTCATTCAGGCTCAGAGGATGTTGTGTTCGGTGTCACAGTATCTGGCCGGCCGGCGGACTTACCAGAGGTTGAAAGCATGACAGGTCTCTTTATTAACACCTTGCCGCTCCGTTTGCCGATCACACCAGACAGGACCATTGCCGAGCTGCTTACGCAGACGCAGGAAACGGTTTTTCACATGCGAGAATTCGAGTATACCGTACTGCCAGATATTCAGCAGATGACCCAAATTCCGAATGGAGAATCATTGTTTAACAGCATTGTCGTGTTTGAAAACTACCCGATTGAATCTGTAGAGCCGTATGGTGTACGGATCTTAGACATAGCCAGTCATGAAGAAACAAACTATGACCTGACCCTTGTGGCTGTCCCGGGAGATACGCTGGAGCTTCGGGTCACATACCGCTTCAATCAATATAAAGAAAAACAAATACAATCGCTGATGCAGCAGCTGGTCCACACACTTGAAGCCATGACAGAACAAGTGGAGACACCACTCTCTTCCTTCACGATCGTGACAAATAAAGAAAAAGAGTGGATGATCACCGATTGGGCGAAAAACGCACAAGTCAGCGTGCTGTACCCAGATCAAGAAGAGGTCTACTCAGGTGTGCATGATCCTTCGTGTGAGACAGAAATCTATGTCCTGAGCGAAGAGCATCAGCTCATGCCGGTAGAGTTTCCTGGAGATATTTTTATCGGTGCAGAGGATATCAAGGCACTTTGCGGAGAGCTTGCCGATTGGATGGAGACGCATAAAATTCCGCATCCATTCAAACATCAAACAGGCGAATACCTCTATCCGACAGGTGATGTCGGCGTTTGGACTGAAAAAAACAAGATTCAAATTTTGGATTGGGTGTAGGAGGAGAAGAACGATGTTAATGAGTAGAAAAAAAGGACATGCAGCAAATCATATCGTCAGAATCAACGGAAAACGAATCGATCTCAAAGCATTAGAACAGGTCATGATGCTTCATTTTCCGCTAAAGGAATGTGCACTCATCCCGAAGAAAAATGAAGAAGGAAGCCTCTCGCTTGTGCTATTTGCACAGGCGAAGGTCCCTTCGCTAACAAGAGAGGATCTGATGACAGGCGCGCTTCACCCTGATGAAGTGCCAGCCGCTCTCGTCTTATTGCCTTCCTTGCCAAGGGCAGAAAGTGGAGCGGTCGATACAGAAGCACTGCTTTCGATTGACATCATTGATGAAGAGAGTTTGAGAAAGATAGAAGATCGTACGAAAGCTATAGATGGAGTAGAGGAAGTGGCTGCTCTCATTGAAAGTCAGACAGAAAAACAAACGCCTTATCACCTAGATGATCTGTTTCCTAATCGGCAGCGTGCGCAAGGGAACGTATCGATCTCGAAGGATGAAGAGGGCGAAACAAAGCAAGCATCCGCTCATGAAAAGACGCCTGCACTTGTGTATGGCGGGGATGTCATCAAAAAAACAGGCACACCTGTCACACTGACAGAGGTGTTGATTCGATCAGCCTTTATGTCACCTGACCGCGGGGTGATCTATATCAAAGAAGGCGGGCGCACGTTGACCCAAACCTATCCTGAGTTACTCACAAACGCAGAACGGGTTCTGTCTGGTTTAAGGAAAGCAGGGCTGACAAACGGCGATCAAGTGTTACTTCAATTGAAAGATCATCACGATTTCATCACTGTGTTTTGGGGCTGTATTCTCGGTGGCATCATTCCGACCCCAGTCTCTGTGCCGCCTGTTTATGATGAGATGAATCAAGGAGTGAACAAGCTCAAGGGCGTGTTTCAGCTGCAAAATGAACCGTTCATTATTACGAATGAAGCAAGTGCTGAGGACATTGCTGGGCTGCGTGAGACATTTGAGGCAAAAGAAATACCTATTTTAACAGTAGAAACATTGCTTGCGTGTGAACCGGATGAACAGCATTATGAGCCAGAGCCAGATGAGCCTGTGCTTCAGCTGCTCTCTTCAGGAAGTACGGGTGTGCCAAAGTGTATTCGTCACAACCATCAAAGTATTTTATCTCGAATCATCTCCTTTGAGCAGACAAATGGCTTTACGCATGAGGATGTGTCGCTTAACTGGATGCCGCTTGATCATGTAGGAGGCATTGTCATGTTTCATGTGCATGATGTCTACCTTGGCTGCCAGCAGATTAGTCCATCCATCGATCAATTTATCGAGCGGCCGATGGTGTGGCTGGATTGGGTTGAAACATACGGCGTCACAAGGACATGGGCACCGAATTTTGCTTTTGCGATGATGAATGAATATGAGGACGACATTCGCAAGGGGAGCTGGGATCTCTCCACACTGACTTATATCATGAATGCAGCCGAAGCGGTTGTGCCAAAAGTGACGCAGCGCTTCATGCATATGATGGGTCAGCACGGATTAAGCCATCATGCGATGGTGCCGGCGTACGGCATGTCTGAAACATCCTCAGCCATTGTTCAATCAAAGAAATTCATGCGGCATGGTGATCAGGATGGACAACTGACGATTGATCAGACCTCGTTAACAGGTGACATTCAATACGTGGCGCAAGATCATCCGCACAAAATGACGTTTACAGAAGTCGGCGCACCGATTCCGTCTGTATGGATTCGGATTGTAGACGAGCATCATCATGTGCTGCCAGAAGATCAGGTCGGCCGCTTACAGGTGAAGAGTCCGACGATTATGATGGGGTATCATCAAAATGAGGAAGCCAATCAAGAGGTATTTGCGGAAAATGGCTGGTTTCACACGGGGGATTTAGGATTTATCCACGAAGGGCGTCTTGTTCTGACGGGCCGGGAAAAGGACATCATCGTCATCAACGGAGCCAACTATTTGAATTACGAAATTGAAGCAGTTGTGGAAGAGGTATACGGGGTGGAAGTCACCTTTGCCGCTGCGTACGGCATCTACAATCCCGAATCAAGCAACGACACGCTTGCCGTCTTCTTTGTCACACAAAAGGAATCGCTAGAAGAACAAATCACGATGATTCAGCAGATTAGAGAGGCCATTATTCGTAAAATTGGCATAGAGCCCGATCACATCATTCCAGTGAAAAAAGACCAATTTCCGAAAACAGAAAGTGGAAAGATCCAACGTGCTCAGTTAGGCGCGGCGCTAAAAGAAGGGGTATTCCGTGACATTGAAAGGGCACTGGATCTTGCTTCTGAAAATGAACAAACACTACCAGATTGGTTTTTCAAACGCACTTGGGCAAAGGAACATATTGGTCTGTCTCAGCCTGCTGCTGATCATGTACTCGTTTTCGAGGATGAAAAAGGGCTTTACCAATCACTTTACGCCCAATTGGAACAAAGAAATCAGCCCTATGTTTCTGTGAAAAAAGGACATGAATTTTTGCGTCTGTCCAAAGGGATGTACCAGATGAACCCGAGAATCAAGGGGGATTATGTCAGGCTCGCTGCAGCACTTGAAGCAGATGAATTAAAGACAGGGTGCATACTCCATTTGTGGAATGTGACAGACAAAGAAGCCATTGTTGAGCCTGCGCAGTTCACAGAAATGCACGCGAGGTCCAATCAATCGATTTTGTACTTGTATCAAGCATGGAGGCAAGAAAACAAAGAGCCAGTCCGGCTTGTTGTGGTGACAAAGGGTGGTCAATTTGTGAATGCTGAAGACGATCTTCATGTGGAGAAAACGTCGCTCGTTGGCTTATTAAAAACAATCCCGCAAGAATGGGAAGGAGCAGAGGTGTCCCATATTGATATTGAAGCGGAGCAAGTGGAACAGGATGCAAAGCACATTGCTAATGAGCTGTCGGCGATTCATATAAAAGCAGAGGTGGCATACCGAAAAGGGCACAGGCTCGTACCAAAGCTGGAAAAAGTCGATATGATGAAAGCACCTCAAACAGAAGGGTTTTTAGAATATGAAGGTCTTTATTTGCTGACCGGAGGACTCGGCGGTATTGGATTTGAACTATCTAAGCAGATGCTTCAATTTGGCCTAAAGCTTGTATTGATTGGAAGGACTTCTTTGGAAGACAGTTTGGAAAAGAAAGAAGCGTTCTCACAGCTAAAAGACCTTGGTGACGTCATCTATGTACAAGCGGATGTGACCGATTTAGCTGATGTAGAGCAGGCGATTTACAAAGCAGAAAAACATTTTGGTCAAACCATCCGGGGTGTGCTGCATTTAGCCGGTGCTGGCAATGTGTCTGAGCATTTTCAGCATACAGATAAGTATTCATTGGCGCATACGTCAGAAGAGGATTTTACAAAGGAACTGTCAGGGAAAGCAGATGGAGCGTTTGTCCTGCAGGAAGCCTTCAAGCATGACCCGGCAGTACCACTCGTCTTTTTTGGATCAGTAAATGGCTTTTTTGGCGGTACAACATTCGGAGCTTACTCTGCGGCCAACAGCTTTTTAGATGGGCTTGCGCACACGCTCACCTTTCAAGAAGGAAGACGGGCGATTTCTTTAAACTTTAGCATGTGGGATAATCTTGGTTTGTCTAAGGGACATACCGGCGCAGCCCTTACCGTTCGCAAGGGATTTCAATTGATTGGAAAGAAGCAAGGTCTCCATTCATTCTGTCTAGGTGCTAGGCTGAATGAAGCGCATCTATTTATCGGCCTAGACGGAGCCAATCCAGAAATCGCAGCGTATCTTCAGCCAGCGCCAATACCGACTTTTGAGAAAAAGCTTTTTTACACGGTTCGGTCTGGCAAAGAAGTGCATGTTGAAGATATTGCAGGTGGAACAAAAGGTGATTGGGATATTCAGCAAGTACAGGAAATACCGAAAAAACTAGATGGCTCTATTGATCATGAAGCCCTTAAGCTGAATCATCACAAAAATGGAAAACCTCTTGAAAAACAATTGCCTGAAACGAAAACAGAGCAAATGCTTGCTTCCATATGGGAGGACATTTTAGACGTTGATCGTGTGTACAAAGAGGATCAATTCTTTGACCTTGGCGGACATTCATTAAAGGCGACTCAAACCATTTCTCGGATCAATCATGAGTTTTCAATCAAGGCGCCTTTAAAAATATTATTTGAAAGCAAGCATCTGGCACATTTGGCGCAAATGGTGGATGACATCAAAGAGGCACCGGCTGTTCAGGAAGCCAATATTCCAAAGCTGGAAAAGCGAACAAGCTATGAGCTGTCACATGCTCAGAAGCGTATTTGGTTCTTATCCACATTAGAAAAGAGCCATCATTACAATATATTAGGTGCTTGGAAGCTGACAGGACAACTGCACATTCAAGCGTTAACAAAAGCGATTGGTCTCTTAACGAAACGTCATGAAGCACTGCGTGCAACTTTTCAATCGCTTGGCGGCAAGCCGGTTCAACTGATACGTGAAGACCTACCGCCATCCGTCACAGTTGCGAACTTCTCATTATTTAATGAAAAAACAAGAACGAGAAGACTCAATCAGCTTATTCAGCAAGAAGCGAACCGCATTTATGATTTAGAAAGAGGGCCTCTTGCGCAGTGGACGATTGTGGATATGGGCAATGAAGAATTTTATCTTCTTTGCGCGCAGCACCATATCATTTCAGATGCATGGTCGCTCAGTCTGCTCATTCAGGAGTTAGAAGTGGCATATGACGGGCTGCTTGCAGATGAAGCGCCGCAGCTCCCAGCGCTGGAAATTGAGTGGACAGATTATGTTCATTGGGAAAATGAGCAAGTAATGCATCATCAAGTAGACCAAGCCTATTGGTTCGATCATTTACAAGGTGATCTTCCGGTGTTAGAGCTGCCGTTTGACCGTCCTCGTCCGCCAGTTCAAACATTTAACGGCGCTACAGAGCAAATTGTCTTGGAAGATACGCTTATCCGCCGTTTGCAGGCTTTGTCCAAGCAGCAGGGCACAACGCTGTTCATGACGATGCTGTCGGCGTACTACGTCCTGCTTCACAAGCTGTCAGGACAGACAGATATCATCATTGGTTCGCCGATCGCAGGGCGAGGTGCCAAGCAATCAGAGAAGCTTGTTGGAATGTTTGTGAATACACTCGCGCTGAGACAGGATATCTCCACAGCAGATACGTTTGCTGATGTCATGGAAAACGTGAAAGAGATGACGTTAAAAGCCTTCGAGCATCAGCGTTATCCATTTGACAAGCTTGTCAATGATCTTTCGTTAGATAGAGATTTAAGTCGATCGCCTATTTTCCAAGTGGCGATGGGTTATGTAACAGATTCACTCCATGTCAATCTCAAAGGGCTGACAAGTGAACATGTGATGGTCCATCATACAGTGTCTAAATTTGATCTCACCCTGCATGTATTTGAACAGGGGGATCAGCTGTCGATCCATGTGGAATACAATACAGATTTATTTGATCAAGAGACCATTCATCGTTATATGAATTATTATCTTCATCTGCTAGATGGTATGACGGCTCAGCCTGAACGTACATTTTCTAATTATTGCTTAATGGACAAAGCGGAACAGGCTGCGATGATCATAGGGAAAAACCAAACGGTTACGCCATATCCAAAACGGACCATTCAAGAGCTGTTTGAAGAACAGGTACAGCGTGATCCGCACCGCATTGCCTTGTCTTATTTGGAAGAGCACATGACGTATCAAGAGTTGGATGAGAAGGCAACACAGCTTGCTGCTTACTTGCAGTCAAAAGGAGTTGGACTAGGTTCACTTGTACCGATGCTTTTTGATCGTTCCTTTGACATGATTGTCTCAGTGCTTGGCGTCATCAAATCTGGTGCTGCATATGTTCCAATGTCACCAGAATATCCAGATGCGCGAATCCGCCTCATTGTTCGCGATACGCAAAGTGATGTGATCATCACTCAGTCTCATTTAATAGAGCGTCTAGTAGACTTTACAGGTACAAAGATTGAGATGGACAAGCCATTACCAGTAACAGATGCAGTGTATCAAAGAGAACAATCAATCATTGGAGAAGAACAGTTAGCCTATGTCAACTATACATCAGGCTCAACAGGTACACCAAAAGGCGTCATGCTCCCCCATGCAGGAGTCGTCCGTCTGGTTCGAGAAACAAACTATATGAAACTAGGTCCAGATGATAAGATGCTTCAGCTCTCAAACTATGCTTTTGATGCCTTTACATTTGAGTTGTGGGGCATGCTGCTGAATGGCGGTCAGCTCATTCTGATTCCGAAATATGCCGCACTGAATATGGATGAATTATCACGGCTGATCAAAGTGCATCAAGTGACAGCCAACTGTCTGCCAACCGCTTTATTCAATCGGCTGGTGGAGCACGATCCAAAAAGTGTAGCAGGCTACCGCACATTACTCGTTGGCGGAGAAGCGATGTCTAGTGAGCATGCACGAAAGGCATTGCCGCATATGGAGGGTGTACTCATCAATGCTTACGGCCCAACAGAAAACACGACCTTAGCCACAACACATCAAGTCACGCACATGCCAGAGGGAGCAAGGTCAGTTCCGATTGGTGTCCCAGTATCGAATTCAACTGTCGTCATACTAGATGATGCGCTCAACCCAGTGCCAGCAGGCGTCAAAGGAGAAATTTATATCGGCGGCACAGGGCTCGCAAAAGGCTACCTTCATGATCCAGAGCGGACGCATGAACGGTTTATAGACAATCCATTCCCTGAACTAGGGGGAGACAGGCTGTATCGTTCAGGTGATCTTGGTACATGGCGTTCAGATGGCACCATTGAATATCTCGGCCGAAAAGACAACCTCGTGAAAATTAGAGGCTACCGGATTGAATGTGGAGAAATAGAGACAGCTCTCCTCAAGCATCCACAAGTAAAAGAATGTACAGTCATCGCCAAAACGTATGGCAGCTCAAAACGGCTGGCGGCCTACCTTGTCACAGACGGAGCGAATCCTGTTCCAGGCTGGAAAGCATTTTTACAGGAAAGCCTGCCAGGCTACATGATTCCAAGTTACTTTATCGTTCTGGACGAAATGCCAGTTACAACAAACGGAAAGGTTGATCAAAAAGCACTGCCAGACCCGGCAGAAACGATCTCTCTTTCTCAAGGAGATGACAAACCAGTCACCGAAACACAGCAGTTGATTGTCACAGCTTTCAAGGACGTGCTTGGTGTCAAACAAGTAGGCATACATGACTCATTTTTTGATTTAGGCGGTGATTCAATTATGAGTATCCAAGCCGTTGCCAAATTAAAAGAACAGGGGATTCGTGTGGATCCGAAATGGATTTTCATGCATCCAGCACCGGCTCAGCTAGCCGCACATGTGGATGCAATGCCAGAGGCCGGGGAGCACGTCGAAAGGTCTCCAAAGGACTACGTGATTGAGCTGAAAAAAGGCGATCCAGCCGAGCCGAGGATTTTCTTTGCACCGCCTGCCGGTGGAACGGTAATGGGCTATATCGATGTGGCTAAGCTGATGACACATCAAGGCGCTGTGTACGCCTTGCAGTCTCCTGGCTTATATGAGGATGAAGAACCGCAATTCCTCCATTACACAGAGCTTGTGTCCATATTTGTTGAAGCCATTGAGACCTTCTATCGACCTGGTGTTGACTATCTAGCAGGGCATTCAATGGGCGGGCACCTTGCCTACGGAATGAATCAGCGGCTCTGCCATGCAGGAAAAGCGCCGAAAGGACTCATCATTTTAGATACGGTCCCGGTGTTAAGAGATGAGGCAGATCAGGCGCTCCATGCGGATATGAACGAAGAAGAAGTGAAAATGCTTGCGCTTGTCCTTGGAATGGGGAATCTCGTCGGCATTCAGCCAGAAGCATTACAAGGGCTGAGCTTCCAAGAAGTGAAGCAAAAAATACTCAAAGAGGCAGAAAAGGATGAAGTGGTTCATCAATTTATGAATGATCAGTATTTAGATAAATATTTGCAAATGCAAACGCACAATACAATCATGTCACAAGCCATTGAATTAGAAAAAGAACCATTCGGTGTGCCGTTTTATATTGTACAAAGCAGTGATCACGCCATTGATTTCCAGAAGAAGTTCTCAGACTGGGAGGCTTATACGAAAGGATCGTGCTCGTATTATCACATCAAAGGAGACCATGTCACCATGATGAAAAGGCCGCAGGCGGATGAACTGGCACGAATTCTTCAAACGATGATAAAGGGGTAAGAACGTATGAATCATTTATTTAAAACCTTTGAAAAAAAATCAGATCTTATTCAACTTATTTGTTTTCCTTTTGCAGGCGGTTATTCCGCCTCGTACCGCCCGCTTTTTGAACAGCTAAAAGGCACTGCCGAAGTAACAGCAGCAGAGCCCCCAGGGCATGGAACCAATCTCATGCCGCTCGAAACGAGCATTGACCGATTGGCTGAGCTATACAAAGAAGGGCTCTCGGGCAACTTGAACCGCCCGTTTATCCTGTTCGGACATTCTATGGGAGGACTTGTTGTGTATAGACTGACGCAGCTGTTAGAAAAGGAAGGAATTGATCCTGCAGCAGTCGTGATCTCAGCCATTCAGCCGCCGCAAACAAAACGACAGATCCTGACCCATTTATCGAATGAAGCATTTGTTCAGCATATTGCCGAAATGGGCGGGATTCCAAAGGAATTATTAGAGAACAAACCAATGATGGATTACTTTACGCCGTCCTTACGTGCAGACTATCAGGCGCTGGAAACCTTCCAACACAAAGATCAATCCATCATCGAAACACCTGTTTATTTATTCAATGGAACACAAGATGAAAAATGCATGCAAGATGCAAACGGCTGGCTGCCATGGGCAAAAACCATCGAACGCACCAATTTCGAAGGAGGGCACATGTATATCAACACACACCTCGAGCCCTTCGCAGAACAGATGAGACATGTGATCGACCTTGCAGCTAAACAACAATTAATGAAACTTTAAAAGAAAGCGGTCCTCCTTAAAGGGACCGCTTTTTCTTATGAATTCCGCTTTTTCACCACATTCCCGCCAATCACTCCGCCAATGACCAGTACACCTCCGATGAGATGATACCAATCGATTGTTTCATGTAAAATGAGGACCCCAGCGGCGACTGTAATAAAAGCAGATAAATTGTTAAAGATGCTGACCTTTGCCGCTTCAAGCTGAGAGAGGGCATAGTTTGATAAATATGCCGTGAGAAGTGAAGAAAGAATGCCTAAAAAGAGCATTGACCATACAAAGGATGGTTGTGTAAATGGGCTGAAAAATTGCGGCATTGTCCCGTTTACTGAATGCCGGATGAGCGCAGTGGCATTGAAGAAGACAAATCCAAAGAATGTCATCACGAAGGTGAGTTCAATCACATGGAAGCGCCGTGTAATCACCCGGGCAAATACACTGTATGCACTGGATGATAAGGCAGAAAGCAATATCAGTCCATAGCCGATCATGTGTGAATGCTTCACATCAATTCCCTTCATGACAAAGAGAAGCATCACCCCGCACACAGAAAGAATGGTAAACAGCACTTGTATCCATGTCGCGCGTTCCTTTAAAAACCACGCGGCAAGCACCATTGTCAGAATAGGAATCGTTGCCTGAATAATACCAGCCTCTGACGAAGAGGTATACATCAGCCCCCATACTTGAAAAGCAAAAAACAACACAGGATAAAGCAAGGAAAACGGTACGATGTAGAGAAGATCTCGCCATTGAATGGAGAGGCGGATTTTCTTTCGTAAAAATGGATACAGCAATAGTGCGGCTGCAAAAGAAACTGTAAAGCGGTGTGCCAATAAATCGATCGGGTTTGCTGATTCTAATGCAATTTTGACAAACAAAAATGAAAAACCAATGATCGTGGCGTAGCCTATCGCGGCAGCATACGCTTTCTGTTTTGAAATGTCCACAATTTGACTCCTTATACGAGCATGCATGCTTCGGATGAATTGACCGGTTCTGTTCTTCTATCGTAATCGGATCATCTAAGGTGTACAATAAGAGAACATGATATCTGTACCGGTACAAGGAGGAAGTGGTGTGAGGAAATATGATCAGCTTGTTCTCAGCTTAAAAGAGAAGATGACGTCTGGTGAATACAATGCTGGCATGAAGATCCCTTCCATTCGCCGTTTGGCGGCTCAATATGTAGTGAGTAAAAGCACTGTCATCAAAGCACTAGACACATTGGAACATGAACATCTGCTTTATTCTGTAGAAAGAAGCGGCTATTATGTCGTGAAAACGAAGCAGTCAGCGGGGAAACAGGATAGCACATGGATTGATTTTGCTTCATCTGCACCTGATCCCGTCGTGTTTCCATATGTTGATTTCCAGCACTGCATTAACCAAGCGATCGATTTGTATCAAAATGACTTGTTTATATACGGCACAGCCAACGGATTACCCTCGCTGCTACCAGTCATTTCTCAGCGATTAATGGATTATCAAGTGTTTGCAAATCCAGAACAGATCGTTATGACTTCTGGTATTCAACTGGCGTTATCTATTTTAAGCACCATCCCTTTTCCGAATGGCAAACAGACCATACTAGTCGAACAGCCAGGCTATCACCTATACCTTCAATATTTAGAAAAAAATCAACTGCCTGTGATGGGGATTCAGCGGACGGAAAAGGGAATTGACCTTCAGGAATTGGAGCGTATCTTTCGAGAAGAGGAGATTCGTTTTTTCTATACGATGCCAAGATTTCAAAACCCGCTTGGAACGAGCTTGTCAAAACTGGAGAAAAGAGCGATTGCAGCTCTTGCCGAGAAATATGATGTCTATATCGTTGAAGATGATTATATAGCCGATTTAGAATTCGATGCAAAAAGAGACCCGATCTATTCGTACGATCAGGCGGGTAAGGTCATTTATTTAAAAAGCTTCTCCAAGATCATCTTTCCAGGACTTCGAACAGGAGCGGTCGTCTTACCTGAGGAACTGATTAGACCTTTTAGCGAACACAAACGGCTCATTGACATCGACAGCTCCATGCTGTCACAGGCAGCCTTAGAAATATATTTAAAAAGCGGGATGTTTGAACGGCATCGAGACAGAATGCAGACAACCTATCGCCACCGATCCAAACAACTAGTGACATGCCTGAAAAGCGATCAAATCGCTTATCAACTAGGAGAAGAGGAGCCAGCTACTCATACACATGTACGTCTCGATCGGTCAATTCCGACGAACCAGCTCATTCAGCAGCTGAAAAAGGCATCTGTTTCCATTCAGTCAATCGACCGCCATTATCTGTCGACCTTTCAAAAAGACTCTATTCTTCAGTTGAACATTTGGCATGTGAAAGAAGAACAAATCACACGTGGAGTCGATTTGTTAAAGACAGCATTTCAGCAAATTGGGCGATATTAAAGACGAGACAGCACATCACGGCAAGAGAGTATCTCTACACGTTCAGCCGCAGAAGGCTTTCGTGTACACACCGCCATTTGGTAGGCAGGATCGAGTGAGTATGTTTGAACAAAGCAGGGCGCTTCATGATCAGGTAATGCAAGCGTCGCCTGTCCATCCTCTGACAGGTGGGCTGTAAAGGACGAAAGAC
Source organism: Bacillus sp. FSL M8-0266 (assembly GCF_038613425.1). Lineage (NCBI taxonomy): Bacteria > Bacillati > Bacillota > Bacilli > Caryophanales > Bacillaceae > Bacillus > Bacillus sp. FSL M8-0266. Next base: position 410,173 of record NZ_CP152015.1, read on the forward strand.
CATAAGATAATCCCTTTCCAGTCAGCTTGATAAAGGCCTCCTTCATTGACCATAAATGAAAGAAGTAGGCTTCCTGCCGTTCTGCCGGTTGTGAAAGTAAATCTTCATACTCATCTGCTGAAAAAAATCGTTTAGCAATCGCTAGATCAATCGGTTTGATCTCCTCAATATCAATACCAACGGGTGCATCATCTATTGCGCATACGACCCAATCACCAGAGTGAGAAAGATTAAAATGAAAAGAAGGAATGTGCCGGACGACAGGCTTGCCATTGCCCTCTGTTTGAAAAACGATCTGATCAATAGGCAGATCGTACATACTATGGATCATTTGACGAACCAGCACCTCACCTAACAAAGTCCTTCTTGCATCGACCAAAAAGCGAAAACGCTCAGCCGCAGCACGCTTTTCAGCTGAAACAAAGGGTTTCAATTGATCGATTTGTTCTCGTGCATGGATGTCATCTAAATGTTGTAATTGGATAGCGAAAATCTTCATAATGAACCTCTAATTTTTTACATTGATTGTACCATTGGAGAGCGCCGTACAAAAGGGAAATCCTATACAATCAAAGCACAAAGTGACAGCAAGCCACGCTGCATTCTAAGCCTGTATGATCAGAAAGGACTTTTTTACTTTAACCGAATGTGATATTCATTTGTCCCTTTCTCATTTCGACGATTCGAAAGGTCGGCTGCTCTTCTCTAACATCATCCCATGTGAGCGGCGGATGAAAGGAGCCATCCTTTGTGAAACGCGCCTTTACTTCAAAGCCTAACAAGCGATACGTCTGCTCGGGCTCTTCAACAAATGGTGTCCAGTAATGATAGTTGAAAAGCTGCATGAGGTCTCATCTCCAATAATAGAATATTCCGTTTATTCTTTTTAACACAAGAAAAGCCATTCTTTTTATAGAATGGCTTGTTCTTATCGGATAAGCGTCTGAACAGGTTTCTCTGCTGTTTTTGTAATAAGCAGTTGCAGGAGCCGTGTTGATTGTGGCAAGGAGAATCGAAGGACGAGGCCTGTGAAAATAGCCGTCAGAATCGTGCCAACGCCAATCGGTCCGCCGAGCATCCATGCAAATAAAAGCACTGTTAACTCAATGCCATTTCGCACCCACTGCACGTTCAACCCTGTTTTCGCTGAGATGAGCAGCATTAGTGAATCCCTTGGCCCAGCGCCAAGATTTGCTGAGACATAAATGCCTACACCATACCCTGAAACCACAACGCCCGTAATAAACACATATAAAGCGGGTAAATACCCATGTGGTGCAGGCAATACCGCATTAAAGAAATCTATAAACATACCAATCAGCACCATGTTCAGTAATGCGCCGATCTTTGGAAATGATTTCGTAAAAACAGATGTTAGTGTCACAATCAGTGCACCAATAATGATGGACCATTGTCCAATCGTAAGTCCAAAGTGCTGAAACAGTCCGTAGTGGAAAGCGTCCCAAGGACCAATCCCAAGAATCTTTCCTTTCACTGTAAGCGATAGTCCAAAAGCTAATACGATTAATCCAACAAAATAAAAAAACCAACGTAAAAGATGTTCCCGCTTCAAAAGCTTTCCCTTCTTTCTTAAACACTCGAATTCAATCGTAACATACTCCCACGCCCCTTTAAATGGCTTTGCTCAATTGTAATCGCTTACTTATAAAAAGAATTTTTTCGCATCGTAAAAGTCAAAACATCAAAACAAGCAGCAAGACTTTCGGCTTGTTTTTTTTAACAAAGTGAACCAATCATTCCCTTTTTTTAATAAAAAAAGAAAAAAATTCAATATATATTAACAAAAAATTAATCGTCACCCAATAAAAGAATATTTATCTTTAAATAGAAAGGATTGTATGTGATTCGCATCATAAGACCTGTTTGTAAAGATAGATAGATGATGAAATTTGAGATGGAAAAAGGTTAATTTATTGGAAAGACATAAGCGAATCAATCGTTGAGAGGTATATAGTTCTAAATGTCTATTTTTGTCGAAAATAGTCATTTAGTCATGTTGAGGCTTTTGAAATATTATTGATATTCTTTACCAAAGTGTGGGAGGTGAACTGGTACATACCATTATGATCTGAAGCATGGAAAGGGGATGTCAAAGAATGAACATATTAAAAAGAACGAGTCAATTATTTCTTATATTGGTGCTGATTTCTGGAAATTTATTAACAGTCTCACCAGCTGTTACAAAAGCCGCTGGGACGGTGGTTGTCAATAACACAGATTCCTACATGATTGGCCAAAGTGGCCAAGGTCTTCCAATGACCCTTTATCAACTTGATGGGAATAATCCAACCAGCGTAAAGGCTAGTGTGCCGGTGAAGGGGATTCCGAGCACTTTAGTCAACGGTGTTGCAGTTAATGATCAGCAAAATTTTGTGTATGCAACGACGACAGCAACTGGAGAACCTGTTCTTTATAAAATAGATCCGACGACAGGACAAGCTCAGAGTGTAGGCGTATTAGCTGGAGGTTCGTATGCTGCGTCGAATGCTGTCATCTACAAAGGTAAATATTTGCATTCTTATGCTTCGGGTGGTGAATACTTCCTTGGATCATACGATTTAACGACCGGTCAAAAAACGTCTAAAAAAATTGTCGGCTATGACATCGGCTCTGGCGTTGGCGGAGACCTTGTAGTCGATAAGGATGGCTATCTTTGGTTCGCATCAAATGGAAGTGGCGCCATTGCACAAATGAATCCTGATACAGCTGAAGTAATTCGAGTGATTCCAATCACAAATGCAGATGGTAAACCTATTGAGGGAGGCGTACGAGGAATTAGCTTTTTGCCAAATGGACAAATGCTATTACAATCAGGTAAAGATGCATCTATAGGCCATTCTACTCTTTTTACACTTGATGCAAAATCATTAAGTACAAAATATATTGGCATTGCAGGTAATTCATTATCTTACGACTTAGCATCACGGGTAAAGCCAGAATTTGATCCATTCCCACCTAACCTTGAATCAGAAAAGTCTGTTACTTTACAGAAAAAAGCAGAAGGAAACACTGATGAGAAGCATCCAGAAGTAGGAGACACGTTGCTTTATACAATTAGAGCCAAAAATACGGTGCAATTCGGCATTCTTAAAAATCTGATCATATCAGATAACCTTCCGAGCAGCTTAGCCTATATTCCAGGCTCACTTAAGGTGGATGGCGCAGGCGTAACAGATGCAAAGGATCAAGACAAAGGTGATTATACAAACGGCACTGTTACAGGTCAAATAGGTGATGTGAAAGACACCGAATGGCACACCGTGACATTTGAAGCGAAAGTAGCAAAAGGTCAAGCTGGCAAAGATATTCAAAATACAGCCAATGTCAAAGGGGAAAACACACCGCCAGACAAACCAACAACAAACATAGAAATTTATCCTCGTGATCCAAAGCTTGAATCAGAAAAATCAGCGGTCTTACAGAAAAAAGCAGATGGTAATACAGATGAGAAGCACCCAGAAGTAGGCGACACATTGCTGTATACCATTCAAACCCGTAACACTGTTGAAGACAGCTTCATTGAAGATCTTGTGATTTCTGACAAGTTACCTCAAGGGTTATCATATTTACCAAATTCACTTCAGGTAGATGGAAATCCAGTCACAGATGCAAAAGATGATGATAACGGTGATATGACAGGTGGAACTGTCACTGGAACGTTCGGTGACGTGAAAGATGCGAAATGGCATACCGTGACATTTGAAGTCACAGTTGAAAAAGGTCAGGCAGGCAAAGACATTCAAAATACAGCCAATGTCACAAGCGGCAACACACCGCCAGACGAGCCGACAACGAATGTAGAAATCTATCCTCGTGACCCGAAGCTGACTTCTGAAAAATCAGCCGTCTTGCAGAAAAAAGCAGATGGTAATACAGATGAGAAGCATCCAGAGGTCGGTGATACACTTCTTTATACGATTAAAACAAAGAATACGATAGAAGACAGTCTCGTTAAAAACTTAGTGATCTCAGATGAACTGCCAGAAGGATTAGCATATGTGCCCAATTCACTTGAGGTAGACGGACAAGCGGTGACAGATGAGCAAGATCAAGACAATGGTGATGTCACAAATAGAACCATCTCAGGACAATTCGGTGACATTCAGGATACAGATTGGCATACAGTGACGTTTGAAGTGACGGTTGAAAAAGGACAATCAGGTAAAGACATTCAAAATACAGCCAACGTCACAGGCGGCAACACCCCACCAAATGAACCGACAACGAAGACAGAAATTTATCCGCGTGATCCAAAGCTTGAATCAGAAAAATCAGCCGTCTTGCAGAAAAAAGCAGAAGGTAACAAAGATGAGAAGCATCCAGAAGTAGGCGATACCCTGCTTTATACGATTAAAACAAAAAACACGATAGAAGACAGCCTTATTGAAAATCTAGTCATCTCAGATCAATTGCCAAAAGGGCTGGAGTATGTTGCTGGGTCTCTTGAAATTGATGGAGAATCCGTCACAGATGTGAAAGACGACGATAGCGGTGACTACACAGATGGAAAGGTCACGGGTTATTTTGGTGATGTGAAGGACACGGACTGGCATACCGTGACGTTTGAAGTCACAGTTGAAAAGGGACAGTCTGGTCAAGACATTCAAAACACTGCCGAAGTAACAGGTGAAAACACGCCGCCAGATGATCCAACTACGAAAACAGAAATTTACCCACGTGAACCAAAACTATCATCAGAAAAGGCAGCGAGCATTCAGAAAAAAGCAGAAGGAAACACAGATGAAAAGACACCACAGGTAGGAGATACCCTTCTTTATACGATCAAAACAAAGAATCTTGAAGAAGACAGCATCGTCAAAAATTTAGTCATCGCAGATCAACTGCCAGAAGGTCTTGAATATGTCGAAGGATCATTAAAAGTAGATGGACAAGCTGTCACAGATGCAAAAGATGACGACAACGGAGACTACACAAAAGGCACAGTAACCGGTCAATTTGGCGATATCAAAGACACGGACTGGCATACGATTACTTTTGAAGCGAAGGTCGCTAAAGGACAAGCGGATAAAAGTATTCAAAATACAGCGAAAGTAACAGGCGAAAACACACCGCCAGATGAGCCGACAACCGAAACAAAAATTGATCCAAGAGATCCAAAGCTTGAATCGGAAAAAACATCTGAAATCTCTCAAAAAGCAGAAGGCAATAAAGATGAAAAACTAGTTCAAGTAGGCGACACCCTTCTTTACACGATCAAAGCAAAAAATAGTGTAGAAGACAGTGTTATTAAAGATTTAGTGATCGCAGATCAACTGCCAGAAGGTCTTGAATATGTCGAAGGATCATTAAAAGTAGATGACCAAGCCGTCACAGATGCAAAAGATGACGACAACGGAGACTACACAAAAGGCACAGTAACCGGTCAATTTGGCGATATCAAAGACACGGACTGGCATACGATTACTTTTGAAGCGAAGGTCGCTAAAGGCCAAGCGGATAAAAGTATTCAAAATACAGCGAAAGTAACAGGCGAAAACACACCACCAGATGAGCCGACAACCGAAACAAAAATTGATCCAAGAGATCCAAAGCTTGAATCGGAAAAAACATCTGAGATCTCTCAAAAAGCAGAAGGAAATAAAGATGAAAAACAAGTTCAGGTAGGCGACACCCTTCTTTACACCATCAAAACAAAAAATAGTGTAGAAGACAGTGTTATCAAAGATTTAGTCATCGCAGATCAATTGCCAGAAGGTCTTGAGTATGTCGAAGGGTCATTAAAAGTAGATGGGCAAGCCGTCACAGATGCAAAAGATGACGACAACGGAGACTACACAAAAGGCACAGTAACCGGTCAATTTGGCGATATCAAAGATACGGACTGGCATACGATTACTTTTGAAGCGAAGGTCGCTAAAGGATATGAAGGTAAAACCATTCAAAATATCGCAGTTGTGAAGGGTGAGAATGTTGACGAACCAGACAAACCCGAAAACTCCACAACGGTAGAACCGCCGCATGTGCCAGAGGTGCCTGAACATCCAGAGCAGCCTTCTGGGTCAAACCCGGACACACCCGGACATCACCTGCCGAATACAGCAACAGCGATGTACAACCTTTTACTAGCAGGATTTGCACTTGTGCTAATAGGTGCATCCCTTATTGTATGGAAAAGAAGAAAAAGAAACGAATAATTGTCCATGTTTCAAAAAATCATCTCAACGCTATTGATTTCAGCAGGTATTTGTCTTGTGATTATAGGATATATGAGGATTGTTGATGGGCAAAGGCAAGTAGATCAATCTTTCCAGTCTGCCCAAGCAGCCATCCAGCAAAAGGGGCAAACAGATTCCCCTCTTGTCCCGAAGGCTGGTGAAACCATTGGGCTCTTGCACATTCCAAAGCTAAATGCTGAGTTACCAATTGTAGAAGGAACAGAAGCGGAGGATTTAGCAAAGGGCGTTGGTCATTATCACGAAAGCTATTTACCTAATGAACAAGGACAAATCGTTTTATCTGGGCATCGTGATACTGTGTTTAGACGAACAGGAGAACTGGTGAAAGGGGATCAACTCGTCATTGAACTTTCATATGGACGATTTACCTATGAAATTGAGAAAACAAAGATTGTGAAAAAAGATGATCAAAGTATTATTACATTGCAACAGGGAAAGGAAGAACTTATCCTCACCACATGTTATCCTTTTTCTTTCATTGGTCCTGCACCAAACAGATATATCATATATGGGAAGCGTGTTTAGCCACTGGATCAGCCTGCAACTTATCCTTTCACTAACCGATTAGAGCGCTTCATTCCTTGATAAAAAGGGAATCGCCTATATCTATAGAGATGCAGGAGGGGGTCAATTTGTTAAATCAAGACTATGTAAGATATATAGATAACTTTGGAAGAATTGTTCTTCCGACAGATATAAGAAAACGGTTGAAAATTCATCCTCGCGATTTTATGGAGATTTATCGAGAAGAAGACCAAATTGTCATGAAGCCGTATTGGCAGGATAAACCTTGTATCGTTACAGGGGAAGTAACAGGCTCCAACAAAGTGCTATCGGGTGGAGTCGTTATCAGTCCAGAGGGAGCGAGATTGCTCTTGCAAGATTTACTGGCGCTTCGCCTGCAAAAAGAAATATGAAAAAAGGCTGTTCTCATCACGTGAGAACAGCCTTTTTTCATCATACTGGATTCAAAATCCGGTTTAAGAATTGTTTTGTTCGTTCTTCCTTCGGTCGTTTGAAGATTTCTTCGGGAGGACCTTGTTCGACGATGACGCCGCCATCAATAAAAATCACTTCGTCCGCCACTTCTTGGGCAAACTTGATTTCATGTGTGACAACTGCCATCGTCCAGCCTTCTTTCGCTAAATCCTTCATGACCTTTAAGACTTCCCCGACAAGCTCAGGGTCAAGTGCAGAGGTGGGCTCATCAAAAAGCATGAGCTCTGGCTGAATGGCAAGTGCACGGGCAATCCCGACACGCTGCTTTTGGCCGCCTGAAAGCTGGAATGGATACAGATCCTTTTTATCTTCCAGACCGACCTTTTGCAAGAGCTGGATGGCTTCTTTTCGAACTGTTTCCTTTGGACGGCGCTGCACTTGGACAGGACCTTCCATCACATTTTCAAGCACAGTGCGGTGTGGAAACAGGTGATAATCTTGAAACACCATTCCCGATTTCCGGCGTAGCTTTAGCAGATCAGCTGATTTATTCTTTTTCGAAAAATCAATCGAGAAATCATCGAAGGTTAAGGAGCCGCCATTTGGTGTTTCAAGTGCATTTAAACAGCGAAGCATCGTTGTTTTTCCTGAACCTGATGGGCCAAGGATGGCGATAACCTGCCCTTTGTTGATCGTAAAATCTATTGACTTTAAAATCTCATTTTCACCGAAGGATTTCTTAAGACCTTTGACTGTTAGCATGTCGTTCCCTCCTTACCTTGCGACATATCGATCAAGTCGTTTTTCAATTTGGTGCTGAACGAGCGATAGAATGAAGCAGAATACCCAATAGATTAGGGCTGCTTCCATATAAATGAACAAGATCTGATCTAAGTTCGCCGCAGCAATTTCCTGAGACTTACGGAAAAGCTCTGCTACGAGGATTTGGGAGGCAAGAGATGTATCCTTCACCAAACTAATGAATGAATTAGATAGCGGCGGAATCGAAACACGTACTGCCTGCGGTAAAATCACGCGGACAAGCGTTTTACGATGCGTCATCCCAATTGAATAACCAGCTTCCCATTGTCCTTTAGGAACAGATAGGACGGATGCACGGATAATTTCAGACGCATACGCACCTACGTTTAATGAAAAAGCGATAATGGCACTTGGATATGGATCCAGTGTGATATTAAATGTCGGAAAGAAATAGAAAATAATAAACAATTGCACAAAAAGCGGCGTTCCACGAACGGCCGACACATAGATGGAAAAAATCCATCTGAGGGCTTTGATTTTAGACATTCTAGCAAGAGCTGTCACAAGCGCGATAAAAATACCAATAATAAAGGCAATGATGGCGAGGGGGATTGTATAATAAATCCCCTGCATCACCATTGGCCAAAAAGATTGCTGAAGAAGATCCCAAGGAATGACGACTCCTAGGGTACTACTTTGTAACATCTTCACCAAACCATTTCTTAGAAATCTTAGCAAGTGTACCGTCTTTTTTCATTTCTTTTAATGCGCCATTCACTTTGTCAACGACTTCGCCGCTGCCTTTTCTGAATGCAAAGTAAGTTTCTTGAGGATCTCCTGTTTCAAATGCAACTTTTAGGTTTTTGTTCCCGCTTGTTTTCAAGTAATTCAATACAGCCAGCTTGTCATTGAACGTCAGATCAGCACGTCCTTGCTGAATCAATTGAATCGATTGTGCAAGACCTTCAACGCCTTCAATTTTAGCGCCAGCATCTGTAGCTAGTTTATTGTAGTTACTTGTTAATGATTGTGCTGCTTTTTTGCCTTTTACATCAGATAGTTTCTTGATGTCGTTGTTATCTGATTTTGTCACAACAATGGCTTGAGACGTTGTGTATTTATCAGAGAACTCGTATTGATTTTCACGTCCAGTTTTACCAACTTGGTTCGCTACCACGTCAAAACGTTTTGAATTCAGTCCAGCAAACATGCTGTCCCATTGTGTTTCTTTGAATTCGGGTTTTAAGTCAAGACGTTTTGCTACTTCTGTGATGACTTCGACATCGTAGCCAGTTAATTTATCTGTCTTTTTGTCATGGAATGTGAAAGGAGCATAAGTACCCTCTGTTCCGATCGTCAGAACACCTTTATCCTGAATGGATTTCCAAAGGTCACCTGATTCCTTAGACCCAGATTGTTTATTCGCGTTGTCGCTTGCACCAGATCCACATGCCGTGATCAATGCAACACAAGCGCCTAACATAATGGCAAAGAACATTTTTTTCATTTTATTCCCCACTTTTCTTGTTGGTATTTACAACATATGATCTTACAGAGAAGCAACCTAAAAGTAAAGCATTTGAAACTAGCTTGAGCGAATCTCACCAACTTTATGCCCGCAACCCGTTTCTTTCAAACCTCTCACGTCTACAAAGCCTTTCATCTTTTATTTGTGCGAACATTATTAAAATAAAGACTTTGAGACAGTGACCATAGAAGGAAGCATATTTATTATAAAAGATGTATAATTAGTAGGTTGTTTTGAAAATGGAATGAATCACATGGAGACATGTTTTGATAAGTTATCATCTTAGAAGAAGGAGGGCATCATTGTGGATGTTGGACAAAATCAGCCCGAGCAATTGAAAAGGGCGATGACCTCCCGTCATTTATTTATGATTTCACTTGGCGGTGTCATTGGGACAGGCTTTTTCTTGGGAACGGGCTATACGATTGGACAAGCAGGGCCAGTTGGAGCCGTTCTTTCTTATATTGTGGGCGGATTGATTATGTATTTAACCATGCTGTGTCTTGGAGAGCTGTCGGTTGCACTTCCTGTGTCCGGGTCGTTTCATACGTATGCGACGAAATTTGTCAGCCCTGCATCGGGTTTTGCGGTCGGCTGGATTTATTGGCTTGGCTGGGCAGCAACGGTCGCCCTTGAATTTTTATCAGCAGGACAGCTGATGAGGCGCTGGCTCCCGCAAGTGGATGTGTGGATTTGGTGTCTCATATTTGGACTGTGTCTTTTCTTATTAAATGCCCGGTCGGCGAAAGCGTTCGGGGAGTCGGAGTTTTTCTTTTCAACCATTAAGATCATTGCGATTTTACTCTTTATAGGTGTAGGCGGAGCGGCGATGTTTGGTTTTATTGAAACAACGAGCGGTGAACCTGCCCCTTACTTCAGTCATTTTGTGAGTGATGGGCTGTTTCCAAATGGATTGCTCGCCGTTGTGGTCACGATGATTACCGTGAACTTTTCATTCCAAGGAACAGAGCTGATCGGGATTGCGGCAGGAGAAAGTGAAAACCCTGAGAAAACCGTTCCTCGCTCCATTCATCAAACTGTTTGGCGTACACTCGTCTTTTTCGTATTATCTATCTTTGTCTTAGCAGGTATGGTGCCTTGGAAGGAAGCGAGTGTGCTGCAAAGTCCGTTTGTTACTGTATTTGAGAGAACGGGCATTCCTTTTGCGGCAGATATCATGAACTTTGTCATTATCATCGCTTTATTATCTGTTGCCAACTCTGGCTTGTATGCATCGACGAGAATGCTCTATTCCTTATCGAAAGAAGGAATGGCAGGAAAAGCATTTAGACGCGTGAATCAGCGCGGTATTCCGATGAATGCCTTACTGCTCACATTCCTGTTTACAGGGATTTCGCTATTATCCGGTTTCTTTGCAGAGAAAACAGTTTTTGCCTGGATCGTGTCCATTGCCGGCATGAGTGCCCAGACTGGCTGGATCACCATTACATTATCACAGATGCTTTTCCGCAGAAGATATCTTAAAGCAGGCGGAAAGTTGGAAAACTTAAAATTTAAAACCCCTCTCTATCCGGTGCTGCCGATTATTGCGATTACTCTCAACACCATTGTGTTGATCAGCCTTGCCTTTGATCAGGAGCAGCGCATCGGGTTATATGTCGGCGTCCCTCTCATGATCATTGGGTATGTCGTCTATCACCGCTATGTGAAAAAGCATCAAGCGAAAAGTGAACCGCTTAAGCTGCAAATTCATGGAGATGATGAGATCCGGTTTTAAAATCAAAAAACACTAAATTTAAGATATTTAAAAACACCTCTGATATAAATCTGAAGGTGTTTTTTTCTTGAAGTGATTCTGGAACTGCTCATATCAATAGAAGTACTATTTAACTGAGCTGCAGTTCTCAACTAACAACAAAAGTTAGTTCATATCCTGCTGTTTAAAATCTTGTTGTTCAAAATTTTGGAGCTTATTCTGATATCCTACGTTATTATTACCCCAAAGGTTCTCGTAATCCCATCCTGTTAGCGCTTTCAAAACACTTCTTGTTTCATCATCAGCCTGTTCCATTGAACCATTATTCTTTAACCTATTAATTTCATTAATCATAATGGAATGAGTTTTCTTAGATAGTTTAAATTTAAATGAAATAACTAAACTAATACCGACTAGCCCTACAGTTCCGAAAAACAGAATACCTACAATCCCATTTATTGCTGTAGTAGACTGTGTCGTCGCGCTTGCAACGAATCCACTTTCCTGTAAAATAACTCCTACCAAGAATGTGGCTAAAGCTGTAGTACTCTTGCGTGTAAAAGTCATAATACCTGCAAATATACCTTCTCTTCTTTTACGAGTTACCATTTCATCTACATCAGGAATGAAAGTGTAAATATTCCATGGTATATAATATAATCCACTCTTTCCGATGCCTAAGATAACAGAGAAAGCATATAGCGCTATAATCATATAAGTTGGTTGTGTGAAGTATAAAAATATATAACCGCTTATACATGTAATAATAGCAATATAAGATATTTTCAAAGATGGCGCAGGACCTATTTTAATCACGAGCCAACCAAACAATAATGTACATAACATTTGAAGTAATGAACCAATAGATAACAAATCTGATGCCAACACTGCATCTTTATTTAAAGAAAACACAATAAAGTAGACAAAGACAGCGTTTAAAATATCCATGGCAGTAAACGAACAAATATACATAGTGATGTGCTGACGGAAACTTCTAATTCTAAAAGTAGATGTTAAGTCAATGATGAATTTTTTTATGGATTCTATAGCAGGTACTTTTTCTACACCATAAGGTTCTATCATGTCTTCTTCTATTTTACGTTCCCATGTTGTTCTATGTGTAATTAATAATGCAGCCATAAAAATAAAGGTGAAGATAATCCCATTGTAAAGAAAAACTTGAGGTGAATCTTTTCCGAATATTTCGAATAATCTGCCTGGAATAAAGGTAGCTAAAAATGTTCCTAGTCCTGAATAGATTAATCTTATTGTTGAGAGCTTGGTCCGTGCATTAAAATCATTAGTCATTTCAGCTCCAAGTGTTTCAAATGGAATTAATACCATTGCTGCAAGGAATTCTAACAAAATATAAACCGTTAAATAGTACCAGTAATTCATATCAGAAATCCAAAGAAGGGAATAAATAACCATCAAAGGGCTTCCAACTAGTAAAAAGAACCTGCGTCTTCCAAATTTCTTCCCAAGTTTTGTACGACCAAAATTGTCAGTGATATGGCCCATAATTGGGCTTGCTATAGCATCAATAATACGAGCAATTGCAATAATAGATCCTGCTTCAACAGGGGTAAGACCACAGTATGTAATGAAAAAATATAACATCCATGCGCCTATTATAGCGAATGCTCCCCCTCCAAATAAATCCATTGTTCCATAACCAATATAATTTTTGAGTGTTAGTTTCCTGTTCTCAGTCTGCATTCTTATTTCTCCTTTCCAAGCCTACTTATAAATTTAAAAAAATATATAAAATAAAGATGTATGACAAGGAAAAAAATAAAAATATTAAACACCTGAATACGCCATAAAACCTCCATCAACAGGAATTGTCACTCCGGTAACAAATGCTGACATATGATCATCAACAAGCCATAATAGGGTACCAAGAAGATCTTCTGGCGTACCAAACCTTCTCATTGGTGTGTTCGAAATAATCTTATGAGACCTCTCTGTATAATCTCCTTCTTCATTTAAGAGAAGGTTTTTATTTTGTGAGGTTAAAAAGAAGCCCGGTGCAATAGCATTTACTCTAATTCCTGCCTCAGCCATATGAACAGCTAACCATTTGGTGAAATTTTCAATTGCTGCTTTTGCCGCGCTATAAGCAGGCACTTTGGTCATTGGAGAAGGGGCACTCATAGATGACATGTTGATGACAACTGCTCCCTTTTGATGAACCATATTTTTAGTGAAAATTTGTGTAGGAATGAAAGTCCCCATAAAATTTAAATCAAATACATTTTGCACACTATCTGTACTTAAATGAAAAAAAGTATTTATCTTAGGATTAGTAAGGTCTTCTGTTTGAAATATTTCGTTGGTTGTATTTGCACTGGAGTGGTTACCACCAGCTCCATTTATCAATATTGTACACATGCCTAATTCCTCTGTTACAATCTTCTCGGCTTGTTCAACACTATCTTTATTCAGAACATCACATTTAATCGCAATCGCTTTCCCGCCCATAAGGTTAATTTCTTCGGCTACCTTTTCACCCTTTTCGACTGTTCTATTTAAAATAGCCACAGACACGCCATGTCTAGCAAGTTCCTTTGCCATGGCGCTGCAAAGTACTCCACTTCCTCCTGTTATGGCAGCTACTTTACCAGCTAAATTTTTATTTTCTTGTATGTTTACCATGTAGCTTCCTCCTTTGCTTCTTTTAGTACAGAATGTTTATTTTTTAATGCATCCCAAGCTCCCCACAAATACATAATTCCAAGTGCTCTATCATAAAGACCATATCCAGGCCTACATTGTTCACCCCAAATGTGTCTTCCATGATCGGGTCTACAATAACCTTTGAATCCGCTTTCATAATAAGCATGTATAATGGCTGAAACATCTACTGATCCATCTTTTGATCGATGCGATGTTTCAACAAAGTCCCCGTTATCATATACACGTACATTTCTTATATGAGTAAATGGTATCCTATCAATAAATTCGTGAATCATAGAAACTAAATCATTTTCTAAGTTTGCTCCTAAAGATCCTGTACAGAGCGTTATACAATGATATTGGCTACTATTTAGTTGTAAAATTTTTCTGATGTTTTTTTGGTTAGTTACTATTCGCGGTAGACCAAAGACAGGCCAAGGTGGATCGTCAGGATGAATAGCCATTTTAATATCATGAAGTTCTGCAATTGGAATAACCTGATCTAAAAAATATTTCAAGTTGGCCCATAAATCATCTTCTGTTATATTTTTGTAGGCTTCAAAAAGTTGGTGGAGGTGATTTAACCGCTCTGGTTCCCAACCTGGCATGGTTAAACTGGAGTTCTCACTAATTTTATTTACTAAGTCTTTCGGATCAATATCTTTAATTCGACTATGTTCATAAAATAGAGCTGTAGAGCCATCAGGAAGTGTTTTATTTAAGTCTGTACGGATCCAATCAAATACAGGCATAAAGTTATAACATATGACTTTAACACCCACCTTTGCTAGCTTCTGAATTGTTTTCTTATAATTTTCTATGTATCGATCTCTAGTTGGAAGTCCGAGCTTAATGTCTTCATGAACATTCACGCTTTCAACCACTTCAATATGAAGGTTATGTTTATCAGCTAATTTTTTCATTTCTACAATTCTTTCTATTGGCCACTCTTCTCCTGCGGGCACATCATGCAGTGCCCAAACAATTCCTTCCACTCCTGGAATCTGGTTTATTTGTTCCAGTGTTATAGTGTCGTTTCCTTCTCCAAACCATCTAAATGTCATCCTCATCTACCATCACCCCTAAAAATATAAGTAACAACCTATTTTTATTTAAAATAATTTGGATATTCTTTCTTCAATAATTCTTTATCAACAAGTGCAATTTTCAAATGCTCTTCCATGATTTTTTCAGCTTTATCAGCATCTTGATCTTGTATAGCTTTGAAGATATTTACATGTTGAGAAAAAATATTATCCCAATTATAATCTGTTACTAGTCTTAACATGCGACTCCTATTAAAGTGTACATTCATCTGTTGAATAACTAACCATGTTTTTTCTTTTTTACACCGTTTGAAAATAGTTCTATGAAACTCCTCATCTAATTCAAACATTTTTTTATAGTCTTTTTTCTTAACGCAAATTTTTTGCATACTTAAATTCATATCTAAATCAATAATCAACTCTTCAGAAGGTTCCTGGCAGGCTAGTCTAATCACTGCCTTCTCGAGATGTTCTCGCATAAACCGTGCTTCCTCCACAAGGTTCAAATCAATTAAAGAAACAAATGTACCTCGTTGAGGATAGATACTTAATAATCCTTCTTGAGATAATTTTAAAAAGCTTTCTCTTACAGGAGTTCGACTAACATTAAATTGAACGGATATTTCTTTTTCAGAAATATTTGTCCCAGGTGGAAGCTTCAGGCTTAATATTTGATCTTTTAGCATATTGTAAACTTGTTCCCTCGTAGAGAGGTTTTGGTTTTTAAAATCGATATTCATTATTCTAATCTCCTTTCTCTAACATACTACCATACAAGTGCATTAGAATGGTAGACACTAATTTAATTTTTCTGATTATTTGTCCTGTGAGTATTTATAACTCTTGATGATTCCAACTATGTAAGCCATGATCAATAATAAAAGTGTGGGAGATTAAAAAGAAAATTCAAAAAACTATACAAAATTCAAAAAGATTGAGTTATAATGTTTTTGATCTACCATACTAGTATAACTAGAATATTAATAAAACGAACGGTACTCTGATCTATCAGTTAGGTGAATCATTAAGTTTTTTGAAAGCGCTATCTCATTATTAGAAGTGAAAATTTATCTTCTTGCAGAAGGGAAAGATTGATATGTCCAACATCGCAATTATAGGAACTGGATCTATTGCAACTGCCCATATTGAGGCTTATCTTGCAATGCATGAAGTCAGTAAAATTGTAGCTTTAGCTGATATTTATCCTGAAAAAGCAATGTCTGCAGCAACAAAATATAACCTAGAAGCACGAGTTGTCGCTAACTACCAAGAGTTATTGAATGATCCTACTATTGATGCCGTTTCCATTTGTACACCTCCTTATATGCACGCAACCATTGCTATCGATTTTCTTAAAGCAGGCAAACATGTCTTAGTAGAAAAACCTATGGCTTCTTCTCTAAAAGAATGTGACGAAATGATAAAAGCATCTATTGAAAGCCAGAAGCTTTTATCCGTTGTTGCTCAAAACAGGTTTATGACTCCCATTATGAGATTAAAACATGTCCTTGATCAAAACCTAATTGGAAAAATCGCTCATACTCAAGTGGATTCTTTTTGGTGGCGTGGTCATAGTTATTATGATTTATGGTGGCGCGGTACATGGGAAAAAGAAGGTGGAGGTTGTACACTTAATCATGCTGTCCATCATATTGATATGTTGCAATGGATGTTAGGATTGCCGACTGACATTTTTGCAGCAACTAGTAATACCCTGCATGATAATGCAGAGGTTGAAGACCTTTCTATTGCTGTACTTCGCTATGGAAATGGTAGCTTAGCACAAGTAACCAGTTCTGTTGTCCATCATGGAGAAGAACAACAACTGATTTTTCAAGGTGAAAAAGCTAGAGTATCTGTCCCGTGGAAAGTAAATGCTCAAATAGCTAAAGAAAATGGGTTTCCTCAAGAGAAAAATGATGAGGATTTAGAAAATCGTATTCAGGAAGCTTTTAATCAATATCCGGAATTACTATTTGAAGGGCATAAAGGACAAATAAATAATTTTTTAATGGCTATCAAGGGTAACCAGAAGCTTCTGATTGATGGAACAGAAGGAAGAAATACACTAGAACTTATTACAGCCATCTATAAATCTGAAAACCTAGGTGTTAATGTGAAGCTTCCACTTTTAGCAGACGATCCTTTTTACACACGTGAAGGCATGCTCGCGAACGTTAAGCATTTTTATGAAAAACAAAGCAGTGTAGAAAATTTTTCAGACGATACGATAACCGTTGGAGGAAATTACGAGAAACTATGAGTCTAACGTTATTAAATTATTAAAAATAAACTGGAAGCTAGCTAGAGGAGGAACAATCATGCAGAAAAGTGATGGAATGAATTATGCTCCTAAGGGAAAAAGTGCCCCTGTCGTTACAGAAGGACAATTCGTAATAGCAGCTATAGGTCTTGATCATGGACACATCTATGCAATGTGCAATGGATTAACCGAGGCTGGGGCTACATTAAAATGGGTTTATGATAATGATCAGAAAAAAGTACAAGAATTTTGTAAAGCATATCCGGAGGTACAGGTAGCCAAAAGTGAGAAAGAAATTCTCGAAGATCCAGATGTAAGGCTCGTGGCAGGCGCAGCCATTACATCTAAACGCTGTGATTTAGGACTGCGTGTTTTAGATCGTGGTAAGCATTACTTTACGGATAAATCACCATTTACAACGTTAGAACAATTGGAGCTTGCTCGCAAAAAAACAGCTGAAACGGGGCTTAAATGGGCTGTTTATTATAGTGAACGTTTGCACGTGGAGAGTGCCGTATTTGCTGGTCAATTGATTGAACAAGGAGCAATTGGAAAAGTGGTACAAGTTCTTGGAACTGGCCCACATCGTAGTAATGTAGAAAGCAGACCAAGCTGGTTTTTTGAAAAGGAGTATTACGGAGGTATTCTATGTGATATTGGTAGTCACCAAATTGAACAATTCCTTTACTATTCTGGCGCAAAAGATGCAAAAGTTGTACATAGTAAAGTGGGCAATTACAAACATCATCAATATCCAGAATTGGAAGACTTCGGCGATGCTACTTTGATTGCTGATAATGGGGCTACAAACTACTTTAGAGTAGACTGGCTGACTCCTGATGGCCTTAGCACTTGGGGGGATGGGCGCACATTCATTCTTGGAACAGATGGGTATATTGAAATTCGCAAATACGTAGACATAGCAAGGGATAAAATAGGAGACCATTTATACTTAGTAAATCAACATACAGAGCAACATTTTTCTCTAAATGGAGAAGTAGGATTCCCTTACTTTAGTGAACTTATTTTAGATTGTTTAAACGATACTGAAAATGCTATGACTCAAGAACATACTTTTAAAGCCGCAGAACTATGCTTAATTGCACAACGAGACGCAATCTACGTAAATACGGAGTTTGAATTAAGTAAGATCTAAAAAAGTGAGGTGTTATTTTTGTTAATAACACCTTATTTCATTTAATTGAGATTTTCTAAACATAAGTATAGAGGTGACTATATTGTCTACATTCCTAAGCGAAGATATGATGCTTAATCACGAAAGTTCAAAAGTTCTTTATCATGATTACGCGAAAAATATGCCAATCTATGATTTTCATACGCATTTAATGGCTGATGACATTGCTATTAACAAAAAATATGAAAATATGACTGATATTTGGCTTAATGGAGATCACTATAAATGGAGGGCTATGCGATGGTTAGGCGTAGAAGAAAGATTTATCACGGGGAATGCAAGTGACAAGGAAAAATTCTTAGCTTGGGCCCAAACTGTTCCATATACAATAGGAAACCCTCTTTATCATTGGTCACATTTAGAATTAAGTCGTTATTTCAATATAAATGAGTTGTTCTCAGAAAAAAATGCACATAAAGTTTGGGATATCTGTAATGAGAGATTAAATGAAAGTAACATGTCCACAAATGGAATTTTAGAAAAATTTAATGTGAAAGTTGTATGTACTACTGATGATCCAATCGATACTTTAGAAATTCATCAAATCATACGTAAAGATGTAGGAATTACAACTAGGGTCCTACCTACATTTAGACCGGATCATGCTTTAAATATTGAACAATCAAATTTTGTGAATTATATAGAAAAATTAGGTGAGTCAATCAACGGCGTTGTTTTAACATATGAAAACTTTATCGCTTCATTACATTCACGAATTGATTATTTTCACGCGAATGGATGCAGAATTTCTGATCATGGTTTTGAAATATTTCCATTTTCACCAGCTACTGAACAAGAAGTGTCTTCTATATTTGTACGTGCGCTGCAAGGAAAAACACTATCCCAAGAGGATATAAATAAATTTAAAACAAACACTCTTATTCACCTGAGTAAAAAATATCATTCTCTTCATTGGACCATGCAATTACACATAGGTGCTTTAAGGAATAATAACACACGAATGTTCAAGTTAACGGGAAAAGATAGTGGGTACGACTCTATGTCTGACTTCCACCTAGCAAGACATTTAAATGGTTTTTTGAATGACTTAGACAAAGATAACCTTTTACCTAAAACCATTATCTATAATTTAAATCCCGTTCATAATGCTATTGTGGCCTCTACTATAGGGAATTTTCAGTCTTCTGATACCAGAGCAAAAATTCAATTTGGATCCGGGTGGTGGTTTAATGATCAAAAAGACGGCATGCTAGATCAAATGAAAACATTATCTAATATAGGTTTGCTTAGCACTTTCGTAGGTATGCTTACAGACTCAAGAAGCTTTTTATCGTTCCCTCGCCATGAATATTTCAGAAGAATTTTATGTAATTTATTTGGGACTTGGATAGAAAATGGTGAGCTTCCAAGGGATTACGAATTTATAGGAAAAATAGTCAAAGATATTTGTTATAACAATGCCGTGAATTATTTTAACATTGAAATAAATGAGAGACAGTACCAATGAAAACGAATTAATAATACAGTAAGATATTACTTTTATTAACAGATTGATTTAAGTTCTTTTGTTAAATAGTCATTGATATTATTCAATGACTTAGAAACGCAATACATTTTTTTAGGTTAAATGAAGACTGATCATAAATAAAGTAAAAAACTGGACATGATGTACTCATGTCCAGTTTTTTATTAATGAACGCCTTTCATCGCTTTCTTAATCACTGGTGTAAGTAATAGCATCACACCGCATAAAACGATGGCAAGCAATCCGATGATACCGAAATAGACGGTTTCTGGCACTTTATCAAACAGTTTGACCACTTGCGCATTGATCGCCTGTGCCATCGCATTTGAAAGGAACCAAAGGCTCATCGTTTGCGCTGAGAAGGCAGCAGGTGCAAGCTTTGTTGTCGCTGACAGCCCAACTGGTGATAGGCAGAGCTCTCCGATCACGACAAGGAAGAAGCTCAGAACGAGCCATAATGGACTTACAAGTGTATTCGGGCCAGACATGTAGGCAGGAATGATCATGATGATGAAGGATAATCCTGCAAACAGAAGGCCAAGTGAGAACTTAATCGGGGTAGATGGCTGTTTTTTCCCTAGTCTAATCCACAACCAAGCAAACACAGGAGACAAGAGCACAATGAAAATTGGGTTCAATGATTGGAACCATGAAGAGGCAAGTGTCATCCCAAGGAAATTCAAGTTTGTTCGTTGATCTGCATATGTGGCTAGAATGTTTGAGCCTTGTTCTTGAATCGCCCAGAACATCACCGCAGCAAGGAACAATGGAATATAAGCGAGAACCCTGGATTGCTCCACTGGGCTCGTCTTTTTACTGAAATACATGACGATGAAATACACAATCGGAATAAGCACCCCAAGAACACTGACAAACCAAGTGAATAGATTAATCGTAAGAGCGCCAGTTTGAATGCCAATGACGACAAAAACAGCGAGCACAATGGCAATTAATGTTCCGAAAATTTTGAAGTTCTTGCGTTCAGTAGCTGATAACGGATTTGTTACAAAAGTACCGGCAAGACCAAGATTCGGTTTTTTCGTGATCACAAATGTAATCAGTCCAACAAGCATCCCAACGGCAGCAAGTGAGAATCCGAGGTGGAAGTTCACTTTTTGACCGAGTGTTCCGACAATTAATGGGGCAATAAAACCGCCCATGTTGATCCCCATGTAGAAAATACTAAAGCCAGAATCCCTGCGTGGGTCTGTTTTGGAATACAGGTCGCCAACAATGTTTGAAACGTTCGGCTTCAGAAGACCTGTCCCAATAATAATCAGTCCCATACTAATAAAGAGCGCTGTTGCTCCGCTTGGCAAAGCCAAAATGACATGTCCAAGCATAATGAACACCCCGCCATAAAAGACCGTACTGGACGAACCGAATACCCGGTCGGCGAGCCATCCGCCAATAATGCCTGACATATAGACAAGCGCACCGTAGACAGACATGATCGAATTGGCTGTCGTCTGATCAAAACCAAGACCGCCCTTTGTCACCTCTGTGTACATATAGTAAATAAGCAGTGCACGCATGCCGTAATAAGAGAAACGCTCCCAAAATTCAGTGAAAAACAGTGTGTAAAGTCCTTTAGGATGTCCAAAAAACCCTTTTTGAGGAACACTTTTAACAATTTTATCGTGGTCAATTGTAGACATGGCATAGATCCTTTCTTAAAAAAAGAGATATGAGAAAAATGATATTCTTGTATAGTTCTTGTGTCAATATAAAACTATTCTAAAACAGGAAAATGTTAGTTAAATAGGCGTAAAGACTCAAAAAACGAAAAATTCTTTCAAGTAAGAATGGTCAGAAAGTTATATTGGAAGAATTTATTTAAAATTTGAAGGATTGTACAAGCAAACCTTTTACACATGCATAGGATGACAAGAGGACATGTGTGAATAGGAGGGGTTTAGGTTGGGGGAATTGAATGAATCTGATCTAAAAAAGCCTGTTGTCAATGTACAAGATTTTGGTGTGCTGGCGGATGGGAAAACGGACTGTACAGCGAAGCTCAATGAATGCTTACAATGGACGAAAGCACAGGGGTATTCTCACGTCTGGCTGCCGAGCGGAACGTATGTCATCGATGCAGTGTACAGAGGGGATCGATTTTTTCCTTTCCGAGGTGCGGGTATACGTGTGCCAAGTCATATGACCATTGAGATGGCGCCGGATGCCGTGATTAAGGTAAAACCAAATAATTCATGGGGGTATGCGGCCTTTTATATAGGAAAGGTTCAGCATGTGACCATCCGGGGCGGGCGAATCGAAGGAGATCGCCATGAGCATGTGTACAACTTGCTTCCCCCTGAACGAAAAACCCATGAGTGGGGTTTTGGGATATGTATTGAAGGGGCCTCTAATGTGGAAGTGAACCGTGTGCAAATCAAGAATTGTACGGGAGACGGCATTATTGTCAGTCCCCACGGTTTATTATCACAAGCTGAATCATACTCGCCTGCTTCATCTATTCATATTTCCGGCTGCCACATCACAGATTCAAGACGAAACAATATCTCGATTACAGGCTGTGACGGGGTCATTGTGGAGGACTGTCTGCTGGAGAGAGCAGGAGTAAACGGAGTCGAGCCAAGAATGGGCATTGATATTGAAGGCTACGGAGAAAACGCGGTTAATATGGAGGAACCACTGAATATTCAAATTCGAAATAACATTGTAAGAGGTGGTGCCGCAAGCTCCATTTATAACTTCAATGGCTATGGTGTCATCATCGAAGGCAATCATACAGACAGTAGCATCTCCTATGGCTTTGCCACCGAAACAATCATTGCAAACAATTTGATCCGTGCAGTAGGAGGAGGCGTAACAAAAGCAGGAATTACGAGCTTAGGTGTCTCTCTTGATCAATCGGAAAACAATGTGATAATTATCGGTAATATGATTGAAGGGTTTGAAAAAGGGATTGATGTGAGGGGCGACAGTGTTCACATTACAGGGAATAAGATCAGTCTATTTGAAGATGCGGCTTTGTCCGTTTATATGGCGAATCGTATTCTAATAGAAGGAAATCATATTGAATCGGGGACGAATACAGGGCAAAGAAGCGCAGCACTGCGTATCTATCAATCGGATAGCGTCGTCTTTTCAAACAATACCATCTATTCGGTGATCGATGGGGCGATGGTGAGAGGAACGAATATCCTGATCCAGCACAATCAATTCAAAGATTTCAGCAGAGGGATCTGGGTGCAGGATGGAGAAGCTGGAATCAACGGCAATCACTTTATTCAAGAGGGACACCCAGAGCTTGCGTCTTCGTATACGATCAGTGTCACTGGAAATGCAAAGGCTTTCATTTGGCATAATCGCTTTAAGCACTACCAAAACTACGCCGTATACAGTAGCACGACGGGGCCATTAGAAATCAAAGACAATTCCTTTGAAGAATCATCTTTATATGTCGTGATGTATATTAAAAACGGTTCACCACAAATCGGAGATAACCGCTTTTATTTAAATCGTTCGTTCGGACAGCCGACGGCGATCTTTATTGATCAAGCCGCCTCAGCCCGTGTGCTGCGGAATAACATCATTAATTTGTCTCCTCAAAAAGCGATTGCCGTCCGCACCATTTCTTCCACTCATTCCGTGATCGCCCATAACATGCTTGAACGCAGTCAATTGGTGACACATACCACAGACCGGCTCATCGGAAATATTGAAATCGATACACCGTGATGAACGAGTTAAATTTCTGATTTTGGAGGTTCAGAAGGCGGTTGACAATCCTGTAAAAAGGGCATATAGTAATAATTATTTTTCATTTTTCGCAACATTTGCCCTTTTTTTATTGATAAAACCGATTAATTCAATCAGAAAAATGTATCTTCTGAGGACTTCAGTTTGATACAGCAGGATATAGAAAGGATGAAGAACAAGTGTCACAGCCGAAAAGGAAGCTCAAGCTAGGCGTATTCATTGCAGGAACTGGACATCATGTTGCCTCTTGGAGACATCCGAACGCCGTATCAGATGCAGCCATGAACCTTGATTATTTTAAACAATTAGCGAAAAAAGCAGAGGAAGGAAAGCTGGATTTACTCTTTTTAGCTGACAGCTTATCCATTAACCAAACCTCTCATCCGAATGTACTCACGAGATTTGAACCGCTCACCCTGCTTTCATCCATTGCTGAGTCTACTTCATCAATTGGTTTAGCAGCAACAGCATCCACTACATACAGTGAACCTTTCCATATTGCAAGACAGTTTGCCTCCCTTGATCATTTATCAGGCGGAAGAGCGGCATGGAATGTGGTCACATCTTCTATTGAAGAAACAGCGAAAAACTTTAGCGGCGAAGAGCATTTAGCACACCATAAACGATACGAGCGAGCAGAAGAGTTCGTTGAAGTCGTCAAAGGTCTTTGGGATTCTTGGGAGGAAGACTCCCTTGTCAGAAACAAGGAAACGGGAGAATTCTTTGAATCTAGTAAGCTTCATGAGCTCCAGCATAAAGGGGAGTTCTTCTCAGTAAGGGGTCCTCTCAACGTATCACGCACGCCTCAAGGGCAGCCAGTGATCATTCAAGCAGGATCATCCGAAGATGGTCAAAAGCTTGCAGCGAAAACAGCTGAACTCATTTTCACTGCACAAAACGATCTCGAAAAAGCGAAGGAATTTTATCAAAGCTTAAAGGAGAAAGTAGAGGCTGCTGGTCGTGCTAGAGAGGACGTCAGCATCATGCCGGGGATCTTCCCGATTATTGCTGATACAGAGGAAGAAGCCAAAGCGAAATATGAAGAATTACAGGAGCTGATTGTTCCTGAGATTGGGCTGAGCATTCTGCAAAACTACTTAGGTGGGATTGATCTGTCTCAGTATCCTTTAGACGGACCGCTTCCAGAGATTGATCCAAGCACGTCAAATGCGGTGAAAAGCCGTTTTGATCTCGTGATGAATATGGCGAGAAAGGATCACCTGACCATTCGCCAGCTCTATCAATCGGTTGCCGGCTCTCGTGGTCATAATATTTTCATTGGTACACCTCAGCAGCTCGCAGATGTGATGGAAACATGGATCAATGAAGAAGCAGCAGACGGCTTTAACGTCATGCCGCCGCTATTGCCAGAAGGGCTGGACATGTTCGTAGACCGCGTCGTCCCAATCCTTCAGGAAAGAGGCTTATTCAAAACAGAATACACAGGACAAACCTTACGAGAAAATCTAGGATTAACACAGCCAAAAAATCGCTACACGACATAAGGGTGAGGTGACTAACGTTGGGATACACGTTTCGTCTGGCAACAGAGGCAGATATAGAGGCGCTGCTTGAACTGACAACAAGAGCCTATGAGCCAATTCGTGAGCTCGGCATCCAGTTCCAAGCAGCACATGCTGATTTCGCTCTCGTTCAAAAAAATGTACAAAAGAATCTTTGCTATGTGATGGAAGAAAACGGAGAGCTTCTATCTACCTTGACGCTCCGTATGCCTTGGGGAGAACAGCCAGGCCCGTTCGGCGTCCCTCATATTTGGTGGTTTGCCTCAGAACCATCCGCCAAAAAAGGGACAGGCTCTGTCTTGCTGGAATGGGTGGAAACCGAAGTGTTAAGAGATACCTTGAAGGTGCCATACGTATCTCTTGGTACAGCTGATAAGCATCCGTGGCTCATAGACATGTATGAGCGCAAAGGCTACGTCAGAGCAGGAGAAAAGGATTTAGGCAAGGGTCACATCACGGTTTATTTTAAAAAACAACTAAGGTCAGATATCACACAACCATAAGAGGAAAGAAGGGTATACGATCATGAAAAACAAAAAGTGGCTAGTCGTTCTATTTGCAGCAATGTTGGCAGTTTTAGCAGCTTGCGGCGGTAACAATCAGAGTGAAGGCAAAGACGAAAAAGTGTTGAAAGTAGGTGCCACAGGGCAAAGCTATCCGTTTGCTTATAAAGACAATGGCAAGCTTGTTGGCTTCGATGTCGAAGTAACTGAAGCCATCGCAAAAAAACTAGGCTACAAACTAGACTGGCAGCTGAGTGAATTCAGCGGACTCATGGGGCAGCTGACATCTGGTAAGCTGGATACAGTGTCAAACCAAGTCGCAGTCACAGATGAGCGTAAACAAACGTTTAACTTTACTGATACGTACGCTTACGCAGGAACACAAATCATCGTGAAAAAGGACAACAACGACATCAAAGGTCTTGATGATTTAAAAGGAAAAACAGTGGCCGCGGTTCTTGGCTCTAACCACGCCAAAAACTTAGAGAGCAAAGATCCGGACAAAAAAATCAATATTAAAACATATGAAACGCAAGACGGTGTCTTAAATGAAGTGGCAAATGGCCGTGTAGATGCTTATGTCAACGGACGCAGTGTATTACTTGCTCAAATTGAAAAAACAGGTCTGCCTCTCAAAATCGTTGGCAACCCAATTGTGTATGAAGAAGTAGGCTACCCATTTGCCAAAGATAAAAAGCATGACAAGCTAAGAGAAGAATTTAACAAAGCGATCAAAGAATTAAGAGAAGACGGGACACTTAAGAAATTGTCTGAGAAGTATTTCAAAGACGATGTCACAGTGCCAATTAAAAAATAACGACAGCGGCGGTGAAGAGCAGACATGAACAAAATTGATTGGCAGTATATGGTGACGGTTTTTCCGACATTGATCCAATACTTGCCGATAACGATCTTCATGGCGATTGTCTCCATGGTATTTGCCATTATCATTGGTGTGGTATTCGCTCTCATTACGAAAAACCGGATACCTGTTTTATACCAATTTGCCAAGCTGTATATTTCTTTTTTCAGAGCGGTTCCAACCTTGGTTCAGCTCTTTCTCATTTATTTTGGTCTTCCGCAGCTATTCCCTGCGATGACCTCAATGGATGCCCTAACAGCGGTCATTATCGGATTAAGTATTAAAAACTCAGCATACTTAGCAGAAATTTTCAGAGCGGCCCTTAATTCTGTAGATGAAGGGCAACTGGAAGCTTGTCTATCTGTCGGCATGACAAGATGGCAGTCTTACGTGAGAATTATTTTCCCGCAGGCAATTAGAAATGCCATTCCAGCAACGGGAAATACCTTTATCGGTCTTTTAAAAGAAACATCTCTTGCCTTTACGATTGGTGTGGCAGAAATGTTTGCACAAGGGAAGATGATTGCGTCGGCGAACTATAAATACTTTGAAACCTATTTAGCTGTAGGGATTGTGTATTGGGTGATGACCATCATTTATAGCTTCCTTCAAGACCTATTTGAACGAAAAATTAGCAAACCTTACCGGAATTAAGGAGGTGTGGACATGATCAAGCTCACCAATTTGAAGAAATCATTCGGCGACCTTGTCGTCTTAGACGGAATCAATCTCGATGTGCAAAAAGGGCAGGTTGTGGCCATTATCGGACCTTCTGGCTCCGGTAAATCCACCTTGCTGCGCTGCTTAAATTTATTAGAAATACCAGATGAAGGCACGATTGAAATTGGCGATGCGAAGCTCGATGCGTCTAAATATACACGAAAAGAAGCCCATCACCTGCGTCAACAAACGGCCATGGTGTTTCAAAACTATAATTTATTTAAAAACAAGACAGCACTGCAAAATATCACAGAATCACTGCTTGTGACGAAAAAAATGACGAAGCAGCAGGCAAATGAGATAGGAATGAAGCTGCTGAAGCAGGTAGGATTAGAGCAAAAGGCTGACAGCTATCCAGTCACGTTATCTGGCGGACAGCAGCAGCGAATCGGGATTGCCCGCGCATTAGCGGTTGATCCACATGCGATTTTACTCGATGAACCAACGTCAGCGCTTGATCCAGAGCTTGTCTCAGGTGTGCTTCAAGTCATTAAGTCCATTGCGATTCAAGAAACAACGATGATCATCGTCACACACGAAATGACGTTTGCTAGAGAAGTGGCAGACCATGTGATTTTCATGGCGGATGGTCATATTATTGAACAGGGCACACCAACTGAGCTATTTGATGAAACGAAGAATGAACGGACAAAACGATTTATTCAAAAAGAAGCAGCGGCTGAAGAAGCATAAGCTGCTTTTTACTCTTTAGAGGGGTGAGTATCAGTGAAATCATTAGGAAATGATGCTTTAAACAAACGTTTAATTAACATTCGCCGAGCGCTTCATGAGCATCCAGAGCTGGCATTTGAAGAACATGAAACGACTAAAAAACTGCGCGGCTGGTTAGAAGAAGAAGGAATTACCGTACTCGATTTTCCAGCTCTTCAAACAGGTGTTGTCTGTGAAATCAAAGGAGAACAAGAGGGGCCAACGATTGCCCTGAGGGCTGATATTGATGCACTTCCGATTGAAGAAGCATCTGGCGAACCATTTTCCTCAAAGGTACCGGGGAAAATGCATGCTTGCGGTCATGATTTTCATACAGCTTCTATCTTTGGAGCGGCTCTTTTATTAAAAGAACGGAAACACGAGATCAAAGGAACGGTCCGCATTTTGTTCCAGCCGGCTGAGGAAGTCGCGCAAGGAGCGAAACATGTCATAGAGGCAGGCGTTTTAGATGGAGTGGATGCGATTTTTGGTATGCACAACAAACCTGACCTGCCAGTTGGCACTATAGGCATTAGAGAAAAAGCGTTGATGGCAAGTGTAGACCGGTTTGAAATCAATATTAAAGGAACGGGTGGTCATGCAGGTATTCCGAATCATACGGTGGACCCGATTGCCATCAGCGGGCAGATCACAAGTGCTCTTCAGCAAATTGTCAGCCGCCGCATCAGCTCATTGCATCATGCAGTCGTCAGTATCACACGCATTCAAGGCGGTACATCATGGAATGTGATTCCTGATCGTGTTGAGATGGAAGGAACCGTTCGGACGTTTGAGCCTGAAGTGAGAGCGATGATTCCCGATCTCATGAAACAAATCGTGAGTGGGATTGCCGAGGGATTTGGGGCGAAAGGTGATGTGAGATGGCATCCGTATTTGCCTTCTGTGTTAAATGACGATCGTTTGACAAAGGTGGTCGAAGAAGCGGCAGGTGCGCTGGATCTCACAGTAGTTCAGGCAGAGCAGTCACCGGGCGGAGAAGATTTTGCCCTTTATCAAGAACACATTCCAGGCTTTTTCGTATGGATGGGGACAAGCGGTACGGAGGAATGGCATCACCCTGCCTTTACGTTAAATGAAGGCGCACTCCCTGTTGCCGCTGCCTTCTTTGCCGAGCTTGCTGTTCGGGCATTGGAGTCACGATCATGGAACTAACAAAACAACTGGCAGAGGCTGTACTGTCTGCTCATCCACTTCAAGATCAGCGGGCGGTAGAAATGGCTAGAAATGGTCTGTTAGATGCTGCGGCAGCAGCGCTTGCTGCGAAAGAGGATGAAGGAATTCAAAAGCTCATGGCACTGGTGGAACAAGAAGGCGGAGCAGCTCAAATTCCTGTCATTGGACAAGGGAAGAAGGTCAGCCGTCAATCCGCAGCCATGCTGAACGGCTACCTGATCCACGCCCTTGATTATGATGATGTGCATTCAGATGTGAGAGGGCATCCGAGTGCGGTGATCATCCCAGCATTGCTTTCACAGCTGACAGACGGTCAAGGGTATGGCGATCGATTTTTAGCAGCCTACATCACAGGCGTTGAAGTGATGGCAAGGCTTGGCGAATCCATCGGCAAGGCGCATTATGAACGGGGCTGGCATAATACCGGAACCCTCGGAGCCATTGCGGCAGTATGTGCCATTGGGTATTTAAAAAAGGTTTCGCAGGAAGAGCTGATGAAGGCAATCGGCTTTGCTGGAGCGCAATCTGCTGGAATGCGAAAGCAATTCGGCTCTGATATGAAACCATTACAAGCCGGCTTAGCGGCTAGAACAGCCGTCTGGTCTATGGACTTAGCTTGTTCAGGTTTTGGCGGGAATGAATCGGTTCTTGATGGTGCGCTCGGTTTCTTTTCTCTCTATGGAGATCAGGAGCGTGCGGAAAGTCGTTTACTAGAGGGGTATGGTACAACGTGGCGTATTGTCTCGCCAGGGCTATGGTTCAAAGTATACCCGTTCTGTTCAGCTGCGCATCATGCAGCCGATGCGATCCTAGCATTAATGAAAGAGCGTACTTTCTTACCGGAGCAGGTGAAACAAGTAGATGTCCTATTCCCGCCTGGCGGAGATGCAGCGCTTATTGAGCGGGCACCTTCGACTGGAGAAGAAGGACGATTCAGTGTTGAATATGTGATCGCACTTGCCGTGTATGGACAGACGCTAACGCTGGATCACTTTACGAAAAAAACCATTCCATCACACATGCGCACATGGATGAAGCGGGTGATTAGAGAATATGATCAAACGATAGAACCCCATCCAGACGCTGTCCCGAAAGGTCGCTTTACGATTGTGAAGCTTACCTTATCTGATGGCACCATCATCAGCAAACGAGTCGATATTCCGCGCGGAGCACCAGGCCATGCACTATCGAAAGAAGACATCATGCAAAAATTAAACAGTGTCACAGACGCATCACATGCACAGAAGGTTTCACAAGTTATTGAAGACGGGAACGATTCTTCTTATTTGCAGCAGTTGGCATGATTTAAAAAGAAGAAAAAGGGCTAAAATTTATTTAGCCCTTTTTGAGTATCATTTCTTATTCCATTTTGGTAAACGTCAAGCCAATATGAGCAAGTGCCTGCGGCAAGTCCTTCCGAATGGTGATGTCTTTAAATGAAATATTCGATTGAATCGCACTTAAAGCAAGGTCTTGCTTAATCCCTGTTAGAACAGCTGAAATCCCTAAAAGTCTCAGCGTTTGTGCATAGCTGACCAAATATTGAATGCTCTGTTCATTCAGGCGTTTTGTTCCCGATACATCAATGACCAAATGAGAGAGCGACAGCCTATAGCTTTCCTGTAAAATGGTTTCTAATATATGCTGAGCACGTGTCTCTTCGATATCACCTAGGAGAGGAAGCACGGCAACACCGTCAACAACTGGGACGATCGGTACAGATAATTGCTGAATCTGCCGGTTGGCACGGTCTAGTTCCAGGACGTAGCTTAATAGAGAAGCCATCGTTTCAAACATATGCACATGCTCTTCTGTGAATTGCTGTGGTCTTAGATCAAGCCCGCAAATCGTTCCGTAGTTTGTGCCATCTGTAAAATTAATCGGCACTCCGATGAATGATCCGCCTTGAAGACGTTTCGTGACTTCTAAGTATTTAGAACGATCATCCAATGATATATCAGGAATCACAAGCGTATCCTGATGATCGACCGCCAGTTTGCAAAATGTCTTCTCGTAAGGAATTTCTTCTCCTTCTTCAAGAAGCTGCTCATTATGATTTAGCACCTTGACAATCTGATTGGTGGTTTGATCGTTTTTAGCAATAAACAGTGTATTTACATCAGTGAATTGACTCATCATATTTAAAATACTCGTAGAAGCATCATGAAAATTGCGAAACTGTTTTAATAGTTGTTGACGAGGCATTGTTTTAGGACTCCTTGTAGCTCCGATCATAGGCCGGAACAATAGTTGGTTTGTCTCTATCATACAAAATCAAACGAGAAATAGATATACTTTAATATGTGAATCGGGTGAGAACAAAAAAGACTGCCGATCCTGAGATCTGGCAGCCTGCTGATTAAAGAGAGACAGGGACAGTAGACATAGAGAAAAATTCCTCATACAACGCTTGAACGGCTTCTTTTTCTTGAGCCGCTTTGACGCCAAACATCATGCTGACCTCGGAAGAACCTTGATTGATCATTTCAATATTGACCTTCGCTTTTGACAGCGCCTTTGCTGCTCTTGCTGTGGTGCCAACATTGTGACGCATCGCTTCTCCTACAACCATAATGAGGGAGAGATTCGGCTCTAATACGACCTCATCTGCATCAAGCACAAGCTTTAAGCGATCGAGTAGCTCTTGTTCAATATGCTGCTCCTCCAGTTGATCCTGCCTTAAAATAATGTTCATATCATCAATGCCAGAAGGGACGTGCTCATACGTAAGCCCATATTCCTCTAGCGTTTGCAGCACCTTACGCCCAAAACCGACTTCTCGGTTCATCAAATATTTGCTAATATAAATGCTGCAAAATCCGCTATCTGAAGCGATTCCGACAACGGGTCCATTTGTATGATCCCGCTGGTTCACAATTTTTGTGCCTTTTGCCGAGGGATTATTGGTGTTCTTAATCTGTACTGGAATGCCTGCACGGAAGGCCGGAATGAGTGCTTCATCATGGAACACGGAAAAACCAGCATAGGATAGCTCGCGCATTTCCCGGTACGTTAGCTCTGTAATCTCCTTCGGCTCATGAACGATCGTTGGATTGACAGCATAGACAGCATCCACATCTGTAAAGTTTTCATACACATCTGCCTTCAAACCATTTGCCAAAATCGAGCCGGTAATATCGGAGCCGCTGCGAGAAAAGGTGACGATATCTCCCGATAGATTAAAGCCAAAAAAGCCAGGGAAGATGATGATGCCAGAGCGCTCTCTTAATTTATACAAATGATCGTATGACTCCGGAAGGACTTGCGCTTGACCAGGCTCATCGCTCACAAATAAACCGGCTTCTTTTGGGTTTACATAGTGGGCTTCGACACCTTGATAGCGGAAATAGGCGGCAATGAGCTTTGCGTTATTGTCTTCACCGCTTGCCTTGATGGCATCAAGATATCGCTCAGGATGAGACGTATCAGCCTGTAAGAGGGCATCTAGATCTTGCCGGATGGTGTCAATCACGTCATGACTTAATCCAAGTTCATCCGCAATAGAGGCATACCGTTCAATGACGGCTTCCTGTAAATCGTGTGCTTCGCCTAAACGTAAATATTGCTCACCACAGCTAATTAATAGATCGGTGACCTTCGTATCCGTTGAATGCCGTTTTCCTGGTGCGGAAACAACGACTGCTTTTCGAGCTGGATCTGCTGTTACAATGTCAAATACCTTTTGCAGCTGCTTGCCAGATGCAAGTGAACTGCCACCAAATTTAACGACCTTCAAAGCATACATCTCCTATAGTGAAAATTTTCTCACAAATTGAATAGTTCCTATTATCAACTCTTTTCTTCAAATTATCAAGGTTTTTCTTCACTAGAAATACAAATGTATTTTAGGGGAGGACGATATAGCGCGAGTATATGAAAAAAGAGCCGGCCATATGCCGACTCTTATTCTTATGAAGAAGATGAGGAGGAAGATAGCTCCTGTTTCATCACTTTATTCTCGCGTTTTTCCTTTAAGAAAAAGGAGAGGACAAGCCCAAGGACCGCAATCAAACCAGACACGATAAATGATGTGTTCATGCCGTGAACGGCTGATTTTAATGGACTGGCCAAATCTGCATTTGCAGCAGAGCTGCTCATGATGGAGACAAGCACTGCCGTCCCAATGGAACCACCCACTTGTCTCATCGTGTTATTCATCGCTGTCCCATGCGGGATCAAATGAGGCGGTAAAGAGTTAATACCTGCTGTTGTCAGCGGCATCATGATCATCCCAACCCCAATTAAGCGCAGTGTGTAAGCGACCGTAATGAGGGCGATGGATGAATCAAGGGTGAGCAGCATAAATGGCAAGGTTGTCACGGTAAGTATCGTAAACCCGCCTAATGCCAGCCCTTTTCCGCCGACTTTATCAAAAATCCGTCCAATAATTGGTGAGAGGAGTCCCATAAAGAGAGCACCTGGCAGTAAGATAAGCCCTGTATCAAGAGCAGACAATCCTCTAACATTCTGCGTATAGAGCGGCAGAATCGTCTCTGTCCCAATCAATAAAGCAAAGACAAGCATCCCAAGGAAGGTCGTTAAGCTAAAGATCGCAAACTTAAAGACACCAAATTCAAGCATCGGTCTTGTCAAATTCGACTGGCGTAGAATAAAGAAGAACAAGCTCACAGCGCCGACAATCAGTGATATGAGGACGGTGGCACTCGTCCAGCCATATGTGCCAACACTAGAAAATCCGTAAAGCAGCCCGCCGAAACCGAAGGACGACAAGATGACAGATAAAACATCAATACGTGCCTCTCTTTGTTGCGTTACATTTTTCATTAAGAAGAAAGCAAGAATAAGATCAATGATACCGATTGGCAGAACAATATAGAACAAGAACTTCCAGCTGAAGGAATCAACAATCCAGCCGCCAAGTGTCGGTCCAAGAGCTGGTGCGAAAGATATGACAAGTCCGACCATGCCCATTGCCTGACCCCGTTTTTCTTTCGGGAAAATGGTTAAAAAGATCGTTTGCATCAGCGGCATTAAAATCCCTGCGCCAGCTGCCTGCACAATACGCGCTGCAAGTAATACAGGGAAATTCGTTGCGAATGAAGCAAGAATGGTACCGGCTGTAAAGATACTAAGCGCTGTTAAAACTAAAGAACGGCTTGAAAATTTCTCAATTAAGAAAGCCGTGATCGGGATGAGAATCCCGTTTGTCAGCATAAAGGCAGTTGTGAGCCACTGTCCTTTGCTGACATCAATATTGAATTCCTCCATGATATGTGGGATCGCTGGAATGAGTAGCGTTTGGTTTAAAATCGCGACGAATGCCCCAACGAGGAAAATCCCCACAATCACAGATCGATTATACGATGTTGTAGATTGGTTCATGTTATCCCTTCTTTATCTATAAGATGATGCTTTTCAGCTGTGACACGTTTTGTGATAAAACGCTGCTTTTGCCTAAATAATCGAGTAGTGAACTGATTAAAAAGGTTCTCGGTTGGTCCTTTGATAATTCTTCACTTAGCAGTTCAAACGCAGAGAGGAGATCGTCCTTTTCTTCCCCGTTTGACAGTGTGTGAAGCTCTTGTTTGATCTTTGTTAAGTACGAGATGACAAGCTTTTCTTCATCATATTCGTCCTGTGTGGAAAGCAAATAAGAGTCCATCAGCTGATCTGTTAGCACAGGCTCAATAGAGCAAGGCTTTTTCGACACACGGTCCATCACGCCGATAATCATTTCTGCGGCATTTTCTAATTGGATGTTCTTGCGCTCGATGGCCAGCATTAAGATGAATTCTCTCATTAATCCGTTGAGAACAATCACAAGATCCCAGACGTAAGGCGCAACAGATTCACCATATGTGCTTAAAATAATGTCTCTGTGCCGCTGCATGATAATGGAGCGTGTCTCACGTAAATGCTTAATCACAATGGGTGAATGCTGTGAAAAAGCTTCAAAGGACAGCATATTCAAAAATTTATGATTCTCTTTAAACTCTTCAAGCTCAAGCTTGATCTTCTTTGTGAATTTTTCCTTTTTGGACAGCGTTGTTTCTGAATGAATGATTTGAGAAATCTCTCTCATTTTGCACTGATTGTATTTAATCAGTTCTAATAGAAGAGCTTCCTTTGAATCAAACAGTTTATAAATAGACGCTTTTGATATTTTACAGGCATCGGCAATTGACTGCATGGAGACACTCATATAGCCTTTTTGAGAGAATAATTTCTTTGAAACTCGCAAAATCTCTTCTTGCTTTTCGTTCATCTTCATAAGTCCTTTCCGATTCGGCAAAACCATATGGTCACAATGGAAACCGAGTGGTCACTTTTGCAATGATAACAAAACCAATGACCTATGACAAGAAAAGAAACTTAAAAAACACCTATCTTATGACAGGTGTTTTATCCTTCCGCATGTGCGGCATATATGATGATTTGACCGTTAAGTTCGGCGATCAAAAGGTCTTTTCGCTCCTTTACAGAGTAAATCGCTGTCCCTTTTTTCAGCTGGGAAGCTGTGCCGTGATTAAAATGTTCGGCAGCTGTTTTCTGAATCACACCTAATTGCTGATCTTTAGTGACGGTTAGTTGATAGGTCCAATCTACATTTGCTTCATAGACAGTTTCTTCCCATTGAAATAAATCTGCCTGTTCATCGAGAGCTAATAACTCTTCTGCACTAGGTGGTTTAGAATCGGCATACCGAACGGATTGGCATCCACATAAGCAAATGGCGAGTAACATCATACATAAGTAAGTCCAGATCTTTCGTGTCAAATGAGGTCCTTCCCTTCAAGAAAGCTATTATATGGTCATAGTCGTTTCCGAAGGATGTATCGTTACTTTTTGAGGCGAGTAAGGAGATTGTATGTTGGCACAAAATACGATACATTTATCGTATGAATAATCCAATCCATCCAACCCAAGAAGACATGAGACTGATTTCTGTGATGCACGCATTGGCCGATCCAATCCGGTTAGAAATTGTCCGCTGCTTAGCAGAAGCAGGCGAGAGGACATGTGGCACGTATGAAATGAATATTGCCAAATCCACGCTTTCTCATCACTTCAAAGTGCTGAGGGAGGCAGGCATCGTGAAAGTGAGAATTGACGGAAAACACCGCTACTATTCTTTAAGAACAGAAGACATCGAAACCGCTTTTCCTGGACTCGTGTCATCCATTTTAGCCGTAGATAAAGAGCGGTGGTAAGCCAGCTGTCTAGTAAAGCAGCTGGCTGTTTTATTTTCCATAAATCGACTCATACAGTCGTTTTACCGTCGGCTCAATATCCTCTGGCCGCATATGAGAGAAGCCGAGGACGAGCGGAACAAAGCCTTCCTGATGCCCCGGTAATTGCTCATCAAGGGTAAAACGGTCCATCCCATACATTTTCAGCTTTTTTTCTTTGGCACGCTGTAAAATCTCATGCTGCGTGCGGTTTGAGCGGAACTCTGCGATAAAATGAAGTCCAGCATTTTCCCCAATAATCCGTACATTGTCAGCAAAAACCGTGTCGAGCTCTTCAATGAGCTGCTTCCGCTTTTCCTCATATAAACCATTCATTCTTTTAATATGCCGCTGATACGCCCCATCCTTTATAAAATGAAGAAGGGTGTATTGTGTAAAAAGGTTGGCCGTTTGAATGAAGAAGTGCTGTTCTTCCTTATAGCGTCTCAATAAATGCTGCGGGAGCACCATGTAGCTTAGCCTTAAGCCTGGCAGCAATGATTTTGAAAAGGTCCCCATATAAATGACTTTGTCATATCGATCCAAACTTTGCAGCGCTGGAATGCTGTCAGTCCCATACTTGAATTCACTGTCATAATCATCCTCAATGATATAACGGTCATGCTCATCGGCTGCCCAGTTTAAGAGCTGAATTCGCCGGGAAATTGGCATAATCACCCCTGTTGGGAATTGATGTGAAGGGGTAATGATCAACACATTCGGCTCTTTCTTCTGAATGTCACTCATCCGCACTCCTTTTTGATCAATGCCAATCGTTTCAATTCGGTGATGATTGTTTTTTAGCATTTGATAGAGCCGGCGATAGCCAGGGTTTTCTAACCCGTATACTTGATCGGCTGGAAGAATGCTTGATAACGAATGGATAAGTGACTGCGTGCCTGCACTTAAAATGAGCTGTTCTGGATAGCATTTGACGCCTCTTGCCAGCCCGATTAACCGGGCAATCGTTTCCCGAAGCTCGTACACACCTTGTGGATGCGGAAGCTCGCCAAACGCTTCTTGGTGGAGGCTGATCGCCTTTTGTTCACTTTTCAACCAGCTTTTAAAGGGAAAATGAGTGGTATCGACTGAGATATGTGAAAAGGAATACCAATCGTCTCGTGCAATCGGCTCTTCCTTTAAATCTGCTGGAAGGGAAGAGGGTTTCAGCTGACCTGATTCATGAAACGTTTCTAGTGACTCCACAAAAAATCCTTTCCGTTCAACCGAATATAAATATCCCTCGGCAAGCAGCTGCTGATACGCGCCATTCACTGAATTCACGCTGACGTTTAATGCATCGGCTAATTCTCGTTTGGATGGTAATTGATCGTGCGGCTGAAGGTTTCGATTTAAAATTTCACCTTTAATTTTCGTATAAATTTGATGATAAATATATCCGTTTGCCCCTGTTTGATCTAGTTGAATTGTCAGCATCTCGTCATTCCTTCCTCTCTGGTACCATGAAAAAAATGATATTGGTACTTTCTATCATACCAAAAAATATTCAGAATAATAAAAAAGACATAAAGGGGATGGATGACAATGAGTCAAACGACAACAAACCGTTTTTCAACAGAGGAATGGCAGGGGAAAAGAGATCAATACGTCGCAAGAGGCGTGAGTAATGGCAACCGTCATATTGCAGCAAAGGGGAAGGGGGCCGAGCTGTTCGATATCGATGGGAAACGTTTTATCGATTTTGCTGGCGCAATTGGTACGTTAAATGTAGGGCATTCACATCCAAAGGTTGTGGAAGCCGTCAAAGCACAGGCAGACAGTCTGATCCACCCAGGATTCAACGTGATGATGTACGAATCGTATATCGAATTGGCAGAGAAGCTATGCCGCCTCACACCAGGCGACCATGACAAGAAAGCCATTTTCCTTAATTCAGGTGCAGAAGCTGTTGAAAATGCGGTGAAAATTGCACGTAAATATACGAAAAGACAGGCCGTTGTCTCGTTTACAAGAGGCTTCCACGGCAGAACGAATATGACGATGAGCATGACGAGCAAGGTCAAGCCATATAAATTTGGGTTCGGACCATTTGCGTCAGAGGTGTATCAAGCGCCATACCCGTATTACTATCAGAAGCCAGAAGGATTAAGCGATGCAGCCTACGATGAGTACATCATTGATCAATTCAACCAATTCTTCGTCGCTACCGTTGCACCAGAAACCGTTGCGTGTGTGGTCATGGAGCCAGTCCAAGGGGAGGGCGGGTTCATTGTACCATCGAAACGTTTTGTTCAGCATGTCGCTTCATTCTGTCAGCAGCACGGGATTGTCTTTGTAGCAGATGAAATCCAAACAGGTTTTGCAAGAACAGGAAAATATTTTGCGATTGAGCACTTTGATGTGGTGCCTGACTTAATCACGGTGTCAAAATCTCTTGCTGCTGGGTTGCCGCTAAGCGGTGTCGTCGGCAGAAAAGAACTGCTTGATGCGGCAGATCCA
Organism: Bacillus sp. FSL M8-0266; assembly: GCF_038613425.1. Classification (NCBI taxonomy): domain Bacteria; kingdom Bacillati; phylum Bacillota; class Bacilli; order Caryophanales; family Bacillaceae; genus Bacillus; species Bacillus sp. FSL M8-0266. Next base: position 448,895 of record NZ_CP152015.1, read on the forward strand.
GGGGAATTAGGGGGAACGTATGCAGGAAGTCCATTAGGCTGTGTGGCAGCACTAGCGGTTCTTGATATTATTGAAACAGAACAACTGAATCAACGATCTGAGCACATCGGACAAGTCATTGAGGAGAAAGCAAATGATTGGAGAACTACGTATCCATTCATTGGGGAAGTCCGCCGGTTAGGGGCAATGGCGGCAATTGAAATTGTGGAAGATCAAACTACGCGTACACCAGATAAGAAAACAGCCGCAGCGATTGCAGCATATGCAAATGAGCATGGGCTGCTCTTATTAACGGCGGGGATTAATGGGAATATTATTCGCTTCTTAACACCACTTGTCATCACAGATGAGCTGCTTCACGAAGGACTAGGGATCATCGAGGACGCCTTCAAAGCACGCTAAACAACAAAGGGGGATGGTTGTATGCAAAAACAACAAATGGCAAAAACCATGTCGCAGTCTGACGTACTGTTTTTATCCATTGGTGCAATGCTTGGATGGGGCTGGGTTGTACTTTCGGGAGATTGGATTTTAACAGCTGGATTTTTAGGCAGCGTGATTGCCTTCGTTATAGGAGGTATTCTCGTCATCTTTATTGGACTGACGTATGCTGAGCTTTCGTCTGCGATTCCAGAGACAGGCGGAGGGCTCGTCTTTGTCCAGCGGGCATTTGGGATGAAATCAGCGTTCATCTCAGCATGGGGCGTATTGTTTGGTTATGTGTCCGTCATTACGTTTGAGGCTGTTGCCTTGCCAACAGTTATTGATTATGTGATTCCAACACAGCATGTTGGCTTCCTATGGAATATAGGGGGATGGGACGTTTATTTCACATGGGTATTGATTGGATCGGGCGGTGCATTGTTTTTAACAGCACTGAATTACATTGGGGCAAAGCCTGCGGCCATTTTTCAGTCTGTGTTCACAGTAGCGATTATTCTGACAGGTTTTCTCCTTTTAGGCGGCGCGACATTTAATGGGGATTTTGCAAACCTTGAGCCAATGTTTCAAGGCGGGGTTGGCGGTCTTATGGCCGTATTAGTCATGATTCCTTTTTTATTCGTTGGGTTTGATGTGATTCCGCAAGTAGCAGCAGAGATTAATGCGCCAAAGAAAATCATTGGGAGAATTTTAATTATTTCCATCGTGAGTGCGGTCGTATTTTATCTGCTTATTGTCTTTGGGGTAGCTGCGGGGCTATCAAAAGGACAGCTTGAAACCTCTTCATTGGCGACAGCAGATGCCATGGTGCAGCTTCTCGGTCATCAAGCATTTGGGACAGTGCTTGTCATTGGCGGTGTAGCAGGGATTGTGACGAGCTGGAATGCTTTTATTATCGGTGCCAGCCGTATTCTATACGCGATGGCGGAAAGAGGCATGATTTCCAAATGGTTTGCGTATATTCATCCAAAGTATAAAACGCCGACAAATGCCATTTTATTTCTTGGTGCTTTGGCTTTTTTCGCTCCATTATTAGGGCGCCCTGCCCTCGTATGGATTGTCAATGCAGGTGGTGTCGGGATCATCGTCGGGTACTTAATTGTGTCCATTGCCTTTATGAGACTTCGCAAAGTGGAACCAGAGCTTGAGCGTCCATACCGCATTAAATATTGGCGGACGACAGGCGTTTTAGCCATCGGGCTAAGTCTCCTTTTTCTTTCATTTTATTTTCCAGGGATGCCGGCTTCCTTATCATGGCCAGCTGAATGGATATTGCTTTTAGGTTGGGCACTCATTGGGTATATACTATATGTAATGAATCCAAGAACGAAGGAGACGGTAGAGCATGACAAACGAACTCAAAGTGTATAATCCTGCAACAGGAGAAGCAATTGCTTCAGTTGCTCAGCATACAAAAGAACAGATCGAAGACGCCATTTCGCGCTCACATAAAGCATTCAAAGTATGGGCAAAAACGTCAGCGCATGAACGTGCCAATATCATTCGCAAGTGGTTTGATCTCATGATTGAACAGAAAGAAAGGCTCGCAAAAATCATCACGGAAGAAAACGGGAAGCCGTATCAAGAAGCATTAGGCGAAATCGTTTATGCGGCTGGATATATTGAATGGTACGCAGAGGAAGCTAAACGAATCTACGGCAGAACCATTCCGTCACATACGACGAACAAACGCCTTTTCGTCACAAAGCAGCCAGTTGGTCCTGTTGCGGCCATTACACCGTGGAATTTCCCAGCAGCCATGATCACGAGAAAGGCAGCACCAGCACTTGCGGCGGGCTGTACCTTTATTGTGAAGCCTGCTGAAGACACGCCGCTGACGGCTATTGAACTTGTAAAATTAGGCCACGAAGCCGGAATACCTGAGGATGCCCTGCAATGGGTGGTTGGAGATGGAAAAGAAGTCGGTGAAATTTTCACAGATAGTCCATTGATTCGCAAAATCACGTTTACAGGCTCAACGCCAGTCGGAAAGCATCTGATCAAAAACAGTGCCAGCACAGTCAAGCACGTATCCATGGAGCTTGGCGGTCATGCCCCGCTCATCGTAGACAAAGATGCCAATCTTGAACTAGCTGTCAAACAAGCAGTGGCATCTAAGTTCCGTAATGCAGGACAAACCTGTGTCTGTGCCAACCGCTTAATTGTGCATGAAGACATTCATGAAGCATTTGCTCATGGCTTTAGCAAAGAGGTAGAAAAGCTGAAAGTGGGAAATGGCTTTGAAGAAGGCACATCCATCGGCCCAATTATCAACAAGCGCGGCTTTGATAAAATTGTCAGCCAAATTCAAGATGCAGTCGATAAAGGGGCGAAAATTCTTGTCGGCGGCGATACGCATTTCGATGATGAAAAGTCGTATTATTTTGTCCAGCCAACGGTTCTCACACATGTGGACCCTTCCATGAACATCATGCATGAAGAAACCTTTGGACCAGTGGCACCGATTACGACATTTAAAACGCTAGATGAAGCGATTGAATTAGCCAACGATACACCTTTTGGTCTTGCAGCTTATTTCTTTACAGAGAATTATCGAAACGGCCTCTACATCTCAGAGAATCTTGATTACGGAATTATTGGCTGGAATGATGGCGGACCATCGGCTGTTCAAGCACCATTTGGAGGAATGAAAGAGAGCGGAATTGGCCGTGAAGGCGGCATCGAAGGGATCGAACCCTATTTAGAAACCAAATATGTATCCATTGGTTTAGACGAATAAACGTGAAAAAGACTGTCCGAATAAGGAATCTCGGCAGTCTTTTTTATGTTAAACAGCCGGCGGGAAAAGCTGCTCCACCGTTTCTTTTGTTTCTTTCAGAATTTCGTGGATGTAATCTGCTGATGCCTGCTCCATGCTGCTGAACAAAAGCCGTTCAACAGGCTCAACCCCAATAAAATTGAAGACTTCTGTATCTGCTGTCATGCGGTGGGAAGCGGAAACGATCCGGTTAGAGTCAAGAAAGGTCCTTGGAGCATCGTGCGTGTTGATAATGACACCTTTTTTGTGCCGAAGCAGGTTTTCAATAGCCCCATACTCATTGATTTGATAAGCGAAGCCCTCAGAAAAAACGCGTTCTACATAGCCCTTTAGCATAGCGGGTAAGCCTGTCCACCAAATGGGGAAAATAAACGTTAGGACATCTGCTTGCTGAATCAGCTTCTGCTCAGTTTGAATGGCAATTGGGAGATCACCCCGTTTGATCGCAGCCTTTTCCAAGATGCTTAGTTCTGGCGAAAAACCAAGAGCATAAACATCACGAACAGTCACTTTATGACCATTGTTCAAAAGAGTGCTGACAACAAGATCTAATAAGGTTTGATTTAAGCTTTGCTGGGGATGAGCAAATATAATTAGATGGTTCATCTTATAGCCTCCTAGGTGGTCATGTGTCTCATTATGGCATGCGTCATCATCCTATTCAATCCTATATTGGTAATAATAGGTTGGGAAAATGGGGGTTGATCTTCCTAGCTTGCAGGCAAAGCCTTGCATCTCGTGTTCAAATAAGGTGGAAAGAAATGAAAGCGATCGTTCCCGTGAAAACGATCGCTTACGAATCAATTATTTCTTTCTAAAAACAAGCACAAGCGCAATCAGTGCTACGACTAGAGCAGCAATGGACAACCCTAGCACAAGTGGTGAAGGAGAATTGGAGGCTGTTTCAGATGCCTTTTCTTCCTTTGGTTTTTCTTGACCATGGGAATCCGTTACCGTATTAGATGCCACAATGTTTGTGATCGAATGCGGCTTATCAGCATCTTTATCGCCAGTCCATTCAACGACCGTTCCATCCTTATAATATTGATACGCATCCCATGCAGCTTCCCCTGCTTTTTCAGGGTTTTTCGCTACAAAAACGAATTGCTGGAACTGTCCGGCAAGCACGCCTTTACCAGTTGCTTCCCAAGTCACTCTTGTCACCTTGCCATCTTTTTCTTCAGTTGATGTTTTCCATCCAGGGACAGGCTCGTATTGTTGGAATTCTACGCCTTTAGGTATTGTCACGACAACCTTAGTCGTTGGACTGTCACTCTCAGAAGGAACTTTTAACGTATAGGTTTCCCACGCATTTGTCGCAGACGTATCAGGTTTGACTGTGACGTGAGCACTCACAGGAATCGCCAATAAAAATGAAGCGAGAAGCATTGGTAATAAAGCTTTAACGTATTTTTTCATATGGTATGAACTCCTTTTAGTTTCTTCTAATAAATGTGGTATCGATATTTTCAAAAGAACCAGTTAACGCATGGATTTCAATTTTCCAAGTACCTTTTTCATTTAACAAGAGGTTTTCAGCAGAGTAATGACCATTTTTTAATCGTTTCAGCTGAAATTCACTCGGTTTCTCTTCACCGAATAAGGCGACTTTATGGATCTTGGCTGACACAGATTGAATATCAGTAATCGTTTGTCCATCCTTCTTCGTAAATGCGACCTCGAATGTGTTTTTGCCCGGGGCATTCGGGGTAATGCTCATGGACACAATGTCACGATGCTCGACTTGGTTTGCACCGAAGAACGGCTCAGGTGCAGGCGGAGGAGGGCTCGGAATGTTGGTGAATACAGCTGTTAATAACAATATAGCGATTCCGATGATCCACTCAGCTCGTAACGAAACGTTTTGTTTCTGTTTCTTTTCCCATCTTAGCATCAAGTAATGGACAAGCCCAAGAAGGCCCATCAAGATAAATAAACCAAGCTTGATTAAAAAGGTTCGTCCGTATGCTGATTCGAAAAGAGCATCAAACGATTGCAAAATAAAGATCGCATTTACAAATCCTGAAAACACAATGAGTCCAACAGAGAGCAGTGCCCAAGGATGAAACGCCGTTAACGTATTTCGTATGAGCGGTTGATCTTCATTTGGCAGCTTCTTCAACAATAAAAGCACAATGGCTGTTAAACCACCGACCCAGATCGATGCAGAAACGAGATGGATGAAATCAAGTGACGTTGTCAGTATTTTATTATCGGTTGCTGCTGGATGTCCGATTTGCGCCTTCAGCCAGAGAAGCACTGCGAATAGGAGAAGTGGAAACAACCATACCCGAAAAGAAGTAAAATCCCCTTTTTTCATCGCAACAATGCTCCAAATGGTCAGAAGAACAAATGACACCATGAGCATCATCCACAAACTACCGCCAGAAGTCGACGCAATGGTTTCTTGTAAAAGCGATGGCTGAAATGCTCCCAAAAAGGACACGTCTGCTGCTGATTTTGTTTGAATCGGCAGCTGGAACACGAGTGCTCCGCCCATCATGACCAGTGACAATGTCAAAAGCCATTTCATTCGTTTCGCTAATACAGGTGAAATGGCTGTTTTAAACCAAAACAGTCCAAACAAAATGGTCCCGAGAAATAAGCTAAACGACGTATAAAGAAAGGCTTTGTCAATGGTCGAGGCAACATCAATAGATTCATTCGTTTGACCTTGATCTAATTGGTCAAAACCGCCATCCGCTTTGCCAATACTAAACGGGATCATGCCAGAGACAGAGTGCCCGTCTGCTGATACCGCATTCCATTGAATGGTATAAATTCCTTTTGGTAAATCCTTTTTTAAAGCAGCTTCCATGATTTTTTGATCTTTAATGACCGTATCTCCTTGATCCACACGATCACCTTTTGCATTTAGCACCTTAATGGCATGAAATCCACTTTCGATTCCTTCACTAAATGTGATAGAGACCGAAGGAGGCTGCTTCTCCAGCTCTTCATTTGCCGCTGGATTCGAGCTGACGACGTATGCATGAGCAAATGCTTCCTTTGGAATGAAAAAAGCGAACGTGACGATAAGGAGCAGAAGCCACTTACTATGTTTCAACAAGTGAATAACCGCCTTTCTACCTATGAAAATGTCTCATGTATCAGAAAGAAAGCGGCAGTAAACTGTGAGTCACAGAAAAAACCGCTCCTCCTATTGTGCCGCTCACTCTAAAAGGTAAACGAAACAAACAGCAAAATGGTTCACTTTTTCTGTGTCATGTCTGCGCAGACATTTCTTGATTGAATAGGTTTGATCATGTATAAGCCTATTCGATTTAAGAAGAGGAAACAAGAAGTGACGATTTGAAAGTTGTGAAATTCCAATGAATTTTGCGTCAAAACCACGGCACGTCAATCTTTTTAACCCATTTGTCCTTTGCTCTGACAGAGAATTCACATCATATTTCAATTTTGTCACACACTAAGTGACAAAGTGACTTTTAGTTTCAATTGAAGGGAAAGTGAAAGCGTTTTACGATAAGGTTAAGGGCTTCACTGACACTTGTTCTTATATCTTTTGACCTATAAAGCCCTAAATAAAGGGAAAGAAGAAAGGAGTTTTCATAGATGCAGGAAAAAAGCGGATTCCGCGTAAAAGTACAGCGCTTTGGAAGCTATTTAAGCGGTATGATTATGCCTAATATTGGAGCATTTATCGCTTGGGGACTCATTACGGCATTATTCATTCCGAGTGGCTATTTGCCAAATGAACAGTTAGCTTCACTTGTTGGCCCAATGATCAACTACTTACTGCCGCTCTTAATCGGTTACACAGGCGGTAAACTCGTATACGACCATCGAGGCGGGGTACTCGGTGCAACCGCGACGATTGGGGTCATAGTCGGTTCGGACATTCCAATGTTTTTAGGTGCCATGATCATGGGACCACTTGGCGGTTACTTGATTAAGAAAATTGATCAGCTCTTCAAAGATCGAATCAAATCGGGCTTTGAAATGCTTGTGAATAACTTTACGGCAGGAATTCTAGGTGCCATTCTTGTCGCGATTGCCTTCTACGCCATCGGACCAGTGGTACTTGGTCTAAATAAAGCCCTTGCGGCAGGTGTAGATATCATTGTGAATGCACATCTGCTTCCGCTGGCAAGTATTTTCATTGAACCAGCGAAAGTTTTGTTCTTAAACAATGCGATTAACCAAGGGATCTTAGGTCCTTTAGGGGTAGAGCAAGCGGCGAAGACAGGACAGTCCGTTCTGTTCTTACTTGAAACAAACCCAGGGCCAGGTTTAGGTGTTCTACTTGCATACATGTTCTTCGGAAGAGGGAATGCAAAGCAGTCTGCACCGGGTGCGATTGTCATTCAATTTTTAGGAGGAATTCATGAGATTTACTTCCCGTACATCTTAATGAAACCAAAGCTCATTTTGGCGGTTATTGCAGGGGGAGCGAGCGGCGTTCTGACCTTTACCTTGTTAAATGCAGGCTTAAAGGCTGTGCCGTCACCAGGAAGTATTATCGCTCTCATGCTGATGTCACCAAAAGGCGGACATCTTGCTGTTCTAGCAGGTGTTGTCGTGGCAACCGTCGTATCATTCCTTGTCGCTTCTGTGATTTTAAAAGCATCAAAAGCAGTTGACGAAGACTTAACAGCAGCAACAGAAAAAATGCAAGACATGAAAGGGAAGAAAAGCGCAGCCGCCTCTGCTCTTACAGCACAAAAGGAAGGTGCTGAAGCAAATGAACAAGCAGCTTCTCCAAGTGATGTCAATCCAGATGATGTGAACAAAATCATCTTTGCCTGTGATGCAGGAATGGGCTCAAGTGCGATGGGCGCATCCATCTTAAAGAATAAAGTCAAAAAGGCAGAGCTTGATATTGATGTGACAAACACATCCATCAGCAACATTCCAAATGATGCCGATGTGGTCTTCACTCATAAAGATTTAACAGACAGAGCCAAGGCAAAACTGCCAGGCGCTGTGCATATCTCAGTTGATAATTTCTTAAACAGCCCGAAATACGATGAGCTGATTGAGAAATTGAAAAAATAGCATGGCGAAACGGGTTGAGTTCAATTTTTCTTCATTGAACTCCCCGTTTTGGTTGTTTTCCTGATTTTCCATTCTAAGAAAAGGTGTGATCATTCATGAAACAAGTACTATCAAAAGACAATATTTTTCTAAACGAACAAGCAGGCTCGAAAGAAGAAGCCATTAAAAAAGCAGGCGAAGTCCTAGTGGCAAATGGCTATGTCACAAGTGATTATGTTGACAAAATGTTTGAAAGAGAAAATATTTCGTCTACATTTATGGGCAACGGGATTGCGATTCCTCATGGAACAGAAGATGCGAAAGCAGCTGTCCTTCATTCTGGGATTTCCATCATTCAAATTCCAGATGGCGTTGAATACGGCGAAGGAAATATCGCCAAAGTCGTCTTTGGCATCGCAGGTAAAAACAATGAACACCTCGATATTCTTTCTCAAATTGCGATTGTCTGTTCAGAAGAGGAAAATGTAGAGCGCATCATTCATGCAAAGGATCAGGATGAATTGATCGCCATCTTTAACGAGGTGAACTAACATGAAGGCACTTCATTTTGGAGCAGGGAATATTGGCAGAGGGTTTATCGGTTCTTTGTTAAAAACATCAGGCTTTGAGCTTGTCTTCACTGATGTAAATGAAGCGGTCATCAACGAGCTGAATGAAAGAGGAGAATACACGGTTGAACTCGCAGCACCAGGTCAGAAGCAAGAAGTAGTAGGCCCAGTGACAGCGATCAATTCTGCACAAAACCCAGTGGCATTAACAGAGGCAGTGGCATCAGCTGATTTGATTACAACAGCTGTTGGACCAACCGTTTTGAAGATCATTGCTTCATCCATTGCTGAAGGATTGAAACAGAAAAAGCCTGACCATATCATCAATATCGTGGCATGTGAAAATATGATTGGAGGCAGCTCTCATTTAAAAGAAGCTGTTTTCTCTCATCTAACAGAAGAGGAACAAGAAGCGTTATCAAAAACAGTTGGTTTTCCAAACGCTGCTGTGGACCGCATTGTGCCGATTCAGCACCATGAGGACATTCTAAAAGTATCAGTCGAGCCTTTTTTCGAGTGGGTCATTGATAAGACTGGCTTTATTGGAGATGTTCCTCAGATTGACGGAGCGACCTTTGTACAAGATTTGACGCCGTATATTGAACGCAAGCTCTTTACTGTCAATACAGGACATGCACTAGCGGCTTATGTCGGGTATCAGCAAGGCGTTCAAACGATTAAAGAAGCCGTCGATACACCAGAGATTCGCCAGGTGGTTGAAGGGGCACTGCACGAAACGGGCAGTTATTTAATTGACACATATGGCTTTGAAAAAGAAGAACATGATGCGTATATTCAAAAAATCATCAAACGATTCGAAAATGTTTTTATCTCCGACGAAGTCACTCGTGTCGCACGCTCTCCTCTTAGAAAGCTAGGAGCAGATGACCGTTTAATCGGTCCGGCGAAAAAGATCAAGCAGCCAGTGTACTTAATCAAAGGCATTGCTGCAGCTCTCGCTTATGACTTTGCCGAAGACGAAGAAGCGGTTCGTTTGCAGGAATTAAGAAAAGAAAAAGGCATTGAAGGTGTGCTGGAAGAAGTATGTGGCCTCACGCCAACAGATGATCTCTATCAAGCCATTCTTAAAGAAACAGCTCGATAATTAGAAAATCCCTTTCCAACGAGTGAAAGGGATTTTTTGATGACTTTTTAATACTTTACCCCGTTTGTCGATATATGAAGTAAGGGGGAATTTGTATATGAAAAGGAAAATGTTTGCGTCAAGAAGTGTCTTTTTTCAATTAATGTCTGCCATTATCGTCATCACGATCTTAACCGGCGGACTTGTTGGGACAACGGGGTATTTGTTAGCGAAACATGTCTTAATTGATGCGGGGAAAGCAGATTTAAAGCACATCGTCAGCGGAGCAATGGCTACACTTGAACAGTTGAATGATCGTGTAGAGAAAAAAGAACTGACGCTTGAACAGGCACAGGAACAAGCCCGTATTTACTTGAGCGGGCCAAAAAATGACAACGGGAAAGGGTACCAATTTCAAAAATCAGATTTTATCTATAAAAATAAAGGCTATCTTGTCGCATATGGAGCAGATTATTCCTCTCAAGTCCATCCTGTCAATGACATTGGCGTCATTCCAGATAACACGACCAATCGTGAAAAAATGGTCGCTGGAGCCAAATCAGAAGGCGAGGATGCACACTATGTGACCTATTTAGATAAGGACGATGCCACTGGGGAAGAAAAGCAAAAGCTTGCCTATATGAGCCAGTTCACGCCCTGGAATTGGAGTATCGGCATCGCCGTCTTCCAGGATGAATTTTATAAAGAATTAGAGCAGATGAAGCTCTATATCATGCTCATTACAGCAGGTGTCGCTCTTCTCAGTCTTGGCGTCTTTTATTTAGCTGCTCGAGGAAAGGTCAGACTGCTCAAGCAAGTCACTGCTGCTTCAAAAGAAATTGCGGCGGGGAATCTTGAACGCACGAGTTTAAAAGAAACAACAGATGAGATTGGACAGCTGGCAAAAGGCTTTAATCATATGTCAGGAGAACTCCGGACACTTGTAAGCGGTCTACAGGAAACGAGCAGTCAACTCGTCGAATCAGCCACAGATTTATCAGCAATATCTGAAGAAACCTCAGCTAGCAGTGAAGAGATTGGCCGAGCGATTGGTGACATTTCGACTGGAACGCTTCATCAGGCATCTGACCTTGATGTAGCCAATCAACAAATGACCCAGTTCAATCAATCGATTGAGAACGTCAAAGAACAAAGTGACCAAATTAAACGAATCTCTGACCAATCGAATCAATCTTCTCAGCAGGGCCAGCAAATTGTTCAGCAATTAAAACAATCAAATGAACAATCCATTCAAGCGTCTCAAGGCATTAGAGCAGGCATTGAGCAATTAAGTACAAAAGTACAGGATATCTCTAAAATTACAGATACGATTGAAAATATTTCAAATGAGACGAATTTACTTGCGTTGAATGCCAGCATTGAAGCAGCACGCGCAGGAGAGCACGGCAAGGGCTTCTCGGTTGTGGCGAGTGAAGTGCGGAATTTAGCTGAGCAGACAAAACAATCAGCAGTGCAAATTCAGCAAATGGTACAAGGCATTAAAGAAGAAACGACGGCAACAGCCGGCATGATGTCAAACACAATGGATCGTTTCGCTGAGTTAGATGACGCGGTACATGCAACAGAACATGAATTCAATGCCATCTCTACGTCGATTGCACAAACCATCGTTGAAACAGACGCAATGGCAAAAGAGCTGAATGCATTACTAGAGCAAAACGACCTCATCACAAAAGCTATGCAAGGCGCAGCCCATATTTCTCAAGAAAATGCCGCTGCGATTGAAGAGATCACCGCATCCACAGACGAACAAGTGACAGCCATATCCAATGTGGCAAAAGCAGCAGAAAGGCTCAATGAACTAAGCATACGATTGAATCAAGACATTGCGCGTTATCGTCTATAAACCATTTTGACTGAACGTCTCTTTTCAGGTACTATATAGTTAATCAAAACCTTGCTCACGCAATCAAAAGGAGTGTTCCGGTCATGAAAAAGAAAATATTGATGTTCTTACCTTGTGGCTATGGATACTCCACTGCTGTTTTCTTTTAGGATAGATAGAAATTGGTGAAGTCTGTCTACATGAAGAGAAATCTAGCAGAAAAATCAAAGTGAGTGAGGGACATCATATGGAAAAAATCACGAGAAAAAACCCAGAAAGTATGCCGAAGCCCGTTGGCAGCTATAGTCATATCACAAGAGTACCAAAGGGCGCGGGATTATTTGTTACATCCGGTCAAGTCGGAACAGATATCGATGGACAGGTACCATCAAGTTTAAACGACCAGGTAACCAATACGTTTGAAAATATCAAAAAAATCCTTGAATCAGAAGGATTGAATGAAGAGCATGTCATCAAGGTCAATATATGGGCAACAGAAGAAATCGACTGGGATCATCTATATCCTCAGTGGGATACAATCTTCAAAACAGCTTACCCATCAATGACGGTTGCTTATGTATCAGCTTTAGGATGGCCTGAGCTGAAAATTGAAATTGAGCTATGGTGCGCCGATATTTGATCAAAAAAAGAACAGTGCAAACTGTTCTTTTTTACTTGAACCGAAACCGCTTTGTCATCCATGCAGCGATCAACGTAAAGACGGTGTAGATGATGACCCAAATGAAAAAGGATTCATCCCCGCCAATGTATGAGTACATGAGAATGACGCTGGCTAACAGGACAATCAAAGTCGGCATCCAAACATTCTTCAAAAGCATTGTGCCAAAAATGCCAATCAGCACAGAAATAATAGGGAAGCCAAATACAACGAATAAGATAAAAACAGCCATATGACTAACTCCTTTTAGCAAGTGTTTACATCAAAACATAAAAGATCGACACTGCCATGTGCGGAAGTGCAAAGATCATCATGAGAAAGGCCGTATCAAGACGCCACATGCGATGCTCTTTTGTTTCAGAATGATAGGTTGCTCGCGTCTCTTCTCCGCTTGTCCAAGCCCCCATTAGAAGTCCAGACATCATGACGCCAATAATAGAGATTCCACCACTGACCCATCCTATCCACTCATGGTGCTGCAAAATAATAGCTGCACTGCAAATCACAATCATCGAACAAACACCGGCGATAAAGGCATGTTTTTTTCTCATACTGGTTCACTCCTTTAAAGAGGATTAGGAGACGGCATCACATATTTCAATGAAATGACCATCAGGATCAGCGACATAAGCGACGGTTTGACCCCATGGTTTTTTTGCAGGTTCTTTGATGATCGAAACCCCTTTTTCCTTCATTGATGCAATGGTTTGTTCCACATCATCCACAACAAACCCAATCTCAAACGTTTGAGAGGATTGATTTGCTTCAGGGACAGGCAATCCAAGTGCATCTTTGACATCCTGACGTGAGTTAATTGATAAGGTCACATCTCCAGTATCAAACTCAACATAGGATTCAACCCTAAGTTTCATAGGAAAGCCAAGTACATGTTGATAGAAATGAATACTTGCCTCAACATCGTTTACATATAGAATGGTATATTTCATTTTCATGTGAAAAACTCCTCTCTTCATATACGTGTCAAAACCGGAAAGGTTTCCCACTCAGTGTACCACATAGGATATAAAGCATGTTTTATTCCAAAAAAATCAATATATTTAGCTCAATAGTCTTGAAAAACAAAAAGTGGTGACATATGATAAAAATGTAAAAATAGAAAAAATAGGGGGATTCTACATGTTGAAAAAAATCATGGTGGCTGTCTTGTCCTTAGGTCTTTTACTAAGCGTTACACAAGTCGACACCCACACTGCAGATGCAAAAACAGTCAAGTCCTACAAAAACTGCAAAGCGCTGAACAAAGTCTATAAAGGCGGCGTAGCGAAAAGCAAAAACACGAAAAACAAAGGCGGCAAAACAAAGTACAAGCCGTATGTGTCAAAAGCACTTTACCAAAAAAATAAGCGACTTGACCGTGATAAAGACGGGATTGCATGTGAACGCTAAGTCAATGCGAAGAGACCTGTAACAAGGTCTTTTTTCTATGGGATCAAACTCGTCCCTTTGTGCCATCTCCCTCTTTATATTAAAATAAAGATAGTTACAAAAAATGATACAAAGTGGGGTACTCAATTTGTCCATACAAGCTGATAAGAAAGACATCCGATTGATTGCTATTGATATGGATGGCACGCTGTTAAACAGTGAACATGTCATTCCAGAGGAAAATAAACAAGCCATTAAAGATGCTGAAGCAAAAGGGGTCCATGTGGTGATTAGCACAGGGCGGACGCTGATGACATGCCGAGAGCTGGTTGAGCCGCTTAAGCTGTCTTCTTACCTTGTGACAGCAAACGGAAGTGAAATCTGGGATTCAAACTTCCAGCTGATCGAACGAGATCTATTGCATCCTGATCATGTCCAAATGATGTGGGATCTAAAAAATAGGTACGAAACCGATTACTGGGCTTCCACTGTGGAGAAGGTGTGGAGAGGTGAATTCCCAGAACGAATTCATGACCACGAATGGCTGAAATTCGGCTTTGAAATTCATGACGATGACGTTCGTGAGGAAGTGCTCAATACACTGAAAACAAATGGTCATCTAGAGATTACAAATTCAAGTCCAACCAATATCGAAGTCAATGCAGCTGGCATTAACAAAGCGGCAGCTCTTGCAAAGGTAGCAGAACGCATTGGCTGTACGATGGACAATGTCATGTCGCTTGGCGACAGCCTAAATGATATGGCCATGATCCAAGAAGCCGGATTAGGCATTGCGATGGGAAATGCGCAAGAAGTGGTAAAAGAAGCCGCTGATTGGATTACAGCTCCTAACACAGAACACGGGGTAGCAAAAGCGATCCAGCATTGGGTGCTGTCTAAATAAAGAACATGATGAAAAAGCGAGAGGCGATATCCTCTCGCTTTTTTATGTCTCCTAGTTCTATTGTTATGTTTTCTGACAATGTCATGTGCAATCTATCCAAAATTGATATAATCAATATAAATTCGAATATTCGGACTTTAGATTCCGTTATTCGGAACAACAAGGAGGGATCCTATGTATCAAGTAGATATCAACTGTGATTTGGGAGAAAGCTTCGGTCAATATACAATCGGTTCAGATGAACAAATTTTAGAATATGTCACCTCAGCCAACATCGCTTGCGGTTTTCATGCAGGAGATCCAACGGTGATGAGAAAAACCGTTAGAATGGCACTAGATAAAGGGGTACAAATTGGTGCGCATCCGGGTCTGCAAGATTTAGTCGGATTTGGCAGACGTCCAATGGCGATTTCAGCAGAGGAAGCCTATGATCTCGTTATCTATCAAATTGGCGCTCTCTCAGCCTTCCTCAAGGCAGAAGGCGGCACCATGCAGCATGTCAAGCCACACGGCGCCCTGTACAACATGGCGGCTAAGAATACTGAATTATCTGAATCAATTGCGAAAGCTGTGTATCATGTCGATCCAAGTCTTGTATTATACGGGCTTTCAGGCAGTGAACTTGCGTTAGCAGGTGAGAGAATGGGTCTTCAAGTGGCGCATGAAGTATTTTCTGATCGGACCTATCAAGCAGACGGGACGCTGACATCCCGCCGCGAACCGCATGCACTCATCGAAGACGATGAACTGGCCGTTCAGCAGGTCGTTCGTATGGTGAGAGAAGGGAAGGTTCGTACCGTTCAAGGAGAAGACATTTCGCTTAAAGCAGATACGGTCTGTATTCACGGAGATGGCATCCATGCGCTCCAATTTGCCAAAACCATTACATCAAAGCTAAAAGAAGCGAGCATTCATCTCAAAGCCTTTCAATAAAAATCGTCATCAAAGGGGGAAACAGCATGAAAAAAGAGGAAGTCAAGCACACGAAGGCACCAAAGGGGAACCGGTCTATGCTGATGGGCGCAGCCTTTTTAATGGCGACGTCCGCCATCGGACCGGGATTTTTAACACAAACGACTGTCTTTACACAGCAGCTTGCGGCTAGCTTTGGGTTTGTCATTCTCATCTCTATTTTGTTAGATATTTTTGCGCAAACCAATGTATGGCGCATCATCGCCGTGTCAGAAAAACGAGGACAGGATATTGCAAATATGGTTCTGCCGGGTCTTGGGTATGTCCTGGCCGTTTTGATTGTCATTGGGGGACTTGCCTTTAACATCGGAAATATCGCTGGTGCTGGTCTCGGTTTTCAGGTCATCTTCGGAGTCGATCCACGAATCGGTGCAGGGGTCAGTGCTGTTATTGCTATTCTGATCTTTGTGATCAAAGAGGCTGGAAAAGCGATGGACCGTTTCACGCAGATAGCGGGCTTTGTCATGATTGGCCTGATGCTGTATGTGGCGATTTCAACAGCACCGCCAGTTGGAGAAGCGGCAGTGAGAACATTTGTCCCAGAGAAAATTGATATTTTATCCATTGTGACACTTGTAGGCGGAACAGTAGGCGGCTATATCGTCTTTGCCGGCGGACACCGCTTGCTGGATGCAGGTATTAAGGGGAAGGAAGCATTGCCCCAAGTGACGAAAAGCTCTATTTTCGGTGTCCTCATTACGTCCATCATGCGTGTAGCACTCTTTCTTGCTACATTAGGAGTTGTCGCAAAAGGCTTGCAGATTGATCCATCCAACCCGCCTGCCTCTGTATTTCAACTAGCTTCAGGAAATATCGGATATAAAATGTTCGGGATTATTATGTGGGCTGCGGCGATTACGTCCGTCATTGGAGCAGCATATACATCAGTTTCCTTCTTTAAAACCTTCTCACCAAAAATTGAGCAAAATCAACGCGGCATTATCATCGGCTTTATTGCCCTCTCGACCATTTGTTTTATTACGATCGGAAGACCTGTGAACATATTGATATTAGTTGGGGCAATCAATGCATTGATCTTACCGCTCGCGCTTGGCACCTTGCTGGTAGCGGCTTATAAGAAAGACATTGTCGGGGATTATCGACATCCATTCTTTTTGACAGTATCAGGCGCATTTGTAGTTGTCATCATGGCAATGATGGGCGGGTATACCATCATCAATGAAATTCCAAAACTATGGAGCTGAATCGAATGAATATCTATCAAACATATGAGCCTTCACAGATCAGAGAGTTGATTCGTAAAAAAGAAATCACAGGACCAACGGCTGGTCTAGCAGAGGGATATGCTCAAGCCAATTTAATGATCGTCAAAAAAGAACTTGCCTTTGATTTTCTGTTGTTTTGTCAGCGCAATCCCGCTGCATGCCCCTTGCTTGATGTACTGGAGCCGGGTGATCCAGTGCCGAGACGGTCAGCACCCCAAGCGGATATTCGTACGGACTTTCCTAAATACCGTATTTACAGAAAAGGGATTCTTCAAGAAGAGGTGTCAGATATCTCTGCTTATTGGGAGGATGATATGGTTGCCTTTCTCATCGGCTGCAGTTTTACGTTTGAGCATGCGCTCATGCTGAATGATATCCCTGTTCGCCATATTGAAAACGGTCATAACGTTCCGATGTATCAAACGAATATCACTTGTGAAAGGGCAGGGGTATTTCATGGCCCGATGGTCGTCAGCATGAGACCCATTCCGGCGCATCAGATCACAAGAAGTGTACAAGTGACGTCTAGGTTCCCGTCAGTTCATGGTGGCCCCATTCATATAGGTGACCCAGCGATGATCGGAATTGCCAATGTGGATCAGCCGGACTTTGGAGAACCATCCGTGATCAAAGAAGGAGAGGTCCCGGTGTTTTGGGCATGTGGTGTGACGCCGCAAGCCATTGTCATGCATACAAAACCAGACATTGCGATTACCCATGCACCTGGGCATATGTTCATCACAGATCAACGAGATCAACAGCTCGGTGTGCTTTAGAAAGAGAGGGGTCTTCAAGTGGCATTTTCAACGATAAAAAATTCTATCACCTTCCACCCGCTAGGAGATGCAGCGATCGTGATTCAAGCAGGAACAGACATATGTGAAGAAATTCATGAGCGTGTTGTGCATTTGTTTTCGTGTATTGAACAGCATCCATTTGCCGGATATGTGGAAGCTGTTCAAGCCTTTACAAACGTGACTGTTTTTTACGAGCCGTACACCGTTTATCAATCTGCCCATCTTCAACAACAAGATTTGTCCCCCTATGAATGGGTGAAAAGCTATATTGAAACACTCCTTGAAGAGAAATGGCAGGAGGGGGTTCAGGCTAAGCGCCGCACCATCGACATACCGGTCTGCTACGGGGGAGAGCTGGGTCCTGATTTAGAAGAAGTCGCCCGGATCAATCATTTAACACCAGAAGAAGTCGTGCGTATTCACACCGCAGGGACGTATCTTGTCTATATGATTGGATTTGCACCAGGGTTTCCGTTTTTAGGCGGGCTTTCTGAAAAGATCGCAGCCCCGCGCAGGGAAACACCGAGAATGTCCATTCCAAAAGGATCTGTCGGCATTGCGGGAAAGCAGACCGGCGTTTACCCCATTTCCACACCTGGCGGCTGGCAGCTCATTGGACAAACACCGCTGCCACTCTTTCGACCAGACGAGAAAGTCCCAAGTCTATTGAGAGCAGGGAACGAGGTCAGATTTGTCCAAATGTCTGAAAAGGAATTTTTCAGCATGAAGGAGGCAGAACGTTGAGTATTCATGTCATCAAGCCAGGAATGTTCACAACCATTCAAGATAAAGGGCGGAAAGGCTATCAAAAGTATGGCGTCTTAACGAGCGGCGGCATGGATGCGCTCTCGCTTAGAATTGCCAACATTCTCACAGGCAACGAGGAAAGCGAAGCCGTACTGGAAATCACATTAATGGGGCCGGGTCCTGTGTTGACGTGTCAAAAGGATGCGCTTATTGCAGTGACTGGCGCTGATGTAGAGATCGACATCGATGGAGAGCCAGCCCCTTTATGGAAACCGCTCTTTGTTCGATCAGGAAGCACGCTCACCTTTGGTCCTTGTAAGAGGGGCTGCCGCTCTTATCTTGCTGTGGCGGGTGGATTCGATGTGGAGCCGGTCATGGAGAGCAAAAGCACCTATGTGAGAGCAGGAATCGGTGGACTGAACGGACGTCCGCTTGAAAAAGGAGACGTCCTGTCCATTGGAAAGCCATCACTCGTAGCAAATCGATTGTCTGATAGACTCAAAAGCAATCTGAAACAGGCGGCGTACAGCGCACCCGATTGGACTGTAAGTTATACGCATTTTTTACCGCTGCGGAAATCGCCCGTGATTCGGGTGCTGCCAGGGAGACACCTTTCTTTTTTTCAAGAATCATCTCAAAGCACCTTTTTCGAACAGCCTTTTCAGGTCACACCTCAATCAGATCGCATGGGCTGCCGTTTGAAGGGGGAGCCGGTTCATTTAAAAGAAAAGCTTGAATTGATTTCTGAGGCGGTTGCCTTTGGTTCTATTCAAATTCCTCCTGACGGTCAGCCGATTATTCTGCTGGCAGATCGGCAAACAACAGGCGGATACCCGCGGATTGGAGAAGTTGCGACGGTCGATCTGCCGCTCATTGCACAAGCGATGCCTGGGGCGAATTTGTATTTTAAGCGAATCGATCATCAGGACGCAGAGCAGGCGCTATTTAAGCAAGAAGCAGAACTGAAGGAGCTGGGTGCCAGAATCAAGCTGGAAGCCTTCGTTTAGAAAAAGGGGATGGACATGCAGAACACAAATAAAACCGTCGTGAAATCAATGGAGATTTTGCGGCTGTTTATCACACGTGACCAATTAACATTGAATGAAATGATTGAGCTTTCCGGCATGCCGAAAACGTCTGTGCACCGGATGGCGAGCTCGTTAAGCGATATGGGATTATTAGAAAAGAAAGATTCAGGTGCTTATCGGTTAGGACTGATGTTTCTAGAATACGGTCAGCTTGTGGCGGATCGTCTTGATATTCGGAGACTTGCAAGACCATTTATGGAAGGCTTGCGGGATGAAGTGGGAGAAGCTGTACAGCTCATCGTTCGTGAAGGAGACGAAGCCATTTACGTGGATAAAATTGAAGGGACGCAGCCTGTTCGTCTCTACACCGCCGTCGGCAGGCGCTCTCCCCTGTATGCAGGAGCCTGCGCGAGAAGTATTCTCTCCTTTTTACCAGAGAACGAGAGAATCGCCTATATCGATTCGATTGAGCTAGGGAAAATCGGAATCGGAACCATTACAGATAAAGAGGTTCTTCGAAACATACTGGAAGAATCAAATGAGCGGGGCTATACGTTAAGTTATTCGGAGCTTGAAAACTATACAGCTGCGGTTGGAGCTCCTATATTCAATCACCTTGGAGAAGTCACAGCAGGTATTAGCATTGCAGGGTTTGAAGCAGGTTATCAAAAGGAACGTCTTCCATACTTAATTGAACAAGTCAAAAAAGCCGCGAGCGGTATCTCCAGAGAATTAGGCTTTCATCTAGATAAATAAAAAGCCAATGACCGTTAAGATCATTGGCTTTTCGCGTTCAGTTTATTAGAAAGTTTTACCTAAAGCTTTTGCACGTTCGATCGCATCTGCTTTAATTTGCTCTGCTTTCGCAGGTTCAGCATTGTGACCTTCAACGATAAGACCTTCGAAAGAAGGAATTCCGAAGAAGCTCGCGATTGTACCAAGGTAACGGTGACCTGCTTCAAGTTCAGCAGCAGGACCTTCAGTGTAATATCCGCCACGTGCTTGGATGTGTAGAGCTTTTTTGTCTGTTAATAATCCAACAGGACCTTGCTCCGTGTATTTGAATGTTTTACCAGCTACAGCAACAGAGTCGATGTATGCTTTAAGAACTGGTGGGAATGAGAAGTTCCAAAGTGGTGAAACAAATACATATTTGTCAGCAGAAACGAATTGATCGCTTAATTCGTTTAGGCGAGCAACTTTCGCTTGCTCTTCAGCTGAAAGTGTATCGAAACCAGCACCTGATTGCAGCTTGCCCCAGCCAGCGAATACATCTGCATCAATGTGAGGGATGTTTTCTTTGTACAAATCGATATGTACAACCTCGTCACTTGGATTTGCTTCCTTATAAGATTCGATAAATGCTTTAGCAGTAGCCATACTGTAAGAAACTGTTTCATCATGCGGATGTGCAGTGATGTATAAAACTTTTGCCATGTTTATTCAATCCTTTCTGTTTCAGTGGTTTTTTTAGCGTATCCCAAAGATACACTGAATATGTGGCATCTTTAATCATAGTGGAATGCTATGATTAAAGATGTAACAAGCACAGTTACATAAAAACTGATATTTTTATTGTAATCACAATGTAGTTTGAAGTCAAGGTATAAAGTCTTGAAATCGAGATAAAAAGTTTGTCAACTTTTCTGAAACGCTGGAGATACGGATTTCACCATAAAAACCCTATTCTTATTGAACAAAAAATCAGTCGATCTCGCAAGTAAAGAGTTTGTAAAGACGTCTCATGAAAAAAAGATGAATGCCTCTAAGTCATCTGCTACAAGCATCTGTTCTCCGATTTCGTATATATAAGAGAAGGCAGGAGAGAGTGAGGGATAAGAGTGGGACGATCCTATGTTGCGATTGGAGATTCCTTAACAGTTGGGGTGGGGGCACGTTTATTTGGCGGGGGATTTGCTGAGCGGTATCAGTGGATGCTTGAAAAAAAGGCACATGCGTCAGTCGAGCTGTCTGTATTTGCAAAGTCAGGGTTAACGACGGATCAGATTTTTCAGCTGTTCAAACGATCTGATGTGAGGCGTGCTATTGCAGCAGCTGACATCATCACCATTACAGGCTGTGGGAATGACCTTGTTCAAGCGATTCAGCAGTATGAAAAGGGTGAAGATGAAAAGAAACTGCTGCAAGCGACGCTGCATTGCCAAGCAAATTTCAGCAAAATGATTCAAGAAATCGCTCAGATCAAAAGAGGGCAAAAGCAGCCCTATTGCGTGTATCTCATGAATTTATATAATCCTTTTCCGCAAATACCAATAGCCGGGCGGTGGCTTCAGCAATACAATCATCAGCTTCGCTCGCTTGCTGCAAATCCGCATGTAGAGGTTGTGGATGTGTATCGGGCGTTTGAAGGACATGAAAATGAGTACTTATCGATTGATCAATTTCATCCGAACTATAAAGGATATGAAACAATGGCAAAAACATTGCTTCAACAATCCTGTAACCAGCTGTAATCCATTGGGATTGCAGTTTTTTTCGTCCTTTTAAATGAAGGAGGGTTTCGATATGATAAAAGAAACGAAAGCGAAAGAGGTGTGCAGGCATGGAGGAAATCAGTGCATATTTTCAAGAAATGACAGGAACCGCTTATGAAGTGGGAAAACAGCAGGCTGTCTGGATGAAGAAGAAGCAATGGCTACAGACACAATACATTCGAACAGAACCGCTTGCAAAAGAGGCTGTGAAAGAAACGAAGCAGCTGATGCGCCCATATCTTCCCCAATTAGAAGAAGAGATTGCTGGATTTTGTGATGAACTGCAATTAGATGAGCGCTATTTGACCTTTTTCTATTCATCTCATCTACAGCCAGGCTGTTCCCACTGTGTGAGGCAGGGAAATAAGGCGGCAGGTCAACAAACGGTCATGCTGCGTAACTATGATTTCTCCCCGATATTTGATGATATGCGTCTTGTGACGACACATGTGAAGGGCTTGGCATATCATACAGGCTCGTCGCTGCTCTTGTTTGGCAGATCTGATGGGATGAATGAGCATGGTCTTTCTGTCACATTCTCTGCTTGTGGTCCGCCGGTTGGAAATGAACCCGGTTTAAAGCCTCCAGCAGTTGCCGGCTTGCAAGTGTATCATGTGATTCGATCTGTTCTGGAAAACTGTAGAACGGTTGAGGAAGCCATTCGCTCTATTCAGGAAATGCCCGTTGCCTCAAATGTTCACCTCATGCTTGCCGATCGAAAAGGAGAAGCGGCTGTGATTGAAATCATTGATGGCCGCAAAATGGTGAGAAGACCGGAGGAAGGTTATATTGCAGCCACAAATCATCCGATTGCTGATCAAACAGCAAAAGGGGTGACGAAACATCATTCTGTTGTCAGGTATGACATGCTAATAGAGGCTTTAAAAGAACAACAAACAAGTGATTCTCTTGTTAAGCTGTTTCAGACAGAATATCCTGATGGTCTGGCTGTACACAATTATGAGGAGCTGTTTGGAACAATGCGAACCGTCATCTTCCGCCCGGAAGAAGGAACGATGGATTATTGCTTTGGCTCTCCAATATACAATCCGACGTATTCTTTAAAAGCTGGGGGTTCACTGCCTTTTCATGAACAAAAGGTTCAATTTCATCAAAAGGATTATGGACCGTCATTTTGGAGAAATGTATGATCAGACGTTGTATTTAATTTTGTCACAGCCTATGTGCCAAAGTCAGATCAACTTAAGATTGCATCATTGTTGAAAGCGTTTTATATTAAGGTGCGACAATAGACCTATTTTTGCAGAAGGAGGCATTTCATGTACATAACGGCACGAGAACAGAAGATCATCAAATACATCATTCAGCAAAATCGTTATGTCACCATTCGTGAGATAGCCGATTCTGTTCAGGTGAGTACAAGGACGATTCATAGAGAACTAAAATCGATTAAACCCATATTAAAGAATTATGATCTTTCACTAGATAAACAGCCGGGGAAAGGCTTGAAGGCAGTCGGTGAACAGGAGGATAAACAGCGGCTTCTTGCTCATATATCAAATGAGGATCAAATTGAATATAGCTCTGACGAACGGAAGCTCTTAATCCTATGTGCGCTGCTTGAAGCAAAGGAACCGGTGAAATTATATACACTCGCTTCCGATTTGCAGGTTACAAATGCGACCATCAGCTATGACTTAGATGAACTGACGGAGTGGATCGCGCCATACGGTTTGCAGCTGATCCGAAAACGTGGGTATGGCATTGAATTAAAAGGACCGGAGGAAGCAAAACGAAAGATTGTCGGCAACCTCATTGTAGACCGGCTCGATATTCAATTATTTTTAGAAACGATTGAAATGAATATCAAGCATCGAACGAAAGCGACGGAAAAAGTGTTTGGCGTTGTCAGCAGAGGGCAGCTGCTCAAGGTAGAAAGACTTCTCTTTCATTTGAAAAATCGCCTGTCACTCTCTTTATCGGATAGTGCCTATATTGCGCTTGTCGTTCACTTAACCTATGCTATCGAACGGATTCAGCTTGGCGAAACCATTCGAATGGAAGAGGAAGAGCTGCTTGAACTAAAGCGGACGAAAGAATTTGAATCATCACTGCGAATTGCAAGAGCGCTTGAACGCATGTTTAATGTGGAGATTCCTGAAGCAGAGGTCGGATATATGACGATCCATCTGCGCAGTGCCAATCGTAGCTTTCAGAAAGAATACCGTCTTGATGAAATCGAGCTGGATATCGCGATCAGAACGAAGAAGCTCATTGATTTTATTTCTAATAAAACCGGCTATTATTTAAATGAGAATGATTCATTGTATGAGGGACTCGTGTCTCATCTCGAACCTGCCATGAACCGTTTAAAGGAAAAGATGAGAATCTATAATCCACTTACACAACAAATTAAAAAGGACTACTTTTTGCTTTTCATGGCAATTGAAGAAGGAGTCGAGCGTTTCTTTCCAGAGATCGAATTTCCAGAGGATGAAATCGCCTTTATTGTGCTTCACTTTGGCTCAGTGCTTGAAATCAAAAAAGAAGAAACAAACATTCATGCATTGGTCGTGTGCTCAAGCGGGATCGGTTCCTCTAAAATGCTCGCATCTCGGTTAAAAAAAGAATTGCCAGAGATCGCCGAATTCGATCTGTCTTCCTTGATGGAACTAAAAGAAATCGATGCATCAAGCTATGACATGATTGTCTCGACCGTTCCTATCCCATATGAGCATATCGATTACATCATGGTCAGTCCGCTCTTAAACGAGGATGATGCTATGCGTGTGAAGGCTCATATTAAACGAAAGATCCCTTATATGATTGAGAAAAAAAGGATGAAAGAAGCTGCCAAAGAATCGGTACAAGAATCCGTTAATATGATGGTGGTTGCAGAGCGGGTGACGAATTACATGTCTGTGATTCGCAGTATCTTGTCCCATTTCACCATTGAAAATAGAAAGGCGATGCCGCAGCATGAGGCAACAATCAGGCAGCTGCTTCGTCAGCTTGAAGAGGAAAGATTTATCATACATGCGGATGAGGTAGCAAATGGTTTACTAGAACGTGAACAGCAAGGTGGTTTAGGGATTCCTAGTACAGAATTTGCTCTTTTTCATTTAAAGCATACATTCATCAAGGAACCAATCTTTCATATTTATGATCTTGATCAGGCATACGAGGTCAAAAGCATGGACGGCGGGCAGCAGCAAATGTCACGAATGCTCATGATGCTGGCGCCGCAAGAGCTTGGCAAGGAAGGGTCTGAAATGTTTAGTCTGATCAGTTCATCCATCATTGAAAGTGAGGAAAGCATGACGCTTTATGGTCATGGATCAGAGGGAGACATTGAACAGAAATTACATCAGTTGTTCTATCAATTTGTCAAAGAGGCAAAGTGGTAAGAAAAAAAGCCGAGAGCTTATTCGCTTCTCGGTTCAGATTGTAGACAAAGGGCTAAAATGATTTTTATTTTAGCCCTTTGTCTTCTTTTCAGCGTAGTAGAAAACCTTTGCAGTTTAGGAAGGGCGAGCACCGGAGCGGAGCGAATTTGACATTCGTGAGCACCGAAGCGCAGATTTGACAAAGAATGCGAGGGTTTGTCTACACGCTGGGCCTAGAGCTTATTCGCTTCTCGGCTTTTTGGCTGTGACACAGACAGCAAGCGTTGGACGAATTTCCTCATACTCAACAGAAAAATGGTCAAACCCCGCAAACTGTAAATCATTCAATATGTTTTCACCCATCTCTTTTGTCCGGCTCGCATCAGCACCTTTTTCTCTTGGCTGCATCACAATGACGAGTTTTCCACCGGGTTTCAACGTGTGATAAAGGTTGAGTAGACCAGTCTTTGGATCATCCCAAATCGTAAAGTTGTTCACAGACAGTACTTTGTCATACTGCTCTCCCGGCAAACGTGTTTTCTCGATTTTTCCTACATACAGCCGGACCTGTTTGTCTTTTGACCGTTTGCTGACGCGGGACTGTGCTTGCTCCTGCATGGTGGAGGAGGCATCCAGCCCATCAATGTGAAGATCTTCATAATGCTTAAGCATATGTTTGATGCTGTAGCCAGGTCCATAGCCGATTTCCAAAATGTTTTCACCATCTGTCAGATCTAAGTGCTGGATGGCCCACTGATTCAATGCTTTATTTTCTTTTGCCATAATGAAGCCTGCGATGCTTCCGAGCCAGCCTTTTGGTTTGCTAAAGGTTTTCGAAATGGTTGACAGCATGTGAGAACGCTCCTTTTTAATGATCAAGTAACCGATTTTATCCATATTGAAACATACTGATTTTCAAAACGCATCTGTGCCGCACAGGGATGTTTGAGTGGAAAAATGAGGTGGTAATGAAAGGATACATCAATAAATCAAGGAGGAGCTTACACATGGATTTACGTGAATATTTAACAAATGGCATTCCGCGCCAAACACAAGATCAGCAGCCAGGCAGTGAAAGGGAAATGAATCCTGCGCCGATCTTTGAGGATGAATCATATCAAGGGTCTGGCAAGCTCAAAGGGAAAGTCGCACTGATTACAGGCGGAGATAGTGGAATTGGACGTGCTGTATCTGTTGCCTATGCAAAAGAAGGGGCACACGTCGCCATTGTGTACTTAAATGAACATGAGGATGCAAAGGATACGCAAAAGCGCGTAGAACAGGAAGGCGTCAAATGTTTAACGATTGCAGGAGATGTCGGTGACGAAGCCTTTTGCGAGAAAGCGGTAGAAAAAACAGTTGAAGCCTTTGGGCAATTAGATATTTTAGTGAATAATGCGGCTGAACAGCATCCGAAAGAACGGATTCAGGATATATCTAGTGAACAGCTTCACCAAACCTTTAGAACCAACTTCTATTCCTATTTTTATTTTACGAAGAAAGCACTGGATTACTTAAAACCGGGAAGTACAATTATTAATACAACATCCATTAACCCATATCGAGGCAACAAAGTGCTGATTGATTATACGGCGACAAAAGGCGCCATCAATGGCTTTACGCGTTCTATGGCACAGTCGCTTGTGAAGGATGGGATTCGGGTGAACGGTGTAGCGCCAGGTCCAATTTGGACGCCGCTCATTCCATCTACATTTGATGAGGATAGTGTGGAAAGCTTCGGGGCAGAAACCCCAATGGGAAGACCAGGACAGCCTGTAGAGCATGTCGGTTGCTATGTGCTGCTTGCTTCTGACGAATCGTCTTATATGACAGGACAAACACTTCACGTCAACGGCGGTTCCTTTATGAATACATGATCAATAGCGCACCGCCCACCTGATTGGGCGGTGTGTTTAGTATTTCTTGCGATTCTTCTGCACAGATGAGACAGACCATACGATAATGCCCACAACAACTGCCGCAATGACAAGTGAACTTAAATGGAACATCGTTTCATGATGCATGTTCAACTTCTCCCTTCATTGAGCCTGTTTTCTATAGCATCAGCCAGAAGATCTCTTTTTATGAAAAACACATTTCTTTGTTTAATGAATGGATTGTCGTGGAAACCTAAGAGTACGGATGAAATTTGAAGGAGTGAAACGATATGTCACAAGAAGAATTAAAACAAAAGGTACTCAACCTATTAGATGAACAAAAGGTCGGAACACTGGCGACCGTTGAACAGGATAAGCCGCATACCCGCTACATGACTTTTTTCCATGAAGGGCTGACATTATATACACCAACGAGCAAAGAAACACATAAAGCAGACGAAATTGAAAAAAACCCGAATGTCCATATTCTCATTGGTTATTCAGGTGAAGGATTCGGTGACACGTATGCAGAAATCGCAGGTACCGCTACATTAACCGATGATCCAGAACTGATCGACCGCCTTTGGTCTGAGGAGATGGAGAAATGGTTTAAAGGAAAAGATGATCCGAACCTAGTGATTCTGAAGATTGATCCAACCTCCATTCGTTACATGAATGAAGGAAACCGTACTCCAGCTGAATTATCACTTTAACACTTGCGTAAGATGGGGGGGTGTGTTATAGTTTTATATTAAGTGTTGAAATAAGCAAATAAATAAAGAAAGTAAACTTTCTTTTTTCTATGACATAATGAGAAGCAATAGAGCTTCTACTTGATAAGAACGAGACGCTGTTAAAGCGAACAAACTTATTCTTTTCCTTCTGCACCCGCCCCCTATAAAAGCGGAAGAGTGGAAAAAAGACGTTTTGATTTACAATTCACACTGGCACGGCTTCGGAGCCGTAAGGACGAATGAGAGGTAGGGCTTTCGTTGTCTTGTTATCCAGAACTTCCATGGCGTTTACTTTCAAACGTAGGTTCACTCGGAACACATATGACACACTGATATGATCGAATCTTAATTCATACACTCCTTAACGGAGATCACACATTGATTATTTATTTGCATGAAAAAAGCAAGGAAAAGGCTGCCATCTATTTGGCAGCCTTTTTCATTGAGTTCATTTCATGATCACTCACTTCGACCTTTCTTCTGATACCGCCAAATCTTCTGAATAAAAAAGAACATCACCGCAAACAAAATAGAAAAAATGAACATGTCCAAGAGTGTCACGCCTCTATTTGGGTGCACAATGCCAAACCAAACCAATTGCAGAACAAAAGAGATAGCAAAATAACTGATGGATTCTTTCATGATTTTCCCCATTTCACTTATTTTTTTGACCTTTTAGCCATAACAGCCAAATGAAGAAGGAACCGATGATACATGATAGTAAAGTGATGGGCGGCAAGGTATGCCAGCTAGTCAGCCCCTTTACAAAGCACATATAAAAAAAGAAAATGGTAATGGATACGAGCACCCATTGTTTGAGCCAACGGGGAACACGCAGCCAAGCTGTTAGAATGATAGATGATAGCTTATCCAATGAGATAACTCCTTTTTTGAATATGATTGGATTTTATCGCAAATAACCAAGTTTGTAAAATATGGATTTTAGGGGTTAGAATGGTATTCTTCTAGCGCTTGAAACATTCTCGCTGCACTGACGTATAAGATAAAGGAACCTCATGAAAGGAAGCGATCAAGTGAAAAGAATACCAGTGATTTTTTTACGATATATTGTCTTCTTTATTCCAACGATCATTCTTAGTGTCTTGGTGTGGAACCATTACCAAGAGGATTTGTCAGCAGGGAAAGTGACGGAATATGACGTCAAACGAATGTTTACATTTGATGAAGGAAAACGAGTGGTGAGTGCTGTATCAAAAAACCAGCAGCTCCATTTTGCCATGTATGATCCTCAAGCAGGAAAAAGAATCAGTGAATGGACCACAGCAAGCGATTCGTTTAATGAAATGCTGCCATCCTTTCAAGATAACAATCTCTTACTTGCTTTAAAAAATAAAGACGGGCAGCTGTTGATCGAGAAACTAACGCCAAGCGGAGAAAAGAAAGAGCTCGTTAAGCAAAATCTACAGATACCCTCGTTTTTAAAAACGAATACATATCAATGGAATGGACGGCTTGTGTTTACGGGAGAAATGGAAGGCGCCGCTGCGGTCCTCGGTGAGCTAAAGGATGGTCAGTTTCATGTGCACAATCTCAACGAGCTAAAGCTGCCAGCAAGGCCAGTTTCTATGGATGTCGTCATGAATTCCTTTAGAGGACAGACGCCTATTCCTATATTTGAATTGACTTTGAAAAATGACCAGAAGGCGTATGTCAGCGGAGTCTCAAACGATAAGCATCAGCTCGGGGTCTATGTCTCCAAAAACGCTGAACCGTTTAGCCTCATTGAAGATAAAGTGGAGCAGCAGCTGGAAAAAACGATAGGAACATCCCAAAATGTTGCAGTCGCTGTCGAATCTAACTATCCAAAAAGACCAAGGAAAGTGAATGCAGAGGGAAGGCTTGGGGAAGTCGTCCCAACACCAAAACCGATTTATCAAACCCTTATCTACCAGCTTAATGAGGAAGAAGTTCTTCTTGCAGGCTCTACAGCAAAGGACGAAGCAAAAGGCAAGCTGACTGGTTATATTTATAACCACCGCACGAATAAGACGACGTCTGTCAGCAAGCTTTTGCAGTCGTTTTCATATGAAACGTTACAAAGAGAAGGACTCTCTTTCAATAAAAATGTGAAAAGCGATTGGATCTATTATTCAATCGACAATCAATTAACGGGTGCATTTGAGACGAAGAGCAAAGAGCTAAAGGAATTTCCTTTGAAAAAAATGATCTCAATCGAAAACGCCAGTCCTGCTCACCAAACGTCTGTTGACACCTTTATGCAATATGTCATGAAAGGCGGACCGCTCATTCTCAACTGGGCGATATGGCTGTTTATTCCACTGCTGTTATTTGTGCTAGCCATCTTCCTGCCGCCGATTTTGAGACTGGTGAGAAAGAACAAGATCAAGGACAGTGTCACATTAGAAGCCAATATAGTATCTGTCAAAGAAACGGGTACCTACATCAACGAACAGCCGCTTGTCAAAATGCAGCTGCAATTTCAATATGATGGGGAAAACATCGAGAAGACAGTTAAAACGGTTGTATCCTATACCCAGATACCACAGCCGGGTCAGCGTATCGCCATTCTCTACAATCCGAAGAAGAAAAAGGCGATGCTCTTAAAAGAGGGGGACTTCTCACAGACAAGTGAACCAAAGTTCATCAAAGGCGCTGTTTTAAGAAATATAGAATCATATGGAACCGTAGGACGAGGCACTGTCTTATCGCTTACATTTGAAGCAGATCAGAAAAGTTATACCATTCCGATGATTCAAGCCGCTAGTTTTGAATTTAGAACAGGAGAAAAAGCCGACCTCGTCGACATCAGCGGTCAGTTGAAAATGGCAGCCTATGGCCATGAAGTGCGGAATCGGTCGGGGAAAGACGTGACATTAACAGGAACCATCCAGCGGGTGAAGCAATATCCAGTCACGATTCATGGTCAGAAACCTATCATGCTAGATGTGACAGTTTCTAGCGGAGATCAGTCCATCACAAAAACGGTCAGTCAATTCATCCCTGATCATATGGAGGTCGCGCCAGGAACTCAAATCACGATGCAGACAAAAAAAGAAGAGCTGGATAAAGAAATCAGTCTCATGCAAGAGAAACAAGGAAGTGCAAAAGTGACCCATGTCGCATTTGCTGGTGTCATCGGCAACCAGCCGCTAGCGATCATTCAGATTGAGCGAGATGGCATGATGTATGAAGTGAAACAGCCAATCGATCCAATCACTAGCGTACTGCCGGGTGATGAATTATGGGTGGCATATCACGAAATGACGCGTCAAGCAGCCATTGTGAAATATGCATCGATTTAAAAAATACTTCAGCGTGTAGACAAACCCTCGCATTCGGTGTCAGTCCTGCGTGCTGGTGCTCACGAATGTCAAATTCGCTCCGCAAAAGTAACCGCCCTTCCTAGGGCTGCAAAGGTTTTCTATCACGCTGAAAAGGAGAAAAAGGGCTAAAACGAATTTCGTTTTAGCCCTTTTTGATTAAGCTTTTGTATCATACTGGCGGAGCACCTTATCATAGGCGAAGTTGCCGAAAGGAATGAACGCCGCAAAAAAACCAGCGATCGACCATTTCAAATGCCAGCGAACTTTAAAGGTCACATATGCCAAAATAAGCATATAGATGACAAACAATGCGCCATGAAGAGAGCCTACAATGGTGACTGCCATCGGAATATCCGCAAAATATTTCAGAGGCATGGCAATTAAAAGTAGGGTTAAAAGAGACATACCCTCAATAAAACCCGCCTTACGAAGACGGCTAATACTTGTATGCATAGACAAATCCTCCTGTATAAAACCTAGTTTCTCATCTTCTAATATAAACGAAAGATTGTCCGGACATGCTAAAATCTACGAAAAATTCAAAATATGTTCATGTAATGCTTAAAAAATGGGAAAAAAGAAAAATCACTTAATCCGTGTTTGTTTCAGAGAGTACTTGCTTTAAGTGCATCACATCATGTAACAAATGATTCGTCATCGCTTGAACGGCTTCTGTGGAGCGGCGCTCTTTCATTTCAGAATAAATGGCAGCATGCTCTGTTTGAATCGTCTCAGCACGCGCCCCGCCGCTAAAATGAAAGATGCGGCAAAAATGAATGAGTGCATTCACATGATTCAATTGTTTACATAAGCGGTGATTGTGACTAGCTAGAATGATTTTTTGATGAAAGGCTTCATGTAACTGGACGATGTCTTTAGATGCCAGCTGCTGCTTGATTGCTTCGTCTGCCTGCGTGAGAACATGCCCAATTTCCTCCAGCTCTCTTTGCGCGGCTTCCTTGCATGCAAGCTCAACAGCAAGCGTTTCTAGGGCGATCCGAATTTGATAAAGCTCCTCGACATCTTTTTCCGTTAACGTATAGACAGAGTAGCCTGACCGATGATCAGCGATCAAGAGCTCATCTTTTTCTAAAAGCCTCATCGCCTCTCTCACTGGTGATCGGCTTACACCAAATTGTTTGGCAAGCTGTGTCTCATTGATACGTTCCCCCGGCTGAAACTGTCCATCAAATATCATTTGCTTCAGCTGTTCATAAAATTGCATATGGTATGGTGCTGGTCTTTCCATCTCGAATGAATTCATCCTGTCATTCCCTCATTTACACATCATCTTTTGTCTCATGTTATCCAAGTTTTTCCCTCTAGGCAAGCCTACATCGGAAAAGTCAATATCGTACAATTCAAGAGAAAAAGGGTGTGCTACACTAATGATCAGTTCAGTGAAAGAGGGGATCGACATGAAAACACAAGAAGAACGAACGGTACATTTTGATCAGGACTTGCAAATAGAGGCGTATCGCTTTCATGGCATCATGCAAAAGTTCCTGAATCATTTTCATACATACTATGTAATTGGATTTATTGAGGATGGTCAAAGACGTTTGATCTGCCAAAATAAAGAATACATCATTGAAAAGGGAGACATTCTTCTTTTCAATCCATATGACAATCACGCATGCGAGCAGATTGATCACAGGACACTAGATTATCGTTGTTTAAATATAGAAGCAGATGTGATAGAGAAGATGTTTCAGCACAAGCCACACTTTAAAGCCCCTGTGTTTTCACAAAGTGAACTGACAAAGCCATTATATGATCTTCATCAAATGATGACAGAAGAAGCCCCAGCTTTGAATAAACAGGAAACGTTTTATTTCTTTATGAAGCAGCTGATTGAAGCCTATGCTGATACATCAGAGGAAAAAGCATCAGCAGCGCATGCTGCCGAACAGAAAGTTCAAGACGCACAGCAATATATTGAAACACACCTTACGGAAAATATATCGTTAGACGACTTAGGAGAGCTTGTCTCCATGAACAAATACTCACTTCTGCGTGCTTTTACAAAGTACAGAGGGATCACGCCGTATCGTTATTTACAGACAGTGAGAGTGAATTATGCGAAGGAGCTTCTCTCACGAGGAGTAAAGCCTGTAGATGCGGCAGTCTCCGCCGGTTTTTCAGATCAAAGTCATTTAAGTCATTTCTTTTCAGAATTTATTGGGCTCACACCAGGGCAATATCAGCACATTTTTGCAAAGCAGGTAACAGTAGATGAAAAATAACCAGCTTCTTGGTCATCTAGCGGCCATATTCACCATTTTTCTATGGGGATCGACCTTTATCTCAACCAAAATATTGTTAACGGCTTTTTCTCCAACAGAAATATTATTTTTCCGCTTTTTTCTTGGATATCTCGCTCTGATGTTGATATACCCAGTCACTATGAAGGTGCACCGTAAAAAGCATGAAGCGATGTTTGCGCTCGCAGGGTTATGTGGTGTGGTCTTATACTATTTTTCAGAAAATGTCGCTCTCACCTATACGTTCGCTTCGAATGCAGGAGTCATCAGCTCGGTTGTGCCATTCTTCTCATTTTTATTGGCTTATTTTTTATTGAAAGATGAGCCTTTGCATCGCCGGTTTTTCATAGGCTTTTTCATCGCGATGACAGGAATTGTACTGATTAGCTTTAATGGAATGACGACGTTCCAATTGAATCCAATCGGTGATGCGCTAGCATTAACGGCGACCATTGTCTGGGCCTTCTATTCTATTTTATCGAAAATCATCAACCAATATGGATACCATATCATTCAAGTGACGAGACGTGTCTTTTTTTACGGCTTACTCTGGATGCTTCCCCTGATCTGGCATTTTAAAATTCGTATAGACTGGGAGCGATTGTCGAACCCGTCGTTTGCCTTTCACTTATTGTTTTTAGGCCTGTTCGCATCTGCCATTTGTTTTCTAACATGGAGCTTTTCAGTGAAAACGCTCGGTGTGGTGAAAGCGAGTGTGTATATTTATGGCGTTCCTATTATTACGATGGTCATTTCAATGATCGTTCTTCATGAGAGATTGACCCTCATGTCGATACTCGGAACGGCACTGACCTTAGGCGGACTGCTCCTTTCAGATAAAAAAGGTACGGGGAGGAAGAAGGAGAAACCCTCGATGCTTTTGCAGAATAAAAAGGCGCTTTGATCAAAAAAGTGCCTTTATCCATTGAAAGAACATGTACTCTCTAGTAAACTCAAATTTAAACGGTCGACGGTCGACTGATAATAAAGGGGGAGAAATAAATGAAGCATGTTTCAATTGCGGCGATACCAGGTGACGGGGTTGGGAAGGAAGTTGTACCTGAAGCCATACGAGTATTGAAAGCGGTATCAGAAGTGCATGGCGGTCTGTCCTTTACCTTTCGGGATTTTCCGTGGAGCTGTGAATATTATTTAGAGCATGGTGAGATGATGCCAAAGGATGGATTACATCAATTGAAAGCCTTTGACAGCATTTTCTTAGGAGCAGTCGGAGATGCCAATTTAGTGCCGGATCACATATCACTTTGGGGACTGCTTATTAAGATTAGGCGGGAATTTGAACAGGTGATAAACGTCAGACCTGCAAAACAGCTGAGCGGCATTCGCTCATCGCTTGCTCAGCCAAAGGATTTCGATCTTCTAGTTGTCAGAGAAAACGGTGAAGGTGAATATAGTGAAATTGGAGGCCGTATTTATCAAGGGGAAGATCAGCTTGCTGTTCAAAATGCGGTATTCTCAAGAAAAGGGACAGAGCGTGCGATGCGTTTTGCCTTTCAATTAGCAGAAAAAAGGCGAAAGCATGTGACGAGTGCAACCAAATCGAATGGGATCGTTCATACCATGCCTTTTTGGGATGAAGTGTTTCAAGACGTAGCAAAGGATTATCCAGAGGTGACAGCAGACTCACAGCACATTGACGCGCTCTCAGCCTTCTTTGTAACAAGACCAGAAAAATTCGATGTGATTGTTGCCAGTAATTTGTTTGGTGATATTTTGACAGACCTTGGGGCAGCCATTATGGGAAGTATTGGCATAGCGCCTGCCGCCAACATCAATGTAAATGGCAAATACCCATCCATGTTTGAGCCTGTACACGGATCAGCTCCAGACATTGCGGGAAAAGGAATCGCCAACCCAATCGGTCAAATCTGGACCGCTAAACTCATGCTTGATCATTTCGGAGAGGAAGAACTGGGCACACATCTGCTCGAAACCATCGAATCAGTCACAGCAGATGGCTTTTTAACGGCAGACATCGGCGGCGTTTATCAAACTCAAGAAGTCACAAACGAAATCATCACACGATTGAAGAAATAATCCGTCATTAGAACCGCATCTCTACGTCTGCTATAATAAAAGAATGGATAGAAGAAAGAGATGTGAAATCTAGTGTCAAAAACAGTTGTATTAGCAGAGAAACCTTCAGTCGGACGTGATCTTGCACGTGTGCTGAAGTGTCATAAAAAAGGAAATGGCTTTTTAGAAGGAGATCAATACATTGTGACGTGGGCGCTTGGCCATTTGGTCACACTGGCTGATCCTGAAGGCTACGGAAAAGAGTTTCAATCCTGGCGTTTAGAGGATTTACCAATCATTCCCGAACCGCTTAAGCTTGTGGTGATGAAAAAGACAGGCAAACAATTCCAAGCAGTGAAAGCGCAGCTTGCGAGAAAAGATGTCAAAGACATTGTCATCGCAACAGATGCAGGACGTGAAGGGGAGCTTGTTGCTCGATGGATTCTTGAAAAAGCGCATGTGAAAAAGCCTTTGAAACGACTATGGATCTCATCTGTCACGGACAAAGCCATTCAAGAAGGCTTCAAACGATTAAAAGACGGCAAAGAATACGATAACCTGTATCGCTCAGCCGTTGCGCGTGCAGAGGCAGATTGGATTGTCGGCATCAATGCAACAAGAGCGCTGACAACAAAGTTCAATGCACAGCTTTCCTGCGGACGGGTGCAAACACCAACGATCGCCATGATCGCAAAACGAGAAGAAGACATTCAGCAATTTCAGCCGAAGCCGTTCTATGGATTGACTGCACAAGTAGATGGACTGACTTTGACCTGGCAGGATGCCAAAACAAAGCAAAACCGGACATTCCAAGAGAATGTGATCAAAGATCGCTTGGCAGCCTGCGAAGGAAAACCAGCAGTGGTTGATGCGTTGAAAAAAACAGCGAAAAAAGCTTTTGCGCCGGGACTGTACGATCTGACTGAATTGCAGCGTGATGCACATAAACGCTATGGTTTTTCAGCCAAAGAAACATTATCTACGCTTCAGCGATTGTATGAGCAGCATAAGCTCGTCACATATCCACGTACAGATTCACGATTTATTTCAGCGGATATCGTTCCTACATTAAAAGATCGTTTAAAAGGAATGAATGTCAGACCGTACGCGCAGCATGTGAACCGGATTTTACAATCAGGTGTGAAAGCGCACAAAGGCTTCGTCAATGATGCCAAGGTGTCAGATCACCATGCGATTATTCCAACCGAGGAAGAGCTGTACCCAGGAGTATTAAGCGATAAAGAGCGTAAATTATATGACCTCATTGCCAAACGATTCCTTGCTGTACTTATGAATCCTTTCGAGTATGAGGAAACAACGGTCATCACCAAAATAGGCAGTGAAACGTTCACAGCAAAAGGGAAAACCGTGCAAGCAGCTGGCTGGAAAGCCGTGTACGATGACTCATATGAAGAAGAGGAATCAGCCGAGGCAGATCAACATTTGCCGCTGCTTTCAGAAGGACAGTCACTAGATGTACGACAGCTGAAAGAGACAAGAGGAGAAACGAAACCTCCTGCACGTTTTAATGAAGCGACCCTATTATCTGCTATGGAAAACCCAGCGGCATTTATGCAGAACGAGGAAAAGGACTTAGTGAAAACCATTGGTGAAACAGGTGGTCTAGGAACTGTAGCAACAAGAGCGGATATTATTGAAAAGCTGTTCAATAGCTTCTTAATCGAGAAAAAGGGCAAAGACATTTTCATCACATCGAAAGGGAAGCAGCTGCTCTCGTTAGTGCCTGAAGACTTAAAGTCTCCTGCATTAACAGCGGAATGGGAACAAAAACTTTCTAAAATCGCCAAAGGGCAATTGAAAGCTTCTCAATTCATGAGTGAAATGAAATCGTATGCCAAACAAGCCGTATCTGAAATCAAACAGACGGACCAAACCTTTAAGCATGACAATGTCACTGGCACCCATTGTCCAGACTGCGGTAAACTCATGCTGAAAGTGAATGGAAAACATGGCACGATGCTCGTCTGTCAGGACCGGGAATGCGGCCATCGTAAAAATGTGGCGAAGAAAACAAACGCACGCTGCCCGAACTGTCATAAAAAGCTCGAGCTGCGCGGAGAAGGTGATGGCAAAATCTTTGCTTGTGTATGCGGCCATAGAGAAAAGCTGTCTGTCTTCGAAAAACGCAAATCTCAATCCAATCAAAAGAAAGCCAGTAAGCACGATGTGTCTAAATATATGAAGAAACAAAAGAAAGTGGAAGAACCAATTAATAATGCACTAGCTGAACAATTAAAGAAATTAAAATTAGATCAATAGTTCTATAAAAACCCGTGCGGAAACGCATGGGTTTTTCAGTGTTATCAAGTATATCGACATATTGTTTTTCTGAAAATGGGAATAAATATGCGAAAAGGCTCGTAAATTGGCATAAAATATTCATTTAAATTTAAACAAAAACGCTCTATAATAAATCGTTAGATGCTTAGAGAACGCGGAATTGAAAGGGGACACGAATGCATACACGCATATATCGTACAGCAATTGTTTTACTCATTGTCATTCTACTAGGCGGATGTACCTGGGAACAGCAGAAAGAATCAGCTGATCCAGTATCACCTCAGCCCGTTTTACCTGGAGAATATTTTATCACTCACCACTTAATGACAGATCAAGGCTTAATTCGCACCTCTTTTGCAGAGCAGCACATCTACTTATCTGAATCACTTGGACTTTGGATGGATTATCTTGTTCGAAAAAAAGATCAAAATTCATTTGACCAACAATTTGATGTTCTGCAAGATCAATTTTTAATAGACCACCATCTTCTCAGCTGGCAAATTGAATCTGATCAAAAAAGTAAGGCCAATGCTTTAGTTGATGATTTACGTGTAGTGGCGGCACTTCAAAAGGCAAATCGTTTGTGGAAGAAGTCAGCGTATCAAACGACAGCAAAAGAAATCGCTCAAGCGTTAAAAGAAAAAAACATGTTCAAAGGCATATTGTCCGATTATTATGATGCATCAACCAATCGAACTTCACATACAATCACACTCTCTTATATAGACCCAAAAGCAATCAAAGAATTGGAATCCCTCCAAATATTCACGAAACAAATGACCAGTAACCAATTAGCCATTCTAAAACAAGCACCGAGAAAAAAAGGATTCTTTCCTAAATCCTATGACATAAAGAAAAAAACCTATTCATTCGATCAAGAAATCAATATGATCGATCAACTTTATACAGCTTTACATGCACATCATGCAAAAGTGAATACGTCCGCGATCATGAAATGGCTTAAAACGTCGTTTAAACAAGAAGGAAAACTGTACGGAAGATACAAACTGAGTACACTGCAGCCATCTGTCACATATGAATCGCCTTCGGTATATGCGCTCGTCATTTTGTATGCCCTTAAACAAAACGAGCTGAAATTTGCAAAGGCTGTCTATCACCGCATGAAAGAATTACAAACCCAAGATCCTCTCAAGCCTTATTACGGAGGATACATGAACGAAAAAGAGACACACTCATTTGATAACTTATTGCCTCTAATTGCAGAAAGGGAGCTTCTAAATGAATCGGTTGTTCAGTAACACGTATCGCTTGTACTATTCTCTGCTCCTCACGTTTGCAGGCCTTATTTTGTTTATGGGCTACCTTAACGTACAAGATGCGGAGAGCTTTATGATCATCGCACTGACATTTGTCGTGTTAGGCTGTGGTATTTTATTTGGTATCCTACCAGCATTAATTTTCACCTTACTGATTTTGTTCTTTATAGGAAGTGTCATGTTCTTTACAGAGCTTGGCCATGAAAATCCCCTTTTTTCAAATCAAACATTACAAGATGTAGTAATTTGGGGCGTAGCACTTCTTTTTTTCGCTATTTCAGCGGGAAGCTTGCATGAACGGATCAATACGCTGCGTCACACCATTGAACAACAAAAGCAGGCCATCAAACAATTTGTGGCGATTGACTCGACAACAGGGTTTGACAATGCTGAGCGGATGAAGCTCGAATTGTCCGAGGAAATGAAACGGGCAGAACGGTACAAACAGCCATTTGTCTTTATCCTTCTTCATATGAATTACGCAGCGGAATTCAAATCGTTATATGGAGAAAAAGAAATGCAGCACCTATTTCAGCAATTAAGTCTCAAGATACGCGAAAGCATAAGAGAAACCGATAAGAAATTTCGGTTATCTGAAGAACGAATGGGCTTGCTGCTAACCCATACACCAGAAGAAAATGTGTCAGTTGTCCTTGATAAACTAAAGGATAAACTGCAAACGCATGTCCTATTAAACGGTCGTGAAGTGACCTTGACATTTCATGTCTGTCATTTAACAAGCAGCTCGGATTATCGTACGCCAGAGCAGTTTTTAGAAGAACTAGAAAAAGAGATGATGATGAATGAACTTTAATTCTTTGATGAAATGTTGTTTGATGATCACGCTTTTTTCGATTCTTTCGTTTAAACACATTGCTTCAGCCGAGGCGCTTGTCACGCAGCCAAATACACTGATCATTTATTCCACACCATCGGGGGAAGTGACTCCAGCTGTTCATATGCTGGATCTACTCGCCGGTCATTTTTCCAAACAGACGACGATTGTATCTGATGAACATTTGGCTGAAAAGAGGATCAATGAATTTCAGCAAGTCATTTATCTTGGTGAAATAAAGAGAACCTTGTCAAAACAAACCATTCGTGCGATGAACGAATCACAGCAATTCATCGCCATTGGATACAATGCGGAACAGCTTCGCTCATTCTCCAAGCTTACTTTTCACAAACAAGATCATATCAGTCAATTGAAACATACACATGATCAAACATACCGTCAGCTAGAGAGAAGGATCAATGTGTTAACGGTTCGAGGGGCAGACTTGGAAAATGAATTTCTAGTGAAGAAACGTCAATCTGATCTGCCATTTGTGACTCAAACAAAAGAAGGTGCGGCATATATCGGTATCTTAGATGTCGTGCAGCACAACAAGCTTCTTGCAGAAGTGCTAGAAAAATACATGCCATCTTCTGTGCAAATGAAGACAAAATACGTAATGCTCGGGAACATCAGTCCAGCAAGTGACGAGAAGAAGCTGCTTGAACTTGGACAATACGTATCCGCACAGCATATTCCTTATCAAATTGCAGTGACCCCTGTTTGGATAGATCGAGCAACAGGTGATGAAGTCACACTGAGTGACCGCCCGAAACTTGTGAGTGTGTTAAAACAATTGCAAGGCAATGGAGCGAGTATCATTCTTCATGGCTTTAACCGTACGTATCGAACGGCGGAATCTGGTCAGGGATTTGAGTTCTGGGATGCAAAATATGATCAGCCCATCACGACAAATGATCCAAAAAATGCAGAGAAGAAACGAAGTAAAAGCCAATTCCCAAATGAAAAAGACTTTCATACGTATACCAAATCGTATCAGCAGCAAGAAGTCGCCTATACAGAAGAAAAACTGACAAAGGGCATTGAGCTTCTTGCTAGGCAAGGCTTATATCCTCTTGCGTTCGAGGTGCCGCATGATGCGATATCACAAAAAGGTTATGAAGTAATTTCAAAGCATGTATCCAGCCTATTTGGACAGGTGCAGTTATCAGACCGCACTTGGAAAACAGCCGGTGCATCGCCGCTCGTGACGTCTCCTGCCATGTTACACGGCATGACCTTATATCCTCAGCAGCAAGTTGAGCAAGTGTCTGACAAAGAAGGTTCAAATGTTTTAACTGAACAGACGATTCAATCCGTGCAGCATTTGCAATCAGCCGCAATTGGGCTGTCCTATGACGTGGAGTTAGGGATTGCAGGGTTACAGGAGTTAATCACACAGATGGAGGCAATTCCTTCTAGCGAATGGCTGGATGTAAAGAAAACAAAACAGACGGTCCAAACTGCACATGTAAAAATCCAAACATCAGGGAATGGACATATTCAAGTAGAGCAATCCAACATTTCCGAAACAAAAAAAGTCAAACGAAGTGGCATGGAAAATATGCTGCGAATTCTCACAGTTGTGGTCATGCTGTTTATTGCGGCATTTGCTTTATACACATTGTATTTAAGACTGACAATGAAAAAACGAATTTTTAAGGAGAGAAAATTAGGTGGCTGATGTCTTATTTTATCTTTCATTAATGCTCATTTGGATCATGCTCCTATACCACATGTTTCTCATGCAGGGCGGCTTTCAACATTACCTCACCTATGAAAAAGTGCTGCCTAAATGGACAAAACAAGGGAAAGAGCTGCCGACCGTCAGTATTCTGATTCCTGCTCATAATGAAGAGGTCGTCATTCGGCAGACGTTAAAAGCGATGGTTCAGTTATCATATCCTAAACACCTCCTTGAAATCATTGTGATTAATGACAATTCCTCTGATCGCACAGGAGAGATTGTGCAATCATTCAGTGAGCAATATGATCATGTCCATATGATTGAAACGAAGCCGCCATTTGCAGGGAAGGGAAAATCCACTGCACTGAATGAAGGTTTGAAGGCTTCAACAGGAGAAGTGATTTGCGTATACGATGCAGATAACATGCCTGAACCAAAGGCTGTCTATTATTTGGTTCTTGGGTTATTA
The DNA here is from genome assembly GCF_038613425.1 of Bacillus sp. FSL M8-0266. Classification (NCBI taxonomy): domain Bacteria; kingdom Bacillati; phylum Bacillota; class Bacilli; order Caryophanales; family Bacillaceae; genus Bacillus; species Bacillus sp. FSL M8-0266. Next base: position 490,979 of record NZ_CP152015.1, read on the forward strand.
AATGACCCAAAAGCAGGCGCTGTTGTCGGGAAATTCAGGGTGATCAATGCAGCCAAAAATTTGCTGACCAAATTTATTAATATTGAGACCATCTGTTTCCAATGGATGGCGCAGGGCGGGAGATGGAAATGGTTTGGTATTGCGACAATACCAGGTACCAACTTCGCCATCCGCCGGCACATTTTAGAAGAGCTCGGCGGCTGGGATGCCCAAGCTTTGGCTGAGGACACCGAATTAACGATCCGTGTGTATAACCTAGGATATGTGATTCGATTTTTCCCAGCTGCAATCACATGGGAACAAGAGCCTGAGACATGGAAGGTCTGGTGGCGGCAAAGAACGCGCTGGGCTAGAGGAAATCAATATGTTGTCCTTAAATTTTTAAGGCAGTTTATGAAGCTGAAACGAAAACGAATGATTTTCGATTTGTTTTATTTCTTCTTTACGTATTTCTTATTCTTCTTCGGTGTTCTGCTCTCAAATGGCATCTTTATTGTAAACCTATTTGTTGACCTTCACTTATCTGTAGGGGCTGTCGCACTGATCCTGTGGGGATTAGCCTTCTTCCTCTTTCTAACAGAAGTGATGATTACATTAAGTATTGAGAAAACAGAGCTCACCAAACAAAATATTCTCATTGTGGTTCTCATGTACTTCACCTATTCTCAAGTATGGATTGCGCTTGTCGTGTACTCCTTATGTGTAGAGGTGAAGAGCCGATTATTGAAACAAGAAGTGAAATGGTACAAAACAGAGCGTTACGATCAACAACAAAAGAAAAGCGGGTGACAAATTGAAATCGGTCAAATGGATGTTTTTAATATTAGCGCTATCCCTTGCCATTCAGCCTTTTTTCATGGCAAGTCAAGCAATGGCGCAATCCAATCGAGTACAAGTGAAAGACGATTGGGTTCACTCATCAAAAGGAAATCAAACAGAAACGCAGCATTTATCAGAAGATGTGGTGACCTTGTATGGTCAAGAAGACCGCATTGATCTTTCCTATCAAATGGAGAAAGAAAAAGTAGAGTCTAGCACTCTTACATTAAATATAGAGGCTTCACCATTACTAATATCGCCATCGTCTTTCACAGTGATGATCGATGGAGAGATTGAAAAGACGATCCCTGTATCAGGAAAAAACTCAAAAAAATCGATTCAAATCAAATTGAACAAAGCGCAATTGAAAAAAGGATCTCATCAAATTCAGCTCGCATTTTATGGTGTGTTAAAAGAAGGTGTGTGTATCAACCAAGAGACGCCTGCCAATTGGCTGAAAGTATATCCTGAAAGTGAGCTGGCGTTCAAAGGAGTTCAAACGAAAGACGTGACGTTAGACAGCTTCCCTTCGCCATTTATTCCATCAGGTGATCAGGAAGAACAAACAGATATTGTGATTCCAAATAAACCAGAAGCGGCTGAATTAGAAGCGGCTATGAAAGTATATCGTACGTTGAAAAACAAAGACCGTCTAGCAGACCTCAAACTCGTTCAAGAAAAGGACGTCGAGCAAATTGCGCACCCAACTATTGCTGTTGGAGCAAAAGGAAGCTGGAATGGACGAATGAAATCGCTCGAGCAAGCGGCTGGAATTAAAACAGAAGGTGATCAACTTACGTTAGCGGTGAGAACCCTGACAGCAAAGAAAAAAGAACAGCCCATTTTATTTGTCACTGCGAAGCAGCCAAAGACAATTGCTGAAAAAATCAATGTCTTGACTCAGCCAGAACTGACAGGTCAGCTCACTGGAACCGACTTGCTGTTGCAAAAGGTGACAGCTAATGATTCTAAGCCATCTCATCATATTCGTTTAATAGATTTTGGCGCAGATGATGTCAAAGTTGGAACCAAAAAGACAGCATCTGATCATTACTATTATCCGAAAGCATTAATGGCTCAACAAAAATCAGGTGCAAAACTAAATCTATCATTTAAAAAATCAGATCCAGCGAACAAAGCAGAGCGTCTAACAGTGATGATCAATAACGAACCGCACGACGTACCGTTAACAAAACTAGGAAACAAAGATGAGAATGGGTTCTACCATGTGTCGATTCCAGTAGATTCACAAGTGCTTCAAAAGAACGAATATGTGGACTTACAGTTTGTCACAACAGGTTTTAAAAACATGGAATCTTGTAGACATACAGATGAAGAAGGCTGGATTTACATTGATAAGAACAGCTCTCTTCAAATACCAGAAGGAACAACTAATGATACACCGGACTTAGCCGCATGGCCGCTTCCTTACACTTCAGAAACGGAGCAAGGAAACACATTGATCATTATGCCAGATCAAATCAATCAAGCCTCAATCAATCAAATGGCTATGCTGACCGAATCATTTAGTCAACCGGAAGCTGCTCACTATCATTTGATCAAAGCATCGAATGTGACAGATGAACAATTGAAAAAGAACTCTCTCATTTTCATCGGGGGTATCCAGACATTCTCTCTTTTAAAAGAAAAAGCAGACGATCTCATCGTTCCAGCGAAAAAGGGTCAATATGATGTATCCTCATTTGGCATGATCAACGAGACAACAGCTCGTATTGTATGGACGCAGCCATCTGTATGGAATAAAGACCAAGCCCTGACCGTTTTTTCAGGAATGACGGCAGCTGACGCTGATATATCAAATGAAGTGATACGTTTCCTTCAAACAAATACGGAGACCGCAACAGTTGCAATAGAAAGTAAAAACAAAGATGTATTCTCTAATCACCAAACAGTCAGCAATGCAAAAAATGATCTTAAAAAAGGTGAAAAGCAAGGCGTCGGTGATTCTTGGATTTACTTTGCTTGTATCGCTGTACTGATCATTTTTGTCGTTGTGATGATTGTTTATTTCGTACGAAAAAACCGCAAAAAGACTGATTAATAAACGGTCAAAAGACCTCGAAAAAATCTCTTTACTTTGGTGTCAAACGGGAGTATGATCTCTTTTATAAAAGACCAATCGCTGAATCATTTCGATGAGCGGGGGAACCAATTTTGGTGGTATAAAACACCATGTGGGGTGAATCCTTTTAAGGTAGGGCAAAGTCTCATGCGCCCGAATCCGTCAGCTAACCTCGTAAGCGTTAAAGAGAGCAAAGACCAACCTGTGATCTAAACAATAGGCACAGGGGCATTCTATTGCCTCTGTGTCTTTTTGGCGATCCATCTTTTGCAACTTAAATCGTTTGACACTAAAGGAGCGGGCATCACATGTACAGTTTGATGAAGCGTATTTTAATTGGTAAACCATTAAAATCACAGGCAGCAGGAGAACAAAAACTATCAAAAATCAAAGCGTTGGCATTATTGTCATCAGACGCATTGTCATCAGTTGCATATGGTACAGAACAAATCTTAATTGTTCTTTCTGTCGTTAGTGCAGCAGCATTTTGGTACTCACTCCCGATTGCAGGTTGTGTATTAATTCTTTTAATGGCGTTAATTCTATCTTACCGCCAGATCATTTATGCTTATCCAGAAGGCGGCGGGGCATATGTCGTCTCTAGCAGAAACCTAGGTGAAAAACCGGGATTGATCGCTGGCGGATCATTGCTTGTAGACTATATTTTGACTGTAGCAGTGAGCATTTCAGCGGGGACCGATGCCGTCACATCGGCTTTTCCAACACTATATCCATATCATGTCTTGATCTCAATTGCATTGGTCATCGTGATTATGGTGCTCAACCTCCGTGGATTAACAGAATCGGCATCTATTCTGGCTTATCCTGTATACTTGTTTGTATTTTCACTCCTGATATTAATTGGAGTAGGCGGTTTCAAATTATTAACAGGCGGCGTACCGCCAGCACCTGAACATACAGCGGTAGGCACACACGTACAAGGCATTACATTATTTTTGTTATTAAAAGCTTTTTCATCTGGCTGTTCTGCTCTGACTGGAGTAGAAGCCATTTCAAATACGATTCCATCCTTTAAAAAACCAGCTGCACAAAACGCAGCGAGAACATTGTTGATGATGGGTGGATTGCTAGCTGTTTTATTTGTGGGAGTCACATTGCTTGCATTTGGTTTCGGCATCTCGCCAAAGCCAGAAGAAACGGTTGTATCACAAATTGCATCAGACACTTTTGGACGTACGTTTTTCTATTACGTGATTCAGGCAGTCACAGCGCTAATCCTAATATTAGCGGCAAATACCGGCTTTTCAGCCTTTCCGTTATTGGCTGTCAATTTAGCAAAGGATAAATATATGCCGCGTATGTTTACGGTAAGAGGAGACCGGCTTGGTTACTCTAATGGCATTATCTTTTTAGGCGTAGCTTCTATGCTGCTCATCTGGTTGTTTGATGGGAAGACAGAACACCTCATCCCGCTATATGCTGTCGGTGTGTTCATTCCATTTACCCTGTCGCAGACCGGCATGTGTGTGAAGTGGATTCGTGAAAAACCGCAGGGCTGGAAAACGAAAATGCCAATCAATATCGTCGGAGCACTGATTTCTTTTACAGTTTTTATGATTCTCATTTTGACCAAGTTCCATCTCGTATGGCCAATATTTGTTTTCCTGCCTATTGTTTTATTTATCTTTCATTCCATTAAAAAGCATTATTTGTCTGTTGGAGAACAACTGCGTTTATTGAATGAAACAGAGCCTGTTGAGATTAAAGGAAATGTGGTCATCGTACCGATAGCAGGAGTCACACGTGTTGTCGAACAATCTGTTCAATATGCAAAGTCTTTGTCAGATCAAGTCATAGCGGTTCATGTATCCTTTGATAAAGAAAAGGATAAGAAAATTGAAGAAGATTGGGAAAAACTCAATAGCGGTGTACGGCTTGTGATGCTGCATTCGTCCTATCGAAGCCTCATTCACCCGCTAGATAAATTTCTTGAGACAGTTGAGACAAAAGCAAATGCTCATCAATTTAAAGTGATGGTGCTTGTGCCACAATTTATACCGAAAAAAAGATGGCACACCATTTTGCATAATCAATCTGCCTTTTTATTAAGATTCCGCCTATTATGGAAGCGGGATATTGTGGTGGCAACCCTGCCCTATCATTTTAAAAAGTAGCAGAAGCAAGTTGAAACGTTTGATCAAAAGGATGCGGTGGTATGGAGTAAGAAAAAAGGAGTTTTCTCACATGCCGCAAAGAACCGCAGGAAAAGAAGTAACAGCGCTACTGGAAGAGTGGGGCGTGAAACATATTTATGGAATGCCCGGCGACAGCATAAACGAATTGATTGAAGAACTTAGGCATGAATCAAGCCAAATAAAATTTATCCAAACGAGACATGAAGAAGTGGCAGCACTTTCAGCGGCGGCTGATGCCAAACTAACGGGTAAACTGGGTGTCTGCTTATCAATCGCTGGGCCGGGTGCTGTCCACTTATTAAATGGACTGTATGATGCAAAAGCAGATGGTGCACCAGTTTTAGCAATTGCAGGCCAGGTTGCTTCGGCTGAAGTAGGCAGAGACGCATTCCAAGAAATCAAATTGGAGCGGATGTTTGACGATGTCGCTGTCTTTAATCAGCAGGTACAGACAGCAGAGGCACTGCCTGACTTATTGAATCAAGCCATCAAAGCAGCTTATACCCATAAAGGTGTGGCAGTTCTCACTGTATCGGATGACTTATTTTCTCAAAAAATAAAGCGTAAACCCGTCTATACATCTCCTCTTTATGTTGAGGGAGAAGTACGGCCAAAGAAAGATCAATTGCTAAAGGCAGCTCAGCTGATTAACAATGCGAAGAAGCCAGTCATCTTAGCAGGTAAAGGATTAAGACATGCAAAAGAAGAGCTTCTTTCATTTGCAGAAAAGGCAGCTGCTCCTATCGTCATCACGCTCCCCGCAAAAGGGGTTGTGCCAGACAGGCATCCATACTTTTTAGGTAACTTAGGTCAAATTGGAACGAAGCCGGCATATGAAGCGATGGAAGAATGTGATCTCTTAATTATGCTTGGCACCTCCTTTCCATATAGAGACTACTTACCAGAGGACACGCCAGCCATTCAACTAGATATTAAACCAGATCAAATCGGTAAAAGGTATCCGGTAGATGTGGGAATTGTGAGCGACAGCAAGAGTGGTTTGCATGAACTGACTTCCTACATTGAATATAAAGAGCAGCGTGGCTTTCTTGAAGCTTGTACAGAGCATATGATGAAGTGGCGAGAAGAAATGGATAAAGAAAAATCTGTTGCTACTTCACCGATTAAACCACAGCAAGTCATTGCTAGACTAGAAGAAGCAGTCGAGGACGACGCCATTCTTTCAGTTGATGTTGGTAATGTGACGGTATGGATGGCGCGTCATTTTGAAATGAAACAGCAGGATTTCATTATCTCCAGCTGGCTTGCCACAATGGGTTGCGGTTTACCTGGTGCGATTTCAGCTAAATTGAATGAACCGAACCGACAAGCCATTGCCGTCTGTGGTGATGGAGGCTTCACAATGGTCATGCAAGACTTTGTGACAGCTGTAAAATATAAGCTGCCGATCGTTGTCGTTATCTTAAACAACAACAATTTAGGAATGATTGAATATGAACAACAGGTAAAAGGAAACATGAATTATGGTATAGAGCTGGAGGATATTGATTTTGCTAAGTTTGCAGAAGCATGTGGTGGAAAAGGAATCTCCGTGTCATCACATGAAGAATTAGCTCCAGCCTTTGATACAGCCCTTCAATCCGATAAACCAGTCATTATTGATGTCGCTGTAGACAATGAACCTCCGTTACCTGGGAAAATCACTTACACCCAAGCAGCAGGCTTCAGTAAATATTTATTGAAAAAATTCTTTGAAAAAGGTGAGCTGGATATCCCTCCACTCAAGAAAAGCCTCAAACGCTTTTTCTAAACACAAAGTAGTCGGTCTTCTGAAAAGAAGGCTGACTTTTTTTTGTGATGATTAGGGAAATCATTTCAATTGTCACTTGCCTTCGTCTCTATTAAAATATTTGGAAATTATTTTTGTAACTTAAAGCCTATTTTTCCAATTCGCTGAGAAAGGTAAAATAGACTTTATGATCAATAATGGAGGGAGTGACTTCTTCTGGGTAAGATACTTGATGCAAAAGCACTAACAAGTGCCATGGATGCAAGGGCAAAACACTACCAGGAACTCCGCGAACAATTGGTAGATTTAAAAAAAGCATTACAAGGTGTTTCTAATCTTGGTGATGATTTCACTGGAAAAGGTGCCGATAACATTAAAAGCTTTTATAAAGAACTGGCTGGAAATGTAGATATGTTTATCAGCTTCATTGATAAGCAAAAAGCCTTTCATGAAGGTGTTTCTGGGACACTAGATGATACAAACTTTGGCGGCGACACCTTTGTAGAAGAACACTTTTTAGACAACGCTGTACATATGGGCGTCAAAAATGCCAAAAGCATTGTGAAGGATCAAAAAAAGGCGCTTAAAACGATTTTTCAAGACATCGACGACCTCATTTCTCTAGAGGTATTTGATAGTCAAACCTTTGATGAAAAAATTGCAGATGCGGAAGACGAGCGAAAAAAGACAGTGAAAGACCTAAGAGAGCTTGATCAAAATTTAAAAGATGAATATGCTTTGTCAGAAACGGAGCAGCAAGCTACAATGGCATTGTACGCAGAAATGATGAATGCCACAAATGACGGAAAAGCGATTTCTCCGATGAATTTTGACAAGAAAGCGTATCAAAATAGCGAAATCTACAAGGCAAAAAGCGATATTGAGAAGCAAACTTCCGAATATCTCAACATTAAAAAAGAACAACAGGAAGCCCGCGAGATCGCAAAGGAACAAGAAGCACTCGCCAACCGTCCTTGGTATGAAAAAGCACTCGATTATGGCGGAAATATCGTCAATGAATTGACAGGCGTGAACGATGCAAAACGCGCCGCTACAGGTTTTGACCCAATCACAGGGGAAGAACTTACCGCAGGACAGCGCGTCGCCGCAGGCGGCATGGCAGCAGCGGGTTATATCCCAATCGTCGGATGGGCAGGACGCATTTTCAAAGGTGGAAAAGCCGTCTACAAAACCACCCAAGCCACCTCAGCCGCAGTACGAGCAGTCGACATCTACAAGACCTCGCAAAAATCCTTTGACGCCTTAAAATCATCTCAAAAAGGCTTATATGGCCTCACCGCCACAAACGGCTTCAGCGAAGCGATTACGGGGCGAGATATGTTTGGAAATAAGATCTCGAAAGAACAGCAGGAAGCGAGTATGAATGCGGCGCTGGGAATGCTTTTGCCGTTTGGGGCGAAGGGGTTTCATGGGAAAATGGGGGTTAAAGGTGGTACTGTTAAGAATGTAGCCAATGGTACAGTGTGGAAGGATATAAAAGTTACTCAACCACTTTATGAAGGTACTAAAATCCCAAAATCTTTTGAATTAGCAACAGTTGATGGAAAGTTCTGGGTGCACCCTAACGGAACAAAACATATGGTTGAGTATATAACTAGAGATGCAACTACACATGGTATGCCGATAAATAGTCAAACTTTATTGTCGAGTTTCCAAAGCTCTGTTAACAATGCTGCTAAGCAAGGAATTAAATATGAAGAAATTATGAAGGTAGGTAATTGGGAATTAATATTTAGTAAACCTCGCGGAGACGGATTACTACCAGTAATAAAGCATGCTGTGTATATGCCTTAAAAGGAGAAATGATGATGTTAAAAGTAATAGAATATAAAGACAGTCAACCTATAAACATTGAGTATGATCTTTATACACCGATTAATATAGAATTTGGTAGTTGGAATATATCAAAAGAGTCAACGATATATTGGAGAACTGGAGATTTCAAAAAATCTTTAATTGAAATAGGTTTAGGGAAATATACAGGTAATATTCGTTCAATTACACTAACGTTAAGTGAAAATGTACATAAAATGGACAGTTTGAAATTAGATATGGAAGAATTAAATATGGTTAAAGGTGTACCGAGTTTTCAGATAGAAGAATCTAATGATAATACCTATATAGACGAAAAAGGTAAATTAAACGTGTATATTGGGAGGGATAAGGTATTCATTTCATTCTCAGAAAATGATGCAGTATCTATTTTGCAAAATGATACAGTAGGATTTGCTTTGGATAAAGAAAAAGTAGTATGTGGTATTTTCATAAGTGGTATGTTAGAACATGAAAAGAAAACATTAGAAGATGCATTGAACTAGAGTATTATGAAATAAAAACCTTGATGGCTAAATGTCTTTTAAGGTTTCTTGTCTTGATCGGAGTTTAGAAAATTATTTGATACTGATGAATATGGTGAAGGAATTTTTAATTATCAAGAAAGAGCTAGAAGCCAATTCACCAAATGAAAACGGATTATATAATTATTTGCAACTGTTTTTTGTTTTTCAAACTTAGAAACGGAAAGGGTTTTTAAATATTGAATGATATATTGACAAAGAAGTTAGTTGTAGAAAGTGGTGTTGAGTTTGAAAAATCTCTAGAGTATGGGGGGCCCTATGAACTAGCGATTGTAGAATATACTCAAGGAGGGAAAGAAAAACTATTTACGGGACTAGCCTATGATATGTACGAAAACGGACATCTTGAAAATTACTTCTATGTAGAGAAAGGTATTAAACAGGGAAAGTATGTGGAATTTTATCCAAATGGCAGTGTGAAAAAAATAGGATATATGAGGAAGAACACTACAGAGGGATATCAGGTGGAGTTTTTTGAGAATGGAAATAAAAAGTATGAATGTGAATGTATTGCTGGCCGAGAGATGACTTACATAAAATATGATAAAGAGGGTAATGTGAAAGAGTTTAAGGAAGAACCTAATGAATCAGATTTAATATATGCTGAAAAATTCAATGACTGATCAATGGTCAAATGAATTATCAGTTAAAAAAGCTTAAAATGAATAGAAATCATTACAAATTGAAAAAGGAGAAAAACCCATGCTACTGATCCTCACACAAAACCAACAAACTATCATTCATGTCCAAGAAGTCTCAGTAAGCGGCAAAAAAATTGAAGGGATGATCTTGGGGAGTACTTCTTGGGCAAAGATGCTCGGCAAGTATGACTCAAATGATCGCGCAGCCGAGATCCTTCAAGACATGATGAAGACGATTGAAGAACATCCAAATGCCACAATGACATACCGAATGCCGCTTCAATAAAAAAGAAACCACCTTTCCATCGCGAAAAGGTGGTTTTTGTTTAGGATGGTGTTTTTCCAAAGGCTAAGAATAAGGGGATGCCTGTGCCAACAAGGGTGGTGGCAAATAGGAACATACCGCAAATAAATAGAAAATGGCTGGCTGAAAAGACGAGTGCCAAAATGAGAAAAACGATGCTGAGTCCTATCATGCTATAGGATGGGACAAAGCGGCGTTTGTAGGTGGCTTTCTTTGTTAGGAATGAGAAGAAAATACCAAATACTAAAGGGACAATCCATAAGTAAAATAAAATAATAAGAGACATACATCATACCTCGATTTTTCCTTCTATTTTATCAGATGCCGATCACAACGGATACTACAAAGCTTCACTTTGTAAAATAATTCATGCAATCGACACAATTAAGTGGGCTGATTCATCGAATGCGTTTTTTGTTTCATATATTCAGGCTGTAAAAGGGCGTACACACAATGATCGGTAAAGCGATTGCCCAGCCATTCACATTGTCTTAAAATTCCCTCAAGCGAAAAGGATAATCGCTCTGGGATGCGTCTGCTTTTCTGGTTATCGACAGCAGCCCTAATCTCAATACGGTGCAGCCCGCACTCTTCAAATAAATAGTGAATGACCGCTTGGCATGCTTTTGTCATGATGCCTTTTCCTTGATAGCCTTCTCCGAGCCAATAGCCGATTGAAACGGTTCTATTGATCCAATGAATTTGATGGGTGCCAATGATGCCGACGAGCTCTCCATGTGACCAAATGCCCGCTTGAAAACCGTTGTTCTGCATCGCTTGCTGCATCGCACCTTGGATAAACGCCATACTGTCTTCCTCTGTCTGCGTTGAATCCACCCAAAGCATCCATTCACGTAAATGCTCTCTCGACCGCTGGATGAGCAAATACAGACTTCTTGCGTCTCGTGGCTCAAGCAGCCGCATGGATATCTCTTGATCCTGATAAACAAACATGTACCCACATCCTCTCAGGGGAATTCTACCATAACCAAATGGAAAGAAAAAGACAGCTCAACACTGTCTTTTACATAAACGTATCTACAATTAAGAAGAGATTAAGTGCTACAACAAGAGCTGCTATCACCCAAGATATTCCTGTCACCCAGCGGGCATTCGTTAATTCACCCATAATTCGTTTTTTACTTGTAAATAAAATGAGCGGAATTAAAGCAAAAGCAATCCCAAACGATAAGACGACCTGACTCATCACAAGCGCAGAGGTCGGATTCACTCCAGATGCAATAATCGCAATAGGAGGAATGATGGTAATCAGCCGGCGAACATACAGCGGGATCCGGTATTGAATAAAGCCCTGCATAATGATATCGCCTGACAATGTACCGACAGAAGAGCTGGATAGTCCGGCTACAAGCAGACCTACACCAAATAAGATGGCTGATACAGACCCTGCGAGTGTACCAAAATGCTGAAACGCAACATCTAAATCTTCAACAAAGAGGCCATTTTTATAAAATAAAGCGGCTGCCACAATCAACATGCTGGCATTGATGGCCCCGGCGACGATCATCGCAATGAGGATATCTAAAAACTCAAAGCGAAAAATTTGCTTTTTCTCCTTTTCCGTTCTGCCGACGACTCTTCTTTGGGTTAAAGCTGAATGTAAGTAGATTGCGTGAGGCATTACAGTAGCACCTAAAATTCCAGCTGCAAGCAGCACGCTGTCTGCGCCATCAAATTTTGGAATGAACAGTCCGCCAGCGACACTTGCGATATCTGGTTTGGCGACAAAGGTTTGTACAGCGAAAGCGATCACGACAACGAACAACATGCCTGTAATACCTGCTTCTAATGCTCGATACCCTCGTCTTTGCAGCTCCAATATCGCAAATGAACCGATAGCCGCGATAATGGATGCTTCAAGCAGCGGGATTCGAAAGAGCAAGTATAAACCAAGTGCCGCCCCGATAAACTCAGCTAAATCCGTGGCAATAATGACGAGCTCTCCCTGAATCCATAAACCGATCGAAACGGGCTTTGGAAACTCTTCACGTGCGATTTCAGGTAAGTTTTTGCCTGTCGCAATTCCAAGCTTTGCGGATAAAGACTGGATGAGCAAAGCCATGAGATTTGATATGAGAATGACCCATAAAAGGAGATATCCATATTTGGAGCCAGCCGCAATGTTGGTGGCGAAATTTCCTGGATCAATATAAGCAATGGCTGCGATAAAAGCAGGACCGAGAAAAGGAAGGAGTCTTCTAAATCCCTTGACTTTTCCTTCAAGTGCACGCTCAGCTGCCTCTGACATGTGTGCCTGTGCCTCGATGTATTTGTTTGTCATATGTCATCACCTAGATTCTACAAAGTTTTGCTTGGGCACAAAATGTTTCCTTGATGCAATTTTTAATCATCATATGCCCATCTTCATGAAAAGTCAACTATCTGAACTAATAGGTTTGTTTATCATATGTAAGTGAAAAAAATAGATACCTTGTCAATCCAACACATAAAAACACCGCCTTTATAGACGGTGTCCCTACTGCTTCCTCTGTTATTTGTTTTTTTAAGATACCCTTGATCCCACACTACGGAAGATCAGGCTTAAGATGATGACAAAGATCGCTGCACCTAAGATTGCTGGAATGATCGCAAAGCCTGCCAAACTAGGACCCCACGTTCCAAGTAATCCATGACCAATCCAAGCACCTGCAAGTCCTGCAATCATTGAACCGATCCATCCTCCTGGTACACTACCTCCAGCGAGTGCACTGCCAATAAGGCCGATGACAATCGCCACAACTAATGAAATCAGAAATCCTAACATGTTGATCACTCCTCTTTTTGTTTGTGTATTAAGCAATAACCGTTTTGAAAAAGTTTCAAACCTTTCGAAACCGATTCAATGTTCTATACGTATGATGGAAAAGGATTGTGTATAATAACAAACAAATACTTCAGCAGCATCTAAGGAGGAAAAAGGCATGGAGGAAAGAGAGTGGCTAAAAGCACAATTAAAGCAGATTGAACAGTGGGAGAAAGATCAGCAAAAGGTATGGTTTTGGGAGAAACTCAGCCGCCTGCCATTTCAAATGCTGGACAAGCTGACGCCTGCCTTTATCCAAAAAAAAATCGGTGTGCTGCTAGATGAAATGGGGCATTACATTCAATCAGGCGGTGCCTATTTGACATCAGAAAAAGGCATCATCCATCAATTTCAAAAGAAATGTGCCGACGAATCGATTCAGCGTATAGAAGATATAGAAAAAGCTCCAATTGAAATCATGGATGCCATTAGTGAACATATGGGGAAAAATAGGACGAATCTCGCCACGGTACAAGGGGCGACAACGGGTGTCGGTGGTATGTTTACACTGGCTGCAGATATTCCTGCGGTACTTGGTCTCTCCCTTAAAACATTACAGGATATTGCTGTCACCTATGGCTATGATCCTAAAAACAAAGAAGAGCGGGTCTTCATCATAAAATGCTTGCAGCTGACCTCTGCTGATGTGGTTGGGAAGAAATCGATATTAAAAGAACTCAGGAGCTATCATGCTTCCGAAGGGAAACACGAAAACATGTTCTCACAAATCCAAGGATGGCGTGAGGTAGTCTATAATTACCGAGATTCATTTGGCTGGAAGAAACTATTTCAGCTTGTTCCCGTAGCAGGGATTTTATTTGGCGCAGTTTCCAACCGCTCACAACTAAAAAGTATTGCCGAAACAGGCATGATGCAATACCGAAAGCGAAGAATTGTCTCAAGACTAGAAGAGCTCACGCAGCAAGAACAGAGTGAATCTGGTGCATAAAACAGCGTGTAGACAAACCCTCGCATTCGTTGTCAGTCCTGCGCGCTGGTGCTCACGAATGTCAAATTCGCTCCGCAAAAGTAGCCGTCCTTCCTAGGGCTGCAAAGGTTTTCTATCACGCTGAAAAGAAGACAAAGGGCTAAAATCAAGATCATTTTAGCCCTTTGTCAACAATCTGAAATCCCCTTACTCAAAGGGATTTTTTATTTGGTCTTATCCTCTTCTTGAAAAGCATGGATTGGAGAATGTTCATAACGCGCACGCAACTCACGAATCTGTTTGATTAGGGTGGAACCAATGGTTTTTTCGGCTTCCTCATACAAAGGATCGAGGGCTTTCATCCATTTTTGTCTTTCTGCTGGCGTCAATTCATGAATGGCAATTGGCGATTCCCGTTTAATGTCCTCCAGTTGATCTTTGTTCATCTGTTCTGCATGTTTTTCATTCCAAGCTGTTGTTTCTTCCATAGCTTCAAGTAAAATTCGTTTCGTTTCAGGTGTCTGGCGATCAAAGAAGGATTGATCTGTTAAGACCACATAGCCCAAATACCCGTGATTACTAATCGTCATATAGTCTTGTATATGATAGAATTTTTTTGAATAAATATTTGAAATGGTATTTTCTTCACCATCTACTTTTTTTGTTTCTAATAGCTGAAACGTCGAATTAAACGATTCCTGATAGGGCTTTGCGCCAAGGAGTTTGAATTGTTTTTCAATCATGTCGCTTTGCATAATGCGGAGAGATTGGTTTTTTAAATCACTAGGCTGTTTGATCGGACCTTTATTAGAGGTGATTTGCTTAAAGCCATTTGTCCAATACGCCATTCCCTTTAGCCCGTCTTTTTGCAGGGTGCCAAATAATCTTTGTCCAATTGCACCGTGCAAGCCTTCTTGAACCGCATCATAATTAGAAAAAGCAAAGGGAAGGTCAAGTGCCAGCCACTCAGAGGATAGCATGCCGAGCTTCGAGGTAGATGGTGCGATAAATTGAACTTGATTCTCTTTGAGTGCATTAATTTCTTCTATATCAGAATAAAGACTTCCGTTGGAGAAAGTTTGAATGGTGATCTTCCCATCGGATTTTTCGTGCACAAGCTCAGCAAATTTCTTTGCGGCAAGTCCTTTTGGTGTATTATCTGCCACGACATGGCTAAATTTGAACACAAGTTGATCCTTCAGCTCTGTCTGTTCATCGTCAAAGGTCGTCGCTGCTTTTGGCATCATATGATAAAAACCAAAGTATAAAGCGGTTACAAAACCGATCAAGAGCAATAGTGTATAGGCGAGTAAATTCTTCATGCGTCCGATCCCCCTTAAATCAAGCATACTTGACCGAGGAAGAATTCGTAAAGATACAGGTGAAAAAAATGATGAGAAATCGATTGAAATTACAACAATTATCTATTAGATGGAAGCTCACCATCCTCACATATTTCGTTGTCATTTTCGCCCTTTTAATCGGAGGAATTGTCCTTGTTGGGGGAATCCAGCAAACAGAGGAACGAGAGCTTCGAAAAAGGCTCATGAACACGGCGAGAACAGTTGCCGAGATGAATGAGGTAAAGCAGGCGTTAGCTGATCAAACAAAGGAACGTGACCGATTACAGCATGCCATCGAAGAGATTCGGATTATTCAAGACGCTGACTACATTGTCGTCATGGATATGGATCATTTGAGATTAACGCATCCAGTGAAAGCAAGGATTGGCCAGCGCTCGGAGGGGACAGATGAAGAGCCTGCTTTTGCCGAGCATATTTATTTCTCAGAAGCAGAGGGAGAGCTTGGGACCGCCATCAGAGCCTTTTATCCAGTGAAGGATGATCAATTTAATCAAACAGGGGTCGTCCTTGTAGGGAGAACACTGCCAAGTATGATCGATATATTAGGAGAAATGAAGCGGGATATCCTCATGATCCTTTTGCTAACGCTCAGCTTTGGGCTTGTAGGTTCATTTTTGCTTGCTCGTCATATTAAACAGCAAATGTTTAAGCTGGAGCCGCATGAGATTGTCAGAATGCTAGAGGAGCGCACCGCAACCTTTCACTCTATTAATGAAGGGGTCATCGCCATTGATAATCAGCACATGATCACCATTTTTAATGAAAAGGCGAAGCAAATCTTTGGCGTGATAGGGGATGTCGTAGGCCGGAATATTTGGGATGTGCTGTCTGACACAAGACTTCCAGAGATCATTGATCGCGCAGAACCCGTCTACAATGAAGAAATTCATATGAGCGGAAAGCGGATTATGAGCAGCCGGATTCCGATTGTCATGAAAAAGAAAATTATTGGAGCGGTCGCCATTTTTCAGGACCGGACAGAAGCGGCAAAATTAGCAGAGGAGCTAACCGGTGTTAAGAACTTTGTAGACGGTCTGCGGGTGCAAAATCATGAGCATATGAATAAGCTTCATACGATTGCCGGGCTGATTCAGCTTGGTAAACCCGATCAGGCACTCGATCTAGCCTTTCAAACGACGGAAGAGCAAGAACATGTGATGGACTTTCTTCACCGCGTCATTCAGCATGATGCCGTTGCGGGATTATTGATGAGTAAAATCAGAAGGGGCAAGGAGCTAGGCATAAAGGTCGAAGTAGACGAACATAGCTGTCTACGTGATTTCCCTGAGCGTCTAGATCAACATGATATGACGAAGCTGCTTGGCAACCTGATCGAGAATGCCTTTGCCTCCTATGATACTGTAGAAAGAGACACAAAACGCATTTCTATTAGTATTGATCAAACCGAGGATGTCCTCGCGATTTTAATTGAAGACAACGGCTCCGGGATTGAAGAGGAAATGATTCCTTATATTTTCGATAAAGGCTTCACACATGGCAAAGAAGGCGGAACAGGCTATGGCCTGTATATTGTAAAAACGATTATCGACAAAGGGATGGGAAATGTAGAAGTTACATCAAGCATCGGCATTGGTACCACCTTCTCAATCGAATTCCCAATGATCATAGAGGAGAGAGACAGATGACTCAGATTAAGGTGCTATTAATTGAAGATGATCCGATGGTGCAAGAAGTGAATAAAGAGTTCATTAAGAGTGTTCCTGGCTTTCAAGTGGCGGCAGTCGCAGGTAATGGGGAGCAGGGCATCCAGCTCATCAAAGAAATTCATCCAGACCTTGTTGTCCTCGATGTGTATATGCCAAAAAAAGATGGCGTGAAGACGCTTCAAGACATTAGAAAGCAAAAGATACAGGTGGATGTGATCGTTATTTCTGCGGCAAAGGACAAAGAGACCATTGGCATCATGCTTCAAAATGGCGCACGAGATTATATCATCAAGCCGTTTAAATTCGAACGTATGAAAGAATCACTTGAAAGCTATAAAGCGTTTAAATCTAAAATTCGTACAGCAGCAGAATTTTCTCAAGAGATGCTGGATGATATCATACGAAAGCCTGCTGTTAAGCTGGAGGATACTTGGCTCCCTAAGGGGCTGAATGTGCATACGATGAATGAAATTAAAGCCTATATGGGCTTGCAGGAAGGCCCGCAGTCTGCAGAAGAAGTTGCCAATGCACTCGGCATTGCCCGTGTCACGGCACGCCGGTATTTAGACTTCTTAGTGAAAGAAGGCGAGCTGAAATTAGATATGCAATATGGCGGGGTAGGCCGGCCTGTCAATAAATATATCGTACATTCTGACTAAGAGACCAAAAAGACCAAAATGTACGATATGTTCATAAGCTTCACAGCCTTTGGTGAAACCGCTATCATTTAGCTACAGATAATAGTTAAGCGTTTACATCAAAGGGTGAGGGAGTTGATTTTTTATGAAGAGGCTTTTGAAGAACCTGACATTTCAGGTGATTGCAGCTGTCATTATCGGAATCATTGTCGGGATGGTTTGGCCAAACGTCGGAAAAGAAATGAAGCCGCTTGGTGACACCTTCATCAATGCCGTTAAAATGGTCATCGCACCAATTATTTTCTTAACCATTGTTCTTGGTATTGCCAAGATGGGGGATATGAAAAAGGTTGGAAAAGTTGGGGGAAAAGCATTTATTTATTTTGAAGTCGTCACGACGCTTGCTTTGGTCATCGGACTTTTTGTCGTAAATATTATGAAGCCAGGTGCAGGTCTGGACTATAGCAAGCTTGAAAAAGGGGATGTTTCACAGTATACCCAAAATGGAGGACAGGGTATCGACTGGATGGAATTTGTCACACACATCGTGCCATCTAACATGGTAGATGCTTTTGCAAAGGGTGATATTTTACAGGTCTTATTCTTCTCTATTTTATTCGGTGTTGCGCTGGCTGCACTTGGCGAGAAGGGGAAAGGAATCATTGAGTGGCTTGATAAGCTGTCACTTGTTTTCTTTAAAATCATTGGATATATTATGCGTGCTGCGCCGCTCGGTGCATTTGGGGCAATGGCCTATACAATCGGACACTTTGGTTTGGCATCGATTAAACCGCTCGCAAGTCTGATGCTCTCCGTTTATATGACCATGTTCCTGTTCATCTTCGTTGTGCTGAATATCATTTGTAAAATGTATGGCTTCAGCCTGTTTGGTTACTTGCGATTTATCAAGGATGAAATATTAATTGTTCTTGGCACAAGCTCATCAGAATCCGTACTGCCAAGAATGATGGATAAAATGGAACGCTACGGGTGCTCTAAGTCTGTTGTGGGTCTTGTCATCCCAACAGGGTATTCCTTTAACTTAGATGGAACCTCGATCTACTTATCGATGGCTGTGGTCTTCTTAGCGCAAGTGTTTGGTGTAGACTTGTCTATCGGTCAGCAGATCACCATTATCCTTGTTCTAATGCTCACATCAAAGGGAGCGGCTGGGGTGACAGGAAGCGGATTTATCGTGCTGGCTTCTACACTCGCTGCACTACAGGTCATTCCGCTAGAGGGGCTTGCACTTCTGCTTGGAGTAGATCGATTCATGAGCGAAGGAAGAGCTATCACAAATCTCATTGGAAATGGAATCGCGACAATTGTTGTGGCGAAAAGTGAAGGGGAATTTGACGAAGCGAAGAGCAAAACAGCCCTTCAAGAAATGCGAAATATGAAGCAAGCTGTATAGTATAAAAACAACCAAAAACCGAAACCTTATGTCTACATGGGGTTCGGTTTTTTCTTGTGCTGAAAAGAAAAAACATTAAAGCTTGATAAATTTAGGGCGAATCGTAAGACCTCATTGACCTTTTATTATATAATTTACAGAAAGATCCGATATAATGTATATCAGATCCGATAAAAATAGACTTTAGTCCTGGCAGGTGTGTAACGTAATGGCGGCATTTTTAAAATTGTTCGAAAAACCCGGTGTTAAGCGGTTTTCTGTATTTGTAGTATTAGCGACAGCCTTATATCTATTAAGAGGAATGATGAATTTAATTCTCTTGACCTTCATATTGACCTTTTTGATGAATCGGTTAGAAGAGGTCATTAGAGGCTTTTTAAGTCGCTTCCTGAAAATAGGGCAGAAATCGGTTATTACCCTTTTGTATATTCTTTTGGCTGGTGGATTGACGTTTGGTGGATTCGTGTTTGTGCCAATCATCGCCAAGCAGGTGGAACAGCTATTTCATTTAGGAAAGAAAATTGCAGATCATCCACAAGATTTACCCTTCTTTGATGTCATCACGAACGTATTCGGAGATTTTAAAATATCAGCTTACTTTGAGAAAGGGTTTAATTTCCTCTATACATACTTAACTGATTTCAGTACGTTCAGTATCCAGGTCATTATGTCCTTAATATTAAGCATGTTCTTCCTGTTCGAAAAGGAACGCCTTATTCAATTCATGAACAAGTTCAAAACGAGTAAAATCTCTGTGTTCTACCATGAAATCGCCTTCTTTGGACGTAAATTCTCCAGAACGTTTGGAAAGGTACTCGAAGCACAGTTTATTATTGCAACTGTTAACTGTGTCTTAACAACCATTGCGCTAGGCATTATGGGATTCCCGCAATTATTTGGATTAGCGGTCATGGTCTTTTTGCTAGGCTTAATCCCAGTGGCAGGTGTGGTCATCTCACTTATTCCACTTAGCATCATTGCGTATACGCTTGGAGGCGGCATGTATGTCCTGTATATCGTGCTTGTGATCGTCATCATCCATGCGATTGAAGCCTACTTCTTAAACCCAAAGCTCATGTCAGCAAAAACAGAACTCCCTATTTTCTTCACATTTATTGTGCTGATCTTCTCTGAACACTACATCGGCATTTGGGGACTGATTATTGGTATCCCGATCTTTGTGTTCATTTTAGATATTTTGGAGGTCACGAATAAGGAAGAAAGTAATTAAAAAGTTCATATGAACCTGTTTACAATTTTCTGAAAATAAGGTATAAATAGTATGAAAATATCATATTACCACACGCTTAATCCTTCTAAAGGAATGGTGGACCCATGTTTTTGGGGTGAATTTTTCTCTGTGAGAAAAAAGGACATCTCTTCGTCCTAACCCGTCAGCTAACCTCATCGGCGTGAAGAGAGTAAACAGTGGTACGTGTATGGAAACAAAGACCCACGAGAAAACTCTCTTGTGGGTCTTTTTTGATGAGGAAGGGGAGAGTTTATTGAAGCTAGCGACGAAAATTATTATTGCCTTGTTTGTAGGTGCAATCACAGGACTATTGCTTAACATTTTTGCTCCAAATGTATTCAAAGTGTTAGACCCTTATCTATTTACGCCTCTAGGTCAAATCTTCTTAAATCTGATCAAAATGTTAGTGGTGCCGATCGTATTCTTTTCCATCACACTAGGTGTAGCAGGTCTAGGTGATCCGAAAAAGCTTGGCAGAATCGGCACAAAAACCATTACTTATTTCCTGCTTACTACTACTTTTGCCATCATCATTGGCATTTCATTAGCCTTATTAATCAAGCCGGGAGCAATCGGTCATTTTGATACGAAAGCGGCTGATTATTCCGCAGAGGAAGCCCCATCAATGGCAGAAACACTACTCAACATCATTCCAACCAATCCAGTCCAATCTTTAGTTGAAGGAAACATGCTTCAAATCATCGTCTTTTGTGTATTTTTAGGTCTTGGCATTGCCATGCTTGGAAAGAAGACGGAAGGTTTGCTGAAGCTGTTTGAACAAGGAAATGAATTAATGATGTACCTTGTCGGCATAGTGATGAAGTTCGCACCGTACGGAACATTCGGTTTGATCGCAACTGCCATTGGCAGCCAGGGATTTGATGCGATGAAAGCGATGGGCCTCTATTTCTCGGTCGTGTTAGTTGCGCTCGTGCTGCATTTCTTCCTGACTTATGGGTCAACTGTCGCCATCTTAGCGAAACGAAATCCGATGGCATTTTTCAAAGGTTTTTCTCCAGCAATGGTTGTCGCATTTAGTACGTCAAGCAGTAACGCAGTCCTCCCAGTCTCGATGGAAACAGCCCAGAAACGCTTGAAGGTACCAGAGCCGATTTCAAGCTTTGTACAGCCGCTTGGTGCAACCATTAATATGGATGGTACAGCGATTATGCAAGGGGTCGCGACTATTTTTATCGCGCAAGTGTATGGAGTTGAACTGACGCTTGTCCAAATGCTGACGGTTGTCTTAACGGCTGTCTTAGCAAGTATCGGTACAGCGGGTGTGCCAGGAGTTGGGCTCATCATGCTCGCTATGGTACTGAACTCTGTGAATCTGCCGGTTGAAGGCATTGCGCTCATCCTTGGCATAGACCGCTTATTAGATATGGCAAGAACCGTTGTCAATATTACAGGTGACGCCGCATGTGCGGTGATTGTGACAGAAACGGAAAAAAAACACGAGAAAGACGCAGCATCACCGAACCTATCCATGTAATGTAAAAGAAGGGCTGACTCGATCAGCCTTTTTTTCATGGAGTCCCTTGTCTTGCGTGATATACTTTTAACAGAATGAGCGGTCTTATTTGCCGCCAAAGGTTTTACATCAGAAGGAGGAGCCACGTTGGAGTCTGCTGTTCTAAAAGTAGAGAAAGTCGATAAACGAATTGGCCGGAAAATGATCTTACAAGATATATCTATAGAAATAGGGAAGGGGGAAATTGTCGGCTTACTAGGACCAAATGGGTCTGGAAAAACAACCTTGATTCGTTTGATCGTTGGCTTGATGAAAAAAAACAATGGCCGAATCATGATCAATGGATATTCACAGGATGAGGATTTCCTACATGCGATGTCATCTGTTGGTGCAATCATAGAAAATCCCGAATTTTATTCTTATTTAACAGGCTTTGAAAACCTTGAACTGTATGCGGCGATGCACGATGGAGTGACGGAGGAACGAATGCAGGAAGTGGTGAAAAGAGTTCGTCTGGAGCACGCCATTCATCAAAAGGTGAAGACATATTCACTGGGGATGAAACAAAGGCTTGGGATTGCACAAGCCATATTACATCAGCCGAACCTGCTCATTTTAGACGAACCGACAAATGGACTTGATCCTGCAGGTATGAAGGAATTCAGGGAGCACTTGCAAACACTAGTAAGAGAAGAAGGAACGTCCGTATTATTCGCCACACATTTATTGCATGAGGTTGAAGAGTTATGTGACCGCATGATCATCATTCAAAAAGGACAGATCAAAGCTAGTGCCATGCTTCGAGACATAGAGGGGAAAGAACAGATGCTCATGAATATTCAGCCAGTGGAAAAGGCGGTTTCGTGGCTCGATACACATGCCTATACATATGAACGAAACGGAGCGCATGTATTACTTCAATTGAACAAAGACCAAGTGCCTGAGCTGAACAAACAGCTTGTTCTGGCTGGATTTGATGTACTTGAAATGACGCCTCAAAAGCCATCAATTGAAGAGGCATTTATGAAATGGACGGAAGGCGGGACGGCAGATGCTTCAACTCATCCAGAATGAGCATAAGAAAATGATGAGGAAAAAGATCACGTTCATTGCACTTGGATTGATCGTTGTGTTTCAATTGGCGATGGCTTTAGCGTTGAAACGAGTCATTTCCAGCTTTGGTGGACAAGACACTGTCGCCAACTATTTTGCTTATTCCACGAATGTCGTGTTTATTTTACAGGTGCTCGCAGTTGTCATTGGCGCGACCTTGATCTCAACAGAATTTCAAAAAAGGACGATCAAGTTTTTATTGATACGGCCCAAAACAAGGCTGCAAATTTTCCTGTCAAAATACATCACCCTTGTGCTGACGGTCATATATTTGTTTGTTTTTTATTATGTAGTTGCTTTCCTATTTGGCCTTATTTTCTTTGGTACTGCATTTGATGAAAGTACGGGACGATTATTTCAGCATACATTTGCTGTGATCGGATCTCAATGGGTGGAAGTGATCATGATGGCAAGTTTCGCTATTATGTGTTCCAGCTTGTTTAGGAACAGCCTCGTTGCGCTTGTGACCTCGTTTTTTGTTTTATATGCGGCTAAATCACTTGTGCCTATTATGTCTCTTTTAGAAAATCAGTGGGGGAAAATTCTGCTTTTTGCTAATACGGACTTTACTCAGTACAGCTTTCAAGGACCGCCGCCCTTCCAAGGCATGAGCCCTTTGTTTTCTCTATTTATGGTAGGGGCGCATTTTGTTTTCTTTGTTGGCACGGCTTGGGTTCTTTTTTGGAAGCGTGATGTAAATGTGTAAAAATTGTGTCAAATAACAAGAAAAATTCGTGACATCTTTGTGAAAACGAATCTGCATTTCACGATAACCGGCTGATTTTGTCTTATAATAAGAGGGAGTCTTGGAGGTGGCACTATCGTGAAAAATTTCATTACGGCTTTACCCATTTTGTTGCTGCTGTCGTTTTCGTTTGTGTCTTTTGCCTTCCAGTTTGATCATCTTATTTATTTCAGACTAGCGCTGGGAATCTTTTCGTTAGCGGGTCTTTTCTTTCTGTATACACTTAAAAGAAACATGAAATGGTTCATGGTTTATTTATATGCGAGCTGGATCATTCTTGCTGCTGTCACAACATTTGAGGAGCCTGTCTTTTCTCAGTTCTTCTTCGGTGGTTTAACAATGACCATGGGTTATCTCACATATATGCTCATTTATTTAGGAATGAAGCAGGACCGTGTAGCGAAATCACATTAAAACAAAAGCCGATAAAATCACAGCATAGATTTTATCGGCTTTTTTTGTTGAAAAAGACAAAAGAGAGGGGCAGCCAGCTTTGACTGCTCCCCCTTATGTTTATGATTCACGTCCAGCAACTGCAAGCTGCTTCTGATGCTTTTTGTCGATGGTTTCGTATATACTTTCCATCATTTTAGGATCGCGCATGATGGCTTTCTTGTTTTCTTCAATCAATTGCTGATACGTTTTGATTTTCTTCTTAGACATGTGACTCATCGCTCCTTTATAAGAATAAACGTCTATAGGATTCCACATAAATGAAATTGATAATCATTTTCAATTAGCACCTCTATTATACAAAGCGCGATGCCTGAAGTAAAGATTATATTCAGAAAATTCACGTAATCGACAAATTCGAAGCCTAGTCGACGCTCATTCTTTCCCAGGAAATAATTCCTGTCATTTCATGTCGTAAGAGAAGCATCTATATAAAACATTCTTTCGCTCATTGAAACGTTTTGACTGAACAATTCGTCTTATCAAGAGATTTGATGTAAGAGATGGAGAAAAAAAGACACCAGCAAGTGTTTGCTGATGTCCTTCGTTTCACGATTTAAGAAACGTGCCCTTGAAGAAACTCTGTCACTTCTTCAGGTGATTTTGCGTTTGCACTGTGTAAATGACCTGTTTTTTCGCCATTTTTGAAAATTAACAGGCTTGGAATACCCATGACCTGATACGTTTCTGCTAATTCAGGGAAATCATCTTTGTTTATTTCAAACCATTCATGGTGAGCATACGCCTCTAAGATGTCTGGAATGAACATGTCCATTCTTGTACAGTCAGGACACCATGTTGCAAAGAATTTAACGATGACTTCTTTGTCAGATTGAATGATTTCATTGAATTGTTCAGTACTTGTGATTTTTTTCAATTTGTCACAACTCCTTTTCAATGTCATTTTAATATAAAATAAAGGCGAATGACATACAAATGCTCGGGAGGCGCTTACAACTTTACAAATCATTTCAATTCCGTAACAACAAAAATTAATTAGAGCATTTTTGCTTGAAAGTGATAAGATAGTAAAGATGAATTTTAGTGGGGGGAGTATCCATTGAAAATAAGTTTAGGATTGATTTACGGCGGAAAGTCAGCCGAACATAATGTATCACTGCAAACAGCCCTTGCAGTTACAAAAGCACTTAACACTGAGAAGTTCGATATACATCCAATTTATATTACAGAAGAGGGCGAATGGCTAAGAGGAGAAAAACTCACTGAACCAGTATCAAACGTCAGAATGCTTCAATTTGAACAGAGCGCAAAGACGTTTTTACCAACTTCTTTAAATGAGAGCATGTTTCCACAGCCTGCATCCGCTGATGAGAAGATTGATGTTGTCTTCCCATTATTGCACGGGCCAAATGGTGAAGATGGAACGATGCAAGGATTACTTGAACTGCTAAATATCCCGTATGTCGGCAACGGCGTTCTTGCTTCTGCCGCGGGTATGGATAAAGTCATGATGAAAGATGTTTTTGCTCAAGCAGGACTTGCACAAGCAAAGCACCTTTCCTTCAATAAAAAAGACTATGAGAAAGCCACGGCAGACAGCTTAGAACAGGTGGAACAAGTACTTGGCTATCCATGCTTTGTGAAACCTGCCAACATGGGATCAAGTGTTGGAATAAGCAAATGCCGCAGCAAAGAAGAGCTGCAAACCGCATTCGACTTGGCTTTCCAATATGATCGTCGTGTGGTCGTAGAAGAAGGCGTTGTAGGAAGAGAAATCGAGATTGGTGTATTAGGAAATGACGAGCCGAAATGCTCTGTCGTTGGTGAAATTGCACCTAAAACAGATTTTTATGACTACAAAGCAAAATATGAAGATGGCGATACAGATTTGATCATTCCTGCGAGTGTGTCAGAAGATGAATACAAGACGATTCATGATATGGCGATTAAGGCATTTAAATCCCTAGACGGTTCTGGTCTTGTACGTGCAGACTTCTTCCTCACAGAAAAAGGCGAAGTGTTGATCAATGAAGTGAATACAATGCCTGGATTCACACCATTCAGTATGTTCCCGCTGCTTTGGAAGCACACTGGTGTAGAGTATCCAGAGCTAATTGAAAAGCTAGTGTCACTCGCAATTGAACGCCATCAAGAAAAACAAACCATTAAAACGACTTTTTAATGTGAGCAACAAGCAGACACTATCCTTAGGTAGTGTCTCTTTTCCTTCAAACGTGAAATGAGAAAGAGAGGCGAAAAAATCATGATCAAACGTACAGTGAATCAAATCGCCCAAATGGCTGGTGGGACACTATCTAATCAAGCTTTTGGCGAAGAGCAAATTTACGGAGTGACGACAGATACACGAAAAGTATCAAAAGGTGCATTGTTTATCCCCTTAATTGGAGAACATTTTAACGGTCACACATTTGCTTCTAAAGCAGTGGAGCTTGGAGCCGCAGCCGTTCTTTGGAATCAAAAAGAAGCCAATCCACCGTTCGGTGTACCTGTCATTCTTGTCGACGATACTCTGGCAGCACTTCAGCAATTGGCAAAATCATATTTAAAAGAAGAAAACCCTCGTGTTGTCGGTATTACAGGAAGTAATGGGAAAACGACAACGAAAGATATGATTCATTCCGTCTTACAAACAACGTATCAAGTTCATAAAACAGACGGTAACTTTAATAATCATATCGGTCTTCCGCTCACCATTCTTGCGATGCCAGAAGGTACAGAGATAGCTGTATTGGAGATGGGCATGAGTGCAAAAGGCGAGATCGAGTTCTTGTCAAACCTAGCTGAGCCTGATGCAGCAGTCATCACTAATATCGGAGAATCTCATATGCAAGATTTAGGATCAAGAGAAGCCATTGCTGATGCAAAATGTGAGATCACAAAAGGGCTAAAAGAGGATGGCACCTTTTATTATTTAGGAGATGAACCTTTGATCCGCGAGAGAGCGACTCTACTTTCGCAGCAAGTGAAAACCTTTGGAGAAGCAGAGGACTGTGATATCAAGGTAACGCATATCAACCAGCTTGCAGAAGGAACTGAATTTCAGGTCGAAGGGTATGCCCAGGGGTTTCTCATTCCTGTATTAGGGAAACATAATGTAAAGAATGCCCTTGCTGCCATTGCCATAGGCCAGCATTTCGGACTGAATGAAAGACAAATCGCCCAAGGACTCATGCAAACAAAGTTAACAGGAATGCGTCTTGAACTGTTTAAAACAGAAAAAGGAATCACTGTTATCAATGATGCGTATAATGCAAGCCCTACTTCCATGAAGGCTGCCATTGATCTTGTAGGAGATATGGACGGCTTCGCAAATCGCATTCTTGTCCTTGGAGACATGCTTGAGATGGGCAGCGAAGAAGAAACGTATCATTATGAACTAGGCCGCTATATCAAGCCTGAATTTATTGATCATGTGATGACGTATGGCCGCCTAGGTGAATTCATCGCTGAAGGAGCAAAGAAATCATTCGGTGACGCGCGCGTGTTCTCATTTATGGACAAAGAGGAACTGAAAAAAAAACTTGCTGACGTAGCAGGTCCTGACGATGTTGTTCTCGTCAAAGCCTCTCGCGGCATGAGATTAGAAGAAGTCATTACTGCACTATAAAAAGAGAGCGGCAAAGAAGGTGACAGAATGATTGGCTGTCTATGTATACATGGATTCACTGGCGCCCCCTATGAAGTGGAACCGCTAGCGCAATATTTAAAGCAGAAGACAGATTGGAACGTTCAGTCTGTCACGCTTCCGGGGCATGGAGATGAACTTCAACTAAAAGGCATTCTCTATCAAGAATGGATTGCGACAGCTGAATTAGAACTTCTTTCTCTTTACCGAACATGTGATACCATTTTTTTGATTGGGTTTTCTATGGGAGGAATGATTGCTTCTTATCTTGCAGCGAAGTATCCAGTTGCTCGTCTCGTCCTTTTAAGTGCTGCGGCGAAATATGTGAATCCAAAACAAATGATTCAAGACACAAGGCAGATGGTGAAGCAATCATTGTCTGGATTGATTGATACGAATCCTTTGTATGATAGATACCGTCATAAGCTAACGAGCACACCGCTGTCAGCTGCTGTAGAATTTATGAAGCTGGTGAAGCAAACGAAGAGCTCCCTTGAGAAGCTTCACCTCCCTGTGTTAATTGTTCAAGGGGAAAGCGATGGGATTGTGCCAGCTTCAAGTGCACAATTTATTGATCATAAAATCCCGTCTCGACAGAAAGAAATATTTTATTTACCTGACTGTAAACACCATGTTTGTCACGAGCCGTGTGCACAGCAATTGTTTGAAAAAGTAGAGCAATTTCTAAAAAAAACAATTTAATCTATAGAAAAGCGAAAATGTGGCTAAACTAATATAAATTGAATCCCACTTGTTAAAAATTGCATCATTTTTGTCGAATGAGTGACAAGCCTATGGTACAATAGGAAAGAAAAGGTGGCTGATTCGGTTGTTTCAATATGACGGAAAAACCTTTGTCCCGCAGTCTAATTCGAGTAACGGAGAAGTATCGGCAGGCACCATATTTCAATATCGTCAGGACGGGAATATATTAACGGGCACATATCAAGGCGGCAGTATTGTATCTGGTGTACTTGTAGGAACTGTAAATGAGGATGGAACACTTCATTTTAGGTACCACCATGTCAGCAAAGACGGTAGCATGAGAAGCGGGTCTTGCAATTCTACACCTAAGCAGTTGGATAACGGAAAAATTCAACTGTTCGAAAAGTGGAAATGGATGGATGGAGATCAAAGTGATGGTGAATCTGTCATTGTGGAACAGTAGATATATCCATTTCTGTCTTGTTGAAAAACAAATAATGTAATGGTAAGATATAAGGTAGGGTAATTCGGGCTTTGTATATAATGGACCTGTCCTTTCGGGTAAGGGCAGTTTTTAATGATCATTCACGAGATTACTGAAACAGCAATTAGAAGGAGTTTGAATAATTTGACTATAACGTTTCAAGATTTTCAATTAAGCGAAAGTCTCATGAAAGCTATTAACCGCATGGGATTTGAAGAAGCGACACCGATTCAAGCGGAAACAATTCCTCTCGGTCTTCAGAATAAAGATGTCATTGGACAAGCACAAACAGGAACAGGAAAAACTGCAGCATTTGGTATTCCTCTTGTAGAAAAAATCGACCCAGCGTCTCCAAATATCCAAGCGATTATCATTGCGCCAACAAGAGAATTAGCGATTCAAGTATCTGAAGAGCTATACAAAATTGGCCAAGACAAGCGTGCGCGCGTACTTCCGATTTACGGTGGACAAGATATCAGCCGCCAAATCCGTTCGCTCAAGAAAAATCCTCATATCATCGTAGGGACTCCAGGACGTTTACTCGATCACATTAACCGTCGTACAATGCGTCTTCAAAATGTTGAGACTGTTGTGCTTGATGAAGCAGACGAAATGCTAAACATGGGTTTTATCGAAGACATTGAATCGATCCTTTCAAATGTACCAAGTGAACACCAAACCCTTTTATTCTCTGCGACAATGCCTGCACCAATTAAGCGCATTGCGGAACGTTTCATGACCAACCCAGAACACGTAAAAGTAAAAGCGAAAGAAATGACTGTCTCTAACATCCAACAGTTCTACTTGGATATTCACGAACGTAAGAAGTTTGATACATTGACACGTCTTCTTGACATTCAATCACCTGAGCTTTCAATTGTCTTCGGTCGTACGAAACGCCGTGTTGACGAATTGTCAGAAGCGCTTAACCTTAGAGGTTATACAGCTGAAGGGATTCATGGTGACCTAACTCAAGCGAAACGTATGGTTGCGCTTCGCAAATTCAAAGAAGGTTCAATCGATGTGCTTGTAGCAACAGACGTTGCAGCACGTGGACTTGATATCTCAGGCGTAACACACGTGTATAACTTTGACGTACCACAAGATCCAGAGAGCTACGTCCACCGTATTGGACGTACAGGCCGTGCTGGACGTACAGGTATGGCGGTGACATTCATCACACCGCGTGAAAAAGATATGCTTCGTGCGATTGAGAAAACGACTAACCGTAAAATGGAACGTATGAAAGAACCAACTCTAGATGAAGCAATTGAAGGTCAACAGCAAGTAACCATTGATCGTCTGCGCACAATCATCAGTGAAAACAACTTAAACTTCTACATGACAGCTGCTGCTGAATTGCTAGAAGATCATGATTCTGTCACAGTGGTTGCGGCTGCCATCAAAATGATGACAAAAGAGCCAGATGCAACTCCTGTTCGTTTGACAGATGAAGCACCAATGATTTCAAAACACAATCGTAACAACCGCAGCTCTTCTAAACGTAGAGACGGTGGCGGCGGCTATCGCGGGAAAAGCCGCTCATCTTACGGTGATAAAAAGCGCTCTTCAAATGACCGCAATCGTTCTTCTAGCGATCGTCGTCAAAAGAAATCTTATAATAGCTAATTCAAAAGCGAATCCTTTGCAGGATTCGCTTCAGCGTGTAGACAAACCCTCGCATTCGTTGTCAGGTCTGCGCGCTGGTGCTCACGAATGTTCAATTCGCTCCGCGCCAGTGCTCGCCCTTCCTAGACTGCAAAGGTTTTCTATCACGCTGAAAAGAAGACAAAGTGCTAAAATAAACATCATTTTAGCACTTTGTCAACAATCTAAAGCGAATCCTTTGCAGGGTTCGCTTTTTTTAACAGGTTTGCTGAAACTTTTTAGGATTTGTTTCGTAATATATTGATAGAAAAGTAAGAGAATGGGGGAAGAATGTGAGAAAACAGCCGCAACGTCAAATTAGTTTAAATGGTTTAAAGGTATGGCGTCTTCAAAATGGAATTATCTCATTGATTTTCTTACTCATCATCATTGGGGTATTTGTTGCTAGTTATTATCTTCAATGGCCATATTGGATTGGCGCCATCCTCACCGGTTTATGGGTCTTACAGGTCATTTTTGGCATTTGGCTTATACCGAAAATCCGTCATCGCATCTGGCGCTACGAAGTATTCGAAAATGAAATTGAAATTCAGCATGGACTCATTCGCGTTACACGTGTGATTGTACCCATGGTTCGTGTCCAGCATGTCGATACATCACAAGGGCCGCTTTTAAGGCGCTACCGTTTGGCATCTGTTCAAATATCGACTGCTGCCACAGTTCATGATATACCGGCGCTAGAATTAGAAGAAGCAGATGAGCTTCGTGATTACATATCTCGTTTAGCAAGGGTGACGGAAGATGATGTCTGAACCAAAACGTGTACATCCAATCTCGATGTTCATTGATTTTATATCAGATGCCGTATCCATGGTCAAAAACTTCATTATCCCTTTTTTCGTGCTTATTTTTGTGAACTCGAACTCGAGCATTCGTTTTTATGCATTTATCATTCTTGGTGTGCTTCTTTTATGGAAAGCTGTTTCAACCGTTTTAGCATGGAGACGATTTACCTACCGAATGGAAGAGGATGAATTTCGCGTGGAATCGGGCGTCATCACAAAAAAGAAAAAATATATTTCGTTAGAACGAATTCAAACGGTGAATACAAGTGAAGGTATCTTCCAGCGGATTTTTGGTTTGGTGCGGGTTCAAATCGAAACAGCTGGCGGAACAGACGGACCGGAAGTGAGTCTGACGGCAATTACAAAAGCAGAAGCGGAACAATTAAAGCAATCGATTTTCAACCGGAAGAAAAGCTTGCAGCAAGAAGAAATGGTGGATGAAAATGGGGATGTCCCGCATGATCCTCTGACAGCGCAGCAACCTGTAGAAAAAGAAATCAATGTTTCCTACCGAATGGGTATACCAGAGCTGCTTTTGGCTGCGACCACTTCAAGCGGGATCGGAGTCATTATTTCTGGGTGTCTCGCCATTTACACACAAATAGATGAAATTCTTCCTTTGGACGGATTCTTCAAGCGGTTTTCTTTTTTAAGTCATGCGAGTGTTGAGATTTATGCGATTCTCATATTTATTGCCGTATTGATTGCGTGGATTCTTAGTGTTGGGGTAACAGCCCTTCAATATGCAAATTTTACCGCAAAACGAAAAGGGAAAGACATCATCATCACAAGAGGGCTCATTGAGAGGCATCAAATGACCATTCCACTTGCGAGAATTCAAGCAGTGAAAATCAAAGAAAATATTCTCCGTGAACCCTTTGGCTTTGCGACGGTGATGCTTGTGAGTGCAGGAGGTTCTATTGCAGAAAAAGAAACCTCTTCCGTCTTATTTCCACTGATTCGGAAGAAAAAAATCAACGAACTGCTCTCTCAATTCACAGATGATTATCATTTGGAGCCAGAAGCTGAACTGAAAAAGGTGCCAAAGCGTTCACTCAAGCGCTATCTGATCTCTTTCGGCTTTGTACCATTACTTGTCGGCGTGATCCTATCTGTCCGTTTCCCGCCATGGGGGTATTTGGCACTCATTCCGCTTCCTATTGCTTTGGTTTTTGGCTATTTAGCTTATAAACAATCAGGCTATACGATCAAAGATCCATTGATTCAACTGACATCAAGAGGCATTGGCAAAACCACCGGCATTGTCTTGAGAAAACGAATGCAAAACTATACGATGACGCAATCTTTCTTCCAAAAGAAAGGCCGAGTGGCGAGTATTCACACCTTTGTGAAATCCTCTGCACTGCTTGATTCCTTTGGTGTGCATCACCTTGAGGAAGAAGATGCAACACGTGTAATGGATTGGTATTCGTATGAAAAAAATAAATCTTCTTAAACAAAAAATGTCGATCTGCTTCCTGTTCATAGGAGTGATCGACATTTTTTATGAGGTTAATAGCGTCTTTTTTTTGAATGGAAAAATAGCGTAAGAGGTGCTAGGAGCATGCCGCCGATTAATCCAAATAAGTGAGCCATGATATTAATGTTTGAGTTGACGAACGTCATGATGACAGAGACTGCAAGAATCGTTAAGATCACCTGAGAATTGCCGCGGTCCATCATATGCGGTTTAAATAGAACAAGGTATAAATAAACGCCAAACAAACCGAAGATCGCACCGGACGCTCCGACATGTACATACTCTAAAGGCTCCACCCAATAGGTTCCGAGATTGCCAATGAATCCTGCACCAAGATAGATAATGAGAAATCGAACCTTCCCAAGCAAATGCTCAAGCGGTGGAGCGAATAAGAACAAAGACATAGAATTGAACAAAATATGGGTCAGACTTCCGTGAAGGAAAACAGGTGTGACGAGCCGCCACCATTCTCCAGTAGCTACACCATAATTGAAACCGACGAGATGGTCGTGACCAAGCTGTATAAGAGGGATAGGAAGCGCAAATATAAGCCATAGACCAAATTGCAAAGCAAGGATCGTTGTGACGATTGGATACGATCTAATAAATTGTTGAAAGCTCTCCGTTCGAATAAACATAACAAACCCCTTTTGACTAGATAATGGTAAGTTTATAGTAACACGTTTATGAAGAGAACATCCAAATTAGTACGAGTATCATAGGAGGTACCTCATGATCAAAGGAATAGGTATTGATATAGTAGAGATCAACCGGCTCGCGCGAGTGCTTAGCAGACAGCCTCGTTTACCAGAACGAATTTTAACGATAAGTGAACAAGACATCTTTCACACACTCAGTGAAAAGAGGCAGCTGGAATTTTTGGCAGGACGTTTTGCAGCAAAGGAAGCTTTCGCTAAAGCATACGGAACGGGAATCGGCCGGCATTTAAGCTTTCATGATATGGAAATCCATAAAGACGAACTTGGAAAACCCTTCATCAAAAGCGAAAAGACGAAGGGTGACCAGGTTCATGTGTCCATCACTCACACGAACGAATATGCTGCTGCACAAGTTTTAATTGAAAGGTTGTCAAGCTAGTCTGCATATTGTTTGTCCCTCCTTCATATATTGGGTAGTGCGATAAGGAAGGGCGTGTTGCTAACAGGCTTTGATGGTTCGCGGTACGCAGTTAACTCTTGAGGCGTACTGTTAAAGTCAAACAAGCGGTTTCTTCCTTTTAACACAATTAACGAAGGGGTTGAAAAGGGTGAGAAAAAGCTTTGTTTTGCTTGTAACGGGAATCCTTTTTGTACTGATTCTCTCCGCATGCGGTCAAAAATCTCAGCAGGATATCGTTGGAGATTTAAACAAAAAGGCAGAGGAAATGACATCATACAAAGCCAAAGCAAAAATGACCATTGAGACAGGAAATGACCCGCAGGAGTATCAAGTAGAAATTTGGTACAAGAAGCCGGAACTTTACCGTGTCTATTTAGAAAATCCGAAAAAGGATCAGAGTCAAGTCATTTTAAGAAATGGCAATGGTGTGTTTGTGCTGACACCTTCATTGAACAAGAGCTTCCGTTTCCACAGTGATTGGCCGAATAATAGCAGTCAGGTCTACTTATTTGAGTCACTCGTGAAGGACATTAAAAATGACAGTGCCGCTCAGTTCAAAGCGAAAGATTCAAAGTATGTGTTTGAAACCAAAACCAATTATCAGCATAACCAAATGCTGCCTACCCAAGAGATTACCTTTCATAAAAAAACGATGGCGCCTGCCAGTGTGAAAGTGCTGGATAGTGACAAAAAGCCAATGGTGAAAGTGGAATTCTCTCACTTTGAATTCAATAAATCCTTTGGCAAAGATGCATTTGATGAGAAGAAAAACATGACACTCTCTCAAATGGATGTTGCCACAAGTGCAGACCCATCTGACAGCTTTGCGGTGAAAACGCCAGTTGACATGCCAGAGGGTGTGAAGAAGATGGAAGAGAAAGAAATGATGACAGATGCCGGGAAGCGTTATGTCATGACGTATGGCGGAAAGAAATCCTTCACACTTATTCAGGAAAAAGCGAGAGTCGCTGAAGCGTCTACGCCTGTGACAATGAACGGCGAGCCAGTCGACCTTGGCATGACAGTTGGGGTTCTTACAGATCAATCCCTTTCATGGACATCTGACGGAGTGGACTACTTGATTTCTTCAAGTGATCTATCGAATGAAGAGCTGTTGATGGTTGCAAAGAGTGTAGAAGGTCAGTCAGCTAAATAAATACCTCAGGCGAAAGCCTTAGAAATGAAAAATCAGCCCTATGCAAGGGCTGATTTTCTTTGATTTGTTTCACTTTATTCTTGATTTTTAGTATCATATGAGAGGATTGAATCATTCAATAGGGAAGTGTGACGGATGGACACAAATGCCTTTTATAGAGACACATGGGCAGAAATTAATTTATCAGCAATCAAGCATAATGTTTCACATATGAAAGATCATATCGGTCAAAGTGTTCAACTGATGGCTGTGGTGAAAGCCAATGCATATGGACATGGAGATATAGAAGTGGCAAGAGCTGCTCTCAAAGCAGGAGCAGACGTATTAGCCGTCGCCTTTTTAGATGAGGCCGTTTCTTTAAGAAATAAAGGCATCACAGCAAAAATACTTGTACTCGGCGCTGTACCGCCGGAATATGTCAAAGCAGCCGTTCGATACAATGTCATCATGACCGCTTACTCCATCGATTGGCTGAGAGACGTCACCAAAATGGTGAAAGGGCAGATGGGACAACCGATACGTTTTCATTTGAAAATAGACAGCGGAATGAACCGATTAGGTGTGAAAACGATCGAGCAAGTGAACGAAGTGAAAAAGCTTGTCAGCGAGCACTCTTATTTACAGCTGGAAGGCGTATTTACTCACTTTGCGACAGCAGATGAAAAGGATGAAGCCTACTTTGATCGGCAGGTCGACACCTTTCAAACACTGCTTGAGCCGCTTCATACGGACAAGCTGCTCGTTCATTGCGCCAACAGTGCTGCAGCTTTAAGGTTTAAAGACGTTTTGTTTAATATGGTTCGCTTCGGCATCAGTATGTACGGGCTGTCACCGTCTGAAGAAATCAAAGATGAATTGCCTTTCAAGCTCGAAGAAGCCATGTCTCTTCATACAAAGCTTGCCCATGTAAAGCATATTCAAAAGGGTGAGAGTGTCAGCTATGGGGCGACGTATACAGCCAATCAAGATACGTGGATCGGCACGGTTCCAGTCGGCTATGCAGATGGATGGATCAGGAAGCTGGCAGGAACGGAAGTACTTGTTGGCGGAAAGCGCCGGAAGATCGCAGGAAGGGTTTGTATGGATCAATTCATGATTGAACTGAAAGACAAGCTTCCAGTAGGGGAGCCGGTCGTTTTGATTGGTCAGCAAGGAGAAGACATGGTATCAGTCGATGAAATCGCCAAAAGGCTTGAAACCATTAACTATGAAGTCACTTGCTCGATTGGCCACCGCGTCCCAAGAGTATATATAGAGGACGGCGAAAGAGTGCATGTGCGGAATCCGCTCCTTCAAGGCGGGCCAAGTTTTTTATAAACAACATTCAAAAGAACGATAGTCAAACTGACTTCGTTCTTTTTTATTCGACAAAAGTAGGGTAAACATTCTCCCTTTTTTAGAGATTTTGGAAATACCGTATGATTTTCGGAAAAAAGCGTATAATGGGAAAGAGGAACTCCATTATCATCTTGATTTACGGGTGGCCGAACGCAATATCATCATCTAAAAAAGAAATCATGAAACAGCTTTGCTTGTGCATTGAATAATGGTATGATTAGTCTTGGAATGGATCGATACGGTATCCGTAAGTTTTGTGGAGGTGTATGTTTTTTGTCTGAATCCAGCGCAACAAATGAAATGAAGATTCGACTGCCGGAGGCTTTAATGTCTGAGATCGAACGAGTAGCAGAGCAGGATAAGGTAACAAGAAATGAATTGATCTACCGAGCGACAAAAACGTATATTCGTGAACGTAATATTCGACAAAATCGTGAATCGATGAGACGCGGCTACATGGAGATGGCGAAAATTAATCTGAATATCTCTTCAGAGGCACAATACGCAGAGTTTGAGGCTGAGAATACAGTTGAGCGATTAGTCAGCGGGGGTTAAACATTTGATTGTTAAACGCGGTGATGTTTACTTTGCTGATTTATCTCCTGTTGTTGGCTCCGAGCAGGGCGGGGTTCGCCCGGTATTGGTGATTCAAAATGACATTGGAAATCGCTTTAGCCCGACTGCTATCGTTGCAGCCATAACAGCCCAAATACAAAAAGCGAAATTACCGACTCACGTCGAAATTAATGCAAAGCGCTACGGCTTTGAACGAGATTCTGTCATTCTTTTGGAACAGATTCGTACAATCGATAAACAAAGATTGACAGATAAAATCACACATCTTGATGATGAGATGATGGAGAAGGTTGATGAAGCCTTACAAGTTAGTTTGGCTCTTATTGATTTTTAATATGGTGAGATATGGTTGCTCTACTGGAGCAACTTTTTTTTGTGTTCAATTTTTATTAACGTTATAATGAAGAAAGACTAAAGAAGAGCTTTAAATGTAAGTAGGGGGTAAAACATGTCGAATCATATCGTGTTAGCTTTTGCAAGAAAGCATCAAAAGGAATTAGAAAAAGAGTGGACGGACATTTTAAAACGACTCGGAGAAAAAGAAACGGACATGATGCTGAACGACAAAATGTATGAAACCATCTGTTCGGAATATGTTCAACTAATCATTACATCTCTTTCAGAGGGGGATAGTGAGGATTTTGAAGAAAAAGTGCAAAATTTTGCTTTAAAAATTGTTCAAATGGGTATATCACTTAAGTTACTGGCAAACGGTCTAACGGAAATCCGTACACATTTATATGAAAAAATGAACGATGACAAAGATACAACACAAGAAAGTCATGACCTCATTTGGCAAATCGATCGATTCATCACACCCATCCATAACGAGATCTTAAACCAGTACTCCATCTCATGGGAAAAAACCGTCAGCCTTCAAAAAATGGCGCTGCAGGAACTTTCTGCCCCGCTAATTCCTGTATTTGAGCACATCACCGTCATGCCACTTGTTGGAACAATTGATACAGATCGTGCGAAAAAAATTATGGAGAACCTGCTCAATGGTGTTGTCAAACATCGCTCACAGGTCGTCTTAATTGATATCACGGGTGTACCTGTCGTGGACACAATGGTGGCCCACCATATCATTCAAGCGTCAGAGGCTGTGAGATTAGTAGGAGCGAAGTGTTTACTTGTCGGTATTCGCCCAGAAATAGCCCAAACGATCGTTAACCTTGGAATTGATTTATCACAGGTTACAACAAAGAATACCCTTCAAAAAGGAATTCAAACTGCTTTGGAAATGACAAATCGAAAAATTGTTTCATTGGAGGGATAACCAATTGAGAAATCACCCGAAGATTCCAATCTTAAAACTATATAACTGTCTTCTGATTTCAATACAGTGGGAGCTTGATGATCAAACAGCTCTTCACTTTCAAGAAGACTTACTGAATAAAATTCATGAAACAGGAGCAAACGGTGTTGTCATTGATTTAACATCTGTCGATATGATTGATTCATTTATCGCAAAGGTATTAGGTGATGTGATCACCATGTCCAAGCTCATGGGGGCAAAAGTTGTATTAACAGGAATACAGCCGGCAGTCGCTGTGACGCTTATTGAACTTGGTATATCACTGGAAGAAATTCAGACAGCACTAGATCTTGAACAAGGGCTTGAGACACTGAAGCGGGAATTGGGGGAATAGATATGAAAGACCAATCCTGTGTGAAAATATTGACGGAATGGGATATAGTCGCAGCAAGACAATTGGGGCGCAATGTTGCAAAAGAACTTGGTTTTGGAACAGTTGACCAAGCAAGAATTACGACGGCCATTTCAGAATTAGCTCGAAACATCTATTTATACGCTGGTAAAGGTCAGATTTGTATAGAAGAAGTGATGGAGCGCGGAAAGCGTGGACTCAAGGTCATCGCAGCCGATGAGGGGCCTGGCATCATGGATATACGTAAAGTGATGGAAGACGGATTTTCTACATCAGGCGGACTCGGAGCAGGCTTGCCGGGCGTCAGAAGACTGATGGATGAATTTAAATTAGATTCTGCACCAGAACAAGGAACGGAGATACAAGCTGTTAAGTGGCTTCGCTAGGAGGGAAACCATGGATTTTAAGGAGGTAATGGAGCAGCGGTACCATCAGCTGCTCAGTCGTTATATCAGTGATTTAACTGAAACATCGCTTTATCAAGCTCAAAAATTTAGCCGTAAAACCATTGAGCATCAAATACCTCCTGAAGAAATAGTGAGTGTTCACCGAAAAGTGATTCAGGAGCTTTACCCTGATTTGCCGGAAGATGTTTTTCATTCACTAGACTTCTTAATTGAAGTCATGATTGGGTACGGACTTGCCTATCAGGAACATTTAACACTTAGAGGCATCCAGCAAGAAATTAAATCTGAAATTGAAATTGCTGCAAATGTTCAGCAAACCCTTCTGGAAACGAAAATTCCAGAAGGAGATACGTTCGATATTGGGGCGATCAGTGTACCGGCAAAACAGATGAGTGGAGATTATTACCATTTTGTGACGGATCACGATACGATTAATATTGCGATCGCAGATGTCATTGGAAAGGGAATCCCAGCTGCGCTTTGTATGTCGATGATTAAATATGCGATGGATTCCTTGCCTGAGTCAGGGAGCGGCCCAACTAAAGTGCTGAAAACCCTTAATCGTGTTGTCGAGCAAAACGTAGACCCAAGTATGTTTATCACCATGTTTTATGGCAGTTATAATAAAGAAACGCATGAATTTAAATATGCATCGGCTGGTCATGAGCCGGGCTTTTTCTATTGCAATAAAGAGAACCAATTTTACGATTTAGATGCAAAAGGGCTTGTACTTGGAATCGCACCAGATTTTGATTATAAGCAGTATGAGAAGCATTTGGACGTAGGAGATATGGTGATCTTATTCTCTGATGGTGTCACAGAATCTAAGTCGGAGGACGGCTTTTTAGAGCGGGAGGATATCAAAGCGCTTATAGCAGAGCACCTATCCTACTCAGCTCAGGAAATGGTCGATGCTATCTATGCCAGCTTACTCAAGCTACAAGATTTTCAGCTTCACGATGACTTCACTTTACTTGTGCTCAAAAGAAAGGTTTAGAAAGTGAAGATGCGGGTATATAAAATTCTAGGAAACAAGAATTTCGAGGTGAATGCATAATGAATATGACAGTGAAAGAGCATCAAATAGATCAAAAAACGAAAATTAGTGTCAGCGGAGAAATCGATGTGTACTCAGCTCCTCAGCTAAGAGAAACACTCATGCCTAAAGCCGAGGCGGGAGAGCATCTTGAAATTTGTTTGAAGGATGTTACGTATATGGATAGTACAGGATTAGGTGTATTTGTTGGGCTGTTTAAAGCGGCTCAAAAAGCAGGTGGAACACTAAAGCTTGAGAACTTGTCAGAACGGCTTGTAAGGTTGTTTGAAATTACTGGACTAAAGGACATCATTGACATTTCTGCAAAGACAGAGGGTGGGGTACAATGAACGAATCAGTAGATCTAATCGAGATGAAAATCCCAGCGAAACCAGAATACGTAGGCATCATCCGCCTGACTCTTTCAGGCGTAGCAAGCCGAATGGGCTATGTTTACGAAGAGATTGAAGACTTAAAAATTGCCGTCAGTGAGGCCTGTACAAATGCAGTTCAGCATGCCTACAAAGGTGAACACGGCGAAGATGGAGAGGTAGCTGTTCGCTTTCTTGTCTACGAGGATCGTCTAGAAATCATTGTCGCGGACAAAGGCGGTAGCTTTGACTTTAAGCAAAAGCAGGAAGGATTAGGGCCTTACACATCTGCTCATACGGTGGATCAATTGGCAGAAGGAGGTCTTGGTTTATACTTAATGCAAACATTGATGGATGAAGTCGAGGTGCAAGCAAACTCCGGAGTTACCGTTGCGATGACAAAGTTTTTAAACAGGGAGCGAGTTGACCATGACACAACCATCCAAAACTATGAAACTAACTAAAGATGAAGTGGATCGCCTTATCCAAAGCTATCAATCCAATCAAGATGAGCAGGCGCAGCTCACGCTGGTCGAATGCTATACAAACTTGGTCGATATGTTGGCAAAAAAATATTCAAAAGGAAAAAGCTTTCATGAGGATCTCAGACAAGTTGGAATGATTGGTTTACTTGGCGCTATTAAGCGATATGACCCACTCGTCGGTAAATCATTTGAAGCCTTTGCTATTCCAACTATTATCGGGGAAATCAAACGCTTTTTACGAGATAAAACATGGAGTGTCCATGTACCAAGGCGAATCAAAGAGCTTGGACCAAGAATCAAGATGGCAGTTGATCATCTGACAACGGAGACGCAAAAGTCACCTAAAGTTCAAGACATTGCAGAATATCTAGATGTTACAGAGGAAGAAGTACTGGAAACCATGGAGATGGGCAAAAGCTATCAAGCACTGTCTGTTGACCAAGGCGTAGAGGCTGATTCTGAAGGAAGTACAGTCACCATTTTAGACGTTGTCGGCTCACAAGAAGAGGGCTACGAACGTGTAAACCAAAAAATGATGCTTGAGAGTGTGCTTCATGTTCTGACAGATCGAGAAAAAGAGATTATCAACCTGACTTATTTGCAAAATAAGAGTCAAAAAGAAACAGGCGATTTACTAGGGATATCCCAAATGCATGTATCGAGACTGCAACGGAAGGCAGTTAAAAAGCTACGAGATGCATTATCAGAAGATGCGTCTATGGAGCTAGGGTAATGAAGCAGATTGAACAGCACGAGCATGTGAATG
This sequence comes from Bacillus sp. FSL M8-0266, assembly GCF_038613425.1. Taxonomy (NCBI): domain Bacteria; kingdom Bacillati; phylum Bacillota; class Bacilli; order Caryophanales; family Bacillaceae; genus Bacillus; species Bacillus sp. FSL M8-0266. The sequence goes on from NZ_CP152015.1 coordinate 532,635, forward strand.
CCATTATCTATCAATCGAATAAAGAAGGGAAATCATGCTGCGGGGACAGTTTTTTTATTAAAGCAGATGATGAAGAACTAATTTGTGCTGTGGCAGACGGATTAGGCAGCGGTCAGTTCGCCAATGAATCATCTTCTTTAGTCAGCGAAATTGTCGAAGAATATGGACATGAGGATATGACGACCCTCATCGAAAGATGCAATCAGGCGATGAAAAATAAACGCGGAGCCACAGTTGCGATCTTAAAGGTGAATTTTTCCCAGCAGCAATTTACCTATTGTTCGGTTGGTAATATTCGGTTCATCTTGAATGCCCCTTCTGGCGACTATATTTATCCACTTCCGACATCAGGATACTTATCAGGGAAACCTAGAAAATATAAAACATACACCTATTCCTACGAAAAAGGATCAACATTCATTATGTATTCAGACGGATTGAATGTGCCAAACATGAGAATGTGTTTAAAGCATAGTCATTCAGTTGCAGACATTGCCAAACAACTTGAAACATACACACAAGACAAGAAGGACGATCTCACCTATGTACTTGGTCAGCTCACGTAAAATAGCTGACCTTTTTTCTGTTTTGCCGGTTTTTTTGATACACTAAAAGAGAAGACACAGTGAGGGGATGCAAAGTATGAAGACATCTGACTTTTTATTGAAACAAATTGCAACAGAATTAAAGCTTTCAACAAAACAAATTGAAAGTGTCATCAAGCTCTTAGAGGATGGCAACACCGTCCCGTTTATTGCCCGTTACCGGAAAGAGCAGACAGGCTCACTGGATGAGGTGCAAATTCAAACCATTTCAGAGCGCTATACATATATCCAAAATGTCATGAACCGAAAAGAAGAAGTCATCCGATTAATCGCAGAACAAGACAAACTGACGGATGAATTAAAACAAAAAATTGAGCAGGCTCATAAACTGCAAGAGGTCGAAGATTTATACCGGCCATTCAAACAAAAACGTAAAACAAAAGCAAATGTAGCCAAAGCAAAAGGGCTCGAGCCGCTGGCTGAATATGTACTCACGCTACCAAACGATGAGATCGAGAAGAAGGCCGCTTCTTTTATCAACGAAGAAAAGGAAGTAACAAGTGTAGAAGAGGCACTGGAAGGCGCGCAGCACATCATTGCTGAACAGCTGGCAGATGATCCTGATATGCGGAAATGGATTCGCAGCGAAACGTACCAAAAGGGCAGTCTAGTCACATCAGGAAAAGACATCGAAAGCGATGAAAAAAATGTCTATGAAATGTATTACGATTATCAAGAGCCCATCAAAAAGATAGTGCCTCACCGTGTACTAGCGGTTAATCGTGGAGAGAAAGAAGGCATCTTAAAGGCAGCCATCGAGCCACCTGCTGAAAATATTCGTTTCTATCTCGACAAACAAGTCATAAAAGGCAAACAGACGACGGCGAGACCGTTTATCGAAGCGGCAATTGACGATGCGTATAAACGCCTCATTCAGCCTTCCATCGAACGAGAAATACGCAAAGAGCTGACAGAAAAAGCAGAAGAACAAGCGATTCATATTTTTGCTGAAAACTTAAGAAAACTACTACTTCAGCCGCCGATGAAAGGGAAACGTGTACTTGGAGTGGACCCTGCGTTTCGTACAGGCTGTAAATTAGCTGTCGTGGATGATACGGGCAAAGTCCATCATATCGGCGTCATTTACCCGCATCCGCCTGTGCAGAAAAAAGCGGAAGCCAAACAAAAAGTGAAAGAGATCATTCAATCGTCAAATATTGAAGTCATTGCGATTGGAAACGGAACAGCCTCAAGAGAGACTGAACAATTCATTGCAGACCTCATTCAAGAGTTGGATCAGCCGGTCTCCTATTTGATCGTGAATGAAGCAGGAGCAAGCGTATACTCTGCGTCTGCACTGGCGCGAGAAGAGTTTCCAGACCTGCAAGTCGAAGAACGAAGCGCCATATCCATTGCTCGAAGATTACAAGATCCTTTAGCAGAGCTCGTGAAAATTGATCCGAAGTCTGTCGGAGTGGGCCAATACCAGCATGACGTGAGCCAAAAGCAATTAAACAGCTCGTTAACCTTCGTGGTAGAGACGGTCGTCAACCAAGTCGGTGTGAACGTCAATACGGCCTCACAGGCGCTGCTGCAATATGTGTCAGGTCTTTCAAAAGCCGTCGCAGGGAATATCATCAAGCGCCGCGAAGAGATTGGGAGATTCACAAGCAGAAAAGAGCTAAAGGACATTCCAAGACTTGGGGCAAAGACTTATGAGCAGTGTATCGGTTTCCTGCGCATCGCAGATGGACAAGATCCACTTGATCGGACAGGTATTCACCCAGAGAGCTATAAAGAAACAAAACAGTTCTTACGCATGATCAAGATGACACCAAATGATCTTGGCACAGAGCAATTAAAGGAGAAAATCGCAGAGGTCAAACTGGATGAAGCAGCAGAGCAGCTTGATATTGGTATCATTACACTTCAGGACATCATCGATCAGCTGACAAGACCCGAGCGTGATCCGCGCGATGAAGTACCAAAACCTCTTTTAAAAACAGATGTGTTGAAATTGGAGGACTTGAAGCAAGGAATGGAGCTGCAAGGAACGGTAAGAAACGTCGTAGACTTCGGCGCATTCGTTGATATTGGTGTAAAACAGGACGGGCTTGTCCATATTTCTAAGCTCAGCAGCCGTTTTGTGAAGCATCCGCTTGACGTTGTATCAGTTGGTGACATTGTGACTGTATGGGTGGACTCCGTTGATCAGGTAAAAGGCCGCGTTGCCCTCTCCATGCTGAAACCAGAGTAAACAAAAAACGAGGCGCACCTTAGGATGGGGTGTGCCTTGATGTGACTGAATTTTTTTTTCTGTAGAAGTACCAGCATTGATTCAGCAACTTGATTTGGTAATGATTTTTTTCGAAAAAAGCCTTCTGCATCTGATTTTTCAGCCAGTTGGGCATCGCCCATTCCTCCTTTGATCAAAACAGTGGGTGTACCTTCAATGTATGCAAAGGGGAAATTGTCCTGTTCGATGTTTTTATAGAAAGGAACGATCTTGATTGAAGGAGAGCGAGTTACAGCAGTTAACAGAGCATATTTCTGAGCATTTCTTTGGTAAGGCATTCCGCCATCAGGCTGTTTTTAATGACCGTCTCAAAACGACAGGCGGGCGATATTTACTTGGTACACACAATATCGAACTGAACCGCCGATACCTAGAGGAACATGGACGAGAAGAATTAATCGGGATCATTAAGCATGAGCTGTGTCATTATCATCTGCATCTTGAGGGGAAAGGCTATCAGCATCGTGACCGTTCCTTTAAAGAGTTATTAAAACAAGTAGGAGCCCCGCGTTTTTGTACACCGCTAAAGACCGTACAAAATAAACGGCGTGTACAGAAACGGCATGAATATGTCTGCACAGGATGCGGTCAGTATTTTATCAGGAAAAGACGGTTTGATACCTCTCGTTATGTGTGCGGCGTCTGCAAAGGAAAATTAAAATGGAAGCGTACAATCGGTTCAGAGTGATAAGCATTCCTTTAGGGATGCTTTTTTTGTGAGATGAAGTAGACACATTGAGACAAATAGAGACGCAAGTCTCATTTTGTCTCTTTTTTGATCGATGTGAATCGCTCAAAGCCTAGGCTTTCAAGCGCCATGATGTTGGCACGCTTTTTGCTTGTATAGAAGTGCAAGCAAAAAAGATAGGAGGTTTTATCATGGAAATGGCACTCACAAAAGAAAAAGACGTTTGGATGTATCAAAAAATGCAGGAAATCCGCCAATTTGAAGATCAAGTACACACGCTTTTTACAAAAGGGATCTTGCCAGGTTTTGTCCATCTTTATGCTGGTGAAGAAGCTGTTGCTGTCGGAGTCTGCGCTCATCTGAATGAACAAGACAGTATTACAAGTACTCACCGTGGCCACGGTCATTGTATCGCTAAGGGCTGTGATCTAAAAGGAATGATGGCAGAAATCTATGGAAAAGCCACAGGCCTTTGTAAAGGAAAAGGTGGATCTATGCACATTGCAGATTTTGATAAAGGAATGCTCGGTGCCAACGGAATTGTTGGAGGCGGCTTTCCACTTGCGTGCGGGGCAGCCCTCACAGCTAAATATAAAAAGACAGATAATGTAAGCGTTTGCTTTTTTGGGGATGGTGCAAACAATCAAGGGACTTTTCACGAAGGAATCAACCTCGCCGCTATCTGGAAACTGCCAGTCATTTTCATCGCAGAAAACAATGGTTACGGGGAAGCGACGCCATTTTCCTATGCTTCAAGCTGCAAATCGATTGTGGATCGAGCCGCCAGTTATGGTATTCCGGGTATTCAAGTAGATGGAAAAGATGTGACAGCCGTTTATCAAGCAGCAGAACAAGCGATAGAACGAGCAAAAAATGGAGAAGGTCCGACATTGATTGAATGCATGACATATCGGAATTATGGTCATTTTGAAGGAGACGCCCAGCGCTACAAAACAAACCAAGAAAAAACAGAACACCAAGAAGAGAAAGATGCCATCACGCTTTTTAAAAATGAATTATTAAAGGAGCAGCTGCTGACGGATCAAGAGATATCAAGTATTGAAGCGGCTGTAGCAGAAGCGATAGATGAAGCGGTTAGATTCAGTGAAGAAAGTGAATATCCAGATCAATCCGAATTATTGACCGACGTGTATGTTTCGTATCAATAAATCAGAAAGGGGAGAGGGAAATGACAAGAGAAATCAGCATGTCTAGTGCTTTGAATGAAGCGATTAAACTGGCGATGAGAAGAGACGAAGATGTCATTTTAATGGGAGAAGATGTTGCGGGAGGCGCTCATGTAGATCACTTACAGGATGATGAAGCATGGGGCGGTGTTCTTGGTGTAACGAAAGGAATCGTACAGGAATTTGGACGTGAGCGTGTCCTTGACACACCGATTAGTGAAGCTGGATATGTTGGTGCGGCTATGGCAGCTGCGTCAACAGGGCTAAGACCAATTGCGGAGCTTATGTTTAATGATTTTATCGGTACTTGTCTGGACCAAGTCCTGAATCAAGGCGCAAAATTTCGATACATGTTTGGCGGAAAAGCAGAGGTGCCAATCACAATTAGAACGACACATGGGGCGGGTTTTAGAGCAGCGGCCCAGCATTCGCAAAGTTTGTATGCACTATTTACAAGCATCCCTGGTTTGAAAGTAGTTGTGCCTTCTTCACCATATGATGCCAAAGGGCTGCTGCTGGCAGCCATCGAGGATCAGGACCCTGTCATCTTTTTTGAAGACAAGACGCTTTACAATATCACAGGAGATGTGCCGGAGAGGTATTACACACTGCCGCTTGGTAAAGCAGATGTGAAGAGAGAAGGATCTGATGTAACAATCTTTGCAGTAGGCAAACAAGTGCATACAGCACTCGAAGCAGCAGAAGAGTTAGCTGCTCAAGGTATTGAAGCGGAAGTGATTGATCCAAGAAGCTTGTCGCCGCTCGATGAAGAGGCCCTTCTGACTTCAGTAGAAAAAACAAATCGACTTGTCATTGTCGATGAAGCAAATCCAAGGTGCGGAATTGCCGCAGATATCTCTTCTTTGATTGCAGATAAAGGATTTGATTTACTTGATGCTCCAATCAAAAAAGTGACGGCTCCTCATACACCGGTACCATTTTCACCACCTCTTGAAGATATATATCTGCCAACACCTGATAAAGTTGTGAACACTGTATTAGAGATGATTGGCAAGAGTCATGAGAAGATCTTGAACTAAAGAAAGGAGAGAGGGAGATGGCTGTCGAAGTTGTGATGCCTAAATTGGGCATGTCGATGAAAGAAGGAACGGTATCTGTCTGGAATAAGGAGGTTGGTGAGACCGTAAATAAAGGAGAAAGCATTGCAAGCATCAACTCCGAAAAAATTGAAATGGAGATCGAATCACCTGCTGAAGGAACCATATTGGATATAAAAGTGTCAGAGGGAGAAGGTGTACCGCCTGGCACGGTCATCTGCTATATCGGTGAAGGAAATGAACAAGTGGAGGAAAAGAAAGCTAGAGACAACCAGTCAAAACCAAAGAAAGAGAGAAAGAAAATCTCACCTGTTGCCCGTAAAATGGCGAATAGCGCAAACCTAGACATTGATACGCTCGTGGGGACAGGACCAGGTGGAAGAATTACGAAAGAGGATGTGCTTCATGCGCTTCCTGAACGGGAAGAGAAAAAACAAGAAGAGAAAAAACAAAATGAGACAGAGCATCAGCCTATTAACATGATGCGGAAAACAATTGCCTCAAGAATGATGGAGAGCCTGCAAACAAGTGCACAATTAACCATTACGATGAAAGCGGACGTGACACAACTTACAAACTTACAACAACAGCTAAATGGAACAGCCATAGCACGTTACGATACAAAGTTGACCATCACCGATTTTGTAGCCAAAGCAGCGATCCTTTCGTTGTTAGAACATCCTGCGATGAACAGTCAATATCATAACGGAGTTGTGGAAACCTTTGAGAATGTTCATCTTGGGATTGCTGCTGCGTTAGATAACGGATTGGCTGTACCGGTCATTCAGCATGCGGAGCGGTTAACGCTGATAGAGCTAGCGAAGAGCATTAAATTTTATGGCCAAAAAGCACGTGAAGGAAAGCTTCTCCATGATGAAATCCAAGGTTCGACCTTTACATTGACCAATCTTGGAGCCTATGGTGTAGAGCATTTCACACCAATTTTGAATCCGCCGGAAGCGGGTATCCTGGGCGTCGGAACAATGTATGACACCCCGGTTTATCGAGATGATGAATTGTGCAAAGGGACCATCCTGCCTCTCAGTCTTACGTTTGATCACCGCGTGCTGGACGGAGCGCCGGCGTCCGCATTTTTATCAACGGTCAAAGCACATTTAGAAGAACCAATATCCACTCTTTTATAGGAAGGAGGTGAACGTACCATGACACTGGTCATTATAGGAGGCGGACCAGCAGGTTATGTGGCGGCCATAACAGCCGCCCGTTTCGGCAGGGAGGTTGTGTTAATTGATCAAGGTCAGCTGGGGGGGACCTGCCTCAATGAAGGCTGTATTCCGACCAAAGCACTTTTGCAAAGCGCCGATATGTATGAGCATGTGAAATCGGCTGGACATTTTGGAATTGAGCTTCCAGAACATGAGCCTATCATCCAATGGAATGCTGTCCAAAAACGGAAGCAATCTGTCGTCAAGCAGCTCACTGATGGTGTTCGCTACTTGATGAATAAAAACAAAGTTACCGTGGTGAATGGGAAGGCTTCATTTCTATCAGCACATGAGCTATTGATAGAAAGTGAAGGGAAGTCTGACATCATTCAAGCAAAACAAATCATTATTGCATCAGGGGCAGCGCCTGCTGCTTTACCTTTTGCACCTTTTGATGGCGAATGGATCATTCACAGCAAGGATGCCATGTCACTTTCTTCGATACCAGATTCGCTTTGCATCATTGGGGGCGGGGTGATCGGCTGTGAGTTTGCGAGCATCTTTAGCAGAATGGGATCAAAGGTTGTCATGGTTGAACGGGCAGTGCACATTTTACCTGAAGAAGATCGTGATACAGCACAATGTCTTCACGATGAGCTCGAAGAAACGGGTGTAGACATTTTGACGTCCGCCGCAGTCAAACAGCTTGATTCCTCTTCAAGAAAAGTAGTGGTGGAGAATAATCAAGGAGAGCGGTGTGAAATCCAGTCGGATCTTTGCTTAGTGGCCATTGGCAGAAATCCGCAGCTTGGAGAATTGAATCTTGATCAGGTTGGTATTGATTTTGATAGAAACGGCATCTACGTCAATGAACATATGCAAACCAATCACCCGCATATCTATGCGTGCGGTGATGTAACAGGTGGGGTCCAGCTTGCTCATGCAACAGAACTGATTGGACAAGCGGCGGTGATGATGCATACAGAGCTGACCGCTGATACTTTAGAGCAGTTTATTGCGGCACATCCGACACTTTCAGAGGCGATACACGAAGCCTTGCTGCAAACCATTGGACGAGCGGTGCACTGCTGAAAAAGGCACCTTTTCTATCCGATTGACTTCTTGGGTTAGCTACTGATAATTGAAAGCGCTTTTATAATTATCTATAATGAATAAAAAGCCCCTAGAGGAGAGGATGGAATGAATCCGACGCCTTGTTATTTAAATACGTGGAAACGTTTTGTTCGTGAAGGTTTGCTTGATCAGTCTCGTCTGAATAAGAGAGTGGTGGAATCATGGCACAGGTGTAAACAGGCAAATGTGAATCCGTATTTAGATAAAGGACAGTCGTTGTTAGAAAAGGAAAGATTCAGTGCCCAAAAAAAGAAATATTCATTATTCCTAAATGCGGCTCTCCCTTACTTAAATAAAATCAGTCAGCAATTAAAAGAATCTGACATGCTGGCCTTACTCATCGATGCAGACGGTTATGTGCTAAGTCTGACAGGAAGCGAAAGAACGATGGTGGAAGCAAGAAGAATTAATTTTATGGAGGGTTCGCGCTGGACCGAAACAGATGTAGGGACAAACGCGATCGGAACGGCACTCGTCATCGGAGAAGCGGTGACGATCAATGGAACTGAGCATTTTTCTATCGCCTCTCACCATTGGAGTTGTTCAGCCGCTCCTATTCGCGATGCAGACGGTACAATCATAGGGGTGATTGACATCTCCTGTATGACGGATAACAAGCACCCTTTTATGCTTGGAATGGCTTCAACGGTTGCTTATGCCATCGAGAGAGAAATTCAAGTCCAGCAAAAAAGGAGGGAGATGGAGCTAATCACTCACTGTCTCCAGCAGGTGGAAGCAGACGAACCGTATGTGGTCTGTAATGAAAAAAAGCAAATTGTTTCTGCCAGCAGGTCGATTAGAGAACGATTTTCAGACTGGTATGGAATGGATGTCGAGCGGCTTAAGGATCATCCATTTGTTATCAGAGGAAAGCAGATCATTCAATCAGAGCAAGATGGAAAGATGCTAGGCATATCCCTTTCCCTTGAAGAAGCAGCGAAAAGCAGCATAACCGTTTCTTTTGCTCAATTTCCCGGGGAATCCGGAACAAGTAAGGTATTTCAACAGACGCTCAGCGAAGTGAAACGAGCGGCACAAACAGATGCAAATGTATATATTTGGGGAGAAACAGGTACAGGAAAGGAACTGGCCGCTAGAGCTATTCACTCAGCCAGTGAAAGGCATAGAGGGCCGTTTATTGCTGTTAATTGCGGAGCCATTCCTGAAAGCCTTTTAGAAAGCGAATTATTTGGCTATGCTGAAGGGGCTTTTACAGGGGCAAAACGTCACGGAGCTAAAGGGAAATTTGAACAAGCTCATAAAGGAACACTCTTTTTAGACGAAATTGGCGAAATCCCATATGCGATGCAAGTAGCGCTTCTTAGGGTGATAGAAGAAAGGGTAGTCGTACCGCTTGGCGGGACACACGAAATCCCTTTGGATATTCGAATCATTACAGCGACTCACCGTAATATGAACGAACTGCTGAAGGAAGGAAAAATACGAGAAGACTTATATTACCGTCTTCATGTCTATCCGATCAATATCCCGCCGCTTAGAGAAAGAAAAGAAGACATTCATGATTTATATCGCTATTATCAAAAGAAGCACCACTGGCATGCGGCGTTTCCTGAATCATTTTTCCAGAAATTACAGGAGTATCATTGGCCAGGAAACATACGAGAGCTTTTTAACCTATTTGAACATCTAAGGGTCCTCTTTCCGCAAGGCGGATGGATTGGTGAATCGCAATATGCTTCAGTATTAGAGGCGATTGATCAGAAAAAGCAGAAGCTGCATCCAGCAGAGTGTACTGAAACTCCAAAAGAACTCACATTCAGGGAACGCATTCAAAAGCAAACAGTGATAGAAGCACTGCATAAAACAAAAGGTCATGTGTCAGAAGCAGCGAGGTTAGCAGGAGTGCCAAGAAGTACTTTTTATAAATGGATGAGAAAGTTTCATCTGTCTTAATCTCATGGAAGGCTGCATCAAGGCCCTTGGTCTACGTGAAGAGGTCGGGGGCTTTATGCCAAGTAAACAAATGGCATGGAAAAAGGCTTGACTGTTATATTAGTATATGTTAAATTATAAAAGCCGTCGCAAATGAAGCAGGGATGAAACGCTTAAAAATTCTTGACACATTTTTCTGGCATATATATAATGAAACATGTCTTATTATTCCGCAGTAGCTCAGTGGTAGAGCTATCGGCTGTTAACCGATCGGTCGTAGGTTCGAGTCCTACCTGCGGAGCCATAATGGAGAAGTACTCAAGTGGCTGAAGAGGCGCCCCTGCTAAGGGTGTAGGTCGCGCGAGCGGCGCGAGGGTTCAAATCCCTCCTTCTCCGCCATTATTTTATGGCCCGTTGGTCAAGCGGTTAAGACACCGCCCTTTCACGGCGGTAACACGGGTTCGAATCCCGTACGGGTCATGTTTTGTTTTTTGATTCGTTGGGCTATAGCCAAGCGGTAAGGCAACGGACTTTGACTCCGTCATGCGTTGGTTCGAATCCAGCTAGCCCAGCCATTTTTTTATATGTTTTTCTGCATAGCAGATGAGCCATTAGCTCAGTTGGTAGAGCATCTGACTTTTAATCAGAGGGTCGAAGGTTCGAGTCCTTCATGGCTCACCATTGTCACGCGGGTGTGGCGGAATTGGCAGACGCGCTAGACTTAGGATCTAGTGTCTTTATGACGTGGGGGTTCAAGTCCCTTCACCCGCATTGTTTTTTCAAACAGTGCACTTATGAATATATGAGCACATCATACACGCGGTCGTGGCGGAATGGCAGACGCGCTAGGTTGAGGGCCTAGTGGGTGAATAACCCGTGGAGGTTCAAGTCCTCTCGGCCGCATCTAAAAAACCAAAGGTGGTAGACCTTTGGTTTTTTTAATTTTTTATCACTTTTAAATGAATTTGTCCATTTACCTTAAGTAAGTGGACTTTTTTAATTATCGAGGTTCAACTGTAATCTTAAAAATGACGTAATTATCGTTTATATCATAGGCATAAACCAACGCCGTGCCCAGTGATGAGTAAGAAGATACGACACCACTAGAACTAATGCTAATAAGGTGACTGCCAGAGATGATTTCCCATCTTGAATAGCCATACAGCAATCCAACGTTTGAGTTTCTTAGCATATGGAAATCGACCGTTCCAATTTCATTTGTAGGCTTTGCTATATTGTGAATTTTTGCAGGTTCTTGCGCAGAAGCTTGATTTGTTAAAGCTGGAAGAGCTAATGAAGAAATTGATAATACTGAAACAATTAATCCCTTGTAAAGTTTATTCATAATACTTCCCCCTCAGTTTGGTTTTATTACAAATTCATCATAACATGTAAAATATTTGAATTGTATGGATGTCGAGTATATTTCGAAATTTAACATTCTTCAAGGTCTGTATTTAAAAGAAGATAAGCATTTGTTAGACCGATGTTTTGGGTTCTTAAAAAGTAGGAAAATGTATAGTGATATTGAAGACTTTGCATTAGAAGCAGCTGAATACTTTAGAAGAGCTGGAAGATTTGAAATGGCTACCAAGCATGTACCTCTTACAACAGAAAAATTGAATAATGTCATGTCATTTGATGGTTTATTTGTTATCAAGTAAATTTATGATACGTTTTCCTCGTCCACCTCCAGTTTCTAAGGAATGATGAGCTTTGGCAACATCAGATAAAAGATAAATGCTATCAACAACTGGTCTGACCTTGTTGGAATCTACATAAGATGCTAATTCTTTTAAAAGTTCATTTTTGGGGTTTGCGCTGAATGTGCGAACTCTACGAGAACCGAAAGTAGTTGAAGCTAATATATATATGAAAGACGAAAAACTAGGAAATCCAATAGTAACCATTCTTCCGTTCTTTGTAAGCAGGCGCCTATAATGTTTGAGGTCAGTTCCAACTGTGTCCATGACTACATCAAACTTTTTAAGATCAGTAGGATACGTCTTTTTATAATCAAGTACTTCGTCTGCACCTAGCTCTTGAAGAAAAGTGAGATGTTTTTCGTTTGCAAGAGCAGTTACATGAGCACCTAACATTTTTCCAATTTGAATCGCAATGCTTCCGACTCCTCCACTTGCACCACGTACAAGTAAATTTTCGCCTCTTCTAAGTTTAGCTTGATATTTTAAGGCAATAATTGCAGTAGCACCTACGCCAGGCAATGCCGCGGCTTGTATGAGATCAATCTTTGTAGGAGTTTTAGATATTTTCTCAGGTGATATAGCTACATATTCAGCGGCACTACCATTTTGGCTCCTGAGATTCATAGGAAGAACCCCCCACACTTTATCACCTAATTGATAACTTTTTACGTTCGATCCTACTTCAACAACCTCTCCAGAAAAATCTGCTCCTGTCCCTTTAGGGAATTGATTACCCGTTAATAGTTTTAACTTACCTGATCGAAACAGTGTATCCATAGAGTTTACACTAGACCCATGTACACGAATGAGTACTTCTCCAGATTCTATAACAGGTTTTGATATAGAATCTTCAAAAAGAACATTCGGTGATCCATATTTAGAATATTGTGCAGCACGCATCTGTTCATTTTTCATTTACTCACTCCATCTCCTTGAAAAAGTATTAACTTGAAGGGTATTATAATCAATTTTGCTCTCTATTACATGGATGACACGGTTTACATATTTGATTATAATAAATGGAATTGATTTAACAAGTACGCAATATAAACTGCTTAAGGAAGGAAAAACTGACTAAGGGGTGGATAAAATATGACTGAAAGTGAGCTGAATAAAGCGATAGCTCCAGCGAGTTATGCATTAAATATATTAGCGGGAAAATGGAATTTGAAAATCTTAGCTGTACTATGTAGTTACAAGGAGATTCGATATAATGAGTTAAAGCGTAAAGTGTATGGAATTACAGGAACAATGCTCAATCAATCATTAAAGGACCTGATTGAAAACGGAATTGTTCAACGAGTTCAGTATAATGAAGTTCCATCAAGAGTAGAATATTCATTGACTGGGGCAGGACTAGAGCTGATCCCTATATTTGAACAACTTCTTTTATGGGGCGAAAACCAATTAGAAAAATCAAAGTCATAATAAAATCCATCTACGTGAGAAGTTCGTTGGGGAATCATAGCATAGCTTCCTAACAAAGATTTTATTCACTTTAAGCTATGATGAAGAAAAACAACAAAAAATCTTGAGATTACTAGGGAAGCGCTAGAAAAGGGGATGCAAATACATGTCAATTTACCATAAAGTCATTGGAGAAGGATATCCGATCGTTATATTACATGGTTGGACACTTGACCATCAAGTGATGTTATATGCATTTGAACCGGTATTTGAAAAACAAAGCGGTTGGAAGAGAATATACATAGACTTACCGGGTATGGGACGTTCCGAGCCGCATCCATCTATTCAGAATTCTGATGATATGTTAGAAGCGGTATTGCGTCTTTTGGACGAAATGATCCCTGATGAACAGTTTATTGTTTGTGGTTATTCGTATGGAGGGTACATAGCTAGAGGTATTGTTCATTCACGCCTAGAAACCGTTCGTGGATTACTACTTGTGGCCCCAATGACTATACCTGTATTCGATCAAAGAGTCGTGCCAGAGAAGACCGTTCTAAAAAGTGACAGCAGCTTGATATCACAACTCTCTCCAGAGGAGACGGATGAATTTTGCTCCATGGCAGTTGTGCAAGGAAAACCGGAATGGGAGAGGTTTCGAGATGAAATTTACCTTCCTTCAAAACAAACAAATCATGAATTCATCAATAACATTCTTCAAAATGGATATGGCTATACCTTCGACATTTCATCTGAATTTCAGTATCCCACGCTCATTATCACAGGGCGTCAAGACAATGTAGTTGGATATCACGATGCGTGGCGGCTGATCGAAGACTATCCAAGGGCAACCTTTGGAGTGCTTGATATGGCTGGCCACAACTTGCAAATCGAACAACCCGATGTATTTAACTCATTAGTTCATAACTGGTTAATCAGACTTGAGTCAGAAAATGTGTAGTTGTACACCTTTGTATAAATAGAAGTTTTCTTGATTCGGGTTCATGGCTGTATTAATGATTTTTATAGTTTCTAAACGAAAAAGTCCACTCAACTTAAGTAAGTGGGCTTTTTGTTTGAGTTATCTTATAATAAGTCGTTCTAATGGATCGAAAGGCTTCAATTAGGTTGTGCTGAAATTTCCAACTAAACAACGAAATAATAAGGAGGGGTGGAGCTTATGCTTGGATTACCAAGAGGGGAAGTTTTTTTAGTTCCTTGGTCTGCTGAATGGGGCAAAGAATTTGAAAGGGAAAAGAAACGAATAGTAGAGGTCATTGGGCAGTACACGGTGAATGTGCATCATATTGGAAGTACAGCAGTAAATGGTTTGAGTGCGAAACCCATTATAGATATTGCGATTGAAATAGATTGTTTTCTTGACGGGAAACAGTGTGTAACAGCTTTGCAAGAGCTTGGTTATTCATATAGAGGAATCAATGTATTACCTGAAAGACACTATTTCAACAAAGGAGAACCACGTACACACCAAATCCATATGTATCAAACAGGCAATAGGTATTTACTTGAACAGTTAAATTTCAGGGATTATTTAAGAAGTAACGAATTAGTGAGAAATGAGTACGAGCAGCTCAAACTGAACCTATCAAGTTTAAATAAAAAAGACAAACACAAATATGCCGAGGGAAAAACTAACTTTGTTCAGTCGATTTTAGAGAGAATTTAGATAAAGGTTGCTTTTCGTGCTGAAAATAACATATTTTATGCGCAAATGATTGAACATAGCTAAATGAACGTTTCATCATTAAATCCCTGTCTTATTTGTGTTACCATAGCACATTTTGTGCTCTTTTAAATCTAAATTGCAATTATTTCCGAATCATGTTACAATAAGATTAATTATTTTTGTTCGGCGTAAAGGATAGCATGAAGAAAGACTTTTCGTCTTGAGGATACTTTGGGCAAGGATAGTATAATACATTGTGTGATAACGCACTAGGAGGCAACAAACATGGAACAAGGTACAGTAAAATGGTTTAACGCAGAAAAAGGTTTTGGATTTATCGAACGTGAAGAAGGCGACGATGTATTCGTACATTTCTCAGCTATCCAAGGTGACGGATTCAAATCTTTAGACGAAGGTCAAAAAGTAACTTTTGACGTAGAGCAAGGTTCTCGTGGAGCTCAAGCTGCTAACGTTCAAAAAACTGCTTAATCTTCATTTTTATAAAACAGGTTCTCTGTAGAGAGCCTGTTTTTTTTTGTGCTTTCATTTATTTCTTCAATAAAAAACCCTACTCAGCGTACAAGTAGGGAGATGTTACAAGGTAATCGTAAAAAAATTCATGCTTCAAAGGTTTATCAACAGTATAGCATATTGGATTTACAATATGCGGAATTTGCCTAAATAAATTCTTTTTTCTTTCATTAATTGAAGGGTGGATCAGAGAACTTGAATTCAAAAATGGTGAGGGATGCCCAAAAGAGCGGCAGAGTTCTTAACAGAAACTTTTGATTTGTTTTTCTGTAATCCCTTCGAT
Organism: Bacillus sp. FSL M8-0266; assembly: GCF_038613425.1. Taxonomy (NCBI): domain Bacteria; kingdom Bacillati; phylum Bacillota; class Bacilli; order Caryophanales; family Bacillaceae; genus Bacillus; species Bacillus sp. FSL M8-0266. The sequence goes on from NZ_CP152015.1 coordinate 548,216, forward strand.
GACCTCTAATTCACTTAGCAAAAATTCATGGGCATCATCTAGCATTTTCTTTTCACTTGCATTTAGTGCTTTCTCTTTTTTCATACGCATCAGGTCACGTACAACTTCAGCACCGTCTTGGATGCTACCCGTTTTTATTTTGTTTGTATTAATTGTATGCCGTTCTTTCCATGTCGGTATTTGAACTGATTCGCCATGCTGGAAAATGTCCATCACATTGTTTAATGCCAGTATATCTGTAACAGGTCTAATGCGTGAACCCGATATTTTCCGTGTTGGAATCATCACTTTCATATGACTGATTGACATATTAATCACATAATACTGTTGTTTTTCATCAGAAAATTCTTTTTCTTCTATGGCTTCAATTATACCTGCTCCGTGCATTGGATAAACAATGTTATCACCAATTTGAAACATATCATCCGCCTCCATATCATGTATCTACTTTAAGGGTACCACACTTAGGGGTAAAATAATCAAATTTTTAATAATAACATGTTTATTTATTTTTTGTCAATAAATTTAGTTCTAAAAAAAAGAGATTATTTCATGAAAATGTTGGATGATTTTTGAATATATCCTCTAGAATCTCATTACAAGAAAAACAGGATATCCACCATTAAAAAAGACCAGCCATTGAGCTGGTCTTTCCAGATAGAATCCGATCATAATGTCGAAATATCAATGACAAACCGATAACGCACATCACTTTTCAGCACACGTTCATACGCTTCATCAACTTGACTTGCGTTGATCACTTCAATTTGTGGTGCGATATGGTGAGCAGCTGCGAAATCGAGCATTTCTTGTGTTTCTTGGATGCCGCCAACGAGTGAACCAGCAATGCTGCGGCGCCCGGTGATTAATGAAAAGACATGGAATTGATCTGGCTCAGGTGGTGCACCGACATTCACCAAGGTTCCGTCCACTCGAAGTAAGGACAAATAGGCGTCTACATTGATATTAGCAGAGACCGTATTGAGAATGAGGTCATATTGTCCGGCTAGTGTCTGAAAGGTATTAGGATCACTTGTAGCAAAATAGTCTTTTGCACCAAATGACAGTGCTTCTTCTTTTTTATTCATAGAGCGGCTCAATACTGTGACTTCAGCGCCAAGTGCACGTGCGAATTGAATGGCCACATGACCGAGTCCGCCCATCCCGACGATGGCGACTTTTTTGCCAGGACCTGCCTTCCAGTGCTTTAACGGAGAATAAGTGGTAATGCCAGCGCAGAGAAGAGGACTTGCGACATCAAGGGATAGTTGATCTGGAATGCTGACGACAAAGCGCTCTGTCACGACAATCTTCTGACTATAGCCGCCGTAAGTTGGTTCCCCGTCATAATCGAGGTTATTATAGGTTTGGACGACTCCTTTCTTGCAATATTGCTCGTCTCCATTTTGGCAATATTCACAGGTGCCGCAGGAATCAACAAAACAGCCAACACCTACGCGGTCTCCGATCTGAAACTTCGTCACATCATCGCCGGTATCGGCCACGACTCCAGTAATCTCATGACCCGGAACCATTGGGAAAATACCGCCGCCCCATTCATCAAAGGCGCTGTGGATATCTGAATGACAGATCCCGCTAAATTGAATATCAATTAAAATATCATGTGGACGAAGCGCTCTTCGTTCAATGGTTGTCCGTTCAAAGTTCGCTTTTGCATGTGAAACACTTAAAACGTTTGATTGGTGCGTCTGACACATTCTAAATCATCCTTTCAAAAGTAAGATTCTGTTCTACTTCTATACTGTACGTCTTAAAGTGAACTCTAAGTCAATAGAGAACCCTCTTCAGGCTTTTCAACATCCTTAAATAAAGAATTGAGCCAAAAGCATCTTGCGTTCTCTATCAAATTGGAGATGATGAGAAGAAGGAATTTCATTTTTCATAAGGTGAGAGAAGAAGAAGAGAAGGGTGAAAACAATGAAAATAGCACAAGCCGCCAAGCAGCTCAATTTATCTACTGCTACGCTCAGATACTACGAGAATATTGGTTTAATTCGACCGATCCGTCGTGATGAAAACGGTGTTCGTGATTATGCAGAAGAGGATATTCAGTGGATTGAATTTATCAAATGTATGAGAAATGCGGGTCTCTCAATTGATGCACTTCGAGAATATACTGCTTTATTTATCGAGGGCGAGGATCATACCCTGTCCTCGCGAAAAAGTATTTTGGTGAATGAGAGAGAAAGACTTGTAGAAAAGCAAAAGGAAATCGAAGAGACGATTAAGCGATTAGATTACAAGATAGAAAGTTATGAAGATATTATCCACAGTTATGAACAAAAGCTAGTTCATCAACTAAAAACCAGCTCTATTTAAATGAAGAAAAACCTGTGACTTGTCACAGGTTTTGTGGTGTGGTTATCTTTTTGTGTAACGCACCCAGTTATAATGCGCGTGGAGTGGTGTAACACCGTTATAGGAGCCGAGCCATTCATCGACACCTGCACCATTCCAGAGGTTCATCATAATCTTTCCTGGAGTTTGAGGGATTTGAGTAGTGGCAGTATGTTTTAATTGTCCGTCCACATACCATTTGATCGAGTTGGGCTGCCAGTCAAATGCATACGTGTGATAAGAGTTTGCTGCATCAAAACCAAGGTTGACGATCTTTTCATGATTTCCTACACCATTGGTATAGTAGTTAAACTGAACCTTTGTCGTATCTTTTCCAAGAAATTCGATGTCAATTTCATCCCAAGGCGTACCATCAGTCGGTCCTGTATAAGTAAAGAACGAAGACACGATCCCAACATTTTTGGCTGGTTTCATACTGACTTCATAAAGCCCGTAGCCATATGTTTGAGTGGAACGGTTTTCTCCGCAGTCAAACTTATTATAGGAAGGACTTGTGAGCGATAATCGCATTTCCCCTAACGACGTCATGGAGACATTGTTTGCACGCCACGTACAGTTAAACATGTTTCCATTCGAGTACCCATTGGCTTTTTGCCATAACCCCGTATTATAGTTGTTAAAAGGCTCATAAAACGATCCGCCTGTTTGGGCCGAGGCACCCGCAGTAAATGTGGATAAACTCAATACTATTCCAGTGACAAGCAGCATCAACATTCGTTTCACACGGTAAGACATGTAGGCATTCCCCTCTCTTGTTTTGAAAGCGCTTTCTTAATTGATCATACATGATTCTCTCGAAATGGAAAATCGGTCTAATATATGATATTAAAGAGGATTTTTTACTAGATTTTTCTCTTATTTCATAGGAAGTTACGAAAGAAAATGATCTTTTTCAGGCTATTTACTAAAGAATGATTGACAAAGCGGACAGTTGTCCGTAAGATAATACCGGTACAATTGTCCTAATGAAAACCAAAAAGTTTTGATTGAACACATAGAGAGAAGTGCAATATGGATGAAGGTAAAGAAGGTGAAGCATCATGGAAAAGGATATTGGGAAGGAAATTGAAGAGGTCGCTTTTACTTTGTTTCAGGAATTTGGCGTGGAAAATGTCAGCATGCATAAAATTGCCAAAACAGCTGGTGTTGGGCAGGGTACTCTTTATCGCCGTTATGCCAATAAAAGTGATTTGTGCCTTTCGATCCTTGGAGAAAAATTTGAACAGCTGATCCCTGCTTTGCATCTTTACTTGAGCAAAATCAGTGACCAGCCGGTTCGTGAACGTTTGCGTTATGTGCTCGAAGAAATTCATCTCATTGTCGGTCATCATTTAGACTGGATTCGGATGCTTACGATATCTGGGAATTTAGAGCAGACAAGCAAAGTGTATGACTGTCATTACAGTCAATCGCTTAGGCAAATGATTCGTGATTTGCTAGAAGAAGCAGATGAAAAAGGTGAAGCGAATATACAGGATATTGAACTGACGACACTTTGTATGTCCTCTCCGATGACGCCTGAAATGATGTTTTATATTCATGAATCTGGTTATACAATCGAAAAAATCGCTCAATTCGCTGCAGAAAAACAGATTTTATCTGTTTTCAATAGACATTGAAGTGGCTCATTTCTGACCGTCCTCACTTCCTATGATTGATTTAAATTGAAAAAGAAAAGGAGCCAACCTACTATGAACAAACAGCAAGCAGTAGCTTCTCATATTCGAACGCTGCCCATTATTATCTCATTTATTACAGCTGGTTTTATTGGCTTGTTCAGTGAAACGGCACTAAATATGGCGCTGAGAAGCTTAACGTTAGACTTTGGAATTGAAGCGACGACAGCTCAGTGGCTGACAACAGGATATTTATTAACACTTGGTATTCTCGTACCAATTTCAGGACTCATTCTTCAATGGTTTACAACAAGACAGCTTTTCATGACGTCGCTCGTCTTTTCGATCATTGGAACTTTTATCGCAGCAGTTGCACCAGTCTTTAGTATTTTAATGGTGGCACGTGTCGTACAGGCAGTCGGGACAGCATTGCTTCTTCCATTGATGTTCAATACGATTTTGGTAATCATCCCGCCTCATAAACGAGGCAGATCTATGGGGATTATAGGTCTTGTGATCATGTTTGCACCAGCTGTTGGTCCAACAGTCTCTGGTCTTATTTTGAAATCGCTGACGTGGCATTGGATTTTCTGGATTTCACTTCCGCTATTAATAGCTGCACTCGTCTTTGGTTTTATCTTTATGCAAAATATTACAGAACCAACAAGACCAAAAATCGACATCTTATCCATTGTGCTTTCAACCATTGGTTTCGGAGGAATTGTGTATGGCTTTAGTAGTGCCGGTGAAGGCGGCGGCTGGAGCAGTATGCATGTGATCGTGGCAATTGTAGTAGGTGTCATTGGGATTCTTGTATTCTCTCTCAGACAGTTGAATATGAAGGAACCGATGCTGAACTTAAGCCCGTTTAAATATCCGATGTTTGTCATTGGGTTACTGCTGATCTTAGTTTGTATGATGGTCATGCTGTCTGCTATGATGATTTTGCCATTGTATCTGCAAACATCCTTGGCACTAACGACCTTTACAGCAGGTTTAATGCTATTGCCAGGTGGAATTATCAACGGTCTGCTGTCTCCAATCATGGGTGGTTTATTTGATAAGTTTGGACCGAAATGGCTTGTGATTCCAGGGCTTGCGATCGTCGTAGTGACGATGTTAGGTTTTACCAATCTAAGTGTGAATACATCGATTGGATACATTGTGACCCTTCATATTACATTAATGGTCGGCATCGCGATGATCATGATGCCTGCACAAACAAATGGATTAAATCAGCTGCCGCCAGAGCTATATCCGCATGGTACAGCGATTATGAATACATTGCAGCAGGTGTCAGGAGCCATTGGTACTGCGGTTGGTATTTCGATCCTTTCATCAGGAACCCGCAGCTTTATGGAAAATGTGGCTGATCCTGCAAATCCGATGAACAAGCTGCTCGCCTTTACAAATGGCGTCCAGCATGCATTTATCTTTGCTGTGATCGTGACCGTCATTGGTTTGATCATCGCTTTCTTTATTAAACGAGTGAAGGTAGAACAGCAAGTTTCATAAAACAGATGAAAAGCACTGAGGACTTAGCGCCGCAGTGCTTTTTTCAATAAAGTAGATCAAATTAAATGGGATACCAGCTCAAGTTGATCTACTTTATTAGTTTTTTAAAGATCTATGAATCTGCATTTTAAAACAAAACAAAAGAACACGGTGCCTATCCTCTTGGAGCAAAACACAAGATGATATATTCTTAAATATTCGAAACGGCTTCTATTTTAAATTCTTTCTCAAATTGGTGTAGTGCCTTTTCTAATTTTGAAAGTCCATCGTCAATCTGTTCTTTTGTGACTGTCAGAGGAGGGATCATTCTAATCACTTCTCCTTCGTTACCGCATAAGTAAAAGAGAACTCCCTGCTCAAGGGCATAATCTAAAATCTTCATGACAGCGTTCCCGTCCGGTTTTTTTGTTTTTGGGTTTAACATTTCAATTCCAATCATTAAGCCTACTGAGCGTATCTCTCCAATGATCGGGTGATTTTTTTTCATTTTTTTTAGTTTTTCAGTAGCATATTGACCAACCACTTTTGCATTATCTAGTAACCTTTCTTCTTTCATGATTTCGAGAGTGGTTAACGCTACCGAACAGGCAATTGGATTTCCACCGAACGTTGTTCCATGACTTCCAGCAGGCCATTTGCTCATCAGTTCTTTTGAAGCTACTGTGGCACTTAAAGGTAGACCAGAAGCTATTCCTTTAGCAATCGCCATAATGTCTGGAGTGACTTCAAATGTCTGAGTAGCAAACCACTCTCCTGTGCGTCCAAAGCCAGTTTGTACTTCATCAAAAATAAGCAGTATACCATGCTGATCGCATATGTCGCGGATCTTTTTCAGCCACCCTTTAGGAGGGATGATGTAGCCGCCTTCTCCCAATACAGGTTCTAATATGACGCAGGCTACTTCTTCAGGTGTCACTTGGTGTTTAAATAATTCTTCAAAATGTTTTTCTAATTCGTTGATGCAGAAAGTTTCTGGGTCTTTACCTTCGGGGCACGCCTGCATATTAGCGTAAGGCAGATGATAAGTCAGGTGAGAAGGATTTACATATTTTCTATATTTACTTTTTGATGTCGATACGCTTAAAGCACCTAAAGAACGACCATGAAAGCACCCCGTAAAAGAAATAGCATAAGGTCTCTTTGTAGCATATTTAGCCAATTTTAAAGCTCCTTCAATTGCTTCAGCGCCGCTATTGGCAAAGAAAAAACAATTTAAATCTCCTGGCAGAATTTCACCTAGAGATTTGGCCAGTTTTAAAATGGATTCATACATAATGACTCCCGAAGGGCCATGCATTAATTGATCTGCTGCATCCTTGATACTTTGTACAATTTTAGGATGGCGATGTCCTGTATTAGCTACTGCAATCCCGGAAGTAAAGTCTAAATAGGTTTTCCCATCTAGCCCGTAGTAATAACAACCTTCTGCTTTTACTACAGGTAAGTTTGGATGATCTTTTGCCATGCTAGGTGCTAAATAATCACCCATGTTCTCAACTAAGGAACTCCAGCTGTTACTCATAAAATCTTACCTCTCCCATCTTCTTGAGTATTGTTTAAGCTTGTTACATTCCACCTCTACCTTTCCTCTTTCATCTGTTGCAGATGTAGAATAACACGAAAATAATGAACTCAAAATTTGAACTTCTTTATGGTAACTATTGAAATGAATGATGTAAGATAATCCGACAAGATATTGCAATGTCTTTAGGGGGTTAAATATCCTGATTAACTTTACAAAAAAACGAACTAACCATTTGGCAGTTCGGTTTTTTGTACGATTAGATTTTCCAAATATCTATCTTAATGGTTGTTCATCAGCTGTTTACTTTAAGGGTACGCAGATATTCAGAGAATTTTTCAAGACCTGCTTTTAATACATCTGTTGAACATGCGTAACCGATACGAACATATCCTTCCATATCAAAGCAAGAACCGGGCGTTAAGAATGTGCCATTCGTTTTAAATAGGTCAACGCAAAATTCTTCTGATGAAACAGGGTAATCGTATTTCAGCATAGATGTTGTGCCTGCGCGTGGCTTTACGTAGGAGATTGAAGGTTCGTTTTGAACCCACTCATCTAAAATAGCCAGGTTATCTTTGATAATTTTGCGGCTTCTCCCCAGGACTTTGTCATAATTTTTAAGAGCATGAACGGCTAACATATCGTCAAGCACACCACAACTGATGGTTGTGTAATCACGGTGTTTTATGCATTCAGCGATCACATCACTTGGACCTGCAATCCAGCCAAGGCGCAAGCCGGCTAATGAAAATACTTTTGACATACTTGATGTACTGATTCCTTTTTCATATAAATCAGCAACAGATGGCACTACAAGGTTATCTTCCTGTAATAGGTTTCTGTATACTTCATCGCTCAGCAAGTAAGCATCACATGAGCGTGCAATGTCTACAATCTCTTCAAGCATTTCTCTCTCAATAATAGCACCTGAAGGATTATTCGGATTGTTGATAATAATCAATTTTGTTTTTTCGTTAATCAGAGACTTTAATTCGTTTAGATCCGGCAGGAAGTTATTTTCTGGTCTCAATGGCAGCAGATCTACATCCGCGCCAAATGAAGCCGGCACATCATATAATTGCTGGTATGTTGGGTGTACAGCAATTACATGATCTCCTGGCTCAATAAGAGAATAGAGCACTAAGAAGTTTGCACCGATTGCTCCATTCATGACAAGCACATTATCAGCTTCAACTGTCTCATACAGGCCAGATACTAAGCTTTTAAACTCTGGAGATCCTTCAATATGTCCGTATGTTAATTTTTTCTTTCCGACTTCATTGAAAAAGTCAGCTGGATTTGTGCCATCCATTCCAATCAACTCATTTACAGTGAAAGATTCAACACATGTTTCCGCGATATTATAAACGGCCTCTTGCTCGTATAAATTCATCCAATGTTCTACAGCAAATGTTTTAATATTCATCCTATTAACTCCTTTGTAAAGAATACTTTCTAAATCTGCTTATTTAAAAAGTTATCGATTCATTACAGCTTTGTCGACATCCCAATTTGTTTTTCTTCTGCTTGTTCTAGAACATAGTTCGCTGTCAATAGATCTTGAAGAGAAATGCCTGTACTGTCAAAAACAGTGATGTCTTCTGGAGAAATGCGTCCTGGTGCTTGATTTGTAATCACCCCTCCAATTTCCGAAACGATGCTATTTTTTGTAATGATGCCTTTTTTGAATGCAGTTTCAAATTCTCCTACCGTAACAGACTGTTCAAGGTCATCAACGAATATGCGAGAATCAGTTAAAATATTTTCATCAATTTCCTGTTTTCCTGCCATGTCTGCACCCACACATGAAAAGTGAGTACCCGGCATTACCCATTCTTTTTGAATAATTGGTTGGCGTGCTGGAGTAGCCGTAATAATAATATCTGCATTTCTCGTAGCTGTTTCAATATCATTAACTGGCGTATACTCAATCTCTATCTTTTGAAGCATTTCTTCATAAACTTCCGGGTTTTGCTCTTTAGTTTGAGCTAACAGCTCTTTTAACTTGCCTTTGATGTCTGCACAAAACTGACCAGCCTTGTCAAATGAATGGGCATTATACACTCGAACTCTTTTGATATGATTCATTGTCATTAAAACAGCTAAGATTTGATAAGCCGCAACATGACCTGATCCTACCATCAGCAATTCTTCTGAATCTTTTCTTGCTAAATATTTAGCTCCAATTCCACCAGCTGCTCCGGTGCGCATCATGGTCATATACTCACCGCTCAAGATGCCGATCGGAAGACCTGTATGGCTGTCAAGAACTAAGACAGTACCAACAACAGCAGGAAGATCTTTAGAAGGGTTATCCCCGAACCAGGAAACAAGCTTTAAACCGAAAATGCCTACTCCTGACAATTCTCCTGATTTAATATCCATGTCCGCTTTACCAGGTTCGAACTCGTGAAATACCATTGGGAATAAAGAAGCTTCTTTATTTTCTTTTAACACGTAAGCTTTTTCTACGATATCAATTACATTTTGCATATCAAGAATAACTTTGATATCTTCATGATTTAATACTTTAAATGGATACATAATAACCTTCCTTTCCCTTACCTCGTTCTGCTCTTTATCCAATCTATCACAGGATGAAAAAAGCTAAAAATTAATTAATTTAATAGTATGTATTAGAAAACTTTAGCGATATATTATAACTTTAAGAGTAAGGAGAAGATTTGATTTTTATTGGTATTTTATAGAAGCTAATCCATTTTTGTTTTATATACATTCGATAAACTGCTTTCCTACATCGTTAACATTTTTGATATAATGTTTTGAATGCTATTCTTTTCAGTGCATCTTGTCTATGGGGTTATATGGTTCACCTTATATCAGATGATTTTTTTATACTTTTGGTTAGTAGTTTTTGTAGGCTATAAAAAATATAGATAGTGAGATGAAGGTTAAATGGAACTCAGAAATCTAAAAACTTTTCAAGTAGTAGCCAATGAATTGAATATGACCAAAGCTGCAAAGATCTTAAAATATACTCAACCCACTATTACTTTACAAATTCAAGTATTAGAAAGGGAAATAAATCATTCTCTATTCACCCGTATTGGGAAAAAAACGTTTTTGACACCTGCTGGAAAAAAATTAAAGCAACATACAGATAGATTATTTGAATTAATGGAATATATGGAAAGAGACATGGAAGAGTTAAATGGTCCTTCCGGAAGTCTAACTGTTACAGCTTCAGAATATTATTGTACGAATCACCTATCCTTACTACTTAGTTCTTATACAAAATTGCATAAAAAAGTGAAGCTACGCCTTATGCCAGCGAACAGCCTTATAGCTGTCGATAAAATTTTAAATAATGAAGCAGATATTGGGATTGTTGCAGGGGAAGTTGATTCCTCAGAATTAGAAAAGTTTGTTTTAGAAAGGGAAAAGGCGGTGTTGGTTGTCTCCGCCGACCTTGCCAAAAACCGTTCTAAAGAAGAGGTTATAGAATCCTTTCCGTTTCTCGCATATCATGAACATTGCGGTTTTAGCTCAATTACAGAGCAGTGTTTTTCTGAAATTAACACCCGTCCATCTTCTATCATTGAATGCGGGGGAAGCGATGAAACGATTAGACGGGCAGTTTTAAATAAAACCGGAATCGCCTTGCTTGGAGAAAATATGATTAAAGAAGAATTAGCAGAGGGTATTCTTCTCCCTTTGCATTACTGTGAAAAACCAATTGAAACATCTGTAGTATTTTTAAAAAGTCGTTCAGAAGGACCAACCGTTCAATCTTTCTCTGAATTGCTCAAAGACACTTGGTTTGCAGTTACAGATTGATCGTTTTTTCTTAAACATTATTTATTTTTATAGGTTTTCTGCTGTGATATAGAGTAATATAAAAACGAGTTTTTCACGTTTACAATAAACATGGAAAACTCGTTTTCTAATTTTTTATTTTCTTAGTATCGTGTGTTATATTCAGTGTGTTACTTAGCTTTATTGATTAGTTTAGCTAATAAACGTATACCATCTTCAATGTCTTCTTCGTCAATTCCTTCGAAACCAACTAAAAAAGCGGGATTATCTTTTTTATTTTGATGAATTCAGTAAGGTGGTGCTGATTCAGTAGAAGGAAAAGAGGAAAAAGGAACGAATGAGTTAAGAAGAAATGAATAAGATAGGAGACTGAGATCATGAACTTACAAGAACAAATCAAAATCGCTGAGTCATTACGTCAACCATCTGAAGGTTCATTACCGAGTCAATCGGAACTAAAACCAGTCCATCCACCTGAAGTGAACAAAATGGAATATGACATTCCAACAAGTGCTGGCGAAACAAAGGTATGGGTATTTAAGCCGGTCAACACATCAAAGCAGCCGCTTCCTGTTTTTGTGAATTTACATGGCGGAGGATTTATTCTAGGCAGTGCTGAAATGGATAACCACTGGTGTCCGGTCATTGCAGACCGAGCCCAATGTATCGTCGTCAATGTCGAGTATCAGCTTGCTCCAGAGCACCCTTTCCCAGCCGCTCTTCATGAATGCTATGATGTGCTGAAGTGGCTGTATGAACACCCTGATGAGCTTCAAATAGATCCCAAAGCAATAGCCATTGGCGGACATAGCGCAGGAGGAAACTTGGCAACGGCTGCTTGTCTCTTAAATATTCAAAAAGGGAACCAACTCCCGATTGTCTATCAAGTGCTTGATTATCCGCCACTTGATTTAGCCACTGATCCAGCACAAAAGCCAGCGTTTGAAGAAGCGATCCCAGTTGAAATGGCGAGGCTCTTTAATGCCTTCTATCTGCAAGGCCAAGATCCGCGCAATCCGCTCGTTTCTCCAATCTTTGCCGATCGTTCATCCTTGGCACAAATGCCACCAGCTCTCGTTATCACAGCTGAAAGAGATTCGCTAGCTCAAGAAGCCGAACAATATGCGGAGAAGTTAAAAGAAGCAGGGATAGACGTCACGTACAGACAGTTTAAAGGAGTTCCCCACGCCTTCACGCATGCCGGAGATTTAGAAATAGCTGAAGAGGCTTGGCATCTCATGAGTGATCAATTGAAGAAGGCGTTTGAATAAGAAAGAAGCATTGATAGAAAAGCACAGAACCTAGCGGGCCTGTGCTTTATTGTTGTGAAGTGAATGAAAAAGATCAGATATATGCCTTTATAGTCGATATAATAGAAAGAATAGTAGACTTAAAAAAGGAGCGAATCTAATGGAAAAAGAGAATCTACAGGCATTTTGTCTTTCTTTAAAAGGAGTCACCCATGATTATCAGCCAGAATGGCAGGCAGATCGATATCATATTGGTGGAAAGATGTTTGCTATGATGGGCGGAGATGCGAATCGAAAGCCTGTTATCACTTTAAAATGTGACCCTCAACGTGCTGAAGAACTAAGAGAGATGCATGAGGGGATTATTCCGGGCTATTATATGAATAAGACTCATTGGAATTCCATTTACCTTGATGCAGACATTCCAGCTTCATTTGTAGAGGAGTTAATCGAACATTCCTACCAATTGGTTTTTCACAAATTAACAAAAAAATCTCAACATGACATCCTCCAACATGATGAATGAAGCTAGACAAGTCACCCCTGTGATTCTCTTCAAAATTGACTAGAGCAAAGTGCTGTCGTTATAATTTAACTAGTTAGAAGACGTTCATAGGGGGATATAAAATGAACTATACAGTCATTACAGGAGCAAGTTCAGGTATTGGATATGAGGCGGCACTGGCCTTTGCAGCACGAGGCAAAAACCTTATTTTAGCTGCACGCCGGCTCGAGAAACTCCAAGAACTGAAGAAGGAGATTCTTGATCAATATCCCGATATCAAAGTAAATATACAGTCTGTCGATTTAACCGACATGGAGCAAGTGTATTCATTTTATGAATCATTGGCTGAATATGAGCTCGACACCTTCATTAATAATGCAGGATTCGGCCATTTCGGCTCGATAGGAGAACAGGATGTAAGTAAAATTGGAGATATGCTTCATCTGAATATCGAAGCCTTAACGATTTTATCCACTTTATTTGTTCGTGATTATGAGCAAGTAGAAGGGGCTCAGCTGATCAACATTTCTTCAAGAGCGGGCTATACAGTCGTCGGCAATGCCGTCACCTATTCGGCCACGAAGTTTTACGTGAGCGCCTTTACAGAAGGATTGGCACTAGAGTTGAAAGAAAAGGGAGCTAAGTTACAGGCCAAAATATTAGCACCTTCTGCAACAGAATCAGAATTTGCAAAGCGTTCATTAGATGTAGATCAATTCGAATATGAAGGCAATATCAAGAAATATCATACATCAAAAGAAATGGCAGCTTGTCTGCTTGAGCTTTATGACCATGATAAAACAGTCGGTATTGTTGACGGCAAGACATTTGATTTTGAATTGAAAGATCCGATTTTTTCACATGCTGGTCCAAGTATGAAATAGAAATGATACATCACTGAGGGAAGATGTCCTCGGTGATTTTTTTATGGCATGATTGACTGTGTGGTAACCACATGGTTTAGAATGTGTACACAAGGAGGGAATCTAGTGACGTATGTAACAAGTGGAGAAGTATGTAAGCTATTAAACATCACAAAGTATACGCTTCGTCATTATATAGAACAGGATCTCGTCCGCCCTGCGAAGGTCGCTCAAAATGGGTACCAATTATTTGATGAAAAAGAAATTTACACCCTTTATCAAATCCTCTTCTTAAAAAAGGCGGGGTTTTCTTTAAAAGATATCAGCGAGAGCTTTTCGAAAGAACCCGGTATGACTCTGTCCTATCAAGGTATGCTGGATCAGGTCGAGAAGCAATTACAGGAATTGAGCGAAGTGAAACAGCGTCTGGAGCATATGCTGTCGATTCAAAACAACCTTCAGCTTCATCAAACAACCACTCAAGATCGGCCAATTCGTTATTTAAAACAGATCCCAGATCATCTTCTAAAGACTGAAACAGAGCTCGATTTTAAACAAATCGTTCAACAAAAGGATCTGGATCTGTCTCTTTTTGAGGAGAGATATTATGTGATCAATCTGCAAGATGACTCAACCATTTCTTATTATGTATCAAATGAACAGGATTACGATGTGAGACTGGATGCAGGTTCTTACGCGGTTAAAAGTTTTTTAGCCGAAGATGAAGAGAAAGTCATTGAAGAAATTGAGGCTTTTCTACACGAAGCTCCGTTTGACCAGCCTTCTTATATGATCTTATATGAGAATGTACCAGTCTCTGTCACGTACCAAGATTCCATGGTGTATACAGTTGAACAGAGAGCGGGGAATAGAACTTGAAAAAAAGGATTTGGCTGATCATCGCTGCATCGGCATTCATTTTTATCACAGCATTTGTATTTTATGAAAACAGCTTTGCTATGAATGAAAAGGAAGTTGTCATGGAGACTGCGGATGGGACATTATCAGGTATCGTCACAACACCTAAGAAGGAGGAGTCAATAAAAGGAATTGTCCTTTTTGTACACGGAGATGGTCCACAAAATGCCACATATGACGGAGGATACAGACCTTTAATGGAACGCTTTGCAAAGCAAGGCTATGCGTCTATATCATGGGATAAGCCCGGGGTGGGTCAATCAGAAGGAAACTGGCTGCATCAATCCATGGATGATCGTGCAAAGGAAGTAGAGTATGTGATCAAATGGGCGAAGAAAGAGCATAATCTTCAATCAAAACAAATCATCTTATGGGGAGCAAGCCAAGCGGGCTGGGTGATCCCAAAAGTAATGACAGATCGAACCGATATCACAGCCTCCATCCTTGTCGGTCCTGCTATCAATTGGATGAGACAGGGAAGGTACAATACACTTCAAACATTAAAAGAAACGAATGCATCTCAAGAACAAATTCAAAAAACAATCGAAAAAGAAGATGAGCAAAACAAATTATTAGAAGAAGGCGCGGCATTTCGCACATATCAAAAGAAAACGGACGATCAAGAGATGACAAAAGATCGTTATGAATTCATTCAAAAGAACATGAAAGCCGATGCCACTTCAGATATCAAGCGCATCCAATCACCGATCTATTTGGTTTTGGCACAAAATGACCGAAACGTAGATTCCGCTGAAACAAAAAGGATCTACGAGAAAGAAGTAGCACCTCAATGGTTGCATATTCAAACAATAAGAGACGTAGAGCATTCAATGCTGAATCCGCTCATTCATCATTCCAATGCCCTGATCACATTAGCATCGATCGCCGCACCGAAAGATTTCCTACTGAGCCAAGCGTACTTGGATCATTGTGAGCATATACTCGAGCAGCTAAAAACACCTTCACATTAGGTGTTTTTTTCATATGTTCTTTGATAAAGCAAAGAATCAAAGATCCAGTAGATGAGACTGCTCATGATGACGATAGGTATAGATACTGAACTCCCAATTCCATCAATCACAAAAAGCATGACAACCATTGCAATCAGTAAATAAGCAGCTAGATAAAGTGGATGGAAAGCCTTTGGTTGCAAAGAAAACAACAACTGCAAAGGAACCGCAAAGACGAAATAATAAACAAAAAAGATGGGAACGTAAAATACCATAAACGTAGGCTCACCCTGAATCGGTGGATAGAAGCATACGAACAGACTGAGTAAAATCGAACTAAGGAATAGTGTTATTAGGATTTTGTGAAATGATTGAAGCTTTTGCAATATGTATACTCCTTTTTGTAAAATTTACTATATTTTATCATAAATTGATGATCTAGCATCGTTTACTGTTAATAATTGAACAACCTCAATATTATCTTTTTTAAAAAAAGTTAGGTATTTAGATGTAAAGAAATGATTGTGATAATGACCTTTTTGCCTTTATTTGGTTCTGTAACTTTCGCCTCATGCTGATGAATGAAGGATTGGTATAAAGTAAACCCTATAGAAAGAGATATAGCTTTGAATCCATCACATTTAAGAAAAGAGATGATCGAATGAACGTAACAAAATGGTTAGGTGCTGTCCTTCTTTCTGTTTTATTAATGTCGACAGCAGCTTGTGCCAATACAAGTACCCAAGAGAAAAATCAAAGCGAAAACGAAACAGCATCTAAGGAATCAAAAGACAAAACGACAGCCGTAGAAACAGGTAATAAGTCCTTGTCTAATATTAAGGTATTAGCGACAGGCGGGACGATTGCTGGCAGTTCAGACAGTGATACAGATACGACAGGGTATAAATCTGGTTCACTTGGCATCGATAAAGTCATTGCTTCAGTTCCTCAGCTCAAGGATATTGCAAACGTAACAGGTGAGCAGGTGGCGAACGTAGGCAGTGAAAATGTGGATGATGCTCTTCTTTTAAAATTAGCCAAACGAGTCAATAAACTCTTAAACGATGATCAAGTCGATGGGATTGTCATCACACATGGAACAGATACACTTGAAGAAACCGCTTACTTTTTACATTTGGTTGTCAAAAGTGATAAGCCAGTTGTGGTCGTTGGCTCAATGAGACCAGCGTCTGCTATCAGTGCGGATGGCCCGCTGAACTTGTATCATGCTGTGAAAATTGCATCCACAAAAGAAGCCAAAGGCAAAGGGGTCATGGTCACATTAAATGACCGAATTGCATCAGCTCGATTTATTACAAAGACAAACACGACCACAACCGATTCCTTCAAGTCTCTTGAGCAAGGCTACATTGGAGAAATTGCTGGTGAAGTGGTTTCCTTTTATAACGAACCAACAAGAAAACATACGTCTGAAAGTGAATTTGATGTATCAAACATAAAAGAATTACCACAAGTCGATATTTTATACGGCTATCAAAATGATCAAAAATACATGTATGATGCAGCAGTAAAAGCAGGAGCGAAAGGCATTGTCGTTGCCGCAGCCGGAAATGGAACGATGTCAACAGAAGCCATCAAAGGGGCAACAGATGCCGTGAAGAAAGACGTGGTCCTCGTGAGATCAAGCCGTGCAGGAAATGGGATTGTGACCCATGAAAAAATGGATGATGAACATCACTTTGTCTCATCGGATTCATTGAATCCACAAAAAGCACGCATTCTGCTTATGCTCGCTCTAACGAAGACAAAAGATCCAAGTAAAGTGCAGGCATATTATGAAAAGTATTAATGAAGAAAGGGACCCGAAGCTTCGGGTCTTTTTTTATACGTGCTCCTGATGATGCTCTTCTGCACGTGTTTTTAAAGAGAGTAAAATATCTCGCCAAATATCGTCTACATCCGTAAGAAAATGTCCCGCTTCATCGATATAATAGGTTTTGACGTTTGGAATGTTAGGAGCCATTTTTTCTATTTCGACAAACGGAGCCATGGAATCTTCTTTTCCATGCCATACATCAACTGGGATTTGAATATCTTTCATATCGAATGCCCACGGACGCGAGAGTAAATCTGGTTCATGAATACATTCATCCACCGATTGACGAGTGGCTTCGTGTAAATGTGTCATCATCATCTCTAACTGCTCATCGGTTTGAAGGAATTGACGGTCCCACGGATGTAAATGCTTGTTCCCGTTTTTAGCCAGCTTCTTAAATTTCTCTGGTTTGTTCTCAATCATTTTCTTCTGGGAACGATAGCTTGCTCTTAATAGCCAAGGAAACTTCTTACTGAGGAAAAAAGCCAATTTGTTTTCTTTGAGCATACTTTTAGGCGGTTTTCCGTTTTGAAATGGCGTTGTACTTGAAATCAGAGCGGCTGAAAGGACTCGATTCGGCAATTGATAAGCACAGCCAGCAGCGAATGCGCCGCCTCCAGATACACCCATCACTGAAAAATGGTGAACGCCGAGATGATCTGCTACTTCCAACACATCTTTTGCCCAATCTAAAATCGTACGGTCAGGTTGAGGGGTAGATAAACCAAATCCTGGTCTGTCTAAACAGATGAGACGAACACCGAGCTCTTTAGAAATGGGGTCATCATCTAAAAACATCACTCTTGATCCAGGAGTTCCATGAAAAAAGAATACTGGAAACCCTTCAAGATCCCCGTATTCACACAAACCAATATGACGACCATCTTTTAAAAGAATGCTATCCATATTTTCATCTCCTTAATAGTTTATCTAACTTAAATGTTGGAGAAAGAAACACCGTATTAAGGCGCTTCTTTCGCAATCTGATAGATTTTTTCGTATAGAGACAATAATGTTTTTAAATCTTCTTTTGGAAGCTTTGCATAATATTTTTGAATGAGGTGCAATTGAATTTCTTCTGTATTCTTGTGAAAGTCATGACCCTTTTGAGCAAAATCAACAATGATTTCCCGTCGGTTATGTGGATTAATTTCTCGTTTGACATAGCCAAGTTGTTCAAGCTTTGATACAAGCTGGCTAGCGGCACTTGCCGAAATTGAAAAGTAATCAGCTAGTTCGTTGATTGTTCTTGTTTTTGTCCGTAATAATTCAAGTGTCAGCTCTTGTTTGGCTGATAAATCTGCATATTCATGTTTTAAAAATCGTTGATACTCTTCTACATAGATGGAGCCTAGTGCATTCGAGTATTCAATGATTTTTTTACTGTAATGAATGATTTCTGCATCCAATGACATCACCTCTATTCCATTATAGGCAATATTTATAGTTAAGTGAAGTTAAATATTAAGATGATTTAAATGAAGAGATGGCATAAGTGATTGTTTCGATGACTTTTTCATTGTATTTTGAATAAGATCCATTTATAATAAAAAAATAAACCAACTGGTCGGTTTTGAATTGTCCTGATGAAGAAAAGCAAGATAGAAGGGATTGTGAAAGATGACAAGTACACAAAGCGGGGCTGAAAAGAGCGAGAAGACGAAGCAAAAAATCGTCACCGCTTCACGTGATTTATTTGCAAAAAAGGGATATTCAGAAACATCTGTGCGAGATATTCTAGAGGCGGCTGAAGTTAGTAAAGGCAATCTTTATCACCATTTTAAAGGAAAAGAGTTTTTGTTCCTTCATATCATGGAAGAGGATCACCTCTTGATGATGGAGACGTGGCATCAGGAAAAACAAACGATGCACCAGGCCATTGATCAGCTCGCAGGATTTGCAGAGCTGCTCAGTCAAATGGGCATTAACTACCCATTAATGAGAGCAAGTGAGGAATTTTGTGCAAGTGCCTTTACATCAGACGAGGTCATGGAACGGCTGAACAAGATTGATGTCGACTTTGATGATGTGATGAGAGACATCATACTTAAAGGTAACAAAGATGGCAGCTGGTCGATCCAGCATGTCGAGTCAACGGTGAAAATATTATTATCCGTTTTTTACGGATTAGACGTGTTGTATAAAAATGATCCAATCGAAGAGAAAAAAGAATTACAAAAACAAGCGATCTCATTGATTATTCACGGAATCAACCATCATGAGTAACAATTGAATCAATAAAGGGGAAACAAACATCATGCAAAAACCGATTCGTGAGCAAAAAGCTGTACTCGTTATTTTATTAAGTAACATATTTATTGCGTTTTTAGGCATTGGTCTTATTATTCCTGTCATGCCGCTATTCATGAATGTGATGCATCTAACAGGGAGTACGATGGGATACCTTGTGGCGGCGTTTGCTGTGGCTCAGCTCATTGCATCACCTATTGCAGGGAGATGGGTAGACCGTTATGGAAGAAAGATTATGATTGTGTCAGGACTATTTCTATTTGCGTTATCAGAACTTGTCTTTGGTCTTGGGACACACGTGTATGTGCTGTATTTTGCAAGGCTGCTAGGCGGTATTAGTGCGGCATTTATCATGCCTGCTGTCACTGCTTATGTCGCAGATATCACGACCGTTCAAGAAAGATCAAAGGCAATGGGATATGTGTCAGCGGCCATTAGTACCGGTTTTATTATTGGTCCGGGAATTGGTGGCTTTATCGCAGAATACGGCGTACGCCTGCCATTCTTCTTTGCAGCAGGGATTGCCTTTATAGCTGTCATTTCGTCTATGCTTTTACTAAAGGAGCCATTAACAAAAGAAGAGCGAGCGAAGCAGATGGATCAAGTGAAGGAATCCACCTTCTTTAAGGATTTGAAAAAATCGATCCATCCAAGCTATCTCATCGCTTTTATCATTGTGTTTGTCCTCGCGTTTGGACTGTCTGCGTATGAAACGGTCTTCAGCCTGTTTACAAATCATAAGTTTGGATTTGGTCCAAAAGATATTGCGGTGATTATTACGGTCAGCTCGATTGTGGCGGTCATCATCCAAGTGCTGGTGTTTGGGAAACTCGTAAATACCCTTGGGGAAAAAAGAGTCATTCAGCTATGCTTGATTGTCGGAGCGGTGCTCGCTTTTGTTTCAACTGTCGTCTCAGGCTTTATGGTAGTCCTCATTGTCACATGTGTGATTTTCTTAGCGTTTGATTTATTGCGTCCAGCATTAACGACCTTCTTATCAAAAATCGCTGGCAATCAACAAGGATTTGTCGCAGGGATGAACTCTACCTACACAAGCCTAGGTACGATTTTCGGCCCAGCCCTTGGCGGGATTTTATTCGATCAAAATATACATTTCCCATTTCTATTCGCAGGTGTCGTCTTATTTCTCGGATTAGGCTTAACCCTTATTTGGAAGGGGAAGGCAGAAGAGCCTGCGGCAGAATAACAGAAAAGAGACCTTGAGTGAGGTCTCTTTTTTTTATGACTGTGGCTTCAGACGATTCAATGCCTGTGCCATTTTTTGATTTTGATGCATAACAATTCTTGTTGCAAAGAGTCACTGCATTCGCGCATTTTTTTATATATAATGGAAAAAAAGAACATGTTTGGAAAAGGGGGCGCCATGCATCTTTTGGAAAAGCAAAGGACAGCATCGATAAAAGAAGGAATTCGCCAGATCGATCCGGCATATCCAGTGTTTGTAGATGCGGTCATGGATGGTTTCATACAAGGGGATCTTTATGTAGATGATGCAGTGCACCCTCGTATTTATTTTCTCGAAACAGCATGCGGCATTTATTATGTTGCAGGGAAGAGAGAGGAGGAGTTGTCACACTGCTCGGCGTTCATTGTGGATGTTTACGAAAGGCTGAGAAGACAAAATGGCCGGTTTACCGTATTTTCAGCGAATCAATCAACAGATGTGATGATGAAAAAATGTCTTGGGTCACATCTGAATGAGATGGAAAGACATGCGTACGTTTTTTCGCAAGCAAAATCTTATGTTCTTGCGACTCATTCAGGCTACAGAGTAGAGCGGACAAATGAACAGGTGATCAAGGCAAGCAGGGCTTTTCCTCCTAGCTATTACGAAGCCTATTGGGGGAGAGCGGCGCGCTTCCTATCAAAAGGAATCGGAGTTGCTATCTTAGATGGTGAGAACGTGGTGAGTGAATGTGTCTCCATTTTTTCAAGTGAAGATCGTGTGGAGATAGATATTTGGACAGAGGAAGCCTGCCGGGGGAAAGGTTTAGCGCAGCTGGCAGGTCAGCAGATGATCAAGAGTTGTCTTGAAAATAAGAGGACACCGCATTGGGATTGCGATGTCCATCACCTAACTTCGATCAAACTGGCAGAAAAGTTAGGCTTTCAGCGGACAAAAACCTATCGATTGTTTTATTGTTCATGATGAAAAGGTTTTGAGATACCAAGCATCCATTGCAGAATGCTCAGAGCCTTCAAGCGGCTCTGAAAGAAGAGAAAAGCCATATCGCTGATAAAGGCCAGTAGCCGCAGTTAATTCTCGGCGAGTTTCTAAATAACATGCTGCATAGTATGTAGAGGCATATTGCAGCGCCGTATCCATCAGTTTTTTGCCCGCACCTTTTCCTTGTGCCTTTGGACTCAGATAAAGCTTTTGTAATTCACATATTTCGTTAGTAAATGGAGCAATGCCAACGCCGCCCATAATATCGCCATTCTCTTCAGCAATCCAATAGGCTGCATGAGTCAATGATTGATAGTATTCGAACAGCTGGTCAAGGTGGGGATCAGTGTAGGCGGTTCCTTCAATCGCCAGATTCGCCGATTCTAGTGACTGGCGGATAATCGCTGCGATATACGGGTTGTCTTTTTGCTCAATGGGTCTCATGTTCATTGGAAGTACCTCCATCGTCATAAAATAAAAAAAGAGAAAGTGAGTTGAAACAACATGTTTTGGCTGCAAACCGCTATTTTTACAATTGTTGTATTGTGTCTCTCATGGTGGGCAGGGAAAAGAGGCAGAAACCGTCATGCGGGGCTGATCCTCCCTATATGCTTCATTCTATTTGGATTGGTTTTATTGATAGCCAGTTTCTTCATTGGCAGATGGGAAGGCTTGGCACTTAGTATATCAAGCGTCTCTATCGTTCTCTCTTCCATGATTTGTTTGATCATCGTCACAGCGATTCAATTTTTAAAAAAAGATGTCCCTTCTTAAGCAGGGGCATCTCCACTGTTCATCTGATTGTATTCTTCACGAAGGATGCCCATGATGATCACATCTGAGTAGGTACCATTGAAATAAAGCGCTTGACGCCTTTTTCCTTCATATTGAAATCCGGCTTTCTCATAGCTTCTGAAGGCTCTCGGATTGTGGGAAAAGACTTCGAGCTCAAGGCGATTGAGTTCTAACGTCTCAAAGGCGAATGCTTGAACCATTCGGACAGCTTCAGTGCCATAGCCTTTTTGGAAATGTTCTGGTCCATGAAGCGCAATGCGGAAGCTTGCTGTATGATTGATTAAATCAATATCCACTATCGCTGCATCCCCAATCATTTCTTTCGTGTCTAACAGACAAATGGCGAAATCTCGTCTGCTGTCATCTTGTAAAAATCGGGTGTAGGCTGAACGAATTTCTTCTAGTGTGAACGTTTTGCGTGTGCCAGTCATGTAAAGTGTTTCTGCATGCTGGCATCCTTTTTGAATCCCCGGATAATCCTGTTCTTCAATCGGTCTCAAAAATAAGCGGGTCATGACGGATCACCCTCCTCTATATATCGAGATATTTCAATTAAATTCAGATCAGGATCACGGATATAAACAGATTCAACCGGACCTAATGTGCCTGTGCGCCTGACTGGTCCCTCTTCAATAGGAACGACTTGCTTGCGAAGGTGTAGCAGCAAACTGTCCATATCTAAATCGGTGATAAAGCACAAATCACTAGAGCCTGGAAGTGGGTGAGCCGCTGCCCGCTCATCTTCATGACCAGCTTCATGAAGATTGATCTTCTGTAAACCAAAACGAAGCGCTTTACGGCCTTCTCCAAAGGTTTCTTCCTTCATTCCTAATACGTTTGTATAAAAGCGAATGGTGTCCTCCATATGTTGTACAGTCAACACGATATGATCAAGTCGTCGTATCATCAGTCTCTCCTCCAAGTATGATCATTGATTGAACTGATTTTATTATATCATTACCTGAAGAGGATACCTTATTGAATCACGGTGTTGAAGACATGAAAACGGATGATGAAAAATCCATGTATACTTTGTCTTTCCTTTCTGATACAATTAAAATAGAATGTATGTTCTTATATAGGCTAAGGAGTGATGAGATTGAGTCAGAAAAGGAAGCTGCTTTTTTATGGGGCAATGAGTATCGATGGCTATTTAGCGAGAGAGGATCACAGGCTCGATTGGTTAATAGGAACAGAGGGCGAAGAAGATACGAACTATGATGACTTTTATGCGTCAGTTGATACGCTGATCATGGGGCGAAATACATATGAGCAGGTTCTACAGCTGTCACCAGATGAGTTTCCTTATGAAGGAAAGACATGTTATATCATGTCACGTACTTTACAAGACAGTCTGAAAGGAACTCACATCATTCGTGAAGATATCTTATCATTTGTGGAAAAATTAAAAAATGAAACAGGTCAGCATATCTGGATTGTCGGCGGCGGGGAACTGCTTCAGTTTTTTATCAAAGCAGGATTGGTTGATGAGCTTTACCTTCAAATCGCTCCTGTCATGATTGGAAGAGGCATTCCTCTGTTTTCCCCAGCGGATATAGAATCCAAGTTTTCATTAAAAGAAGTCAAACAATACAAGCAGATAGCTGAATTGCATTTTGTCTTAAAAGAAGAGGATCACTGACCTGAGGTGGTCTTTTTTTTATGAAACAAACTCGTTGACAATCATATATCCTAGTGTTAGGATAAATCTATCCTAGTTTTAGGATTTATTGAAAAAGGAGTAGTTGCCATGGTGCAGCATGAACATGAATTAGACTTAAGGCTATTCCGCGTGTGGATGAAAGCCTATCAAGCCCTTTTTACAAATATCCAAACAGACATTGAACGTTATGATATCGGATTTGAAAACTTTCAGATCCTTGAATTGCTCTATAGTAAGGGGCCGCATCCCGTCCAAAAGATCAGCGACATCCTGTCAATCCCAAGTGGAAGCATGACATATGTCGTGAACAAACTAGAAAAACAAGAGCTCGTGAAAAGGCAATGTGCGCCCTCTGATAAACGTGTATTTCATGTATTACTGACGGAAAAAGGAAAACAATTGTTTGACGACATTTTTCCTAAACACACTGATGTCATTTCACAAAACCTATCCTTTATTGAAAAAGAAGAAAAAGAACAGCTCATTGAATTACTAAAAAAAATTGGTTTAGGTGCAGAACAACTTCACGAAAAGGGGAAACAAGATGACTCTCAGCTTTGATACATTGGTTCGTGAAAGACGATCCGCATCAAATTTTTTGCCAAATATCTCGATTTCAAGAGAAGAGCTTAACAGCATTTTTGAAGAGGTCAAAATGGCACCATCTGCTTTTAACTTACAGCACACACAATATGTCGTCGTCCAAACAGAAGGTCTCAAAGAACAAGTAAGAGAAGCCGCATTTGGACAATATAAAGTGCATTCCGCCTCAGCAGCGATCATTGTACTGGGAGACCCAAAGGCTTATCAGCAAGCGGCGAACATTTATGAAGGTCTGAAAATGCTTGGCATTTTAAACACGCAGCAATACGAAGAAATGGTCAGAGAGACGATGAGCTTTTATGAACAGAGAGGAGCAGATTTTCAGAAAGAAGAGGCAATCCGCAATGCTTCATTATCTGCGATGCTGTTTATGCTCGCCGCCAAAAACAAGGGCTGGGACACGTGCCCAATGATCGGCTTTGACCCTGAAGCAATGAAAAAGGTGCTCAACATCGATTCGGATTTAGTTCCTGTGTTAATGATCACACTAGGAAAAGAAAAAGTAGAGAGCAGACAACCGAGAGGCTACCGAAAGCCTGTCTCTGAATTTGTGACATATTTATAAGATAGGGGGTTCCATTCATGGAACTAGGAATTAGTACATTTGTAGAAACAACACCTGATTTTCAAACAGGAAAAACAGTCAGTCACGCACAGCGTATTCGAGAAGTAGTAGAAGAAATTATTTTAGCAGATCAAGTCGGTCTCGATGTATTTGGCGTAGGTGAGCATCATCGACAAGATTTCGCTGCATCGAATCCCGCTGTTGTCTTAGCGGCTGCAGCAACACAGACAAAGAATATCCGCCTGACAAGTGCAGTGACAGTCCTTTCATCAGCAGATCCTGTTCGTGTCTTTCAGGATTTTGCAACGCTAGATGGACTATCAAACGGGCGTGCAGAAATTATGGCAGGTCGTGGTTCATTTATTGAATCATTCCCGCTCTTTGGCTATGACCTTGATGACTATGAAGAATTATTTGAAGAAAAGCTCGATTTGTTGCTCAAATTACAGCAGTCTGAGCGTGTTACATGGAGCGGAAAGCATCGCCCAGCTATCCAGGATGTTGGGGTATACCCAAGACCTGTTCAAGATCCGCTTCCAATCTGGATCGGCAGTGGAGGAAACCGTGAATCTGTCGTACGTGCTGGATTATTGGGACTGCCTTTAGTACTTGCTATCATTGGCGGAAGTCCTAGACAATTCGCACCGCTTGTACAGCTGTACAAGCAAGCGGCAGTGCACGCAGGACATGACCCAGAGAAATTAACCGTGGCATCACATTCGCATGGATTTGTTGCGGCAGAAACAGAACTGGCAGCAGACCAATTCTTCCCTTCCACACAGCATGTGATGAACACATTAGCAAGAGAGCGAGGCTGGGGACCATATACTCGTTCTACATTTGATGCAGCGAGAACGTTAGAAGGTGCGCTGTATGTAGGAGATCCAGATACCGTGGCAGAGAAAGTGATTCACCTTAGAAAAAATGTAGGAATCACGCGTTTTATGCTTCATGTACCGGTTGGTTCAATGCCGCATGATCAAGTATTAAAAGCCATTGAGTTATTTGGAAAAGAAGTCGCTCCTAAAGTAAGAGAAGAGGTTGCCCGCTGGGAAGCAGAGCAAGCATAACGAAAAAGGTCGATCAAGTGAATAGGCTTGATCGACCTTTTTGATGCTTAAGGATCAATGACACAAGGTTTCACTGTAGGGCATGAAGCAGCAGAAGCAAGTGGTGTGGTCGTCAAGGTGAAGAGGAAAACAAGTTGAAAACAGATGAGCCATTTTTTCATGAAATCACCTCCGTTCACAATTGTTTGACGGAATGAGATGAGGATAAAAGCACAGAAGTATAAAACACTCTCTATCCAACATAAGACAATCATATCATAATTTTCAAAAAAATGAAAAAATATCTTATATAAGTACTGAATTATGGTATGGTTATTATGTTCTACAAAAAAAGGGAGGGATTTTTTTATGAAAAAGGTCATGTCTTCTGTTTTGGTTGGAGCAATTGTCTTAACGGGTGCTGGGGTCACAACTACTCCAGTGGAAGCAAAGGAGCAAACAAACAGTGAAATAACGGCTCAGGCCAGTCGAACTGTTTCAGTAACAAGAACATATACGACATCAAACATCCCAGAAAGTATTGTATATGCAGAGGATGGCTGGGTCGGTATTTTAAAACAAACCTCTATTAAAGAATTAGGATTAGGAAAATATAGTGTCACATTTACTGGAACAGTGGTACGCGATCCAGGATTTAATTAAATAAAATGCAAAGCTGACAGGTGGACAAGCCTGTCAGCTTTTTTCATGAGGATAATAAAGAATCATTTGCAGCCGGACCATTTGTTCTCCGGTTTGTTTATATGCATGCGTACGGTCCGCTTTAAAACGAATGGAGTCGCCGACTTTTAAGCTGTATTGCTCATCACCAATGGATACATTAAGCGTCCCCTCAAAAACAGTGATCAATTCCTCTGTCCCGCCAATGTGTTCATTTGCATGCAGCGACCCGCCAGGATCAATTTCTACTCTGTACACTTCAAATTTCCCCCGGTCATCAAAAGGAAAAGTCGTATATACGCGATATCGCCCATCATCTTCCGTTAAAATCTGTGCATCTTCATTGCGTACTACTTTGATTTCAGGCTGTGGTGCGTGAATGAGCTCACTAAAAGATACCTTTAATCCGTTGGCGATTTTCCATAAAGTCGTGATGGTAGGGGTTGATTCTCCTCTTTCAATTTGTCCAATCATGGTTTTGCTGACACCAGTTAATTCTGCCATCTTTTCGAGGCTTAATTTCTTTTGGTCTCTAAGAAGCCTCACATTTTTAGAAATAATCGATTGTACATCTTCCATGAAAAAAACTCCTTTCTCTATTTACTTTATAAAGACCAAACGTTACAATAAAGCGTAACATACGCAATAAAGTAATTAAAGTCTTAATAACGTACAAGGGAGGCGGCAACTATGATTCTTTCTATGTTGATCTATGCTTTTGTGAGCAGCTTTACCCCAGGGCCAAACAACATCATGGCCATGGTTTTTACGAATAAATATGGGGTCAAGCAAACATTTCGATTTTGTTTAGGTGTGGGTATCGGATTTCTCGTTATTTTGTGTTTGAGTTGCTTCTTTAATATCATTCTCTATCAAGTGATGCCGAAAATAGGCTGGGTCATGGCGTTCATCGGAGCTGCATACATGATTTATTTAGCGGTCAAAATCATGAAAAGTAAAGGCGGGGATGACGAAACACTTGATCGCTACAATCATTTTATCCCTGGTATGATGCTGCAATTTATCAACCCAAAAGCGATCTTGTATGGATTGACTGTGATTTCAACATTTGTTTTGCCATATGGACAATCGAATATGCAGTATGTCATATGGACGCTGATTCTCGCACTTATTGGATTTCTCGGTACATTTAGCTGGAGCTTATTTGGTTCTTTGTATAAGCGCTTTTTGACTGCTTATGAAAGACCGTTCCAGTATGTCATGGGGCTGCTTCTAATATACAGTGCGATTTCAATGGTATGGGGCTATGTGATGTAAGTAGTCAGAAGCTTGGCCGCTGCCTGCCCATCACAACAGTATTGTAATAAAGTCCATCTGCCAGACGTTTATCCTTTTTTAATACCCCTTCAATCAGAAAGCCATGGTGCTCATATAACCGAATGGCTTTTTGGTTCGTTTCCAGCACTTGAAGTGACATCTTCTGGATGCCTTGCTGATCAGCCCAGTCAATAGAAGCGGCTAAAAGCTCTTTGCCAATGTGATAGCCCCAAGCATCCTTTTGTATGGCGACGCCAAAAGTCACTTTGTGAGCAGAGCGTTTGAGTGAATGTCCCTCACACCTGGAGAAACCAACAATTTCTCCTTCAATATCAGCGACCAAAAATAAATGCCTGCTTTGCTTTGTATCCTCTTGAATCAACACCTGAAAATCTTTTTCATGAAGAAAGGCTTCGCCTGGTTCACGGTCTAAATATTCTGTTTCACCATCAATTTTCAGTCTGAGAGCTGATAACTGCTTGGCATCGCCAATTGCAGCAGACCGAATACGATAGGTCAAACCACGAACGGTGAATATGTTTTCAGAGATCATCATAGAACACCAACCCTTCTTTCCATTATGTCTATCATACCTGAAACGTGTACATAGCAGGTGAAAGCTTTTAAGTCTGTCTTATAGATCATTATTTTTTAATCCAGCTGACCCTGGCTGGATTTTCATGATTTAGACTGAGAACTTAAATAGGCTTCTCTCACAACTGTTAAAAAGTGGTCAGCGACGGTTGATGTTTCATCTTGTCTCCATGAAACATATAAATTTACTTTTGGTGTAGTTTCTTGGATTTTTCTATAAACAACCCCTGAGCGTTTTACGCTTTCTACTGAGGATGGAACCACAGAGATTCCCATTCCTGCAGCAACTAAATTCACAATCGTATGCATTTGAATAGCTTCCTGAACTACGTTTAAACTTATGCTATTTTCCCAAAAGTAGCTGATAATTAAATCATAAAATGCTGCACCTAGATGACGTGGAAACATGATAAATGGTTCATTGGCTAATAAATGAATTGGAACTTTGGGAAATGAAGCTAAAGGATGATTTTCTGGCAAAACCAAGCTTAATGATTCCTCACAACAAATTACTGAGGTAAGTATCTTATTATTTTGGTTAGAACGAATAAATCCTATTTGAATTTCTTTCTTATATAGTGCTTTTAACTGCTGTTCTGTAGCCATTTCACATAAGACAAGATGGATGTTAGGGAAACTTTCTCGAAACCTTTTAATAATATCAATCACAATATCAGTAGAATCAACGAAACCAATCGTTAAATGACCTATTCTTCCGTCATCTGCAAGCTGTGTTGCTTTAATCGTTCTATCTACTTGAAGAAGCGTACGGCGGGCTTCTTCTAAAAATACT
The DNA here is from genome assembly GCF_038613425.1 of Bacillus sp. FSL M8-0266. Classification (NCBI taxonomy): domain Bacteria; kingdom Bacillati; phylum Bacillota; class Bacilli; order Caryophanales; family Bacillaceae; genus Bacillus; species Bacillus sp. FSL M8-0266. The sequence goes on from NZ_CP152015.1 coordinate 577,810, forward strand.
CTCCCCGAATCTGAAAGTTCAACCTGTCTTCTCGTTCTATGAAAAAGCGTAACACCTAACTCTTCTTCTAATTTGCGGATTTCTTGACTTAATGGAGGCTGTGCCATTTTAAGACGTTCAGCTGCCCGGCTAAAATTTAGTTCTTCAGCAACCATGATAAAATAACGTATTTGTCTCAGATCCATTTTTTATGCCCCCTATAAATTTCAACCTTGCTTATTGTTGTAATTGATTACGAAGGATTGTGATTAAACAGTTTTGCGTTTTTTTAATGGAAATATTTTAATTATATAAAATATATATATATTTATCTGAATATATATATTATACATATTAACGACCTCTTTTTATAATGAAAGTATTCTTTCAAAAGGAGGGCATTATTATGGAGTATAGTAAACTTGGAAATAGTGGATTAACAATTAGTAAACTTGCATACGGAAATTGGATTAATCATGGTGGTAAGATAAATGAAGAAACTGCCCATGATTGTGTGAAAGCTGCTCTTGATGTTGGTATTACGACGTTTGATACTGCTGATGTTTATTCAGACACCAAGGCTGAAGAGATACTAGGCAGGTCTTTAAAAGGGATCCGGCGGGAGAGCATTGAACTATGTACAAAAGTATGTCATCCAACCGGTGCTGGGAAAAACGATAGAGGATTATCACGCAAGCATATTTTGGAAAACTGTCATGCCTCTTTGCGACGTTTACAAACGGATTATATTGATATTTACTATGCACACAGGTTTGATCCAACTACACCTCTGGAAGAAACGATGTTAGCTTTCGCAGATCTAGTAAGACAGGGGAAAGTGAACTATATTGGTGTAAGTGAGTGGACAGCAGAACAAATTACTCGAGGGGCAGCGCTTGCACGAGAGCTAAATGTCCCCCTTATCGCCAGCCAACCTCAATACTCCATGTTATGGAGAATCATTGAAAGTGATGTAATACCGACCTGCCAGCGTGAAGGACTTGGCCAGGTAGTATGGTCGCCTTTGGCCCAGGGGATCCTTACTGGAAAGTATCTTCCAGGAAAATCACTTCCGACTAATTCGCGTGCTAACTCATCTGCTGGAAAACCTTTTTTTAAAAACCTTGCTCAACGCTGGATGAATAATAACACCTTAGAGGCGATCCAAAAGCTTAAGCCCATCGCACAAGAGGTTGATCTTACTCTCGCTCAGCTTGCGATAGCATGGGTACTGCAAAACCAGAACGTTTCTGCAGCAATTATCGGTGCTTCTAGTCCAGAACAGGTGAGGGAGAATGCTTTAGCATCTGAGGTGAAAATTGAAACTGAGATGATGAATCAGATTGACGAAATTCTAGGTGATCTTGTTGAGTACGATCAGAGTAAAACAGGTTAAAGCTTTTAAGTCTATCTTATAGATCATTATTTTTTAATCCAGCCGACCTTGGCTGGATTTTCTTGTTGCTGTAGTTTCTTGGATCGCACACTCAGATGTTTTGTATCTGTGAAAAAGGCTAAATGAATAGTATCAAACGTGGAGGTGGAACAAATGAGTGAAAAAAAAGGACATATGGATAAAGCGAAAGGAAAAACAAATCAAGCCAAAGGTCAATTGAAAGAGAAGCTTGGCAAAGCAACAGATCATCAAAACCTGAAAGCAGAAGGGAAAAAGGATCAAGCCAAAGGAAAGCTTCAAGATAAAAAAGGGGATTTGAAAAATCACCTGAACCAGTAAATCCGAAAAACATGGCACTGCTTCATGTCACCATCATGACATGTCTTTCATCAATAAAATGAATAGATGTGTGAAAAGAATTGATTATACGCGCTCGCTATCATCATGTAGACTTGAGACAGAAGACATGGCCAAGGGAGATGGTTAAGATGAAGCAAGTGTGGGAGAAAGTTGACGAGTATATCACAGACAAGTTGATTCCTAAAGATGATGTTTTGGAGCAAGCTCTTACTCATAATAAGCAAGCAGGCCTGCCAGAAATTGATGTGTCACCAGCTCAAGGGAAAATGCTTTATTTATTAGCAAAAACCAAGAATGCAAAGCGCATTTTAGAGATCGGGACACTTGGTGGATACAGTACCATTTGGTTGGCGCGTGCTCTTGAAGAGGATGGAGAACTCATCACATTAGAGGCTGTTAGCCACCATGTACAGATTGCGCAGCAAAACATTAGTAGAGCGGGCTTATCGGAACGGGTGAGCATTTTGCAAGGAAAGGCATTGAATACGCTAGCTCAGTTAAAAGAGAGGGATGTGCTTCCATTCGATTTGATTTTCATTGATGCAGATAAACCGAACAACCCGAAATATCTAAAGTGGGCGTTACACTTCTCAAAAAAGGGAACAGTCATTATTGCAGACAATGTCGTCAGAAATGGAGCAGTCCTTCATGACTCTGATGGGGATGAACGAGTGCAAGGAACTCGTGAATTTTTCAATTTACTCAAACAAGAGTCAAGAATAGAGGCTACAGCCATTCAAACTGTCGGTGAAAAGGGTTACGATGGATTTGTATACGGAATCGTAAAATGAAACAAAGCTTAACCACATGCGGTTAAGCTTTTTCTTTTAAAAAAACCATCTGGCAGTCCCCATCAGCAGGACGCCTACAAGAACAGTAAGTGATAAGCTCTTTGTCCAAACAGCGATCACGACGGTCGGAACCAAGACAGCAAGGTACATCCAGTGAATGGTGACGCCTGTTGTATTATGAATGAACAAATGCTCTGCAATCAAAGCCGTAAAGATACAAATGGGAATAAACGATAACCACTTGAGCACCACTTCAGGCAGCTCGATACTTCGTACAAATATAAAGGGAACGACCCTTGGAATCACAGTGACAATCATACAGCCGAGAATGAGCCACATCATAAAACTGCTGATCATTTATCTGTCACCACCCCAATGGTTGCGACAATCATGGTGGCTAACAGAACAGCCACGTGTGAGGGAACAAAATGAAGCAGAACAAACATTGTAATGACCATATACAAAACAAGTGACAGGCGATGGGTTAATTTACTTTTAGGCACAGTTTGCAAAGAAAGAACCAGCAGTGCAGCAAACATAGCGGAAAGGGCAAAATCAAGACCAAGTGCTTCAGGATTTGAGATCCAGTGTCCAAAAATGCCGCCAAGTATACAGGCAGCAATCCAGCACAAATAAGCCGTTATGTTCAGCCCATGCATCCACCGGTTATTGAGCTTTCCATGCTGAGCTAATTTATTCATGGCTACGCCAAAGGATTCATCAGTCAGCAATAGACCGAATCCAATATTTTGTTTCAAAGAGTAGCGTGTAAAATGAGGAGCCAGCGTCAGGCTTAGCAATAAATGACGCAGATTCACAATAAATGTAGTGAGAATAATAGCGGAAAGGGGACTTCCCGTGACAAGCAGTGCGCAGATAATAAACTGTGAAGCACCTGCGTAAATAAAGATTGATAGAAGCGCAATGTCCCATAGGCTCAACTGTGCGCTAATTCCAACAATTCCAAAGGCAAACCCGATACTCATATAACCAAGCAGGGTTGGCACACAATCTTTTATTCCCTCGAGAAATGGTTCATGTTCCGTGCTGGGAATATGTTTTCTAGCTTCAATATCCAACGACCTCTACTCCTTTTCCAGCATGACCACCTATCGTTTTACTTACTATATGAAAACGAATTCAGCATGTCAATAGCCGCTTATCTTCTATTATATGAAGAAAAAAGGTGACAAAAAAGGATTGAAGTCAACCAGAATTTGTTATAAAGTATCAGAAAATAAAAAAAATGGAGTGACGACAATGCTGTGGAAACCTTTGTTTGAACATGATGTTCCAAATGCCCTCCGTCCATAACGGAGAGTGATCTCCGTTTGTGGATATGGTACTCAAAATATCCAATAACGGAGGGAAAATGATGAATGAAAAATATATAGGTGCCCTTTACCTAGCAATCGCAGCAAGTATTTGGGGCGGCATGTACGTTGTTGTCAAAGTAACAGTAGCGGTTGTTCCGCCACTTGAGCTCGTCTGGATGAGATATGCTGTAGCAGGAGTCGTTTTGGTGTTCACCATTTGGCGCTTGGGCTATTCCTTTCGATTAGATAAAAAAGATATCCCGCTTGTGGTGTTGATTGGGCTGATCGGAAATTTCCTTTCAATCGTGACTCAAGAAATTGGGACGATGTATACTTCTGCACAAATGGGGGCTGTTATTACATCTGCAACTCCTGCGTTTATGGTGCTGTTTGCTTTCTTTCTATTAAAAGAAGCCATGACTGTTCGAAAGTGCGTATCCATCCTGCTTGCTACAGCAGGTGTATGGCTCATGATTGGACCAGTTGCAGTACAGACAGATGAATTTGTTGGTGGTCTTTCATTGGTCTTCGCTGCTTTAACATGGGCGGTGATGTCTGTTTTGCTCAAACGTGTTCCAGGAAAGTACCCTCAGGTGGTGACAACCACATATGCGATCATCATTGCATTCATTGTTTTAACACCGCCTGTATTATTTCGTTTACCTCACCTAGAAGTGGAACAGATGGCAAGACCGGAGATTTGGGGCGGTATTCTTTATCTAGGCATCATCTCAACAGCTCTAGCATTCTTTTTATGGAATAGAGGGCTTCAATTAATGGATGCCTCAAGCGGTGGTTTGTTCTTTTTCTTTCAACCGATCGTAGGTGCCGTTCTTGGCTGGCTGCTTTTGGGAGAAGAAATGGGATTACGCTCATTCATTGGCATTCTATGTATCTTTGCAGGTGTCTATACTGTGCTGCGTCAAAAGGAATAAAAGAAGATGTCCCTTGTAATAGGGGGCATCTTCTTTATAAATGAGAGATTAAGAGAGGATGGAGGGAAATAGGATGATACAATTTCCACAATTACAAAAAGGACAAACAATTGGCGTCACAGCACCTTCCTCAGGTGTACAGCCATCTTTGCATGACATGTTTCAGCTCTCATGCGAGCGAATGAAAAAAAGAGGCTATGATGTCATATGTGGAGATACGGTATGGCACCAGGAAAAGGCAAAATCAGCTCCTGCCGTAGAACGAGCAAAGGAGCTTCAGTACATGATGACTTGTGATGAGATTGATCACATCATCCCGCCATGGGGAGGGCAGCTTCTAATGGAAGTGCTAGAGCACCTTGATTTCTCATCGATGCAAAAAAAGTGGATTCTTGGTTACTCAGATACGAGTGCACTCCTGCTGGCGTTGACATTCAAAACAGGCATTGCTACTGCGCATGGGCCGAACCTAGTAGATCTTCAGGGAGAAGAGCTTGATCAAACGACTGTCATGTGGGAAGAAGTACTTTCAACAAAAGGGGAAATGGACATCAGCCAATATTCTTCATCTATGTATCAAAAGGAATGGCAGTATGACAATTCGATTGAACATGTTTTTCATTTAACAGAACCGACCGCATGGCATACGGTTGATCGACAAGAAAAGATGGTAAAGGGGAGACTGATGGGCGGCTGTATTGATGTCATTCGCCACTTAGCGGGGACGCCTTTTGGAGACGTCAAAGCTTTTCAAAAAACATTCTTAAAAGATGAACCAATTCTCTGGTACTTCGAAAACTGCGAATTAAATGCTGCAAGCGTGAAGAGATCGCTTGTTCAATTAAAACTAGCAGGATGGTTTGATCACTGTTCAGGTATTATGTTTGGACGAAGTGCAGTGGATGTGCCAGTGGAAGGGTATCAATATCAGGACGTATATGAAGAATTACAAAAGGAATTACAAATCCCCATTTTTTACGATATAGATTGTGGGCATGTCCCGCCGCAAATGACGCTGATTAATGGCGCATATGCAGAAGTGCAGCTGCAACCTCAAGGCAAAGCAGTCCTAAAGCAAGCATTTTTATCATAAGAAAAGGAAAGGGGAAGCCCTTTCCTTTTGTCTTCTTTTCAGCGTGATAGAAAACCTTTGAAGTCTAGGAAGGACGAGTACCGGAGCGGAGCGAATTTGACATTCGTGAGCACCGGCACACAGACCTGACAAAGAATGCGAGGGTTTGTCTACACGCTGAAGGAAAGGGGAAGCCCTTTCCTTCATATAACACTACATTCCTTTGGTTTCTTCACCTGCTTTTGGAACTTCCCAAGCAGACTCGCGGAATACTTTTTCCCATTTCGATACGACAATACATGCAACGGCATGACCTGGAACATTCACACCTGTTCGGGCCATATCCATAATTCGATCGACACCGGCGATAATGGCGACGCCTTCTGCTGGAAGACCTACTGCATGGGCGGTTGCCAAAAGTACGACGAGTGAACCGGATGGCACCGCTGCAATCCCTTTACTCGTTAACACAAGAACAAGCATCATCAAAAGCTGCTGTGACAAACTCATGTCGACACCAAACGCTTGTGCAAGAAACACGCAGGAAACCGATAAATATAAACTGGACCCATCACAATTGAGAGAAAGACCAGATGGAATGACAAAGGAGACAATTCTTTTCGGACAGCCGTATTTCTCCATTCGTGACATAAGCTGAGGAAGGACAGTTTCTGTACTTGTAGTAGAGAAGGCAACCAAGAACAAATCCCAAATCATTTTTAAAACTTCGAAGTAGTTAAAACGGAAGATCAGTGCGACTAGAGGGAACAAAGCAAAGAGAATAATGAATAATCCTAAAAATACAGTCCCAACAAGTTTCATCATCGGGATTAATAACACAATGCCATATTGACCAACGGAAGCAGCCATTAATGCAAGCACTCCAATAGGTGCTGTCACCATGACCATCTGTGTTAGCTTAAACATAATTTGTGCCACTGATTCAAAGAAGGTGAGAACAGGAGCGGATGCCTTACCGATGCCGCTTGCGGCTACACCAAATAATATGGCGAAGAAAATGACAGCAAGTAAATCATTTTGAGCCATGACATCGACGATATTCGTTGGAATGATATCGAGTACCATTTGTTTAAAGTCGACGACTTTCTGCGTATAGCCATCTAATTCACCAATATCTTTCTTAGCTAACTTAGAGAAATCGAGGCCAACGCCAGGCTTTAGAACATTAGCCAGCAATAGACCAATTCCTAGAACGATGGTTGTGATGACCTCAAACCAAATGATCGTCTTTAATCCTAGGCTTCCCATTTTCTTCATACCACCACTGCCAGCTGCACCAATAACAATGGTAGAGAAAACGATAGGAACAACGATCATTTTAATCAACCTGATGAATCCATCTCCAATTGGCCTGAGAGCCATCCCGAAGTCAGGAAAGAAATGGCCGATAAGAGCTCCTATCACCAAAGCGATCATGATTTGAAAAGCGACGAACTTTTTCATCATCTCCTACCCCCTTTAAATGCTTGGAAAATTTTAAGAATTTTCCAATAAATAAAAATTCTATGTGACCATGTTTTGTCCTCCTTTGGATTTAGAAAGATTTTATTTAAGAATCATTGGGATTATGAAGAAAGAGAAGAAAATAGGGCTATCGCATCTCTATTTATCTAAGAAAAAACCATCTCTTAAAAAATATGAAACTTTTTTAGAAAAATGTATTGACCCTTTTATATGATCCATGGTATATTTTTAATCGTCGCTGATGACGTATTTGAAACAAAGACATTCAAACATATGCGATAAACAAATCTTAAAAAGATGTTGACTTGATAAAAACGATATGTTAAGATAATTAAGTCGCCTGATTAAGCGCCCGTAGCTCAATTGGATAGAGCGTTTGACTACGGATCAAAAGGTTAGGGGTTCGACTCCTCTCGGGCGCGCCAATACAAACCACGCGGGTGTAGTTTAGTGGTAAAACCTCAGCCTTCCAAGCTGATGTCGTGAGTTCGATTCTCATCACCCGCTCCATTTTTTGAAATATGATCTTTGAAAACTAAACAAGACAAAACGTACCTGTTAATTCGAGTATTTATAAAAAAATCCTATGAAACATCATAGGTAGTCAGTCAAACGCTGACGAAAAACAAAACTTCGGTTTTGTACTTTTTCGGAGAGTTTGATCCTGGCTCAGGACGAACGCTGGCGGCGTGCCTAATACATGCAAGTCGAGCGAACAGAAGGGAGCTTGCTCCCGGATGTTAGCGGCGGACGGGTGAGTAACACGTGGGTAACCTGCCTGTAAGACTGGGATAACTCCGGGAAACCGGAGCTAATACCGGATAGTTCCTTGAACCGCATGGTTCAAGGATGAAAGACGGTTTCGGCTGTCACTTACAGATGGACCCGCGGCGCATTAGCTAGTTGGTGGGGTAATGGCTCACCAAGGCGACGATGCGTAGCCGACCTGAGAGGGTGATCGGCCACACTGGGACTGAGACACGGCCCAGACTCCTACGGGAGGCAGCAGTAGGGAATCTTCCGCAATGGACGAAAGTCTGACGGAGCAACGCCGCGTGAGTGATGAAGGTTTTCGGATCGTAAAGCTCTGTTGTTAGGGAAGAACAAGTGCGAGAGTAACTGCTCGCACCTTGACGGTACCTAACCAGAAAGCCACGGCTAACTACGTGCCAGCAGCCGCGGTAATACGTAGGTGGCAAGCGTTGTCCGGAATTATTGGGCGTAAAGGGCTCGCAGGCGGTTTCTTAAGTCTGATGTGAAAGCCCCCGGCTCAACCGGGGAGGGTCATTGGAAACTGGGAAACTTGAGTGCAGAAGAGGAGAGTGGAATTCCACGTGTAGCGGTGAAATGCGTAGAGATGTGGAGGAACACCAGTGGCGAAGGCGACTCTCTGGTCTGTAACTGACGCTGAGGAGCGAAAGCGTGGGGAGCGAACAGGATTAGATACCCTGGTAGTCCACGCCGTAAACGATGAGTGCTAAGTGTTAGGGGGTTTCCGCCCCTTAGTGCTGCAGCTAACGCATTAAGCACTCCGCCTGGGGAGTACGGTCGCAAGACTGAAACTCAAAGGAATTGACGGGGGCCCGCACAAGCGGTGGAGCATGTGGTTTAATTCGAAGCAACGCGAAGAACCTTACCAGGTCTTGACATCCTCTGACAACCCTAGAGATAGGGCTTTCCCTTCGGGGACAGAGTGACAGGTGGTGCATGGTTGTCGTCAGCTCGTGTCGTGAGATGTTGGGTTAAGTCCCGCAACGAGCGCAACCCTTGATCTTAGTTGCCAGCATTTAGTTGGGCACTCTAAGGTGACTGCCGGTGACAAACCGGAGGAAGGTGGGGATGACGTCAAATCATCATGCCCCTTATGACCTGGGCTACACACGTGCTACAATGGACAGAACAAAGGGCTGCGAGACCGCAAGGTTTAGCCAATCCCATAAATCTGTTCTCAGTTCGGATCGCAGTCTGCAACTCGACTGCGTGAAGCTGGAATCGCTAGTAATCGCGGATCAGCATGCCGCGGTGAATACGTTCCCGGGCCTTGTACACACCGCCCGTCACACCACGAGAGTTTGTAACACCCGAAGTCGGTGAGGTAACCTTTATGGAGCCAGCCGCCGAAGGTGGGACAGATGATTGGGGTGAAGTCGTAACAAGGTAGCCGTATCGGAAGGTGCGGCTGGATCACCTCCTTTCTAAGGATATATGGAGCAGCGTGCGTTTTCGTCTTGTTTAGTTTTGAAGGATCATTCCTTCAAAACATGTCTCTAGCGAGACAGGATTGTTCTTTGAAAACTAGATAACAATAAGTAATACATTCACATTGAATGCAATGCAAAGTTCATCACACATAGTGATTCTTTCTAAAGTAAGAAATGGTTAAGTTAGAAAGGGCGCACGGTGGATGCCTTGGCACTAGGAGCCGATGAAGGACGGGACGAACACCGATATGCTTCGGGGAGCTGTAAGCAAGCTTTGATCCGGAGATTTCCGAATGGGGAAACCCACTGCTCGTAATGGAGTAGTATCCATACTTGAATACATAGAGTATGAGAAGGCATACCCGGGGAACTGAAACATCTAAGTACCCGGAGGAAGAGAAAGCAAATGCGATTCCCTGAGTAGCGGCGAGCGAAACGGGAACAGCCCAAACCAAGAGGCTTGCCTCTTGGGGTTGTAGGACACTCTATACGGAGTTACAAAGGAACGATATAAGCGAAGAGGTCTGGAAAGGCCCGCCAAAGAAGGTAACAGCCCTGTAACTGAAATGTTGTTCTCTCCAGAGTGGATCCTGAGTACGGCGGAACACGTGAAATTCCGTCGGAATCCGGGAGGACCATCTCCCAAGGCTAAATACTCCCTAGTGACCGATAGTGAACCAGTACCGTGAGGGAAAGGTGAAAAGCACCCCGGAAGGGGAGTGAAATAGATCCTGAAACCGTGTGCCTACAAGTAGTCAGAGCCCGTTAAAGGGTGATGGCGTGCCTTTTGTAGAATGAACCGGCGAGTTACGATCCCGTGCAAGGTTAAGCAGAAGATGCGGAGCCGCAGCGAAAGCGAGTCTGAATAGGGCGCATGAGTACGTGGTCGTAGACCCGAAACCAGGTGATCTACCCATGTCCAGGGTGAAGTTCAGGTAACACTGAATGGAGGCCCGAACCCACGCACGTTGAAAAGTGCGGGGATGAGGTGTGGGTAGGGGTGAAATGCCAATCGAACCTGGAGATAGCTGGTTCTCTCCGAAATAGCTTTAGGGCTAGCCTCAAGGTAAGAGTCTCGGAGGTAGAGCACTGATTGGACTAGGGGCCCCTACCGGGTTACCGAATTCAGTCAAACTCCGAATGCCGATGACTTATCCTTGGGAGTCAGACTGCGAGTGATAAGATCCGTAGTCGAAAGGGAAACAGCCCAGACCGCCAGCTAAGGTCCCAAAGTATACGTTAAGTGGAAAAGGATGTGGAGTTGCTTAGACAACCAGGATGTTGGCTTAGAAGCAGCCACCATTTAAAGAGTGCGTAATAGCTCACTGGTCGAGTGACTCTGCGCCGAAAATGTACCGGGGCTAAACGTATCACCGAAGCTGCGGACTGTTCTTACGAACAGTGGTAGGAGAGCGTTCTAAGTGCTGTGAAGTCAGACCGGAAGGACTGGTGGAGCGCTTAGAAGTGAGAATGCCGGTATGAGTAGCGAAAGACGGGTGAGAATCCCGTCCACCGAATGCCTAAGGTTTCCTGAGGAAGGCTCGTCCGCTCAGGGTTAGTCGGGACCTAAGCCGAGGCCGAAAGGCGTAGGCGATGGACAACAGGTTGATATTCCTGTACCACCTCCTCACCATTTGAGCAATGGGGGGACGCAGGAGGATAGGGTAAGCGCGGTATTGGATATCCGCGTCCAAGCAGTTAGGCTGGGAAATAGGCAAATCCGTTTCCCGTGAAGGCTGAGCTGTGATGGCGAGCGAAATTTAGTAGCGAAGTTCCTGATTCCACACTGCCAAGAAAAGCCTCTAGCGAGGTGAGAGGTGCCCGTACCGCAAACCGACACAGGTAGGCGAGGAGAGAATCCTAAGGTGATCGAGAGAACTCTCGTTAAGGAACTCGGCAAAATGACCCCGTAACTTCGGGAGAAGGGGTGCTTCTTAGGGTGTTAAAGCCCCGAGAAGCCGCAGTGAATAGGCCCAGGCGACTGTTTAGCAAAAACACAGGTCTCTGCGAAGCCGTAAGGCGAAGTATAGGGGCTGACGCCTGCCCGGTGCTGGAAGGTTAAGAGGAGCGCTTAGCGTAAGCGAAGGTGCGAATTGAAGCCCCAGTAAACGGCGGCCGTAACTATAACGGTCCTAAGGTAGCGAAATTCCTTGTCGGGTAAGTTCCGACCCGCACGAAAGGCGCAACGATCTGGGCACTGTCTCAACGAGAGACTCGGTGAAATTATAGTACCTGTGAAGATGCAGGTTACCCGCGACAGGACGGAAAGACCCCGTGGAGCTTTACTGCAGCCTGATATTGAATGTTGGTACAGCTTGTACAGGATAGGTAGGAGCCTTGGAAACCGGAGCGCTAGCTTCGGTGGAGGCATCGGTGGGATACTACCCTGGCTGTATTGACCTTCTAACCCGCTGCCCTTATCGGGCAGGGAGACAGTGTCAGGTGGGCAGTTTGACTGGGGCGGTCGCCTCCTAAAATGTAACGGAGGCGCCCAAAGGTTCCCTCAGAATGGTTGGAAATCATTCGCAGAGTGTAAAGGCACAAGGGAGCTTGACTGCGAGACCTACAAGTCGAGCAGGGACGAAAGTCGGGCTTAGTGATCCGGTGGTTCCGCATGGAAGGGCCATCGCTCAACGGATAAAAGCTACCCCGGGGATAACAGGCTTATCTCCCCCAAGAGTCCACATCGACGGGGAGGTTTGGCACCTCGATGTCGGCTCATCGCATCCTGGGGCTGTAGTCGGTCCCAAGGGTTGGGCTGTTCGCCCATTAAAGCGGTACGCGAGCTGGGTTCAGAACGTCGTGAGACAGTTCGGTCCCTATCCGTCGCGGGCGCAGGAAATTTGAGAGGAGCTGTCCTTAGTACGAGAGGACCGGGATGGACGCACCGCTGGTGTACCAGTTGTTCTGCCAAGGGCATCGCTGGGTAGCTATGTGCGGACGGGATAAGTGCTGAAAGCATCTAAGCATGAAGCCCCCCTCAAGATGAGATTTCCCATTCCGCAAGGAAGTAAGATCCCTGAAAGATGATCAGGTTGATAGGTCTGAGGTGGAAGCGTGGTGACACGTGGAGCTGACAGATACTAATAGATCGAGGACTTAACCTATATTCTAATGTGAAGCTTGAACATTGTTATCTAGTTTTGAGAGAACATTCTCTCCATCAGGTTTGGTGGCGATAGCGAAGAGGTCACACCCGTTCCCATACCGAACACGGAAGTTAAGCTCTTCAGCGCCGATGGTAGTTGGGGGTCTCCCCCTGTGAGAGTAGGACGCCGCCAAGCTTGTTATATTTATATCGTCGCGGGGTGGAGCAGTTCGGTAGCTCGTCGGGCTCATAACCCGAAGGTCGCAGGTTCAAATCCTGCCCCCGCAACCAAATTATTTTATATACCAATAGGTAGTGCTCAGTGAGTGCAACCAAAATGGTCCGGTAGTTCAGTTGGTTAGAATGCCTGCCTGTCACGCAGGAGGTCGCGGGTTCGAGTCCCGTCCGGACCGCCATTTTTATGACTTGTAAACGAAAACGTATAGTTTCGTTTTTTTTTATGTCTTTTTCTTTTCATACGTATCCAAGATACATTGAATGGCTTTGTGTTTGGCTACATGTTATGTAAAAAGAAAAGATAGATCACTTTAACCCAGCCTGGTTTTTTTCATACCAGGCTTTCTTTATATCATTTTTAATTGAAACTGAAACTCATATTGGCTTACACTAATACTAATTATGTCTGACATCGTGTCTATTCAATCAATTGATTGCATGAAGGGGCTGTCTTTTTATGGATGAATTTGATCTTATTCGCCGAATTACACCAAAAGAAACACATCAGCGTTCTTTGGTTATGGGCATCGGTGATGATGCAAGTGTTTATCAACCTCATTCACATTGTGAAGAGGTCGTTTGTGTTGATACAATGGTGGAGCATGTTCATTTTCGCTTTGATTTTTCCACACCTTTTGAGATTGGCTTTAAAGCACTAGCGGTCAATGTCAGTGATATCGCCGCAATGGGGGGAACCCCAAAGTATTATCTTGTATCAATTGCAATCCCGCCTCATGGTGATGAGACGGTCGTTTCAGCCCTTTACGAGGGAATGAAAGCATTGGCTGATACTTATCAAATGGATTTGATTGGTGGAGATACGGTTGCCACTCGCAGTGACTTTGTCATTACAGTGACGGTCATTGGCGAGGTACCAAAGGGGAAAGCTTGTTATCGTCACAGTGCTCAGACAGGAGACGTCGTCTTTGTCACAGGTGAGCTTGGTTCATCAGCTGCGGGCTTATCACTTTTAATGAACGAAATAGTCCCTCCCAAGGCAGTCGACACAGCCTTTTTTCTTGAGCGTCATAAAAAGCCTAAGCCTCACATTGTTGCTGGTCTCATTTGCTCAAGCTTCCCTCGGGTCACTTTGAATGATGTGAGTGATGGAATAGCGAGTGAGCTGAATGAGATAGCCGAAGCGAGTCATGTGACGATAGAGATAGAAACAAACAAGCTCCCCGTACATCCAGATTTACAAGTGCTGCGTAAAGACTGGCTGGAATGGGTGTTATTTGGCGGGGAAGACTTTGTATTAACTGGTGCGATTCCAGAGGATGATTGGGAAAGCTTTGAAATGCAATGTAGAAAAAAAGACATTCAAGTCAAACGCATTGGACAAGTCAAAGGTAATCAAGCAGCAAGCGTTCTATTAAAAGACAATGAACAGCAAACAATGTTAATGAAAAATGGATATAATCATTTTAAGAAATGAGGTGACATCAACTGTGAAATTAACATGGACGACAAAAGGTGCGGATGAGACGAAACGAATTGCCGCTGCTTTGGCCAAACTTGTGATGCCAGGCGATGTTTTGACATTAGAAGGGGATTTAGGCGCAGGCAAAACGACTTTTTCAAAAGGTTTTGCAGAAGGCTTAGGGATTACCCGTATCGTCAACAGCCCTACCTTTACGATCATTAAAGAATATACCGATGGCAGACTGCCACTTTATCATATGGACGTGTACCGCATGGAAGATGCGGAAGAAGATATCGGGCTCGAAGAATATTTTGAGGGTGAAGGTGTATGCTTGGTTGAGTGGGCACATCTCATTGGACCTCAATTGCCTTCCTCCTATTTGAAAATAGAAATGCTGAGAACAGAACGTGAAGAAGAACGTCATCTCACGTTTAGTGCAAAAGGGGAACGCTATGAGACCCTTTGTAAGGAGATGAAAGAATTTGACCATACTGGCAATTGATACGTCAAACCATACACTAGGAATTGCCCTTGTCAAAGATTCCACAGTGATTGGTGAGAGCATCACGTATTTAAAAAAGAACCATTCCGTCCGAGCGATGCCGACTGTTGAGGCATTGTTGAAAGAATGTGGTGTAGCGCCAAGTGAACTAAGTAAAATTGTTGTAGCAAAAGGACCTGGTTCCTACACTGGCGTCCGAATCGGTGTGACCATTGCAAAAACACTCGCATGGACGCTATCTATCCCGATATCGGCTGTTTCGAGTTTAGAAACACTTGCGGCAAATGGTCAATACTTTGACGGATGGGTCTCGCCACTATTCGATGCGAGAAGAGGACAAGTATATACTGGGCTATATACGTTTGAAGAAGGAAAGATCAAAGAGATCAAACCAGACCAAAATATCTTGCTCACGGATTGGCTTCATGAGCTGAAGCAAACAGGAAAGCCTGTCCTATTTCTTGGACAGGATGTGCATCTTCATGAGGAGAGCATTCGCTCCATTTTAGGAGAAACGGCTGTGATAGCGGAGGGAGCTTTTCATAACCCAAGACCTTCAATGCTTGCATTTTTAGCGGCAGATCGTCCTGCTGAAGATGTCCATCAGCTTGTTCCTAACTATATTCGTTTGGCAGAAGCGGAAGTGAAATGGCTTGAAGGACAAAAATAATCTCAACATAACAGAGATTCGAAAAATGACAGTAGCGGACATTCCAGAGGTGTATACGATTGAAGTGCATTCGTTTACTGCCCCTTGGAAAAAAGAATCATTTGTCTATGAGATTCTTCATAACCAGTACAGCCATTATTTTCTCATTGAAGAAGATGAGCAGCCTGTTGGATATTGCGGGGTCTGGATCGTCATGGACGATGCACAAATTACGAACATTGCGATTCTCCCTGAGCATAGAGGAAAGGGTTACGGGGAAGCGTTGCTGCGATATGTCATGGAATTTTGTAAAGAAAAAAAGACAGATCATCTTTCTTTAGAGGTGCGGGTTTCAAATACACCCGCACAATCCCTTTATGAAAAGCTTGGTTTCAGACCAGCTTCTATTCGAAAGAATTATTATACGGATAATGGGGAAGATGCATTGGTCATGTGGGTGAATATAAATGAATGAACAAACAGATCGATTCATATTAGGTATAGAGACAAGCTGTGATGAAACAGCTGCATCTATTGTGAAAAATGGGAAAGAAATTGTAGCGAATGTTGTCGCATCGCAAATAGAAAGCCATAAACGATTTGGCGGAGTTGTCCCAGAAATCGCTTCAAGGCATCACGTGGAGCAAGTCACCATCGTGTTAGAAGAAGTAATGGCACAGGCTAATATGAGCTTTCAGGATTTAGATGCCATTGCTGTCACAGAAGGACCAGGCTTAGTCGGTGCCCTTCTAATCGGTGTCAATGCAGCAAAGGCACTGAGCTTTGCTCATCAAATTCCTCTTGTTGGTGTACATCATATTGCGGGGCATATTTATGCAAACCAACTTGTAGATGAATTGGAGTTTCCATGTTTGGCTCTTGTCGTCTCTGGTGGACATACTGAGCTTGTACTAATGAAAGAGCACGGATCTTTTGAGGTTATCGGAGAAACATTAGATGATGCGGCTGGAGAAGCTTACGATAAAGTGGCCCGGACGATGGGTCTTCCGTATCCAGGCGGACCTCATATTGATCGGTTAGCACATGAAGGAGAGCCAACGATTAAGCTTCCACGTGCATGGCTTGAAGAAGGTTCCTATCACTTTAGCTTTAGTGGATTAAAATCAGCTGTTATTAACACACTACACAATGCATCTCAAAAAGGAGAAACAATTGCTCCAGAGAATTTGGCAGCAAGTTTTCAAGCAAGTGTCATTGAGGTGCTTGTTGGGAAAACATTAAAAGCGGCAGAGGCCTATGGCGTCAAGCAGGTTGTCCTAGCTGGTGGAGTCGCTGCCAATAAAGGACTGAGAGAAGCCTTAACGACAGCATTCACAAAGCTTCCTGACGTGAAGGTCATTATTCCACCATTATCTCTTTGTACAGACAATGCAGCCATGATCGCTGCTGCTGGAACCATTGCGTTTGAAAAAGGTATAAGAGGCGATATGGCGATGAATGGCCAGCCGGGCTTACCACTTGTCTCATATGAATGAAAACTCCTGTGGATACACAGGTTTTTTTCATTTTTAATGAAAGCGATTTATTCACAAGTAAACATGATATATCCACAATTGTTAGAAAATTTCGTTTTAAAATGAAGTGGATGTGCACAAATACGTTCTTTTATGTGGATATGTGATTAAATCTCTGTGGATAAAGTGGATAAGTCCGATTTTTAAAAGAATAATAAAGAAGTTATTGTGGATATTAATGTGGATAAGAAATCTTCACTAAAAAGAAAAAAGAGCACCCATTAGGGCACTCTTTACGATTCGGATAGCTCTTCCCACTCTGCGAAAAGGGATTCCAGCTCTTGATGAAGCGTATCATTTTCTGTTTGAATGTTTTGGACCTTCTCGTGATCTTGAAAAATAGCAGGATCACATAGAAGCTCTTCATTTTCACCAAGCTTCGCTTCAATGACAGCAATCCGTTCTTCAATTTCCTCGATTCTGCGCTGCTTTTGTCTTTCTTTCTTTTTCAGTTCTTTTTCTTCCGCATACGAAAGCTTTGCCGTTTCAACTGGCTTTGCTGCTTGTTTTTTCAGCGCCTCATTTTCTTGAATCGCTTCAAGCTCTAATTGTTCATTTTTCTTTTCAAGGTAGTAGTCATAATCACCGAGATACTCTTTTGTTTCTGAAGGTGACAGCTCGAATACTTTCGTTGCCAGACGGTTGATAAAATAACGGTCATGCGAGACAAATAAGATGGTTCCTGGATAATCAATCAGTGCATTTTCTAAAATTTCCTTACTATCTAAGTCCAAATGGTTTGTAGGCTCATCAAGTATCAGGAAATTGGCTTTTTGGAGCATCAGCTTTGCCAGGGCAAGGCGCGCTTTTTCTCCACCGCTTAATGCATGAACGGGCTTTAAGACGTCGTCACCGGAAAAGAGGAAGTTCCCTAAACATGTCCGAATTTCTTTTTCATTCATATGAGGATAGTCATCCCAAAGCTCATTGAGCACTTTTTTGGAGGATGTCAGTTTGGCTTGTTCTTGGTCATAGTAGCCGATTGTGACATGAGATCCAAAGGTGATGTCGCCTTTTACAGGCTTTAATGTGTTCGTTAACGTTTTTAAAAGGGTTGATTTTCCGATCCCATTAGGACCAATGAGTGCCACGCTATCCTCGCGTTTGATCTGAAAAGAAAGAGAGGATAGAAGCGGTGTTTTTTCATCATAACGAATGTCGAGATCATGTACCTTCAGCACATCATTGCCGCTTTGTCTCGTAATATCAAAATGAAAGTTTGCGGATTTTTCATCACCTAATGGCTTATCTATACGATCCATCCGTTCCAGTTGCTTGCGTCTGCTCTGAGCGCGCTTTGTGGTTGAGGCTCTTGCCAGGTTGCGATCTACGAAGTCTTGGAGCTTTGAGATTTCCTCTTGCTGCTTTTCGTAAAGCTTCATATCGCGCTCTAGCTGCTCAGCTTTCAGATCAAGATACTTACTATAGTTGCCTGCAAATTTTTTCATAGCAGTTCTTGAGACTTCATATACATGGTTCACCACTTTGTCTAAGAAGTAGCGGTCATGGGACACGATCAGAATGGCGCCTGTATAATTTTGCAAATACTGCTCCAGCCATGATAAGGTATCAATATCTAAATGGTTGGTCGGCTCGTCCAAAATTAAGAGTTCTGGTTTCATTAATAAGAGCTTTCCAAGCGCTAGACGGGTTTTCTGGCCGCCGCTTAAGGATTGAACGGTTGTCCCATCTTCAAAGTGACTAAAGCCGAGCCCATGAAGAATGGAGCGGACGTCTGCTTCGTATTGATAGCCGCCTTGATCTTTAAATTCCTGCTGTAGCCTGTCATAGGTTTTCATGAGGGAATCCAGCTCAGAACCTGTGGAGGAAGCCATTTTCTCCTCGATGGTTCTCATCTCTTGTTCCATCTTTTTTAAATGATCAAAAACCGATAATAATTCGTCTTTTAACGTACGTGTAGACGTCACATCGGTATGCTGTGCTAAATAGCCGATCGATAGGTCTTTTGGTTTGATGATCTCACCTTGCTCGTAAGACAATTGACCGGCAATGATTTTCAAAAGGGTGGATTTGCCTGCGCCGTTACGACCTACAATGGCAATCCGATCCCTTGCTTTGACTTCCAATTTTATATTCGTTAAAACGGTATCAGCACCAAACGATTTGGATAGCTGATTCACTTGTAGAATCATCATGTAACTTCACCTCTGCTATAATATGTTAAGTGTAGCTTATCAGCAGTAAACCGGCAAATGTTACATACAATCGCCATATTCAAATGAAAGACAGATAGGAAAAAATAGTGTATCATTTGAGTGAGGGAGCGTTGAAAAAATGAGTCAATTTAGCCACTTTAACGAACAGGGAAGAGCAAAGATGGTCGACATTAGTGACAAATCGTCTACTGTGAGAACCGCTGTTGCTGCTTCAAGTGTTCGTATGATAAAAGAAGTGTTTCATAAAATAGAGCAACGTGAAATTGGAAAAGGGGATGTGCTGTCTGTTGCACAGGTTGCTGGCATCAT
The DNA here is from genome assembly GCF_038613425.1 of Bacillus sp. FSL M8-0266. Lineage (NCBI taxonomy): Bacteria > Bacillati > Bacillota > Bacilli > Caryophanales > Bacillaceae > Bacillus > Bacillus sp. FSL M8-0266. Next base: position 597,265 of record NZ_CP152015.1, read on the forward strand.
GGCAGCAAAGCAAACATCTACCATCATTCCAATGTGTCATCCGCTTGCACTAAAAGGCGTGGATATCTCCTTTGATTGGGAGGAAGACGGAAATGCGCACATTCTGAACATACAAGTACAGGTGAAAACAAAAGGAAGTACGGGTGTTGAGATGGAAGCGCTCACTTCTGCTTCAGTATGTGCACTGACCGTTTACGACATGTGCAAAGCGATTGATAAAGGCATGATCATCGGTCCTACCTATTTAATTGAAAAGACAGGTGGGAAAAACGGTGATTTTCACAGAGCATCTGATATTTAAGTTGGAGGACCTTATATGAATATAGATCAGTCAAAAATTCCACAAGCGACAGCCAAACGTTTGCCGCTATATTACCGTTTTTTAAAAAATCTGCATGCATCAGGAAAACAAAGGGTGTCATCAGCAGAGCTTAGTGATGCAGTCAAAGTGGATTCTGCTACCATTCGCCGAGATTTTTCATACTTTGGTGCACTTGGGAAGAAGGGGTATGGCTATAATGTCGATTACCTTTTGACCTTCTTCAGAAAGACACTTGACCAAGATGAAATGACCAATGTCATGCTCATCGGTGTCGGGAATTTAGGGACTGCATTTTTACACTATAATTTCATCAAAAACAATAATACAAAAATTTCGATGGCTTTTGACGTCAATGAGAGTAAAATAGGAAGTGAGATAGGCGGCGTGCCTGTCTATGATTTGGATAAGCTTGAAGAGCATGTTCAAGAGGTAGGGGATATACCTGTTGCTATTTTGACAGTACCTGCCGTAGCAGCTCAACCCATTACAGATCGTTTGATTGCCCTTGGCATCAAAGGGATCCTTAATTTTACGCCGGCTCGATTGAATGTGCCGGAACACATTCGAATTCATCATATAGATTTGGCGGTTGAACTTCAGTCACTTGTGTATTTCTTAAAGCATTACTCTGTTACACAGGAGGATTGACGAAAAGTGGTAAAGGGGGTGGAGCAAATGGGTCCGATCGGTCCTGGAAGTTTGGTTCTGATTGCGATTGTTGCGCTCATTATTTTTGGGCCGAAAAAGCTTCCTGAATTAGGAAGAGCAGCAGGAGATACATTACGTGAATTCAAAAATGCCACAAAAGGTTTAGCTGATGATCAGGAAGAAAAAAAGAAAAAAGAAGATCAGTAGAATAGGATGAGCTTCATGAATGTCAAAGATATGCCGCTTATGGAGCATATTGTGGAACTGCGAAAACGTTTAGTGATCATTGCGATGTTTTTTGTCGCCTTTATGGTGGCTGGTTTTTTTCTTGCTAAGCCGGTCATTGTGTATTTACAAAATACCGATGAAGCGGCCACACTGACACTGAATGCATTTAAGCTCACAGATCCGCTGTACGTGTTTATGCAGTTCGCATTTGTCATTGCTTTGGTTTTGACGTGTCCCGTGATTTTATATCAGCTTTGGGCGTTTGTGAGCCCCGGCTTATATGAAAAAGAAAGAAAGGTGACACTTGCTTATATTCCGATTGCACTGCTTTTATTTTTGAGCGGTGTGGCTTTCTCTTATTTTATTTTGTTTCCGTTTGTCGTTGATTTTATGATGCGAATGTCGAATGATTTAAATGTAGAGCAAGTCATTGGGATTCATGAGTATTTTACATTTCTGATGCAGTTAACACTTCCATTTGGCTTTTTGTTTCAGATGCCCGTTGTGTTGATGTTTCTCACAAGACTTGGCATCATCACACCGATGTTTTTATCAAAAATACGGAAGTATGCCTATTTTGTCCTCCTTGTCATTGCCGCACTCATTACACCACCAGAGCTTGTTTCTCACCTCATGGTCACCTTGCCGATGCTCGTTTTATACGAAGTGAGTATCGTCATTTCGAGAGTGACCTATCGCAAAATGCAGCAAACAGAGGAGAAAGAAAGTTATGATGTCACATAAAAAAAAGCATCGTGATCCGAATAAGGGTCACGATGCTTTTTCTATTGTGAAAGGAATTGATTGATCGCTTGAAATAGATGCTGATAATAGGCAGTCTCATGCGGGACAAAATCTTGTATACAGACTACTCTGCTTTTCTCACGTCGTTCTCCGAATTCATCAACTTCAAAGCCCTCCAGCTGCATGTTGTCACATTTTCTAGTGAAAAGCTGCTGTGCATCCATTAGTTTTGCTCTGTAAAGTCCAGCGACTTCTTCTTTTTGTAATTGAATGTTCATCTGCTCTTCTTGATGGACGTAAAGATAGGCATGGCAACATTCACGATCAGTCAAATCGGGTAGATGAATTTCATCCTGTATAACACCTGCAAAGGCTAGATCTTCAAAAGGGACAGTAAGACCAAGCTCTTCTTCTACCTCTCTCACACCGTCAGAAGGCTGTTCATTTGCTAGAAGGTGACCTGCTGCGGTGATATCAAACAGAGAAGGAAAATCCTTTTTTGCGGGACTTCTTAGCTGAAAATAGAGATATACGGTGTCATGTTCCTTTTTGAGAAGCCAGAAATGAAAGGTTTCATGCCAAAGGCCTCGGGTGTGGACATCTGAACGGGTTGTAACTCCAATCGTTTCATGCTGCTTATTTAAGATGTTCAGTTTTTCTTGTTCCATGAAAACTTGTCCTCCATAAAAAAACCATTTTCCAAGTGCGGAAAATGGTTTTTGATTTATTTTTGCTGCTGTTTTTTGAGTTTGACAGAGAAGGCAAACATTTTAAGCGCGATATTGATATTATAGGCCGCAAACACCATCAGCAAAATGCTGTAAAATGACCACATGTCACCTGGATTTTGAATGGCCATATAGGTGAAAGCCACACCTACGGCAAAATAAATGATGCCCCATACAACAGGGTTTCTCATGAGAAAAAGCCTCCAATAATCATTTGCATTGTTTGAGATTGTTCTTCAATCATTTTTCTTACTGGCTCAATCTGCACAAGAATAACGAGCGAATTCATCAGCATATGAGCACCGATTGGAACAATGATTCGTTTTGTTTTCGCATATAAAAAGGCAAAGGTAAAGCCCATTGCGGTATAAAGAAAGAAGTGGTCAAAATCAGAATGTGCAGCAGCGAAAAATACTGAACTAACAAGTGCCGCAATAAAAAAATTCGACCTTTCATAAATTACACCAAAAACGATTTTTCGGAAAATAATCTCCTCAAGTATCGGTCCAATTAGTGCAATAATAACAACCAGAAAAGGAAAAGCATCCATAATAGATAAGATATTTTGCGTGTTTTCTGACTCACGTCCAATGCCGAATGCATATTGTTCAATCATTCCTGCAATCGATTGAGTTAGAAGTGATAGAAAGAAACCGACAATGATCCAAGCGATTGCCGCGCCGACTGAAGCCGGTTCTTCATTTCGAAGTGAAGCTCTTGGCACAGTCCGAAGGATGAGCAGAATAATGATTAATCCGACACAGAAGCTGATGATTGTCCATGTACCTGACAATTTAGAGAGCTCTGCTTGTGTCATCGGTGTCTGAATGTAACCTAACCACTTCATAATGAACACATACGGAAACGCAGAAACCTGCACCAATATATACGTTAAGATGATGTACCAATATTGTTTTTTCAAGTAACGAAAACCCCTTTACTAAAAGAACTAGATTTATTGTAACACAAGTCTTCTTTTTCGATGAAAAGGAAAGAATCTGAGTTGAAAAAAGATCATGAAAGCGTAAAAATTTTTAAAGGTTTTTACTTGAAATTACAGAAGACATTCTTTATTATAATAAATGTGTTAGCACTCACTGGTGATGAGTGCTAAAAAAAGACTACATATAAAAATTGAGGAGGTTGTTTCTTATGTTAAAGCCATTAGGCGATCGCGTAATCATTGAACTCGTTGAATCTGAGGAAAAAACCGCTAGCGGTATTGTGTTACCGAATTCTGCAAAAGAAAAACCGCAAGAAGGTAAAATTGTTGCAGCAGGTTCAGGCCGTGTACTTGAAAGTGGTGAGCGCGTTGCGTTAGAAGTAAACACAGGCGACCGCATTATCTTCTCAAAATATGCAGGCACTGAAGTGAAATATGAAGGCAAAGAATATTTAATCCTTCGTGAGAGCGACATTTTAGCTGTTATTGGTTAATCACATAAAAAACATTGAGATACATTTTTAAAAAGACTGAGGAGGTTTCGTTATTATGGCAAAAGATATTAAGTTCAGTGAAGAAGCACGTCGCGCGATGCTACGTGGTGTAGATGCACTTGCAGATGCTGTAAAAGTAACTTTAGGACCTAAAGGACGTAACGTGGTTCTTGAGAAAAAATTCGGTTCTCCACTTATCACAAATGATGGTGTAACGATCGCAAAAGAAATCGAATTAGAAGATGCATTTGAAAACATGGGTGCAAAACTTGTGGCTGAAGTTGCAAGCAAAACAAACGACGTAGCTGGTGACGGTACAACGACTGCAACAGTTCTAGCTCAAGCGATGATCCGTGAAGGTCTTAAAAACGTAACAGCTGGTGCAAACCCTGTTGGCGTTCGTAAAGGGATCGAAGAAGCAGTGAAAGTAGCACTTGAAGGCTTGCACGAGATTTCTAAACCAATCGAAGGCAAAGAATCAATTGCTCAAGTTGCGTCTATTTCTGCAGCAGATGAAGAAGTTGGAAGCCTAATCGCTGAAGCAATGGAGCGTGTAGGTAACGACGGCGTGATCACAATCGAAGAATCTAAAGGATTCACAACTGAGCTTGAAGTGGTTGAAGGAATGCAGTTTGACCGCGGATATGCTTCACCATACATGGTGACGGATTCTGATAAGATGGAAGCGGTTCTTGAAAATCCTTACATCTTAATCACTGATAAAAAAATCACAAACATTCAAGAAATCCTTCCTGTACTTGAGCAAGTTGTACAACAAGGAAAACCATTATTGCTCATTGCTGAAGATGTAGAAGGCGAAGCACTTGCAACACTTGTTGTGAACAAACTTCGTGGAACATTCAACGCAGTGGCAGTAAAAGCACCTGGATTCGGTGATCGTCGTAAAGCAATGCTTGAAGATATCTCTGTTCTAACTGGCGGAGAGTTAATCACAGAAGATCTAGGACTTGACCTGAAATCAACTGAAATCGGTCAGCTTGGCCGCGCTTCTAAAGTCGTTGTGACAAAAGAAAACACAACCATCGTAGAAGGTTCAGGAGATTCTGCTCAAATCTCAGCACGTGTGAACCAAATCCGTGCACAAGTAGAAGAAACAACTTCTGAATTCGATAAAGAAAAATTACAAGAACGTCTTGCAAAACTAGCTGGTGGCGTCGCTGTCATCAAAGTTGGTGCTGCAACTGAAACAGAACTAAAAGAGCGTAAACTACGCATCGAGGATGCACTCAACTCAACTCGTGCAGCAGTTGAAGAAGGTATCGTATCCGGTGGTGGTACAGCACTTGTGAATGTATACAAAAAAGTCGCTTCAATCAAAGCTGATGGTGACGTTCAAACAGGTGTAAACATCGTTCTACGTTCTCTTGAAGAGCCAATCCGCCAAATCGCTCACAACGCAGGTCTTGAAGGATCAGTCATCGTTGAGCGCTTGAAAAACGAAGAAATTGGCGTAGGCTTCAACGCAGCAACAAACGAATGGGTAAACATGATCGAAAAAGGAATCGTTGACCCAACAAAAGTAACTCGCTCTGCACTTCAAAACGCAGCTTCTGTTGCAGCAATGCTTCTAACAACTGAAGCAGTCGTTGCTGACAAACCAGAAGAAGGCGGCTCAGGCGGCGGAATGCCGGATATGGGCGGCATGGGCGGAATGGGTGGCATGATGTAACACCCTCGAAAACCCCTTGAAATATAGGGGTTTTTGTTTTGTCTTCATGAATTTGGTCACGATTTCTGATGAACTGAAACCTTCACCGCCTCTCATTCGTTAACATAAGAGATAATGATTTTATGAATCTTTACCTAAAATATGATTATAAAAAGAAAAGCGGTGATCGTATGGGCTTGACGACTTGGGTGGCGATTATTGTTGCACTGGCCGTCGTGTTTGGATTGTTTGGATCGAAGAAGCGTGATAAATAAGAGGTTGCAACCCACTTCTACAGAGGAAGTGGGTTTTTTTATTGCAAATACAACATTAATGAACTATACTAATTTTAATGATTTATTGTAAATGCAACAAAAAGGAGTCGTGATAAATGAAAGAGATTTTACGAGAAATCGGCGTGATTGCTCGGGCGCTTGATTCCATTAGTAATATTGAATTTAAAGAGTACGATTTAACGAAGGGGCAGTATTTGTATCTTGTGCGTATTTGTGAGGAGCCGGGCATCATTCAGGAAAAGCTAGCGGAAATGATCAAGGTGGATCGAACAACGGCTGCCCGTGCTATCAAAAAACTAGAGCTTCATGGTTTTATTGAGAAGAAAGATGACCCGGTGAATAAAAAAATCAAAAAGCTGTGTCCAACCGATAAAGGGAAAGCCATATATCCACTGATCAAACGAGAACATGATTACTCGAATCAAGTAGCGCTGGATGGATTTTCTGAAGAGGAAGTGGAACAGATAAATGAGTATCTCATCAGGGTGAGACAAAATATCGAAAAAGATTGGGATTATGTGAAAAAAGGAAATAAGAGACGCTACTAAATGATGAGGAGTGATGACTTCAATGACCGTTACTTTTATTCCGTGTAATGATCAGCATGTAAAAGAGCTGCAAAAAGTCGGCAGCGACACGTTTAAAGAAACCTTTCAGGATCCAAACGAAGCCGAAAATATCGATGCTTACGTAAAGACAGCCTTTCATCCAAACCAGCTGTTAAAAGAATTACATCATCCATTTTCACAGTTCTATTTTGTTCAAGTGAATGGCGAAGTTGCTGGTTATTTGAAGGTCAATATGGAGGATGCGCAGTCAGAAGAGATGGGAAGTGAAGCGTTAGAGATTGAAAGAATTTATATCAAGCAGTCCTTTCAAAAACAAGGATTAGGCCGATATTTAATCAATCAAGCCTTTGAGATCGCGAAGAAATATCATAAACGTGATGTTTGGCTTGGGGTGTGGGAGCACAACAAAGCGGCCATCGCATTTTATCAAAAGCTTGGGTTTGTTCAAACAGGGGTGCACGCCTTCCTTTTGGGAGACGAAGAACAATTGGACCTCATTATGACCAAAACACTTAGCTGATCAAAAAGGGGGAAGGGAACATGCATATTCCATCATTTTTTCAAGTGAAAGATATGGAGGAAGTAAAAGCATTTATTCAATCACATTCATTTGCAACAGTTGTGACCACGATGGATGGAAAGCCCATTGCGACACATATCCCAGTGAGTTTTCTTCAAATTGAAGATTCGTTTGTGATCTCAGGGCATATGGCCATTGGGAATCCTCAGTGGAAAACGTTTGAAGAGAATGAGCAGGTGCTTGTGATTTTTCAAGGGCCGCATGCCTACATATCCTCTTCATGGTATGAAAAAGAAGCAGTACCGACATGGAATTACCAAGCTGTTCATGTTTATGGAAAGGCTAAACTGCTTGAAAAATCGGAACTGGTCAAAGAATTAACAACGATGCTGGAGACATACGAAAGCCATAGAGAACAACCAGTGTTATGGCATACGTTGTCTGATGAACTGTTAGAGAAACAAATGAAAGGCATTGTAGGCTTTAAAATCATCATTGATGAAGTTCAGGCTGCTTTTAAATTAAGCCAAAATCGCCATGAAAGGGATTATGCTCACATTATTGAAAAGTTGGAAGCAGAGGGAGAAGTGGAAATGGCTAAGGCGATGAAAGAGAAGGTAAAGGACGTATGAGAAAAGCACTCTTATGATCAAGAGTGTTTTTTTGTTTTGAGAGATATGAGATACCTTGGTTTATAATGTCACATTTTCTTTAAAATTACATAAAAAAATCCACTATTTCCATAAAAGATCAGATCAATTCCTTATAATAAAAGTATCTGAGAATGGGGAGTGAGTCGAAATGGACCAAAACTTGCTGCAAATGAATCGAGTGAGATCAGAGGGTGAATTAGCTGTTGTGAATATATCTTCTACAGAAATTGGGGCGCTGTCAAAGGAAGCGGCTGAGCGGATTTTACAAACGAAGGATACGGATATTATTCATCAACTGATGTATGTTCCGATTGAAAAGAAAGCAGATTTGAAGTGGCTGATTCAAAGTGTTGGACAGGCGTTAGAAGATGAGGATGACGATAACGTTGCACTTGAATTGGCTGATTTGCTCTATTTCTTTGTCATTCCATTTTATAAGGAGTATATTTTGAGGGAACACCATTTGTATGAGTGTATCGATGATTTGTTGGTACGATTAGCATCGTGGGCTCACTCAGATATTCACACACTGGTCGATGCGATGAGAGATGATTTGTCTGTATAAACTTGAAAAAAGCTTGTAGAGCGATCAATCCTCTACAAGCTTTTTTATCGTAAAAAATCATAAATTACTGGGCTCTTTCCCAAGTGATTTTTGTTTCATTTGTTTTTTTCGTTCCCTTTGCCAGCACTTTGCCGTTTTCTTGTTTCACGGTGATGTTTAGGTCGTAAAAAGAATACAGAGCACCAAGGCTGTCATTTTCCGGTTTGTGCAGGTTGTTTTCTTTTTCAGTTGAAGCTCCAATGGCCAGTGTCTTGGCAAAGTTTAAACCGATGACTTCAGCGTAATCACTATTGGTGTCAGAGGAAGCGATCACGTTTAATGAAATGACTTTTTTCTTTTGATCAACGGTAATCGCTGTGTCTTTTATGAGTTTAGACTGTTCCATGACTTCTTTCGTTTCTTTTTGAATGCGTTCATTGATCGTTGGAAGTGCCTTCGTTTCTGTTTTTTGTTCGTTTGTCGTATTTGAGCAAGCTGCTAGCATGAAGAGACTTGCAACTAGGCTCATGAAAACAAGTAGACTTTTTTTCACGTTCGTTCTCCTTTTTTCTTCGAAGTATGTATGTTTATGTTACCACGAATCCTTGTTTTGATTAAAAGAGAAGTGTTGATAAGCTGTGAACAATAAAAAGCACCCAAAAAGGGCGCTTCAGCGTGTAGACAAACCTTCGCATTCGTTGTCAGGTCTGCGCTCCGGTGCTCACGAATGTCAAATTCGCTCCGCTCCGATGCTCGTCCTTCCTAGACTTCAAAGGTTTTCTATCACGCTGAAAAGAAGACAAAGGGCTAAAATAAAGATCATTTTAGCCCTTTGTCAACAATCTGAAGCACCCAAAAAGGGCGCTTTTTTCTTATTGTGCTGAAAGGCTTGTACTTAATGGAACAGAAGAAATGACGGTGAATTTAGGAGCCGCAGCACCTGATTCTAAATTTTTACGTAAAAGCGATGATTTGATGGACCCATCCCATTTTTTATAGACGCTTCCTGATGTATCTGCACGAAGCTGTACATTCGAGAAGCTTGCTTGTGTGTAGCTGTTTGCTCCATTATCCTGAACACCGTGTACCATTTTGACAACATCAAAGTTTTTCAGACGGCTAGGGTTGAAAACAGGCTGTTTGTAACGCAATTTCCCATTGACATATAGTGACACCGTGCCATCACCATTGTTGATGAGCTTTAAGTTGACACGTGCGCCATCCTTAATGTTCGTATCGTATTCACTGTTCCAGTATTGACTGCCGCCTTGTGAGCCACTGCCAAGAAAGACCTTATAGCCAGAAGACGTTTTTGAAATACCGCTCTCTATAACGGCAGAACCAAGACCGAGATACCAGTCAGCATATCCATTTTTAATCGTCGCTGTTTTCGGAAGCACAATATCAGCAGAGATACCTGACCATTTGGCCTCATCCGTTTGTGTCACAATCGCACCGTGACGGGGACCAGCTGCTGAGGCAGGTAGACTTGAAAGCATCAAAACGAAGGCCAAACTCACACTCAAAACAATGAACCACTTTTTCATAAAAATTCCTCCTTATATTGGATTCACTTTTATTATATACAATGAAAGAGAGGGGCTACTTACATTGTTCTGGCTGATTTTGGTATTTTTTGTGAACAAAATCGGTCATAAAAAAGTGGTCAACTTGTATTCGAATTGTAATGTGACTGTAAAATAATTGGGGGCATCTTCATGTATAATAAGTGCAGAAACCAAATACGGAGGATTTTTTAATGAATAAAAAGCTTATCGCGACAATCGTAACAGTAGCTAGTTTATTTTTGGCGTTTAGTTTCTCACATGGAGCAAGTGCAAAAAAAGTAAGCGGCAATATTACTTGGTATAATGGTGTCGGTAAAAAAGGCGCAGATGGAAAAAAACTCGGTCATTGGGATGCAGCAACTAAAATGGGATTTGACGTACCAAAAAAAGGTACAAAACTAAGAGTGACAACAAAAGCGAAACCACATAAAGTGATTACAGTATATAAATATGATGTAGGTAGAATGCCAAACGCTGTATTAGACGTCAGCCCAAAAGCATTCAAAGCACTAGGGTTTAAAACAAGTAAAGGTGTCGTAAAAGGACATTACACTTATTAATACATAGGCATGCAAAGAAGCGGGAAAAGTTCATTTTCTGGCTTCTTTTCTTGTAGAGAGGGTCTGAAAGGCAATGAAAAAATCAACATGGTGGATCATCACGGCCATCGGAGTCGCAGTGATTGCGGCCATCATTTTCTTTATGATGAAGCCGGGGCAAGAGCCGAAGCATGCGGTAAAAGTGAAAACAAATCAGGATGCAAAAGACGAATTACTCGTTTCATTTACAGATCAACAGTTAAACAATACGTATTACTTGCATGACCGGGCGCTTCATACGGAGAAACTGACAGCCTATCCTTCGATTGCTTATGATTCTACGAAACAGCTTTTATATTACACGTATACGGATGAAGACACGCAAAAAGTGAGTATTCGAGAACTGAATGTAAAAACGGATGAAGAAAAAACGCTATTTACGAGTGAAGATTCCATCGACAGTATGAGGCTGTCTGGAGACGGGGAACAGTTATATCTTAGGTATAATAAGGATTCTGGGGAACAATTTTATGTCGCTATGTTTGATGTAAATACACACAAAGTGAAGGTATTGTATCCAGAGAAAAGTAAGGATGACACGGTAAGTTCTTTTGCATATGATCCGGCGTCAAACCTTCTGGCAATCCAGCATTATTCCTTAAAAGAAGATTACAAGAAAACCGATGAAGCGAATGAAAAGGGAAGAGACCCTGAACCAACGACCATGAAGATCACCGTTCAAACAGGCACGAAGGGGAAGCGAATTGCACGTATCTCGCAAACGATTAATGATATTTCATTTTCACCAGATCATAAGACATTGATTTATACAGAAGTGAAGGTGCGAAACGAAAAAGAAGTAGCCTCTATTAAAATGCTTGATGTAGAAACAGGAAAACAGGCGACACTCGTTAAGAACAGTAAGGATGTGCATATTTTAAGTGCCGCACAGCCGCAATTTTCTACGGATGGGTCTTCTGTTTATTTCTTAGGTGTTGCTAAAAACGCAAAGGAATTAAAGGATGACACCGGACGAAAAGCAAAGGTAAGAACGATATTTGAATACAATATCAAGAAGAAAACAGTGGAAGCCGTTTGGGAGAAGGATGGCGGGATTGTTAACAATTTCACTGTCAATCGATAAAGGGTACGTTCAGTTATTTTTATATAACTGGACGTTTTTTTATTTTGCCGTTTGACATGTTGCAGAAATTAAGGAATTTATGTAAGGGGAATCAGTTTTTAAGGTGGGAAACGTGCGGTATTTTCATATTTTGCTTAAGTGACAGAGGAAAAGAAAGAGAGTAATATGAGTGGACATAAAAAAACGAGAGGACAGATGCTTCTCGTTTTCTCTGATTTATTTGGTGTTATTGTCTAATAAGTTTTGAAAGATAAACAGGGCATTAATGGAGTGAGGGAATCCAGCAACTTTTGTACAGTGCTTAATAATCTCCATGATCTCTATGACAGAAAGTCCGATATGTAATGCTTGTTCAAAATGAGTCTTTAATTCTTCATCATTATCGCCTTTTGTGATGAGGGCAGATAATGTGCTAATGGCCTTTTGTTTTTCATCTAAAATGAAGTGGTTGAATTCTTTTTGTTCACCGAGTTCAATTGTTAGCTGTTCAATATTTGACAGAATGCTCTCGTTTTCCTGAATTGAAAGCTTCTCTATGTTACCTGCCGCTGTTTCTTGTGTGATCTGGCAAGTCTCTTTTTCTTCATTCAAATTGAACTCCTCCGTTTTTTATCGCAATTTTCCATTTGTTCGTTCATTGTGGCTTATGTGCCTTTTGATAGATGCAATGGGTATATAGTAGTATTATCGGTTTGCTGCTCCAAATTTTTAAGTGTTGAATGTACAAATAAATGTCATTTCAAGTCATGCATTGTTTTATTTTAGAATGATTCAATGAAAAGGAAGGAAAGGGCTAATATATCGCTGTCTGTTAGCCCTTCCCAATGATGTACTCAATACATGTGTTTACGCATGTGACGGGAGATCGGTTTCATGTTACTAAATAATATCCATCGGCCGCATCATGTCATAATCCTCGTGCTCTAATATATGACAATGCCACACATACCTGCCGCTGTATGGAACAAAGCGAGCGATGATCCGAATGACTTCACCGGCATGCGCTTGAATGGTGTCCTTGTAGCCTTGTTCATGTAAAGGAGGTGCTTCGTTTGGTCCTGTATACACAATGTCCCCTGTCGATTGATAGACCTCTGTATCAAATGGTCTTCTGTCTATCACTCTGAATTGAACAAGGTGTAAATGAATAGGATGTGTGACCCTTGTTGGATTGACGATGGACCAAACCTCTACACTGCCAAGCCGAGGATTTTCCGTGACAGGGTCATTCCAAAAATGGTTATCGAGCAATAAAATGGGGCGACCGTATTTATCCTGTGTACCGGTAAGAGTGAGCGTACGCTCTTTATCAGCTCGACTAGGTCGAAGTGGTGGGAGCGGTTTGAAGATAGGCCGTAATGTTTTAGGTGCTCTACCTTTTAGCGGCCGTGTGACTTTAAATTGCATGATGTTGGCATCTGTTTCAGGATTCACTTCCTGTCCGCAGCCAGCTTTATTTTTTAGGATGATCGTTTTGTTTTCGTAAGCTGAAAAATCGATGATGACATCAAATCGCTCAGCAGGAGCAATGCTAAAGGATTGATGGTGAACAGGTCTTGGCAAAAAGCCGCCATCAGATCCAATTTGCAAAATCGTCGCATCGTTGTCTAGATGCAGCTCGTAAGTTCTTGTATTGGACGCATTTAAAATACGAAAACGGTATTTTCGCGGCTCTACTTCTAAATACGGCCATACTTTTCCATTGACCAAAATGGTTTCTCCGCAAAAGAAGGGCACGATGGACGGATCTGGTATGTCACTGTCTTCTGGCGTGTTGTTTGGTCTGCTTGGATAAAACAGTGCGCCATCCTCCTGAAACGTACGGTCCATGATCATTAGCGGAATATCATACTCACCCTTCGGTAATTCTAGTGATTTTTCAAACGCATCTGAAATCAAATAAAATCCAGCTAATCCGGCGTACACATTTAATCGTGTCAATGCCATCGCATGATCGTGATACCACAATGTGCAGGCTTGCTGATGATTTGGGTATTCGTACACCTCTCGTTCAAAGAAGGGGCCGGTTGCTTCAAAGTCTCGTGAAAACCAAGCCTCTGGATAGCCGTCACTGCTTGCTGGTGTGACGCCGCCATGTAAATGAACGACGGTTTTGACTTCTGGTTCATCATGATGGCCTTCGTGAATGGTGTGATCGACCGGTAGAAAATGCTTAAGTGGCAATTTGTTCATCCATTTCACTTTGACTTTTTCATTTCGATTCGCATGAATGGTTGGACCAGGCAAACTGCCATTATAGGTCCATAGCTTGGTTGGGGGCAGGTCTCTATGAACTTTTAGAAATACCTCCTCCATAGCGATTTCATAATACGTTTGTTTTGGGTTCTTTTTGACGGGCTCCGCAATTTCTGGAATTGGCAGCTCGTCAACAAATTTTTCTAGGTTCATGTTATCTAATCCTCACTTAAAATCCAATTTGATACAGTATAAGTGCGGACATCAAAATAGGTGAATAAAATAAAAAACCCGCTTTTCAGCGGGAACTTTACGGATGTTTATTTTCAAGCGCTGCATTTGCAGGCACTTTTTTATTCGGTTTAAAGATGAAATAAGCGGCAAGCACACCGAAGGTAATGATACTCGTCAAAATGAGCTGCGGTCTCATTGATTCGATAAACAGCATCGATACCAAGATGGCGCAAATGATCAAAATGGTAAAGTACGTGAGATATGGGAACAGCCACATTTTGATTTTGAGCTGTTCTGGATTTTCTTTTTCGATTTTACGGCGCATTCTTAATTGTGAAACAGCAATGACCAAATAGACAAGAAGGGCAATGGCGCCGGATGCGTTGACTAAGAACAAAAAGATGGTTTCAGGATAAAAGTAGTTCATCATGACGGCAATGTAGGAAAAGAAGGTGCCTGCGACTGTAGCCGCTACAGGAACACCACGTTTGCTGATTTTCATAAAGCGTTTCGGTGCTTCACCTCTTTCAGCCAATGAATAAAGCATTCTGGACGTTGTGTACAATCCGGAGTTTAAGCAAGATAGAACGGCTGTTAAAACAATGACGTTCATCACTTGAGCAGCTGATGGAACGCCGATGTATTCTAATACCGCAACGAACGGGCTTGTTAAAATATTCGCTGAATTCCATGGAAGCAAGGTCACAACGACAGCGATGGAACCGACGTAGAATATGATAATACGCCATACAACAGAACGTGTAGCTGTTGTCACAGACTTGACCGGGTCTGCTGATTCTCCGGCAGCTATTGCCACAATCTCGGTTCCCATGAAGGAAAAGATGACGACGACAATTCCGAGTAAAACAGAGCTGAATCCATTTGGAAGGAAACCGCCGTTCCCCGTTAAATTGGCAAGACCTACAGTATGATGACCACCAAAACCAAAGATAAATGCAAAACCGATGAGTAGAAAGAGAATAATGCTGACGACTTTTATTAATGAGAACCAATATTCAAATTCGCCAAAAGATTTAACAGAAAAGATATTTGTTAATGTTAAGAGGATAGTGAGGATAAGACTTGTGAGCCAAACAGGTGCATCTCCATACCAATACTGAATAATGGCAGCACCAGCAATGGCTTCGATGGCGATGACAATCACCCAGAAGAACCAATAAAGCCAGCCAATTGTAAAACCGGCCCATGGACCGATGGCATCGCTCGCATACTGTGAGAAGGAACCGCTTGTCGGATAGGCGCATGCCATTTCTCCAAGCATTCTCATAATAAAGATCACGAGAAGTCCGGCAAAAGAATAGGAAAGAATGGATCCAGGTCCTGCAGAATGAATGACAGCGCCGCTACCAACAAATAGCCCTGCGCCAATAACCCCAGCAATGGAGATCATTGAAATATGTCTTGTTTTAAGATTTTTTTGAAGACCGTTTGTCATGTTGGACATGTCTTTACCTCCAAACATTTCTCTTCATAGAGAATTTGTTTTTAGAATATTTTAAATTTTATCATACTGAATTGTCATTCAGCATTGGACAGGTTATCAAACTGACATTTCAAACCTCTTAACATGATGTTAAAAAGTATAAAGGATTTGAGAGATTATGTTCCCTCTTTTTCCTCTGTTCATTCTTAAAAATAGCATAAGATCGGATGGGAGAAGTTGTGTCTCAAAATAAAATTATTCTGATAATTTACCAGAAAGAGTGATATTGCCAATACGATCATCACAGAGTGAATTGGAAAAAGGTTGGTGGGAGTAGGTCTTGAGGTCAATTGACCTTATAAAAATAAGTTTACTTAGGTCAACACATTTCTATGTATCCTATTTTGCTGACACAAGCGAATCATGTTGCTGTAGACCCACACGGGCTTTGCTTTGTAAGATAAATAATAGAAAAGTGATGTGTGAGGAGGCGCGGTTCGACATGGAGCGCTATAACGAATTAAGACAAGGTGAAACAGGTGCTTGGGTCAGCATCATTGCCTATGTGATCTTATCTGCGGTGAAACTTCTAATTGGGTATACGTTTCATTCAGAGGCTCTTTCGGCAGATGGATTGAATAATACGACGGATATTATTGCATCCCTTGCAGTGTTGATTGGGTTGCGTATTTCTCAAAAGCCGCCTGATGAAGATCATCCATACGGTCATTTTAGAGCAGAGAATATTGCGTCTCTTGTGGCGTCCTTTATTATGATGCTTGTTGGACTTCAGGTTCTGCTGAGTGCAGGCCAGTCGCTCTTCTCATCTGAGCATCAAACGCCTGATATGATCGCAGCTTGGACGGCAGCAGGAAGTGCTGTGGTGATGTATGGTGTGTATATTTACAACCGCAATCTGTCCAAACGGATCAATAGCCAAGCTCTTCATGCAGCAGCTGCTGATAATAAATCAGATGCGTATGTGAGTATCGGAACATTTGTAGGGATTATCGCCTCTCAATTTCAACTGGCATGGATTGATACGCTTGCAGCGTTTGTGATTGGCCTCATTATTTGTAAAACGGCGTGGGAGATTTTCAGAGATGCTTCTCATTCGTTAACGGACGGTTTTCATATAAAAGATATGTCCAAATATAAAGAGACCATTGAAGCAACACCTGGGGTGGGCGATTTGAAAGATATTAAGGCACGGTATCTCGGAAGTACGGTCCATGTGGATGTAGTAGTGGAGGTCGAGCCGCACTTGAACATTGCAGAAAGCCATGATATTGCAGATGAGATCGAACGTAGAATGAAGAAGGAACATGATATTTTACACTCTCATGTTCATATGGAGCCAGCAGGTGAGCCAAAAGAAGAGAAGAAGTCTTTTCCATCGTGAGAAGGCTTCTTTTTTTCTACGTGTTGATGTTTTATGCTATTGCGCGTTGTATGGTAAAGTTAGACTATATGAAATTTAACGGAAACGTGATAGGAGGATCAGGATGGCATTTGATGAACCGATGCATTCAGATTTACAAAAAATCGTAGATAACATCAATAAAGTCATGGTTGGGAAGAAAGACATTGCGATATTAAGCCTTGTTGCGATTTTGGCGAAGGGGCATGTGCTACTAGAGGATGTGCCTGGCGTTGGGAAGACGATGATGGTTCGTGCTTTGGCAAAATCCATTGGCTGTGAGTTTAAGAGAATCCAATTTACTCCTGACCTTTTGCCTTCAGATGTGACAGGTGTGTCGATTTATAATAAAAAGACAAATGAATTTGAATTTAGGCAAGGACCCATTATGGGGCAGATTATTTTGGCTGATGAGATCAACCGGACCTCTCCCAAAACACAGTCTGCATTGCTCGAAGCGATGGAGGAAGGCAGTGTTACAGTGGACGGAGAAACAATGCTGCTTGCTGATCCTTTTTTCGTCATGGCTACGCAGAATCCAGTGGAATATGAAGGGACTTATCCGCTGCCAGAAGCACAAATGGACCGGTTTTTATTCAAGCTGCAAATGGGGTATCCGACCATGCTGGAGGAGCTGGAGGTGCTCAACTTGCAGGAAAAGCAGTCCCCGATTGATACGCTCCAAGCAGTCATGACCAAGGATCATATCCATGCGTTGCAGCAAGCGGTTCAGACCATTCATGTGGATGCATCCATTAAAGAATATATTGTGGAAATTGCACAAGCGACGCGGCAGCATCCATCTGTTTATCTAGGTGTGAGTCCAAGGGGATCGATCGCCCTCATGAAAGCGGCTCAGGCGTATGCACTGTTGAATCGGCGCGATTATGTGATTCCTGATGATGTACAGTATTTGGCGTCTTATACATTGCCGCATCGAATGATTTTGACTTCAGAAGCGACGTACGAAGGGAAGAAGGCGGAGACACTGCTGCGACAAATGCTTGAGCAAATTGGCGTGCCAGTTCAAAAGTCGATGACTCAATGAAATTAGGTCATCGTTTCGCTTTTTCATTATGGTTACGGGTGATGATGCTCATCATCCTCACTGCGGCAGTCTTTTGTTATGCCATGTTTCAGGGAGGGTTTGTGAGCTGGTTCCTTTTTTATGCATTTTTACCATATACTTTGTATGCTTTGCTGTTTGCGCTCGTTCCGTTGAGAGTGACAGCGAAAAGGACTTTACAGCAAACCCGCTTGAAGGCGGGAGACGTACTGTCCGTTGACCTTGAAATCAAGCGGACAAATCCATTTCCATACGTTTACGTCTTGATTGAGGATGATCCACCAGATACCTTTCATTTAAAGGAACAAATTGAGATGAAGCAAATGCTGTTTCCTTGGTTTCGGAAAACGTGGCGTTTTTCCTATCAATTGAATGATGTCATGCGCGGGGAACATCATTTGTCAGCAGTTCGAATCAAAACGGGTGATATGTTTGGTTTTGTGGAGAAAGAAGTCATCATTCCGTTAGAAAAAAAGCTGCTTGTTTATCCGAAAATCCTCGATCTTCAGGTGGAGTCTGCTGAGTCATTGAATGAAAATGGAGGCAAAGCGGTTCACTCGTGGTTAAATGAACCGACCCATGTGACAACAGGCGTAAGGGAATATCAGCAAGGCGACCGTTTTGCTTGGGTGGACTGGAAGACGACGGCTAGAAGGGGTCAGCTGATGACGAAGGAATTTGAACAGAATCAAACAAAGGATCTTGTCGTGTTTGCTGATTTTACCGACGAAGCGGTATTTGAGACCGTCGTGTCTATTGCAGCGTCTGTTCTACAATCGGCAGTGAAAAAAGGGTTACCGTCAGGTCTTGTACCTCTAGGAGATCCGCATGCCTTTCGAGTGGATCAAGGAGAACTTCATTTACAGGACATGCTTTATTATTTAACAAGAGTGCAGCATCAACCTTCTCGCGTACAAGAATATAAGGCGTTAGCAGCGAGTGAGTATCAGCATTCTGGAAAATATGTCGTCACGGGTCAGCTTCATGAGGAGCTTGCTGCGAGTCTCTTTGGGAATCGAAACAGAAAGAACATCATTGTTCTTTTAGTGAAGAGAGCAGTGGATCGATTCACGACAAAAGAAAAACAGCTTGTAGACCGGCTCAAGGCATCTGGAATACGCACGACCGTTTTATTTGAAGACCGGCTACACGAAAGAACTGTGAGGTGACAAACATTTATGCTGCATACGCATCAGCGGCAAAGCCGTTTTGAGTTGTTCATCTATTATGCTGTAGCATTTCTGCTGCTTTGGGAGTGGCTTCGACCGCTTCAAGATTTTACAGAGACGAGTCATACGTCTTATTTCATCATTTTTATAGGGCTTACATGTTTGTTTACATTCTTTCGTTTGAAGTGGTATGTGACATTTCCTATTTGTACTGGCTTGATTTTGCTCGCCTTATATTTGATCTTTTATCAAGCAGAGCCAAGCTATCCGGCTGCTTTATTTGCTGATATCAAAGATAATATCACCTTCATGAGCACAGGCATGTGGAGTGACATGTACCCCTCCTTCCGCACATTATTGTTTTATATTTTGCTATGGCTGCTTGTCTACTTGCTTCATTATTGGGTGGTCTATCAGCAGCGTATCTTTTTCTTTTTACTCATGACGATTGTGTATGTCACCATTCTGGATACGTTTACGCCATATGATGCAACCTTTGCGATCGTTCGCATTATGGTGTTTGGTTTTTGTTTGCTTGGGTTGCTGTATTTCGACCGACTGCGTTCGGCTGAAGGTATTCGGGTGTCGCAGAAGGCGCGCCTAAAGTGGTTTTTGCCCATGCTGGCGCTCGTTCTTCTGTCAGCGACACTCGGCGCTTCTTTACCAAAGTCTGATCCGAAATGGCCTGATCCTGTCCCATTTTTTAAGGCGGTGACGAATCAAGATGGCTCTGCCGGACAGAATAAGGTGGGATATAGTACAGATGATTCGTCGCTTGGCGGACCGTTTAGTGAGGACCGCACACCGGTCTTTAAATGGAGCGGAAAGGAGCCGTCTTACTTTCGTGTTGAAACAAAAAGTATCTATACCGGAAAGGGCTGGGAGGATGCCTCAAATGATACGAAGCCTACGCGGCTAAAAGAGAACAGTGTGCGGAATCGTTGGTTTACCGAGCGTGTAAAAACAGAGGTGCACGAAACGAGAGTCGATCTGGAATCAAACTATCGATTTAATCATGCCGTCTATCCGATTGGGACGATCATGCTGATGCCAATGGAAAACATCCCGTTGCAAATGATGGGGAAAACGGAGAAAATTGTCCCATCCATTCAAAATCCGCCGAAAAATTTAGGGAACTACCAAGTCACCTTCTTGTCTCCTACATTTATCCTTGAGGATTTGCAGAGAATCAAAGTACCGACAAAGAAGCAGGTCAATCAGGAGGTTGGCCGTGAATACTTGCAGCTTCCTTCCTCATTGCCAGAGCGAGTGAAAACATTGGCAAACAGCTTAACGGAAACGAAGGATAATATGTACGATAAGGCTAAAGCGATTGAGGATTACTTAGGGTCAGCGAAGTTTTCATATGAAACGCAAAATGTCGCTGTGCCTAGTCGTAATGAAGATTATGTGGATCAATTTTTGTTTGATACGATGATCGGTTACTGTGATAATTTTTCATCCTCTATGATTGTGATGCTCCGTTCGATCGGGATTCCGGCGAGATGGGTGAAAGGGTACACGTCAGGTCAATTATATGAAACACAGATGGATGGAAACAATGTGTATGAAGTAACCAATAACAATGCGCATTCATGGGTAGAGGTGTATTTTCCAAACAGAGGCTGGGTGACCTTCGAACCGACAAAAGGATTTACGAACCCAGAAACATTTACGAATGAAGCTGTTTCTAGCGATCAGACAGATGATGATCAAAAGGAAGAAGATCAGTCTAGCTCTGATGCAAGCGAAGATCAGCAGGCAGAACAGCCACAGCAGGAGACAGAGCAGCCGGCAGAACCAAAGAAACAAACAGCGCAAGCGAAGCCTAATATGGTGCATGTTGGTTCAATCTTGGGTTTCGCGATAGGAGCTATGGTCCTTCTAGGATTGATAAGCTGGCTTCTTTATCGATTCAGAGCAAGATGGCTACCATTCTTTATTGTGAGAAAGGTGAAACGTCTGCCAGAGGAGGAAGCATTCTTCTATGCGTATGCTGCTCTATTAAAGCAGCTGAAGCGCAGGGGAATTGAGAAAAAACCTGGCATGACGCTAAGAGAATTTGCTTCTTTGATCGATGACAACGAAGGAGATCATCGCATGTCAGATCTGACGCAGCTCTATGAGCGGGCACTCTATCGACGAGAGGATGCGACGGTGCTTTGGCGGCAATCGGCAAAGTTATGGGAAAATTTAATAAACAGGAGATAGTCTTGACCGCGTACCTTCCTGTTGTTAGAATAGGTGAATATTAAAACCTTCTAAAATACATGAAATTGAAGCGTTCGGATGTGAGTCTGGGCGCTTCAAAAGCGTGATTCACACTGAGAGCAGGTTTTCTCCTCTCATTTTTTCTGTGCGTTTATAAAAAACTATATTGGACATAGAGGTGACACCATGACAAATTTAGTCAATGAAATGATTTTGGTTCTAGATTTCGGCAGTCAGTACAATCAGCTGATCACACGCCGTATTCGTGAATTTGGTGTGTACAGTGAGCTTCATCCGCACACTTTAACTGCTGAAGAAATTAAAGAAATGGCGCCTAAAGGAATCATCCTTTCTGGCGGACCAAACAGTGTTTATGATGAAGGATCTTTCCGCTGTGATGAAAAGATTTTTGATCTAGATATTCCGGTTCTAGGCATTTGCTACGGCATGCAGCTCATGACTCACTATTTAGGCGGGAAAGTAGAAGCGGCAAGCCAGCGTGAATATGGAAAAGCAGATATCCACATTAATGGAACCCCTGCTTTATTTAAAGACCTTCCGACTGATCAAGTCGTATGGATGAGCCATGGTGACCTCGTTGTTGAAGTACCAGAAGGCTTTACAGTTGATGCAACAAGTGCACATTGTCCAAACTCAGCGATGAGCTTAGCTGAGAAGAATTTCTATGGTGTTCAGTTCCACCCAGAGGTTCGTCACTCTGAGTACGGAAATGACCTATTGAAAAACTTTGTCTTCGGCGTGTGTGACTGCGATGGCAAATGGTCAATGGAGAACTTCATTGAAATCGAAATGCAGAAAATCCGTGAAACAGTAGGCGACAAACAAGTATTGTGCGCACTAAGCGGCGGTGTAGATTCATCTGTTGTGGCGGTATTGATCCACAAAGCCATCGGCGATCAGCTGACATGTATTTTCGTTGACCACGGTCTTCTTCGCAAAGGCGAAGCAGAAGGGGTTATGAAGACATTTAGCGAAGGTTTCAACATGAACGTGATTAAAGTAGATGCGAAAGATCGTTTCTTAAACAAGCTAAAAGGTGTGTCTGATCCTGAGCAAAAACGTAAAATCATCGGTAACGAATTCATCTATGTATTCGATGATGAATCGGACAAGCTAAAAGGAATCGACTACTTAGCACAAGGAACACTTTACACAGATATCATTGAGAGCGGAACAGCAACGGCACAAACAATCAAATCTCACCACAACGTAGGCGGTCTTCCAGAAGACATGCAGTTCGAATTGATTGAGCCTTTGAATACGCTATTCAAAGATGAAGTCCGTGCCCTAGGTTCAGAGCTAGGCATTCCTGACGACATCGTCTGGAGACAGCCTTTCCCAGGTCCAGGACTAGGTATCCGTGTACTAGGTGAAATTTCTGAAGAAAAACTAGAAATCGTCCGTGAATCGGATGCGATTCTACGCGAAGAAATTGCCAACTTCGGCCTTGAGCGCGACATCTGGCAATACTTCACGGTTCTCCCAGACATCCGCAGCGTAGGTGTTATGGGTGACGCAAGAACATACGACTACACAATCGGCATCCGTGCTGTTACTTCGATTGATGGGATGACGAGTGACTGGGCAAGAATCCCTTGGGATGTACTTGAAAAGATCTCAACTCGTATCGTGAATGAAGTGAAGCATGTGAACCGCGTGGTGTATGATATTACGAGTAAGCCGCCTGCTACGATTGAGTGGGAGTAGATAATATAAAAGCCAATTTCGTTTATAAAAGGAGTTGGCTTTTTTGTGCAAATATCAAAAAAGGCCAGACACGAAGTCTGGTGGTTCTTCCTTAAAATACGTATCCCACTTATAAATCTCAACTTTATAAAACCCCTTTGATCATTTCTTTCATATGCACACATAGGCTCATCTTCAATAAATTGTAGAATTGAATCATCTATATTTAACAGTAATCTGGTTGTTACATATTGACCATCTATTGATAAACTTGCTGTTCGTTCAGTCTCTTAGCATAAAGTTAAATTCTCTTTGTTTAAGTGCATCTTGACTTACATTGCATTTTTTTCAAATTTTTAGCCCCTGTTAGAGAAGTTTGGTCTTGATATAGTGTATTGTCATCTAGATCTCATCTTGAAAGAGAGATCTAATGATAAATGCTCTGTCAATATGAAAAGCATTAGTTTTACAAGAGTATTAAAAGATTTAGATTTTCAGACGATAATACAAATAATGGTACTGTGAAAATAAAAGTCTTTTTCAATGGGTGAATTTTAATGAGCGAAAAACAAAGAGATGAACTTGAAAAATTAAAAAATAAAGCTGAACAAAATAGACAAATGCATTTTAGTATGAGTAAAAAAGCGAATATGTCAAAAAATGCACTTCATATCTTTGCTCTTAGTGGATCTTCTATAATTGCCATTATTACTTTTGCAGACTCAAAAACATTTGCAGTTTGGTTCCCATATATGACAGATGATAATTATAAATTAATTGTTGGGGGGTTCGCTGGAGTAATTTTTATAATAACAATATTAGAAGAATATCTAAGGTTTGCTGAAAGAGCCTCATCTCATGAAAATGTAGGTAAACAACTAACTGGATTCATTAGAAGAGTAAGCACATATTTATCTCACGAAAAAATTAATGAAGATGATGTAGAAAAGTTTTCAGAAGAGTATATTGAAATTCACGAAAATGCACCAATTATTCCCGATAAGGTATTTTTAAAAGAAAAGCAACGCCTAAAAAAGAAAATTGATGTTAGTAAAAAATTAGACTATAATCCGCATATGTCGGTGAATTTTTATCTTTTGAAAATGAAAATCAAAAGTATTTTTAATATTAGAAGGGATGATCATAAGTAATTGGATACCATAATATTACTTAGTGGTGGCGTTGATTCCACTTCATTAATAGAATATCACTTAGCCAGAAAAGATAATGTACGCACCTTATTTATTGATTATTCACAGAAAAGTGTAAATTCCGAATATCAGTCAGCTAAAGCAATTAGTGATCATTATAATGTCCCTTTCTTTAAACAAAATATTGAAACTCTAGTGAATGAGAGGGGAGAATACAAGTGTAGAAATGCAAAATTTATTTTGACAGCTTGCGGTTACTTGATGAAAACTTCAGGTTTCATTTCACTAGGTATTCATACCGGATCGATTTATTATGACACAACTAAAGAATTTGTAGAAGATATTCAAAAATTATTGGATGGTTACTATGGGGGGGCAGTTAAATTAGTTACTCCTTTTTTAAGTTATACTAAAAAACAGGTATATGAATATGCTTTAAAAACCAAACTCCCTTTACATCTAACTTTTAGCTGTGAAGATAGTGATTTAAAACCTTGTGGAGCATGTGGATCTTGTATAGATAGGAGTGTGCTGAATGATCTTATCCTCAATAAGAAAAATTAGCAAATATAGTATTAATACACCTCTAATAGTGCCTTCCTTTTCTAGCAAAGGATTTCCTTACGTTAAAGATTTATATAACTACATTAAGCCTAAATTAACAGATGTATCATTAATTAGCGCATTTGACTTGTATTATAAATTTATAGATGAAAATGATATATTTCCTTCTGAAATTTTATTTATAGATAGTGGAGGATATGAAAGAAATAAGGAACATGACATATCTGATATTTACAATGAATCTTATATTCCTAGTAAATGGGATGAAACTCTATATTATAGCCTAATCAAAAATTTAAAATATCCTTATCAAAAAGTTCTAGTCAATTATGATTATAATGATGGTCAGCCTATATTAATTCAAATTGAAAAAGCAATAGAAATTTTTGGGGAATTCCCGCAATTTGCTTCAGATTTCCTTTTTAAACCTTCAAATATTAACTATAAATTTATTAAACCTGAAGATATTATAAAACATTATGAATTGCTAAAAAAATTTGACATTATAGGTTTTACTGAAAAAGAACTCGGTTCTTCAATTCTAGAACGTGCTAAAAATTTATACTTGATTAGAAAGTCTATGCGAGAATTGAACTTAGAAACACCTATTCATATTTTTGGATGTTCAGATCCATTATCAATTATTTTATATTTTATATGTGGGGCAGACATATTTGATGGCTTATCATGGTTAAGATTTTCGTTCAATAATTATAAACCTACCTACTTCAACCATTATGCAATCGAGTCAAGTCTTTGGGATAGGAATGATAGTGAGGTTAAATTTATATCTTATATAGAAAACCTCGATTTGTTGAATACGTTAAACAGAGATTTGGTTACTTTTGCAGAAACACGTAATTGGGAAAGTTTGAATCTTTCTAAATATCAATTAGAAGGAATTCTAAAAATATATAATAGAGTGTTAAAGGAGATGAGGTAATTGTCTGGATCTAGTTGGAATAGTATACCTTCTAAGACATTAAGTGAATTAGAGGCAGAAAGAGAGGACCAAGTAGAACAACAAAGATTTGAATCAGAGTTGAATGAGTTTATAAGAGAGCTATTTCTAAATATTAATGATCGAGATGTTGAGGGAATAAGAAACCATTTGGATACTTTAAAACTAGCGATTGAAAAAGAACTTGAAGGTTCTGTTCAGATGATTTTTGGAGGGTCAATAAATAAAAATACTTATATATCTGGAATAAGTGATGTTGATATGCTTGTCCAGATAAATGATAAAAATTTATCTGGTGCAAAACCTTTTGAGGTCATGAAAACAATTAAAGATAAGATAAACAAGCGCTTGCCAAATACAGAGGTGACGATCGGAAATTTGGCTTTAACAGTAAAATTTAGCTCAGGTCATGAAATTCAACTATTACCTAGTATTAAAACTAGTACTGGCTATAAAATTGCTAAAGCCAATGATAACTCTTGGAGTAATGTTATAAAACCTAAAAATTTCGCTGAGAAATTAACAAGAGTAAACCAAGAGAATGGGAACAAAATTGTGCCACTAATAAAAATTATAAAGAAAATTAATAGTACATTACCTCAAAACAAACAACTATCAGGGTATCATATAGAGTCATTGGCAATTGATGCTTTTAAAAATAATAATCAAGCTCCCAGGTCATATAAAGGTTTGGTTGAATACTTCTATCAACATGCAGAAAAAGCTGTATTAAATCCTATAAGGGACAGTACAGGACAATCAATTCATGTTGATACATATTTAGGAGAGGTAAAAAGTTCGAAGCGTAGAGAAGTAAGTAAAGTACTTAATAGAGTTTTAAGTAGAATAGAACGAGCAAATAAATCTTATTCAATAGATGAATGGAAAAAAATATTAGGTGATTAGTATGATTGGGTTACAAAGTTATTACTTCGACAGCAATTAAAAGGTTCAGTGCTCGCTGTATAGGGTATTTAACAAATTCTTAGATAAATAAAAAGATCTTTGCAACCTTTTGCAAGGGTGATTACTTTCTAAATCAAATATACTTTTTAATTGTAATTAATTCAAATAATTGCTTAAGGGTGGTAAGTAAATGGGACAAGTGTGTAGAGAAATTAATTGTCGTGGTGAGGAAAGGAGAAAAGAAATAGTAAGCCTTTTTAAAGTAGACATCATGTCTAGAATAAAATTACTTCCTGGACAAGAACACATAAGCTGTACGGGTGATCAGTTAGAGAATGAATATTATTGTTTTTCTTATAGTGATCGAAAAGATCAAAAGAAAAAAGGTGTCTTTGTTTGTGGTTCACATGCAGCAAAACATTTTCTTGAACTAATCAATAAGTCTAATATAAGGTTGTTTAACCCTTTAATTGGTGAGGTAGCTGATAATAATCTTCAACATCAATTTGATAGACGAGTAGATGTAGATGGCGAGAGAACTGAAGCTGAAAATATTGTTGCTAGGAATTTAAGAGATGCAATAGATGTGTTAACGATCTGGTGGAACAATAAGATTAAGTATCCTTTGTCAGACATAAGAGCTCAACTAAATAATAATATGAATGAGGAGCCAAAATTTCGTGTTATTAAAGCTGTTAATACTATTATTTCAAGCGATCAAAGTGAATGTACGACTTTGAAAGAGATGAATAATAAATTAAAGGAAAAATATCCGAATATGAGAGATTATGATTTCAGTTTATTGAATGTAATTTTACAAAAGCATGGAATTAAATCTTATTTTGATTAATTATTAAATAGATGTAAAATGCATTAATCTTGATAGGGATTTTTATTCTCTTCTAAAAATGATCGTTAGACCTTAAGGGGCGATACACTGTGACTGTGCAGTGTCAAATTTTGCACACACGATAATGCTCCACCTCTCTTAGAGTAGAGGTTTTTAAGGTGCCCATATATAAAAGGGGTTTTGAAATAACAAATGCCTAACATTCGAATTACCCATCTTTCAGTCGCCTCATCTAGCAGTTCCGAATATGTTCATTCTTAATCTTCTCCACAACACCACCGAAATAACAAGCAAGATAACACATTGAATCGATAGTAAAAACATTTGCAATTCCACAGGCGTATGCCCATTTGTCATTTGATCCACGATATTATGCATCGTGTGCCATATGATGACCCACTGCAGGCTGTTAGTGAGTGCCACAATTTCAACTGCAACGAATCCAAATAAAAAGGCAAATATGATTTGTGCCACTGTTAATGTGAGGCTTTTTCCGCTTAGTAAATTAGCAGCATGACCAAGACCAAAAAGTACGGCGGAGCCCCATATGGCAGTGTTCAAGTTGATTTGTTTTAAATATTGAAACAGAATGCCTCGAAAGATTCCTTCTTCAAACAGAGCGACACACACCATGAAGAAACAAAGTGCTATAAAGGAAGAAAGGGTTAGATCCTTATTTAATCCAGCAATAAATGGAATGGCCTCAATGAAAAGGATGGGAATGACCCACATACCAAGAGACCCCTTTCGAAAACCTATTTCTTTCAAGTGAAAACGACTTTTCTGAGTAATGAATAGAAGAAAGAGACACCCAGCTAGCATGGCACAGCCATTGATGATATAGATTTGCAGTGGGTCGGTTACTTCTTTGATAGATATATAGACACCTGCACTTGTTGGGATGATTAAAGAAAATAGCAGTAGAAGCACTGATTTTCGAATTATTGTGATTGGTTTCATGTTTTGATTCCTCCTCTAACGTCAGAGTAGTGGAATCAAGCAGGAGCCACAATCAATTTTTCCTAACAAGTCAATTTTAAGCCCTAAGATGCCACATTAAGTTGTTCGTTTCTTTCGCTGCTGTAAAAACTCATTGATTTCCGCAGCGGTTGCCTGATCTTTTTTATACAAGAGGGTCTTGATCAAAAAGAATAATGCCATAACCACTAGGAAATTCACAATGATCGTAGGGAGACTGATTTCAGCGCTAACGATGATGATGGTGGACATAATCATACACATCACAAGGACGATATATAGAATTTGTTGAAAAAGAATCCGTTTATGACTGTACGTTTGTTTTGGATATAGCAAGAAGGTCAGGGCGCTTGAAAAAAAGGAACTGAACATGATTGCTTGTAAAATATAGATGGGCATTGTTCCAAACGTGAAACAGTAAATCAATACGAGTGCAGTAAAGATCATGCAAAATGTGATCAAAAGATTTGTGATATAACGTTTCATCCTGTTCACTTCCTCCGTAACCCAAGCTTCTCTTTTAATGTTTGAATATAAAAACGTGAAATCATTACCTTTTCCTCATTTGTAAGCTTTGCTTCAAAACGACCACTTGTTTTAGGAGAAATAGCGGCAATAGAATCTATATTCAGAATCATCGATTTTGAAATCCTGACATAATCGTGCGCTTCAAGCAATTCTTCAAGTTCAAATAACTTTTCCTTTAAGAGAAACACCCCGTCTGATGTATACAAAAACGATTTTTTATCAACGCTTTCTATATATAAAATTTCGTGATAATAGACCTTTTTCATTCTTTCTTTCGTGGGTTCTTGTGCTAAGAAATAAGGGGCTGATTGCTCCACTTGCTGGACAAGCTTTTCAATCGTCGAACTAAGCTCATAAATGTGAAAAGAAACATATTCTGATTGCGGCTTTTGAATGAAATGGAGTTTTGTTTTCATAGTTTTCCTCGGTAAGTATGATTTGTTAAATATTGTGTTTGTACAATCATTTAGATATATTCATTTGATTATATGATATCAAAAAATATTTTTATCTCATAGATTTGATTAAGTTGAAAATCCAGAATTTAGATGAAAATCAAAATATTTTCAAGTATATTAGAATTAACTAAACATACGGATGGTGTTTTCTTATGGTTTTAATATATATGGATGGGCAAGATAAATCAGATCAAATCAAAGATTGGAAAATATGTACTGAAAAAGATTCCGATAAACTTATGTTAAAAGTTGAATTTCCATCAGGGAAGTTCTTTTATAAACCGCTAGATCAATGTGTGATTGAACCCACAATAGATTGTAAAGGAAACTTACTACATAATAAAAAAAAGAATACGTTCAGTATTATTGAGAAGGCAATACATTATGGAAATAAATATATCGTAGTAAAATACCCGGAATCCGAAAAACTATATATTATGGAGAGTGTTAACGCTCAAATTTTATATTCGGCAAATTTTAAAAATGGAGAAGTATTCTCATACTTTACTTCAGTTGCAAAAGAACGTTTAAAGTTTACTAGTAAGCATATAGCCGAGAATATAATACGACAGTTAGAAAGAATTGTTCCTCATTCCGGAACAGCTTTAAATGCCTATTGTCGTGGTGAAACAGAAAAAAGAACACCAAAAAAACATTTAATATTCCCTTTCGGATTAAATGAATCCCAATTAAAAGCAGTCGAAGCAGCATTTTCATCCCAGATAAGTGTCATTGAAGGACCACCAGGAACAGGCAAAACTCAGACAATACTTAATATTGTTGCTAACATATTAATAAATGGGAATACAGTAGCAATAGTTTCGAATAATAATGATGCTGTGAATAATGTCTATGAGAAACTTGAGAAGGTGAATTTAGGACATATAATAGCAAAATTAGGGAACAAAAGTAATCAGAAGGAGTTTTTTCAATCATTGATTGAGAATGTTAATGAAAATATACAAGACGTAAAAGAAATAGAAGAAATCGATGAGCTTGTCCAGAAGTTAAAAAAACATTTGCATGCACAAAATCAAGTAGCAAGGTTAAAAGCTGAAATCAATGAGTTGTCTGTAGAATTATCTTATCTAGAAAAGTGGCGACATGAGGAACGACCTGATGTAAAACTGATCCCTCTAAAAAAATATAAATTTAGTCTCAGAAAATTAGTTGACTTAATGGTTTTTCTAGATCATCAAGTTAAAGAAAAAGTTTCCTTAAAGAAAAAATTGCAATTGCTTTTTAATTATCAAATGATTCGTACAAGATTTCTTAATGATATTAATGAGCGCGACAATTTTATTTATTCACTTCAATTCTTGTTTTATCAACGTTTATTAGAACGTAAAAAGAAAAAAGTTGATACTCATGAGAATGAGCTGAAAAGCCAAAATTTTGGAGAGCTATTGAAAGATTTAACTCAGAATTCTATGGGGTATCTTAAAAATTATTTGAGTGAAACTATGCCATCTAAGTCATTTAATTTTGGGTTGGATAACTATAAACAATTATTTAATCAGTTCTTAAATAGATATCCAATCTTAGGAAGTGGAAGTCAATCAATAATTAATGCAATAGGTAAGGGTACATTAATTGATTATGTTATTATGGATGAAGCTTCTCAGCAAGAAATAATTTCAGGAATTTTAAGTGCAGGTTGTGCCAAGAATTTGATTGTTGTTGGGGATAGAAAGCAGCTACCACATATTGAGATTAAGAGTGAAATTGAGCCGCCATCTCCTGTTTATGATAGTAGAAAAATGAGCTTTCTAGATTCTGTTATCTCGTGTTTAAAAGAGGAGATCCCTATAACTTTACTAAAAGAGCACTACAGATGTCACCCGAAAATTATTCAATTTTGTAATCAACAATTTTATGACAATCAGCTAATCCCAATGACTGAGGATAATGGAGAGCAGTCTTTAGAGTTGATTACAACTTCAAAAGGAAATCATATGAGATGGAATGCTAACCAAAGAGAACTAGAGTCAATTCTTGAAGTAGGAGCTGGGGAAGCAGAAGAGACTAGTTTTATTGCTCCTTATAATGCACAAATCAACTTGTCAAAAAAGTATTTAGGCAATAATGTCTCTAGTTCCACAATTCATAAAGTCCAGGGGAAAGAGCGAAACAATATTATTTTCTCTACAGTTCTTGATAATAAGAAAAGTAGTTTAAGTAAGATGGATTTTGTTGATAATCCAAACTTAGTAAATGTGGCTGTATCTCGTGCGAAGCATAAATTTACATTAGTAACAGGTAATAGAGTTTTTTTACCTTATAACCAAGACATTGCAGCACTTATCCGATATATTCAGTACTATGCTGATAACGATCAGATACATGAAAGTCCTGTTATCTCTGCGTTTGATTTACTTTATAATGAATATGATAAATCGCTAGAGAAGTTAAAAGTAAAATTAAATGACAAAGATTCAAAATTTAAATCTGAACAGATAATTGCATCAATTCTTAAAGAATTGATGTTACAGGATGATTTTAAAATGTTACACTTTCATATGCATATAAAATTATCTCAATTGGTCAAAGTGGACAGTAATTTTACGAAAAGAGAGCAAAAATTTCAAAAAAGAGCTAGCTGTGATTTTGTGTTTTATTATAAGGTAGGTAAAGTACCTATGGCAGTTATTGAAGTAGATGGTGGTTATCATGATACACCAATACAAAAAGAACGAGATAGTGTTAAAGATAGCATTCTGGAAAAGGTTAAAATACCACTTCTTAGACTTAAGACCACTGATGTGAAAGTTGAAAAGAAAATTGAGGAATTTCTCTTAACAACAATCAATATGAAATATTAATGAAAAGTCCTTAACCTTTTTTAAAATTAGGTTATAGGACTTTTTTTATTATAAGAATTTAGTAACTAATGTTTTTTCAACAACCCATATATAAGCACATCATCAAACTTCCCTTTTCCATACTCATATTCCCTCAACAATCCTTCACGCACAAAATTAAATTGCTCTAACAATTTAACAGAAGTTAGATTATCAGGGTCTATCAATGCTTCAATCTGGTTCAGGTTCATCTCCTGAAATCCATATCGTAACACCGCAGCAATCGTTTCCTTCATAATGCCTTTTCTCCAATGATCGTGATGTAATTCATAGCCGATTTCGGTGCGGCAGTGCTGTTTTTCTAGATTGAGAAAGCCGCAGCTGCCGATGATCGCAGGATTTTCTTTTAAAGAAATGCCCCACCGGATGCCTGTTTGTTCTTTGAAGATATTGTCATACCACTTGATTTCTCCTTTTGTGTCTTCAATCGTTTCATGAGCATCAATTCCCATGTAGCGGCACACGGTTTCATTGGATAGATAGATGTGCATATCCTCAGCGTCTTCGATCGTTGCTTGTTTTAAGATTAGTCTTTCGGTATGAATTGTTGGAAATGATTGTGGAAAGGTCATTTTGTTCATGTGTTTATCCTCCATGTGATGTCTTTTGTTCTGTACATGCCTTACAATAAAAAACCCCTTCATTCCTCAGCCAAGCCTTTACTTCTGTCATACCTCTTCTTTTTGGATAGACCAGCTTGACGTACACTTCTTCATTTCCTTCTATCTTTTTCTGACAGCTAGCACATGTAGGTTCTTCAAATAGAAACAATCGACATACTCCTTTTTATAGATATTTCTTCCATTATATCAAATGTTCAACTTGGTCTTTCGACTCCATTCTTCACTTTTTTGTTTTTGTCCGACATATGCTAAGTAAAAGAAATGTCCGTTTGTTGAAACCGTTTGAGAGAAAGCTTGCTCTAACAGGTGTAGGAGGTTGAGTGAGATGAAGCAAGTGCGTCTAATTAAAAAAGCACAAAAAGGGAATGTCCCGGCATTTGAGAAATTAATGCTGATGTATCAGGAGCGTTTATATAAAACGGCTTTTCTCTACACAAGAAATAAAGAGGATTCGTTAGATGCTGTTCAGGAGACGGTATTTAAAGCGTTTAAGCATCTATCTGGCTTAAAAGAACCAGCTTATTTTTCTAGCTGGCTGACGCGGATTTTGATTCATACGATTTTTGCAATGAAGAAAAAGCAGCAAGATGTTGTGCCGTTTGAACAGCAGCACGAAAGCGTTGAGCGGAATGATTTTTTGGAAGACAAATTAGATTTAAAACATGCTCTTGATGTGTTAGATGAGCAATACCAGATTGTGATTCAGCTATTTTATTTTCAAGATTATTCGATTTCGATGATTTCTCAGCAGATGGGTATGCCTGAAGGAACGGTCAAAACTCATTTGTATCGCGCAAGAAAGTTATTAAAGCAAACGTTGGAAGAGGAGGAGAGTGTCGATGGAACGAAAACAAATGAAAAAGCTTTATGATGAGATTGAAGTACCAATTGTGGAAGTAACCTCTGCGGTTCGCCAAGCAATAGGAGATGTGAAAGCGGAAAAGAAAAGACGTTGGTTCACATGGAATTGGAGAACGCCAATATACTCTGTCATCATACTAATCGTTCTTTATTTTTCATCAGGCTTCCTTTTCCCTTCTCTTAATACAGCGATGGCACGTGTCCCGATTATTGGACAGTTTTATATGATGTTTCACGATAAAGTAGGAATGTCTCTTTTTCAGAGTGATTTGGTGAAGCATGTCAATGAGGGGGCTGAATCAAGAGGGGTTACTGTGAAAGTAAACAGTGTGTACTATGATGCCGGGCGGCTTGTTTATACGTTTACTGTGGAGAATTTCCAGACAAAAGAAGATTTTGTATCGTTCAGAGTGAATCCAGAAAAAATCGATGGAAACTTTCAACTGAATTTTGATAAAACAGAGTTAAAAAAATTAAAAGATGGCCGCTATGTTGGGCAGACGGAAGTCTATACAAATGGACAAACGATCAAACAAGGTCAACAAGTCCCGCTTGTTATTTCGAAGATTGGGGATATTGTAGGAAATTGGCGCTTCAAGTTACCTGTGGTCAAGCAAAAAACCACTTTATTAGCGGGACAAAAAGACGTGTCTATTTTAAATGGACGTTATCAAATAAGAAACGTAAAGGTAGAAAATGGAGTGAATGGCTCTGCTACTCAATATGCCATTGATTATAATGGTTTTGCCAAAGATGATAAAGTCAGTATAGATGGAATGAAGGATAATTTAGGGAATGAGTATGAGCTTGAGATTGGAACCGTTTTAAGAAAAAAACAACTGACTTCTGACAAAACTAGAAAAGATCATTTGACGATTTTGAATCAACCGATTAATCCAAAGGCGACTGAATTGACATTTTACACGGATGTGAGAAACGAACGAGAATACAGCCACATTATTCCTCTTCAGACAAAGCTGCCTGTTCAGTTCAAAACAAAGCATCATGGCATCGGAATCAAAATCAATAAGATAGAGCAAAAAGACCGATCTGTGATGGTTGATTATCAATTTACTGGAGTAGATCAAAAAGAATTAGATCAGGATGTGATGGAGAATATAGGTGAATTCATTGGATTAGGCGATGTTGAAAAGATGAAATCATGGCCCGATCCACAAGCAGACTATGAAAGCGGATATTACTTGAAGGGGAACCATGCGAAGATGACGAATTTAAAGACAGCTTCCATGCAATCCACCTTTGAATTTGATGATAAGAATTTAGAGACTTTATCATTAAACCATTTTTCTTTTAAAGAATATGGGCTTTACCTTGATTTGTCAGAACTGAATATGTTGGCACCACAGAAAGCGATAACGGTAACCATTCCAGTCAAAAAAGAAACATCAAAGGCTAGTCAATAAAATAAGAGAGCGAACATGGTTATCCATGTTCGCTTTTTGTCTGCTTTTGGACCAGTCGATTACGATGGAACGAGTATCGAATCAACATGAACGCAACAAAACTGGCTAAACCGCCAATCCAGCTTAAGTTCGTGACATTTGTATATTGTATAATCACACCGCCCATTGACGATCCGAGCATCATGCCGATATTCATAATCGCTGTATTAAAGCTCAGTACGGTTTCTGATGCATGGGGTTTTAGAGAGATGAGGTAAAACTGCTTCGCTGGAGTTGTTGTCCATGTTGCGATGCCCCATATGGCTAATGTGATAAAGACGCTAATTGTAGAAAATTGTGTAAAAAATAGGGTGAATAGAGCGAGCATCTGAATCATGATGCTGATCGAGATGGTTCGGTTTGGTCCCCATTGATCAACGGCGAAGCCGCCAAATCGTGAGCCTATAAAAGCAGCGATTCCTAAAATGAGTAAGGCGATACTTGTCATTTCAAGAGAGAAGCCAGCGGTCTGTCGTAATAAAGGTGAGATATAAGTGAACACCATTGTGTAGCCTAAGATCCAAAAGACGGTCGTGGCTAAGCCGCTGATCACCCTGCTATCTTGAAGGAGATGTAATTGCTGCTTCAATGGCAGATGTGAATGTCCCTCCATGCGTGGCAGTAATTGAT
The DNA here is from genome assembly GCF_038613425.1 of Bacillus sp. FSL M8-0266. Taxonomy (NCBI): domain Bacteria; kingdom Bacillati; phylum Bacillota; class Bacilli; order Caryophanales; family Bacillaceae; genus Bacillus; species Bacillus sp. FSL M8-0266. The sequence continues at coordinate 633,155 of NZ_CP152015.1, forward strand.
AAAGCAGTAGTAAAAGACAAGCAGTACCTAGTGCAATGATGAGAAAAATATAGTGCCAATCCACATGACCTGATAGAAATGTGCCAATAGGGACACCAAGTACGAGTGAAACGGTAAAACCAGTAATGACCGTCGCCATTGCACTTCCCTTTTTTTCTGGAGGGGCGATCTGCGCTGCATAATTCGTGGCGACGACAATATATAAGCCGCCACTCATGGCCATGATGACTCGGGATAGCAGGAGTAGCATAAAGTGATGGCTAAGAAAGGCGACCACATTGCCTAAAATAAACACAAAAATAGCCGATAACAGAACCTTTTTTCGGTTCAATTTCGATGTTGCCATCACTAAAAAGAGAGCACCTACTGCATAAAAGAGAGAGTAAACGGTGATAAGCTGCCCGGCAGCAGGAATGGAGATGTTTAAATCAACAGAAATCATATCTAGAATGCCTGACACGACGAATTCTGAAGTGCCTGTGACGAATGAACCGACAGCTAAAAGAATAATCAATAACTGATGTGATGTGTTTTTCATTTTTGAACCCTTCCTTCAATTTGATACGTTGTATTTAGTTTAAATTCCGTGCTAACATAAGTAAAATTGATGTTTTTCATGAAGGAGATGAGTGAATACTCATGAGCTTTGTTCGCTTTGATATTATTGCAAAAGTGGTCGAGCTTGGCAGCTTTACCGCAGCAGCTGAAGCATTAAATATGACGCAGTCCGCGGTCAGTCATGCGGTGGCGAGTTTAGAAACGGAGTGGGATGTGTCCTTATTCATTCGTGATCGAAAAAAGGGCATCATGCTGACAGACATCGGTCAAACGCTTCTCCCGCATATTAGAGAAGTGTTAAATAGGGTGGAGAAGATCCAGCAGGAGATTGCGTTAACGAAAAATATCGAAACGGGCTTGATTCGTATCGGTACATTTGCCAGTGCATCTGCTTGTTTATTACCTAAGCTGCTTGTGAGCTATCAGAAAAAGCATCCGAAAATCGAATTTAAATTTTATGAGGGGACGTATGAAGAAATATTGGAGTGGCTGGACTCTGGCATCATTGATGTTGGATTTGTTGTGAAAGGCTATGCGGATGAAGCCTTTGACTTGTTGCCGCTGATCAAAGATGAGATGGTGGTCGCCTATCATCCAAATCATCGATTTCACCGGCAGTCCATTGTAGACATCACAGATTTGGCGGATGAACCATTTATTATGCCGACTGGCATGTATCAATCACATGTAGAGGATATATTTTCTGATGCTCAATTGAAGCCAGCTACTTTATTTGAAGTACACGATTGTACGACCATTGCTCGTATGGTCGGAGAAGGACTTGGTGTCACGATAGGTCCTGAGCTGTTTTTAAAAACGCAGCAGCTTGTGCACATTCGAAAGTTGAATGTCTCTCATCACCGTGAGGTTGCACTTGCCTGTCCGTCTCTCTCCCAAGCTTCTCCGGCAGTGAAAGAGTTTTTCCATGTAGCCGCAGCAGTTTTTGCAAAAGAGAAGGATTTGGAGAAGGATGTATAAAGAACTAGATGTGATTTTCCAAATTCGTGTAATAAGACGAATGAAGCGGACATTTCTTTGAAAAATGTTCGCTTTTCGTATTGTGTTTTAAAAATGAAGTTGGTACAATAGACACAGAAATCAAATAGATAGAAGTCGTATAATAGCGGGGATATGGCCCGCAAGTTTCTACCAAGCTACCGTAAATAGCTTGACTACGTCAATTCACACTCGTTTGATATAAATCATGCATTGTTCTTGTTTTATGTCACCGTCTGAATTCACATATGTAGTCAAGCGTCCCAAAACTGTTGGGGCGTTTTTTATTTGACTTGTGAATGGGGCAGACTAAAGCAAAAGGACATGAAGGGAGTCAGTTGGCTTGAAACAGTTTTTTCAGTTTGATGAGTTAGGAACGAATTACCGCAGAGAAATCATCGGTGGTTTAACCACATTTTTGTCGATGGCTTACATTCTGTTTGTCAATCCGATCACACTTGCTTTAGTAGCAGTACCGGATTTTCCAGATAAATTACGAATTGATCAGGGTGCTGTCTTTACAGCGACGGCGTTAGCCTCTGCCGCAGGGTGTATTCTGATGGGGCTAATTGCCAGGTATCCGATTGCGATTGCACCAGGTATGGGCTTGAATGCCTTTTTCGCCTTCTCGGTTGTTCTTGGCATGGGCATCACATGGGAAGCAGCACTTTCTGGTGTATTTGTTTCAGGATTGATTTTCGTTGCCCTTTCTTTAACAGGTTTCCGTGAAAAAATCATCAATGCCATTCCGGCTGAGCTGAAACTGGCGGTTGGTGCAGGTATTGGTCTATTCATTACGTTTGTCGGTCTGCAAGGCTCTGGCATTATTGCCAATAATGATAATACGCTCGTTTCGATTGGAAACATTCATAGTGGTCCTGTCTTATTAACGGTGTTTGGTATCGTGGTGACTGTCATTTTAATGGTTCTGCGAGTAAATGCAGGTGTCTTCATTGGGATGCTTGTGACAGCTATTGCAGGAATGATTGTTGGTCTTATCCCAGTTCCGACGCAAATTGTGGGAAGTATTCCAAGCTTATCTCCAACCTTTGGACAAGCCTTGATTCACTTGCCAGACATTTTCTCGATTCAAATGCTTGTCGTGATTTTAACGTTTTTATTCGTTGGGTTCTTTGATACAGCAGGAACGCTTGTGGCTGTTGCAACCCAAGCTGGTTTAATGAAAAATAATGAGCTGCCGCGTGCAGGAAGAGCACTTCTAGCGGATTCATCTTCAATCGTTGTAGGTTCTGTCCTTGGAACATCGACAACAACATCTTATGTTGAATCTAGCTCAGGTGTTGCGGCTGGTGCTCGTTCTGGTTTTGCAGCTGTCGTGACAGGTATTTTCTTCTTGCTTGCGATGTTCTTCTCGCCGCTTTTATCCATCGTTACATCGAATGTGACAGCACCTGCTTTGATTATTGTGGGTGCACTGATGGTCGCTCCGCTTGCGAAGATTGCATGGGATCGTTTTGAAATTGCCGTACCAGCGTTCTTAACGATGATTATGATGCCACTCACATACAGTATTGCAACAGGGATTGCGGTTGGCTTTATTTTCTACCCGATTACGATGATCTTTAAAGGGAAAGCCAAAGAAGTACATCCGATTATGTACGGATTGTTTGTGATCTTTATTCTCTACTTTGCTTTCTTAAATCATTAATTGTTGACAAAGGGTTAAAATGATCTTTATTTTAGCCCTTTGTTTTCTTTCAGCGTGATAAAAAACCTTTGAAGTCTAGGGGCGCGGAGTGAATTTGATATTCGTGAGCACCAGCGCGCAGGACTGACAAAGAATGCGAGGGTTTGTCGACACGCTGAAACAGCAGCTCATGGAAGCTGCTGTTTTTTTGTTTTGTCTTATTTTCTTGGCATTTTAAAACCTCTGCTGCCTTTTATCCGTCTATTCGTATGAACGTCAAGGAATCTTGACTGAACAGAGAGACTCCGCTACTTTAAGAGGAGTCATCCGAATAGGTCATTCGTATGAGCCTATAAGGATTGTGCTGGATAGGAGTTGATATGAGATGTTAGAAAAGGATCAAGAGCAAAGTACATCAGACTTAAAAAATGAAGAGCCATCAATAGATCAAGAAACGAGGCAATCCCGCCTTAGCAGAAGCGCCGCAAAACGTGGAAGAACGTCGAAAGTAAAAGCAGCAGCGGATGATGAGCGTTCTGCCATTCAGCGTATGCTACAAGGTGTAGGAGGCGCGTTTAAGCGCTATGGCTCATATGGACTTGCGATGTTAAAATCACCGAGTCGGTCCATCAATCAAGCGGAAACATTACGCATGAAGTACGCCTGGATCTCGATTGTGTTATTCAGCGTGTTTTTTGCTTTAGGCAACTATGTTCAATTAAAGGCGTCAAAGACTCGTTTATTAGGCTTTGGCATTCATTACTCTTTTGGTGACGCCTTTTTGAGGGTAGCGGTCTTTACACTCATTCTGCTCACATTGATGATGCTGACCGTCTGGTTACTCGGTAAGTACATGCTAAAAGGAAACATATCACTGAAAGAAGTGATCATGAAGTTTGGTGCCGCACTTGTACCGGTTTTGGTTTTATCCATCCTTTGGCTTGTATTTGCCATGCTGAATATTCCATATGTGACGGTCATTTTATCTGTGATGATGTTTTTTGGTCTCCAGTTGATTGCGGTCGTACTGTTTCGCTCGATTCAATCGGAGCATGAAGCGGTGCGCGGTGATTTGATGTATGCCGGCTGGATCTTTTTATTGGTGGAGCTTGTCATCATTGCACTGCTCTGGGGCATTGTCGGAGAGTATTTGATTCCATCACTTGTGCCTGTTCGATTTGGATAATACACACACTGAAAACCTCCTTTTTTGAAAAAGGAGGTTTTCATGTTGAGAAGAGGAAAAAACGGGTAAACTCTTGGTAACAAAGACCACCTTTCTTGTCGAAAGATATATGTGTTTTTCTCGCGCAAATTTGATTGTATCAAGGTATGTTCTCTAGTAGAATATGGGGTGCTTTATTTGATTTTTTAGTGCAGGGGGTTCGAATCGTGCTTCAACAACTTTTATCCAATGCGTTCACCATGGTTTTGATCATTTTAGTCATTAATATTGTCTATGTCTCTTTTTCCACCATGCGTTTGATTTTAACAATGAAAGGAAGACGGTACGCAGCTGCATTTGCTGGTACGATTGAAATGCTTATTTATGTGATTGGATTAAGTATCGTACTTGATAACTTAGATCAAATCCAAAATGTCATTGCGTATGCGCTAGGTTATGGGATGGGGATCATTGTCGGGATGAAAATTGAAGAGAAGCTGGCACTTGGCTACACAACTGTTAACGTGATCACAAAAGAATTAGATGTCGATCTCCCAAGACAATTGAGAGAAAAAGGATATGGTGTCACCACCTGGGCAGCAGGCGGTCTTGAAGGAGACCGGTCAGCAATGCAAATTTTAACACCGAGAAAATATGAATTGCAATTATATGAAACGATTAAAACGCTTGATTCAAAGGCGTTTATCATTTCTTATGAGCCCAAATCAATTCACGGCGGCTTCTGGGTGAAGGCTGTGAAGAAAAGGAGAATTAAAGAATGACCGCAAAACCAAAGAAGAAAAAATTCTATGTGGAAGACAACATGTCGATCGATCAAGTGTTGTCCCAGATGGCAGCGGAAGGCTACTCGCCTGTCCGACGAATGGAGGAGCCGGTTTTTCAAGAAAAGAAGGAAAATGGGTCGATTCAGATCATTCCGGTTGGGAAAAAAATCGTATTCGAAGGAAAAATAGTCTAAATCCGAACATTAAAACGACGACTTCATAGATTGTTCGATAAATCCGTTGACATCATGAACATCCGTTGTTAAGATAAACATGAATTCAAAACACGAACCTCATATAATCTTGGGAATATGGCCCATAAGTTTCTACCCAGTTACCGTAAATGACTGGACTATGCAGGATAGTGAACAAAACTGACATGGCGTTTCAAAAGCGAACAGCGCTTACCATGGCCCGGTTTGTGTTGCTTCCTAACAATGCAATGCAAATCGGGCTTTTTTGTTCGGCGTTTGACAAGCTGCTTAGGTTTGGGAAGCGTGTCAAACGATACAAAATCGAATATCAGCTTAAAGGTGGGGACAAAATGAAGCCGCTTGTAGGTGTCATCATGGGAAGTACATCTGATTGGAAAACAATGAAACATGCGTGCGATATCTTAGAGGAATTAGACATTCCGTATGAAAAACAGGTAGTATCCGCACACCGGACACCTGACTTGATGTTTGAATATGCGACAGAAGCAAGAGGTAAAGGACTAAAAGTCATCATTGCCGGTGCTGGAGGCGCAGCACATTTACCGGGGATGGTCGCAGCGAAAACGACACTGCCGGTCATTGGTGTGCCCGTACAATCAAAAGCACTAAATGGACTGGATTCCTTATTATCCATCGTTCAAATGCCAGGCGGTGTACCAGTTGCGACAGTGGCGATTGGCAAAGCCGGTGCAACAAATGCAGGGCTTCTAGCTGCACAAATGATTTCAGCATTTGATGAAACAATCGCTGCTCGCCTTGAAGAAAGAAGAGAGCAAACAAAACAGACTGTACTAGAAAGCAGTGATCAGCTTGGCTAAGCAGACCATTTTTCCAAACGCAACCATCGGTATTATCGGCGGAGGACAGCTTGGCAGATATATGGCCGTCAGCGCAAAGCAAATGGGGTACCGGGCAGCTGTCTTAGACCCAGTCGCACAATCTCCTTGTGGACAGGTTGCTGATACAGAAATCACAGCTGCATATAGTGACCTGGATGGAATCAGACAGCTCGCAGAAATCAGCGATGTCGTGACATATGAATTTGAAAATATTGATTATGATGCACTTAATCAATTGAAGGAAGAAGCCAATTTACCGCAAGGAAGTGAACTTCTTCTTTTAACTCAAAATCGTGAAACGGAGAAAAAAGGGATTGTAGATGCAGGCTGTGAAGTCGCGCCTTATCGTATCATTCATGATGAAAAAGAGCTGGAAGACGCAGTAACCGTAGTTAGTTTGCCAGCCGTTCTGAAAACATGCAGAGGCGGCTACGATGGAAAAGGGCAGTATGTGATCAAGGAAATAGGACAGCTTCATGAAGCAACTGCATTGCTCACACATGGAACTTGTGTTTTAGAAAGCTGGGTCCCATTTCAAATGGAGCTCTCGGTCATCGTCACTCGTTCTATTCATGGGGAGATTGCGGTATTCCCTGTCGCTGAGAACATTCATAAGCACAACATTTTGTTCCAGAGCATTGTGCCTGCAAGAGTTGATGAAAGCATTCAGGAGAAGGCAAAAGTGCTGGCAACGACACTGGCTGAAAAGCTGGGGCTAGTGGGTACACTTGCTGTAGAACTGTTCCTGACAAACGAAGGAGAACTGCTCGTCAATGAACTGGCGCCTCGCCCGCATAATTCTGGTCATTATACGCTCGATTTATGTGAGACGAGTCAGTTTGAACAGCACGTTCGCGCGATATGCGGTTTGCCGCTTGGCGGTACAGCCCTTTTATCAGAGGGCATGATGGTGAACTTATTAGGCGATGAAGTAGACATCCCAAAAGAGCATCCAGAGCTTCTCAAAGAAGCGAAGCTTTATCTATATGGAAAGCATGAAGTAAAAGCCGGCCGCAAAATGGGGCATATGACATTTATGAAACAGCTTGATGATGAATGGATGACAAACATCACAAAGATATGGACTGAAAGAGATGGAGGAAACGGGAAATGATCGAACGTTACGCACGACCAGAAATGTCAGCAATCTGGACAGAGGAAAACAAATTTAATGCATGGCTTGAAGTAGAAATTCTCGCTTGTGAAGCTTGGGCAGAGCTCGGCGTTATTCCAAAAGAAGACGTTGTGACCATGCGCAAGAATGCAAGCTTTGATATTGATCGTATTCTAGAGATTGAACAAGACACGCGCCATGACGTGGTTGCCTTTACGCGTGCTGTATCTGAATCTCTAGGAGAAGAAAGAAAGTGGGTTCATTACGGGTTAACCTCTACAGACGTAGTGGATACGGCGCTTTCATATCTATTAAAACAGGCGAACGATATCTTGCTCAAGGACATTGAGAGATTTGTTGACATCCTAAAAGAAAAAGCAAAAGAGCACAAATATACCGTCATGATGGGCCGTACACACGGTGTACACGCTGAACCGACAACATTTGGCCTGAAGCTTGGTCTTTGGTACGAAGAAATGAAGCGTAACCTAGAACGTTTTAAACAAGCAAAAGCTGGCATTGAATTCGGCAAAATTTCTGGAGCTGTTGGCACATATGCGAACATCGACCCGTTTGTTGAGCAATATGTATGTGAGAAGCTTGGCATCAAAGCTGCACCAATCTCAACCCAAACCTTGCAGCGTGATCGTCATGCCGATTACATGGCAACTCTTGCACTCGTCGCAACAAGCATTGAGAAATTTGCTGTTGAAATTCGTGGACTTCAAAAGAGTGAAACACGTGAAGTAGAAGAGTTCTTTGCAAAAGGACAAAAAGGATCATCAGCAATGCCGCATAAACGCAACCCAATCGGCTCTGAAAATATGACGGGAATTGCCCGCGTCATCCGTGGATATATGCTGACAGCTTATGAAAATGTACCACTTTGGCATGAGCGTGATATTTCTCATTCGTCTGCTGAACGCATCATTTTACCAGATGCAACGATTGCACTGAACTACATGCTAAACCGTTTCTCAAACATTGTGAAAAACTTGACGGTCTTCCCTGAGAACATGAAACGCAACATGGACCGCACACTTGGCTTGATTTACTCACAGCGCGTTCTTCTTGCATTAATCGATACAGGCATGGCACGTGAAGAGGCATATGATACGGTTCAGCCGAAGGCAATGGAAGCGTGGGAAAAGCAAGTGCATTTCCGTTCATTAGTAGAAGCGGAAGAAAAAATCACATCACGCTTAACACCTGAACAAATCGCTGACTGCTTCGATTACAACTATCACTTGAAAAATGTCGATATGATTTTCGAACGTCTAGGTCTTGCGTAAGAAATGGGTCGCCTGCTCGTCAGGTGCCCAATCCTGAAAATTGCCAACATTCAAATTAGGAGGCCAACCTGAATGACTGTGAAACAAGAACTTCTCTACGAAGGCAAAGCGAAAAAAATCTATCAGACCGATGACGAGCATATTCTATATGTCGAATATAAAGACTCAGCGACAGCATTTAACGGCGAAAAGAAAGCTGAAATCGAAGGCAAGGGCAGACTGAATAACGAAATTTCAAGCTTAATCTTTCAAATGCTGCATGAGAAAGGGATCAACAATCACTTTGTGAAACGCCTTTCTGAAACAAAGCAGCTCATTCAAAAGGTGCAGATTGTGCCGCTTGAAGTCGTTGTACGAAATGTGGTGGCAGGCAGTATGTCAAAGCGCCTTGGCATTCCAGAGGGAACAAAACTGGATACACCATTGATCGAGTTTTACTACAAAGATGATGCACTCGGCGATCCGCTCATTACAGAAGATCATATTCGCATTTTAGATGCAGCGACACCAGAGCAGGTCGAGGAAATGAAGCAGATCACAAGACAAGTAAATGAAGAGTTAAAGCAAATCTTCTCAGACTGCCATGTGAATTTAATTGATTTCAAACTTGAATTCGGAATAGATCACGAGAATCGTATTTTGCTAGCTGATGAGATTTCACCTGATACGTGCAGGCTTTGGGACAAAGATACAAACGAAAAGCTTGATAAAGACGTGTTCAGACGAAACCTGGGCGGCTTAACAAATGCATACGAAGAAATTTTCAAAAGACTTGGAGGCCATAAACATGTATAAAGTGAAAATTTTTGTCAGCTTAAAAGAGAGCGTTCTTGATCCACAAGGAAGTGCCGTGCAGCACGCCTTGCACAGCATGTCTTATCAGGAAGTAAAGGATGTCCGTATCGGGAAATACATGGAGCTTGTCATTGAAAAATCAGATCGTGATTTAGACACAGTCGTCAAAGAAATGTGTGAAAAATTACTGGCCAATACGGTGATTGAAGATTACCGCTATGAGGTGGAGGAGGTTGTCGCACAGTGAAGTTTGCAGTGATCGTCTTGCCTGGCTCTAACTGTGATATCGATATGTACCATGCGATTCAAGATGAGTTAGGTGAACAAGTTGAATATGTATGGCACGACGAAACGAGTCTAGACGGATTTGACGGTGTACTCGTACCAGGCGGTTTCTCTTATGGGGATTACTTAAGATGTGGTGCGATTGCTCGCTTTTCAAACATTATGCCAGCGGTGAAAAAAGCAGCTGCGGAAGGAAAACCTGTTCTCGGTGTTTGTAACGGGTTCCAAATTCTTCAGGAGCTTGGCATTCTTCCGGGTGCGATGAGACGAAATAAAGACTTGAAATTTATCTGTCGTCCAGTTGAACTCATTGTAGAGAACAACGAAACGCAATTTACAAGCGGCTATCAAAAAGGCGAATCCATTTTGGTTCCTGTAGCGCACGGTGAAGGCAACTTCTACTGTGATGAAGGCACTTTAGCAAAGCTTATTGAAAATAACCAAATCGCTTTCACTTACGGAGACGATATTAACGGCAGTGTCAATCGAATTGCAGGTATTACGAATGAAGAGGGCAATGTACTCGGCATGATGCCGCACCCTGAGCGCGCGGTGGATACATTACTAGGCAGCGCAGACGGACTTAAATTGTTTCAATCTATCGTGAAAAATTGGAGGGACACTCATGTCACTACTGCTTGAACCAAGTCACAAGCAAATTAAAGAAGAGAAATTGTATCAGCAAATGGGATTGAGTGATGAAGAATTCGCTTTAATCGAATCCATTATTGGCAGGCTGCCAAACTACACAGAAACGGGTATTTTTTCTGTCATGTGGTCAGAGCATTGCAGTTATAAAAACTCAAAGCCTGTTTTAAGCAAATTCCCGACAAAAGGAGAGCATGTTCTTCAAGGTCCTGGGGAAGGCGCTGGAATCGTTGATATTGGAGACAACCAAGCGGTTGTATTTAAAATCGAATCACATAACCATCCATCTGCGATTGAACCGTATCAAGGAGCAGCTACTGGTGTCGGCGGAATTATCCGTGATGTATTCTCCATGGGTGCGCGTCCAATTGCTGTACTAAACTCTCTTCGTTTTGGTGAACTGACTTCACCGCGCGTGAAGTACTTGTTTGAAGAAGTAGTGGCAGGGATCGCAGGCTATGGAAACTGTATCGGAATTCCTACAGTCGGCGGAGAAGTTCATTTTGATCAAAGCTATGAAGGCAATCCGCTTGTGAATGCGATGTGTGTTGGATTAATCAACCATGAGGACATCAAAAAAGGGCAGGCAAAAGGTGTCGGCAACACGGTGATGTACGTTGGTGCTAAAACGGGACGTGACGGTATTCACGGTGCAACATTTGCGTCTGAAGAATTTTCCGATGAATCAGAAGAAAAACGTTCAGCTGTTCAAGTCGGCGATCCATTCATGGAAAAACTGCTGCTTGAAGCGTGCCTTGAAGTCATCAAAAACGATGCGCTCGTTGGGATTCAAGATATGGGTGCGGCTGGCTTAACAAGCTCAAGTGCGGAAATGGCGAGTAAAGCAGGTTCTGGTATTGAGATGAATCTAGACCTCATTCCACAGCGTGAAACAGGCATGTCCGCATACGAAATGATGCTGTCTGAATCGCAAGAGAGAATGCTTCTGGTCATTGAAAAAGGCCGTGAGCAAGAAATCATTGATATTTTCGAAAAATACGATCTTGAAGCAGTATCAGTCGGTCATGTGACAGACGATAAAATGCTTCGTTTACTCCATCAAGGGGAAGTGGTATGTGAGCTTCCTGTTGACGCTCTTGCAGAAGAAGCACCGGTTTATCATAAGCCGTCAAGCGAGCCTGCATACTATCGTGAGTTTTTAGAAACAAAAGTGGAAGCTCCAGCGATCACAGATGCGGCTCAGACATTAAAGCAGCTCCTTCAGCAGCCAACGATTGCAAGTAAAGAATGGGTCTATGATCAGTATGACTACATGGTTCGGACAAATACCGTCGTTGCACCGGGCTCTGATGCGGGCGTACTAAGAATTCGCGGAACGAAAAAAGCCCTAGCGATGACAACAGATTGTAACGCACGCTATCTCTACCTTGATCCAGAGGTCGGCGGGAAAATCGCCGTCGCAGAAGCAGCACGTAACATTGTCTGCTCAGGCGCTCGTCCACTAGCAGTGACAGATAACCTAAACTTCGGTAACCCGGAGAAACCAGAAATTTTCTGGCAAATTGAAAAATCTGCTGACGGGATTAGCGAAGCATGCCGCACGCTAAGCACACCAGTTATCGGTGGGAACGTCTCTTTATATAATGAATCAAATGGAACAGCGATTTATCCAACACCAGTCATTGGGATGGTTGGTTTGGTTGAAGATACTGCTCATATTACGACTCAATCGTTCCAGCAGGCTGGCGATGTGATTTTCGTCATTGGTGAGACGAAGGAAGAATTTGCAGGCAGTGAGCTTCAAAAGATGACAGAAGGCCGTATTTACGGAAAAGCACCAGAAATTGATTTGAACGTAGAGCTTTCGCGTCAAGAAGCTCTGCTAGCCGCGATTCAAAACGGTCTCGTTCAATCAGCACACGATGTATCTGAAGGCGGACTTGGTGTAGCACTTGCTGAAAGTACATTTGGAACTGACGGGCTTGGTGCAGATATCCAAATCAATTTAAACAGTGAAGCTTCATTATTCAGTGAAACACAGTCACGTTTTGTCGTCACAGTTAAACCGGAGCACCGCGAAGCGTTTGCTGCGGCGGTCAAAGATGCGAAAGAAGTAGGAACGGTTACAAATGATGGTGTGTTTACTGTCAAAAATCAAGAAGGACAACAATGGATTCATGCAGCGGTCAACGAGCTTGAACGTGCATGGAAAGGAGCGATCCCATGCTTGCTGAAATCAGAGGCTTAAATGAAGAGTGTGGTGTCTTTGGGGTTTGGGGACACGAAGAAGCCCCGCAAATCACATATTACGGATTGCATAGCCTTCAGCACCGAGGACAAGAAGGTGCGGGAATCATTGCAACAGATGGTGAGAACCTGACGTCACACAAAGGCCTTGGACTGATTACGGAAGTCTTTCAAAACGGTGAGCTAAAGGATTTGAAAGGAAGAGGAGCGATTGGACACGTTCGGTATGCGACAGCAGGCGGAGGCGGCTTTGAAAATGTGCAGCCCCTCTTCTTCCGTTCGCAAAACAATGGCAGCCTAGCCCTTGCTCATAATGGGAATTTAGTAAATGCAACGCAGTTAAAGCAGCAGCTAGAGAACCAAGGGAGTATTTTTCAGACCTCTTCTGATACCGAAGTGCTGGCTCATTTAATTAAACGCAGCGGGCATATGGAATTAAAGGAGCAGATCAAAAATGCACTGTCCATGCTTAAGGGAGCATATGCTTTCTTAATCATGACGGAAACAGAAATGATCGTGGCGCTTGATCCGAACGGCTTACGCCCACTTTCACTTGGTATGCTTGGGGATGCTTATGTTGTCGCTTCTGAAACATGTGCATTTGATGTCGTCGGTGCCACGTATTTACGTGATGTGGAGCCTGGCGAAATGCTGATCATTAATGACGAAGGCCTCAAATCTGAACGCTTCTCGATGAACATTAACCGCAGCATGTGCAGCATGGAATACATTTATTTCTCAAGACCTGACAGCAATATCAACGGCATCAATGTGCATAGTGCGAGAAAGAGTCTTGGCAAAAAGCTTGCTGAGGAAGCGCATGTCGAAGCAGATGTTGTGACAGGTGTACCAGATTCCAGTATTTCTGCAGCGATTGGATATGCCGAAGCAACAGGTATTCCGTATGAGCTCGGTTTGATTAAAAACCGTTATGTTGGCCGGACGTTTATCCAGCCGTCTCAAGCATTGCGTGAGCAGGGCGTACGGATGAAGCTGTCTGCTGTGCGCGGTGTAGTCGAAGGAAAGCGTGTCGTGATGGTGGATGATTCCATCGTACGCGGGACAACGAGCCGCAGAATTGTCACGATGCTAAGAGAAGCGGGTGCGACGGAAGTCCATGTACGCATTAGTTCACCGCCAATCGCACACCCGTGTTTTTATGGAATTGATACATCCACACACGAAGAGCTGATTGCTTCTTCTCATTCAGTGGAAGAAATTAGACAGGAAATCGGTGCAGACTCCATTGCATTTTTATCTGTAGACGGTTTAATGGATGGGATTGGCAGGAAGTATGATGATCCGCAACGCGGTCAGTGTTTAGCATGCTTTACTGGGAAATACCCGACTGAAATATATGAAGATACAGTTCTTCCGCATGTGAAGGAAACAGTCCTGACGAAATAATCGAATAAAGGAGCAGCAGTCAAGATGAGTTGATATGCTGCTCTTTCATTCTGCCGACAATACATGGAAAGCAGCAGCTAAAAGGAGTGAATGGGATGTCAGAAGCATATAAAAACGCCGGTGTCGACATCGAAGCAGTGTACGAAGCCGTCAAACGAATGAAAACACACGTAGAACGTACAAAACGAGCAGGTGTCATGGGCGCTCTAGGTGGATTTGGCGGTATGTTTGATCTATCTGAGCTGCCATACAAAAAGCCCGTTCTTGTTTCAGGAACAGATGGTGTCGGAACGAAATTAAAGCTTGCCTTTTTAATGGATAAACACGATACGATCGGCGTCGATGCCGTGGCCATGTGTGTCAACGATGTGCTTGCACAAGGGGCAGAACCGCTCTTTTTCTTAGATTACTTAGCCGTTGGAAAAGCAGATCCGGTAAAAATTGAATCCATTGTCAAAGGTGTGGCTGACGGATGTGAGCAGTCTGGTTCAGCACTTGTCGGCGGTGAGACAGCCGAAATGCCAGGTCTTTACACAGAAGAAGAATATGATATTGCTGGTTTTTCGGTAGGTGTCGTTGAAAAGGACGAAATCGTGACAGGAGACAGCATCAAAGAGGGACATTTGCTCATTGGACTCAGCTCAAGTGGAATTCATAGCAATGGATACTCTCTCGTTCGTAAAGTCTTGCTGGAAGACGCTGGTCTTGACCTGCACCAAACGTATGAACCTTTTACAAGACCGCTCGGTGAAGAGCTTCTTGAACCGACAAAAATTTATGTGAAGCCCGTACTCAAACAAGTAAAAGCCGGCAAAGTTGACGGCATGGCACATGTGACAGGCGGCGGTTTTATTGAGAATTTACCACGTATGCTGCCAGAAGGTCTTGGCGTTGAGATTGATAACGGCTCATGGCCAGTACCACCCATTTTCTCCTTTATCCAAGAAAAGGGTCAGTTGAAGGCAGAAGAGATGTTCAACGTGTTTAATATGGGCATTGGCTTTGTCCTAGCTGTAAAAGAGGACGATCTTGTGGATGTGATTAGTGAGCTTGAACAAGATGGAGAGAAAGCATTTCTCATCGGACGTGTTCAAAAAGGAGAAGGTGTCACATTCGGCGGTGGAAGCCTCTCATGAAGAAGTTTGCGATCTTCGCCTCTGGAAGCGGGACGAACTTTCAAGCCATTATAGATACGTTAAAAGAAGAAGGGTGGCAGGCTGAAGCCGCCATTGTGATTTGTGATAAACCGGGTGCAAAGGTGCTGGAGCGTGCTGAGAAAGAGGGCATTCCCTCCTTTGCTTTTACCCCGAAGGCTTTTCCGAATAAAGCCGCTTTTGAACAAACGATCATCGAACAACTGAGGCTTCATGAAGTAGAATGGGTTTTCCTTGCTGGGTATATGAGACTGATCGGTCCGACATTACTTGAAGCATACAGAGGGAAAATCGTGAATATCCACCCATCCTTGCTGCCAGCCTTCCCAGGGCTTGATGCCATTGGACAAGCCTATCAAGCAGGCGTCAAAGTGGCAGGCATCACCGTCCATTTTGTCGATGAAGGGATGGATACAGGTCCGATTATTGACCAAGCCGCGATTTACATTGAACAAGGGGAAGACCTTGAATCGATTGAAAAAAGAATGCATGAACTAGAACACACACTATATCCAAAAGTGATCAAATCACTTTTAGAATTATCTTAATGAGGTGACGAAGGCATGACGATCAAACGCGCATTAATCAGTGTTTCTGATAAAACAAATCTTGTACCTTTTGTGAAAGAATTAACAGAACTTGGCGTTGAAGTGATTTCAACTGGAGGTACACATAAGCTTCTTCAAGAGAACGGCATTGATGTCATTGGGATTTCTGAAGTCACTGGATTCCCTGAAATCATGGACGGACGACTCAAAACGCTTCACCCGAACATTCATGGTGGATTATTGGCAGTGAGAGAAAACGATGAGCATATGGCACAGATTGAAAAGCATGGCATTCAGCCGATTGATCTTGTTGTCGTGAATCTCTATCCATTCAAAGAGACGATCTCAAAAGACGATGTGACGTATGAAGAAGCGATTGAAAACATTGATATTGGCGGACCGGGAATGCTTCGTGCGGCATCAAAAAACCACCAAGACGTAACAGTGATTGTCGATCCTCGTGATTATGATACAGTCGTTCAGCAAATCAAAGAAGGCGGCGTGTCGCTAGAGAAAAAACGTGAGCTTGCGGCGAAGGTATTCCGTCATACGGCTGCTTATGATGCCCTTATTGCGGATTATTTAACGAACTATGTTGGCGAAACGGAGCCAGAGCAGTTCACCGTCACGTTTGAGAAAAAACAATTCCTTCGTTATGGAGAAAACCCGCACCAAGCGGCGACTTTCTATGAAAATGCTCTTCCAAGCAAAGGCTCTTTAGCTACTGCAACGCAATTACACGGAAAAGAGCTTTCCTACAACAACATCAAAGATGCAGATGCAGCTCTTCAAATCGTACGTGAATTTACGGAGCCAGCGGCTGTGGCTGTAAAACATATGAATCCGTGCGGCGTTGGTACAGGAGAAACGATTGCAGAAGCCTTTGACCGTGCATTCAAAGCAGATGAAACCTCTATTTTTGGCGGCATTGTGGCGCTTAACCGTGAAGTAGACAAACAAACAGCTGAGGTGCTGCATACGATTTTCTTAGAAATCGTCATCGCCCCATCCTTTAGCCAAGAAGCACTTGACGTGTTAACAGCGAAAAAGAACCTTCGTCTATTAACACTAGATGTAGAAGCGAATCTTGAGAAAAAAGAAAAGCAGCTGACAAGTGTCCATGGCGGACTGCTCGTGCAGGATATTGACACGTACGGCTTAGAGGAAGCAACCATCTCTATTCCAACGAAAAGAGAACCAACAGAAGACGAATGGAAAGATTTAAAGCTTGCATGGAAAGTCGTCAAGCATGTGAAATCAAATGCGATTGTCCTTGCGAAGGATCAAATGACAGCAGGTATCGGTGCTGGTCAAATGAACCGTGTCGGCTCAGCAAACATTGCGATTAAGCAAGCAGGCGAAAAGGCGAAAGGAAGCGCTCTAGGCTCTGATGCGTTCTTCCCAATGGGCGATACAGTGGAAGCTGCTGCGAAGGCAGGCGTTACAGCGATCATCCAGCCAGGTGGTTCCATTCGTGATGAAGAATCAATTCAAAAAGCAGATGAATACGGCATCGCCATGGTCTTCACTGGCGTTAGACATTTCAAACATTAAGGGGATGACAGTGTGAACGTATTAATTATCGGCAGAGGCGGAAGAGAGCATACCATCGCATGGAAAGTGAACCAAAGTGAACTTGTCAGCCAAGTATTTGTCGCACCCGGCAATGATGGAATGACAGATGCTGCGAAACTTGTCCCAATCGACGAAGGTGATCATGAGGCGTTAATTCGTTTTGCAAAAGACAATAAAATCGGCTTAACGATTGTCGGTCCAGAGGTTCCTTTAATTGCAGGTGTCGTCGATGCATTTGAAGAGGCAGGTCTAAAGGTATTTGGACCAAATGCAAAAGCTGCGGTTATTGAAGGCTCAAAGGAATTTGCAAAAGACTTAATGAAAAACTATGAGATCCCGACCGCCGCTTACGCTACCTTCACATCGTTTGAAGAAGCGAAGGCTTATGTGGAAGAAAAGGGTGCGCCGATTGTCATTAAAGCAGACGGTCTTGCAGCAGGAAAAGGCGTGACCGTTGCGATGACACTTGAAGAGGCGATCGACTGTCTGCACGACTTTTTAGAGGATGAAAAGTTTGGCGATGCAAGTGCTTCTGTCGTCATCGAGGAATTTTTAACAGGCGAGGAATTTTCACTGATGGCCTTTGTTAATGGAGAAAAGGTGTACCCAATGGTGATCGCGCAAGATCACAAACGGGCATTTGAAGATGACAAAGGACCGAATACCGGCGGAATGGGCGCTTATTCACCAGTTCCGCAAATTTCAGATGAAGTTGTCCAAAAAGCTGTTGAAGATGTCGTCAAACCGGCTGCTCGCGCAATGGTGCAGGAAGAGCGTCCGTTTACAGGCATTTTATATGCAGGCTTAATGCTGACACCAGAAGGCTCAAAGGTCATTGAATTCAATGCACGCTTTGGCGATCCCGAAACGCAGGTTGTTCTCCCTCGTCTTGAATCAGATCTAGTCCAAGTATTCCTCGATATTCTAGATGGAAAAGATGTGGACTTACAGTGGAAAGACACTGCGGCTGTCAGTGTGGTTCTTGCTTCAGAAGGATACCCGGAGGACTACGCAAAAGGCGCGCCAATCGGCGCTTTGCAAACAACGGTCTCTGATGTCGTGACCTTCCACGCAGGAACAAAAAAAGAAAACGATCAATTCGTCACAAATGGCGGCCGTGTAGCAAATGTGACGGCATTTGACGACACATTTGAAGCGGCAAGATCAAGAGTGTATGAAGCGGTTGAAGAAATCATTCAGCCAGGTCTATTTTATCGCCGTGACATTGGTGCCCGTGCGCTGAAGGCTGCGGGGAAAACCGTTTAATCAAAACACCTTTCTATCTGACGAGATGGAAAGGTGTTTTTTGTTCATGAGAAGGGATGCCGATTGAAAATGAAGAAGTAGTATGGGATCACGAATAGATATAGGGAGGAAACATGGAAATCAAAGCATTTATTATCTTTGCAATCGTCATACTTATTTTATTTCTAATAACTATAAATAACATCATGTTGATTGCCATTAAGCAAAATAAATTGAAAAAAAGCTTAGCCATTAGCTATATGATCATTTCGATTTTTTCTGGCATCGCTATTTCTGCATTTTTAATTTGGAAGTTTTTCATTAGCTAAGAGAGGAATGAGTGTATGGTGCAATTGAAGAAACTTGCAAACGAGCGTTTTTCTGCCTTGATCTGTATTGATTCATTTAATGAGCGAATCCGATTAGATGATTATAGTGGGAGGGTGCGGGATGTCATTCAATCCGTTCTTCAGGAAGCGGCGGCCTGTAAGGCTTCTAAGGTCATTGTGAAAGTAAGACGTGAGCATGTGCCGCTTTTTTTAGAAAAAGGCTTTCGGCTTGAAGGGGTGTTTTCTCATTATTTTCTGGGAAGTGATGCGTACGGCATGTCGCTTTTTCTGACCGAAGATCGGATGAACAGCCCCTATTGGCTGAAGGAAGATGAAATGGTTGCGTCTATTCAAGAGAAGCAAGTGAAAAAAGATCAAATCGCATGGCAGGATGAGTATGTGATGAGGAAAGCCGAACCGAAGGATATTCACAAGCTGGCAAAGCTCTATGATACCGTCTTTGAAACGTATCCCACGCCAATGAACGAGTCAGATTATATTCAAAAGGTAATGGAGGAAGGGACAATTTTTTATGTTGTTGAACATGACGGACACATTGTGAGTGCAGCATCCGCTGAAATCAATGCGCCGTATGGTCATGCAGAATTAACAGACTGTGCGACCCTTCCTTCATATAGAAAACTAGGATTCATGCATCATTTGATTCTAGCACTTGAAAAGGAACTCCAGTCGATGCATATCTATGTCTTTTATTCTCTTGCACGTGCACTGTCCTATGGAATGAATCAAGTGTTTTATCAGCTTGGTTATACGTATACCGGGCGCTTCCAAAACAACTGCTATATTTTTGACAAAATTGAAGATATGAATCTATGGGTCAAAACACCAAATGAATCATGAAATGGTTCTCATCTGATCAAGCAGACCAGATAGGCGGTATGCCATGATACTGAGCTGCAGCTTCATCCGATCATCAGTGGATTTGAGGCTGCAGCCTGTTCTCGTTTCAATTTGTTTCAGCCGGTAGCTTAAGGTATGTCTGTGAATAAACAATTCTCCCGCAGATTTTTGAATATTTTCATTGTGTGCCAAATACACTTCGAGTGTATGAATCAGGTCAGCCCCTTGTTTTTTCGTATAAAGCAAAGGACTTAACAGCTCCACGTAAAAATCATGCAAATTCATACCCGCTTCATTCATTTCAAGAAGCATCCCATATAAGCCGAGCTTTTGATAATGAATGATGCTTTCGTCTGTTTTTAAAAGCGGAAGAAGCCTTGCTGCATACTGCGCTTCCTTTGCGCTTTTTGCAAAGAGACTGATCTGGTCATAGGCTCTCCCAATGCCAATGACAATCGGATGGACGGGGAAAAAATAAGACCAAGTACTCCGGCACTCCTCTGCTGCGCGATACCATTCCGCTTCTTGAAACGCTTTTTTTCCTGCGGGTGTTAGGACAAAAATGGAATCGAGTCTCGTCTTTAGTAAAAAAGGAATATGTCTGCGTTCAAAGATCGAGGTGAGTAATTGCGATAGACGCTGCATCATTTGGTGATCGAACTGTGTGTGCTGATGCTGGAATTGAAAGTAGATCACCACCTGCTCCTCGCTCATATCATATTGCAGTTTTGTTGCTTGTTCGACCACGTAGCTTTCTTCTGTATATTGCTGCTGCAAAATATCATCTAACAAATGTCCCTGCATTTGGTTTTCTGTATCTTGAATGGCTTTTTGCTTCAGCCATTCAATCGCATACACGGCCCCGGCATGCTCGATCGCAATCGCGTCGAGATGATGCCACGTATCCTTTTTCTTTAAAGACACAATAAACCCGAAAATATCACCCATCGCAATCACCGGACATGCGGCGAGGACAAATGCTCCGCACGTGTCATAGACGAGCCGCCCTTTTTCCTCTGCCTGCTTGAGAAGGGGCATGGTTTCAATTGGTTCATGATCTGTCAGAAAGCCAAAAACAGGAGAGTACGTCACTTCATCTTTTATGAGATGAGCCGCTGTTTGATGTAAAAAGACATCAAGAACGACAATGTTCGCTGCAGTGAGATGTGCCAGTTCCTCTGTAATTTGCGTCACATTTTTATTCCTTACATTTAATTGGGTCAGTCTTTGATGAATCGCGGATGAATATTTAAGCTGATGAAGCTGGCTACTCACGATTTGTTCTAACACGGCTTTTGTAATATCTGAGAAATTGATGTGTGGCGGAATCTCGATGAGCGGAATGCCGCTATTTTTCGCCGCTTGAATGAGTGATGTTGGAATGTCGCTTAAGTACACACCTTTATAAATGGCGATAGCTGATAGCCTTTGAGATTGAATCAATTCCTCAAGCCGTATGCGCCTTTCCTTATTTTCTGCAAGCCCAAATCCGGTTGTGACGAGTAATTCCCCTTCGGAAAGCCTCGACGTGTCCTCGATGATTTCCACGATGGTCACCCACTGAATGAGGCGATCCAGTCCATTTCCTCCAGCAAGCAGCTTTGTTCCCTTCATGATATCGAGCGAAAGTGCATCTTTGACGAGAATCGCCATAGACTCATGACCTCCTTTTGAACACTCTTATACACGATGTATAAAAAATGCGTCTGAAATTCGGGCATGTGGCGAATGGAGGATGACTGCCCTCTTGATTAAGCTAATCTTATAACAAGTATACAAAATTTTCTTGCGATTCATGAAAAAGAAAGAGGCAGCTGCTGACGAGAGAGGGAGGAATGGCAAAGTGGAGACCCGGGATTACTTAATCAAACCGATGTTGAATCAGCATTATCCTGTGGCTGTGAAAGGAGAGGGAATTTATTTATATGATCGGGACGGAAAAAAATATATAGATGGCTCATCGGGGGCTGTCACGGCAAGTATTGGACATGGCATACGTGAAATCATTGATGCCATGACCGAGCAAGCGGAAAAAGTGAGCTTTACGTACAGATCACAATTCACAAATGAACCAGCAGAAGAACTTGCCTATGAATTGAGTACGCTTTGTCCAGGTAACCTGAACTGGTCTTTTTTTGTCGGAAGCGGATCAGAGGCAACGGAAACGGCTATGAAAATTGCTATTCAGCATTGGCAGGAGCAGGGAAAGGCTGAGAAGAATCACATTATTTCACGATGGATGAGTTATCACGGCATCACCCTCGGTGCGCTGTCAATGTCCGGACATATTGCAAGGAGAGAGCGCTTTGAACCATTGCTCGAAAAGAACCCAGTGCTGTCTCCGCCATATAGCTATCGTTCATGGCTGCCGAAGGAAGAGGGCAAGCAGGTTGAATGGTATGTCCAGGAATTTAAAACCGTCATTCAGCGTATAGGAAAAGAGAGGATTGCCGCTTTTATTGCAGAGCCGATTGTCGGAGCATCGGGAGCGGCTCTAGTACCGCCAGACGGATATTTTGAAGCAATGAAGCGTGTCTGTGAGGAAAACGATATTTTAATGATTGCAGACGAAGTCATGACAGGCTTTGGACGAACTGGGAAAATGTTTGCGATGGAGCATTGGGGCGTCGTACCAGATATTATGGTTCTCGGCAAAGGGATGAGTGCTGGCTATTCACCGATTGCGGCAGCCGTCTCAGCGGATCATGTCATCGCGCCAATTCTGAGCGGTTCCGGATCTGTGATGGCAGGTCATACCTATAGCGGCAATCCGCTTTCAGCAGCCGTCTCACTGGCTGTCATTCGATATATGAAAAAACATCAGCTTCCTGACCGAGCGGATCTGTCTGGCCGCTATTTAATGAATGCTTTAAAGGATATGCAAACAAACCATTTCATCATAGGAGATGTGAGAGGAAAGGGACTGCTCATTGGCATTGAGTTTGTCGCAGACCGCTTATCAAAAACACCATTTCCTGCACATGCACAGATGACCAATCTAGTCGTTGAGACGGCAAAGCAAAATGGCTTGCTCGTATACCCAGCAAGCGCCGGCGAGGATGGATTGGGAGGTGCAGCGGTCATGATCGCACCGCCGCTTTCTATCACGCAGCAGGAGATGGATGAACTCATTCAATTATTTGAGCAGACAATCACGCAGGTCGAACAAGAAGTCATCAACCGAGGGTTTTTCCCATCTGCGATGTAGGGAGGAAAGATGATGAACAAAACAGTGAATGTAGATGAAGTGATCACGCATTTTAGGGACGGCATGACCATCATGTTTGGCGGGTTTGGCGGCGTAGGGTCGCCGCCATCATTGATCGACGCCATTCTAGAAGCGAATATCAAAGATCTGACATTGATCGGAAACGATGCAGGCTTCCCGCAAATAGGTGTTGGCCGGCTGATCACAGAAGGAAGAGTCAAGAAGATCATTGCTTCTCATATTGGCTCAAATCCAATAGCCGGACAGAAAATGCAGGCAGGTACACTAGACGTTCATTTTTACCCGCAGGGCATTCTAGCAGAAAAAATACGAGCTGGCGGGATGGGCTTGGCAGGCATTGTGACAGATGTCGGCATGGATAGCCTCAATCTCGATGAGAAGCAGCTCGTGCCGCTAAACGGAAAGACATATATCCTTGAGCCTGCGCTGACAGCGGATATTGCCATTGTGAATGCCTTCAAAGCAGATGAAGCAGGAAATCTGATATTTGATAAAAGTGCACGGAATACAAACCCGATTGTGGCGATGGCAGGAGACTGGACCATTGCGGAAGTGGAAGAGATCGTGCCTGTGGGCAGTCTTCATCCAGAGGAAATCGTGACACCAGGCGTATTTGTGAACCAGATCGTGCAATCAAAAGGAGTGAACTGGACATGGGCATGGGAGACATCGATTTAAGACATCGCATAGCCAAACGGGCGGCGCAGGAAATTGAAGATGGCATGATCGTCAATCTTGGGATCGGCATCCCAACCCTTGCGGCTGATTACATTCCAGCGCATTACAACGTATGGCTTCATGCAGAAAACGGCATTATGGGGGCAGGCGCCTCACCAGCACAAGGAGAAGAAGATCCGAATTTGTGCAATGCCGGTGGTTTTCCTATTACGTTAACAAAAGGCGGCTCATACATGGACAGCACGACCGCTTTTGGCATCATTCGAAAAGGCATGCTGGATATGACGATTTTAGGTGCACTTGAAGTAAGCAGTCAGGGTGACCTTGCGAATTGGATTGTGCCAGGTAAACGAGTGCCTGGGATGGGCGGAGCGATTGAGCTTGCTCAAAAGGCGAAAAAGGTTGTGGTGGTGATGAGCCACCTTGATAAACACGGTGAGTCAAAGGTGAAATCTGCTTGCACACTGCCCTTAACTGCTAAGTCTTGTGTGGATCTGATTATAACGGATATGGCAGTCATTGAGGTCAAATCGCAGCTGCTCATTTTACGTGAAGTCATGCCGCCGTATCAGCCGGAAGATGTCATAAGGGCGACAGAGGCACCTTTAATTTTAGCGCCTGATGTCAAATCTGTTGTGTAGAAAGGATGAATGACTTGCAGCCAATCACACGTATCAGAAGCTGGATGAGAGAGCACCAAGATGAAGCGATTGCGCTTCTTCAGCAAATGGTGCAATGTGAGAGCACCCAAGGGAATGAACAAGGTGTGCAGCAAATCGTAGCAAATAAGCTGTCTGCCATTGGTTTTGATGTAGATGTATGGGACATTGGCGGAGAAGACCTGCTCGAACACCCGTATTTCTATTCCCCGAGGCGTTCCTTTAAAGGAAGTCCCAATGTCGCCGGACGATTGAAGGGAAAAGGGGGCGGCAAATCCATTTTATTAAATGGGCACGTCGATGTTGTGCCAGCAGGAGATACGAAACAATGGACATATCCACCCTACAGCGGGCATATCATAAACGGGAGACTTTATGGACGCGGGGCAACAGATATGAAAGGCGGAAACGTTTCTTTACTCTTTGCACTAGAGGCACTGCATGCGCTACAGATTCCGCTGAAAGGAGATGTCGTGTTTCATAGTGTCGTCGAAGAAGAGAGCGGCGGCGCCGGCACCCTTGCAGCCATACTGAGAGGGTATACAGCAGATGCGGCCATCATTCCAGAACCAAGTCATATGAAAATCTTTCCGATTCAGCAGGGATCTAAGTGGTTCAGACTGCATATCAAAGGAAGGGCAGCTCATGGCGGAACAAGATATCACGGCGTTTCCGCTATTGAAAAAAGTATGATCGTTCTTTCGCATATAGCAGCACTTGAAGAAGAACGAAATCAGCGCATCACAGAGCCGTTATTTCAGCATATCCCGATTCCAATCCCTATCAACATAGGGAAAATTCAAGGCGGTGATTGGCCGTCCTCTGTAGCGGATTTGCTCACAATGGAGGGCAGACTTGGTGTGATGCCAGGTGAAACGGTTGAGCAGGCAGAGAAGGAATTAGAAAATTGGATGATGGGACTTGGGGAAAAGGATGAATGGTTCAAAGAGCATCCTGTTGAGGTCGAATGGTTTGGTGCAAGATGGCTTCCAGGCTCAATCGATACGGACCATCCACTTTTAGGTCTATTGAAGGAACAATATGAAGCGGTCAAGAAGGAGCCGCCAAAGATCGAAGCCGCTCCTTGGGGAACAGACGGAGGATTACTGTCACAGGCGGCAGGTATCCCGATCATCGTCTTCGGACCTGGAACAACGGAGCTTGCCCATTTTCCGAATGAATCCATCGACATTGAGCATGTCATTGAAGCCGCGGAAATTATCGCAGGTACGATGGTGGAATGGTGTGAAGCCGCGGAGTGATGACAGAGGTGGAAATCATAAAAAAAGAAGGCTGTTCACTCAGCCTTCTCTTCATGTGTGTCCTGCTGCTCACACATATATGTCACTGGACAAAAACGAAGAATACCAGATGCCAGTTTCATCCCGCCGCACATGATGCTGAAAAGCAGCATTTTACTCCATGGTTTTCTAGCATATAAAGAACCAGCCACAGTACATATTGTCATTCCACAGGCAATTCGAATGAGCGCTTCCATTAAGCCGAGATTAGGTTTCATTGAAGGTAAATCTCCTTTTTTAAATATTTTAAGTGTGATTTCAAGAAATTGTAACGTTTCATTAATGCGTAACGTGGTTCGTTATGTTACGATAGGGCTAATACAAATGAAGGAGAGTATGTGAATGTCCGAACGTACTTTTAATTGGAGAAACAATGACATCCGCACACAAATCGATGTAGTCGACTCAAAAATAGTTCCAACACTCCTTTTAACGAATGGACTCGTGCTAAACCCGTTTTTAAAACAATGGGTGAAGGCAAATATTTGGATACATGATGATCGAATTGTTTATGTCGGAGCAGAGCTTCCTCAAAATAAATCAGCTAAACGTGTGATTGATTGTGAAGGGAAATACATTGTGCCTGGGTATATAGAGCCTCACGCGCACCCGTTCCATATTTATAATCCCCAATCACTTGCAGAATATGTGTCTCAATTTGGCACAACAACGATGGTCAGTGATAACTTATTTCTTCTTTTGCAGAGCAATGAAAAGAAAGCGCTTTCCACTCTATGTGAATTAAAACAGCAGCCATTTCAGTATTTCTGGTGGTCTAGATATGATCTTCAAACTGAAGTCAGATATGAAGATGAGATGCTTCCTATCAACTACCGGAAGGAATGGATTGATCATCCTGATGTCCTTCAAGGCGGCGAATTAACAAGCTGGCCAAGATTGATGGACGGTGATGATCTCATTTTATATTGCATGCAAGAAACGAAGAAGCAGAGGAAACGAATTGAAGGGCATTTCCCCGGAGCTTCCGAGAAAACGCTAACAAAAATGAAGCTGTTTGGCGCGGATAGCGATCATGAAGCGATGAATGCAGACGATGTGCTAAAGCGCTTGTCCCTTGGCTACCATGTCTCACTTCGTCATTCTTCCATCCGCCCAGATTTAGTGAACATTTTAAGAGAGCTGCACGAGCGTGACTTTAGACACTATGATCACTTCTTCTATACAACAGATGGAGCGGCGCCTCATTTTTATGAGGAGGGTATGATTAATCGTTTGATTTCAATTGCCCTTGAAGAAGGCGTGCCTATCATCGATGCATACAATATGGCGACCTTTAACATTGCGAAGTACTATCAAATTGATGACCTATTAGGGGTTGTCGGTCCAGGACGTCTGGCTTCATTGAATGTGTTAGATGATCCAGTGAATCCAAATCCTGAAACGGTGATATCTAAAGGGGTTATCCTCAAATTAGATGGAGAGAACCAGCATCAATTTCAAGAAACTAAATGGGAAAATGGCGGGCTTGTTCCATTAGATTTAGGCTATGATCTGACGACGAGTGATTTGCAATTTTCCATGCCGCTAGGCGTCAAAATGAGAAATGCTGTCATCATGGAGCCTTATACAGTGGAGATTGATAACTCTGTGAACCAGCTGTCATGTGATCATGATCAAAGTTTCTTTAGCCTGATTGACCGAAAAGGCGAGTGGCGTGTGAATACGATGCTCAAAGGTTTTGCAAATAAAGTACAAGGTTTTGTCAGCTCATTTTCGCTCACGGGTGACATTTTAGTGATCGGGAAAAATAAAGAGGATATGATGCTGGCGCATAAGCGAATGAAAGAAATTGGCGGGGGAATCGTCCTCACAGAGAACGGGAAAATTTTGCACGAAATCCCGCTGCAATTATCAGGCTGTGCCTCTGCTGAACCATTTGAGACTGTTCTTCAGCAAATACAAACCTTGCGTGAGCTGCTCATTGAGCGAGGCTATCCATTTGATTGCCCAATTGATACACTTGTCTTTTTCCAAAGTACCCATTTGCCGTATATTCGAGTGACACCAAGAGGAATATTTGATGTCATGAAAAAAACTGTACTCTTTCCGTCTATAATGCGTTAAAATATAACAGAGTGGAGCTGTATCATCTTTGTCACATTTCTGACAACTGTTATAGGGCAGACGTGAGCATTGGATCTCTTCACTGCCATGTAAGTGAAAATACTTATGTGGAGTTGTTGAAGCAGAGGGCTTTGACATGACGAGTGAAATGGCCTGATTGAAAAATGAATCTGTCGGTTACGCTGGCCGACCAACATATTTTGAATAATTGAGCGAGGCGGGGCGCATGTTTGTGGTCTCGCCGAGCTTTCCGCACAACCTGTATTTTTAGGGCAGACCTAATGAAGCAGAAGTGATTCTGATATCGTAAGCAAACAAGTTTGTCAGATTGTCGAACAAGGAAAATGACAGAACTTGTCGAATTTGTATACGATAAAGAAGCTTCGGCTTACGAAAGAACTGACGGCATTTCCAGCGTAGAACCAAACCTGTCATGATTCGTTCAAAGCTCATTGCTGAGGTTGAAAAAAATAGTCAGGAAAGATACCGCTTTCTCTGCAGAATGTCGTGCGAAGCGGTGCCAATAGTAAAGGAGAAGATGTATAAAGATGCAAATTGATAAATTAAGGGGCAAAAGCTTAGATCAGTTATTCAACTCCATCTTATCCCTTAAAGACCTGGAAGAATGCTATCGATTCTTTGATGATTTGTGTACCATCAATGAAATCCAATCTTTATCACAGCGTCTTGAAGTAGCGCGTATGCTTCGCGAGGGGAACACGTATCATAAAATTGAGACGGAGACAGGTGCGAGCACTGCAACCATCTCACGAGTCAAACGCTGCTTGAACTACGGAAATGATGCCTATACAATGGCACTTGACCGCGTAGCAGAACAGCAGGCAAATGACGAAACAAAATAAAGCAGTTTTCACTGTAAACAATCCTTTTCAACAAGAATGGAGTTGTTTACAGTTTTTTTATGGAGAGCGCTGAAAAGGCAAGCAAGGACTGGCTTGAAAGAAGCAACAAACGGGTCATTTAACCGAATAACTTTATCAGAAGGTTGTGGAGAAGAAAAAATGAGATTCAATGCTTTGATACCAGAGTTATCTGTAACAGACATCGAAAAGTCTAAATGGTTCTATATAGAATTGCTTGGTTTTAAATTGGAATATGAGCGTGAAGACGATAAATTTATATTTGTTTCGTTGGAAGAGGAAACACAAATGATGTTAGAAGAAATCAATGGCCATTGGGACACTGGGGAGTTAAAATACCCATTTGGACGGGGAATCAATTTTCAAATAGACATTGAAGACGTACAGCCTGTCATTGACCGTTTAAGAAAGCAAAACATTCCACTATTCAGAGAGCCAACTGTTAGCAAATATAAAAGTAATGATACTACGTTTATACAAAAGGAATTTCTTGTTCAAGATCCTGATGGATATTTACTTAGGTTCTCGCAAGAAATGGCAGGTTAACATGAAAGTCTCTTCCAGAATAGGGCGCGATTGTTGAATAAGTAAAATTAAGAGTGGCTGCGGCTACTCTTTTTTATTTTGAGATACATGAGTAATAGATACAAAAAATTGACTATTGCCGAAAAGGACAACGGTTATTTTTAAATTTGTGTTACTGCTCGTAATCGGTCGAGGGAAAGGCTTGGCATTAGTCAACGGTAAATGTCTGACTGACCAACGGGAAGGAATTTAAGGAGTTGACTAATTTCGCCAAACCCGAACCCTCTTGTTTTTATTTTAGCTCGCCTATAAACCAGAGATGCCATATTCGTCTGCGATGATGTCTTTAAAACCTATGGTTTGCCTATCCTTTGGCACAGATAAACCCCATTCCCTTTGAATGTTTCTCGCATCGGAAAGAGGCAGCCATCTCTGATCATCATCATGTCTATTGAAAAAGTCTTTAATATAGGAATCTCCTTTAAACACAATGATTTGTGATCCCCATCATTCAGTGGCATCTACTGCAACAATGACACGATATACTTCTCCATCAAGTGGCTTCAAATCAATGAGATGTTCAGCTCTATTTAGCAGTGTTTGAATGGACAATCGCTTGATTTTTTGAGGTGTTTTGCTTGAACAAATAAAATCATACGCAACTGGTAGTGGGAGATGTCAATAACCTTGTTCAATATCTGCCGGGAACTCTTGTGTACCTTCCTCAATTCTTGTCACCATCTCATTCGTCTTCCGTTTCATCCCGCGAACCTTTTTCTCACGCATCCTCCATCTCTCCATTTCCTGTCATTTGTCTAAGTTCTTTATACGCGATTGAGCCAAAATGTCAATTGAAAAAAGGTGCAAAAACGCACCTTTCTCAAACTAGACGGATGGCTGTGTCCCTGTAAAAATAGGTACTTCACTTGTCTGACCATTTTCTTGTCTATAGACAATATGTTTTTCATTAAAATGAATGGGAGATTCAATACCAGCAGCTGCGGATAAATTAAACAAGCCTTCTCTTAGAGAAAGGATATAATTGCAGACTCGGTATTTCTTTTCTTCAATTGATAAACCCTTTTGCAGTTTTGGATCAGTTGTGGCGACCCCGACTGGGCATTTATTCGTGTGGCACACTTGGGCGCGAATGCATCCGACTGAAAACATGAGTCCCCGTGCGATATTGACAAAGTCAGCACCCATGGAAAGGGCAATCGCAATTTTATCTGGTGAGAGAAGTTTGCCAGAAGCAAAGAGTTTTACCTGATCTCTGACACCGTATTCCTTCAATATTTGATGAACCATTGGGAGTGCCGTGAAAATCGGCAGCCCTGCGGAATCTGCTAATTCATGAAAGGATGCACCAGTGCCTCCTTCTCCGCCATCCACTGTAATGAAATCAGGATGCTTTCCGCTTTTTTTCATGTACGCTGCAAGCTCTTCAATGTTTTCTTTATGTCCGACCACAAGCTTGATGCCGACAGGCTTTCCGCCTATACTTCGCAGCTGTTCAATGAAATCAAACATATCCGGAATGGAGTGGAACATCTCAAATCGGTTTGGGCTGTCAATGGATTGGTGGGGCGGCAATTTACGGATGTTCGCAATTTCTTCGGTGACTTTTTTGCCGTCAATATGACCGCCGCGTGTTTTAGCTCCTTGTGCCAGCTTCAGCTCAAAGGCTTTGACTTCCTCGTGCTCGCTCTTTTTCTTAAATTCTTCAAAGGAAAAAGCGCCATCCTCTGTTCTCACGCCAAATAGACCGGGCCCAATCTGGCATATGATATCGGCTCCGCCTTTGAGGTGATATGGAGAAAGCCCGCCTTCACCTGTGTTCATCCACGTACCGCCGGCCATCTTTAATCCCGAGGATAGTGCTGTAATGGCCCTGTCGCCTAAAGATCCGTAGCTCATGGCAGATTGTCCAATCATGCCTTTTACAGGGAATGGCTTTTGACATGTGTGCTCGCCAATCACTTGTACATCGTCTTGATGGAGATAGTAAGGTTTTGCTTCGACCTCTTTGGTATGTTCACTTCTTCGAAGTAAATTGTCTTGATCAATCTGGTACACTTTTGTTTGGATTTTTTCAGATTGATCGATACGTAACTCATCTCGCTGCTTTGGAAATAGGTCGTTGCGAATGTAGTAACCAGGCTTGTCAAAATCACGTTTTGATCCAAAGCCCATCGTCCGGCTTTTGTACTTCCCAGACATAACAGCTTGCTCGTATTCTCTTCTTGAGAAAGGAAGCTCCTCGCGATCATTCAGAAACAGATATTGGCGAAGCTCAGGTCCTATTTTTTCAAAAATAAACCGTAGCTTTCCAATGACCGGATAGTTTCGCAGGACAGAATGCTCTTCCTGTTTTTCATCTCTCACCCAAATCCAGATGAATAAAATGATTGGTATGATGAAACAAATCACTAATAGTGTGCCAATGACAATGAAAGTTGTTGTCACGAAGATCCCCTCTTTTCTCTATCATTGCTGTTGTTATTCCACTTTTCATTGAAAGAGAAACCACTTCACCATATTGTGACGTTTAGAAATGAAAAGGCGGGGTAACTTACAAATAAGATCATAAGGGGAGGGAACATACATGAATAAGCGTCCGAATGCGTATGTACTTGCAGGATTAGGGGTTGGTGGTGCTGTGTTATTAGTAGTGAAAAATAAACAGCATCTCAAAAAATGGGCAACCATGTTCCGCTCAGATGAAAAGATTCCTGAAAAAGCTGGACACCCTGATCCATTAGATATTCAAGACAACAAGATGGTCGATGAAGGGGCCATGACATCCGTCCATTATTTCAATGAAGTGAGACAATAGCTTGGAAAAACCGTTTTGACCATTCAAAACGGTTTTTTCTTGTCTTTCTTTTGACGTGATATTGATGAGGATCGACAATCGTAAAACCGATCAGCCCTTTGTGATCAGGCGTCGAGAAATGAAATTCAATGCCTGATAAATGATAGGTTGAGAGAACGTCCTGATCTGTAAAACGTAACGAAAGCTCATCCTCATAAACGGGTGCATGCTTCAAAACCTCGGCTTCTTCTGCAAATAACTCCAGACCAGCTACTCGGCCCTCTTTGTCGATATCTGCGTTCACACATTCATTCACATCTAATTCAATGGTTTCTTTGATTGTCCCGATTCCCACAG
This sequence comes from Bacillus sp. FSL M8-0266, assembly GCF_038613425.1. Taxonomy (NCBI): domain Bacteria; kingdom Bacillati; phylum Bacillota; class Bacilli; order Caryophanales; family Bacillaceae; genus Bacillus; species Bacillus sp. FSL M8-0266. Next base: position 665,352 of record NZ_CP152015.1, read on the forward strand.
GCAGGAGATAGATGTATCCGATGTCAATCGTTTGATCATATGTGATGGTTCTTTTCAAATGAGTCACCTTCTTTATGCATGGTTTTTTGATCAATAGTAAAATGTCCCTTTATTGTATAATAACATGTGGTGATACAAAGCTTTCTTATCAGTGAACGGTCAAAGATCATCCCTCTCAGCTCCTAGATGTTTTCATCCAGTCTTCAGCATTCTAACCTAAAGTCACGAACACCATTTTCAAAAGAATGAAACTTTTAGCTGAAGGAGGTTACCCATTTTTTGCGGTCACTGATTTTGTTATAATATTTAAATGGAATGAAACGAATGGAGGAACGTTTTTCATGTATGATGTTACCGAGTGGAAGCATGTCTTTAAACTCGATCCAAATAAAGAAATATCCGATGAACAGCTGGAGGCGATTTGCGAATCTGGTACGGATGCTATATTGATTGGCGGCAGTGACAATGTGACAGAGGACAACGTGCTTCAATTAATGTCAAAGGTCCGCCGGTTTCTTGTGCCATGTGTGCTCGAAATCTCAACACATGAAATGATTGTGCCGGGCTTCGATCTGTATTTCATCCCGACCGTTTTAAACAGCTCTCATCCTGATTGGATTGTTGGGCTTCACAAGGATGCGATGAAGGAATTCGGTGATTTGATGTCAATGGAAGAGATCGTGCCTGAAGGCTATGTTATTTTAAATGAAGAGTGTAAAGCGGCCAAGCTCACAGAGGCAAATACAGCACTGGACATCGATGACGTAAGGGCATATGCAAGAGTGGCAGAGCATTTAATGAAGCTGCCCATTTTTTATCTAGAATACAGCGGAACGCTTGGAGATATAGAGCTTGTGAAAGAAACGAAAGCAGTGCTTTCTGATACGGTTCTTTTTTATGGCGGGGGCATTGAAAACGCAAAGCAGGCGGAAGATTTTGCGCAGCATGCGGACGTGGTTGTTGTAGGAAACGTCATTTATGACAATTTCAAAGAAGCATTAAAGACAGTGAGCGCAGTCAAAAAGTCATCATAGTCAAACAAGACGAAACGGGTTAAAATAGAACATAAGTTCGAAATGGCGGTGAATGGAATGAATGAAATATCGAATCATCTATTAGAAGGACTGAATGACGCGCAAAAAGAAGCGGTCAAAGCAACAGACGGTCCGCTACTCTTGATGGCAGGAGCAGGAAGCGGAAAAACGCGGGTGCTGACACATCGAATTGCCTACTTAATGGCAGAAAAGCATGTGGCTCCGTGGAACATTTTGGCAATTACGTTTACAAATAAAGCAGCACGTGAAATGCGTGAGCGTGTCCAAGCCATTTTAGGGCCTGGTGCGGATGACATTTGGATCTCTACGTTCCACAGCATGTGTGTGCGCATTTTACGACGCGATATTGACCGTATTGGTGTGAATCGCAACTTCTCTATATTAGACACATCTGATCAGCTTTCAGTCATTAAAAATATTTTAAAAGAACGAAATATTGATCCGAAAAAGTTTGATCCACGTAGCATTTTAGGTTCAATCAGCAGTGCAAAAAACGAACTCATTGACGCAGAGGAATACGCCAAAACAGCCGGTGATTTCTATGATCAAGTGGTCAGCGACGTCTACACAGATTACCAAAAGCGATTACTCAAGAACCAATCACTCGATTTTGATGATCTTATTATGATGACGATTCGTCTGTTTGAGCGGATCCCTGAAGTATTAGAACACTATCAGCGAAAATTCCAATACATTCATGTCGATGAGTATCAGGATACAAACAGAGCGCAGTACATGCTTGTGAAACTGCTCGCTCAACGTTTTCAAAATATTTGTGTGGTCGGTGACTCGGATCAGTCCATCTACCGCTGGCGCGGAGCAGATATTACAAACATTCTCTCCTTTGAAAAAGATTATCCATCCAGTGAAGTGATTTTGCTTGAGCAAAATTACAGATCGACTAAACGTATTCTGAATGCCGCAAACACGGTGATTCAAAACAATTCAAACCGTAAGCCGAAAAATCTTTGGACAGAAAATGATGAAGGGGCGAAGATTGCCTATTACCGTGCAGATAATGAATTCGGCGAGGGTCAATTTGTTGCTGGAAAGATTCATCAGCTTCATCAGAGCGGTAAGCGTAAATTATCCGATTTTGCGATTCTTTATCGGACCAATGCGCAGTCTCGTGTCATAGAGGAAACATTATTGAAGTCAAACATTCAATACAACATTGTCGGCGGCACGAAGTTCTATGACAGAAAAGAGATCAAGGACATTTTGGCGTACTTACGCCTAGTAGCTAACCCAGATGACGACATTAGCTTTGCACGAATTGTTAACGTACCAAAGCGCGGAATCGGTGCTACATCTGTTGATAAAATCGCAGCATATGCGGAGATGAATGACCTGTCTATGTTTGAAGCGCTTGGTCAGGTAGATTTCATTGGACTCAGTGCAAGGGCAGCCAATGCGCTTGATGAATTCAAACAGCTCATTGATCAAATGACAAATATGCAAGAGTATTTATCTGTCACAGAATTAACAGAAGAAATCCTAGAGAAAACAGGCTACCGTGAAGCACTGAAGGTTGAAAAAACGATTGAAGCACAAAGCCGTCTAGAAAATATTGACGAGTTTCTCTCTGTGACTAAGAACTTTGAAGAACAAAATGAAGACAAGTCCCTTGTGACCTTCCTGACAGATCTCGCCCTTGTCGCAGACATTGATAAGCTGGATGAAAATGAGGAAGAAGATCAAGATGCGGTCATTTTAATGACGCTTCACGCCGCAAAAGGTCTAGAATTCCCGGTTGTCTTCTTAATGGGCATGGAGGAAGGTGTCTTCCCGCACAGCCGCTCATTAATGGAAGATGCAGAGATGGAAGAAGAGCGCCGCCTTGCTTATGTGGGCATCACACGGGCGGAAGAAGAGCTTTATTTATCAAGTGCCAAGATGAGAACACTCTTCGGCCGGACAAACATGAACCTTGAATCAAGATTCATTCGAGAAATACCAGCCGATTTATTGGACAACCTAAATGAGAAAAAAGAAACGAAAACACCATTTGGCCAAACTAGAGAAAGACCACAAAGACGGGGACCTGTCTCACGTCCACAAACTCAAACCATTCAAAACACAGGCGGCGGAAGTATTGGCTGGGCTGTGGGCGATAAAGCGGCTCATAAAAAATGGGGCGTTGGAACAGTTGTGAGCGTAAAAGGCAGTGGAGACAGCACAGAGCTTGATATTGCCTTCCCAAGCCCTACAGGCATTAAGCGTCTTCTCGCAGCATTTGCGCCAATTGAGAAGCAATAAACCGATAGGACTTATAAAACGGATGAATTGAAAGGAAGAAGCAGATGGATAAAGAAGCAGCGAAACGCCGGATCGAGGAACTGCACCAGATTTTGAACCAATACAACTACGAATATCATACACTGGATCGTCCAAGTGTTCCTGACGCTGAATATGATGCGCGGATGCGTGAGCTGATCTCTTTAGAGGAAGAGCACCCTGATTTAAAAGCAGCGGACTCCCCCTCACAAAGAGTAGGAGGCGCTGTGTTAGACGCCTTCCAAAAAGTGCGCCACGGCACACCGATGCTCAGCCTTGGGAATGCGTTTAATGAACAGGACCTTCTTGATTTTGACCGCCGGGTTCGTCAAGCAGTCGGTGACGATATCGCATACAATGTCGAGCTGAAAATTGACGGACTCGCTGTTTCTCTCCGTTATGAAAATGGCCTGTTTGTCCGAGGTGCCACACGTGGAGATGGGACAACGGGTGAGGATATTACTGAAAACCTCAAAACCATTCGTTCCATCCCGCTCAAAATCAAACGTCCTTTGTCAATTGAAGTGAGAGGCGAGGCATTTATGCCAAAACCTTCTTTTGAAGCATTAAACGAAAAAAGATTACAAAACGAAGAAGAGCCGTTTGCGAACCCGCGTAATGCGGCGGCAGGCTCGCTTCGTCAGCTTGATACGAAAATTGCGGCGAAACGAAACCTTGATATCTTCGTCTACAGTATAGCGGAGCTTGATGAAATCGGTGTTGAATCGCAAAGCGAAGGACTTGATCTTCTCGACGAACTTGGCTTTAAAACGAACAATGAAAGACGGATGTGCCAAACAATTGAAGAAGTGATCGAGCTTATTGAAACACTGAAAACGAAGCGTGCCGATTTTTCATATGAAATCGATGGAATTGTGATCAAAGTCGATTCGTTAGCTCAGCAAGAAGAGCTCGGCTTTACAGCAAAAAGTCCCCGCTGGGCTGTTGCGTACAAGTTTCCAGCTGAAGAGGTCGTGACAAAGCTGCTTGATATTGAACTAAGTGTCGGGCGTACAGGTGTCATCACACCAACGGCGATCCTTGAGCCTGTCAAAGTAGCAGGAACGACAGTGCAGCGTGCTTCTCTTCATAATGAAGATTTGATCAAAGAAAAGGATATTCGCCTTTTTGATCAAGTGATTGTGAAAAAAGCGGGCGATATTATTCCGGAAGTGGCAGGCGTACTGATCGATCAGCGTACAGGAGAAGAAAAGCCGTTTCACATGCCGACTGAATGCCCGGAGTGTCATAGTGAGCTGGTGAGAATTGAAGGCGAAGTGGCTTTGCGTTGCATCAATCCAGAATGCCCTGCCCAAATACGTGAGGGACTCATTCACTTTGTTTCCCGCAATGCAATGAACATTGATGGGCTTGGCGAGCGGGTCATTACACAGCTTTTCCAAGAACAGCTTGTCTCTCGTGTGTCTGATCTTTACCGATTAACGAAAGAAGAGCTCATTCAGCTTGAGCGAATGGGCGAAAAATCTGTCGACAATTTACTGCGTTCGATTGAGCAATCGAAAGAAAACTCTCTAGAGCGTTTACTATTTGGACTCGGTATACGATTTATTGGCTCTAAAGCGGCGAAGACCTTGGCGATGCATTTCGGCGATATCGATCAATTAAAGCAAGCGACGAAAGAACAATTACTCGAAGTCGATGAAATCGGTGAAAAAATGGCTGATGCTGTCGTTACGTACTTTGAGAAAGAAGAAATACTCAATCTGCTAAATGAACTAAAAGAGCTTGGGGTCAATATGACCTATACAGGACCAAAACCGGTGAAGGTTGAAGAAAGTGATTCCTATTTTGCAGGTAAAACCATTGTGCTGACAGGGAAATTAGAAGAAATGGCTCGAAACGATGCAAAAGCAGCGATCGAAGCATTAGGCGGTAAACTGGCAGGTAGTGTGAGTAAAAAAACAGATCTAGTCATAGCCGGAGAAGCAGCGGGAAGTAAGCTGACAAAGGCAGAAGAACTCAATATTGAAATTTGGGACGAAGCTAAAATGCTCGAGGAGCTAAAGAAATAAGAGGAGTGTTTTCTATTGAAAAAGTTGTTATTGCTGCTGACAATGCTCACACTGGTATTGTCAGCGTGTGCACCTTTTGGGGGAAAGGAAGAGGAAGAGGTCACACAAAAAACGGATGAAACGAAGGAAACAGCCATCATCCCGATGTACAATATCTCTGACTCCTATTACAAAATGGTGCTGCCGTTTAAACAAGGGGCTGCGAGAGGATTAACAGCAGAGCGTCTCAACACACGCTTGGACATCGATGAATTTGAAACAGGACTCATGCGTCTCGCAACAGAGTCATTTAATACAAACGACTACCTTTTCCAAGAAGGACAGCATTTAGATGAGGACACCGTTCTAGGCTGGCTGGCGCGCAAAAAAACAGGCAGTGATCTGAAAAAGGCAGAAAAAGAAGATAAAGACTTTAAGAATCTAGGCTTAAATCCTGCTCTTCCGAACTCAGGTTCAACAAAGTCTAAAAATGAAAATAGTCCAATTTACTTAGCTTCGATGCTAGAGCATAATTACTTAATTCGAAAAGATAAAAACAGCTTACAGCTTGGCGGAGTTGTCATTGGTCTTGCGCTGAACTCTGTTTATTATTACCGTGAAAATATCGGTGACCCGCAGCAAGAAGTGACGATCGATTCTTCGAAAAATTCAAAGAAACTTTTGACAGAAGGCGAAAAAATTGCTGAACAAGTGATCAAACGAATTCGTCAAATGGATGGGCTGCAAAAAGTGCCTGTCATGATTGCCCTTTATAAGCAAGCACCAAAATCATCTATCGTTCCAGGAAACTTTATCGCCAAAACGGATGTGAAAGCAGGCTCAGCTGATATCGGCAATTGGGATACGATCAAAGAGGAGAATGTCTTCTTCCCTTCAGATAATGCGAAAGGAAACTACAAAGATGATTCCGAGCGATTTGACCGCTTCAAAACAAAAGTCGAAGACTACTTCCCGAATTATACTGGTGTCGTAGGAAAAGGGTTTTACAAAGACGGCAACCTGCAAAAAATGAAAGTCGAAATTCCAATGCAGTTCTACGGAAAAACGGAAGTCGTAGCCTTCACGCAATATTTAACAGGTGAAGTCATGGATTACTATAAGAGTACCAATATCGAAATTAACATCACATCTTCAGATCAGCAAGAAGCCTTGATCACGAAAAATGCTGAAGACAAAGAACCAACCATCCATATATATGACTAAATAAAAACCGCCTTTTGGCGGTTTTTTAAATTAGTCATAATGTATCAAATTATGAAAATATTGCTATAAAAAGTAGAAGTGTAGAAAATAATGTATTATTATGGGTGATAATGAAGAGAAAATGGAGATCACTATGAAAAATAAATCATTTTACTTTTTATTAGGGGGACAATCCCTAGCTAATTTTGGGGATTCGCTATATGTCCTCGTTTTGACCATCCTGACATATCAATTAACAAATTCTACACTGATTGCTTCAATGGTGGCTGTCTCACAGTTTGTTGGACAAGCACTTGGAGCGGTACTCATTCCTTTCTTTATGTATCAATTTAAGCTGAAAAGACTCATTATCTATTTACAAATGTGTCAAATTGCTTTCTTCGGTTGCTTAATTTTCATTTATATTCTACAACTATCAACTTTTACTATTCCTCTCTTTTTTATCATTGTATTTTTCCTTTCTTTGATAGATGGAGGAACCATTCCAGTTCGAAATTCGATGATCCCACGTCTAGTAGAAAAGAACTTTTTACTAAAAGCAAATAGCTATATCTTAACTTCTGATCAAATGGTCCTTTTACTAGGCTGGCTTTTAGGAGGGCTGTTTATTGGCATTCTTGGACCACAGTTTCTCCTATTGACGACACTTGTTTTATACAGTTTGTCGCTCATATCTATGCTCTTTATCATTGATACGGGGGCTGCAGCCAAACAAGAGCAACAGTCTGACTCATTTGCTACAAGGGTCTTTTCAGGGTGGAAGCTCATGTATGAAAAGCCAACTATTCGAACATTAACGATTTTAGAAATGCTATCCATGAGCGGTAGAAGTATTTGGACTGGTGCCATTATCCTTGTGTATGTCACAGAAGTCTTACATCAGCCTGAAACATGGTGGGGCTTTATTAACGCAAGCTATTTTGGCGGAACCATTCTAGGCGGCCTGCTTGTGTTGCGGTTCGCAAAGCATGTGGAACAGCGTTTGTTCGATCACATTTTTTACAGTTCGGTGATCGTTGCTGTGCTAACCCTTTGCTTAGGATTGAATCATTCTGCATGGATGAGTTTGTTGTTTGTCTTTTTATTAGGGCCAGCCTTTCAGCTTCGCAGTATTTCCATTCGAACCTATGTACAAGATACATTGAGTGAAATTGAATTGCCCAAAATACTATCAGCTCAACATACACTATCAACTTTTATATACGGAATGTCCATCCTCGTTATGAGCACCATGACCGATCTCTTTGGGGCAAGAGTCGTCTTTTTTATAAACGTTGCCCTGTTTACTGTGTCGGCTTTCCTAGCGTCTAGATTAAAAAATGAACAAATTTAGACATTTTATCTCAATTATTTACAAAAATACCATTATATGATTTAATATGTTGGTAGAAATGTTAACTATATGAAAAGTAGAGGTGGCGTAATTGACTAATAGTTTAGCATATTGGCCATTAACACATCCGCAGCGACGCGTGATGAACATGGAAACATTTTATCCAGGAACACCGATCAATCATATTGGCGGTATCATTTTCGTCAATGGGCCATTGCAGCTCGATAAACTGAAGCAGGCCATTGCATCTTGTATCATGATGACAGAATCTCTTCGTCTCAAGCTAGTAGAGAAAGATGGTGAAACGCTTCAATACGTTGATCCAAACGCCGATAGCCCTATTCCTACCTATGAGTTTTCCACACATGAAGACATGCTAGAATGGGCCGAAAAAGCCTTCAAAACACCATTTCAATTAACAGAAACCTCTCTCGCCGAATTTGCTGTACTAAAAATCAGTGAACAACAATCTGGTTATTTCATCAAATGCCATCATACAGTAGCAGATGGATGGTCGATGAAAGTAATCATCGATAAAATTAGCCAGCTTTACACTGCTCTTACCCAAAGCTCCTCTATCGAACAAGAAGCAGACAATCATTCTGTATTTATTGATAAAGAATCAAAATATATGAACTCCCCAAGATTTAAAAAAGATCAGCAATTTTGGAAAGAAGCATTATCTGATGTGTCCGATAGTTATTTGGTACAAGGAACTGACCAAATCAAAGGCCATCGGCAAAGCCATTACCTTGATCGACAACTCTCAGAACGAATCTATGAATTTATAGATGTCCATCATTGTTCAATCAACTCTTTATTTACTTTAGGACTCTTCGTCTACTTGCATAAAAGATACCAGCAAAAAGATTTTATTATTGGGACGCCAGTTCTCAATCGTTCCGGACAAAAGGAAAAAGCCACGTCCGGTATGACCGTGAGTACAATGCCATATCGAATGAAGATCGATCCTCATCTATCTTTGTTAGAAAGTTTAACAGACGTTCAAAAAAGCTATAAGGCTTACTTCCTGCATCAGCGATATCCCTATGATGCACTTGTCAAAGATTTAGAGCTTGCAAAAGCAGGGTATGATCAGCTTTTTCAAATCTATATCAACTCCTACAGCACCAATATGGTGCAGGAGATGGAAGGATACAAAGTTGAATACATAGAGCTTTACAATGGCTTCCAGCCATATGGCTTACAAGTTGCTGTGAAAGAATGGGATGAAAAAGGGCAAATCGAGCTTCAATATGACTACAAGATCTCAGATTACAGCAATGAAGATATCGACTTTCTACACGAAAGAATGCTTCTCTTTGTCGAAACGATACTCGCTCAGCCAAAGCAGCTGTTAAAAGACGTACTTCTCATGACAGAAGTCGAGAAACATCGAGAGCTATATCAATGGAACGACACAAGCGTGCTGTTTCCACAGAAACAAAAAATCCATGAATTGATTACAGACATGTCAACGTCTTCTCCTGATCGAATTGCACTTCAGGACGGATCTCATAGCATGACATACGGTGAACTTGAGAGAAAAACCAATCAAATGGCGCATTTTCTACAAACACATGGCTTACAAAGACATGACTTTGTTGCCGTATGTATGAATCATTCACCAGAACTGATTGTGCTGCTGCTGGGGATTTTAAAGGCTGGAGGCGCATATGTGCCGATTGATCCTGAGTATCCAGAGGAACGTATTCAGTTTATTTTGGATGACAGCCAGGCAAAGCTGTTTTTCACAGATGACGCATCTGCATACCATTTTAATGGCGATACGTACAATATCTACAACGTGTGGGATCAGTTGGCTCAGTATAATGCGGAACATCCATTCATTGGGAATGCTGAAGACGTCGCATATATGATTTATACGTCTGGCTCTACAGGACAGCCAAAGGGAGTCATGATTGAGCACCGAAGCTTAGTGAACTATATCATGTCTGCCAAAACACACTATACTGATTCATCAGATGATCATTTTGCCTTGTATTCATCCATTGCGTTTGATTTAACCGTGACATCTATTTATACGCCATTGGTCATTGGCAGTACCGTGATGATCTATCGTCAAGAGGATCAGCCAGGCTTTTTATTAGAACATATTTTGTTTGATCAAAAAGCAAAAGTCATCAAGCTGACACCAGCTCATATGGCACTGTTAACAGATGCTGCACTTTCTCAATCAGTTGTGAAACGGATGATTGTGGGCGGAGAACAATTATCGACCGCTTTGGCCAAAAGAATCACAGAGGCAAGTGATGGAAGGATATCCATCTTTAATGAATATGGACCAACTGAAGCAACCGTTGGCTGTATGATTCATCAATTCCATCAAGATGATGGGGGGACATCTGTGTCAATTGGTGTACCAATGCCAAATACAGAGATTTACCTTTTAGATGAGAATCAGCAAGCCGTGCTGCCTGGGACAGTAGGAGAAATCTATATTTCAGGTGCAGGTGTTGGCAGAGGGTATTGGCAAAGACCTGATTTGCAGGAATCACGCTTTCTGCCCAATCCATTTGTAAATGGTCGCCGCATGTATCGAACAGGTGATATCGCCAAACGAGCAAATGATGGAAAGATTGATTACATTGGCAGAATTGATCATCAAATCAAGCTGCGAGGCTACCGGATTGAGCTCGGTGAAATTGAACTTGCACTGATGGCACTTGAAGAAGTTGATAAAGCAGCGGTTATTGATCTAACCGATGAATCTGGAGAAAAACAGCTGGCTGCCTATATTGAATTAAAAGAAAAACAGATGACGTCCTTTTTACTTAGAAAGAAATTATCAGATCAGCTTCCAGCTTATATGGTACCTGCCTATTTTGTTGTACTAGATGAGCTCCCGCTTACCCAAAACGGAAAAATCAATCGGACAGCACTGCCTGATCCAATGCTGTCCCAAGTGGAAACAGCCGTTGAATGGTCCAAGGAAACAGCGGACATTGAAGAGATCTTAGTAGATACAGCAAAAGACATTTTAGGACATGAAACAATCGAACCGGCTGATCATTTTTATCAGCTTGGCGGAGATTCCATTAAGGCGATTCAATTTATTGCGAAATTAAAAGACAAAGGACTCTATTTAAAAACCAAGGATCTTTTTACTTACCCCATTTTTAGAGAAATGGCACAAGTCGTTCAGCAGGAACCTGTCATACATATCTCACAAGAGCAAGCTGTGGGTGATGTGAAATCGATTCCAATTATCGAATGGTTCTGGTCCCAGCGGTTAAAAGATGAACATTTCTGGCATCAATCCATCATTGTTCATTCAAAGAAAAAGATGGATGAAACCATCGTGCAGGATGCTCTCAAAGAGCTCGTCATTCACCACGATGGACTAAGGTTAAAAGTACATGAGGCAACAAACACACTCTATTATGATGTAGACATTCAAGATATTCCGCTGATGGTACACGATTTCACGACATTGTCAGAAGAGAACGTGGAAGAAGCGCTACAAGAAGTAGGATATCAGGTCAAGCAAAGGACTCATCTTTATCAAGGACCATTGATTCAGGCAGCACTTTGTCAAACTGATTCTCAATCACATCTCATCTTTGCCGCCCATCATCTAATAGCTGATGGTATGTCTTGGCAAATTCTTGTGGAGGACTTGATTCAATTATTGCATGCAGAGAAGGTTACAGCAGAAGTGCTTCCGTCTAAAACCCATTCCTATCAAACATTTGCCGAGCGGGTGAATCAGTATGCAGTATCAGAGGGTGTAAAAGAGTCGCTCAGCTATTGGCAAAAAGCGGTGCAGGATATTCAGCCTCTGTATCCAGTTTCTTCAAATGAGGGGTATGTCAGAGACGAAATCAAATTAACCAAGGCATTATCAGTGGAACTCACGAATCAATTGCTCAATCAAGCGAATCAAGCGTATCAAACGCAGCCGCATGAACTGTTAATTTCAGCCTTGTCGCAAGCCTGTTATGAGCAAACGAATCAAGAGCGGATTTCTTTGGAATTAGAAGGTCATGGCAGGGATGCAGTAGAGGATGATATCGATGTATCTAGAACGTTTGGTTGGTTCACCACCATGTATCCTGTGAATGTTCATGTGTCTGAATCTCTTTCAGATCACATACGAGCTGTCAAAGAAACGATACGTGAAGTACCCAATAAAGGTGCAGACTATGGGCTGCTGTCACTCATCAATAAGCAGCTTTCTCCTCACTCAGCACCGCAATTACGCTTTAACTATCTAGGTGAAATTGATCAAGTGCTGAAACAATCATCTAATTATGAGATGTCTTACTTTACATCGGGGATGGATTCGTCATTGGATAATCCATTAACAACCGTCATCGATATGGTCGCTACCATCAAGGGCGGTCAACTGATTTTCCATCTTTCTTTCAGTGAAAAACAGCTGTGTGAAACAGACATGACGCAGCTATTACAAGCGGTAGAACAGCAAATTGAGCGTCTTGTACAGCATTGCTTAGAGAAGGAAGGAATCGAATTTACACCGTCTGATTTTGAAACAGTGGATATGTCTCTTGAAGAAATGGATTCATTATTTACATGAGGAAAAATCAGTATGTTATCTACATTTCATTTTTATTAGCAGTCTTATGGATAAGCAGCTTTGCCGGGGGGACACATGCCAAAGCAGTGATTTCATCTAAAGCTATTGATCAAGTGATAGAGGAGCAGATGGAGCTTGGGCGCATTCCAGGCATGTCTGCTGTGGTTGTGAAAAAAGACGAAGTCGTGTACCAAAAAGGCTTTGGTTATGCGGATCGAAAGAAAAAGAAGCAAGTGACAGACAGCACTTTCTTTGAAATTGGATCTACATCAAAGGCGTTTACCGCTCTTGCGATTGTGGAGTTAGAGAAGCAAGGAAAACTTCATTTAAAAGATCCGGTGAGCAGCTATATTCCAGGTTTTTTTCCAACATACAATGGAAAGCCTCAGCGTTTAACTGTGGAGCAATTAATGCATCACACAAGCGGCATTCCCTTTCAATCCATTGCGCTTATCCAGCCTGATACTGCAAAGGATGCGTTGAAAAAAACAGTTGATCAGCTGAAATCAATCGAGCTTAATCGTAAGCCAGGCAGCTCCTTTGAATATGCGACCATCAACTATGATGTCCTTGGTCTCATCATTGAAAATGTAACAGGAACATCGTATGAGGCTTATATGAAGGAACTGTTTAAAAGGCATCATCTTGACCAAACAGAGGCTGGGCTAAAACGGATGACATCCGGTGCTGTCTCAGAAGGGTTTAAACTGCAATTCCTTGCTCCGCATGCTTATGAAGCACCAGAATATCGAGGCAATACGCCTGCAGGCTATATTGTGATGAATAGTCAGGATGTGGGGACTTGGCTGCAATATCAATTGACCGATTCAACTTGGTCTCGCTTTGTAAAAAATCCTGATCACTTAACTGTGAATGTCCCAGAAGAAGGGAAGCATGTCTATTACAATGCCGGCTGGTATATAGAAAAGGCGCATGAGCAGGTAGACTCGCTTTTTCATGCAGGCTCTAACCCAAACTATTCATCATTTTTTCTGATCCAGCCAAAAGAAGAGATTGCGATCGGAGTGTTAGCGAATATGAATAGCAGCTACACAGAGCAAACGGCACGTCTTATTGCCAAAACGATCACGGGTGCAAATGAAGAAGCAGAGTCATCAATGGATCCTTTTCAGCTCATCGATCAATTGAGTCTTGGGGCCACATGTCTTTTCATATTGCTGCAAATAGTGTCTATCGTTCGTTTTATCAAGTGGAAAAAGCGTGTAAAAAACGGCGCTTTCGTTCGCAGGGACATGTCACTTGGCATCTGGCTGAAAAGTAGCGGCTGGGTGCTGCTGCTAATTGGGATATTGATCCTGCCAATCATTGTTGCGCAGCTAGCCTTTAATGGGCTGCCTTGGAAAATGACTTTTGTATGGGGACCTTCCTCTCTCATTGAATTAGCGATTTCTTATTATTTGTTTTTCATTTGGTTTTGTACGATTGGTTTCATCAAAGGATTTATGGTGACATCTCCTGCTGGAAAGAGAGGAAAAAAAGATGACCGTCAAACAGATTTCGGGCATTCATCCTTATAATGATTTGTTTTATCGTAGCTGTTTTTTCAATTGCTTTTTTCCAATTGTGAAGCTGCATGATCAAGAAGTTTCTCCATACTTATTAAATGATCAATTTGCCTACGGGCTTACAGAGAATGGCTTGCTACAGATTGACTGGATGTCGGCACACGATCCAGAAAAGATTATGAATTTACAAGGCATTCAAGTGGAAAAAATGACGTATTGTCCCAACCTCATTGAAAAGGTCAAACAAGATGTGAGGCGTGACCGCCCGGTAATTGTATGGGTAGACCCCTACGTTCAGCGAGGCAGAAAAGAGTATTTGACAACCCATAGCCGTCATTCCATTTTAATGACTGGATTCGATGAAAATCAGCAAATCTTTCAAGTATTAGAGAATCGGCATTTAGATAATTTGTCTTATGAGCATCAAGTGCTGTCATTTAAAGATGTACAGAAAGGATATGACACCTTTCATGATCATTTTCAGCCGAATGATCAATTTCATTCCTATGCGGCCTTCTACTTTGATCCAGACAAACTCTCGACTGAGTTATTTGATCAAAAAACGACTTATTTCCTGAGAAATATGCATGGTCAGATTGACGTAATAGAAAAAGGAATCACAGCTCTTGAAACATTTTATGAGCAGTTTTCGCAATGGGATGATATCGAGAAGCTAGTGGCGTCGTTCAATCAGATCATCAATACGAAGAAAATAGAGCTGTATCGGCTGAATCTCATCAAAGGCGATCTACCTGAGCTGGTGGGATGGATGGAACGTATTTTAGCAGAATGGGAGAAAGCAAGGCATCAGGCAGCAAAACTCCTTTTTTCAGGTGAGATGTCTAGTAGGTACCAAGCTAATATCACAGCCTCTTTAGAACAAATCATCCATGATGAAAAACATTGGCTGGAAGTGTTGGAAATCAAATGCAAAAGGGAGTGTGGCGTGTCGTGAAGTTATTTTGTTTACCGTACGCAGGTGGAGCCAGTACCGTATTCAGTACGTGGAAATCTTATATAGACCGGTCGATAGAAATTCATGCCCTTGAACTCCCTGGGCACGGGACAAGAATGACAGAGCCTGTACTAACCGATTTACAGCAGGTCGCAGATGATCTTTATGTACAGGCGTCCTCCTCCTTAAAAGAAGGAGAGCCCTATGCCATTTTCGGTCATAGTATGGGAGCCGTCCTTGCATATGAATTACAAAAAAGAATGAAAACAAGGTTAAACAGAGAGCCTGTCCATGTCTTTTATTCTGGGCGCTTTCCACCACATATTCCAGAAAAGAAAGTCTATCATCAGCTGTCAGATTCCAAATTAAAAGAAGCGATCATTGCGATGGGAGGCGTTCCTGAGGAACTTGCTGATAACCATGCAGTGCTTGATTTCTTTCTGCCGATTTTAAGAGCAGACTTTCAGCTTTTGGAGACCTATTTGTGTGATGAAGTCGTTCCAGCTGCTTGTCCAATTTCTATTTTTTATGGTACACGTGATTTGCCTTCTGTGCTGTTCGATTTAGACGATTGGGATCAATATACAAGCGAAGATTGTGCGTTTTTCGAATTCGATGGAGATCACTTTTTTATTCATTCATTCACAAATGAAGTTGTAGAAAAAATCAATGTCATTTTAAAGCGAATTGGAGTGTTGGAGAAATGAACACGAAGCACGTAGGCGTGATTGGGGCAGGTGTCATGGGGGCTGATATGGCATTAGACCTTTCAGCAAATGGCTATCAAGTCACATTAGTTGATGTCACAGAAGAAAAGTTAAACGAAGCGCTGGAAAAAATTAAGAAGACCTATCAATTGGTTCAATTTGTGAGAAAGAAGAAAATCTCATTGTCTTTAGAAGATGTATTGTCTCAAATCCAACTGTCAACTTCACTTGAAGGATTACATGACGCGCATATCGTCATTGAAAATGTGACGGAAGATTGGGAGATTAAAAAACCTATTTATGAAGAGCTACGAGGTATTTGTGCGAAAGAAACCATCTATTTTGTAAACACAAGCTGTATCTCCATCACAAAGGTAGGGTCCCTTATGCATCACCCTGAGAATGTCATTGGGGCGCACTTTATGAACCCTGTTCCTCTCAAAGCGTTAGTTGAAGTCATTAGAGGAAAAGCAACTTCTGATGACACAGTGGAAACGGCAAAAGATTTCTTGAAATCGTTTGATAAAACACCAGTTGTGGTGCATGATTTTCCGGGATTTGTTTCCAACCGTGTGCTGATGCTGACAATCAATGAAGCGATTTGGGCGGTGCAAGATCAAGTCGCCACGCCAGCGGATGTCGATAAAATTTTCCGCGGAGGTTTCGGTCATAAAATGGGACCACTTGCGACGGGAGACTTAATTGGGCTTGATACGATCTTGAATTCATTGCTTGTTTTATACGAGAGCTACAAAGATCCGAAGTTCCGTCCATGTCCTCTGCTAGTCAAAATGGTTGATGCAGGCGAGTACGGCAAAAAATCAGGCAAGGGCTTTTTCCAATATGACATGTGAGAGGAGAATAACCAATGGCTAAGCAAATCAAGTGTGTTGTCTGGGATTTAGATCATACATTATGGGATGGAATTTTACTTGAGTCAGATGAAGTGACGTTAAAACCATCGATGAAGGAAGTACTAACAGAGTTAGATGAGCGCGGCATCCTTCTTTCTATAGCAAGCCGGAATGATGAAACAGCTGTGAAGGAAAAGCTTTCTGCCTTCGGAATCGAACATTTCTTTCTCTATCCAGAGATTCATTGGAATGCCAAATCTAGTTCATTAGAGAGAATCAGTCAGCGCTTAAATATTCATAAAGATACCATTCTCTTTATTGATGATCAGCCGTTTGAACGAGAAGAAGTGAAGGCTGTTCATCCAGAGATTACGTGCTGGGATGCAGTGGATTATCTGTCATTACTCACTGATGATCGCCTGCGTCCAGTCTTTATCACAGAAGATGCTAGACGACGCAGAAGAATGTACTTAGAAGCGGACAAAAGGCAGCAGGAAGAAGAGAAATATGAAGGGCCGCCTGAGAAATTCTTGGCGTCTTTACATATGAAATTCGTGATATCAGAAGCAGGAGAACAAGACCTCCAGCGCGCTGAAGAATTGACTGTCCGTACCAATCAATTAAATGCGAGCGGGAAAACCTACGATTATGAAGAGCTTGATTTCTTCCGTCAATCAGATTCTCACTTACTGCTTGTCTGTGAACTTGAAGATAAATTCGGTTCATATGGAAAAATTGGACTCTCATTAATAGAAGAAAAAGGTGACACATGGCATGTCAAACTGCTGCTGATGTCTTGCCGCGTCATGTCTCGTGGTGTCGGGACCATCTTACTTACAACGATTTTGCAAGAAGCGAAAAAGCGAGGAAAGCGGCTTGTCGCTGACTTTAAACAAACCGACCGAAACCGCATGATGTACATCACATATAAGTTTGCCAATTTCAAAGAAATCGAGAAGGGGGAGAACGGCTATATCTTGTTTGAGAATGATTTAAGCATGATTCAGCCTTTCCCAGAATACGTAGATGTCAATATTGAATTAAATCAGAAAGACCCGGCCAAACAATAAAAAAGCGAAAAGCGAGGAGATTAAATCATGAACCTACACGAACAAGTAAGAGCCTATATCGAGCAAAACCTAGTGGTATTTGATGAGGAAATTGAGCTTGGAAATGATGATCATATTTTTGAACAAGGCTTTGTGAATTCTCTATTTGCGATGAAACTAGTGAACTATATCGAACATGACTTTCAATTCCAATTAGATAACGAAGACCTCGACATTGCTCATTTTAGTACCGTCAATCGCATTGTCGCCTTAATTGAGAGAAAACAACAGGGGGCGGCTCTTCATGAAAACAACAGCTGAACAAACGATCAATGCCATTGAAGAAATACGGCAGTATTGCGATGAACATATCCGTCCGTTTGCCAATGAATTCGATGAGACGGAACATTTGCCAGAGTCGCTGATTCGAGATATGGCGAAACGAGGCTACTTGGCAGCAGGTATCCCGTCTTCCTATCAAGGGCTGGGGCTTGATCCAATCGCATATGGACAGTTTACGGAACAAGTGGGAAAAGCTTGCTGTAATGTCCGGACATTATTGACAGTGAATTCACTTGTAGGAGAAGCCATTCTTCGTTATGGAACAGAAGATCAAAAACAAGGCTGGCTCGTTGAATTAGCTAAAGGAGAAAAAATCGGTGCCTTTGCTTTGTCAGAGCCGAATATTGGTTCAGATGCCAATCATGTTGAAACAAGCTATCAAAAGGAAGGACAATCCTATGTATTAAATGGGAAGAAAAAGTGGATTTCCTTTGGAGCGATTGCCGATTTCTTTATTGTGATTGCAAGAGACGGTGAACAAGTCACGGCATTCCTTGTCGATCGAGATCAGCCGGGTGTAGAGATTGAGAGAATTACAGGAATGATGGCCAACCGAGCGTCATATTTAGCGGAAATCACCCTCGATCATGTCCAGGTGCATGAAGACTGTGTCTTAGGACCAGTTGGGGGCGGATTTAACCATGTGGTGTCACTCGCATTAGACCATGGAAGATACAGTGTCGCTTGGGCAGGGCTTGCCATTGCACAAGAAGCCGTTGATTCTCTTGTTACGTATTCACGTAAAAGAACACAATTTAATGAGAAATTGTACAAGCATCAAATGATCAAAGGCATGATCGGAGATGCGGTGACCCAGCTCCATGCAGCGAGAGCCTTATGCCTAAAGGCTGGGGAAATGAGAGAAGCGAATCATCCTGATGCAATCACAGAAACATCCATTGCAAAATATTTCACCTCTAAAATCGCTGTTGACATTACAAATACAAATGTCCAAATTCATGGCGGAAGTGGATTTAGCCGGGAAAACTCAGCTTCAAGACTATATCGTGAAGCGAAGGTGCTTGAAATTATTGAAGGAACTTCGCAAATTCAGCAACAGGTTATTGCTAACTATGGTTTACGCCATTATTTCGTGAAACATTCTTAGAGAGAAAGGAGATGATCCCATGGCTTTACAGCCGCAGAAGCTGGATAAACAGAACATTGAAAATATGTTAGCTATCACTACGATCCAAGAGGGACTGCTGTTTCATCATTTAATGGAACCGAACGGAACAGCTTATTTTGAACAACTGCTGATCGAAATAGACGGACCGATAGATCGAGACATTTTTGAACAATCATGGACGAATGTCACCAAACAGCATGAAATGCTTAGAACATTGTTCAGATGGCAGGAACTCGCAAGACCAGTACAAATTGTGCTGAAGGAGCATCAGCCAGACATTCGATACCGTGATTTGACAAAAGCGAAGGAGCCTCTTCATGTGCTGAAAGAGGAGGTGACGGCTCAGAACCGAGAAGAACGCTTTGATCTGCAGGAAGTCCCATTTCGTCTGACGTTATGTGAAGTGAATGATGAAGTCAGCTGGGTTCTCATTAGCTTCCATCATATTTTATTAGACGGATGGAGCCTTGGGATTGTATTAAGCGATTGGATGAGTGCATATGAGCGCTTATCGAATGGGGACAAACCTCTTTTGGAACAAAGACCGTCCTACCAATCCTTTGTCAAATGGCAGCAGAAAAACCTTCAACAGACAGAAGCACAAGCCGCCTATTGGAAAAATGTTTTCAACGGTTGGAGTTATGCAGAACTGCTTCCGAAGTCAAGCGGCGCACATGAAAATTCAGAAGTGTTTCATCAATATGAACATCAAGTGGATACTTCCATTGCGGAGAGCTTGAGCAAATTCACGAATCAATATGACGTGACGCTGGCATCTGTGATGTATACGCTGTGGGGAGTTTTGCTATCTAAGTATGCGAACCAAGATGATATTGTCTTTGGGACAACAGTCTCAGGGAGAAATGCGGATGTCCCTCATATTGAAAAGATGACTGGATTGTTCATTAACACATTACCGATGCGGGTCTCATTCGAACAAGAGCGGCCAATTCTTGAACAGATGCAGGAAGTGAGCCGTGAGATCGCTGTAAGAAATGAATATGAACATACCCCGCTATCTGACTTAAAGAAATATGCAGGAATGACTGCAGAGCAATCATTATTTGATTCAATCGTCGTCATTGAAAACTATCCACTAGATCAAATGCTCACGAAAAACGATCAGCCAATTCGTATTCGTGGATTTGAGATGACTGAGCAGACAGAATTCGATCTCACGCTTAGTGTTCAGGCGTTTGATGATCAGCTGCACTTTTCATTGGTGTATAACCCCGTCAGCTTTTCAGCTGAACAAATCGAAAAGTGGTGTCAGCATTTTCTTCATCTCCTGTCTGATGCATGTGCACATCCGCACAAACCTGCTGCTCAACTACAGCTGCTATCAGAAAAAGAGAAAGAAAAGCAGTTAGCGGTCTTCAAGCAATATGGCGGAGCAACATCTAGCAATGAGCCAACCGTGATTGACCTATTTGAAGAACAAGTAGAGCGAACGCCAGCGGCAGCCGCAGTTGAGTTTGGCGATACGACGGTTACATATGAACAACTCAATAAGAGAGTGAACCAGCTCGCACATTATTTACAAAACAAAGGGGTCAAACAGGAGCAGCGTGTCGGCATTTTAGCAGAGCATTCCATTGAAATGGTGATAGCATGCTTAGCGATCTTAAAAGCTGGCGGTGCTTACGTGCCGATTGATCCTGAATATCCGCAGGAACGAATAGAATATCTATTAGAAGACAGCGGAGTAGAATGGCTCTTAACCCATCCAATGAAAGGGCTCACCTATGCCTATCATGGAGAAAAAATTGATATCACACAGCCGGATCTATACACCGGACCATCAGACAACTTGGCAGAAGCCATCACCTCAGACCAAACAGCCTACTGCATTTATACATCAGGTACGACAGGAAGACCTAAAGGTGTACTCATTCAACATCTT
The DNA here is from genome assembly GCF_038613425.1 of Bacillus sp. FSL M8-0266. NCBI lineage: Bacteria > Bacillati > Bacillota > Bacilli > Caryophanales > Bacillaceae > Bacillus > Bacillus sp. FSL M8-0266. The sequence goes on from NZ_CP152015.1 coordinate 686,279, forward strand.
GGCTTAGCCAACTATATTGATTGGGCAAAGCAAGTATATGTTCGAGGAGAAACAAGGCATTTTGCTATGTATACTTCACTGTCCTTTGACCTGACGGTTACTTCTATTTTCACGCCGCTCATTTCAGGAAATACCATCATGATTTATCACCATGAAAACCGGCAGCTGCTTGTCGAAGACATCATAAAAGACAATCGCGTACATGTGATGAAACTGACACCATCTCATTTACAGTTTATTAAGCATTTGTCTTTCCCAGACAGCCAAATGAAATGTTTCATTTTAGGCGGAGAACAGCTGGAAACATCTTTAGCGAAATCCATTCAGCAGTCCTTCCCGCAGCCAATTGAAATTGTGAATGAATATGGACCAACTGAAACGGTCGTTGGCTGCATGATTCATCGATATGACCAGGACCTTGATCAAGACGTGTATGTACCGATTGGAAAGCCTGCACAGCATACAGATATTCTTCTGTTTGACAGACATATGAATCTCATGCCGGAAGGAGCCGTCGGTGAATTATATATTGGCGGAAAAGGTGTCGCAAAAGGCTATTTGAATCGCCCAGAACTGACCGAAGAAAGGTTTGTCGACCATCCTTTCCAGCCGGGTGAAAAAATTTATAAAACAGGTGATGCAGCCCGCATTCTCCCTAATGGGCTCATTCAATTTTTAGGTCGAAATGATGATCAAGTGAAGCTGAGAGGCTACCGGATTGAAACTGGTGAGATTGAATTTTGGTTGAATGAACAGCCAGGAATAAAAGCAGCAGCTGTTGTTGTAAAGCCAGATGTTTCTGGTACACCATGTTTGGCCGCATATGTTGTCACGACAGCCATACTTGATCAAGAGGCAATAAAACAAGCGTTGGCTGATCAACTGCCGGATTATATGATCCCAACTCACTTTGTTCAATTGGACGATATGCCGCTGACTGCCAATGGCAAACTAGATAAACGAGCTTTACCTGCTTTGAAACAGGCGCAGCAAACGAAAAAACAGGCGGGCTCGGACCATCTTTCTGATACGGAGAAAGTCATTCAAGACATTTGGAAAAAGGTCCTCGGCTTAGAAGAGGTAAGTGTCCATGACAAATTCTTTGATATTGGCGGGCATTCACTCAATTTGATCCACGTCAATCAACAGCTCGCTAAGCAATTGAATCAAAGCATTCCAATGGTCGAAATGTTCCGCCGTCCAACGATTAGAGAGCTTGCCGCATATTTAAGCGGCGATTCAGAGCAGGCAGCGGCAGGCGCGCAGCCTGTGAAACAAAAGACAAGAAAAGCCAATGAGCCGATTGCCATTATTGGAATGGCTGGTAAATTCCCAGGTGCGAAAAATGTTGAGGCATTTTGGCGAAATTTGAAGAATGGAGAAGAATCAATTTCCTTCTTTTCCGATGAAGAACTGCTTGAAGCTGGTATTGACCGTCAAACCTTCGAGCGATCTGATTATGTGAGGGCAAAGGGTGTCATTGATGGACCTGATTTATTTGATGCATCCTTCTTCGGTTATTCGCCAGGTCAGGCAGAAATGATGGATCCTCAAATACGCCTCCTGCATGAGTACGCCTATAAGGCGCTGGAAGATGCGGGGTATGTGCAAGAAGATTATACGGGGAAGGTCGGTTTGTTTACTGGGTCCACTTCAAACTTCCAATGGATTCAGCGTTTTGCCGCTTCCCTTGATAGCAGCATGTCAGAGCTGTTTGAAGTGGGTTCACTCAATGATACGTATACCGTCAGTACAAGAATTGCCCATAAATTGAATTTGAAAGGACCGGCGCTTACGCTGCAAACCGCTTGTTCAACTTCTTTGGTCGCCTTGCATTTGGCCTGTCAATCCATTGCAAATGGTGATTCAGATGTAGCTCTTGCGGGAGGTGTGTCGATCCTGCACCCAGTGAAATCAGGCTACGTTTATCAACAGAACATGGTGAAATCAAGCGATGGCCATTGCCGCGCCTTTGACGATCAAGCGGATGGAACTGTTGGCGGAGATGGTGTTGGTCTTGTTGCTTTAAAAGCACTTAGTGAAGCCATAGAAGATGGTGACCATATTTATGCGGTTATTAAGGGCTCTGCCATCAACAATGATGGTGATCAAAAGGTTGGTTTCAATGCTCCGAGCGTCGAAGGACAGACACGTGTCATTCAGGATGCCCTGCATCAAGCAGATGTTTCACCAGATACGATTGAATATGTGGAAACACATGGAACTGGCACATCACTTGGTGATCCGATTGAAATAGAGGCGCTCACAAAGGCTTTCGACACAGAGAAAAAACAATTTTGCCGCATTGGGTCTGTGAAAACAAATATTGGACATTTAGATGCAGCGGCAGGAGCAGCTGGCTTGATCAAAGCTGTGCTTTCGCTTCAGCATCACACATTTGTACCTAGTCTTCACTTCAAAAAAGCCAATGAAAACATTGCATTTGAGCACAGTCCTTTCTTTGTAAACACTGAGCTGATCGACTGGAAGCAGCCAGCTTCCCATTTGCGGCGGGCTGGGGTGAGCTCATTTGGAATGGGTGGAACGAATGCACATGTCATTTTAGAAGAAGCACCACAAAGAGATCGTCAGCAAATGCCTCGTTCTGCTGAGCTGCTTGTTCTTTCAGCAAAGAGCAAAACGAGCTTGGAACGAATGAAAGACAAACTCGCAAGCCAAATAGAAAACACGCCTTCTATCAATTTGGCAGACGCAGCTTATACGCTGCAAATAGGAAGACAATCCTTTGGTTTCCGTCAGGCATTTGTTGCGGCAAACAGAGAAGATGCTCTAAGAGTATTAACAGAAAAGCAAGGCAAGGGCATTGGAAAGCTCATGCATTCGCATGTGGAGAAGCAAAAGATTATTTTTATGTTTTCTGGACAAGGCAATCAATATCTCAATATGGGATTAGATTTGTACCGGGAAGAGCCTTACTTTAAGAAGCAAATGGATGCTTGTTTTCAAGCATATGAAGAAGCAACGGGACGAAGTCTTGCCCGTATTCTGTACCCATTAGCGGCTGAAACAGAAAAGGCACGTGAACAATTGGCAAGTACTCAATATGCACAGCCAGCCATTTTTGCCATTGAATATGCCTTATCCATGCTTTTCATTGAATGGGGCGTTCGTCCTGATGCAATGATCGGCTATAGCTTTGGCGAATTAACAGCAGCCGCCATATCAGGGCTATTTAGCTTAAAGGACGCAATGTCCATGGTCGCCTATCGTGCGAATGCGATGCAGTCGTCACCACCCGGCGTCATGATGAGTGTTCCATTACCTGAGGCAGAGCTCAAACCGATGCTTCCAAAAGATATTTCTCTCGCGGTTGTCAATGATTCATCATGTATCGTGTCAGGTCTAGAAGAGGCGATAAGTGAATTTGAACAAGAGCTGAAAAGCAACAGATTGATGTGTATGCGATTAGGAGGAACCATTGCCGCCCACTCACATGTCATGAAGGAGGCAGCGGAGCAATTCGGAGAAAAATTAACGCATATGAAAGCCAAGTCACTTCGTATTCCATTCATTTCGAATTTGTCAGGAGATTGGATGACAGATACGAGTGCGAAAGATATGTCTTATTGGAAAAGGCATATGACCGATACAGTTCGCTTTGCTGAAGGCATCACAAATCTTTTACAAGAGAACAATATTCAATTAATTGAGATTGGACCAGGACAAGATTTAAGCGTGATGGTCAACCGGTCGCTGAACGGTCTGAACCAGCATGTATGTCATGTGTTAAGACATGCAAAACAAGATGTGACGGATACTGAATTTTTACTTGGTCAAATGGGACGTCTATGGACAAACGGATTATCTATTGATTGGGACAGATTCCATCTAAACCGTCAGCCGCGGAAAATGCCGCTGCCAACGTATGCGTTTGATCAAACCTCCTATTGGTATGATGCAGCAGATCGTGTGAAACAAGAAAAACCAAAGCAGTCTGGACGAAAGCAGCAAATGGATGAATGGTTCTATACCCCTCATTGGGAAGCGGATCTTTTACCTTGCGTGCCATCAGAAGATACATCTGGCGGAGCCTTGCTTTTGTTTGCAGATCCATCTGCTTTTGGAGAGAAGATTGCGGCTGAGCTCATGACGAAACGGAACGAGTCCGTAGTGGTTCGTAAAGGAAATGAATTTACGAAGCATGACGAAAAAAGCTATACCATTCGGTCACATGAGCCATCTGATTATGAAAGGCTCATATCAAATCTGGCAGATGATGAAATCAACGTGTCAAAAGTTTGTCATCTATGGGGGCTTTCAGAACGACACTCATCTCACACGGAAGAAGAATGGGTGAAGCAAACGCAGCAAGATGCTTATTACTCCTTGCTTTATATCGGCCAGGCACTGAAAAAAAATGTGTTGGACCAAAAGGTGTCTATCACAGTTCTTTCCTCATTGACGTATGCCGTTGGCGGTGAGCCTGTACTTAATCCTGAAAAAGCGATCCATCTAGGACCTGCGATGGTGATTTCACAAGAAACACCGAACTTACGTTACCGCATTCTTGATATCGATCGCCCAGTGGAAAATGGGGTTCAAGAAAAGAGATTGCTAAAGCAAATAAGCGATGAGCTAGATCGAGCGTATGGACAGCTTCTCACGGTCTATCGACGAAATAAGCGATATGTGAAAAAGTATGCGAATAGTTCAGTTCCCGAAATGGGACATGCTCATTTGGCTAAAAAAGATGGTGTATACATTTTAATTGGCGGACTTGGATTTATTGGATTGAATATCGCCCAGACTTTGGCCGAGCAAACGAAGGGAACATTGATCTTAACGAGCAGGTCTGGACTCCCTGATAGAAGCAAGTGGCAAGAATGGCTGTCTACGCATGATGATCAGGATCCAACAAAGAAAAAAATCCAAAAGGTAATGGCACTGGAAGAGACAGGCGCAGATGTTCTCATTCGGAAAGTAGACGTTCGTCACAAGGAAGATATCCAGCAATTGATCAACACAGTGGATGCGTCATATGGGCAGATCGATGGCGTGATCTATGCAGCTGGAGTGACAGGCGACCAATCTTTCCAGGTGATGGAGCAAACAGATGTCACATTTTCAGAGCCGCATTTTGAAGCGAAGATGAATGGTGTGCTTCATCTTGATGCCGCCTTAGGAGATCGATCCCTTGATTTCTGTTTTGTCCTGTCATCTTTGTCACCGATCTTGGGCGGACTCGGTTTTACAGCCTATACAGCTGTGAATCATTTCATCGATGCGTATGTGTATGAACGCAATCTACGTTCAGAAACACAGTGGTCTGTCATTAGTTTTGACGGCTGGGAATTTGAGCAAGGGAAGCAGCTTGATCTTCCAATCGGAGATGATGTCACCGAGACGTTAATTACAGAAAAAGAAGGAAGAATGATCTTTGAACGATTGCTTTCGCTGGATCAAGTGGAACAAATGGTTATTTCGACAACATCTTTACATGATCGTATTCACCGATATGTAGACCGTTTATCCCTTGAGGAAGAGAGCGGCGGAGAGAATGAACAAGATGGAAACTTGTATTCTAGGCCAGCGCTTTCCACGAATTATGCGGCACCTGAAACGGAGCTGGAGAAGGCATTAAGTCAACATTGGCAAGCTTTCTTTAAGATTGATGAAATTGGCATAGATGATCATTTCTTTGAAATGGGTGGAGATTCTCTAAAGGCGATTACGTTCATTGGCATCATTCATCGTGCATTTAGTGTAGAGCTGACGCTGCCACAATTTTTCCAAATCCCTACGATACGATTAATGGCAGCATATATCGATCAAGCAGATACTGCTGCTTATCATGCGATTGAAAAAGCCGAAGTGAAGGAGCATTATCCTCTGTCGTCTGCGCAAAAACGGTTGTATCTCATGCAGCAAATGGATGTAAACAGCACAGGATACAACGAGTTTAAAGCGGGACGAATCAAAGGGAAACTCGATATTAGCAGGTTGGAATGGGCATTTCAGCAGCTTATTAAGAGACACGAAAGTTTGCGGACAGCGTTTGTACTAGAGAATGGCGTCCCTTATCAAAAGATTGAAGAAGAGGTACCATTTGCAGTCACATTATTTGACCTCACTAACGGATCGACACAAGGATCTGAGGAAGATCAAAAACAAGTGATTGAACAATTTTTGACTGCCTTTACGTTAAGTGAGGCTCCATTGATGAGAGTCGGCGTGATGAAGCTGGCAGAAGAGGAATTCGTACTTATGCTAGACATGCACCACATTATCTCAGACGGTCTTTCTCAAGATATTTTGGTCAATGACTTTATGCAGTTATATGACGGTAGGACGCTTGAGCCTCTCGCTCTGCAATATAAAGATTTTTCAGAATGGCAAAATGACTTGCTTGCGTCGGAAGCACTGAAAGAATCGAGTGATTACTGGAAAAACCGGTTAGAAAGTGCCCCGCTACTTGATCTGCCAACAGATTTCGATAGGCCGGAAGTGAGACAATTCCGCGGCGGACATTATACGTTCCGTATAGAAGAAGTGGAGCTGAACGCGTTTAAGCAGGTGATTTTAAAGGAAGACGCCACACTGTTTATGGGTTTGTTAAGTGTATATCAGATTTTGCTTCATAAATTAAGCGGACAATCAGATATCACGGTCGGGGTTCCGGTAGCAGGGAGAAAACAAGAGGAGCTGCAGCAAGTGATCGGTATTTTTGTCAATATGCTACCACTTCGTTTGTATCCTAAAGCAGAGCTGACGTACCAGCAATTCCTACAGGATGTGAAAGCACATGTCATCGATGATTTCGGACATCAAGACTATCAATATGAACAAATGGTTCAAGATCTCCAGTTAAGCCGGAGTGTCAGCCGGAATCTATTGTTTGATGCTGTGTTTGCCTTGCAAAATATGAATCAGCCAGAACTGAAGGTAGGCGGCTTAACCTTTAGTGATTATCCGTATGAGACAGGAACGTCACGCTTTGATTTACTCTGGATTGCGTATGAGCAGGAAGACGGTCTTTCTTCAACGATTGAATATAATACTGAGCTTTTCACAGAGGAAACCATCGAGCGGATTGCGGGCTTGCTGAAAGACATCATGAGGGCTGTTTCAGTAGATGCTGTAAGAATAGAGGAGATCGAACTGACTTCTTCATTCGAGCAATTAGATGACGTATCTCTTTTCGAATTAGATGACTTGAAAATATAAGTAAAGAGGTGAATGGAAGAGTGATTGAACATGATGATTTTCAACTGAAAGCAGCAGCGAAGGAAAGGGTGAGGGAAAGAGCCTACTGGACATCGATCTTATCAGGTGTCCAGCTTGATGGCCGCATTCCTCATACGGTTTCACAAGCCAAGCCTGCTGCAATGAACCGATCGCTTCATTCGTCCTTCCCTGTGGCTATGAATCATTCGTTAAAGCAATTATGTGGAGATTCTGATTTGCGCCTGTTTATCGTGCTGACCACAGCTGCTTTTGGCTTGCTTCAACGTTATAGCGGAAAAACTGAGTTGATGGTGACTGTTCCTACAATGGAACAGTCTGCCAATCAATCAGCCATCAATCATATACTGCCGCTTAAGGCAGAGATTGAGCCTCATATGAGCTTTAGCGCAGGGCTAGAGGTATTGAAACAATCGTTTCAGGAGGCAGTGCGTCATCAAAATTATCCTGTTCATATTTTAATGGATGAGCTTTGGCGTTCAATAGAAGAAGACAAGAAGCGTGTCAATCTGGCATGTGCATTTGAGCCATTGCATGGGCAAGCTGACCGAGAGCAGCTGCATGCGGATGTGCTTATTGTTTGGAAGAAAGAACAAGATCACCTTCATGCTGAAGTTCACTGGGATGCTTCCATTTATGATGACCACATGATGGAGCAGTTCTCCAATCATTTCATGGGATTCACAGAGCAATGTCTCGAAACGCCTGAGCAAACGATGAGCACACACTCATTTTTATCTGATATGGAGAAAAGTCAGCTGTTTGATTCGTTTCAAGGGGAGTCGCTCGCTTATCCAGTGGATCGTGATATTGTGTCGTTATTTCAACAACAAGTCCAATTGCATCCAGCACGAACGGCTGTTGTGTTTGGCACCACCTCCTATACATATGAAGAGGTTGATCATTTATCAGATCGCATTGCGCTTAGACTATCTCAAAGTCAGATAACATGTGAGACTCCTGTTGGACTCAGAATGTATCGATCTGCTGAACTTGTCATTGCTATTCTTGGCATCTTAAAGGCTGGCTATGCTTATTTACCGATTGATGTCCATCTGCCGATTGAAAGAATTCGGTATATGCTCAAAAACAGCGGTGCTACAGCTATTGTCTCGGATACAGAAGGACACGAAGGATTGGATGTCGAGGTTCATGTGATTCAAGACATGCTTCAAGAATCATCAATAAAAGAGAATCTGACTTGGTCTATCTCGTCTTCGGATATGGCGTATGTCCTGTATACATCAGGTACGACAGGGCATCCGAAAGGTGTCGTTATCGAACATCGTCATGTCATTAATTTGGTATATGGAATGAAAACGCGCTTTTTTGATCTGCTCCCTGATCCTTTGCAAGTAGGGATGCTGGCTTCACACATTTTTGATGCGTCTGTTCAAACATTGTTCCCAGCATTGCTCCTCGGGCATACGCTGCATATTGCCAAAGATGAAGTCCGTATGGATGGGCATGCGTTATGGTCGTTTTACCAAGAACATCACATCCAGCTGTCTGATGTGACCCCCTCTCATTTAAAGCTGATGAACAAGGCAGCAGCGCAATCAAAACAAGACCTGCCAGCGTTGAAGATGCTGCTGGTGGGCGGAGAGGTATTCACAAAAGAGCTGATGGATCAATTTTTACAGCATATATCAGGTGAAAAACCAATCATGATTAATGCGTATGGGCCGACTGAATGTACGGTTCAGTCATCATCCTTTCTGATTCCCCAAGACTGGGATGAGCAAGTCATTCCTATTGGGCAGCCGATGCCGAATGAGCATATTTTCATATGTGATGCGCAAGGAGAGCTAGTTCCGATTGGCGTCTTTGGAGAGTTATATATAGCAGGCGATGGTGTAGGTCGTGGGTACATCAATCACCCTGATCTGAGCAAGGAGAAATTTATCAAAAAACCAGAGCTCAGCAGCGGGGTGTTATACGGTACGGGAGACCTTGCAAGATGGCGGTTTGATGGATTATTAGAATTTGCCAAGAGAAACGACGGTCAAGTGAAAATTAGGGGATATCGAGTTGAGCTAGAGGAAATCCGCAGAGCGATTCTTGATGACCCGCATATGCAAGGATTGATTCAAGATGTCATTGTCATTCCTAAGGAAACGCAGGATCAGGACCAATACATTTGCGCATACATGATGGCAAAACAAGTGATAGATCAGCGTGCGCTTCGTCAGTCTTTAAGTGAAAGATTACCAGGTTATATGGTGCCGAGGCATGTCATTCAAATAGAGCAATTTCCTTTGAATCTATCGGGGAAATTGGATATCCAAGCACTGCCGAATCCAGAAGATCAGCTGGCAGACAATCAAGAGCCAGTGACCATTCAAGCACATAATGAAACAGAGCAGAAGCTTGTTCGCATCTTCGCCTCTATTTTACAAGTCCCTGCTTCGCAGATTCGTATAGATGAACCGTTTTTTGACTTAGGCGGGAACTCTTTTAATATCGTTGAGCTGTCCAATAAAGTGAAAGAGGAATTTCAGCAGGAGCTGACAGTAATGGAGCTGTTCCAATATACAACTGTTTCGCAAATAGCTGCTCAATTAAAAAACAAAGCATCAGGGCAAGAGAAACAGATCGAAGATGATGGAGAAAATGAAGCGGATGACTTAGAAAGTGCCGCTCAACTGTTAGGCGGGATGATAGATGAGTAAGTTCACAGGATTAGAGGTTGCAGTGGTTGGGATGGCCTGCCGTTTTCCCGGAGCAAAGAATATTCATCACTTTTGGGACAACCTTGCAAATGGAAGAGAGTCCATTACGTTCTTTTCGAAGGAAGAGCTGCTTGAGGCAGGGGTTGAGAAAGAGGCATTAGATCATGAGCAATATGTACGTGCCAAAGGAGCAGTTGATCAGCATGATCATTTTGATGCAGATTTCTTTGGTTATTCACAGCGTGAAGCAGAAGTAATGGACCCGCAAATCCGCATGTTTCATGAGGTGGCGTGGGAATCTCTTGAAGATGCAGGCTATAACCCTGAAACCTATCAGGAACCGATTGGTTTATTTGGAGCCGCTTCTGCTAATTTATATTGGCAAGCTGCTTCCATGCTGATGAGAACCAATGACTCATCTGAACAATTTGCGGCTGTTCAGTTAACAGATAAAGATTTCATGAACACAAAGGTATCCTACAAATTGAATTTGAAGGGACCGAGCGTAGCTGTTGATACAGCCTGTTCTTCCTCTTTGACTGCCATTCATATGGCGGCGCGCGCCCTGATTACCGGAGAATGTAAAATGGCACTCGCAGGCGGCGTCACCATTACGACCCCTCACAAAAAAGGATACATGTATCAAGAGGGGATGATCATGTCGCCGGATGGGCACTGCCGGGCTTTTGATGAACAGGCAGAAGGCACCGTTGGCGGTGAGGGCTGTGGTGTTGTTGTGCTCAAATCTTTAAAGCAGGCACTAAAAGATAAGGATCATATCTATGGCGTGATTAAAGGTTCAGCCTATAACAATGATGGCGGGCGTAAGGTTGGCTACACAGCACCAAGTATAGAAGGACAAAGCGAAGTGATTAAAAAGGCACTCAACATCAGTCGTGTAGAAGCTGAGAGTATTTCTTATATTGAAGCACATGGCACAGGTACAACTCTTGGAGATCCGGTTGAAATTGAGTCACTAAAGAAAGCCTTTCAAACGGATAAAAAACAGTTTTGTGCGATTGGGTCTGTGAAAACCAATATTGGTCATCTTGACTCAGCCGCAGGGGTTGCAGGTTTTATCAAGACAACGCTTAGTCTGTACCATCAGATGCTGCCGCCTAGCCTTCATTATAAAAAACCGAATCCGAAAATTGATTTTGAATCAAGTCCATTTTATGTCAATACAACACCCGTACCATGGACGAAAATAGAGCAGCCGCTGCGTGCCGGGGTCAGTTCATTTGGAGTTGGTGGAACGAATGTACATCTGATCATGGAAGAGGCACCCGCAGCCGACAAACCGTCATTAGAAAGAGATCATGAACTAATGGTGATTTCTGCAAGATCGAAGCAGGCAGTCCAAAAGTCTGCTGAACAAATGACATCTTATTTAAAAGAACAAAAGCATGTCACACTATCAGGTGCTGCCTTTACACTGCAAGAGGGACGAAAGCATTTTCCTTATCGACAAGCTTTTCTTGCAGGTCCTGACCGCACATTCCAGTCAGCCGGACAGCCGCAAAAGGCCTTTCAACAGCCTGCAGTCGTTTGGATGTTTTCTGGACAAGGTGCTCAGTATGTGAATATGGGCAAGGATTTATATGAGAAAGACCCTGAATTTAAACAAACGCTTCAGAAATGTTTTGCCATCATTTTATCTTTATCAGGTGTTGAGATCGAGAACGTGTTATTTCCAACAACCGAAGAAGAGTTCATAAAAGCAGAACAACTCATGCAGCAAACATCATATACACAAATCATCTTGTTTAGTTTTGAGTATGCGCTCGCATCGAAGCTGATGGGACTAGGCATACGTCCGCATTATTTCATTGGTCATAGTATTGGAGAAATCACGGCTGCCTGCGTGGCCGGTATCATCCACCTTGAAGATGCCATCCGTATCGTTTTAAAAAGAGGCAGTTTGATGCAAAAAATGCCTCGGGGTGAAATGGCCGGAGTGTCACTCCCTGCCGAAGAGATTGAACATGATCTTCCTGAGGGGGTCGAGCTTTCTGCGGTGAATAGCTCACAATTATCTGTTGTTTCCGGACCTTCAGAACGGTTACAGATCTATCTCGAACAAGCTGAAAAAAGAGGAGCTTCTGTCCAAACATTGAAAACCTCTCACGCCTTTCATACGAGTATGATGGCTGAAGCATCCGAACAGTTTAAGAACGTTCTCTCAGAGATCACCTATCAGCAGGGCGAGGTTCCGATCCTTTCGAATGTGACAGGGAACTGGTTAACAAATGAGCAAGCCTCATCGCCTGATTACTGGGCATCTCATATTAGGCAGCCTGTTTTATTTAGTCAAGGATTAGAGACGTTACTTGGACTTGGAGAAGTGGTTTTCATTGAAGTGGGGCCAGGTCATACGTTGACCCAATTTGTGAGACGACATGATGACTATGATGTGAACAAAGCAGCGGCTGTTTCATTGGTGAGACATCCAAAAGAACAAGCTGCTGATGATGAATATATGAAAAAAGCTATAGGTAAGCTGTGGACTTTCGGAGTGGAACCGAATTGGAGCGCTGTCAGAAAAGAAAAGACCCCATATCGAGTGTCACTGCCAACATATCCATTTGAGCATCAAATATTCCCCTCTCCGCAGTTTAAAGCGGATCAGCTGATGAGCAATTTAGCGCCATCAGAAAAGGGGGAGAAATTCTCAGCTGATTTTCAAGACTGGTTTTACATTCCGGTATGGGAGCGCTCTGCACCTGTACTAAAAGAGCAGCATCATCAAGGGAAGCGTATCTTGGTTTTTGAGAAAAGTGGTCATATTGGCGCCTATTTGAAAGAGCGGCATGCAGAGGTTGTCAGCGTCTGTCAAAGTGATCATACGATCAAAGAAAATGACCAGTTGATGAAGGCTGACGTTCATATGCTGTCACACTTAGAGTGGGTGATGGCTGAACTGCAACAATCTGAATTTATACCGGAAGAGATCATCTGGATGCATGATGAACTAACAGAAGATACAGGTGAACAGCCAAACTACTTATCTGTGCTCGATCTCGTCAGGCTGATCAGTCAGCATCATAACACAACCATCCGTCTTCACCTTGTGACAAACCAAGCAAATGATGTCATCGGGATGGAGAAGGTCAATCCTCTTCAAGCAACATGTACTGGATTAGCTCTGACCATTCCTCAAGAATATCAGCATATTGCGTGTCAGCACATTGATTTATGTCAGGAAACAAAGGCGGACTGGCCGCTCTTTCTTTCATACGAGGTTGCAATGCACGATCAAGAGGCAGTCGTGGCGTATCGGGGGAACAGTAGGTGGGTTCGAAAAGCTTCAAGTACACCTTTAAGCAAAGAGGAATCGTCCATACAGCCTTTCAGGACTCATGGTGTTTACCTCCTGACCGGCGGTATGGGAGGCATTGGTTTCACACTAGCTCAACTTTTAGCAGAAACGTATCAAGCAAAACTTGTGTTCCTCAGCCGATCACAAATACGTGAACGTTCTGCATGGGGTGAGCTGCGTGATGCGGATGGGAAAGAAGCTGAAACCGTGAAAAAACTGATGGTTCTTGAAGAGTTAGGAGCTGATGTACAAACTGTACACGGTGATGTGTCAGATAAAGACGCCGTGCAGAAAGCGATCCAGCTGGCTCATACATCATTTGGTGATTTACATGGTGTCATTCATGCGGCAGGAGAGGCAGATGGGAAGATCATCCAAGCAAGAACAGCAGACGATGAAATTCGCATGTGTCAGGCAAAAATCAACGGGACCTATGTGCTGGATGAAGCACTCAAGGATGAAACGCTCGACTTCTTTTTACTTTGTTCATCCCTAGTGTCCTTTCTTGGAGCGGCTGGACAAGTGGCTTATGCCGCTTCCAATGCTTTTATGGACAGCTTTGCTCATGCGAAGAGGCAGGAAGGAAAGCCAGTGATTTCTTTAAACTGGGATCGATGGGAAAAAGTCGGTATGGCACACGACTCAGCATTAGCGGCCAAAGTCAATGACATGATGACGCTCGAGGAGCAGGCGGGAATTTTACCAGAAGAAGGAATCAAGGTCTTTCAGGAAGTGCTGCGTCTAGATTATCCGCAAATTCTTGTTTCTGTTCGAGACATGGGTGAGAGAATAAAACACCGATTAACACCTATGCAGCAGGAAGAAGAGCCGTCTCAACAAATATCGCAGGTCATAGATGATCGTCTAGAAGCATCATTGTGTGATGTACTCAGCTCCTTTTTTCCTCATGAACCGGATGTGAATGAAAACTTCTTTGAAATGGGTGCGACATCCCTTGATTTGCTGCAGATGAGCGGTCATATTAAATCAATTTATGGTATAGAGGTTCCAGTGGTCATGATGTATAGTCATCCAACGATCGCGTCATTGGCTGCAGAACTGAAGAAGATACATGGAGTGAAGGAAGAAAAGCAAGCTGTCACTGAATCATCTAATCTCCGCAAACAGGCGATGGCAGATGGGAAGAACCGTCGTAAACAGAGATTAAAACGAAAATAGATGGGAGAAATGCAGCGTATGTCTGATCAAGAGCAATGGACCGAATCTGGACTTGAAATTGCAGTTGTAGGATTAGCAGGTACGTTTCCCGAGGCACCGAATGTGCAAGCGTTTTGGGAAAATGTATCGCAAGGGAAAGAATCCGTTACGTTTTTCACTGATGAAGAATTAAAGGCAGCGGGTGTAGATGAGACGCTGCTAAAACGTTCTGATTATGTCAAGGCAAAGCCATATTTACAGCATGCATCATCATTTGATGCAGACTTTTTTGGCTACTCTCCGCGAGAGGCATCTATTATGGACCCGCAAATTCGATTGATGCATGAATGTACATGGCATGCGCTAGAGGATGCAGGCTATGAGCCTGAGCAATACGAAGGATTAATTGGTCTTTATGCCGGGGCATCTAGCAATCTATCGTGGATGGGGCAGCATATGTCGTCACTTGCGAAGAACGAAGATGTGTTTCAAATCATGCATCTCAATGACCCATCCTTTGCTTCTCGGATTGCCTATAAATTAAATCTAAAAGGTCCAAGCGTATCGGTGCAAACGGCTTGCTCCACATCGCTTGTTGCTATCCATATGGCCTGCCAAGGATTAATCGGCGGTGAATGTGACCTTGCGTTAGCAGGAGGTGTCACACTCCATCAGCCGCAAATCACAGGCTATCAATACCAAGAAGGAATGATTTATTCTCCTGATGGTCATTGCCGTCCGTTTGATGAAAAAGCAAAAGGAACCGTTTTTGGTGAAGGTGCAGGCGTTGTTGCGCTAAAACGATTAAAAGATGCGATAGAAGATGGAGATTTTATTTATGCTGTCGTAAAAGGATCTGCAACGAACAATGATGGGAGCAATAAAGTCGGTTATACAGCCCCAAGTGTGAGTGGACAGGCAAGTGTCATTGAATCTGCGTTAGAAATGGCTGAGACAGAACCAGAGACGATTTCTTATATCGAAGCACATGGAACGGGTACACCTGTTGGAGATCCGATTGAGATTGAGGCGCTTACCCGTGCTTTTCAAACAGATCAACAAGGTTATTGCCGAATTGGATCAGTCAAAGCCAATATTGGGCATTTAGATGCTGCAAGCGGCGTAGCTGGTTTTATCAAAACAGTCATGATGCTGCATCATCGTCAATTTGCCCCGATGCCGCACTTTGAGAAACCGAATCACCGTATTTCTTTTGATCAAACCCCATTTTATGTTGGGACAGACAAAGAGGAGTGGAAGACATCTCAATTGCCAAGGAGAGCTGGAGTCAGTGCCTTTGGTATAGGGGGAGCAAATGCTCATGTCATCTTAGAAGAGGCACAGCCGAGAAAAGCAAACAGCAAGGCCTCGTCCAAAGAATTAATCGTGTTGTCAGCTAGATCAACGCATGATCTGAGGAACATGACAAAAAACTTAAAGGAATATGTCTCCTCACATCCTGATCTCTCACTTGGTGAAGCAGCTTATACGTTACAAAGTGGAAGAAAGGCTTTCAAATATCGAAAAGCGTTTGTCTGTTCCACGCGGGAAGAGTTATTAGAGGAGCTGCAAGTGCTGAATGAAGAGACAGCAGGCAGAGAAAGTCATCTTTATAAACGGATCAGCATGAAGCTGACAGGGTATCATGAGTCAGGTTTACGTGATTACATCAAGCTGTATGAGAAAGATCCTTCTTTCAAAACAGAAGTGGATCGAATCATAAGCCTCGTCCAATCCGCAGTACCTATCAAAAAAGACGAGCTGTTCCATCCTAAACAAAGCCGTCAATCAGAAGTGGCGATGCTGATCATGACATCCGCTTTTGCCAACATGGTAAGATCACTCGGAATTGAACCAGATGGATGGGTTGGAGAAGGCAGCGGAGTCTGGACAGCTTTATATGCAGCAGGCGGTCTTGAGCTAAAAGATGCGGCATCTATTGTGTACCATCTTCATGATACCGAGACGGTTCATCAAAGGCTGGCTTCCCTGCCTCAGAGGACACTCAAGCGGCCTGTTTACTTGCAGCAAACTGGGGAGCAACAAACCACTTTCGACCCATCGTCTGCAAAGGGTCTTCTTCATATGGATCAGCCTGTAAAATCACCAATGATTGAGCAAGAATCACCAGCTTTGATCATTGACCTTTCAATGAAACAAGGGATTGTAATTGAAAAGGGAGCAGAAAAAACAACCGAACCACTTGATGGAGACATGCTTCAAATCGCAGGTGTTCTTTGGGAAATGGGGGTCGGCTTAGCTTTCCCAATAACAGATGAGAAGAACAGACAGCGTATTCCGCTACCTGGGTACCCATTTCATAAAACTGATTTCTCTGCACAAACAAATACGATGGCAGCCATTGAACCACAAAAGCCGCAGAATGAACAGCGTGTCTTTGCTTCACTCGCTTCTTTACAAAAAGACATTCACGACATTGTGCAAACTCATTTTGGGTTTGATCAAATGGATGATGAATCGCCATTTTTCGAATTTGGTGCGACATCCCTTGATATTTCTCAGCTTGCAGCGAAAATATCTGAGCATGTGGACAAGCAAATTGACACTGTGCAATTGTATCGGTTTGCGACAGTGGCAAGTCTTGCTGAATATTTGTTTGAAGAACAGTCAGAACAGATTCAAACGCCTGCTTCTCGCCCAGTAAAAAACACGTCCCAGGAGCATACGGATATTGCGATTGTCGGAATGGCTGGAAGATTCCCGGGAGCTTCATCGCTAGAAGACTTTTGGCAGCGTCTTGTGAATGGCGAGGAAATGATTCACTTTTTCACAGAAGAAGAGCTCAAGAAAGCAGGGCTGGATGCGTCTGTCTATCAGCATCCAAATTTCATTGGAGCAAAAGGTCGTTTACAAGAGATTGAAGGCTTTGATGCAGACTTCTTCAACTATTCTGCCAGAGAGGCAGAGCTAATGGATCCGCAGTTCAGGCTCTTGCATGAATGTGCTTGGGAAGCACTGGAGGATGCTGGCTGTGACCCCGATCGAATCGCAGGGAAAATTGGCGTTTATACAGGAACGAGTCCAAACCATGAGTGGCTGACGCGCTTTGCCCATCAAATGGAAGCAACTGAGCAATTCAGCGCCATGCTGTTAAATGACCGTGAGTTCTTTAGTACGCAGCTTTCTTATAAATTGAATTTACACGGGCCTAGTGTGACCATGCAGACAGCTTGTTCGACCTCACTTGTCAATATTGGCATGGCCTGTCAAGCATTATTGAATCAAGAATGTGATGCTGCACTGGCTGGCGGTGTGACGGTCAGTTCTCCAGAAAATATCGGCTACATCTATCAAGATGGGATGATTCAATCAAAAGATGGACATTGCCGACCGTTTGACCAAGAGGCGAGCGGAACCATTTTCGGAGATGGAGCGGGGATTGTTCTGTTAAAACGTTATGAAGATGCAATGAGAGACGGCAACCCGATTCATGCGGTCATCAAAGGGGTTGGTGTGAACAATGATGGCAGCCGAAAAGCTGGTTTTACCGCTCCGAGTGTGGAAGGACAAGCAGAGGTTTTAAAAGAAACGTATGAAAAATCAGGTATCGATCCCGCGTCTATTGGTTATGTAGAAGCTCATGGTACGGGGACAAACATGGGAGATCCAATTGAGGTATCCGCCCTTAGCCAAGTGTTCAAAGGGACAGATCCGCTGACGATTCCGATCGGTTCTGTGAAAAGTAATGTCGGACACTTAAATAGTGCGGCAGGGATTGCAGGTTTGTTTAAAGCCATTTTGGCTCTCCAGCATAAAACGATCCCGCCAACCATTCATTATGAAAAACCCAATCAGGAGATTCCTTTCAAAGATACACCGTTTTATGTGAATCAAAAGGCGTTGTATTGGAAGGAAGCAGATGGTCCGAGAAGAGCGGGAGTTAGCTCTTTCGGTATCGGCGGAACGAATGCCCATATGATCATAGAAGAGGGCATACAGGCGAAGCAAAAGCCAGCTTCTAACCAAAAGCAGCTGCTCGTCTTATCTGCAAAAACAGATACTGCTTTGACGGAAATGACAGAGCGATTAAAGCAGTATGTGATCCACCATCCTCAAGTCCCGCTTGAAGATATTGCTTATACATTACGTTATGGCAGAAAGCAATTTCCATACCGAAAAGCGATCGTACTCGCGTCTGCTGATGAATGGATGCAGCAGAAACAGCTTGAAACAAGTGTGTTCCGAAGCAAAAAATGGCGTAAAGCGACCTTTATGTTTTCGGGTCAAGGCGCTCAGTATGTTGGTATGATGCGCGGATTATATGATGCAGAGCCAGTGTTCAAATGGGAAGTAGATAGATGCTTTAAATATGTAATGGAAACGGAGCAAGTGGATTTAAAGGGCATTGTTTTTTCCGAGGATGAAACGAACGAAGACATCACAAAAACGTCAAATGCTCAGCCGCTTCTCTTTATATTCGAGTATGCATTAGCCAAATTGCTTCAGCATAGCGGTGTTGAGCCAGAATCAATGATTGGACACAGTATCGGCGAATACGTTGCCGCTTGTTTGTCAGGGGTCTTTTCTCTCGAGTCTGCATTAACACTCGTAATGGCAAGAGGAAGATTGATGCAAGACATGGAAAAAGGCGCGATGCTTAGTGTGCAATTACCAGAGGCGGAGCTCGTCTCAATGATCGATGAATCGCTTTCTGTTGCTGCTGTCAATGCAAAAGACCTTTGTGTCGTTTCTGGAAGAGAAGAGCATATCGCTGCATTTGAAAAGAAACTGCAAGACAAAGGAATTGTCACAAGACAGCTCCATACTTCTCATGCCTTTCATTCCTACATGATGGAGCCGATGCTTGAGGCGTTTCAACAATTCGTAGAGAAAGTAGAATTGCACGAGCCAGCGATTCCGTTTATATCGAATGTGACAGGCACCTGGGCAACAAGCGAAGAGGTGATGACAGCATCTTATTGGACGAACCACTTGCGTGGAACCGTTCGTTTTCATGAAGGTCTATCTCAGCTGTTAACCGATGAAGTACGAGCACTCATAGAAGTTGGACCTGGAAACAGCTTGACGGCATTAGCGAAACGTCATGAAAACAAAGAGTCACATCATGATGTCCTAAATATGGTGAGGCATTCGAGAGAACAAGCGGATGACCATGCATATTTCTTAAAGAGAATAGGAGAGCTATGGGCAGGGGGCTACGAGGTCAAAGCACAGCAACATCCAACTCAAGAGGAACGTCAGCTCGTATCGCTGCCGACCTATCCATTTGAGCGGAAACGATATTGGATTGAAGCAGGAAAGCCCGCGTCTCCGCAACTATCCGCTCCTAAGGAAACGAAGAAGAAAGAGATGGAAGAATGGTTCTACCTGCCTTCATGGGAGCAGCAGCCGCTAAAACCAGTTTTCGAAAAAGTAACAGAAGAACAAACGTGGCTCATTTTCAGGGAACAGGATGCTTTTCATGAACTGTTTATTCATTCATTTAAGCAACAAGGGATCAAGGTCATTTCTGTCAAAAAGGGTGAAGCTTATCAAGAGCTGGATCAGTCGTTTACGATCAATCCGGCAGAAGGCCAGCACTACCGAAACATGTTAGATTCATTGTCTAATAGAGGCATCAATATTCATCGGATTCTTCATTTATGGGAAGCTGCGAAAGAAGATGACAACTCGAATCGTCAAGCCGCTTTTCAGGCGCACATTGAAAAAGGCTATTACAGCTTAATTTTCTTATCTCAAGCGATTGCTGCCCAAAAAAATATTCGAGAATGCCGTCTGTTTACGATCACTAGCGGAATTCAGCCAGTCACAGGAAATGAGACGATATGTGCAGAGAAAAGTGCAATGCTTGGGCCATGTAAAGTGATTTCACAGGAATACCATCATATCAAATGTTGGAATATCGATGTGGAAGACGTGCCAGAAGTCATGTCTTGGAAGGAACAAGTCCTTGTCGATCTTATTGTGCAGGAAATCATGCAGCCTGGAAAGGACCAGCTTGTGGCGTATCGTCATCGAAAGCGCTGGGTGCAGAGCTACAAGCATTTGCCGCTACAAAAAGAAGATGGACTTCCGAAGATGATCAGGCCAAATGGTGTTTATTTGATCACAGGAGGTTTAGGCGGCATCGGATTTGTTCTATCAAAGATGCTGGCGAAGGAAGGAAATGTACATCTTTATTTAACTGGCAGAACGGCATTGCCGCCAAGAAATGAATGGGCGTCATATGTTCAACAAGCAAATGCCGATGAAGCGCAGCGCACGAGAATTGAGAAGGTGCTTGAGCTTGAACGATTAGGTGCAACAGTAGAAGCGGTGCAGGCGAATGCAGGAGATCTTGATCAGATGAAACATGTATTTGATGCCATTCGCAAAAAGCATGGCGGCGTTCATGGTGTATTCCATGCAGCAGGATTACCAGGAAGTACATCCTTCCGTGCAATCAAAGATATCCCTTCTACACTGGCGCAGGGAGAGGATCAATTCCAATCAAAGGTGAAAGGGCTCGATGTGCTAGAGCAGCTGTTGGAACAAGAACAAGCAGACTTTTGTCTTCTCTTTTCTTCCATTAGTGCATTGCTTGGGGGCTTAGGATTCTCTGCTTACTCAGCGGCTAACTTATATATGGATGCATTTGCAGCTAGACTTAATCAACATAGTCAAACCCCGTGGATGTGTGTGAACTGGGATGCTTGGAATTTCTGGGGTGAACTAGAATCCACAATTGGTGAATCGATCAATGAGCTTGCGATTTTACCAGAAGAGGGTGCTGAGCTGTTCCAGTATGTTCTGTCTAGCCGGCAGAATCGACACATGCTCGTGTCCACAGGAAATCTTGATGAACGGATAGATCAATGGCTGTCACTAGAGCCTAAGACCGCAGCGGATGAGGATTCATATGAAGTGTCTAAGCACGAAAGACCAGAGCTGGGCAATCCGTATGTGGCGCCTCGCAATGAAACTGAAAAAGCGATCTGTCAAGTATGGCAGGATTTTATGGGCATGGAACAAGTGGGCATTCACGACAATTTCTTCGATCTCGGCGCAAGCTCGCTGGATATTGTTCAAGTCACCAATCGGTTAAACCAAGCACTTCAAACAAATGAAGCGGTTGTGACGTTGTTTACGTACCCATCTGTTGCAGAGCTTGCGAAATATATCCAGCCTTCTGAGGACTCGAAGG
The DNA here is from genome assembly GCF_038613425.1 of Bacillus sp. FSL M8-0266. Classification (NCBI taxonomy): domain Bacteria; kingdom Bacillati; phylum Bacillota; class Bacilli; order Caryophanales; family Bacillaceae; genus Bacillus; species Bacillus sp. FSL M8-0266. The sequence goes on from NZ_CP152015.1 coordinate 707,796, forward strand.
AAGAAACGATGGAAGAAGAACTAGCCGTCGTCACTTCAGGTGATCGAAGAGCTCGTTTTAAACAGCAACGGAATAAAAGATTGAGAGGCGGAATCGAGAATGAATGATACAACGAATCACTATCATGGCGCAGAAATTGCTGTTATCGGTCTTGCAGGTCGTTTTCCAGGGGCCAAAAATGTAGATGAGTACTGGGAGAATCTGAAAAAAGGAAAAGAAACAATCTCCTTTTTTACAGAAGAAGAATTACGGCGTGAAGGTACAGATGAAGCTTTATTAAAAAATCCCCGTTTTGTCAAAGCAAAAGGGATGCTAGATGATGTTGATTTATTTGATGCAGATTTCTTTGACTATACACCAAAGGAAGCGGCCATGATGGACCCGCAGTTTAGACTCTTTCATGAATGTGTGTGGACAGCGCTTGAAGACGCTGGGTACGATCCGTTTGAATATAAAGGGCAAATTGGTCTTTATACAGGTGCAGGGATCAATACAGAATGGGTCATGAGAGCACTTCAAGGGGCGGCTCAAGGTGAGGATTCGAAAACACTAGAAGCTGCCGTTCTGAATATGCGTGATTATTTAGCGACAATGATTTCATATAAATTAAATTTGAAGGGACCGAGTATGGTGGTGCAAACCGCCTGCTCGACCTCGATGGTGTCGATTCATCTAGCCGTTCAGGCTTTATTAAGCGGCGACTGTCATATGGCAGTTGCAGGCGGCGTGTCCATTCGCCTGCCGCAAAAATCGGGTTATCTTTATCAAGAAGGCATGATCCATTCATCTGACGGACATTGCCGCGTCTTTGATAACAAAGCCGATGGAACTGTTTTTGGTGATGGTGCAGGAGCCGTTATTTTAAAAAATTTAGAGGATGCCATTGAAGACGGTGATCACATCTATGCTGTCATTAAAGGATCATCTATTAATAATGACGGAAATAGAAAAGTAGGATATACAGCGCCGAGTACGAAAGGTCAAGTTTCAGCCATTAAGACAGCACTTCGAATGGCTGAGGTGGAACCTGAAACCATTTCGTACATTGAAGCACATGGAACCGGAACAACCCTCGGAGATCCAATCGAAATTGAAGCGCTCAAGCAAGCATTTGATACAGATAAAAAAGGCTTTTGCCGCATTGGTTCTGTCAAATCGAATGTTGGTCATTTGAATGATGCATCAGGTGTCGCGGGCTTTATTAAAACCGTTTTAAGCTTAAAGCATCAAGTGATTCCGCCGACCATTCATTTTGAAACGCCGAATGAAAAAATTGAATTTGACAATTCGCCTTTCGTTGTAAACACAGACTTGACGCCATGGAGCACACAGGAATCTCCTCGCCGGGCGGGTGTAAGCTCATTTGGGATAGGTGGAACAAATGCTCATGTCATTTTAGAAGAAGCACCTGCTACACGTGTTGCCGCTGATAGCCCTGAGGATAGTGAACTTCTTTTATTATCTGCCAAAACACCAGCAGCTCTTGAAAAAATGACGGATCGCCTTGCGGACTATTTACTCCAGCATCAGCAGCAAGTTCGTCTAAGTGACGTTGCCTATACGCTGCAAACAGGGCGCCATCATTTCCCGCATAAACGTGTCATTCTTGGAAATAACACGGCTGACATGTTACAGGCGCTGAATCAAAGGTCAAAAGAGGTGGTCAAGACGGCCAGCTCCCAAACATCGAGCCGTCCAATCGTCTTTCTTTTCCCAGGCCAAGGATCTCAGTATGTAGACATGGGGCGTCAGCTTTATGACAAGTATCCAGTCTTTAAGGAAGCGCTGGATCAATGCTTGAATCAATTCAAACAGCATGTCTCAGTTGACCCATTTAGTATTTTATTCTCTACAGAAGCAAGTGATGATCGTCAGCTGATCAACCAAACAGAATATACGCAGCCGCTTCTGTTTAGTGTGGAATACGCTTTGGCTAAATTGCTGATTCATTTTGGCGTCAAACCGCAGGCACTGATTGGCCACAGTATTGGAGAATACACAGCTGCTGCCGTATCTGGTTTACTATCTGTTGAAGATGCCGTAGATCTCGTGTCTTATCGCGGACAGCTTATCAGCCAGCTTCCAAAAGGCTCTATGCTGAGTGTTCCTTTGAGTGAACAGAACGTGTTGTCATATTTAACAGATGATCTTTCACTTGCAGCAGTAAATGGTCCTGAATTGTGCGTAGTGTCAGGTGAGACCACAGCCATTGATGCACTTGCTGAGAAACTGGAGGCTGCTGGACATGGGTGTAGAAAGCTTCACACCTCTCATGCCTTCCATTCTAAAATGATGGATGACATCCTGCCATCATTTAAAGAAAAGGTAGCCGAGTATCAATTGAATGCGCCGTCTATCCCGTATATTTCTAACGTCACAGGTACGTGGATTGACCATGAAGCAGTGCAAGACCCGGCATATTGGGCTAATCATTTGCGGCAAGCGGTTCGTTTCCGTGATGGAGCGGAGACGTTATTAACGGAGCTTGATCCTATTTTCGTTGAAGTCGGGCCGGGGAATACGTTAAGTGCCTTTATTCGCCCAGCTTCAAAGGAACATCATCAGCAGCCGATTCCATTGATGCGTCATCCAAAAGAAGAGGCAGCCGACGACCGCTACCTGCTGGGAAGATTGGGTGACATCTGGCTTCAAGGGGTGCCGGTTGACTGGACAAAATTGCGAAATCAGACATCAAATCAAAAAGTATCCTTGCCGACCTATCCGTTTGAACGACAACGATATTGGATTGAAAAGGTAGATACATCTGCATTATCTTCATCTTCAGGTGTGCAAATGGTGGTGCCAAAGGATAACAAAGGGCAGGAAATAGAAGAAAACAATCAAGTCCATGCCGCCGCATCGAATGACATTGAGGCAACGTTACAGCGGATGTGGAAAGACATTTTAGGAATTGAAAAGGTGGAAAGAGACGACCATTTCTTTGAGCTTGGCGGACATTCGTTAAATGCCACCGGTCTGATTTCTCAAATTCACAAAGAGTTTGGTGTAGAGCTAACGCTCACAGACATGTTTAACAATCCGACAATTGAAAAGCTCCAAGCATTCATCGAAAAGGCAGAGAAGCATCAATATTTCAAGATTGAACCAGTGGAAAAGAAAGACACGTATCCATTATCTGCTGCTCAAAGACGGACATTCCTCATTCATCAGCGTATTGGTCAAGTGACCTCTTACAACATGCCGATGGCACTGAGATGTAAAGGGGAAATTGACGTCGAGCGCTTTGAGCAGACCTTCAAGCAATTAATTGATCGTCATGAAACCTTGCGAACGACCTTTGAATTAAAAGATGGTGAACCGGTTCAGCGTGTCCATGATGACTTCCAATTTGCTGTTGAATTGACAGAGGCTGATGAAAAAGGATTAGAAGCACAAATCGATGAATTCATTCGTCCATTTGACTTAAAGGCTGCACCATTGATCCGTGTGCGTTTTGTGAAAATTGCAGCACATGATCATCTCTTATTAGTCGATATGCATAATATTGTGGCGGATGGAGCGAGCATGAACATCTTTATTAAAGAATTTACTGAGCTCTATCGAGGGGAAACCTTGCCGGAACTCACTGTTCAATATAAAGATTATGCAGAATGGCAAGACAAATATTTCCGCAGCGAGATGTTTCAAAAGCAGCAGGATTATTGGAAGCAGCAAATTGGCTCAAATGTGCCAACTTTGACAATGCCATATGATTTTGAACGGAAGGAACAATCCTTCTTAGGAAGAGCGATCAAATTCAATATTGAACCGCACATCGTTGAGAAAATTGAACAGCTTGCTGAACAGTATCAGCTGACAAATAACGTCATCTTGTTCCAGCTCTATGGGCTGCTGCTCTCACGTTATGCAGATCAAGAGGAACTAATTGTCGGTTCACTTGTGGCTGGACGGCGTCATGCAGATATCGAGCATACAATTGGCATGTTTACAAACTTCCTGCCAATTAAACTAGACATGGAACAAGAAGCAACCTTCACAGAGCAACTGGTGCAGACAAAGCAAGTATTGCTGGATGCGTATGACCATCAAGAGTACCCATTTGACCAAATGGTCGAGCATCTGAATCCAAAAACAAGACCGCATCGTAATCCATTCTTTGATACAATGCTCATCTACCATAATGAGTACGATCCGAATATTAAAATCGAAGCCGATGGACTAACATTTGAAACACATGAGTTTGCAAAGGGAATTTCCAAACTCGATATGAAAATGGATGTTGTCAGAGAAGTAACAGGTGAGTTAAAGTGCGTCCTTCAATACAATCTTGCGCTGTTTAAACATGAGACAATGCAAGCGTTCGTCAAGCACTTCGAGCACTTGGTCGAACAGGCTGTTCAAACACCTGATCAACTGCTCAAGGATTTCGATGTGCTTTCAGAGGAAGAAGAACAGGTAGCAAAAGAGAAAAGGGAGCGTGCAGAGGAAAAAGCACCGCTCGTACTAACAGTCAGCTCGACATTTACAGCAGATCCAATCGCACCTTACATTCAGTACTGGACCAAACAGTTTGATGTGCAGCTTGATGTTCAATTTGCACCGTATGGGCAGGTATATCAGGAATTACTAAATGAGCGCAGCCTTATCTCACAGAAGAAAAACGGTGCGAACCTTCTGCTCATTCGATTAGAGGATATCACGGGTCCAGCTCATCTTTCACTGGAAGAAAAGAAAAAACTGGCTGCAGAGCATGCTGAAGAACTTGCAAACGTTCTGAAATCAAAAACGAAACATAACCTATATTTTGTTGGGATTCTGCCGATAAGTGCTGCTCTTAAAGACACGCTGCAAGATGTGGAACAAGAGTGGATTGCTCAATTATCTGAGATAGACGGCGTTCAACTGATCGATTGCCGTCAGCTTGCGCAGCAATATCAGATGGATGACATCTTTGATGCAAAAGGAGAGCAAGCCGCACATCTCCCATTCACTGAAGTCTTTTGTGGAGCCATTGGTACAAAAGTCGCACGCGAGTTCATTGCATGGCAAGGTGCCCCATTTAAGGTAGCGGCCATTGATTGTGATCATACGCTTTGGAGGGGTGTTGTTTCAGAAGACGGTGTGGAAGGTATCGATATTACGCCAGAACATCAAATGCTTCAGCGCTTTTTAAAACAAAAGCAGCAAGAGGGTCTCCTGCTTGTCTTAAGCAGCAGGAATAATGAAGAAGATGTGTGGCGCGTGTTTGAAAACCACCCAGATATGATCTTGCAAAAAGACGATATTGTCGACTGGCGAATCAATTGGGAAAGTAAACCGGCACATCTCAAAGAGATGGCAGATTCACTGAATCTTTCATTATCTCAGTTTATTTTCTTAGACGATGATCCTGCTCAGTGCTTGCGTATGAATGAAGAGCTACCTGAAGTGATGACACTGCTCTTGCCTGCCAATGAAAAAGCGATCCCATTATTTGCTCAGCATGCTTGGGCATTTGACCGCTATGATGTCACAGAAGAAGATAGAGGGCGAACAACGAGCTACAAGGCTGAAAAAGCTCGTCAAAAAGAGAAAGCTGAGTCTCTGTCAATGGAGCAATTTTTACAAGATTTGAATTTAAACATGAGTGTAACAGAGTGGGGAGAAAAGCACCTTGCCCGCGTGGCGCAAATGAGCAGTCGCATTAACCAATTCCGCTTAAATGATCAGCGCTTTGATGAACAGCAGCTGAGAGAGCGGATGGAAAATGAGCATGTTAAGGGCTGGATTATCGAGGCAGCGGATCGCTTCAGTCATGAAGGAATTGTAGGGGCGATCTTGGCTCATCATGCAGGCGACACCTTGATCATTGATGCTTGGATGCTAAGCTGCCGTGCTCTAGGGAAAGGGATTGAGCAAAAATGTCTGACATGGCTCGCTAAATATAGCCGTCAGCACCAGCTTTCTTCTATTGAATTCACGTTTACATCGACTGGACGTAATGAGCTATTCAAGTCATTTATGAAAGAGCACCAGATGCAGGAGATGGAGGAGCAGCAAACATACCGGATACAAGTGAAAGAAATCGGTTCACTGAGCGATCACATTCAGATCGTTGACCACCTGTCACCTCGTCAGCACCTGGCTGAAGAAATAGAGGGTCAAAGGGTGGAGACAGCAAGTCATTCAGCTTCTGAAGGTTACACATGGGAAACGATTCAAACAGATCAAACGCTGCACAGCGGTTATGTAAAAGCCCTTAAGGTACATGATCAAGAAGGTCTGTGTTCATTATTAAAGACGGAACTAACGCAGGATCATGGACTTTACGCACACCCAACCAATGAACGCGAGGCACTGCTTCTTGAGATTTGGTGTGACATTCTTCATGTGGAAAAAGTAGGAATTGACAACGACTTTTTCGATTTAGGAGGAAATTCTTTACTTGCTGTCAAAATGGAAGTAGAGATTGAAAAGAAGGGTTGGTATGTTGATGATTTGAATTTTGCTGAAAAACACACCATTCGAGAATTAGCAAAATATATGAAGAGGGAGAATCAGCATGCATAAAGATGTAAAAGCCATATATGAAGAATCAAAAATTTTAGATGAGGCCACTCATTTATACGGAGTCCAGCGAAGTGACATCCACTTTATCGCAGATGCAGAAAACTATGTGTATGAACTTAAAAAAGACGGAGAGTCTTTCATTTTAAAAATTACCCATACCATCCGCAGATCACCTGATTATATTTTAGGTGAAATGGAATGGCTCCATCACTTAGCGAAGGGCGGACTTTCGGTTGCAAAACCAATTGCTTCATTAAATGGCCGTGATATCGAGCAAGTAGACGATGGGCAAGGCGGTTCATTTTTACTGCGAGTCTATGAAAAAGCACCAGGCCATAAAGTCGAAGAGGCAGACTGGAACGATGAATTATTTTATGCCCTTGGACAGTACACAGGCCGCATGCATAAACTGACAAAAAGCTATCAGCTGTCAGATCCGCGATATAAAAGACAAGAGTGGGATGAAGAGGAGCAGCTTAAATTGCGTAAGTATGTCCCAGCCGATCAGACGCTTGTGTTCGAACAAGCGGATCGGTTGATGGAAAAGCTGGCAAAGCTTCCGAAAAATCAAGATACGTACGGATTGGTTCATGCGGATCTTCATCACGGAAACTTCCACTGGGATCAAGGCAAAATTACGACCTTTGATTTCGATGATATCGGGTACAATTGGTTTATGAATGACATTAGCATTTTGCTATACAATGTGTTGTGGTACCCAGTCATTCCATACGAAGACAAAGCAGCTTTTGCAGGAAACTTTATGAAGCAGTTCCTTAAAGGCTATCGTGAAGAGAATGAGCTTGGGGATGAGTGGCTTGCCTATATTCCTGACTTCCTTCGCTTACGTCACGTGCTAATCTATGGCTTGCTGCATCAAGCATTTGATTTGGCTACCATCGGAGATGAAGAGAAGGCCATGCTCGCTAGCTTCCGCTCCGACATTGAGCAAGCAGCACCGATTACGACGTTTGACTTTACAAAGCTAAGTCAATCTTAAAAATGAAAATCCCCGCCTATGTGATGAGGCGGGGATTGTTTTTTATGGGCGATAGGTGGACGGTGATTCAATGATATGAAACAGGTTCTTTCCTTGCTTTGTATTATCGATCCAGCCTTGAAATGCTGCTTTCCCAGGTCCATATGCATAGACAGGGACATCCTCACCTGTATGAGCAAAGGTTGTCCAGCCTGAGAAAGAACGTTGATCAAAGATGTGTTGAATGCTGAGTTGAATCGTACCGTCCTTCCCTGATTGTGCCGCTTTCTCCACCTGTGAGATTTCCTCTTTTGTGAGCGAGAAATCAATATTGGTGTGAAGGACATCACGTACCGATTGTCCGCCTTCGATTTTCTTTGCCATATACACTGGTGTTTTCTTAGCAGCTAAAATGGGTGCTGGGTCCCATTTATAGCCGGTTTCACTTGTCATGCCGTCTGCACCAAACGAAAAGCCGCCAGTCGCATGATCTGCTGTGATGACAACGAGTGTTTCTTGATCTTTTTTAGCGAATTGAAGAGCCGTTTGGACTGCTTTCTCAAAATCCTCCATCTCACTCATTGCGCCGACCACATCATTTTCATGTCCAGCAGAATCAATGGTACTACCTTCAAGCAGCATGAAAAACCCATGCGAATTGTCTTGATTTAATTGGGCTAATGCTGACTGCGTCATGTCTTTTAAAGTAGGCACATGCTTTGGACGATCGATGGCTCGATCCAGCTCGTCCTCCTGGAATAAGCCGAGCATTTTTGAAGATGATTGGGTAGTTAAATCATCTTTTGACCTTAGTATGGAATACCCGCTCTTCTCAAATTCTTTCACAAGATCACGGTCTTTTCGGTCAAAATATTGCATGCCGCCACCTAGAAGGATATCAACTTTGTGCTCTCCACCTATTTTCTCATCAAAAAAGTGGTCTGCAATTTGTTCTTTGTTTTTTCGGGAGACGTTATGTGTGCCAAAAGCGGCAGGTGTCGCATCGGTGATGTCAGATGAGACAACAAAGGCTGTTTTCATTTGTGCTTCCTTTGCTGCTTCAACGACACTTCTAAGAGGTTCTTTTTCTTGGTTGACGGCGATGGCATCATTGTATGTCTTTTTTCCAGTCGCCATGGCCGTGGCTGCGGCAGCTGAGTCGGTAATATTATCTCGAGGATCATCTGGGTGTGTGGTCTGCATCCCGACTAAATACGGGTCCCAGACGGTTTGTGCTTTTGGAGAACCAAGCTTTTCCTGCTTGAATGTGCGGTAGGCTTTGATCACGGGCATCCCCATTCCATCGCCAATGATAAAAATAACATTTTTTGGTGTTTTCGTTTGTTTCTTGTCTGCTGCATTTGTTGAGACGGGAGTGACATAATGTGAGGTCAATAAAGCAGCGAATACGAGTACCGCTAGAATCCCACTCATAAGAAAAATACGTTTTTTACGATCCATATAGCCCATGAAAAATCCCCTTTTATCATTTATTTCATAATTTGTATTTTATTTGAATGAAGGCAATGGTTCAACCCCTTTTCCCATAAAAAAAGGGATGAGACTTTTGCCTCATCACCTTTTATACCGTATCACACTTGACGCCAACGACGCCTTCTAGATCTTTAATATCAAAATACACATCAGTTGTATAGCGATCTTTATGCACGCGTACGCGTACTTCCATAATCGGATAGTTCTTTTCTGTTAAATCATCAATACGAACAGAATGAATGCGAATGTTGAGGGCTTTCATTTCTTTTAAAATATCCGTCATGCGGTTTCGATCAGAAAGAGACATTCTGATGCGGATTTCTTTTTCCTGTAAGCGAATCGGTCCGATCCGCTGGAAGAGCCACGGTAGAAATTCGACACTAATCAGAATAAAGAAAAGACTGAGGAAGGCTTCTTTATAAAATCCTGCACCTGTAGCAACACCAAGTCCTGCTGCTCCCCAGATCATCGCAGAAGTCGTGAGACCTGAGATGACATCATTGCTTTTTCGCAGAATCACACCTGCTCCAATAAAACCAACACCAGATATAATTTGCGCCGGTAACCTGAGTGGGTCCATTTGAAGCCTAGAGACTCGAGGGAAATTGTAGGCTGCATCAATGCTGATGATGGTTAACACGCAGGAGCTGACAGCAATGACAATACACGTTTTTAAGCCGAGCGGCTTTTTCTTCAGCTCGCGTTCAAGCCCAATAATCAAACCGATTAAGGTGGCCACGGCTAATTTTAAGACTGTATCCCATTCAATTGTCCAAAACATGCGTATCGCTCCTTCACTTCATGTACGTTTCACATCATGTATATGATCTTCTCACAGCCCATATGGCTGCACAACTCTTATTTTATTCAGAATCGGAAGAAAGAAAAGCTTTTTATTTAATTTAAAAAGAGAGTCATCCGCATAAGGCGGACGACCCTTCATGTTCTTTATTTTGTTTCTTCTTCAAGATGATTTTCCATTTTGTTAAATAGCTGTTTTGATGCTTTTGACGGCTTACTTGTCAATAAGCTCACAATAATGGCAGCTAATCCACTTAACGTAAAGCCAGGAATCATTTCATAAATACCTGTTGCATGGTTAAGGCCTGTCGTGATCCATGTGAGAACCACAACCGCACCAACAATCATCCCAACTAGGGCACCATGGTGATTCATTCGTTTCCAGTATAGGCAAAGTAAGATGACTGGACCGAATGAAGAACCAAATCCAGCCCACGCATAACCGACAAGATCAAGAATGGTATCACTTGGGTTAAGTGAAAGACAAAGGGCAATCACAGCGACAACGAGTACAGACATACGGCCAATCATCACAAGCTCTTTATCAGATGCTTTTTTTCTAAAGAACGTTCTGTATAAATCCTCTGTCATCGCACTTGCCGTGACAAGCAGCTGAGACGAAATTGAACTCATAATCGCCGCTAAAATAGCAGAAAGTAAAAATCCAGTGATATATGGATGGAACAGCACCTTAGAAAAGACGATAAAGATGGTTTCAGGGTCAGCAAGGTTCATACCCGTTTCATGAACATAGGCAACACCAACTAAACCGACAGATAGTGAACCAATTACTGAAATAATCATCCAGCTCATTCCGATGCGGCGTGCTGGTTTTAAGTCTTTGACGGACGTAATCGCCATAAAGCGCACGATAATATGCGGCTGTCCAAAGTAACCTAATCCCCAAGCGAGGAAGGATATAATGCCAATGACGCTCGTTCCTCTAAAAATATCAAGCAATTTAGGATCAATCTGTTGAATATCTTGGAATGTGGCAACAGGTCCACCTAATTGTGTAAAGGCAACGATCGGCACGAGCACTAATGCTAAAAACATGATAGCTCCTTGGACAAAGTCCGTTAAGCTCACTGCCAGAAATCCACCAAACAATGTATACAAAATAACAATACTTGACGTCAAAATCAGTCCAAACATGTAGTGTGCACCAAATGCTGACTCAAATAAACGTCCGCCTGATACCATCCCAGACGATGTATACAGCGTAAAGAAAATTAAAATGATGACAGCTGATACAGCTTTTAATAAAGAAGATGATCCTTTGAATCGTTTATCAAAGAAATCAGGAATCGTAATGGCATCATCAGCAATTTCTGTATAAGAACGTAAACGGGGTGCAAGAATGAGATAGTTTAAGTAAGCACCGACGATGAGACCAATCGCAAGCCAGGTAGTCGATAAACCTGTTTTATACATTTCACCTGGTACACCCATCAGCATCCAGCCGCTCATATCCGCAGCACCTGCTGAAAGAGCTGTAACGAATGGACCAAGTCCGCGTCCACCAAGCATATAATCATTTAAATCATGTGTTTTCCTGAATGCATACCAACCGATGGCAAGCATCCCGATAAAATAAATAGATAAGGAAATTGTAACTTCAATACTCATTTTGTGTTCTCACCTTTTTCGTATAAATTTGACATCACCTCAATCAAAATATCCAGAAGTGTCAGGGCTAGTTTTTTGATTGAATGCCCTTCTCACTGCTATGGTTACTTAACCTAACAGAGTATTCCCAAGTGATCAACCTTCTTAAACCTCCCTATTTTGAAGAAAAAATGGACAGATCGGTGATACGAATCAGTTTGTATGCGCTTACAAAAATGGATAAAAGTAAAAATTTTCTGAAAACAAAAGGGTGTCTGCATGCTTATTTTCTTCATCAGTTGAATCACAATGATGCTTCGAGAGAAAATGCCTCTTACAGCCCCTGCGTAAAGTTGCTTTAGAACAGTAAAATTTGATATGATAAAGTGTATATGACTTATGATCATGACCACGAACACGTATCATTTTTGGAGGTGAACCTGCATGTCTAGAATTTCAATAGAAGAAGTAAAGCACGTGGCGCATTTGGCACGGCTTGCAATTACAGAAGAAGAAGCTGAGATGTTTACAGAACAGCTTGATAGCATCATTTCATTTGCAGAGCAGTTAAACGAGGTAGATACGGAAAACGTTGAACCAACAACACACGTATTAAAAATGAAAAACGTCATGAGAGAAGATGTTCCGAATAAAGGTCTTTCCATTGAGGCAGTCATCAAAAACGCGCCTGATCATAAAGACGGCTATATTCGTGTGCCATCAATTTTGGACTAAAGGAGGCCTGAGGCATGTCACTGTTTGATCACAAAATTTCTGAATTAAAAGAGCTTTTACATAAAAAGGAACTGTCTGTTTCTGATTTAGTGGACGAGTCTTATAAACGAATCAATGAAGTAGACGGGAAAGTACAAGCATTCCTTGCACTGGACGAAGAGAAAGCTCGTGCGTATGCAAAGGAATTGGACGAGGCAGTTGGTGAAAAGGACGAGCTTGGTCTATTGTTCGGTATGCCAATCGGTGTGAAAGATAACATCGTCACAAAGGATTTACGTACAACAGCATCTAGTAAAATCCTGCAAAACTTTGATCCTATTTATGATGCAACGGTTGTCAATCGTTTAAGAGATGCGGAAGCAGTCACAATCGGTAAATTAAATATGGACGAATTTGCAATGGGATCTTCTACGGAGAACTCAGGCTTCAAAGCAACGAAGAACCCGTGGAATTTAAACACTGTTCCAGGTGGATCAAGTGGTGGCTCAGCAGCTTCTGTTGCAGCTGGAGAAGTACCATTCTCTCTAGGATCAGATACAGGCGGTTCGATTCGCCAGCCGGCATCATTCTGCGGCGTTGTGGGTCTGAAGCCGACGTATGGCCGTGTATCTAGATACGGTTTAATCGCATTTGCTTCTTCATTAGATCAAATCGGGCCGATTACGCGTAACGTAGAGGACAACGCATACGTTCTTCAAGCGATTGCTGGAGTCGATCAAATGGACGCAACGAGTGCAAATGTCGACGTCCCAGATTTTCTTTCTTCATTAACTGGAGACATCAAAGGCATGAAAATTGCAGTGCCAAAAGAATACCTTGGAGAAGGTGTTGGCGAAGAAGCAAAAGAGTCTGTTCTTCAAGCGTTAAAAGTATTAGAAGGACTTGGTGCAACATGGGAGGAAGTGTCTCTTCCGCATTCTAAATATGCGCTTGCGACTTACTACTTACTGTCTTCTTCAGAAGCATCTGCAAACCTTGCGCGTTTTGACGGCATCCGTTATGGCTACCGTACAGATAATGCAGAAAACCTGATTGATTTATATAAAAATACTCGTTCTGAAGGCTTTGGAAACGAAGTGAAACGCCGCATCATGCTTGGCACATTCGCTCTTAGCTCAGGATATTATGATGCATACTATAAAAAGGCGCAAAAAGTCCGTACATTGATCAAAAAAGACTTCGAAGATGTTTTTGAAAAGTATGATGTCATTGTAGGACCAACAACACCAACTCCTGCATTTAAGATTGGTGAAAAGACAAGCGATCCACTGACAATGTACGCGAACGATATTTTAACGATCCCTGTGAACCTTGCAGGCGTTCCAGGAATCAGTGTGCCTTGTGGATTTGCAAATGGTCTTCCGTTAGGACTGCAAATCATTGGCAAGCACTTTGATGAAGGAACGGTTTACCGCGTGGCTCACGCTTTCGAGCAAGCAACAGATCATCATAAAGCAAAACCTGAACTGTAAGGGGTGAATCAGAATGAACTTTGAAACGGTAATTGGACTTGAAGTCCACGTTGAGCTAAAAACACAATCAAAAATTTTCTCCAGCTCGCCGACACCTTTTGGTGCAGCTGCCAACACGCAAACAAGTGTCATCGACCTTGGATATCCTGGCGTACTGCCTGTATTGAACAAAGAAGCGGTGAACTTTGCAATGAAAGCAGCAATGGCGCTAAACTGCGAGATCGCAACAGATACAAAATTTGACCGTAAAAACTACTTCTATCCTGATAACCCAAAGGCGTATCAAATTTCTCAATTTGATAAACCGATCGGTGAAAACGGCTGGATTGAAATTGAAGTAGAAGGCAAAACGAAACGAATCGGTATTACGCGTCTCCATTTGGAAGAGGATGCAGGTAAACTGACGCACACAGGCGACGGATATTCACTTGTCGACTTCAACCGTCAAGGCACACCGCTTGTTGAAATCGTATCTGAGCCGGACATTCGCACACCAGAAGAAGCGTATGCTTACTTAGAAAAACTAAAATCTATTATTCAATATACAGGCGTATCTGATTGTAAGATGGAAGAAGGCTCACTTCGCTGTGATGCCAACATTTCACTTCGTCCGATCGGCCGTGAAGAGTTTGGAACGAAAACAGAGCTCAAGAACTTGAACTCATTTGCTTTCGTACAAAAAGGTCTTGAATTCGAAGAGAAACGTCAAGAGCAAGTATTGCTTTCTGGCGGCTTGATCGAACAAGAAACTCGCCGCTATGACGAAGCGTCTAAAAAGACGATCCTCATGCGTGTCAAAGAGGGATCAGATGATTATCGCTACTTCCCAGAACCAGATTTGGTGGAGCTGTACATTGATGACGAGTGGAAAGAACGCGTAAGAGCATCGATCCCAGAGCTTCCAGACGAGCGCCGCAAACGCTACATCGATGAGCTTGGGCTTCCTGCATATGATGCGATGGTGCTGACGCTGACAAAAGAAATGTCTGATTTCTTTGAAGCAACCATTTCAGAAGGTGCAGAAGCGAAGCAAGCTTCAAACTGGCTGATGGGTGAAGTATCTGCCTACTTAAATTCAGCTCAAAAAGAGCTGGAAGATACAAAGCTAACGCCGCAAGGCCTGGCTGGCATGATCAATCTCATCGAAAAAGGAACGATTTCTTCTAAGATTGCCAAAAAGGTATTCAAAGAGCTGATTGAAAATGGGGGAGACGCAGAAACAATCGTCAAAGAAAAAGGGCTTGTCCAAATTTCTGACGAAGGTGCCCTGCTCAAACTTGTCACAGAAGCACTTGATAACAACCCGCAATCCATCGAAGACTTTAAAAATGGAAAAGACCGCGCGATTGGTTTCTTAGTCGGACAAATCATGAAAGCATCGAAGGGACAAGCGAACCCGCCGATGGTCAACAAGATTCTCCTAGAAGAAATCAAAAAACGCTAATGAACAATAGCAAAAACCGCCTCATGAGAAGAGGCGGTTTTTTTTGCTTGAAATGACAGGGTCTTATCATAGATTCAGACCACCGCCGTATATCAATTCGGAGATTCTTTTCTTATAATGAAGTATAAGCGAAAGTGCACATTCGAAGGGGGATAAAGGTGAACGAATCGGAAAAACAGCACGTAATGTTATTGAAGAAAAAGCTTCAATTGTTCAACTACTTTTAAGACAGCAGGGTCCTCACACTTTTCTAAATTCGTCAGCATCCCTTGAATAACTGGCTTACGAGGCTCAGCTTTCGCCAGTTCTTCTTCAATGACTTCAATGGATACAAGGGTATCATCAGAAAGCAAATGTTCAAGCTTTAACAAACGAAGCTCCTCTTGAAGGGAAGCAGCACTCGGCGCTTCATCGTCCCAAATGGTTGGCTTTAAGATCGGTTTCGTCTGAGAACGAAGCATACCTTGAACCAAATCATCAAACCGTTCGAGTATAAAGGAAGAGAGCTCATCAAATGATAATTGCATCTGATCTTGTAAAAGCAGCACCTGAACATAAGATTGGATGATTCCTTGAATCATGACTGACAGGTCAGTTATATATGGTTCGATCTCCTGTCCATAAGTGGTCAAGATGGAAATTTGAATTTCATCATTCATTTGCTTTTTCACAGTTTTTGAATACTTTTTAATTTGCTGGTTTTCTGGAATAATGTTCTCGCTGAGGATCAAAATGATAAAATCCTTGTTCTCAGCAAAATGCTGAAACTGTTCAGCGATTTGCTTCTGGAAGATCTCTCTCGGCGCGAGATGCTGATTCTCTTTTCGAATCGTTTCAATACTTTGCATAGACGTGTCGATATAATATTCGAACGCTCGGTTGAAAAGCTGTTCTTTTGATTTGAAATGCAAATAAAACGCGCCTTTCGATATTCCGCACTCATCTGCTATTTCCTGAATGGTCGTAGAAGAAAAACCCTTTTTCGCAAACAACTGGATGCTTGCTTTAATGATTTTTTCTTTTTTTTCGTTCATGAAATAAGGCCCCTTCAGCTTTAGAATGTTACGTCAAACGCAAGAGAAATGGTTGACGGCATTGTATATCACCGTTTATTATGATATAGAATGACCAGTCAGTCAATACATAAAGGAAAATGGAGGACATAATGAATTCGATCATCAATTTTGTATTAAAGAATAAGTTCGCTGTATGGCTCATGACAATTATCGTAACAGTTGCTGGTCTATATGCTGGATTGAATATGAAACAAGAATCAATCCCGAATATCAACACTCCAGTCATTACGGTTTCTACAACGTATCCTGGCGCAACGCCGGACGAAGTATCAGATAAGGTGACCGATCCAATTGAAAAATCGATCCAAAACCTAAATGGAGTCAATGTGGTCACATCCAATTCATTTGAAAATGCCTCATCGATTCAAGTCGAGTACGACTACAACAAAGACATGGATGAAGCAAAAAAGGAAATTGAAGATGCTGTTAACAATATCAATTTTCCGGAAAATGCAGAAAAACCAAAAATCGCACGCTTTAGTATCAATGCGGTTCCAATATTAGCACTTAGTGTATCTGGTGATAAAGAATCATTAGAAAACCTGACGAAAAAAGTGGAAGATGACCTTGTCCCTTCACTTGAAGGATTAGACGGTGTATCTTCCGTCGAAGCTTCGGGACAGCAAATCAAAGAAGTAGAATTTTCGTTTAAACAAAAGAAATTGAAAGAATACGGTTTAGATGAAGAAACCGTCCAAAATATGATCAAAGGCTCTGATGTCAACGTACCATTAGGTCTATACACATTCGGCAACAAACAAAAATCAGTTGTCGTTGATGGCAATATTTTAAGCGTCAAAGATTTGAAAAACATGCGAATTCCTGTCACACCAGGTGCTAGTGGCGGTGCGGGAAGCGCTGGAGCCGGAGCGCCTTCTAACGGCTCAGGAAATGCAGGTGCGCAAGGCGCAGAGCAGCAGGCTGGTGCAAGTCAGCAGCAGGTAGCTCAGCAGCAAACTGGTGGCGGTTCAGCAAGCAGCCAATCTGTGGAGCTGCCGACAATCAAGCTTTCTGAGATTGCGGATATTAAAGTCGTCAAGGATGCAGAATCGATCTCTAGAACAAATGGAAAAGACAGTATCGGTCTGCAAATTGTTAAAGGCTCTGATGCCAACACAGTAAGTGTAGCAGAAGCAGTCACAAAAGAACTCGAGAAGTTCAAGAAAGATAACAAAGGAATCAAAGTAAGTACCACATATGATCAAGCAGAGCCGATAAAAGAGTCTGTCAGCACAATGCTGAACAAGGCAATCATCGGAGCAATCTTTGCGATCATTATCATTATGTTGTTCCTTCGAGATATCAAATCAACCTTAATTTCGGTTATTTCCATTCCGTTATCTCTGTTGATTGCTGTTTTAATATTGAATCAGCTGGATATTACACTAAATATCATGACACTTGGTGCCATGACCGTCGCTATTGGGCGTGTTGTTGATGACTCCATTGTTGTCATAGAAAACATATATCGACGAATGGCATTAAAGGATGAGCCATTAAAAGGAAAAGAACTCGTTAAAGAAGCCACAAAAGAAATGTTTATTCCAATCATGTCTTCGACGATTGTCACAATTGCGGTCTTTTTACCGCTAGCACTTGTGGGTGGAATGATTGGAGAACTATTCATCCCATTTGCATTAACGATTGTGTTTGCTTTAATGGCTTCACTCCTTGTAGCCATTACGATTGTTCCAATGATGGCACACAGTTTATTTAAAAAGAACCTGTACGGCACAGCGAAAAAGGTAAAAGAGCATAAACCAAGCAAGCTTGCTAGCGGTTATAGACGCGTACTCAATTGGGCATTGAACCACAAATGGATCACATCAGGAATTGCCATTCTTATGCTTGTCGGAAGCTTATTCTTAGCTCCACTTGTCGGTGTCAGCTTCTTACCACAGGAAGCAGAGAAGACGGCGATGGTGACTTATACACCTGAACCTGGACAAACGAGAGAACAAGCTATCGATGAAACGAAAAAAGCAGAAGAATATTTGATCAAACGTGACCATGTCAATACTGTTCAATATTCACTTGGCTCTTCAAATGCGCTTACAGCAAGTGTAGGCGGTAACTCTAACGGTGCGCTATTCTTCGTACAATATGATGAGGACACACCGAATTTTGATAAAGAAAAAGATCGCGTGGTCAAAGCCTTGCAAGACAAAGTGTCTAAAGGGGAATGGAAATCACAAGACTTCTCATCTGCTGGCGCAAGCAATACAGTGACGTACTATGTGTACGGTGATAAAGCAAGTGATATTGAAGGCACAGTAAAAGAAGTTGAAAATATTTTAAAAGATGAGAAAAACCTGAAAAACGTCAGTACAAGCTTATCTGAGAAATATGACGAATATACATTTAATGCAGATCAAGAAAAACTGGCGAAACTAGGGCTGACAGCTTCACAAATTGCACAAGCGATTGCTCCTCAAAATAGTGAAACAACACTGACGAAAGTAACTGAGGACGGCAAAGAACTTGATGTGAATCTTCAAACGGAAAAAGATGAATATAAGAGCAAAAAAGATTTAGAAAATAAAAAGATCACAACACCGACAGGCCAAGAAGTCCGAATTGGTGATGTTGTTAAAGTGAAGGATGGCTCAACAGCAAATACTGTGACAAAGCGTGATGGAAAAATCTACGCAGAAGTGTCTGGTGACATGACAACAGACGACGTATCAAGTGTGACACAAGATGTTCAGAAGAAAGTCGACAAGCTTGATCTGAAATCTGGCGTAACGATTGACACAGGAGGCGTAAGTGCGGATATTGAGGAATCCTTTACGCAGCTTGGGCTAGCAATGCTTGCAGCGATTGCCATTGTGTATCTCGTTCTCGTCATCACATTTGGCGGAGGTCTTGCACCATTTGCAATTCTCTTCTCGCTTCCATTTACAATTATTGGCGCGCTCGTTGGATTGTTTTTAGCAAAAGAAACCATCAGCTTAAACGCCATGATTGGATTGCTCATGTTGATCGGAATTGTTGTGACAAATGCGATCGTCTTGATTGACCGAGTCATTCATAAAGAGAAAGAAGGACTCTCAACAAGAGAGGCATTACTGGAAGCTGGTACAATAAGAGTACGTCCAATCTTAATGACGGCACTTGCGACAATTGGGGCACTTCTTCCATTAGCATTAGGATTTGAAGGCGGAAGCCAAATTGTTTCAAAAGGACTTGGCGTCACAGTCATTGGTGGTCTCGCAAGTTCAACATTGCTAACACTGGTTATCGTACCAATCGTATACGAAGTGTTAAGCAAATTTAAACGCAAAAAGAAATACGTAGAAGAAGATTGAGATGGGGCCCCGCTTTGATGGCGGGGCTTTTTTATGTTGAAATCTGACAAACAGCTCTTCTCATGAGCTCTTCAAATGCTTGGAAAAATGCGTCACGATCGACATGGTCAATCACTTGAATTGATTTTCCATCTGTATGTTCTTCGGTACGTCCTTGCTTTGGCGTTTCGGTGTAAACGATTGCATTCATTTCCTTTGAACGAGTAAATGATGAGGAATCAAGAGTGATCGTTGTCAGCACATCCCATAAGTAGTAAGTCGAGTTGGTTTCGTGATGAATGAGAGGCGGGCAAAAGGCGTAGCACTGCCCAATAAAATCTATTCCAATATGAGAACGAAGGGAAGCCCAGCGCTGACGCACATCTAGTGTAAGCGGAACTTGATTCGTGCTTTCAAGTGCGACCATTTCAATAGGAAAGCGTTCCTGAAAAACAGTGCTGACAGCATAAGGGTCCCAAAATGCATTCCATTCTGCTGTCCCATCATGCTCGGGTTCCTCAACATTGCCTTTTTCAAGAAACGTACCGCCCATCCATACCAATTTTTCAATTTTATTAGAGATTGAAGGATCTTCTTCTAAGGCGCGTGCAAGGTCTGTGAGCGGACCTGTAAAGAGCAGCGTGACAGGTTCTGCTGACTTTTTAACGGTTTCGATTAAATGAAGGTGTGCTGGAAGCTTGGACACTTTTGTATCAACAGTGCCTTTCTCGTTTAAAATAGGTAAGGCGTCTACATAAAAAGCATGCATGCGCCACTCTTTCGGAAAAGGATTGACGCCTCTAGAATTTGAAGCAGCGACTTCAATTTCATAAGGGCTAAATCGATCGATGATTTTTTGAGACGCACTGAGAGCTGGCTCTAAATAACAATCAGCAGGAATCACAGACGTCCCAATCACTTTCAGATGTTCCATTTGAAGGAGAAGAAATAACGAGACGAGGTCATCAACACCGCCATCATGATTAAAATAAACAGGCTTTTTCATCGCAAACCATCCTTTACAGCGTTTTCTTTTATCTTATCAGAATGCTTTCTTGCTGAGGGAAATGTGGCAGGAGATTTGTCAGATTAGGGTGTTGTTCTGTTGCCATTTTCAAATCTCATAGTATAATTAAAGGTTGTTAGTGGTGAAAATAGATTGCATAATGAATATAGGATGATGATGAATGAAACGTGCTCGAATTATATACAATCCGACATCTGGGCGTGAACTCTTCAAGAAGAATTTGCCGCAGGTTTTGCAAAAATTTGAACAAGCTGGCTATGAAACATCTTGTCATGCAACGACATGTGCAGGAGATGCGACACAAGCAGCTGAAAAAGCTGCCCAGAGAGACTTTGATTTAATTGTAGCAGCAGGTGGAGACGGCACGATCAATGAAGTCGTCAATGGACTAGCACCGCTTGAAAAAAGACCAAAACTAGGAATTATTCCGGTTGGAACAACAAATGACTTCGCAAGAGCACTTGGAATTCCACGAGAAGGTGTTTTAAAAGCAACAGATGCCATTATAGATGGTATAGCGAAGCCGCTTGATATCGGTAAAGTCAATGGCCATTATTTTATTAATATTGCAGGCGGCGGCCGGTTAACAGAGCTCACCTATGAAGTGCCTAGTAAGCTAAAGACAATGCTTGGACAGCTTGCTTATTATTTAAAAGGCATGGAGATGCTTCCTTCTATCCGCCCGACAGAAGTCGAAATTGAATATGACGGCAAATTGTTTCATGGAGAAATCATGCTGTTTCTTGTTTCACTCACAAACTCAGTAGGCGGCTTTGAAAAGCTAGCGCCAGATTCTGTTTTAGATGATGGCATGTTTGACCTGATTATTTTAAAGAAGGTCAATTTAGCAGAAGCCATTCGAGTAGTCAGCCTTGCACTGCGAGGCGAGCATATTCATGATAACAATGTCATCTACACAAAAGCGAATCGCGTAAAGGTAGATGTAAAAGATAAAATGCAATTGAATTTAGATGGCGAATTCGGCGGCATGCTGCCTGGTGAATTTGAAAACCTGTATCGTCATATTGAATTTATTGTGCCAAAAGCAACAGCTGAAAAAATAGGGTAGAGAATGAACTTGGTTCCTTATGGCGCCAAGTTTTTCTTTGCAAATGAGGTGATAAAATTGGTAAAGATGAAACCGCCTGTTGAAAAGAATGAATACTACAATGTAACCTTCGAAGACCTAACGCACGAAGGTGCAGGTGTAGCGAAAATTGAAGGGTTCCCTGTCTTTGTACCGAATGCCCTTCCAGACGAACAAGGGAAAATCAAGGTCACACGTGTGAAAAAAGGATTTGCTTTTGGGCGACTCATGGAGCTGACAAAGGAAAGTCAGCATAGGCAAGATGCGCCATGTCCTATCTATAAGCAGTGCGGAGGCTGTCAAATTCAGCACATGAGCTATGAAGGCCAGCTGCTATTTAAACAGAAACAAGTAAAGGACGTTTTAGAGCGGATCGGCAAACTTGATATGAGCCGTGTAAAAGTTCATCCTGTACTAGGAATGGAAGACCCTTGGAATTACCGAAACAAAGCACAAGTTCCAGTTGGCGAACGGGAAGGCGGACTTGTTGCAGGATTTTATCAGCAACGTACCCATGAAATCATCGATATGGAAAAATGTTTGATCCAGCAATCAGAAAATGACGAAGTGGTACAGGCAGTAAAAGACATATGCAATGCGTTTGGCATCAAAGCATATAACGAAGAGCGCCACAAAGGCTGGCTGCGTCATGTGATGGTTCGCTACGGCATTGCAACAGGTGAAATGATGGTAGTGTTTGTTACTAGAACGGCTGACTTTCCGCAAAAGCAGCAGGTGATTGAGCAGATTATAGCACGTTTCCCACACGTTCGGTCAATTGTGCAAAACGTGAATTCAAAGAAAACAAATGTCATTTTCGGAGACGAAACGACCGTTTTATGGGGAGAAGAATACATTTATGACACGATTGGCGACATCAAATTTGCCATTTCAGCCCGCTCGTTTTATCAAGTGAACCCAGCTCAAACAAAAGTGCTTTACGACAAAGCGCTTGAATATGCCGAGCTGCAAGGTGAAGAAACCGTCATCGATGCGTATTGCGGAATCGGTACGATTTCCTTATTTCTCGCACAAAAAGCAGGCAAAGTATACGGCGTAGAAATTGTGCCAGAAGCGATTGAAGACGCAAAACGCAACGCTGCCTTAAACGAGATCAACAACGTCGAATTCGCAGTCGGTGAAGCAGAAACTGTTATCCCAAACTGGTATAAAGAAGGCATCAAAGCAGACACCCTCGTCGTCGATCCGCCAAGAAAAGGTTGTGACGAAGCACTGCTTGATACGATTTTAAAGATGAAGCCAAATCGCGTTGTTTATGTTTCCTGTAATCCTGGGACGCTAGCTCGTGATTTGCGTATTCTTGAAGATGGTGGGTATGTGACGGAAGAAGTGCAACCTGTGGATATGTTTCCGCATACGAGTCATGTGGAGTGTGTGGCAAGTCTTGTGATTAATCAATAATGGAGATGTCCTGATTTCGTGAAAAATATCGATATCGGGATATTTTTATTTTTGCTCCCCTCCGTTAGAATGAAAAATTCGCTTGAAATTCTATTAAAGTAAAACTCTATAGACATATGAATATAGATAGAAAAAGTCATGAAATGGAATAAAATCCCTTCTCCATTAATGGATGGGGGGTTCTTCTTCTATGTTCTGATTTTTTTGATCAAGTGCAGAGGATATGATATCAAGTCCGATGTATAAAAAGCTAACAAAGAAAGATAAAATCAATACCCCATTTCCCCATATAGAAACTTCAATTATCTTCAAATTTAGTACATATTTAATCGTGAAGTAAATAAGAGCCCACGAAGCAAAAAATTCTAAAATATAAGTTATCCATTTTGGGACCTTCAACAAAAAAGTGATTCCTTTCCCTATAAATAAAACGATAAATGACCAAAAAATCACAATGATGCTAACTAACAACGAGAAGGTAATCAAAGAAAAAAATGAATCATAAGTGATGTATTCACCGAAAAGAAAATTTACTCCCAATGATACTAGGTAAAGCATAGCAGTTGGAAGGACAATAACTAAACTTAGGGAAAAAAATATAAGTAAAATAAGAAGAACGGCAGCAATAGCGCCAGGGGCTTCATCTACAACGTTTTTCTTTCTTAAAAAAGTATAGAGTATGATAGACACTAAAAGGAGTATTAAAAAAGTCAATGAAATCACGTAAGAAAAAGACATGAAGATCCTCCATTAAAAAGCGCTATTAGAAACTAATAGCACTTATTTTTATATTTAGATAAGATTAACGATGAACTTTGCCAAAGTTTTAGCAGCATCTCTAGGCGCACCCATTTTAAATAAAAGCATTTGTGAACTGTTTTTCTGTCTACTTTTCTCCCCTTTATCCATTACTTTTGCGATTTTGGCAGAAAGTTTTCTGATCCAAACAGCAGCTTTTAAGAAAATCACTCTTATCTATGCGATACACAAAGATTGTAACAAAAACCATATTAAGAATGAATTGTATCTTAGTACTGTATTTTATATAACGTGATATATTTTGAATAAAGAATAACTAAAGATGAATAAGTTATTTATCAGTTTAACAATTTTTTCTGTGTTATTCGCTGCCGGTTGGTCGCTTGATAAAATCATTACTTCTAATACTTATCATGTAACAGAAAAGGCAATTACAATTTAAAAAGCCCCTGCATAGGGCTTTTTTTATTTGAATATCTTTTTTATTAGTTTGCCAGATGCATTACCTGCTGCCCGTCTGACACGTTTTCCAGTAGTACCTTTTTGAACAACGTTTACGTCTTCTCAAATTTTTGATATTTTATAAAGTGCTGATAGCATTTTGTTAATGTTCATTTTATGCTCCTTTTGCGTTGAATCCTTACTAAAGTATATAATGATAAAAATTGCTGAAAGACTTTATAGAAGGACAAGCCCTATAAGGCGCTATGTCATGAGAGGAATTGGATGAAAGATGAGTGAAAATTTCTGGCGTGATTTACCACGACCATTTTTTATATTAGCACCTATGGAAGAAGTGACAGATGTTGTGTTTCGTCATGTTGTGAGTGAGGCGGCGAGACCGGATGTGTTTTTCACAGAGTTTACGAACAGTGAGAGCTATTGCCACCCTGATGGGATTCAAAGTGTGAAGGGGCGTTTAACCTTTACAGAGGATGAGCAGCCAATTGTTGCTCATATTTGGGGAGACAAGCCTGAGAACTTTAGGCAAATGAGTATTGGAATGGCAGAGTTAGGATTTCAGGGTCTTGATATTAATATGGGCTGTCCTGTTCCGAATGTCACACAAAACGGGAAGGGCAGTGGCTTGATTCTTCGCCCAGGTGTTGCCGCAGAGCTGATTCAAGCGGCAAAAGCTGGAGGATTACCAGTCAGCGTCAAAACAAGACTTGGTTTTACAGAGGTCGATGAGTGGCGCGATTGGCTCAGACACATTTTGGAGCAAGACATTGTGAACTTATCGATCCACCTTCGTACAAGAAAGGAAATGAGCCAGGTGGATGCGCATTGGGAGCTCATTCCTGAGATTGTAAAACTTCGTGATGAAGTAGCACCTGATACGCTTTTGACCATCAATGGTGATATTCCTGATCGTCAAACGGGCTTAAAGCTCGCTAAGCAGTATGGAGTGGACGGTGTGATGATTGGGCGCGGGATTTTCCATAACCCATTTGCTTTTGAAAAAGAGCCGAAGGAGCATACGAGTGATGAGCTGCTAGGTCTTTTAAGATTGCATCTTGATCTTCATGATCAATATTCCTCATTAGGCTTGCGTCCATTCAAGGCGTTGCACCGTTTCTTTAAGATTTATGTAAAAGGATTCAGAGGAGCGAGCTTCCTAAGAAACCAATTAATGAACACATCATCAACAGATGAAGTGCGTGCAATGCTAGATGAATTTGAAGCGAGAAATCAAGAACAATCATGATGAGAAAGAGGAGGGGAAGCCCTTCTCTTTTTTCTATGAATAGGTCTATTAAACTAGTGGCTCTAAATGGTAAAATGAGATAGAAATAACAATTGGAGGTATTTTATTTGAAACCATTTTGGGATACAGACATAGAAAGTGAAGAGACATTTAAGAAAATCAATGAGAAAGGCATTGTAAAAGCGGAAAAGAAGCTAGGCGTCACCTTGCCTGATACATATAAAAAACTGATTCTTGAACAAAATGGCGGGTATACCCTGCATAACGCTTTTCCAACGGACCAGCCGAATGGATGGGCAGAGGATCATGTGTCATTTGATCATTTAAGAGGAATTGCTAAAAATGAAGGCATTATGGATAGTGATTATTTAATAGAAGAATGGGAATTGCCTGAGGGACTTGTGCTCATTTGTGGGGATGGTCATACGTGGATTGCATTG
Source organism: Bacillus sp. FSL M8-0266 (assembly GCF_038613425.1). Taxonomy (NCBI): domain Bacteria; kingdom Bacillati; phylum Bacillota; class Bacilli; order Caryophanales; family Bacillaceae; genus Bacillus; species Bacillus sp. FSL M8-0266. Next base: position 733,645 of record NZ_CP152015.1, read on the forward strand.
GACTATAGAGAAACAAAGGAACATCCACCGGTTCATTACTTTGATCTAGAATATGAGACAGATTTCAAATTAGCAGATTCGTTTGATGAACTGATTGCGGGGCATTATACCGCAGAGGATAGTGAAGAAGATGGGATGTCAGATGAAGAGTGGCAGGCTGAATATGAAAAGCAGAATAAACCATTATCAAAAGAAGAAGTGAAAGACATTTTCATCACCAAAGACCCTGAACAGCTTTCAAAAATTGCGAATTTTCAAGTGGAACAAATTGATGATGTTAAGTGGATATTTTCTGAAGTAGAAACATACATGAACTCCATTCAAGACGAAGAAATGTTAACGAATGCTGGCTGGGCGATCAATACGATCTTTATACTGAATGAAGAGATGATTAAGCAGCATGCTGATGTTGTCGAGCATGCACGTCGTTTTGCGGAGCATTTGAATCAATCAGAAATAGATGAAATGCACGACATAGCCATTAATATATCGATTGCGTTGGAATTTGATTTAGAGGAGTAATACATCTTTTTTATTGAGAAATCTATCATTTCAGCAAAAGACCCCCTCATCAAAAGGGGGTCATCAATTCCTTACTCCGCACTCTCCTCAACCTCACGGCTATCCTCTGTTTCACCAATATAAATTGGGCCGTTTGCGTGGTCGATTCGGATTGTCCATTCGTATGGGACTTGCAGGCGTCTTGCGATGGCTCTCCAAAACTTTGCAGAATCAAATTCTAGTTCTTGAAAGTCTTTGAGCAATTCTTTATAGGAAGATCCGTCAAATTGAATGTACGAGTCTTGCAGACGCATAAAGGCATAGTGTCTTACTTCTAATGCTGCCGCAGCTTCCATTTCTTCTTCTGTTGCTTCACCAATGATTGTTCCTGCGGGTGGAAGCATGTCGTATACATTAAATTCCTCTTCTTCTTCGTGTGCTGCATTGTGCTGTTGATCTGACATTTCTCTTCACTCCTTCTAGTTTTCATCAAAATTTGATTCGTGCTTACCTCTATTATCGGAAGAAAATGCGAAATGTGGAATGAAAAAAGAAGCAGATCCACAATACTTGCTTTTTCTTCTTGAATCTTTTATGATCTATTACAGATATAAAAGGTCTATAATAGATAGAAAGGAAATCATCTGATGAAATATTCTAAAGCAACCAACTATGCACTTCATACGATGGTATTTTTAACTCTTGCACCAAAGGGGAAAGCAATAGGCGTTGAGCCTCTCGCCAAGATGCAAGACCTTTCACCCACCTATTTATCCAAAATTTTAACAAAGCTTGTGAAGGCAGGATTGATTGAATCAACACCTGGCGCAAAAGGTGGTTACACCATTATGAAAAAGAAGGAGGACATTTCATTTTTAGACGTCATTCAGGCGGTAGAAGGTCAAACTAATTTATTTCGTTGTTCCTTAGAACATGATTCTTTCATGCCTCATGATGACTGTTTGATTGAGCAGGTCATGCAGGATGTTGAAACGAAAATGCAGGAGACGTTAAGTCAAAAGCGGTTAGTTGATATCGCAAGCCAAATTGAGCAGACAAAAAAAGATCCATTTTTCAACATGTGATTTTTTTGAACAAATTATAGATATTAAGAGTCTTTAAAGTCTTGAATAAAAAGGAGACATTGACATGTTATTAGATTGTGCCATTATCGGAGGAGGGCCAGCCGGATTAAGCGCAGCACTTGTTGTGGGGCGGGGCAGAAAACAGGTCATTGTATTCGATGACGAGATGCCAAGAAATCGAGTGACTCAGGAATCACATGGATTTATTACAAACGATGGAATGACACCGTTTGAGATCAGACAAGCGGGAGAAGCAGATCTTCAAAACTACCCCAATATCCAAATCAAACGAAGTAGAATGGTCGAGATACAAAACAATGAGGACAACTTTGCGTTACTGACACAAGAGGGAGAAAGGTTCGAAGCGAAGAAAATCATATTGGCAACAGGGCTAAAGGATATACTGCCAGAGATCAAGGGGATTCATGAAGTGTATGGAAAGACGTTGTTTAGCTGTCCTTTCTGCGATGGCTGGGAGCTAAAGGACAAGCCGCTTGCTCTCATTGCTGAGAATCCACGCGCCTTGCATATGGCTAAACTTCTTTCCAATTGGACAAAGGATTTGATCGTGTTTACGAATGGGCAGCAAGTGTTTGCTGAAGAGGAGAAGGCATTGCTATCAGCACATTTTATTCAAGTCATTGATGTACCGATTATGTCAATTCATCATGAGAATGGACAAATGCACTCTCTTCACCTTGCGAATGGGGAAACGGTGAAAAGAGAAGGCGGATTTGTCGCAAGTGAATTCAAGCAGTCAGCTCCATTTGCTGAAAGTCTGGGCTGTCAAATGACGAAAAATGCCGGCATTGAAACAGATATTCTTGGACGTACAACAGTCAGCGGTGTCTTTGCATGCGGTGACAATTTAGGCGGCCCTGCTCAGCTTGTCCTTGCAGCAGCAGCTGGAAGCCAGGCAGGAATGGGCGTTATCCATGAACTTGTGCAGGAAGAATTTCAACAAAAAACATCTCTATGAAAAGAGATGTTCAGCGATGAACGGTTTTCCGTTTTGCTAAAACGTGAGCTGCCCATTCAAAAAGTGCGTAGATGACAAAGAAGATCAGGATCCAGCTGCTAGCATCGATCCATACGTTGGTGATATGAATGATGTTCGCCTGATCAAGTCCAACCTGTATCCACATAGTGATCAATGCGGTGAGGAACACCTGTAAAAACCATTTTTTCAATTGGTCACACCTCCATCTCTTTCTATCATATAAGAAATGACAGTTTATTTCCAATTGTATTTCCATCAATTTCAACGGTAAAATAAGAAATAAAACCAATGGAAGGACATGACATGAGCGATCAAACCAATAGCTTTTTAAAAAGTCATTTTCCTGATCTTGTCCTCACGCCGCCACTTTTTTATGGGTGGCCTTTTGGGCTACGCTTTGAAGTGGCAGATTGGTCATTAGGAAAGAAATCGGTTGTATTAGAAAAAGCGGGGGATCGTGCTTTAGAAATTGTGAGATATGCTTTTGATCCAGAAGACGATATTCTGTTTGTCACGGATGTCTATACGCAGCATGAACATGAATTAATGAAGCAAAAGCTCCTAGTTTATCAGAAATATGTTCGCCGGCAAGTACGCAATCGCTTGCGTCACGAGCTTTTGACCTATGTAAGACCAGAACTAGATGAGCCCCTGACATTGGAGAGATTTACCTTGTCTTGCCAGCTGCAAGATATACGATTACACCCACTTCTACAAGCCATGTGCCAGGAGGATTTCTATGCACCGAATCAAATCATGAAGGGGAAGCTTGATTATGAAATCTATTTGATCAATCTCTCTAAACAGATGATTTTCCACTTATATGATGATCGAGGCTGTGATCTTATTGCGGCAGATGCTGAGCGCCTTCGGCCAGTCTACGAGGGCTTACAGCACTGGCTATTAGACTATGATCGTGCTCAGATGGACAGGCTGTTTGCAAAGAAATAAGAAAACCGCACTTTTGACAAGTGCGGCTTCTTTTTATGCTTCTACTTTATTGAAGAACTGTGGTAAATATTCTTTGTGTGCTTCTAGCATTTCATCTAGGATGCTTTTTGCAATGGCATCTGATGGGACGAGCGGGTTGATCGTCATTGCGACAAGTGCTGTGTTGTAATCTCCTGTCACGGCTGCTTCAGCGGCAACACGTTCAAAGGATTTAATTTGAGAAATCAGTCCTTTGACTGCGACTGGCATTTCGCCAACAGCGATTGGTTTAGGACCGTCTTTTGTGATGACGCAGTTCAGTTCTACAGCAGAATCATTTGGAATGTCACTGATGGCACCATTGTTGATGGTATTGACAGGCTGAATATCATGCTTGTCGTTATAAATCGATGCAATCAAGTTACAAGCGGCATCACTGTAGTAGGCACCGCCTCGTTTTTCAAGCTGTGGCGGCTTGATATCAAGATCAGGGTCTTTGTAAAGCTCAAACAGGTCATTTTCTAGTGCACGAACGACTTCTGCACGAGTTCCTTCATTCTCTGCTGCTTTCTTTTCTTCAGCCAGCATATCACTTGTTTTGTAGTAGTAGCGGTGATATGGACATGGAATAACGCCAAGCCCTTTTAAGAAATCAGCATCCCACGGAATGGCATGAATGTTGTTCATCGACATCGTGGAGTTTGGATCTGCCATGTCTTCGATGACTTGATCCATGATACTTTTGCCATCTAAGAATACATTGAGTCCAAAGACCATATGGTTTAATCCAGCAAAGCTGACCTCGACTCTGCTTGCGTCGACATCAAGCCCTTTGGCAATTCCCATGCGAATGCCGATTGGCACGTTGCATAAGCCAACGACTTTGCGATGGTTTGAATAGCGAAGTACGGCTTCTGTAACCATACCAGCTGGATTTGTGAAGTTCACAAGCCATGCATCTGGGCATAGTTCTTCAATATCTTTCACAATATCCAGAATCACTGGAATGGTGCGAAGCCCTTTGAATAGACCTCCTGGACCATTCGTTTCTTGACCAATGACATCATATTTTAAAGGAATGCGTTCATCCTTCATACGTGCTTCAAGAAGTCCGACACGGAATTGTGTTGTGACGAAATCAGCGCCCGCAAGCGCTTTCCGGCGATCTAATGTTAAATGAACCTCGATTGGAAGTCCTGCCTTTTTCACCATTCGTTTTGCAAGATCTCCGACGATTTCAAGCTTTTCTTTTCCCGCTTCAATATCGACAAGCCAAAGCTCGCTAATCGGAAATTCATCGTACCGTTTAATAAATCCTTCTACAAGCTCTGGTGTATAGCTTGATCCTCCGCCAATTGTGACAACCTTTAATCCTTTTGCCATGTTCTGCACCTCCGAATAATGTAACGCGCAATGTTATAATAGAGAAAAGCCAATTCTTTTGTTTGTACATCTATAGCTTATCGTGAGAGCATCTCGTGCGTAAATGACTTCAGCGTCTTTAGGCAAGGGTGCCCTATTTAGAGATTTGTTACATAAAAGAAACACATTGTGACATGCTGTTGGAGAAAGGGGAAGTCAGATGTTTTCAAGTGAGGTTATTTCCAGCTTTAATGAACTAGAAAGCGCTTTATACCGATACATCATGGAAAACAGTGAAAAGGTCGTGTATATGAGAATTCGGGACTTAGCAGATGCTGCCCATATATCCACCTCGTCTGTCCTTCGCTTTTGCCGAAAAGTGAATTGTGAAGGCTTTTCAGAGTTTAAAGTGAAGCTTAAAATGTATTTAGAAGCAGAGCAGACACCTACTTTAAAAAGCACCCAGCACTTTCTATATGAATTTATTGAACGAACACTAAAAGGGGACTTTGAGGGGAAAATTAAAGAGGCAGCAAGGATCATTGCCGATGCAAAAAATGTGCTGTTTATTGGCACTGGCAGCTCTGGTATTTTGGCGCAGTATGGGGCAAGGTATTTTTCGAGTCTTGAGAAATTTTCATTTTACATCAATGATCCGTTTTTCCCGATGAATATGCAGTATTTAGACAATAGTGTCACCATTGTGCTGTCTGTATCAGGGGAGAACAGTATTACAATCGACCATATTTCGAAGTTAAAAAGAGAAGGAAGCAAAATCATTAGTATTACAAACAATCAGCACTGCACGATTTCGCGCATTTCAGATTTAAATATTGCTTATTACGTGACAGACGAACGGGTTCACAGAGCCAATATTACGACACAGACGCCAGTTGTGTATATTTTAGAAGCGATGGCGCGTGATATGTTCGCAATGTTAAAGGAAACGTAAAAGAGCCGCTGCATGAATCAGCCGCTCTTTTTTTCCTGCCTCATAAATGAGAGGATGGCAATCCCGGAACAGATGAGCACAAACAAACCGCCCAGCATATACACAGTCCTCGCTCCGAATGCATCTGCAATCAATCCAACAAAGAAAATAGATAAACCGACAGATACAGAGGAAAGAACGTAATGAGCCGAGTACACCTTTGATAAATCTCGGACTGGCGTTTCCGTTTGAAGAATGGTTTGCTGTGAAACATCACGAATTTGATAAGCAGGCCCCATCAAAATACAAAGCAGCAAAGCAAGCCACGGCAGGCTGTTCAGTGAGTAGACAATGGTCAGCACTGCATAAATGAATGAACCAGCTGCCATAAAGAGAAGAAGCTGCTTTTGAATGAACCGGCTTATCCACGCAGCCAAGAGCCCGCCTAGAATGGCGCCGGTATAATAAGCGGCATTGATAAACCCCCACCAATCCTCACTTTCGTTTAAATCTTGTGTGACAAAGGCAAGCGTAATCGCCCCGATCCACACAGCGCCTGCTATATTTTCACACACATCCATAAAGGTCAGAGTGCGAATTGTTTTGTTTGTCCAAATGATCGTCCAGCCATCCTTGAAACTGTTCATCTTATTTGCTTTTCGAACGGTGTCTCCTTGCTTAAGAAGAGGAAATACAGGGATGAAAAACAAATAAGACAACACAATCATCAAACAAGTGATCCACATTAAATAAAAGGGGCCAATGAACAGGACGAGCATTCCAGTAAACGAATAGCCGGCAATTTGAACCGTTTGTTGAAAAATGGAGGCTGTACTGTTCGCTTTCACAAGCTGATTCTCTGGCACAAGCATCGGCATGATGGCCTGCAATAAAGGACTAATGAACCCGCCTGTGATGGAAATGAGAATAAGCGCACCAAACAGCCAAACTATATGCTGCTGAAAGAAATGAAATTGGGCTGTAAACACGATGAGCAACCCGAGACGTAAAAGCGGGGCCCATTTCAACAGCCGGTCCGCTTGAAAGTAATCTGCCAAAACAGGAGAGATGAGCCCGGCTAATAGCTGGCATAGTGTTCTTATTAGCGGAAATAAAGCCGCATACGCAACAGATTGTGTATCTTGATAGATCACAAATGTGATCGTCATCACAAATAGAATATCACTTAGCATGAGAAGGCTTTTACTGCCTGTATAAAACCAAAACTTATTTCCCATATCCAACCGGCTCCTTTTCAAAAACAAGTTCAGTATAGCATGGTGAAGAAGGACCCAGAGGCTTTTCAGTGAAAAATACATCTTAAGGATGAGAGGATTGTGATAAGCTAAATGAAAGACATCGTAAGGAAAGGGGTTCAAATCAATGAAAGTACTGCCAGCACATGAATTCTTGAATCAGCACAGCATCCCATATGAGATCAAAACATTCTCTTCCGAAACAGAGAAGGGAGCCGCAAATGTAGCAGCAGCCCTTGGTTTTCGTGAGAGACAAATGATTAAGACATTGATTTTTGAAACAGGGGAAGGGGAGCAGTTGCTTGTGATGGTTGGCGCTGACCAGCATATTAAGTCAGGAAAACTAAAGAAAGCGGCTGACTCTCGTAATATTAAAATGGCATCACCAGAGAAGGTTCTAGAAGTGACAGGCTACCGAATTGGCTCAATACCGCCGTTTTGCTGGCAGCCAGAAGGCTTCCGCACCATTATCGAAGCTTCACTATTAGAGGAAGAAATATTAGGCGTTGGCGCAGGTGAATGGGGAAATGAAATCCTTATCACACCAGAACAATTAGTGAAAGCCTCAAAGGCTGTACCGTATGACATCGTTCAACCAGCAGAATAGAAAAAGTGCCTGTTTCTCATGCAGGCACTTTTTTAATTTGCAGCAGGCTCCTTAAATGGACCGATCCCTTTCATTTGCAGGAAGGCATCCACGGTTCTATTTTCTTCAAGATCATTCGCCCGTTTGCAGATCACAACAGGTCTGACGATTTCTATGCCTTCGATATATATACGACCAATCTCTTTCCGCTGGAAACTACCTTGAACCGCATCACGGGGAACAAGCGTGATCCCATAGCCAGCTTTGATCATTTGAATCGCTTCATGAACACCGCTGAATTGTAAATCAACAGTCGGTTTTTTAATTCCTTTCGAGGTGAAAAGGGAAAAGAGCTTATCTCTTGTGGAGCTGCCTTCTTCACGCATCAAAAAAGGCTCCAGACTCAGGCGCTCTAGCGGGACGGTTTTTCCGTTCAACGGATGGTCTGCTGGCACAATAAAATCATAGCTTAAATTCGTCAAATGAGAGGTAACGATCTCCTCATGATGCAAATCTTCAATCACAGCGATGGCGACATCTGATTCATATTGCAGCAGGCTCTCTATCACTTGAGCGGAGTTTCCGCTTTTTAATTCGATTTCTGTCTGTGGTGATGACGTTTTAAAAGCAGCCAGCCAATCTGGCAGTAAAAAGTTGAGTGGTACGTAGGTAGAAGCGATGCGGAGGCGCCCCTTCTTCCCGTTTTGTAATAGCGTGATCTGATATTCTACTTCCTTTTCAGCCTCAAACACTTGCCGGGCATAAGGATACAGCATCTTTCCCATTTCTGTGAGCGCAATGCCTCGACCGTTTCGTTTAAAAAGGCGAATCCCGATCTCTCGTTCAATGCTTCTAAGCTGGGCCGTCACAGCTGGCTGTGTTAAAGATAGTGCATCTGCAGTTTGTGTGACGCTTTTTGTCTCTGCGACCTTTGCAAAAATTCGAAGGGCATGTAAATTCAACTTTGCACCACCTATCAATTATTTTGATAAATTAATCAAAAACATTCATTAGATTTATTATAAGGCATCCCTTATCGTAAAGGTAGCGAAGGGGGAAGAAAAATGGATCGTCGTCAAAAGCAAGTTGTGTCAATATCGCTTATCACAGCATTTGCACTTATTGGGGATTCAATGCTCTATATTGTTCTCCCGATCTATTGGAAAGAGATTGGTTTATCATCCATTTGGGAGGTCGGGTTACTGCTGTCTATCAACCGATTCATACGTATCCCGCTAGCACCTGTCGTATGGTGGCTCTATCGATATATCCCAATGAAGACAGGTGTATTGATGGCGATTTTGATCGCGTCAGTGACCACGATATTATATGGGATGAGCGGTTTTTGGCTGCTATTGATCTGCCGCTGCGCATGGGGCCTCGCTTGGACGTTACTCCGTATGAGCGGGATGAGGGTTTTGGCTGAAATGGGCGAAGGCTCACAAGGACATTTGACGGGTCTTTATAATGGACTTTACCGGCTTGGGAGTTTATTTGGCATGTTATTTGGAGGAATCTTTGCTAGCTTGATCGGCTTCCAGTCCATGACGCTTGTCTTTGGTTTACTCACATTGATGGGGGGCATTTTTTATGTATCGTTGGATGAAATTGAAAAGAGAGAAGGCAGCGAGGTGTATCATGGCATCAAACAAAAGTGGTTTACACGAGATGTGGTAAAAGTACTGATAACAGGCATGCTGATCGCACTGATCATTCAAGGTTTATTCGCATCCACGCTGAGTCATGTCATTGAAGCAAAAATCGATCAGGATGAATTGACTCTGTTTGGCTTTGTCATCGGAGCTTCGGCTTTAAGCGGTGTTATTCAAGCACTCAGGTGGGGATGGGAACCATTTCTCGCACCGAGAACAGGCAAATGGTTTGATCGGCTTGTGATGAAGGAACGAATGCTATGCTGGATGTTTCTTTCATTTGGAGGGCTCAGTTTTCTTGGGGTCATGCTGAAGGTAAGCGGCTGGTTCCTTGTGATGCTGCTTTTGATTCAGCTGCTGGCAACGATTGTAACAACGTTCACCGATACACTTGCCTTTCAAAAAGCCTCTGCTCAAACAGATAAGAACCGCTTTCTCGCCAGCTATTCTTTTGTTCAAGATATGGGGGCTGCTTTAGGACCTTTGTGCGGGTATACATTGATTCAGTTTTTCGGAACAAACAGCGTCTTTTGGCTGATGCTCATCATAAGCTTAATGCTTGTCAGCATGTGGGTAAGAGGCGGGCAGCATGTTTCTTCTAGTGCAGTGTAAAAAATAAAGCGCTATATAAAAAAACTGCCTCATGCAGCTGAGCGCAGGAGGCAGTCATATTCTCTTATTCTAAGTCTGAATCGTAGGCTTTTTGCGTCAGCTGGCTGACAACCTCTTTTAACCCATTTGGTTTATGGAATTCTACAGGTGTGCTTCCTTTTTCGAAGACGATTTGGTCTGCTTCAACGAGCACGACATATCGATTGTTGACCTTCGCAATATGGATCGAGTGGCCAAAGTCCGCTAGAAGCCCTTTGATTTCTGTTTCACCTAGACGCATTTTCATTGTGATGTCAGGGGTTTGTTCCACAATGTGAGAAGCTGCTAGTGTGACCTGTTCTGTATCGAGTGTTTCTCTAATTTCTCGTTTTTCACTCGCTTCCCATATTTCAAGGTCCTCTTCAAATTGCTTTAATTCTTCACTTTCATCCTGTAATGTTTCAAATACTTGTTCCTGCACCATGTTCATGACCTGTGATTTCATGATTTCAGGCATTGATTCTCCGTATTCGACGAATTTCAGAAAGTCCTCAAAATAACGAGCATGTGAGGATTGGTGAATTTTCACTTCAGCTTCCTCTGTCATGCCCTCTTCTGGCATAAAAGGGTATTGAATTGATTTCATGTTTTTAGTTGTAATCGCCATTTCTACTTTTTTGATCAAGGTAGATGTATCAGCGATAGAAGCGACTTTCTGTTCAAAATCGCATTTCATAATAAAGACAAAGGAGTCATCGAAGTACTTTTTAGGAACGGCAGACGCAACTAAAAAAACGCCGCCTCTGACAGCACTTGTATCTAAATACGTGCGCACAAACTGTTCACTGCATTCATTAAATACTTCTTTTGTATCGGCAAATCTCGTCTGATGAAATAAATTGTAGTTTGGATTTGAATCGAGTTCATGACCGGGTTCGACAATGAATCGGCCAATTTTGGTCGGTACTTGTTCAGATTTAGGGTGTCTGTCCACTTTTCGTTTGACGATTTTTTTTAGTTCACCATCTAAAAAGTCCTTCAGCTCACTTTGTTCAAATTCCTCTTGATCTAATGTTTGATAATGCTTGAACCGTTTATTTGCTTGTTCATCTTTGCCTTCGATTTCCACGACAAAGAATGATAGAAAACGTATCGTAAAATCCATTGATTGGTCACCACTTTTTCTTCTTCGGATATGTTGAGTATAGAAAAAGGAGTGAAAATCGTCAACGAATGGAGAAATATCGTGTCATTATTTCCCGAGAAATGTTTATGGAAAAACACTTGATAATAATTATCATTCTTGATAGAATGATAAAAGAAAAGAAGGAACCTGCCAGTTCCTTCACCTCAGAAAAATCACTTATTTTGTTTCAAATGTTTCGCAATCAGTTTCAGCATTGCGAGTCACATCAGCCATTGTGTTTTTACCAATTTTAATGGTAGAAGCCGTACAGCTGTTATCAGCCCAAAAACGGCAAGAGTTCACTTCACAAAGTACGTTTTGTGCCATGGGAATTCACCTCCGTGATTCATATTGAGAATGAAGCAAGCTGCCACTTGAATTCATTCCATCTAGTAGTCTCTTGATAAAAAGAGGCTGTTTGTGCTGTTGATGCACATGTTTATCATACCATCTACCCTGATAATATACAATTTAAACTTTGAAAGAGCGAGAATACAAATCTCGCTCTTTTTTTATTTGTAAAAATAGTTAAATGCTAGGTGGCACCCTCTCTCATTTCGACATATGAATAGAGTAGATTCAAAACCTGATGTCGGACAAAGTATGAGGGTACATGTACTGATTTTCCGCATAAAGATAAGGTTTTCAATCAAAAATTTTTCATAGAGAGATGAGGGGAGAAGATGAAAGCAGTCATTCTCTGCGGAGGAAAGGGAACGAGAATGAGTGAGGTCACACAAGCGCTTCCTAAACCACTTGCTATGATCGGAGATCGGCCTATTCTATGGCATATTATGAAAATCTATCAGTATTACGGAGTAGATGAGTTTATCTTATTGCTTGGATATAAAGGAGAGAAGATCAAAGAGTATTTCCTGAACTACGACTGGCGGCATCACAGCATGAAGCTGGATATGGCAACAGGGGAAATAAAGCTTTTAGGAAAGTCAGAGAACTGGAAAATCACCTTTTTAGATACGGGCGAGAATACGATGACAGGCGGACGGTTAAAGCAGGCACAGGACTACATTGGGGATGAGACATTCATGATGACGTATGGTGATGGACTTGCCAATGTCAATATGTTTCATCTGCTGAAGCGTCATCAGGAGCTTGGGGCAGCTGCGACTGTCACAGGAATTGAAAAGAAGTCACAGTACGGGACGTTGAAGGTATATAACGGGATGGCACAATCCTTCTCTGAGAAGACAGACAGTATCGGGATGATCAATGGAGGATTTTTTGTGTTGTCTCCAAAGGTATTTGACTATTTGACAGACGATGACCAATGCGTATTTGAAGCGGAGCCTCTTCAAAATTTGGCGAATGATGGAGAGCTTGCGGTTTATGAGCACCACGGATTTTGGACAGCGATCGATACGTATAAGAACCTGAAGGAAATCAATGGCATGTGGATAAATGGAAAACAACCATGGAAGGTTTGGTGACGGCATGAGCGGATTTTGGAATGGGAAAAACGTGTTTGTGACTGGATGTACAGGACTATTGGGAAGCTATCTCGTCAAGGAATTGATTGATCAAGGTGCAAACGTAACTGGACTTGTGCGTGATCAGGTGCCAAGGTCGAATTTATATCAAGGCAGTCAATTTGAAAAGATGAATGTGGTACAAGGTGCATTGGAGGATATGCAAACGATTGAACGTGCGTTAGGAGAATACGAAATTGATACTGTCTTCCATTTGGCGGCGCAGGCCATTGTTGGGGTTGCAAATAGACACCCTGTTTCTACATTTGAAGCCAATATTTTAGGGACATGGAATGTACTCGAGGCTTGCAGAAGACAGCCTCTAATCAAACGAGTCATCGTGGCATCAAGTGACAAAGCATACGGCGATCAGGAGCAGCTCCCATACGATGAAGACATGCCGCTAAATGGGAAACATCCGTATGATGTATCAAAGAGCTGTGCAGATTTAATTTCTCACACGTATTACAACACATATGGTCTTCCAGTTTGTATTACGCGCTGCGGCAATTTATACGGGGGTGGGGATTTAAACTTTAACAGAATCATTCCGCAAACCATCCAGCTTGTGCTAGAAGGAGAAGCGCCTGAAATTAGAAGTGATGGTACTTTTATTCGTGATTATTTCTACATTGAAGATGCGGTTAAGGCTTATTTGCTGCTAGCTGAGAAAATGGAGGAAAAAGGGCTCGCCGGAGAAGCATTTAACTTTAGTAATGAAATTCAGCTGACGGTTCTTGAGCTCGTGGATAAGATTTTAAAGGCGATGGGCAGTGAACTGAAGCCTCGTATTTTAAACCAAGGAACGCATGAGATAAAGCATCAATATTTGTCGGCAGAAAAGGCGAGAAAGCTGCTTGATTGGAAGCCAGACTACTCGATTGATGAAGGTTTAGAGAAGACGATTGAATGGTACCGCGAATTCTTTCAAAAATAGAGGTGTAAGTAGATGAACAGCATATATTGTACGGTTCTATCAAGTGGAAGACTTTATCAAGCCATTGCGTTTTTCTTGTCATTGAAGCAAGTAGAAGATGATGCTGTCATCAAGACGTTATGTATGGATGATGCTGCATTTGACCTGCTTCATCAAATGAATTTTCCTCATGTTGATCTTGTTCATGTACGGGTGCTCGAAACGCCAGAGCTGCTGGAGAAAAAAGAGGAACGGGATGCCTCGGAATATTGCTGGACATTAAAACCGATGTGGATTGAGTGGTTATTTGAACAGGAGCAGGCAGAAGGAGTAACCTATCTTGATGCGGATTTATTTTTTTATGAGAGCCCGCAAGTGATTTTTCAACATCAGCCGGATGCCTCTGTTTTACTTTCGAGAGGGGATATTGTGATTCCGAGCTTTGATCCTGAGGAAGTGAAGATGCTTCAGAAGCTTTTAGGTCGCTATAACTCTGGCTTCCTGCATTTTAAAGGAGATAAAGCCGGACGAAAATGCCTCAGCTGGTGGAAAGAAGAATGCTTAAAGGAATGCAAAAATGCACCGGGCGAAGGCAAGTTTGGCGATCAAGGATATCTCGATCATATGCCGAAGCTGTTTGAAAAAGTGGAGGATATTCAAACAAAAGGCGTGAATATTGGTCATTGGAACTATGGGCAGCATTCCTATCGGGAAGAAAATGGACGGATTTTGCTGGAGGATGGGCATCCGCTCATTTGCTATCATTTCAGCGGCTTTCGCATCGTGAGCAAGGATGAGATGCAGCAAATTCATGAAAAGGGGAGAGATGATCTGCCGTTTTTTCAAGAAGCCTATCGAAACGTGCTGCGCCATGTGATTGAATCTGTTGAGCAGGTCGATCCGCTGTTTAACGGCTATGCCAAATTGGAGGAGGATGACGCATGAATGAGAAACCAAAGGTAAGCGTCATTATTCCGAGCTATAATGCCAAAGAGCGTTTAGAAGGGAGTCTTTTTTCCTTAACGCTTCAGGATACGAATATTCCGTTTGAGGTCATTGTCGCCGATAATGGGTCAACGGACGGCACGATGGAAATGCTTGAGAACATTGAGGTGAATTTTCCGTTTAAAAAGGTACGTATTCCTGTCAATCAAGGGATTGCCAAGGGTCGCAATCATGCCATTCGCGAGGCGGAGGGGGACCTGTTGATATTCCATGACAGCGATATGCTGGCAGAGCCGCAATTTATTCAAAAGCATGCGGAGGCACATGCTGATCATGAGGACCTTGTCATTTGCGGTGTATGCTGGAAGCGGATTTATCGTTATTTTTACGAAGCATTTGAGCAGGAGCATATCAAGCGGTTGAAAAAGCAAGGCTTGTATAAGCGGAAAATGAAAGATAAAACGCCTCTTTTATCAATGAAGGAAGTTGAAAATGGTGCATTTCTAGAGAAAAGCTTCGATTTGCAGTCTGAGTTTATTGCTATCCTCAAAGACATTTTGCGCACGTACAACTATGATTTAGGCTCTTATGAGCTGCCGTGGCGATTTTTTATTACGAATAACTCCTCTGTCAAACGCAAGCATGTCATCACGCTCGGGATGTTTGATGAACAGATCGTTCGGTACGGGTTTGAGGATTATGATTTAGGAATTCGTCTGCATCAGCTGGGTCTCTCCTTTGAATTGCGAGAGGATATCATGAGCGTGCATCAGGAGCATCCAAGTAATTTAACGTCATTTGATGACATCAAATATAACATTTTGTATATGTGCGAGAAGTACAACAATATTGATGCCATTGATGTCCATTTGGCTTTCTCTGGTCCATTTTCTCACACCGTCACAAATGACATTGTAAAAGAAGTCCGGCAGCTGCGTGATAATCCGGTATTCGATGGTCTGCTCTCTTATTTTTTAGAGCTGCTTCATTTGATCACAGAGCGGAATGTGGGCGTCAAACGCGATAATAAAGATCAGCTAACAGCTAGACATGTCCCTTTGAAAAAGCTGGCAGAGGCAGCGCAGCTTGCACGGCAGGAATATGGCTGCACAGTGGTTGTAGAAGCCATTCAAGGGCTGACGAAAGAGCTATTACGCGTTGATTTGTTCCAAGTGGATGTGTTGTAGATGGCGTCTTATCATTTTACAACCATTGTGTCGAATACCCATGTTTTTAAGCTTTTGGCGCTGATTCATTCGCTTGAACAAACCGCTCATTCATTCAAGCTGTCTGTTCTATGTGCAGACCCTTTGGCTTACAAGGTGTTAAGTGAATTTCCTCATCCGCATGTTCAATATGAACAGCTTGAAAATATTGAAGATGAGACGCTGCGAAAGGCAAAGGATGATCGGACGTTCCATGAGTATTGCTGGACGTTAAAGCCCGTTTTTTTGCTCAAAATCCTTGAGTCTTCAAAAGCGGATTATCTCGCCCATTTGGATACGGATTTGTATTTTTATCATGATCCAGAGGCGATATTTGCAGAGAATCCACTCGCTCATTTATTTTTGACGGATCATATGAATTCCGAGCGGTTCTATCACTTTTATGAGTTGTCTGGCCGCTTTAATACTGGATTTGTCGGCTGCCGCAACACAGACGTTGCCAAACGGGCGGTCACACAATGGAAGGAAAACTGTCTTGCACACTGTACAGTCGAAATGGATACAAAAAATAAGACGTATGGAGATCAGCGGTATGTTGAAAGATGGGTCGATGATTTTGAAGGGGTTCATGTGGTGACATCTAAAGGAGCCAATGCCGCGATTTGGAATATTGAAAACTACAAGCTTTCAGTTGTGAAAGGGGAAATGTATCTCGACGAATGTCCACTCTTGTTCTATCATTTTTCTGCCTTTACGATCATTGATGAGAATACGTTTAATCTGAATTGGTATTACTATATGACAGAACAAAGGCTTGTGAATCATTTATATATTCCATATGCCGATTTGGTTCATCAAAAAATTAAACAGGTGCAAAAGGTCTTTCCAGAATTCCAGCAAGGGTTTATTGCAAAGAAGCATGTACCTGATACGCATTTTTATGAGATATGAAAAAAACCGCTCAATCACTGAGCGGTTTTCTCCTTTTTATGATTCATTCCATTTGGAGATGGTTTGATCGCTAGGTAGTAAGAAGGCCAGGATACCTAATATCGGTAAAAAGGCGACTCCGATCATAGTAGGCGTTAAACCGAAGGCATCAATGAATGAGCCTAGAGCGACCGATCCGATGGCACCCATACCAAACGCAAGCCCAACCGTTAAACCAGACATTGTGCCAATTTTCCCGGGAAATAGTTCTTGAGCATAAACGACTGTGACAGAGAAGCTTGACGTCAGAATGACCCCAATCAGTCCAAGTAAAACATAGGCAAAAACAGGTCCGGCAAATGGCAGCAGCAAGGCAAGTGGAAAGGATGCCAATAAGGAAATTAAAATCACGGTTTTCTTGCCAAAGCGGTCTGCAAGCGGCCCGCCTAAAAATGTCCCAATTGCACCTAGAATGAGAAATAAGAAAATATAAGTCTGTGATTCTTTAATCGTCAATCCATATTGTTCAATCGCATAAAACGCATAGAAATTTGATATCGCATTTCCATACCAAGAGCGGGCAAAGATGAGAAAGACGATAATGCCAAGTGCTGTGAGTGCTGACTTACGGTGAAGTTCAGATCTTGCAGCTTTTGCGGGAGCTTTTTTCGCTTGAGCTCGAATGGTTTGAAGTCTTCCTGCGTACCATCTTGAAATATAAAGAAGGAAACCGACAGCAATCATTCCAACAATCGTAAACCAAGCCACGCCTGGCTGACCGAGAGGGACGAGCATGAATGCAGCGATCAGCGGAGCAAAGGCTTGACCTGTATTTCCGCCTACTTGATAGATGGACTGTGCAAGTCCTCGTCTTGGACCAGCTGCCATGTTGGCAACGCGGGAGCCCTCTGGATGAAAAATGGCAGAGCCGAGTCCGATAAAGACAACGCAAAGCAAAATGGTGGCAAAGGAAGGCGCAAACGCAAGCCCGAATATACCGACAGCACTAGAAAATAAAGCAATTGGGAGTGCATAAGGCATCGGTCGTTTATCTGTGTACCACCCAATAGCGGGTTGCATCACGGAGGAGACCATATTTAATGTAAAGGCAATTAGCCCTAATTGTGTAAAGGTCAGCCCCATTGAGCGTTCTAAAATAGGGAACATCGCAGGAATAACGGCTTGCAAAGTGTCATTGAGCATATGACAAATGCCAATAATCAATAAAATGGGATAAATCGTTGATCCAGTGACAGAATTTTGAGGTTTATCCTTTGTACGAGCAGCAATAGCCAATGAGACTTCCTCCTTTCATTCAACTGTTTTCAATTTTGCATTCTTCTCATTTTATTCATAAGGTGAACTATAAAACAATAGCAAATTGTCATGATTTAGAAAAAAGAGACACAAGCGTTTGTGTCTCTAAATGGTTACTTATAAAAAGTTGCGATGACAGGCTTCATTTTTTGAATGACGAGTCCACTACCGCCGCGGTTTTTTACATCTTCAATCATGCCGACGAGGACGTAATCTTCTTTTTTAGGATTAAATGCAAGTAAAAATCCATTTTCAGAACCGTCTGTTGCCCCTTGTTTGCTCTTTAGCTCTGCCGTTCCTGTTTTAGCGGCAATATCAGCTCCTTCCATTTGTAAGGAGTGAGCTGTACCGTTTGGACTCGTCACGACCTGAGTGAGCGCGTCTTTCACTGTATTTGCCGAGTCTTCTTTGATGATTTGTTTTGGTGATGCTGTTTTCTCGTCTTGAACGACTCGAGGATAGACAAGCTTGCCTCCTGTTGCAAATGGAGAATAGGCATGTACTTGTTCAATCGGTGACATGAGTAATTCGCCTTGGCCATATGCCGAGTCAGCAAGTAAGATGTCCGATTGAATGCCGTCGTTCGATACTTGCGCTGGTTTCATTGTAAATGGCATGTGCAAATCTTCGCCAAATCCAAATGCTTTTACTTTTTTCTCATAGGTGTCTTTGCCAATTTCCAGAGCTTCCTGTCCAAAGTAAATATTATCTGAGTACACGAGGGCATCAACCATATTTACGTTTTCTTTATCGTGAACCCGTGTAATTCGATAATTACCCCAAGATTGATCTTTTTGCCATTTTAGTCCATGGATGGTGCGTACTTTATTAGGCTTTGTGACACCTGTTTCCAGCCCGATGGCTGCTGTAATGGTTTTGAATGTAGACCCTGGTGCATACCGGCTCGCATACCGGGCTTGGAATGGGAGATCTGGGTTTTCACTGTATGCCTGATATTGCTTAGGTGTGATCCCGTTTGTCATAAGATTGACATCATAGGAAGGGGCGCTGACAAGCGCTAATAGATCCCCCGATGATGGATTTATGATGGTGACAGCCCCTTTTTCACCTTTCAGCTGTTCATAGGCTTTTTTCTGTAAAGAGGCATCAATGGTCAGCTTCACTGTTTTTCCATCTTGTCGATCTGATTTTTGCAATGTTTCTTCAATGCCTGTTTCATCATGGACGATCAAAATGCTTCCGCCATCTTGTCCGCGCAAGTTTTGGTCAAATGTGAATTCAAGTCCGGTTTTGCCAATGATTTGATCTGCCTTTAATGCCGGATTTCTTTTGATATCATCTGCATTTGCTTTTCCGACATAGCCGGTGAGATGGGCGGCGGCTTCGTTATAAGGATAGTAGCGCATTTCCTTCGATTGATAGGTGACGCCTTTTACATCCTTTGGAATCGGCTTTTGCTCTAACATCGATTTGAGCGGGACAAACGTGTCGTCTGTGACCCATGCTTGTTTCAGCTGATTGTCGATTAGTTCTTCATCTATATCAAATGCCTTGCTGATTTTTTTGATATTGCGTTCTTTTTCTTCCCCTGTGCCAAGCTTTCCTGGGATGATGCCAAGTGCGCTTCCACCAGTTGTTTCTGCTAGGGTACGTCCTTTTCGGTCGACGATGTTTCCGCGGACAGCAGGGTCTGATTTGACTTTGATGGTATCTCCCTTCTCCATTTGCGGGAAGATGAGATTTGGCTTCCAGTCGACTTTCCATTTGTCATCTTCTTCTGAGAGAACGCCCTTGTAAGAAAGCTTGTGCAGCTTGCCAAATGACGTTTTCATTGTTACATCATAGGAAAATTGATACCCATTTCCTTTGTCCTGTTTTTCGACGTTGAGCTTTGATATGTTCAGATCATAAGCACCAATTCCGTTGAAGATATTGTCATATTTTTCGGCTAGTTGTTTTTTTGAGAAGTCATTGGCTTTCAAAGACGCACTTGTTACCTCATCAGCCAGCTTTGTAAAGTCTTTCTTCTCCATTTGTTTTGTAAAGGATTGAGCCGCTTTTAAAGCTTCTTTTTCTTTTGACAAAAGAGAATCTTTTAAGAAAAAGAAAGCAGCAGCAACTACGATGATACTAAGAATGGGGATCATGACTTTTTTCTGTTTCCAAAATGATTTTCGTTGATCTGTATACAATGAAAACACCTCAATTTTTGATTAGATCTTCTATATTTTACAGTGATTGCACATGATTTGTATAGTTTCTCCTATGAAAATAGACCAATGTATCATGTCATGGTTTTGGGAATGGGACGAAAATGATAGATGGTTTCTATGAAAGATATCTTCATTTTTTCTTATGATTTAAAGGATTTCTTAAGAGATCATCGAATGTGGAAAAAAAGAAAAATATACAAGCGCTTTCAATAGGGGGGAATTGTTATCGTTTATAAAAAGGTGAATGTGATTGGACTTGTTCTTGGACCGGCACTCTTCTTGCTCGTTCTTTTTCTCATACCTGAAAATGAATTGACCTATGCTGCGAGGGTAGTCTTGGGCATTACCGCTTGGACGGCTACATGGTGGGTGACAGAAGCACTGCCCATCCCTGCAACATCTTTATTGCCGATCATCCTACTGCCGACACTTGGCGGACTTTCTATGGAACAGACATCAAGGGCTTATGGAGATCCGATCGTTTTTATGTACATGGGAGGATTTATGATCGCAATTGCCATTGAAAAATGGAATCTGCATAGAAGAATGGCCTTACACATTTTAAGGGTGATTGGCACACGAAGTGACCGCATTGTCTTAGGTGTCATGATTGCGACTGCTTTTTTATCTATGTGGATTTCAAATGCAGCGACAGCACTGATGATGCTGCCAGTGGCACTTGCAGTCATTAAAGAGGTCAAGGCTAATGACATCTTAGCTGGTCCATCTCTTGAGCGATTCAGTAAAAGCATTTTATTGTCGGTTGCGTATTCAGCATCAATTGGTGGTCTAGCAACACTTGTCGGCTCTGTGCCAAATGCGGTGTTTGCTGCCATGTCAAAAAAACTGCTAGATCGGGAGATTATGTTTTTCGAATGGTTTTTGTTTGGGTTTCCCGTTGCGATCGTTCTGCTCATTCTCTTATTTCTGTATTTAACAAAGATACAGTTCAAAGTAGAGCATACAGGGGACATGAGTGTAGCGTTTATTCGAAAAGGTTTAGAGGATTTAGGGAAAATGAAACAAGAGGAAAAATGGGTGTTTGTTGTTTTTCTTATGACGGCGTTTTTGTGGATTTTTAAGCTCTTTTTGTTTGGAGGGATCACCGTATCTGATACATCTATCGCCATTTTCGGTGCCATGCTGTTATTTCTCATTCCAGCAACAAATGGAGAGAGAATATTAGAATGGCAGGATATGAAACAGCTACCGTGGGGGCTGTTGCTTTTGTTTGGAGGTGGGCTGTCGCTCGCTACGGGCTTTGCAGAAACCAATCTAACAGGATGGATCGGGGAAAATCTACAGCATTTAAATGGGCTTTCGTATATCATGCTATTGATCATTTTAACGGGAGCGATTTTGTTTATGACTGAAATTATGTCAAATACAGCTGTTGCCAATATGATTATTCCGATTACGGTAGGGCTTGGGCTTGCGATTGGCATCGAGCCCTATGGGTTAATGGCTGCGGCTGCTTTGGCTTCCTCATGTGCGTTTATGCTGCCGATTTCCACGCCGCCAAATGCCGCTGTTTTTAGTGCGGACGTGCTGAAAATATCTGATATGGTCAGGGCAGGCTTTTGGTTAAATATCATGAGTATTGTGGTGATTGTCCTTGCGGTGTATTTCTGGCTCCCGATTGTGCTTAAAAGCTGAGCGCATTAAGAGGAGGAAGGCTTTGATCGAATCGAGACTGTCGGTGTTTTTGTTTCTTTTGGCTTCGGTGGTGGTGTTGATTTTTTGATGTGAGTGTCCTTTGGCGTGTAATAGGTTGCCCCAATATTGAGCCTGCCTTGAAGCTGGTCAATGGAAAGCTCCCCAAACTCTAAATGGTAATCAATTTTGTCCACATGCAGGGATTCAATATGAATGTGTGTATCCTCTGAGACAGGAGAAACTGGTGCGGACATTTTTTGCTCGAGAGCGATGAGTCTTTTTTCCAGCTCGGTGACAGAGGGGGATAGACTGGAAAATGCATCGGCGGTGAATGTCGGACAAAATTTGTTAGCAGAGTGGCAAAACTCAGATAAAAAAATCAGGGGTACGGACAAAATTTTGGAGATGCCAGCGGTTTTGTCGGGACAAAAAGCCATGTAGATGATCGAGATCAAGTGGACTCACCTGCCTCTTTTTCACCAGCAGCTAAACCCATTCAAAGGAAGTGACGTGTGATGTTATTCTCACCCTCAGTTGTCAATGTCGGTGCTTTTAAAATCAATGCAATGGATCGGGGTGCATCACTGACGCTAGGTCCTTATCAGCAGATCGATTATTTTCTCTCAATGAAATTGAACCAAGGATTTGGAGAGGACAATGGAGATTGTTCACCGCTTGTCATTCCGATTTCAAGCGTGTTAGATCCAGATATGGTGGACTCAAATTCAGCCAAAAACAGCGTGATTTAAGCAAAAAAAAAGAGACCGGGAAACCCCGTGTCTCTTTTCTAATGTGTTGCATTCAGATGACTTTTTCGTCTTGCATAGGTGAAATAAACAACGACACCAATGGCCACCCAGATCAGGAAGGCTCTCCATGTCACCCATGAAAGGGTCGTTGCGAGTGTGATACAAATGACCGCACTGATAATCGGAAGAACAGGCACGAAAGGCACTTTAAACGCTGCTTTGACATTCGGGTGTTTTTTCCGTAAAACGATGACGGCAATTGAAATCACTGTAAAGGCTGCAAGTGTACCGATGCTGACTAAATTCGCGAGCGTCGATAAGTTCACAAAACCTACGATACATGCTGCGACAGCACCTGTCAGCCATGTGTTGGCAACGGGTGTTTGCGATTTTGGATGAACCTTTGAGAAAATCTTTGGCATGAGTCCATCGCGGCTCATCGCAAAGGTTAGGCGTACCTGCGCATAGACCAAGGCAATTAAAACCGTTGTGATCCCAATAATGGCACCGGCTGATATGATACCTGCCACACTATGAAGGCCCACGACTTGAAGAGCAAATGCGACAGGGTCACTGACATTCAGTTTCGTATAGTGAACCATGCCGGTTAAGACAAAGGACACACCGATGTATAAAACGGTACAAACACCGAGCGCTCCAATAATACCAATCGGCATCGCCTTTTGCGGATTTTTGACCTCTTCAGATGCATTGGCGATCGCATCAAATCCGAGATAAGCAAAAAAGACTGTTGCCGCGCCTGCGATCACGCCTTCAAAGCCCATCGGCATAAAAGGTGTCCAGTTTTCAGGTTTGACGTACGCAAAACCTGAGATGATAAAGAGAAGGACAATGGCAATTTTAATCAGCACAATGATGTTATTCAGTTTCGTGCTTTCTTTGACGCCTCTTGAGACGATAAAGGTGATAAGCAAAATAATGAGTGCGCCTGGAAGGTTAAAGACGGCCCCATCAGCGGCTCCAGGTGCAGCTGATAATGCCTTCGGTATGTGCAGACCGAATCCACTGAGCAGTGATTGAAAATAGGACGACCATCCGCTTGCTACAGCAGAGAGCGCAATGACATATTCAAGCATGAGATCCCAGCCCATTAAGAAGGCGAGAAATTCCCCAAGTGTGGCGTAGGAATACGTATAGACGCTGCCTGACACAGGAATGGACGAGGAGAATTCAGCGTAGCAAAAAGCAGCAAGGGCGCATGCGATCGCAGCTAAAATAAAAGATATAATAATCGCAGGTCCCGCATCTTTTGCCGCAGCAACCCCCGTAATCACAAAGATACCAGTCCCGACCACGCAGCCAATGCCAAGCAAGATTAAATCAAACGTATTTAACGATCGGCTGAGCCGCTTCGTCTGACTTTCAAGCATGAGCTGGTCGAGAGACTTTTTTCGAAATAAAGAACTCATGTTGACCTCCTAATGGATAAATCTTTTCGTAAGACGAGTGTTAGTATATGCTTAAATGACAATTTAGTCAATTGGTTGGAGAACGCTTTAAATCACTAAAGTGTTAAACGCCACAATCGAATTTGTGCACAAAAAGAGACATCCGCCAAGAGATGGAAGGCGGATGTGGTGACATATAGTCTACGTCTGTTTAGTAAATATTTTTTCATTATACAGTACACTTGGATGAGTGGGGGAATGGGCGGCGGATGCATGGTGATGGGTTTTGGCTTTCTCCAGATCGCCGAGCTGATAATAACAATAGCAAAGCTGAAGGTGAGGATACCACGTTTTATACTGTGTGAGTGTGAAGGCTGTTTCGATTTCAGGAGCCTTCAGCGCCTGCTCATACCAAAAGATCGCTGCTTGATGTTTATTTTGAATTTTTAGATGATCCCCGATTCGGCAGCAAAATTCTGGACGAGGCTGATCATATAAGAAAGAACGTAATAATGAGGATAAAGCCGCTTCCTCGAAACCGACTGCATAATAGCAGTCAGCTAAATTTTGGCATGTGCGAATTTCATCCTCAATCCAGCACTGTTTTGTCGCTAAAAATTCATGATAAAAACGAATCGCTCTGACATGCTGCTTGTTATCTCTTAATTCATTGGCAAAGTAAAAGAGATCACGGGGTGTCATGTTCTCTCCCTTTGCCAGCATATCTTCATAAATTCGCAAGTTGCGCCCAGGTTCACCAGCGGTTGTTTTCTTACGCTTTTGGTGTGTGACGGCGATATCGGCTGGAAAGATGTTGCCATACACTTGAAGAAACTCATGAACGGCCCCGTACCACTGAAAGTTCAAGGCACGCTTCACAAGGCGATTTCTTCTATATTTAAAATTCACCCGACCGTCTTGATCAAATCCCACATGATAAAACATTGAGACGGCATCTACCGAAGGATCAAGCGTCTCTTTGAGCTGAAGAAATTTTTGACGGTCTTCTTCTAGCAGAACATCGTCTGCATCAAGCCATAAAATATACTCTTTCGTTGCACATGAGAAAGCGAAATTACGGGCTTTGGCAAAATGCTGAACCCATTCGAAATCAAGTACCTTGGCTGAAAAGGAGTGAGCAATCTCCTTCGTACGATCTGTTGATCCTGTATCAACGATGATTATCTCATCTGCAATGTCTTGGACAGAGGAAAGGCAGTCCGCTAACACCTCCTCTTCATTTTTCACGATCATACATAAGCTAATGGTTACCATCTTTAGATCACCTCTTCATAGTGTATCGAGCAGCAAAAGGAAACATTCTTTTCAGCAGCAGGTTTTTTAAAACTAGTTTTCTGCTACTGGCTGATTTAAAATAAAGGAAGAATCTATGTAAGGGCTGATAAAAATGAGTTTATTGAATGTTGAAGGATTATATAAAACCTATGGCGAGAAAACGCTGTTTGATCATATTTCTTTTCATATAGAACCAAAGGAACGCATCGGATTGATTGGACCAAACGGAACAGGAAAGTCAACGCTCCTAAAGGTCATTGCAGGACTTGAATCGTTTGAAGAGGGTGATATTACGAAGGCAGGGACACTTGATATCGAATTTCTTGAGCAAGACCCTGAAATGATCGGGGATGAAACGATTCTTGATTACATTTTTTCTGGAACGGCACCCATGATTCAAACGATGAAGGCTTATGAACAGGCGCTCGCCGATTTAGAGCATGATCCGCAAAATGAAGCAAAACAAGAGGCGCTCATGCGCATGCAAAATCGAATGGATCAGGAAGACGCATGGGATGCGAACCTGTCAGCCAAAACGATTTTGACAAAGCTTGGCGTCAAAGATGTGAGCCGTTCTGTTCATGCCTTATCAGGCGGACAGAAAAAGCGTGTCGCGATTGCTAAAAATTTAATTCAGCCTGCGGGATTGCTGATTTTAGATGAGCCAACCAACCATCTCGATAATGCAACGATTGAATGGCTCGAAGGATATTTGAGTCAATACAGCGGTGCTGTCATTCTGGTGACGCATGATCGTTATTTCCTCAACCGTGTGGCCAATCGGATTTATGAATTGAATCAAGGACAGCTCTATACGTATAAAGGAAATTATGAAGTCTTTTTAGAAAAAAGAGCGGAACGAGAAGCAGAAGCTCAGGTGAAAGAAACGAAGCGTCAAAACTTACTCAGACGAGAGCTTGCATGGCTGAGAAGAGGGGCAAAAGCAAGAACGACGAAGCAGAAAGCACGCATCGGCAGAGCCGAAGAGCTGATGGATCAAAAAGGACCTGATGCAAAGGGAGAGCTGGATTTCGCCATCGGTTCCCATCGCCTAGGAAAACAAGTCATAGAGGCAGAAGACTTGTCGATTTCATTTGCTGGCCAGACCCTTGTGGAGCGGTTTACAGACTTAGTCGTGCCGGGCGACCGGATTGGATTTATCGGACCGAATGGAGTCGGAAAAACGACGCTACTCAACTGTCTAGCGGGGAAAATAGAACCGACTTCAGGACAATTGACGATTGGACAAACCGTTCGTATTGGCTATTACACGCAGGATCACAAAGAAATGGATGAAGAGCTGACGATCATTGAGTACATCAAGGAAACAGCTGAAATCGTTAAGACATCTGATGGCGCCATAGTGACAGCAGAGCAAATGCTGGAACGGTTCCTATTTCCAAGATCCATGCAGCGGACGTTTATTCGCAAGCTGTCAGGAGGAGAACGCCGCAGATTGTATTTATTGAAAGTCTTAATGGAAGAACCAAATGTTCTCTTTTTAGATGAGCCGACGAACGATCTTGATACGGAGACCCTCAGCATTTTAGAGGATTATTTAGAACAGTTTCCTGGCGTTGTCATGACCGTATCGCATGATCGTTATTTCTTAGACCGAGTGGTTCATCGTCTGCTTGTCTTTGAAGGAAATGGCCGCATTTCACACTACCAAGGTGCTTACAGCGATTACATGGAGCAAGAAAAAGAGGCGAAGCGGACAGAGACAAAGCCTGCTGAGAAACAAGTAGAAGCGGCGCCTAAAAAGAGAAAAAAACTTTCTTACAAAGACCAGCTTGAATGGGACGGAATTGAAGACCGGATTCAGGCATTAGAGGAAAAACATCAGCAGCTTGAAGCAAGCATTGCAGAAGCAGGCAGTGATTTTGGGAAAATTCAAGAACTGATGGATGAACAAAAAGCCGTTGCTGAAGAACTAGAACAAGCAATGGACCGCTGGACAGAACTGTCACTGATGATTGAGGAATTAGAGGGTTAATCCTAATAAAATGATGAAAAAACCTGTAGAATTTTCTACAGTTTTTTTTACTTTACATCAAAACACGAGAAAATCAAGAACTCAAACATTTACGTTTACGTTAAGGTTATAAAGGTGTATAATAAATCATGAATTGATGAGCAGGAGGCACTGGCAATGGAATGGATGAAAATTGATCAAGTGGCGAAAAGAAGCGGACTGACGAAACGGACGATTCGTTTCTATGAAGAGATTGGTTTATTATCAGCACCAAAGCGGACAGAGGGCGGTGTCAGGCTGTACTCAGAGGACGACATGGAAGAACTAGAAAAAGTAATGCAGGCAAAAGAGGTACTCGGCTTTTCTTTACAAGAGCTTCAATCGTTTATGGAAATAGGAAAGCAATTAGAGCTGAATAAAGAAGGCTACTTGCTGTCGCTTGATCCGAAGGAAAGATTAGAGAAGCTGTTAGATATTGAGGCGCAGCTGACTGTGCAGCATCAATTGATTACAAAAAAGCTTGAAACGATTCAATCCTTTAAAAAGGATCTTGAAACGATGAAAGAAAGAGCGGCTCATGCGATTGAGCAATTACAAAAATAAACACCTCAGTGTGTTTATTTCAGCGTGTAGCCAAACCCTCGCATTCGCCCGCAGGTCTGCGCGCTGGTGCTCACGAATGTTCAATTCGCTCCGCAAAAGTAGCTGCCCTTCCTAGGGCTGCAAAGGTTTTCTATCACGCTGAAAAGAAGACAAAGTGCTAAAATAAACATCATTTTAGCACTTTGTCAACATTTGAAGGAAAGGTTCTGATGGAATGAAGGAAGAAGAAGTGTTAAAACAGCGTACAAGTCTGCTTAGGCAGCCGAAGGCCGTCTGGGCTGTTGCCTTTGCATGTGTGATTTCATTTATGGGGATAGGACTTGTGGACCCGATTTTGCCGGCCATTGCATCACAATTAGATGCATCTCCAAGTCAGGTCTCACTTTTATTTACGAGCTACTTACTTGTAACCGGCTTTGTGATGTTTTTTACCGGCTATATCTCTAGTCGGATTGGTGCGAAATGGACGTTATTAATCGGACTTATTTTTATTATTGTCTTTTCTGCTTTAGGCGGTACCTCTTCAACGATTAACGAATTAATCGGCTTTAGAGGCGGATGGGGCATTGGGAATGCCTTATTCATTTCAACGGCTCTCTCTGTCATTGTCGGCGTGTCTGTTGGAGGAAGTGCGAAGGCCATTATTTTATACGAGGCTGCACTAGGTCTTGGGATTTCGGTTGGGCCGCTGCTTGGCGGAGAACTTGGGACGATCTCTTGGCGCGGACCATTCTTTGGCGTTGCAGTGTTAATGCTTGTTGCTCTTTTAGCTATTACGTTTATGCTTCCACCGATGCAGAAGCCTCAGAAAAAGGTGAAATTATTCGAGGCTGTCGGGGCATTAAAATATAAAGGACTTTTAACGATGGCATCTGCCGCTTTCTTATACAATTTTGGTTTCTTTGTGCTTTTAGCGTATTCGCCATTTGTGCTTCATCTGGATGAGCATGGTCTTGGTTATGTCTTCTTTGGATGGGGGCTATTTTTGGCCGTGACATCCGTCTTTTCAGCGCCGGTCATTCATCGCAAGCTTGGGACATTGACTTCTCTTGTGGTTCTGTTTGCTTCATTTGCTGTAATTTTATTCGGTATTGGGATCTGGACTTCACATGTAGTAGTTGTCATCTGCGGAATTGTCATTGCTGGGGGTATTCTTGGCATGATCAATACTGTGCTCACGACCGCTGTGATGGGATCAGCACCGGTTGAGCGTTCCATTGCTTCATCCTCTTACAGTGCTGTACGGTTTATTGGGGGCGCGATTGCTCCTTGGATTGCCGGCGTACTTGCTGAATCTTATACAGCAAGCACTCCTTACTATGTTGGGGCGGCTGTCGTTCTGTTAGGCATGATCATCTTGCTTATTGGTCGTAAGCATCTTATCAATATTCAAGTAGGTCATTAAATAGAAAAAGCCTTATATCTGCATCAGATATAAGGCTCAGCGTGTAGACAAACCCTCGCATTCTTTGTCAGGACTGCGTTCCGGTGCTCACGAATGTTCAATTCGCTCCACTCCGGTACTCGTCCTTCCTAGACTTCAAAGGTTTTCTATCACGCTGAAAAGAAGACAAAGGGCTAAAATAAAGATCATTTTAGCCCTTTGTCAACAATTTGAAGCCTATAATACTTTTGTCGTCCAAGACTCGCAATTCCAAGTTTCAGTTGCTACATCTTGATAAAATTCAGGTTCGTGAGAGATCAATAAGACGCTCCCTTTGTATTCTTTTAATGCACGTTTTAGTTCTTCTTTGGCATCGACATCCAAGTGATTGGTCGGCTCATCGAGAACAAGTAGGTTGGTTTCTTCATTGATCAGCTTACAAAGACGGACCTTTGCTTTTTCTCCACCGCTTAAAACAGACACTCGGCTTTCAATATGTTTTGTCGTTAATCCGCATTTTGCAAGAGCAGCTCTCACTTCATATTGCGTGTAAGAAGGGAAGGTGCCCCATACTTCTTCAATACAGGTGTTGCTGTTTTGCTCTTTTACTTCTTGCTCAAAGTAGCCAATATGAAGGAATTCTCCGCGTTCCACCTCACCCGAAATTGGCGAGATTTCTCCAAGGAGACTTCGCAGCAATGTCGTTTTTCCGATCCCGTTAGCGCCGTATAGCGCAATTTTTTGCCCGCGTTCCATTTTCAGATTCAATGGACGAGAGAGCGGTTCATCATAACCAATGACCAAATCTTTTGTTTCAAAAATCAATTTCCCGGAAGTCCGTGCCGTCTTAAAGTGGAATTCAGGCTTTGGCTTTTCTGCTGCGAGTTCAATCATATCCATCTTATCCAGTTTCTTCTGACGGGACATGGCCATATTTCTTGTGCTGACACGCGCTTTGTTTCTTGCCACAAAATCCTTTAATTCAGCCACTTCCTGCTGCTGCCTTTTATAAGCTGCTTCAAGCTGCTGCTTTTTGACTTCGTACACTTGTTTAAATTGATCATAATCACCAACATAGCGCGTGAGCTCTTGATTTTCAACATGATAGATCAAGTTAATGACGCTATTTAAAAACGGAATATCATGTGAAATGAGGATAAACGCATTTTCATATTCCTGTAAATAGCGCTTCAGCCACTCAATATGCTGCTCATCTAAATAGTTGGTCGGCTCATCGAGAAGGAGAATTTCTGGCTTCTCTAACAGCAATTTCGCAAGCAATACTTTTGTACGCTGCCCGCCGCTCAGCTCCGTCACATCACGGTCCAGTCCAAGATCGGTTAACCCAAGACCTCTCGCTATTTCTTCAACCTTGGAATCAATGATATAGAAATCATTGTTTGTGAGCGCATCTTGAATGACGCCCACTTCCTCTAACAGCTTTTCCAGCTCATCAGGATCGGCTTCACCCATTTTGCCGTAAATGTCATTCATCGCTGCTTCCATGGAAAATAAATAGTGGAATGCATCCTGAAGCACTTCGCGGATCGTTCTGCCCTTTTCTAGCACAGTGTGCTGATCAAGGTAGCCGACACGGACATTTTTCGCCCATTCCACTTTTCCTGCATCTGGCTCCAGCTTGCCAGTAATAATATTCATAAACGTTGACTTTCCTTCACCGTTGGCGCCAATTAAGCCGACATGCTCGCCTTTTAATAAACGGAAGGAGACTTCGTGAAAAATGGCTCTGTCGCCAAAGCCATGGCTTAAATCTTTAACAGATAATATCATTTTTTACACCTCAAATAGATTCAAAACGGCTAGTGCCTCTCATGATTATATCGAACTGTCCGGCTTGATAAAAGCATCAAAAGAAAAATTGCGTTTCAAAGCTGATTTTGAGATACTAAAGGATAGATTGAATGAGGATAAAGGAGATCGACATGATAGAAAATTGGGCATTTTTAAAAGAAGCAAAGCCATTTATTCAAGAGAACTTCCAAGCGGCTGGCTTCGAAAAACCAACAGCTATACAAGAAAAAACAGCAGAATGGATTACGGAGAAGCGTGATGTGATTGCAGAATCGCCTACAGGAACGGGGAAGACACTGGCGTATGTGTTGCCGCTTTTAAATAAAATCGATGTGGATATCAAGCACCCGCAAGTCTTAATCTTGGCACCATCAAGAGAGCTTGTGATGCAAATTTTTGATGTCGTGCAAGCGTTCAAACAAGGATCAGACATCAAAGCGGTCTCCTTGATTGGTGGAGCGAACATCAAAAAGCAGCAGGAAAAACTAAAGAAACACCCGAACATCGTTGTCGCAACACCTGGCCGTGTACAAGAATTAATCAAAATCAAGAAACTGAAAATGCACGAAGTCAAAACGATCGTGCTAGATGAAGCAGATCAGCTTCTTGTGCCAGAGCATATGAAAACGATCCAAGCGATCATTAAATCCACATTAAAAGAAAGACAAATCCTTTGTTTTTCTGCGACACTGAAAGACGAAACGGTTCAACTGATTAAAGAAATGACGACTGAACCAGAAGTATTGAAAATTGCCAGAAGTGAGGAAGAAGCGCAGAAAGTAGGACACTATTATCTATTATGTGACCAGCGAGACAAAGTAAAACTACTGCAAAAGCTATCACGGCTTGAGGACATGCATGCGCTCGTCTTTGTGCGTGATATTACGAATTTAAGCATTTACGCAGAGAAATTGGCGTATCACCATGTCGACCTCGGTGTCCTTCATAGTGAAGCGAAAAAAGCAGAGCGTGCTATCATCTTAAAGGAATTTGAACAGCGTGAATTCCCACTTCTTCTTGCAACGGATATCGCAGCAAGAGGGATCGATATTGACGATCTGCCGTACGTGATCCATGCTGATCTGCCAAACGAAGAAGGCTATATCCACCGTTCAGGCAGAACCGGGCGCGCAGGAAAGGAAGGGGCTGTTATCAGCCTAGTCACACCTCAAGAGCATTCTATGCTTAAAAAAATGGCGAAAAAGCTAAATCTTTCGCTTCAGGAAATTGTTTATAAGCAAGGCCGAATTTTTTCTATATAAAAAATACAGGAAGAAACGATTACTTAAGATTAATGATCTAGTAATCGTTTTTTTGGCTGAAAATATTTTTTTTGGAATATATATTGATATGTAGAAAAAAATGTATTAAAATTATAAATGTATAAAATATAGGAGGTAAGGAAATTGAAAAAACATTTTAAAAAATTAACGGCTCTTGTAGTAATTGGGTTTTTTACTATTTTTGGTTTTGCTCATCTAGGAGAAGCAAGTACCCAAAAGTTTAGTATAGGAGGAAAAAACGATATAGTAAGAGCCGAAGTAAAAGGACCGGTAAAATATAAACTTAAAAATAAAACTACAAAAATTTATTCTAATGCTAGAATATATAATAAAATCACAGGAAATTATAGTAATAGCGTACACCGTTACAGTGTGGCAGTTCAGAAAAAAAATTTTATTGGGTTTGGTAAGAAATATATTGCTGAAAACTTTAAAACCCCTAATAAAAGTACCAAATCAATCGGCAAGGTCCAAGAAGGAAATTATAGAGTTATTGTAACTAAACATACTCAAACTAAAGATGGTGTGGGCCTAAATGGGTCTGGAGAAATTAGACAGTAATTTTCTAGTGAAGAGAGTATATTAGGTACGGCAAAAGAAGCATGAGTTCCCTCAACTTATTGAGGAGACCTCTCGCTTCTTTTCATTTATATGTATAATTTAATGATATATTAATATAAAGATCAATTTACTAAGAGATTATATTTGAATTCATAGTTAATTTGTATTTCTTTGATATATGTTAGTTATTCGAGGTGCATAGAATGATATTCAAGCTAGCTTTTAAGACAGTTTTATCGAAAAAATGGTTTTCAGCGTCGGTAATCATCTTAATGACATTATCTATGTTTATAATAACCTTCGGTGAGGCAGAAGCAAATAAATTAATTGAAAAGTTGGAAAGGAATACAACTAATAAGTATGGAGCCTTTCATGCAGTGGTCAATGGTATTAAACAAAATGAAGAAGATTATATAAAAGCTCAAAAGAGTATTAAGCATTACGGTATTATAAAAAACATGGGCTATACAAATTCTTTTAACAATACTAAATTGCCTGCAACTTTCGGTACCATGGATTTTCAAGCTAAAGAAATGGGCCATATAATAATTGAAAAGGGAAGATATCCAGAAAGGAATAACGAAGTAACTATTGAATCATATCTACAAGAGGCGTTTACTGGAAATGCAATTGGAGAAAAAGTTAAAATAAAAATAAATAACACAGAAAAATACTATAAAATAGTAGGCGTTATAAAAAATTACTCCTCAAATTGGACAACTCCAAATAACTATAAAATAGGAAAAACAAGCTATCCTAATGTTATATTTAACAATGATTTAATGAATAAAACGCAGCTTAATACTAGTGCACTGATAGAGCTAAATGAATATCATGACTTTGATGAAGCAGTTAAGGTTATAAATGATCTTTTTGATAAGTCAGAAAATGTGTATCTGAATACTAAATTTTTTGAGGAAGAATTTATTTATAAACAATCCATCCCTACTTTGCGACTTTCCTTTATTATAATTTCATTATTTATAATTTTAATTAGTTTAATTTATACGAAGAGTGTTCATTTTAAGAAGCAAGAGAATGAAATTGAAGAAATATTTAAATCATATGGCTTTAACAAAAAAAAGATTGTATTTTATTTTTTAAGCCAAGCTATTCTATTAACAGGTTTTGGTACTATTATATTCTTTTTGACAAATATTTTTATTAATGGTTTTTTTCAAGTCGATTTTTTAGGTATCTTATCTTGGTTAATAATATTATTCTGTGTTGATATTATTTATATTATGAAACAATCGACTTCTTTCTTCAATAGGAAATATTGTGGTAAAGAAAGTGTCAATATACCAAAGAAGAAGTTTGTAGAAGATAATGCATTTTCCTGGAAGGGGAATTTAACAATTATTGTTATTGTGGCGATATTTATACCGGTTTATTATATTTCGAATCTAATAGTTGAAGAAAACACTCCTAAAAAACTTAAAAATGAACCGGACTTTAGTCTTTTTGCAAAACAAACAGTAGCATATGATTTAGTTAACAATTACGTTATTGAAGATCAAAAAGCAAACACGTTTAAATTTAGAGATATTGAAAAGTTAGAGAAGGATGATACCATAAATTATATAGAAAAGGTTCCTTATTCGATTGGAACTTCTCTATCTGTAAATGAGAGTAATCTATCTCGATATTTAAAAAGTTGGGTTAGTAATATGAGTGAAAAAGATGATACATATCAAACACCTATTGATCTCGAAAATAAAATAAAAAAATTACCGATAAAAAAGAAGCTGACGCCAATACCTAATGTGAACTACTATGTTTTAAATAAACAAGAGTGGACTAGTTTAACAAGTAAATATAAGTTGAAAAATAAGTATCAAAGTGACTCCATTCTTATGTTCTTCCCTTCAATTAATGGAATGAAAGAGGACAAAATTAAAGATGGAGATAGTATAAAGTTAGAGAGAATAGATTTAGATGAAAAAAACGAAATTAAATATAAAGATTGGGATTTGAAAGTTGGAAAAATTATTAATAAAAGTTATACTTTAAACTTTAATGGTATACATATAGAGAACAGTGGTTTGTCTATTGCTATACCCGAAAGGCTAGTAAAAAATGAAAAGATATTCGAAGGTTATTTAGAATTATACATTTATCTAAAAGAAAAAGTAAGTGCCAAAGCATATGAAAAGACACAATTATCTATTAAGAAAATGTATGATAATAATCAGGAGGGTAACCACGAAAATAAACATGAACAAATTGAAAAACAACTTTCACTACTAAGTTTTATTAATAAACTGAGTAACATTCTAATTTTCAGTATTATTATTAATCTAGTTATCGTGTTAATGACTAAATTGAATTTCAAATTAAGAGAAAAACAACAATTCAATTCTGTGAATAAACCATCATCATTGAAACCACCTAATTGGACATTATGGGGTTTATTTAAAGAATTAATTATATGTTTCATGTATTCTTTTTTTATAGGTTTGCTCTTTATATATCTGATTGAAGTGAATTATAGTTCAGATTTGCTGCTTTCTATAAAAATATCCTTTTTGTTGGAAAGTTATGCTATTGTCAGTACAATTCTAGTTGGTTTAGTTTTTCTTTTATTTTTTCAAGATAAGAAATCTAAAAAAATTACCAATAATTATTAAATGTTTATTATATAAATAAAAAAAGACCCCGCCAAATGGGACTGACCCCCGTTTTTGAGACAGGGATCAAAACACCTTTATACAGCCAATTGCCGATAGTTTATCGGTGATTGGTTGTTTAGTTTCGTTTGAATACGAATGTTGTTATAATAATAAATGTATTCTTTGACAGTGCGTTCTACGATGCTGGTCGTAGTGCGGTCAATCCTGTTAAGATAGAACGTTTCAGACTTTAGTGAGGAATGAAACGATTCGATGGAGGCATTATCAGCGGGCGTCCCTTTACGGGACATGCTCATGGTAATGCCTTTTATATGAACAGCTTTCTGATACTCGTAAGATGTATACACAGAACCTTGATCGCTATGTAACACGCAATTCTCAGGCAGTGCTGGGAGCTGATTAAGTGTGTTTAAGATAAAGTCTGTGTCCTGCTTATCACCAATCGTAAAAGCAATCACTTCTCCATTATATAAATCCAATATACTGGAAAGGTACAATTGTTTCTGTCCATAAGGCAAATACGTGATGTCCGTTACTAGTTTTTCAAGAGGGCGATCAGACTGAAAGTTCCGATCCAGTATGTTATCGGCCACGGCATAGGGCTGCCCATTCTTCTTACGCTTTTTCATTTTAACCCGGCATTGCCACTGGTTTTTCTGCATGATGCGTTGAACAGTTTTATGGTTAATACGCATTCTCCTTTTTAGTATGGCTGTGATTTTTCGATAACCATATCGATATTTGTGCTTTCGGCACAACGTGCCGACCTGTTTCTCTAGTTGTCTTTTAGAATGATTCTGAGTCAGATCCTTTTTCCATCTATAATACGAAGTACGTAAGATGCCTAAATGGACACAGATGTCCTGTACCGTCATCGTTTTGCACAATTCTTCTACCAGTTTGATTGACGTTTCCTTATCAACTTCCTTTCCAATTCGTTGTACTTTTTTAAAACTTCATTCTGTTGACTCAAATAGCGATTTTCTGCCTGCAGTCTCTCTAATTCGGAAGAGTACTCGGGACCCTTTCCATAGGTATATTGTTTTCCAACAGGCTGTTCGAACCGGTGTGTATCCCCAGCTTTATGCCACCTCACCCATGTCTGAACCTGCGTCTTATTCTTGATATTCAATTTCTGCATGATCTCTTTCATAGGTACGCCTGCCAATCTCATTTCTACAGCCTTCTGTTTGACTTCAACCGGATAACTCACTCTTGTCCCCATAGAAAAAACACCTCCATGTTTTATTTCGGATCACAACGATCCATTTTCAAACTTGAAGGTGTTTTTTATTTGTCTCATCTTATGGGGTCAGTTCCAAATGGCAGGGTCCTTTCTTTTTATGAAATTTTGACTAGCTGTTTTCCGACATTTTCACCTTTGAATAATCCGAGGAATGCATCAGGAATGTTGTCAAAGCCTTCAACGATTGTTTCTTTATACGTCAGTTTGTCTTCTTTTA
This sequence comes from Bacillus sp. FSL M8-0266, assembly GCF_038613425.1. Lineage (NCBI taxonomy): Bacteria > Bacillati > Bacillota > Bacilli > Caryophanales > Bacillaceae > Bacillus > Bacillus sp. FSL M8-0266. The sequence continues at coordinate 770,484 of NZ_CP152015.1, forward strand.
CCCATTGTGCGAGATCTCTTGCTGCTTCTTCAAAACGATCTGAATAGTTGGCAACAATGAAGCCTTGCATCAATGCGCTTGTTTTAATGAGTTTTGTTTGCACACGCGGTCCGATGTCCTCGCTTGCGCTAATGTTATAAGACGAAATCGCGCCGCACACTGGAATACGTGCAAAGCGGTTTAAATGATTCATCACAGCATCAGAAATTTCGCCGCCTACATTGTCAAAATACACATCGACGCCGTTAGGGCATGCCTTTGCAATAGCATCATCTAAGTCATTTGTTGTTTTATAATTAATCGTTTCATCAAAGCCCAGTTCTTTTAAATAAGCCAGCTTATCATCAGATCCCGCAATCCCAACGACGTGAGCGCCTTTGATCTTAGCAATTTGCCCAACAACGGAACCAACAGCACCTGCGGCCCCAGAAATGACAACGGTCTCGCCTTCTTTTGGCTGACCAATCGCAAGAAGTCCGAAATAAGCGGTTTGTCCCGGCATGCCCAAAATGCCTAAATAATAGGACAATGGCGCAATAGATGGATCAATTTTAGTGAGAGATTCAGCTTTGGCCGTGGAATATTCTTGCCAGCCAAGGAATCCAAGAACAAAATCACCTTTTTCAAATTGAGGCGATTTAGACTCGACAACTTCTCCAACAACACCGCCCTGAATCACTTCATTTAGCTTGAATGGAGGTGTATAGGATTTTGTATCCTGCATTCGTCCTCTCATATAAGGATCTACAGAAACATATTTCGTTTGAATCAAGACTTCACCATCTTGCGGCACAGGTATATCGACTGTTTCAAAATGAAAAACATCTTTTGTAGGTAATCCTTGTGGACGTTTGGCTAATTGAATTTGCTTTTGTTGACTCATGTCAAATCCTCCCTTTCACTTGCAACCTAGATTTACATTAACATGTTGCTTCTTTTCATTCAAAACATACGGTCTATTTCAAACACATACAAAAAAGCAGCCGCCATCTCAGAGATGAGGACTACTTTTTTGGAAGTCAACAGAGAGGAGCGGCGGCAGACAGCCAAACAGCTGATACACGTCCGCATCACGTTCTTTTAACAAATATTCGTTCGCATTTTGCATAGAGGCTTTCATCATATCGCGCGTCACAAAAGGAAAAAGGATATTCAAGTATGAGGACAACAGGTCTTGTGGATCTTGTTCAATCGACTCGATATCTCCAATATTGATAATGATGGAAAAGAGATAATCAATGGAGATGCGAAAGTGCTGTTCAGCAAACAATGTAAGCGGCTTTGCTTTTGCTTCTTCAGGATTCCACTTTTGAAAAAGCTGTTTCACCAAATCACTGACAACCCAAGCATTAAACTGCTGTTCCGCTGAAAAGTAATACATCAGCTCTACCTCATTTCTAGCCTCCAGTACAAGAATTGTACAATAAAACAGCAGGGATGAACACAATATTTCAGAAAATTTAGTCATTTTTACAGGATTTTTGTCAAAAATAAGTCAATAGGCATGGCTAGTACACAATGTAAAATGGATGTGCTCAAGGAAGGTTTAATGATAAAAGTGACGGGTAAAAGATTCGTAAGACGCTAAAGGAGGAATATAAAATGAAACCTGTTGTAAGAGAGTATTCAAATGATGAAACACTTCAAAGAGATGTAGAGCAATTAAAATCACTCGGTGTTGCAAGAGAGGACATTTATGTTCTGTCCCATGACGATGATCGTACAGAGCGTATTGCTGAAAATGCAGATGCCAATACGATAGGTCCAAGAGAAGTTGGACTGAAACATGCTGTTGGAAACATCTTTAGTAAAAAGGGCGATGAGCTCCGAAATAAAATCCATGAAATTGGTTTCTCTAAAGAAGAAGCTGAAACATTTGAAGAACATTTAGACGAAGGGAAAGTCCTTCTCTTTGTGACAGACCATGAAAAAGTGAAAACTTGGGCATAAACGCCAACTGAAAAAAGTCTCTTACTTTCGTAAGGGGCTTTTTTTCATGCCTTCATCTCTGAAGGAGAGGATGCATCTTTTTTACTATATTAAGAAAAAATAGCAGATTGGAATAAACAGTAAATCATCTAATTGAAAATGCAGATATACCAAAGAAAATGATAGGAAATGAGAAAAGAATAGTCGAAATATCACAAAAATCTATTCGGGAAATAATTATTGTATCTTTCAATTTTTTTCAAAATGTAATGGGAATCTTGTGTAATTTAGTAGATAAATTTCTTAGTTCTATTGGTTTATGTTGTGTTTTTATGTAGAAATATGTGTTTTGAGGTCAAAAAACCACGAAAAATACCTGTATTTTCAATTAGAAAATTCATTTTAATATTTAGGAAATAATTTGTTGACAAAATAATCTAAAAACAATATATTTGGCTTATTCCAGTTGTTATGGAAGTAGTTGTTAAATTTCTGATGGGTTTATTCTAGGCACACTCTAGTGATAGGTGGTGGCATAAAACCAAGGTAAAAGCACTCGTGAAATTTCTACTAAAACATAAGAAAATGGTTTTTACATGAAGAAGAAATGATAGTCGATTTAAACAGTAGATGATCTTTCTACTATGATCACTTTGCAAAAGATATTCAAAAGACGTCGTATTCCTGTACAGAAGAGAAAGCGTTTTCAATAAAGGCAGTGAGTTGATCGAACGGTGAAGGAGGTGAACTCATATGAAAAAAAGAGATAACAAGCTGATGCGGTGTAGCTGTCAAATGGCTGCATATGAGGATGCATGCTGAAAAAGAAGAGTGAACATGTGGGATGCTTCTCTCCTTTTTCAGAAAACAGATTTCCTAAAAAATCCATCTTTCATTTTAACATAAGGTGTTTTGCTTGAAAATGACCTTTGCCCGAAAAATCGATTTTAATAGAAGGAGGTCCTGTGATGAAAAAAGCTTTGTACCATGAAGACAGTGGATTGTATCTAGAAAAAATGCGTATGGCATTTCAAGAACATTATGAGAAAAGAACAGATATGTGGTCTACTGATCCATCCTTAACAGATGCAGCTGTGATGTCATTAAAGGCATGGCGTTCAAGGGAAAAGAATGCACTTGCTGCTGTGCTCGATATCGGATGCGGGAACGGCCGGGCGCTGGAACATTTAAGCGGACTTTCCGCATATGTCGGCATCGACCTGTATGAGCATGAGGAGTGGGAAGGATTACAGAAAAGAGAAACGGTTCCTGTCCATTTTGTTCATCAAGATTTTATGTCCTGGTCGATGGGCCAGGGTCGAGGGATGCAGTTTGATTTAATTTTAGATCATGGCTGCTTTCATCACCAGCACCCTGATGATCATGAGCGTTATTTAAAACAGGTTTCCTCTTTGCTTCATGAAGGCGGCGTCTTCTCACTTGTTGTATGGGGAGAAGAGTGGAGAACAGGATTAATCGGAGAGGATGGCCGTTTCCACTTTTCGTTTTCAGACTCTCACCTTGGAGAAAGAATTTGTTCATCAGGTCTGGAGCTTGTATCGATTACACCATTAAAAGCAAAAGCCGGCATTAGCCAGCATCATGTCATTGCCGTCAAAATCTAGTACAAAGGTGAACACTCAAACGTAGCAGAGGTGTTCATTCTAAGAAACAGTATGTGCGCATCATGTAAGGGAAAGGCGTTATGAACCAAGAATTCTGCTCCTTTGTACTGGAAAAGACCTAGATTGACATATCGCTAGAATAGGTGGAATTAAGGTCTGAACGATGAGAGGAAACGCACATCTATGTTCTTTTAAGCCATGAGTGCAGACACATATTCATCACCATCACTGCGCTACCTGAGTCGATTTGGGTGCAGCGATGAATAGGGGGGAGACAAATGAACAAGTTTGTAGATGAATTACAATCAATGATTCATCATTTTACCTTTCAAGAAAAAAACTATTTGCTCGTGGGGCCAGTGAACCTTCCGATTTCCATTCAACATGAAGAAGTGCCATTTAAATGGTATGCCTTCGCACCTGCTGAAGGAGAGACAAAACCAACGATCGAATCTATTGTCAAAATGAGTACCGCGCAGCAAACCTTTTCCTCTTGTCTCTTATTTGGCGACTTTGAAAATGAAATGCCGCCGCTTGTGCGAATTCATAGTGTCTGCCAAACAGGGGATGTGTTTGGGTCACTGAAATGTGACTGCGGTCCACAGCTTGCGTTATCGCTGAAAAAAATCACTGATTACGGAAAAGGCATGCTCGTCTATATGGCCAATCAAGAAGGGCGGTCAATTGGGCTGATGGCGAAAGCATTGACGTATAAATTACAGGAAATGCAGCTGGATACTTTTGAAGCCAACCGTCTGATTGGCTGCGGAGATGATGACCGGCATTACGAGGAGGCAGCGGCTGTTCTGCACTATTTAAACAACGGGAAACCAATGCATCTCCTAACGAACAATCCAGATAAAGTCGATTCCATTGCTGCTTACGGTCTTCCTGTTTTACGGTTTGATCATACGGTCGAAGCCTCTCTCTATAATGAAGCCTATTTAAAAGCAAAAGCAGCCTCAGGACATATGGTCGATGAGAAAAAATTAATTAATCAGTAGATGAGTTTACTTTAAAGAAGGCGGGAGAAAAGCGTGAAACCTGAAATCAATTGGATTCAAATCCCAAGCGGCTATGCAACAATCGGAAGTAATGAAGAAGATATGAAAAAGGCATCAGAATTCTGGAAGGACAAGCTTCTCAATCCAACTTACGGCCGTGAGAAAAAATTTCAAAAATGGCTGTATAAAGAATTTCCATCCTATCAGTCGTATATCAATGAATTTTTCATTTCAGATACGGTCGTCACCAATGAATGGTATCAAAGCTATTGTGATGAAACAGGCCAGTCGTACCCGGAGAGCTTAACAAATCAAGAACTAGGCGGCGGGAAAGATCATCCGGCGTGGGGCATGGAGATCGAGGAAGCCTTCTCATTCTGTCAGTGGCTGAGCGGGAAACTCGGGATAGACGTGTCGATTCCTACTGAAGAAGAATGGGAATATGCTGCCCGGGGTAACACGAGAAATCAATACCCATGGGGAGATGAGTTTGACCCTTCTTACTGTAATACGTACGAATCAAATATCGAAAAAACGACGCCTGTCCGCCATTACGAAAAGGGAAGATCCTTATTCGGTCTTTATGATATGGGGGGCAACGTCGAGGAATGGGTCAACACCAAAAATCATGTGTACGAAGGCGGCATTGAGGTCGTAGATGATTTAACGGAAACGCTTGGCAGTGATTACTACATTTTAAAAGGCGGCTCCTTTGCAAGAGGCGGGGATTTATGCAGAGTCGCTAGAAGACACGGAAAGCACCCAGACCCTGTTTTTCGATTTACTGGGTTTCGTGTAATGACTCGTCAAAAACAACATATAAAGGTGGGAGTGTAAAACTATGCATAGAGGACCAATTACATCTGTTTTATCAACTCAGCAGGACCAAATTGTTTACACTGGCGGCTATGACCGCTGTATTTATCAGTGGAACCGGGCGACAGGAGAAGGAACGTTTATTGGAAGTCACGAGCATATCATTAACTCTTTATCTCTTTCTGAAAACGGAAAGTACTTAGCGAGTGCTTCGTCAGACTACACCATTCAATTGTATGATACAGGCACACATACTAGAATTCGCACCTTGTTTGGTCATGCGGATGATGTAGAAGCCGTTGCTTTTGCGAAGCAGGATACGTTGCTTGTATCGGTGTCCAGAGATAGAAGATGCTTAGTCTGGGATATCGAAACAGGAGCCATCCTAAGAGAATTTCATGGACATAGCAAGGATGTATTAGCTGTATGGATACACGGCGATAAAGCTTATACAACAGGTGATGATGGCTACGTTCTTGTATGGCTGTATGATACAGGAGAAATTGTAGGGGAAATCGGTCCGTTTGATTATGAGCTGGACACAATCAGCGGCAGCAATCAAAAAGAAGTGTTCGCACTTGGCAGAGACGATGGCACCGTTATTATTTATGATGCGGTGACGTTACAGGAGAAAAAAATCATCAAAGCTCATTTACAGGGCGTCAAGCGTGTGAACTTTTCTCCAAGCGGCAATTACTTGCTGACAGCAGGCTATGACCATTTAATTAAGCTGTGGAATTACGAAACAGGGGATTTAGTCGATACGCTGCTGCCTCATAAATATCAGTGGGAGCGCTCGCTTGTCTGGACGGAGGATGAGAAATCCATCCTAGGAGCCAGCTTTGGAAAAACGTATTGTGAATGGTCTATTGAAAAGGGGAAAGTTGTATCAGATGAGATCGAAATGGCGACACCATCTATTAATGATATTGCACTGACTGATGCGGGAGATATCATCACAGCATCAGATGACGGAAAATTCAGAAAGAATGGGATTGAAATCGCTAAATCGACAGGCGTTTTAACAAATGGAGTGGCTGTCGCACGAGATGGAAGCTATTATGCGTGGGGAGATCATGCAAGTCAGGTGCATATTGTTCATGAATCATTACAGCAAATGGTTTCGTTTGATCTCAATACAGGGCCGGTCAACAGTGTGTATTTCCACGAGGAGGACCGGCAATTCTATATTGGAACTTACGGCGGCTATGTACATGTCATATCGACGGAGCATTTAAAGGAAGTTGGCCGTTCCAAAGCACACGATTGTGCTGTGAAAGCACTAAAAGTAGAAGGAGATCATATCATCACAGCCGCAGTAGAAGGAACCATCTGTCTTTTAGATAAGAAGAGCTTGTCTTTAAAAGCGAAATATATCGGGGCGACAGAGCTGTTAAATGACGTATTCATTGATAGCAAAAGAGATCGTATTGCCATTGTCAGCCGTGACAAGAATGTGAGATTGTTTGATTTGCATACAGGAAGAATTTTAGACCAGCATAATGAACACCAGTATTCGATTAAATCGGTCTCTGTCACAGACTCTGGCTATATTGTGAGCGGAGATTATTGGGGCTATATCGTTGTGTGGAATCCAGAGCTTGGGGTCAATACCGGCCCAATTAGAATTGCCAAGAATGGAATTAGTGCCATCAGACAATTAGGCAATGATGTATACGCAAGCTCGTATGATGGTGGGATTTATCATATTCGAGAAGATGGCACGTATACCGAAGTACTGCGCTTATTTGAACAATTTCCAAAAGAAGTAATCTCTCATTAAGAAAAAGAATGTAAGCGGGGGATTCTCATGATAAGTGTTTGCAAGGAACATATGAAAAAAGGCCTGACTGTACTCAATTGTCCGCATGTGCTCCTCATTAATAAATATGAATGTCGCAAATGCTGTTTTTGTAAACAACGAGCATCATATAAACTTTTTTATTCCTTGCCTTACTATGATCGTTCTGAAAAGAAACGGATGGAAAAAATATGAGAATAGAACTCCTTCATTTCCTGAAGGAGTTCTTTCCCTTGAAAGAGAAGAAAGGAGACTCACATGAAAGACGATGTGTTTTATATGAAACTGGCGATTGCCAACGCAAAGGCAATGAAAGGGCAAACCTCCCCAAACCCGCTTGTCGGTGCAGTCATTGTACAGCAAGGTGAAATTGTTGGAATGGGTGCTCATATGAAGGCGGGCGAACCTCATGCTGAAATTCATGCACTGCACATGGCAGGAGAAAAGGCAGAAGGAGCTCATCTGTATGTAACGCTCGAACCTTGTTCGCATCATGGGAAAACGGGTCCTTGCACAGAAGCGATTATCAAAAGTGGTGTGAAACGAGTAGTCATTGCGACGCAAGATCCGAATCCGCTTGTAGCAGGGAAAGGGATTACCGTGTTGAAACAAGCAGGGATCGAAGTAGATGAAGGAATATGTAAACAGGAGGCGGACCGCTTAAATGTGCCTTTTTTTCATTTCATTCAATCAGACCTTCCTTACGTCATATTAAAATCAGCTATTTCAATAGATGGGAAAATTGCAACGGCTGATCAAGAAAGCAAATGGATCACTGGAACAGAAGCGAGAACAGAAGTGCAGCGTTTACGTCAAGAAGCAGATGCGGTACTTACAGGAGTGGAAACGATTATTCAAGATGATGCAGGTTTAATTGTGAAGGATTCATTCATCACTCAGCCCATTCGTGTCATTTTAGATTCAACATTAAGGATTCCGCTTCATTCCAAATGCTTAACAGATCATATGGCAGAAACCATAATTTGTACCTCACGAATATACGATCAAAAAAAGTATGATCAGCTTGTGCAAAAAGGGTATGAAGTATTTGTCACAAACGGGGAACAACGGACAGATATTCATGAAGTGTTAAACATGTTAAAGAAGCGTTCTGTGATGTCGGTACTTGTAGAGGCAGGAGGAAGCGTGAGTGCATCATTTTTAGAAGCGTCACTTGTAAATGAAGTTGTTATTTATATGGCACCTTTATTGATAGGTGGAAAACATGCGCCTACTTTCTTCGAAGGAGAAGGTGTGAAAAAACTAAAAGAGGCGATCCGTCCAGCGGATATTGAATATAGTATGGTAGGAAAAGATTTAAAAATGACGATGAGATTTCAATGAAGAGAAAACCTTGTGCATGGAGCGCAAGGTCTTTTCAATTTTTCCAAATAAAAATAAAAATGTACATACACCTTTCACCATGGGGATGAATACAATGGATGGGGGTGATTCTATGAAAAGGTGTAGACAATGTGGAAAAACCTATCCCTTTCATTCTAAAGGCCATTACCAAAAAGGAAGCTGGTATGATGCGTATAAGGATGATGGATGGGAATGTGATAGTTGTAAGAAAGAAAAAACAAGAAAACCAGTGAAAAATTCTTGCTGCGGAAAAGACCCTTGTGTTTGTGTCATTCAAGGTCCGCCAGGCGGGAGAGGAAGGAGAGGCCCAGCAGGTCCAACGGGTCCAACAGGTCCAACGGGACCAGGAGTAGGAGCCACGGGAGCCACAGGTGCAACCGGAGCCACGGGAGCAGCGGGAGCCACAGGAGCCACGGGAGCCACAGGAGATCCAGGTGCAACCGGAGCCACAGGAGATCCAGGTGTAACCGGAGCCACAGGAGCAACCGGAGCCACAGGAGCCACAGGAGCAGCGGGAGCCACGGGAGCCACAGGAGCAACCGGAGCCACAGGAGCCACAGGAGCCACAGGTGCACCCGGAGCCACGGGAGCCACAGGAGCAACCGGAGCCACAGGAGATCCAGGTGCAACCGGAGCCACAGGAGATCCAGGTGTAACCGGAGCCACAGGAGCAACCGGAGCCACAGGAGCCACAGGAGCAGCGGGAGCCACGGGAGCCACAGGAGCAACCGGAGCCACAGGAGCCACAGGAGCCACAGGTGCAACCGGAGCCACGGGAGCCACAGGAGATCCAGGTGTAACCGGAGCCACAGGTGCAACCGGAGCCACGGGAGCAGCAGGAGCCACGGGAGCCACAGGAGATCCAGGTGCAACCGGAGCCACAGGTGCAACAGGAGTCACCGGAGCAACTGGAGCCACAGGAGCAACCGGAGCCACAGGAGCCACAGGAGCCACAGGTGCAACCGGAGCCACGGGAGCCACAGGAGATCCAGGTGTAACCGGAGCCACAGGTGCAACCGGAGCCACGGGAGCAGCAGGAGCCACGGGAGCCACAGGAGATCCAGGTGCAACCGGAGCCACAGGTGCAACAGGAGTCACCGGAGCAACTGGAGCCACAGGCGTAACCGGAGATACCGGTGCAACCGGAGCCACGGGAACCGCAGGAATAGCAGGAGTCACAGGAGCGACAGGAGATACCGGTCCAACCGGAGTCACGGGAGCCACAGGTGTAACTGGAGTGACAGGAGTCACAGGAACGACAGGAGATACCGGTCCAACCGGAGCCACGGGAACCGCAGGAATAGCAGGAGTCACAGGAGCGACAGGAGATACCGGTGCAACCGGAGCCACGGGAACCGCAGGAATAGCAGGAGTCACAGGAACGACAGGAGATACCGGTCCAACCGGAGCCACGGGAGCCACAGGAATAGCAGGAGTCACAGGAGCGACAGGAGATACCGGTGCAACCGGAGCCACGGGAACCGCAGGAATAGCAGGAGTCACAGGAGCGACAGGAGATACCGGTCCAACCGGAGTCACGGGAGCCACAGGTGTAACCGGAGTGACAGGAGTGACAGGAGTCACAGGAGCGACAGGAGATACCGGTCCAACCGGAGTCACGGGAGCCACAGGTGTAACCGGAGTGACAGGAGTGACAGGAGTCACAGGAGCGACAGGAGATACCGGTCCAACCGGAGCCACGGGAGCCACAGGAGATCCAGGTGTAACCGGAGCCACAGGAGCCACAGGAGCCACAGGAGCAGCGGGAGCCACAGGAGATCCAGGTGCAACCGGAGCCACAGGTGCAACAGGAGTCACCGGAGCAACTGGAGCCACAGGCGTAACCGGAGATACCGGTGCAACCGGAGCCACGGGAACCGCAGGAATAGCAGGAGTCACAGGAGATACCGGTCCAACCGGAGTCACGGGAGCCACAGGTGTAACCGGAGTGACAGGAGTCACAGGAACGACAGGAGATACCGGTCCAACCGGAGCCACAGGAATAGCAGGAGTCACAGGAACGACAGGAGATACCGGTCCAACCGGAGCCACGGGAGCCACAGGAATAGCAGGAGTCACAGGAGCGACAGGAGATACCGGTCCAACCGGAGCCACGGGAACCGCAGGAATAGCAGGAGTCACAGGAGCGACAGGAGCCACGGGAGCCACAGGAGCCACAGGAGCAGCGGGAGCCACAGGAGATCCAGGTGTAACCGGAGCCACGGGAGCCACAGGAGATCCAGGTGTAACCGGAGCCACAGGAGCCACAGGAGCCACAGGAGCAGCGGGAGCCACAGGAGCCACGGGAGCCACAGGAGATCCAGGTGTAACCGGAGCCACAGGAGCCACAGGAGCCACAGGAGCCACAGGAGCAGCGGGAGCCACAGGAGCAGCGGGAGCCACGGGAGCCACAGGAGATCCAGGTGTAACCGGAGCCACGGGAGCAGCAGGAGCCACGGGAGCCACAGGAGATCCAGGTGCAACCGGAGCCACAGGTGCAACAGGAGTCACCGGAGCAACTGGAGCCACAGGCGTAACCGGAGCCACGGGAACCGCAGGAATAGCAGGAGTCACAGGAGATACCGGTCCAACCGGAGTCACGGGAGCCACAGGTGTAACCGGAGTGACAGGAGTCACAGGAACGACAGGAGATACCGGTCCAACCGGAGCCACAGGAATAGCAGGAGTCACAGGAACGACAGGAGATACCGGTCCAACCGGAGCCACGGGAGCCACAGGAATAGCAGGAGTCACAGGAGCGACAGGAGATACCGGTCCAACCGGAGCCACGGGAACCGCAGGAATAGCAGGAGTCACAGGAGCGACAGGAGATACCGGTCCAACCGGAGTCACGGGAGCCACAGGTGTAACCGGAGTGACAGGAGTGACAGGAGTCACAGGAGCGACAGGAGATACCGGTCCAACCGGAGCCACGGGAGCCACAGGCGTAACCGGAGCCACAGGTGTAACCGGAGCGACAGGAGTCACAGGAGATACCGGTCCAACCGGAGTCACGGGAGCCACAGGCGTAACTGGAGCGACGGGAGACACCGGCCCAACCGGAGCCACAGGTGTAACCGGAGCGAGTGCGATTATTCCAGTTGCATCAGGTACCCCTGCTGTCTTGACTACAATTGCAGGCGGTCTTGTTGGAACATCTAGCTTGGTCGGATTTGGTAGCTCTGCAACAGGCGTTAGCATACTTGGTGGTATCATCGACTTAACAGGTGCAGCAGGTACGCTTTTAAATATGGCAATCTCTGTACCAAGAGATGGTACTATTACTTCATTTGCCGGATACTTTAGTACTACGGCAGCATTGACTTTAGTCGGCACGAGTATTACAGTGACAGCTAGATTATTTGCTTCGCCGACACCAAATAACAGCTTCACTCAAGTAGCGAGTGTCACGTTGGCACCACCATTAACGGGGATTTTAACTCTTGGTGCCATTTCAAACGGCATTGCTACTGGTCTGAATGTGCCAGTTACAGCAGAAACAAGATTACTGGTTGTATTCTCTGCGACTGCAACAGGCTTATCTTTAATTAACACCGTGGCAGGTTATGCGAGTGCAGGCTTATCCATCACGTAATTGAAACAGGGATGACTCGATTTGAGTCGTCCTTTTTTGTTTGCATGAATTTTCTCTTAACTTCGCAAGAAAAAATGATATGATTTTCTTAGAGTTTATTCGATGAATTTAATTGAATTAGGGGTTGTGGCGGTGAGGATGGGCAAAAGGAAAGTCACTTTACAAACGAAAATTTTGGGATTAATTATCGGGCTTTTGCTTGTTGTCATTGCGTTATTGACCATTTGTTTTGGTTTTTTGCAGACCTCAGAAAGGCAGCGGCAAGCAGAACAGCTGGCGGTGCAAACCGCTAGAACAATCTCATATATGCCGCCCATTAAAACATCGGTGGCCACATCTGCATCGAAAAATGAAGAACAGGCAGTGCTTGAGCAAATGAAGGAGCAAGTAAGAGGACATGCTATCTTCATCACCAATCAAAAAGGAAAGGTCCTTTTTCATACGAATCATGAGGATGTAGGTAAAACCATCAGTGTATCGGAAGGAAGGAGTACTTTGCTGTTTGGAGGAACCTCCATATCGACTGGTGATTCTGACGGTGAAACCGTTGTCAGAGGCAGTGCGCCAATTATGAAAGAAACAGGACAGCATGAAGAAATTATTGGGACAGTTACTGTCGAATTTTTAAAAAGAGAAATCGACCAAGCGACAGCTCATCAACTATTCAAGTTGAGTTATACTGCCCTTCTTGTGCTCTTGCCTGGCCTATTCGGAGCGATTTTTTTAACAAGGAGTATTCGAAAAGATACATTGGGGCTTGAACCACATGAGATTGCATCATTATACCGAGAAAGAGAAGCGATGCTGCTCGCTATTAAAGAGGGGATTATTGCGTTTGACCGCAAAGGTGCGATGACGATGATGAATACGTCAGCTGAACACATGCTGCGCGTTTCTTCAAAGCGACCCCTTCATATTGACCAAGTCTTGCCAAATGCTAATCTTCTATCCTATTTAACGGTAGAGACGATTGAGCCTAACATAGAAATAGTCGTCAATAATAAAACCTTTGTGTTAAACGTGAAAAAAGTTAAGCAGGACAATAGAGTGTTCGGAGGAATTGTGAGCTTCAGGGAGAAAACAGAGCTGACGAAGCTGCTGGATACATTAACAGAGGTAAGCCAATATTCAGAAGACCTTAGAGCGCAAACACATGAGTTTTCAAATAAGCTGTACGCCATTTTAGGCTTGCTTGAGCTGAAACAAGTGGATGAAGCGATCGACTTAATTAAGGAAGAATATACGCTGCAAAATCGTCAGCATGATTTACTCATGAAGCAAATTCGTTCTCCTAAAATTCAAGCTATTTTACTAGGGAAATTAGGAAAGGCATCTGAGAAAAAGGTTCATTTCCAGATTGATGAAAATAGTTCATTGGAGCCGCTTCCCGCTCATTTAAGTTTATCTCACTTTATCACCATCATTGGCAATCTTGTAGACAATGCCTTTGAGGCCGTATTAAACAAAGAGAAGCGAGAAGTAGGTCTGTTTATCACAGATATTGGATTTGATATTATTATAGAAGTTTCTGATTCAGGTGATGGCATCAATGATAAGGAATTGTCACACATTTTTACAAGGGGTCATTCGTCAAAGGGAGAAGGGCGAGGCTATGGACTAGCGAATGTGAAAGAAGTATTGGACGAACTTGGGGGCTGGATTGAAGTGACGAACCAAAAAGAAGGCGGTGCCATCTTCACTGCATACATACCGAAAGGCACAAAGGGGGAATAGATTGTGATGAAGGTACTCATTGCGGAGGATGATTTTCGAATCGCAGCCATTCATGCATCTTATATACAACAAATAGAAGGATTTCAAGTCGCCGGAAAGGCAAAGAGTGCAAAGGATATGTGGGATGCGCTTCAAAAGGAACAAGTCGACCTCATCTTGCTTGATGTGTATATGCCCGATGAGCTCGGCACAAACCTGTTGCCGCTTTTAAGAGAACGCTATCCAGAAATAGATGTGATTATTATCACTGCGGCTACGGAAACGACACTTTTAAGAGATGCCCTTCAATACGGAGTGGTTCATTATTTAATCAAACCAGTGACCGCACAAAAGTTTGCGCAAGTTTTAACCGAATATAAAGAGAAGAAAGACATCATCAATTCCAAGGATGAAGTCAATCAAACGATGATTGATTTGTTTTTTGGACAGATGCAAGAAGAGCCGAAGGAAAAGGATGACAGAGACCTGCCTACAGGCATCAATTCGCTGACTTTGGACAAGGTGAAAACATTGATGGCATCAGAGAATAATGGAATTACAGCAGAAGAACTAGGAGAAAAGATGGGGGCATCACGTACAACAGCGAGACGGTATGTTGAGTATCTCGTGACAACAGGAGAATGCCGGGCAGAGCTTGCGTACGGAATCATTGGCAGACCAGAGCGAAAATATTATCCTGCCAAAAAGCAAGCGGAGTCTTAAAAGATGAAAAAAGCAATATGCCTTGTCGTGATCATAATATGTCTTTGTATGACGCTCACCTTTAATGAAAAAAAGGGAGGTGACTCTTTCCTGCAGCACAGCCCATTATCTATCGTGGTGTCTGGTGTCCCTGACGGCGGATTTGACCAAACAGCTCAAGTGATGAAATCAGTGCTCGAGAAGGAAAAGCTGGTGAAGCGGCCGGTGAATATCCTTTATCAAAGAGGCGGAACGGTGGATAAAGGATGGACATATATGTTGGAGCGAGATACCAACTATATTAGTTTGAATTCAAGTTTATTGTTAAGCCGTAATTTGCTTGGCAGCAGTAACATGACAATGAATGATGTCACGCCACTTGCGATTCTTGCGGAAGAGTGGCAGGTCGTCGCAGTCCCAGTGGATTCTCCCTTTTCAAATGGGAAGGAGCTATTAAACACACTAAAGAAGAAACCGGATTCCTTAAAAATTGGATTTGCCCCAGACTTTGGAAATGATGATCAAATCTCATTCGCACGAGCGGCAGAAATGGCAGGAATTGATCCATACCGCATTCAATTTTTGAAGTTTGACAGTGCAGATGATTTATTTCAGGCGCTCATTGACCATGAGGTGGATGCAGCAACAACAACGATTACAGAGGTTCGTCATGATTATGAAAAGAAGAGGCTAAAACTCATAGCGACCACAACCAATCAGCGTTTAGAGGGATTTGAAGATGTGCCTACTTGGAAAGAGCAAGGAATCCCGCTCATCTTTTCTCATTGGCGTGGTGTCATGGGACCCAAACAAATGAATCAGCACGAGATTCGTGAATGGGATCAGCTTCTTCAAAAAATGACACAGACTAAGTCCTGGAAAAAACAATTAAAGCAAAAGGGCTGGACAGGTCGCTATATGAACAGTAAAGAGGCAAAGATCTTTATGGAAGAGCAATTAAGGCGATATGAGCAGTTTATCCAAGGGGAACAAGCGGTCGAATGAGATCGCTTTTTTTCATGGAATTCATCAAAACCAAGGTTTGAACAAAATGAACAAAAAGCATTTATCGACCGAAAAAGAATTAAAATTCATAATATTTACTTCAATTGAGGCGTCAGATATCATGACAGAAAGGGTTGGAAATGGGATACCAACATTTAATGAAAGCGTATACAACATAAGGGGTGAACAAAGTGCTAGCAATCTTAGGATTTCTTATGATGGTTGTATTTATGGTTTTGATTATGACGAAACGTATGTCTGTTTTAACGGCATTGGTATTAACACCAATTGCTTTTGCTCTTATTGCAGGTTTTCATTTTACTGAAATTTCAGACATGGTTGTCAAAGGTGTGCAGCAAGTTGCACCGACAGCGGTCATGATCATGTTTGCGATTTTGTACTTTGGCATTATGATTGATGCGGGTTTATTTGATCCGATGGTGGCGAAAATTTTAAACATTGTCAAAGGCGATCCATTAAAAATTGTCGTCGGAACAGCTGTCCTGACCATGCTTGTTGCACTTGATGGTGATGGGACAACAACGTACATGATTACAACAACAGCGATGCTTCCATTATTTACGCTGCTTGGCATCCGGCCGATTATTTTAGCGGGGATTGCCGGAGTTGGCATGGGGATTATGAATACGATTCCATGGGGAGGAGCCACACCTAGAGCGGCGAGTGCACTTGGTGTTGATCCATCACTTTTATTTGGTCCGATGATTCCAGTCATTGGTGCAGGGGTTTTGAGCATGATTGTGGTGGCATACTTTCTTGGGAAGTCTGAAAGAAAGCGTCTTGGTGTCATTGAGCTCGAACAGCCGATTCATGCAAATGAAATGGCAGCGGCACTACAGGATGACATCAAGCGACCGAAACTTTGGTGGTTTAACCTGTCGCTTACGTTGTTATTGGTGCTCCTTCTCGTCTCTGGAAAAGTCAGCTTAACGGTATTATTTGTTCTTGCATTCTGTGTGGCGATTATCGTGAACTATCCGAACCTTGAACAGCAGCGTGAGCGGATTGCGGCTCATTCAACCAACGTTTTAGGGATTGCTTCCATGATATTTGCGGCAGGGGTTTTTACAGGCATCTTAACAGGCACAAAAATGGTCGATGAAATGGCGATTTCGATTGTATCTGCCATTCCAGAGCAGCTTGGCGGCTTTATTCCAGTCATTGTTGCGTTAACGAGCGGGATATTTACGTTCTTTATGCCGAATGATGCATACTTTTATGGGGTCCTGCCGATCCTATCAGAAACAGCGGCAGCATACGGTGTTGATAAAATTGAAATCGCGAGAGCCTCTATTATTGGCCAGCCGATTCATATGTTAAGCCCACTTGTTCCATCCACTCATTTACTTGTTGGACTTGTTGGGGTATCACTGGATCAGCATCAGAAGTTTGGCATGAAATGGGCTGTGCTTGCAGTTGTCGCCATGACGGTCATGTCGGTACTCATTGGGGCCATTTCCATTTGGTAAATAAAAGAGTGTCTGCTACCGGGACTGACCCCATAAGATGAGACAAATAAAAAACACCTTCAAGTTTGAAAATGGATCGTTGTGATCCGAAATAAAACATGGAGGTGTTTTTTCTATGGGGACAAGAGTGAGTTATCCGGTTGAAGTCAAACAGAAGGCTGTAGAAATGAGATTGGCAGGCGTACCTATGAAAGAGATCATGCAGAAATTGAATATCAAGAATAAGACGCAGGTTCAGACATGGGTGAGGTGGCATAAGGCTGGGGATACACACCGGTTCGAACAGCCTGTTGGAAAACAATATACCTATGGAAAGGGTCCCGAGTACTCTTCCGAATTAGAGAGACTGCAGGCAGAAAATCGCTTTTTGAGTCAACAGAATGAAGTTTTAAAAAAGTACAACGAATTGGAAAGGAAGTTGATAAGGAAACGTCAATCAAACTGGTAGAAGAATTGTGCAAAACGATGACGGTACAGGACATCTGTGTCCATTTAGGCATCTTACGTACTTCGTATTATAGATGGAAAAAGGATCTGACTCAGAATCATTCTAAAAGACAACTAGAGAAACAGGTCGGCACGTTGTGCCGAAAGCACAAATATCGATATGGTTATCGAAAAATCACAGCTATACTAAAAAGGAGAATGCGTATTAACCATAAAACTGTTCAACGTATCATGCAGAAAAACCAGTGGCAATGCCGGGTTAAAATGAAAAAGCGTAAGAAGAATGGGCAGCCCTATGCCGTGGCCAGTAATATACTGGATCGGAACTTTCAGTCTGATCGCCCTCTTGAAAAACTAGTAACGGACATCACGTATTTGCCTTATGGACAGAAACAATTGTACCTTTCCAGTATATTGGATTTATATAATGGAGAAGTGATTGCTTTTACGATTGGTGATAAGCAGGACACAGACTTTATCTTAAACACACTTAATCAGCTCCCAGCACTGCCTGAGAATTGCGTGTTACATAGCGATCAAGGTTCTGTGTATACATCTTACGAGTATCAGAAAGCTGTTCATATAAAAGGCATTACCATGAGCATGTCCCGTAAAGGGACGCCCGCTGATAATGCCTCCATCGAATCGTTTCATTCCTCACTAAAGTCTGAAACGTTCTATCTTAACAGGATTGACCGCACTACGACCAGCATCGTAGAACGCACTGTCAAAGAATACATTTATTATTATAACAACATTCGTATTCAAACGAAACTAAACAACCAATCACCGATAAACTATCGGCAATTGGCTGTATAAAGGTGTTTTGATCCCTGTCTCAAAAACGGGGGTCAGTCCCTTGCCGAGCAGGCTCAATTCATTTGCCCTATACAAAAAACATGCCTGTTCCTCCAAAAGATATATTTTTGAAAAATACTGACACTTTTACTGTTTTTTTCTTTATAATGCAAATCAACGAAGGGAGAGGATAGCATGTCCAAACGAAAAGGCACGATTCTTTTTGCTGCAGTATGTCTCATAGCAGGAAGTTTGTCGATGGTGAGTCCAGATTCAGCTCATGCAGACACCCCTTATTATGGAAAGAGTTATGAACAGCCAGCCTCAGTGAAGAAGCTATACCCTGAGCCTGACGAGACGTTCGATACCCCCGCATTTCAGAAAAAAGGAGAAGCCTTCACCACACAAGAAGAGCTTCAACAATTCTTACGTGATATTGTCCGCAAAAGTCCTTACGCTACGCAGAAGCAGATTGGAACATCCATTGAAGGACGGTCCATTCCAGCCCTCTACTTTACAAAGGATCATCATATTTCTCCACTTTCAAAAAAGCCAACGATCTGGCTTCAAGCACAAATACACGGAAATGAACCAGCCTCCGGTGAATCTGCTCTCGTCATCGCAAAACGATTAGCTGGTGAAGAAGGAGAGCGTATACTCAATCATGTCAATATCATCATTGTCCCGAGAATCAATCCTGATGGTGCTTATGCGTTTGACCGCAGACTTGCAAACGGAATGGATGGAAACCGTGATCATATGACATTAGAATCTCCAGAGCTCACAGCCCTGCATCAAGAATTTAATCGGTATGCACCAGAAGTGGTCATTGATGCCCATGAATACGATGTGGGACAAAAACAGTTTGATGATATCGGATCAGCGGGTGCACTCAAATATCACGATTTACTGATCTTATCAGGGAAGAACTTGAATATTTCAGAAAGCATCCGGCTCACGTCAAATGAATTATACGTGAACGGCGTCCGTGAAACGCTAACAAATCAAGGATTTTCAAATGATTTATATTATACAAGCACAAGAGGAAAGGATGGAAAGATCGATCTCTATGAAGGCGGAACGGATGCACGAATTGGTCGAAATGCTCTGGCGCTCTCCCCAGCGCTATCCTTTCTTGTAGAAAGCAGAGGGATTGGAATTGGAAGAGAGGACTTTACCCGCCGCGTCGCAGCACAAGTCACCACTCATGAAAAAATCATTGAAACAACGGTGAAACATGCAAAGCAGGTGAAGCAGCAAATGGTGACGGAGCGTTTGAAGCTGGTGAAAAAAGGTCTCCAATCGAATGATGACGATCAAGTGGTCATTCAAGATGATTTCAAAGCGCCGGTGGATGATTCGCTTGAAATGGTAGATATTGAAAAAGGACAGACCATCAATGTCCCTGTACGCTTTCACAGTGCGAGCGATGCTATTCCTGTCATATCGAGAGAACGACCGACAGCTTATCTTGTTTTACCTGGACATGAAGGGGTAGAACGGAAGCTTCAAACCTTAGGGTTAAAAAGTATCACATTGCCTGCCAGTGTAAAAGTACCGGTACAAGCCTATCAAGTAACAAAACGAGACGAAAAGAGCAAAACAGATATTCAGCTTGAAACAGAACTCACCCAAAAGAAACGTCAGCTACCAAAAGGGACAAAGGTATATTTCACGGCGCAGCCGCAAACGAATTTGTTGTCACTTGCCCTTGAGCCAGAATCAAAAGATAGCTATATGTCATCTGGATTTATTGCTTCAAAAGTAGGCGATGAACTGCCAGTGTACCGGTTCTTGCTATCTAAAAGGACGTTAGGCATTAAATAAAAAAGGGCTAAAATGATTTAGCCCTCAGCGTGTCCTATACTGCAAAGATTTTCTATCACACTGAAAAGAAGACAAAGGGCTAAAATAAACATCATTTTAGCCCTTTGTCCACAATCTAGAAGCGGCACAGTGTGTGCTGCTTTTTTATTTTCGTCCTGCTCTTATTTCATCAGTCAAGCCTTCATATGGTGCTTCGGCGATAATGGTTTCGTCGTTTACACCTGCATGATGGATATACGTAATGTCCGCAAATTCTGGAACAACATATTTCGGATATGTTTCGTACTTTTCACGAGATTCTTTCATGAGATCGATGTAGTCATTTTGATAGCAAACTGTGATATCTGGACGTTCATGAACCCATTTTGGGAAGAAAATGACGCCATGCATGCGTTTTTCTTCAGGCATAAAGTTCAGAGAGACGTCTGTCCCAGTTGGTTCTGTCCAAGAAACTTTGTAAACGCCTTTTGTTAGCTTCACAATATTCACTTCTTGATCACGGACCCAGCGGCCTCCAACCATTCCGCTATGAATGCGGTAATCAATGGTGTGATCGTTTTTAATGTAAATCTCATATTCCCAGCCATTTTCATACGTATAAATCATATGAAGTCCAACGAATTGATCCATGTTTATTCCTTCTTTCATTAGAATGATGTTGTTTCAAACATGTCGTGATTTACATGTTTATTTTAAAGCCTGTGGTATAATATTGTCAAAGAATAAACGTTGGAGGCACATCATGAGAGTTTTGAAATATGCCATTCTTGGTTTACTAGATCAGTGTGAGCTGACTGGATACGATATCACCAAACATTTTAAGGATTCCCTTGGACAGTTTTGGAGCGCGAAGCATAGCCAAATTTACCCTGAGCTAAAACGGCTCACAGAAGAAGGGTTTATTGAATTTGATGTTCGTATACAAGGAAAGAAGCTGGAGAAGAAGGTTTATCAAATCACAGAGGCGGGTCAAGCAGCATTGCATCAGTGGTTAAGGACAAAAGACCCGATCCCAGAAACAACAAAGGATGAATTCATGCTCAAAACATTTTTCATCTCCTCCATGGACAAAAAAGAAGCGGCTGACCTGTTTACACATCAACTACTAGAGCGCACCAAGAAAGTAGACATGCTAAAGCAGAAGCTGCACGCATTAATAGAGGAAGATCGTAGTGCTGAATCGCTTCATTCAGCGCAATTTGGGCATTATTTAGTGCTGACAAGGGCAATTGAAAGAGAAAAAGGCTATGTCCGCTGGCTCGAGCAAACCCTTAAACGGATTGATTCATCCTCGCTCTAAGGACAATGGTCGGATGATATGATAAAAAATGGTTTGAAACTAGTGAATTTATAAATAGAAACCGCTACAATGGATATATTCGTATTAAAGTGAGGCGAGTATGTTTGAGTAATCAAGAAGCGTTGTGGAATGAAGCAGAAGCTTTTATTTCTGTATGCTATGAAGAATTGGGCAAGTCAAATGAAGAGAAAGCAGCACGTCTGCATGAAATAAAACAAGAAATTAACTCTAAAGGGACGTATACTCACACACAAGAGGAATTGGCGCACGGGGCGAAAATGGCATGGCGCAACAGCAACCGCTGCATTGGCCGTTTATTTTGGTCAACCCTGCATGTTCACGACTGCCGTCACGTGAAGACAGAAGAAGAGGTGAAAGAGGCACTCTTTCATCATATTGAGTATGCGACAAATGATGGGAAAATCAAACCATCCATTACGATCTTTCCTCCAGAAAATCATTCGCAAAAGGAAGTCGTCATTTATAATCATCAGCTCGTTCGTTATGCAGGCTATGAGACGGAGTATGGCATCATCGGCGACGAGGCTTCTCTTGAATTAACTAAGTTGTGTGAAGCCCATGGCTGGAAAGGGGAGGGCACGCACTTTGATATTCTGCCTCTCATGTTTCAGCTAAAGGATCAGCCGCCCGTTCTGTATGAGCTTCCGAAAGAAATCGTCCAAGAAGTCGAGATCATCCATCCTGAGTATGAAGGATTTCGTGATTTAGGACTGAAATGGTATGCGGTACCGATTATTGCTGATATGAAATTGGAGATTGGTGGTATTCATTACAATGCAGCACCGTTCAATGGCTGGTATATGGGCACAGAAATTGGCGCACGTAACCTAGCCGATGAAAATCGCTACAATATGCTGAAAAAAGTCGCTTCGATTTTAGGACTGGACACAACAAAGAATGCGTCGCTTTGGAAGGACAAAGCGATTGTTGAGTTGAATGTGGCGGTTCTTCATTCTTACCGAGAAGCAGGGGTGACCATTGTTGATCACCATACAGCAGCACATCAATTCAAACAATTTGAAAAGCAGGAAGAAAAGGCTGACCGCAAGCTGACTGGGGACTGGACATGGCTGATTCCACCGGTATCACCAGCTGCTACCCACATCTTCCACAAGCATTACGACAATACCATTGTGAAGCCGAATTATTTTTATCAGGAAAAGCCCTATCATGGAACAGAAAAAGCCTAGCGAGAGCTAGGTTTCAGCGTGTAGACAAACCCTCGCATTCGCCCGCAGGTCTGCGCGCTGGTGCTCACGAATGTTCAATTCGTTCTGCGCCAGTGCTCGTCCTTCCTAGGGCTGCAAAGGTTTTCTATCACGCTGAAAAGAAGACAAAGAGCTAAAATAAACATCATTTTAGCCCTTTGTCAACAATCTGAGAAAAGCCTAGCTCTTTTATTACCTTATGCGAAAATCCTGATAATGAGCGAACTCAGTGAGCGGCTCCATCTGTATATCTGTAACCTTTGAAAAAGGGCTTCCTTTCCGGACAGTCTTTAAGAAATCAAGCACTTCCTGCTGCTCACCCTCTACCTTTAACTCAACATGCCCTTCATCTGTGTTGCGTACCCAGCCTTTCATCCCGCGATTGACGGCTTCTCCTTGTACAAAATAGCGAAAACCGACTCCCTGCACCCGTCCTGTGACAATGGCATGATAATGAATCAATGTCATCTCTCCTTTTTTCTCATCGTACCATAGCATGTAACTGACCTTCACGCATCGACTATGATTTCATTGTCTAACGATGTAAAATAATAGCCATGAGACAACCAAAGGAGATGGTCAACGTGGGACAGAAGAGATACGACATAGTAGGAATCCAAGTAGGACAACCCATCACGACCTATGCAAACGGAAAAGAAATCAAAACAGCCATCAACAAAAAGCGAATTCATGAGCCTGTCTATTTGAGTAAGTTCAATTTTGAGGGAGATGGTCAAGGTGATTTGGTTCATCATGGAGGATATGATAAAGCCGTCTGCGTCTTTCCATACGATCATTATGCTTATTTTGAGCAGTTTTTAGGGGTTCCGTTACAGGAAGCTGCCTTCGGCGAGAATGTAACCGTGCACCAACTAGTTGAAACAGAAGTGCGGATTGGCGATGTATTTCAGCTTGGAGAAGCACTTGTTGAAGTGAGCCAGCCAAGACAGCCGTGTGTGAAACTATCTTTTAAGCATGGTAACATGAAGCTTGTAAAGGAAGTACAGCAAACGGGGTATACCGGCTTTTATTTACGGGTGCTGAAAGAAGGCTTAGTGCCTGCTGATGCTTCTCTTGTATTAGTAGAAAAAGCACCTCATCACATTACAGTCCATGAAGTGAACGAGGTCAAATATCGTCAAACAAGTCCAGAGAGGCTAAAAGCCGTTCTTAAAGTAGATGCCTTAGCAGATGTCGTGAGGAAGTCTTTAGAAAAACGAATTCAGCCCATTTAAAAAAAGCCGTACATCAGCATAAGAGATGTACGGCTTTTAAGCGCTTATGAGCTAGGTTTCTTTTGCTCAAGAAGATTTGCAAGGAAATATGTTTTTAAGCTTTGAAGCTTTCTTCCTTCATGCTTGGTCACACCAAGCTTCTTTAATTCTTCGACATACCAGCCTTTGCTACCATAATGCATGATAGAAAACTCCTTTCAATTGAAACTGCCTGCATTGTAACATCACAAAAAAGGACGTGAAAAGTGTGCAGGTATGAATAAATGAAAACTGATTCTATCTTCCTATGATCCATGTATATGCTGGAAATAATCATTTATGAATTTGGCGGGTTGAGGGTAACGATGATCATGCCGACCGTCATAATCATGATGACAATACCAAGATAAGTCATCATGGATTGTTTTTTCTTAATACCTACAACCGTTAAGATAATACTTTCAATCAAAAAGATAACGCCGATGATGATGAACCACATATCAAATAAGACCCCTTTCGCATATCTTTGCCTATTTTACCACAGGCATTTTTGTTTAGTCGTGACAGATTCGTGAAAGGGAAACGAAAAGATCCCCTCCAATGAAGAAGGGGATCAGCTGGCTTATAGCTTCGTTAATATAATCGGTTCGTCTTTTGTGATGACAATGGTATGTTCAATCTGTGCGACAAGGCTTTTATCTGGTGTTTTAAATGTCCAGCCGTCATCAGTTTGATAAATCGATTCAGCATTTGTTGAAATAAAAGGTTCGAAGGCGATCACGGTGCCATTCTTAAACAAAGCATTATCGAAAGGATCATAATAGTTTAAAATATGGTTAGGTGCTTCATGTAGACTTTTCCCAATGCCATGTCCTGTCAGGTTTTTAATGACAGTAAATCCTTGTTCTTTTGCTGTATTGTAGACCGCACGGCCAATTTGGTTTTGCCTTTTACCGGCTTTTGCATGCTTTAATCCTTCGAGGAAAGCATCCTCTGCACACTGGCATAATGCTTCAAGACGAGCATCACCTGTACCTAATACGAATGAAATACCGGTATCGGAATAATAGCCGTCCAGCTCTGCTGAAATATCAATATTGATGAGGTCGCCCTCTTGTAAAATGGTTTTTTCACTTGGAATACCGTGAGCAACTTCATCGTTCACGCTGATACAAGTCGTCCCAGGGAAGTCATATTCCTTTTCGGGTGCTGAATTCGCCCCATGCTCTTCTAATATTTTTTTTCCAATCAAATCTAGTTCTTTTGTAGACATGCCTGGTTTCGCTTGGCTTTTCATTTCTTCTCTTGCCAAAGCGACAATTCGGCCGACTTTTTTTAAGGCTTCTAACTCATGATCATGTTTGACAATCACTGTTCATTCCCGCTTTCTATAACTTCATTCTATTCAATAGCTTACCACATTTTACGCAAAAAGAGTAAAGAGCAGAATTCAAATGAATGTGGACAAATTGGTATAGATAACTAGATGTGCATATGATATATTTTTTATGAGCATCATGGACGTTTAGTCATGATGATGACAAAGGGGGAGAAGACAAATGGTGTTTCAGTTTTTTCAAAAGCTAGGCAAATCTTTTATGCTTCCAATCGCTGTACTTCCAGCAGCAGGGATTATTTTGGCTATTGGGCGGGAGGATGTATTCGATATCCCGTTTATTCATGCGGCTGGAAATGCCATTTTTGCAAACTTGGCTTTAATTTTTGCAATGGGGATAGCGATCGGCATTGCAAAGGATGGTAACGGGGCAGCGGCATTATCAGGTGCGATCTCTTATTTTATTTTATCAGCTGGTACAACGTCGATTAATTCAACGAACAATATGGGGGTATTGGGCGGTATTTTATGCGGGCTATTGGCAGGTTATGTGTACAATCGCTTCAAGGATACGAAGCTGCCAGAATACTTAGGTTTCTTTAGCGGAAGACGGCTTGTGCCAATTATGACCGCACTTTTCACCATTTTATTAGCAGCCGTTTTCGGATTTGTATGGCCTCCGATTCAAAGCGGGATCAATGGATTAGGGGAATGGATTTTAAGTCTTGGTGCAACGGGTGCAGGGCTGTTTGGTTTCTTTAACCGCTTGCTCATTCCATTAGGGCTTCATCATGTGCTGAATAACTTATTTTGGTTTCAATTCGGGGAATTCAGCGGGGCAACAGGAGATCTAGCGCGATTCTTTAAAGGAGATCCAAGCGCGGGTGTCTTTATGACTGGTTTCTTCCCAGTGATGATGTTCGGTCTGCCAGCGGCATGTCTAGCCATGATTGTGACCGCAAAGCCTGAAAAGCGAAAAGCAACGGCTGGCCTGATGATTGGGATGGCGCTTACGTCATTTATTACAGGGATCACTGAACCAATTGAATTTTCATTTATGTTTTTATCTCCACTCTTATATGGTGTCCATGCTGTACTAACGGGTCTTTCGCTCTTTATTGTGAACATTCTCGGGATTCATAGCGGCTTCGCTTTTTCAGCAGGAGCGATTGATTACGTTTTAAGCTTTGGCATTGCACAAAAACCATTCATGCTGCTTGGGGTTGGGGTGCTTTATGGCATTGTGTACTTTGTCGTTTTCTATTTCCTCATTAAACTGTTAAAGCTCAAAACACCGGGCAGAGAAGATGAAGACATTGAAGATATTGCAGCCGATGATACGCAGACGGCAGGTGCGAGTATGCTTTTAGAGGGACTTGGCGGCAAAGACAATATCACCGCCATTGATCATTGTGCCACCCGCCTGCGTTTAACAGTAGAAGATACACATTTATTAAATGAAGGCACATTGAAAAAAGCAGGTGCCAAAGGGGTACTGACTTCAGGGAAAACCTCCGTACAAATCATCATTGGAACGAATGTAGAATTTGTCGCAGATGATCTCCACAAGGAAGTCGATCGAGATTAAAAAAAGCGTTCAGCCAGGTCAAATGGGCTGAACGTTTTTTTGTTTGCGCTGTTCGATGACGAGCACAATACTGATCACAACAAGTAAAAACCAAGAACTGATTTTCCCAAGATGTACGAGAGACCAAGCGTGCTGTTGATTTGGATATTGCCATGCCCCTAAAAAGGTGGTGACATTTTCGGCAATCCAAATGAAGAAACCAATCAGCAAGAAAGAGATGACAAGCGGCATTCGAAAGGTAGAAGAGCCAACCTGAAACGAGACGGACGTTTTTCGAAATATGACAACAAGCAGTAATGTCAGCCACCATCTGAGATCATAGAGCCAGTGATGCGTAAAAAAATTGAGATAAATACACAAGCTAATCCCAATTGAAAGAAACGGATGGGGCCATGAACTGACCTGCACGTGAAGCCGGGACAGTGCCTGATAAATATAGCTTGCTACACTCGCATACATAAATCCGCTATAGAGTGGAACCCCAAAGACCTTCGTATAAGCCTCTTCAGGATAGGACCAAGAACCCATATGAACTTTATACATTTCTAAACCAATACCTATTATGTGAAATAGACAGATCACCTTCAATTCATTCAATGTCTCCAGCCGAAGCGTCAGCATGAGCATCTGGGCAAGAAGGCAAAGTAGTAGAATGAAATCATACCGGTGTAGAAAAGGAATCGTCACTATCTTTGATAGGGCAAGCGCCGCAAAGATCATGACGGGGAATAGACACGACATCGCCTGTAAGTAAGCAAACTGGAATAATGTTTTCATACAAAATGAAACCTCTTTTCATTGTCTGAAATGACTAAGACGGATTTAGCAAGGGAAAAGTTACCTGAACTATATATTCATGAACAATTTGTGAATACGTATGTGAAAAAGATCACAAACTAGTTTTAACGTAGTATAATAAGATCATAAATAAAATGTGAAAAAATTCACATAAATTAAAGGGAGGCATCATCATGTTTACAAAATTCTTACAAACGAATGTATGGGCAGCGGTTATCCTTTTGGCAGCAAGACTTTATATCGGTTGGACTTGGCTCACATCTGGTATAGGAAAACTAACAGGCGGATTCGATGCATCAGGATATTTACAATTTGCGATAGCTGAACCTGTTGTCAAAGATGGAAACCTCGTGTATCCGTTCTATGTATGGTTTTTAGAAAATGTCGCTTTGCCGAATGCTGGACTATTCAGTGCCATGGTCATGTGGGGAGAAATTTTAGTAGGTCTAGGATTAATTGTTGGATTATTCACAACAACTGCAGCCTTTTTCGGAAGCATGATGAATATCTCTTTCTTACTAGCTGGTACCGTCTCTGTCAACCCGCTTCTTCTGCTCATTGCCATCGTCATCATGGCTGCGAAAGGAAATGCAGGCAAATTTGGGCTTGATTATGTCGCAGGTCCAGTCTTGAAACGTACAATGAAAAGAAAGCCGCATTTAGAAGTGGCTTCATAATAAAGAAAAAGCATCCTTAGCTTCTGCTCAAGGATGCTTTTTTTATTTAGGAATCAGCTTTCACCAGATTAATATGCAGGACGGTGAGCTTCTGCTGATTTATATCTGGGTCATGGCCGACGATAAATTCCAGCTCATAATCTCCAGTACGATACACGTATTTTTTCTCTTTTGTCTGTGGAATGGTGCTGACCGAATCTGCTTGTCCAAGTTGTTTCTTTAATAGGGAAGGGGTCATTCCGCCGATATTCGTTTCTTTTTCTACATTTGTACCGAAATAACGGATTTCGTCAATTTTGCCTTTTGCATCATAATGAAAAGCAAATCCCGGATTCCCCATTTCAGCATGATACAAATCAAAGCTGCTTTGACCTGTTTCTGGATATGGATTTCCTAGTTTATGATGGACATCCATCTTTGTTTGAACTCCAATTTTAAGACCTTTTGCATAATACGGCATTTGTCCTTTATGTGCCAGCTCATAAATGTTGTTTAGTGCGGTTTTCGGACCTTGAGGAACGGATTGTTCGACTGCTGTTTTGGTCATGGCGTGTGCTGAGACTGCAGGACTGAATCCAATGAGGGCGGACGTAGCGAGTGAAAGTGAAGCAGTCATGACAAAAGCGGTTGTTTTCTTCATTTTAAAATCCCTCCTTCTTCTTTCTATACCCGGTGCAATAGGGGTCAAACGTAAAAAGAACCAGCCGATCATGGGTCGGCTGGTTCTTAAAATGAGAAAGCTATTTTGATGAAGTGCCGGATTTATCTTTGGCAGAAGAGGAATCTTCTTCATCCTGTACTTTCTTTGTATAGTCATATTGATTGCGATCAATCGGTGTAAAGCCTTTAGGTTTGTAGAAACGGAGTAAATCTTCGGTGACAATCTTATCAGATGTCTCAAGCATCTTTTTCACCGTTTCATTTTCTTGTGATGCCTTATCAGTCGGCTCGATTTTCTCGCCTGTTTTGTTGCTGTAATAGTTATTGCCTACTTTTGTGTAATCCTTAGAGACGAAGTCACCATTTCTAAATGGCACAAGCTCTTTGAAGTTCTTCGATAAGATATCAGAACCAGACATTAAATAGTTCTTCGTATCATCACCAAGCAGGTGCAGAAGGGTTGGTGCGACATCGACTTCACCAGAGTATTTATGAATCTGTCCGCCTTTTACGCCTGGTACATGAATAAAGAGCGGTACGCGCATGAGTTGCGCATTTTCATAATCTCCGATTTTTTGTCCTGTCACTTTTTCCATCGCTTCATTGTGGTTTTCAGAAATGCCGTAATGGTCTCCGTACATAATGACGACTGTATTGTCATAGAGTCCAGACTTTTTCAGGTCGTTGAAGAACTGTTCAATCGCTTCATCTAAATAATGAGCCGATTGGAAATAGTTATTGACGACAGAGTCTCCGAAGTCACCAGGTTCGAAATCGGTATCCCCTTCATCCATTCCAAATGGGAAATGGTTCGATAACGTAATGAATTTCGAATAAAACGGCTGCTTCAAGTTTTCAAGCATTGGCATAGATTCTTTGAAGAATGGTTTGTCTTTCAGCCCATAGTTCTTCGTATCTTGCTCGTTCATATCGTAATACTCAGAATCGTAAAACCTGTCATATCCAAACGACTTAAACATTTCATTACGGTTCCAGAAGGTTTTCGTATTGCCGTGGAATTCTGCTGACGTGTATTGATCCTTCTTCAGAATGCCAGGAAGTGCCTGATACGTGTTTTGCGCTTTGTTAATAAAAACAGAGCCTTGTGATAATGGGAATAGCCCAGTATCCATCATAAATTCAGCATCAGACGTCTTTCCTTGTCCTGTTTGATGGAAGAAGTTATCAAAGTAAAACGTTTTGTTGTCGTGTGCCAATGAATTAAGGAATGGCGTTACTTCTTTTCCGTTTACTTTGTAATCAATGACAAAGTTTTGCAGAGATTCAAGAGAAATCGTAATCACGTTCATGCCTTTTGCTTTCCCGTAATAAGCCGGGTTAGGATCAGCGCTGTTCGCTTTTAAATAGTTCTCTACATCTGTGACGTCATTTGAATTTGCCAGAGCACGCTGGCTGTTTGATTTCACATTTTGAATGGCATCAAACACAGTAAAGTTATAAGCACCTAAATATTTCACTAAATAATTGCGGTCAAATGCTCTTGATAAAAGCTCTGGACGATCAATCTCTGCAGCGACTAAATTCATCACAAAGATTACAACAGAGGACACAAGGACGAGTCTAAACGATTTTGACTTTTGAACAGGTACAGTAGCTGTACTTGTTTGCTGCTTCTTTTTCATGCGGACTGCGAGTACGATCAAAATGATGGTATCCATAAAGTAAAACATATCAGTCCAACGCATGAGTGAAAATGCACTATCACCTAATTGTCCGCCATTCGTTCCTGCCTGCATCACGGTAGGCAGCGTGATAAAGTCATTGAAGAATCGATAGTACACGATGTTTGCGTATAGTAAAAAAGACATGAAAAAATGAATCACAATGATAGCGGCAGGCTGCCATTTTTTCTTGAACAATAAAGCAAAGCCAAGAAAGAACAAGCTGGAGCTAATAGGATTCACGAAAAGCAAAATATGCTGAAGCACATTTGATATACCAAGTTTAAATTCAATTAAATACGCTGAATACGTTTTGAGCCACAGTAAGATGACTGCAATAACAAAGAAGCCGAGGCCTCGTTTTTGAATAAATGTTTTCATAAAAACACTCCTTTTCTCCGATACACGGAAGAGGCGGAACGAAAGAAAACGAACCATTAGAATATACCATGAAATGATCAAATAGAAAAGTGATAACCGGCGAAGAGTGTCTAGCAGCCTGTCCGAGCAATAAAAAGGAAGAAAACGAAAATATTCACTCTTCGAAAAACTTTTTGTGAAATTCACCCTATTATTGACAGAAAATTCAGCTATTTTCCAGTTGTTATATCAATAAAACAGGTAAAAAGGCACGAGTCTAAAGAATTAATTTGGTTTCTACAATGATGATTTAGAGAGTATTTCCAGTGTTTCTTAATGTTTATGCAGGTTAAGTAAAAAAAATGAGAAGAAGAATGGAGAAAGGGTATGGATGAAATTTCCTGATATAAGATATATTGATATATTTTTTATTTCATCAACAAAATGGTTTCGATGTGTTTTGTAAGGGTTTTATTTGTTTTGATGAATGAACAAATTATCTAAATATACTTAAGTGGACATTTCGAGACTATAAACTTTTGAATTGGGGTCGATATAGACTTTGACAGGAAATCTTCCATTGAAAGGATTGATAGTATATGACTGTACGAGCAAACAACCTCGTTCAGAACTGGTTTCCGAGTGAGGACGGAAATGCAGCAGAGCGTAAAGCACTCATCAAATTGATGGAGCAGATTGTTTCAGGGGTCGATCACCTGAAAGATCCGAACCGTGCACACCTAAAGGGTGAAAAGAATCGCGAGGAGGATTTTTACCAAAAGCTCACTGAAACAAGTCAAATTCCGTTGAACGGCCAACAAGCGGAACTTGTGAATGAAGAATTACTGAAGCTTTTACATAACCATCCTTACCACACAAAGTATTTCTTCACGAACATTTTGCCGATGGCAAGTACACCAGGAATTCTAGGCATGCTGACGGCGATGCTGGTAAATGGAAACAACCTATGGGATGTGTATGGACCAGCAGGAGCGGAGGCTGAGGTCAGAGTGGTCTCAATGATGTCTAAGCTCATCGGATATGATCCAAGTGTGAGCGGGGGATATACAACATGGGGAGGTCAAGGAGCCATTTTCTCAGGACTGCGTTTAGCGATTGCAAAAGTTGCGCCGGAGTCACTGCGAAAAGGTGTTCCACAAAACCTTTATGCGTTTTGTTCTGATGCGGCACATTACAGCTTATTTAAGTCAATGGAAGCAACAGGACTTGGCACAGACAACTTGATCAGAATTAAAACGAATAAAGATCATTCGATGGATATGGAAGATTTGCGTTGTCAAATGGAACGTGTTGCACAAAATGGCGGAATTCCCGTTTATATTGTCGCAACAACCGGAACAACAGATGCCATTGCAATTGATGATGTAAAAGGGGTACGTGAAACAGCAGAAGCCATTGCTGAGGAGTATGGTCTAAAGGTGCCGCATATTCATGCAGATTCAGCGCTCGGCGGATTCTTTGCTTTCTTTAATGAGTATGATCTAGCTGAAAACCCGCTGCAATTCTCAGACGGTGTTCTTCGTATGCTAAAAGAAATCAAAGCGAAATTCCAGCATCTTTCTCTTGCTGACACGATGTGCTTTGACTTTCAAAAGCTCGGCCAAACACCTTACACATCTAGTTTATTCTTAGTGAAAAACGCGGCAGACCTAAAGCGTTTAGATCTGGAAGAACAAGAGACACCATACGTTGGTCATAGAGGCTACGGCGAATACCATACAGGTTATACGCTGGAATGCTCAAGAATGGGAAGCTCGATCAGTATGCTGAGTGTGCTGTTAACGTTTGGAGTTGAAGGCTACCAGCGCTTGCTCGGTCAATTCTTAGAGGTGAACCTTGCCTTCAGAGAAGCACTCAGTCAAGAAATTCCGCAAGCAGAAGTCGTAAATGATGACAACGTCGGAATGGCTACATTATTTAGAATTTACCTAGACGGCTCACCACGCTTTCAAGAAGAAATTTCAGGCGAAGCGACGGCAATGGAAATTGAGCGGAACAATGAATTGAACAAAATGCTGTTTGAAAAGCTTGGAGAGAAACGAGACGAAATGTTCTTTGGTGATACAACGAAGTTCTTACTTGTAAATGCAAAAGAAGGACAAGAATTCTATCTAAGTGTTAGTAAGTTTTTTGTCATCTCACCTTATACGTTACCAGAGCATATCCCACATATCGTATCTTATTTAAAAGATGTGATCGCATCTGTTTGTGGACAATTTGAACATGTACATGCTTAAATCAAATCTGAGAGTGGAGATGTAGGAAAAAATGGCGAAACAAAGGAAATTTGGAGGACTCACGATATCCTCTAAAATCATGTCAGTCGTTGTCGTAACATTACTCGCAACCGTTGCACTATTCGTTCTAACATTTTATCTAGTCAGCCAGGATTTATCATCCCAGTTATTAAAGCAATTTGATTATCGATTAACAACAGATGTTGATACAGCGAAGAAAGAGATCGATAATCTGGATGGGAACGTCCTTGGTATTAGTGGGAAAGATGATCCCCTTTATGTGGAGGTCAAAAAGAAATTCACAGAGCTTCAAGAAGATCATACGCTTGAGAACTTATACGTGCTATCTAATAAAGGCGGCAAAGAAAGAATTATTATATTAACCGGGGAAGAAAATGATTTTGATCAAGATTATGTATTTTCAGATGAGATGAAACAAGCTCTTTCTGAAGATAAAATAGTCAAAAGTGATATTTACAAAGATTCATTTGGAACACATAAATCAGTCTTTTTACCAATTAAAGATTCAGGCGGTGAGCTGACGGGTATTTTAGGAATTGATTTAGATGCGTCAGTTGTGCCAGAAACAACGAAGAAGCTGACGATCTATATCACAGTGGCCTCTGCCATTGTGCTCATCGGTGGATTACTCTTCTCATTCTTTATGGGAAGAAGAATTGCGAAACCAGCACGTTCCTTGATGGAATCAGCGAACCGAATTGCTGACGGTGATTTAACTGGTATGGTAGAGGTTGAAAGTAAAGATGAGATCGGCCAGCTTGCCGCATCCTTCCAAAAGATGCAGGGGCGGATCAAAGAGCTTATTTCGAAAATCTCTCACTCATCTAGTGAAGTGTCTAAAATGTCATCACAGCTTCGTACGGTGACGACCGAATCGAGTCAAAGTGCGCAGCAAGTATCAGAAGCTATGACGAATATGAGTGAAGGAATCAATGATTCTGTCGCAAATATTACGGATTGTACGACATCCGTTGCTGAGATCGATACTCAAATCGAAGGCGTCACAAAAGAAGTCGATGAAATGAAATCTGTTTCATCTGACGTACAAGAGCAGTCAGAATCTGGTCAAAAATTAGTGAACCATGTGCTTGATCATCTGAATATGCTACATGATAAGATGACCAACTCAAAGCAGGCAGCAGAAGAATTACAATCTCATTCAACGGAGATTGAAAGTGTCATCTCGATCATTACGGACATTTCAGCCCAAACGAATCTGCTTGCACTGAATGCTTCAATTGAAGCGGCACGTGTTGGAGAAGAAGGAAAAGGGTTTGCTGTTGTGGCAGATGAGGTGCGCAAGTTAGCTGAGCAATCAGCGGATGCGGCTAAAACCGTTTCAGACCTTGTCATCGGCACACAGGAAAACAGTCAGCGCGTTCTTGAAAGCGTAGAGGAAAGCAGTAAAGCAGTGGAAGAAGGACGTGAGCAAATGAAAGGCACGTCACAGAACTTTACTGGTATTTACGACGGAGTGTCTCAATTTGCAAGCAGAACGAACAATTTGCTTCAATCCATTAAGCAGGTAGAACGAGCATATCAAACGATTTCTACATCGATTGAACAAATTTCTGTTGTGTCAGAAGAACATGCAGCCAGCTCTCAAGAAGTAGCGGCAGCAACAGAACAGCAAAGTGCTGGCATGCAGCAAATTTCAAGTGCGATTGAACAGCTCTCTGATATGTCAGAGGACTTAGCACATATGGTTTCTACTTTCAAAATCGACAATAAATAACGAGAAAGCTGACTCTTGTGAGAGAGTCAGCTTTTTTGCTATGATAAATCAAATCGTTTCAGACGAAAGGAGAACGCCATGGATTTTGCGCAGAGATTATCAGAAGAACGGATCAAAAAAGCGATGGATCACGGGGCTTTTGAAGGATTATCTGGCTTTGGCAAACCTCTGCCTAAAGATGACGCTGCTCATGTACCTGAAGAATTAAGAATGGGCTACCGGATGATGAAAAATGCTGGCTTTGCTGGGGAAGAAACAGCACTGAAAAAAGAACTCATGACCGTCAAAGAGCTGCTTCACTCCAGTATAGACGGAGAGGAAAGAAAAAAGCTTTCTCTCATATGTGAAGAAAAACAAAAACGACTGGATGAACTCACATCTAAGCGCCAAACTTTTGCCCGTCCAGCCTCCTCCTTTTATAAAAACAGGGTCTACGAAAAATTAACGGAGCATAAAAAAAGATGATGACACGCTGCCTCTCCTGAGCACATTGAGGGGGCTTTTTTTATGAAAGCGCTACATTTTGTTATTGACTACATGTATATACAAATATAAAATAATAATCAAACATGTATATACAAGTTTTCTTGGTTCTTTTTTCTTATAAAAACGATCTCGGAGGGGATAGCATGGCTGATTACCAGGCAGCAGCAGATCAGATTGTGAAAGCCATCGGCGGCAAAGAAAATATTGATCAAGCGACACATTGTGTGACAAGGCTGCGCTTTGTGCTGAAGGATGAAGGAAAGGTTGATGAGAAAGCACTTGAACAAATAGAAGAAGTGAAGGGATCTTTCTCAGCGAACGGTCAATACCAAGTGGTGATCGGCCAAGGGGTCGTCAATCGGGTATATGCCGAAATGGTGAAACAGACGGGGATTGGGGAAGCCACAAAAGAGGATGTGAAGCGTGCCTCTGATCAAAAATTAAATCCATTACAGCGTGCTGTGAAAACGCTTGCGGATATTTTTATTCCGATTCTTCCTGCCATCGTCACAGCCGGCTTATTATTGGGGATTCATAATATTTTAACAGCTCCTGATATTTTCTTTGATCAAAAATCGATTGTTGATGTGTATCCGGCATGGGCTGATTTAGCGAATATGATCAACTTGATTGCAGGCACTGCCTTCACATTCCTGCCCGCATTAATCGGCTGGTCAGCCGTGAAGCGGTTTGGAGGAAATCCGCTTTTAGGGATGGTTCTTGGGCTGATGCTCGTACACCCGGACTTATTAAATGCGTGGGGTTATGGAGCGGCTGAAAAGTCCGGTGAGATTCCAGTCTGGAATTTGTTTGGACTTGAAGTGCAAAAGGTAGGCTATCAAGGACAGGTTCTTCCGATACTCGTCGCCTCGTATTTACTAGCGAAGCTCGAATTGTTTATCACAAAACGGACACCTGAAAGCATTCAGCTATTAGTGGTTGCTCCGATTACGTTATTAGTTATTGGCTTTTTATCCTTTATCGTCATTGGACCTATTACATTTGCAATCGGCAACGTGTTAACATCTGGACTTGTCGCTGTATTCCAGCAGTTCGCAGCACTAGGTGGTCTATTATACGGCGGTTTGTATGCGGCGTTAGTCATTACTGGAATGCATCATACGTTCCTTGCTGTTGATATTCAATTGATTAATTCAAAACTGCACGGCACGTTTCTATGGCCAATGCTCGCACTGTCTAATATTGCACAAGGATCAGCCGCACTTGCGATGATGTTTGTTTTGAAAGATGAAAAGCAAAAAGGTCTCTCACTCACATCAAGTATTTCTGCTTACTTAGGAATTACCGAGCCAGCAATGTTTGGCGTCAACTTGCGCTACCGATTCCCATTTATTTTCGCACTCATTAGCTCTGGTTTAGCCGGTATGTTTATCGCCTCTCAAGGGGTGCTGGCAAGCTCAGTTGGTGTTGGAGGCATTCCAGGAATCTTCTCTATTATCCCGAAATATTGGGGCGCATTTGCGATAGGGATGGTCATTGTCCTCATCGCCCCATTCATCGGAACCCTTTTGTATGCAAAGTTGAAAAAGAAGAAAGATGTATCACAAGAACTTAACTAGTGGTGGTGAAGGAAATTGAAACAACAAACAAACGAACCGTGGTGGAAAAAAGCGGTGGTCTACCAAATTTATCCGAAGAGCTTTTTAGATACAACGGGCTCAGGTACAGGCGATATCAATGGTGTGACAAAAAAGCTCGATTATATCAAACAGCTTGGGGTGGACTGTATTTGGCTCACGCCAATGTATGAGTCCCCGCAGCATGACAACGGCTATGATATTAGTGATTATACAAAAATCCATGACATGTACGGCACAATGGCGGATTTTGAACACATGCTGAAAGAAGCCCATGATCGAGGTATACGAGTCATCATGGATTTAGCCGTCAATCATACATCCATTTTCCATAAGTGGTTTCAAGCATCACGCGAGTCAAAGAATAATCCTTATCGAGATTATTATATTTGGAAGGAGCCCAAGGCGGACGGATCACCGCCGAATGATTGGCAGTCAAAATTTGGCGGTCCGGCATGGGAGCTAGATGAAGAAACAGGAGAGTATTATCTTCATTTATACGATGTCACCCAAGCGGATCTCAATTGGGAAAAGGATGAGGTGCGCAGGCAAGTATATGACATCATGCATTTTTGGTTTGAAAAAGGAATTGATGGATTCAGGCTGGATGTCATCAACAACATCTCAAAGGATCAACGCTTCTTAGATGACGCCGGGCAGTCTGTGCAAGGAGACGGCCGAATGTATTATACGGATGGTCCAAGAATTCATGAGTTTCTGCACGAAATGAACCAAGAGGTTTTTTCGAAATATGACAGCATGACAGTTGGAGAAATGTCTTCAACGAATATTGCAGACTGCATTCGGTATACAAGACCGGATCGGCAGGAGCTGGATATGACGTTTAATTTC
Organism: Bacillus sp. FSL M8-0266; assembly: GCF_038613425.1. Classification (NCBI taxonomy): domain Bacteria; kingdom Bacillati; phylum Bacillota; class Bacilli; order Caryophanales; family Bacillaceae; genus Bacillus; species Bacillus sp. FSL M8-0266. Next base: position 808,395 of record NZ_CP152015.1, read on the forward strand.
CATCATTTAAAGGTCGATTATCCAAACGGAGAAAAATGGGCCCTCGCACCATTTGATTTTCAGGAATTGAAGTCGATTCTGTCTGAGTGGCAGACGAAAATGCATGAGGGCGGCGGCTGGAATGCGCTCTTCTGGTGCAATCATGATCAGCCGCGTATCGTCTCAAGATACGGTGATGATGAAACATACCATCAGCAATCAGCGAAGATGCTGGCGACCACCATTCATCTCATGCAAGGGACTCCATATATTTATCAAGGGGAAGAGATTGGCATGAAGAATCCTCAGTTTGAGGACATCTCATCTTACCGCGATATCGAATCACTCAATATGTATGAAGTTATGCTTGAAAAAGGGAAATCAAAGGAAGAAGCGCTCGCCATTTTACAGGTCAAGTCAAGAGATAATGCGAGAACACCGATGCAGTGGACCTCAGAAAAGAACGCAGGTTTTTCAAAAGGGACACCTTGGATTGAGCCAGCCAATAACGACATTTCGGTCGAAACTTCGTTAAAGGACCAGTCGTCTATTTTCTATCATTATCAAGCCCTTTGCAGGCTGCGTAAAGAACTTGATGTGATCACATATGGAAGCTTCACTTTACTCTTAGCAGAAGATCCAAAGATTTTTGCTTATGTGAGAGAAAGCGGTGAGGAGAAGCTTCTTGTGATCAATCACTTTTATGCAGGAGAGACGGACTTTACGCTTCCTGATGAGCTTATGCAGGCTGTAGATGAGATGGAGGGGCAAGTGCTGTTATCCAATTATGAGGATGCACCGGCAGATATGAAGGGATTTACGTTGCGTCCATACGAGTCAATCGTTTATCATTTAACCAAACGCTAGAAAATGGGGCGGAGGGAAAATGAAAGAGAATAAGTTTCGAGTGATTTATGATCAGCTCGCAAAACGAATTGAACAAGGTGAATGGCAGGATAAAGGCATTTTGCCATCAGAGCATGAGCTGTCCTTGATGTATGACACATCCCGTGAGACGGTAAGAAAGGCATTAAATATCCTTGTGCAAAATGGCTATATCCAAAAAATCCGCGGCAAAGGCTCTGTCTTGCTGAATCGAGAGAAAATGCAATTCCCAGTCTCGGGTCTTGTCAGCTTTAAAGAACTTTCCCAAACGCTTGGCCGAAAGACCGTTACGACGGTTCACGAATTTGGTTTAATCAAACCGGATCAGTATATTCAGTCTCAGCTGAAAATTAATGGGCAGGAGGATGTCTGGGAAGTCATTCGATCTCGTAATATTAGCGGAGAAGAAGTGATTTTAGACAAGGATTACTTTTTGCAAAAGCATGTGTCGGTCTTGTCGAAGGACATATGCGAAGGATCCATCTACGAGTATATTGAAGGAGAGCTCGGTGTATCAATCAGCTATGCCCAAAAGGAATTTGTGGTAGAGCCATGTACAGAAGAGGACGCCAAGTATCTTGATTTGAACGGGTTTGACCATGTCGTCGTTGTGAAGAATTACGTGTTCTTAGAAGATACAAGTTTATTTCAATACACAGAAAGCCGTCACCGATTAGACCGCTTCAGATTCGTCGATTTTGCAAGAAGAGAAAAAGTGGACAGAGCATAGGCTCTGTCCTTTTCAGGTTTTGGGAGAAGTAGACGACGAATAGATCACCATTTTCAGGAGGAAAGATGATGAGATTAAATAGACCACTAAAATGAAGAGACTTAGAAATATTCAGCGTGATGAAAGATCATCAGATTTTATGTTATGTCATCATTGAAGATACGCGAAAACCGTTTACGGCAGAAGACAGAAAGCTAGAGCCATTATGTTATATCGATGAAGAAGATATACAAGCGATTTTGAATGTTTTTCATATTTCCATTATCAATGATGAATAATTAAGTGAAGAGGATTTAACGATGGTAAAAGGTTTTTTTGCTGATTTAGTAAATAATACGGACTTAACGAATTTTATTACGAGAGATTATGTTTTAAAGGATTTATATGATGTCGATGATGAAAATGACATGATGTTCTTTAATAGGATGCTTCGGCATATAGGGTCAGATGATGTAAAAGAATTCGACGACCGCAATTGGATCTATTTATCTCAAGATTGATGTCTTATTCCAAGAAAAGAGGACAGAGCATAGGCTCTGTCCTTCAGCATGTAGGCAAACCCTTGCATTCGGTGTCAGTCCTGCGTGCTGGTGCTCACGAATGTCAAATTCGCTCCGCGCCAGTACTCGTCCTTCCTAGACTTCAAAGGTTTTCTATCAAGCTGAAAAGAAGACAAAGGGCTAAAATCAAGATCATTTTAGCCCTTTGTCAACAATCTGGAGGACAGAGCATAGGCTCTGTCCTTTTCCTTTAGGATGATACATTTTTTCTTGTACGCTTGCGCTGGTAGTAATATAGGATACCGCCAGCAGCGAGCATGAGCACGCCAATCAATACAGCTGTATACATCATTGTGGCAGTATTCGGCAATGTGCCGCCAGGAAGGCCTGTTCCATCTTGGTTTGGATCTGTACCTGTCCCTCCGCCTGGTGCTGTTGTTCCGCCGTCTCCGCCAGTTTGATCTGGAGTTGTTCCAGCTGCCCCGCTTTGGTTAAGGACCGTGTATTCGCTGAAGTGCTCAGTTTGACCTGATACGACTCCGTTTTCAAATGATCCATTACTAGTTTTGGTGTAACGATTTTTCTTGCGATCCACATAATATACACTAGGTTTTTTCGCCTTTTGAGGCTCGTCTAGTGTAAAGGATAGTGTGACCGGGTCTTTAAAGGTCGAAACCTTTTTCTTGTCTTGTTTGATTTGGAAATCATACGTATCCGTTAATGCGTTTTTCACTTTATCCGTCTTTGTCATCCATATATCTGCGCTTGTCTCGGACAAATTCGAGAGCGGTAATGCGAGCCCCACTTTGTCATGATAGATGGTGACGTTTGGATCTTGCTCTCTTTTTTTCAGCTCGGCTACTTGTGCTTTTGATAGAGACAATTGAACGTTTTTCGCTTTGCTTGCTTTGTCTAGATAGAGCAATGCTTTGTTTGTATGCTGTACATACGTTTGGAATTTCTTATCATCTTGAATGTCATAAGCGCCTTTTCCTTTCACGCGAGGAAGGTATACTTCTTTCACCCTGTGATCGATAACAGGCGAAATTTGACCGTCTGCCTTTTCAATTTGCTCTTTGAAAATTTCATAGTCGACATACCCTAAGTCTTCACCGTGAGAGGCTTCTGTAAAGACGCTGTAGCCGTCGCCACCTGTGCCAACAAATGCGTTTGTGGCTACGCGGTATGTTTTCTCATCATCAATGTCTGTCAGTTGACCTTTTTGATCTTTCAGTTTCACATCAATTAGTCTGCTGCCAGCTGGTTTACTGAGCGTAAACGTATATTCAATGCCAGCTACATGAGGGAATGCGCCACCGCCTTCCTCAATGCCTGACAGCCCTTGTTCGAGAGCTTTCTTAATTTGACTGCCTTTTAAATCTGCGACATAAAGTGTATTTCCAAAAGGCATCACCGTTAAAATATCACCTAAAGTGATATCACCTTTTTCGATGCTTCCACGAATACCGCCGCCGTTTGTGATGGCAAGGTCAGCTCCAGCAGATTCTTGCGCTTTCTGCAGCATGCCGTCGGCGATAAAGTTCCCAAGATTCGTTTCTTTCGCACGGACATGCTCACGTTGACCATCTAAAAGAACATCTGTATGGCCGACTTTTTCTGTTTTTAAATCTTGAATATCTGCTTTGTATCCATCAAGGATCGCTTTTGCCTCTGCATCTTCTTTGACAGAGTCATCGATCGGAATCAGGTCAAAAGAAGATTCTTTTGGCTGGATGACACCTTTTTTGTCAAAGGCTACGTCTACTTTTCCTAAAAATTGTCCATAATCTTTCACTTGAGCGACAATCGTAGGTTCTTTTTTATTGATGACCTTTAATTTTTCTACAAGTGTGTGCGTGTGACCGCCAATGATTAAATCAATCCCATCGACTTTTTGAGCGAGCTCAAGATCACGGTTGTAGCCAATGTGTGTTAACGCTATGATTTTATTGGTTTTTTCTTCTGTTTGAATGGTGTTGACTGTTTCTTTTGCTTTCTTGTACGCATCTTTAAATTGAATGTTAGGACCGCTGCTGGATGTAATGGCTGTGTCTTCAGTCGTTAAACCGAATACGGCCACCTTTTCACCGTTTACATCGAGCAGGATGTAAGGGTAAATCCCGGCTTCTTTTTTCTCACCAGCTTTAAATAAGGCTGGTTTTTTCATTAAGTCACTCAATTGTTTTTCCTTCGAGACATCCACGTTTGATGACACGATCGGGAATCGAGGCTTTTCAAATTGATGACGGTTTTTCGGATCGACATCTGATGCATCACCTGTCAGGAATTGACGGAGTACAGAAGGACCTTTGTCAAATTCATGATTACCAAACGTCATGGCATCGTATTTCATTAAGTTCATCAATTTCAGATCGGCAAGCCCTTGCCACTTTGTGAAGTACAGGTCACCAGAGAAGACATCTCCAGCGTCTAATAGAATATTGTTCTTGTTTTCAGCACGGACTTCTTTGATCTTTGTTGCGCGTCTTGCCGCATCATCAAGGTGTGCGTGTGTATCGTTCGTATGCATCACTGTTAAATTCCAGTTGTCTGATGTAGGCGGTTCTGTTGTGCCATCGTCTTTAAAGGCTAGCTTGTACACACCAAGACCATCTGTACTTGCGTTACGAATAAAGTCTACGCTGCTTGATTCTTTAGCAAACGGTTTGGCTAAAAGAGAAGATTCAAAAGTGACTGTTGCGCCTTTGATCGGTGCAATAGACCAGTTTTGATCTGCAATTGGGTTGATCGTTTTTTGTTCGATAATATAATCCATCAGTACTTGACGGTTCTCATCTGCTGAGGCAAGCACTACTTTATCTTGCGTCAGGTGAGGGAAGCCTCCGCCGCCAGAAGCACGATAGTTATTTGTTACGACTAAAAATTCTTGATTGTCAGAGACGGGTTTCCCGTTGTAAGACAGGTTTTTGATGCGGTTGGCATTGGCGTTGAGAAGTGTGCCTGTTGTGCTGTATTTAGCAGGCTGCGTCACATCGACTTGATATGTCACGCCATCAATTACATCAAAGTTATACGAGCGGTATTCCTCGTTTAAAATCGGCTGTTCTTTTGCATCGTTCGGTTTGATCTGATTAAACTGACCGGCAGACATTTCTAACCAGTCTTTCACTTCACTGCCTTTCAGTTTCACAATCTGCACAGTGTTATCGTAAAGGTAGAGATCGCCGATATTCTTAATCGCTAAATCTCCTTTTGCGATATTTGTATAATAGTTTACACCGTTTCGGCCGCCGGCTTTAAACGGAGCACCTGCAGATAAAATCGGTAAATTTTTATACGATGAGTCCTTCATTTTTTCTTGTGCATACCATTTTTGGGCATCTGTCACAATTTGAATCGAAGGGTCATCCATCACTTGAGCAAAAAAGCTATTAATGTCTGCTTCTGTTTTGCCAACAGGCTTTCTCACGTAATCAAGTGTGTTTTGATGCGTTGTTTGAATGGCGTCTTTTACGGTACTGTTTTGAGATGATACTCCGGCAACAGATTCGATCTTGCCTGTTCCGTCTGTGACCTTCCAGTTGCTGCCGTCAGGCTCTAGTGTTAAATCAATGACCCCGAGGTAGCTGCCCCAGTTTTTTGACATGACGACTGGGATGCCATTGATGGTTCCTTTTGAGACATTGAATTTGTCGACGCCGTTATATTCAGCGCTTGGGAATGTGCCATGCTGGTGGCCTGATACAATGGCATCGATGCCTTTTGTTTTCGTGGCAAGGTCAAAGATCATATTTTCTGATCCTTTAGGTGAAGCGGTTTTTTCAATTCCTGTATGAGCAAGAGCGACAATGACATCTGCGCCTTTCTCTTTCATTTCAGGAATGGTTTCGTTGGCAGATTCGACGATGTCCTGCACTTGGACTTGTCCATCTAAATGCTTCTTATCCCACGTCATAATTTGTGGTGGGACGAATCCTATGTAACCAACTTTCACAGTTTGTGAGGCTCCGTTTGCATCTTTAAAGGTTTTATCTTGGATCACATAAGGTGTAAAACGGTGTTCTCCATTTAGCTTTTTGACGTTCGCATTGACAATAGGGAAGTTTGCGCCCGCAATGGTACCGTCAAGGAAGGATAATCCGTAGTTAAATTCATGATTGCCAAGTGTTCCTGCATCGTATTTTAGTTTGTTGAGTGTATGAATAATAGGGTGAACCTTTGTTTGATTGATGATGCTGTCTTTCTCATGTTTGTAAACGTATTCTCCAAGAGGGGTTCCTTGAATCAAGTCTCCGTTATCCACAAGGAGTGTATTTGGGTTTTGTGATCGGTGCTTGTCAATGAGCTCGGCTGTTTTTGCCAAACCAAATTCATTTGTTTCTTTGTCGCTGTAATAATCATAATTCATCATGTTCGCATGAACATCGGTTGTGGCTAAGATGCTGACCTTTACGGCTTTGCCGTTTTCTGTTTCTGCATGAGTAGGTACTGCTGGGAGAATGAGACTAATCATCATAATGGAAGTGAGCAGAATAGACAGGTTTTTCCTTCGTTTAGACCTATGTGCTTGCTTCTTCACCTGATCTCCGCCTTTCTAATTTTTTTGACCACAATACCTATTGTAGAAATGTTTCGTTAACTTTTGTAGTTATTTTTTGCAGATTATTGTAAAGATAACATAAATCATACGAATTACCTTGTTGAGGGAATGTGAATGAGTCGAAATACTTATTTTTATCATAAGGGGTTTTCTGATAGGGATAGGATGTTTGATTTCAACATGCCCGGGTATAGTGTGTAGTGTAAACGATAATCAAGCAGGAGGGTTTCTACATGGGTAAGAAAATTGCAGTTGTATTAACAGATTACTTTGAGGATGTTGAATTCACCGAGCCTGCAAAAGCCTTTAAAGATGCAGGTCATGAGATCACAGTCATTGAAAATGAAAAAGGAAAAACAGTGAAAGGGAAGCAAGGAGAGGCAGAAGTGAGAGTGGATGCGTCTATTGACAACGTGAAGCCTGAAGACTTCGATGCACTTCTCATTCCTGGCGGTTTCTCACCAGATATTCTGCGTGCAGATGATCGTTACGTCCAATTCACTAAAGCATTTATGGATGAGAAAAAACCAGTATTTGCGATCTGTCACGGACCGCAATTGCTCATTACAGCGAAGGCGCTTGAAGGAAGAGGCGCGACTGGGTATACATCCATCAAAGTCGATATGGAAAACGCAGGCGCTAAATTTAAAGACGAAGAGGTCGTCGTTTGTCAGGATCAGCTTGTGACAAGCCGTACACCTGATGACATTCCAGCCTTTAACCGTGAATCATTAAAACTGCTTGAGAAATAAACCGCAGTTGTAAAAGGATATAAAAAAGCCAGCATCTTGCGGGGTGCTGGCTTTTTGTGTGCATGATGTAAGAAAACTGCGTGTAGACCATAAAAACAGTTTCCTTTTGCACCATTATTTTCTTAAGTTTTTTAGCTCGCTTGCGATGGCTTGCATTTCACTTGGGCTGAATGAAGATTTTTTCATCACCATTTGGTGAAGAAATTCGATATCTTCGTACTTGTCTGGACTGAAGTCTTCTGCTTTGATGACTCCAATGTTCAGCATATTTAACTTTTGCGAAATGTCTTCAATCAGCTGATTGACTTCAGCCGCTTTTTGCTCTGACAAGGGCGGCACGTCCTTTCCTGCATATGTGTTGAATAATATGTCTATTTTAACAGAAAAGCAAAAGAATAAAAGGGCTATTAAGACGATACGGAGATGTTTTTCTCCTTTTTCTCCTGCTTAATCTTATCAATGATTCGTTTGGATTCAAATACGACAACCCCTGATAAACCGATGAGCCCAATTAAGTTTGGAATCGCCATCAGTCCATTCAGCATATCTGCCACACCCCAGACGAAGTCATTTTTAAACACGGCACCGAAAAAGACAGCAATAACAAACACGATGCGATAATACATGACGTACGAATCCTTCGCCAAATATGTAAAGCATTTTTCGCCATAATAGGACCAGCCAATGATGGTGGAATAGGCAAACAAGAGCAGACCGATTGCCACAATGGTTGAGCCAACTGGACCGAGGAAATGTGCAAAGGATAACGAGGTGAGTGCATCACTTTTCACTGTTAAATACATATCTGCCATGACAATGGTAATGCCTGTGATAGAACAAACAATGATTGTATCGATAAACACTTGCGTCATAGAGACGAGAGCTTGACGGGCAGGCATATCCGTTTTCGCAGCCGCAGCAGCAATTGGTGCTGACCCAAGACCTGCTTCATTGGAAAATACTCCTCGTGCCACACCCCAGCGAATGACAGTCCCAATTGCACCACCTGCCACGGCTTGACCGGTAAAGGCATCTGAGAAAATAAGACCGACTGCGCCTGGAACAAGATCAGCATTCATAACAAGAATGATCAGACCGCAAATGACGTAAAATAAAGCCATGACCGGTACAAATATAGATGTGACCCGGCCAATGCTTTTAATTCCGCCTAAAATCACAAGTGCCGTAAAAGCTGTAATGATGATACCTGTTATCCATGTTGGAATTTGAAAAGTAGAATTCATAACGCCTGAGATGGAATTAGACTGTACCAGGTTGCCGATCCCAAAGGCAGCACTGGCACCGAAAACAGCAAATAGCACCCCTAGCCATTTCTGCTTTAACCCGTGCTCTAAATAATACATAGGTCCGCCAGACATTTCGCCTTTTTCGTTTTTGACCCTGTATTTCACAGCAAGAACAGCTTCTGCAAACTTGGTGGCCATCCCGAAAAATGCAGCAAACCACATCCAGAATACTGCACCAGGACCACCCGCTATAACAGCCGAGGCCACACCTACGATATTTCCTGTACCGACAGTTGCAGCAAGAGCCGTCATTAACGCTTGGAAATGGGAAATATCCCCTTCTGATATTTTGTCTTGTTTTGAAAAAGCGAGCTTTAAAGAATAAGGAAGTAATCTAATTTGAATGAAGAGAACGCGAAAGGTGAGGTATATTCCAGTACCAACAATTAAAATCAACAGGGGAGGCCCCCACAAAAAATTGTTCATCGTTGTGACAAACTGCTCAATTATCCCCATCTAATATCCCCCTTTGTTTGTATAATTCTCCTAAAGTTTCTCCTGTTTTTGTGTATTTTGTCAATGCCGATGAGAGTTTTTCTTGCAAAGTTTCCAAAAGAAAAAGGGCTTGATATGATAGAGAAAAGGTTTTCGAAAAGAACTCTTAGGGAAAAGATAGGAGGAGAATGAAGGATGATTCATGTGTTATTCGTGTGTCTTGGCAATATTTGCAGGTCACCGATGGCAGAGGCCATATTTAGAAAAAAAAGTAGAAGATGAGGGGCTTAGCGAGTACTTTGTGATTGATTCAGCAGGTATTGGCGGCTGGCATCAAGGCAGTCCTCCGCATGAAGGAACGCGAAAGCTGCTTGATGAAAAAGGCATCAGCTATGAAGGAATGTCCGCAAGACAAATCATGGATGAGGACATCACAACATATGACTATATCATTGCGATGGATGCTGAAAATGTAGGGGCACTTCGCAGTATAGCCGGCTATGGGAAACATCACTTTATTGGCCGTCTTCTTGATTTTGTAGAAGACGACGATCGAGATGATGTGCCAGATCCTTATTACACTGGGAACTTTGAGGAAGTCCATGAATTAATTGAAACAGGAATTGACCGTTTTTTGACGTATGTAAAGAAAGAGAACCACCTTTAACTGAAAGGAGATCAGACGAGATGGAAGAAAAAAATCAAATCGTGCTCCGAGGAGCTCTCTTAGGTGCAGCTTGCGGCGCATTGCTGACTTTATTTCATCGGCCAACAAGAATTGCACTCAAAGAAAAATGGAATGACTGCCAGCAAAAGCTTGATGAGTACCGTGAGGAGCCAGGCAGAATATCGGCTTGCATGAAAGAAAAGATGGAAGAAACGAAGCAGCTGATGCGAACAGTCTCAGATGATTTGTCATTTTTAAATGAACAGGTCAATCAGTTAAAGGAAACAACCCCAAGGGTATTAGAAATTATTGAAGAAACAAAGGATCACTTTCAATCGAAACAGACAGATTGATCATTGGAGATGAGGCGTATGGGTTTTATTAAAGCGTTAATTGAACGCTTTTTGTTGCATGAAGGACCGGCAAAATCTGCTGAGCTTGCCTATTTCTTTTTGCTTTCATTATTTCCGTTTCTCATCTTCGTGCTGACGCTGGTCGGGTATTTGCCGCTGACGTCAAAGGATGTCCTAAGCGTCATTTCTGGCTATGCGCCAGAAGGAGCGCTTTCGATGATTGAATCCATTGCCGAACAGACGCTGAATAATCGAAACGGCGGGTTATTGTCGTTCGGGATTATTGCCGCCCTTTGGTCAGCATCTAACGGCATTAATGCCGTCGTCAGAGCATTTAACCATGCTTACGAAGTTGAGGAGAATCGTTCCTTCATTCTCGTACGTTTAACATCGATCATCTTAACGGTCGCGATGGTTTTGACCATTATATTTGCCCTGATGCTACCTGTCTTTGGCAAAGAACTCGGTTTATTTGTCGCTAAATTAGTTGGGCAGTCAGACGCCTTTCTCACCGTATGGACTGCAATGAGATGGATCATTAGCCCGCTGATTTTATTGATTGTTTTTACAGCCTTATACTATTTTGCTCCAAACATTAGGCTGAAATTAAAATTTGTTCTGCCAGGTGCCATTTTTGCATCGATTGGATGGATTTTGGTCAGCATGCTATTTTCATTTTACGTAGGCGAGTTTGCCAACTACAGTGCGATGTACGGAAGCATTGGGGGAATCATTATTTTAATGATCTGGTTTTATTTAACCGGCATCATGATTATCCTTGGCGGTGAGCTCAATGCGCTTTTACATAAGCGTAAAATCGTACCAGGCAAACTATAAAGAAATCCGGGCATCCTAAAGAAGAACGATCAAGTTCAAACTCAATGGATGGGGGAAACCACATATGTCCAAACAATCGAAAAAAGGCGGAAGCAATACGAAACAAAACAAAGGCCATCAGCCTAAGCACAAAACAAGCGGCAGTGCGAACGGGCAAAATGGATATCACTAAATGAAAAAAACTCCTCTGCATGTGTGCAGGGGAGTTTTTCATTCACAATCGTATATATCGTTTAAGGATAAAAGCGGCATCAGGCTTTGACTCATAGTGAGGATCTAGCTCGAATCCGGCATTCATTGCTACACGTTCACTTCGAACATGACCTACGGGACAAAAAATTTCAAATCCATCGACTTTTGAAGAAAATGTTTCTGTCATATATTTCAAGATCGTTGTCACAATGCCTCGACCTTGTGCGTCTTGACGAATCCAATAACCGATATTGCCTATTTTCTGATTAAACGTCAGGCGGAACACCCCGATCAATTGGTCATTCAGCTTAATGCCAGCTTCCAACCCTTTTTGTTCATTGTAGATGGTTTGAGTCGATTGAATAAACGTTTTGACATCCTCTATGCTTTTGCAGTGATGAACCCACGGTAGCCATTCCCCTAAATGAGCCTGATTCTCTTGAATAAGCTCCAATAATGTGTCCGCATCATCTAATTGTAGAGATGCTAAAGTCAATTCATTCGTGACGTCGTATGAAAACAAAGATCGACCCTCCATTTTAATGACTTTCCACCACTGCCGCCGTTCGCCCAAATCGAACGCAGAAAAATACGAACAATATCACGATGCTGACAAGGTAAAGTAAATTCATTCCTTCAAACGTTTGCACAAAGATTCCACCGAGAACAGGCCCTAGAATACTTCCCGCACTAAATGCCATTCCGCACATCAAATTTCCAGCAGGAAGCAGATGTTTTGGCAATAAGTCGGTCATATAACTGATGCCAAGTGAGAAGGTGGAGCCTACAGCCATTCCGGCAATAAAGAAACAAATCGCAACAGCTAAAACCGATTGAATGAAAATCCCTGCTAGTAGAAAAAAGAAAGACCCAACGAGAGTCACACATAAAATGATGCGGCGCCTGCCAAACCGGTCGCTAAGCATACCGAGAGGCAGCTGAAAGACAATACTTCCAATGGCAAAAGCAGGTAAAATAAACGCCACTGCATCTACGGTCACCCCGCTTCTAAGTGCATACACAGGGAAGTTGCTATTGAGTGTCGTTTCTAAAAAGCCATAGCAAAACGGCATCATAAAGGCGACCCAGCCAAATTGAAAGGCTTTCTTAAAGCGCTTCAAACTGTTTGTCTGCTCTGACGTCTGCACTTCGCCCGTATCTGGATATGTATTTTTCAAAACAAAAACAAGCAGCCAAATACATAAACTAACAGCACCAGAAACAATGAAAGGTAAAGATGGGTTGATTTCGATGAGTGGTGTTAAAAAAGGTCCAGCGGCAAAACCAAGTCCAAAGGATAACCCATACAATGAAATATTTCGCCCGCGATTTCTTGAAGACGACGCATAGGTCACCCAAGTCTGTGTAGAGAAATGCAGCATATGATCACCAATCCCGATCATGAGCCGCAGGAAGAACCAGACAACATAAGATTCAAAAAACACAAAGCTGAACAAGCTTAAAAAGACAGCGGCGCCTCCAATGACAATTAACGGCTTAAATCCAAATCGGCGAAGCGGCGCTTCCATAAAGGGAGATGCTAGCAGCACGCCGAGATATAAGCCTGTGGCATGCAGTCCGTTTAACGTAGGAGAAGTCCCGGCATGTTCAAAAATAATCGAAATGACAGGCAATAACGCTCCCTGCGAAAAACCAGATACAGATACAAGTAAAATTAAAATCATAAAGTGAATTCTCGACATAAGAAGCTCCTTACAAGTTCATATTTTCATCGTACAATGGAACCATAGCGGTTTCAATAGAAAGGTGGAAAAGGAATGAAACTGATATACGAATCAGGCCGGTGGATCGCGGGAATAGATGAAAGGGAGCTGTATATATCAGCAAATGAAGAAACGGGATACAGACCCTCTCAATTGTTCACCTCAGCTATTACTGGCTGTTTTGGAGAAATGCTCATTCATGTATGCCGGAAAAAGCGAATATCCTGTGAAGGACTGACGATTACACCTGAAACGACAAGAGCAGGCGCTGTAAACAAAATCTCCCGTATTCATTTACATATTTTATTTGAAGGCGTCCGTACATCTGCTGAACAAATAGAGAAAGTCATTACACTTGCATTGAAGCATTGCGCGATGGTGCAGTCCGTGAAAGGAAGTATTGAAATCACCTTCTCACACGAGAGAATCTAAATGTATATGAAGCCGGCACTCACGAAAGAATAACAGTCAGACATATGTAAAGGAGAATGGCTGTATGAATCGTTTGTTTCTTGTGATTGTCGCAATTGGTGTGCCGCTATCGGTGATTGGCAGTTTTCTTCATTTTCCGCAGGTCATCATGTTTACTGTGTATTGTATCGCCATTATTGGCCTTGCTAGTTTTATGGGAAGAGCCACAGAAAGTCTAGCTATCATAGCGGGCCCAAGAATTGGTGGGCTTTTAAATGCCACATTTGGAAATGCGGTGGAGTTAATTATTTCGTTTTTTGCATTAAAGCAAGGACTGACAGCCATCGTCCTTGCGTCGTTAACTGGATCAGTGATCGGAAACTTACTGCTTGTGGCGGGGCTGTCTTTTTTCGTTGGCGGTTTAAAATATAAGCGCCAAGTGTTCAATGTCCATGATGCAAGGCACAACTCGGGCTTGCTCATGTTTGCCATTATTGTGGCGTTTGTTATTCCAGAAGTGTTTTCGGTGGAGATGGCTGAGGAGAAGCAATTTGTTTTAAGTATTGGCATTAGCATTGTGATGATTTTGCTTTATGTTGCAGCACTCTATTTCAAATTGGTCAGCCACCGAGGTGTCTATGTTGCCAAGCAGGAGAGCATGGACGGAGAGGCGGAGACGGAAGAAGAAATACCTGAATGGTCTGGTAAGTTTGCCACTTTGATTTTGCTGCTTGCAACGATGGCCGTTGCGTACATTTCAGAGCGCCTCGTCCATACATTTGATACAGTGGGAGAACAATTTGGCTGGAGTGAGCTGTTTATCGGAGTCATTATTGTGGCCATCGTCGGCAATGCCGCAGAACATGCCTCTGCTGTCATCATGGCGTATAAAAATAAAATGGATGTCGCAGTGGAAATTGCTTTTGGTTCCACACTTCAGGTTGCGATGATGGTGGCACCAATCCTTGTCATTAGCTCGCTTTTTTTCAATACGCAGATGCCACTCATTTTCTCCTTACCAGAGCTCATTGCGATGGCATCCGCTGTGTTACTCACAGTCATTTTATCTAATGACGGAGATACCAATTGGTTTGAAGGCGCCACATTACTTGCTGCCTATTTCATTATGGCGATTGGATTTTTCCTTTTATAATCTTTTGTGGATAAGGGACGTCTTTGCGGAAAATACTATGGAAAAATGAATGAGAAAGAGTGATGATATGAAAAAGATGCCCCGCATCATGTTTGTTGTTCTCTTATCCTTAAGTTTTCTATACAGCTTTCCAGCGGAGGCGGCGAAGTCATTTAAGGTGCCATCGTCTGTCGCCAGTATTTCTAAGGAGAATACGTATCCGAATGCGTCACAGGACCAGCCATTGCTCCAACCGAGCGAGCTGACAGCAGAATTGTTTAAAACAACGAATGTTCCTATTGAGAATACCCATTTGATCAAAATGCTAAATGAATCCAGCATTTCAGGGACGCCATTAGCTGTTGGTTACCGCGCGACCATTTTCCTTGGCAGATGGGCACTGAGCTACGATTCAAACGAAACGGTCGCCAACTGGGAATACAAAAAAGTGAATACGAACAATATTGATAACAGAGGCGGCAACAAAACAGCCATTGGCAAATACGTTCAAAAGCAGCAAGTGAAAGTAAGCGGCGGGCTCACAGCAAAGGTACCAAACCCGGAAGATGTGAAAACATTGATGATGCAAAAAGCCATCCAAAAAACAAAGCTGCCCCTTGCATTTGACACAGTCATTGGCGCAGGAACAAAACGAGATCAATCGTACCATGTCTCTCCGAAAAAAGCAGCTTCGCTTCATGCCTATGCACCAGCGATTAACGAAAAAGGGAAGGTGACATACGGAGAAGTATACCTTGTGCTTAAAGGAAATAAACGCAAACTCGTCGTGAAAAACGTGACTTCACAAGGAATCGGCGCTTGGATTCCTGTTCAGGATCACCTGACGTTTGGGTTTCAAGGGATGAATTAAAACAGTCATCTCCTCTTATCAAGGGGAGATGACTGTTTTTTGCTAATTGGTTTTATCATTTTTCCCTTTCAATTCACTTTTGTAAAAGTCAAAGATGTTATATAAATACCATGCGATGAAGAGAAAGAAGATAATTTTTGTTACTATCATGAAGTTGATGAAAATAAAACTTAGCCCAAGAATAGGAATGATCATAAATCCATAATAAGAAAACCACCATGTTTTAAAAATGAAGCTCAGCTCCTTAAAGAGTTGTAGAAATTAACATTTTATTTATATATTACATGTTTTGAGAAAATAAAAAAGCCATAGCAGCAGTTGAATGAACCCAACCTCGACTATGGCTTAAATTTTTATTCCCCTAAATCCACATTATGATAAACCTGCTGCACGTCTTCAAGCTCTTCTAATACATCGATTAGTTTCTCGAATTGTTCTTTAGATTCATCATCTAATGTCACTTCATTTTGAGGAAGCATTGTAATTTCAGCAACAGTAAATTCTTGAGCGCCGGCTTGTTTGAATGCTTCTTGTACTTGATGGAATTGATCTGGTTCAGCGTATACAATCACTGTTTCATCTTCTTCCATGATGTCACGTACATCAACGTCTGCTTCCATTAAAAGCTCAAGCGTTTCTTCTTCACTTTTTCCTTCGACACCGATGACAGCTGTTTGGTCAAACATGTAGGCAACAGAGCCGCTTACGCCCATGTTTCCACCGTTTTTCCCGAATGCCGCACGAACATCTGACGCTGTACGGTTCACGTTATTGGTAAGGGCATCAACGATTACCATTGATCCATTTGGACCAAATCCTTCGTAGCGCAGCTCATCGAAATTCTCTTCCGCACCGCCTTTTGCTTTTTCAATGGCACGGTCTACAATGTGTTTTGGGACACTATATGTTTTTGCACGTTCTAGGACAAAACGAAGTGCTTGGTTTGATTCTGGGTTTGGCTCACCTTGTTTGGCAGCCACATAGATTTCACGACCGAATTTTGCGTAAATACGACTTGTACTGGCATCCTTTGATGCTTTCTTTTCTTTAATGTTGTTCCACTTACGACCCATCTTATTCACTCTCTTTCACTTAGAAAATACACAGTATGAGGGTCCCCATGCTGCATGAAATCATTCTGTTTTCTATTATACATGAATTAGTCAAGAGGATAGAAGTTAGAGGGCTGAAATGAAGAGATTTCTTAGCTGATGTGTCCAAGCTGTTCAAGCGTTTCATGTTTTTCGAGAACCCGAGTCAGCTCGGCGCACCTAATAAATAAAGAAATAAGGGCCAATGATATAAAAAATAACCCCATCACAAATGAGGTTATTTTGCAGGCTGGGGATAAACGAGATCTTCAAGCAATTTGACATCATGCTGATGAAGTTGTTTGATCATTTCTTTTCGGACAGCGAGGGCGGCATCGAAGTATTTTTCGTCTTCGACCATTCCTTTCACTGTGATCTCAATCCCGCGGTTCAGCTTGTTCAGACCCATAATGCCATGGACTTGAAACGGTTCAATGGCATGCTGGAATTCATCTTTTTTAAGAAAATCATGATGCATTTGATTTAAATTGTCACAGGCCGTTTCTAGTGCTTGAAAGGCTGTATCTGGGTTTTGATTCGCACTAATTAATACAGACTCCGTAATCCGCATGTAGTGCATGTTATAGTTTTGAATTTGCCGGATGTCTCCGTTAGAAATGGTTAACAGCTTGCCGCTCCATTCTCTAATTTGCAAAGAACGGAGACCAATTTCTTCAATCGTTCCATTAAAGAGGTTATTCACTGTCACATAATCCCCTTTATGAATCTGACGTTCATAGATCAGGAAGATGCCTGCTAAAATATCACGAATTAGCGTCTGGGCGCCAAAACCGATGACGATCCCAGCAACACCAGCACCTGCAAGAATTTTTCCAAAATCATGAAAGAAGAGAGAAATGACATAGAATACAAAGCAAATTGAAGCTGTGTACTTCGTCACAGATTTGACCAAGCTCTCGATCGTTTTCTTCTTCTTATCTTCAATAAACTCCGTTCGTTTAAAGAAAATCTGAAGGGCTTTGTTGATGATAAAGACGGCAAGCCAAAGAACAAGTCCAACAATTAGAATTTCAATGTATTTGTTCTTGACCACTGTCAGAAATGTATCGTCCATCTATCGGTTACCCCCTGGCTGTACGAGAAGTAAAATCAACATCTTGATAATAGCTGTTTTTCACAAGAACATTCGGACCGAGGCATTGTACGCTTGGACAATGACAATTCAGCTCTTTTGCTAATTTTGTGTCCATCCAGCGAGTATAAGCTGATTGCAATGTATCGGTCGCAATATTTCCAAGCGGCGGTGTATCACCAAAGTCCGTCACAATAATATTCCCATCAAAAATATTCACATTCAACCGTGAGCGTCCGTCAGGGTCATTTCGTACCGTGACATGCTTCTCCTGACGCAATCGTTTGAGAAGGCGCTGGTCTTCTTCATCTGTACTGCAAGAATAAAATGGCAGGGTGCCAAACAGCATCCATGTGTCTTGATCACGAATATCAAGCAGTTGATGAATCGCATCACGCATTTGCGGTAGCGTCAATGATTCAAGGGCGCTGGCAAAATCACTTGGGTACATCGGGTGAACTTCGTGGCGCTGGCATTTCATTTCCTCCACAATTTGCCGGTGGATGTGTTCAATATATGGAAGTGTGCGTTTATTAAGCATGGTTTCAGCAGATACGGTAACACCTGCTTTGACAAGTGCCCGGCTATTCTCAATCATGCGGTTAAATAATTTCTCGCGCTGCTCAAAGGTTGGTTTTCTGTCCATCATCGCAAAACCGACCGTTGCAAACTCTTCGACAGTTCCCCAGTTATGTGAGATGTGAAGAACATCTAAGTATGGAATAATTTCTTCATATCGCGCCAAATCAAGTGTTAAGTTTGAATTGATCTGTGTACGGACGCCGCGTTCATGGGCATACTTTAATAAAGGGACGACATATTCCCGCACAGATTTGAGAGAAAGCATCGGCTCTCCGCCTGTAATACTGATGGAGCGCAGTAGCGGAACTTCATCTAAACGGCGAAGCAGTAAATCAAGCGGCAGTGCATTCGGGTCTTTTGGCTGCAACGTATAGCCGACCGCGCAGTGCTCACATCTCATGTTACACAACGTCGTTGTTGTAAATTCAATATTTGTCAGCTTCATCTCTCCGTAATCCTGCACATCGAGATAGGCTTCCCAAGGGTCATATGCAGGTGTAATCGGACGAAGTGCTGTTTTTTGGTTCATGGTATCTATCTCCTTTTCATTCGGGCAAACGTGGACCCGCCAACAGTTAATTTTAAGCCCCATCACCGTTATACGCAAGTGGGGTTTCATTGATTTACAAGGGAAAAAAAGATAAGCTATAAACAAATGCTAAAGGGAGTGTATCTATGGGCAAGGCAGCAGACAGCAAAGAGCAGCAGGTTGATTATTTAAAGAACCGATTAGATATGTTTATGAATGTGATTGATTCATTAGATCCTGAATCAACAGATGTTGAGGATATAGACAGACTGATCCAGATGATTGACGACCTAGAAGCGAAATATGAACGGTTTAAAAGTGATTGGAAGGAAGAATAGCTCGCACAGTGCGGGCTTTTTTCTTTAAATTGGCAGGTGAATCAGTGTATGAGTTTCGGTCTTATTCTGCACAATAGAAGAAAAACCGGGAAGTGACGTAAATGAAAAAATACATGCTCATCTGTTTATGTGCGCTTTTTGTATCCATGCCTCTCTCAGCAGCGGAAGCCGTATCTAATAAGCCCGTCCATTGGGGATTTGCGAAAAGCAAAGAACACAAGCCAGCAGATGCGGGTAAAGAACTGAACGCTCTTTTAAAAAAGTATGATGCCTTCTATTTAGGAAATACGAAAAAGAAAGAGATTTATTTTACCTTCGACAATGGCTATGAAAATGGGTACACGCCGAAGATCTTAGATGTGCTGAAAAAACATCGAGTACCAGGCACCTTTTTTGTGACAGGGCATTTTGTAAAGGATCAGCCTGAGCTCGTCAAACGTATGGCAGAGGAAGGTCATATCATCGGCAACCATTCCTATCACCATCCAGATTTAACAACAAAGAGTACGGAAGAAATCAAAGAAGAGCTGGGGCGTGTCAATGAAGCCGTGTACAAAATCACTGGAAAACAAGACAACCTCTATCTTCGTCCGCCGCGCGGTGTATTCAGTGAAAGAGTGCTGAAGGAAACAAAAGAGCTAGGCTACCAAACCGTTTTTTGGTCAGTGGCGTTTGTGGATTGGCATATTCATCATCAAAAAGGAAAACAGTATGCTTACGATCAAATGATGAAGCAGGCGCATCCAGGTGCCATTTACTTACTTCATACCGTCTCAAGAGACAATGCCGAGGCATTGGATGATGCCATCACGGCACTGAAAAAACAAGGTTATTCCTTTAAAAGCCTAGACGATCTCATGCTTGAAAAAGTATGGCATCTGCCTCAGCTATAGAAAAAAGCTTGCAGAAGACCTGCGAGCTTTTTCTTTATCCTTCTCTTATTTTACGCTGAAACAAAATCGGATGATGACGCGTGAAAGAGTCAATCAAGCCCTCACCGAAAATCGTGATACTTTGCTCCCAAGGATGTCCTAGCAAGCCCCAATGCATCTCTTTTGATAAAAAGAAATAATAATCCCCGTTAGGAAGCACAGGCACTGTCCATTCTCCAAATTCATCTTTTTCAAATGAGCCGTATGGTGTGATCCAGTAGCATTCGTGCTGCCAGTCAAGTGCCAGCATATATTCGTCTGTTCTGATAAGCTCCTGAAAAACAAGTAATGCTTTCTCTTCAAGGTCTTCATCTGCATGTAGAAGGGAAGAGTCCTCAAAATAAGCAGAAATATCATATGTAATGAAAGGAGAAGGTACGCGAAATGAAGGGAAACGAGAGATGCTCGGATTAAATTTGAAATCTCGATAGAGCGTCTCCCATACGAGCTTTAGTTCTTGATGAGACAATGGAATCCAGTTTTTCATCTAACCGCCTCCTCAGCCATTCTCTCCACACATTATTTGAATATGCGGAACCATCCTTTATGCTTAAACCACAAAAGCATACCCGAGACGAGCGCACCCATGAAAATCAGTACGCCAAAATAGCCATACTTCCAGTGTAATTCAGGCATGTTATCAAAGTTCATTCCGTACACTCCAACAATAAAGGTCAATGGGATAAAAATGGTCGACACTATGGTCAGCGTCATCATGATCGCATTCATTCGATTGGAATTCAGCGTCTGATAGCTGTCTCTTAAATCTGCTGTCATTTCTCGGTTCGACTCGACAATCTCTGTTAATTTCAATAAGTGATCATAAATATCATTAAAATATGCTTGACGATTTGTATCGCTTTTCATCATGTGCGTGTTTACAATACGATATAAAAGGTCCCTCATCGGGATAATCGTTCGTCGCAGCTTGAGCAAATCGGATCGAATTCCAAATACTTCGTTCATCAGCGTTCCATATGTTTTATGACCTTCTTCATCCTCGATTTCATTCAGCCTGTCCTCAATTTGATAAATGATTGGGAAATAATCATCGGTAAGCTGATCAATCAGCATATAAGCAATATGCTCAGGTCCGCTATTTCGGGTTTTGTCAGATTCTTTGAGCTTTCGAATGACACGATCAATGTATGGTGCTTCCTTCAAATGAAAGGTCACAATATAATTCTCACCAACAAACAGATCGATTTCCTCAGATCGAAGCGTCTTTTGATTCAGGGCATGAAGCACAAAAAATAAATACCCTTCATAAAAATCAAGCTTCGGCCGCTGTAAATAATGGAAGCAATCCTCAATCGCAAGCGGATGGAACTGAAAGTATTCCTTTAAAAGCGCTGCTTCCTTTTCCGTAGGCGCATGAAAATCAATCCAATACCAGGCGATATCGGGGCTTGAAAGCTGCTGCAATGTTGCATGTTCAATCAAGTCTCCGTTCTTTGTCACTGCAAGTTTTTTCAGCATATACACCCCTCCAGACTTGCATTATATCATGAAGCAACGCCAGTGAACTTATACAGTTTCTCCATAAAAAAGCCGATCTCATCACTGAGATCGGTCCAATGTGCGTGTATGATTGATGGATAAAACCGAGAATTAAGGACGATGGAACGTAACAAATTTATCTTGACGATCGAACCAGCCTCTGAACGCCCAGTTATCCCAGCCGCCATCGCCGTTGTTTTTAAAGGTACCACTTTCAAATACCCAAATACCGTAAACAACGTTACCAAGATTAGCAGTAGCGAAAGTTTTCACGCCGTTAAAGCGGTCTTCATAATTTTGGCTTAGGTTAAAGACCATGACATTATATCTGCCACCAGCAGCATAGAATGTGCTTTCCATCACGCTTTTAACGAATCCAGAACGGTTGGCATTTGCGTTTACTGCGTTAACAATTGCATTGGCAATTCCAAGAACATCGAAGTTGACGTTAACATTAGGACTAGCAGTCGTTCCAGCTTTTCCTTCAGCCGCTTTGTTTAATACAGTTTGCTGTAGTGTAGTTGAGACGGGTGCTGATGTTTTTTTCTCAGCAGCATCAGCGAATACTGGTAGTGTCGAAGAAACAGCAGTGGCAAGGGCAATAGAAAGAATGGTTTTTTTCATTGGTCGGATCTCCTTTGTTTTTTAATTTTGGGTCTTCTTTTTCGTAAAATGTGAAACTAGGTGAAGCCGGTTATCAATGAGGTAAAATATGTTCCTGCAAGATAAAACAAATGATTGCCTAATCAGCTAATTCCTTTGTTCACCTCCTTGATATGTCATAATTATACAAATATTTTTGGAATAGAAGATATCACCCAGAGGTTCTATTTCTAATTTAAGGAAAATGAGCCTAAAATCTTGAAGGGTGCTGTCGAATTTTAGCTGAATTCGACTAAAAATGTTCTTTCATCCAACAGGAAAATGACCGTAAATAAGGAAGATATAACTGATGAATTCTTGTACTCTTTATGTTTGAAAGTATTCAATATAGAGAATCATTCATGCAAAGTGAAACAATCGCATCTGCGTGTTTGCAGAAAGGAAGAGGAAAACATGTGGGAAAAAGAGCTGACCGTTGAACCGCCATATCACTTCGATCAAGTGCTCAGACGCTTATCAAATGATCCATTAAAAGCAGTCGATTTGAATAAAAGAGAAATCAAAGTACCAATCAGATTAGAACAAAAACCATACGTTGTCGTCGTTCAAGCCACCGGAACAAAAGAAGCGCCCACGTTTCGGGTGAAAGGAAATGGTCCTGAGGAACCTCTCATATGTGAGGTGAAACGGATATTTGGCATGGAGCATCAATTAGACGCTGTGCATGAGCATTTTTCTCAAACCAACTTAGCGCCCGTTTTTGAGCGTCATAAGGGGACACCGCTCATGCTGGATTTTCACTTATATCATTGCTTGATGAAATGCATCATTCATCAGCAGCTCAATCTGGCGTTTGCTTATGAACTCACGAAACGGTTTGTTCATACGTACGGCGAGCAAATAGAGGGGGTTTGGTTTGATCCTTTACCAGAAGCCATCGCTTCACTTGAAACAGAGGATTTGAGAAAGCTCCAATTTAGTCAGAGGAAAGCGGAATATGTCATCGATGTCTCAAAGCGAATTGTGAGTGGCTCTCTTTCTTTAGAAGAATTACACGATTTAACTGATCTGGAGGTGGAAGAACGTCTGCTTCCGATTAGAGGGATTGGACCTTGGACAGTTCAAAATGTGCTCATGAATGGACTTGGAAGACCGAATCTCTTTCCGATGGCAGATATCGGGATTCAAAACGCCATCAAACGGCACTTTGACCTGCCTGCAAAGCCGACAAAAGAAGAGATGGCAGCATTAAGCAAGGATTGGACTCCTTATTTAAGCTACGCTTCTTTATATTTATGGAGAAGCATTGAGACAGATAAATGAAAGGGATTTTCTCTCTTTGTCCAAGTCATGGTATACTAATGAGATGGAATAAAATGAAGACAACCTATCAAGGGTTCAGATAGAACGGAGAGAATGAAGTGAAGGAAAAACAGCAAGGTGCCCTTTTGCAAAAGGGACAGCAGTTTCCGCTTACCATTAAACGCCTTGGCATTAATGGTGAAGGGGTCGGTTATTTTAAAAAGCAAGTGGTCTTTGTCCCAGGTGCGCTTCCAGGCGAAGAAGTGGTTGTGGAAGCAACGAATGTCCAAGCAAAATATGCAGAAGGTACGGTTAGAAAAGTTAGAAAGCGCTCCGAGCATCGAGTGAAACCGCCATGCCCAGTATACGAAGAGTGCGGCGGATGTCAGCTTCAGCATTTGGCGTATGAGCAGCAGCTAAAGGAAAAACGTGATATTGTCATTCAATCAATGGAACGACACACGAAGCTATCGGTCGAAACGCTGGATATTCGACCAACGATCGGTATGGAAGATCCATGGCACTACCGGAATAAAAGTCAGTTCCAAGTAGGGCGTTCTCATAGCGGCGACATCATTGCTGGGCTTTACGGACTGAACTCTCATAAGCTTGTACCGATCAAGGAATGTATCGTGCAGCACCCGAAAACGAACAAAACAACGGGCGTTGTCCGCAAAATTTTAGAGAAATTCGGTGTATCGGTCTACAATGAACGGACAAAAAAAGGTGACGTGCGGTCGATTGTTGTTCGAGTTGGCTTTGAAACAGGTGAAGTACAAGTCGTTCTTGTCACATCAAAACCTGAATTTCCAAAGAAAAAAGAAATTGCCGAAGCCATTCAAAAACGTCTGCCAGAAGTGACATCCATTATGCACAACATCAATGGTGAAAAAACGTCGGTCATCTTTGGTCATAAGACATCTCACCTAGCTGGCAACATGGTCATTCAAGAATTTTTAGGAGACGTCTCCTTTGAACTGAGTGCACGTGCTTTCTTCCAATTGAATCCGAAGCAAACGCTAAAGCTTTACGACGAAGCGAAAAAAGCGGCAAAACTGACTGGCAAAGAAAAAATTGTCGATGCGTATTGCGGCGTTGGAACGATTGGGATGTGGCTTTCAGATGGCGCCAAAGAAGTACGAGGAATGGATGTCATCAAAGAATCAATTGATGATGCCAAGAAAAATGCCAAAAAACACGGCATGAAAAACGCGACCTATGTAACCGGAACAGCCGAACACTGGCTGCCAAAATGGGTCAAAGAAGGCTTCCGTCCTGACGTCATCGTCGTGGACCCGCCAAGAACAGGCTGCGAAAGCACCTTCTTAGACACGGTCAAACAAATCAAACCAAAACGTCTTGTCTACGTCTCTTGCAACCCGTCAACACTAGCAAAAGACCTCGAATATATGTCAAAAGACTACAAGATCGAATACATGCAGCCAGTCGATATGTTCCCGCACACGGCACATGTGGAGACTGTTGTATCGCTCGTGAAAAAATAGACTTTAATAAAAGCTCGAAAATCAATATAAGATTTTCGAGCTTTTTTGTTTTGCGGGCATTTCTTTCATCAGACTTTTTTCTAAATGAACATCAACACTTGCAATGTTTAAATTAGTACTATATAGTTCTAATTATGAAAAAAGTAAAATTAATGAATCAAAAACGTGTGCTTGAAGTAGCTGCAACTTTATTTTTAGAAAAAGGATTTGCTTATACAAGCATGGATGAATTAGTACGTGTAAGCAAAGTGTCAAAGTCTAATGTGTATTATCACTTTTCTAATAAGGAAGAATTATTAGAAGGGGTCGTTGATTATTGGATTGACATGTATCAATCTGCAATTGATGACGTACTATCTCAAAACCAATTTTTAGTTGAAGAACGTATCCAACTGTTTTTAAAGCAATTATCACAAGGAGTTCAATCGAGAGATTATAAAGGAAGCTGTCCATTTATTACTCTTTATATTCAAAGTCCTACACAGGCCACACAAATAAAAGAAAAAATAGGTTTGTTTTTTACAGGATTACAAAAGAAGGTTTCTCTATTACTGAAACAAGGAGTAGAGAATGGAGAATTCAGAACGACGATTCATATTGATGAGGTTGCATCACTGTTTATTACCAATCTTGAAGGCGCGTTATTTATTTCAGAAACATTGAAGGATGCCACTGTCATCACAAAAACAGCCGATCATATTTTTAACTTGCTTCGATAAAGAAGCTTTTTTTTACATTAAATTAGTACTGATTAGTACTAAAGAGGGGATTTTATATGAGAACAGTATTATTAATTGGTGGAACGGGCTTTATTGGAAAGGAGTTAGTGAAAGAATTAGCCAATGAGGATGTGAACATTCTTCTTTTAGTGAGGTCGAAAAGTAAAGCAACACGCACTTTTCAAGAAAGAGGCATCTTAAAAGAGACAGTGATGCACTTTGTTGAAGGTGATTTGACGAAAGTAGATTTGGGTCTAAGTACTGAAGATAAGGAGAAGGTGTTGAAAACGGATGTGATCATTCACGCAGGAGGCCCCATGGATATTCAAGCGACAAGTAAAAAGGCAGCTTCCGTCTTTTTAAATGGCGCCAAACATATGAGTGAGTTAGCAAAAAGTATTCATCAATTGAAGGGCTTGCAGCAATTTATTCATGTTGTCGGTTATATGAGTCCCTTTGATGATCAAAATAGCAAGATTACAATTGATGTGTTTAAAGAAGGAAACAGCTATTTGAAAATAAAAAATCCATATGAGAGAACAAAATTTTTAGCAGATCTTTATATTCGTCAACAGGCATCAGCAGTAGGTTATCCGCTTTCTGTCATTAATCCGCCAACTGTAGTCGGTAGTAGTCAAACGGGGAGTACAGAGCAAATCGCAGGATTAGGTTTGCTTGTGAAGAGTATGCGAAGGGGGCTCATGCCGGTGATTCCTGGAGGTAAGGACTATAGGTTGCCACTTATTTCAAACGATGAGTTTGCAAGGTTTATTGTGCAGGTTTTCAGATTGGAGCAGCCAGCTATTCAAACATATACGCTTGTCGAAGACTGGCAGCACGATCAGAACATTGGTGAATTATTAAGTATGATGTCAGAAAGTATGAATATGAGGACACCAAAAATCTCTGTCCCAATGCCACTGATGAAAGCTATGATGAATAGTGGCGTAAGTAAAATAACAAACATTCCTTCTGATGGACTGAACTTTATGACAAAACGAACATTTTCAAATGTTGCAGTAAAAAAAATAATGGGAGAAGATTGGTTTCAGAAGACGAGTGTCATGAAATTTTTCCCTGCTGTAGTAGCTGATCTGGATTATCGAATGATGAATCCAAACGGTAAGGATGATCATTTATTTAAACGAACATTATGTGATAACACGACCCTTTACCAATTACAAGGAGAGGGTAAACCGTTTATTTTACTACATGGTTTATTAAGTGATGGAGAGGATTTATTCCCTTTAGCACAAGAGCTTCATGAAAAAACGGGTCAACCTGTATGGATCTTGGATCTTCCAGGTTTGGGACGTTCTCCTTTTAAACGAGAGAAACATCTTCTAGATATCTATTTGAATGTCGTGAAAAAGGTATTGGAGAAAGCGACGAATGGTGCACATTTAATCGGCCATTCATTCGGTGCGTATATTCTTCTGGAGGCATTGGTACAAGAGTACATCGATAAGAAGTATTCAATCACTTTACTTCAGCCACCTGTTGATAAGAAATATGCTAAATCGCTAAATGTCCCACAATTGATGAACAAATGGACATTGAAATGGGCAACGACTATTATGATAGAGCGTTATTTATTAAGTAATGGTTTGTTTGAAAATACGGAGAGCATCCCTGAACATTATATTGAAAAAGTCAGAAATAGTTTTACGTCTCCTAGAATATTAAATACGACGGTTCAGCTTAACAGCTTACTACAGAAAACCGATCAAGGTGATTTCAATGAGGTCACAAAGGATAATCTCCATGTTATTTGGGGGGATTATGACAAAGGCTATTCTGCCCCATCGCATCTTGGTCAGGTTGATTTTGTTCCATATGGTCATCATTTCCCACTTAGCCATCCGAGTGAAACAGCAGCATTGGTCATAAAGCAGATGAGAGTATGGGATAAATAAAAGGTTTGAGGTAGACCATCTACTCAAAACGAAAAATGAGATGTTTATGACAAGTAAGCACAATTTTTCGTTCTGGGGGTAGACCAGTTTGGCTAAAAAATTTCACTAGTAGAATACTTGATGAATTCGCGAGAAACAAAGTAAACCATATAATTAGAATAGAGGAGGATGAGAATGAGTCAATTCAAGATGTTGACTAAATACATACCGATGCTTCAAGAAGATCATATTGGAGAATGGGTGATCGATCAAGAAAATGATGGAACAGCGGAACATCCAATTCAAATGCCTTTTGTGAAATATTCCGAAACGGTCCGTCACTTTATCGAAGATGTCTATAACTTTGCGGAACAACATCAAGAGCTGGAGCTTACCCGCTACAGAGAGATCCTCAAAGAAAATGGCATTGAAGGTGGACCGAACGATATGGAAAATGTGGACATCTCTAGTTTAAATGCGCAGTGTGTGCTTGCTCTCATCATGGGAGTGGTGAGAGCTGAGCGGTTTTGCGATGGTACCATATTCAATTCCTTTAAAAGTGGAGCCATCTTAAAATGGCTTGAAAGATTGAAAAATCTAGATGTATGAAATCTAGGTTTTTTGTTTCTGAAACGAGATCACGAGAATGTGAATTGCTCCGCTTCTTGACGAAATAGATCAAGCAGCAGCTGCTTGGTCTTTTCCAGAGAAAGATGGGGTTCCTTATGAGTTAAGATTCCTATCGAGATAAAAGGGTCCTCCATTTCAATTGGAACTTGCACAAACTCGTCTGACAATGGGATAGAGGAAAGGACGACTCCGACAGAGGGGAATTCCTTTAGAAATGATGGAATTGCTAAAATCTGGCTGATGGTATAAGTGAACGGCTCCACATTTATTCTTGAGAGTTCCTTTTGTAACTTCATGTGATATAAACAGCTTTCCCCGCCTATGATCAAAGGCTGTTGATAAAGATCCTTGATCAATGAAATCGTTCCAACTTGATCTGCCTGCTGTTTTGCGATAATAAATGACATTTCCTCCTTGTACAACTCCTCAAACGCAAGTGTATTCATCACTGGTTCCCCTGCAATGGCAAAATCAATCTCACCCTTGAGCAGAAGCTTGTGAAGAAAGTCTGTATTACCGATGATAAAGTGGCATGTGATATTCGGTTTATGTCTCCTGAATATTTGAAGGACGGAAGGCAGAATAGTGGCAGCAATTGGTTCTATGACGCCTATATTCAAGGTTCCGATTTCTTCTTTTTGGAGTTTTTGTGATTGTTCTAATACAAAGTGCCAATGGAGTATCAACTGATCAATCTCTTTGGCAAACAATTGTCCTGAAGGGGTTAATTCAGCCTCCCATCCTCTTACAAACAATTGAAATCCTAACTCCTTTTCTAATCGTTTGATCTGATTCGTTATGGTCGACTGTGCATAATTCAATTTTTGAGCGGCTTTTGAGAATGTCCCTTCCTGAATCACGGCTTGAAATGCTTTTAACTCTTTTAAGTCCATTTCTAATAATCTCCATTCGATATATGAATATAATTTTATATATTATTCAATTATATAAAATGAGTATTGGGATGTAAAATGAAGTAAGACAGAAAAAAGGAGATGACATTCATGCCATTTGTAAAAGTCAGTTATATGGAAAAGGCGTACGATCAAGAAAGCTTAGCTTCTGTTAGCCAAACGATCATGAAGGCTCTGATGAAAGAATTTCAAGTTCCTAAAAAAGACTACTTTCAGGTGTTCAGTTCACATAAGAAAGAAGAATTTTTTTATGATCCCCATTATCTTCTTCGTCATGAGAGGGATCATCGTCTTTTATATATCCAAATTACATGTGGTTCAGGAAGAAACGAGGAACAGAAGCAGTCTTTATATAAGGAAGTAGCTGACCAGTTGTATTGCCAGCTCAATATACGTAAAGAAAATGTATTCATTATGCTGATTGAGACAGGCTTGGAGAATTGGTCCTTTGGAGAAGGGCTTGCGCAGATGATCAAGTAACGGAACGAATGAAAGGGGAAATAGCTATGCATCAACCAATCAAGCCAACTGTAAAATTCACTCTCGGAGATTTTGCTCCAGCATTTGTTGAGTATTCAGAAAAAGTTCTCTTTGGAGATTTGTGGAGGAGAGAGGAACTTTCTCTAAGAGATCGCAGTCTAATTACAGTCTCAGCCTTAGTAAGTGCGGGCAGCCTGAATCAGCTGGAATATCATTTACATCTTGCCAAAGAAAATGGTGTAACGAAGAACGAATTGATTGAACTCATCACCCATCTTAGTTTTTATAGCGGATGGCCTAAAGCAGCTTCAGCACTAGAAGCGGCTAAACATATTTTGGAGGACGAATAAAGTTCATCAAACAATGAGCCCTATTTGAGATAGGGCTTTTTATATGCGGTAAATTTTATTTTAAAATCTTCTGTTGACCTTCCCCTTAACTGAAGGGTTTATACTTTGATCAGATCAACAAAACGGAGGAGATGCAGGATGTTCAAGATCGGCGATTTTTCTATGTTAAGTAAAGTGCCTGTTAAAACGTTAAGATATTATGACCAAATTGATTTATTAAAGCCTAAGCAGATTGATCAAGATTCAGGATACCGTTATTACTCAGCTGAACAGCTGCTTGAGGTCAACCGAATTTTTCTGTACAAGGAATTGGGCTTTACGTTAAAGCAAATGGCTCAGCTTCTTCGTGAAGATATCTCAGTAGAGCAAATTCAGGGCATGTTTCTGCTGAAAGAAAGTGAAATTCAGCAATTGATCGAGAGAGAACAACAGAAATTAGCGCGTATTAAGGAGCGGATGCACCTCATCAAACGAGAGGGATGTGTTGAAAAAGAACAGGAGGTCATCATCAAATCCGTTGAAAGCAAACGCATCATGTCTTTTCAATCCAACGGATCTGTTGACGAAATTCCTTCATTCTTTCAAATGTTTCATCATTTATTACTTAAACATCAACAAGAATCGATCTCTGGACCACAAGTAGTGCTATGGAGGGAATCATTCGAAAAAGAAAGTGAGTTCGAGTTTGAGGTGGGGTATTCCGTCAAAGCGTTAAGGGGCACTCTTCCTCAAGGAATCAAGATACGTACGTTACCCGCTGAAGAAACCATGGCGACACTATTATTTCATTCACATTCTCCATCCGCACAAACAGCTTGTATTGACCTGGCGACATGGATCGAAAATAATGGATACCGCGTGAAAGAAGACCAGCCGGGCCGAGAGATTTATTACCCATTGTCTGAAAATGAAGAAGGCAGACTCATTGAAATTCAAATTCCTATTATAGATGAAATCAAATCGTAAACATTGCCCAAAGGAGAAACGTCACGATGAAAAATAAAACCGTTGTCTATTTACTTGCATTAGCAGCCTTTTTAATCGGAACAATCGAATATATCATTACAGGCATTATCCAGATGGTCGCAGATGATTTACATGTCACGACGTCTGCCGCTGGATTATTGGTCACGTCTTTAGCGCTCTCAGCGGCAATCGGCGCACCGATTGTCATTGCACTGACCATCAATATAGACCGCAGAAAAATACTGTCATGGATGCTGATTATTTTTATTTTAAGTAATTTCATCACAAGTGTCAGCCATTCGTTTGAAATGGTGATGATGACAAGGATTTTACAAGGAATCAGTGGGGGAACGGCTATTGTGGTGGCAATGGCTGTTGCGACTCGTCTTGTAGAACGTGAAAAAAGAGGAACTGCTATTGGTATCATTTTAATGGGACTCAGCAGCTCCTTGGTTTTAGGCGTTCCAATCGGGACATTTTTAAGCAGTATGATCGGATGGAAAGCATTATTCGCAGCCATTGGATTGATCACGCTTATTCCGCTGATTGTTGTGTATAGGCGGATTCCCTCTATGAAAGAACAAGAACCGGTGACGCTTCGTATGCAGTTATCGATTTTAAAAGATAAGCGAATATTACTCGCGGTGGCAGTGACGCTATTCTATGTAGGTGGATATTCCACGTTATTTACCTATTTAACGCCCTTCCTGCAAGCATCAGCAAACCTTAGCATCACAGAAATCAGTGGTATTTTGTTACTAGCAGGAATATGCAGCTTTTTGGGTTCCAGCCTTGGAGGGATGGCGGCAGATAAAAAAGGCCCAATATTCACGATTTTCTCAGGAATCATTTTGCAAATCATCATGCTCTTGCTGCTATCATTTGTCACAGGTAATCTCGTGGTCATGGTAGCTGTCATCATGATATGGATGATCGCTACATGGAGCACATCACCAGCTCAGCAGTTATATCTTGTCACACTTGTACCAAAATCTCCTGATATCGCCTTAAGTGTCAATACATCATTTATTCAATTCGGATTTGCCTTAGGCTCTGGTGTAGGAGGGATTGTGCTAAGCGAAACATCTATATTAAACCTAAGCTGGATCAGTGCTGGCACTGTTTTTCTCGCTTTACTCATGACCATTCTAATGGTAGCGTTTGATCGGTTTTCTCAGCGTAAGAGTTTGAAGATGATCGAGCAAGGAAGCTAACTTACATTCAATTTTGTATGGAAGGAACTACTTATTTCGGGTAGTTCCTTTTTGATTTGAAGAATGCACCAGTGAAGTTGTTTATTTGCTACAATAGGAGTCAATATCCAATCCGCTAGACAAGGAGAGAATACAGAATGCCAATAAGTGAGGAAATGATCAATCGAAAAGGCGCTCGAAAGGGGACTGATATCCCTCATGACGTCTTGACCCTTTTGAATCAGGGAGAGATCGAAAGTGTGAATTTAACTGAATGGCTGGCTGTCAATCATATGACGCTAATACAGCATGTTTTGCCGTCCGTTGGTTTAGAGCATCGTTTAGACGATGTATCATCTGAGATCACTAAACAAAAAGCTGAATCAGGAATGAAAGCCATTCGGCTCATTGGTCAATTGTTAGATGACGTGCTATATGAAGAGAATGAAGAAAAACAAACGGAAGTGCTACAGGTATTTGCTCACCATGTATCTGATAGCGTTCGCTGTTGGGCTGCTTATATGAACAAACAGAGTTTATCAACACTGGAAGAGAAACTTGCGTACATACAGCCATTTGCAGCTGATCATCATTTTGGTGTTCGAGAAATTGCATGGATGTCAGTGAGAGAAAGTCTAAGTCTTCAGCTCGATCAAAGTATAGAGCATTTAACAGAATGGGCAAAAAGCGAGGATGAAAATCTTCGCCGGTTCTCTTTAGAGGCAATCCGTCCGAGAGGGGTATGGACAAAGCATATTGAGTTATTAAAACAGGAGCCAGAGAGGGCACTGCCTATTCTAAATTTACTCAAATCCGATCCATCTACATATGTTCAAGATTCTGTAGGAAACTGGCTCAATGACGCGAGTAAAACACAGCCCAATTGGGTCGTGAGCCTTTGTGAACAGTGGTCAAAGGATTCTGATACAAAAGCGACTAGCAGAATTGTTAAGAAAGCCAAGAGAACGATTGTGAAGGGAAATCTGTGAATAAGGGCTTGAACTGAAATTCCTTTTTTAAGAATATTTACATAAACAAATCAATCAGAAAGAAAGCCTCAAGAGCGGGGTGTACGCAAATGGCCCCACTTCGAGGGGCTTTTCGTTTTTCGTAAAAGTCTAGCTTCCGCGGTTCTGCCTTTATCACTTATGTAAAGATCTCTGATCATCTCATTGTCATACTTTTGAATGAAATTGACTCAATAGAATTGACGAGGGAACCATGAATAGGTGAAGATGAAGTAAACTGTAATATAAAGGGAGACGACTGATGATACATATCGTATTTGGGGCAGCAGCTGCCGGTAGTTTAAAACAAGCATTCTGCGAAATGAAGCAAGATCAAGTAAATGATATTATCGCTTTTCATGACATTTATTCGATTGGACCCCTTCTGCATTTGCATGAACATGAAGGACAGGAGAAACGTATAGAGTGGCTACGTAACGTGATATCAAATGAATTTGGCCATTTTGACGACATGGTCACCGATCAGCATAGAATGCTTCAGCAAATAAAAGATATAAAAGATGGTACGAGTATCTTCATCTGGACAGGCAGTAATGCACATGAGCAAATTGGCTTACGATATGCCATCTATTTATTAAAAGAGAAAAACATTGAATTGTCTCTCATCAATACAACGACTGCATTTGATCAACTGTTCAATACAAATACAAGAAGAATGGATATTCGGCATGTCGGTGAAATCACAACTGAAAAATTGAAAGTTTTGTACAAAAGTAAAGAGCATATGCACTCAGTAACAAAAGAAGAAAGAGCGCAATTACTCATCGAATGGCTTTCATTTGCTAAAGAAAATCATACGCTGCGAATATGGCAAAAAGGACAAACGATCAGCGTACCAGAAGATGAATTTGATGCTTATTTAGTGAAAATGGCTAAGCGGGTTCATCAGTCCGAGCCAGAAGAGGATTACATCAAAACTCCACGCTTAATTGGGGAAGTCATCGGTTATTTAGAACAGTATATCGGTGATGATTTTATCGAGTATCGGCTAAAGACATTAATTGATCAAGGGATTTTTGACATGATAGGAAGGCGCACCTCTATGCGTTATTACTCAATTAAACTGACAGAATTCGGTCAGAACTTCAAAAAGTGGGTGTGCTGTCGAGAGTATGAGGATCATCCTTTTGTGAAAATTGAAGGAGATTATGGATATGAACCTTTTCATTGTGGGCATTGTCAATGTCATTTAGAAAAAGACGATGTACCAATAAGTGATACACTTTTCTCGAAAATCTGGAATTGGAACATACAGTATGGCCGCTGGTTTGACGAAGAGACAGATGAATTGGTACTAAATGGTGCAGACATGGAAAAGAAATTCAATCAAGAAGGAGAGCGTATCACTGAAGAAGTGAAACGAGCCTTATCCCCTGCGTTTCAAATTGAATACAGCCCAAGTGAATACACGCAATATTTCATTTAAAGAATGAATTTCAATTGCGATGCAAAAAATAAAGCTTTACATGATCCATCATCTTCATGTAAGATATGGAGAAATTAAAAGCGAAGAAAAGGACATGAGCCATTTTTACTGGTTACCAGAGAGGGAAGTCACGCTGAAATCTTCCTAACACAGAAAAGTGTCTTACCACCTTTGAGCTGTATTGGGGAAATCATAGTATCCAATATCGTCTACGCCACGTTACGGCACCAGAGCCATAAAGCGAATACGCGTTATGGGAATTTGGGTGGAACCACGGATTACACATTCGTCCCTCTATGAGGGATGGGTGTGTTTTTTTGTTCACTCAACTATCATCATTGCTTTGAAAAGGACATGAGCCGCTTTTATCGGTTACCAGAGAGGGAAGTCACGCTGAAATCTTCCTAACGCAGAAAAGTTGTCTTACCACCTTTGAGCTGTATTGGGGAAAATTGAAGTATCCAATACCGACTATGCCACGTTACGGCACCAGAGCCATAAAGCGAATATGCGTTATGGGAATTTGGGTGGAACCACGGATTACACATTCGTCCCTTTATGAGGGATGGGTGTGTTTTTTTATTTCAAAAAATGAAAGGTGTGTCAGTCATGAGAGAAAAAATGGTGAAGATTCTATTTCCAGATGGAAAGATCAAGGAGTTCTCTGCAGGTACGACTGTCGCAGATATTGCCTCCTATATTAGCCCAAGCTTAAGGAAGAAAGCAGTGGCAGGAAAGATCAATGAACAAATGGTCGATGTCAGTCATCAGCTGGAAAGTGATGCTCGGCTGTCTATTGTCACACTCGATTCAAAAGAAGGCCTTGAAGTGCTGCGCCATACATCTGCACACGTATTAGCCCAAGCTGTGAAAAGGTTATACGACAATGTCACACTTGGAATCGGGCCTGTTATCGAAAATGGATTTTACTATGACATGAAGCTGAATCAAACATTAAGTGTAGAGGATTTGGCTGCTATTGAAAAAGAAATGGAAAACATCATAAACGAGAATCATCATATCCAAAGAAAGGAGATTTCCTACAAAGAAGCTGAATCGATGTTTGCGCATGATCCATATAAGCTGGATATTTTAAAACGTCTCCCATCTGGAGAAGCCATCACAGTGTATCAGCAGGGTGAATTTATCGACTTATGCCGCGGGCCTCATTTACCTTCTACTGGGTTCGTAAAGTCATTTAAGCTAACACGTGTTGCAGGGGCTTATTGGCGGGGTGATAGTCATCAAGATGTATTGCAGCGAGTGTATGGTGTCGCATTTCAACATCCAAAACAACTAGCTAATTATCTTCATTTCATAGAAGAAGCAAACAAACGTGATCACCGGAAATTAGGGAAACAATTATCTCTGTTCATGTTTTCAGAAGAAGCGCCAGGTATGCCGTTTTATTTACCAAAAGGTCAGCTTGTGAGAAATGAATTAATGGCTTTTTCAAGAGAAGTACGAAGCAAAGCGCAATATGAAGAAGTGAGCACACCGTTTATGATGAACCAAGAGCTATGGGAAAAGTCAGGGCACTGGGATCATTATCATGAAAATATGTATTTTTCAGAAGTAGATCATACAAGCTTTGCTTTAAAACCGATGAATTGTCCAGGACATATGCTCATGTTTAAAAATAACTTATATTCATATAGAGACCTCCCGATCAGAATGGCTGAGTTTGGTCAGGTGCATCGTCATGAATTTAGCGGAGCATTAAATGGATTGTTCAGGGTCAGGACATTTTGCCAAGATGATGCCCATATTTTTTTGAGAGAAGATCAAATTGAAGCTGAAATCAAACGGATTTTCCAATTAGTTGATCATGTGTATCGGACATTTGGTTTTGAGTACTCTGTGGAACTATCCACTCGTCCAGAAAAAGCGCTAGGGGATGATGCCATTTGGGATATTTCTGAATCAGCGCTAAAGAATG
Organism: Bacillus sp. FSL M8-0266; assembly: GCF_038613425.1. Taxonomy (NCBI): domain Bacteria; kingdom Bacillati; phylum Bacillota; class Bacilli; order Caryophanales; family Bacillaceae; genus Bacillus; species Bacillus sp. FSL M8-0266. Next base: position 844,746 of record NZ_CP152015.1, read on the forward strand.
TGCTTGATCGGCTAAAGGTCGATTACCAGTTAAATGAAGGAGATGGGGCATTTTATGGCCCGAAGATCGATTTTCATATTAAAGATGCCTTGCAGCGGAGCCACCAGTGCGCCACAATCCAGCTGGATTTTCAAATGCCTGAGAAATTTGATTTAACATATATCAATGAAAAGAATGAAAAGGTACGGCCAGTTGTGATTCACAGTGCCATTTTCGGTTCTCTTGATCGCTTCCTTGGCATTCTCACCGAGCATTTTGCAGGCGCCTTCCCGTTATGGCTGGCACCAGTACAAGTACAAATCATCCCTGTCTCAAAGGTTCACCTCGACCACTGCCTTGAGGTGCAGCAGCAATTAAGAAAGATTGGAATCAGAGTCACAATCGATGAACGGGATGAAAAACTCGGCTATAAAATGAGAGAAGCACAAATGCAAAAAATCCCTTATATCGCTGTCATTGGCGATACAGAAATGCAAGAAAAAACACTGAATATCAGACAGCATGGAGAAAAGACATCTAGACAGCTGTCTATTGATGACTTTAAACATCTGGCAACTCAACAAATAAAAGACAGAACAGTTGCTCAAGAAATGATGTGCTGATTTCATGAAGAAGGATAAGACGTTCATTGAATGATGGGCGTCTTTTCATTTGCGAAAAAAGCCGAATTGACAATAGAAAGGGAAAATATTGAAACATTTTTTCGGGTAAAATCGTAATAAAGATAGAGCGTTCACAGAAGCCTTTGAAACGGAGAGGAGTATTGCATGGAACAAGCTGCACTAAAAAAGATGAGGACGAAACAAATAGCTGTCTCTAATTTAATAGCTGTTATCTTAATCATCGCTTTTTATATGTTGATTCAAATTGTTGAAATTCGATTTACACATTTCTTTCTTTGTTTAGGAATTTTAATGCTCCTTCAAAGCATTTATGGTTTTATTAAAAAAGGATCAACAAAGTCCTTTATTCCAATTTTCGAGCAGATAGCTATTTATGAAAGAGAAAAATTAGGGAAAGAGTGGGAGAAGGAACAGAGGATGGATAATGTTTGGAAACTGATAATGAGTGGGCTTATGTTCTTTCAGTCACTTAGCTTCCAAGATGTATCGAACCCATTCTTTGATATCCAACCTATGTTTCTACTTTTCTTATTGATTATGGCTCTAGCTCTTATTAATATAAGCATGCTTTTTCGCTTTAGAAAAATCGACCGATCGACTGTAGGTGAATTAACAGGCTACACAAAAGAGTCAAACATAATGGCAATAGCTTTAGGGTTCTTTACTGTAATCATCATCTTCATCTTTATCGTCATTTTTCTTCTTCCATAAAACATCATTATTTTGAGGTGAAACGATTGAATGCAAACATTCAACAACTGATTGATCAGACAAAGTCGAAATTTGGCTTAGATCTTTATGATCTAAAAAGACACAGCTTTCATCGTTACGTCAACATGTTCAATGAAACGATTTATACATTGAATATGGAATGGTTCCCCTCTCATGAAGCTGAACCTGCGGACGACGATGTCAACCCAGACGGCACAGCTGTCATTGAAGTCAATTTGAATACAGGACAGATCGAATCGGTTATTTTTGTCATGGACAAAACCTATGCGCAGCATGGGGTCATGTTTAAGAGACCTTATCCAGTTCATGTCATTCAATGGATCGAACAAGAAACAGGATTGATCTATGGTGAGCATTTTCATATGCATCAGAAGAAGAAAGGGGAACTTTCTTTCGAAGAAGCAATAGATGGTATGAAAGTAACACCTTCAGGCAGAATCGAAGTGAAATGGAATGAACATGGACAGCTCATGTACTTTACACACCACGGCCCATTTTTAGCCAAAACATTACTGAAAGCTGAGAAATATGCGCTTTCCCTTGATAAGCTGGAGAACATAGCTAAGCAGCAAGTGGAGCTGTTTCAATGGCCTTCCTTTGAGCACAATCGAATCCGATCTATTTATGCGTTAGAAGAAATTTATGTGAAGAACGATGGAACAGGAACTCTTCCGTTTGAAATTGGTCGTGAAGAAACGCATTGTATACACATGAATGAGATCATTGAGTGGAATGAACCGTTAAATAATGCTTTTGAAAAAAAAGAAATGAATATTCATGAGAATATTTCAGCTGAACAAGCTTTCTCATTGGAACCGTCACCAGATACCTTCCCGATATCAAAAGAAGAGCAAGCTGAGTGTATCAAAGCAGCCCGAACCTTCTTGGCGCAAAAATATCCAAAGGATACAGGGAAGTGGGTTCTGAAAACACTCCATCGAGATCATGGATACATCGATGCGATATTAAAAACGAACGGGCAAGAAGGCAGTGGGTTTATGGACAAGATCAAGGTCTTCATTGACGCCACCTCGTTTGAAGCCGTTAATTACATAGATAAAAAAGAAATGTTTCAAGTGTGCGGGATACTGAGCCCTTCTCAAGCGGCAAGTGAAATTTCTGTATCTCAGAAAGAAGCCTATGAAAAATTGAGAGAACGTCTTGAACTTACACCTATTTACGTCTATGACGAAGCGCAAAAACATTATGTTCTATGCGGAAAGCTCGATTGCCATGATGGTGTTGATGCAGAGAGCGGCGAAGTGTTTTCTTTGAAAGAACAGTGAGGAGCTGTTCTTTTTTGTCTCATTGCACCAATTTTTTGAAGAAATTTGGAATTTTGTAGCAGGAAGTTGTCGTTTCATCACGAAAGAAACAGATAAGAATATGATCATAGGTCCATCGGTTGGAATTTAGTAGACGTCATTCATATGAAACACTCATGACAGTAAAGTTGATCTACAATACTTTTTGAAAAAAATGAAATCGTGTCTCTAGTAGTATACGACATTTGGTGGGCTGACATCATAGGATGACTTTGAACATGTTTGGTTTAGGTAAGCTTGAAGCCATGATAGAAGAAAGTGAGGATATCTACCTTGAGTACATTGGAAGTGTTTCGTCAGTTTTTGGTTGACCATTATCCTGCGTTACAAGATGAACTTTGGCTAAAAGATGTTGATACCCTTCGAATCTCTCCTATTCTTCATCCTTTTCTGAAAAGCAAGCTGCCAGAGGGGATCGAAAAATTCACTTGTGTCCTATTCACGCAGCAGACAGATCAAACGGCTGCACCGCTCAAAGTATACCTTCTATTAGATGAATATGAGCAATCACTTTATGCCATTGATTTGATGAATGAACAAATAGTGCTTCATTAATACAGAAGCAAAAAGCTGCTTGAGAGCTCCTCAGCAGCTTTTTTTGATATACATTAGTCGATCATATCAACCAATCTTGAGTGCAAGTTGTCCAATTCTTTCTTTGTTGGAAAAGAGCTGATCAGTAGCGTAGATTGTCCGAATTGAAGAGGCAGCTCAGTATCGGTCACAATCATATCGATCCCAAGTTCCTCCATCGTGACATCATTTAATGTATTCTCTGGACTTGTGAAAATGTGAATGAGAGGAGGCACGCTTAATTTAATTAAATCCGCAATAAACAAACTATGATAATAGCCTAATGTTGAAATAACAAATATGTTCAACACGTTTCTCCGTTCCATTTCCAATTGAACAAGCCCTCTCCAGGACGACGTAATCATACGAATCAATTCCCGTTCATTTTTCACAAAAGGACCGAGGATATCGTCTGTTTTTAACTCTTGGATGATATGAGTAATCCTCGAATAGAAATAAGGAAACTGTTTTTTCACCTCTGATAAATAGCTCGATTTCTTTTTGAAAAGGAATCCATCTCTCACGGTAATTTCATTGGAATACACATAATATTGGAGAAGAACGAGTGTCATCACCTTGCGATTCGCTATTTCTTGATGAAAAATCGACTCCAATTGGTTGATAAATGAATGAATGGCATCATAAAGTCGTGGTGTATGTGACTGGAAGAACGTCAATTTTTCTTCGACAGTTTCAATTGATTTAAAGTGTCCAATAGCTGGTTCGATCAATAGCAAGAAGACAAATTCATGATGATCCAGCGTCACATCAAATACGTCTTTGGTCATTTGGCAAATATGCTCTTCCCATGTTTTGATTTGATCATAGATCCCTTTGGCTGCAGAAGTTTGTTTTTCCTCTTTCATTGAGTACGTATATTTACGGCTTATTGTGAAATTTTTCCTCATTCGGTGAATGGAAACGGCGAACCACAGGCAGTATTTATCTATCGCCACATCTGGTACATTGACTTCGATCACCTGAAATAGCTCTTGTAATAAATCAACTGCATCTTGCTTTTGAATATCATCGAATGGCCAAAGCCGGCTTCCATACACTTCAAACAAAAATTCAACAAAGAATTGACGAATCTCCTTCTCATTTCCATGGAACTGCATACTATCTGGGCGCAATTCAATGTCATAAGAGATAAGGATGGAATTGATTTTATGAATGGTGTTATACAATGTGGATCTACTGATATTAAGCGTGTCCATCCATTCATAGAAAGACCTGTTTTGTTCGAAAAAAATGCCATCAATCAATCGAATTTCAATCGTATCTTTTAAAATTTCCTTGATATAGTAGTCCACTCGTATCGTCTGTGTATAACAAATGGATATGCCTTGTCTTGGCTTTATGTGGATTAACGGCTCACCGTTCTCTGTTTTGAACGATTTCATTTGTTCTAAATCGCTTTGAATGGCACGAACCGAACCGATATGTTCATTCGATATCTCTTGAAGGCTCCACCACTTATTTTTGGATACAAGCAGTTTTAAAATGTTTATCCATCTCTTTGATTTATTATCAATGAGCTCCATCAAACAACTAACTCCTTCCCTTGGCTTGCCTCTATATTATGAAGTTCACTTAAAGAACAGTTGATTCTCAAAATAGGCATGAAATGATTGTAATGTTTAGGCTAAATCGTTTTGTCTTCACTTTTCATGATAAAAGAGAAAAAAAAAAGACGAAAACAAATGTTATGCGCTGATTCTTCATATTTTTCTTTTAAAAGGTGATAAGTAAGCCATGAATCCTATAAAAATGGATCATTTTAGATATTTCGTTTATTTTTTTGCTGTTGAAACGGTAAATGTAAGAATAAAACGCAGCAGCTTTTTGATTACCATATGAAAGGGAGTAGAAAGGAATGCGATCTATATGATGCTGAACTGTCTCACCATACATACCATATGATACATGCTTGTTTCATATGAACGAACCATATGTGAGTACATGCTTATATATGCATGTACACATTATTTATTGTTCATTCCAGTATAAATAGAAAAATTCACATTTATTCTTTTCACGATCCTCTCACTATTCCCCATTTCTATAGACCCCTATCCAGTTATTATATCCACTACTCATGATTTCCTTTCAAGCTCATGATTGATCAACTCATTTTATTCATAGGGTCTTAAGGTGCAAATTTGTAGAAAATATTTGATCAGAAGCGGAGTGATTGATCTGACAGTATACAAATGATTTTTTTATCATTGTTGAAAATTAATTTTAGAAAAGGGTGGATGTATTGAAAAGAATATTGTCATTGGCTCTCATCGCGGTGTTAGTCATACAGTCTACTATATTAGGAATCTTGCCTTTAGCAGGGGCACAAGCAAAAGAAAGCCAAGAAAACATTTATGGAGATATTGAGTTTGCTGACAGCGAAGGAAACAAGTTATCAAGCATGGAAGACCAGCAAGTCAGAAAGGCAATTGTCCATTGGTCGATAAAAGGAATGGATCTAATAAAGCAACATCCCTATGTTCTCTCTCTTCCTTCAGCCATACAGGTAGAGAAGGAGCAGAAAGAACCCATTACTGTGGGTGACATACTTGTTGGTGAGTATACCGTTTCAAAACAAAATGAAGTAACGGTCATATTTAAAGAAGATGTTGAGCTTGATCCAAATTTAGAAGGATCAATAGACATCGATGTCACCAGTATAGCTGAGCCAAAAGAGAAAACAAAGCAAAAAGAGCGTGAAGAAAGCCTTCCAAAAGATGACTCAACCTCATCTGAAAAAAACGATAAGAATCAAGAAGCCGCTCAAACGAAACAAAGTGATGAAGATGAATTACTAAAAAACAAAGTGAGCGTATCTAAGCGTGTAGGGCTGCAAAGTGTTTCAAAACAAATGCAGATACAAGAAAATCTTCTCACTGATGCGAAATTAATTTTTGAAGATCAAGAAGGAAATTCAATTGATAAGCCTGACATCAACTCGCTTATTTCCATTAACTATGAGTGGGCGATCCCAAATGGTCATAGTTATAATGGCGGGGATGAATTCCATTTCAAGGTTCCAGAGGAATTAGTGATTTATGAAAAAATCGATCGTCTCGAGATGAAATTTAATCAGGCAACCATTGGTTATTTTTCTGTAGATGAGAGCGGAAATGCCTCCATCGAATTCACTGATTTTATCAAACAATTTTCAAATATCCATGGAACACTTCAAGTGTGGACGCAATTAGATCAAAAAACAGTCATTACTGAAGAAAAAGAAGTAGTCATTACCCCGATTGAAGGCAAAGATACGATATCGATCCCGATTCAATACATTCCAAATGGTCCAAACGTCTCTAAAAAGGGTGAACCAAATCGATCTTACAATGCTGAAACCATTCAATGGACAGTCGATTTTAATATGGACTTAGACGATCTGAAACAAGCGAGACTTTTAGATCCGATTCAAGAAGGTCAAGCGTTAAAAAAAGATTCAATCAAGCTTTATCGTGTTGATACAAAGCTAAATGGTGAAACATCGCTTGGTCAGCTGCTTGACGAAAACCACTACACAATCGGCCAAACAGCAGATGGTCAAGATTTCACGATTGAATTTAAAGATGACGTGCATCTAGCTTACCGTTTAATGTATGAAACGGACATTACGAATCAAGATCAGTCTGCGTTTCGTAATAAAGCATCCCTTGTCTCTGCTGATAAAGTGATTAGTTCAGCAGAAGGAACAGTGAATGTGACAAGAGGCAGTCCTTTAAATAAAAAAGCCGCCCACTACGATCCAGTCACACAAACAATTACGTGGGAAATTCGTTATAACTATAACGAAAAAAAGATTGCTGAAAAGGATGCTTTGTTAGAAGACTTCTTTAATGGCACACAGGCGCTGATTTCTGATTCAATTCAAGTCAAGGAAGTCACAATTGATCAGGATGGCAAAGAGTCAGGAACAAAAGCATTTGAACATTATGTGGTTCAACCTCAAAAAAAGGATGAACAAAACGGGTTTACCTTGCAATTCAATCAAGATATTCAATCGGCTTATCTCATCACATATCAAACAAAAGCAACCGAGCGGATTTTTGAAGCAGAAGAGATTATCAATACTGTAACAGCTGGCAAAGAGAGCAAACAAGGGAAGCAAAGAATTGACCAACAAATCCTAACGAAAAATCATGGAACACCGAATTACAAGAACAAGACCATTCCATGGCGTATCACCTTCAACAAAGATCAACAAACCATGAACAACCTAATACTAAAAGATACGTTTACAAACGAAGGATTGACGCTGCAAAAAGATAGTTTAAAAGTGACGACAGGTAATACAGTGCTTGAAGAAGGCACAGATTATCAAATAGTTGAACATGCAAATGGATTTGATATTCAATTTACAAAAGAAATTAAGACAGAACATACCGTCACATATACAACGTCTTTTGATTATGAAAAAAGAGCAGATAAAGATCAAAAGAACCTGCGTAATCATGTAAAGCTTGAATGGATAAATGAAGATGGCAAGGATTTGACGAAGGAAAATCAATCTGTCTTCACGCCTGACACATACACACAGTCAAATGGGTTCAAGAACGGAACCTATGATGCAAAGAAAAAAGAGATCACATGGAATATCGGTGTGAACTATAACTTGAAACATTTAGAAGAGGCGAAAATCGAGGATTTCATTCAAGGAAATCAGCGTTTGCTTAAAGATTCAATCACCATCTACTCGCTTGATTTACAAGGCGGGGAAAATGGAGCGGAAGAAAAAGAGGTATTAGCGAAAGAACATTATGACATCAAATTCCTTGAAAATGAAAAAGGAGAATCAGGCTTCGAAGTCATTTTCAAAAAAGCCATTGATTCCCCGTACAAAATCACGTATCAAACAAGTGTTGAAGGAATGGATTTAGTACAGAAAACCTACGAAAATAAAGCGACTCTTTATGATGGGAAGACGAAAGAATCAGACGTGAATGCTGTGGTGTCCATTCCAAATGGGGGGAAATACACGAGCAAATCAGGAAATCAACAAGGGAAGGTCATTGATTGGAAACTGAATATCAACTTTGGTCAATCAACAGTCCAAGATGCGACGATTATAGACCATCCGAGCAGTAACCAAGCCATAATAGAAAACTCATTTCATCTCTATTCAACGACAATAGATGAAAAGGGGCAAGTGACCAAAAAGGAAGAGCTGGAAAAAGGGAAGGATTATGAACTAGACCTTGAATTCGATCCAGATTCTTTTCAAATCAAATTTAAAGAAGAAATCACGAGACCATATATTTTAGAATACCAATCTCTCATTTTAGATAAGGTGGGAAGTACACTTCAAAACGAAGTAACGTTTAGAGGTGAAAATGTAAAAGAAATCAAAAAGGAATCCGAAGCCTCAATTGTGGTCAAACGCACCGCTGGCATGGGAGATGGCACAGGAGCGATTGGCGCTTTAACCATTAATAAGGTAGATGAGAGTAGTGGAAAAGCGCTAAAAGGAGCAAGCTTTTCTCTGACAGATGCGGCGAGCGGTATCGTCATTGGAACAAAGACAACAGATGAAGAAGGAGCTCTTCGATTTGATCGTCTTCTGTATGGTGACTATATCGTGACAGAAGAGAAAGCACCTGATGGTTATATTAAGACGAAGGAACCAATCAATGTAACGATTGATCAGCCCTACGAATCAGGGGATCAAGCGAAAACAGGAAATAGCATGACGGTGCAGAACCAAGAAATCCGCCAGCATGTTAAGTTAACGAAAAAAGACAAAGAGACGGGTGCGGTATTAGAGAATGCAGAATTTGAACTGAAAAATGAATCTGGAGATACCGTCCAAACCCATTTGAAAACGGACGAAAAAGGAGAAATCCTTTTCAAACATCTTGAGCCAGGTTCCTATTATTTTGTTGAGACAAACGCACCGAAAGGCTATCAATTAAATCAGCAAAAATGGCCGTTCACAATCAAAGAAAATCAAACAGAAACAACGATTGTAACTGCAGTAAATGACATCAGCAAAGGTTCTGCTGAATTGAGCAAAATAGGTGAAGGCGGAGAGAGACTAGAAGGTGCACAGTTCAAGCTCTTAGATCAAGACGGGCATGAGCTAAATGGTTCGCTTGTCACAGGAGAAAATGGCAAGATCACGATAAACGAACTAAGACCGGGTACGTATCAGCTCATTGAAACAAAAGCACCTGATGGTTATGTATTAGATGAAACACCAATCAAATTTGAAGTACCACTCGATCCAACAGAACCAGTCATCATTTCACAAAAGAACCTATATGAAACAAGTGCATTAGAAGTGATGAAAGAAGGGGAAGATGGTAAGAAGCTTCAAGGTGTTCGATTTGAAATCACGGATCAAAATGACGAAGTTGTACGTAAAGATTTGACAACAGATGAAGATGGGAAGCTTTTGGTCGATAACCTCAAACCGGGCAAATATCAGCTCGCGGAGACAGAGAGTATTGATGGTTATCAAAAGAAAAATAAACCTTATCCGTTTACCATCGAAATCGCACAAAAAACACCGGCAGAGATCAAAGTGATCAATGATCTCAAAACTGGAGCTGTCCAGCTCACGAAGCTTGGTGAAAAGAATGAAGTGCTTGAAGGAGCAGAATTCAAGCTTGTAGATGCAAATGGAAAAGAGATGAAAACAGGTCTCGTCACTGATCAGAACGGGGAAATCATCGTCAACGATCTTAAACCTGGAACCTATCAGTTTGTTGAAACGAAGGCTCCATTCGGTCACGAGCTTGACGAAACACCTGTCACTTTTGCTATTCCATTTAACCCTCAGAAGCTGGTCAGTGTGACAAAAGAAAATGGCCGCACAACAGGCGGAGTGCTGTTACACAAAAAAGGCGAAGATGGGAAATCATTAGAAGGGGTTGTCTTTGATCTATCTGATGCCAAAGGAAAGATAGTGGCAGGAGGAGAAGGGATTACAACCAATCAGGATGGAAAAATCACCTTCACAGGTCTAAAACCTGGAACCTATCAATTTGTTGAAAGAAAAAGTCTTGAAGGCTATGAATTGAGTGCGAAACCACTTGTCTTTCAAGTTGAATTAGGTCAAAAAGAATTGATTCAAGTGGAGGCCATCAATCAGCTCAAGAAAGGTTCTGTAGAACTAACAAAAATAGGGGAAGAAAAAGAAAGATTGAAAGGCGCAGAATTTACACTTTTCAATGACGATGGTAAAGAATTGATGTCAGGTTTAACAACCAACGAGAAAGGCATCATCACTGTCAACGATTTGAAACCAGGCGCTTACCAATTGGTTGAAACGAAGGCTCCTTTTGGACATAAACTTGATGCAGAACCAGTAGACTTTAAGATTGATTTCAATCCAAATCAACTGGTAAAAGTGACAAAAGAAAATATTCGGACGACAAGTGCTGTGAAGCTTCAGAAAAAAGGGGAGGATGGTCAGTTGCTCGCTGGCGTGACCTTTGACCTGATTGATGCGCACGATCAGCGTGTGAAGAAAGACTTAAAGACAGACAAAAACGGTCAACTGACAGTCGATCAACTGAAGCCAGGAACCTATCAATTTGTCGAAACAGCAAGCATTGCCGGCTATGAATTGGATCAGACACCTGTCTCATTTACGATCCGTTTAGGTCAAGACAAACCAGCAAAAGTAGAAATGATCAACAAACTGACGCCGGGAGCAGTGGAACTGACCAAAGTGGATGATGAGGGACATACGCTCGAAAATGCAAAGTTTGCTCTTCTGAGTAAAGAAGGGAAAACGTTGAAGAAATCACTTGTAACGGACCAGAAAGGAAAGCTTCGCATCAACGATCTAAAACCGGGAGAATATCAATTCGTTGAAACGAAAGCACCTCATGGCTATGAATTGGATCATAAGCCGATCCTGTTTACAATTGAGAAAAATCAGCAGAAGCCACTTCAATTAACAGCGAAGAATCACTTGATCTTAGGAAGTCTGCGTATCATAAAGGTAGACCAGCAGACAGATAGAACTTTAAAAGGTGCAGCCTTTGACATTCGTACAAAAGCCGGGAAAACCATAAAATCTGTGACAACAGGAAAAGACGGAGAAGCCATTGTCAAAGGGCTTAAACCTGGTGAATATACACTCACAGAGACGAAAGCTCCAAATGGTTATGTAGCTTTAAAGAAACCACTCGCTTTTACAATTCAAATGGGCGAAATGGAGATCAAGACAATGATTGTGAAAAATGCTCCAGTGAAGAATGAAGAGGACCACACGAATCCTCCAGCCTCACCTAAAGGGGATCAACATCCACCTCATGACTCAAACGGTGAACTGCCAAAGACTGGAGAAGAATGGCTGCGTTATATGATGTATGCAGGGATTTTACTAGTAGTTTCTGGAACTGTTCTTCTTGTTCTTAGAAGAAGAACCATTCAGTAAAAGGAAGGAACGAGTGTATTGATGAAAAAAAGAACCTTATTAGGCAGCTTTTTGGTGGTCGCGGGGCTAATGCTCATCTCCGTTCCTTTTATATATGAGTGGCGAACTTCTCAAGAGACAGCAGCAATGGAACAGGCATTAAAGATGATTGAAGAAAATGACAGTGATGCCCTTTCTTCTATTCCACATCTAACTGTGTCAGAAGAAGACCTTCGAGATGTGATGGAGCTAGAGATCCCGTCAATTGATTTAAACGAAAAAGTGCTTCCTGTTACATCAAAAGAAAATTTAGGTATTGCACTGACTCAGATCAAATCTCATCAAATGCCAGGTGAAGGGAATTTCACGATTGCAGGGCATAGAGGGTATAGAGGTGATCGGCTTTTCAGGCAGCTGCCAGAGGTGCCGAAAGGAGAAAAAGTCGTCTTACATCATCAAGCTGAAACATATGAATACAAAATTGTCAGCTCAGCTACGATTGAACCGACGGATGTTGATGTACTAAAGGATCGTGGGGAAAATGAACTGACATTGATCACTTGTACTCTTGATGGTCAGAAACGATTTGTCTTAAAAGGAATACGAATCAATGCTTCAAAGGGTGAGCAACCGTCGGATGTATAACATCAACATAATAGATGATGGGTACAATGGAAGAGCAGCGTGGACGACCGACATGTTACACCAAATGTTATCAGAGCATTATCCAACATTAAAAAACGAACGTTGGGATGTTGATGTAGATACAATTCGGACTTCGCCTATTCTTCATCCTATATTGAAAAAAAAGCTTCCAATTGGTATCGAAAAATTCACCTGTGTTTTGTTCACGCAGCAGACAGCAGCTTTTGGAGAACCTTTAATTGTGTACTTTTTATTAGATGAAAAAGGCGAATCGATTTACGCAATGGATCTCTTGCTCGAGCAGCAAGATACCCATTAAACGAGAAATGAAAAAGGAAGGGGCTTTGACTCCCTTCCTTTTTTGTTATTCAATTACGCAAATAACTTCAGCCCAACGACGCCAATCACAATCAGCAGCAAGCTGAGTATACGAATCATGTTTTTCGGCTCTTTAAATAGAATCATATTAAACAAGACAGAGCCCGCCGTCCCAAGTCCAATCCAGACCGTATAGGCAACGGATACTTGAACGGAAGAGAACGAGGCGTATAAAAACAAAAAGGATAAGGCAAATCCGCCGACAAATAAAATGCCTGTCGTGATTTGCTTTTTTTTACTAAACATATTGAGACCAATGGTTCCGCCGATTTCGCAGGCAGAGGCTAATAGTACAAAAAACCAACCCATTTATACCGCTTCTCCTTTCTGTTCATGTGCATCTCCATCAGACACTTTTAGTCCAATAATGCCGAGAATTAAAATGCCCATAAATAAGAGCTTTTCTAATGAAAACGAACCGCCGAACAGCGCGTAATCCATCAAAGACGTACCAATCGTTCCAACTCCGGCAAACACGGCGTACACGGTCCCTGTCGGCAGCTTCTCGCAGGCTTTCATTAAAAAATAAAAATCAACCGGGATCAGGCAGATAATGATCGCCCACTCCCACACCGCATCAGCTCTATTTAAACCAAACACCCAAAGTAATTCGAATAAACAAGTGAGTGCGACATACATCCAGCTTTTTTTCATCGTATTTCCTCCTAAAACTTAAAACTGACGATTCGTCATTTTAAAACCAAAAAAGAGCGTACAGCAAGTGCTGTACTAAGTTAAGGTGTCTCTATGCCAAGTGCGTAAAGAAGAAATTGCTTTACCTCTAGCTTTTGAATCAGAACCTCTTCTGTATCTGTTTCTGTAAATAAGTACATTTGTTCAGCAGACGATTCAAGTAAACCGATAATGAATTTGGCTGCATATTGACAGTTCAAATTCGCACGGACTCTTTTGTCCTGCTTAGCTTTTTCTAAAAAAGCAGCGACCCATTTGTAAATCGGCTCATAAATATCTTCCCATTCCTTTAAATGCTCCGTGGCAGCTAAGCCTGAGTAGGTCAGAGCAAGGACGTCACGGTATTGTCTTGTAAAAGAGAAGATGAATTCAACAAGCGCATCTGCTTGATCGAGGACATCCGCATGCTGAGTCAATTCCTTTTCAATAGCTGGGACCATCTGCGAGATCAGATGTTCTGCGATAGCAGGCATGACAGACAGCTTTGAAGGAAAATATAGATAGTATGTTCCTTGCGCCACTCCTGCTACTTTCACAATATCCGAAATGGTCGTCTTTTCGATTCCTTTTTCTTTAAACGCGTCAATGGCAGCAAGCATAATCTTTTCTCGTTTCGACACATCATCACCGACCTTAAATGACTGAATGTCAGTCAGTTTAGCGGAAAACTGACGATTTGTCAATATGGGTGTCTCGTTATTGAATAGGAGAATAAGTGATGAATAGATGCGGGCAGGCCTGAATAAGCTGTAAATATGGTCAAGCATCATGTGAGAAAGGGGCAGCTCTCCGTATGACATTCAGTGCGATGTTTTCCATTGCTTATTTTCTCTTGCTCGTCCCGCTCTATTTACATATGAGATACAGACAGGCGAAAAAGCAAAAACGATTTATCTATTTACGAACAGAAATCGTTCTTGCCTGTCTGTTTATTTATACGAATGTTTTATTGTATTTGACGGTCTTTCCTAATCGTTTTTCCGCACCAAGGGATCAGGTGAGTGTCAACCTCATGCCTTTGCAGTCCATTTATCAAAATCTCCATGCCTATCATCACGGCTATCCCAATCTTGTTTTTTTAAATTTGGCAGGGAACATTTTGTTATTTGTGCCACTTGGTTTTTTTCTCTATCAAGCATTCCGAACCATGTGCTGGCAAAAGGCGATTCTTGCTGGCTTTTTCTTGTCAACCATGATTGAAGTGCTTCAATGGGTATTCTCGCAATCTGGTATGATTACAAGAAGCAGCGATATAGATGATATTCTCTTAAATACACTCGGCACAGCGCTAGGTTGTATGTTGTATCGAATGTATCGACGAAGGAAGGAGAAAATCAAGTGAAGCGAGTATGTATCATTCCATGTGGGGCGAAGAAAATTTGGGACGTCCATCCAGAAGCAGGGAGCCAGCCGGCGAACCTCGTTTATTTAAGTCCACTGCATCAGCGTACGAAAAGCTATGCCCAAACGTTCTTTTCAGACTGGCTGATCATATCAGCGAAGCATGGATTCTTAAAAGAAGATGAAATCATTCATGAAAATTATGATGTGGCTTTTGGTACACCGCATGCTGATCAGATGACAAGAGAAGCACTAAGTGAGCAATTTCATGAAAAACATCTCACTGCATATGATGAACTAGTGATACTAGGTGGAAAGAAATATCGAAAGGTGATCG
This sequence comes from Bacillus sp. FSL M8-0266, assembly GCF_038613425.1. Taxonomy (NCBI): domain Bacteria; kingdom Bacillati; phylum Bacillota; class Bacilli; order Caryophanales; family Bacillaceae; genus Bacillus; species Bacillus sp. FSL M8-0266. The sequence continues at coordinate 859,773 of NZ_CP152015.1, forward strand.
ATCCTTTATTACTTCCTCATCAAACAGCGATTTATCCGCTAGCTCCATATAAAGGAATTGGCTATATGCTTCAGGCATTAAAGCAAGCCGTTGAGACAAAAGTAGAACTTCCGCCGCATATTTAACGTATTCACATCTACCGGTAAGCAGGGTTTTGATCATTAAAAAGAGAATGAATGAAGTAGCGATGCTGATTGTTTCATATCTTTTCAGCAGCCACTTGGATGTCCGCATCGCTTATAAAAGTGGCTATATGAACAAGGGGGCGTATGAACATGACAACCATCTATTTAGCTGGTGATTCAACCGTTGCATCTTACCCGGATCGTCCTGTTCAAGGAGGATGGGGAGAGTTTTTACATCGCTATACAGCGCAAGGCGTGAGCGTCGACAACCGCGCAATCGGTGGAAGAAGCTCAAAAACATTCATTGAAGAAGGACGGCTTGATAAAATATTGGCTGACATTCAGCCTGGGGACTGGCTGCTTACACAAATGGGGCACAATGATGCTTCAACGGAGAAGCCTGAACGGCATACAGACCCTTTCACGACGTATAAAAGCTATTTGTCTCAATATATTCACGGAGCAAGAGCGAAAGGCGCTACACCTCTTTTATTAACGCCAGTCGGCCGCTTTCATGAAAAAGACGGAGAATATATCAATGATTTCCCTGATTACTGTGCCGCTATGAAAGAACTAGCTGATGAAGAAGAAGTCCTTCTTGTTGATTTAAATACGGCAAGCCTTCAATTTTATCAAATTTCCGGCATAGAGAAAACGACTTCTTACTTTATGCTGTCAACAGGCGTAGAGGATCGCACGCACTTTACAAAAGAAGGAGCAGATGCGATTGCAAGACTTGTTTCGCTTGAATTAAAAGACCTTGGATTAACGATTGTGTGATGGATGACAGGACGAGAAAGCGCTCGTCCTGTTCTTTTTTTGCAGAAAGCTATTGATTCCCTTCACCAGAGTAGACTACAATAGGTACATATGATAATGAGAATCAATATCACTTATAAATAGATCAATCGATGAAAAACTGGAGGGACTCAAATGACAGATCAGCTTGAATTGTTTGACGTCACCATTATTGGCGGCGGTCCAGCAGGAATGTACACCGCCTTTTATAGTGGGATGCGGGATTTAAAGACGAAGGTACTGGAGTATAACGAAAGCCTTGGCGGGAAAATCCTACTGTATCCTGAAAAGGTCATTTGGGATGTAGGCGGATTAGTGCCGACAAGAGGAGAGCAATTGATTAAACAGCTTGAACAGCAAGCCAAAACATTTGAACCTGTCATTGCATTAAATCAAAAAATAACAGACTTTCATCGCTTAGAAGATGGAAATATATTGATTTCGTCCGAAAATGGTGATCGTCATTTAACCAAAACCTTGATTCTGGCAATGGGGCATGGTATTCCAGTTCAAAGAAAGCTGGAGGTTGAAAATGCAGATCGCTATGAAGTAACAAACCTTTATTATACGGTTCAGGAGCTCAAAACCTTCGCTGGAAAAAGAGTCGTCATCTCTGGGGGCGGCGATTCTGCGGTGGATTGGGCAAATGCCCTTGTGCCAATTGCGAAAAGTGTCACTGTTATACACCGCAGAGATATGTTTGGTGGTCATGAAAAAAACGTGGCGAATATGAAAGCTTCAAGTGCACGTATTTTAACCCCACATGAATTAACTGACCTACATGGTAACGGAAAAGAAATCGAAGCTGTCACTGTTCAGCATTTAGAAACAGGTGAAAAAGAACGTATTGAAACAGACGCAGTCATTGTCAACCATGGCATGAAAGGCGATTTAAGTGTTCTTGCAGAATGGGGATTAAAGCAAGGTGAATGGGGGCTCATTGAAGTGAATGAGCAGATGGAGACCAATTTACCAGGTGTGTATGCAGTAGGTGATTTATGTACACATAAAAGCAAGGTCCGCTTGATTGCAGGAACGTTTGTAGATGGTGTGAACGCACTAAATAGTGCGAAATTATATATCGAACCAGATGCGGAGAAAGTGGCGTATGTATCTTCTCATAATGAACGTTTTAAGGAAAAAAACAAAGAATTGCTGGCAGCCGGTGCGGATCGCTAAAAAAAACAAAACAAGAAGGGTGGTGCCGCAACGGCATCACCTTTTTTATGGCTGAAAGGAGGTATCTGAAGATGAACGCACAAATGGAAACGATGCTACATGTGAAAAAGAAAATTCAGATGTGTCTGAAAGCAAAACAAACGAACAGATGGCAGACAAAATCTCCAAGCGTTTTAACAGCTGATGATACCGTTGTCATTCAGCTAGAAGGAATGGAGTACGAGCTTGACGGTGGGGATAGCCTGTTTATACGATCTCACATCCCTGTTGTCATCCGTTCTTTATCTAATCAGCAAGTCACAATTTTTGCTGTTTCATTTGAACATTACATGCTCACAAATGATGCTGATGATGAATTAATTTATAAAATCAATTATGATACCCTGCCTGATAACGGGCAAGTGGTGATGGGCTCACCGGTATTATTTCATCATATTAAACGTTTAAGTGATCCCTCTTATTCAGAAAGTAGCCAAGTGAAGCTACTAAAGCTAGTACTGCAAATATTTCAGCAACAAAATGAGAAAACAACTCATGCTGATCATTATTCAATTCAAATGATTCTTCAATACATTGCAGAGCATTACCAACAAGAACTAACCCGTAAGGACTTAGCACATAAAATGGGCTTTAATGAAAGCTATTTCTCAACTTTTTTTAAGAAAAGCGTTGGGATGAGTGTTACAGATTATATTGCACAAATTCGAATAGATGAAGCAAAAAAGCTATTGTTCAAAACCGATGAACAGGTTCAGGCGATTGCACAAAGAGTAGGCTATACTGATAGCCTCTATTTCAGCAGAAAGTTTCGTCAAAAAACGGGCAGATCGCCTAGTCAGTATCGACTGAGTCGCCAACCAAAACGAATTGCCGCTTTTCAATTTGTAGGCTCTCTGCTTGCGCTCGGAGTGAAACCAATTTGCATGGAAGAAGATATTGCTCTTTATTCAGATCTGCTTCAAGGTCAACTCAGTGATGTCTTCGTCATTCATGAACATACACCTGACGACGTTTTGAAGGACATGAACTTAGACCTCATTTTAATGCCTGATTATTTCTATACAAACATAGAATGGATGAAACGTATGGAGAAATTCGCTCCTGTGCTTGTTTTTCCATATAGTCGCCTGAGTCCTGTAGAGGAGGTACTTTGTTTAGGTAGCCTCATCGGAAGGAGCGAAGAAGCAAAGCAATGGGTGGAGCGTTATGAGAAGCAAGCACAGAAGGAAAGAGCTCGCTTGACGCCATTTTTGAAAAAAAAGGAAACGGTTGCTTTATATGAAGTAAGGGGACATGACAAGGTGTATATGTGGTCTTTTCATGCGAGAGGAGCAATCAACCTATATAAAACGTTGGGGTTGAAGCCCCCTGAAGCCATTCAAGAGGAGGTGCTGAAACCGGATAAACATGTTGTGATTCCGCTTGAGCGTTTAGCAGATTATGCAGCAGATCATATGTTTTTTATTGTGGCTGTTCGAAATGGATGGTACAGACATATGGACAAACGTATGATGGAAAGTGATGTCCTGCGTAATTTACCCGCAGTGCAAAATGATACATTCTACCTGTTAAAACTAGAAGAATTTAGATTTGGTGAAGGGGAACGAGCGATAGAAATCATGAAACGATTCTCTCAATTTTTAATAAAAGAATAAGAGTTTCTAACAATTGTCCATAAACAAGTTATGACGATTATCCATAGACCGATAGACAAGCGGTTGATAGAATACGAGAGACAAATAAATGATAATGATTCTCAATGATTCATCATGATATGGAGGAGAAAAGTATGAAAAAACAAGGCATATTTCTTAGTTTAATGACTTTAGTGTTGTTATTCGCACTAGCAGCCTGCGGTCAAAAGGAAGAAAGTAAAAAAGCCGAAGAAAAAACAAAAACGGTTGACACAGTGAAAGGCAAGGTCGAGATTCCAGCAAATCCAAAGCGTATTCTCGTAGATGGGTATTTGGGTAGTGCTGTTGCACTAGGGGTAAAACCGGTTGGTGCCACAACACAAGATTTAAAAAACATACATCTCAAAGGCAAAGTGGATGGTGTGGCAGACATTAGTGATGAACGCTCCGCCGAAAAGGTGGCAAGCTTAAAACCAGACCTCATCATTTCAGCTGTAGACGATGAAAAGGTACTTGACGTCTACAGAAAGATTGCCCCAACGATTGTTTATCCGTTCGGTGTATTTAAAGATTCACAAGAAGAGATCACTACATTAGCCGGCATCTTGAATAAAGAAGAAGAAGGAAAAGCGTTTTTGAAAAAATTTGATCAACGTATGGAAGCTGCTAGAAAGAAAGTGAAAACAGTCATCAAAGAAGGCGAAACAGTGTCAATCTTGGGTGCATTTAGAAATGATGTCTATGTGTATGGGAATGGTATCTATCGAGGTGGACAAGCACTTTACGAACAATTGCAGCTTCAGCCGCCAAAAGAGGTTGCAGACACTATTTTAAATGGAAAGTCAGGATTAGAACAAATTTCATATGAAGTGCTACCAAAGTATGCAGGTGACTATATATTTGTTGATGAAGCCAACGGAGGAACATTCGATAAGAGCAATTCAATATGGAAAAGCTTAAAAGCAGTGAAAAAGAATCAAGTACACGACTTGGATATTACGTATTTCTGGCCATTTGATCCAATAGCTATCGCCAATCAAGCAGAAAAATACGTTGAGATATTGACAGAATTATCTCAGAAGTAAGGGGGCTGCTTTTTGTTAAAACGATTTTTCTCCTATTATAAGCCATATATGGGGCTGTTTATATTAGATTTTTCCTGTGCCGTCATAGCGGCACTACTTGAATTATCATTTCCACTTGCGATCAGTATGGTTGTAGATGACCTGCTCCCAAACAGAAACTGGGAAATGATTCTCATCTGGAGTGGAATTTTACTGGCAGTCTATGTCGTCAGCTCAGCGATGAATTATGTGGTGACATATTTTGGACATAAGCTAGGTATCAATATTGAAACAGATATGAGAAGTCAGCTATTCACCCACGTACAAAAAATGTCTTTTCGATTCTTTGATCAAAAGAAAACAGGAAAGCTTGTTTCACGCATGACAAACGATTTAATGGATATTGGTGAAATCGCTCACCACGGTCCTGAAGATTTATTTATTGCAATGATGACTCTTACAGGTGCATTTGCCCTGATGCTATCAATTAATTGGCAGCTTGCCGTCCTCACGTTTCTCATTGTTCCATTCTTAATATGGCTCTCGGTTTATTTTACGAAGAAAATGTCGATTGCCTTTGATCACATGTTTTCAAGCATTGGTCGATTCAATGCTAGGGTTGAGAATAATGTGAGCGGAATTCGAGTAGTGAAGGCATTTGGGAATGAAACGCATGAGATTGATCGCTTTATTGAACACAATGAACAGTTTAAACAAACGAAATTAACCACATACAAAATGATGGCATTACACGCTTCGATTAGTCATCTGCTTATGAAGGGCGTCACCATCTTTGGCCTTGTATGCGGGACATGGTTTGTGATGCAAAAGAATATGACCTATGGTGAATTCATTTCATTCGTCCTGCTGTCTGGAATCTTTTTAGGACCCATTCAACAAATTAATTCAGTGATTGAGACGTATCCAAAGGGAGTCGCAGGCTTTAAGAGATTTGTTTCGCTCTTAGATCAAGCCCCAGACGAAAAGGACGTCCCTGATGCAATTCATGTCGATGGGCTAAAAGGTGAAATCACATTTCATGATGTCAGCTTTGGTTATGAGAAGGACAGTTTGATCCTTGAGCATATTAATCTGGAGATCAAACAAGGGGAAACGGTTGCCATAGTAGGTCCTTCCGGTGCTGGTAAATCCACGCTATGCAGTTTATTACCAAGGTTTTATGAATGGCAATCTGGAACCATTACGATAGACGGCATTGATAGTAGACAGATGAAGCTGTCTTCACTGCGCCAACAAATTGGAATAGTCCAACAAGACGTCTATTTATTTAATGGGAGCATTCGAGAGAACATTCTTTATGGAAAGCTTGATGCAACTGAGGATGAAATATGGCAGGCAGTTTCAAAAGCAGAGCTAAAAGAACTCGTCGAATCCCTGCCCGAAGGTCTTGAGACAATGATTGGTGAAAGAGGCGTCAAGCTGTCAGGTGGACAAAAGCAGCGTGTATCAATTGCACGTATTTTCCTGAAAAATCCCCCTATTTTAATACTGGATGAAGCAACCTCATCACTAGATACTGAAACAGAGGCTTCGATCCAACGATCACTAGAAGAGCTTTCAGAAGGTAGAACGACGCTAGTCATTGCGCATCGCCTTGCAACTATTCAACATGCAGATCGAATTGTTGTTGTGACAAAAGGTGGCATTGCAGAGCAAGGAAATCACAAAACATTACTAACGCAAAATGGCTTATATAAGCGCCTTTATGAAACACAATTCGGTGCATAAAAAGTTCATTAGGAGAAATGTGAAAGCCGGCAAAAGAGCGCCGGCTTTTTTCTCATGACATGTATTGCAATCTTTTTCTCTAGTTCTAGGGGCAAAGAGCATCATACTCACACCTATTAAACAAATAAGAGCGCCTACCCAATCGTACAAATCAGGCGTTTTTCGATCGACCCACCAGCCCCAAAACACAGCAAGAACCACAAACACACCGCCATATGCCGCATAAACCCGTCCGAAAGTCGGGAACTGCTGGAAGGTAGGAATGACCCCATAAGCGACGAGGATGAGGCTGCCGGCGATTCCAAAGCTGACCGGTTTGGCTTCACGCAGCCAAAGCCACACAAGATAGCCGCCGCCAATTTCTGCTATTCCTGCTAATAAAAAAAGAATGATCGTCAACATCATGTAAGGACACTCCAATTCATTTCGTTACCTTCTATTATGACATGTTGAAAAAATGCGTTCTACTTCATTTACATTGTGAGGGGGACGAGAGTTTGCTAGAATCAACTGAACAGAGAATGGAAACACATGGATTCTTGACTTTTCAGATAGGATCCAAATGGCCTTGCTTTTCGTAAAGTAAGTACATTCTCATGAGGAGCATACTTCCTTTTTCGGCGCTCTTTTTTTCTCTTTAAAAAAAGAGTAAAGTACAAAGTAGGCTTATTTCAGCAAATCGAGTGATAAGCAATACGTGAAGGATTTCATGATGAATGCAGCATGCTCTTTCTCATGAAAAAGGAAGGAGATGACCATGGATACACTGAAAGATTTTGAGCTGTATCACAAGATCAAATTTGATCGTCACAAGCCTTCGCTTGAAGTGCTGTATGATCGCTATGAACGTGTGTTATATTCGTTTATTTATAAAATGACTGGAAGCCGTGAGCTTACGGAGGAAGTGCTTCAAGAAGTCTTTATCAAGCTCTGGCGCGGCATAGGAGAATACCATACGGATAAAGGGAAATTCTCCTCGTGGTTATTCATGATGTCACGCAACACGGCCATTGATCTCCTAAGAAAGCACCGGAACGAAACGGCACTAGAAGATGAGCATATTGAATATTTAGCCGATCATCAAGAAGATGTATCAAAGGAAGTCGAATGGAACGAGGAAAAACAAATCATACGTGAAGCAGTATCTACATTGTCAAAAGAACAGCAAACCATCATAGAAGATGTCTATTTTAAAGGAATGACACAAAAAAGTATTGCTGAAAAGCTAGGCATCCCCATTGGAACGGTGAAGGGAAGGATTCGATTGTCATTGAAGCACTTACGGACGAGACTGTCTCGCGGAGGAAAGGAGGAAGAGGCATGACTCAGTGTAAACATCAAGTGATTGATTATTTCAACGGGCATATCCAAGGAGAAGAAAAAGCACAATTTGAAGAGCACCTCAAGCACTGCTCAGCTTGCAAAGAAGAGCTTGAAGAATTGACATCGCTCATGTCTGACATTCCATTTCTAGCAGGTGACCAAACACCTCCGGCAGGGATGAAAGACCGTATTTTATCCCAGGTGTTTGAAGAAGAGACGGCCGAAGAAAAGAATAGCCATAGGAAAGAGCTCAAGGCAGTACGTGAACAAAACGAGATCAAACCACTACAAAAGAAACGAAATCAATGGCTCTTGCCGCTCGTTGCCGCACTGCTTCTCATTTCAGCAGCTGGAAACGTGTATTTCTTATCGAATGGAAAAGAACAGGCGGAAGAACCTGTCAGGGTTGTAGCGACAAAATCACTGGCATCAGCCGCATCACCAAAAACAACGGGTGCTTTCTCAGTGATTGAGCATAACGGCAAAAAAGAGTTGGTGGTGAGTGCAGACGGATTAAAGGATCAGCTTGATTCATCTGCTGTTTATCAAGTATGGCTTATTAAAGGCGATCATCCGGTGCCAGCCGGTGCCTTTAAAACAGATAACAAAGGAGAAGGAACCGTCACCTATGCATTATCAGAAAAAGAAGCGAGTGAATCATGGGATACCGTGGCAGTCACCCTTGAACCAAAAAAGGATAACAAGCTGCCGCAAGGACCTGTCGTACTAAGCGCTGCATTTTAAATGTGATTCAGGAAGGGTGCCTTTGGGCATCCTTTTTTGATAGGCAGAGGGAACTTTTTGGCAAATCAGGCGTAGTACATATGGAGGTGAAACAGATGAAACCATACATAGAAAAAGAACTATTTCTCTTATCAGTGAGACACGCATGTATTGCCATTTATTTTCTTGTCATCCCATTTTTGATCCCATTCTTTTATCGCCCATCGCTTTTATTCATTACGCTCATTGCACTTTTTATCACTCATAACTTAGCGGAAAGTATCATTTGGTTTTATAAATCGAGAAAGATCAGAAAGCATCAGTCTGGTGATCTATCGAAACGAGAACATGTCTTGACCCAGATCGTGCAAAGGCTTGAACAGCTGATGATGATCAGTTTTGTGGTGTTTTTTATAAACGAATGGATACAGGGGATAGCAGATATGTCTAACCTCTTCTTCATTATTTTTTTCTTCATCATTGTTTTCCTTCAACACACCCAGTTTTATTACGTTCAGCTATTCTTTAAATCCAAAAGCTGGTTCTCCTAAGTTCCTTCATTGCAAAAGGCACGTCCTTCTTATATAGCGAGGGAGAGAAAGGCTTTGAAGAGTTCTTAATGTGCAATCACTCGTTTGATCTATCCATAAACATCAGAAAATTATGATAAAATGTGGAAAAGAAGCATATAGAAAGGGAGTGCGAACGAGTGAAAGCTGTTGGACTATTGGAGTACTTACCGATCGAGCATGAGCAAAGCTTGATGGATCAGGAAGTAGAAAAGCCTAAAGCAACGGGCAAGGATATACTGGTGAAGGTAGAGGCTGTGTCAGTGAATCCAGTTGATACGAAGGTGAGATCACCGAAGGATCAGAAGGAAGAAAAACTGAAAATTCTTGGCTACGATGCAAGCGGTACGGTTGTTGAAGTCGGCGAAGCGTGTACATTATTTCAGCCGGGTGACCACGTGTACTATGCGGGAGATATCACGCGTCAAGGCTCAAATAGTGAGTATCAGCTTGTGGATGAACGGATTGTGGCAAAAAAGCCTGCAAATCTTTCTTTTGCAGAAGCAGCTGCGATGCCTCTGACGACGATTACGGCATATGAAGCGTTATTTGACCGAATGCATATGAAGCGAAACGCAGAAGGGGCAACACTGCTCATCATCGGCGGTGCAGGCGGAGTAGGTTCTATCGCCATCCAACTAGCCAAATTAGCAAATGTCACTGTGATCGCCACCGCATCAAGACCTGAAACAAAAGAGTGGTGTCTGTCATTAGGTGCTGATCATATCATTGATCATCATGAGCCGCTTCTTGCGCAGCTTCAGGAAAAAGAAATAGGCGAAGTGGATTTCATTTTATGCCTAAATGATACAGACGGACACTTCAAAGGCATGGCAGAAGCCATAAAACCGCAAGGCACGATCTGTACCATTGTCGAGAATCAGCACAACTTAGACATTCAATTACTCAAAAATAAAAGTGCTGCATTTGTATGGGAGTTCATGTTCACACGCCCTATGTACAAAACAGCGGACATGATCAAACAGCATGAGCTTTTAACAGAGGCGGCTGAGTTATTTGAACAGGGGACATTGACGCATACATTAACAAAGGTTCTCAGTCCGATTAATGCTGCTCATTTGAAGCAGGCACATCAAACACTTGAGCAAGGAAAGATGATTGGCAAATTTGTACTAGAAGGATTTGAGAAAGGGGAGAGTGTATGACGTCATTACAATATCCGATTGGCTTATATGAACCGGCTGAAGAAAAAACAAAAGAACAGCTTGTGGCATGGATTGATCAGTTGGCTGCGATTCCTCAAGAATATGAAACGGTCACCAATCAATTGACAGATGCTCAGCTGGATACACCCTATCGGCCTGGAGGATGGACCGTCCGTCAGCTCATTCATCACGTAGCAGACAGCCATTTGAATGCATACTTACGATTCAAGCTTGCGCTCACAGAAGAAATACCGCACATTCGTCCATATGATCAGGCGGGATTCGCCGAGCTTCCAGATAGCAAAGCGCCCATCAGCCTATCGCTGCCCTTAATCAGCAGTCTGCATCGCAGGTGGGTTACATTACTTCGAGGGATGTCAGAGGAAGACTTCACTGCGTCTTATTATCACCCAGCCTATCAACAAACGGTGTCCTTATATGATGCAACAGGTATGTATGTCTGGCACTCAAAGCATCATCTTGCCCATATCACGGAATTAATCAAAAGAAATCAATGGAATTAAAGGAGTAGACACATGTCTGGTAGAAGAATTGTCGGCGCCATGTTTATCTGTATGGCGGCATTGTTTTATGTAGCGAAATATGTGCTTTTCGAGATACGTTATAGTAACAGCTTAGGCTCAGAAAGAACGTTTGAGGAACTTGAACAACTGCTGCCTGGCGGAACGTGGATCAGCATCATTTTTCTCATCATCGGTTTAGCCTATCTTTTATGGGATGACAGAGTCGTTCTTCAAAAAACCTTCATCCTCTCAGATAAACAAGTAGAAGAAGAACTAAAAAAGACGGATCTCAAGTGACCGTCTTTTTTCCTTTTCATGTTTAGCCGCGTTCAGGACGCAGTGCTTTTTCTAAAATAGCCAGCCCTTCATTGACTTTTTCTTTTTCCTCGTCATTGAGCCGTTGCAGGGAATTTTTAATTTTTTCGTGTCCTTTTTGATAAATACTTCTGAAAATATTTTTCGCTTCCTCTGTCAGTTCTACGACAATGATTCGCCGGTCACGCTCAGAATGCTTTCGCTCGACAAAGTTAGACTGTTCTAAACGGTCAAGCAAGCCTGTCATATTGGACAAAGAAGCCCCCATTTTTTCAGCAATTTCGGATACTTTAAGAGAGCCATGGTTATTGAGCAGCATGAGTACCTTCATTTGAGGCATACTCATATCGAGCTTCATCCATTCTGACACATCTCCAAGACCTGCAGCTGTGAGTACTTTCATATAAAGCACCCATGTCTTTTTTTCCTCTGGAGATAGAATCTCTTCTTTTAATACAGTGGTGTCATGAATATTGTATTCCACGCTTGTTCACTTCCTTTAAGCGGCTCTTTTCTCTATATTACTTATTTTTACTTCTAATTGAAAGGTTTGACGAGCTTTTGAATGTTAAACTGCATGAATTAAGTGGTATTTGTTGTATAATAATGGTCAGTCGAAATAAATGAAGCAACTTAGAAAGTTGGGAAAAACATGTGGAACAAAAAAACGGGTATGACGATCTTAAAAATGCTTTTTCCGATCGTGATTATCCTTGTCTTAATTTTTGTCGCCAAGAAGGAACTGAGCGGCCTTTCCATTAAAAAAACGTTTTATATCATTGACAGCTTGAATCGAATGGACTTGTTTATTCTTGTTTTTCTTGGACTTGTCGCAGTATTATCGATGTCCTTATATGATTTTATTTTACGAAAAAGCCTGAATATGCCCATCAGCGGCTGGAAAACGATTCGCATTTCTTGGATTGCGAACTCCTTTAACAGTGTCCTTGGGTTTGGCGGTCTATCAGGAGCAGGGCTTAGAACACTTCTATACAAGGAGTACATAACCGATACGAAAAAACTGCTCAAAGGCATTGCCCTTTTGACTTCCTCGGTCCTTTTGGGCTTATCTATTTTCAGCGATCTGATCCTGGTGAGGGTGCTTCCTGTTGAAAGTATTATCAGCCAAGAGCCGTGGTTATGGGCCTTTGTGATCATCTTTGCCTGTATTGTGCCTATTTACATCATTATGGCATCCGTACGAAAAAGCTCGATTGAGAGCGGTGAAAGCGGACTGAAGCATCCGATTTACGCTTATATCGGAGCATCGTTTTTAGAATGGCTGGCAGCTGGTCTCGTCATGTACATGGCTGTCGTCTCTATGGGGATGAATGTCGATGTACGGATTGTATTAGGCGTATTTGCGATTGCGTCAATCGGCGGTTTAATCAGTATGGTTCCGGGCGGATTTGGTTCGTTTGACCTCATCTTTTTACTGAGCATGCAGTACATTGGGTTTGATAAAGAGATGGTGCTGACGGCGCTCGTTTTGTACCGCTTCGTGTATTCGATCTTCCCGTTTATCCTTGGGCTTTGTCTAGCTGCTTACGATTTAACGGGAACGACGCTTAGACGTCTTGAAGGCAATCCGAGAATGGCACCTGCCGTAGAAACAACAAACGTCTTAATTGTGTTACACCGTGCTTTATTAATCCGTTTATTGTACGGATCAGTATCAATTTTAACTTTCGGAAGCGGCTTGCTCATCATGGCGTCTGTTGTGCTTCCTGTCGATCGATTAGGCGTGATTACGAGCATTCCACGCTTTCTATTATCAGGATTTAATGGTCTTTCTTTAATGTTCGGCATCGTCCTGATGATTTTGTCCATTGAAGTGTATAAACGAACGAAAAGATCGTATGTGCTGACGATGATCGCCCTAGCAGGCGGCTTTGTGTTTACTTTGTTAAAAGGATTTAACCTGAGTCTCATCTTTATTCTGCCAGTCATCATGGTTGTATTTTTCTCTCTTCGAAATCAATTTGTGAAGCAGCAGGCCCCTTATTCCTTGTATCAGTTTGTGGCGGCTGCCGCTGGTTATTTACTCGTGCTGTTTAACTATAATGTCATCGGCAACTTTATTTGGACAAAAATTGGACATTTCTTGAGTAGGGATTACCTGGTGCATAATGAACGGCATATCACAATGACAAGCATGATTGCGCTCATCGGTGTACCGCTTTTTTTCTTCATTAGCAGATTGATTTTTAATAAAAGAGCATTTCCGATTGGAGAAATAGCAGATGAGGAAAAATTAAAAACGTTTTTAGAGGAAAAGGGTGGAAATGCCCTCAGTCATCTTGGCTTTTTAGGCGATAAAAAATTATTTTTCTCAAGTGATGGAGAGGCGATGCTTCAATTTGGGCGCATTGGCCGCTGCGTCATTGTGCTTGGAGATCCATCTGGACGTAAATCGTCCTATCCACTTGTACTTGAAGAGTTTCTACAGCAGACAGAAAAAGCAGGCTATCGCGTTGCTTTTTATCAAGTAGAACGGGAAGGGATGGCGCTCTACCATGACTTAGGCTTTCATTTCTTTAAGCTTGGAGAAGAAGCCATGGTCGATTTAGAAACGTTCTCTCTTTCCGGTAAGAAAAAATCAAATTTACGGGCTGTGGCCAATAAGTTTGAACGAGAAGGCTATACGTTTGAAATGCTGGAACCGCCTTTTTCAGGTGAGCTTATCTCAACTTTAAAACGGATTTCTGACAGCTGGCTCGGAAAGAAAAATGAAAAAGGATTTTCGCTCGGCTATTTTCAAGAAGATTATCTTCAAAAAGCACCGATTGCGATTCTGAAGGATGAACAAGGGGAGATCATTTCTTTTGTATCACTAATGCCGATGTATCAAGAAGGGGAGATTTCCATCGACCTAATGCGTCATATGCACGATGCACCGAACGGGATGATGGATGCGCTGTTTATCCACCTTTTTCAATGGGCGAAAGAAAAAGGCTACAAATCCTTTAACATGGGAATGGCGCCTTTATCAAATGTAGGAACATTTCATCAATCTTTCCTCACGGAGCGTTTGGCGAGTGTTATTTTCAACAACGTCAGATTTATGTACAGCTTCAGCGGATTACGGTCGTTTAAACAGAAATATAAACCTGAATGGCGCGGGAAATATTTAGCGTATAAAAAGAATACATCATTACCTGTCACAATGGTGCTTGTCACCAAGCTGATTGGGATGGACCCAAATCGCAACCGGCGTCCATAGATCAAAAACCTTTACCTTTCACTAGGTGAAGGTTTTTTTAGACAAAAGAATAGCAAAAGTGGTAAAGTTGAAGAGTAAGGGGGATGTAAATATGACATTAAATGAATGGTTTAAAAAGGGATTAACTGAACGTACATATGTACACAACATGGAGAAAAACCGAGAAAATCTACTCACGGTGTACAACCAGTACGCAATTCATCAAAAAGAAAAAGAGCTGCTTCAAAAGCTGCAAAAGAAAAAGCTCAGAGCGCTTGTCATCACAGCGGATTGGTGCGGAGATGCGATGGTCAATGTACCAATTTTCATGCGTATTGCAAGTGAAGCACTCATTGATGCGCGCTATTTCATTCGGGACGAGCATCTAGATCTGATGGATCAGTATTTAACGAACGGGACCGCAAGATCGATTCCGATTATCGTGATCATTGATCAGGATGGGAATGAAGTAGGTAAATGGGGACCACGTTCAACAGAAGCACAGCGATTTGTTGATGAGAAAAAACCCGACAAGGATGCCCCTGATTTTGAGGAAGCTTTTCAAGTATTTGCGAAAGAAGCCGCACATCACTATACGACAGATCGTTACTTATGGAAAGATATTGAGAAAGAAATAGTAGAAGTTTTGGAAAAAATATAAACCAAAAGACTACTTCGCCGCAACGGGAAGTAGTCTTTTTTTATCTTGTTTTTGCGTCTCACCTACAAAACACCGCATAAAGATGTAGAAAAACCGCAGAATTCTACAAAAAACCGCAGAAAACCGCAACGCATCACGATTTTCCCAACCATTTTTAGTTGAAAAACCTCATATGTGCCATGAAAACCTTAATTTTGCCCTTATCTAAAGGCTCATATAACGCACGTTGGTTTGCTTTTTCCCAATACAAGAGGCCCAGCAACTATAGTAATCTAGTTGTAATCTCCTTTGAACGAACTAAAAAACAAATGACGGAAAAGGGCTGGCGATCAATCTATGAAAAAAATCATTTATCTCGATCAAGAAAAAAAGAAGCTCGCTGAATCGAAAAAAAGAGAACAGCGTTCCATCAAATCACTTAGGCTGCTTGTGTTTTATGACGGGCAAAGTCCTTCATGTGCAAAAGCGATGGACTTGTTGAAAGCTCTCGATTGGAAGAACCGTATTCATTTTGAATCCTTTAGACACTCGCAGCTGCTCAAACTGAACAAAATAAGTGAAGAAAAGGCAGAAAAGCGAATCGTGTCAATTTCCTTAGCCAAAAACCAAAAAAACTCAGGGATCTATACATGGCTGAAAATTGCTTGCAATATCCCTGCATTATGGGGAACGATCCCATTCATCGTGCTCAGCATTTGGTTAGGTTTTGGTCAGCATGCGTACGATTACTTTGCGAGAAAACGGTATGTTCATTCAGTCAAACAAGTCACCCGTCCTGATACAGATCAACAGAAGACCATTTAATGAATAGGAAAAGCATGACCTTCGATCGGCAGAAGGTCATGCTTTTTTGTAATAGGGGACATATGATGCAAGATGATGGAGCAGCGTTCTCGTGTAGGACATAAACGCATGTTCGTCAAGCTCAGAAGCCGCATAGGAAAGCAAGGTTCTAAGAGCAAACAAGTACTCACTGTGCAGCTCATTTTGTTTAAAGTAAGGAAGGGCTGCTTCGATCAAATAGGTTTTCAAATCAAGAGGGTTTTCCTCAATCATTAATTTATAGATTTTGATCATATATAAACAGTTTGGCTGAATACGAGGCTGTTTTAACAGCTCATGTATGTAGGGAAGTGCCTTTTTGCGGTCATATTCAGCATATAATGTTGCAATTTCATACAGTGTTTCACAGTAACGGTCTTCTATCTGTTCTTGATTAAAGTAATTGAGTGAATCTAGTAAATAAGGCACAGCTGAAGAGAAATCGCCTGCACGTTTTAAGAGCACACCGTAATAAAAATAAGCGGTCATTTTAATATAGGCATCAGGATAAAGGGACGTGTGCAAAATTACTTCTTTTAAATATTTCTTCGCTGTTTGAAAGGCTTTTAGTTCCAGTGAGATCACGCCATGAATGAGTGTGCAGTGAATGATCCGCTTGAAATTGTTCTTTTGTCTATATAAATCCATGGCTTGATGGGTTGCTTCAAGCGCATCGCCAAGAAGTCCCATGTTTCCAAGTGCTTTTGCATAGTGATAATAGAGGTCACTTTGTTCAACAGACGCGTAAGAAAAGCAACTCTCAAGTTTCTTTATGCCTTCTTCAAGCTGACCATTTTTAATGAGATGAATGCCATCTAGATATTCAAATATTTCTTTTTCCGTTTCAATAAAGGTTTTTTCAAACTTTTTAAGCACGCGGTGTGTTTTTAAGGCAAGCGGCTGCTTGTCCGATAATAAATAAAATTGAAATAAGGACAAATGATACTGAATGCCTAAATCCAGAGAAAAGAACTGTTCCTCGTGCTGAATGATCATTTCTGCATTTTGTTCAGCTTGATCGAGTGCATAGAAATACATATTCATTTGAAACTCATCCAAGAGTGACAGCAGATGACGCGCCTTTTGTGACAGCGTTTCTTGACTGATGCCAAGTCGTTCAAGCAGTAGATTGATCGTATCTTGATTGGCCTCCTTTGAGCCATTTTCGATTTTACTTAAATGAGAGACAGAACAAATTCCTTCTGCCAATTCAGATTGGGTCATATTTTGTTTATAACGGTAGAGCTTAATGATTTGCCCGATATTGATTTTCATTCCATCCAGAAGCCTCCCTTCCAATCATGGGTTGAAAGCCTTTTGACAAAATAACCGAATCAGACAAAATGGGAATATACCTGAAATCATTTCATCATATTGGCTTTTTTATCAAAATTTGTTTAAAACGTAATATGATTGTAACATTACTTGAAAAACTCAAACAACTTTTTAGCAGACGGGATGGGATACACCATTTGCAACTGCTCGAAATGATGTTTATAATGTGAATGAGAATCAATTTCAATTAAGATTGATTGAAAGGATGACACATATGCCAGAAATCAAACAACAAACAGAAGCGTTAACGGTACGAGACGCTGTCAGATATAGACGATCCATTCGAAAATTTAAAGAAACGCCGGTGGCCATTGAGCAGCTTCAGCCGTTATTAGAGGATGCGGTCTATGCACCGAATCATAAAATTACGGAGCCTTGGCGCTTTCTATATGCGGTGACGGATGAAGCGAAAGCGACATTTATTGATCGCTTCATTGCGTTCTTCAAGCGCAACAATCCAGATGCAAAGGAAGAAAAGATCAATCAATATAGAGATTACTTTTCAAAAGTCCCAGCCCTTTTACTTGTAGTGTTAAAGGAAGACGAGAATCCAGTCGTGAGAAATGATGATTTTGCCGCTGTGAGCGCGCTCATTCAAAACTTCCAGCTGCTTGCTTGGGATCAAGGAATCGGTATGGTCTGGAAGAGCGGCCGCATCTTATACGACAAAGGCTTTCAACAGGACATGGGCCTAAAGGAAAACGAGCGGTTTGCTGCCATCCTTCATATTGGTTATCCAGAAGAGGTGCCTGAGGAAAAATCACGTCAGAAAGCATCAAGTCTTCTTACTGAAATCAAATAAGTCAAAAAGCAGACCGCTGAATAAGGTCTGCTTTTTGACTTATTGTTTTTTGGCGCGCTGGTCGGCTGCTTTCATACGTGCCATTGCTTTTACGTCATTCGGATCTGCAAGTTCTTTGGAAAATTCAACATATTCGCCATCCGACTCTTGTGCTGCAAGTTCGTGATTGGCTTTTTGGTGTTGGTCTTTTTTCAAAGCCTTTCCCTCCTTTACAAGATCACTTTAGTTATGTGCTTGTTGGAGTGGAATATCCATCTTATTTGTTTCTTTTTTCTGCTGCTCTTTCCGCTTTTTTGAATTCCTGCTGATACAGGACTTCCTGGGTTTTCTTCAGCTTTGAAGTTGGCTGGTGTTCTTTTTTCTTCATCAAAATCGCCCCCTCATCTCATTTCTAATAGGATGGGTGTTTTTGACAAAAATTATTCCTCTGAATGTAAAATCGCTTCTTTTAATTCAGGATGCAAAAAGTCATAAGAAGAAAGCAAAGCCTTTTTCGGCAGCGCACGCTGTCCTTCTAAAACAAGTAATGACATTTCGCCAAGTGCCGTTTGAATGACAAAGGACGGGACCTTTAGCCAGTGGGGGCGGTGAAGGGCAGACGCAATCGTTTGTCCGAGCTGCTTCATTTGAACAGGATTCGGTGATGTGACATTGAGTGGACCTGAGATGTCGTCATTGTGTATTGCATAAGCCATGAGATGTGCCACGTCTTCGACATGAACCCATGAAACCCATTGCGAGCCGGAGCCAATCGTTCCGCCGGCAAATAGTTTATATGGCAGTGTCATCAGTGGCAGTGTACCTTTTTCTCCTAATACGACGCCAAAGCGTGTGTAGACCGTACGAATGCCGAGTGCATCAATTTTTTGCCCCTCAGCTTCCCAACGCTTTGATGTATGACTTAAGAAATCAGTATCCGCAGGAGGTGATTCCTCTGTAAAATCTCCTGTTAGAGACGTGCCATAAATTCCGACAGCACTTGCTTGAATGAGCACAGATGGTTTCGATTCCTGCGCTTCTATAATGCGTCTCACTTCTTGTGTGGATTGAATACGGCTAGAGAGGATGCCTTCTTTTGCCTTGTCTGTCCAGCGGGTGAAAATGGATTTTCCAGCAAGGTTAATCCAGACATCAATCGCAGGCAATTCATGCTCAGGCGCAGCACCTTCTGTCAGCCACTGCACATAGTGTAAATGATTTTGTTCGGATTCCTTTGGATTTCTTGTTAAAATATATAGATGATGTCCTTCAGCAGCCAGCACTTTAGTGACGTGCTGGCCGATAAAACCGGTTCCTCCGGTGATGGCGATATTCAATTGACATCTCTCCTCTCATATACATACTTATATCTTTCACGATTTTGAATCAGAAGAAACATCCTGACTGTTTTAAAAAAGGAGTGATCACAGGATGCCCTATATTACAAAAATCTCTGCTCAGAAAAACAATACAGAGCGGGTGAACATTTTTCTAGATGAAAAATACGCCTTTAGCGTTGATCTAGATGTGCTCGTCCAGCACGATTTGAAAAAAGGGAAAGAGCTGGACGAAGCAGATATCATCGACATTCAATTCGGTGATGCTGTGAAAAAAGGATTTCAACAGGCCGTCGATTATTTATCCTACCGAATGAGATCGGTGAAAGAAGTAACCGATTATTTGACGAAAAAAGAAATCCCAGCACCTGCTATTAGTGAAATTATACACAAATTAAAGCATTACAAGTATGTAAATGATCTTGAATTTGCGGAAGCCTATGTCAGCACCCACCGTAAAACGAACAGCAAAGGGCCGTCCGTCCTGAAAAAAGAGCTAAAGCTCAAAGGAATAGATGATGACAACATTGAACAAGCACTATCGCAATATCCTGATGACTTACAGCTGGAGGAAGCTGTGAAGCAGGTTCAGAAGCTTGTGAGAAAAGAAAAAAATCGTTCCGCAAAAGAGATCGAGCAGCGCATCAAGCTGCAGCTGCAGCGAAAAGGATTTTCGTTTGGGATCATTGATAAAGCCCTTCAAGAAGCCTATGATGGACAAGAAGAGGAAAAGGAAGAAGAAGCGCTCCTTTATATGATGGAGAAGGCAAAACGCAAGGTAGGATATGACGGATCATTTGAAAAGAAGATGAAAGTGAAGCAATTTTTATTCAGAAAAGGCTTTGATCTCGACACAATTGATCACGTTTTAGACAAAGGGGAATGACAGATGGACAAACGTTATAGTGAGATGACGGAATACGAATTGAAGCAGGAGATTGCCTCTCTTTCTGAAAAAGCACGAAAGGCTGAGCAGCTTGGCATTGTGAATGAATATGCCGTCTTAGAACGGAAAATCGATATGGCCAAAGCTTACTTATTAGATCCAGCCTTGATTCAAACGAAAACGACTTATCAAATCAAAGATACAGACGAGCAGTTTTACGTGGAATATTTAAATGGTGTATTTGCGTGGGGACACAGAGTATCAGCTCCAAATAAAGAAGATGCACTGCCAATTTCAATGCTTACGAAAAAGGACTGATCCAGCATGTAGGCAAACCCTCGCATTCGGCGCTAGTCCTGCGTGCTGGTGCTCACGAATGTCAAATTTGCTCCGCGCCAGTACTCGTCCTTCCTAGGGCTGCAAAGGTTTTCTATCACGCTGAAAAGAAGACAAAGGACTGATCCTAGAGATCAGTCCTTTTCTTTACTTCGAACGTTGTTTACGGACGTTGTTCTGAAGTACGATGTCGTGCTGCGTTTGCTGCGTTTCTCCGTTGACCTGAGAGGCAGAATGCTTTGCATTCGCCCATGGTTGAGGGTAAGCGGTTGTCCTTAATTGAACAAAGTCTTCCATATACGATTTCCCATTTGAACTCATATCTCAAGCACTCCCTTTGGAAAAATTAGCGTTTCCCTGATGCCCTCATACGTTTCCTGTGGACGTGTATTCGTCTCACCATTCGGCCTTTTAGACGCATAAGCATCTGTGGCGCCTGGCTCGCCTTCAAATTTGTGATTCACTTGATTTGGAAAACCTTTTGCTTTATTACGCATATCGATTCCCTCCAAACAATACAAATCATTTGCGTCTTTTGAAGACGTAAGGGTAGTATATGAAAAAAGAGGTTTTTTTAAAAAGGCACTTTCTGCTAGATGAAGGAGGAACCGACATGGAACAATACTTTGAGCGACTAACAGAACAACTCATGGAAAAAAACAATATGCTGACATATGACGAAGCACGTACATGGGTAGAGCTGCTTTGGAGTGATTTTGAAACAACCTATGCAAAGGCTGGCTACAAGTATAAAGGACAGGAAACAACTGAACGGATTGTCCAAGAGTGGATTGAGAGCTACGGTGCGCAGCTGCATTTATTCCAAAATAAACAATCGAAGGCAAACGAGCATCTACAAGGGCAGAATAAAGGGCTGCTTCATTAAAAAAAGTGCCCCTCATCTTTTTCAAGAAATAGGAAAATATATAAATGAGTAAACAATTTTAAGAGACAATACCCAGCCTGTGATCGAAATTACAGGCTTTTTACAATGGTTAAACTTAAAATTACATTAAATTCATCTTACTGAAAATCACTGGAAATAAAACTCTGATATAATAGAACGATTAAAGATACATGTAATTTATGGATAATAAAAAAGGGTTTCGTTTCCTGACAAAAAAGGAATAATGAACATATCAGACTATGTGAAAAAAGTGAAGAGAAGGTGCGATATGGAACGAGAATTGCTCTCTGTTATAATTCCTTCTTACAATGAAGGTGAAAACATCAGACGAATCTTTGAGGCACTCGAGGAAGAGTTTCGCGATTTTCATTATGACTTTGAAATCATTTTTGTGAATGATGGAAGCAAAGATAATACACTTCAATACATGAGAGAGCTCTCTCGCAAAAGTGCAAAGGTCAAATACATTTCCTTCTCACGTAACTTTGGGAAGGAAGCCGCTATACTTGCAGGACTTGAATATGCGAAGGGAGTAGCTGCGATCATCATGGACGCCGACCTGCAGCACCCAACGTATTTGATTCAGGACTTCGTCAGAGGATATGAAGAAGGCTACCATCAAGTCATTGCCAAACGGAACCGTAAAGGAGACAGCAAGCTTCGCTCTTACTTATCATCCATGTACTATAAAGTGATGAACAAGGTAGTCGAAGTGGACTTGCGTGATGGCGTCGGAGATTTCCGTTTGATTTCGCGCCAAGCAATCGATGCATTGCTTCAGCTAAAAGAAGGAAATCGTTTTTCAAAAGGGCTTTTTTGCTGGATTGGGTTTGAAGAAAAGGTCATCTATTATGAAAATGTAGAAAGACAGCATGGTGATACAAAATGGTCATTAAAGAAGTTGTTTAACTACGGCATAGATGGCGTCATTTCTTTTAACAACCGCCCGCTGCGTATTTGTTTTTATACTGGCATACTGATCTTATTCCTTTCTTTGATTTACATCGTTGCCACCTTTATTCAAATCGTCAGAACGGGCGTGATGGTACCTGGTTATTTCACTTTAATATCGGCTGTGCTTTTCCTCGGAGGTGTCCAGCTTTTGAGTCTAGGTGTGATTGGAGAATATATTGGCCGCATTTATTATGAAACGAAAAAGAGGCCACATTATTTGATCCAAGAATCAAATGTCATGCAGCAAGAGACAAGCTCAAAGGAACAAGACCGAGTGTTAACACAGTTATTTAAATAACGTGGAGTCAAATAACCGGCAAGCACGAATCGCTTGCTGGGTTGTTTTGTTTCAAAGAACAATGGATCTTTTGTGGAAAGGATTTAGATGATGAAACGTAGATGGATAATCATTGGAATGTGCCTCATTCTTGCATTATTAGGCCACTCCTTTTTCTTATATGAATATACGCAAGGCCGGTACATGACAGGAGATGGGGATGGCATCTCGCAAATGCTCCCATTTAAAAAGCTGCTTTACGACGAATATGTCAAAGGGAATTTCTTTTATTCCTATCAATTCGGTCTAGGCGGCGGTACATACACGCAATTAGGGTATTATTTCACAACGTCGACGGTCTTTATGGTGACAGTCGCTGTCGTCTGGCTGATGAATGCGCTCCATCTCATACAGTCAACGGACATTCATTTCTGGGCAAATGCCGTGATTTGGCTGAGTGTAATCAAGCTGACGCTCATTCTATTCATTGCTTACCGTGTGCTTCTTTCAATGGTTCAAAATAGACTGGGTGCACTGACAGGTGCCGCAATTTATGGATTATCTATTGTGTATTTCCGGCATCAAACGTTTTGGGAATTTTTCACCGACAGCATGATGTGGCTTCCGCTGCTTGTACTTGGGGTTGAGCGGATATTCAAAACGGGTAAGCCGGCTTGGTTTATTTTGGCGTGCAGCCTGATGCTCATCAACAACTTTTACTTTGCTTATATTCACTTTATCTTTTTAGCGATATATCTTGTCTTCAGATATATGATCAAGCTACGAAGTGAGGAGCGCGGGTGGAAAGTGTTCTGGACACTTGCGATCTCTACGCTGTTATCCTTTGGGATCAGTGCCGCCTTTTTTATCCCGTCTGTTTATGGCTTTCTTAACAATATAAGACCGCCGTATGAACAGGTCATTCCTTGGTTCGAGCTGCATGATCATCTGCTGTTTACGAGCAGGGTGTATTTATTACCCGTGATTTTTCTGATTTGTCTGTTTCTCGTACCGCTTTACCGGAACAGATGGTTTTTCATGTTTACATCGATCAGCGCTCTGCTCATTGTTTTTCACTACAGTCCAAAGATAGCGAGTGTGTTTAATGGTTTTTCAGCACCGCAGTACAGATTTGAATACATTCTTGCCTTTACAGTTGGAGCGGTCGTTGCCATCACGATCAAGCATTTCTCACAAATCGAGTGGAAGTGGAAAAAGCGTGCGGTCTTAGGCGCTTGGATCGTGTTCCTTCTTGCTGTCGTCCTTTCAGAACGAGCAAAGGGAAACATGGATGTCGTTGTGTTTACAGGCATAGGATTGTTTGTGATTAGCTTGTTCTTCCTATGGATGCATGCGGAAAAACGCCAGCACCTTCGTCTCTTTTCAGCTGTGCTTATTGCCATTAGCCTACTGACAGCAGGCGTGTATCAGCAGGGATACTTATCTGAAAGAAGCAATATTAAGAGCGTATCAGATACGTATCTGAATAGTGAGGCATATGCTGGCCATGAACAAATGAAGCTGATCCAGCAAATTCAAAGCCGCTCAAAAGATCCGCTCGCCCGGATTGATTGGATGAATGGCGTGCGAAACAATACCCCATTATTTGAAGGCTTTCAAGGCATGAGTGTGTATTCAAGTATATTGAATCAGCATTTGCTCAATTTCTACTGGAATGACCTGCAAATCGATATGGGGAGGGAAAGTGTCAGCCGGTATGCAACAATGGGGGACAGGGCGAATTTATACAGCCTGACCTACGGAAAGTATTATATGAGAGACAACACAATGTCTTACTCACCGCCAGCTTATTTTAAGCCAATCTTGAAAAGTGAGCATTATGAGGTATATGAAAATACGCGGTCACTGCCATTTGCAAGAACAACGAGCACCGTTTATTCAGAACAATCCTTAAAGGATGCCTCAGCACTTGATAAAGAGCATGCGATGCTGCAAGGCGTCATTTTAGACAAGAAAGGAAACGCTGAAATCGAGCGCGCAGCAGATCGAGTCAAAGATACGAATATTCATACGGAACAAGCTGTATACGAACATGGCGTGCTTGATGTATACGGAGAAATGGGCGGTCTGAATATCACACTGCCAGATGACATCGCTCGCGTGGGGGATGTGTATGTGAGCTTTTATGTGAAGCGCACCGACCGTAACGAAGGATTTCAGTTATCCGTTGACGACTATGTCACATCACGAAAAAGCAATACATCCATCTACAAAACAGGTGTCAATGAAGTGACGATTCGGGTCCCAGCGGAAAAGATCCTCTCCATTCGAGTACCAAAAGGGACATACGAGCTCAATCAACTGAAGCTGTATCAAGAACCTTACCGCGTCCTAGAGAAAGCATATGAAAAAGAAAAACAGGATGATGGCAGCCAGCAAGTAAAGCTTAAAAACAACCGCTTTTCGATTTCATATGATAACAAGCGCAGTGATGACTACATGATTCTGCCTGTTCCATATGAAAAAGGCTGGGAGCTCACGGTGAACGGACACAAAACCGATATTGAAAAAGCCAACTACACTTTTATTGGCTTTCCAATAGAAAAAGGGAAAAACGAGATTGTGCTAACCTACTATCCGCCTTATATCAGAATTCTTGCATTGATTTCACTCGTCAGTTTGATTGGTGCGATCCTATATGCACGGAGAAAACACAAGAAACACCACTTTTCATCATAAGTGGTGTTTTTTATTTTTCATCTCATACGTATGTTTCTTCATCCCATTCAATATTGTATTCGTTCATTTTTTTATCAATATCATTCTGAATACCCATGTGCTGAAATAGCGCATTCAATTCTTCTGTCCTCTTTCTTCGATCCTTTTCATAATAATAGAACGCATCTCGATAATCATGATCTCTTAGCATCTTTGCTATGACCATGGCATCTTCTAGACTATACGATGCTCCTTGACCAACAAAAGGATTTGCTGTATGTACAGCATCACCTATAAGAACAACTCGTCCTTTTGACCACACAGGAAGATCCTTTATTTCATAGATACTTCTTGGAAAGAACATGTCTGTATGATCGATGATGTCAGAAAGGTGTTTAGGAATGTTCCAATGTTCCATTTGTTTATATAATAACTGTCTGATGGTTTCTTTATTGGCTTTCTCAAAATGTTTTGTAGGTAACTTCTCAGGACACTGAGAGAAAGCTTGCCATAAAATATTCATTTTATTTGTTGGATGCGCTTTTCCAAAAATGAATTGAAAGTTTCCGTCATTGTAAAAATAACTTGTTGCCTCATCCAATACAAAATCCTTCACAAACGATACTCCTTGAAGTCCCCAAAAACCGCTATAGTCTAATTTAGCATTAAACGCAACAGCCTCTCTTGTTTTCGAAAAAGTTCCATCTGCTCCTATTACGATATCACCTGTTATCTCAGTTTCATCTTCAAAAAGAACCTGTACGGAATGAGGCAGCTGTTTGATCGAGGTTAACTTTTTGTTGTATTTCACTTCTATTCCTTGACGGTGAACTTCTTTTAAAAGTGATTTGATGATTTGGTCTCTCATGACGTTCAGTAAAGGGGCATCATAATATTTTTCACTATAATTGTGAAAGATCGCTTCTACTTCATTTTCACTGTTTATTTGCTGGATCTTCTTTATCACTGTTGCATTTGCTATCACTTCATTTTTACACCCGATTTCATCCAAAATCTTTACCCCATTCGGAGACAGTAAAAAACCTGCTCCTGTTTCTAATTCTTCATCTGACCTGCTTTCATAAATCGTACTTTCCATCCCAGCCTTTTTTAAAAATAAAGAAGTAGCCAATCCTGCTACACCACTGCCGATAATGATCACATGTTGAGATTTCATTATTTCCCCTCCTCTTCTATAAACAGACCAGTCGGTTTATTTTAGTGCAAAAAAATAAGCTTTTTCATATAGGACAGCGTATCACAATTCCCCCTCTTCATTTGGTAATTAAAGTATATGATAATATGTTATAAATGATTTCGCAAGAATGAAACTAACCAATTTCTAATCAACTTCTTTTAAAAACATGAAGGGGATAACAAAACATGAACAAAGACACCGTGATAAAACACTATGAACACACCCTTGAATGGGTACTGTCACTAGCGGATGTAACAGACGAAGAATGGCGCAGCGCCATCGCTGATGGAAAATGGAGCATTGCTGAGATCATCGCTCATTTCGTTCCGTGGGATGAATTTATTTTACATGATCGCCTAAAGGAATTTTGGAACGATCGGGCGATTTGTAAGGCACCTGATGTGCATGAAATGAATATACAGTCAGCCGAAAGGGCAAGACACGAAGAGAGAAGCGAGACGATCGGGCGATTTATTGCTATCAGAACAGAATTGCTTCAAGAAATGAAGAAAATCGAAGCATCTCGCTGGAATACATCCTTTTTGATCGGTCAAACCGAGCTGACGTTATCAAGTTATTTTCCAGGTTTGATTAAGCATGATATTCATCATATGGAGCAGGTCAAACAAGCGCTCTCAACAGAAAGACGATAGCCTCACGAAGCTTCCTTATCAAATGGAAACGTCGCATAATCAAACAAAAAATGAAATAGCCAAAGACTAAGCGCAAAGAGAATTTCTTCAGAAGTAGACAGTAAAATGCCGTCAACCAATTCGTCTGATAAATAGACAGCACCCCAAATAAACAAAAGGTGAAATAAGATGGCATAGAAAACGATGGATCGTTTTTTGGACCGGCATTTTCGAACAAACCGCATGAGCACGTGTTCCAGATGTTCAAAAGAGATTCCGAGTACAACATAGATGCCCATAAACAGTAGCAGCGATAAAATCGATTGATAAAAAGCACCCGTCAAATGAAAGAACAGCACACAAAACAACAAAAATATGTAACAGATAGCCGACGTCGCCATCAGCCATTTCAGCCCTTGCCATAAAGCGTGAACAGATTGCTGCATGGGTAAACAACACTCCTTTACATGAAGATACCTGCAAAAAGGACAGCCTTTTTGCAGGAGGGTTGAATTAATCCTCTTTTTTAGGTGCAGCGATGACAGGATGTTTTTCAGTGTCAAGCAATTTCAAGAAGTCTTCGCCTTGATCTAAATGATCAAGAACAAGCTGTTTCGGTGTGACTGCAAGCCACTGATTGAGTGAGATATCTGCATAATGATCACTCTTAAAGATTTCTAAGAAATAAAGCGGTTCGTCGCCTGTATTTTCTACATAATGCCCCATCGCAAATGGCACATAGCCAACGTCTCCCGCCTGATAGTTAAAGGTTCTCGCATGTCCATCAGAAGCAAATACCGTCATTCGTGCCTTTCCAGAAATGAAATATTGCCATTCATCCGTATTTGGATGCCAGTGCAGCTCACGGATGGCACCTGGATCAACTTTCACAAGAGCAGAGGCAATCGTTTTAGAGGCTTTGAAATTGGTAGAATCCGCAATCCACACTTGTCCGCCGCTTGACGTAATCGGCTCTTGTTTTAACAGCTCATATTTAAAGGAATTCGGAACTTCTCCTTGCTCTGTTTTCACCTTGTCACACTCAAGGGAACCAGGAATTCCTTTTTGGAAAATATACTTCTCTTTCTCTGGCAGCTGCTCAAATTGCTCCTTTGTCATTCCAAAGTTTTGGAGCACAACTTCCTCTGGCGTATGGGCAAGCCAATCAGTCACTTGGAACGTACTATTTTCAGAGAAGGAACCATCATCAAACACAAGCAAGAATTCAGCTCCCGGTTCAAGTGCTTGAATAGAATGCGGCAAGCCTGAAGGGAAGTACCACAAATCCCCCTCAGTCACATCCTCTGTAAAATTCCGTCCCTCTGCATCAACCGATGTAATTCGTGCTTCCCCATAAATCATGTACGCCCATTCCGCTTCCTTATGCCAGTGCAACTCGCGAATTGCACCAGGCTTTAGCCGCATGTTCACAGAGGCAAGACTTTTAGAAATGGGCAGTTCACGCACCGTTACCTCGCGGGCATAGCCGCCTTTTTCTAAACGGCTGTGCGTATCAGAAAAAGAATATTTCAAGTTGGGAACCGTTCCATGATCGGTTTCTGGCGGCGTGAGCATATCTGGATTTTGTCTGTCTCGCTCGAGATTACGTGGAATTTTGACCGTTGCTCCTTTTTCTCCTCGAATCGGCTGTGGTACACCATTTTGCTTTTCACTCATGATAAAATCCCCTTTCAACATCGTATTGTGTGAGATGACAAAAGGCCTTTCATTTCGCCCTCGTTTTCATAAGGTGAAACGAATCAAGAAGATGTCAATCTGATTCATCATTTTTTTGAACAGCGACCAATCGTTGGATGAGTTTGCTTAATTCATCAAACTTTCGTTCAAAACGTGTCAGCAAATAAACCGTCAAAATGGCAGGAAAGCCAGCCTGACCGAGCTGTTTCAGCCATTCCTCCGAAAAAAAGGTCTCCATTTGTCTCACCTCCCAGCGGATACTCGTCTTCTCTATAAGTGGTATGAAAGAAGAAATAGGAAATCAAAGGGGGAGAAAATGAATCATTAGACCCGTTTCACAAAGTTTACTTTTTTTAACTTTTGTCCACTTAATGCAAGTAGAGAGAACAAAGGGGAGGATGCACATGGATTATCGGCTGTTATTGAAAGCAAAATGGAAGGAAATCATTGATCACCCGCTCATTCAGCAGTTTTTAAGCAACCCGAAAAACGAGCAGCTGCTCCGGCAAGTCATGGAAGAGCCAAACGAGGAAAATGCCAAAATACTAGATTCCGAGTTCAAACAGTTCTATCAGAAAATCCGCATCATCAAGTATATTTCCACAATGATACGCATCTTTTCAGTCGACTTTGACAAACGAGTCAAAAAAAAGCAGCAGCGTTTTCCACTCATACTCGATCATCCTGATACGCAAGAAGTGAAAGACCCTGTTCAAACAGATACGTATGAAGCCGTGCTCTTCAACCAGCAAGACTTAGGAGAGTACCTGCAAGATCAAACATTGTACAAGGCCTACCAGCAGCTCACAGACAAACAAAAAATGGTCTTAACCCATATTTATGTTGAAGGTCAAACAATGAAAGAAATAGCTGATCGGCTAGGCGAAACGAGACAAAACATCTCAAACATCCACAAAAAAGCGCTCAACAAACTAAAAGAAGAAACAGGGGGAGATGTCCGTGAACGAAGAAAAAATGACGAATGGAGAAATGAAAGAACTCATTGAAACCTTCACACCCATGATCAAAAAGAAACTACAAAACACGGCATATCAAGAAAGAGAAGACCTCGAACAAGAACTTTATATCAAACTCATCGAAAAAATAGACCGGCTGATTTACCAAGAAGGACCTGGCTTTTGGGAGTTTATTGTGGAATATATGACGAAGTTGTAAGAGAAGTTGATGGTGCGAATGTGAGGTGAACATAAAATCCCCGGGACATTCGCACCTTTTTATTCGACAAAATTGATAAAAAATGTATATTTTATAAAGGGGAAAACAAAATTCTTTATTGAAAGTTGTGGATTTTGCCTATCATTTCCTAAAAAATGTTACAATTAGGGCAGAAATCGCTGTCGCACTCTACATGAGTGCGTGGATTGAAATGACACCGAACAAACATTCTGTTAAAATGTTTTTGGTCGCACTCTACAAGAGTGCGTGGATTGAAATTAAAACGGTAATACCATACTTGATCAACGTCAATGTCGCACTCTACATGAGTGTGTGGATTGAAATATGTATCCAGAAATCATCGACTTTCTAATTTGTGTCGCACTCTACATGAGTGCGTGGATTGAAATGTGATCGGCACGAGACCCACGTGCATATGGGGTGGTCGCACTCTATATGAGTGTGAGGAATAAAATTCTTGTCAGTAGGTAGCTTGAAAGATTTATTGACATTGCGCTTGATATAGGTGTGAAAAACATAAATCTGTCTCAGCCATTTTATTAATGAATTCAAAGCTGTTGATGAAACAGCGAAATAAGTATGATTATCATCAGTAGTAGTTTTTAATTAAATAGGATTAAGAAAGATTCGGTGCGAATGTGAGGTGAACATAAAATCCCTGGGGCATTCGCACCTTTTCATTCGACAAAATTGAGAAAAAATGTATATTATTTAAGAGGTGAAAATAAAATTCCATATAGAAAATTGAGGGTTTTGGCTATGATTCCCTAAAAACTGTTATAATTAGGGCGGAAATCGCAGTCGCACTCTATATGAGTGCGTGGATTGAAATTTCGAATAGCTTTCCAGAGATAACAAGTCTCCCTGTCGCACTCTATATGAGTGTGAGGAATAAAATTCTTGTCAGAAGGTAGTTTGAAAGATATATTGACAATTGCGCTTGATATAGGTGTGAAAAACATAACTCTGTCTCACCAATTTTATTAATGAATTCAAAGCTGTTGATGAAACAGTGAAATAAGTATGTTTTCAAGAGCAATAGTTTTTATTTAAATAGGATTAAGAAAAATTCGGTGCGAATGTGAGGTGAACATAAAATCCCCGGGACATTCGCACCTTTTTATTCGACAAAAATGAGAAAAAATGTATATTATTTAGAGGTGAAAACAAAATTCCATATAGAAAATTGAGGGTTTTGGCTATCATTCCCTAAAGAATGTTATAATTAAGGCAGAAATCGCAGTCGCACTCTACATGAGTGCGTGGATTGAAATCTGTTTGTTTTTATTTTCCTCTAACTGTTTCAAGTCGCACTCTACATGAGTGCGTGGATTGAAATATATAGCCGTTGTCTTTTTGGTCGACCCAGCGAGTCGCACTCTACATGAGTGTATGAATTGAGGTAGCTTGGAAGAAATGTTGACAGTTGCGCTTGATTTAAGTGTGAAAAACGTTACTCTGGCTCAGTAGTCATCTTTTTAAATGAATTCAAACCTGTTGATGAAATAATGTATAAGTACTTTTAGAGCAATAGCTTTTAATTAAATAGGATTAAGAAAAATTTGTTGCGAATGTGAGGTGAACATAAAAACCCCAGGACATTCGCACCTTTTTATTAGAAAAAATGCATATTTTATGAAGAAGAAAACAAAATCCTATATTGAAATTTGTGGATTTTGCCTATCATTTCCTAAAAAATGTTACAATTAGGGCGAAAATCGCAGTCGCACTCTATGTGAGTGCGTGGATTGAATATGCTAAAACACCGACCTTTCTTCGGATCGCATCGTCGCACTCTATGTGAGTGCGTGAATTGAAATTTTGCTAATCCTGTTGCTTCAACAACGCACTCTACATGAGTGCGCGATTTTAAATGATTGTGTCTTAAACTGGTATGACCACCTAAAAGACCATCTTTTTACAACATCCTCTTTCAAATACAAAAGCCATATACTGGTTATTTGTATAGTGAAAACATGACTCATTGCAGTCATGTTTTTTTCTTCTTCTTTTTCCTAAATAAACCTTAAAAAATCTCAAAATAAGTCGAAATGAAAAGTAGTTATTTAGATTCAAATATTATCCATTCGTAATGAGTGGTGAAGGAGGAAATGGTTTGGGTGAAACGGAGCGAACCGGTAAAGTGGAGCAGCTGATCTTAGAGAATTATCAAAGATTAAACAGCATGATATCAGAAGAAGTGGACTTTGCTTCTAATCATGGTGGGCTGACAGGGGATTCTAGAGAAGTGATGTGGATGGAGTTTTTTCGGAAAATCATTCCTAAAAAATATTCATTAGCACAAGGTGTCATCATTATCGACTCAGATGGAAATCATTCTAACGAAGTCGATATTGCCGTTTTTGATGAGCAGTATACGCCGTATGTGTTCCAACACAATTCGTTGAAATTTATACCGATTGAGGCGGTTGCGGTTGCTATAGAATGTAAAAGTTCAAATTTCGATGTTGATAATTTAAAAGTTTGGTCTGACAATATAAAAAAATTAGTACCGAAAACAAAAGGAATAGCTAGGATGGCCGCCCAAGGGGTTGTCATGGTTGAAAATGATACACAGAAACGAACACGTCCTATTTTAATTTTAGCAAGTAATTTAAAAAGGCAAACAGCAAATTCATCTTCAAAGATGTTTACAATATTAGACAAAGCATTTGACTTTATACTTATGAAACAAAAGAGTGTATTTCATTTAAGAGCTCCTAATGAAGGTGAACACCTAGGATGGTGGGCTAATGAATTAAATTGTTATGATCCAGAAAGATCTAGGGAACAAGAGGATGAAGAAAAGAAAGAAAATAGTGAGAAAAATAAAGGTGATAGTAAAGACAAAGTGATTTCGAACAAACTCAGCGGTTTACGTATTGATGGATACGATCTGTTGACACTAAATTTCCAATTAAATCAATTGCTGATGCTCATTAACAATCCCATGTTTTTCCCTCACTATGCATATGCCGAGCTATTTCAGAAACAGATAACAAAGTGAAGAAAGGAGAGCGACATGACAAGGGAATCTAGTAAACCCAAAACGAATTGGCATGATGTGAAACATGCGATTGACACGAACATTCATGAAGACCAAAGACTTTTTAAAGAGCCGCTTACTATTCATTTGGTTACGCCAATGTTTGGGGGAGGGCCCCAATCAAACTCAATTGATCAAGACAGACCGATTCGAGAAAGTGCGATTCGTGGTCATCTTCGTTTCTGGTGGCGTGCAACCCGAGGAGCTGCTTGCAAGAATGCAAATGAATTATCTAAACGAGAAGCAGAGATATTTGGTCATACAGAAAAAAGCAGCTTAATTAAAGTAATCGTTGAAGAAATATTTAAAGAAAAAAAACAGATCAAATTCCCTCCAACATATATTTTTCAAAAAACACCAAATAAAATGTTGATGGGATATTTCAAAATGAATGTGTATTTGACCGAGAATGCTTCAATGACTTCACAAGATAAAAAGAAGTTAGGCAATGAAATTGAAGCTGCACTATGGGCGTGGATCAATTTTGGGGGACTTGGTGCAAGAACGAGACGTGGTTGTGGGAGTTTATACTGTGAAACATTTTCTCCTAAAGAGCAAGAAGTCAGTAAGGAGCGATTTGATCAATGGTTTAAAGAGAAGATATGTCAATATGCTATCTCTATTCCCAAAGTGTCTCGTGAATGGGCAACGCTAAGCTGGGATTTTAGATTACAAAATAAAGCTTCTCAAACGCATTTATCCTGGACGAGAACAATGGATACATACAGTGAATTTCGTAAAAAACATAATATCCAAAATGGGGAGGCTGGGAGAAGTTATTGGCCTGAGGCAGATTCCATACGTCATCTAGCGAATATGTCACATCCTGATCATCAATTACCGTATCCTTCAAATAAACCAAAGAGATATATCGCTTTTCCTAGGGCGCAATTTGGTATGCCGATTGTTTTTAACTTTAAAAAGGAATCGAAAAAAGATAAGAAGCGAAGCAAAGAAGAAATAGCAAAAAGAAAGTGGTTTCAAAAGGAGCCTAATACAAAGACGTTAGTCCCGCGAAATAAAAATCGCTTGGCATCACCACTCATCTTAAAACCGTTAGCTATTAATCAAAAGGAATCGGTGGGCATGATTATGGTGTTGCAGCAACCAAAGATCGAAGCTTTATCGCTTTTAGGGTACGGAAAGCCTTTGCCCGATGTGACAGATGAACAAAGTATCTACCCAACAGCCACCTACTCAAAAAACCCATTACAAGACGAGAGTGGCCGTACGCACTCATCGGCGATTCAAGCCTTTTTACA
The DNA here is from genome assembly GCF_038613425.1 of Bacillus sp. FSL M8-0266. Lineage (NCBI taxonomy): Bacteria > Bacillati > Bacillota > Bacilli > Caryophanales > Bacillaceae > Bacillus > Bacillus sp. FSL M8-0266. The sequence continues at coordinate 894,152 of NZ_CP152015.1, forward strand.
TAGCAAGGAGGTGCAAACATTTTGTCAGAAGAATCACAAAAACAAACATTAATGCTATTTTCTATAGGACCTGTTCAAGAATTTATTGCGCAAGCACGGCGGACGCGTGATTTATGGTTTGGCTCTTTTCTTCTATCTGAATTAAGTAAAGCAGGTGCGAAGAAATTTCAAGAACTGGGTGGAACGCTTATTTTCCCTGTGTTCAACGAATCCTCTGCGGAACCAAACAACGCAGAACCAAACAACGCACCAAATAAAATATTGGGGAAAATCTCACACGAACAGCCTTCATCCATTGCAAGACAAGTGAAAAAAGCAATATATGACAAATGGAAGGAATACGCAGACTTTGTAAGAGGGATTGTGGACCCTTATATTCAAATAGGCACATGGAATCGACAAGTAGATGATTTATTGGAATTTTATGCTGTGTGGACTGAGATGCAAACTCAAGAGGAAGCGGCAAATGCGTCCGCAAGTCCGTATCATTTGGCTCTTCAAGAAGTCGAAGGTTTAATGGCTGCAAGGAAGACTTTAAGAGATTTTAAACAAAATGAGCCAGGGGCGTTATTCGGTGAACCAAAATCATCACTTGACGGTGGACGAGAATCTGTTTTTCAAAAGCAAAAAACACCACAGCAAGTGGCGCAACTAGCGGAATTGGGAATTGGTGAACATGAATCATTAGATGCGATTTCAGTGATCAAACGATTGTCCTTACATAAGCATCCGAGCAAGACATTTCCATCTGTATGTGATAAAGCTTTTGCTCCCTATCAAAATATGTTGCTAAAAAATGAACAGATGAAGAAAGCAGCCACACAATATGTAAAAGATGTAGAAACATATCTTGAGAATATGAATCTAACAGTAGCCCCTATTGATTTGAGTGAGGCATCGCTTTTTTATGAAAGAAGAATAGAAGATTATCTTGAACAACGTGGACTTGTCGGGACCACACGAACAGAAGCGAAAAATGATATCACACAGCTGCTCGAAAAATATTTCAAAGGTGAATACAGCAAGCATCACGGCCAGCCGATCAAACCACCAGCACCTTCACCTTACTATGCCTTTCTCATGGCGGATGGAGATAAGATGGGCAGCCAACTGCGAAATATACAGCATGTAGAAAGTCATATTGCATTTTCTAAAACGCTCTCAACTTTTGCTTCAAAGGCAAGTGGGATTATTTCCGAATGTGAAGGTACATTGATTTATGGCGGTGGAGATGATGTCATGGCTTATGTACCGGTTCACAAATGCTTAGAAGCAGCTGGGAAATTACAAAGAGAATTTGTATCAACGATGAATGCTCATCAACATAGTGAAACACCTCCTTCGATTTCAATTGGCATCGCCATCGTTCATATGCTTGAGCCTCTCGAAGAAGTAAGAAGCATGGCACGTCAAGCTGAACAATATGCAAAACAAGAGCGAAATTCATTAGCGATTCATTTCCAAAAGCGAGGCGGAGGAGACACAATGAATATCTCAGTCTCATTTCAAATAGATCCAGTGGCCTCTATCCAAGAGATGACGACGTGGTTAAAACAGTCTTATTTCACATCTGGCTTTGCATATGGCTTACGAGAGTTGTATCAAACATACGAACAGTCTCCATTTAAAAAACAGCCAGCAATTTTAGATGAACTCATTCCACTAGAGATAAGACGTCTTGCATTCAAAAAGAAAACGGAAGCAAAAACAGAGCAAGAAACGAAAGAGTGGATCGATCAATTGATTGCGAAGTATATACCGAAGAAGAATACATTAGAAGAATTACATACAATCGCTGAATGTATGATCATTGCTCTTCAACTAGAGGAGGTAAGTGGACATGCCTGAAAGATGGTTTCACATTCAACCGCTTGATCCGCTGCTTATTCGTGATGCACGCCCATTTCAAAGTGTACCAGGTATACGGGCGCGTTCACTAAACGATGTTCCGCCGAGTGTGGTCGCAGGAACACTTCGTACAGCTCTAGCGAAGAAACGACAATCAATAAAACACACGACGCCACTTTCTTATTATGCAAAATCTCTTGTGCGAGGTCCTTTATATCGCTGGCATGATCATTTATATGTGCCAATGCCTAATGACCTTGAGTTATTCGATGATGAGTATGGGATGAATCAAGTAAGACCAAAGCCAATGATGTCGAAAGGCCAAGGCTTTTATGGTACAGGAAAAACAGGCCGTTTTAGTGAGGCATTATGGCCGCCAGTTGGAGCTGGTGCTCGTAAAAAAATGAAATCGCCGCCTGCTTTTGTATCACTAAAGTGGATGGTGAACTGGCTGACAGACGCAGTGGATGAGAGTCAGGTGAAGGAAGCCTTGACTGAATACCAACACATACAGAAGGAAAATCATTCTTTCAAAAAGGAAACACCACCGGCATTTATTCCTGCATTACAGCGTCAGGAACGAACACAAATTGAGGTGGAAAATGGCAGTAAAAGAGCAAAAGACCAGCATCTATTTTCAACTGAATCGCTCTTATTCCCAGATGACTTTAAACTGGAGGCGGGAATAGAGTTATCTACTGAAGAGTCAGAAGAATTAAAGCCTTTCTCAGGCATTCACCCGATAGGTGGTGAACGTCGGCTGGCTCATATAGAAGACAGGCCACATGTATACCAACAAGATTGGACATGTCCGGAAGCTATTAAAGAATCGCTCAAAAACAAGCCGTATGTTCGCATGATATTGGCAACACCCGCTTATTTCAGTAAAGGATGGCAGCCCGGATGGCTGGATGAACAGCTTATGTCAAAACCACTATTTGATACAAATGTACGACTGAAATTGGTTTGGGCATCTGTTCCGCATTGGCAGCCAATCTCTGGATGGAGTTTAGCAAATAAAGACAAAGGGCGTGAAAAAGCAATCCGCCGCTTAGTCCCCGCGGGTAGTGTTTACTTCTTTACAGTAGAAGAAGGAGATCCAGCAGAACTGGCCGAAAAAATGTGGCTTCAATCAGTATCTGATCGTAACCGGCGCAAAGAAGCGTTTGATCGTGAAGATGGCTGCGGGTTAGCACTTTGGGGAACATGGAAACCGAATGAATAAGAGGAGTGAGATGATGGAAGCAAGCCGTTGGTTTTGGATACATTGTTTATCCCCCCTTCATATTGGAGCGGGTGAAGGAGTTGGCGTGATTGATATGCCCATTCAACGAGAAAAAGTAACAGAATGGCCGATTATACCTGGAAGCAGTATCAAAGGCGTGCAGCGTGAACATTATCGCGCGAAAGGACAAGACACATTCGTACAAAAAGTATTTGGTACACAAGGAGATCAAGATGGAAGCGCAGGAGCAGTCGTCATGACAGATGGCCGGTTATTTTCATTCCCTGTGGCGAGTAGATACGGTACATTTGGATATGTGGCAAGTCCACTCATATTGAAAAGATTAGCCCGCGATGCAAAAGCATTAGGCGTATCGCTGGATATCCCTGATCTCATAGAAGAATCAAGCACGCTAGTCACCATGAATTCTAAATTAGTAGAGAATGACGAATTATACCTAGGTGAATTCCAAGGGGCAGCGAAAAAATCTCAACAACTAACCGATTTTGCTGAACAGATGGCCAAACTTTTATTCGAGGATAAACAATCACAAACTCTTTGGATAGAACGATTTGTGATTGTAAGTGATGACGTTTTTCAATACATTGTCACCATGAATTCTGAAGTGACACCTCGTATTAGAATTGATCATGAAACCCAAACAGTTAGTAAAGGAGCTCTCTGGTATGAAGAGTATGTACCGGCAGAAGCCATATTTTATGGGCTCATGTGGTGTGATCGTGTCGATGGAAGCAATGATTTATCCGTTAGACATCAACTTTTAAATCAACTAGAAAAACAGATGTATCTTCAATTAGGTGGAAACACAAATGTAGGTAAAGGAAGAGTATCCTGGCGCATGACAGGAGGGGAGGGATCATGAAACTCATTCAACATCATTATGCTGAGAAAGCGTATCAACATGTGATGAATGCCAAAACGAATGAGGAGAATTTCTCAAATCAATATGGACAACTCTGTCACAGATTCGCCTCAATGATCTTAACAAATGGATTAAGGCTCACCATTACATTTTTTGAGGCAAAATCAAAAAAAGGAAATGTTTATCAACAATTCGTTCAGGATATAAAAGAAACACTAGATATACAAGGGGATTGGTCAGCTTCCAATCGAGATTACTTAATCAAATCAAGACAAGCTTTAAGTGCATCTGTTTGGTTAAAAAGATATGCGGAATCTATTTTAAAGGTGGAACAAGGGGCGGAAAATGTGGAGGACATCCAATGAATCTGTCATTAATCTTAAACAAAAGCAAATGGGAGATTGGTGGTTCTACATTGTCGAACATCATAAAGGACAGTGCGAAGAAGCAGTCATTTTATGAAAATGTGATTAGTCTACATCGAAAACAGTGGGGGGAAAATCGCTTATTGTATGAAAAATTTGTGGAGCAATATTATACCGATACGAACCCCACATGCCTAGTCAAGTCCATATCGCCGTTAGTCATTGGACATGGAGGAGAGGGTGTACTTGAAACGGGATTGTTATTACACCCGATATACGGCATTCCTTATTTACCAGGAACAGCTTTAAAAGGCGTAGCCTCTCATTATGCCCACTCTGTATTAGGTGAAAACTTTGAAGAACTAAAACAAGGTGGTAGTGATTACAACACATTGTTTGGCACAAACGAACGTGCCGGTATCATCGAATTTCATGATGCGCTCATGATGCCAGAGACGGTAGGAGAAGCATTCAAAGTGGATGTGATGACACCACATCATTCAGACTACAACAGCGTCAAGCTAGATAAGATGAACAAAGGGGGAAGTGTTCCAGCCCCTCGAGATGATGACTCACCAACACCGATTCATTTCTTAACGGTGGTCAACGGCCGCTTTCAACTTCTATTGAAAACAAAAAAGAATCTACCAGAAGAAGCGGAATGGCTCGAACTCGCCAAAACCATCTTACTAGGCGCTTTAGAACACGAAGGAATCGGCGCTAAAACAAATGCGGGTTATGGAAGACTTAAAATGGACAACGTCATTTCATAAGACTAGGTGCGAATGTGAGGTGAACATAAAATCCTTGGAACATTCGCACCGTTTTATTCGACAAAAATGAGAAAAAATGTATATATTTTACGGGTGAAAACAAACTTCTATATAGAAACTTAAGGGTTTTGATGATCATTCCCTAAAAAATGTTATAATTAGGGCGGAAATCGCAGTCGCACTCTATATGAGTGCGTGGATTGAAATTTTGTTAATCCAACCGATTTCTACATAAAAAGCGTCACACTCTACATGAGTGCGTGGATTGAAATAAACAACCGCTCATTACTATTAGTGTCAGATAGGGTCGCACTCTACATGAGTGGATGGATTAATAATTGCGAAAACATAACTCTGCCTCCTGCCTCCTGCCTCCTGCCTCCTGCCTCAGTAGTCATGAATCTAATTGAATTCAATTGTTGCTGAAATATAAAGAATTATGATTAACAAGTTTCAATAGATTTCATACTAAGAAAAAGTCGGTGCGAATGTGAGGTGAACATAAAATCCCTGAAACATTCGCACCTATTCATTCGACAAAAATGAGAAAAAATGTATATTTTAGGGTGAAAACAAAATTCTATATAGAAACTTGTGGGTTTTGACGATCATTCCCTAAAAAATGTTATAATTAGGGCGAAAATCGCAGTCGCACTCTACATGAGTGCGTGGATTGAAATAATCATTAAATTGCCATAGAGATAAACCTTGCTGTCGCACTCTATATGAGTGCGTGGATTGAAATTACCGCCTTTTTTCATGATCGTTCCTCCTTGTGTTGTCGCACTCTATATGAGTGCGTGGATTGAAATAAGTCAAACATAATGTCTAATAGTGCCTTGACTTGTCGCACTCTATATGAGTACGTGGATTGAAATTTTTGTTAACGGCTGTGATAAATAATGGTCTATGGTCGCACTCTACATGAATGCGTGGATTGAAATATTTTGTCGTCTTCAAACCACTGCTGAGTCTTTGGACTGGAGAGTTGGCAATAATATTGTTGGATGTCGCACTCTATATGAGTATGTGGATTGAAATTCCTTTATAAATTCCCACTGAGTAATAAATTTAGTCGCACTCTACATGAGTGCGTGAATTGAAATACGACTGTAAGCCCATATTTCTTTGTAATCTCTAGTCGCACTCTATGTGAGTGCGTGGATTAATAATTACGAAAAACATAACTCAGCCTCTCAGTAGTAATGTATTTAATTAAATTCAAAGTTGTTGCTGAAATAATAAATATGATTATCAAGATTCAAATAGATTTCAGACTAGAAAAATTCGGTGCGAATGAGAGGTGAACATAAAATCTCTGGAACATTCGCACCTATTCATTCGACAAAAATGAGAAAAAATGTATATTTTTTAAGAGTGAAAACAAAGTTCTATATAGAAACTTAAGGGTTTTGACGATCATTCCCTAAAAAATGTTATAATTAGGGCGGAAATCGCAGTCGCACTCTACATGAGTGCGTGGATTGAAATTTTACAAATCCTTGGATACCAAAGACAACAATTTCGTCGCACTCTACATGAGTGTGTGGATTGAAATGATCTCCTCGATCTTGGCTTGATACGTTGGATTGTTGTCGCACTCTACATGAGTGCGTGGATTGAAATGGTGAATGGTGGGAAAAGACAGGAAAGCCTGGTGTCGCACTCAACATAAGTGCATAGATCACTGTTTCTGCGAATTACATAAATTCAAAATAATGTACTTCCCCCTAAATCCAAGCCCTACACAACAAAAAAAGACTCGCTCACACAGAGCCGAGTCTTAATTTTTTTTGCAGTTTTTCTTCACTGAAAATCCAGCCGGTATAGGAATTTTTGATTTGGTGGTCCATGTCGATATGGCAGATTGCGACAAAAGGATAGTGCCCTTTGCTGCGATAGCGCAAATCAATGAACCGCACCTCATAATGATCCTTGTATTTATCCACTTCCCACCGGTAGACAGGGGAGAAGGAGAGGAAGGCTGAAATATTTTCGTCTTGCTTGGCAATTTTCATAATCTCTGTATCAGGGACCGGCACACGGTTAAAGGTGTCTAAAATGACAACCTCTCCATTCATACTGCGCCCAACATGGAAAGAGGATTTACATTTCACGGCAATGCGCCATTGTCTGAACTTCATTGTAGGCGAAATAATAATGTCTTCAATTTCATCGAATTGTGCACGCAGCTGATGTTTAATCTGAAGCTGCATGATCACCCTGACGATATAATAACAGAAAATCACAGCATACAGCGTAATGAACGTATAACCGGGATGCCCGCCAATCGCCCAAACGACAATGGCGACAAGATGGGTAAAAAAGATAAACGGATCAAACGTGTTAATAATCCCAAGCGCTACCCACTTCTTTGAAAATGGACGAATGGCCTGCGTGCCGTATGCATTGAATATATCGACAAACACATGAAGCACAACGGCTAATAGTGTCCATAGCCAAAGGTGAAGTAAATTCGCCCCCGGCACAAATGGGAAAATCACAGCCGGAATTAGCAATGACCAAAACAGTACAGCAGGAATGGAATGTGTAAATCCTCGGTGATTTCTTATATAAACCGCATTATTTTTTAGTTTTAGCACAGTATCAATGTCTGGTGCTTGGGAGCCGGCGATGGTCGCGATCATCACGGCGTGTGCCATATGTGGATCTGCGCTGACGGCTGGATCTAAAAGTGCAAGTCCCCCAAGAGAAATGCCCATTACTACATGAGTACCAGTATCCAATTGATTACCTCCTAGTTGTCATGCTTAGGAACAATCATACAAAGTATACGCCTTCTTTCAAGACTATGTGCAAAAGCACTTTTGCTTTGTTCTGATTTAATGTAACATGTTAACGTATCTACAAACAGTATACAACAAATAAGGTTCTTTTCAGAATGTTAGCCCTTGGTTCAATAAGAAGGAGTATAGATATGAAAGACATTCAAGAAAAGCTGGACCGCAAAGATATTGCGGGCTTTCAGCATGATTTAATTGATTGGTATGAAAAAGAACAACGAACACTTCCGTGGCGTGAAAATCAAGATCCATACCGCGTATGGGTATCAGAAGTGATGCTTCAGCAAACGAGGGTGGATACGGTCATTCCGTACTTCAACCGGTTTATGGAGCAATTCCCGACGGTGAAGGATCTTGCTTTAGCTGATGAAGAAAAAGTCATGAAAGCATGGGAAGGTCTTGGCTACTACTCAAGAGTGCGTAATTTACAGGCAGCTGTGAAAGAAGTCTATGAATCCTACGAGGGCGTTGTCCCTGATACGAAAGAGCAATTTTCAAAGCTCAAAGGTGTAGGTCCGTATACGAGCGGCGCAGTACTGAGTATCGCCTATAACAAGCCGTACCCTGCGGTAGACGGCAACGTTATGAGGGTCATTTCCCGTATTTTGTCCATATGGGATGATATTGCAAAACCAAAAACGAGAAATATTTTCGAGTTTGCGGTGGATCAGCTCATTTCCCGGGAAAAGCCGTCAGAATTCAATCAAGGGTTGATGGAGCTAGGTGCGCTCATTTGCACCCCAACATCCCCTGCATGTCTCATTTGCCCTGTAAACATGCATTGCTCGGCACTCGAGGAAGGCGTTCAGCATGAGCTCCCAGTGAAAAGCAAAAAGAAAAAACCGACTGCAAAATCAATGGCAGCAGCGGTGTTATTTGATGACGCAGGCAACCTTTATATTCATAAGCGGCCAAGTACAGGCCTGCTTGCGAATTTATGGGAATTCCCTAATTTGGAAACCATAAAGGGAAGAAAAACGGAAAAAGAGCAGCTAATGGATTTCTTAAAAGAGGAGGCAGGTGTACAAGCAGAGCTTGGTGATTTAGAAGGCACCATTCAGCATGTATTTACCCACCTCATCTGGAATATTTCTGTTTTCTTTGGACGTGTGACATCTGTATCTGATGACACGATGCTGAAAAAAGTGACAACAGAAGAATTTAAGGCATATGCTTTGCCAGTCTCACATCAAAAAATATGGAAGATGGCACTTGAACAGCCTAGTCATATTTAACCGTTGTACCATGGGTATAATCGGCTTCATTTCGGTGCAGACCCCCGCGGTTTTCAATTTCAGAAATGATTTCTCGATACTTAGATTGCCCTTCTTCGTTTAAATAAGGTAAAATTTGTTGGAAAGCATGATGAAAGTAAGCAAGCTCAGTATCTTTCCATTGATCCTTGGACATCATGCCAAGCTGGCTTAAATCGCGTCCGACATACATGAATGTAACCTCCTAATAGGAACTTTCCTATTAGTGTGAAGCGAATGGACGAAAACTATTCAAATCAGGAGATGAACCATAATGAGTCAACGTAAATGTGCATTAATTACAGGCAGCAGTAGAGGTGTAGGAAAAGAAGTAGCCCTTCGTCTAGCTGAAAAAGGATATGACATTGTCATTAACTATGCGAGAAGCAAAAAAGCCGCACTTGAAACAGCGGAAGAAATTGAAGCGATGGGTGTGAAAACATTGGTTGTCAAAGCCAACGTAGGTCAGCCAGAGAAAATCAAAGATATGTTTCAGCAAATCGACGAAACCTTTGGCCGTTTAGATATATTTGTGAACAATGCGGCATCTGGTGTTCAGCGTCCAATCATGGACCTTGAAGAAAATCATTGGGACTGGACGATGAATATCAATGCGAAAGCTTTATTATTCTGCGGACAAGAAGCGGCGAAATTAATGGAGAAAAACGGCGGCGGACATATCGTCAGCATTAGCTCACTAGGCTCCATCCGCTACCTTGAAAATTACACAGTAGTCGGCGTATCAAAAGCAGCATTAGAAGCGTTGACGCGTTATCTATCTGTTGAGCTGTCACAAAAAAATATCGTCGTGAATGCCGTATCTGGCGGCGCGATCGATACAGATGCACTTAAGCACTTCCCGAACCGAGAAGAGCTTTTAGAAGACGCCAAGAAAAATACACCAGCTGGCCGAATGGTGGAAATTAAAGACATGGTCGACAGCGTCGAATTCCTTGTATCAGGCAAGGCAGACATGATTAGAGGACAGACGATTATTGTGGATGGCGGACGTTCTTTGCTTGTTTAAAAAATCATGAATAGGAAGTACACCTTCTGCGCAAATTAATGTGCGTGGAGGTGATAATGATGGATAAACAACAAAACAAAACAAACGCACAACAAGTGAAAAAACAAAACCAAGCTTCTGCTCAAGGTCAATATGGTACTGAATTTGCTAGCGAGACTGACGCACAGCAAGTAAAAAAATACAACCAAAAAGCTGAGCAAAACAAACAACAAAACAGCTAATCACTGAAACAGAGAAAGCACTTCATCTACGAATGGAGTGCTTTTCTTTCAGATTGTTGACAAAGGGCTAAAATGATCTTTATTTTAGTCCTTTGTCTTCTTTTCAGCGTGACATGAAAACCTTTGAAGTCTAGGAAGGACGAGCACCGGAGCGGAGCGAATTTGACATTCGTGAGCACCGAAGCGCAGACCTGACACCGAATGCGAGGGTTTGTCTGCACGCTGAAGCACTTCATCTACGAATGAAGTGCTTTTCTTTTTGCCTCTCCCACCATCCGACAAAACCTGTAAAGCCTCTACATAAACAGTCAAAGGATTTCAGCAATCTTTCAAGAAGTGGTATACAGACAAAAAGTGGATGGGAATAAAAGGGAGGAGTTAGATGTCTGATTTCGATCAGCTTGTAAAAGAACAAATGCAGCTCATGGATCAACTACTCAATGTACAGGGAGAACTCGATCTATGCTTAGAAACAGAAAAACAATTGCTGCAAGATGAAAAAAAAGAAGAGTGGACCAGGATTCATGATCAAATCAAACAAAAACGTAAGGAACTGCAAAAAATCCAAACCTTGTTTACAAAACAGACAGAAGAGGTCATCAATTCATATAAGCAGATGGAAAAGAGTTCAACCGTGATGTAAGACAGTGTGCCGTTCAATTGGGTTGAATGGCTTTTTCATTTCATTTTTTAATGATGTAACGGTATAATATGATAGAGACATGTTTAGTTGGGAAATTAGGTCTTTGGACTGTTATGTTTGTTTGTTATAGAAAGTAGGGGAGAAAATATGGGCTATCCCAAGGAAGGAGAAAGCATCCAAATTCAAAGCTATAAACACAATGGCTTGATCCACAGGATTTGGAATGAAACCACCATTCTGAAAGCAACGGAATTGTGTATCATTGGTGCAAACGACCGGACAATGGTGACTGAATCCGACGGCCGTACTTGGATGACGAGAGAACCGGCTATTTGCTATTTCCATGCAAAACAATGGTTTAATGTGATTGGGATGCTTAGAGATGATGGGGTATATTATTACTGCAACATCAGCTCTCCTTTTGCAACAGATGAAGAAGCAATTAAGTATATTGATTACGACTTAGATGTCAAAGTCTTTCCAGACATGACGTATAATATTTTGGATGAGGATGAATATGCAGATCATAAGAGGCAGATGAATTATCCAAAGGAAATTGATAGTATCTTAAGAGAGCATCTGAATACATTATTGCATTGGATTCACCAGCGGAAAGGTCCGTTTGCTCCTGAATTTGTGGATATGTGGTATGAACGTTTTTTACATTATACAAAATAAGCAAGAGCATCAAAAAACCTGTTTGGCTTTTTAGGCTAACAGGTTTTTGATTGCGTACGGATAAGAGGCACTGGAGGCACTGATAGATTGGGAAGGAGATTTACATGGGGGTCATTAAACGCTACATGGCTTTTGTTACACCGTATAAAAAACAGATTGCATTGACAATGGTCATCGGGATGATCAAGTTCTCGATTCCCTTAACATTGCCTCTGCTTTTAAAGTATGTCATTGATGATGTCATTCAAGGCACGGGGTCGGCTGAAGAAAAGACATCATCTCTACTGATCATTATGGGAATCATGCTCGCATTATTTTTAGTGATGAGGCCGCCTGTTGAATATTATAGACAATACTATGCGCAGTGGACAGGCAGTAAAGTATTATTTGATATTCGAGAAAAGCTGTTTTCGCATATTCAAAAGCTCAGCCTTCGTTATTATGCCAACACGAGAACAGGAGAAATCATTTCTAGAGTCATCAATGATGTGGAGCAGACAAAAGAGTTTGTTATCACAGGTCTTATGAATATTTGGCTAGATTTGATGACCGTGCTGATCGTGATCGCCATTATGTGTACACTGGACATCAAGCTCACCATCGTGTCTGTCATTATTTTTCCGTTATATGCGTTTGCAGTGAAGTATTTTTACGGACGGCTCCGCAAGCTGACAAAAGAGCGGTCACAGGCGCTGGCTGAAGTGCAAGGGCATCTTCATGAGCGGGTACAAGGAATGCCAGTCATTCGGAGCTTTGCCATTGAAGAATATGAACAAGAAAATTTTCATGATGAAAACAAAAATTTCTTAAACAAAGCGATTAATCACACGAATTGGAACGCTAAAACATTTGCCGTCGTCAATACCATCACTGATATTGCACCGCTATTGATCATTGCATTTGCTGGCTACACCGTCATTAATGGATCACTTTCGATCGGGACCATGATCGCCTTTGTCGGTTATATTGACCGGATGTACAACCCGATTCGCCGCCTCATAAACTCATCCACGACTTTAACTCAGTCAGTAGCGTCAATGGATCGTATCTTTGAATTTATTGATGAGCCATACGAGGTAACAGATCGGCCGAATGCGAAAGAAGCCGATCATTTAAAAGGAGAGGTCGAATTTAAAAATGTGTCGTTTCGTTATGAACACACGCAGGAAGAGATTCTCCGCAATATCTCCTTGAAAGTAGAAAAAGGACAAACGGTTGCGCTTGTAGGAATGAGCGGTGGAGGGAAGTCGACTCTCGTCAGCTTAATTCCAAGGTTTTATGATGTGACAAACGGATCACTTGAAATTGACGGCATCGATATAAAAGAGTACAGAGCAAGAAGCCTTCGAAATCAAGTCGGAATGGTGCTGCAGGATACATTCTTATTCAGTGACACGATTAAAGAAAATATTGCGGTTGGAGATCCAGAAGCCTCTTTTGAAAAAATCGTTTCGGCTGCAAAAGCGGCAAATGCCCATGATTTTATTATGTCTCTTCCTGAAGGATATGACACGAAGGTAGGAGAACGGGGCGTGAAGCTGTCAGGCGGTCAAAAACAGCGGATTTCCATTGCAAGGGTCTTTCTTAAAAATCCACCGCTGTTGATTTTAGATGAAGCAACGTCTGCACTAGATTTAGAAAGTGAACATTACATTCAAGAAGCGATGCAAAAGCTAGCAAAGGACCGCACAACCTTTATTGTCGCGCACCGCTTATCAACAATTACACATGCTGACCTCATTGTCGTCATGGAACAAGGCGAGATTGTGGAAAAAGGAACACATGAAGAATTAATGAACCGAGACAGCCACTATCGCCATCTATTTACCATTCAAACATTAAATTAGTAGAAGCCTATCCGATTCTAGCGGATAGGCTTTTTTATGCTTGTCAAAAACATGACATATTTCCCAGCTTGTCTCAATACAATTTTAAAAAGTATGACGGGGTGGTGAATATGTGAAAGAACAAGACGTGCTGCTAGATGTCAAACAGCTGTCCATTGCATTTCAGCAAAAAAAGCAAAAAGTACCCATCGTCCATCACATATCGTTCTCGATTCAAAAAGGAGAAACCTTGGGAATTGTTGGCGAATCTGGCTGCGGGAAAAGCATCACATCTATGTCATTAATGGGACTGAACCAGCAAACAGATACAACGGGAGAGATCCAATTCGAAGGGCAAAACCTGCTGTCGCTTTCAGAAAAACAGTGGCGAGAAATAAGAGGAAATGATATTTCGATGATCTTCCAAGAACCAATGACCTCTCTGAACCCATTAATGACCATCTGCAAACAAATGACGGAAGCCCTTTTCACACATCAAGCAATCGGTCAAAAAGAAGCAAAAGCGAAGGCGGTTGATCTGCTTCAGACAGTCGGATTGAAGCAAGCCGAATCGTTGCTTAAAAAATACCCGCATGAATTATCAGGTGGCATGCGCCAGCGTGTGATGATTGCGATGGCGATGCTTTGTCACCCAAAGCTCATGATCGCAGATGAACCAACAACTGCACTTGATGTGACCATCCAAGCGCAAATCCTTCGCCTGCTCAAAAAGCTGAATGAAGAGATGGACACCGCGATCTTATTTATTACCCATGATCTAGGCGTCGTGCGGCAAATATGCCAGCGAGTCATGATTATGTATGCCGGTCGAATCGTAGAAGAAGGAACCGTTGACCGTATTTTTCAAAAACCTCTGCATCCCTACACAAAAGGTCTTTTCGCCTCAGTTCCATCGTTTAAAGAGAAAAAAGAAAAGCTCATCTCTATTGCAGGTCATGTACCGAAGCCTGGGACCATTCGATCCGGCTGTCAATTTGCCGCGCGCTGCCCTTATCAAATGGCGCAATGTCTTGAAGAAGATCCAGTTTTACAATCCATTGAACAGGATCACCGCGTGGCATGCTTTCTAATGGAAGGAGGAGAAGACACTGAGTCACCCACTCTTGCAAGTGAATCAACTGACAAAACGGTATGACACAGCCGCTTTTTTTTCTAAACACAAACATTCGACTCTGGCTTTAAATCAAGTGTCCTTTCACGTGAAGGAGGGGGAAACGCTTGGCATTGTTGGTGAATCGGGCTGCGGGAAATCAACACTTGGCAAAAGCTTAATGAGATTGACTGAACCGACGTCAGGCTCTATTCAACTGAAAGGGCAAGAGGTCACTCTTTTGAAAGAAAGAGAGATGCGTTCTTTAAGAAAAGACATTCAAATGATTTTTCAAGATCCATACGCTTCATTAAATCCACGAATGAAAATCAAAGATATTTTAGAGGAACCGCTCATTGTCCATCAACATGGAACGAAAGCAGAAAGACGGAAGCGGGTAAAAGAGATGCTGCATATTGTCGGATTTGACCCATCCTACGGAGAACGTTATGCGCACCAATTCAGCGGCGGACAAAGGCAGCGTATTGGTATCGCTAGAGCACTCATTACCCATCCAAGTCTTGTCATTGCCGATGAACCCGTTTCAGCTTTAGATGTATCCGTTCAGGCGCAAATTTTGAATTTGATGCTTGAATTGCAAAAGACACTTTCTCTAACGTATCTATTTATTTCTCACGATCTTGGTGTTGTCAGGTATATGAGCGACCGAATCGCAGTCATGTATGCAGGCCGCATTGTCGAGATGGGGCCTGCCGAAGACGTATTTCACAGCCCGCTTCATCCTTATACATCGCTGCTTCTGAAATCCATTCCACATATGGATCACGTGCTAGAGACGCAAGATGTGTCGGCAGAAGAGTCTGCCATGACACCAAGCGGCGGCTGTCCTTTCTACAAAAGGTGTCCAAAAAGGTGGGAGAAATGCTTAAAAGCAGTACCTGCTTTGTATGAGGAGGAACCGGGGCACGCAGCGGCGTGTTACTTATATCAAAAGGAGGAACACAATGAAGAAGACATGGTTGTTCAGTAGTTTCATTTTTGTGCTGGCGCTTGCACTGTTTTTGGGGGGATGCTCGTCCGCACCGTCATCAGAAGAAAAAGCAACAAAAGATACCCTCGTATTTGGCAGAGGAGGAGACTCCACTTCACTTGATCCAATCACAACAACAGAAGGCGAAACCTTCAAGGTCACAGAGAATATGTTTGAAAAGCTGCTGAATTATGGTGAGAAAGACACGACCATCCATCCAGGTCTCGCAACAGACTGGGATGTTGCAAAGGACGGAAAATCATACACATTCTACTTAAGAGAAGGTGTGAAATTTCACGATGGCACAGACTTTAACGCAGAAGCAGTGAAATTCAACTTTGATCGTTGGATGAATGGCGATGCAGAAAAATTCCCTTACTACGGCATGTTTGGTGGCTATAAAAAAGATAAAGGCCATGTGATTAAAGACATCATCGTCAAAGGTGAGCATGAAGTTGAATTTCAGCTAAAGCGCCCGCAGGCGACATTCCTTAAAAACATTGCCATGTCACCGTTTGGCATCGCGAGTCCTGCGGCTGTTGAAAAAAGCGGCGATTCCTTTCGTGAGAATCCAGTGGGAACAGGACCATTCAAATTTAAAGAGTGGAAACAAAACGACCGTATCGTGTTAGAAAAGAACGAAGATTACTGGCAGAAGGATAAACCAAAACTGAATCAAATCATCTTCCGCTCGATCCCAGAAAACTCGGCTCGTTTAAATGCTTTGAAAACAGGCGAGATCGATTTGATGGATGGCGTGAATCCGTCAGATTTAGATGGCATTAAAACTGATAAGGCACTCCAGCTCATTGAAAGACCATCAATGAATGTAGGCTATATCGGACTGACCGTCACAAGGAAGCCGCTCGATAACAAGCTCGTTCGTCAAGCGCTCAATTACGCGGTCGATAAAGAATCCATTATTAAGTCATTTTATGGCGGACTTGCCGAGCCAGCAAAAAACCCTCTTCCGCCAGCTTTAGAAGGCTACAATGACGACATTGATCCATATCCGTATGATCCTGAAAAAGCGAAGGAACTTTTAAAAGAAGCGGGCTTTCCTGACGGCTTTCGTATCAAGCTTTGGGCGATGCCTGTACCGCGTCCATATATGCCAGATGGGATGAAGGTAGCAGAAGTCATTCAATCAAACTTTGAAAAGGTCGGAGTCAAAGCAGAAATTGTGACTTACGACTGGGCGACCTATTTAGATAAGGCAAGTAAAGGGGAGGCTGATGTGTTCTTATTAGGCTGGACAGGGGACAATGGCGATCCTGATAATTTCATCTACACACTTTTGGACAAAGACAGCATTGGCGGCAACAACTATACATTCTTCGAAAACGATAAAATGCACGACATCCTCATTGAAGCACAAACAGACACAGATCAAAAGAAACGAAATGAGCTATATAAAAAAGCACAAGAAATCATTCATGATGAAGCACCTTGGATTCCATTGGTGCATTCAATCCCAATGCTTGCAACATCTAGTGATTTAAAAGGCTACCAGCCGCATCCAACTGGTTCAGAAGCTTTGACTGACGTGTATTTCGAATAAGCAAATAAGGGAGATCTTGTATCTCCCTTATTCAAACAAAGAAAAGGCGGTGAAAGCTGTTTGTTTGCTTATTGTATGAAGCGGGCAGGAATGCTCATCCCAGTATTGATCGGAATGACATTGGTCGTGTTTTCAATTATACGGTTTATTCCAGGGAACCCAGCACAGGTCATCTTAGGACAGCGGGCAACGAAAGAAGCGGTAGAACAGTTAACCATCCAGCTCGGTTTAAACCAGCCTTGGTATGTTCAATACGGACATTACATGCTGGGCCTTTTAAAAGGAGATTTAGGGACTTCGATACGAACAGGAGCGGCTATTGCCCAGGAAATGAAGCCGTACTTATTTGCGACGTTAGAATTGACCTTTTTTGCCATGGTGTTGGCGATTGTTGTGGGTGTAAATGCTGGAATCATCAGTGCTTGGTTTAAACATTCTTTCTTTGATTATGTCGCGATGTTTGTTGCACTCATTGGAGTGTCCATGCCGATTTTCTGGTTAGGCTTAATGGGGCAGTGGCTGTTCTCGATTGAATTAGGTATTTTACCGACAACGGGACGTGAAAATGTAAGAAATCCAGTGGAATCAATCACCTATATTCATACGCTGGACACGCTTTTGCAAGGCCGGTTTGATCAATTCACTGACAGCATCAAGCATTTGATCTTACCAAGTACAGCACTTGCTACAATCCCTGCTGCGATTATTGCGAGGATAACAAGGGCAAGTATGCTGGAAGTGCTTCATTCAGATTTTATTCGAACAGCAAAAGCAAAAGGGGTACGTTCATTTTTCATCATTTATCAGCATGGGTTGAAAAATGCGCTTATTCCGATCTTGACGATTATTGGTCTTCAAACAGGCCTCTTGCTAGGCGGAGCCATTTTAACAGAGACCATTTTTGCATGGCCGGGCATTGGGCGGTATATATATGACGCCATCAGCTATCGTGATTACCCAGTCATTCAAACAGGCATTCTCGTCGTTGCGCTCATATTTGTCCTGATCAATTTCATTGTGGACATCTTGTATGCGGTCATTGATCCAAGGATTAAATATTAGGGAGGGAGAGTGATCACATGGAAGCGCAAAAAGAGCTTGAACCACCTAAGCCAAAAGAAGAACGCTCTCAATCATTGATTCTTGAATCGATGAAGCTGTTCTTTCAGCACAAGCTGGCGGTCATTGGCAGTGTGATTGTCTTTTTATTTCTCATCTTAGCAATATTCGCACCGCTCATTGCTCCTTTTGGAATCAATGAACAATCTCTCGGTGAGCGATTTAGTGCGCCATCAGCTGCGCACTGGTTTGGTACAGATGATTTCGGCAGAGATATATTCTCAAGAGTTGTGCAGGGCACGCGGATTTCCTTATGGGTTGGTTTTTTCTCGGTTCTCGGATCTGTCATTTTAGGCACACTGCTTGGATTAATTGCAGGCTATGGCGGAAGAGTGCTAGATGCTGTGATCTCGAGAGTGTTTGATATTTTACTCGCTTTTCCTAGTATTCTACTAGCGATTGCGATCGTCTCCATCTTAGGACCCTCTTTACAAAATGCCCTTATTGCCATTGCGATTATTAATGTCCCAACCTTTGGACGACTCGTTCGTTCAAAAGTGCTGAGTATTAAACAAGAAGAATACGTGCTAGCAGCAAAGGCGATTGGGATGTCACACCGCCGCATCGTGCTGCGTCACATTCTGCCAAACAGTATGGTGCCGGTCATCGTACAGGCGACGCTTGCGATCGGAACAGCGATTATCGAGGCAGCGGCTTTAGGTTTTTTAGGATTAGGTGCACAGGCACCAAGCCCAGAGTGGGGGAAGATGCTCGCCGATGCGAGACCTTATCTCGTTCAAGCCCCTTGGACATTAATTTTCCCAGGTGTAGCGATCATGCTGACAGTTTTAGGTTTTAACCTGATGGGAGATGGATTAAGAGACACACTGGATCCTAAAATGAAGAAAATCAAATAAGACCAATTCTAGGAATTGGTCTTTTCTCAGTTTATGCTTCTTTTTCTTCTGTCTCAATTTCACTGTCTTTTGGGTGATACGTCTGGAAGCTTGTAATCAATGTATCTAAATGCTCTAGTTCATCACGGTATTCGATGATGCTGGACATGACATTTAGCATATTGTAATCGAGCAAGTCGTTTTCTTGGTTTTGCTGATGCTGGATAAATGATTTCGTTAACGTTTCAAGGCGAAGAGAGCATTCATTTTGAAATTCATCGTCCTGCGGTTTCATTTTACCGACGAATTTCATCAAGGTGCGCTCATGCCAATACAGTAAGTAATCAATTTCATCTGTTAAGCTTTCCTTGAAATGCTCTGGCATCAAAAGAATTTCATTTTCTAATTTATGAAGCTTTTTCAGCAAGTAAAGGGCACGATTCGATGTCATAATGGCCTGTCTGAACAAAACGAGCTTTCTTGATTTTACATAGGTTGTTTTCTTTAAATAGCTTCGTTCCTCTTTGTATAACAAGTAAATGTGATCTAATTTGATCATGCGTTCTTTTATTTGATCGATGTCATCTTTTAAAATGGAATGATCAGTAGACTGTCTGGAGCTCAGACGGATCCATTTTAAAATCTCCTCCGTATTTTCCATAATGTGATGAACAAGCTTTGTTTCATACTTTGGCGGCAGGAAGATTAAATTCACTAAAAATGAAGAAAGAACTCCTAACACCACAGTAGCTGTTCGAATTAAGGCAAAGGAAAGGAAATGATCCCCTGCACTTTCTAAAATCGCAATGACGGTTACAAGTGCAATTGGAATCGTGTGTTCAATCTTCAGCTTTAAATTAATGGCAATGACCATGACGGCGGTTAAACCGATAATGACTGGTCCAGTACCAAAAAGCAGGCCGAACGTAATGGCAAGTGCTGCTCCAATAATATTGGCTTGCACTTGATCAACAATCGTTAAAAAAGATCGATAAATAGATGGCTGGATAGCAAATACAGCTGCAATTCCCGCGAAGACGGGCGTTGGCAACCCAAGCCATGTTGCCAGGTAAAGCGCGAGTACAATGGCAATACCAGTTTTTAAAATACGGGCTCCAAGTTTCATTGGTTTTGTCCCTGCATTCCTTTCTTTTAGATAATAGATGATCACTCGTCATTTATTATAAATATTTTGATGAACAACTAAGTAATATACAGCGGTCTTCCGAAATATTCAAGTGATTTTTGAAAGTTCATGAAAACATCAAAAGAAGGTATTGAGAAGAAATGTAACAGATTCACACGCTTTTGACAAACAAGAGCTGATAAATAAAAAAACAGGCGCATTTTTTTACGCCTGTTTTTGACCCTATTATGATTGTTTCAACTGTTCAAACGCATGATCTACTGCTTGCAGCGTCTCAGAAATATCTTTTTCAGTATGTGCGATCGTTAAGAACCAAGCTTCATATTTAGAAGGAGCGAGGTTAATCCCTTGCGAAAGCATTAATTTAAAGAAGCGGGCGAACATTTCGCCATCCGTATTTTCAGCCTGTTCATAGTTCACAATGGTTTCTTTTGTGAAATAGATCGTGAGAGCCCCTTTTAAGCGGTTCACTGTAATATCTACTTGATGTTTTTTTGCATGGGCTAAAATGCCTTCTTCTAGCATAGCGCCAAGCTGATCAAGACGCTCGTAAACACCATCTTGTTTTAACACTTCCAAGCAGGCAATACCAGAAAGAATGGATGCGGGATTTCCTGCCATCGTGCCAGCTTGATAGGCTGGTCCAAGAGGAGCGACTTGCTCCATAATTTCTTTTTTACCGCCATAAGCACCGATCGGAAGTCCGCCGCCAATGATTTTTCCTAATGCAGTGAGGTCAGGTTTTACTTGAAGCAAGTCCTGTGCGCCTCCGTACATAAAGCGGAAAGCTGTAATCACTTCATCGTAGATCACAAGTGCGCCCTTTTCATGAGTGAGGTCATTGACCTGCTGCAGAAAACCGTCCTTAGGCTCCACGATGCCGAAGTTCCCGACAATTGGCTCGACAAGGACAGCTGCGACTTCATCGCCCCATCGATCCAATGCTTCTTTGTAGCTGTCAATATCATTAAATGGAACGGTAATCACTTCATTGGCGATGCTCTTTGGAACACCCGCTGAATCAGGGGTTCCTAAAGTGGAAGGACCAGAGCCAGCTGCCACAAGTACAAGATCAGAGTGACCGTGATAACATCCAGCAAACTTAATGATCTTTGTTCTGCCTGTATATGCACGTGCGACACGAATCGTTGTCATCACAGCTTCAGTACCTGAATTGACAAAGCGAACTTTGTCCAAAGCAGGCATGGCTTCCTTCAGCATTTTAGCAAAAGTGACTTCATGCTTCGTTGGCGTTCCGTAAAGGACACCTGTTTCAGCCGCTTTTGTAATCGCTTTTGTAATATGAGGGTGGGCATGTCCTGTAATAATTGGGCCGTATGCTGCTAGATAATCGATATAGCGATTTCCATCAACATCCCAAAAATAAGCGCCTTCTCCTTTTTCCATAGCCACGGGTGAACCGCCGCCTACTGCCTTATATGAACGAGAGGGGCTGTTGACACCTCCAACAATATGCTCCAGCGCCTCTTGATGTAATTTTTCTGATTCTGTGAATTTCATAAATAGCCTCCTATCTCAACGTATCACGTCGTCTATCATTATTTTAACATGCCGATGCAAGCGTCCTTAGTTGAATATCCTCTCAAAATTGGATAGGCTATTTAAAAATAGGTTGGAGGGATTGTGTTATGACAATCGAAGTAGGCCAGCAAGTACCTGAAATTGAATTAACCGGTGACAACGGGGAGAAAGTAAAGCTTTCTGACTTTAAAGGAAAACATATTGTCCTTTATTTCTATCCAAAAGATATGACACCAGGTTGTACTACAGAAGCATGTGATTTCCGCGATCGCCATCAAAGCTTTGCAGAATTAGATGCTGTCATTATCGGCGTAAGCCCAGACAGTCAGGACAAGCATCAGAAGTTTAAAGAAAAACATGATTTACCGTTCTTACTTCTTGTAGACGATGAACAGAAATTGTCTGAAGCCTTTGGAGTATGGAAGCTGAAAAAGAACTTTGGCAAAGAATACATGGGCGTCGAACGTTCAACGTTTCTTATTAATAAAGAAGGAACGCTTGTGAAAGAGTGGAGAAAAGTTAAGGTAAAAGACCACGTAGAAGAAGCGCTTGAGGAACTGAAAGCTCACGCTTAATATCATCACAGGATAGGACCGGCAGACACACCGGTCTTTTTTGTGAAGAAGAATAGGTAAAAAAGAGGATTGTAATTGACAAAGATTCGGCTCTGGGGGTACACTATTTATAAAGATTATAATATAAGAATATTTTTGAAGAGAGGTGCATGATGAAATGGCTGCTCACGAACTAAAAGACGCTTTAGATGCTTTAAAAGAAACCGGTGTTCGAATTACTCCGCAGCGCCATGCCATCTTGGAGTTTCTCGTAAATTCTATGACTCACCCAACCGCGGACGATATATATAAAGCACTTGAAGGGAAATTTCCAAATATGAGTGTCGCAACGGTTTACAACAATTTACGAGTCTTCCGGGAATCTGGATTAGTAAAGGAATTAACGTACGGTGATTCCTCAAGCCGATTTGATTTTGCGACATCTGACCATTACCATGCGATTTGTGAAAACTGCGGAAAAATAGTGGACTTTCATTATCCTGGCCTTGATGAAGTTGAACAGCTTGCATCCCATGTGACGGGCTTTACAGTCAGTCATCATCGCTTGGAGATCTATGGGACTTGTCAAGAATGTGCGAAAAAAGAAAATCATTAATGAAAAAGCTGACCGGTTAAATGGTCAGCTTTTTTTATGACTTTTTTCGATTGTAGGATTCATCAAACTCTTTGCCTTCTAATGCTGGATCGAGTGTAAGCGGCTCTCTGCAATGCATGCACATGTCCACCCGCCCAAGCACTTTTGTTTCCTTCTCACAGCCTGGACATACGACACGGACTGCCTTCGTAGAAAGCATACCGATCCAAAAGTAAACCACTGTACTCAATCCGATCGATAAGACGCCGAGCAGCATAAAGAAAGTCGACAGCCAAATCGATTCCTTGAAGAACACACCGATATACATGATCAGAAAGCCAACAAAAACCAAACTAAGTGCAAATGTTCTGATTTTATTAATCTTACTGGAGTATTTCGCCATCCCTAGTCCCCCTTGTCTCCAATATAGCACATTTTACCTTTCCGTTTGAATTAGTTATAGAGTTTTGTGAATAAATTGCTTATAATGATTCAATGATCTTTTTTCTTGAATTGAAGGAATTTTGATTCTATGAGGAGAAATACATAGCATTAGAGAAGAACTTTACACCCGAGTATTGGAGGAATCACTATGGAAAATCTTCTCCGTCCTATTTATCAAGAGAGAGCAAGCCATCCAGACACATTGGCTGTGATTATAGTAGAAAGAAGACACAAGGTATCTTCTGAGACGGATAACTTTGATGCAGCTCTTCTAGTCATTGTAAAAGAAGCGGAAGAGCCGTTATTTATCAAGCACTATGAATCCGATCACCAAACAGCTTCTTTAAATATTGTCACAGATGAGCAGTTGAAGGAATGGATTACCCTTGGCACGAACCGCCGAATCATTGATTGGATTTTGAATGGGAAAGTCCTATTTGATCGAAATGAATACATTTTCAATTTAATTGATGACCTGAGTACATTCCCATTTTCAAACCGCAAACTTAAAATCGGCTTAGAATACGGCAAGCTAATTCGCAGATATATAGAAGGAAAAGCATTTTTTGAGTCAAATCAATTCCTTGATGCATATAATTCAATTGTGCATGCTCTGCATCATTTGGCACGTATTGAAGTGATCGATAAAGGTTTCCACCCAGAAGTGACAGTTTGGAATCAGGTGCGTCATATGGAACCGGAAGTATATAAACTTTATTCAGAACTCATTGAAAGCCACGAAAGCCTTCATAAGCGTTTGGAACTTTTATTTTTAGCAAATGACTTTTTGATCCATTCAAAAGCAGAAATTGGCGCCGCTCATTTGCGTCATGTCATGGAACAGCAAGATATATGGCTTTTTGGCGAGCTTCTCGCGCATCCTGACCTCAAGTATTTCACGCCTGACCTTAGCGTCATGATTGATTTCTTTGTGGAAAAAGGAATTGTTCAAGTGGAGCCGATTGAGACAAAGGGACAAAAAATCTATCATCGAGGATATTTTGTGAAAAAAGATATTGACGCCTGAATATTATGATGGTATATTATTATACGTCGCTAACGAGCAACCAAGTTGCTTTGAAAGAAAAGCTGACAAAAAGAAATTCTAAAAAACACTTGACGCACACAGCATGGAAATGTTATATTGAGAAAGTCGCCTCTGAGAGACGATGAAGATGATCTTTGAAAACTAAACAAGACAAAACGTACCTGTTAATTCGAGTTTTTATAAAAAAATCCTATGATATATCATAGGTAGTCAGTCAAACGCTGACGAGGCAGGAAATGATCACATGCTAAGTTCGCTACATCGTGTAGCAACGCATGTGTGATATGCATCCTGCATACCTCGGAGAGTTTGATCCTGGCTCAGGACGAACGCTGGCGGCGTGCCTAATACATGCAAGTCGAGCGAACAGAAGGGAGCTTGCTCCCGGATGTTAGCGGCGGACGGGTGAGTAACACGTGGGTAACCTGCCTGTAAGACTGGGATAACTCCGGGAAACCGGAGCTAATACCGGATAGTTCCTTGAACCGCATGGTTCAAGGATGAAAGACGGTTTCGGCTGTCACTTACAGATGGACCCGCGGCGCATTAGCTAGTTGGTGGGGTAATGGCTCACCAAGGCGACGATGCGTAGCCGACCTGAGAGGGTGATCGGCCACACTGGGACTGAGACACGGCCCAGACTCCTACGGGAGGCAGCAGTAGGGAATCTTCCGCAATGGACGAAAGTCTGACGGAGCAACGCCGCGTGAGTGATGAAGGTTTTCGGATCGTAAAGCTCTGTTGTTAGGGAAGAACAAGTGCGAGAGTAACTGCTCGCACCTTGACGGTACCTAACCAGAAAGCCACGGCTAACTACGTGCCAGCAGCCGCGGTAATACGTAGGTGGCAAGCGTTGTCCGGAATTATTGGGCGTAAAGGGCTCGCAGGCGGTTTCTTAAGTCTGATGTGAAAGCCCCCGGCTCAACCGGGGAGGGTCATTGGAAACTGGGAAACTTGAGTGCAGAAGAGGAGAGTGGAATTCCACGTGTAGCGGTGAAATGCGTAGAGATGTGGAGGAACACCAGTGGCGAAGGCGACTCTCTGGTCTGTAACTGACGCTGAGGAGCGAAAGCGTGGGGAGCGAACAGGATTAGATACCCTGGTAGTCCACGCCGTA
Organism: Bacillus sp. FSL M8-0266; assembly: GCF_038613425.1. Lineage (NCBI taxonomy): Bacteria > Bacillati > Bacillota > Bacilli > Caryophanales > Bacillaceae > Bacillus > Bacillus sp. FSL M8-0266. The sequence continues at coordinate 919,763 of NZ_CP152015.1, forward strand.
AACGATGAGTGCTAAGTGTTAGGGGGTTTCCGCCCCTTAGTGCTGCAGCTAACGCATTAAGCACTCCGCCTGGGGAGTACGGTCGCAAGACTGAAACTCAAAGGAATTGACGGGGGCCCGCACAAGCGGTGGAGCATGTGGTTTAATTCGAAGCAACGCGAAGAACCTTACCAGGTCTTGACATCCTCTGACAACCCTAGAGATAGGGCTTTCCCTTCGGGGACAGAGTGACAGGTGGTGCATGGTTGTCGTCAGCTCGTGTCGTGAGATGTTGGGTTAAGTCCCGCAACGAGCGCAACCCTTGATCTTAGTTGCCAGCATTTAGTTGGGCACTCTAAGGTGACTGCCGGTGACAAACCGGAGGAAGGTGGGGATGACGTCAAATCATCATGCCCCTTATGACCTGGGCTACACACGTGCTACAATGGACAGAACAAAGGGCTGCGAGACCGCAAGGTTTAGCCAATCCCATAAATCTGTTCTCAGTTCGGATCGCAGTCTGCAACTCGACTGCGTGAAGCTGGAATCGCTAGTAATCGCGGATCAGCATGCCGCGGTGAATACGTTCCCGGGCCTTGTACACACCGCCCGTCACACCACGAGAGTTTGTAACACCCGAAGTCGGTGAGGTAACCTTTATGGAGCCAGCCGCCGAAGGTGGGACAGATGATTGGGGTGAAGTCGTAACAAGGTAGCCGTATCGGAAGGTGCGGCTGGATCACCTCCTTTCTAAGGATATATGGAGCAGCGTGCGTTTTCGTCTTGTTTAGTTTTGAAGGATCATTCCTTCAAAACATGTCTCTAGCGAGACAGGATTGTTCTTTGAAAACTAGATAACAATAAGTAATACATTCACATTGAATGCAATGCAAAGTTCATCACACATAGTGATTCTTTCTAAAGTAAGAAATGGTTAAGTTAGAAAGGGCGCACGGTGGATGCCTTGGCACTAGGAGCCGATGAAGGACGGGACGAACACCGATATGCTTCGGGGAGCTGTAAGCAAGCTTTGATCCGGAGATTTCCGAATGGGGAAACCCACTGCTCGTAATGGAGTAGTATCCATACTTGAATACATAGAGTATGAGAAGGCATACCCGGGGAACTGAAACATCTAAGTACCCGGAGGAAGAGAAAGCAAATGCGATTCCCTGAGTAGCGGCGAGCGAAACGGGAACAGCCCAAACCAAGAGGCTTGCCTCTTGGGGTTGTAGGACACTCTATACGGAGTTACAAAGGAACGATATAAGCGAAGAGGTCTGGAAAGGCCCGCCAAAGAAGGTAACAGCCCTGTAACTGAAATGTTGTTCTCTCCAGAGTGGATCCTGAGTACGGCGGAACACGTGAAATTCCGTCGGAATCCGGGAGGACCATCTCCCAAGGCTAAATACTCCCTAGTGACCGATAGTGAACCAGTACCGTGAGGGAAAGGTGAAAAGCACCCCGGAAGGGGAGTGAAATAGATCCTGAAACCGTGTGCCTACAAGTAGTCAGAGCCCGTTAAAGGGTGATGGCGTGCCTTTTGTAGAATGAACCGGCGAGTTACGATCCCGTGCAAGGTTAAGCAGAAGATGCGGAGCCGCAGCGAAAGCGAGTCTGAATAGGGCGCATGAGTACGTGGTCGTAGACCCGAAACCAGGTGATCTACCCATGTCCAGGGTGAAGTTCAGGTAACACTGAATGGAGGCCCGAACCCACGCACGTTGAAAAGTGCGGGGATGAGGTGTGGGTAGGGGTGAAATGCCAATCGAACCTGGAGATAGCTGGTTCTCTCCGAAATAGCTTTAGGGCTAGCCTCAAGGTAAGAGTCTCGGAGGTAGAGCACTGATTGGACTAGGGGCCCCTACCGGGTTACCGAATTCAGTCAAACTCCGAATGCCGATGACTTATCCTTGGGAGTCAGACTGCGAGTGATAAGATCCGTAGTCGAAAGGGAAACAGCCCAGACCGCCAGCTAAGGTCCCAAAGTATACGTTAAGTGGAAAAGGATGTGGAGTTGCTTAGACAACCAGGATGTTGGCTTAGAAGCAGCCACCATTTAAAGAGTGCGTAATAGCTCACTGGTCGAGTGACTCTGCGCCGAAAATGTACCGGGGCTAAACGTATCACCGAAGCTGCGGACTGTTCTTACGAACAGTGGTAGGAGAGCGTTCTAAGTGCTGTGAAGTCAGACCGGAAGGACTGGTGGAGCGCTTAGAAGTGAGAATGCCGGTATGAGTAGCGAAAGACGGGTGAGAATCCCGTCCACCGAATGCCTAAGGTTTCCTGAGGAAGGCTCGTCCGCTCAGGGTTAGTCGGGACCTAAGCCGAGGCCGAAAGGCGTAGGCGATGGACAACAGGTTGATATTCCTGTACCACCTCCTCACCATTTGAGCAATGGGGGGACGCAGGAGGATAGGGTAAGCGCGGTATTGGATATCCGCGTCCAAGCAGTTAGGCTGGGAAATAGGCAAATCCGTTTCCCGTAAAGGCTGAGCTGTGATGGCGAGCGAAATTTAGTAGCGAAGTTCCTGATTCCACACTGCCAAGAAAAGCCTCTAGCGAGGTGAGAGGTGCCCGTACCGCAAACCGACACAGGTAGGCGAGGAGAGAATCCTAAGGTGATCGAGAGAACTCTCGTTAAGGAACTCGGCAAAATGACCCCGTAACTTCGGGAGAAGGGGTGCTTCTTAGGGTGTTAAAGCCCCGAGAAGCCGCAGTGAATAGGCCCAGGCGACTGTTTAGCAAAAACACAGGTCTCTGCGAAGCCGTAAGGCGAAGTATAGGGGCTGACGCCTGCCCGGTGCTGGAAGGTTAAGAGGAGCGCTTAGCGTAAGCGAAGGTGCGAATTGAAGCCCCAGTAAACGGCGGCCGTAACTATAACGGTCCTAAGGTAGCGAAATTCCTTGTCGGGTAAGTTCCGACCCGCACGAAAGGCGCAACGATCTGGGCACTGTCTCAACGAGAGACTCGGTGAAATTATAGTACCTGTGAAGATGCAGGTTACCCGCGACAGGACGGAAAGACCCCGTGGAGCTTTACTGCAGCCTGATATTGAATGTTGGTACAGCTTGTACAGGATAGGTAGGAGCCTTGGAAACCGGAGCGCTAGCTTCGGTGGAGGCATCGGTGGGATACTACCCTGGCTGTATTGACCTTCTAACCCGCTGCCCTTATCGGGCAGGGAGACAGTGTCAGGTGGGCAGTTTGACTGGGGCGGTCGCCTCCTAAAATGTAACGGAGGCGCCCAAAGGTTCCCTCAGAATGGTTGGAAATCATTCGCAGAGTGTAAAGGCACAAGGGAGCTTGACTGCGAGACCTACAAGTCGAGCAGGGACGAAAGTCGGGCTTAGTGATCCGGTGGTTCCGCATGGAAGGGCCATCGCTCAACGGATAAAAGCTACCCCGGGGATAACAGGCTTATCTCCCCCAAGAGTCCACATCGACGGGGAGGTTTGGCACCTCGATGTCGGCTCATCGCATCCTGGGGCTGTAGTCGGTCCCAAGGGTTGGGCTGTTCGCCCATTAAAGCGGTACGCGAGCTGGGTTCAGAACGTCGTGAGACAGTTCGGTCCCTATCCGTCGCGGGCGCAGGAAATTTGAGAGGAGCTGTCCTTAGTACGAGAGGACCGGGATGGACGCACCGCTGGTGTACCAGTTGTTCTGCCAAGGGCATCGCTGGGTAGCTATGTGCGGACGGGATAAGTGCTGAAAGCATCTAAGCATGAAGCCCCCCTCAAGATGAGATTTCCCATTCCGCAAGGAAGTAAGATCCCTGAAAGATGATCAGGTTGATAGGTCTGAGGTGGAAGCGTGGTGACACGTGGAGCTGACAGATACTAATAGATCGAGGACTTAACCTATATTCTAATGTGAAGTTTGAACATTGTTATCTAGTTTTGAGAGAACATTTTTTAAATATCTCTTGATTTATTTTCAATACATAGTATAATATCTTTTGTCACTAAATTGTCTGGTGATGATGGCGAAGAGGTCACACCCGTTCCCATACCGAACACGGAAGTTAAGCTCTTCAGCGCCGATGGTAGTTGGGGGTCTCCCCCTGTGAGAGTAGGACATCGCCAGGCTTTCTTCATTCCGCAGTAGCTCAGTGGTAGAGCTATCGGCTGTTAACCGATCGGTCGTAGGTTCGAATCCTACCTGCGGAGCCAATTTGGAGAGCTGTCCGAGTGGCCGAAGGAGCACGATTGGAAATCGTGTAGGCGGTAACCCCGTCTCAAGGGTTCGAATCCCTTGCTCTCCGCCACAATTTACATAATAAAGGGCCCGTTGGTCAAGCGGTTAAGACACCGCCCTTTCACGGCGGTAACACGGGTTCGAATCCCGTACGGGTCACCATTTTATAGAATATACACCAGTATTTTTTATTCGGAGGATTAGCTCAGCTGGGAGAGCATCTGCCTTACAAGCAGAGGGTCGGCGGTTCGAGCCCGTCATCCTCCACCATATCTTTTATATCATCGCGGGGTGGAGCAGTTCGGTAGCTCGTCGGGCTCATAACCCGAAGGTCGCAGGTTCAAATCCTGCCCCCGCAACCAAATTATTTTATGTACCAATGGGGATTGCTCATTGAGTACAACCAAAATGGTCCGGTAGTTCAGTTGGTTAGAATGCCTGCCTGTCACGCAGGAGGTCGCGGGTTCGAGTCCCGTCCGGACCGCCATTTTTAAAATGAATACTTGGCTCGGTAGCTCAGTTGGTAGAGCAACGGACTGAAAATCCGTGTGTCGGCGGTTCGATTCCGTCCCGAGCCACCACTATTTGCCGGTGTAGCTCAATTGGTAGAGCAACTGACTTGTAATCAGTAGGTTGGGGGTTCAAGTCCTCTTGCCGGCACTGTTTTTCAAATGTGGAGGGGTAGCGAAGTGGCTAAACGCGGCGGACTGTAAATCCGCTCCCTCCGGGTTCGGCGGTTCGAATCCGCCCCCCTCCACCATTTTTATTTTCATAGGGGCATAGTTTAAAGGTAGAACAGAGGTCTCCAAAACCTCCGGTGTGGGTTCGATTCCTACTGCCCCTGCCAATTTTCTTAATATGATTCATAACATCTATGGCGGTTGTGGCGAAGTGGTTAACGCACCAGATTGTGGCTCTGGCACTCGTGGGTTCGATTCCCATCAATCGCCCCATTTTATTATTGGGCTATAGCCAAGCGGTAAGGCAACGGACTTTGACTCCGTCATGCGTTGGTTCGAATCCAGCTAGCCCAGTTGATTTGCGGAAGTAGTTCAGTGGTAGAACACCACCTTGCCAAGGTGGGGGTCGCGGGTTCGAATCCCGTCTTCCGCTCCAATAATGGCGGCATAGCCAAGTGGTAAGGCAGAGGTCTGCAAAACCTTTATCCCCGGTTCAAATCCGGGTGTCGCCTTTTTGAAAAAGACTGCCGGGGTGGTGGAATTGGCAGACACACAGGACTTAAAATCCTGCGGTAGGTGACTACCGTGCCGGTTCAAGTCCGGCCCTCGGCACCATGTTTTTATCATAAGTTGCGCTCTTTAATGATCATGCCGGTGTGGCGGAATTGGCAGACGCGCACGACTCAAAATCGTGTTCCTCACGGAGTGCCGGTTCGACCCCGGCCACCGGTATCTATTCTATTAAAAGTTTCATGATCGGTTTTTACCGTCAACCTAACGTTTCACCCTCGTGGTGAAACGTTTTTTTGTGGTTTGAAGGCGGAGTTGTTAACTTGCAAATGAAGACGATATTACAGACCATCATTGAAGACGAGGGATCACATGCTTATCCGCTTTTTAGACAGTACTGTGTGAAGAAAGAACAGGGTCTGCGTAAAGATGCGTTAAAGGTTCTTCAGTTTTTTGTTGAAGAGATGAAGGAGAACGATTTTGCAGCACGGCGTTCATTTGTTGATTGGCTGTTTGAGAAGATTGAACGGTTTGAGGATGGTCATCATTTGCTTGTGTATCCATTGATAATTGGGGTGATTCAGCCTGTTCTGCAAGAGTGGGAGAAGGTTGATCCTATGGATGTGAGACCGTATCGCTGGCAGGGCTTGTTTGTGCATCAGGGAGAAGGGTTGCCCTATTTATTGAAGGCTAGGGCTTGGAGGTAGCAAGGAACAGCGTGTCATTGTACAAATTTGCGAAATCTATTTATCGGCTTTGTGGTATTCGTTTCATCATATACATGAAGATCTTTATTTAAGCACCTATGAGAAAGATCAAGATCAAGAGCGAATTCAAGGCATTGAAGATGTTATGATGCTGATCGAAGATAAGAGGATTCGTACCAATGTTGAAAAACAAGTAGCCTATTATGATCAGCTTTTATCGGACTGGAAGAAATTTCAGCAAACGGAGACAAGAGGCTTCATGAAATGGTGTGCGGAGCGTAAGAAGCCGTATGAGTGGGTAGAGGCTTTTTATTATCAACAATAGATGAGGAAACGGCAGAATTCATTCTGCCGTTTATTTATGCCATATTCGCTCTATTTCTATATGATCTGGTTTGAAATATTTCAGGACATAGACATCTGGATTGCTTAGTTTCTCCCACTCTTTGAATCCAATCGTGGGATCGGCGTGTTTAAGAAGCAGGCTCATAATATTGCCATGTGTGACGAATAGGGTACGATCTTTTCCTGAATTTATTTGTTCGTATAGTACTTCTACAATGCGGTTCATGGCTTCAAGGCTTGATTCTCCGCCTTCACAAGTCAGGTGTAAGTCCGTAAAACTGAGCTTTAGTTTCTCAAACCAATCGTCCATTGGTTTGAGGCTTAGCACACGTTCAGAAAGACGCTGATCAATTTTCACTCTGAGTTGTCTTGTATGAGCAAGGGGCTCAGTGGTTTGGATCGCTCGCTTATAGGGACTTGAGATGATCTGATTGAGGTGAATGCCATTAAAAAACTGTGCTAGTGCTTGAGATTGTGCGATGCCTTGAGGCGTTATAGACGCATCCTCGGATTGTCCATTGGCTTGGCAGTGTCTGACGATATAATATGTTTTCATGGGCCACACCTTTCATTGAGTATAAAAAAATCATCCAGTATTGGATGAGGATAGGTTCATTTGTTCGGATCTGTTTCTTTATAGGGATCTGTGAGCTTCGAGGTCAGGTCTAAATTGAACAAAAAATCATCTAAGGTGTCTGTGCCAAAGGGAAGTGTGGAGAAGTTGATTGGGATGCTTTCTTCTTTCATTTCTGAGGTGATCTGTTGTTTAGGCTGCTTTTTTCTCCAGTACTTAAACAAGCGCATGTAAAGCCCCCTTTTCTATGAAAAAGATGGATTTATACATAATATACGGGGAGAGTTGTCCAGGCGTCAAATGTTTTCTTAGAGAACGATGAAAAGAGCCACAGGAAAGCGTGGCCCTTTTGTCCATTTACTTGGCACGACGTAATGCTTTCAGCACTTTACGTTTGCATTTTAAGTTGTATCGCTTCTGATGAAGTTTATCTGTGTTACATCTGCCAATGACTTGGCGGACATCTGGATGATAAATGATGAGATGTCTGTAAGCTGGATCATTTAATAACTCATGAAACCAGCTATGTTTTTTGAGATGGGCTGCGTTTCTAGAGATATCCTCTTCATCTACCTGTAGAAAAGGGATATATACAGCAAGTGAAAAGATATCTAAAATGAATCCCATGTTGGTTCCTCCTTCCATATTATTTCCTACGCTTAGAAGGAGGAAAGGTTTCATTCAATAAAACTTTAAAAACAATCCCAATGCATAGACCATTCTTTTGTGTCTTTGTCGTAATAGAAATACATCGTGCCGTTATCACCAATCATGAACCGAGGTTTTTCTTCTGAGGCGATTTGCAGCATGAATTTGCCTAGTTGATGATGAGGTGGGGATTGAATATATGCACCATACCCACCGATTTTTGTGAATGAATAATTTGTGTATTGATCAAAGAAGTGTTCTGTCGCTTCATCACTTTCATTTACTTCTGATAAATCGACGTATGACCACGCTTCTTCCCAGCAAGGGTAGTCTTCTTGCTCATTTTGGTTCCATTGGATTTGAAAGGGTTTGAGTCCTCTCACTTCTTCAGGAGTTTCAACTACTTCTAATCCTTCCATATCTACATATTCAATGAGCTTCCAGCCTTCTCCGTTTTTTGTGATATCCATCGGAAGTGCTTTCTGGTTGAGAAAGATTCATTTTACATTCATTGAATTCGTTCAATCCTCCTGGCACTTCAGGTAAATAAATTTGTAAGATCGGAATCATGACGCCATCTTGGTCTGCCGGCCAGCCTTGATCGGGGTGGATGAAGAAATGACCGGCAAACCAGCTGTGTGCTGTTGGATCAGGACGAAAGCCGCCAATCTTAGCCACGACGGGTGTTTTTCCTAGTTGTTTTAATTCATGAAAAGCCTTGATCTCCATTACTTATCCCTCCAATCTTTAGCCTGCAATGTGGGCATCTTGAAACGTGCCATTGATATTGCCTGAGACAATGATGACATGTCCCCAAAATAAATCACCGTCATGACAGTAGACTTCAAACTCTCCATCTGGGTAAGCATGCAGACTTTCAAGTGAGATGCGGCTCATAAATTGATCCAGTGTGAGCTCTTCTTGTGTTTCAGAGGAGTCATCTTGCTCCTGCCAGTCTTTAGCTAATTCAAGCAGCTGATTTGCTGCAAATGATTTAATAGAAGCATCCCATGTAGTCTGCTCTTTCATGAGTTGTCTAGCGGTTGGAAGAGAGTCGTTTACTTTTTCATCTTCTTCGAGGTTGAAGTAGAGCAGGCATTCTTGATTACTCCACTGGATCGTTGTTTCAAATAAGTCTAGTCCTTTCACTAATTCAAAGGTGCCCAGCAGGTCATTATGATAAAAGACAGGTTTTTTGGCTTCTTCTAGTATCTCTTGCAGCTCTTCATCCTGTGTATCTGTATCGATGAGTGATACAAGCATGAACTCACCTTCACCTTTTCGGACCTGAAGTGTCATGATTGATTCTTTATGTAATTGTGCCTGCATTTCCCTTAATCCCTCTTCATCTGTTAACCAGCAGAGCCTTATGTTTTCGGTTTTGATGAGGTCTTTTTCCTTCCATGCAATCAGTGGAATAGAAGCGGTCCAAAGAGATTCCTGTCCGGCTTTTCCTGCACCTACTCCTGAAGGTCCTGTGACAGCAATGTGGTCTATTTCTTCTGAAAATCGTTCTTCAAATGCGTTCATTTGTTTGTTATGTTTCATGTGATGTCCTCCAGCCTGATTTGTTGAAAATCTATATGTTTATCACACCGTACATCAGGAGGAGAAATCAAGCTTTTTTTGCTTAAAACTTTTTTAGATTGTCAGAAGGAGAGAAAATACATGGATGGCTGGAGGTTGAGTCACAATAAATACGAATATGTTATGTATCGAATTTTGTATATATTTGGGTAAATGAGTCAAAAAGCCTAGGTGATTCTTCCTTTTCTTTATAATTACTTTGACATGAATAGATGAAAAAAGTAAAGTAGTACTGAGTGATTTACAAACCCTTCTTCATCTATTGAATTGCAAAGTGTGTGTAAATGAAATGTAAATGGATATTTTTCCTTTTATTTACTCGTATTTTTTTTTGAAACCTATGATGCTTCTCATTCGTTATATTAAAGGAGCACATATATCCGGCGGAAACAGAGCATCGGAATGCTTGGTGAAGAAGATTTACATTTGCAAAATCAATGTAAATTTTTTATGATTTCATTTATATCAGAACGATAATAAGAAAGAAGAGGTTTTATGAAAAAAATATTTGCGAACAAATATAGCTTTTTTGTATTGGCTGTCCTTTTATTTTGGGCGAAATCGTACGCAGCCTACAAAATGGACTTTAATTTAGGAGTGAAAGGTTCTTTTCAAGAGGGTCTTCTCTTATTAAATCCATTTAGTTCAGCCATTGTGTTTTTGGGACTGGCTCTCTTTTTGAAGGGTCGTAAATCTGCCATTGTTTTAATTGTCATTGACTTTATTATGACCGCACTTTTATATGCGAATGTAGCGTACTACCGTTTCTTTGATGACTTTTTGACTTTCTCCACAATGAAGCAAGCAGGCAATCTTGGAGGAGGCATGACTGGCGGTGTGTTATCTAGTATTAAGCCGCATGACCTTTTGTATTTCCTTGATATTATTATCTTGATTGCGATTGTGATTTGGAGACCAGAAGTGAAGAAATTCCAAATGAAAAAGACATTTGCACTGTTGATTGTGGCTACAGGTGTAGGACTGTTCTTTGTAAACCTTCATTTAGCTGAAAAGGACCGTCCAGAATTATTAACAAGAACATTTGATCACAAGTATGTTGTCAAATATTTAGGTGTTTATAATTATACGATTTATGATGGAGTACAATCAGCACAAAATGCAACACAGGTAGCAAATGCGAGCAGTGAAGATTTAACGGATGTTGTAAACTATACAGCTTCTCACTATGCAAAGCCAAACGCAGAGTATTTCGGTAAAGCTAAAGGGAAAAACATTATTAAAATCCATTTAGAAAGCTTCCAGTCTTTCTTAATTGACTACAAACTAAATGGAGAAGAAGTGACACCGTTTTTAAACAAACTGGCTCATGGTAAAGAGGAGTTTACGTATTTCGATAACTTCTTCCATCAGACAGGTCAAGGAAAGACAGCTGATGCTGAGCTAATGATGGATAATAGTATGTTCGGCTTGCCAGAGGGAGCAGCGTTTGTGACAAAAGGTGAAAATACTTACCAATCACTCCCTGCCATCCTAGATCAAAAAGCAGGCTATACGAGCGCAGTGCTTCACGGGGATTACAAATCTTTCTGGAACCGTGACACGATTTATAAGCATATGGGATATGATCAATTCTTCGATGCTTCACATTACAACATGGATGAAGAAAATCTTGTGAATATGGGTCTGAAGGATAAACCATTCTTTAAAGAATCAATCCCGATGCTAGAATCAATGAAAAAACCATTTTATGCACACTTAATGACATTGACTAATCACTATCCATTTAATTTAGATGAAAAAGATGCGACGATTGCTAAGGCAACAACTGGTGACAAAACAGTAGATAACTACTTCCAAACAGCAAGATATCTAGATGAGTCATTAGAGCAATTCTTTAAAGACTTGAAAAAATCAGGTATGTATAAAGACTCTGTCATTTTATTATATGGTGATCATAATGGTATTTCTGAAAACCATAACCGTGCAATGAGTGAAATTCAAGGGAAAGAAATTACACCTTATCAAAATGCACAAAACCAGCGTGTACCACTCATGATTCGTATTCCTGGCAAACAGGGCGGCGTGAACCATACGTATGGTGGTGAAGTAGACGTGATGCCTACGCTTCTTCACTTACAAGGTATTGATTCAAATGAGTATGTGAATTTTGGAACAGATCTATTCTCTAAGAAGCATGATCAAACTGTTGCATTCCGTAACGGAAACTATGTGACACCAAAATATACACTTGTAGATAACACTGTCTACGATACAAAAACAGGTAAAGTTGTGAAACAAAATAAAAAGACAGAGGCGATTAAAGCCCGTGTCGATAATCAGTTAAGCCTTTCAGATAAAGTGCTTTATAGGGATCTTCTTCGATTCCATAAGCTGTCTGATTTTAAACCAGTGAATCCATCTGATTATTTCTATGGTAAATCAAAAGAAAAAGAAGAGGATTCTTCTACTAAGTAACTGAGTTTTGGGCAAGCACAGAAGGGTGCTTGCCTTTTTCTCTCTCATCGCTTGATTTGTTGGCAAAATATGTTTATATTTAGGGTGATACAAGCGTGATGCTGGCGTGCAGCTAGCGGAACTCATTTCGTCCTAGGGGATTTCAGGAGGAGCTTATGACAACAAATACAAAAACACAAAAAAAGAAATCAGAAGTATGGGGCTGGCTCAAAGCAATCTTAATTGCATTCATTGCTGTTTTTATCATTCGTAACTTTTTATTCGCACCGTACATTGTAAAAGGGACTTCTATGCAACCAACATTACAAGATACAGAGCGGGTTTTTGTGAATAAAACGGTTGATTATTTCGGCGATTACAAACGGGGACAGATTATTGTTCTTGATGGGGAAGACCGCAGCACTCATTATGTCAAAAGATTAATTGGTTTACCTGGTGATAAAATTGAAATGAAAAATGACCAGCTATATGTCAATGGTCAAAAAGTGGCGGAGCCTTACTTAGCGTCAAACAAAAAGAAAGCAGCCGCAGATGGGACCTTGCTGACACCTGATTTTGGCCCTCTTACCGTTCCAAAAGGCAAGTATTTTGTCATGGGTGACAATCGTCAAAACTCAATGGACAGCCGCAATGGCTTAGGTCTTTTTACAAAGAGTGATATTCAAGGAACGACATCATTTGTGTTTTATCCTTTCCAAGACGTTCGACTACTTAATAATGAATAAAATAGAAAAAGCACACAGAGGTGTGCTTTTTTTATTTTCATTCAGCCTGGCTTTTTGTGATCGCCTGTTCAAGATCTGCAATAATGTCTTCAATCGCTTCTGTTCCAACAGATAAACGAATGAGCTCTGGTGTGACGCCTGTCGCTTTTTGTTCTGCTTCACTTAATTGCTGATGCGTTGTGCTGGCAGGGTGAATAATCAGTGATTTAGAATCGCCCACATTTGCAAGGTGTGAGAACAGCTTAACAGAATCAATGAGCTTTTTACCAGCTTCTCGTCCACCTTTAATACCAAATGTGAGAATGGCGCCTTGTCCTTTTGGCAAATAGGTTTGAGCAAGCTCATGAGATTCATGGCTTTCAAGACCTGGGTAGCTTACCCAATCTACAAGAGGGTGATCTTGTAAGAACTGCGCTGTTTTTAATGCATTTTCACTATGCCGCTCGAGACGCAGATGCAAAGTTTCTAGGCCTTGCAGAAGTAAAAATGAGTTGAAAGGTGACAAGGCTGCTCCTAAATCCCGTAAGAGCTGCACACGTGCTTTTGTGATATAAGCCGCTTCTCCAATTGCTTCAGTATACGTCAGACCGTGATAACTTGGATCTGGTTCAGTCAGCCCTTTGAACTTATCACTGTCGGCCCAAGGAAACTTGCCGCTATCGACAATGACACCGCCAATTGATGTACCATGACCGCCAATGAATTTCGTAGCGGAATGGACGACAATGTCTGCACCAAATTCGATCGGTCTCAATAAATAGGGACTTGCGAGCGTATTGTCCACAATAAGCGGAATATGGTGCTTGTGTGCAATGGCTGAGATGGCTTCAATATGTAGAATGTCGCCTTTAGGATTCCCAATGCTCTCTGCATATACTGCCTTCGTTTTGTCTGTAATTGCGGCTTCGAGTTCTTCTAAATTGGACGAATCAACAAATTTCACTGTAATGCCGAGTTTTTTGAGTGTATGGGCAAATAAATTGTATGTGCCTCCATAAAGGCTGCTGGAGGAGACAATTTCGTCACCAGCTCCTGCAATGTTTAAAATAGAATAAGTGGTCGCTGCTTGTCCAGAAGAGACAGCAAGTGCACCAATGCCGCCCTCAAGCTCAGCGATCCGTTTTTCAAAGACATCATTTGTAGGGTTCATAATGCGAGAATAAATATTTCCGGGTTCCTGCAGTCCGAATAAATTCGCCGCATGCTCGCTATCTCTAAAACCGAAAGAGCTTGTTTGGTAAATAGGAACGGCTCTTGAATAGGTAGCTGAATCAAGCTCCTGACCTGCGTGAATGGCTTTTGTTTCTAAACGGAATGGACGTTCTTCTGACATGTGTGTATCCTCCTTTTACTAAATAAAACCAACTAGTTTGATAAGAAATATTTAATAAGACTATAAATGTTGTTTCGTGTCTGGTCAATCATTTTTTAGATAAATCTGAAAAATAATAAATAAAGTTGATGGACTTTTTTTATTTCAATGAGGAAAGGTGTGGACATGTTGATGTAAAGAGGGATTGTTTCATTAGAGAGTGCGGATCAGTTTTTTTGAAAGTAATAAATCATTGCCAGCTAGTGAAATCATAGGAATGCCTATGCAGTAAGTTGCTCTTCCATAGAAAGAAGCGAGTCATATGTTGGATGTGACTCAAGAAAGGAAAGGGCTTTTTTCCCAAGGGGCTTTCTTGTATATACATATTTTAAGTGACAAGAGAAGAAGGAAAATATGCTCACTCTTTTGTCGAAATTATCAGTAAATATTTCATAAATGGTGTGATAACGACATATAATTAGGACTTTTTTATCTGATATATCGGGGGAATTCTTTCTATTTCACAAAAAAGAAAGAATATATAAAGGGATTGATAAATAAGGACTATTTCAAAAAAAGAAGAAAAAAGCTGGTTTAATTGACATTATATGGGTTTTGTGGTTCTTATGGATTGCAAAAAACTAGATAATAAGATAGGGGTCCTACACTTAAAAGTGAAGAATTGAATAAAAAGTCACATTTTGTCCGAAAGTATGTTCGGTCAAAAATGGGATCTTCTGTTGATGTTTGGAGAGTGAAGCCTATGATACGATCATCATAAGCTGGGAGGTGAAAAGTATGACTTATGCAGCGCCGCAAGTTGACTATTCCACTATGGAACCTGCTATTATGGACCAAGCTTGGTTCTTAGTATTTGTTGCTGTCCTTCTTGGATTGGGAGCAACAGTTGTTCTAGGAGCAGCAGTTTGGTGTTTAGCAAACGGCAAGGGTAGCTTTACAGGAGCCGTTCAGTGGGAAAGTGGCTTAAAAGTCCAAATTGAATGTAAGTAGCTATACTTAGGATTCATCTTTTTACTTCTATGAAATGACACCAGGGCTAAACCGTCTGTGGCGGGCGGTTTAGCCTGATCTGTTTTTAAAGAATATGCAGACACTTGGAGGTTATATGTTTACGATCGAGAAATTAACCAAGACGTATAAAAATAACGTGACTGCTGTCAAAGATTTTCATTTAAAAATCGACCCTCATCAAATCGTTGCTGTTGCTGGACCGAATGGTTCCGGTAAAACAACGATGATTAACTGTATACTCGGTATCATTAAGCATACAGAAGGAACGATTCTCTTGCAGGACGTCACAAATGACGAACCATCCTTTAAAAAACAAGTAGCCTATGTTCCAGATGATCTGCTACTCCCTGAAGCATTGACTGGTGCTGAATATTTAGATTTTGTTTCTTCTATGTATGAATGTAAAACAATTCACAGAAGAAATCAACTAATTGAACTGTTTGATATGGACTCGGCTTTATCAAGACCGATTGAAACCTATTCACATGGTATGAAAAAAAAGACACAGCTGATTGCCGCCTTTATGCTTGATAGTCAATTGGTGATCATGGATGAGCCCTTTAGAGGACTTGATATTGAAGCGGTTATAAACACAAAGAAACTGATGAAACGTTATACCGAGCACCATGGTGCGATCATGCTTTCAACGCATGATATGCTTTCAGCGGAAGAGCTGTGCCATAAAATCGCCATTATTTCTAAGGGAATTAAAATGGATGAAGGAACGGTCTCAGCCTTAAAGGAGAAGTATCAATCAAGCACATTGGAACAGGTGTTTCTGAAAGCTTCAATGTTAAGTGATAGGGGTGCACATTTTGATGAAATCATTAATCATTTCTAGAATGATGCTTAAAATGTGGCAGCAGGAGATGTATAAGCTCTTTGATACTCAGACGAAGCGGATCATTGTGATCTTATTCTTTTTGTTTGCAGTGACAATGGGCGCCATCATCGGATACAGTTTTACGGGTGTCTTTATGAAGGCATTCTTAAATGGCGATGAACGTTCACTTGGATTACTCGTTGTGTCAATGGCGATCAATGCATCCATCTTTACAAGCCTGTTATTCATTTTGATCAAAGTCAGGACGCCTGAGCAAGACCGTTTTTCTATGCAGCTCAGTTGGTTCCCGCTTTCTACCTTTCAGAAAAGCCTCGGATACTTTATTCCGATGGTGACAGTGGTGGCAGGGCTTGTTTTATTTTTTATCGGTATTCTGCTGTTACCTAATTTTATTGCCCAGGGAATAGGTATTTTCTTTATCTTTACGTTCTTTTTGATGGTGATTTTGCAATCGCTTTTTGTCTTAATGCTTTTGCAACTCATTTATAATATTACCTATTTGATCGTTCTGAAATTAAAATTACCGTTGCAAAAATTTGCAGCGATCTTTGTTTTATTAGCACTGGTTGTAGCGTATGGAATGACGCATTTTGATATCAATCAAATTCAGCAATCATATATACAGTTTGATTATCATTTGATGTATTTTACAGCACCGTTTTTCTTAGCGGCTCAAGGAATGTCTCCTGAAGGGATAAACTATGCAATTTTGATCCTAGTCATCCTTTTATCGGCGGGCGGCGCATTTCTTTCTCTTGCGATGATGCCGATTATGGCAGAGAAAAAAGCGTTAACCTTTTTAAATAAACTGCCGTTCTCTTCTTCAAAAAAATGGTCACTTATTGTAAAGGAAATGAAATCACAGGTGCGAAATGAAGAAAACATTTTAAACTTTCTCATACTCCTCATTGTGATCTTATTCGTCCGTTATCAGTTTGGGTTCCGCTTTGAAGAAGAAGCGTTTTTTGTTCTCTGCGCTCTTGCTGGATTAACTGCCTTCAATTCATTTGGCAATGATAAACGAATGCTGGGGATGTACAAAACATTTGGCCTAAGATCGTGGGAAGTGGCTCTGTATAAGTTTATCGGGCTTTTGCTTGTTGGTGTACTGCAAATAGCAATCTTCATGCTGACAACGTTGACGCTTCCTGATCAGGTTTGGAACGTATTGATTGGGGCCGCTGTCTTATGCAATGCCACTGCGCTCTTTTATGTGGTAGGTATTTTACTTCCGCTTGATCGGAACAATCCCTACACAGGCATTTTTTCATTTGGAGCACTTATTTTACTCATGATTCCGATTGTTTTTATTGGAAACTATGTCATAGGGGAGTCGAGTCAAACGCTTCAGTGGCTGCTTGTAGCTGCATTTGAAGGTCTGCTCATCTTTGCCATATACAAAGGTTTTTCATGGAGGTATTCACATGATTCAACTTCTTAACAATAAGCTAAAGATTGAGCGGGTACCGGCACTCGCGCCGTATGTGACCTTACAAAAGAGACATCTCACGGATACGCAGTATGGAAGCACACTCCCGATTAATGAAAGTGCCTATCATATGTTAACGAAAGTAGATGGCAAAAGGACAGAAGCGAGTATTACCGCAGAGCTCGCCGATTTGTTTCAGGTCGATGAGTCTGTGATTTCTCGTGACTTTTATCAACTGATGATGGGGTTGAATCAGCACCACTTACTGTCTATTCATTATCAATCACCATATCGAATTGTGACAGCCTGCTGTCAATTTTTCAAACAGTATCAAGTGAAAATGAAGGAACGATTTGATTGCACTGGTCACTCGTTCTTTCATATTTTTGGGACAGCATTACTCATGGTGACGCGTAAAATCATCTTTTTCTGGATGCTTTTTATGGTCATGGCAGGGATCGCTTTTTTATTCATTCCTGACCGGTCGATTGCAGCCATTGCGATTTATTTTACAATTATATATTTTGGATTAATTACGGGGACCGCATTACATGAGGCAGCACACGGCTATGCGCATCGAAAATTTGCGGGAAGGGATGGTCCACAAGGCTTTTTTGCGAGTGATATGATGTCTGTGAAATTTGTAAGACCAGTATTAGATCCGTTTCAGAAGAAGCAGGTATGGATTACGCTGCTTGGGCCGCTTGTCCCAGGTGTGATCGGAGCAGCAGGGATCATTGTGACCGTATTATGTCTAAAAGAAAATCCAATCTCGACCGGATTCTTTATTTTTTCAATCACATATTTTATTCAATTACTCTATCTTCTTCCGTTTATGGGGGATGGTAAATCCATTATGAAGCAGCTATTGCTTGGGGGAATGGGAGGACAACGATCATGAACGTACAGGCGATGAAACAAGGTGCTATTGTTGGTGGTTTTCTGGGGTTTTTAGGCTTTCCGATGCTGACAATCGGTGTATTGTTCTATCATTTATTTCAATCAAAAACGAATGATGCTTTATTATTTAACAGTCTCGCTTTTGAGATGGAAGGTTCATCCGCATTTACTTTTCAAATCAAGCCAAACTTTTTTATTTATATGATTGTGATTTTTGCCGCGAGTTTTCTCATTGTGGCTATCTTATCAGCCATGAAGCAGAAAAAAGCGAAAGATTAGGAGATTTCTCCTAATCTTTTTTTGTATATTAAACCAAATTTTAGTATAATAGAAAATAAAAAACATCAAAGGGGATCTCAATGTTAAAAAAATGGAGTGTTCTTATATTCACTGTTTTTCTATTAGCAGGATGCGGTGAGAAGGCTGAAGAAACCACGCAAACCGAGAAGACGGTATCAACAATAAATACGGAGCCTGCTACTAAGAAGCAAGTAACCATCGAACAAATGAAACTGACAAAAAAAGAAAAGAGCTTACTAGAAGCATCAACCACTAATGAAATGGTGGCTTTGACATTAAAAGGATTAACGAAGAAGGATAAGAGTATTACGTTTATCGGGAGTCATTACAAAAATGGCCGATTAGCTAATAAGGAAGCATCATCTGCCACCTTTACTTTACATCAGGATGGCACAGACCAAACGATGAATGTGCTCTTACAATTAAAACATGAGAAAGATACATATGAATCACAATTTAGTATGTGGTCAGACAACAAGAACGAGGGAATGACAAAAGCGACAGCAAGCTTTCCGTTCAAAGTAAGTGACTATGTTTTTTCTGCACAATCTGAAACTGTCAAAGTCTCTTCTGGAGGAAAGGCACTGATTGCGTATACAGCGGCAATGGGGAAAGACGGAAATTCACCGATGCTTGAAGAGATTGAGAAGAATCCAAAGCAAGCGCTGAAGAATAAGTCACATGCCTACTTATTTTATATCCAGCTCGATAAATAACTATCGTAATATATACGGAGAATATGAAGTTTTTTGACGAAAAATCTTCATATTCTCTTGACGAATTGTTAAGAAAGTTGTAACATAATAAAAGTCAACGCGATGACGTTGCTTATTGATGCGGGTGTAGTTTAGTGGTAAAACCTCAGCCTTCCAAGCTGATGTCGTGAGTTCGATTCTCATCACCCGCTCCAATACATAATTTTGTTTATAACGCAGTATTTCGTTTCTTAGATAAACGAAGTGTTGCGTTTTTTATTATGTCAGTATAATGTGAAAAAGCACTGTCAAGCTACAGTGCTTTTTCAATAAGTTCATATTTACTTTCTCCACCATGTATTTGTACAAACATCTTCGTCAAGGATTGGATGAGAGCTTCACTCTTTTCCCGGGAAATAGATGGCGGAAACAGGATGATTTGCAAAATGTTTTTTGTGTCTTGAGAAATGTGTGCTTTACTTGGTTGAGAAAATAATCCTTTAAGTCCTGCGTTGTCCTGCCATTCAATGTGACCACTCTCATGTTTTGCTAGTGAAAGCGGCTCTTCTATATGATCAGCATCGAATGTTAAGATAGGCAAGAAATATTTTAAAGAGAAAAAGATCGACAAATCCTGTACGGAATTGGTCGAGTCAATAAATCGTTCCTTTTGGATATCAGCAAGAATTGGCAGGAAAGGAACGTCTTTTAAAAGGTCCGTCCATTCTTTGATTGCTGGTACTTCTTCTAATACTTTATCTTCGTATTCAAAAAATAAAGATTCTTGAAACAGGCGGAGCCGGCCTTTTAACATTTGAGGGGATGTGCCAACTTCAATATGCGAATATTCAATCTGTCCAACATGGATAGACGGGTTGTCAGGATGAGAAATTTCCATATGTATCTTCACAGTGACTCACTCCAATCGGTCATGATACACTCGTATTATACTGAAAACAACAGAAGAAACAAAGAAAGGAGGTTTGCAAGGTGATTCATGTTGGAGAATTAAAAGAAGAATTGATTCAATATGCGAAAGAAATTGGTGTCGATAAAATCCGATTTGCAAGTGCTGATACATTTGATTCATTAAAAGACCGCCTCATCTTACATGAATCGTTAGGGTATTTGTCAGGCTTTGAAGAGCCTGATATAGAGAAGCGAACAAACCCTTCTTTGCTGCTTCCGAAGGCCAAATCAATTGTTGCGATAGCGCTCGCGTATCCTTCCAAAATGAAAGATGCTCCTCGAAGTACAAAGGATGCAAGAAGAGGGATTTTTTGCCGTGCTTCTTGGGGAACAGATTATCATGTTGTGCTGAAAAAAAAGCTTGATATGCTCGAAGAATTCTTGCGGAGTAAACATGTCGATATACGGACAAAATCAATGGTGGACACAGGGGAACTATCTGATCGTGCAGTAGCGGAACGCGCTGGCATAGGTTTTAGTGCGAAGAACTGTATGATTATCACGCCAGAGTTTGGGTCTTACGTGTATTTGGCTGAAATGATCACAAATGTCCCATTTGAACCGGATGAAAAAATTGAAGACCAGTGCGGAACGTGTAATAAATGCGTAGATTCGTGTCCAACTGGTGCACTTGTGAATCCAGGACAGCTGAATTCTCAACGGTGTATTTCCTTTTTAACGCAAACAAAAGGATTTTTGCCTGACGAATTTCGTTCGAAAATAGGAAATCGATTGTACGGGTGTGATACGTGCCAAATTGTCTGCCCGATCAATAAAGGGAAGGACTTTCACCTTCATCATGAAATGGAGCCGGACCCTGAAATTGCGAAGCCACTCTTAAAGCCGCTTCTTACGATCAGTAATCGTGAGTTTAAGGAAAAATACGGTCATGTTTCAGGTTCATGGCGGGGGAAAAAGCCGATTCAGCGAAACGCGATTTTGGCACTTGCTCACTTTAAAGATACATCTGCCTTACCCGTGTTGATTGAATTGATGCACAAGGATCCAAGACCTGTTATTCGGGGCACGGCTGCTTGGGCAATAGGGAAAATTGGCGATGAGGAGCTGCTCCCAGAGCTGGAAAAAGCCCTTGAGCGGGAAAGCGATGAGGAAGCGAAACAGGAAATTGTCAAAGGGATTGAGTTTTTACAGACACCTTTAAATACTAAATAACGTCCCTGTGAACATAGAATGAACCAAACAGAGATTTTAAAAAAGTTTGGTGGTGTCTGTGTGAAACAATTATTAGAGCAAACATTAGAAGACAGGCTTGGTTATTTATTAAATGGGAGTGCAATCAAACAGCCGCAGCTCATGTCTGATGTGGAAGCAGTCGAACGGAAAAAAGAGCTTTTTGCTAGAAGACAGGTGGAGATTGTCAAGGCGAAGGCGAAAGCAACACTTCTTGATTCAACGATTCAGGATGACGGGACTCAGCATGTGCAGTATCTCGCTCATCTCACTTATGTATGCAAGGATGTAGACGATTCTTTTTATTTAGAGGAGCAGGTAGAAAAAAGAGAAGCGTTCCTTTACAACGACATGCTTGTCAAAGATCGAATGATGATTGAAGAACGTCAAATGGAAGAGCAGGTGGATGAGCGCTTTCAGACCGAAGAACAGTTTGGGAGAGCCTTTCACTATGACCGGCGGGCAGCCGTACAATATGCGGAGACATATTGGAATAAACGAAATCCCGCCTATAAAAACTTCGAAGATAACTGCACGAATTTTATTTCACAATGCTTGAAGGCAGGGAATGCGCCAACGAGAGGGTATCCGAACCGCGGATCTGGCTGGTGGGTGCGGCCGCACACGTGGAGCTATAGCTGGACGGTGGCTCATTCGATGAAAAATTATTTAGCGAATTCGAAAGCGGGTTTAAGAGCAAAGAAACTCAAAGAAGCACAGGAGCTTCAAATTGGTGATGTCATTTGCTACGATTTTGAGGGAGATGGCAGGTATAATCATACAACCATTGTCGTCGATCACGATAAAGGCGGAATGCCTCTTGTGAATGCTCAGACATATGACAGCCGTATGCGTTATTGGTCGTATGAGGATTCGACTGCCTATACTCCTGCTATTCGTTATACGTTTTTTCACATTTTGGACGATGCCGCGAAGGATAGTTAATGGTATAATGTTGAGCGGAAAAGAAAATTAGAGGTGAACTTTTTTGGGACTTCATGTCGTTTTATATCAACCAGAGATTCCAGCTAATACTGGAAATATTGCGCGTACATGTGCAGCAACAAATACAACCCTTCATCTGATTCGTCCGCTTGGTTTTTCGACAGATGATAAAATGCTGAAGCGTGCAGGACTCGATTATTGGAAATATGCCAATGTCGTCTATCATGATTCACTTGATGAATTGTTTGCGGCACATCCGAAGGGACAATTCTTCTATATCACAAAATTTGGTCAAAAGCCGCATACGACATTTGATTACTCTCAGTTAGATGAAGATTACTTCTTCGTTTTTGGCAGAGAGACAAGTGGATTGCCGAAAGATTTGATCGAGCGGAATATGGACCGCTGCCTTCGTTTACCGATGACAGAACATGTTCGTTCTCTGAATCTATCGAATACGGCAGCAATTCTTGTGTATGAGGCACTTCGCCAGCAGCAATATCGAGATCTGATATAAGGTCATGATGAAAGCCGGGATGCCTATCTCGGCTTTTTTATATGAGATAAGGAACAAAATATGACTTGTTTAGTCTATTTTTTGACATATTGAAAAAAATCAAAGGACAGTAAATATGTAGGTGCTAAAAACAACGAATTAAATGAAAAAGGATGTTCCGCTTATGGAACATCCTTTTCTTCATTTACCAGGCTTGCCTTCGTAGCCAGCTGTGAAAATGGATACTAAAAACGTAATGATGACGCCCATCATAATGACCGTTCTCATATAAGCTCCCCCTTATCCCTTTGTTACTATCGCTGCCTATTTCATATGATGTGAAGTTCGCCTTGAAAAGCAGGAGAAGAAGATCATTTTTCTCCTGTTTTTCCTTTATTATGAAGGGTCTTGCGGATGGTTGTCAATTCAGTTTGCCAATTCGTCATTTTGAAGAACGAAAGCATGTAATAGGACGCCTCCGCATAGATTGTAAAACAGTATCTGATTACTTGCTTCAATCTTGAAAGAGGAGGTTCATATGGATATTTTAAAGAAAATTGAACAGCACAGAGAAGAAGAGCAGCGTCTCAAATGGGAAGGCACATTCGGCGAATATTTAGACATTATAAAGGAAAATCCACTTGTCGCTCAATCTGCTCATTCTCGCGTTTATCATATGATTAAAGACAGCGGGATTGAAGAGGAGAATGGGGTCAGAACGTACAAATTTTTTGATCAGGAGCTTTTTGGATTAGAGGAATCATTGGAAAGATTAGTGGAGGAATATTTTCACCCTGCTGCCAAGCGGCTCGATGTGAGGAAGCGTATTTTGTTATTGATGGGACCAGTGAGCGGGGGGAAATCTACGCTTGTTACTAGGCTGAAAAGAGGACTAGAAGAATATTCACTGACAGATCATGGCGCAGTCTATGCGATCAAAGGCTGCCCGATGCATGAAGATCCGCTTCATCTTATTCCGCAAAATCTACGTGAGGATTTCTATAGAGAGTATGGCATTCGTGTGCAGGGGAATTTGTCCCCTCTGAATATGATGAGGCTGGAAGAGGAATATGGTGGACGAATTGAGGATGTAAGGGTTGAACGGATCTTTTTCTCAGAGGATAAACGGACCGGTATTGGTACCTTTAGTCCGTCTGATCCAAAATCTCAGGACATTGCTGATTTAACAGGAAGCATCGATTTTTCCACTATTGCTGAATTTGGATCAGAGTCAGATCCAAGGGCCTACCGCTTTGATGGAGAACTCAATAAAGCAAACCGAGGGATGATGGAGTTTCAGGAGATGTTAAAGTGTGATGAGAAATTTCTATGGCATCTTCTGTCATTAACGCAGGAAGGAAATTTTAAAGCAGGCCGTTTTGCCTTGATTAGTGCAGATGAATTGATCGTCGCTCATACGAATGAAACCGAGTACCGGTCGTTTATTTCAAATAAAAAGAACGAGGCCTTGCATTCAAGAATTATTGTGATGCCGATTCCTTATAACTTGAAGGTGACAGAGGAGGAACGCATTTATCATAAAATGATTTCA
Organism: Bacillus sp. FSL M8-0266; assembly: GCF_038613425.1. Classification (NCBI taxonomy): domain Bacteria; kingdom Bacillati; phylum Bacillota; class Bacilli; order Caryophanales; family Bacillaceae; genus Bacillus; species Bacillus sp. FSL M8-0266. Next base: position 943,816 of record NZ_CP152015.1, read on the forward strand.
GAAAGTGATGTCTCTGATGTGCATATTGCCCCGCATACGCTGAAGGTGGCAGCGATGTTCTCCATTTTGACAAGACTCAAAGAGCCGAAGCGTTCTGATATTGATTTGGTGAAAAAAATGCGCCTTTATGACGGAGAAAGTGTCGAGGGATTCCAATCTGCTGATATTGATGAGATGAAAAAGGAATTTCATGATGAAGGGATGAGCGGGATTGATCCGCGATATGTGATTAACCGCATTTCCTCCACTATTATCCGGAAGAATATGGAGTCGATCAATGCGCTGGATGTCCTTCGTTCGTTAAAAGAAGGACTCGATCAGCATCCATCTATCTCAAGCGAGGACCGGGAGCGCTATTTGAATTTTATTTCTGTTGCGCGAAAAGAGTACGACGATATTGCGAAGAAGGAAGTACAAAAGGCATTTGTGTATTCCTATGAGGAGTCTGCGAAAACGCTCATGGATAATTACTTAGATAATGTCGAGGCATATTGCAACAAAAACAAACTGCGTGATCCGTTAACCGGTGAAGAAATGAATCCTGATGAAAAGCTTATGCGTTCAATTGAAGAGCAGATCGGAATTTCTGAAAATGCAAAAAAGGCATTTAGAGAAGAAATTCTGATTCGTATTTCGGCTTATGCGAGAAAGGGCAAACGCTTTGATTATAATTCTCATGAGAGATTGCGTGAGGCAATTCAGAAGAAGCTGTTTGCTGATTTAAAAGATGTGGTGAAAATCACGACGTCAACGAAGACACCGGATGAACAGCAGCTGAAGAAAGTGAATGAAGTAGTGGCTAGATTAATTGATGAACATGGCTATAATTCAACAAGTGCAAATGAACTTTTAAAATATGTAGGCAGTCTTCTTAATCGTTAATAAATGAAGGAGGCATTATTGGCGCACCTGCACCGGTAATGTCTTTTTTAGAAATGATCGTCAACTTGGGTGACGAGCAGCATAAGATAAAGGAATCGGTGGTTAGAAGAATTGTGCAAACAGGTGAGGAGGGGGATGGATGTCCCGGCAAGAAAAAAGTCAGTTTATTGTATCACAGGAAGACTGGTCCCTCCATCGAAAAGGCTATGACGACCAGCAGCGTCATCAGAAAAAGGTCAAAGAAGCGATTAAAAACAATTTGCCGGATCTTGTCACAGAAGAAAGCATTATCATGTCTAACGGAAAAGATGTTGTCAAAATTCCGATTCGTTCGTTAGATGAATATAAAATTCGGTACAACTACGATAAAAATAAGCATGTGGGTCAAGGCGATGGAGACAGCGAGGTAGGCGATATTGTCGCACGTGATGGATCAGACAGTAAGCAAGGGCAAGGAAAGGGACAGAGCGCAGGAGATCAGGCTGGAGAGGATTATTACGAAGCTGAGGTCTCATTAATGGATCTTGAGGAAGCGCTGTTTCGGGAATTAGAGCTGCCAAACCTTAAACAAAAGGAGCTTGACGACATCATTGTCGAGCAAATTGAGTTTAACGATATTCGCAAAACCGGGTTAACAGGGAATATTCATAAAAAACGAACGATGCTGTCAGCATTTAAACGAAATGCAATGACAGGCAGTCCTTCCTTTTATCCAATCTACCCAGAGGATATCAAATATAAGACGTGGAATGAAGTGACCAAACCAGAGTCGAAAGCCGTCGTTTTGGCGATGATGGATACGAGCGGAAGTATGGGACTTTGGGAAAAATATATGGCGAGAAGTTTTTTCTTTTGGATGACACGTTTCTTACGGACAAAGTATGAAACGGTTGAAATTGAATTTATTGCTCATCATACGGAGGCGAAGGTTGTCGATGAAGAGCATTTCTTTTCGCGGGGGGAGAGCGGAGGAACCATTTGCTCCTCTGTCTATCGAAAAGCGCTAGAGCTCATAGACGAACGTTATCCGCCGTCGCGATATAATATTTATCCTTTTCATTTTTCTGATGGAGACAATTTGACCTCAGACAATGCACGATGCGTGAAGCTTGTTTCTGAAATTATGAAAAAAGCCAACTTATTCTGCTATGGTGAAGTGAATCAATACAACCGGCATTCTACATTAATGTCAGCATATAAGCATATACAGGATGAGAAATTTAAGCATTATATTTTGAAGCAAAAATCAGACGTTTTTCTTGCCCTAAAAAAATTTTTTCAGCAGGAAGAAGTTCTTTCGTAAATAGCACATTTGAAAAAACCTTTCAGCATAAGGGCTGAAGGGTTTTTTGTATGGAGAAGGAAGAGATCACCAGAAAAAAAGTAAAACTTTCTCTTTGACATTTCAATTTTCATTTATTAATATTTAATCTTGTTAAATATAAGTTTTTCAAAAAAGATGCCGATCGTCTTTTCTTCTTTTTCTTCTCTTTGCTCATGAGTGAACAATAAGTATAAATGGGCTGCACACCATTATTCATGCGGGGAAGATGAAGGAGATATAACGGTTTTATGAGCTTGCTTCATATTCTGTCAGATGATGGGCATTCTAAGTTTGCTAAAGCAGATGACACTATATTTTTATACATGAAAGGAGAAACAAAACATGAACAGAGGGCGTTTATTGCTAACGAATATTATTGGCCTTATTGTAATTCTTGCCATTATTGCCGGAGGTGCTTATTACTACTACGAAAGCACAAATTTTGTCAAAACTGACGAGGCGAAAGTGACAGGTGACATGTATCAAATCACAGCACCAGCAGCTGGACAAATCAAAGGCTGGGATATCAATGAAGGTGACGAAGTGCAAAAAGACAGCACAGTCGCAAAAGTTGAAGGAGAAACAAAAACAAACATTAAATCAGTAGCTGATGGCACATTAGTCAAAAAAGAAGTACAAAACAATCAACAAGTGCAGCCTGGTACAGTTCTTGGTGAAACGATTGATTTAAGCAAGCTTTACATCACAGCAAATATCAAAGAAACAGATATTAAAAGCATTGAAAAAGGCGACAAAGTCGACATCGTGGTAGATGGTGATCCTGATACAACATTTGAAGGAACAGTTGAACAAATTGGTTATGCGACAAACTCAACATTCAACATGCTGCCAGCAACAAACTCAAGTGGTAACTATACAAAAGTGACACAAAAAGTAGCAGTGAAAATTTCAATTAAAAATCCATCAGACAAAGTACTTCCTGGTATGAATGCTTCTGTCAAAATTTCATCTTAATGATGATTGATATCAAAAAATGAAAGGAGGTTGTCTGAGATGGCAAATCAACCTGCAGCAACAAAACAGGGAGCAGGCTCCTTGTCTTTACTGATCATTTTAATGGCCGGCTTGTTCGTTGCGATTTTGAACCAAACACTTCTGAACGTAGCCATGCCCCATTTAATGACTGAATTTAATGTGAGTGCAACGACGATTCAGTGGCTTACAACAGGTTATATGCTTGTCAACGGTGTGCTGATTCCGTTATCTGCGTTTTTAATCACACGCTTTGGACAGCGCAGCTTATTCCTAGTTGCCATGATCTCGTTTACACTAGGGACCTTTATTTGCGGGATTGCGCCGAACTTTTCGACCATGCTCATTGGTCGTTTGATTCAGGCAATCGGCGGCGGTATCCTGCAGCCGCTCGTGATGACAACAATCCTTTTTATTTTCCCACCTGAAAACAGAGGGAAAGGAATGGGGATTTTCGGTCTTGCGATGATGTTTGCTCCAGCGGTAGGACCAACATTATCTGGTTACATTATTGAACATTATTCTTGGCGTATTATGTTTTATGGACTTGTTCCAATTGGAGCAATTGTCATTATCGCGGCTTTCTTTATGTTTAGAAATATTGTAGAGCCTAAAAAGATCAAGCTGGACAGCCTTGGTGCGGTTCTTTCCATCGTTGGTTTTGCTTCGCTCCTATACGGAGTGAGTGAAGCCGGAAGTGATGGCTGGACAGATCCGATCGTCTTATCGACGATTATTGTTGGTGCGATTGCGATCATTCTCTTTATTTTCCAACAGCTGAAAGCTGATAATCCAATGCTTGATTTCCGAGTGTTTAAATACAGCATTTTCTCATTATCAAGTGTCATTAATATTATTATTACAGTTGCCTTATACACCGGGATGTTCTTACTTCCGATTTATCTGCAGAACCTCGTTGGGTTTACGGCATTGCAATCCGGGCTATTAATGCTTCCAGGGGCACTTGCGATGCTGATTATGTCCCCGATTTCAGGGATTTTGTTTGATAAATTTGGACCTCGTCCGCTTGCGATTGTGGGGATGCTCATTACCGTTGTCACTACATTCGAGTTTACAAGGCTGACTATTGATACATCTTATAGTCACATTGTGCTCATGTATGCAGTTCGTGCATTCGGTATGTCACTCCTTATGATGCCTGTGATGACAGCTGGGATGAACCAATTACCACAGCACTTAAACAGCCATGGTACAGCGATGTCTAATACATTAAGACAAATAAGCGGTTCGATCGGTACGAGTTTGATCACAACGATTTATACGAATCGGACAACATTCCATTATTCCAATATGGCGGATCAAACAAATACAGCGGACCCGTTCTTTATGAATTCATTCCAGGCGGCTGTGTCGAATGTGATGCACCATATGGGCATGACAGCTGAAGCTGCTCAAAAATATGTATCCACCCAGCTCTTTACGAAAGCACAGGTTGATTCAAACGTAATGGGTATCAATGATGCTTACATGTGGGTAACGTTATTCTGTGCCGCTGGTGTCATTCTCAGCTTGTTCCTGCGTGATGTACGTAAGGATAAAAAGCGAAAAGACCAGCAGCATAAAAAACAAGAAATGACACTGCTTCCAGCACCTAAGGAAGCAAACCAAGATGCAAGATAAGTATGGAGGGACCGTACATGAAAATTTATGTCGTATACGATAGTGAAGGTGACCATACAAAAGCACTGGCAGAAGCAATTGCAGCGGGTGCAGGTGAAACAGAGCACGCTGAAGTATTCGTCGATCATGTGAAAGATGCGGATATTCGCAAGCTGGATCAAATGGATGCGATCATTTGGGGCTGCCCTGGTCACTTTGGGACCATTAGTTCTGGGTTAAAGACATGGATTGACCGTCTTGGCTACTTATGGGCAGAAGGAAAACTGATCGATAAAGTCGGTGCCGTTTTCTGTACAACTGCTACAACGCACGGCGGTTTAGAAATGACGATGCATAATTTAATTACACCAATGTTCCACCAAGGGATGCTTGTTGTTGGCCTTCCTGGAAATGTGCCAGAAAATGCTTTATACGGCTCTTACTATGGAGCAGGTGTGACATGTCCGATTGATTCTGATGAAGTGATTTCGACAGAAGGCATTGAACTTGGGAAAGCATTAGGAAGACGTGTAGCATCAGTCACTGCGTCATTTAAGCGATAAGGAGAGGGTTCTTTTGGCGACGATTATTGTAGCGTTAGTAGCTGCTGTTCTAGTCATTATCGGATTAGTAGCATTCAATGTCAGACACGCTTCGATCGAGAAGAAAGCGATCAATGAAGATGTGCCCAATCAGCCTGACGTGCCCCGCAGCGAGTCAGAAGTTGCGGCGAGACCTGTAGAGCCTGAAGTAGAAGAAGAAGCGTCAACGCCTTCTCAAACGGATGAACGAGTGTCTGGTGATGATTTCTATAGACAGGCGCTTCAAAAGTTTAAGCAGCCAAAACCACCTGTCAAAGAAGAAGAGCCAGAAACTAAAATGAATGATGATATGTATCGTTCTGCTTTACAGAAGCTAAAGCAGAAGGACAAATAAAAAGAGAACCTCTTGTCAGGTTCTCTTTTTATATGGCACAAAAAAACCGCCGGCAGAAGCCGGGCGGTTTTCCTTCACTCTATAAAGTGCTAAAGAGCAGATGCTCTTAAATTACGCTTTGTTAACGTTAGCAGCTTGTGGTCCACGGTTACCTTCAACGATTTCGAAAGAAACTGCTTGACCTTCTTCTAAAGTTTTGAAGCCTTCGCCTTGGATAGCAGAGAAGTGAACGAATACATCGTCTTGACCTTCTACTTCGATGAATCCGAAACCTTTTTCAGAGTTGAACCATTTTACTTTACCTTCTAACATGAAATTTCCTCCTAAAGCGATCTTAACGCTTAAATTCACTATTCTTGCTCTTACACAAACTTCAAAGACGAAAACTCTTTCAAAACTTTCTTCTTAAAGATGATACGAACAAAAATAATTACCTTTACTTTACCAGTGTTTGCGGGAAAAAACAACTGTTATCCAAAAACTTTTTTAAAAATAATTAGCGCTAACAAATTGAGGAAATAGCCTATATTCATTGGCCTCTTTTTCTCCCTGAGAAGCTCACTTGATTTCGGCCAGACTGCTTCGCTTTATAGAGCTCCTGATCAGCTATAATCGGTAATTGTTTGATGTCTCGACTTCTCGTGGAGTAATACGCACACCCAAGTGATATTGTAATATGAATGGACATGCCATTTTGTAAATAAATCGGCTGATCTGCTATTTTTCTCCGTAAGCGTTCTGCAATCTGCCATGTTTTTTCAACTGTACAATTGGGTAGAAGGACGGCAAATTCCTCACCGCCGATCCTGCCAATATAATCTGAGCTTCTTGTGTTTTTGATCAGCCTTTTTCCGATTTCTTTTAAAACCAAATCTCCCTCATGATGTCCATATTGGTCATTAATGGATTTGAAGTAATCGATGTCTAAGTAAATAAGGGACATTTGATGGATAGGCTGCTTAAATTTCATCGAAAAAGCATCATTTAAGACCTCATCGAACTTCCGTTTATTTAAAACACCTGTTAAAAAGTCATAATGAGCTTGGAATTTATACAAATTCAATAGCTGATATGCTTTTGTTTGATGCTCAATGACGTAAAAGTTAAACAAACCAGCAATATATGAGAACATCCAATAAGCAAAATGCAGTTCAAATGATGTCTCATGCACGATCATGATAAACAGGCTTGTGGCAATCACATTACCTAACGTAATGGACAAAAGCATTTTCACAACTTGATTCATATGGCGCTCAGCAATTAAAAAAGAAGCTGTTGCGATGATCATCATGGAGAAAATATTGATGAAAGAAGCGACGTTGGCTTCGATTAATAATCGACCAATGATTACAACACAGGCTGCAATGATGGTTTGGGCGATGCCTCCATAAAAGGCAGTTAAAATAAGGGGGATATGTCTTAAATCGACGATGGCTGGTCCTGAATTGATAGAGAAGAACATTAAGAGGACACCGAGTAACCCAGAAAGAATGCCTTTGCATAGTTGTCTGAGCAGGGTATCTTCTTTCTTAAGAAAATTCTCTTTAAACACAAGCAGAAATAAATAATGAAAAGTGACAAGAATTGTTAAATTAATAAAGAGGTCTCTTAGCAAAATTAAATCACCTTTTTAAAATTACTAAAATTTGTTGCAAAAGAAAAGGGGAAAAAGGATAATTAATAAAAATTTCACTTATAAGGGGATCGAAACATATGCAAGGAAAACGCTTCCCAGATGAAACGGACTGGCTCTCTTTTTTTGAAACGGAGCCTGATGAAAGGTTCGAGAAAGGGATGCCTATTGAATATCAAAGCTTGACATTTCGATTTGAGAATCAAGACGAGCGTTTCGTTGTCACGATGTACCTTGGAAGTCAAGAATTTACGTTAAAAGCTGTTCGAAAAAAAGATGGATCGGTTTTAGGCATCTATGATTTTAAAACCGTGCAGCATGTAGAGATAAAAAAAGACAAGCAATACGAGAAAGAGCTTTTAATCATAGTAGAAGCTTATGGCGATTTTATCACAACAGTTGAAATTACCTTTTTACCTTTCTTCTCTGTGATGGTGAAAGAACATTTTTCAGGAGAATAAACAGGAGCCTCTATTCATAAAGGCTCCTGTTTTCTTATTTGTGCTCGATGTCATTGATCACTTGCTGGATTGATTCATCATCCATCACATTCATGACACTTTCATCAATATGGAGAGACTGTGCATAAGACTCTCTTGGCTGATGGTTTCTTGATGTCGATTGGTGCTGATTCGTATGGTTTGGCTGTACAGCAGTGAATGCTTGCTTCATCATTTGTCCGATTTCCGCAGTTCCCTTTGCTTCTTTCTGTGCGTGTGACTCGTTTCGAGACGAATCATGGTGTTGTTGACTTTTTCCCTTCATCATTGAAGACATATTCATTTGCGTCATGCTTTTCAGTCTTCTTCGTAAAACCGGGGAAAATAATGCAATGATAGCTGTTGATGCTGCGATCATTGCGCCAGTGCTCATGCCTTTTCTTTTTTTAAACAAACGAATCCCTCCATTTGATCGTGATGATTCTTCTTCATCATGTTTAGGATGACCAAACAAAGCTGAATTATGAATTCATTTCGCTGAAAGAGAGGATGTATGCATAAAAAGCCGGCTGGATGAAAAACCTAAGAGCAAAAGGAGGGAATAAATGATGAATAAGAAATGGATGCTATCTTTACTACTCGTTCCAGCATTGATCACCACTGGATGTGGTATGAACAACCAGGGCGATGAGCGAAGAGGAACAATGAAACGACAGTATGAAAATGTCACATATAAGAATGACAATATGAGGCAGGATCAGCCAGATGTTCAAACACCTCAGAAGGTCAAAGTGGCAGATAAAGCGTCAGAGTTAGTAGCCAACATGTCTGAAGTAAAAACAGCGAACGTACTTGTTACAGGAAAGAATGCATTTGTTGCTGTTATGCTTGAAGGCGATAAAAGTGGTAATGTGACAGAAGATTTGAAAAAGAAAATTTCTGATAAAGTCAAATCAACGGATCAGCAAATCGACAATGTGTATGTATCTGCGAATCCAGACTTTGTCGATCGTATGGAAGGGTACGGAAAACGTATTAGAAGCGGAGAGCCCATCTCAGGATTTTTCTATGAATTTACTGAAACGGTCAGACGTATCTTCCCTGAATCAAAATAGCTACGACAAAAGCCGTATGTCATATGCGGCTTTTTTGTTTGGAACCGCACCTTGCGCACCTGACTGCATAAAGTAAAAAATATATCACCTCTTGTTGATCTTTGTTTCTTCATAGAAAGAGAAAGAGGCTGCAGGATGAATTCAGGTGGGGAGCAAATGAAAGCCAAGCCGTCATTGATTCATAAAAAGCTTGTAGGCGGAATGATAGCAGCAGGTCTCATTTTTTATGCTTTCACCGCGTACTTGATTTATGTTGCGTTTCAGCTGACAGGACAATATTTAGAGCAGCAGTCTTCTCCTAAAACGATTTTAACGGAGGGACTCAATAAGCAAGTCTATGAACATATTAGAATATACTATGCAGAGGAAGAGGACGCTTTTGTTGATTTGACAATTGAGGCTATGGATCAGGCAAAGAAGAGGACAGCGTCAGTATTTCAATTTGAAACTGACAAACCTTTAGACATTATTTATTTTGATGATAAAGAGACAATCGAACAATTTGCAGGAATCAAGCATATTACGGGTTTTTACTCCGATCATGATCAAATGATAGGGTTATATCCAGATAAGAGGGAAGCATTATTGAAGAAAGAGACACTCCCTTTATACTTTTTCAACACGTTATTGATTCATGAATATGCTCACTTTGTTTTCTATGAAAAAGTTCATTCTTACGAAGTGTCTCCGGTGATCTTTCCCCTTTGGTTCCATGAGGGAACAGCAGAATGGACGGCCTATGACGTGTTAAATGCCACGTCTGAACGGTTCGACGTCATTCCCTTTCAATCTCTTCATTCCGATCAAGATTGGCAGGACTCCCGGATGACGTATGAGACAGATGTTTATGTGCAAAGCTACTATATGATCTATGAGCTGGTGCAGCTTTACGGACGAGATATCATACATGAGATCATGCAGGAAACGGCGAAAACAGGTCTATTTGCTAAAGGCTTTGAACAAGCGACAGGACAACGTCTGGCAGATTTTGAAGAGCAATTTAAACTGAGTTATCAAAGAAAAAACGGCTGACCTGAGGATATAGGTCGGCCGTTTTTTTGTTTAATGAAGCGGTTTTTGCTGATTGGCTTTGCTTGGCGGCATTTGAACTTGGCCCTTCATTGGGGCAAATGTAGACGTCATCGCCTGCATATCTTGAGCTGTAAGCTGCGGAACTTGATAATAGCTATGTTTATTTTGATATAAGAAAATTTCATACGCCATTTCAATAAAGTTCGGAATTTGCGCTGCAAGCACACGTCGCACCACAGGGTTTGTTACCTCTAGTGCAGTCATTGAAAGTAATCCAGCATGTGATTTCACGAGACCTAGCATATGCCCTGTAATTCCCGTGTCTTTTACATCCTGCAACGATTGATTTGGCTTCTTAGGCTGAGATGGTTTTATTCCGTATGTCACCTGTGTTTGTTCTTTCATCATATACGTAGATGTTTCTTCACTAGGCTTTTGACCAGTAGAAAAACAATCTACCGTGACATTATACTGTGACAATACAAATTGATATTGTCGATCTAAAATGTCGGATAATGCGGGATCTTGGATGAATTGGCGAAAAATCATGTATTGATCCAAAATATTAATGGTCCCTGCTAATACTTCATGTAAATCAAATAACTCATGCCCGCCATGATTGAATTGAGGCTGCTGGACATTTCCTTGAACGTTTGTCTGCTGATCGTTTTGCATTGAGATTCCTCCTTCTGTTTATACAATCAGTTTTAATGTGAGGATGTTTTCCTTCTTTCATGCAAAAAACATTATTTACAATTAGAGGGTTTTCTTCCTTTTTGTCGAAAAAAAGTATCAGACGAATGAACATGGGGGTACCAGATGCAGGACAAAATCATTAATCGTTTGATAGAAGACGAACATGTGCAGGCACCAGTGATTGGCATCGGTGTTTCGCCGTTTGAACAGCATCATCTTGAGGCTTTTTTTCAATCATTTCCTCATGAATTAAATGCCTCTTTTATTGTTGTGCAAAATCATGTGACGGGCGATTGTATAACTGATTTGGAAGCACTTGTTTTACCGATTGGCTACCGGGCAAAAACGATTAAACATGGTGAGAAAGTCATGAAGAAGACGATTTATTTTTGTCCACAGCATGCGGTTGTGACGTTAACAGAAGATCAGCGGCTGCACCTATCAGAGCAGCTGCCTCCGTGCATGGCTTGCTCTGTGGATTTGCTTTTTCAGTCTCTCGCCAGCGTTCAAAAGGAAGAGGCTTTTGCGATTTACTTTCAAAAAGGTCATTGTGTGGGAAGTGGCTTGCTTCAGTTGGTTGAGCAGGGCGGTACAGCTTTATCGTGCAGCGAGGTAGAAAGTGGTTTTGACACCTTGTATCAACAAACATTCAAAGACCCTTCCACCCTTGCGGCATATATCGCCAATATCATTAACGTTCCGCACATCGATGAGGCAGATCCTGTATTACTGAGAATTATTGATCGTCTTGAAATGTATAAAGGCATTGCCTTTTCAACCTATCAAAAGAAAAGGCTGCTATCTGTCATTCAAAAACGAATGAGGATTGCAAAAAAACGGATTTCATTATTAGCAGAGTACGACTGCTTATTAGAAAGAGAACCAGATGAGCTTGACCTACTGCACGTACAGCTTCTAAGCGGCATGACATCTTTTTTTAGAGATATGGAGGCTTTTCATGTATGTGAACATCAGATCATTCCGTCGATCATTGAAAATGCGGTGAAAAACGGGAAATCTCGATGCCGTATTTGGATTGCTGGATGTTCGACAGGAGAGGAAGCCTATTCTTTTACGATCTTATTTTTAGAAGAAATGAAGAGAAGACAAGTGACCATTGAACTTCAAGTATTTGCAACAGATATCAACCGAAAAGCCATTCAAACAGCTAGTAAAGGTCTTTACTCAGTAGAGTCTATGGCAAGGATGCCGGAAAAATGGCGGGCGCGATATTTCGAAAGGAAAGGTGACGCTTTTATTGTGAAGCAGTCGCTTAGAAAACATATTGTTTTTGCACCTCACAATTTATTGATCGATTCACCTTTTATCCACCTCGATTTTATCAGTTGCCGAAATGTTCTGATGTACTTCCAGCCTGAAGTGCAAAAACGAGTATTGTCCCGATTCCAATATGCTTTAAAAGATCAAGGGATGTTGATATTAGGGCCAAATGAAACTGTACCCAATATCCCTCGTTTGTTTCATTTGTTCAATGAAAAATGGAACATTTACACCCATTCAAACGTTTCAAAACCACATGTTCCTTGGACACCAGACGCTCGTGATATCGAGTTGAAAGCGCGAGCCGAACAATATATGCAAGAAGTAAGCAAGGATTATGATGCATGTATGATCATCAATGATAGTGATAGAATTCTGGCAGTATCAAAGGGTGCGTATTCTTTTTTAGACCATACAGAAGTGTCAGATCAATCATGTGAATATGTGACACCTGATTATATGAAAGAGATGCTCAGTCAAACCTTTCAAAAGGTGTGGACAGACGAGACAGAGGTTGTGTTTCAACATGTTCTCATTTCGGAAAAAGGCAGCAAGCAGTATGCGAATTTTACCGTGAAAAGTTTTGACCGCCGTTTTAAGGGAGTTTACGTCATTCTCATTCGAATGAATGAGAGAGGAAAAAATCAAAAGAACGGCAGGGACATAGGGATGTCAGATCAAAATTCAGTCTATCAACAGCGTATTGTCGATTTAGAAAATGAACTCAATGAAGTCAAACAAAAGGAGCAGGAGGCAAGGGCTCAATTAAAAGCAAAACACACGCAATTAGAGGAGTTTGAGAAAAAACACGAGCATTATATAAATATCATAAACAACTTGAGGGTGACAAGAGAAGAACTGTACAGACCCTCTGTCAAGCCGGAGCTTGCGACGTTGTTTGTGGACAGGGACATGAATATTCGCTATTACACTCCTACAGCTGCCTCTTTATTTACTTCTGCGAAAATCAGACATCAGCAATCCTTTCGGTCGATGGCTAAAAAGCTTACGCAGGAAACGCTCTATCATGATATCCAATCCGTCATCTCGGATAGACGCGCGATCGAACGTGAAATTGAAACGAACGAAGGCGAGCAATTCACCGTTCACATCACACCCATCTTCGATGAAGAACATGAAGGAGCAGTGATGACTTGGATTAAAATGACTGAAGTAACGAAAATCAAGCAGTCGCTTCATCTAGCGGTGACGGCACTTGATAACAGCCATATTCATATTGTTGTGGCAACTGAGGAAGGAGTCATCCAATGCGTGAATCAGCGTTTCTGTCAGTTTGTCCAGCAGCATGAATTTGACCTGATCGGCAAAGATATTTTTTCTGTCTATCATTCGCTATGTCAATGTGATGATTTAGAGAAGCAATGGAAGGTTTGTTTAAGAGAGGGCAGCTGGACAGGTGAGCTGTACTTTCAAGATTTATCTGGACGCGAACGATGGGAGAGAGTCTCTTTACATCGAATCGATGACCCTGACAAAATGCAGTCAACCGTCATGCGGATTTCAGAGGATATCACCAATCAAAAGCAGTCAGAGAAGATGCTGATGAAATCAGAGATGCTGTCAGCAGTAGGGCAGCTTGCAGCAGGCATCGCTCATGAGATACGGAACCCGCTGACATCATTAAAAGGATTTTTACAGCTGATGATTCAAAGTAAAAAGTATCAGAAAGATTATGCAGATGTGATGATGTCAGAGTTTAATCGGCTCGAGTCAATTATTAATGAATTCCTCGTTCTTTCTAGAAGCAAATCGGTGAAATTTGAACCGGTACATGTCAATCTTCTGCTCGAAGAAGTGATCATGGTCGTTGAATCCCAGGCGGTCTTAAAAGGTGTTTCCATTCAGAAAAAGCTGTCTCCGTCGCTCCCTAACATTCAAGGCATTCCGAATGAACTGAAACAAGTCTTCCTAAACATCCTTAAAAACGGAATAGAAGCGATGGATGGTGTGACAGGCGTCATCAAGGTGACCTCTCTCATGAAAGATCATCAAATGATGTTGATATTTGAAGACCAAGGAAAGGGAATACCAGAGGACGAAATAGGGAAACTCGGTGAACCATTTTATACAACAAAAGAAAAGGGGACAGGCCTTGGTTTAATGATGACCATTAAAATCATTGAAAGCCATGGCGGCACCATTCGTTTTGAAAGCAAAAACTTTGAGGGGACACGAGTAATTATTACCTTTCCAATGAGTTAAAAAGACAAGTTTTACATGAAATCCATTCAACATCAATATTTACTTTGTACACTATGAGAGATGAAGCGCAAAGGGGAGAGGTCTAATGAAACGAATGCTATCTATTCGAATGATTTGTTGTTTGGTTTTGGTGATCTTTAGTTTGCAATCCTTATTGCCTGGTATGTCCGCAGGGAGCGAGGTCAATGCATCTGAAAAGAAAGAAATGGTGTGGAAACAAAAAAAGATTGTGCACATCAAAAAAGCCCGTCAGCTCATAGGAGAGACCGTGACAGTGAGCGGAATTGTGACAGCAGATCAATCAGCTGTAGGCAATGGGAAACTGTCCACATACATTCAAGACAAATCAGCTGGAATCAATGTTTATTCAGCGCAGCCCAATCACTTCCCGGAACTAAAAGCAGGGATGAAGGTGACAGTGACTGGTAAAATTACGTCTTATAAAGGACTGATTGAAATTGTGCCAGATCAAGGCAGTCTGAAGGTAGATGCTGTGAACCAAACCTTGCCAAAGGCGAAACGAGTGTCTGTGAAGCAGCTAGAAACGGAACAAGCAGGTAAGCATGAAGGAAGATTAGTGAAGGTCAAAGGTTATGTAGAAACAAAACCAGCGCAGCCGGCTGGCGGTGGATACAATGTAGTGATCATTGATAAAAAATATCACAGCACCACTTTGAGAGTGATGGTCGATACGAATGCGATTGATAAAGTAAAGACAGGAAAATGGTACGAGTTTACAGGGGTGTTAAGCAGGTATGATACGTTGCAGTTGCTTCCAAGACATAAGGATGATATCAACCTGCTGAAACGTCAGCCAAAGCCGCCAAAGATGAAGAAAGAATACAAAGCAACGGTTGACCGTGTGGTGGATGGAGATACGATTCATCTAAAGAAGCCCGTTCTAGGTACAACAAAGGTGCGTTTTGTGAATATGGACACGCCGGAAACGTATCATCAGCCAAAAAGCGAATTAGACAAAAACCAATTGCGTTTTGGACAGCAAGCGACTGACTATTTAAAAACACTACTTTCAAGCGGTGACCAAGTCACATTAAAGATTGGTCCTGAAGCGAAAGATAACTATGGACGTCTTTTAGCTCAAGTGAAAACCAAAAAAGGGTTAAATACAAATCTAGAGCTTGTGAAAAAAGGATATGCCCCTACTTATTTCATCTGGCCAGTTGGAGATGAAAAGGACTATCATACGTTTCAAAAAGCAGTAAAAGAAGCAAAGGAAAAAGGACTGGGCATATGGAACGAAGCGGACCCTCTGCTGGAACAGCCATTTGAATTTAGAGCACGTGAACAGAAAAAAGGACTGACACGCTATGTTGGTGATTCATCTGTCAAAACCTACGTGACCCCTGACAAATGGAAAGAAACCGATGTGGATAAACGGATCTTTTTTGCTTCCAAAGAAGAAGCAGAGCAGGCTGGTTATCAGCCGGCAAAGAAATCGGGCAAAGTACCATTAACGATTTTAAGTATGAATGATTTACACGGTAAAATTGATCAAGAATACGAGTTGGATCTAAAAGATGATGGCAATAAAGGCATGTATGGGCGGATGGATTATGTCGCGGCCTATATGAAGCAAAAACAAGCAGCGCACAAAAATACGATCACGGTCCATGCTGGAGATATGATTGGCGGGAGCTCTCCAATATCTTCTCTTCTGCAAGATGAACCAACCGTTGAACTCATGGAGAACATTGGCTTTGATGTCGGCACGGTCGGCAACCATGAATTCGATGAAGGGGTAGACGAGCTATTGCGTATCTTAAATGGCGGAGATCATCCTAAAGGCACAAAGGGATATGACGGACAGAACTTTCCGCTCGTTTGTGCGAACTGTGAATACAAGGATACTGGCAAACCACTTTTACCGGCTTATGAAATCATCGATGTCGAAGGAATCCCAGTCGCATTTATCGGCGTTGTGACCAAGTCAGCCGCAGGAATGGTCATGCCAGAAGGGATTAAAGACATTCAGTTTACAGATGAAGTCAAAGCTGTGAATGAAGCCACGAAGGAATTAAAACAAAAAGGAGTTAAAGCTATAGCGGTTTTAGCTCATATGACAGCCTCTCAAAATGGCGATACGATCACCGGGGAGAGTGTAAAGCTTGCCAAAGAAGGTGATGATGAAATTGACGTCATCTTTGCAGGGCATAATCACGAAGTGGTCAATGGAGAGGTCAATGGAAAATTAATTGTGCAAGCCTTTGAATACGGGAAGGCGATTGGCGAAGTTAATGTGACACTTGACCGTAAAACGAAGGATATCGTCAAAAAAAGTGCGAATATCCAGTATGTAGATCAATCTGATATAGAAAAGGACAAGGAAGCAGCAGACATCTTGGCTCATTACGGGAAAGAAGTGGAGCCGATTATTAGTGAGGTTGTTGGAGAAGCCGGGGTCAAAATGGAAGGCGGCTATTCAAATGATGGAGACACGCCGCTCGGTAATTTGATTGCGGATGGTATGAGATATTCAATGAAAAGTGACTTTGCCATGATGAATGGAGGCGGCATTAGGCAAAACCTTGAAAAAGGGCCGATAACATGGGGAGATCTCTTTAATATTCAGCCATTTGGCAACGTTTTAGTCAAACTAGAGATCAAGGGAAAAGACTTAGTAGAGATCATAGAAGCACAAATTTCTCCGCAATTTGGACCAGATTATAGCATTTCAGGCTTTTCATATTCCTATGATCCTGTAACATATAAAGTAGTCGACTTGAAGCTGCCAGATGGTTCAGCCGTAGCTCTCGATCAAACGTATACACTCACTGTGAATAACTTCATGGCAACTGCAACTGGCAGTAAATATGCACCAATAGGCAGGCTTGGGCAAAACCCTGAAACAGGCCCAGAAGACTTAGAAGCCACTGTCGATTTTGTGAAAAGCTTTGAGGGAGCTTCCATTGTGTATCAAAAAGAAGGACGAATTCAAAAAGCAAAACAAGAAGAAAAAGCAGCAAGCTAAAAAGCAGCAAGCTAAAAAGCAGCAAGCTAAAAAGCAGCAAGCTAAAAAGCGTATCATCTAAGAGAAACGTAACAGGCAAAGGAGTTTAAGCATGAAAAAGTGGCTTGCACTGACTGTGATGACAGCCGGGATTGTGCTGTTCGGCTGGGGAATTTGGCAAATCGCCTCTACTCATCTTCAAACCGCCCAATCATTAGACGAAGCGAAGAAGGTCGTGGCGGACGATCAAGGGATGTCCAAGAAGCAGTTTACTCCTGAAATGGGGAGAGCCTCTGGCATCCTGACGATTCCAAAATTAAAAGCAGACCTTCCCATTGTCGAAGGGACGGATGCGGATGACCTAGCAAAGGGAGTAGGACACTACAAAGGCAGTTATTATCCTGATCAAAATGGACAAATCGTCCTTTCTGGCCATCGTGACACGGTGTTTCGCAGGACAGGCGAACTGGATATTGGAGATCAGCTGAAAATCACTGTGCCGTATGGTGAATTTATATATGAAATCACACATACGAAAATTGTTGATCAGCATGATACATCCATCATTACGTTGCAGAATGAAAAGGAAGAGCTGATATTAACCACATGCTATCCTTTTCATTTCGTCGGCAATGCGCCAGAGCGGTATATTATTTATGCAAAAAGAGTGTCTGAATAAAGAAAAAGAGCCTGCTTTCATACGCAGGCTCTTTTGTTAATGGATGATTTGACTCATGAGCTGGTCCATATCAGGTCGTAGAGGTGCTTCGATGATCAGATGCTCACCTGTAAAAGGATGTTTCATGTCTACTTGCTTGGCGTGAAGAGCACACCTGTTGATGTAATCACGAACTCCGTCATATAATGTATCCCCAGCTAGTGGATGCCCGAGACTGCTCAGGTGGACACGAATTTGATGCGTTCTACCCGTTTCTAATTGAAGTTTAACGGCTGTCAGTTGCAGACGTTTATTCATATCCATGACCTGAAAATGAGTCACAGCTTTTTGCCCATTAGGGGAGATTCTTCGTCTGACTGCATGGTGTTTGTCACGGCCGATCCCTGCATAGATGGTGCCTTTCTTTTTTTTGAAAAGTCCCTCTGCGATGGCGATGTATGTGCGTTTGATTGTTTTTTTAGAAAGCATTTGATCAAGAGCCGCATGGGCTAACCTATGCTTTGCAAAAATGACGGTACCGCTCGTGTCTTGATCTAGCCTGTGGATATGTCTTACCCGCTTTTCTTCTCCATTTGCTTGAAAATGGAATGCCACAAGATTTGCCAGTGTGCCTGTTTGTCCTTGTTCATTCGGATGAGTTGGCCGGCCGGCCGGTTTTTGCACAATTAATAAATGCTCGTCCTCAAAGAGTACCTCTAATTCACCGTATTCTGGTGTTACATCACTTTCTTCTGTTTCAAATAAATCAATGATGATCTGATCGCCTTGACTGACTTTAGCCGCGTGATGGGCAGGCTTTTGATTTAAACGAACTTTTTGATGCTCCATCCAAAAATGAATAATCGGTTTTGATGCAGAGACGGCTGTCTTTAAAAAATGACTGAGTGAAGTGTGATGATACTGCTCATCTACTTTGAGTGAGAGCGTGTGTCCTTTTATGATCATGATATCCGTTCCTCTCTATGGGTATATATAGGAAACACTTACCTTGGCGAAAGCCTTTTTTTCTGTGCTATTCTGAATGGAGAATAACGACAGAGAGGTAGATGTCACGTGAGATTAATGAAAGCTGCTACAGACCTGCAAGAGCAGGCAATTGAAGAAATATCAAAGGATGTTGAAGATCTTCTTTCTCATGCTGTCAATGGACAGCAACGGGATATGCGTCAAAAAGATCGCTCCCTTACCTTTATTGATGGCGTATATAACGGGACGATGGACGATGCTTTTCGTATTTTATCGGGACTTCAGCTATTACATACCATCATTGTAAAACCGAAACGTCATCTCACCAAACGAGATCGTGAACTATTCGAACGAAACCGTGAGCAGGTCAATGCCTGCGGCTTTTCTTTTCCGTTTGATCTAGACGATTTTGCCAGCCGTCACCTTCAAAATGCGTAAAAGATGGTGTGAACTTCCTTGTTAACTTACAAGGACCTCGCACATACTATTTTTAAGGGAACGGAGAAACCTTTAAGATCTGTAATACCAAACCCGCTCTTTTTCAACATCGCCTATTTCTCCACGAATCGGAGCGCTTGGATCTCTTGCAGAATGAACCGAACACGAGTAGGAGCCTGACAAAACGGTGCAGGCTCCTTTTATACATAATCATTTTAGCAGACATTCATCTTTGAAAGTCAATTTTATTCACGATATGATAGCATTGAGTATATCTTTAAGACTTTTGTAAAAAAAGGAGTGGCCTCGTTGGTAAAGGCGATTATATTTGATTTTGACGGATTAATTTTAGATACAGAAACACATGAATATGAGGTTTTACAAGAAATGTTTGCGGAGCATGAGTCAGATCTGCCTCTTTCCGTATGGGGCAAGGTCATTGGTACGCAGGCAGGCTTTAAGCCATTTGAATATTTGGAAAAGCAGCTAGGGAAGACGCTGGATCATGAGACACTCACAGCAGATCGGCGTTCTCGTTTTCAAAAAAGAATGAAGGACGAATCAGCAAGACCTGGTGTAGAAGCTTATTTAGAAGCAGCAAAGGAGCTGGGGATCAAGATTGGACTTGCTTCCAGCTCAGACTATAAATGGGTGTCTGATCACCTGAAGCAGATTGGTCTTTTCGACTATTTTGAATGTATCCGCACGTCAGATGATGTGGAAGAAGTGAAACCAAATCCAGAGCTCTATTTGCAAACCGCACGCTGCTTAGGGGTAGAGCCAAAAGATTGTGTGGCATTTGAGGATTCTGTAAATGGATCAGTAGCTGCCAAACGGGCAGGTATGAAATGTGTCATCGTCCCAAACAAAGTGACGAGCACGCTGCAATTTGAAGAATATGATGTCAGATTAGAATCCATGGCTGAAATCGAATTGCTCCAGCTATTCCATCAGCTTGAAAAAGAGGATCAGTAAGGGGGCAAATACATCATGGCAGAAAAACTAGATTTAACGCGGTTTGAAAAAAGAATAGTGATCCGTAATATCCATGAAGAGGATATTGATCGAATCATTGCCTTACAAGAGGTATGTTTTCCGGGCATGGATCCTTGGAAACGGGAGCATCTTGAAAGCCACCTTGAGCATTTCCCAGAAGGACAGTTTTGTGCTGAATTCGAGGGGGAAATCATTGGCTCTTGTTCAAGTTTATTAATTAACTTTGATGAATACGATGATCGCCACACGTGGCAGGACATTACAGATGATGGGTACATCACAAACCATAATCCTGATGGGATGAATATGTACGGAATCGAAGTCATGGTGAGTCCTGAGTACCGCCGCATGAAAATTGGACATCGTTTGTATGAAGCAAGAAAAGACTTAGCAAGAAGATTAAATTTAAAAAGCATCATCATTGGCGGACGCATTCCGAATTATCATAAATACCAAGAGGAAATGACGCCTCGCCAGTATGTAGAGCAGGTCACGATTCACCAAATCTATGATCCCGTTTTATCTTTTCAGCTGTTAAATGAATTTAGTCTCATGCGGATCAATCCGAATTACTTGCCTGATGATAAAGCATCCAGCACGTATGCGACGTTAATGGAATGGAACAATGTCGATTATCGCCCGCAATCGAAAAGATATTTTAAATCGGCATTCCCTGTTCGAATTTGTGTGATTCAATATGCAATGAAACAAATTCACTCCTTTGAAGAATTTATGAATCAGGTGGAGTATTATGTGGATGTCGCATCAGATGCATCAGCTGACTTTGCGGTATTCCCAGAAATTTTCACGACGCAGCTCATGTCTTATTTAGAAGAGCGGTCACCAAGTCTTGCTGTGCAGCGAATCACGGAATATACCGAGGACTACATTAATTTGTTCACAGACCTTTCTGTGAAATATAACATTAATATCATCGGCGGGTCCCACTTTGTAGAGGAGGAAGGGAAAATCTACAATATTGCCTATTTATTTAGACGTGATGGAACGATTGAAAAGCAATATAAGCTTCATATCACGCCGAATGAAAGAAAATGGTGGGGGATTTCAGCTGGTGACCAGGTCCGGGTATTTGATACGGACTGCGGCAAAATTGCGATCCAAATTTGCTATGATATTGAATTTCCTGAGCTTGCACGGATCGCAGCTGACAAAGGAGCGAAAATTATTTTCACTCCGTTTTGTACAGAAGACCGCCAAGGCTATTTAAGAGTACGTTACTGTGCACAGGCGAGAGCGGTTGAAAACCAGATTTATACCGTTATCTCGGGAACAGTTGGCAACCTTCCGCAAACCGAAAATATGGATGTTCAATATGCGCAATCGGCTATATTTGCCCCATCAGACTTTGAATTTGCAAGAGATGGGATTGTAGGAGAGTGTAATCCAAACATTGAGATGGTCGTCGTAGGTGATGTCGATTTAGAAATTTTAAGAAGACAAAGACAAGATGGAACCGTACGTCAGCTGAAAGACCGAAGAAGAGACGTGTACCATATTGAATATAAGAAATAATGAAAAGAAGCGCCTATTGTTGAGGCGCTACTTTTTGATGACATCAGATTTTTTCAATTGACAAAGGGATGCTGGAGAAAAAGCTGAATATACTGAAAGGAGATTATGTGTTCAAAAAGGAGAGGAACATGGGGCGACAATCTAAACATCTGTATATCAATTTGCCGGTAAATCATGTGAAGGAATCTATCGCTTTTTTTGAGCAGCTGGGCTTTGACTTTGAGCAGCAGTTCACGAATGATCAGGCGGCCTGTTTGGTCATTGATGACACGATCACCGTTATGCTGTTATCTCTTAGGCATTTTCAATCCATCTCAGAGAAACAATTAGTGGAAGCAAAAAAGGCATCAGAGGTGATTATCTCTATGCGTGTTCATTCACGAGAAGAGGTCGATGAGCTTGTCGAGAAGGCAATGGCGGCAGGTGGTTCACCGTTTAAGGAGAAGCAGGATCATGAGTTCATGTATGGATGGAGCTTTCAGGATCTTGATGGTCATTTGTGGGAAGTGTTTTATATGGATGAGGAAAGAAGCGGCCTTTCATAAGGGTGCTTCTTTTTTATTGTTTATCAGTGGTATGATAATGAGGAGCAGAAGGAATCTGGAATTCAACTAGAGAAAAGTAGGTGCAGCATGGAGTTTTTACTTGTCTTACTGCCAGTGTTCGGCATATTCCTGATCGGGTATATCGGGCAGAAGGCGATTGGTTTTGACATACATACGCTCTCATCAATGTCTTTATATTTAATGTCACCATTTCTTGCGTTTGAAACCTTTTATCAAAACAAAGTGTCGATGGACTATGTGTATTTATCCATTTTTGTTGTCGGGCTTTGTCTTGCACTTATTTTATGTGTTTTTATTTTATCTCGTATTTATGGGTATTCGAATGAAACGTATTGCGCCATGATTCTGTCGTCAGCTTTTATGAACAATGGAAACTATGGCACGCCTGTTGTGCTGCTTGTCTTCGGAGCCGCAGGTTTGGATATTGCGATTGTGTTGATGGTGCTGCAGCAGCTTGTCATGAGTACAATCGGCATGTATTATGCAGCAAAGGGCGGAGAGGATGCGGGAGATGGAAAGGTCGTCTTGAAAAAAGTGCTGCGTATGCCGGTTGCTTACGGGGCACTCATCGGTCTATTATTTCAGCTGATTGATCTTTCATTACCTAAAGAGCTGATGACGGGTATTCAGCTTGTAGGGAATGCTGCCATACCGACGATTATGCTTATTTTAGGTATGCAGCTTGCTGTGATCTCTTTTAAGCAAGTGGATTATCGCAATATTTCTTATGCTGTATTGCTGAAGCTGTTTATCTCCCCACTTATTGCATTTGGCTTTACGTTTATTTTACCGGTAGATGATATGGTGAAACAAATTATGATCTTAGTGGCAGCCATGCCGACAGCAGCAAATACCACGCTGATGGCTGTACAATTTCGAACGAAGCCTGAGTTTGTTTCAAGCACGACATTTCTCAGTACAATCTTAAGTATCGTGACATTACCAGTTTTATTATGGATTTTATCCATGCACCCTCTGGGATAGGGGATAGGCGGCAAACAAAGGGGGACATATGAATGAATGTAGATGTTCATTTCCAAGTGAGTGACGTGTTGAAAACGAAGCATTTTGCGCATGCAAAAGTGTTAGCAGGGGAAAAAGGATTGTTTCGGCAGGTCAAATGGATACATGTGTTAGAAGTGCCTGATGTAGAAGATTTATTAAATGGAGGCGAGCTGATATTAACGACAGCCGCAGGCTTCCATGATCAACTGGATGTGTTTCAAGCGTTTTTACGACAGCTGATTGATTCAGGGGCGGCCGGCTTGTGTATTGAATTTGTTCCGCTAAGATTCGAAGTGCCGGAAGAATTACTGACTTATGCAGAAGAAAGAGATTTTCCACTTATTCTGTTTACAAAAGAAGTGAAGTTCGTCAACATCACGCAGCATCTTCATACGATGATGATCGAGCGTCAGTATCAAATGATGGCTGATTTAGAAGCACTATCATCAAAGCTGAATGAGCTTTTACTGACCCCGCATCCGCAGATGGATATTTTGGATCAAGTGTATCAGCACGTAAGGGGGATTCTTTTACTCCTCCCTGTTCAGGGCGAGCCGATTATTTTATGTGATTCTTCCAAACAAACGGAAGAACTGGTCATGAATTATTTGCAGTTTGCTTCCGTGCCAAAAGGATACGAAGTGACACAAAAACAAGTGCTTGCGCTCAAACAAACATTTGCAGATCTTGTGCTCATTCATCAAGCGGACATGCTCTCTGAATTCGAACTGCTTGTGATGGATAAAGGAGCGAATGCTCTAGCCCAGCAAACATTAAGAGAGCTTTATTCAGAAGAGCTGAAGAAGACAAAAGAAATTGAATGGCTGCAAAAATGGTTTCAAGAAGAGCATACAGAACAAGAGATCATAGAGCACCTTGAAGAAACAGAAGGGATGAAAAAGCCAACTGGCTGCGTAGTCTTGCTCTTTCAAAAGCATCATCAAATTGAAGAAATCGCAGGGAACCTTTACTTTCTTGTCTCTTGCCGCTCCATTTTTCAGCGTGCGGGTTTCCATCTGATTGCATATGAGTATCAAGAACAAACCTTGTTTATTTTATTAAACACGAGAAAGAAAGAGGACTGGAAAGAGCGTGCAGAAAAGGCTGCAAACGACATCAAACAATTGTATGACCGAGAGCAGCCCCGAGGGGACGAGATCAATTTTGGTATCGGGCAATATTGTGAAAAGTTTCAGCACATGAGAAAAAGCTTTCAAGCAGCCAAAGAAGTGCTACATTTAAAAAAAGTGATGCCTCAGCGGGTGGAAAGTCCATTTTACCAAGATCTACATATGCTCCGTCTCATGCCTATGATGAAGGAAAGCGGTCTGCTTGAATGTATGGTGAAAGAGTATTTAGAGCCCGTGATTTTATACGATAATCAAAATAACGGGAGACTCTATCAAACGCTGAATATCTTTTTACAGACAAACGGTTCTAAAAAAGAAACCGCAAGCCAGCTTTATATTGTTAGGCAAACCCTTTATCATAGACTGGATAAACTGCATGCCTTGCTCGGTGAGGATATGATGCAGGCGCCGAAACGACAGGCGCTTGAATTTGCGATTCTTGCTTATGAATTCCTGCAAGGAAATCGACGTTAGCGGAGTGTGTTCCATTTTGCCAAGGCATCAAGAAAAATGTCTTATGCTCGTGCTCAATCAGTTGACGATCTGTCTAATGTAATCGGCCTGACCCCTTTTTTATAATGAAAGTAACGATTGGTTCTCTCTTACGGGCGGCCTGGTTCCAGTTTCATATGCCTCACGTTTCATCCATATAATGAATGGAGAGGCAATGTGCTGCTGAATTGGTCTAAGCTTCTTTAATGATGAAAACGGATACATGGGGGCGGGAAGATGAAAATACATGAGCAGGCTCAAAATCTTCAGGCAAAAGATGATCAGTTGATCTGGCATCAAATGAAAGGAACAAACAAGGAAAATGAAAGTATGGTCATTCACGAGGCAGAAGGCGCATGGGTGACAGATATTCATGGAAATCGTTATTTAGACGGGATGTCAGGCCTTTGGTGTGTAAATGCCGGATATGGCCGGAAAGAGCTTGCAGAAGCGGCGTATAAGCAATTAAAGACAATGCCTTACTATCCGCTTACACAAAGCCACGTGTCGGCGATTCAGCTGGCTGAAAAGCTAAATGAGTGGCTTGGCGGGGACTATGTCATCTTCTTTTCTAACAGCGGTTCTGAAGCCAATGAAGCTGCATTTAAAATGGCCAAACAATATCATGCGCAAAAAGGAGAGAGTGCTAGGACAAAGTTCATCTCCCGGTACCGGTCGTATCACGGCAATACAGCAGCTGCTCTTGCTGCAACCGGTCAAGCGCAGCGTAAATATAAATATGAACCATTAGGTCAGGGCTTTATTCATGTCGCACCGCCTGATGTGTATCGTCATCCTGAGGATCAAGAGAATTTGGCAAGTGCTGCGGCCATTGATCAGGCCATGACGTGGGAACTAAGTGAGACGATAGCAGGGGTCATTATGGAGCCGATCATTACGGGCGGAGGTATCCTAATGCCGCCAAAAGGGTATTTGAAGAAGGTCAAAGACATCTGTGAAGCTCATGGAGCGCTCCTCATTGTAGATGAAGTCATCTGCGGATTTGGCCGGACAGGGAAGCGGTTTGGTTTTATGCATGAGGAAGTAAAGCCGGATATTATCACCATGGCAAAAGGGATCACAAGCGGCTATTTACCGCTTTCTGCAACGTGCGTGAAACGAGAAATCTATGAAGCCTATGCAGGAGAAGATACGTATGACAGGCTGCGTCATGTGAATACATTTGGCGGGCACCCTGCTTCCTGTGCGGTGGCACTTGCCAACCTAGAGATTATGGAAAACGAGCAATTAGTTGAACGGTCCGATGCGCTCGGCCGGGATATGCTTGAACGTTTGCAAGAGTTAAAAGAACACCCATTTGTCGGAGATGTCAGAGGAAAAGGCTTGCTGTTTGGCATAGAGCTTGTTCAGGATCAACAATCCAAAAAGCCAGCTGAGCCACATGTCGTCGGTCAATTGATTGCTGAATGTAAAAAACGCGGACTGATCATCGGGAAAAATGGGGATACAGTGGCGGGCTATAATAACGTTGCCCAGCTTGCACCGCCGCTTAATATAACAGATGATGACGCCTCATTTATCATCAATACCTTAAAAGAAAGCATGGCACAGCTATAGCAGAGAACTTCTCTGCTTTTTTTATGGAATAAAAGTTTGCTTTCCATCATTTTGAGCTAGTTCTATGAAGATGATGTGAGATGAAATCGGTATTGGGCACACTAGGTGTATTGAAAAATAGAAGAGTTTCAATTACTGTTAGGAGAAGACTGATCCAATACACTTTTGAAGGAGACGGCTTATGAGTTTTCATGATCAACCCATTTTACCTGCTGTACGCAATATGAAGCAATTTGAGGAATTTTTAAAAAGCCCATTTACATATGGTGTTTTACTTGATGTTCACTTAGGCCGGCTTAAGGGCATCATGAATGAGGCAAATGCTCATCACAAAAAAATGTTTGTCCATGTCGATCTCATTCACGGGATTAAACATGATGAGTATGGAACGGAATTTATTTGTCAGGAAATGAAGCCAGCAGGAATAATTTCTACTAGGTCTTCTGTCATAGTAAAAGCCAAGCAAAAAAAGGTATATGCCATTCAGCGAATGTTTTTACTTGATACGAGTGCCATGGAAAAAAGCATGGAGTTCGTTGGGAAACATCGTCCAGATTTTATTGAAGTATTGCCGGGCGTCGTGCCAGATTTAATTACAGAAGTGCGCGAGCGAACTGGGATCCCGATTTTTGCAGGCGGATTTATCCGTACAAAAGAAGATGTAGAAAGAGCGCTTGAAGCAGGGGCTACAGCTGTGACGACCTCAAATACCACCCTTTGGAAAGCGTTCCAAAAGTGAAAAGATAAAATGTGAATATTTATTGACAACGTTTTCATCCTCTGATACTATTGCACTAAGTTAATATCATGTGATGGAGAAACGGAGATCCACAACAACGCTTTACTAGGTGACAAATGACCCTGATGTAAAGTATGTTTGTTGTGGATCTTTTTCTTTATCTTTTCTACACATTCATAGGGGATGGCAACTGAACCAGAGGAGGAATTTTTCATGACACCATTTTGGGGAGAAGTCGTAGGTACAATGCTGCTCATTATTTTTGGGGGCGGTGTGTGTGCGGCAGTTAATTTAAAGAAATCACTCGCATATCAATCCGGCTGGATTGTAATCGCTTTCGGATGGGGATTTGCAGTAGCCATTGCAGCATATGCAACTGGTGGAATTAGCGGAGCGCATTTAAACCCTGCACTCACAATTGGGCTTGCGCTAGAAGGAAGTTTTCCTTGGGCTGATGTTCCAATGTATATTGTTGGTCAAATGCTTGGTGCACTAATAGGGGCTACTATTGTCTTTTTACATTACTTACCGCACTGGAAAGCAACAGATGATCCAGGTGCAAAGCTAGGCGTATTCTCAACTGGTCCTGCGATTCCGCATACTTTTGCAAACGTACTTAGTGAAGTCATCGGTACATTTGTATTGGTTCTAGGAATCTTAGCGATTGGTGCAAATAAATTTGCAGACGGAGTCAATCCGCTGATTGTTGGTTTCTTAATTGTTGCAATTGGTCTTTCTTTAGGTGGAACAACTGGTTATGCAATTAACCCTGCACGTGATTTAGGTCCGAGAATCGCACATGCGATCTTGCCGATTCCAGGGAAAGGCCCATCGAACTGGAAGTATGCTTGGGTGCCAGTCGTTGGTCCAATTTTAGGCGGCGCATTTGGCGGTGTTTTCTACAATGCAGCCTTTAAAGCGAACGTCACACCAGCCTTTTGGATTGTAAGCGTTATTTTAGTTGTGGTATTGTTAGGACTCTATATCACTACGAAAAACCAAACAAATGCTGTAAATGAAAGTATGTAAGGGGAGGAAAACATCATGACAAAAGAAAAATATATTCTTGCATTAGATCAAGGGACAACAAGCACAAGAGCGATCTTATTTGATCAAGAAGGCAAAATTGCACATACAACTCAGAAGGAATTTAATCAATATTTTCCGAACCCAGGCTGGGTAGAACACAATGCAAATGAAATTTGGAGCTCTGTTCTATCGGTCATTTCAACTGCTTTAATTGAATCAGGAATTGAAGCAGACCAAATCGCTGGTATCGGAATTACGAACCAACGTGAGACAGCGGTTGTTTGGGATAAACATACAGGCGCACCTATTTACAATGCAATTGTTTGGCAGTCAAGACAAACATCTGGCATTTGTGAAGAGTTAAAAGCGCAAGGACACAGTGAAACGTTTAGAAATAAAACAGGTCTTCTCATCGATGCTTATTTCTCAGGTACAAAAGTAAAATGGATATTAGACAATGTAGAAGGTGCCCGTGAGAAAGCAGAAAATGGCGACTTACTGTTTGGCACAATCGATACTTGGCTTATTTGGAAGATGACAGGCGGTAAATCACACGTCACAGATTACTCCAATGCGTCAAGAACATTAATGTTCAACATTTACGATCTGAAATGGGATCAAGAATTACTTGATATCCTTGGCGTACCGGCTTCTATGCTTCCAGAGGTGAAACCATCTTCACACATTTATGGTGAAACAACAGACTATCACTTCTTTGGCAGAAATATTCCGATTGCAGGAGCGGCGGGAGATCAGCAGGCTGCTTTATTCGGTCAGGCTTGCTTTGAAGAAGGAATGGCGAAGAACACATATGGTACAGGATGTTTCATGTTGATGAATACAGGGGAAAAAGCCATTAAGTCGGATCATGGTTTATTAACGACGATTGCATGGGGCATTGACGGCAAAGTTGAATATGCTTTAGAAGGAAGTATTTTCGTTGCTGGCTCAGCGATTCAGTGGCTGCGTGATGGACTCAGAATGTTTAAAGACTCGAAAGACAGCGAAGCTTATGCAGAGCGCGTTGAGTCAACAGATGGCGTATACGTCGTTCCGGCATTCGTTGGTCTAGGCACACCATACTGGGATAGTGATGTCAGAGGCGCTGTATTCGGGTTAACACGCGGTACTTCTAAAGAGCACTTTGTCCGTGCAACGTTAGAATCACTTGCTTATCAAACGAAAGATGTGTTAGATGCGATGGAAAAGGATTCAAACATTTCATTAAAAACATTGCGTGTGGATGGCGGAGCTGTAAAAAATGATTTCTTAATGGGCTTCCAAAGTGATTTACTGGATGTGCCTGTAGAGCGTCCAGAAATTAATGAAACGACGGCACTCGGTGCGGCCTATCTTGCGGGAATAGCAGTTGGCTTCTGGAACGACCGTTCAGACATTGCAAAACAATGGAACCTTGACAAGCGCTTTGATCCTAAGATGGAAGAAGGCAGCCGTGACTCGTTATACAGCGGGTGGAAAAAGGCTGTAAAAGCAGCTCAAGCTTTCAAATAAACCAAAAGTATGGTATACTTCAATTAAGTTAATAGAACGGTTGGAGAACTGGAGAGACCGCAGGCACCGAAGTGTAGAAATACGCTTTGGGTGTTTGCGGTCTCTTTTTCTTTACCGTACAACATGGGAGGAACAAGAGATGACTTTTTCTAGCTTAGAAAGAGAACAAATGCTGCAGGAAATGACAAAAAAACCATATGATGTGTTTATCATTGGTGGGGGTATTACAGGCGCGGGTACAGCACTTGATGCGGCTTCACGGGGAATGCGCGTCGGTCTTGCAGAAATGCAGGATTTCGCAGCAGGTACATCTAGCCGCTCAACGAAACTAGTGCACGGTGGACTTCGTTATTTAAAACAATTTGAAGTAAAAATGGTCGCAGAGGTCGGTAAAGAGCGTGCCATTGTATACGAAAACGGTCCTCATGTAACAACACCAGAATGGATGCTTCTGCCGATGCATAAAGGCGGGACATTCGGTAAGTTTTCAACATCCATTGGGCTTAGAGTGTATGACTTTTTAGCTGGCGTCAAGCATAGCGAACGCAGAAGCATGCTGAGCGCGAAGGAAACACTTGCAAAAGAACCGCTTGTGAAAAAGGACGGCTTAAAAGGCGGTGGCTACTATGTTGAATACCGTACGGACGATGCACGCCTTACAATCGAAGTCATGAAAGAGGCTGTGAAATTCGGAGCAGAAGCGGTCAACTATGCGAAAGTAAAAGAATTTATTTATGATAAAGGCAAAGTTGTCGGTGTTGTCATTGAAGATGTCATGACGGAGAAAACCTACGATGTATATGCGAAGAAAATCGTCAATGCGACAGGTCCATGGGTCGATCAACTAAGAGACAAGGATCACTCAAAAGAAGGGAAGCACTTACAGCATACAAAAGGTATTCACTTAGTATTCGACCAATCAGTCTTCCCATTAAAACAAGCGATCTACTTTGACACACCTGATAAGCGGATGGTCTTTGCGATTCCAAGAGAAGGAAAAACGTACGTTGGAACAACAGATACAGTGTACAAAAAGCAGTTGGAACATCCGCGTATGACAAAAGCAGATCGTGATTATGTCATCAAAGCGATTCAATACATGTTCCCTGGTCTCAATATTACAGAAAAAGATGTTGAATCTAACTGGGCTGGTCTTCGTCCACTCATTCATGAAGAGGGCAAAGACCCTTCAGAAATTTCTCGTAAGGATGAAGTATGGACATCATCTTCAGGCTTAATCACCATTGCTGGCGGTAAATTAACAGGCTACCGCAAAATGGCTGAGCACATTGTGAATCTTGTACGTGATGGACTGAAAGAAGAAACAGGCAAAGACTTCGGGCCATGTAAAACAAAGCATATGCCAATTTCAGGCGGTCATGTAGGCGGATCTAAAAATATGGCTGCCTTTGTCCAAGCGAAAACAGCAGAAGGTGCATCTGTTGGTTTAACAGAACCGATTGCTCAAAAACTTGCCGAAAAATATGGCTCAAACGTCAGCAGTCTCTTCAAGCGTGTAGAGCAGCTTCAAGGTGAAGCAGACAAACGAAACATTCCAGCGTATGTACTCGCAGAGCTTGTCTATGCAATCGAAGAAGAATTAGCTGTTACCCCTGTTGATTTCTTCTTAAGAAGAACAGGAAGCTTACTATTTAATATCAACTGGGCAAAAAAATATGCACAGCCAGTCGTTGATTATATGGCAGAGCGTTTTGACTGGGATGAAGCAGTAAAACAGAAGCATCAAACAGAATTAGATCAACTATTCCATGAAGCAGTTGTACCGCTTGATGCTGAATAAAAGAAAAGCCGATCATGTATCGGCTTTTCAGCGTGTAGACAAACCCTCGCATTCTTTGTCAGGTCTGTGCGCCGGTGCTCGTCCTTTCTAGACTTCAAGGGTTTTCAGACTACGCTGAAAGGAAGACAAAGAACTAAAATAAAGATCATTTTAGCCCTTTGTCAGCAATAAGTAGAAGCCGATCATGCATCGGCTTTTTTATTTGTTCAGCATTTTCTTCATCTCTCAATGATATAGCATGACATAAAGGTTGATTCCATATAAAATAGCAGTAGAGGTTATTTTATTGATGATAAGAGCTGGGAGGACGACCATGAGTTGGAAGACGAATTATGAGCGATGGATCAATGAGAAGCACCTGGATACTGAGCTAAGGGAATGGCTGGAGGCACATCAAGATAATCAACAAGCACTTGAAGACTGTTTCTACAAAAACCTTGAGTTCGGCACTGGAGGAATGCGCGGGGAGATTGGTGCTGGCACGAACCGAATGAATGTGTACACGGTTCGTAAAGCATCTGCAGGTCTTGCTGCGTATATTGCGAAACATGGAGAGGATGCAAAAAGAAGAGGCGTCGCCATTGCATATGATTCACGCCATAAATCGCCTGAATTTGCGATGGAAGCAGCCAAAACTCTTGCCGCGCAGGGCATCCAAACATACGTATTTGACGAACTGCGTCCAACACCAGAGCTCTCCTTTGCTGTACGAGAGCTGAATGCATTTGCTGGGATTGTCGTAACAGCAAGTCATAATCCACCAGAATATAATGGCTATAAAGTATATGGAGAAGACGGCGGACAGCTGCCTCCACTTCAAGCAGATCAAGTCATTCAAGAAGTAGATGCAATAGAAAATGAACTGTCGATTTCAGTTGATTCAGAAGAAACGTTAAAACAAAAAGGGCTGATCAACATGATCGGAGCAGAAATCGATCATGCTTATATTGAAAAATTAAAAACCATCAGTGTCCACCCTGAGCTGGCAGGTGAGGTCGATGTTAAAGTCGTTTTCACACCGCTTCATGGTACGGCCAACCAGCCTGTCCGAAAAGGGCTTCAAGCTTTAGGCTATCAGCACGTAACCGTTGTGCCTGAACAGGAAAGACCAGATCCGCAATTTTCAACAGTGACATCGCCAAATCCAGAGGAGCATGCAGCATTTGAGTATGCCATCAAGCTTGGCGAAAAGCAGAATGCCGATATCCTCATTGCAACAGACCCAGATGCGGATAGGCTAGGTATTGCGGTCAGAGATCATGATGGAGAGTTTACCGTCTTAACAGGCAACCAAACAGGAGCCCTATTGCTCCATTATTTATTGTCTGAAAAACAAAAGCTTGGTCAGCTGCCGCCTCGTCCTGTTGTGATGAAAACGATTGTCACAAGTGAGCTCGGGCGTGCTGTTGCTTCAGCATTTGGTGCCCATACGATTGACACGCTTACTGGTTTTAAATTTATCGGTGAAAAAATCAAGCAATTCGAAGAGAGCGGGGAATACACGTTTCAATTCGGGTACGAAGAAAGCTATGGCTATTTGATCGGTGACTTTGCCCGAGATAAAGATGCCGTGCAAGCAGCGCTGTTAGCTGTCGAAGTCGCTGCTTTCTATAAAAAACAAGGCAAGTCCTTGTATGATGCGCTTGTTGATATTTTCAAGGAGTTTGGATTTTACCGGGAAGGGTTAAAGTCGTTAACCTTAAAAGGAAAAGAAGGAGCAGAGCAAATTTCAGCGATCCTTCATACCTTTAGAACAAATCCGCCAGCTGCTATCGCGGGTCAGCGCATCACTGTCATCGAGGATTACCAATCAAGTCAAAGATATCTGATTGCCGAAAAGAAAGAAGAAACCATTCACCTTCCAGCATCAAACGTGCTGAAATATTTCCTTGAGGATGGTTCGTGGTTCTGCTTAAGACCTTCCGGAACTGAGCCTAAAGTGAAATTTTATATTGCTGTCAAAGGTACATCGTTAACAGATAGCGAAGAAAAGCTGAAGCATTTGTCAGAAGAAGTGATGAAAGTCGTTTATGAAATTGTGGAAGAAACAGCTAAATAAACAAACAAGGCCATTGTGTGAATACATGATGGCTTTTTCTCCATCAAAAGGATGAGAAAAAATCATCCTTTTAGAGAAAGAACCGGCAGAATGCTCATGATATAATGAGCGTAATGAAAAGAGAAGGCAGCAAATGCCGGGGGTAAACAGTATGGGAGAATATCAAGAGAAGGTTGAAACATTAAAAACGTTAAAAGAAATTGCTGAAAAGCTAAATGAAGGCACGGAAATGAAAGATACGCTTCATGAAGTGCTCCATATGCTGATGGATGTCACAGGCTTTCATTCCGCATGGATTTATTTTATAGAAAAAGACGGCTCGTATGAACTGATGGCAGAGGTCTCCTTACCCGAAGCGCTGGCAAAGCATCAAAAGCAGCTCATGTGCCAAAACGATTGCTATTGCATCAATCGATACACAAAAGGTTCACTCCAATCAGCCACAAACATTATGAATTGTAAACGCATCGAAACGGCGATGAAAAAGCAGCTTGGGGATACTGAAGGAATTACGCATCATGCGACGGTTCCCCTCAAAGCATGTAAGCGTACGTTCGGGTTATTGAATGTGGCGGCAAAAGGAAAAGTCACATTTACGCAAGAAGAATTGAACTTGCTTGAAAGCATTGCGCTTCAAATTGGTACCGCCATTCAACGGATGAAGCTTGTGCAAAACGAACATCAGCATGCTCTTTTGGAAGAAAGAAACCGGCTTGCACAGGACTTACATGATTCCGTTAACCAAATGCTATTTTCAGTCAGCCTGACTGCTAAAGCCGCCCGTCAAATGACAAACGATCAGAATCTAGGGGAAATGATTGATTTTATTCAGCATTTGTCACAAGATGCACTGGTTGAAATGCGGTCACTCATTTGGCAGCTAAGGCCAAGAGGACTTGAAAAAGGATTCACAACAGGGATTCAAGAGTATGCAAAGCTTTTAGGATTACGCTGTACATTATCGTTATCAGGCTGTATGGAGATGGATCATACCCAGCATGAAACGTTGTTTCGGGTATGCCAAGAAGCGCTGAATAATTGTCAAAAACATGCGGAAGTAGAGGAAGTCAAGGTCCAGCTTGAACAATCAAAAGACACGTTTGAGATGAAAATCATCGACCATGGAAAAGGGTTTCAGTATGACGAGCAAATGAGCCTCCCTTCACTTGGTCTGAAAGGGATGTCTGACCGTATCAAAAGAGCTGGTGGAACATTTTGTATAGAGTCTGAGCTCGGTAAAGGAACCACTATTCAAGTGAAGGTGCCATTTTCTCAAGAAAGGAAGGGGTCGTCATGAGAGTTGTCATTGCAGATGATCATCATATTGTGAGAAAAGGGCTTGTGTTTTTCCTGCAGACACAGCCTGACGTCGAAATCGTTGGTGAGGCTTCTAATGGAGAAGAAGCATTAGAAATTGTCAGACAAACGCGGCCTGATATCGTTCTCATGGATTTATCGATGCCTGTAATGAATGGCATTGAGGCAACGAAACAAATGACGCTGGAAATGCCTGATACCCGCATTGTGATCCTGACAAGCTATGCGGATAAAGATTATGTTATTCCCGCCATTCAAGCAGGGGCAAAAGCCTATCAGCTCAAGGATGTAGCGCCAGAAAAACTTCTTACGACAATGATTGACGTACAAAAGGGCACCTATCAATTAGATGGTCATATCACCAATTTTCTTGTGCAGCATTTGACTGAGCCAAAAGAGCAAAAATGGGAGTTAATGAAAGAGCTGACCAATAGAGAGCGAGATGTCTTATTCGAAATTGCAAAGGGGAAAAGCAATAAAGAAATTGCCTCATCCTTGTTTATTTCTGAAAAAACTGTCAAAACGCACGTATCTCATGTATTATCAAAACTAGAGCTGGCAGATCGTACCCAAGCGGCTCTGTATGCAGTGGATTATCAAAAAAGTCAGCCTAAAGAGCTGCTATAACAGAAGGGAATTTAGTCGTTATGCTAAAACTTTTAAGCGCACATTCAGTTCAATGAATTGAATAAAAAGAGCACGGTTGTTGGTTTATTTGACGTGCCCTTTTGCGTGAAAAGAGAAGCATGTTCAGTCTAATTTCTATGAGTAAAACGAAAAAAGACTTAATGAGTATATGCTCATCAAGTCTTTTTTTATTTTGAAGGGGGTGATAAACCGGCTGACTAAAGGTGAAATGATAAAAGGAGGAAATGAGCATGGAGACATATGAATTAGTGAGTGATTATCGCCATAATGAAAAATTGAAAGAAAGTTTTAATCAGTTAGCGATCAAGACATTTGATTTGGATTTTAGTGACTGGTACAAAAGAGGGTATTGGGATGAAAAATATATTCCTTATTCCTTTGTCCATCACGGGAAAGTGATCTCAAACGCTTCCGTCTATCTCATGTCGCTGATCATTGATGGCCAAACGTATCGAGCTGTTCAAATTGGCACGGTGATGACGGATCAAGCCTACCGCCACAAGGGATTAGCGACAAAGTTATTGCAGCATATTATGGATTCGTACGAACATGATTGTGATTTGATCTTTCTTTTTGCCAATGAAACTGTACTGGATTTTTATCCAAGGTTCGGCTTTACTCGTTATGACGAAAGTGAATTTAGTTTAAATATCGGCAAAAGCGCTATTCAAATGAAAAAGAACGTGCGTTTCAAGCAGCTGACGTTGGAACATGACCTGCCATTACTTGAACAGTTCGCAGAGAAACGCCAAACAGGCTCAATGAAATTAGATGCTAAGGATCATGGCAGCTTATTGATGTTTTATTTTACATTCGTTTGGCGGGATGCCATTTTCTATATTGAAGCGTTGGATACGATTGTTCTGATGAATGAAGAAAATGAAACCATACATGTATTTGATATCATTTCTCTCGAGCGACAAAATATAGAGGAAGTTGTTGCATATATTGTGAGTGAAACGACGGAAAAAGTGCTGTTCTATTTTACACCTGATACGTCAATTGACGGCTTACACGCGGTGAAGGCACCAAATGACGAGGATGCGCTGTTTGTTTATACAAAACAAGATTGGGTAAAAGACCACTTTATGCTTCCAATCACTGCGCACTGCTAAATGTATGTAAAAAGGCTGATCATCAGCCTTTTTCTTTATGTGTACACCGGTTGTGAATAAACTTCAGAAGCAGCAGCCTCTGAAGCATGGTCAATGTACTGCAGGAGCCCATATAAACATTTTTCAACATCAGCATCGTTCCGGTTAAATTGATACGCGTGTAAGAAATGCTCAATACGTTTCGAGAGCAAGTCATCTTGCGTACGTACCATAAGAATAAGTAAATTATCCCATTGCGAGCGATGCGTATAATAAAGTGCTTTATCATAATCCGCCACATTCATCAAACCTTCTCCTTTCCCTTGAGAAGTCCTCATTAGTTTGCTCGGAACATATCGACATTTTCAGGGGAAAAGTTGGTGTCCGCATCAATCGTGTACCGGGAATTATAGGCTGAATAAATGCTTCATGTATGAAAATGGATCGATCAGCAAAACATAAACAAAATATACATGAAAGTGAGAGCAATGATATCATGCAGCCGAAATGGTGGGTGCCTTTTGCAGCAGGAATGGTTTTGTTTGGCAGTTTCATGATCCATCCTCCAACAAATGCAGCGATGCAGCCTGTTGAAAATTGGGAAAGACTTGCGTACACAGCGTTGCAAGAGGAATATGAAGGCGCCGCTTTAAACGATTATCAATATATCGGGCGTACACAAGTAAATGAAGATCAGACAAAAGATGTCTTTCGCGTCACCGTGAAGGAAGGCTCAACGCTTTTTGCTGCGCATGCAGAAATCTATTTTCACCCGGTGACCGGTCATTTGATTAGTATTAACGTATTCCGTCTATAAAAAAGCAGCTCTTTATTAGAGGTGCCCAGCGTGTAGACAAACCCTCGCATTCGTTGTCAGGTCTGCGCGCTGGTGCTCACGAATGTTCAATTCGCTCCGCAAAAGTAGCTGCCCTTCCTAGACTTCAAAGGTTTTCTATCGCGCTGAAAAGAAGACAAAGTGCTAAAATAAACATCATTTTAGCACTTTGTCAACAATCTAAGCACCTCTTTATTAGAGGTGCTATTTCCGGATCAATTATTTCATGCTTCCTTGAAGGTATGAGCGGATATCCACGCCAAGTGAATCGGCTAATCGTTGTCCGTAGTCTTCATCTGCACGATAGAAGTTGCAGATCGCAAGTAATTTTGTTTTGTCATTTACGTCTTTCAGGTCAGCGGTTAGATTTTTGATCAATGCTTGTTTCTCTTCTTCAGAATAGCTTCGATATTTTTCCCCTGCTTGTTTGAAGTCGTTTGGTTTTTCAATTTTTTGTCTCACCATACGATCACCGTGAAGAACTTGTTCACTTTCCTTGTAGTGAGGATTTTCTTTTGGCTGATCATCGTAACGGTTTGGTTCATAGTTAATATGACCGCTTGGACGAGTCGTTGTCATAAAGCCATCCTGCTGATTATTGTGTACAGGTGCATAAGGACAGTTCACCGGAATGCGCATATAGTTGGCACCAAGACGATGACGCTGCGTATCTGGATAAGAGAACAGACGACCTTGAAGCAATTTATCTTCAGATGCTTCAATTCCTGGAACAAGTGCACTTGGTGTGAAAGCAACTTGCTCTGTTTCAGCAAAGAAGTTCTCAGGATTGCGGTTCAGAGTCATGCGTCCTACTTTTTGAAGCGGGTAATCTTCTTCGCTCCATGTCTTTGTTGGATCACATGGATCATAATCAAGATCATCATAATCGCTCAGCGGCATCAGCTGGACATATAAGTCCCATGCTGGGTAGTTGCCATTTTCAATACGGTCATATAAGTCTCTTGTCGCATGCTGGAAATCATTCGCTTGGATTTCTGCTGCTTCTTCCATAGATAAATTGCGAATACCTTCTGAAGGTCTCCAGTGATATTTCACATATTTTGTTTCTCCATATTTGTTGACCCATCTAAATGTATGCACACCAGAACCGCGCATTTCAGCATAGTTCGCAGGGATTCCTTCATCAGAGAAGAGCCATGTGAGCATATGAGTGGATTCAGGTGTTAAGGTCATAAAATCCCAATAACGGTCAGGATCTTGGATATTGGTTACAGGATCTGGCTTGAGAGAGTGAACCATATCAGGGAATTTCAATGCATCACGTATAAAGAAGATCGGCAAGTTGTTACCAACTAGATCATAGTTGCCTTCTTCTGTGTAAAATTTGACAGCAAAGCCGCGCGGATCACGCAATGTTTCAGGTGAACCTTTAGGATGAATAACGGTTGAGAAGCGAACAAAAACATCTGTCTGTTTTCCTTCTTCACTTAAGAAAGCCGCTTTTGTATGTTTCTCCATACTATTTTCAACTTCAAACACACCATAAGCGCCGGCGCCTCTCGCATGAACGACACGCTCTGGAATACGTTCACGATCGAAGTGTGCAAGTTTTTCAATCAAATGGTAATCATCAAGAAATGTAGGTCCGCGGTGACCAGCTGTTCTTGAGTTTTGATTATCGCCAACAGGTACGCCTTGGTTCGTTGTCAAATTTTTATGATTTGAATTTGTCATTCTTTTTCTCCTCCTGTAAACAAAAAAATGGTTTCTAGCAATCTATATACCCTAATTATATTGAATCAAACATGATAGTCAATATCTATTTATAATAATTTTAAATTAATTATTATTACAAGAAGGTAAAGAAAAAGACGAAAGAATAGAATTCTTTCGTCTAAAGGAGGAGCTCTCTAAGAGCATCTTTGTTTTGTGTTAAATCTTTTAATGTGTATTGGTCAAGAACGCGCAAGTAAGCAGTAAGTGCTTCATGAAGTACATGCTTTAATGAACAAATCGGGGAGATGATACAGCTGTTTTTCCTTGGATCAAAGCATTCAACCATGACTAAATCATCCTCTGTATAACGGACAACCTCTCCAATGTTAATGCTTTCTGGGCTTTTCCCAAGCCTAATCCCGCCATTTCTTCCACGGATCGTTTCAACATAGCCGCGTTTTCCAAGATGATAAATCACCTTTGTCAGATGATTTTTAGAAATGCCATAAACATCGGCGATCTGCTGAATATTTGACAGTTCATTGTTCTCTCTTGATGCTAAATAAATGAGTACTCTTAATGAGAAATCTGTATAATTCGTTAGTTTCATTTTGACGACCTCTAAACCCTATAGAGTTTTGTATCATCGTAACACATTTTAGACAAAAACTGTTCGAGAAAGTGTTAAATGTGTCAACATTCAAAACATGTATTATAAATATTGCTTTTATAAGCTGACATCCGTTACGATAAAGATGTATTTAAAATACATCTTTAGGGAGAAGGAATGACGATGTTATCTAAAGATCAAATGAATGCTATTAAACAATCAGCCCCTCTATTAAAAGCCGAGGGAACCAAACTTGTGACTGTTTTTTATCAAAATATGATTCGTCAGCATCCAGAGCTACTCAATCAATTTAATCAAACAAACCTCATGAACGGAAGTCAGCCAGAGGCGCTTGCTGCGACACTATATCAAGCTGCACTACACATCGATCGATTAGAAGAATTACTTCCTGCGGTCAAACAGATTGCCCATAAACATGTCAGTGTGATGGTCAAAAAAGAGCAATATCCAATCGTCGGATATCACCTGATTGAAGCGATGAAAGAAGTGTTTGGTTTAACGGAAAAAGATGACACGCTTTTAGCTTGGAAGGCCGCATATGACATCATTGCAAATATTTTTATTACGATTGAAGCAGAAATGATGGAGGTGAATGTAAAGCAACCTGGTGGATGGGCAGATGTGAAGCCGTTTGTGATAAAGAAAAAGGTACAGGAATCTCCAGCGCTGATCTCCTTTTACTTAGTACCAGAAGATGAATCAGAGCTGCCAATGTTTGAAGCAGGTCAATATATGACGGTTCAGGCAGATATGCCAGGTGAGGCTTATATGTGTAGCAGACAATACAGCTTATCAGATCAGCATCATCCATCTTATTACCGCATCACAGT
Organism: Bacillus sp. FSL M8-0266; assembly: GCF_038613425.1. Lineage (NCBI taxonomy): Bacteria > Bacillati > Bacillota > Bacilli > Caryophanales > Bacillaceae > Bacillus > Bacillus sp. FSL M8-0266. The sequence continues at coordinate 984,514 of NZ_CP152015.1, forward strand.
GAAGCGCGATGGTCATGTGTCTACATTTTTGCATGATGAAATGGAAGAAGGAGACGTTCTTCAAGTGAGTATGCCGCAGGGAATATTCTGCTTGCAAGAAGCCACAAAAGAGCCTGTTTATTTCATTAGTGCTGGTTCTGGAGTCACGCCAATGATCGGTTTATTGAAAACAGCAGCGCAAAACAGCCATCCATTTACAATGATTCATGCAGATCGATTAGAGGATGTCACCGCTTTTGAAAATGAATTTGAAAGCGTTCTAGCATCAGCTCCGCATGGCCGCATCATCTTATGTAATGAACAATTTGCGAAGTCGGGTAAGGGTGAGCTTGTTGAAAAGGCAGCTTCCCGCATTGACCGTCCTTTCCTTCAATCAGTGGTTGGAGAAGGGAAAGGCCAATTTTATCTATGCGGATCCCCGGTGTTTACACAGGAGATGATTTATATACTAAAAGAGCTGGGAATTCCAGAACAGAATATACATTTCGAGTCATTCGGCGGGCAATCCACGAAAGAAATGGAAGTCGTCTAAACGAATGGCGGAACATCATGTTTTTTTAGATGCGCTCATATAGTAGGGATAAGTCCGATGAGGAGGGATGGTTTCCTTGAGCGTATCAGAAAAACGTCTTTTACAAAGAGCCATTGATGAAATTACAGAAATTGCAGAAGGATTTGGTCTAGATTTTTATCCGATGAGGTATGAAATCTGTCCCGCGGAAATTATTTATACGTTCGGTGCATACGGAATGCCAACACGATTCAGCCACTGGAGCTTTGGTAAACAATTTCATAAAATGAAGCTTCATTATGATTTAGGATTAAGCAAAATTTATGAGCTAGTCATCAATTCAAATCCTTGCTACGCCTTTCTACTTGATAACAACACGCTTGTTCAAAATAAATTAATTGTGGCTCATGTACTGGCACACTGTGATTTCTTCAAAAATAATTGCCGTTTCCAAAACACAAAACGAGACATGGTAGAAAGCATGTCAGCAGCGGCAGAGCGGATCAAGGAATATGAGCATCTTCATGGAACAAAAGAAGTTGAATCCTTTTTAGACGCCGTATTGGCTCTTCAGGAGCATATTGATCCGTCTCTTGTTCGTTCAAAACTAAGCTGGAATATCGGCGATGAAGAAGAATATGAAGATGACCAACCAAAGCGTCAGACGCCGTATGATGATTTGTGGGGAATGGATGAGCCGAAAATACGTGAGAAAAAGAAAATCGCCAAGCCATTTCCCCCAAAGCCGGAAAAAGATATTTTACTTTTTATTGAGGCGCACTCCCGGGAGTTAGAGCCGTGGCAGCGCGACGTCCTCACGATGCTGAGGGAGGAAATGCTCTATTTTTGGCCGCAGCTAGAAACAAAGATTATGAATGAAGGCTGGGCATCGTATTGGCATCAGCGGATAATGCGAGAGCTTGATTTAGATTCAAGTGAATCGATCGAGTTTGCCAAATTAAATGCTGGCGTGGTACAGCCATCAAAAACAGGCATCAATCCTTACTATTTAGGTTTGAAGATTTTTGAAGATATCGAAGAGCGCTATGACAACCCATGTGAAGAATTAAAAAAAGCAGGGGTGACAGAAGGATCGGGCCGAAGCAAAATGTTTGAAGTAAGGGAGATTGAATCAGATATTTCCTTCATTCGAAATTACTTAACAAAAGACCTTGTGATGAGAGAAGATTTGTACTTGTTTCAAAAACAAGGGAGAGATTATAAAGTCATCGATAAAGAATGGAAGGCTGTTCGTGATCAGCTAGTCAGCATGAGGGTCAATGGCGGCTTTCCTTATTTGACCGTGATGGATGGCGACTATTTAAAAAACAATGAACTCTATATTAAACATTGGTATGAGGGCATTGAACTAGATCTGAAATACTTAGAAAAAGTACTCCCATATTTGCATCAGCTATGGGGAAGAAGTGTGCATATCGAATCCATTCTTGAAGGAAAAGAAGTCATGTTTTCGTATGATGGAAAAGGAGTCCACAGAAAATATCTCGCATAAAAAAACAAAAAAAGATGTCTCTTAGCAGACATCTCAGCGTGTAGACAAACCCTCGCATTCGTTGTCAGGTCTGCGCGCTGGTGCTCACGAATGTTCAATTCGCTCCGCAAAAGTAGCCGCCCTTCCTAGGGCTGCAAAGGTTTTCTATCACGCTGAAAAGAAGACAAAGTGCTAAAATAAACATCATTTTAGCACTTTGTCAACAATCTAAGATGTCTCTTAGCAGACATCTTTTTTGCCAGTTTTATTGGTTTTTCAGCAGTTTGAAAATGTGTTTTGCTTGATCGGTGTTTTCCATCAGACCTTTTAGCTTTTGGCTTGTTGGGCCATACGCAAAGAATGGCACTTCATCGCCCGTATGACCTGATGTGGTCCAGCCTGTATGTGATCTCACGTTGATCACTTCTTCAATCGCATCATCAATTTTAAGAGCATCCTTTGTTTCAGCGGCCTTTTGAATGGAGGCCATTTCTTCTTTTGTGAAATCAAGATCGATATATTGTTTCAGCGCTGATTCAACAGGCATGCCACTGACGATTTTGTTTGCGATAAAATCAGGGGTCTTTTTCGCTGCTTTTACCGGTTTGTAATCCCAGCTGCCTGAGCCGTCTGCCCCAAAGGAAAGTCCGCCAGTTGAATGATCGGCAGTGGTGATGACTAACGTATTTTTATCCTTTTTTGCAAAACGAATCGCTTCTTCAAATGCTTTTTCAAAATCCTTCATTTCACTCATGGCACTCACAATATCATGATCATGTCCTGCCCAGTCAATTTGACTGCCTTCTACCATAAGGAAAAATCCATTTTTGTTTTTAGACAGCTGTTTAATGGCTGAAGATGTCATGTCTTGCAGGGAAGGGGTCTTTTTATCACGATCAATCGCTTTATCAAGACCGCCATCAGCAAAAATGCCTAACACCTTTTGGTTTTTGTTTTTTTGTAAGGCATCTTTATTGGTGACATAATCATATCCGGCTTGTTTAAATTCCTTCGTTAAATCACGATCCTTTCGGACAAAATCGACGAGACCTCCGCCAAGCATGACATCGACTGTATGCTGTTTACCGATTTTTTCATCGAAGAAATCATCAGCGATGGCTGCTGTGTTTTTTCTCGATACATCGTGAGCCACATACGCAGCAGGGGTGGCATTTGTTAATTCAGAGGTCACGACAAGTCCCGTAGATTTTCCCTTCCGTTTTGCTTCTTCTAGAACTGTTTTTAATTTTTTACCGTTTTTATTGACACTGATCGCATTGTTGTAAGTCTTTTTACCAGTTGCCATAGCTGTACCAGCTGCGGCAGAATCAGTGATATTGCTTTTCGAGTCGCTAGGGTATGTTTTGTGCATGCCAGTGAGGTAAGGGTCAAACGCTGTTTGCTTTGAAAGGTCTCCGTTATGCTTAAATGAACGGTAAGTTGAAAGATACGGTGTTCCCATGCCATCCCCGATCAGCACGATCACATTTTGCACGTCATTTTTTGGCTTCTTTTTAGCCTCTGCTTTGTCAGCTTGTCCAAATTCAATTCCTGAAAAAATGCCAATCGATAGCACAGATGCTGCCGCCACTGCAGCGATTTTCGTTTTCGAGCTTTTCAACACACTCATTCATTTTGCCTCCTCAATGTTTATGTATCGCTCTTACGTTTACAATGGTAGAGCAGAATTGTGGATTCCCATTTACAGGATCGTAAAGTTCCCTTTAAAATTGTAAAGGCCCACTTTACATAGAATGAGCCAAAAAGAGAAATGAATGTATCATTTATCCATGACAAGATGCGTTTATTTTGTCATGATTGTGTAATGAAAATGAAATATAAAGAACCCTAAAAAAAAATAAATTTTGCCGAATTAATAAGCATAATGTCGTAGGAAGTCAAGACTATTTCTTCTGGTATTTGATCCTTATAATAGTAAGTAGATAAAAATTCGGATCTCGATAGATACATACAGGAGGAACAAATGAAAAAACAATTGATCACAGCTGCAAGTGCAGTTTTACTTGGGACGACATTATTTGCCGGAGCTGCCTCAGCACAATCAGTAAAAGTTCAAAAAGGTGACTCTCTTTCTGTTCTAGCGAAAAAATACAAAACAAGCGTGAGCAAGATTAAATCAGACAATAAGCTGAAATCTAACACGATATTTGTTGGACAAACGTTAAAAGTAAATGGTACTGCCGCAAAAAAAATAACGAAAACATCAAAAACAACAACAAAAGTAAAAGCGGCGTCAGCCACAGCCACTCATAAAGTTGTGAAAGGTGATACATTATCTAAAATCGGCAAAAAGTACGGCATGACTGTAAAAGAGCTGAAATCGTTAAATAAACTCAAAACAAACCTGATCAAAATTGGGCAAAAGCTAAAGGTCAAAAAGACGTCTAAAAAAGTGAAAACAACACCTGTTAAAGAAAAAACAGTTTCTGCTTCTTCTTTAAACACGTCTAAGCTTGTTGCGGATGCTAAAGCGCACAATGGCACACCATATAGATGGGGTGGAACGACACCAAAGGGCTTTGATTGCAGCGGGTTTATGTGGTATATCATTAACAAACAAAAAAAGATTTCAAGACAAACAACTGAAGGTTTTTGGGGATCAATGAAAAGCGTATCAACTCCAAAGGTTGGCGATTTTGTGTTCTTTACAACATATAAATCGGGTCCATCTCACATGGGTGTCTACATTGGGAACAACAAGTTTATTCATGCTGCTTCCGATGGTGTGACGATCAGTGATATGAATTCAAGCTACTGGAAGCCGATTTACCTTGGAGCGAAAACATTTGTAAACTAATTTATTTTAAGAGACTGCTGATGAAGCAGTCTCAGATTGTTGACAAAGGGCTAAAATGATCTTGATTTTAGCCCTTTGTCTTCTTTTCAGCGTGATAGAAAACCTTTGCAGTCTAGGAAGGACGAGTACTGGCGCGGAGCGAATTCGACATTCGTGAGCACCAGCACGCAGGACTGACACCGAATGCGAGGGTTTGTCTACACGCTGAGACTGCTGATGAAGCAGTCTTTTTTATTTGCGCTGTAGACTTAAGAAAATAAATCGATATTCAAAAAAGCCCGTGCTACTTGGCATTAGTCAAGTAACACGGGCTTTTCATGTTGAGAGCGGCTTAAAAGCCTAATTGAAGATCGATATCGATTGATACGATGGCATAGACACATACAATGACAAAGATATTCAGTACGACACCGAGAAACCCAGGGCCCGTACGGCCTTTTTTAATGAACAGTTCAATAATGCCAAATGGAACTGCGGCCATTGCAAAAGGGAGCATCTGAAAAGAATAAAATGTCACATTACTGATAATGGCGAGGTTCAGCATGAGCAGGGATAATATCGCAGTACCGACAGAAATCCAGCCAAATACATTATGCTCTTTAAAAATTCTTACCAATTCCATAATTCCACCTCGCTCACTTTTGCCGTTTTAATGCGTTTTGTCTTCACAAATTTCTCGATTTCTTTCGAAGGACCTGTGATCACAGAGCCATAAATCGTGACACCATTTTGGTTGATATAGCGTATTCGGTTTGACAGATCCAGTTCAGGTCTGCCAGAGATTGTTTTTGCCCAGGTTGGGTGCTGATTGACATAAGTAAGGGCATCTTTAAATTGATCTACCTCTGTTTTTGATGTGTGCTGAAGCTCTTTTAAGAATTCAGAGTCTCTTCCAGGAAAGCCAATTGGCCGCTGATTCTCGCTTAATGAATCCTCTGTTTTAATCGCATTCCAGAGCACTTTCATATCATATTTTTTAGCAAAGGAATAAACGTCCATTGGTGTATACGCTTTGTCATAGGAGACATACACTTCACTGACTGTTCCTTCAGGAAGCTTGTCTAAAGTAGTGAGTGTTTGTTTTTTTGATGCATCTGCCTGAGTAGAAGGATGGGTAAAAAAATCCTCCGTATCGCGTGCGCTGTCACCATAATATGAGATGGTTGGCTGTTTTAATTTATCGAAAAACATCTCGATTTGTTCACTGCCAATGGCTTCTGTTTTATTGCCAATTTGTTTTTGCAGCTTCAATTCGGTGTTCATTCCAAAAAGCTTGACTTGGCCTTTTAAATCCTTCATATCAATCGCCACGTTTGGTTTCGTCAAAGCGACTGTTACAGCGGCTGTTTCCATGAAGTGATTCCCTTTACTCTCTGCTCCGCCAACGCCGTAGTATAGATAACTCCCTAATGTACAAAGCGGTAAAATAATAAGTGTAGAGATGACAGCAAGTACAGAAATACGTAAATAAGACTTTCTTTTTCCGTATTGCAAGATGGCTTTTTGCTTTTCAGGACTGATGGAAAAATCGGTCCAATCCGAGTCGTTCAGTTCCTGACTTAAGCGTTTTTCGTTTTCTTCAAGCTCTTCTTCAAACGCTATCATTTCTTCCTCGTTCATCTCACCATTATTATATTGTTCCCATCGCTTGTTAAACTCTTCATTCATCATTAACACCTCTGTTGTAAAGTGCTTTTAGGCGCTGCCTTGCACGAAATAAAACACTTTTAAAATTTGCTTCAGTAATATTCATGACCTTGGATGCTTCCTTGTAATTCAGTTCTTTTAAATAATACAATGTCAACGCTTCCTTGTAGTTATCTGGAAGCTGTTCTAAATACATGTTGAGGACTTCTTTTATTTCAACCTGTTCAGCAGGGCTTTGTACAGACGTTTGTAAAAGGCCGCCAATAAGATCATCCGATATGGTCACTTCTTTTTTATGTTTCCTGACATAATCAATAAAAGCATTTCGTGCCACCTGAAATAACCAAGGTTTCACTTTGCTATGGTCGTAGGAATGAATATGTATATAAGCACGCATAAAGGTTTCCTGCAATAAGTCTTCTGCCAAATGTTTGTCTTTTGTCATGGAGAGCAGAAACCTGTAAACATCGTTCATATACATTTGATAAATTTCATCGATCGTCACTGATTTTTCTCCCCTCTATGTTATACACGCATAAGAAAGGCATAAAGTTGCACGAAACTTCTCAATACCGTACAATACTCATTTCTTTCGCCGAATCAAAATCATTTCTCCTTATCATAGCGAAATTTGCACCATTTATAAAGCATTTTCAATTGAACAAATCAGGAAAAAACCTTAAAAAACGACAAAATTGGACACAATTCCTCTTCTATTCTCTCCTAAAACCATAGACCTGAATACAGAAAGAACGATGATTTAAAAAGAAAAATGATGTGATGGTTTGGCTGCTTCATGAAAATTTTAGTACCAGGTAATAAAAAATTTGTTATAATAGAAACAAATCCTTCATTCTTTAAACAAAGGAAGTGCACTATGTATAAATTTTCAGGCTATACCATTAAAGTAGTATTTACTCTCCGAGGCGGAATCAAAGTATATCAAAAAGAGAATCTGCCAACGGATCGGGGATTTGTCATTGCATGTACACATGAGGGTTTTGTGGATGTTCTTGCATTAGGCGCAGGAATTCTTCCGTTTGAGATCCACTATATGGCGAAAAAAGAATTGTTTGCAAACAAATGGATCGGTGGATTTTTAAAAAAGATTCATGCCTTTCCAGTTGATCGAGAGAATCCTGGGCCAAGCAGTATTAAAACGCCCATTAAATTATTAAAAGAGGGAAAGATCGTCGGGATCTTTCCAAGTGGAACACGTACAACAGAGGATGTACCTTTAAAAAGAGGTGCGGTTACTATTGCACAGCTCGGTAAAGCGCCAATCGTTCCAGCAGCGTACAAAGGACCGTCCAATGCGAAAAGTCTTTTCAAAAAGGGGAAAATGCGCTTAATTATTGGTGAACCGATTGAGCAGTCAGAATTTGAGCATCTGCCGCCAAAAGAACGATTAGGTGCCATGACGGAAGTATTAAACACGAGAATTAAAGAACTTGAAGCTCAATTAATGGAAAAGGCATAAGAAAAACGACCGCTTGCTTTGGCAAGGGTCGTTTTTTTCTTAAGAAGCGCCTTCTTCAGCGGCTTCTGCTAATTGTTCATTTAACTTTTTGACTTCGATATATACCACATGGTGTCCATCGACCTCATTAATGATAAATTCATAGCCTTGTTCACGAATGGTGTCATTTTTCTCAACTTCATATTTCTGAGTAAGGAACCAGCCGCCGATCGTATCGACTTCTTCGTTATCAAGCTGCGTACCTAAGAGCAGGTTGACTTGGTCCACTAGAACCTTTCCATCAAAGATGTAATGGTCTTCTCCAAGTTTACGCACTTCGTTGATTTCATCCATATCGAATTCATCACGAATTTCACCGACGATTTCTTCAAGGATGTCTTCTACAGTCACAAGACCAGCTGTACCGCCGTATTCATCTGATAAAATCGCCATGTGTACACGTTCACGCTGCATTTTGAGCAATAAATCATGTACAGGAACGGTTTCAATCACATGAATAATTGGATTGACAAACTTTTCGATCGTATCACTTGTAGAACACTCACCGCTAATGCAAGCAGTAAGAACCTCTTTAATGTTCAGAACACCAATCATATTATCTTTATCGCCATCTTCAATTGGATAACGTGTATATTTCTCTACCTTGGTCACTTTCAGCATTTCCTCAATGGTAATATCATGAGGGAAGCTGACAACTTCGGTACGAGGAATCATAATTTCTTTCGCCAGACGGTCATCAAATTCAAAAATTTTATTTACATATTTGAATTCAGACTGGTTAATTTCGCCGCTTTTATAGCTCTCTGATAAAATAATCCGCAATTCTTCTTCAGAGTGCGCCATGTCATGCTCAGAAACTTGCTGAAGACCGAACGCTTTTGTTAACAAACGAGCAGATCCATTTAATACCCAGATAAACGGGAACATCACTTTGTAAAAAATCATGAGCGGTCTAGCAAAAAGAAGAGATACTTGCTCCGCCTTTTGAATGGCGAGTGTTTTTGGTGCAAGTTCTCCAACCACAACGTGTAAAAACGTCATAATACTAAACGCAATAATAAAAGTGACAATAGAACTAGCTGATTGAGGAATGGACAGCTCTACAAATAGTGGAGCAAGCATGTGCGCAATTGTTTCTTCCCCTAACCAACCAATACCAAGGGCGGTAATGGTAATACCGAGCTGACAGGCCGACAGATACTCATCAAGGTGAGTCGTGACATGCTTGACAGCAACTGCTGTTTTATTACCTTCTGCGATTAACTGATCAATTCTTGAGCTTCTTAAGCGAATGATCGCAAACTCTGATGCAACGAAAAATGCGGTTAAAGCTATAAGCAAAGCAACTATAAGTAAATTAACTATGTCCAATTAAGGCCTTCGTTCTGACTTTGAGAACGAAGGTAACACCTCCTGTTTAGTAAAAATTTTAACTTAACAGCAGTAAAAATGATTGGACAGCCGTCATCTTCTCAGGTGTAAGCTGTTCTTTTAATTTTTCACGTTGTTCTGGTTGAAGCTGCTTACAACGTACCAAAATGCGGTCCATATGCTCGTTCATCCGATCGATATCAGAGGTTAAATGGACAAGTTCATCAGGATCTTCCTTTTGAGAAGGGAATTGTTCATCTAATCTGGATTTGATGTCAGAAAGAGCCAATCTCTGCTGTTTGCAAAGAACGATTAATTGTAATCGTTTTAAAGCATGTTCATCGTAATAACGATAATTTGAGCAAGATCTAACAGGCGCAAGCAACCCTAGATTTGTATAATAATCTACAGTACGTTTCGTCACCTGTGCAATCTGTGCTAGTTCACCAATACGATACTTTTTCTCAGCCCCATCTGAACATCTCCTCCTAACCGTCACGTTATAGTTTATGAAAATAGTTTAATATAATTCTAGCCTGAAATACAAGTTAATTGTTCATATTTCCTGCCGATATGAAGAGTAAAGAAGGGTTTCTTAGTCTAGATTGACCTGGCAAATTTAACATAGTGATACAGGAATTTTCAGATTATTTATGGTAAGATAAAATGAAGACCGTTTCATATATATGTAGAGAAGCGGATTTATACGTGAACCGGAGGTGGTTAAGTGGGGCCCTCAATATAGTCTTATTTAATCAGTTAACCGTTTTGCAAAACATAACATCATCAATCAGGAGGTGACTCCTTGTTCTTCTAAGAAAGAGCAAGGTTAAATGGACGATATTGTTAATCTGAGTATAGTCGGTGTTTTGATTGCTTTAACAGCTTTCTTTGTTGCATCTGAATTTGCCATAGTAAAGGCGAGAAGCTCAAGAATTGATCAGCTTGTTGCCGAAGGGTCTAAAAAGGCCATCGTGGCGAAAAAGGTGACATCAAGGCTGGATGAATATTTGTCAGCCTGTCAGCTAGGTATTACAGTGACATCCCTTGGTTTAGGGTGGATTGGTAAGCCAGCTGTAAAAGAACTTTTGGTTCGAGGTTTCGGTTTGACAAACATTCCTGATTCAGCAATCAGCCTGATCTCAGCAACACTTGCGTTCTCTATTATTACCTTTTTGCATGTAGTCGTCGGTGAGCTTGCACCAAAAACACTGGCGATTCAAAAGGCGGAAAAAATGACGCTCTGGCTGTCAGGCCCGCTGCATGCATTTTATATCCTGATGTTCCCTTTCATTTATGTGTTAAACGGGTCAGCCCGTGTTCTAACCAAAATGATGGGCATCGATATGGGGTCTGAAAAAGAACATTCCCATTCTGAAGAGGAATTAAAGATTTTATTATCTGAGAGCTTAAAAAATGGGGAAATCAACCCATCAGAATATAATTATATGAACAAAATTTTCGACTTTGATAATCGAATTGCCAGAGAGATCATGGTCCCGCGGAGAGAAATTTGTGCCATTCCAGAAGATATGCCGCTAGATGATATCCTCTCCATCATGACGCAGGAGAAGTATACACGCTTTCCCGTGTTTTCAGGCGATAAAGACCATGTTATCGGCATGCTGAACAAAAAGCAGCTCTTTGCAGATCTTGTGTATCAAGGAGAAAAAGATCAACTGAAGATTCAAGATTATATATATCCAGTGATTGAGGTCATTGATACGATTCCTATTCAGGAGCTTCTCGTCAAGATGCAGCGAGATCGAATGCATATGGCGATTTTAACCGACGAATATGGCGGAACGTCTGGACTTGTCACCACAGAAGATATTTTAGAAGAGATTGTTGGAGATATTCGAGATGAATTCGATGAAGATGAACAGCCGGTTATTCAAAAAAGAGCCGATCATCATTATGTTTTAGATGGCAAAGTCAGATTAGATGAAGTTCAAGATTTGATTGAAATGTCATATCATGATGAAGAAATTGATACAATAGGCGGGTTAATCTTAAATGAGAATATTGATATCCGAGAGGGACAATCCATTTATCTTGATGATATTCGGATGAAGGTCTTGGAGATGGATGGACGCTATGTGAAAAAGATCGACCTGAAGAAAGGCGTCACATCATCAGAAAAAGGAAATGCACGCACAGGGCTTGATATAAAAGAGCCGCTGTTAGTAAATGAAATGACCTTGAGCGAAAAATAAGCTCAAGGTTTTTTTAGGTATTTAGTCTCTTTTTACGAATGTTCGTTCGGGTTATAATAAGAACAAACGTTCGATAGAGGGGGATGGACATGCTTTGGTATGAAACAGCAAGTATCACGGAGAAAAAAACCTCAATGAAACGAATTGAGTTTCATTTGAAGAATTTCAAAAATTACCAGGCTGCGATTTTAAATATCGAAAGACAGCTTGAAAAAAGAAGTACGCATCATTTGGATCACATGACACGGAAGAAGTTAGAACAGCAAAAAAATCAGTATGAACTCATCGTTGCTTGTATTGAAACAGCACTAAAAGAGCTGGATGAGATAGAGAAGCAGCTCATCGATTACAAATACTTTCGAGATTGGCGTATGGCCAAATGTGCGATGGAAATCGGCTATAGTGAAAAAACCCTCTTTTTAATGAAGCGCCAGCTTATGGATCAACTGCTCATTAGCTTAGCTGCGATTACCAATATTTAAAAAAGGTGTTGTCCTATTTGATAGAACGCAGCAAAGAGACAGAAAGACCCGATGATTGTCGTCAATAAGTAGACAGCAAGTTTTCCGTTTTGCCGCTGCTCTAGCATGGTCGCAGACTCTACACTAAACGTAGAGAATGTTGTGAAACCACCGAAAAAACCTGTTCCAATGATCACAAGCAGCGGATGATTGGCAGTCACGGCACCTGTCAGTATACCTAAACCGGCAGCACCTAATAAGTTGATGAGAATAATACTGTACGGGAAACGAGCATGAGACTTAGTTTTCTGTATCGATTGGCTAATGAAAAAACGAAGGGCGCTGCCAATCCCGCCGGCAATAGCTGTATATAAAACGATCATTTATCTGCCTCCTCTCTGCTGCTTATTTTGATGAAAGAGCTGCTGAGCTAGCATTAGACCACATAAGGCAGCGGCTACTCCGGCAATGACTGAGAGCAGGATGTAAATCACACTTGAAGTGAATTGCCCAGTCTGTAATAAAAGAATCGTTTCTTTAGAAAAAGTGGACATTGTCGTAAAACCTCCGCAAAAACCTGTTCCGATCAAAGCGGCAAGATATTTTTTTCCCTTCTGGAACATAAAATATCCTGTTGAAAAACCAAGAAGCAGACTGCCTGTTACGTTTTCGATTAGCGTTGCATAGGGGAATGTTTGGCTGACGATCGATTGGCTTAGTTCATATCTGCAAAGTGTCCCAATCAGTCCACCAATAAATACGGCAAGATACGCTTTCATTTACATCATTTCTCCTTTAGAAAAAATGGCGGGTGATCCGTCACCACACCATCAACGGGATATTTTTTGATTCGATCGGCTGTTTTTTGATCTTTCACAGTCCATATAAACACATCCATCCCGAATGCGTGGATGCGGTCTATCCACCACCTGTTGATCATCGTTTTTTTCATATTAAGACAATTTGCAAACGAACTGTATGCCGTTAACTTTCTTTTCGTCAGTTTAAATGCATTGGGCTTTATAATCAAAGCTGTTCGAAGAGAAGGGGCGAATGCTTTGATTCTTTGCAGTGCATGATCATCAAAAGATTGAATCATGATATGACGAGAATAGGCAAACCGATTGATGATGCGGGCAACTGCCTTTTCAATTCCTATCTGCCGTTTTGGGTGTTTGATCTCGATCAATATCCCAATCCGCTGGCTGTATCTTTCAAGAATCTCTTGTAATGTTGGCATTCGTTCATTCGTGTACTGTTGGTCAAACCAGCTTCCTGCGTCCAGTTTTTTCAACTGATCAAGTGTATAGCTTTTGACTAAGCCGGCCCCGTTCGTCGTTCGGTCAACTGTATCATCATGGATCACGACGACGTGCTGGTCCAATGTGAGCTGTACATCTAATTCAATATAATCTGCACCCTGCTGAACAGCTAAATCAAATGCAGCAATTGTATTTTCTGGGGCAGCGCTTGATGACCCTCTATGCGCAATAATATACACATGCTCCAGCTCCCTGACTTAAGTTCTGGTCTTATCATATCAAATGCTTTACCGTTTTTCCTTCTTTACTATATGGACGAAAGAAGAGCTGTATGTAATGGTGAAGCGGATTGCTAAGAAAGTATGATAATACAAATGTGATAAGTTGCAGGAATATCCCAAGCCATGATTGAGTAAATCTGAAGTACATCAATTTTTTCTTCGATCAATTTTGTCCAAATCGTCAGCGTTCGCCAAAATATTAGTGCTTTCGTCATGTTGACTGAAAATTCTGATGTTTTATAATGATGAAAAGGAGGCGAGATGATTGGGTAAAGGGAGAATTAGAGTGGAAGAACGTATTAAGGTCGAAACGGATGCTGAAATGTTTAAAGCGACTCTCCTTGATCAGGCTCAGAAGAAAAAGTAGTTTGCTGCCCGTCGATATGTCTCTAGCCAAAATTTCATAATTGAACATCATGCCTCGGGACTGGTCCCGAGGCTTTTTATTTAGAGGTCAGACATTTATGAGAGGACATAAACGAAGGTTATATTATAAACTAGAGAGGATTGTTTTAAAGGAGAGAGACAAACATGTTTACACAAAAATGGATGGATACATATTTTACAGTAGATGTTGCGATCCAAATCGGTATTAGCCTTTGTATTTTATTGCTTTTTTTATTGCTTCGGAAAGTATTTACGAAGTACTTATTTCATCTTCTCTTTAGGCTGACCAATCGGTCTAAAACGGAGGTCATTAACCAAATTGTTGTGGCATTCGAAAAGCCAGCCAGACTGTTTTTTGTCGCACTTGGGTTATATTTTGCGTTAAGACAGGCACCATACTTTGAGCATCATATGGATGTCATCGTCAAATTATATAGATCCTCCATTATATTGATGCTGACGTGGGGGCTTTGTAATTTAACCGCAGCTTCTTCTTTCTTATTTCAAAAAGTAAATTCGAAATTTGAATTAGAAATGGATGATATTTTAGCGCCGTTTTTATCGAAGGTGCTTCGTTTTATTATTATTGCACTAAGTATTAGTGTCATTGCACAGGAATTTAATTATGATGTAAATGGACTTGTGGCAGGTCTTGGTCTAGGGGGTCTAGCCTTTGCGCTTGCTGCACAGGATACGGTGGCAAACTTTTTTGGAGGGGTCGTCATCATTACAGAGAAGCCTTTTACAATGGGCGACTTTGTGGAGACACCAAGTGTTCTTGGGACTGTCGAGGACATTACATTTCGAAGTACAAAATTTAGAACACCTGCTGAAGCTGTCGTGACAGTTCCGAATTCTACGCTTTCAAAGGAACCAATTACGAACTGGACGAGAATGAATAAACGCCAAATTACGTTTTCCGTACGTGTATCCTACAATACACAAAAGGAAAATCTGGATCATTGTATCAAACGTCTCAAACAAATGCTTCATGAACATGATGGGGTGCACAAGGAGACAATCATGGTGAATCTCGATGTACTGGCAGACAGTTATTTGAATTTATTTTTTAACTTTTACACAAACACGACGGCCTGGGCTGAAAACCTGAATATCAAACAGGACATTAACTACCGTATTATGGATATCTTCCATGAAGAAGGTGTAGAATTTGCCTTCCCTGGACAGACCATTTACATGAAACAAAAAGGTGAAAAACAGCTGAGTGAATAAAGGAGGAAGGATGAGTGGATCAAACAAAGGTGGCAGTGCTAAGAGAGAAATTAACGCAGGCTTCACATATAATGGTACTTTCAGGTGCGGGTATGAGCACGGAATCAGGTATTCCTGATTTTAGGTCAACAGGCGGTTTATGGACTGAAGACACCGCTCGCATGGAGGCGATGAGCCGATCCTACTTTTTATCAAATCCTCATCAATTCTGGCCGAAATTCAAGGAATTGTTTCAGATGAAAATGAGCGGGGAGTACGAGCCGAATAGCGGGCATACCTTTTTAGCCAGCCTTGAGAAACAAGGAAAACTTGTAGAGATTTTTACCCAAAATATTGATGGCCTGCATAAAAAAGCAGGAAGCCAGCATGTATATGAACTTCACGGCTCCATTCAAACAGCTACTTGCCCATCATGCCAAGCGACATATGAACTGCCTTATTTATTACAAGAAGAAGCGCCTGTATGTCTAAAGATTTCCTTAGACGGACGGACATGTGGACAAGTGCTGAAAACAGATGTTGTCCTTTTTGGAGACAGGGTCAAACATTTTGATCAAGTAGAGAAATCACTTCAGCGAGCGGACCTTCTGCTCGTCATGGGGACTTCCCTAGAAGTAGCGCCAGCAAGATATATTCCAGAAGATGCCGCTCAAAATCCTTCCATCTTCAAGGTGATGATGAATTTGAGTGAAACAGAATACGATCCACTGTTTGATCTTGTCTTTCATGAACGAATTGGCGATCTCGTGAAAGCTTTATAAATCATCAAAGACCCCGCATCCAAAAAAGGAGCGGGGTCTTACTTTATTGTTGTAGCGGCTTCATTGTTTCATCAAGGACTTCAAATGTATAGCCCTTCGCTTTTAGCTGTGTGAGCAAACTGTTTAAGTATTTTGCTGTCGCTGGCTGATCGTGCATTAAGATGATTTTTGGTTCTTTTGGATGTTTTGTCTCTAGCATTTGCAGCTGATTCAATACCTCTGGTACATATTTAGAGCTTTTATATTTCCAGTCAAGACTGTCAATTGTCCAATCCCAGTAGATAAAGCCTTTTTGTTTTAAACGTGCTTTTTGCTGATCCGTTAAATTTGGAGCGCTGCCATAAGGTGTTCTCACAAGGTGTGTATACTCTCCTGTGACAGAAGCCAAAATGCGCTGATCTTCCTTCATCTCATTAACGGGAGAATCACTTTTTTGATAAAAGCGTTTCACATCATGTGTGATCCCATGAAGCCCTAACTGATGACCTTCTTGATGAAGTCTTTTCACAGCTGCCGGATGTTCTTTAATCTGTGGCCCAAGCATGAAGAATGTGGCCTTTACTTGATGTGCCTTAAGCACATCTAAAAGCTGGTTTGATGTCGCTGACGGACCATCATCGAAGGTTAAAAAGATCGTTTGATTCGTTACATGTTTGTTTGGGTTGATCTTAAAATGTGCATCTAATGTTTTCGTAGAATCATCTTTTGCTTTCAGACTTGTGCTTGTGTCTCGGAATTGACTGCTCGCAGACATTTTAGCCGGCTGATCTGCTGCCTGCATATTGGTTTTAGATATATCCCAAATAAAAAAGAGGATCAGTGACAAAATCACTAAACCAATCGCCTTTGAGAGCAGCATCGTGTTTGAAGGTGTCTGTTTTTTCGTAACCCGTTGCATTTCAATCGCTCCAATAAATCAAAAATTTGTGTCGAATCATGTAGTAGATTCTGTCTTTTTTCATTGTTTTTTGTCGTGTTCATATGGAGTAAGTATACAGGAAAAAAGAGCCTATGAATATAGAAGATGCTAAAAAATTGGAATCTTTTTGGTTATGAGTCTATGTTTGTTACAATAGAAAGTTGACTATTTACCATGATGTGAAATAATTCTGAATAATCATTGAAACGTACCCATTTATCCGCTAAGATAGCATCAGATTCAACCATTAATGCGAAGCGAAGGGGAGATTCCGTATGAAAGTATTGTATAATGACGATTTCATTGAAAAAAAGGATGCACATGTGGATATTGAAGACAGAGGCTATCAATTTGGTGACGGCGTCTATGAGGTCATCCGTGTATACAATGGGAATTTGTTTACATTAAAAGAGCATACAGAGCGTCTGTTCAAGAGTGCAAAAGAAATCGGCATTCATCTTCAAGGTGCAGTATCAGATATGGAAGAAAAGTTAAAACAGCTCGTCGCCCATAACCAATTAACAGATGGCGGTGTGTATATTCAAGTCACGCGGGGCGTCGCACCTCGTAAACATCAATATGGCAATTCTCTCACTCCTCAAATTACAGCATATACGTTCCAGGTGAAAAAGCCTGTTCATGAGCAGACAGCTGGTGCAAAGGCTATATTATCTGAGGACCTTCGCTGGTTAAGATGTGATATTAAAAGCTTAAATCTTTTATATAACGTCATGGAAAAACAGAAAGCATCTGAAGCTGGTGCGTTTGAAGCCATTCTGATTAGAGACGGTTTTGTGACAGAGGGTACTTCCTCGAATGTATATGCCATCATTGATGGCGTGATTCGCACACATCCCGCAAACAATTTTATTCTAAACGGTATTACCCGTAGAAAGCTTCTTGAAGTATGTGATGAAGAGGGATGTAGCGTTGAAGAAACGCGTATAAGTAAAGAAGAGCTGCTGCGCGCGCAGGAAATCTTCATCAGCTCGACGACGGCTGAGGTCATTCCGATTGTTGAAATTGATGGTCAGCCAGTAGGTGAAGGCGTTCCAGGAGAGTTGACAAAGCGTGTACAGGAAGGCTTCCAACAAAAAATTAAACAGGAAAGTGAAGCATCGATTTCTTCATAAATAAAAAGAGGCTGTAAACGAATGTTTACAGCCTTTTGTGATTCTTTTATTTTACAATAAGCACAGGTATATCTGATTTTGATGATAACTTTTCACTTACACTGCCAAAGAGCATTTTTTTCAATCTGCTTTGGTCACGGGCTCCCATGACGATGAGGTCTGCTGAAATGTCTTCAGCATATTCGATAATCGCTTCCGCTGGTTCCCCCTCAACAATTTCAATGGCAGCTTCAAACTGCTCCTCATTTAAAAGCATTCTTGCTTCTGCAACGACCTCTTCTGTATGATCTTCAAAAATCAAAGGACTTTGCTGTTCATCATGAGGTACATACACAGGGGGTGTTTGAAGGTCTGCCATGCCGCCGCCGATATAAGCTCCGCCAGTCATTGGGCGCGGTGCATCAAACACCTGTCTGCTTGATTTGCCATCATGTGCATAGGCAACGGTCAGCTTGGCATTCAAGGTTTTGGCTAAAGCGATTGCCTTTTTTAATGCTTTCTTACTGTCTTCATGTCCATCAAACGCAACGACCATCCGATCAGCTTGAAACAATGTCCTCATTCCTTTCAAAAGGAGTCTTTACACTCATGGTATACCCGTTATCTGAAAAAGATACACATGAAGGCGGTGAACTTTTTGTTAGAAAATTTCATTTATTGAAAAATATTTATTGACAAAATGGTGACAGCCACTATAAGATAAAAAAAGATTCAAGAGCCAAAAGGAGGAAATGTCATGTGCAACATCATTGGAAGAATGAAATCAAACTGTATGAATGGGTTGATTCACGTGACAATTACACCTTCATTGGTCATTGAAAAGGGACTCGTATGTTCCAATTGATCGGATGAATCAAGGCGTATGTTGCGTATTTGTCAACATGCGCCTTTTTACATGACGAAAAGAGGCGTACCAGATAGCTGGTTGCCTCTTTTTTTGTTGTATTCATTTCGCATTTCGAAATAAAGGGATGAAGATCAACAAGTAAATGAAGAGGAGTGAAAGCATGTGAACATGCCAAAAACAAGACAAATGACAAAAACCAAAAAAACAATTCAAGGTGACAGCCAAGAAAATCTAGAAAGCGGCTAGCTTTAAAAGGAGAGACACACATGTTTTCAGTATTTACGAAATTAGGCTGGTTCTTCAAACAAGAGTGGAGGCGTTATACGATCGCCATTACACTCCTGCTCATTGTGAATGTGCTTGAAATGCTGCCGCCAAGATATCTTGGGCAGGCAGTTGATGACATTCGTTCTGGTCAATTTACAACATCCAGTATAATGTTTTATGTCACTATTTTTTGCTTGCTAGGTGTCGTCGTCTATACGCTGACATATTTTTGGATGTATCAGTTATTTGGCGGCGCAAATGTCATGGAGCGTGTAATGCGTGGGAAACTCATGCGCCACTTACTTAAGATGACACCTACCTTTTATGAGAAGAAAAAAACAGGTAACTTAATGGCATTAGGTACAAACGATTTGAATGCTGTAGCTTTAACGACAGGTTTTGGCGTTCTGACATTGGTGGATTCCACTGCTTATATGCTGATGATCTTTTTTACGATGGGGCTGACGATTAGCTGGAAATTAACTTTAATGGCGATTATCCCTATGCCGCTAATGGCGCTCTTGATTGCGTATTATGGCAGCAAGATTCATGATCGCTTTACAGTTGCTCAAGATGCATTTGGTGATATGAACGACCGCGTCCTTGAATCAGTCGCAGGCGTCCGGGTCATCCGGTCTTTTGTACAGGAGAAGCAAGATGTCGAACGCTTTCGTCAAATGACTGATGATGTATTTCAAAAAAATATGAGAGTGGCGGTCATTGATTCATTGTTTGAGCCGACAGTGAAATTACTTGTCGGTGTCAGCTACTTAATAGGAATTGGCTACGGAGCCTATCTTGTATTCCAAAGCGATTTAACCATTGGTGAGCTTGTCGCTTTTAACGTCTATCTTGGGATGATGATCTGGCCAATGTTTGCGATCGGCGAGTTGATTAATATTATGCAAAGAGGAAATGCGTCGTTAGACCGGTTGAATCATACACTCAGCTACAAGCCGGATGTCACAGACGCTTCTCAGCCAAAAACGTTACAAGAGCCTGGCGATATTCGGTTTGACCAAGTGACATTCAGGTATCCAACTTCCCCTAAAGATAATTTAATTGATGTGTCCTTTAGAGTTCGAAAGGGGCAGACGATCGGAATTACAGGCAAAACAGGAAGCGGTAAAACGACTATCGTAAAACAGCTTCTGCGCCAGTATCCAACAGGTGATGGTCAAATCCTGCTATCAGGAGTCCCAATCCAAGAAATCGAATTGGATCAGCTATTTCAATGGATCGGATACGTACCGCAAGATCATATTCTTTTTTCTAAAAGTGTAGAAGAGAATATGCGTTTTGGTCATCGAGACGCAAAACAAAATGAATTAGCACAAGCGATCAAAGATGCTTATTTCGAAAAAGATTTACGTCTGTTGCCAGAGGGTCTCGAAACCATGGTCGGAGAAAAAGGTGTGGCGCTGTCAGGTGGACAAAAGCAGCGAATTTCCATTGCACGCGCTTTATTAATAGATCCCGACATTTTAATACTGGATGACTCGCTTTCTGCGGTAGATGCAAAAACAGAAACCGCTATTTTAGAAAATTTAAGGCAAAATCGTCATGGGAAAACGACGTTTATTACGACTCATCGTCTATCAGCTGTTGAGCATGCAGATCTCATACTTGTCATGGAAGAAGGACGCATCGTCCAAAAGGGAACTCACGAAGAGCTCATTCAGCAAGATGGATGGTACAAAGAACAATTTCTACGTCAGCAGCTGACAAACCAGCTGGAAGGAGGGGATGAGGCATGACAACAGGAAGAAGACTCCTTGCCTACGCACTCCTTTATAAGAAAGTACTGTCTGTTGCCTTGATCTTTCTCATCATTGCAGTAGGTGCTGAACTGACAGGACCATTTATTGGGAAGAAAATGATTGATGATCATATTTTAGGTGTAGAAAAGCCTTATGTCGAGGTCAATGAAAAAACAGACAAAACCGTTTATTACCAGGGAAATAACTATATACGAAGCGATCGATTAGACAGTGGTATGGAATCTGGAAAACAAATCAATGTGGTGCAAGTCGGATTCGGTTACTATTTTGTGAATGAGCCGATTCGCTTTGATGGAAACCGAAAGATCTCGGGAGATCAGCTTACCATTGAAAATGGAAACGAGCACGAGACCTATCAAGTACAGCGTTTATCGAAAGAGGAAATTTTCTCTTTTTATGAGCCGGAAATCAGTGGTTTGGTGCAGCTTGTTCTATTTTATCTAGGGCTTCTCGTTATTGCGATTTTCTTTCAATATGCGCAGCATTATCTGTTACAGCGAATAGCCAACCGAATTATTCAAAAAATGAGGGTGGATGTATTTGAGCATATTCAAACACTGCCTATCCGGTATTTTGATAATTTACCTGCTGGAAAGGTCGTAGCGAGGATTACCAATGACACAGAAACCATTCGTGATTTATATGTGACAGTCCTCGCTAATTTCGTGACGAGTGCGATTTACATGATAGGAATTTATATTGCCATGTTTTTATTAAATGTGAAGCTGGCACTCATTTGTTTAGTGGCGGTACCGATTATTTTCCTATGGTCGATGACCTACAGAAAGTTTGCATCAGTGTACAACCACCGCATTCGTTCGATCATTAGTGACATCAATGCCAAGCTAAATGAAGCCATTCAAGGGATGACCATTATTCAAGCGTTTCGTCATGAAAAAGTGACGAAAGAGGAATTTGATGAGCTGAACAACAATCACTTTCGATATCAGCGAAAGATGCTGCATTTAAATTCACTTCTGTCGCATAACTTGGTTAACCTGCTTCGGAATTTAGCCTATGTGGCACTCATTTGGTATTTTGGCGGTGCGTCCTTAAGTCCGACGGGCATTGTGTCAATTGGTGTGCTCTATGCGTTTGTCGATTATTTAAATCGATTATTTCAGCCGATTACAGGTATTGTGAACCAATTCTCGAGATTGGAATTAGCAAGGGTTTCATCGGAAAGGGTTTTCCGATTATTGGATGAGCCAGGAACAACAGTGGAAGAACCTGTTCAAAAGAAAATGGAGGGACACGTTCAGTTCCAAGATGTCACCTTTGCTTATAATGAAGGAAATAATGTATTAAAGAACATTACGTTCGAGGCAAAAAAAGGCCAAACGGTTGCACTTGTGGGGCATACTGGTTCTGGGAAAAGCTCGATCATGAACTTGCTGCTGCGTTTTTATGACATTCAGCAAGGAGACATTCTCATTGATGGAGAAAGCATTTATCGCCAGTCTCGGCAAACGTTGCGGAAACAAATGGGCATTGTGCTTCAAGACCCGTATTTATTTTCCGGAACGATTGCATCTAATGTCAGCTTAGGAAATGAAGACATTAAAAGAGAAACGATTGAAGCATCATTAAAACAAGTAGGCGCAGTAGAGTTATTGAAGCATCTGCCAGAAGGATTTGATGAACCAGTCGTTGAAAAGGGAAGTACTCTTTCCTCAGGGGAACGTCAGTTAATTTCATTTGCTCGTGCACTAGCGTACGATCCAGCGATCTTAATTTTAGATGAAGCCACCGCAAACATTGATACAGAAACAGAAGCGATCATTCAGCGAGCACTTGATGTCGTCAAAGAAGGACGAACAACTTTTGTCATTGCTCACCGATTATCCACCATTAAGAAAGCCGATATGATTTTGGTTTTAGAAAAAGGGGAAATTGTCGAGCGGGGTAGTCATGATCAACTCATGCAGCAAGAAGGGCTATATGCGCAAATGTACGAACTGCAAAAGGGTGCTGTGGCAAACAGTTGATGAATCACAAAAAAGAGCCTATTCATATTGAATGAGGCTCTTTTGATTTGCATAAAAAAGTCGAGAAATCGTTTTTGACCTCGATCTTTACTCGTTATGCGTCATTAGTAGGCAATGCCGACGCGTTGATGTACAAATTCCTTCGAATTTAACTGCTGATATAAAAAGTGTGCGGTATCTTCAACTGAAATTTTCTTTCCATCTATAGGGAGAAAATCTTTCTCATAGCGATATGACCGTGTCACTTCTCCGTCTGGTAAATAGGTTGGACAAATAATGGTCCAATCTAAATCAGTCGATTGAAGGAGTTCAAACGCTTTGGCATGCTCCTTAGCTGCTCGGGAAGTGGTCCGCCTTGATTCATTTGTTTCAAAACGGTAAAGTTCCGGCTGCTGCCTTGCCTTTAAAATACCTGCTGTACCTATTGTAATAATTCTTGATGTATTTGATTGCTTCATGGCTTCTACGATATGCTCCATTGAAACAGATAATGTATCATCACCATCTGTCGATAGACAGCTCACAACAATATCTGCTCCTTTGATCGTCTCAAGCACATCTTCTCGATTTCTTGAATTGCCGGTGACTTGAAACATACCCGCAAGCATTTCTTCTCGGTTTGTCCGAATCAATGAACGAACTATGTAACGATCATCTACTTGAACGAAACGAAGAAATGCTTGTCCTACACGTCCATGAGCACCGAAAAGAGCTATTTTCATCTGTTCGATCCCTCCACTACATACTATAAGTGAAAAGAACCGAAAATGGTACAACTTTTATGTGATGCTTTTTTTATAAAGGTGAAAGGACCGAATACTATGAGCATATTCACATAATAGAGAGATACCTACGAATTGTAGAAGTTCAAAGTTCATACCGGAAATAATGTCCATGAAGATCCGCTCCTTTCTACTCCATGATATGAGTTGGAAAGGAGATTGGTGAGGGAGAATAATAAAAAAAGAAGACACCTTAAGAGGTGCCTTCTAATATCCAGATATGAAATTAAGCTTTTGTTCCACCCATGTGTTGTTGCGCGTAAGACACAAGACGTTTTGTGATTTCTCCACCAACTGAACCGTTAGCACGAGCTGTAGTTTCTGCTCCAAGGTTAACGCCAAATTCAGAAGCGATTTCGTATTTCATTTGATCGATTGCTTGCTCTGCTCCTGGAACTAGTAATTGATTTGAACTATTAGAATTTGCCATGATGTGAATCTCCTTTTTGTATATGATTTGGTTTTTGGTTGGGTTTGCTGGAATCGCACCAGCGAAATGATCAAGTCATTTGCCACTTGGCGAAACCCAATGCAGTAACTGCTTTGTACTAAGTATTATGGTGATTTTCGAAAAAAACATACGAGAAAAGAACATGGTAAATGTTGTTCAACATGCAAAAAAGCCATCACTCAATCATGAGTGATGGCACTGCATATATCTCTTTATTCAGCGGAACGGATGCGGAGCTCCGTATCCGAATCAAAGAAGTGGGCTTTGTTCATATCGATGGCAAGAGGTATAGATTGTCCGGCCTGAACCTCGGTACGAGAATCAACACGTGCAATAAAAGACTGACCATCGAGAGAAGAGTAAAGCATCGTTTCTGCTCCCATTAATTCAGCAACTTCTACGTTAGCATCAATCTTTGTGCCCTCAGACGCTTCTATAAACACGGGTTCATCATGAAAATCTTCTGGTCTGATACCAAGGATGATATCTTTTCCTATATAACCTTGGCTGCGTAATACCTTCATCTTTCCTTCTGGTACACGTATATGCGTTTTTCCAACTGCAATGGCACCGTCAGAGAGCTTTCCTGTAAAAAAATTCATCGCAGGAGAACCAATGAATCCACCTACAAATACATTCTCTGGATTTTCATATACATCCTTCGGCGCTCCAACCTGCTGAATAAAGCCATCTTTCATTACGACAAGACGAGTAGCCATTGTCATAGCTTCAGTCTGATCATGTGTGACATAGATAAATGTCGTTTGCAGACGCTGATGAAGCTTAGATATTTCAGCACGCATTTGAACGCGAAGTTTTGCATCTAAATTAGAAAGCGGCTCATCCAAAAGAAAGACCTTTGCATCACGCACAATTGCTCTCCCGAGTGCAACACGCTGTCTTTGACCTCCAGACAGTGCTTTTGGTTTCCTGTCTAAATATTGCTCAAGGCCTAATATTTTAGCGGCATTTCGAACCCGCTCATCAATTTCTGTTTTCGGGAACTTCCGCAACTTTAATCCAAAAGCCATATTATCGTATACATTCATGTGAGGGTATAATGCATAGTTTTGGAAAACCATTGCGATATCCCGGTCTTTTGGTGCTACATCATTCATCCGTTTTCCGTCTAAAAGAAAATCCCCTTGTGAAATCTCTTCAAGTCCTGCAATCATGCGAAGGGTTGTTGATTTTCCGCACCCAGATGGACCAACAAATACAACAAATTCTTTATCTTCTATATGTAGATTAAAGTTGTCTACTGCTGTTACCTTGTTATCATACACTTTATAAATTTGATTGAGCATCATTTCAGCCATAGATGATAACCTCCCCATTTACTTGTTGAAAGCGCTTTACTTGTAAATAAAGTGTATAAAATGGGGAAGCGTCTGTAAATGGACAACGTGCACAACATCTCATTTTCATTTTTGGGCAGGGTGCTCATGTCACTGAATGTTATGAAAGGTCGAGAAGATTCATCATAAAATAGACGGCAGATGCTTCTGGAAAATGTCGTATATCAATTCCTGTTCGCTCAATAAATTTATCAATTCGATATTGAAGGCTGTTTCTGTGAACATATAAAGCTTTTGCTGCCTTAGATGCATTTAAGTTACATTGCATATAAGTCATGAGGGTACGGTAAACGTCCCGATCAAGGACCGCCTCTTTAAAAGCATCTGAAATAGCATGAGAGAGGGCGGATTCATCATAACGTAAGAGTGAGGGTAGACATTGATAAATTGTGCAAATCCCTGACCTAGGCTTAGCTCGCTGCATATGGCCCAAGACAAGCTGCTGTTCTTTTAACAATTTATTCTGTAAATGTTCATTTGGCAAATGGAGCTGTCCTTGTAAAAAGACTGAGTCTGTTAAAAAGTCACTTGTAATGGCTAGAGACAAATCATATAGTAGCTCTAATTGACTATTTTCTGATGTAGCGTTTGTTTGAATCAGCATCGCTGTATGAGCGCCTGTCCAAATGAAATGAGTTTGTTCGAGGCTGTGGACCACAGCCTCTTTTATTTGCTGCCTTTGTTCTGCTTGATGTGACATTTTAAAATAATATACACGGACGGGGTGCTGAACAGTTAGTGGTTTGTTATCAAAAAGATAGCTGTACCATTTTTGTTCATCCTCAGTCTGCTTTGTGTGAGAAAGATCAATTGGTGTAAGGAAAGTATTGAGGAGAAGTGTTTCTCTAGCTGTAAGCTTTGATTTGTCTACTCCAAATAATTCGCCTTCGTCTGTTTGGTACCAAAGAATTTGATGATCATCTGTAGGGGAGCTGATGATATGCTCTCCGTAAACAAGCTTTAATTTTTCTAACATGGCGAAGCTCCTTAAACAGTTTAATCATAGACATGGAATAGCATTAATTCGTGGATTTCTTCTTTTAATGTTGGTTCGACTTCATGGGGCGGAAGCTGAGAGCCCCATTCAATATCACCTGTTTTGTGGTAGATGCCTTCGTAGTGCGCACCATTGTGAAAAAAGGATATTTTCCAGCCTGGCAATTGTGCTTTTTTAAAGAGAGGTTTCCATTGAAAATGAGAAATCATATCATTATTGCCTCCTTGCTTTTATTGATGAAACAATAAATAAACACGACAATACGGAAACAACCTTGAACTTGATTTTATTGTATCTCATCTGATGAAAAGAGCATAGGAAAAGCATAGATTTCATAGCACCCTCACTTTAAAACGAAAAACATTCAGTAGACGTTTGTATGGTCTGTAGTTGTTGAGGTCGTTTGTGAAAGGTAAGATGCGTAATCCATGATTCTTTTGCCGATCAGCCTTTCTGAGTTTCGCAATGAGACATGCTGGAAAACCTCGCGGCCAGGGCGAGAATTGGCTTCAAACATCCAGATAGCTCCTGTCTGATCAATACCTAAATCAAAACCGATTTCACCAATATGACCGGACATTTTTTCATCAATTACCTGACTAAGCGTGATGGCCGTATAAGAAAGCTGCTCTAAGATTTTGAAACGCTTCTTCTTTTCTGGAAAAACATCATAAAGTGTTCTCACGGAGCCACCATGTGAATGGTGAGTCGTGACGGTGTGATTGCCAGAAATTTTTGCTGCTGCTGCTGTGACTGTCCAATGACCGTACTTATTTTTATTGGTATGGACTCTGAAATCCATTGGTTGATTGTCTATTTGAAGAAGTGCAATGCCTTGTTGAGCCATAAAGTCTTGAACCGCGTGATCTTTCCGGAGATTGGTCACGAAATCCTCTAATGAGTCATATGGAACAGCTCTTCCTTGATTTGAGCATACAATGATTCCATGAGCCTTCTTGTTTAATTGATAAATATCGTCGCCGTGACTGCCGTTTGACGGTTTTAAGTAAATGACCTGATGTAGATGGAGGAGTGTTTCTATTTTATTTAGAGCGTCCACCGGGTCCAATTGAATGGAATGTGGAAGAAAAGGACATGTTTTTTCATCTGTTAACAGTTGTTCATGAATATCCCATTTGTTAAAAAAATGAGGGTTGAACCAAGGAATATCATAGTCTTGAGTGAGTTTGCGTTTTGTTTCTTGAATGAATGCTGACTGAGCAGTCTTTCTACTTGGAAGACGGTCGTAAATGACTGAAGGCAGGGGCATCTGTTTTTTAACCCATGTTTGCTGTTGGTACAACAATCCTTCTACCATTCCTTTATCCCAATCAATAGAATGAGTACCAAAAAGATAGGCAAAACCGGCATGTTGTTTGAAAGAGCGCAGCAGTTTGATAAAAAAGTCTGATCTCGTTCCGAGTGGCTGCGTGCTTTGCTCAAAACCTGCGGTGAAAATACCAAGCAGTGGCCCTAAAAACAGGGTATGATAAATGGCGATCACATCAGCTTTTGATTGATAAGGAATTCGTAAATCTCTATATAGATCTTCTGATAATAAAATTTTCTTCGGATGTTGATGATAGGAAACGGTGAAGTCATCTATTAAACGGGAACCTAAAGCAAGAGAATAGATCGCCTCCTGCTGTTTAAAACGGACGGGAAGATGAATTGTTTTTTCACTTGTGGGATGAGGAGCGATGATGCAGCGATTTTTGTTCATAAGATACCTCCTTCGGTTGAGACTTCATCGATTGGGCATGTGCAAGAATGGTACGAATCAAATGATTTTCCTTGTCAGGATAAGCTTTTAAAAAAGCGGATCGCCCTGGTTTTGATCTTATATTTGATATGAAAAGCCTGCCTTCACTTGTATGAAGTAAGTCTACAGCGAATTCAAAGCAAGGGGAAAGGGTTTTATCTATATATACTGGCAGAGATGCTTGAATGGATGCAATATCATCTAAAAGAAGCTCTTTGATGTGCGGAAGCAAGGTGTTTATATAGTGATCAAAGCCTATCATGGCTGCTGATTTTTGTGTAATGCTTAAATGACTATTTTCTGTAGGTGATTTTGTGTGAATTCCTATGCGATTCCACTGATTTTGTGAATCTTTCATCAGGAAAATCCTTATTTCATTGAATAAAAAGTCTTTTTCATCACTCGTCTGAAAAAATTGAAGGAAATATCGGCCTACATATTTTTTACACCAACGCTCTATATCTGATGGACGCGAAAATGTGATGACTTGCTCGGGACTTAGCTGAACAGTGAAAGTGTTGTCTTTTAAGAAAATGAAGTAAGTAGATGCTGCATGGTGTTGAGAGAGCGGCTGCATTTTACAATAACCGTCTTTCCTTAACATGCTGAGAAGGTCTGATGTCTTTTTTAATAATGAGCAGACAGGTAAATATGGCTGTAAAGCAGGGAGAAGGCGGAGCTGCTCGAATAGCATCATTTTATTTGAAATACCTGTATTCAAAAAATCTGTTTTCGGATACTTTTTCAGCCAATCCATGATTGGTTTTGCTTTTTTAGATTGTGCGTCATGCTTGTAAAGGCATCGATCGTAAATCAAGTCAGGAATCTCAAATTCTGCTGCGACGAATCCATGACCATTCGTATATGTTTGACCTTGTATCAAATTTGAAGCCGGCTTTAAATCAAGTGGTGTAAAACGGACAACCTTTAAACCATAAGCAGGGGCAGCTTTGGCTAGCCCACGTGTGAATGTCTCTTCATACTTCGGTGAAAGGGTCACAATACCTAATGTTGATGTCATTAAAAAACACCTTCTTTTCAACTTCTTTTTTTACCAGCAGAAAAACACTTTTTTATGATTTTACATAAAGATTGCGCTCCTTTATCATTACGACAGATCGATTGATCATATGTCTAGCAGCATGCTTCATTTGCTTGGGAACTTGACAACAACTATAATACGTATAGGTTAAAACAATAAACATCGGGTGTTATTTGAAAGGTTGATGACGACTTTGAATATATTCACAACGTTTATCTTTATGATTGTGATAGGCGCAGTCATTGGAGCAGCAACAAACCATCTTGCGATTAAAATGCTTTTTCGCCCTTATAAGCCGTATTACTTATTCGGGAAACAGCTTCCTTTTACACCAGGGCTCATTCCGAAAAGAAGAGACGAAGTAGCCAAGCAAGTTGGTGTCATGGTGATGGAGCATTTGCTCACGCCAGAAGGTATTCAAAAGCGATTTGAATCATCGGAGGCAAAGCAAGAAATCTTACATACAGTCCATCGATATATTGACAAAGGCGCTGAAATGGAGATAACAGTGCTATCTTTGCTTGAAAGCTTCGGCGTATCACAGGCTGACGTCAAAGCAGATGAATGGATCCATGAGTGGTCTGATCATAAGCTCAATTCACTACTTGAAAATTATAATGAGCAAACTTTATCTGAATTGCTTCCGCAAGATGTGGAAAACAAAATATCTTCAAAAATTCCAGATGCAGCAGATTATATTTTAAAGAGAGGGATTCATTATTTTGAAAGTGAGGAAGGAAAATCAAGACTCGGTAATATGATTGATGATTTCTTAAAAGAAAGAGGAATGCTCGGCAGTATGGTCCAAATGTTTCTAGGAAATTCAAGCTTAATTGATCGGGTACATCCTGAAATCATCAAATTTTTAAGAAACGCAGAGACAAAAAGGTTTTTATCAGATTTGCTTGTTCAAGAATGGGACAAGGTGAAGCAGTTCTCTCTACATGAGCTTGATGAAAGATGGAATGTGAAGGAACTTATATTTAGCGTGAAAAACCAATTGCTTTCTCATTTCTCAACCAAGCTGATATTAGACAGGTCAGTTGGGTCATATGTCAGTGCTGTAGCGGATGATCTTAAAACACACGTTGCACCAGTACTGATTCAAAAGGGGATCAGTGCGGCATCAAATGTTTTAGAGGGTCTGCTGGCAAAGTTGCAATTTGAAGACATCATTCGTGAACAAATTGAACTTTTCCCGCTAGAAAAAATGGAAGAGCTTGTCGTCAGTATTTCCAATAAGGAGCTCAAGATGATTACATTCTTAGGCGGTCTTTTAGGCGGATTAATTGGCGCAATCCAAGCAATCTTTGTCACGTTATTTTAAGACAGACTAGAGAAATTTTGATGAATTCATTGTATATATGTGAAACGAAAGCCATAGTTTGTTATAGTGGAGTGGTGTCCGCCGATCATATCGGTGATAACGGATAGAAAGGAGACATAACATGTCTGTAAATGTTTATGATGTTGCATATGACCTTGAAAAAGCACTGCGTCATAGCGAAGAATATTCAACTTTAAAAAATCTTTATGATGAGGTAAACGCGGATGAATCCTCTAAAAGAATGTTCGAGAACTTCCGTGACATTCAAGTAAACCTTCAACAAAAACAAATGACTGGTCAAGAGATCACACAAGAAGAAGTGGAGCAAGCTCAAAAAACAGTAGCCCTTGTTCAACAGCACGATAAAATCTCTCAGTTGATGGAAGCAGAACAACGTGTGAGTGTTCTCATCGGAGAATTAAATAAAGTGATCATGAAGCCTCTTGAAGAGCTTTATGGGAATCCAGAAGAAAATTAATGAAAAGGGCGATGATATTCGCCCTTTTTTTATTTCACATGTTCCCTGTCTAACTTTTCAAAAAAAGGTTGTCGAAGCTCATAAATTCTGCGATAATACTTATATTGAAAGTGCTTTCAAATGAGCGCTCTCATGGGACAATTGGGTGCGTTTCACTTGGGATTTATGGCGATTAGCCAAACGAGAGAGAAGCGCTTCTGGGAGAAACACAAAGCATAAGGGGATCTGATATAAGCAATGCTTTGGTGTGTGAAAGATAAGGGGATCATGGGGAGCTTCATCACCTCATTGTGACGCATCCAAACCATACATAAAAAAAAGCCTAGGGGTAGGCTTTTTTTATTTGCAAAAGATTCATAACACACAGAGCTCTTTTAACTGCATGTTCTAAAGCACCAAGCTAGGGCATATCCTCATCGTAAGTACAGTCATCAAGAAGGGGGATGCCTCAGTGTCAAAAAAATTACTTGCACTCAATATAGATGGAACGTTACTTCGTTCCAATGGAAAAATCCATTCCGCTACAAAAGAAGCTGTGGAATACGTGAAGAAAAAAGGGGTTTACGTGACGCTTGTCACCAACCGGCATTTTCGTTCCGCACAAAAAATTGCCAAGGCGTTGAAGATTCCAACGTCAACCCTTGTGACGCATAGTGGTGCATTTATCGCGAATAAACTCGATGAGCCGCTTCATGTGAAGAAACTAACGGAAGAAAAAACGTTTAATCTTGTACAAATTCTTGAAAGCTTTGATTGTAATGTTCGCTTGCTGCATGAAAAATTCTCGATTGGCAACCGGAAAAAAACGCAGTCACAGCTGATGGGAAAGACGTTGATTCATCCGTCTGATCCAATTTTCTATCCCGTGCAATTTGTTGAATCGCTAAGTGATATGCTGATGGATGAACCGGTCAGTACACCAGTGATTGAAGTATATTCAACCGCAGAGCTTCAGCCTGAAATTCACCGAACCATTCAACAAGCTTTTCCATCTGTCGATCTTATTCGGATCAGTGATGAGAAAATGAATATTGTATGCAAAGGCGTATCGAAAGAAGCGGGGCTTTCTCTATTGACCTCAGCATTAGGTTTGACTTTAGAAGATACGGTGGTCATTGGGCAGGGAACAGATGATATCCCAATGCTCGAATTGGCTGGCTTAGGCGTTGCGATGGGAAATGCACCTCATACTGTTAAGCGTAAAGCCGATTGGGTGACACGTTCGCACGATGAACAGGGAGTCGCTTATATGATCAAAGAATACTTTAGAATGCAGCAAAGAGAAGGATTTTTACATCAATTCGATATTAAACGATAATATAGACGAAGGCCCTGTCAATTAAGAAATGGCAGGGCCTTCAACTGTTCCAGTCATTGCTTTTCCTACATAGATTTTGTAAAATGAAACAAGTTTGAAGATAAAGGTGATACGATGCGAATTTTAATTAAAGGGCTGTCAGATGAACGATTTCATCGCCCGCTTGTCAATATAGCCAATTTATTTGAAGAAGATAGTGAAGTGCTGTTTGATCCAGATGAATTGGAAGATGGCTTAACCATGGTGTTTAGCTGGGAAGAAGAAAATGGAACGGTGGAAGCATCTGGCTATATCGCTGGGTCAGACATCACTAGTCGTTTTTCGCGAGACGTCCCAGAGGGCTTGAATGACAAGGAGCGCTGGAAGCAAATCAAAAACACAGTGCTGTCTGTTTATTTACATCTGCTTCAGGAGCACACAGGAATGACGCAAAAGTGGGGTATTCTCACAGGGATACGTCCTACAAAATTACTTCATAAGATGCTGAGAGAAGGTATGACAAAGGAAGATGCGCATGCTGCATTAAAGCGTGATTATTTGATTCATGATGAAAAAATCGATTTGATGCAGGAGATTGTTGACCGTCAGCTTCAAGCGATTCCGGATCTGTATGACCTTCAGCAGGAAGTAAGTATTTATATTGGTATTCCTTTCTGCCCAACAAAATGCGCTTATTGCACGTTTCCTGCTTATGCGATTAAAGGACAAGCTGGAAGAGTGGGAACGTTTTTGTTTGGTCTGCATTATGAGATGCAAAAAATTGATGCTTGGCTAAAAGAACATGGGATCAAAGTGACGACTGTTTATTTTGGCGGAGGTACGCCGACAAGTATCACTGCGGAAGAAATGGATTTGCTGTATGAAGAAATGTATCGCTCGTTCCCTGATGTGAAACATATACGGGAAGTGACTGTCGAAGCAGGACGTCCTGATACGATTTCGCCTGATAAGCTAGAGGTGCTAAACCGATATCATATTGACCGGATTAGTATCAATCCACAATCGTATGAGAATGAAACACTGAAAGCCATTGGCCGGCACCATAGTGTAGAAGAAACGATTGAAAAGTATCACTTATCAAGACAGTATGGCATGAATAATATTAATATGGACTTAATTATTGGTTTGCCAGGAGAAGGGCTCAAGGAATTCCAGCATTCCTTGCAGCAGACTGAAGAACTTAAGCCTGAATCTTTAACTGTGCATACGCTCTCCTTTAAAAGAGCGTCTGAGATGACACGCAATAAGGACAAATATCAAGTAGCTGACCGAGAAGAAATCACACGTATGATGGATGAAGCGGTCGCTTGGACGAAAGCACATGACTATCATCCTTATTATTTATATAGACAAAAAAACATCTTAGGGAACCTTGAAAATGTCGGGTATTCATTAGATGGACAGGAAAGTTTGTATAATATCATTATTATGGAAGAAGTGCAGACAATCATTGGGATTGGATGCGGTGCTGCTAGTAAGTTCATTGATCCACGTTCAGGAAAAATTACGCAATATGCCAATCCAAAAGATCCAAAATCATATAATGACCGTTATGAACACTATACTGAAGAGAAAATTCAATTTCTTGAGTCATTATTTGTTCCTCACGTTTAAACACTGCGGTGACGCAGTGTTTTTTTCATTTGTAAAAGGGTATATAAGTGATAAAAAGTTAAAGCAGGTGTACATATGATTGATGTGATCGGAATTGGGATTGGACCTGCCAATTTAGGTTTGGCGGCTTTGTTAGAGGAGTATGAAGATGTTTCATGCTGTTTTTTTGAACAGGAGACTGAATTTGCTTGGCATCCTGGTATGCTGATCAAAGGAACGGATTTACAAGTCTCCTTTTTAGCTGATCTTGTGACGATGGCGAATCCAAGGAGCAGATATACATTTTTAAATTATTTACATGAATCAAATAGACTTCACCGGTTTTATACATTTGAACAGTTTGACATTCCGCGAAGAGAATTCAATGAGTATTTGTCATGGGTCGCAGGTGAATTAGATAGCTGTCAATTTGGGATGAAGGTAGAGGAAGTGACGGACTGCCAAGGTGGTTATCTTGTGAAAGTCCGGCGATTGAAGGATGGATCGCTTTCTGAGTATCGGGCAAAGCATGTCGTGCTCGGAACAGGGAGCAAACCGATGATTCCTGTCAATGTGCCTGATGCTGCACTGCCATATGTGACCCATAGCAGCCGGTATTTAGAGCAGCAGAAAGAACTTCATGAAGCTGAGGCGGTGACGGTCATTGGCTCTGGGCAGAGTGCAGCCGAAATCTTCTTAGACCTGCTTCAGTATCAGAAGAAAGGGCAGCAGCTATCTTGGTTTACGCGATCTAGTGAATTTAGAGAGCTGGAGACGGCTGAGCTTGGTCAGGAGCTGTTTACACCAAAGTACGTTGAATATTTCCATTCGCTTCCTTATGAAGAACGAATGAACACATTGCCTAGGCTGACTGGATTAAGAAATGGGATAGATGCATCGACGCTCTCACGCATTTATCAGGAATTGTATCATCGGTCTGTTTCAGGTGAAGAGCCATCTGTGATTATTCAGCCAATGACCGTGCTTGAAGCCATTCAGGTGGAGGAGAATCAGTCCCTGAAGCTGCACCTAAAGCAGTGGCAGCTAAAGAAAGAAAAGAGTATAACAGTAGATCATGTCGTATTGGCTACAGGGTACAAACCGAATATTCCGGCATGGTTTAGTGCGTATGAACCTTTAATTGAATGGGAAAGTGAAGAGCATTTTAAAGTGACAGAAGACTTCAGGCTTGTGTTCAAAGACAAGCGTCCGCATCATTTCTTTACATTCACGCACCTAGATCACTCTCATGGAACAGCGGCGACCAATTTAAAACTATCCATCTACCGCAACCAGAAAGTGATTCAAACCATTCGTGGGGGCAAAGAAGCGCCAGTCAAGCAAGAAACAGCCTTTCAGCAATTTGAATAAGAGATGAAAAAGGGACCCCAGCATAGGGTCCTTTACTATATAAAAATATATTTTTCGTTTCAATAATTATGCTTATTTTGGTATCGACTGATCCTGAAATTTCTTATGCAGAGGAAAAGGGATTATTCGGGTTGAAATGGAAGTAAGTCATGTGTTTAAAGAAAAGGGGGATGGGTGATGACATATATCAATTGTCAGCTAGACGGGGATATTTTTGAAATCGTTTTCAAAAGGCCTGAGGCTTATAATTCATTTCATGTGGACATGTTTGCTGAATTCAAAGAGGCATGTGATGCAGCGGAGGAAAGTAGTGCAAAAGTCGTTGTGATCAAGGGCGCGGGAAAAGGGTTTTCAGCAGGCGGAGATATTGGCATGATGCTTAAGCAGGAAAGTGAAGAAGATTTCCATCGTGTGATGGATTTGATCGAGGGGATTACACTTTCTCTAGCTGGTATGAAAAAAGTGACGATTGCTCTTGTCCACGGGTCAGCGGCAGGCCTTGCTTTTAGCTTTGCTTTAAGCTGTGACTACTTGTTTATGCATCAAGATGCAAAGCTCGCCATGAATTTTAATGGAGTAGGCTTAATTCCAGATGGCGGAGGGCACTTTTTCCTTACAAAAAGAGTCAGTGAACAAACCGCGAAACAATTGATTTGGAGCGGACAAAAGCTTCCTGCTGAAGAAGCGCTAAAGCTGGGCCTTGCAGACGGCGTGTTTCAAGAGGAAGTCGATGCGTATCAAAAGGTATGTGTGAAGCCGTTTATGAACATGCCGCTTCAAGCATTTATCGAGACAAAGCGAATCTATTTCCAGCAGTCAGAACCTGAGCTGCTAGCCGTTCTTCAAAAAGAGAGGACAGCACAGGCAAGGCTGAGGCAAAGCCATGATCATAAGGAAGGCATTCAGGCCTTTTTAGAAAAAAGACGACCTGTGTTCCAGAATGTATAAACGGATGTGAGGCCGGCGAATGCCGGCTTTTTTAACGTTCAAATAAAAGCAGCTTGCCTGCATCATCAACGAGCCGATGAGAATGCTTCGTGTATTGCTGTTCGATTAAGCGATGGCGACCTAATTCCTTTGCCTTTTCATCACTATCCGTTGTGATTTTTTCATTTAATAAAGTCTCACCCGATGGGTCAAATACAGTTAAAAAGTATGTCTTCGCCATTCCTCATCTTCCTTTCCTCTACTTTTCTATGTAATTAAACAAGGAATAAGATAAAACCTCTTTTTTAGCCCTTAAAAATGTGTTTTTTAGAATGAGAGTGATAGAACGTGCATTCGCAAAAATGGCATGATAAAATATGGACAATGACAGTATCGGACAAGGAGATAGACGTTTGACTAAGCTCACCTTTATTCATGCCGCAGATTTACATTTAGACAGTCCATTTGCAGGAATGTCGAATATCCCTAGCTTACCCTTTAAGCGGCTCAAAGAAAGTACATTTCAAAGTGCGAAGAATATGTTTGATTTCGCCATTGGTCGAGCAGTAGACTTTGTGCTACTGAGTGGAGATTTATTTGACGAATCCAACCGCAGCCTGAAAGCACAGCTGTTTTTAAGAAATCAGTTTCTAAGACTGCAAACTCAAGGGATTGAAGTCTTTATTATTTATGGTAATCATGATCATTTAGGCGGTGAATGGACACCGGTTGAGTGGCCTGAGAATGTGCACGTTTTTTCAACCAGTACCCCAAGTGAGCAATCCTACTATAGAGGAGATCAGCTTGTCGCAAGTATTTATGGATTTAGCTACAAAGAGCGTGCTGTCTATGAAAATATGACCTCACATTACGTCAAAACGACAGATGCTGCCTTTCACATTGCAATGCTTCACGGTACATTAGCTGGACAAGAAGGTCATGACGCGTACGCACCTTTTCAGCTTGAGCAGCTCGTTTCCCGAGATTTCGATTATTGGGCGCTTGGACATATACATAAGAGAGCCCTTCTGCATGAAGACCCGTTGATTATTTACCCTGGTAACATGCAGGGCAGACATATAAAAGAAACAGGAGAGAAAGGCTGTTACGTTGTTCAACTCTCCGAGGATTCTGCGACAGCGGAATTTATGAGCTGTGCGGATGTGATGTTTGAGACACTTGCAATAGACATCACAGAGACGGTTCATATGACGGATCTTGTGATACTTGTGGATAACAAAATCAGTGAACTGAAAAAGGATGGCGTCCCTCATTTTGTGAAAATTGAATTGATGGGTGAGGCTCCTCCTTACTTTGAGCATATGCAGCTTGAGTTGCTTGAGGAGCTGATGACCGTTCTTCATGAACAGGAAGAAGATGAAGATGTATTCGTTTGGGTGATATCGATTGATTGCCGAACAAATGAGGAAATCGCCTATCCAGAAGATTCTTTTTTAAAGGAACTCACTGCTGAAATTTCACAGTTTGAGGCATATGAAGAGCTTCTATCACCGATCAAGCGTCACCCAACTTATAGAAAGTCAGGAAAAGCTCTCACAATAGAGGATGAAGTGGATATAAAAGAAGAAGCACAAAGGCTGCTGAAAGAACAGCTAAAGCAATTATGAGAAAAGGAGAGGCACAATGAAAATACGTTCACTCCATATCGCCCATTTTGGGAAATTTTCAAATCGGACCTTTCACTTTTCTGATGACGGTTTTCAGCTAGTTTACGGCCTGAATGAATCTGGGAAAACGACATTGAAAACGTTTATTGAATCGATGTTATTTGGTTTTCCAAAAAACAAGATGTACAAGACGAAACAGGGTTCTTTTTATGGTGGTTCCCTCACTTGCGAAGATGACGAGTTAGGCGTTATTCACATTGAGAGAACATCCGACCGCGTTGGTCAAGCACAGGTGTTTTTACCGAATGGTGAAGTGAAAGACGAGGCTTTTCTACAGACACTTTTAAAGGGAACGGATCGCAGATTATATCAATCAATCTATTCATTTGATGTGTTCGGACTGCAAAATGTCCAAGCCTTAAATCAGGATCAAATAGGCGAATTTCTACTTTTCTCAAGTTTATTTGGCTCAGATGCAGCCAACAAGATGGATAGCAGGCTGCTAAAGCAGCAGGAGCAGCTGTTTAAACCAAATGGCCGCAAGCCTGAATTAAACCAGCAGCTTGGTCATTTAAAAGAGCTGACAGGTCAGCTGAAACAAGCGAGATTGGTAGAAGGCAGCTATACCGAAAAGAAACGGGAGCAATCTGAATTAACGGAGACGATCGAAAAGCTTCAAAATGAAATGAAGCAAGCAGAAGAACACCTTCAGAAACTGACTGAATCCATTCAAGTGTATCCCATGATTGAGAAAAAAGTGGAGTTGAAAAAGGAATTAGCCCGCTTTCCAGACCGGGTCAAACGTTTTAGAGCAGAAACAGAGCATGAGCTGGATAAACTAGAATCACACCTTCACCCAAAAAAGGCTCAATTGACTGCACTGAAACAG
Organism: Bacillus sp. FSL M8-0266; assembly: GCF_038613425.1. Classification (NCBI taxonomy): domain Bacteria; kingdom Bacillati; phylum Bacillota; class Bacilli; order Caryophanales; family Bacillaceae; genus Bacillus; species Bacillus sp. FSL M8-0266. The sequence continues at coordinate 1,023,292 of NZ_CP152015.1, forward strand.
AAGTTAGATCATTTGCAAACCTCACTCGTACAAGTTCAACCGCTTTATGACAAGGATACCTTAATGGAGATGAAACGAGTCGTAGATGAAGCATCTAATGCTGAGCTTGTGAAAAAGCGTATAGCAGAGTGTCGAGCAAACCGTGATTCATTGAAACAAAAAATCGACGAAGCGGTAGCAAAGCTAAAGTGGGAGCGCCCGATAAAGCTCGAACAAATCGACGATTCGCTTGAATTTGAGTGGGAATTAAAGGAGTCTGTCACTCAATACGTTCGTCTCATGGACAGAAAGGCGCAGTTAGATGAACGATTTGATCACGCAAGACATGAGCTGGACGAAGCAGAAGCCGCGCTAAAAGGATTAAAGGAACAGCAAGTGAGACTGCACGGAGCAGAAGATGATGCGAAGGAGACAAGATCGAAAAAGAAACCGGTTTATTCCCTGACGTCATTATTCCGAGGTTTGATCGCATTTGATGTGGTGTTTCTGTTTGTTCTATTCTTTTTAACAGAGTGGTGGATCACGTTCTTGTTTGCGGGATTTTCTGTTTTTCTCTTCTTTGTCATTTACTCATTCAGTCAAATGAGCCCTATGAAACAAAGAAGCGGCGAAGACGCCTTAGATTCCTTTCAAGTGCAGGCAGCTTCAACTGAAACACTTATGAGGCAGAAGGAGCTGCTGTACGAAAGAATCATCCGGCAATATGAAGACTGGGAGCTAGAGCTAGAGCCTGTCCAGCAGCAAGTAGAGGAAAAGAAGAGGCAGCTTGGCTTGTCGTCTGAGCTTTCTTTCCTAGTCGAGGCCTTCCATATTCTCAAACAATTAAAAATGAATACAGCGGCATATGAGGAGCTTCAGCGTGAATTAGACGTGCTCTCCGATAAGCAATCGGTTTATGAGCGCAAGGTTTCAGCATTAAGTAGTATTTGTCAAAAAAAGGAAGTATTTATTCAGGAGAATATTTCAGCCTTTCAAGAGATATTGAAAGATGAGGCGAAAAGAGAAAAAGAACGCCAGACATTACATGTATCCATTCAACATGCGATGCAGCAGCTCTCGACACTAGAAGATGAAATTCAATATTACGAAAAACAAACTGACGAGCTTTTTCGTCAAGTAGAAGCAGAGTCCAAAGAAGATTACCAAGTGCTTTCTCATCTATCGAAAGAATACCGGGAACGGCTTTCTGAGCTGCAGCAGCTGAATCAAGAGCTTCATAGAAGCGGTTGTTTTGATGAGGAGGAATGGATTGTTCGCAAAGGACTACCTCTCCTTGAGGAGGAGTGTGCAGAAGCAAAGCAGCACCTTCATGACGTTCAATTGAATGCGGAGAATATGGAAAAGCGTTTAGCAGAACTAGCGGTGGAAATCCGGCAAATAGAAGCTTCTGGAACGGTGTCTGATTTGACTCATCAGCTTGCCGCAGAGCAGGAGCATGCGAAGCACCTCGCAAAAAAATGGGCGGCCATTCAGCTTGTCCGCTCCGTCATACGAGAAAAATTGAATGAGCATAAAGAAACAAGGCTGCCTGCATTGCTTCAAACAGCCTCTAGTTTTATTCAACCGTTAACAAATGATCGTTATGAAGCGATTTTATTTTCACCTGAAGATGACTTGCTCATGGTGAAAAGAATGGATGGACGAATATTCCGTCCAGAGGAACTTTCACAGGCAACGTGTGAACAGATCTATCTGGCGATTCGTTTTGCGCTTGCTTTGTCTCATCAGCAAGATTGTCAGCTTCCGTTTATGATGGATGACAGCTTTGTTCATTTCGATCACGTTCGTCTAGGCAGAGTGCTGGAGATGATGAACGAGCTCACACGTTTTGAAACACAGCTGTTTTATTTCACCTGTCATGAGCATATGAAGCAAGCGGCAGAAGATGGACAGGTTACGAGTTTAGCAGTTGAATGATTGACAAATAATGACTTATGTTATACTTATATGAGCAGAAACATGGAAGGAGCTTTTATTGAATGGCTAAAGGGATCATGACCTATGATGTCGGCGAACAAGTTGACCTGCATTTATTAATTAAATCATCTACTAAAGGGATTGCGAGTAATGGCAAACCATTTTTAACGTTAATTCTTCAAGATCAAAGTGGAGATATTGAGGCGAAACTATGGGATGCGAAGCAGAATGATGAACAAACCTATGCCGCGCAAACCATTGTGAAGGTAGTAGGCGATATTCATCATTATCGCGGGAGGAATCAGCTGAAACTTAGGAATATACGCCCTGTTGCTGAAAATGAGCAAATTCGAATTGATGATTTTCTCGAAACAGCTCCTATTCCAAAACATGATATGATGGATACGATTATGCAATATATCTTTGATATGAAAAACCCTAATTTACAGCGTGTCACAAGGCATTTGCTGAAAAAATATGGACAGGAATTCGCTGACTATCCAGCAGCAACAAAAAACCATCACGAATTTGTCTCTGGTCTTGCTTATCATGTAGTGTCCATGCTGCATTTGGCTAAATCGATTGTTGACTTATATCCATCATTAGATCGAGATCTTTTATATTCAGGCATCATTCTTCATGATTTAGGAAAAGTCAAAGAGCTTTCAGGCCCAGTCTCAACCACCTATACGGTGGAAGGGAATTTAATTGGTCATATTTCGATTATGGTGACAGAAATTGCGAAAGCTGCAGAAGAGCTGGGTATTGACTCAGAAGAAATTCTGATTTTACAGCACTTAGTACTGAGTCATCATGGAAAAGGAGAGTGGGGCAGCCCGAAACCACCAATGGTGAAGGAAGCCGAAATTCTCCACTATATTGATAATTTAGATGCGAAGATGAATATGATGGATCGTGCGCTTGAGCATGTGAAGCCAGGAGAATATACAGAACGTATTTTTGCGCTAGAGAATCGTTCATTTTATAAACCAACCTTTCACGAATAACCATGTCAAAACGTCCGCTTCTGCGGGCGTTTTTTTCATAACTTGTCTTCTTTTTGCATAAGCATGTAACACAAGGGAAGAGAGAGCTGTTCTGAAAAAAAGGAGGCGATGAAAAAATGTTGTTTTTTCCATGGTGGGTGTATGCATGTATCATTGGCATTATTTTCTGTGCGTATAAATTAATGACAACGGCCAAAGAGGAGCAAGAGATTGATCAATCCTTTATTGAAAAGGAAGGAGAAATTTTTATCGAGCGAATGGAGCAAGAAAGAGAGCGCAGACGTCAGGGGCAGCAAATGAAAAGATCCCAGGATACGGCGGCACATGAAGATCACTCGATTGCTTAATCAGGTGATATAAAACCCCCTCTGCCCAATCACGGCAGAGGGGGTTTTTGCGATTACTGGTTTTGTTGAGATTGTTGATTTTGTGCAGGTTGTTGATCTTGTGCAGGTTGTTCAGATTTTTCTTTGAACGTGTTTTCAAGCTCTTTATCTTTTACTTTCACATCTGCATCTTTCACCAATTTGTTTAAGATGGTTTGGATTTCATTTGTGTCTGCTTGTTTTTGATTAAGTAGTTCTTTTTTCAAGTCTGCTTTCATGTCATCGTATTTACCGCGTTCTTCGGTCTTTTTAATGATATGGTAGCCGAATTGTGATTTCACTGGTTTGCTGATTTCATTCACTTTTAGTTTAAATGCAGCTTTACTGAAGTTCTCGTCCATTTGACCTTCTTTTGCGAACCAGCCTACATCTCCGCCTTGTGCAGCTGAAGCGGTATCAGTTGAATATTCAGACACAACAGCATCCCATTTTTCACCTTTATCTAATTTCTTTTCCACTTCGTCAGCTGTTTTCTTATCAGCTACTAAAATGTGGCTTGCGCGGATTTTCCCTTTTAGGTCATCGTAATACGCTTTTACTTCTTTATCAGTGATTTTGATGTTAGCTTTGGCAGCCTTTTGAGTCAGCAGCTCATATTTCACTTGATCTTTGATGTAATCTTTTCCGAATTCATCTTGAAGTTGTTTTAAACGATCTTCACCAAGTGTCTTTTTATATTCTTCCATTTTCTTATCAATTTCTTTATCAGATACTTTGTATTTGTCAGCAAGAACCTTTTGTTGAACAAGTAGATTTAAAGCATCTCCACCTGCTTGTTTCTTAAGAGTCGTATAAAGCTCTTCTTTTGTGACATCTCCTGATTTTGTTGTTGCGATGACATCTTTATCACCACTACTGCATGCGCCAAGAGTTAAAACACTAACTGCTGTTACAGCTGCTAAAGCCATTTTTTTCATTCAAAAAACACTCCTAATCTTTCCAATTTATTTATCATTGCTTGTATCATAACATATTGTGACACGCTGTAAAAAGAAATGCAAATGGAAGGGCATTCGTCTAGTCAAAAATTTGCGCGCTACATACACATATAGTGATCACAAAAAGGAGGCTGAATTATATGGGAGCAGGATATTCTAATGGGTTTGCTTTATTGGTCGTGCTATTCATTTTGCTGATCATCGTTGGTGCAGCATATCTTTACTAATTAAATCGCCGTGACAGAAAGGAGCCGTCCTGCCATGCGTGCGGGCGGTTCTTTTTTCAAACGATGACAGGTGCCTAAACGTTTTCAATTTTATAGCATACACTGAGCTTAGAACAGAGGAAGAACTGGCAGGAGGTGTTTTTACATGGGAGGAGAAGTCTTCGCTGGCGGTTTTGCACTAGTCGTCGTGTTATTCATCTTATTGATCATTATCGGTGCATCTTGGATTTGCTAATTAATCAATATACACAAAAAGCTGCCCTCAAACTGGCAGCTTTTGCTTTGATCTTAAATAGATATGGTAATTTCAACAAATGATGAGATCAGTAAGATCAGTATCGATACATTGATAAAGCGAAACACCTTATCTTGCCGTTCTTCAGGAATCTCTCTGACAAGGCATAATGTATTAGTAAGCCTGTTTATTGAATACACAATAAACGCGGCAAAGACGATGAAGTAAAATAAAACTATCGGAGATCCCCCCTCTCTATGCTATTCCCATACTACATTACCAAATTTTTTATGAAAAAGATAGAAGTTGGCTTTAAAAACCTCATGATGAGGATGTTTGGTCAACTAAAATATCAAACTCGTCTTGGGCTTGATCGATGATGCAGGATTTAGGTGCTTTGAGCAGTTTCCATGCAAATAAAAAGTCAGGCAAACAATAGCCTGCATGAATACTTGCGATGATGATAAAATAGTGTGCATACATTGGAAACGCCACACCTAACACAAAGTAAACCGGTGAAATCACACAAAATGGACTGAGAAGTGAATAAAGCATGATGTTCTTTGGTACACGTTGCCAGCAATTTCGTTTAAATAGCGTCATTTTTTTCTTGTTTTTCATCACTGGGATCAAGTGAACCACACGGTGGACAAGCAATGTCACAAGTAAAAGCATAGCAAAAAGCGGTGCGTTGTGACTGCTTAGTCTCGTTTCAGGATGAGTCAGTTGAAAACATAAAAAAGCCGTAATGAAAAAAAGTATAGCAAGGCTGATGGCTGAAATCAGCAGTCTTGTATAACCATAATCCTTTTCAAGATTAATGGTCTTCCAACAATTCATTTTTCATCCTTCCAATCTTAAAAAACTAATTGAATATCTCAAGATAATTTACTCTTCCTGAAGATAAAAATCAATGGTTTTCATGAAAAAAAATAAAATGTTGTGTTCATATGGAATAAAGAGAGGAAACTTTGGATTTTTCAAGAAAAAAAGACAGAAGAGGGAGGTTCGTCTCTTTCGTCAATGAGTAATTTCGGCTAGAATAGAAAGACTAAGAGAAAGAGGGAACGTACATGAGTATTGAGGAACGAATGAGCCAGCTCGAATATTATATGGAACTTTTGCTGACGGCGACCGATATGAGCCGTTATCCATATTATGCATTATTGATTAGGCAGCGGGTATCGAAAGAAGAGGCGCAGGAAATTGAGCGTATTTGTGCTGAGCTTTCAGAGGAAATGGACAAGCAAAAAGCACAAGGCTACGTCATGTTTGACGATATGCTTGCGCTTTTTGCAGGACAGTTAATTGAAAAGCTGGATGTGCATGAGACGATATTTGCATTGCATGATCAAGGGCTGTTTCAGCCGTTGATGAATGAATTTATAAAGATCATTAAACAATTTGATTTGCTTTATTAGCCGCTTTTTCTGCTGCATCAGCTGAGTCTTCAAGTTCCTCAGGTTTTTTCGTGACTTTTCCTCGCTCATTCAAAAAGTCCTTCTCGATGTTTGAAAACGATTTCTCAAAAATCTCCATGAAGTCCTCACCATAGATGTTTCGGATAATACACATCATTTCTAAAATCTCAGGGAACTTTCCGTAAATGTCATGAAGCGGCTGTGCGCCTTTGACAATACCAGTTCGTGCCGGGTCATAATCTTCGAGTAGTTTATGGAATGTCTCTTCGCCTTTTGGCGTTAGCTCAATATACGTATTGCGTTTATCGTTTAACTTTTTAGAAAATTTTAAAAATCCTCGTTCCTCGAGTTTCTTGGAGAAGTTAAACGCCGTTGATACATGCATGACGCCAAACTTTGCAATTTCTGATATTGAAGCTCCTTTTAATTGATACGCAATCCACAAAATATGATGTTCATTGATATTTAGGTTATACGGTTTGATCCACTGCTGCCAGTCCTTTTCAATGGATTTCCAAAGAGCTTTGCTCAATTGGGCCATTCTTTGACTGAATAAAAGTGCTTCTTTTACATCGAAAGGCTGTTCCGAATGATTCATCCATTTCACCTACTTCTCTTTTTCTTGTAATTCTATTATGCCAATAAAATAAAGATTAATAAAGCTGAAAATTCAAGAATTTTTAAAACTCATGAAAAACATTGACAAAATAACCTTTTTTCAACAAAAAAAGTGCGGGATACGCACCCCGCACACTTTTGTAAACGAATATTTTTTCTTGAGTATATTAGTTTTGTAAGGTTTTCTCCAATTGCTTGAGTTTTTCCTCAATTTCCTGAATTTCCTTTTGCAAGTCCTGCTGGTGAGGTTTGATTTCTTCACGCCATTGCTGAATCGATGTTTGTAATTCAGTTCCGACTTCTTTAATGACCTCTGCGCTTTCTTTTGCTGTTTCAACAATTTGTTCTTTTAAAGCTTGTCCATCTCTTTTTAATCTTGTCAGCGTATCTTCAAATTTGTCATAGCCGTCTTTCATCTTTCCGCGCACATCTCTGCCAGAAGAGGGAGTCGTCAGGAGCACTGCCGCACCTCCGAGGAGACCGCCTACAAATAATCCTGTTAATAAAGAACGTCCACTAGCCATTCAAATCACCTCTAGTCAAATTTTACACATTCGCATGTTCTCTCTGAGCTGACGATCAGCTTCATTGAACTTCCATACATAGCTTGCTTTATTTTAGCATACTTTTGAAGAAAAGGGAGGGGAGAAGGTTGTCTGTCTTTCTGTTCGTTTTTACGTGTATCGGTGTCGTTTTTACAGGTGGTTCTATTCATTATGCAAGACAGCTGGGGTATGCAGGGTCTTATCCGCCAAAACATGTATTAAAGCAAAAAGCACTTGTGTGTGCGGCAGGTGCAGGAATTTCGCTCCTCATTTTGCTGCTGACCCTTTTTCTTTTATAAAAGCATGAAAAAAACCTCTTCATCTATTATGAAGAGGTTCGATTATTCGTTAAGCAACTTCTATCATTCTTGCACGTCTAAGAATGGACTGAGCAATTGGGAAGACAAATACCATGGCAATGGTATTAATCACGGCTGCTGGCAGGACGACGCCTACAAGAAGTGCCGGTAATGCAGCTGGCAGTCCAGTGATCAGTAATGCGGCAGATAGGAAAATCACGCCGGATACGATGGTTCCAATCGCAGTTAATACAGCGGTCAGCACTACTTTGTTCTTTATCTTCATGCAAGATAAGAAAAGGGCTAAGAAGATAAAGGCTGTCACTGGTTTATCAATCATATTTGGAATTTGTCCGCCTGGGAAACCCGTTGTTAATGCAGAAATGGCGCCTGTTACGAGGGCAATAACCACTACATGCTGTACCTTTGGGAAAAGGATGATGCTTAAAAACATCATGACCAGCATCATATCAGGTTTCATTCCGAAAAAGATGGGCGGGAAAATCGTATGCAAAACAGCTCCCATTGCTGCAAGCAATGACATAATAACTAATTCTTTTGTTTTCATTTCTATGCTCTCCTCTGCTAAGCTCTTAGAACTCTCCAATAATATGGCTCATCATTTATTGCAAGAGTCATCACTTTATATTTCTCGTTATTATACCAAATTTATTTCTCTATAGAAAAGCTTTTTCACTCATTTTCTTGCTGGAACTTTTTCATAAAGTCCGCAAGCTTTTGGCAGTCTTCAATCGATACCGCATTGTAAATAGATGCTCTGCATCCACCGACAGAACGGTGGCCGGCAAGTCCAACCATTTGTTCCTGCTTTGCTTTCTCTACAAAGGAAGCAGTGAGCGCATCATCACGAAGGGTAAATGTGACATTCATATGCGACCGGCTGTCAGTGCGTGCGTGTCCTTTGTAAAAACCGCCGCTTTGATCAATTTTGTCATAGAGAATGCCTGCTTTTTGTTCATTGCGTTTTTCCGCTGCTTCTACGCCGCCAGCCTGTTTGACATGCTCAAGGACAAGCGACAGCATATAAATCGCAAAAGTCGGTGGTGTGTGATAAAGAGAGCCAGCTTTTGCGTGTGTTGAATATTTTAATATTTTCGGTGTGCTGCTTTTCTCTTTTTCTAATAAACGTTTGCGCGCGATCACAATCGTGATACCAGAAGGCCCTAAGTTTTTTTGTGCCCCAGCATAAATGAGATCAAATTGAGAAACATCGATTTTTTTGCTGAGAATATCACTAGACATATCCGCAATGAGTGGTAATGATGTACCAGGGAACGTTTTCCACTGAGTGCCGAAGATCGTATTGTTTGATGTGATGTGTAAGTAAGCGCCATCTGTTAAACCGGAGGCATCTACTTCTGGAATATACGAGTAGTTGTCGTCTTCACTTGAAGCAAACACAGATGTTTCACCAAACCCTTTTGCTTCTGATAATGCTTTTTCTGACCAAGCGCCTGTTTGAATGAAATGAGCCGTTTCGTCTTCATGTAAGAAGTTCATAGGAATCATCGCAAATTGAAGGCTAGCTCCGCCCTGTAAAAAGAGGACTTCGTAATCTTCAGGAATGTTCATCAGTTCCACCAACAGTGCTTTTGCTTTATTGTGGACTTCTTCATATTCACCGCTGCGATGAGACAGCTCCATCACAGACATTCCAGTTTGTTTAAAATCAACAAGTTCTTCCTGTGCCTTTTCAAGCACTTCTAGCGGCAGTGCCGCCGGACCAGCATTAAAATTCGTCGTTCGCTTCATCACAATCTCTCCCTATTTCTCGCGTTAATGGATCAAAAGATAAAACCATCCTATCACAAATTTGAAGCAATTGGACAAAAAATTTGAATCGTTCTAAATATCTTACTATTAAGAAATGAAGGGGATAAAAAGGGGTGGAAATGAGAAAAACCTCATCTATTAAGATGAGGTAAGCCGCGTATGAATGGCAGAAGAAATCTCTTTTAAATCCTCTGACGTGTATTGATCTTGATGTGATTTCCATACGGCACCAAAGCCATCGCCTTTGCCGTAACGCGGAATGATATGCATGTGGTAATGGAACACAGATTGTCCGGCTTTTTCGCCGTTGTTGTTTAAAAGGTTTAATCCAATGGGTTCAAATTCCTGTTTGATGGCTCTTGCAATTTTCGGAATCGCTTGGAAGTAGTGATTAGACACTTCTGGTGTCATTTCGTAGATATTTTCTTTATGTATTTTCGGGATTACAAGGGTATGCCCTTTTGTTACTTGGCTAATATCTAGAAAAGCCAATACATGCTCGTCTTCATATACTTTTGCACATGGAATGTCTCCATCAATGATCTTGCAAAAAATACAATCGCTCACGTCATGTCACTCCTCAATCATTTTCCTTCATCGTATCACAAAAATGAGCAAAAAAGAAAACAGGACAAGCGAACTCCTTTGGTCGCTCATCCTGCTCCTGCAGAAGAAATGCTGATGCTTTCATTCGATATGCCTTTTGAATTCTCTATTTACTGAAATAAAGAATTCATATGCCTGCTATTTCTGCCGTAAACACCTCATTTGACGTTTTGGTTTGTCGTATACATATTGTATAGGACACAAAAATCAAGAATCAGTGAAGCAAAACAGAAGCTAAGGTTTTTAGATGAAAAACCAACTTGTCATGCGGTTCTTTGCCTTTAACAAACACCTCATTTACTTATTGGTCATCAAGTTCATTTCTTCTACAAACAATATGATGACCAAGATGCCTATTTTTTATTCATGACTTGTTTATAGGTAAACATTTCAAATTACCTTTCGTTTTTGTTACTATAAAGGAAAAACGAAAGAAAGGAACGAATTCATGTCCCTTCTCACTGTAAAAGATGTAACGGGTGGATATACGAAGAATCCCGTTCTAAAAAATATCTCATTTGAATTAGAAAGAAATCAAATCGTCGGTCTCATCGGTTTAAACGGGGCGGGGAAAAGCACAACCATTCGCCATATCATCGGACTCATGAAACCGCATAAAGGTGTCATTGAGTTGAATGGACGAACCCTTCAAGATGATCAAGAGGCGTATCGCTCGCAATTTACATTTATTCCAGAAACACCTGTATTATATGAAGAATTAACTTTAAAAGAGCATTTAGAGCTGACAGCGATGGCTTATGGACTATCAAAAGAACAATTAGATGAACGGCTGCCGTCATTGCTGAAAGAATTTCGAATGGAGAAACGTTTGAAGTGGTTCCCTGCTCATTTTTCAAAAGGAATGAAGCAGAAGGTCATGATTATGTGTGCGTTTCTTGTTGAACCAGAACTGTATATCATCGATGAACCGTTCTTAGGGCTCGATCCTCTTGCGATTAATGCACTGCTTGAACGGATGAATGCTGCAAAGAAAAACGGCGCTAGTGTCCTGATGTCAACGCATATCTTGGCGACAGCAGAACGCTATTGTGATTCCTTTATTATTTTGCACGAAGGGGAAATTAGAGCGAAAGGAACACTGACAGAGCTGAGAGAACAGTTCAATATGAGAGATGCGACACTCGATGATCTTTATTTGGAATTAACAAAGGAAGAAAGCTATGAGTAAAACGACGCAAAGCATTTGGAAATCCCGATTAGAGGAACACATACAAGATACAAGAAAATATTTAAAATACATGTTCAATGATCATCTTGTCATTGTGCTCATTTTTTTCCTTGCAGGCGGAGCGAGCTGGTATAGTAACTGGCTCAAACAAATTCCAGGTCATTTTCCATCCTACTGGGTCATGGCAGTTGTTTTCTCATTGGTGCTGACAAGCTCTTACGTGCGGACGTTGATCAAAGAAGCAGATCTTGTGTTTTTGCTTCCTTTGGAAGGGAAGATGGAGCCTTATTTAAAACAAGCTTTTAACTTTAGCTTCATTTCTCAGCTGTTTCCTCTCATTGCCGTATCCATTGTCGCACTCCCGCTTTATTCGGCGGTGTCTTCAGGCGGCATCAAGATGTATGTGCTTATATTGGCGCAAATGATTTTGATCAAGGGTCTGAATACAGCGATTCAATGGAGAATGACGTATTTTCAAGGAAAACAGATGAGATGGCTTGATGCAGTCCTTCGTTTTCTATTGAATATGATTTTAATCTATACCGTTTTACAGGCATCATATGCAATCGCAATTGTTTTTTATCTCATCTATGGTGTCTATCTCGTTTACTTAACGAATGCAGTCAAAAAGCAGACTTTTCAATGGGAATTGCATATTTCTGACGAATTAAAACGAAAACAGCGTTTTTATCGTTTGGCCAATTTATTTACAGATGTGCCTCATTTAAAGAAACAGGTGAAAAGAAGAGCCTATATGGACTGGCTTTTGCAGTTTGTTCCGTATGACCAGCGTAAAACTTTTTCTTACATGTATGTGAGGGCATTTTTACGATCAAATGACTATTTTGGTCTCGTGTTTAGGCTAACTGCCGTGTTTGTGCTGATTATTTTGTATACAGGTGCAGCAGGCTGGGTGGGCGCGCTGCTTGTCTTGTTCACCGTGTTCATCACAGGTGTCCAGCTTGTGCCGTTAACGAAGCACTTTGCCCATCTTTCATTACAGGCACTTTATCCTGTTGCTCAGCAAGAAAAGGATCGGAGCTTTTTTGTTCTCGTCCGTAACGTGCTCATCATCCAATCGATATTGCTAAGCTGTTCAGTACTACCGGCAGGAGGATGGCAGGGAAGTGGACTTGCCCTTCTGATTTCACTGGCATTTGTGCTTGTCCTCTTCAAGCCTTACGTACTCAGTCGATTAAAAAAGATGCGATAAGCAGAGATATGTTTCTGACAGCGAGCGTATGATGACATCAAGGAGGGGACCGGATGAATGCAGCTGAACGGGAGTTATATGAAGAAGCCATTCTTTTTCAAACACGATTTTTAAGAAGACCTTCAAAGGTTGAACGGTTTTCAAAAGGAGTTCAGCAGCAGGTGAACCGCCGAATCCCTGCCAGGTTTCATCAAGTCATCACAAGTGCGGTCAAAACAATGGTTGAATCCACCGTATCAGGATCTCACTTCACTTCATTTTCAGTCATTGATGAGCAATTATCCATCATTGAGCGAAATGAACTGGCAAAGGAGAAAGTGAAGTACTATCAAAAGGCAGCTGCGATCGAAGGAATTGGAACAGGTGCAGGTGGTATTTTGCTCGGTATGGCAGACTTTCCGCTGTTGCTTAGCATCAAGATGAAATGTCTTTATGAACTGGCATGTATTTATGGCTTTGATTTGTCTCAAAAAGAGGAAAGACTCTTTTTGCTCTGTATATTTCAACTCGCCTTTTCCGGCAGTACACATCGTCAAAAAATGATGAGCATCATTGATGATTGGGAAACGAGCCGTGAGAAAATGGATTGGTACAGCTTTCAGCAGGAGTATCGAGATTACATTGACCTAGTGAAGCTGTTTCAATTAATGCCGATTGTCGGAGCCGCTGTTGGCGGTGTGGCAAATCATCACCTGACAGGACAGCTCGGAGATGTCGCTCGTCATGTGTTTCACTTACGGGTGTTGAAAGAAATGAAATAGAAAAGCCGCTGTTTGCCAGCGGCTTTTTTTATTCATCGTAGGAAAGGACAGCACGGGCGAGTACCTTTGCTGCGATAGGCATTGCTTTTTCGTTGATATCAAACTTCGGGTGGTGATGAGGATACGTGTCTTCGCTGTTTTCCGGCATGGCGCCTGTGTAAAAGAAGGTTCCAGGGACATGCTGAAGGTAGTAAGCAAAATCTTCTCCGCCCATTTGGGTTTCGGCTTCTATTACTTCTGTGACACCATCTGTTTGTTTTGCGATGTCAGCAATAAATTCAGTTGGCTTTGGATGATTTTTGACAGCAGGGTATCCTCTCACATATTCATATGTGTAGCTTGCATCATGCATGTCGCACACCCCTTTTACGACCTGTTCAATTTCTCGTTCGATGGTGTGTCGTGCACTCTCTTCAAAGGATCGTGCAGTACCAGTTAAAACTGCAGAATCTGCAATGACGTTAAAAGCATTCTCTGCCACAAAACCCCCAACAGATACAACAGCAGAATCAACTGGATTGACTTTACGGGCAACGACTTGCTGCAAGTTTGCGACGATTTGTGAACCGATGAGTACAGCATCTTTCGTTAAGTGAGGTTGGGCACCGTGTCCGCCTTTTCCCTGAACTCGGATAGAGAAGCGGTCGGCAGCTGCCATAAAGTTCCCGCTTTTATAAAGAACCGTGCCACAAGGCTCTGGAGACCAAAGGTGCGTCCCGAATATGACATCGACACCGTCTAAGCAGCCGTCTTCGATCATTGGTTTTGCACCGCCTGGCGCATATTCTTCTGCGTGCTGATGAATGAGGACGATTTTCCCTTTTAATTGATCACGGTGCTCATTCAAAATTTTCGCTAAGACAAGTAGTGTCGCTGTGTGCCCATCGTGTCCGCAGGCATGCATCACACCGGGCTTTGTCGATTTGTAAGGCACTTCCTTTTCATCATGGATAGGAAGTGCATCGAAATCAGCCCTGAGGGCAATCGTCGGCCCCGAAGAAGCTCCTTCGATAAAGGCGAGTACACCATGGCCGCCCACCTGTGTACGTGTTGGTATATGTAATCTGTCATAGTAGCTGGCGATGAAAGCGGCTGTTTCTACTTCCTGGAAAGAAAGTTCAGGATTCATGTGGAGATGGCGTCTAATTTCAACCATTTCCTCATAATGTTCATCAAGATGTTCATTGATGCTTTTTTGTAAAGTGGATATTGTCATTGATTTGAAAACCTCCTTCATGCTCTTTTACTGATTGTATGGTAATTGTTAGAATCTTTCAACAGAAGAGGATGTCGTTTGCGCATCAAAAGGTCATTTTACATAAAAGTCGAAGTTGCTATGAAGCGGGGAAAGGGAGGAATTGTATTGGGAAGCTGTCCAAATTGTTCGAAAACGTTTTCTTACGTTGAAAAGTTTCATTTATCACATACGAAAATGATGATGTGTCCAAGCTGTCGGCATCAAATCAAAGAAACCATTGTATCAAAAATGAGTTTTTTCATGATCTGTTTGATTCCGCTATTGGTGATGCTCATTCAATTGAAAGGGGCTTCACCTATGTTGAAGTGGCCGATCTTATTAGGATGGATCCTATTGAATTTATATGTAATTCAGCCGATCATTCATCGGTACGAGCTGACATCACGACGATAAAATGAAGAGCCCAGCGATTGGGCTTTTCAGCGTGTAGACAAACCCTCGCATTCGGTGTCAGGTCTGCGCTCCGGTGCTCACGAATAATCAATTCGCTCCACTCCGGTGCTCGTCCTTCCTAGACTGCAAAGGTTTTCTATCACGCTGAAAAGAAGACAAAGGGCTAAAATAAAGATCATTTTAGCCCTTTGTCAACAATCTGAAAAGCCCAGCGATTGGGCTTTTTTTCATGAAAAAAGAAGTGCTGAAAGCAGCACTTCCTTAATTGTCTGTAACGGCATGATAGGATGTGAGATAAGCAGGACGAGAGAAGATGGAGCCAGTATCATCGTTTGGCTGAAAGAAAGCTTCTGATTCTTGAAAGTCTTCAAATAAGTCCTCTGATTCCCAGAGTGTCATAATCAAATACACTTCTTCATCTTTTTTCGGTCTTAACACTCGAAGAGCCTTGAAGCCCCGCTGATGTTCTGAGATGTTCGTCTTCTTCTGAAAAGTAGATTCAAACAGTGCTCTACTTTCAAGCTTCACAGGGATATGATTCAAGGTGACGAAGCCAGAATGGACTAGCTCGCCTTTCGCATAAATCACATCATAGGCATGAGGGGCTTTAAAAACAGTCTCACCCTCCGTCTCATGGAAAAGAGCTGCTTGTTCTTTTCCGACCATATAAAGCAGATTCTCCTGATCGTGTTTTTTTGCGATTTTATGCAAGAAATCTGCTGTTCCATAAGTCATATAGACATTCATCTAAACCGCCTCCTGCTTGATAGTATAACAAAAGAATGATATATAATTCTTTGGTAGTCAATCCATAAAACATATTATGAAGCCATACATCCCATACTATCCGTATAAAGGAATGAGGTGACCTAATTTGAAGAAAAAGAAGATAATCATTCCATTAGTCATTGCAGGAAGTACAATCGTGCTTTCATTTATTGGCTATCTGACCATTTTATTTTTAGGACATTATGTCATAGATGAAAAGAAGCTTGTATTTCACGCTTCATCCCAAATCATTGATCAGAATGGAAAAGAACTCACAAGTATGTATTCAGAAAATCGGGACCCTGTGTCAATAAAGGATGTACCTGATAAAGTAGCAAAAGCCTTTGTGGCTGTTGAGGACAAGCGGTTTTATGAGCATCATGGAATTGATGCGCAGTCAATTTCAAGGGCGGTTTATCGAGATATATTAGCAGGTGGAAAGGTAGAGGGCGGCAGTACAATTACTCAGCAGCTCGCAAAAAATATTTTTCTCACAAATGACAAAACCTTTCTGCGAAAAACAAAAGAAGTCATCATTGCAATTAATTTAGAAAGAGATTATTCAAAGGATAAGCTGCTCGAAATGTATTTGAATCAGCTTTACTTCGGTCATGGCGTCTACGGTATCCAAGCAGCAGCCAATTATTACTTTAGTAAAGATGTGAAAGATTTAACGGTCAGCGAAGGGGCTACACTCGCTGCGATGCCAAAGGCGCCGTCTACTTACTCGCCTGTTTTACACCCTGATAAAAATAAACAAAGGCGGGACACGATTCTTAACTTAATGAATGAGCAAGGATATTTATCATCAACAGAAACAGTAGAAGCAAAAGGGAGAACACTAGGCATTCATTTGAAAAAGAAATCGGAAACGCCTTGGGTCGATAGCTATGTCGATCTCATCATTAAGGAAGCTGAATCAGAGTATGCCATTTCACATGAGCAATTGCTTCAAGGTGGTTATACCATTACAGTTCCGATCGATATGAATCTGCAAAAGGTCACCTACGATGCGATGAAAAACAACCGTTATTTCCCGGGAAAAAGCGGTTCTCCTGAAAGCAGTGCCATCTTTATTGATAATGAGTCTGGCGGAGTAAAAGCAGCAATCGGAGGACGAGAATATCAAGCGAGGGGCTATAACAGGGTGACTGCTGTTAGACAGCCTGGATCTGTTTTCAAGCCGATCGCGGTATATGGACCTGCGCTGCAGGAGAAAAAATTCCGACCTTATTCCCTGCTTGAAGACGAAGAAAAAAGCTATGAGGGTTATTCACCAAAGAATTACGATGGACAGTATGAAGGCAAGGTCACGATGGTGGAGGCCCTCATGAAAAGTAAGAATACAGCAGCGGTGTGGACATTAAGCCAGCTTGGTATTGATACTTCGAAAACATATCTCGAGAAAATGGGAATCGATATTTCGGATCAAGGACTTGCGATAGCCCTTGGCGGTTTAGAAAAAGGGGTTTCTCCACTTCAAATCGCGGGAGCTTTCCACACATTTGCCAACGAAGGCGTATATAAAAAGCCTTTCTTCATTCAGAAAATCACCAATGATGAAGGAGAAACGGTAGAGAAAAATCGCAGTAAGCCAGAACGAGTGTTCAGCGTGCAGAATGCTTGGAATATGACAAGAATGCTGCAGCAAGTCGTCAAAGGCGGAACAGCCCAGAGCGGTTCGTATGCTGGAGATTTAGCAGGTAAAACAGGCACGACCACATATTCAGGTGTGAAGGGTGCAACAAAAGATGCTTGGTTTGCCGGCTATACGCCAAGTACAACGGGTGCGATCTGGATGGGGTATGACAAAACCGATAACAGTCACTATTTAACTGGCGGAAGTCAATACCCAGTGCAGCTGTTTAAGGATATTTTAACGGCAGCCCAAATAACGAATGAAACGTTTAAAAAACCAGAGGGGATTAAAGAACTTCAAGCGCCAATTCATTTAGAAGGACTTTCTGGATTTGAAGCCCGCTATGTGTTTAAAATCAAAGGATTGTTTACATTAGAGCTGTCTTGGGACAAGCAGGAGGATAAACGCGTTGAATACCGCATCTATGAAAAGAGAAATGGAAGCGAAACGCTGATTGACTCAGTGACAGGCACAAATAGCTACACAATGCCGTATGCCAATGTGTTTTCAGATGCGGAGTATAAGGTGGTTCCATATAATACCCAAACGCAAGAAGAAGGAGAAGGCAGTCCATATGTCAAGCCAGAGGCTTTTGGACGTTAATATTCGGCGATTTTTTGAACAATGAGCCGGTTTAGTATACCGTGCCTTGAAAAAGCGGTATAGTAAAAGCAGTGTTTGAGCCTTATACAAAGAGAGTGTAAGGCGAAAGGTGGAATGAAAGGTAATGGGAAAAACGAAGGCTTTTAACGACACTTTCTTAAAGGCGTGCAAAGGGGAAAAAACAGACCATGTACCAGTTTGGTATATGAGGCAGGCAGGACGCTCACAGCCTGAATATCGTGCCCTTAAAGAAAAGTACGGGCTATTTGAAATTACGCATCAGCCAGAGCTATGTGCTTATGTAACACGACTTCCTGTAGAACAATATGGTGTAGATGCCGCGATTTTATATAAAGATATTATGACCCCGCTTCCAGCTATTGGAGTGGACGTTGAAATTAAAAATGGCATTGGACCTGTCATTGATTCACCGATTCGGTCAAAAGCAGATATCGAACGTCTTGGGGAACTTCATCCTGAAGAAGACCTGCCATATGTGCTCGATACGATTCAGCTTTTAACGAAAGAGCAGCTGAATGTACCGCTCATCGGTTTTGCTGGTGCACCATTTACGATGGCTAGCTATATGATTGAAGGCGGCCCGTCTAAAAACTATCATAAAACAAAAGCGCTAATGTACAGTGAGCCTGAGACATGGATGCTACTCATGAACAAATTAGCTGATATGACGATCACGTACATACGCGCGCAGGTAAAAGCAGGGGTCAGTGCATTTCAAATCTTCGACTCATGGGTGGGCGCTTTAAATGCAGCGGATTACCGGACATTCATTAAACCTGTCATGCAGCGAATTTTCACAGAGTTGAAGAGTGAAAATGTACCAATGATCATGTACGGAGTTGGTGCAAGCCATCTTGTGAAAGATTGGCATGACCTGCCGCTAGACGTCGTTGGACTTGATTGGCGAATGAGTGTAGACGAAGCGCGAAAAGAAGGGCTCACAAAAACGTTACAAGGAAATCTTGATCCAACGATCTTACTTTCTCCTTGGGAAGTCATTGAAGAAAGAGCAAAAGACATATTAGATCAAGGGATGAAATCAGATCACTTCATCTTTAACTTAGGTCATGGGGTATTTCCAGATGTTTCACCAGATACGTTAAAGAAGCTGACCGATTTTATTCACGACTATTCAGCTTCACATAAAAAATCATCCATCTAAACTATTTCAATTGATCTGAAGGAGTGTTGGTTGTGGAGAAAAAGAAAATGGGGCTTCTTGTCATGGCATATGGCACCCCATATAAAGAAGAAGACATTGAGCGTTATTATACACATATTCGTAGAGGCAGAAAGCCTGAGCCGGAAATGCTGCAAGATTTAAAGGATCGCTACAAGGCAATTGGCGGTATTTCTCCTTTATCAAAAATTACAGAGCAGCAGGCACATGGTTTGTGTGAGCACTTGAATGACATTCAAGACGACATTGAATTTCATGTGTACATTGGCTTAAAACATATCGAGCCTTTCATCGAGGATGCAGTTGCTGACATGCACAAGGACGGCATGACAGAAGCTGTGAGTATCGTTTTAGCGCCGCATTTCTCTACCTTTAGTGTGAAATCATATAACAAACGTGCACAAGATGAGGCAGACAAGCTCGGCAATCTACAGATTACGTCTGTTGAAAGCTGGTACGATGAGCCAAAGTTTGTGGACTATTGGGTGAAGCAAGTGAAGGATACGTATGCATCAATGAGTCAAGAGGAAAGAGATTCCGCGGTACTTATTGTGTCTGCACACAGCCTTCCTGAAAAAATTATTGCAGCAGGAGATCCATATCCTGATCAGCTCGCACAATCTGCCAAAATGATTGCAGAAGGTGCGGGAATTGAACACTATGAAATTGGCTGGCAAAGTGAAGGCAATACGCCGGATCCATGGCTTGGACCAGACGTACAAGACTTAACGCGGGACTTATTTGAACAAAAAGGCTATCAAACATTCGTGTATGTGCCTGTTGGTTTTGTCGCTGATCATCTTGAAGTGTTATACGACAACGATTATGAATGTAAAGTCGTGACAGATGAAATTGGTGCAGCCTACTATCGTCCAGAAATGCCAAATGCGAAACCAGCATTTATTGATGCTCTGGCAACAGTCGTATTAAAGAAGCTTGACGAAAGCAAGTAATCATATAAAAGAAGGCGATCCTATGCATGACAATCAAAAACACCTTGTCATCATTGGCGGTGGCATCACTGGTTTAGCCGCCGCCTTCTATTTGGAAAAGGAAGTCGAAGAAAAAGGTCTTCCGATTCAAATATCACTTATTGAAGCGAGCCCTAGGCTAGGTGGAAAAATACAAACATTATATAAAGACGGCTACATCATTGAACGTGGACCTGATTCATTTTTAGAAAGAAAGGTCAGTGGGCCGCAGCTGGCAAAGGATGTCGGTCTGACCGATCAGCTCGTCAATAATGAAACTGGGCAAGCGTATGTACTAGTCAATGAAAAGCTTCACCCGATGCCAAAGGGTGCTGTTATGGGGATTCCAACTCAAATCAGCCCATTTATTACAACTGGTCTTTTTTCAGTTGCGGGAAAAGCAAGAGCAGCGATGGATTTCGTGTTGCCAAAAAGCAAGCAGACCGAAGATCAGTCGCTTGGTGAATTTTTTAGAAGACGTGTGGGTGATGAGGTCGTTGAGAATTTAATCGAGCCTCTTCTATCAGGTATTTATGCGGGTGACATTGATCGCCTCAGCTTAATGTCTACCTTCCCGCAATTTTATCAAACAGAACAGCAGCATCGCAGTTTGATTCTTGGGATGAAAAAATCACAGCAGCATGCGAAAGCGCAGCAAGTGACTGCGAAAAAACAAGGGCAGTTCCAAACGATCAATCAAGGATTGCAGTCGCTTGTGGAAGCAGTAGAAAGTAAGCTCAAGCTGACAACGGTGTATAAAGGGACAAAAGTAAAACAGATTGAAAAAACGGATGGGGGCTATGGCTTGCAATTAGACAGCGGTCAAACGCTTTTTGCCGATTCAGCCATTGTCACGACTCCGCATCAATCGATTTATTCCATGTTTCCTAAAGAAGCAGGGCTAGAGTATTTGCATGACATGACCTCTACTTCTGTTGCAACAGTAGCACTCGGTTTTAAAGAAGAGGATGTTCATAATGAATATGACGGCACTGGTTTTGTCATCTCAAGAAACAGTGATTTCTCTATTACGGCCTGTACATGGACAAACAAAAAATGGCCGCATACCGCTCCGAAAGGAAAAACGCTATTGCGTGCGTACGTCGGAAAAGCTGGTGACGAATCGATTGTCGAGCAGTCAGACAGTCAAATCGTCAGCATCGTGCTGGAAGATTTAAAGAAAATCATGGATATTAAAGCAGATCCAGAATTGACGACAGTGACTCGCTGGAAGACAAGTATGCCGCAATATCACGTCGGTCATCAGAAAGCTATTTCGAACATGCGAGAAACGTTTAAGCAATCATATCCTGGTGTTTATATCACAGGTGCCGCTTTTGAAGGTGTCGGAATCCCTGATTGTATTGATCAAGGAAAAGCTGCCATCTCAGAGGCTTTATCGTACCTATTTTCATAAAAAACGACTCCCTTTTCTGTCATGGAAAGGGAGTTTTTCATGATCGAATCATTCAAAAAGAGTGGGGAATCATAAATGTGAACAAAGTTGTTGCATCTGGGGAAAAGGATATGGTATATTACTTTCTGTACTTAATGACCAAAACGTTCAAATAGTCATTTCGGGAGTGAGATCATGAGTGTTGATAGGAGACAAATGATTTTAGATGGTGCGACGAAGGCATTTACTCAATTCGGGTATAAAGCGACCACAATGGACCTTGTGGCAAAGATTGCCAACGTCGGAAAAGGAACCATTTATACATTTTTCAAAAACAAAGAAGAGTTGTTTGATGAAATTTTCACATCCCTTTTACTAGAGATGAGGAAAATTGCGGATGAGGCAATTGATGAGAAGAATAGTTTCTCTGAAAACCTTCACTTAGCACTCTTTGCAATTTTAGAATTTCGAAAAAACCACCAGCTCACAATTAAGATTTTTCAGGAAAATGCAGAGCTTGGCACGTCAGCGGTCAAGGAAATGATCGAAAAAATGGAGCAGATGATCATTCGCTATATCAAAATGAAAGTACAAGAAGCGATGGATAAAGGCGACATTAAGCCTTGTGATCCTGAATTGACTGCATTTGTGATGGTGAAACTATATATTGCACTGATTTTTGATTGGGAAAAGCGATACGAGCCTTTAACAAAAGAAGAGGTAGCCGAATCGCTGGAGCTTTATGTCTTAAAAGGACTATCTGCAACAACATAATTTTTTTTGAGTTCAAATGACCAAATTTTATATTTAGTCATTCATCTATGGGAGGAAAACAGCAATGAATTTAATTCGGAATCAATGGAAGGACATTGTAACGAGCAAAAAACTACTGATCCCGATTTTAGCTGTCTTATTTATTCCGCTGATTTACAGTGGTGTATTTTTAAAAGCGTACTGGGACCCTTATGGTACAGTTGATCAATTGCCTGTAGCGGTTGTCAACTTGGATGAAGGCAGTCATTATGACGGGAAAACCCTTCAAGTTGGCGATGATTTAGTAAAGGAATTAAAGAAAAACGATAATTTCAAATGGAACTTTGTCGATAGTCATGAAAAGGCTATAAAAGGATTAAATAACGAGGACTATTACCTCGTGGTGGAAATACCAAAGAATTTCTCGAAAAATGCAAGTACAGTGCTAGAAAAACATCCGAAAAAATCGAATCTGAAATATTATACGAATCCAGGCGCCAACTATGCGGCGTCACAAATTGCGAATAATGCCATTATCAAATTAAAAGATTCAGTTTCAAAAGAAGTCACAAAAAATTACGCCGAGGTCATCTTTGATAACTTCAAAACGATTGCAAAAGGATTAGATCAAGCAAGCGATGGTGCGAAGAAAATTGATGACGGAACAAAAAGCGCAAAAGATGGCAGTACAAAGTTAAAAGACAACTTAGCCAAATTGGCTGAAGGTACGTTAACCTATAGCGAAGGTGTTCATCAGTTCGCAGGGAAAATGGGTGAACTGAACACAGGCATACAGTCTCTAGACAGTGGGCTTGGTCAGCTCTTAACAGGCTATCAAACCATTGATCAGAAATTTGGAGAGCTTGGTTCAGGAATTGATACATTAACCGAAGGATTAAACACAAGCAAAGAAGGACATCAGCAACTCGCTTCTAAAATGCCGCAATTCACAGCAGGCATTGAGCAGTTAAACAACAAAGCCCAATCCTTTTCAGAAAAAATTGCAGCAGTAGAAAAAGTCTTGTCGTCACCAGAGTTAGCGAATCTTGAAAAGATGGCGCCTAAACTTGATCAGGTGAAAAAAGACGCAAAAACGTTCAGTACAAAACTTGCTTCATTAAAAGAAGCATTATCAAATCGAGATGCTAAAGTAAAAAGCATTATCCAAAACAGCTCCATGACAGATGAAGAGAAAAAGGCGGCAATGGATCAGCTGAACAGTCTGCCTAAAATCGAACTGCCTGATCTGTCTGGACTCGAACAAAGCTTAGCAGCCTTGCAGGAACTGCCTGATGCAAGTGAGGTTCAACAAGCAGTTGCATCTGCAAAAGCGCAGCTGCAGCAAGTCAAACAGCTGCCAGAGAAAACAGAACAGCTGTACACGTCTACAGTTGCGATACAAAATGCGATCGATCAAATGACATCTGGTACGAATAAATTGTATCAAGGTGCACTGAAGCTTCAAACAGGTCAAGGTCAATTACAAGATGGCCTGCAAACAGCAAATGGAAAGCTTGATACGGCGAAAAGCGGAGCGGATAAGCTTGCAAATGGATCAAGTCAGCTTAGCGCAGCGTTAAATAAGCTGGAAAGTGGTTCAACAAATATCCAAAGCAATACATCTAAGCTTGCCGAAGGCTCAAAATCGCTTGATAAAGGATTGGGAGATTTAAAAAGCGGTACAGGTAAGCTGTCCAATAAATTGAAAAGCGCTGCTGATGAAACAGGTGAAATTGATGCAAATCAAGACAATTACAATATGATTGCAAGCCCTGTTAAAACAGAAAACGATACAGCGAAAAAGATTGATAATTATGGAACAGGGCTCACGCCTTATATTTTATCCATGGGACTCTTTGTTGGGGCTCTAATGCTCACCGTTGTATTCCCAATGAAAGACCCTGCTGGACGCCCTAGAAATGCGTTTGAATGGTTTGTCAGCAAATATAGCGTGCTTCTTCTTGTCGGTATCCTTCAAGCAGTCATTGCAAGTACGATGCTCATCTTTGGGCTTGGTCTTGAGGTGGAAAGCCTCTGGCGCTTCTATCTCTTTGCGATCGTCGTCAGTCTGACATTCTTAGCGATTATTCAGCTGCTAGCCACAACAATGGGGAACCCAGGACGCTTCATTGCCGTCATTATCTTAGTTCTTCAGCTCGCAGCAAGTGCTGGTACATTCCCGCTTGAGCTTGTGCCGAAGTTCTTCCAAATCATTCATAGTCTGCTTCCAATGACGTATACAATCAATGGATTTAGAACGATCATTGCAAGCGGTGATGACAGCTATTTATGGCACCAAGCAGCGATTCTCGGTTCAGTTGCGATCATCATGATGGCGGCAACAACTGCATACTTTGCTTGGAACGTAAGAAAAATGAAACAAGACGAAGCTTAATCAATGAATCCTTTCTCTTGATAGAGGAAGGATTTTTGATTTGAAATTAGACATCTTGAACCCGAAGCGATATATTTTAAGGAGAGATGCTATAAAAGGCATACATGGAAGGAATTGCTTTCACACAAAGGAGGAAATGCCGAATGACTACTGAAGTAAACGAAACCGTTCAGCTGATTCAAAAGCTCGTATCGATCCCAAGTCCGTCAGGGAATACAGAAAAGGTGATCGGCTTTGTTGAACGCTTTTTACAAGATGTAAATATTGAGACAAAACGAAATCGTAAGGGCGGCTTAATTGCCACTATTAAAGGAACTGATGACGAGGAACACCGCATGCTGACAGCACATGTCGATACGCTCGGTGCGATGGTAAAGGAAATTAAATCAAATGGACGGCTTCGTCTTGCACTCATTGGAGGCTTTCAATATAACTCAATTGAAGGCGAATATTGTGAAATTGAAACAGCAACAGGTCATACATACACAGGTACTATTCTTATGCATCAAACGTCCGTTCATGTCTATGCGGATGCTGGAAAAGCAAAACGAAACCAAGAAAATATGGAGATTCGTCTCGATGAAAAGGTGAAAAATGCAGACGATGTCAAAGCACTTGGGATTCAAGTAGGGGACTTTATCTCATTTGATCCTAGAGTGGAAGTGACGTCATCAGGCTTTATTAAATCAAGACACCTTGATGACAAGGCAAGTGTAGCGCTTTTGCTGCGACTCATCCACCGTATTCAAAAGGAAAATATCACACTGCCGCATACGACGCACTTCTTAATTTCTAATAATGAAGAGATTGGTTACGGTGGAAACTCCAATATTCCAGAAGAAACGGTGGAATATCTCGCTGTTGATATGGGAGCGATCGGCGATGGTCAATCAACAGATGAATATAGCGTGTCTATTTGTGTGAAGGACTCAAGCGGTCCTTATCATTATGGATTACGCAAGCATTTAGCCGCATTGGCACAAGAGAACAACATAGATTACCGTCTAGATATTTACCCTTATTACGGCTCTGATGCATCAGCAGCGATTCGAGCAGGTCATGATATCATTCATGGACTGATTGGACCGGGGATAGATTCCTCGCATGCTTTTGAACGAACACATGAAGATTCCCTTGTCCATACAGCGAATCTTCTTTATCACTACGTGCAATCATCCTTAATCACAGCATAAAAAAAGAACCCCGATAAATGGGGTTCTTTTTCATTAGCTTGAGAGCTGTGTCGGTTCAGGTACATCTTGTCCAGTCATTACGCGATGTCCTTTTTCAGGGTCATATTGCCCTTCCCATTTAGACATCACAACAGCTGCAAGTGCATTTCCTGTTAAGTTAACAACTGTTCGCGCCATATCCATGATACGGTCCACACCTGCAATAAATGCAAGACCTTCAGCAGGTACACCAATCGTTCCTAACGTGGCGAGTAATACAACAAAGGACGTACCAGGAACGGCAGCCATTCCTTTTGATGTCACCATCAGCACAAGAACAAGTGTGAGCTGCTGGACGATCGTGAGGTCAATGCCATATACCTGTGCAAGGAAAAGCGCAGCAATCGCTTGATACAAGACGGAGCCGTCCAGGTTAAACGTATAACCGATTGGGATAACGAAAGAAACAATTCCCTTCGGACATCCAATGCGCTCCATTTTATCCATGACTCTTGGTAAAACTGTTTCAGAGCTGGATGTACTAAAAGCAAGAAGCATTTCGTCTTTCATGTAAGCAAGAAATCTGAAAATATTGACGCCAATCATCTTTCCAATAATTCCGAATACAACGATAAGGAAGAGAGCGAGCGCAAAATAAACAAGACCTACAAGCTTACCTAATGAAATAAGCGATTCAAGACCAAATTTTGATACAGTCACACCAATGAGTGCGAAGACACCAAATGGTGCAGCTTTCATCACGACGTTGACGACATGGAACATGGCGTGTGATACACCTTCAAAAAAGGCGAGCACTGGTTTGCCGCGTTCACCAATGGCAGAAACGCCAAGAGCAAATAGCACAGTGAAGAAAATAATCGCAAGCAAATCACCTTCCGCCAATGATTGGAAGAAGTTCGTTGGAACGATATGAAGGAACGTATCAGCAATTGATTTGCTGCTTTGCTCTTTTTCCGTTTCAACATACTGGCTAATATCTTGTTTTTCCGTATTTCCAAAGTCAACGCCTGCACCAGGTTGAACAAAGTTAGCAAGCACAAGACCAAGGATAATCGCAAATGTTGTGATAATTTCAAAATAAAGAATGGTTCTAAAACCAAGTTTCCCTACCTTTTTACCATCACCGGCACCTGCAACTCCTAAAATTAAGCTAGATACGACAATTGGTATAACAATCATCTTAATGAGTCTTAAGAAGAAGTCTCCAATTGGTTTTAAATAAGTCTCAACGCCTGGGTTACCGAAAAAGATTGCCCCAACAACGACACCGAGAATAAGACCGATTAGGATTTGTGTAGCTAATCCAAATTTTAATTTTTTCATAGATTTCCTCCCTAGCATATTCATTAAAGGAATATTCCCATCATATTAAGTTTTAATATATGAAATAAAGTATAACTAAAATTAAAGAGGTTCGTCCACGATTAAATTATATTAAGAAAATACAAAATTGTTTGAAAAAATGAACATTTAGAACCTCCTTTATTGATTCAAGTCAATAAAAAGTGT
This sequence comes from Bacillus sp. FSL M8-0266, assembly GCF_038613425.1. Classification (NCBI taxonomy): domain Bacteria; kingdom Bacillati; phylum Bacillota; class Bacilli; order Caryophanales; family Bacillaceae; genus Bacillus; species Bacillus sp. FSL M8-0266. The sequence goes on from NZ_CP152015.1 coordinate 1,050,527, forward strand.
CTTCAGAACTAAAACTCATCAGATGAAAATACTAAAAAACCCTTTTAGGACAAGGGTTTTACCTTTTTACCTATTTTTCAGAAAAAATAAAAAGCACTTTTGACTCCAACTGACGACGGAGGAAAAAAGTGCTTTTTAATTCATTTTTTTACCTTATTTAAGATAACTTACTTGTGAGCATTCCTCACATTCATTACCGTAACACTCGTGTTGTTCCATTAAATCATTTCCACATTTTGTGCATTTTTTTGAGGGCAAATTTCTAAAAAACTCTGTGATTTTTCCTAGCATTTGTCATCCTCCAATACGTTTTGTTGCTATTATTGTATTATAACAGATTAATAATTGTCAATCTGTTTTGTAACAATAGGCAAGAAGAATGCTTTTTTCATGAAAAATGGGTATATTGTAAGAAGGGGATTTTTAGAAAAGGAGGGAAAAATGACGATGAGATTAACTGTCATTGGATGCTACGGAGGATTTCCGGCCGCTGGTGAAGCGACGTCAGGGTATCTTTTTGAATCAGATGGCTTTCGTCTACTTGTAGACTGCGGAAGCGGTGTTCTTTCCAAACTGCAGCAATACATAGATATAGAAGAACTTGATGCTGTTCTCCTTTCTCATTATCACCACGATCATATTGCAGATATCGGACCACTCCAATATGCGAAGCTAGTGGGATATCATTTAGGAAAAAGCAGCGGTCCGCTTCCGGTCTATGGACATACAGGTAATCAAGAAGCTTTTGGGCGGCTTGCGGATGATGTACATACTAAGGCAAAGGCTTATCAGCCAGAAGAGGGTATTCAAATTGGTCCATTTCAAATTGATTTTTTGAAAACGGTTCATCCAGCAGAATGCTATGCGATGAGAATTCAGGCAGAGGATGCTGTGGTGGTGTATACAGCAGACTCAAGTTATCAGGAGGCATTTGTCCCATTTAGCAAGGATGCAGATCTACTGATTGCTGAAAGCAATTTTTACGCTGGACAGGACGGATCGAGTGTAGGACATATGAATAGTACAGAGGTGGGCAAGCTTGCAATGGAAGCAAATGTTGGGGAACTTATCATCACCCACCTGCCCCATTTTGGTCGTCATAAAGACCTAGTCAATGAAGCACAGGCGTTATATACTGGCAATATACAGCTTGCCCATTCAGGGCTTAGGTGGAACAAGGAAGGAAGATAGAGATGCTCTTTATCGATAACGAACAACATTATGATCCAATGATTAATTTGGCAATTGAAGAATATTGCTTAAAATATTTAGACCCAGAAGAAACGTACTTGCTGTTCTATATTAACCAGCCGTCGATTATCATTGGAAAGAACCAAAATACAATAGAAGAAATCAACACGAAGTATGTGGAAGACAACGGCATCAAAGTTGTCCGCCGCCTGTCCGGTGGTGGCGCAGTTTATCATGACAAAGGAAACTTAAACTTCAGCTTTATCACAAAAGATGATGGGGACAGCTTCCATAATTTTAAAAAGTTTACGGAGCCAGTCATCCAGGCGCTTGAAAAGCTAGGCGTCAAGGCTGAATTAAGTGGCAGAAATGACATCATGGCAGATGGTCGGAAAATTTCTGGAAATGCCCAGTTCGCTACAAGAGGGCGCATTTTCAGCCATGGCACGCTGCTATTTGATTCAGAAATTGAACATGTTGTTTCGGCTTTAAATGTGAAAAAAGAAAAGATTGAATCTAAAGGCATTAAATCCATTAGAAGCAGGGTTGCCAATATTAGTGAATTAATGGATCAAAAGATGACAACAGAAGAATTTAGAAAAATTCTGTTAAGCTACATTTTCGATACGAATGGGGATGTCCCTCAATATCAGTTGACTGAGAAGGATTGGGAAAAGATTCACGAGATTTCTCGGGATCGATATCAAAAATGGGAATGGAACTACGGCCGTTCACCGAAATTTAATTTACAGCATTCTAAGAGATTCTCAGCAGGCTCCATTGATCTTCGATTAGAAGTGAAAAAAGGGATGATCCAGGACTGCAAGATCTTTGGTGATTTCTTTGGTGTAGGGGATATTGCTGATATTGAAAAAAGACTCATTGGGCAGCAATATGATCGCAAAACGATCAGTGACGTATTAGAAGATATGGACATGCGCCACTACTTTGGCAACGTATCAAAAGAGGATTTTCTTGATTTGATTTATTAAGAGGGACAAGCACGGCTAGAGATAGCGGTGCTTTTTTGATTGAAAGAAATGAAAGCGATTTACATTTGATCTTGTGGATTTTTTCGATTGTCTATTATAATAGAAAGGAGGAATGTTTGGCCATAAAATGAATGGCTATTCATTCATTGATGACATGTAAGGGGTGGGAGAATGGATTTGATCAAAAATCTAGAGCAGACGGCGATGACGAAGGGAGAAGATATCGCACTGATCTTTGAAGGAAATCAGTGGACCTATCGAGAGCTCATGACAAGTATCGAGCGCTTTGCAGATGGTTTAGTGAGCGAAGGGTTTCAAGCTGGGGATCATATCGCGCTTATTTTAGGAAATTCACCGCATTTTGTCATTTCTTTTTTTGGTGCCTTAAAGGCAGGGCTTGTCGTAGTACCAATCAATCCAACATACACGCCTAGTGAAATTGGCTATATGCTGATTACAGGTGATGTAAAAGGGATTGTTGCCCCTGAACAGCTACTGCCAGTGTACGAGCAGGTGTACGAACAGCTTCCGTCTATTGAACGGGTGATTATTTGTGCAGAAAATGAATCTGCGTGCAGATCAAGTTTTAAGGAAGTATCTGATCGACTTGTCTTCTTTGGAAAGCTTGTGTCTGGTCATGCGAAAGAAAGCGTACATCCTTCTATTCATCAGGACGATACGGCAGTTATTTTATTTACATCTGGCACGACAGGAAAACCAAAGGGTGCGATGCTGACTCATTTTAATCTGTATTCAAATGCCAGGGACGTTGCTGAGTACCTATCCATTGATGAAAAGGACAAGGTGATTGCCGCATTGCCGATGTTCCACGTATTTTGTTTAACGGTTTGTATGAATGCACCATTGATTCATGGCGCGACCATCTATGTTCTGCCGCATTTCAGCCCATCAGAGCTTTTGCGTATGATGGAAAAAGAGAAGCCAACGTTATTTGTTGGTGTTCCGACTATGTATAACTATTTGTACCGCCAGGAAGGGCATGAGAAAGCAATGTCCTCTGTGAGGATTTGTATATCAGGCGGTGCCTCAATGCCTGTTGCTTTACTTCACGGTTTTGAGAAAAAATTTGGTGTCACGGTGCTGGAGGGTTACGGATTATCAGAGGCTTCCCCAGTAACTGCATTCAATCCTCTTGATGGAAAAAGAAAACCCGGTTCAGTCGGGACCGACATTATGAATGTGAAAAATAAGATTGTGAATGAACTGGGAGAAGAAGTCGGTCCAAATGAAGTCGGAGAGCTCATAGCAAAAGGGCCAAACATTATGAAAGGCTATTATCAAATGCCAGAAGATACTGAAGTTGCACTAAGAGACGGGTGGCTGTACACCGGTGATTTAGCGAGAAGAGATGAAGAAGGATACATTTATATTGTCGATCGGAAAAAGGATATGATTCTCGTTGGCGGTTATAATGTGTATCCAAGAGAAGTAGAAGAAGTGCTTTATCAACATGAAGCTGTAGCAGAAGCCGTTGTCATCGGTGTGCCAGATCCAAACACCGGAGAGGCTGTCGTCTGTTACATTTCCCCTAAGAAACATGCTCACATCGATCAAGAAGACATCATCACACATTGTTCACGCTTTTTAGCGAAATATAAGCAGCCCCAAACGATCCATTTCATAGATGATATTCCAAAGAACACAACAGGTAAAATTTTAAGAAGAGCACTAAAGGAAAAGTATCAAGCAGAGGAAAGTAAATAAAAAAAAGGGAGTCTTTTATGAAGAGACTCCCTTAGTGTGTACAGGTTCTATCACGCTGATAAGAAGACAAAGGGATAAAATAAAATTTCAGCCCTTTTGAATGGCTTCTTTTAACTGTTTCTGAAAAGAATTAGACTGTTTTTGATTCAGCTCATAATAAGTCCCATCTACTAAAAAAACGACCTGCGAACGGTTTGTCCAAAGCTGAAAGGTGGTGCCGTTTGTTCGGCCGTACATCACCTTGGCAATATAATCTGGTTTCTTTAAATTTTTCTTGAGATGATTGCTTGTTTGTTTACCTTTGTTTAAATCTTCTATTAAATCTTCTGCTGTGTCCTTATCATCTATTTCATAAGAAATGGACTCTTTTTCAGATGAAAGGAGCAATTTTTCTGCTCGATTCTCATCAAAGATTTCGCTCGTCCGGCTGAATACATAAAAGAAGGTAATAAGTAAAAGTCCAAAGATTACAACTCCTGCAAGGATTTTCTTCATTTCGATCCTCCAACTCTCTATTTTATATGTAGCATCTCCGATTTTCGAGTAGCATAATCATTTTTTTCGTGAAAGCTTTTTCAGATAGGGCATGCTATGATGGAGCCACATGAGACAGGTTCTAAACAAAATAATGGATGATTAGAATAGAGAGAGGGATGGAAAGGAGGCTGACCTGTGCGAGTACGTAAATGGGTAGTTCTTGCAACGGTAGCATACATATTGTACGGTCTTTTTATTTATTCTTATTTGTTTCTATTTGGGGATGCATCAGTTCCTGACAGTGTAAAAGGAACAAGTGCAGATCCGCATACCTTTATGACAAGCCATGAGCTTGTCATCAGCGAGAATTTCTCGAGATTACGTAACTTGCTATTTTTCATGACAATTCCATTAGATTGGTATGTCTTTTTTCTTCTGCTCATTTCAGGGTTTTCACGAAAATTAGCAGACTGGAGCCTGGCAGCAGCTCGTTTCACATTTTTAAGTAAACTTGTATATGTGTTTGTGCTGTCGCTTTTGACAATGCTGATTTCACTTCCCATTAAGTGGATTGGTTATCAGCTGTCTTTGCACTACGGAGTATCTGCTCAAAGTACGGCAAGCTGGTTTAAAGATCAAATTCTAGATTTTTGGATTCAATATCCGCTTCTTGCCCTATGTGCCATTGTATTCTTTTGGCTTATTCAAAAAAGAAGAAAGCGTTGGTGGCTGTATGCCTGGTGTTTGACAGTTCCATTCACGCTATTTCTCTTCTTTATACAGCCGGTCGTCATTGATCCGTTATATAACAATTTTTATCCACTAAAGAATCAAGCTCTTGAGAACAAGATCTTAACACTTGCAGACAAAGCTCATATCCCAGCAGATCATGTATATGAGGTCAATATGTCTGAGAAAACGAACACGATGAATGCTTATGTCACAGGGATTGGTGAAAATAAGCGTATTGTGTTATGGGATACGACATTGCAAAAGCTGAAAGATCGCGAAATTTTATTTATCATGGCACATGAAATGGGACATTACGTCATGAAGCATGTCTATATAGGATTAGCAGGATATCTAGTGCTGTCACTTGCGGGATTTTTTGCGATTGACCGTCTCTATTTTTATTTCTATCGTAAGAGAGCAGTTCTATTTCGGCTGAGGGATCCGCGCGACATCGCTGCTCTTCCGCTTCTTCTCATTATTGTATCGATGCTGTCATTTGCAGCATCACCTTTTACAAATGCAGTTTCAAGACATCAAGAACGTGCAGCTGATGAGTATGCGGTAAACCTGACAAAAGACGGAGAGGCAGGGGTGACGTCTTTTCAAAAGCTTGCAAAATCAGGGCTGTCTCAGGTGAATCCACCACTTTTAGTGAAGGTCTTCCGCTACGGGCACCCAACTATGATGGAGAGAATCATGGAAATGGAAAAAGCAGCGGAAAAAGAGGAAACGTCGAGGAAGCAATAAATAAAAAATCCGGCTGCATCAGCCGGATTTTATTTATTAGTTAGAAGCCGCTTGAACGTTGATTAACCCTTTTCCGTAATAGAAGGAGTTACCAAGCGGTGTTGCCGTGTTTTCTAAGCGCTGGCGAACCTGAGAAGTTGATAGATTCGGGTACTTAGAAAGGATAAGCGCTGCTGCTCCTGCTACATGAGGAGACGCCATAGACGTTCCAGTATAAGATGTGTATCCACTGCTTGGTACTGTACTTAAAATAGAAGTACCAGGTGCAGAAACATCTAATTCAGGACCTGCGCTGGAAGACGAATTTCTGACATTGCTGCTGTTTACATTGGCAACGGCAATGGTAGAATCATATTTTGCTGGATAGCCAACTGTACTTGTAGAGCCAGTTGAACCTGAGTTACCTGCAGCCGCCACAACAACGACTCCGCGGTTATTCGCTGTATCAACGGCATTTTTAAGCGCTGTTGAACCGTTCGGTCCGCCTAAGCTCATGTTGATGACATCCATATTATTGGCTACTGCCCATTCAATACCGCTAATGATCCAGCTATATTGTCCGTCGCCATAACGGTCTAATACTTTAACAGCATATAGGGAAGCACTTGGAGCGACCCCAAGAACACCAATTGTGTTATCAAGGGCAGCGATAGTTCCGGCTACGTGAGTTCCATGTGATTGAAAGTCTTGGGTGGCATTTGGTTCTGAAGGGACGAAGCTGGCACCGCCTGCAACATTTAAATCAGGGTGTGCAGCGTGGATGCCCGTATCAAGGACAGCTACTTTGACATTAGCACCTTTATAACCTTGAGCGTGTACAGCTGGAGCTTTGATTTGAGGGATTCCATAAGGGACGGTTTGTGCATATGCTTCTGCTTTGTGGTCTTCTTCTACGTAAGCAATGCTAGGGTCATGTTCAAGTTTTTTTGCGGCTTGTTCGGACATCTTTACTTGTGCGGCATTAATGAGACGATATTGCTTTTCAAGTTTTCCACCATTTTGAGTGACGGCTTGTTTCTTAGAGCTGTTTGTAGTGGCAGAGGCTTTAAAGCCAACAATATAGCTCTTTTCACTATCTGACTTTGAGACCGTCTCGGCATTTGCCATGGAGCCTCCAAACCCTGCTGAAAACAAAAGAGGGACAGCCAATAAAACACTTGTCATCACATTTTTCTTTTTCACGCACAATCCACATCCCTTTTTTCTTATTTCAGAATAATCATCCGTAGTCTATAAGAATGATCCGTTTGACTATTCTGTATATTCAGTTTAAGGGAAGTAGGCAAATAAGAGTAGACCTGAATTTTTGTGAAAGTCCTAGCGAAAAGTGGGGAATTAAGTCACTTGGAAATGATGGTAAAATATGTTTATTCTACTATTTCAGCGGTTATCTATTAAAAAGGAAGTGTGCTTTTTTTCTTATGATCCATTTTCGGAGAAATATTCGATACCCGAAAAGCCTTAAAATAGGTAGAAACGTCTAGCATCTATTTCGAATTTCGATATAAAAAAATACTATTTTATCATTGTTTTTGTCATTTAAAAAGAACCTGTTTATATAACAGGTTCTCAGATTTTAGCCCTTTGTCTTCTTTTCAGCGTGATAGAAAACCTTTGCAGTCTAGGAAGGACGAGCACTGGCGCGGAGCAAATTTGCAATTCGTGAGCACCAGCGCACAGGACTGACAACGAATGCGAGGGTTTGTCTACACGCTTAAAGAACCTGTTTACATAACAGGTTCTTTAAGTAGGAGAGGATTGAGTTAAATGGCTGACCACGTTGTAATCAAGCACCTTCCATTTACCATCTTTCCATTCCATATAATTTAAGCAAGCATTGACGAGCCTCGTGTTCTCAAGACCAAGATGTTCACCCGCTATGGTGGTGAGTAAAGCATGGATGGCAGCGCCGTGTGCCACGATCAGGACTTGTTGATTCGGATAGGCTGCTCTAACTTTCTCAATGCCTTCTACCATTCGATCTTGAATTGTCTCAAGCGGCTCCATATTTGGATACTGTTTATCTGGAAAAAGCTTTTGGCGCTCCTCAAATGACATGCCTTCAGCATCGCCATAATCACGCTCAATGAAATCATCCATGATGACAAGAGGCGCATCTACATGTTTTAAAATCAAGTGTGCTGTTTCTTTTGCCCTTGTGAGTGGACTGGAAATGACAACATCCCAACGGGCATTCTTCAAATAAAGGCCCGTTTGTTCAGCCTGCCATTTACCAGTATCATTTAAAGGGATATCTGTTCGTCCTTGAATTCGTTTCGCTGCATTCCAATCTGTTTCCCCGTGTCTGACTAGGCAAATTGTTGTCAATTAAATCCCGCCTTTTCTATCTTTTCTTCTATTATACTAAAGCAGAAGAAAAAAGACTGGATCAGCGATTTGTGAGACTTGTTAAGGATTCGACTGAGCTGGCAACTTGGGACACCGTTTGTTTGACTTCCTTCAATTCGTTCAGGAAGGTTTGAAGGTCTATTTCAATTTTTCCATTTTGATTTTTGCTTAAGTTCATGCTGCTGACGATATCATCGAAGAGCGAATTGATTTGAGTCATTTTTTCTTTACTATCTGTCACGAGTAAATTCACGTCCCCAATGTGCTGAGACACAATGGAGATTTGTGAATTGGTATTGTTGACGAGTTCAGATACGGTTGAAACCGTTTTCTTTGTGTCCTCTGATAATTTACGAACCTCGTTTGCGACGACAGCAAAGCCTTTTCCGTGTTCGCCTGCTCGTGCAGATTCGATGGAAGCATTTAAAGATAACAAGTTCGTCTGCTCTGCAATGCCTGTGACAATCCCAAAGATTTGTTCAATCTGTTTGGCGATTTCTTCTAAACGTTTAATTTCTGTTTCAATCTTTGTCATGCTGCCATCAATTTGGTTCATTTGTGTTTGTTGAATCTCTAATTCTTTTTTTCCGCCAATCGATTTTTCCTCGACCTGTGCTGAAATTTGCGTTCCAGCTTGCGACATGTCCGCCATCTCATCAGATTTTGATACAAGCTTGTCCACTGCATTCGTTGTGTTTGAGAAGAGAGATGCAAGCGAATTTGATGTTTCTGTGATTTTTGTATGGAGCTCCTGCTGCTGCTGTTCTGCTTCATCACGAATTTTAGAATATTCATTTTGGAATGTATCAAGGACAAGCTGCTGCTCTAAATTTAAGATTTTCGTCGTCGCTTTGACTGCTGTCTGATATTCTTTGAAATCTTGGATATGCTGAGCAAATAAATCCATAATTGATAGCAGAAGGTCCTGGAATGCTGCCATATACCACTTAGGCTGGAGGCCAATCCGTAAATGAACTTGCGCAATTTTAATTCGTTTTGCCACATAGGCTTCATCAACCACACCTGCAAACATTTCACTAATATGAATGCGGAGTGTTTTTTTCAAACGCTCGACAGAACTATTATCCTGAATGATATGCATCAAGGAAGACTCGACTTCTAAATTTTTATAAAATTTATCAACGATACGTGCAATATCCTCCTGAACAATTGGATTGAGCTGTTTTAGAATCAATAGGTCATGCTGCGTCAGGTCTATCATTTTGATTTGTTTCGCGATATCCGTATTGTCAGAAAAGTTGATACGTTTTATCCCATCATTCTGCTGTGTGAAAAAAGCAGTGTTTTTTCTTTTCGTCTCTTTTTTAAATAACAATGTTTTTGTCCCCCTATAATCATCACAAATTATCAGACTTTATATTATCTATCGGATAATATTGGATTTTTTAAAGGGAATCAGTAAAATTTTACTGTTCTTTATAAGACCTTTTTAGTGGTTTCTTTGCTGGGCCTTCTACTACCTCTCCAGTAATGGAGAAACGTGAACCGTGACACGGGCAATCCCAAGTGCGGTCACTATTATTCCAAGCGACTTCACAGCCTAGGTGAGTACACGTTGTATCGACAAGAAAGATGTTCCCGTCCTCTGATTTAAAGGCGCCACATTTTTTATGTTCATAAGAGACAATGCCGCCTTCTCCTGGCTTTAAATCATCAATGGTTTGATCGGTTCGTTTTAATTTACCACTGATCAGCTTGGCAGCGACATTGCTGTTTTCTTTAACGAAATCTTTGACGAAAGAATCAGAAACAGGTCTTGATGGCGTAAAAATGGATTCGTATGGATTCAATTTTCCTTCAATCAAATTACCGATAAGAGTAGCTGCGACATGGCTTGTCGTCATGCCCCATTTTCTAAAACCGGTCGCAACAAAGATATTTTGATGGTGTTTGGTTAGGCGGCCAATGTAAGGGATTTGATCCATTGTGACCATATCGTGTGTAGACCAGCGATACAGCACCTCTTCAATTCCAAGGGTAGCGTCTCCAAACCTTTCTAGTCCTTCATAGTGAGCAGATTCATCCCCGCCTTGTCCAGTTTTATGACCTTCTCCTCCGATGAGAACCACTTCCTCACCATGCCATTCTGCCGTTCTTAAAGAATGAGCAGGCTGGTCGATCCCTAAGTACATTCCATCTGGTAGCGGCTTCGTTGTTTTGGCTGCTACCACATAAGATTGCTCTGGGTGAATGCGCGTGAAATAAAGTCCTTTTCCATCATAAAAAGGAAAGTGCGAACAGGAAATGATATAGCGGCCTGTCAGGTGATGGTCGTCTTTTGTGACGACAGCAGGGCGGTTTCCTTCTTTCACGTCAACAGCAGTTGTCTGTTCATAAATACGTACACCTCGCTCTAGGAGCTGGTCAATGAGTGCATTGAGATAATGAAGGGGATGGAACTGTGCCTGCTGCGTCATTGCTAGGGCAGCCTTGATGTCAGCATCAAAAGGAAGCGCTGTTTTCCATTCTCGATCAATCCCAAGCTGTTTGTAGGCATCTAATTCCTTTTTTAATTTTTTTACACCGCTTTCTTCCTTTGTATAGAGGTACGCATCTTTGACTTCTAGCTGACAATCAATGTCGTACTTTTTGACACGAGCTTGAATCAGCTCTTTTGCTTTCTCATTTGCTTCTACATACAAACGGGCTTTGGGCATACCAATTTGCTGGATCAGCTCATAGTAGTACACATCGTGCTGTGAGGTAATCTTAGCTGTCGTATGTCCGGTCGTACCTTGCAGCAGTTGATCAGCATCAATGATGATGACATTCAGCCCGCGTTCTGTCATTTCAAACGCGGTAGCGATACCGGTAATACCACCGCCAACAATGATGACATCTGCTGTGAGATCCTCATCTACTGCAGGAAAAGAATGCTTTTGACTATCCGCTATCCATAATGATTTTGCCTGTTCCAATCCTTTATGTTCTTGTTCCATACTGTCGCCTCCAGTTAGTGACTTGTTGTGTATAATTTTTCCACAATGAAGAAAATCATACATTTGAAAGGAAACTAGTTCGGCATACATAAAAAAATAGCCAACACATAAAAATAAACAAGATAAAAGGAAGGAGTGGTCAGACGTGTCAACAAAGCAGCCGAAGAAAACATTGCCGCCTCAGCATCAAAGTGAGCGTCCAGGTCTTGAATATAAAATGAATCCAAGGCCTGTTTTTGATCGAGAGATGCCGGATAAAAAGTTAGCAGGGAAAACAGCTATTGTGACAGGTGGAGACAGCGGGATCGGAAGAGCAGTCTCGGTCTTATTTGCGAAGGAAGGCGCCAATGTCGCCATTGTTTACTTGAGTGAACACCGCGATGCAGAGGAAACGAAGGACTATATTGAAAAGGCGGGAGGCCGCGCCATTTTAATTGCAGGTGATTTAGGAGATGAGTCGTTTTCAAACGAGGTCGTCAAAAAAACGAAGGATGCTTTCGGTTCCATTGATATTTTGGTGAACAATGCCGGGGAACAACATCCGCAAAAAAGCATTGAACAGATTACCTCACATCAGCTTCTTCGAACATTTCAAACGAATATTTTTGCCATGTTTTACTTAACAAAAGCGGTACTTCCTCATTTAAAGAAAGGAAGCAGTATCATTAATACCACATCTGTCACAGCCTATAAAGGTCATGAAACCTTGATCGACTATTCATCTACAAAAGGGGCAGTCGTGACATTTACGAGATCATTATCTTTATCGCTCATTAAGCAAGGGATTAGAGTGAATGGGGTAGCCCCAGGACCCATTTGGACACCGCTCATTCCATCGACCTTTACGGAAAAGGAAGTCTCTGAATTTGGCGGAGATGTTCCAATGGAGCGTCCTGGTGAGCCAGTAGAGCTTGCACCGAGTTATTTATTTTTAGCGAGCGAAGACTCCTCTTATATAAATGGACAAATCCTGCATGTAAATGGCGGAACCATTTTAAATGGATAAACAAAAAACTTGCGGTAAAGAGACGAGTTGCTGCCCTCTTTGCCGCAAGTAAAATCATCATGATTAATGTAAGCAGTGTTCTGCATATTGAGCTGACAGGTCGTTGAATCGTTTTTCATCGCGCTGATCCAGTGCCTTATCAATCTCTTCTCTAAGGAAGGTTAAGCGCTGTTTATAAAGCGCCTCATCTAAAACCATTTGAATATAGATGTCTAAAATCGTCACGCCGTTTTCTTCGGTTTTTTGGGTGTTGCGGGACTTCATGAGCTCAGCATACGTTTTTTTCTCTTTCATAAAGAATCCCCCCGATGCCTTTTTTATAGTATATGGATTGGCGGAGAAAAAATCAACAAGAATTTATAATTTTTAGACAATTTATTTTTGAGCGAAATCGACATCTCTTGTCCGATCGACACAATGTGATATATCTTTAAAAAAGGCTTTTCGATAGATCGAATGGACTAAATAATACGATAAAAAAATGATTTTTAATAAATTTTGAAAAAATCCTGTCGTTTCTTATATGTTGGTGATAGATTAATAGTATCTAAAATAACCAAAAATTAACACAGGAGGAAATGAAGTGTCAGGAATTAGTGAAACACCTTTAGATTCATACGTCATTAATCAAACAACAATGGCGATCCTTCCGGTTGAAGAAGGAAAAAGAGTATATTCAAAAGTCATAGAAAGAGAGACAAGCTTTTACGTTGAATTAAAGCCCCTGCAAATTATTGAACGCAGCTGCCGATTCTTCGGCTCAAGCTATGCAGGCAGAAAAGCGGGAACATATGAAGTAACAGGAATTTCTCACAAGCCTCCCATTGTGATTGACTCATCCAATCATCTGTATTTCTTCCCAACCTATTCATCCAACCGTCCTCAGTGCGGTTGGATCTCCCACAAATACATTCATACCTTCCAGGAATCATCCCTCGGAGACACGGTGGTCATCTTTACAAATGAGCAAACCGTCAAACTCGATGTCTCATATAAGTCATTTGAGAGTCAGGTGCACAGAACAGCGTATCTCCGAACGAAATTTCAAGATCGCCTTGATGGTGGTCTTCCTAAAAAACAAGAATTTATGCTGTATCCAAAGGAACAACAGCTCAACCTTGTATATGATTTTATATTAAGGGAGCTTCGGAACAGATATTAACTAAAACCAGCGGCAGCACAGCCGCTGGACTCCTTATGAAGCGAGGGTTTAGCATATCAAAAACATTGATAATTATATAAAAAATTATATAATTTAATTGAAATGTATAGATTTTTATGTAATGTGCAGCAGTGAAAGGGGATATGATGATGAGTTATGATGAACTAGATACACCGGCGCTATTAATTGATAAACAGGTGATGATGGAGAATCTAGCTGCTATGCAGCAATATGCGGACCGTCAGCAAGTCAAACTGCGTCCTCATACGAAAACACATAAAACACCTAGTCTTGCAAAGGTGCAGGAGGAGATGGGCGCATCTGGCTTAACTGTAGCGAAAGTAGGGGAAGCGGAAGTGATGGCAGCGCATGGGCTAACAGATATCTTTATCGCCAATCAAATTGTAGGTGAGACAAAGCTGAAGCGAATTCGAAAGCTGGCAGAGTCGATACACATTTCATTTGGAATAGATTGTGTAGAGCATGTGTTTCAAATTGAAGATGTCTTTCGTGGAGCAGAGAAAAAAGCGGAGGTTTTAATTGAGATAGAGGTTGGAGAAGAGAGGTCTGGTGTCATTGAAGAGAATGATTTCCGTCAAATCTTGCAGGGGATAAAAACATGTGACTTCGTTCATTTAAAGGGGATTTTTTCTCATGATGGTCATACATACAAGGCGGAAAGTAAAGCGCATTGTCAAACATTATATGAAGACGCTGTGAATCGAACGCTTCGGTTTGCACAGATTGCAAAAGAATCAGGCATGCTGCTAGAGGTAGTGAGCATAGGATCAACACCGCCGTTCTTATTTCAATTTGATATTCCCAAGGGAGTGACCGAAATCAGACCAGGTACTTACATCTTCATGGATGCCTCTCAGTCCAATGTGATCGGCACTTTTTCACATTGCGCAGCAGCTGTCCTGACGACGGTGATTAGTAAGCCAACAAAGACTCGTGTCATAACAGATGTTGGAGCCAAAGGGCTCACGGCTCAAACCCGTACAAAAGGGCTGACGAAAACAAAGGGACTAGGTAAGGTAAAAGACTTTGATGATGTATTTGTTTCCAGTGTATTTGATGAGCATGCCATCATTTATCACGAAGGCTTCCGTCAGACTGTCCAGATCGGTGAGAAGGTGCAAATCATTTCAAATCATATTTGTCCCGCTGTCAATCTCCATGAAAAAGCCTATCTCATCCAAGATGGTGAAGTAGTCGAAGAGCTTGACATTGCTTGTAAAGGTAAACTTCAATAAATCAACAGGACAAGGCGACTTCGTTGGGGCATCATTATGATGACACGACAACATCCACCATGCACATGAATTTGTTGAAACCAAATCCATATATCCAGTCGTCTATTGAGTGTGTATCGGTAGACTGTCCACCAAATGACAGAGAAATGTGGATCCTTAGACGTATTTTCAAGCAATTATTCATAAATCACAGAAGTGACACGAGCCGTCTGTTACAATAAAAGAAATCATTTCTTGCAAAGTGTTCGTATGTGGTAAAGGATCCTCCTATTTTGACCGATATGAACGAATGGGAATAAGAAATGGAGGCTCTGTATGAAAAAACAATCGCAATTGCTGCTGCTATTCACCTTGACAGTGACATTACTAGCAGCCTGTCAGCAAGCGGGTCAATCGCCTTCAAAACAAGACACAAAAGCAGCTGCGTATGAACAATGGGTTCAGCGTTATATGGATGAGTTAAATGAAGCTTATGAAAACATGACCGACCAATTTATTTCAGATGGACAGGGAAAGATCCAAGTAAATAAAAAATTGAAAAAGGCGACGAAAGCCTTTGATCGTGTGATTCAAAAGGGGCTTGCTCATCAAGAAGTTCCAGCCGCTTATCAAAAGGCAGATGAACAATTAAAGACAGGTCTTCATTCATTTGAAAAAGGAATTGGTCAGGTGGAGCAGCTATTAAAGCGCCCAGATCAAGAAAAGCTGTTTATTTCCGCTACTCATCATCTCCAAGATGGATTGCAACAGACAGCTGCATTTATTGAAGAAGTAGGCCGCATTCAGCAATCAACATAAAAAAGCTTGGAAGGCGGCGGACTTCCAGGCTTTTTTTACATATAAAGTATTTGCTTTAAGCGGTGCACACCATCTTGAATCATGTTTTCGTCCGTACAAGCAAAGCCTAGCAGTAATCCTTTTCGATTGCTCTCAAAACAATAAGGACTTAATGGATAAATGCCAATACCTGCTGCTTTTGCTGCCTCAATACTGCCTTTTTCGTCAAAGTCTGGCGCTCCTTCCAAAAAGACATGAAGACCGGTATCTGTTCCATAAATATGAAAGTGCTTGTCAAATTGTTGTGTCAAAAGGGCATCCTGTCTTTTTTTATATAGCTGTCTCATTCGCCTGACATAACGCGTAAATTCTCCTTCTCTGAAAAAAGAGGCGAGTGTGATCTGTTCCATAATGGGCAGCTGTCTTTGAATGAGTGATTGCAAGGAAGCGATTTCTTTTATGATCGCTTTGGAGCCGATAATGGCAGCAAGACGGATGCCGGGTGCCAGTACTTTGGAGAAGCTTAAGATATAAATCACATGGCCTGATGCTTCTGAAAATAATGAAGGAAGCGGTCCGCCATGATAACGATAATCTCCATCAAAATCATCCTCTAGTAAATAAGACTGATGGCTGACGGCAAATTTCAGCAGCTGCTGCCTTCTGTTGACGCTCATACATACACCGGTTGGACGCTGATGGGAGGGCGTCACCGCAATCAGCTTTGTTCGCCGTGGCAATGTATTCACCATCATTCCTTCTTCATCGACGGGCGCGGGATAAATGTTCATTTCACGATGCATAAAGGAAAGCCTTGCTGCGTGCCTCCTGTTAACACGATTTGATCCTCTTCTACATCGATACCGCGTTCTACAGATAAGTATTGGCGTATTTCTGAACGTACTTCCCATAAACCATGCGGGGAGGAATAGCCCCAATCTTTCATCTCTAATCGCTGTAAAGCTTTCATGAGCGAGCGTTTCCATATGTTTTGGAAATGTTCATCGATGGCTGGTTCCTGATGACGAAAATCAATATCAAGCTTTTCATGAAATTGATTGGCCGACAGCCAGTGGTTCATTTGTTTCTCCGCCTCTTGAAAGTGTGGTCTTATTGGAAGAGGAAAAGGAGGCTCACCTTGATGGGGAGCGGAGGCTGCATAGTGGTCACTCGAAATAACCTTCGTACCGCCTCTTCTAGATGTGCTGACATATCCTCTTGCCAGCAGTTCATCATAAGCAAGCTGTATAGTTGATCTTGATACATTGAGCTCCTGTGCTAATACGCGTGTCGGTGTTAACTGATCATCAGGATTCAGTTTTTTGGAATGAATTTGTTGAATGATCCCAGTCACGATTTGCTGCCAGAGCGGGGTAGTACTTGAGCGGTCTAAATAAATATACATCGGGCACCTTCTCTCATTGTCACATATAACATGATGATGACACGGAAATATGGAGTGGTCAACAGCGTCATTTTTGGATATAGGAAGTAAGCCAAAAGGTGTGTACACTGTTCTCATATGCTTATGACTAGAGGAGAGAGTGAAATGATCCCTGCATCTAAAGAAGAAATCGCACCCCTATCCATCATTCCATTTATATTTGTTTTATTTGGTCTTTTTATGATTACAACCGCAGTGAACCTGCAGGTGCCCCTTTATACGTTGTATGCCGAACAAGCAGGGTACGGAAAAGCAGCTACAGCCCTTGTATTTGCTGCATATGTCTTCGGACTGATTCCAGTTTTGCTTTTTCTTGGCGGGATATCTGACCGGGCTGGACGCAAACCGGTTTTATTGGTCGCACTTAGTTTTTCGTTATGTGCTACCTTATTGATGATCGTACATCCTACCATTCAGATGCTCTTTTTGGCCCGGCTGCTGCAAGGGGTGGGGCTTGGCCTGAGTGTTGGTACATGCACCGCTTATTTGATTGCTTTATATCCAGAAAAATCAAGCTGGATTCCAACTTTTATTGCGTTATGCAGTTCGGTTGGCTTTGGGGGCGGTGCTCTTTTTACGGCACTTCTTTCTTTTAAGCATGTGTCGCTTGCGCCGCTTAGTTATTGGATTGTGCTTGGCTTTTTAATCCTAACGATCGTGGGTGTCTTCTTTTTCGTTCCACCTGTACAAGGAGATTCAGGTAAACGGATGATGAATATGCCAACATTTCCAAAAGGAACAATTCCAGCGAATGCAGCGATTGCTGTCGCGTGGTCGGTGTGCGGCCTCGTCATTTCGGTTTTGCCAGCACAGCTTAAATTGTATGGATATGAATTATGGGTAGGTCCGGCACTGTTTTTGATTAATATGGCAGGTGTCCTGATGCAGCCTTTTGTTCGCAAAATGAATAGCACAGCAGCGCTCCTTGCCGGATTTATCTGTCTTCCATGCGGATACGGTCTCTTGCTATTTGGAGCAAATAGTGGGTCCATCATTCTTGTGCTTGCCGGAACGATGATTGCGGGTACTGCCTGCTATGGATTTACTTATTTAGGTGGTCTTCAGCTTATTGTCGAGCGGGGAAAAAAGGAGGCAGCTAGAGCCGTTGCAGGTTTTTATTTGTTTGCCTATTTAGGTCTGGGACTTCCAAGTGTTTTTGTCGGGCTTTTCGCTGATCTGTACGGAACCCAGATGGTGTTAACCGTCTTTTTCTTGGTCGTTTTGGCAGCTTGTCTCACCCTTTTGATCTCAAGTGTCAGACAGAAACAAAAGTGAGGAGTCTTGCTTTCTCTTTTTCCTTCCATTCGTTTAAAATAAAGGCATGAGAGGGGAAGATGACATGAAAAAAGTGCAGCTGGACGGCGCATCGTGCAGGTCGCAAGAAGAGCTTCATGACCAACTAAAAACAGTTTTACACCTTCCTGACTATTACGGGAAAAATCTTGATGCCCTATGGGACTGTTTGACAGGAGAAGTAAATCTGCCAGTAGAGCTAACATGGGTGAATTTTGACACAAGCAAGGACGCTCTTGGCGAGTATGCAGAAAGCGTAAAGCAGTTATTTCAAGAAGCAGAAGAGGAATTGAAGGGACAATTTCAAGTGAGTATTCAATAATGGTGAAAAAGCAGCCGCTACCGCAGGCTGTTTTTTTATGAGTTTCCGTCTTTCTCATTCTGCTATTTGAATATTTTACTAGATGTGATAATATATGAATTGTCGTTTAATTGATAATGATAATCATTTTTAGTGGGAAGAGCTTGATAGAAAGTGAGAAACCAGTATGAAGTTGTATCAATTAAGTTTATTATTTGTATGTTTGGCATGTGTATCACTGTTTGTCGGTGTACAGGATCTGTCCATTTTACAGCTGTTTCATTTAACAGATGAACAAGTGCATACGTTAGTTTCAAGTCGCATCCCGCGTCTCATGAGTATTGTGCTTGCTGGCATGAGCCTTAGTTTATGCGGCTTTATTATGCAAAGCATGACGAGGAATAAATTTGTTTCACCAACCACTGCAGGAACGATGGATTGGGCGAAGCTTGGTATTTTAGCAGCAATGCTTGTTTTTACACATGCGAGCCCGCTCATGAAAATGGGAATCGCGTTTCTATTTACTTTAGCTGGGAATCTTCTTTTCTTAAAAATCCTGCGGCATATTAAGGTGAACGATACGATCTATGTACCTTTAGTCGGTTTAATGTTTGGCGGGATTGTCAGTTCAATATCTACGTTTATAGCCTATAAATATGATCTGATTCAAAACGTATCCGCATGGCTTCAAGGGGATTTTTCTCTTATTGTTCAGGGGCGTTATGAACTTCTCTATGTGAGTGTTCCACTATTGATCATCGCGTATTTATATGCTGACCGCTTTACAGTGGCGGGAATGGGTGAGAGCTTTGCCATCAACTTAGGTTTAACGTATAAACGTGTGATGGCGGTTGGTTTGGTGATTGTTTCGATGATTACATCTGTCACCATATTAACTGTCGGGATGCTACCATTCCTAGGCTTAATCATTCCGAATATTGTATCGATCTACCGCGGCGATCACTTGAAAAAGAGCCTTCCGCATACAGCCTTACTAGGAGCCATTTTTGTTCTGATTTGTGATGTGCTCGGAAGGGTAATCATTTATCCATATGAAATTTCAGTTGGGCTCATGGTAGGCATCATCGGAAGTGGGATCTTCCTGTACATGTTATTAAGGAGGAAACACTATGCATAAGAAACGAACATTATGCCTGATTGCAGCCATTGCAGCCGTGCTGATCGTGATTTTCATTACCTTTCAAATGGGGTACTGGCCGTACACAGTGCCAAGTCGATTAAAGAAAGTGCTGGCGATGACATTGACTGGAGGCGCGATTGCCTTTTCATCTGTTGTCTTCCAAACCTTGACCAACAATCGAATCTTAACGCCGAGCATACTGGGTTTAGACGCACTATACTTGTTTTTGCAAACAGCGATTATTTATCTGTTTGGCTCGACCAATTTTATGATCGTCAATAAAAACCTGAATTTTTTCCTTTGCGTTGGGCTGATGATTCTATTTTCTGTGCTGTTATATACGGTGATGTTCAAACGCAAAAATAAACACATTTTCTTGCTTCTGCTTGTTGGTATTGTCTTTGGGACATTGTTCAAAAGCCTTTCTTCTTTTATGGAAATGCTGATTGATCCAAATGAATACCAGGTCGTACAAGATAAATCCTTTGCAAGCTTTAATCACATGAACACAGATATCTTACTCATTGCTTCTGTTTTATTTGCGGCGCTGTGCCTTTATATTTGGACATTCCGCTCCAAATTAGATGTCATGTCACTTGGGAAGGAGCATGCGGTGAATCTGGGAATTGGCTATGACAGCATCACAAAAAAGATGCTGATCGTGATAGCCGTTCTTGTGTCCATCGCAACAGCACTTGTGGGACCGATTACGTTCCTCGGCTTACTCGTCGTAAATGTCGCACGAGAGCTCTTTCGGACTTACCGGCATACATACTTGCTACTAGGCTCTTTTTTCATCAGTGTGATTGCCCTTGTAGGCGGGGAGTTTCTTGTAGAAAAGGTATTTACTTTTCAAACGCCGCTGAGTGTCCTGATTGATTTAGTAGGCGGGTTGTATTTTATTTACTTACTTTTAAAGGAGAGTCGCTCATGGTCGTGATGAAGGGAGTCAGTAAGACATATAACGGAAAAACAGTGCTTCACAAAACAACTGTCAGTGTGAAAAAAGGACAGCTGACCTCTCTCATTGGTCCCAATGGAGCGGGGAAAAGCACACTTTTATCAATCATGAGCCGCTTGATTCAGCCAGACTCAGGTGCAGCTTATTTAGAAGACAAGCCATATAGCGCGTACCCACCACAGGAACTAGCAAAAAAGATGAGCATTTTAAAGCAGGCCAATCACATGAGTGTGCGCCTGACCGTTCGAGAACTTGTCAGCTTTGGTCGTTTTCCTTACTCACAGGGCCATCTGACAAAAGAGGATGAGAAAATGATTGATGTGTCCCTCCAATACATGAGGCTTGCCGATATCCAGCATCAATATGTAGATGAACTGAGCGGAGGACAAAGGCAAAGAGCCTTTATTGCGATGGTGCTGGCTCAGGATACGGATTATATTTTCTTAGATGAGCCTTTAAACAACTTGGATATGAATCATTCTGTTGAGATGATGAAGCTATTTAAGCAGCTCGTCAACGATCTTGAGAAAACGATTGTTGTGGTTCTCCATGATATTAACTTTGCATCTGTGTATTCCGATCATATCGTCGCTTTAAAAGATGGTCAGGTGATCAAAGAAGGCGGAGTAGAAGAAGTGATTCAAGCAGATGCACTTGAACAAATTTATGACATGCGCATACCGATTGAAGTCATTCACGGTGAGCGTATTTGCTTATATTTTTCTTAAAAAAATGAAGAGGTGATCACGTATGAAAAAATGGATTTGGATGATGACTGTATTAACAGCGATTGTTGTACTCGCTGCCTGCGGGAACCAAGGAAAAACAGAAGGAACAAAAGAGGAAACCGTCACGGTAAAAGACATGCTGAATAAAGATGGCGTGAAGATCAAGAAAAACCCGAAAAAAGTTGTCGTGTTTGATATGGGAAGTCTTGATACGTTAGACAAGCTAGGTGTAAATGTGACAGCATTACCAAAACAAGTGGTCCCAAAATATCTATCCAAATATGAGGATGACAAATATGAGAATGTCGGCGGTTTAAAAGAGCCGAACTTCGAAAAAATTGCAGAGATTAAGCCCGATTTGATTATTATTCAGTCACGTCAATCAGATGCATTCGATGAATTTTCTGAAATTGCTCCTACGATTTTGATGGATGTAGATACTGCCAACTATATGGAATCATTTAAAAAAAATGCCACGACGTTAGGGGAAATTTTTGATAAGGAAGACGAAGTCAAAAAAGAACTAGCAGCTATTGATCAAAAAGTAGATGCATTAAAGAAACAGACAAAAGAGTTGAAACAGAATGGTTTAGTGATCATGGCCAACGACAGTAAAATGACAGCCTTTGGTGCTAAGTCAAGATACGGACTCATTCATGATGTGTTTGGTATCACGCCGGCAGATCAAAAGCTTGAGCCATCTGACAAACACGGGCAAAGCATTTCGTATGAGTACATGGTCAAAACGAATCCGGATTACTTATTTGTCATTGATCGAGGCGCAGCGATCGGAGAAGAAACTTCTGCGAAACAGCTTGTTGAGAATGATTATGTGAAATCAGTCAAAGCGGTCAAAAACAACCATGTGGTGTATTTAAACTCTGACATGTGGTATTTATCTGGCGGCGGCCTTAAATCATTGACTGCCATGATTGATGAAGTAAAACAAGGAATTGACCAAAAATAATGGAAGAAAAGCTGCTCATACTGAGCGGCTTTTTTTTATTGTGGATTCATAAAAATATGTTGCGTGCAGGAAACTTTCATTGAAATATGTTATAGTGGAACCTACATTGATAGACTAAGATAGAGTGAGGGTTCGGAAAGGATGAAGGAGAAAACAAGATCAAAAAGAAGGCTGAGACCTTGGGTGAAAGTCGTGCTGTTTATCATGGCATTTGTCATGGTGATGGCAATATCCGTGACAGGATATGCCTACTATAAAATTTCAAAAGCGTCGAATAAGGCGCAAGTGTCATTAGAAAGAGGAGACACCTCGCAAAAGCGTGTGAAAGCTTTTGATCCAGGAAAGGACAGCTTCTCGGTCCTGCTGCTTGGAATTGACAGCCGTCCAGGTGAAACGGTAGACGAAGCAAGAAGTGATGCGGTCTTACTGGCGGCTGTGAACCGAACAGAGAAAACCATCAAGCTCCTTAGTATTCCTCGTGATTCTTATGTAGATATTCAGGGAAGAGGATATGATAAAATCGCCCACGCCCATGCGTTTGGGAGTGCAGATTTGTCAGTCAAAACGGTCGAAAACCTGTTGAATATTCCGGTAGACTATGTGATTTCAGGGAACTTTAAGGCGTTTCAAGACATTGTAGATGAGTTAAATGGAATTGAAGTAACGATTGAAGATGAAGGTATCGCAAAACAAATGGAAAAGGATTCAAAAGGGAAAGTTCATGTGCAAACAGGAACACATACGTTAAATGGCGAAGAAGCATTAGCCTTTGTAAGAACGAGAAAGGCAGATAGTGACCTCATGCGCGGGAAGCGCCAAATGGAAGCACTTCAAGCCATCTTTGAAAAGTCTAAATCTATTTCTTCGATCCCATCCTATGACAACATCATTGATACACTTGGTGATAATGTTTCAACCAATCTGTCCATGAAGCAGTTTATCGGTCTTTTCCCATTATTGAGCTCATTGAAATCAGTGGATCCCATTCAGCTAAAGGGCCATGATTATCAGCCTGGGAATGTGTATTACTTTGAGTTAGATGGCGCTGGATTAGAAGAAGTGAGAACAGAGCTGAGAGAACAGCTTGAATTATCATAAATAAGTAGGAGCCTGCCGCTGTGGCAGGCTTTTTGCTTTGAATGGGGAAGCGCGACAATGAAGCAACTTCAATTCGCTTGATGAAGAAAATAACGAGTCAGTAGTTCCTCTACCCGGTGACGTATACGTGGATTAAAGTATTTATGTTTTTCTTCATAGCCATCCATGATAAATAGATACGTTGTAAATCCTTCATCGTGTTCAATTTGCTGTACCTTCATTTTTTCTTTACGTAAATGCTGCTTTAGTTCATAAAGTGCTTTCTGTGCTTCCTTTAAGGCGGAGGTTACAAGCTGAATGTATGGTTCATTTAGTTTGAATGTTTGATGTTGTTTTAAGTGAGTCAAATCACGATTGAGGATGGAGACGACCATTGGAAGAAAGATGGCCTGTTCCATCATCTGAAGCTGTATTCTTGATAGTCTCGTCATGTCCAAGCCTGCTTTCTTTCTTGATAGAACACATGTTCTTGTTTATTATACCGAATGAGTCAAATAATCTCAAGGGGGGGATTCATTTGTATATTTTTATGTTTTCCATGTAAAATGAAAAGTAGACAAATCTTGAAGGAGTCAAACAAGTTGACATCATTTCTTTCTCTATTTACTCACGAAAATATCACATCATTTTTTGAGAGCTACAAGGCCTTTGGACCGATTGTGGCCATATTGCTCCCTTTAATAGAAGCATTTCTTCCGTTTTTACCACTCGTTGCGTTTGCTGTAGCGAATGCAAATGCATTCGGTCTTTGGGAAGGATTTTTATTGACCTGGATTGGCGCAAGTGCAGGGTCTATTCTTGTCTTTTTACTGATCAGAAAATTTGGACAGATGAGAATGCTCAACTTTATCAGCAGGCATCCTTCCATTAAAAAATTGATGCTTTGGGTGGAGAAGCGGGGGTTTGGTCCATTATTTATTTTACTTTGCTTTCCTTTCACGCCCTCTGCTGCCGTCAATGTTGTAGCAGGTTTATCAAGAATTAGTTTTTGGCAATTCTCATTAGCTACTTTATCGGGCAAGTGTGTCATGCTCTTTATCATTAGTTTTATTGGTTATGATCTTTCTGCTTTAGTTAAGAATCCGTTAAGAAGTGTTTTTGCGGTTCTAGTTATTGCGTTATTATGGTATGTTGGAAAGAGAGTAGAAAATAGATTGAACATTCGAATGAGCAAACGTGAGGACAAAGGAGGCTCTTAATGAAAAAGAAGCCATTGCTATGGTTGATGATTATTACAGGCATCGTCTTATTGTTCCAAGTAAAGAATTTCATGTTTGTCACGTACAAAGTAGAAGGGGTTAGTATGGACCCAACTTTTACAGATGGAACAGAATTATTAATCAATAAGTTCTCGCCAAAACTCACGAAAATTAGCCGGTTTGATTATGTGTTATTTCACGGACCTAAAAATCAAATCTTGATCAAGCGGGTCATTGGACTCCCAGGAGAAACGATCAAGTATGAAGATGATCAGTTATTTGTCGATGGTGAAAAAAAGAAGGAACCTTATTTAAAAGAGCAGAAACAACATAAAATGGGGAACGTCCTGACAGGGGATTTTCAGCTGAAAGCCATCACAGGAGACGATAAAATCAAAAACAATCATTACTTTGTGGTCGGAGATAACCGAATACATAGCTTCGACAGCCGGCATTTTGGCACCATTTCAAAGGATCAAGTTGTCGGTGTCAAAAGGAATACCAGCGAATAAAAAAAGGCGCTCTGCACATGCAAAGCGTCTCTTTTTTTATTTTGCGGCTTTATAATCAGGCTGCCTTTTTGCCCATACATGGTGTAAGAACCGGAAAAACGGTGGCAGCATTGCAATAACGAGAATAATTCTGACGACTTGTACAGCCACAACAAAGGTAGAATCCTCGTGCAGTGTGACTGCAGTTGTTGCCATCTCTGCAATACCGCCAGGCGAAAAAGCAAGAATGGCTGTAATGACAGAGATACCTGTGATTTCAGCAATGGCAATAGAGCTGAGGACAGTCGCAGCAATTAGCCCAGCTGAGCTGACGACAGCCACAATGAGAGTGTTTTTTAGCCCGACAAACATCTCTTTATTCATTTTTGACCCGATGGTTGCACCTAGAAATACTTGAGACGCAATGTTCGCTTGTGCCGGCCAATAAGGAATCAAATCATAACCTATGAGTGCGCCCGCACCAACTTGAAGAGCTGCGACGCCTAGCATGCTGCCGATCAGCCAAGGAGCAGGGAAATGAAGACGAACTGCTAGGCGTGACATGAGCCAGGCACCTAAAATAAGCGCAGCGGTCCAAGAGATGTTTGAAAGGGTGAAAACACCCGAAGAAAAAGCGCTCCCTTGCGTAACTACAGCCGCATCCGCTTGGTTTTTTGTATTTAAATAAAACACTGTAAATGGGATAGTGAGTACAACCATTAATACACGTATCGTTTGCACAAGACTCACAACAGCTGTATTGGCTCCCACCTCTTGGGCAATCCCCGGCATAGCGGATAAACCGCCGGGGGCAGTTCCGACAAAGCTTGTCAGCATATCTGTTTTGCTCAGCTTCCATAAGACAAAGCCTGAGAGCATCGCCAGTAGAATAGAAAAGACGAGCATGAAACTCACAGGGAGCCAATTTTCAGCGAAAATGTGAAGGACCTTCATATTCATTTTCTGTCCGAGTTCGATTCCGAGAATGAATTGACCAAGGAGCAGCCATCTGCTGTGAATACGTAAGGTGCTGGTTCCTTTACGCTGAAACAGGGTGGGGCGGCGCATAGCAATAAAAGCTGCTGTAATTAATGTACCTACCATCCAGCCAATAGACATACCTGTTAAAGACAAAAGAAATCCACCTAAACCGCTTATCGCAATGAGAATGAGATCGGTTCGAAGGCTGTTTCCTTGTTTCATCACATGTAAACCTTCTTCCTATATGTTTGTTCAGTAAGTGAAATGTTGTTAACTTCACTATAATACAAAAGTCTCTATAAATAAAATACGAATTTTTTCACTATTTTCATAAGATTATCTTATCGCTAAATGGTTAGTATATTTTTATAAAGAAAGATATAATTTTTACCAAAAACAAAGTCAATATACAACGATTTTCCCCTATTTATGTTATCAGTTGACTATCATTTTCAATTACACTACAATGCTTAGTGTGAGGTGATAACATGAAAATTCCTTCTTTTAAATATAATGAAAAGGGATTGAATCGTTTTTTTGGTCCTTTAGAGGGAAGAATTATGGAGATCCTTTATGAAGGTGAGGATATGCCGATTAAAGAGGTGCAGCAAAAGCTGTCAGATGAGAAGCCGATTAATTTCAACACCGTGATGACTGTGCTGAACCGCTTAACCGAAAAAGGAATTGTGGAGAAAAAAACAAAAGGGCGCTCATCTATTTATAATCCTATTTTAACAAAAGAAGAATTTCTAAATGAGCAAACAAAATGGATTACACAAGGATTGATGGACGATTTCGGTCCACTGGCAGTGAATCATATGGTGGATGCGATTGAAAGTGCTGATCCTGAATTACTCAAAGTACTAGAAGCACGACTAGCGTCTAAAAAAGAGGAGCAGCAAAATGAATAAAATGAAGTCGAGTCTGCTGTTTTCAGGCGGTATATTGATTGGTTTAGCCATTTTTTATCAGATGGGGTATTACGTACTTTCAAGCTTTTTTGGCTGGAGTCAAGCATATAACCTGATCCATGTATGCCAGTCTGTGCTCGAATTCTATGGGTTCACTCCTTTAAAATACTTTCTGGATGCCTTAGTCTTTTACACATTGGGTTTTGCGATTTTTTATATGACGAAACAAATCAAAAAGTACATTCAATTCAAGCAAAATCTGATGCTTGCAGTCGATCACCAGTCGACCGAATCTTTATCTGAGAAATATGCCAATGACATCATCGTGTTTCATTGTCATGAACCGCTTGCTTTTGCAATGGGGATGCTTCACCCAAAGGTTTATTTATCAACAGCTCTCATGGACATGCTAGATGAAGAAGAGATTGACGCTGTTGTTCATCACGAATTGCATCACAAATACAGCTATGATCCTTTAAAGGCTTTCATGTTCTCAATGCTCACAAAAGTCATTTGGTACATTCCAGTGTTAAAGCATATGAGACAAAGCTACTCTGTTTTTCGTGAAGTGATTGCAGATGACTATGCCATTCAGCAGACAGGTACTGAGCTTGGAGTAGGGCAGGCCCTTTTGAAGCTGATTAAAAAGAGAACCCAGTTTCAAAAACAAACAAAGTTTGCGGTGTCCTTTGGGGATCGGGCATTGAATTTAAGAATACAAAAAATTTTAAATCCAACTTACAATATTCCTTTTAATGTACCAATGATTCCAATCGTCACTTCAGCGATTCTGATGGTGGTCTTAATGATTATGCTCAACCTTAATTACTAATTTTTTTACTTATTAACATTACATTATGTAGTGTAAAAACAGGAGGAAATCACTATATGAAAACAAATCAAGAAATAGGAACACTTTTTGTACGCGTTATTTTAGGTATTATTTTCTTTTTACATGGGCTTCAGGCATATCAAGAAGGGCTGGGAGGCACAGCAGCATTCTTCGGACAAATCGGTGTACCTGAATTCATGGCCTACATTGTCAAGACAATTGAGCTAGTCGGTGGTATCGCCTTGATTTTAGGTCTAGGAACACGTATTTTCGCAGCATTATTCGTACCAATTATGGCAGTAGCGATTATCACTGTTGGTTTTTCTAAAGGATTTGTTGGTGGTTATGAATTTGAACTTTCGCTTTTCGTCATGGCGCTTTATTTAACTCTTAGTGGCAGTAAGCTGTTATCAATTGATGGGATTCTCAAGCATCAGCAGCAAAGCAATGAAGCAAAATTTCATTAAAAGATGATAAAAAACTCCTTCTGCTCTTTGTGGCAGAGGAGTTTTTTTAATGGTCGAATTCTCATTTTCTCGTTTGAAAATAAGGAAGGGATGTGAGGCTTTGCTATATTTAGCGCTTTCTTTGACAGATTGAATGAACGAAATATCGATTTCATTTTTTGACGGAACATACGATCTCCTATTAAAATAGGACTATCTATGATGCATGGTGCGTTAAAAGATATAAAAACCATACAGCGTGCTGCTGCTCATCTTGAGCGATACGTTTCATTAGCTCTTTTGTTCCTTGATCCCGGACATAGTCTGATACGCTTAAGTAAAAATCGACCGTTTTTTGTTCATCTTTAAAGGCAAACATAAGTCCTTCTCTGAATTGGTCTGGACAAGGTTCTGTTACGCTTGGTTTGTGGTTTTTACCTGTTAAAGAATAATATAGCTTTGAAAATAGTTGATAGTGTCTGACTTCATCCTGGCGTATTTCTTGAATGATCTTCTTTGCTTCAGGATTTTTTGCCTTTTGGGCAAGTTTTTCGTAGCATTGGATCGCAGAATACTCACCATTGATCGCTTTCTCAAGGTCTGAAATGATTCTTGTGTTTTGGCGCATGTCATAAGGCGAGTAGTCATAGTAACCGTAATACATGATATTGCCAGCCTCCTTTTAGTTCATGATGGTTTATGATATGAAAAGAGTGAGGAAAGGTGCCTATGTTTTTTTCAGAAAGGAGAATGGGAACGTGATAGGAAAATAGCTATTTACCTTTATTTTCGCTAGAATATGAGTACATAAGAAAGGTGTTGTGGAACGTGGAGATTCAGTTTTTAGCAGGCAGATCGGGGAGTGGAAAAACGACTGCAATCTTAGAGGAAATCAAAGAACAGCTTCGGCTTGATCCGTTGGGTCCGCCAATCATTTTTTTAGTCCCGGATCAAATGACATTTTTAATGGAATATGAGCTTGCGAAAACGTCTGAAGCTGGTGGAATGATCAGAGCTAAAGTATTTAGTTTCACTCGTCTTGCTTGGTCTATTTTACAGCAGACTGGTGGAGCGAACCGGCAATTTGTGACAAGCACAGGAATTCAAATGCTTTTAAGAAAAGTGATTGAAGAGCAGAAAGACAAGTTTAAAGTATTCAAAAAAGCGAGTGATAAGCCGGGGTTTGTGGAGCAAATCGAAAAAACGATGGCTGAATTCAAAAGATACTGTATGCTGCCGGAGGATATTGAGAAAATTTCAGCGTCTAGCATGCATTCAGAGTATACAGAAGAAAGACGGGCAGCCGAAAAATTGCATGATCTCCATGTTCTTTATCAGCAGATGGAGCAGCATTTACAAGATGAATATGTGCACTCAGAAGACTATTTGACTCTTCTTGCCCAGCAAATTCCTTCAGCTGAAGAAATAAAAGGAGCACACATCTATATAGATGGTTTTTATCAATTTACACCGCAGCAGCTTCTTGTCATTGAACAGCTCTTGCTGCATGCAGCAAAAATAACTGCGGCTTTCACAGTAGATCGATCCTATCATGATAGGCAGCCAAATGAACTTGATTTATTTCGTATGACAGGTAAAACGTATTTCCAGCTCTATCAGCTTGCTAAAGAGTGCGGAGCTGACATTTCTGAAAACATTTTTGAAAGAAATCATCGGCACCTTTATACACCAGATCTTGCTTATTTAGAACACCAATATGAGCAGCGGCCCGTGCAGCCATATCAGGAAAACACCCCTCATCTCACAGTGTCTAAAAGTGCAAATAAACGAGCTGAAATTGAGGGAGTAGCAAGAGATATTCTTGATTTAGTGAGAGAAAAAGGACTCAGACTGCGAGATATCTCGATTGTAGCGCGGCATGTAGATGACTATAAAGATACGTTAAAAGAGGTTTTTAGAGATTACGATATTCCTTTTTTTATTGATGGAAATGAATCGATGCAGTATCATCCGCTCATCGAATTGATTCGTTCGAGCTTGGATGTCATAAAAGGAAATTGGCGGTATGAAGCGGTATTTCGCTGCGTGAAAACAGAGTTCTTATTTCCGGCTGAAATCACTAAGAACAAAGCGAGAGAGCATGCAGATCAGCTTGAAAACTATTGTATTGCTTATGGTGTAAAAGGAGAGCGCTGGACAAACGGTTCCCGGTTTCATTACAGGCGTTTCCAATCATTAGATGAGGATTTCGGACAAACAGATCAAGAAATTGAAATGGAACAAATGCTAAATGACGTCAAAGAATGGATCGCGCCCCCGCTTTACCAGTTGCAAAAAGGGCTCAAAAAAGCGCAAAAGGTAAGGGACATGGTAGAGGCTGTCTATGTCTTTTTAGAAGAGATACAAGTACCAGATAAGCTTGAAAAAGCGAGGCTTGAGGCTGAAGAAGCAGGTCGATTAGCTGAAGCAATGCAGCACGGGCAAGTATGGGATGCGGTGATTCAATTAATGGATGAATTTGTTGACATGCTAGGTGACGAAGAGCTCTCATTTCCTTTATTCCAACAGATGATAGATACAGGATTAGCTTCTCTAAAATTCGCTTTGATTCCGCCTTCACTCGACCAAGTATTTATCGGAAGTATGGATTTATCCAGAATGTATCAAGTGAAGTGTACGTTTATCATTGGTGTAAATGATGGCGTTATTCCCGCACGCCCCTCTGATGAGAGTGTATTGTCTGAGGATGACCGAGAATGGTTAAAACGAGCAGGAGCAGAGCTAGCAGAGACAGGAAAGGAACGGCTGCTAGATGAGCAATTTTTAATTTACCAAGCGTTATCAAGTCCATCCCGACATTTGTATCTATCCTATGCGGCTTCTGATGCAGAAGGACGTTCTCTATTGCCTTCGACACTCATCAAGTATTGCCAAGAGCTTATGCCAAATCATCAGCAGGCTCTTTATGTGTTAGATCCAGAACAGCTAGAAGATGAGGAGCAATTAAAATTTGTAGCGAATGAGCATGTTTCGTTGTCGTATACCGTCTCACAGCTGCAGCAATGGCTCAATCAATATCCCATTAGCGGTGTATGGTGGAGTGTCTATAACTACTTAATGACATCTCCTCATCGGGATGTATCAAAAAACATCATGTCAAGTTT
The DNA here is from genome assembly GCF_038613425.1 of Bacillus sp. FSL M8-0266. Taxonomy (NCBI): domain Bacteria; kingdom Bacillati; phylum Bacillota; class Bacilli; order Caryophanales; family Bacillaceae; genus Bacillus; species Bacillus sp. FSL M8-0266. The sequence goes on from NZ_CP152015.1 coordinate 1,081,819, forward strand.
GTTTTTTACAAATCGAGCGCAGCCATTAAAACCTAATGTCACAAAAGAACTTTACGGTGACCATATTCAGGGCAGTGTTTCAAGAATGGAGAAATTCAATGCGTGTGCATTTTCTCACTTTGCTTCCCACGGTTTAAAACTAAAGGATCGACAATTTTACAAATTGGAAGCACCCGATATTGGCCAGTTGTTTCACTCGGCTTTGAAGCATATTTCAGATACGCTAGTTGAACAAAAAAAGGATTGGAAAAACCTAACGAAGGAAGATTGTGTAAACTACTCAAGATATGCAATCGAACAGCTTGCTCCGCGTCTTCAAAAGGAGATTCTATTAAGCTCTAATCGGCATGCTTATATTAAAGAAAAGCTTCAGAAAATCTTAATTCGAGTCTCTTCTATATTAAGTGAACATGCCAAATTGAGTGGATTTTCTCCAGTAGGGCTTGAGTTAGGTTTTGGGGGCCAAGGGCCTTTGCCGCCGTTTACTTTTCAATTAAAGAATGGCTGCACGATGGAGCTTGTCGGAAGAATTGACAGGGTAGATAAAGCAGAAGGTTCAAAAGGGCTGCTTTTAAGAATCGTCGATTACAAATCCAGTGAGAAAGGTCTTGACCTAGCAGAAGTATACTATGGTCTTGCCTTGCAAATGCTCACATACTTAGACCTAACCATTACGTATTCGAAAGAGTGGCTCGGCGTAGAAGCAACGCCTGCTGGCATTTTATATTTCCATATTCATGATCCGCTCATTCAAGCACCGATTCCACTTGCAGAGGATGAAATTGAGCAGGAAATATTCAAGAAATTTAAAATGAAGGGTTTATTGCTTGAAGATGTGGAAGCAGTAAAGCTAATGGATCAAACGCTTGATTCAGGTAGATCGCAAGTCATTCAAGCCGGTTTGAAAAAGGATGGGTCTTTCCGTTCTGATTCGGCAGTTTTAAGTGAAGATCATTTCCATATACTCACACAACACGTTCGGCGCACATTTGAAGAAGCAGGCGAAAGAATTACAAATGGAGAGGTCGCAATTAATCCATATAAATTAAAGGATCAAACACCTTGCCGCTTTTGTTCATTCAAGTCTATTTGCCAATTCGATGAATCAATAGAAGATAATGATTTTAGGGTGCTCACCTCTGAAAAGGATGATGTTGTGATAGAACGGATCAAAAAAGAAGGGGATCAGTATGCAAATACCAAAACCGAATAACAGTACGTGGACGGATGACCAGTGGGAAGCCATCGTTTCAGAAGGACAAGATATCTTGGTTGCGGCGGCGGCTGGGTCAGGTAAAACAGCTGTTTTGGTTGAACGCCTGATTCGAAAAATGACCCGGCCTGAACATCCAGTTGATGTGGACCGTCTGCTCGTTGTGACTTTTACAAATGCTTCTGCGGCAGAGATGAAGCATCGGATCACAGAAGCACTTGAAAAAGAATTAGCCAAAAACCCTGGGTCTCTTCATATGAGAAGGCAGCTGTCCCTCATGAATCGAGCCAATATTTCAACCTTGCACTCCTTTTGCTTGCAGGTTTTGCGCACCTTTTACTATGAAATTGATCTTGATCCAGGCTTTCGTTTGGCTGACCAAACAGAAGGAGAACTATTAGGAGATGAAGTGTTAGACGAACTGTTTGAGGATGAATATAAGGCTGGAAAGCCATCATTCTTTGAATTGGTTGATCGTTACACGTCTGACCGTCACGACTTAGATTTGCAATGGCTCGTGAAGAGAATTTATGAGTTTTCGAGATCACATCCTTCTCCGGAGCAATGGATGCGGGCATTTCTTTCACTTTATGATGTAGATGCTCAAACAAAAGTAGAAGAATTACCGTTTTATCCATATATCAAAGAAGATCTTTCTCTCGTTCTCCGGAGCTGCCAGGAGCTGCTTGAACGAGCTCTTTCGCTATCAAAAGAACCGAGCGGCCCAGCACCGAGAGCAGAGAATTTTATAGATGATTTAGAGCAAGTTAATGAATTAATCCGTCATCAAGATGATTTTGAGAAACTTTATGAGCTTTTGCCGAACGTCAATTTTAAAAGGCTCAAAACGTGCAAAGGGGACGAATATGACCCTGCTTTAATAGAAAAAGCCACAGATGCACGTAATCAAGCAAAAAAACAATTAGAAAAACTAAAAGATGAATATTTCATGCGCAGTCCTGCCCAGCATTTAAAAAGCTTAGCTGAAATGAAGCAAGTTGTGGAGACACTTGTAGAGCTTGTGATCCAATTTGGTGAGCGTTTCGAAAGAGCGAAGCAGGAAAAGTCAATTGTCGACTTTTCGGATTTAGAGCACTATTGCTTACGCATTTTAGCGGAGCAGGATGCAGAAGGACATTTGATCGAAACAGAAGCTGCCAAGTACTATCAACAGCAGTTTGAAGAAGTACTCGTTGATGAATACCAGGATACAAACCTTGTACAAGAAACGATTTTAAAGCTTGTATCTAAGGGGAAACATTCTGCAGAGGGCAATCTGTTTATGGTTGGTGATGTAAAGCAGTCTATTTATCGTTTTAGACTGGCTGAGCCCATGCTTTTTTTAAACAAATATAAACACTTTCAACCAGACGGCAAAGAAACAGGGAAGAGGATCGATTTAAATAAAAACTTCCGCAGCCGTTCAGATGTTTTAGATAGTACGAACTTTTTGTTCAAGCAGCTGATGGGGGAAACAGTTGGAGAAATTGAATATGATGAACAAGCTGAATTAAAGCTTGGAGCGAGTTATCCAGAAAGCAAAGATACAACGACAGAAATGCTTCTTGTCCACTTAGATCAGCAGGAAACAGAACCCGGCGAAGAGCGAGAAGAGCTCGAGACCGTCCAATTTGAAGCGAGAATCATTGCTAAAAAAATAAAAGAATTAGTGGAGCAGCCATTTCAAGTGTACGATGCAAAGCAGCAAATGACCCGTAACTTACAGTATCGTGACATTGTCATTTTGCTTCGATCTATGCCTTGGGCTCCGCAAATGATGGAGGAATTAAAGAAGCAGGGAATCCCTGTATATGCGAATCTTTCCTCTGGTTATTTTGAAGCAACAGAGGTGTCTGTCATTCTTTCTTTGTTAAAAGTCATCGATAATCCATATCAGGATATCCCGCTTGCTGCTGTTTTAAGATCACCTATTGTTTATTTAGACGAAAATGAATTGGCACTGATTCGAACAAGTGATAAAAAAGGCACGTATTATGATGCTGTAAAGGCATTTATGAGTGTGACGCATTCTGATCACCCTACATGCAAAAAACTAGAGCGATTTTTCCAATTACTGCGCAAGTGGCGTGATTTTTCTATCAATCATTCGGTGGCAGAATTAATTTGGGAAGTCTACCGTGACACGCAGTATCTTGATTATGTTGGCGGGATGCCTGGAGGTAAGCAGCGGAAGGCGAATCTTCGTGCCCTTTATGACCGGGCCAAGCAATATGAAAAAGCTGCCTTTAGAGGGCTATTTCGATTCCTTCGTTTTATTGAAAGAATGCAGGAGCGTGGGGATGATCTTGGTGCGGCAAAAACGTTCAGTGAAACAGAGGACGTTGTGCGCATGATGACGATCCATAGCAGTAAAGGATTAGAATTTCCAGTCGTCTTTACCGCAGGGCTCGGCAGGAACTTTAATATGATGGACTTAAACCAGTCTTATTTACTTGATAAAGAACTAGGCTTTGGAAGCAAGTATATCCATCCTGAGCTGAGAATTAGTTATGCGACATTACCGCTTGTGGCGATGAAAAAAAAGATGAGAAAAGAGTTATTATCTGAAGAATTAAGGGTCCTATATGTAGCGCTCACAAGGGCTAAAGAAAAATTATTTCTGGTCGGCTCTGTCAAAAATCAGGTGAGAGCATTAAGCAAATGGCAAAATGCCGCAACCGGAGAAGAGTGGCTGCTCCCTGATTTTGAACGGTATCAATCGAAAACATACTTAGATTTCATTGGCCCTGCCCTCATCCGTCATCAAGCGATGTCATCTGTTTTAGAAGAAACAGGAGATGTTGTTCTTTCGCATCCGTCTACATTCACTATCTCATTTACGCAAGCTTCTGATCTTTTAAAGGAAGATATGTCACTTGAAAAGAATGAGCAAGACGAGATTGTACAAGCATTGATCAATGGTCTGCCTGTTGAAGGATATGGTGATGCTGATGAGCAGGTGGCAGAGAGGCTCTCATGGAAATATCCGTATCTAGCGGCCTCGCAAGTCGGCACAAAGCAGTCTGTTTCCGAGATAAAAAGAATGAAAGAAATACAGGATGAGTACAGTGTTCCTTCTTCTATTCGAAAAGCTCGTGCAACATTGTATGACCGGCCGGCTTTCATGAAGAAAAAAACACTCACTGCCGCAGAACAAGGCACCGCAATGCATACAGTGATGCAGCATATCCCGCTTCCTTCTGAGGAGCCCTATGATGAATCACGTATAGGACACTTGCTCGAATCCTTACAGCAGCGAGACTTGCTAACAGATGAGCAGATCCAGTCAATAAATCAAGAGGGAATTGCTGCTTTCTTCTCTACTTCAATTGGTCAAAAACTGCTAAAAGCGGACTGGGTGAAACGAGAGGTGTCATTTAGTATGGTGTTACCTGTTAAAGAGGTATACAGTCATATTGATACGGAGGGAGAGCCTGTTCTGATTCAAGGGATGATTGACTGTTTATTTGAAACAGATGGAAAGCTATATTTACTAGATTATAAAACTGATAGAGTACAAGGCAGATATACAGTTGACGCTGCTGAACCGATCTTGAAAAAGCGTTATGAAACCCAAATAGCGTTATATGCAAAAGCTGTAGAACGTTTGACAAACAGAACATTAGAGGAGAAAATTCTCTATTTCTTCGATGGGAATTTAGAAATTTCTTTATAAATGTATCGGAATGAGAGGTGAATCACATGAGGATTCTGCATACAGCGGATTGGCATTTAGGGAAAACCCTTGAAGGTCGAAGCCGGCTTGATGAGCAAGCACAGTTTTTAGATGAACTGTATCAAATCGTGAAAGACGAACACATTGATGTCATTGTGATGGCCGGTGATGCCTTTGATACAGTGAATCCACCTGCTAGAGCAGAGCAGCTTTTTTATGAAAGTCTATCTGCTTTATCTGATAAAGGAAAACGCCAGGTAGTGGTCATTTCAGGCAACCACGATAATCCGGATCGCTTATCAGCCGCATCACCTTTAACAAATGATCAAGGGATTCATTTAATTGGATATCCGACAAATGACATCATCCGTGTCGATGTTCCTTCTGCGGATGAACGTTTATCCATTGCAGCACTCGCTTATCCGTCTGAGGCGAGACTAAATGAGGTGCTAGCTGAAACATTTGAAGAGAAATTGCTTCGTGATCATTACAATTTAAAGATTCAACAAGCGTTTCAACATTTAAGTAATCAATTTCAACCGGATACGGTCAATATGGCAACAAGCCACATTTATGTGGCAGGGGGAAGTCAAACAGATTCAGAAAGACCGATTGAAGTAGGCGGCGCATATACTGTTGCGGCTGAAAGTCTGCCAGAAGCCGCTTGCTATGTTGCACTTGGTCATTTGCACCGCCCGCAAACGATCAAACGTGCCAAAACGATTGCCCGGTATTCTGGATCACCTCTTGCTTATAGCTTTTCTGAATCAGGCTATGCCAAATCAGTCACAATTGTGGAGGCAAAACCGAATGAAAAAGCGAGCTGGAAAGAAGTGTTTTTATCAAGCGGAAAACCACTTATGAAATGGAAGGCGACTGAGGGACTGAGTCAAGTGTACGAGTGGCTGGATGAAAAACGGGATCTTCAGGCATGGATTGATCTAGAGATTCATTTAACAGATCAGCTCTCTATTGAAGAGATTCATCAGCTCCGAAAGCAGCATAGTGGATTTGTTCACATTCGTCCAAAATTCAAAGAACTACAGCAAATAGAAGAGCAAAAGCAAGTGGAAAAACTCTCGATCGAAGAGAGGTTCGTGAAGTTTTATGAGCGCCAGACAGGTGGCGGTCTGCCTGATGAAAAAACAGTCAAACTGTTTTTAGAGCTAGCCAATGATATGCAAGAGGAGGAAGCGACTTGAAGCCGATTACGCTGACCATTAAAGGACTTCATAGCTTCAGAGAAGAACAAATAATTGACTTTAGCTCATTATGTGATGCGGGTGTGTTTGGCATATTTGGACCGACAGGAAGTGGAAAGTCGTCCATATTAGACGCCATGACACTGGCACTCTATGGCAAAGTGGAGCGTGCGTTAAATAATACACATGGTATTTTGAACCAAGCGGAAGAAAAGCTGTCGGTTTCCTTTACATTTGCTTTGCAAAAGGAACACCACATTTCTTATAAAGTTGAACGTGCTTTCAAACGAGCGGATGAAATGAAAGTCAGAACGACATTATGCCGCCTAATTGAAATCGGTGATACGCAGACAGTTCTCGCAGATAAAGCGAGTGAGGTGAATCGTAAAGTAGAAGAACTACTCGGATTAACCATTGATGACTTTACCCGTGCGGTTGTCTTACCTCAAGGGAAGTTTGCAGAATTTCTTTCACTCAAAGGGACAGACAGACGTCAAATGCTTCAGCGGTTGTTTAACTTGGAGAAATATGGGGATCAACTCGTCAAGCGATTGCGTGCAAAGGCTCAAAAACATTATGGGCAAAAAAATGAACTGCTGGCTGAACTGAATGGTTTAGGAGAAGCTGGTCCAGAGGCGCTGGCAAAAGCAAAGGAAGCAGCTGAGCAGACAAAGGCTATTTTTCATGAGAAAAAACAAGCGCGGGACGAAGCGTTCACTGCTTTTACAAAGGCGCAAGCGATCTGGCAGTATCAAAAGGAACAAGAAGCTTACGAGACTGAACAAAACAAGCTGAATTTACTGGCACCATCAATAGAAGAGAAAAAGACGAAGCTCCATATCGCAGAGCAGGCAGAGACGCTAAAGCCTTATGCGGATGCATTGACAAAGGCTGAAAAACAGCTTTCTCAAGCATCGAAAGAGAAACAGGAAGCAGAAAAGCAGCTGCAGCATCAACGAACGATCTATGATCAAATGGCGCGGGAGTATGAGCAAGCCCGGCAAAAGAAAATAGAGACAGAGCCAGACCTTCTCCAAAAGAAAGAACAGCTGATTCAGCTAAAAGAAATTGAACGTAAAAAAGAGGCAGCTCTTCAGGAAAAGACGAGCATAGAGCGCCAAAAAAATGAAAAAGCGCAGCAACTCCTTCAAAAGAAGAAAGAAGCGGAGAATCTCCAATCTCTATTAGAGCGTGCACTAACGAAACAAACACAGCTGAAGAATGAGCTGGAGCAGTTACAAGTTTCAGTGAAAGAACGCAAAAGTGTACAGGATGCTTTACGTTTAAGTGAAAATGTTAAAAGAATAAACCTTAGTATTCAAAAGGAAAAGCAAAAGCTGGAGGAGCTCAACAAGCGAGCCTCACAGACTTCAGAAGCATATGAAAAGCTTCAAAAGCAGCAAAGCGACCATCATGAAAAAATAGACCAATCGTTTCAAGCAATTGAACACCTCTATTTTTATGTATGTGAACTCGAACGAGCTCTGACAGAATGGAGTCAAAAAGAACAACAACAGAAACTCGAAAAATTAAAGCAGCGAGATGCGGTAAGGGCTGCAGAATTAAGAAAAGAATTAGCGGCAGAGCTAGTAGATGGTGAGCCATGTCCGGTTTGTGGGTCGATTCATCATGATCCAAAGGCTTTGAAATCCAATGACCATGAAGAAACCGTGGCACAAGTTGATGAAGTCATTCAACGGATGGACAAAGAGCTCAAGCAGGCAGAGGATTATGGGAGAGACATGTATGCCGCAAAGCAGCTTCTCGAAACGCATGCCAATCAATTAGTGAAGCAATTCGCTTTCTTATCTCAGAAAGCCCCTGGGGCGGAAGTCGCTGCAGCAGTAGAAACAGTACAAAATTCGCAGTCTTTGCAGGATCTAATGCAAGAATGGAAAGGCATAAAGCAAGATATTCAAGAAGTTGAACATAAACGAGCTCGTTTAATGGATGAAACGCATGATCAAGCAGCAGAGATGAGCAAGATAAAAGAGCAATTGACTTTTGAACAGCAGCGCATCGAAGAATTAGAGGTGCTGATCAAAGAGTTTGATGCTGAGCTTTCAGAGCAAACGACTCAATTTGAACAGACCTTCCCGCATCTTATATTGAATCAAGTACAAGAAATGCAAAAGCAAATCGATGAAAAGGACCAACAAGCGGAAGGCTATAAAGAACGTATTGAGAAAAGCATTTCGTTTTTGGAAGAAAAACAGCTAGCAAAAGAGCAGCTGCAGACAGTGATATACAATGTCGAGAAAGAACTTGATAAACTAGCGCATCAGCTAGAAAGTCAGCATCAGCTTATCCAACAATATGAAATAGATTTAGGCCGATATCCATTAAAAGCTGCCTCTATTTCTGATGAACTTATAGAGGTTGAACACACCCTTTCTCTTCTTAATGAAAAAGAGCAGCAATCGTACAAGCAATTGCAGCACGCGCAGCAGTTGTTTAGTGAGGCGCAAAGTCATTTTTCAAGCAGTGAGCGTCAGCTTCAAGAGGCGAACAGGCGAAAACAAGAAGCAGAAGCAGCATGGGAAAAAGAAGCAGAATCTTCTCCTTTTCATATGCCGCAGGAAATTGAGTCTGTTTCAATGGAACAGCCAGTACGTCAATCGGTCAAACAGGAAATTGAGGAGTTTGAGGATAAAAGAAAGGAATGTGCCGCAAACTTAAAGCGAATTTCTGAATTACTGAAAGAAGAGTCACTGGATGAAAAGCAGTGGACGGACATTCAGCACAGAAAAGCTGCAGCTGAAAAAGCATTGGAAGAAGCGACAGCAATGAGTGGGTCCGCACATGAACACCTGCGTGTGATTGAAGAGAATCATAAGCGCTTTGCAAGTATTCACGAACGATTGGAAGCACTGCAGGAAGAAATTGATCGCCTTGATAAACTGCAAACTGTTTTTAAAGGGAATACGTTTGTTGAATTTTTAGCAGAAGAACAGCTGGAAAGTGTCAGTCGTGATGCATCCGCCCGCTTAGGTATGTTGACGAGACAAAGATATGCGATTGAGGTCGACTCAGAAGGCGGCTTTGTTATGCGTGATGATGCAAATGGCGGTGTTAGGCGTCCCGTGTCCAGCTTGTCCGGCGGGGAAACCTTCTTGACATCATTGGCGCTTGCGCTTGCTCTTTCTGCACAAATTCAGCTGAGAGGTGAATTCCCGCTGCAATTCTTTTTCCTTGATGAAGGATTCGGTACGCTCGATCAAGACTTGCTTGATACGGTCATTACCGCATTAGAAAAGCTTCAGTCTCACAATTTAGCAGTTGGTGTTATTAGCCACGTGGAAGAATTGAAAATGAGACTACCGAAGAAACTGATTGTCCATCCAGCAGATCCAAGCGGGAAAGGGACAACGGTCTCAATGGAATTAATGTAAATGTTGAGGTGATGACAGGGTGGCAAAGCAAACCATTGGATTATGTGAGCTGTGCGGAAGACAACATGTCCTGCTCACAGAACACCACTTAACACCAAGAGAAGAAGGTGGGGCTTTTTTACCGACTGCCTTCCTGTGTATCCCTTGCCATAAACAAGTGCATGCCCTCTTTACAAACCAGGAGCTTGCCGTGCGCTTAAACACACTTGATGCACTAAGGCAGGATGAAAAGCTTGCTTCGTACATCAAATGGATTCGAAAACAGCCCGCAAGCAAGCTGGTCAAAACAAAAAAATCGAGACAACACAGAAAAAAATAAGCATAAAAAGCGCTCCTCTCATGAAATGACTGTAGAGGAGCTGCTTTATGCATTGCCTACCATATTCTGATCATTTAAGTCAGGATCCACATAGTTGGTGGCGCTAATGCCATTATTTAATATCAAGAAATCTCCGGTATTTCCCGCTCCAGAGCCTAAAGCAGATTTCGACGAACTTTTAGGCGACAAGTAGAATGAGTCACCGACGTTTACGACGCCTCCAGAAATAGAGTTAATGTAAATGGGTCCGACAATTGCTGGCATAATCGACATCCTTTATTCGAAGTCATATCACCATCATATGCGCAGGTAGGTCCATTTGTGAGTTTGGCGGACTTTCGTCGTTGCTAAATAACTCTCGAATATGCTTCACTCGCGCAACGGCATTCATTCTACAAGTAGAGCCGATTTGATAGACAGAGGACGATGATACCCCTTCTACATGTATCGAAGAAACTTTAATCACAGGCTTTTCATGGTAAAATGCCGTTCTAACTGATCGTTCTGGCAGCATCAATGGAATCGGCTCAAAATATACTTCAAATTCTTTCGCATTTAAGTTTTCTGCTTCATAGCCATAAAACAAACTAAGCGTCCGTTGAACAGCTAACACCTTGACCTTCGGGCATAGCTCCTGCGTATCGCCGATTTGAACAACACTTGAGATCCCGACAGAATTCACCTTCGTGAACTTCACTTGAGATGTGCGCTTTATCATTATCGAGGAGCCAGAGGAACAAACGGGCCAATGATCAAAGATTCTGGCGGTGTATCAAAAATGGAGGATAATTGTACGTGATCTGTGTCCCCGATGATAAATAGGGAAGAGGACGAAACCCCAACTACTTTAATGCTTCCGGTCTCGATGTTGCGGTTGACGACTGTGAAATTCATCCGTTTTCCTCTCCTTTCGTTTCATTTGGAATATGGGCTAAGAAGTGTTCAATTGCCCGTTTGACATCATGCTTCACATATTCAGCAATTTGCTCTGAACGTTGCAGCGGGGTCATATCTTCCCGGTGCGGGAGCTGTCCTGCATAGTATTTGATTCTGCTGTCAATTTGCTTGCGAATGTCCTCAATGATATGGTGTTTATTGCTTTCATCAAGAGAGCCTTCATATCGCTGCTCTAGTTCTTCAAGAAGTTCTGGCGCTTCTTCGTTTAAGAATGCGTCGACAAGCTGGCGTGTTTGATTGAAAAATTGATCAGCCGTTTCTTGCTGCATCATACCAATGCCCGGGGTTGTTGTTTGGCCCACTTCAAAATTTTGAACACTGTTTGGATCAGATGGATTGAGGCCGATATTCAATGTACCTTCCAGCCGCTCGATTTTCAGTTGATCAAATTGATAATCAATCCGTTCAATATTCGTTGTCGGTTTATCTTTGATCATTTGCATTTCCTGCTGAAGCTCGTTAAGCCTTTTTTCAAGCATCATGATTTGTTGTGTTTGTTTTTGAATGATGCCATACACTTGTGAAGCGTTGCTTTGATAGTCATACATTTACATACACCTCCGGGGATTGCAGATGAACTTAAGTTGTTGGTGACTGAAGCGGTACAAAAGGTGCTGTGCTTGCGCCTTGGGATTCTTCAATTCCTTGTGAGCCTGCTGCGGCAGGTGCTGATTCTACGTAGCTGCCTGTGTTATACAGGTTGGAAAGCGCCTTGATTGATCCAGCACTCCCAATTTGCAGAACAGATGAGTTACTGACAGACTCCACGCGTAAATAATTAATTTGTATCGCTTGATTAATATAGAAGTTCAACGGATTCTCACTCCTTACAAGTTACCAACAAGCGGTTGATCAATGACATCACTGTCATACGTATTTGTCACACTTTTATAGTTGCTAATGCGCAATTGATCACCAGTGTTAAAACTGCCTGCGCCAGCAAACGTTTTAACCTGACTATTTGGAGAAATGGTGATGCAGTCTCCAACATGAACGACTCCGCTCGTTCCGACGGCATTTACTTTAAAGGCTCCAACAATAGCCGGCATAGCGGTGCACATCCTTTATAAAAATAAGGCACTTTGTTTTTGGGCGTTTCACCATAGCTTATGATGGGTCTTTTAATGTGTGATTGTCTTTTTGAAAGCTTTTGATGAGAGGGTTGAGGTGTATGGTTTACCCTTTTTTAGAGCATTCATTCGAGGTGTATTTGCTGCCTTTATTTAAGAGTGTGTCAAGCTCTTGACTGCACCTGATGGTTTCTTCGGCATTCATCCCGAATTTTTTTGCGGTCTCAATTAAATGTAATCTTTTTTGTTCAATTTCATAATTGATCATAACGGACGCCAACTCTCACATTTTTTATCGAATAGAAGGATATGGTTAGTATACCCTATTTTTCTATAAAAAAAGTTGTTTCGTCAATATGAGTAATAAAGTGACAAAATTCGAAAGCGTCCTTACGTGCGATCTCTCTCTTTTCTTATTTCAGCCTGTAAATAACGTCGTCTTTTGTTGATATACTGCCGGATGACCTCTCGTTCTGATTGTAGGATGTCTTTTCTATCTCTCGTATAAGGATCATCTCCAATTCGGTTCTCAATAGAAGCATGCCATTTCTCAATAATTGGACAAAGACGTTCTTCTAAAAATTGTGTATCGAGTACATGCTGGAAAAGCGTGTAATAGGCTCTCTTAAACGAAGGGATATCTAGTAATCTAGCAGTTAACGTATTAAAGCCGCTTACTGGAATATAATCAAACGCCATTTCTTCTCCATGAATGTCACGGCCCCATGTCGCATCATAATCCCAAGGAAGCACTTGGAATCTGCCTTGTTCATTCACATAAAGAGCGTAGTTATGGACAAAGCCGTCAAAGTTTTGAGTGCACACGACACCAATGAGCCAGCGGAAATACTGGGTCACATCTAGGTAATGCTCAATCTTTTCTGCAAATATGTCATCTTTCGCTGTGTTGAGAAAGTAAATAAATTCACTTAGCTGCTGATCATGTTGAGAAGTCCCTGTTTTTTTCTCGTACCCGAGGAGAAGGTGTTTTTTTGGCTTTTTATCAAACGAACTCAAAAGGGAAAAGTTGGCGTCGTCATCGACTGCATAATAAATGCCGCCTTCTGAAAGCAGTCTTTTCTGAAAAAAGTGCTCATCGACGGATTCTATTTTTAAATAAATGCCTTCTTTTCTTCCGTTTATAGTAAGAAACACATGAGACGCAGCAGGGCTCAGCACCCCTATCTGCTCAAAGAAATAAAAGGACAGTCTGTTTCGGATAAACGAAGGGTCATTGTATTCTGCATTTAAATGAAAGATAGATTCGCCTTGTCTTTGTTTTGGCTTTCGATATTCAATTTGATAGGACTTTTTTTTCAGCTTTCTGATGTGAGACCCCCGGTATGAAGCATAAATGTGTGATTTGATCTGACCAGTTTTCAATATGCCCTCAACAGGTTCGTCGTTCCATATGTCTTTTCGTAATTCAATCAGGTCCTTTGGGTGAATCCAAATATCCATTTGCTTTAAAGGTTCTGTGGTCATACGTTCATCCTCCTCCTATGCTCTTCTTTACGATATGAAAATGAAGGAATGTCCTGTACCCGTTTGTTAGGTATTCATGGAGTTTTAAAAGAAAGGGGCATCCGCCAAGAACACTTGTCTACCAAGTCTCGTAACATAAAGCAGAGAAGATAAACAGTTTGATCTGTTTGTTTTGTCAAAGTATAGACTGGGAGGGGAATCGTTCGTGAGCACATTTGATCATTCACATATTGAACATGCAGTGGATTCACTTCGAAGTGAAGGACGTGATCATCACTTAGATCGTGAACCAGAATCGAGACGATCGCACAAGTCAGCTCGTTCTCGTCATTCAAATCGCGGTAATTGGTTCTTTGGCGGTGGTGGACGCCGTAAATCATGCCGCAGTAAAAAAAGCTACAGAAGCTATCGTTCAAAGAAAAGTTATCGCTCGAAGAAAAGCATGAAGAGTAAAAAGTCATATAAAAGCAAGAAATCTTGCAGAAGCAAAAAGAGCGAACCGAAAAAGTCATGTCGCAGCAAACACAGATCCCATCATAAGAAAAGCTGCCGCAAGTCACACCGCAGCAAATGCAGATCGCATCATAAGAAGAGCTGCCGCAAGTCACATCGCAGCAAGCACAGATCGCATCATAAGAAGAGCCGCAAGTCGCGCCGCAGCCATCGATCTAAGCGATCTCATCACCATAGACGCAGCCGCTCTTGCAAAAGATGTGGGAAGAAAAAGCATCATTCCCGCAGCAGAGGAAATGTTGATCGCAAATGGGATCAAGGGAACATGTGGGAGTATCGCCGCTACCGCTAAACATCAGATCATCTTTTTTGAAACCCTTTTTAAAAGAGAGTATGATAAAAAAGGGTTTTTTTTATTTCATAGAGAAATAAAATGAGACATCATCACTTAGCGAAAAGAAGATTGTGAGGGGAAGACATGAAGTTTTTTACAGGTGAGATACATAGCAGGATGTTTATCGGGGTAGTCATTGATGATGAATGGGTCATGGACGTTAAAAAGGCAGAAGCCAAATTATTCGAGCTTGAGACACTGCCAAACTCTTTAGCTGAATGTATTCATATGGGGGACAAGTTTGTTGAGCATGTCAAACAGCTCCTTGACTGGGCTGAGAAAAAAGAAGAGGATCGGGGTTCTTATGTATATCCGCTGTCAGACGTGAAACTCCATGCGCCGATTCCAAAGCCAGTTAAAAACATTATGTGTGTTGGAAAGAATTATCAAGATCATGTCATGGAGATGGGAAGTGCAGCGGATATCCCTAAAGATGTGATGATCTTTACAAAGGCACCTACTTCAGTCGTTGGACATGAAGCGGATATCCTCCTTCATGAAGATGTGACGAGTGAACTGGATTATGAAGGAGAGCTTGCGATCGTGATGGGCAAATCAGGGAAGAATATTGCACCTGAAGAAGTCCATGATTATCTATTTGGTTACACTATTTTAAATGACGTAACGGCAAGAGATTTACAGAAAAAACACAAACAATTTTTTGTAGGTAAAAGCTTAGATACAACCTGCCCGATAGGACCTTATATTGTGCATAAGTCTGTGATCGAGGATCACGGCGCGCTCCATGTGGAAACAAAGGTTAACGGAGAGGTTCGCCAGTCTGCAAGTACAGAATTAATGATTTTCTCCATCGAGAACATTGTGTCTACTCTTTCAAAAGGGATGACACTAGAAGCTGGTGACATCATTGCAACGGGAACACCTTCTGGGGTTGGCAAAGGCTTTGAACCGCCTAAATTCTTAGCTTCAGGGGATCGAATCGACATCACGATTGAACCGATTGGGACGCTATCAAATCGCGTCAAATAAAGAGTGAGGTGACACAGGATTGTCGCTTTGTGTTCGACTTATTTCGTGGTACGATGAGAAGGTAATTGTTCTGATAAAGGGGGAAATAACAGATGGGAACGCATTTACATATTACAGCATGGGTGCTAGGAATTATTTTATTCTTCGTGGCCTTTGCTCTAGCAGGTAAAAACGACAAAGGTGCTAAAATTGTGCACATGATTGTCAGACTATTGTACTTGATCATTATTGCAACAGGCGTAGAGCTGTATGTTCGCACAGGAATGAAGATTCCAGGTTTCGGTGGCGAGTATATCGGTAAAATGATTTTCGGTATCCTTGTGATCGGCTTCATGGAAATGGTTCTTGTACGCAAGAAAAAAGGAAAATCGGTGACTGGTGTATTGATTGGTTTTATCGTACTCGCGATTGTGACCATTCTTCTCGGTTTACGTCTGCCGATCGGCTTCCATATCTTTTAACATAAAAAGGACATTGCTTATACGAAGCAGTGTCCTTTTTATATGCCTTCAAATTGCGAAACCGACCGGTGACCGTCAGAAGAGGTCCATTCAAAACGAATTTGACCTGCGGCAGAGTCGTGGTGACATTGAAGAGCAAGTGATTGTGTATCTGTCGAAAACTGAAAGAAAGAAACTCGTTGAAAAGAATAAAAGGAGGAGAAAACACAATCGTAGACGGAAAAACCAAGCTGCTCTACCTGTGCAATGATTTCATAAAAGACGTTTTCAGGTACCAACATCAGTAGGTCAAGCCATCCTTTGGCAAGTGATGCCGTATATTGAATCACTTCACCGCCTTGTACTTCTACAAGCTGTCCACTTTCATGAAGGATCATGGACCCGAGCAGTTCCCCTTTTGTCCACGTGTCATTTTCCTTCAAACAGATCATCGTGCTTTGAAGACTTTCTGGTAGCATGATTTCTCCTTCTTCATCTTCAATCAGACAATGCCCGTTTTCAATGAGTAAATACCCGCTGCGCCATCTTCGGCTGCAGCGTTCAAGCTGCTTCATTCGTTTTTCCATTTGCAGACACTCCTTTCCTCTTTCTTTTCTTACCAAATCATGCTTGTCCTATACGCCCGAGAAAAAAGGACAAATCAACTATCAAGGAGACGATGCATAAACTAAGAAAGGCTGAATGAGAACACTTGAGGAAAAACGGATGGGAGCTGATGATGATGTGTGGAATAACAGGCTGGGCAGACTTTAAAAAGCAGCTCATCCAACAGGACCATGTAATCAATCAAATGACAGATACATTATCTAAAAGAGGGCCAGACGATACAAATACGTGGAAAAGTGAGCACGTTCTATTTGGGCATAAAAGGTTAGCGGTTGTAGATGTAGAAGGCGGAAAACAGCCGATGACATATACACATCAAAACCATGCTTATACCGTTGTATACAATGGAGAGCTTTATAACACAGAGGATATAAGAAAAGAATTGTTAAAAAGAGGCCACCGTTTTCTAGGGCATTCTGATACAGAGGTACTTCTTCACGCCTACACAGAATGGAAGGAAGAGTGTGTGACCCATTTTAATGGTATTTTTGCATTTGTGATTTGGGATAGTGAGCGTGAATTATTATTTGCAGGGAGAGACCGGCTCGGCGTCAAGCCATTTTTCTATACAGAACGTCATCATTCCTTTTTATTTGGTTCAGAAATCAAGGCGCTTCTTGCTCACCCTGATATGAAAGCAAAAGTCGATCATGAGGGATTATCGGAGATTTTTGGTTTAGGACCGTCTAGAACACCAGGGCAAGGAGTGTTTAAAGGGGTAAAAGAGCTGAGACCTGCTCATGCCTTGACCTTTTCAAAAGACGGATTGCGTGTGTGGAGATACTGGAATGTCAAAAGCAAGGTGCATACGGACTCACTTGATGACACCGCACAGCACGTCAAGGATCTCTTTACAGATGCCGTCACAAGGCAGCTCGTCTCTGATGTGCCTGTTTGTACATTTTTATCGGGTGGCGTCGATTCGAGTGCCATTACCGCCATTGCCGCTAAGCACTTTGAGAAAATAGGGAAAGCACCGCTTCATACGTATTCCGTTGACTACGAAGGGAATGATCAATTCTTTGAAGCAAGTCAATTCCAGCCAAATGCGGACGGTCCATGGATTGACCACATGACCAAGGCGTTTCAAACGAATCATCACAGCTGCATCATTGGACAAAAGGAGCTGGCTGCTTATTTAAAGGAAGCGGTTGAGGTCCGAGACTTACCGGGTATGGCAGATATTGATTCTTCTTTGCTTTGGTTCTGTCGAGAAATTAAAAAGGACTTTGTTGTCGGTTTGTCAGGTGAATGTGCGGATGAAATTTTTGGAGGTTATCCTTGGTTCCATTCGGCAAATGAAACGAATGGTTTTCCTTGGATGAGATCGACGGAAGCTAGAACGCAGCTCTTACAAGACTCGTGGCAAAAGAAGCTGTCACTAAAAGAATATGCACAAAGCAAATATGAAGAAACCGTGGCTGAAACGCCTCTTTTAGATGGAGAAACTGGAGTAGATAAAGCCCGGAGAGAACTTTTTTACTTAAATATGGTCTGGTTTATGACAACGCTGCTAGATCGAAAAGACCGAATGAGTATGGGGGCGAGTCTTGAGGTACGTGTACCATTTGCGGACCATCGTCTTGTCGAATATGTATGGAATATTCCTTGGGAAATGAAAATGCATGGAAATCGTGAAAAAGGGGTTTTACGGAAAGCATTAGAGGGAATTTTACCGAATGAAGTGCTTTATCGCAAGAAGAGTCCTTACCCGAAAACACATCATCCAGCCTATACCCAGGCTGTGAAAGAGATGTTAACAGACTGCCTTGCGCAAAAAGATTCTGTCCTTCACGAATTTCTAGATCCACATCAATTAAAGCAGCTGATTGAAACGGAAGGAGCTTCCTTTCAAGTGCCTTGGTATGGCCAGCTCATGAAGGGCCCGCAATTAATCGCTCATCTGGCGCAAATTCATCATTGGTTTGAAACGTATCGAATTGATATAGAAGCGTAATAAAGGGTCGGCTTTCTTACATTTGTTGAAGGGAAGCCGGCTTTTTTTGATACATAACATGAGACGAATAGAGCACATCGAAAGTTGATCTAATCTTTCTAATTTATATAATTAACTTAAAGTGAATTAATTTGGAGGAAAAAGGATAATGAAAATCATTGTGATCGGAGCAGGACCAGGGGGACTTGCGGCAGCTATGATGCTTCAAAGCAAAGGACATGATGTTCATGTTTACGAAAAACAGCCCTTTGTTGGCGGACGTAACTCTAAGTTTCAACTTGGTGATTTCACGTTTGATACGGGTCCTACCTTTCTCAGCATGATTCATATTGCAGAGGAGCTGTTCACCTTTGCTGGTAAAAATCTTTATGACTATATTGATGTGATTGAATTAAAAGAAATGTATAGATTGATTTTCCAAGACGATCAGCTAGATATGATACGAGATCGTGATGAAATGTATAGACGGTTAGAAGCCTTTGCACCTGGAGAGGGCGAAGGGTATATACGATTTATGAACGATACGAAGCGCAAAATGGATCGGCTGACACCTATTTTACAAAGTAAAATGGATCGTTTTCATCATTATCTGCGTCCAAAGGTGCTCAAAGCACTTCCGCAGCTTTCATTGAATAAGAGTTTATATGATGTGCTGTCAGATTATTTCTCAAATGAATCAGTGAAATATGCGTTTACATTTCAATCAAAGTATTTAGGCATGTCACCGTGGGAGTGCCCTGGTGCTTTCTCCATTCTATCATTTATGGAGCATGACACAGGTGTGTTCCATCCGAAGGGCGGGGTCAATCAGCTGTCAGAAGCGATGGCAAAAGTGGCAATTGAAGCTGGAGCAACGATTCATTTGTCAGCCGGCGTCGAAAAACTGCTGACAGAAGGCAGGAAAGTAAAGGGCATTCGCTTAGAATCTGGGGAAGAAATACAGGCAGATGAGGTTGTCGTAAATGGAGATTTTGCACATGTGATGACAAAGCTTGTAGAGCCAGGACTTTTAAAGAAATATAGCGAGAAAAAATTAAAAAAGAAAAAATTCTCATGCTCCACCTTTATGCTTTATTTAGGATTAGATACCATATATAAGGAGCCGCATCATACCATCGTTTTTTCTGATGATTATGCGCAATTTGTCAAAGGCATTACGAAAACATATGAGCTGCCAGATGATCCATCTATTTATATTCAAAATGCTAGTGTCACAGATGACTCACTTGCGCCAAAAGGAAAGTCAGCTCTTTATGTATTGACACCCGTTGCTAACAATCAAAGCGGCATTGACTGGGAAGCGCATCAAGATGAATTCAGAGAACTTGTACTGAATACACTGGAGCGAAAAACCGGTTTTAAGAATGTAAGGCAGCATATAGAAGTCGAGCGGATGATCACACCGAAGCAATGGGAGGAAGACCTTTACGTATACGAAGGAGCCACATTTAACCTTGGTCACCAGCTGACGCAGATGATGGTTCTAAGGCCGCACAATGAATTTGATGAATTGGATCATTGCTGGCTCGTAGGAGGTGGAACGCATCCAGGAAGCGGACTGCCGACCATTTTAGAATCAGCACGTATCACGACAAATGCGATTCTTTCAAAAGAGAAACATACGCACAAAACATTGCCGCAACAAGAAAAGGGGAGCGCCTCATGAAAAAACATATATTGATTGCAGGTGGCGGTATTGGCGGGATGATCTCAGCACTTTATTTAAAAAAAGCGGGACATGATGTCACGCTTGTCGAAAAAAATGAGCGACTTGGCGGAAGACTTGCTTTTGTACGTGAGAAAGGATATAAAGTAGATGAAGGTCCGACCATTGTCCTACTTCCAGATATGTTAAAAGGTATTTTACATGAGGTTGGAATTGACGAAGCATCTCTTGATCTTTTGCAGCTTGATCCGCTGTATACGATTCAATTTCAAGATGGTACCTCCTACACGAAGTACTCCGATGCACTTCGTCAGCTAGAGGAAATCAGACGTGTATTTCCAAAGGAAGATCAAGGATTCCTAAGGTTTATGGAAGAAATGACAGACCGGTTTCAAGAAGGACAACAAGCCTTTCTAGAGAAATCATTTCATGAAAAACGTACATTTTTTACAAAAGCAAACATGAAAATTTTAATGAAATTAAAGGCGTATCGCACGGTTCAAAGTGCCCTGAAAAAGTATTTCTCAGACGAACGCCTGCGAGATGCATATGCACTTCAAACCCTCTATGTCGGAGGAAATCCATATGAATCATCTGCTATATATTCGCTTGTTTCATATAGTGAGCACGCACATGGAATCTACTATTTAAAAGGCGGCTATGCGAGTTTAGTAGATATATTGGAGAGGGAGCTCATGAAAAAGGGTGTGCATGTGAGAAAAAATGCAGAAGTCACGGAGCTAGAGTTTGATGGGAAGCGCGTGGTTAAAGCAAAAGTCAGTGAAGCCCATATAGCAGCTGATGCTTTTGTCATCAACGGAGATTATCCAGCTGCGTTAAAACAGCTTGGTTTAGACGAACAAGATCGGCGTAAATACGTGCCGTCTTCTGGCTGTGTAATGGTGTATCTCGGGTTAAACAAAATGTACCATGATGCGCCTGTGCACCAATTCTTTATGGGCGAACACTTTGATCAGCATATGAAAGAGGTTTTTCAAACGAAGACGATCCCTCAAGACCCGTCGTTTTATACATTTAATCCATCGATTATTGATCCATCTCTTGCCCCGGAAGGCTGTAGTGTTTTATATATGCTGATTCCCGTTCCCTCAGGAGATCATATCAACTGGGAAGAGGAGACAGATTTTGTAGAGAAAATGGTCGATCGTCTTGAGAAAAGAGGCTTTCCAAGCTTGCGAGAGTCGATTGTCTGGAAAAAAATCAGAACACCAAATGATTCCTTGCGAGAAGGATTGTTTGAAGGTGGCAGCTTTGGACTTGCGCCTAACTTATTTCAATCAGGTGTGTTCCGCCCGCAAGTGAAGGCAGCTGAGACTGATAATCTTTATGCAGTAGGTGCTTCCATCCATCCTGGTGGCGGAGTGCCGATCGTGATGCAAAGTGCGAAGCTGATGGCCTCTGTGCTGTTAAAAGATTTGAATGACAGAAAGGAAGTGAAGCTAAGTGGTTGATGTACAAACAGCATTGAAATTATGTGAGGAGACGATTCAAACCCATTCTAAAACGTTTTACCGTGCCTTTTCCATGCTGCCTAAAAAGAAACGACAGGCCGTCTGGGCTGTGTATTCCTTTTGCCGGAAAGCAGATGATATTGTAGATGAGTCCCCCTCGCCAAAAGAGGAGCTTGCCTCCTTTCGAGAGACGTTTGATCGATTTTTACAAGGTGAGGTAGATCGGAATGATCCGATGTGGGTGGCGCTAGAACATACATTTCAAGAGTTCCGTATGGATGAAGCTCCGTTCCGTGACTTGCTCCAAGGTCAGGAGATGGATTTAGAGCAGCACCGATATGAAACGTTAGATGAACTGCTCATTTATTCCTACCATGTTGCTAGTACCGTTGGACTTATGCTGCTTCCTATTATTGCACCACGTAAAAAAGAACAGCTGAAAGAAGCAGCGATTTCATTAGGGATTGCCATGCAGCTGACCAATATTCTTCGTGACATTGGCGAGGATAAGGCCGAAAGAGACCGCATTTATTTGCCAAAGCAAGTCATGGATCAATTCGGATATACAGAGCAAGAATTGCAAGAAGGCATTGTCAATCAAGCATTTCAGCACGTATGGGAGTACATTGCCTTTGAGGCAGAGGCATACTATGAGGAGTTTTTTGACCATCTTCATGAATTCCCGCTTTATTCACGTATACCAGTGAAAGCAGCTGCTCACTTTTATAAAGCCATTTTAGATAAGACAAGAGAAAATGAATACCGCGTATTTACACAGCGATCATTTATTTCAAACCAAGAAAAAGCACTTATTTTAGAAAATATTACGTAAAAAAGGACTGCACCCGCAGTCCTTTTTATGTGGAAGAAAAGCGATATTCCGTCCAAACCCTTGAACGCCACCGCCTATACATAAAGATGCCTCTTACCCATTCATCCACGATAAAAGAAATCCAAATCCCAATGAGGCCCATCTCAAGCTGGATGCCTAACAAGTAAGCGATTGGAAGCCCAATACCCCACATTGAAATCATCGCCATATACACTGGAAACTTCGCGTCGCCAGCAGCCCGCAAGGAATTAATAATGACCATATTAAAAGAACGGCCCGGTTCCAAAATAATGGTCAAAAGGAGGAGGGTGGCGGCGGTTTGAATGATCTCGCTGTTGCTAGTAAAGAAAGCAAGCAAATGCGTCGATGATAAAGATAAAGCAATAGAAGAAAGAAGGGAGATGCCAATGGCCCAGTATAAGCTTTTCATGCATCTGTGATAGGCAGCATCGAATTCCTTCGCCCCAATATGGCGCCCGATTAAAATTTGTGTCCCTTGGCTAATGGCTGCACCAAATAGCATAATGAACATCATGACATTTTGAGTATAAACCTTTGCAGCTAATGCCTGCGTCCCCATAAATGTAATAAACAGTGTAATGATCATTTGAGAGCCGTTATAAGAAAGCTGCTCTCCAGCAGAAGGAATGCCGATTTTCAGCAACTTTTTTAAATATGTCCGCTGGATGTGAAACATCTTCTTTAGTGAAAAGCGTAATCCAATTCGGCGGCGTACAATGAGGATCATGGCCATTAAACCGATCAATCGAGCGAGTGAGGTTGAAAAAGCGACCCCCATGACACCTAATACAGGGAAGCCAAACGGACCAAAAATCACCAAATAGTTACCGGCAACGTTTAACAAGTTCATTCCGATGGTGACATACATCGTATCTCTTGTATATCCGTAGCTTTTTAAAATAGCACTATACGTCATAATGAGCGCTTGAATAAAAGACAGCAGCCCGACAATTTGTAAAAATACAGTCGCATCCGGCATGAGCTCACTTGATAGGCCCATCAGGTGTAAAATGGGAACAGCTAATACAAACATGAGAAGACTAATGACAAAGCTAATCAAAAAATTGGTTCCTAGTGAGACATAGGCGACTTGAGTCGCTTCCTGCCTGCGGCTCGCTCCTAAAAGCTGTGCAATCACAATCGTCGTTCCAGTTGTAATGAAGCTGAACATGACAATCAATAAATTCAGGAGCTGATTGCTTACACCAACTGCGGCAACACTATTATCGGAATATTGGCTGAGCATGAGGGTATCCGCGCTTCCCATCAGCATATATAAAGAGATTTCAATAAAAATAGGCCAAGTTAATGCAAATAATGAAGGATGGGTTTTCTTATCCTTGGCTTGAATCTTTTGAATTGGCAGTGCTTGAGGTTTCATCATAAGCCTCCTTTCGTATAAATCCGATTTATAGTGTACCTTGCATCGACTATAATAAGAAGAGATGAAACCGAAACTTATTGGAGAAATCCGACTTCATAAGGGGATGAATATGAATCGATTTATTACATTTACTGTACCGCCGTTCCCGGTTTATATCGTTTCAGGCAAAGGCGTATTTTATCAAGGAGAAAGACATATCTCTAGAACCTTCACCGTGTTTGATCTTCTTTATGTCACAAGAGGGCAGCTATGGATCATAGAAGACAGAGAGGCTCATCACGTAAAAGAAGGAGAATATATCATTCTCTCACCTGGCTTGTCGCATGGCGGACACCTGCCATGCGAAGAAGAAACGCACTATGAGTGGCTGCATTTCTCAATTGACCCATATGAGCTCACGAATCGGCCGAGAGAACATTGGTTTGATATGAAACAAAATCAAGCCACCTTTGAAAAACCGGCAACATATGAATTTAGCCTGCCCCGTAAAGGAAAAGTGAAAGGAAGAAATGTATTAGAAAAGCACCTTGCACAGATGCGGGCACTAAATGATGATGCATCTGAACTGCCACTGAAAAAACAGCTTCAGTTTGAAGAACTGCTCATTCATTTACAAAAAGAAGCATTTCACATTCCAAGTGCAAAGGAGAATGTCGCCTCAGAAGTGGTTCATTTTCTTGAGCGTCACTTTATGAAGAAACTGCAAATGGAGGAGCTTGCAGAGAAGCTGCACTATCACCCTGATTACATGACAAGGTGTATGCAGACTGTCTATGGACTGACGCCAAACCAATATATCAATCGTCTCAAGGTCGAAAAAGCCAAAAGCATGCTTGCCTCAACGAATGATAAAATCGCAGCGATTGCTGAACAGATAGGCATTGACGACCCTACTTATTTTTCTAAGCTGTTTCGGCAAAACGAAGGCATGACGCCTATCGAGTACCGTCATCTCGCAAAAAGAACGACAAAGTAAAGGAACGTGAAATGATGAAAGGGAAAAAAGAGCATGTGAGCATACGTCCATTAGACGAAACTGATCTAGAGGTCGTGTGGCATTTAAAGTTTAAAGCATCAGACCAGTCCTATCGAAAGTGGAATGCACCTTATTTTCATGAACACGAGATCCCGCTTGCTGCATTTAAGAAACGATATGTACAGGATGACGCCATTCCGCCAAAGCTATATGGCATTGTCATAGGTGGCGAATTGAAAGGCACCGTTTCTTATTATTGGGAGAATGAACGAACGCGCTGGCTTGAATGCGGGATTCTTATTTATGACTCACGTTTTTGGAATGGAGGAGTTGGAACAAAGGCCTTAAATCTATGGATAAATGAGTTATTTTCACACATTGATATCCCGCGAATCGGTCTCACCACCTGGTCTGGGAATGAACGAATGATGCGGTGCGCAGAGAAATGCGGGTTTACCCTTGAGGGAAGACTGAGAAAGGTCCGTTACTACCAAGGAGAGTATTATGATTCTATGCGTTACGGGATGCTGAGAGAGGAATGGCAAAGCCTTCTGCAACATTCAACTGAATAATTCCTTTTCTTTTTAGTAAAAAAGTAGCGGGATTGAATAAACTAAAAAAGAAGGGGGGCGAATGAGTTGCGCTGGATTACCGGATGGTTTGTGTCGATTATAGTGGCCGTTTACCTATTTGTAGATGCGCCTAAACATGGGAAAAATAAATGGCTGTGGGCGATTTTAGGCCTTTTATTCGGGCTCTTTACATTTGGAATATACCTGATCAAAACAGGAAGAAAAGGATTGGGCTGGACGGTTCTGATCGTGTCCATTATCATCTATTCTATTTTCATTCTAGTCTATGTCTTTTACTTCTTATTGCTGATGATCGGATACTCAAACGCATAATAGAAAGCACGTGTGTACATAAGGGGGAGTTTGATCTTGAGAATCACGGGTTTATTCGTTTCACTTGCTGTTGCCATTTATTTATGGTTTGATGCGCCAAAGCATGATAAAGACAAATGGCTGTGGGCCATTTTAGGTGTCTTATTTAGTACGATCGTTCTCGGTATTTATTTGATCAAGACAGAGAGGAAGGGACTTGGCTGGACCATTCTTATTTTAACGATTTTGTTTTACCTCATGCTGCTCATCTCTGTTTTGATCGGTATCATTCTTTTTTATCAGGTGGGTCCTTCATGAAGAAGGGCTTTTTTCTTTTACCTTTTGCGCAGGCACACCTGCAATAACAATCTTCTCCTCGTGAAAAGAACGGTTTACCACAGCATTTGCTCCGATGGAAATATGATTTGCAATATGGATATCCCCAAACAGCTTAGCACCTGGGCCGATCCATACATGATTCCCAATGGTTGGCACATCCTTTTTATGATGATTCTGACCAATATTCACCCCTTGATGAATATCACAAAATGCCCCAATTTTTGCATACTTGTTCACAATTAAGAGCCCCGTATGATTGATTCTAAGACCGGGACCGAAGACACCAATCGGGATATCAAAGCCAAGCTGCATGCCTTTCTTTTTATGTAAATAGCGATAAAACCATTTGCGAAGTGCAGCACCGCTATTAGAATAGTATTCATATTTTCGTAAAATCCTTTGATATTTCCATATATCATCCCCAAACCACTTAGGTCGTTTGCGCTTAATGGCTAATGCTTTCTTGTCCTGAGCTAAGTAGTGGTGAAGATCATGCTTTGTTAAAATCATCAGATCCCTCTCCAATCCCTTTTGTTTCAGAGAAATTATACCATTATAACCATTTATATCAATATAGAATGACGTTTCTTTCTTTCTTTTTCTACATCATTTTCATCCAGTTTCCTATATAAAATGAGAGTTTCATCATGATTAGAGCAAAAGAACTAGGAATAATGATTTGTAATTTTTTTCTACATCATTCCGTCTCATCCGTTTTATGTCTTTATGGCAGTAGAGGTTTGTAAAGATTACACGAAAATACTCGCTAAAAAGAGAATATAGCATTCATATGCTTTTCGAATCATCTTTTTGAATACAATTGACTTTCATATCTCACATCCTCTAGGCTAGTAAATGAAAATGATAATCTTTATCAATTGGAGGAGTGTTTTATTATGTCCATCAAAACCGTTTCTAAAAATCAGCAATTTTTAGAGCAGCAAAGTCAAAGAGAATCGAATGCAAGGTCTTACCCGAGACGGTTCCCATTAGCCATGCAAAAAGCCGAGGGTATGATCGTGACAGATGCGGATGGCAGAGAGTTTTATGACTGCCTGGCAGGCGCAGGAACACTTGCACTTGGTCACAATCACCCAGTTGTTATAGAAGCTATTGAACGTATGCTTCATGAAAAAAGACCGTTGCATACGCTGGACATAACCTCAGAAATTAAAGAAGAATTTGTGAATGAAATTTTTTCACACTTGCCAGAAGAGTTTGCAAAAAGAGCCAAAATTCAATTTTGTGGGCCAACTGGTGGTGACGCCATAGAAGCAGCAATTAAATTAGTCAAAACAGCGACAGGGAATCGAAGCATTCTATCATTCCATGGTGCGTATCACGGTGCGACACATGCCACGATGTCATTAAGCGGGAATTTATCTCCGAAGGAAAGAGTGCAAGGGTTAATACCTGATGTTCATTTTATGCCTTACCCATATGAATATCGCTGCCCATTTGGAATTGGTGGGAAGGATTCGCACCGCATCTCAAGTTCGTATATTGAGCGCGTATTAAATGATCCTGAAAGTGGTATTCTTCCGCCAGCAGGTATGATCTTTGAAGCAGTGCAGGGCGAGGGAGGCTCCATTCCAGCATCGATTGAATGGATGAAGGAAATGAGAAGAATCACAAAAGAAAAAGGGATCCCACTCATTATTGATGAGGTTCAATCAGGCATTGGCCGAACAGGTAAGATGTTTGCCTTTGAACATGCAGGAATTGTACCTGACGTTATTGTGCTGTCAAAAGCCATTGGTGGAAGCCTGCCGCTTTCAGTTGTGATTTATGATCAAGATTTAGATCAATGGAATCCAGGTGCACACATCGGGACATTTAGAGGGAATCAAATGGCGATGGCTGCAGGAACCGCTACGCTTAAATTTATCAAAGAAACCAACCTGCTTGATCATGTAGAACGGTTAGGAGATCGTATGCAGGCTCATCTAAAAGACATCCAAAAACAAGTCCCTGCTCTCGGTGATGTTCGAGGGAGAGGTTTAATGATTGGCGTTGAAGTAGTCAATCCAAATGAGAAACAGGATGTGGATGGAAGCTATCCAGCGAATCCAGAGCTGGCCAGTCTTATTCAAAAGAATTGCTTTGATAAAGGATTAATTGTGGAGACAGGAGGCCGTTTCGGAAGTGTCATTCGATTTCTGCCACCACTCATTATGACAGAAGAACAGCTTGAAAAAGTCATCGCTATTTTTAAAGAGGCCGTGTACGATGCCATCAACTAAAGCTTCTGTGGATTCATTATTTATCAATCAAAGCCAGCTTGGAAGAGAGTCCTTCCAAGCGGCTCTTCATACATCTATCGACAGCTTACTGGATCAATGGCAAAAAGACACAGGCCCCTACAGTGGAATATTGCCTGGGAAATTAGCGGCTAGTGTCGAATCACTATTCCGATTTCAACCGTTTGGTGAATCCATTGAATCCGTCTTTCAAGATATAAAAGAACATCTTTTGCCGCATTTGATTGATGTATCGCATCCTAAATGCTTGGCACATCTGCATTGTCCACCGCTCATTCCTGCACTTGCCGCAGAGGTGATGGTAAGTTCCTTTAACCAATCAATGGATTCCTTTGATCAAAGCGGTATTGCTTCTTTGGTTGAGGAAGAAATTCTCAAGTGGCTATGTGCGAAGTTTTCTTATGGCAGCCTAGCAGATGGGACATTTACAAGCGGTGGAACCCAATCTAACTACATGGGGCTGCTTCTAGCGAGAGATGCCTTTTGTGAAAACACATGGCAGTGGAATGTTCAGCAGAAAGGCTTACCAAGTGAATCTCACCGCATGAGAATCCTTTGCTCGAAGAATGCTCACTTCACTGTGAAAAAATCTGCCTCCCAGTTAGGTTTAGGAGAGCAGGCAGTCGTACTAGTCGAGACAGATGAGCATCATCGAATGGACCTCAATGATTTGAAAAAGAAGCTGGCTGAGTTGAAGGAGCAGAACTTGCTGCCTTTTGCGGTAGTAGCCACTTGCGGGACAACGGATTTTGGCAGTATTGACCCAGTTCGAGAGGTATATGACCTCGTCAAGCCATACGGTCTGTGGATTCACGCAGATGCTGCCTACGGCGGAGCACTTGTATTAAGCGAAACCTACCGTAAGAAGTTAGACGGTATTGAGCTTGCTGATTCAATCACGATTGACTTTCACAAACAATTTTATCAGCCGATATCCTGCGGGGCATTTTTGCTAAAGGATAAAAGACATTTTGGTTTGATCAATTATCATGCCGATTATCTTAATCCAAAGGAAGACGAGCTCGATGGTATTCTACATCTCGTCAATAAATCTGTCCAAACGACGCGCCGGTTTGATGCTCTGAAATTACTTCTTTCTCTTCGTTTAATTGGAGAAGAAGGCTTTGGAGAAATCATTGACCATACCATTCATTTTGCAAAGGATGTGGCCGCGCTTATTGAGAGAAATGATGACCTTGAAGTGATCAATCCTGAGCCAGAAATCAATGCAGTTGTGTTCCGATTTAAGGATGACCACCAAACAGATGATGTCAATAAAATCATTCATCGCACATTATTCCAAACAGGAACTGCTGTCGTTGCAAAAACAGTAGTGGATGGTCAAACCTGCTTAAAATTCACTTTGTTAAATCCGAGAACGACAATCACACATATTGAGGAAATCCTTTCTGACATCGTTGATATCGGGATCGCTCATATTCAATCCGGGAGGGTACTACGTTGAGTCAATATAAACAAATGGCTGAAAATGCAACCATGCAAAGCTTTTTAAACTGTTTTTTACGCGAAACAGGAATCGATCGATCTGCAAAAAAAGAGACGAGAGCAGATGGCTCGCTTGTCTTCATCGCAAAACTAGCAAAGCAAGACCTAGAGCTTGTGATTCCGATCCGATATGTTTCATCTGTTGGCCGCCATCTCTTTGATTTTCCGATTCGCTTTCGCCCGCAAGGCAGTGAACAAGATGGCGCAATCGTCGATTACACGACACTTGTTGCTTTATGTTCAAAGGAGCTTCTCATTGAATATGGCCGTACAGATGCAGAGGATGAATTCATGCTTCGCATCATTTTAAGCTGCCGAAATATTGAACGGTTCTTAAAGGAGCGAGAAAGTGATCGAGCCGCTCTTTCTGAAGCCGATTTTGAGTATATCGAGGCTGAGCAGTCACTTCTCCTTGGTCATTTAACGCATCCTACCCCAAAAAGCAGACAAGGAATGACAGAGGAGGAGGAAGCGATCTATTCTCCTGAGCTGAAAGGGACTTTCCAGCTTCATTACTTTAAAGCGCATCATTCGATTGTGCTTCAGGATTCGTCAATTACACAGTCTGCGGCAAGCCTCATGCTAGAGGAGCTCTTGCGCCAGGTACCAGCAGAAAAAGAGAGACTGAATACGTTAGTAGAAAACGGAGAATATGTGCTCATTCCGATTCACCCGCTTCAAGTGAAGGTGGTCATGGAGAAAGCGTTCGTGAACCGTTATATAGAGGAAGGGAAACTCACTTATTTAGGACCGATGGGTTCTGAATACACAGCGACTTCATCTTTCAGAACAGTCTATCAAAAGGATTCTGCTTACATGCTCAAATTCTCTGTTCCTGTGAAAATTACAAACTCCTTACGTGTCAATAAACAAAAGGAACTGGATCGCGGAGTAGAGATGTCGCGCATTTTAAAAACAGAATTAGGCGTTTCTCTATACGACGAATTCTCTGGATTCCGGGTCATTGAAGATCCTGCCTATTTATCCATTCAAGGAGAAGAGGCGGAATCTGGCTTTGAAGTAGTCATTCGTCAAAATCCATTTTTACATCGTGAAAAAGGGGCAAGCTTAATTGCTGGATTATGTCAGGATCATGCGTATGGTGGAAAATCGCGATTAGCAGGGATCATCCATGACCTTGCAGACGCAGAAGGTCGATCACCAGAGGCTGTAAGCCAAGATTGGTTTAAGCAATATTTAACCATTTCGTTAGAACCGATGCTCTGGCTGTTTGAAACGTATGGTCTTGCACTGGAAGCCCATCAGCAAAACGCTGTTGTGCAAATGAAGGGTGGTTACCCGCACACCTTCTATTATCGTGACAACCAAGGCTACTACTATAGTGAATCGAAAAAGGATAAACTCGCAAATCTTGTCCAAAACCTGAGCGTGAGAAGTGAAACGATTTGTGCAGATGAGGTAGCCGTTGAGAGACTGCGTTATTATTTCTTCTTTAATCATTTATTTGGTCTCATTAACGGTTTTGGTACAGAAGGTCTGGCGAAAGAAGAAGACTTGCTCGCACTCGTGAGAGACACATTGCTTGCTCATGAGGAAACTTACGGGGCATCTGAGCTGACAAACAGCCTTCTGCGCTCAAAAGAACTGCCTTCAAAAGCGAATTTGCTGACACGGTTTGAAGATATGGATGAACTGACAGGATCTCTGGAAACACAGTCTCGTTACACAGCTGTCTTGAATCCGCTCTTTTTACATAAGGAGGCGCTGATTGGATGAGGGATCGTATTAAGTTTATTCGCGCTGAATATGAAAGAGATGTCCGGCTTGTCCACAAGTGGATGCAAGAGGAGTATGTTCACCCATTTTGGCATTTGAATATTCCGTTTCCTGCTTTTGAAAAGCATTTTTATCAGGCGATTCATGATCCGCATCAAACCCTATATTTAGGCACAATTGATGGGACGCCCATGAGTTATTTTGAGGCATACAACGTCAAAGGTGACATCATTGAATCTTACTATCAGCCTTCTCCGCATGATCAAGGAATCCATCTATTAATAGGGGAGCCGGATTATGTGGGAAAAGGTTTTGCGACCCCGCTACTTCTGGCCATGACAGCATTTCAATTTGAGCAGAACAAACGAACAGAAAAAGTCGTCGCTGAGCCGGATATTCGCAATGAAAAAATGATCCATGTATTTGAAAAATGCGGCTTTGAACGTGTAAAACCAGTCAATTTACCGGATAAAACAGGTCTTTTAATGTTTTGTGATCGAGAACGATTCGAAAGGAAGTATAACCATGACGTGGTTCAACAAGCAAAATAATGTAGTGGATGTAATAGGAATTGGCATTGGCCCGTTTAACTTAGGACTTGCCGCATTATCTGAAGAGGTAAATGAAATTGACGCTTTGTTTTTTGAAAGAAGTGAAGCCTTTCATTGGCACCCAGGGATGCTCATTGAGGGGACGACACTGCAGGTTCCCTTTTTAGCGGACCTTGTCAGTATGGCAGATGTGAAAAGTAAATATAGCTTTCTCAACTATTTACAGGAACAAAACCGTTTGTATTCATTTTACTTTCTAGAGGATTTTCATATCCCTCGCAAGGAATATAGTCATTATTGCCGTTGGGTCGCAGACCAGTTAGACTCTTGCCGATTTGGCATGAACGTCGAATCTGTCTCATTGATCGAGAAAGCAGGAGAAAAGCGATATGAAGTGCATGTGCGTCATGTGAAAGACCAAACGGTAGGGGTGTTTGAAAGTAAGCATCTCGTCTTAGGAATTGGTACACAGCCGGCGATACCAGCATCGCTCCAGCCAGCTTTAGGAGAGAAAGTTTTTCATTCTGCCGACTATTTAAAACGAAAGAAAGAAGGCTGTTTCAAAGGGAAATCTGTGACAGTGATCGGCTCTGGTCAAAGTGCGGCAGAAGTGTTCTATGATATTTTATCAGATGATGAGGCGAAGGATATTCACTGGTTCACACGCTCTAAAGGATTTTTCCCAATGGAATATTCAAACCTTGGTCTTGAATATTTCTCTCCAGATTATATTGATTTCTTTTATGAGCTTCCGCAAACAAAAAAGGATGCGTTGTTAAAGCAGCAAGACTTGCTGTATAAGGGCATCAGCTCTGCAATGATCCGTGATATTTATCATTTGCTTTATGAACGTTCTGCCTGCGGAGAGCAGTTGAACACAGTGCTTCAAGCGATGACAGAGGTCAACTTGATTGAGGAAACAGCTTGCGGCTTGTCCCTTTCATGCACGCAATGGGTCAAAGAGGACACCTTTACCCACGAGACAGATATTGTCGTGCTGGCGACGGGCTATCAATCCGTACTGCCGCCGTTTATCAACCCAATTTCTCATCACATTCAATGGGATGATCAAGGACGGTTCCAAGTCGAACGTGAATATCGCTTGAAAACAAATACAATGGGTGAAAATGATATTTTTGTCCAAAATGCAGAGCTTCATACACATGGCGTTGGCGCTCCGGATTTAGGTCTTGGCGCTTATCGAAACAGTGTGATTATCAATGAACTTGCTCGTCAAACCGTGTATCCACTTTATCAAAAGCACGTCTTCCAGACATTTGGTACACAAAAGCACGTCAATACATTCGAAGAAATCAAAGGTTAAGGAGGATGAAGCGATGAGTGTACAAGATGAATTGAAAAAAGCGGTGAATCCTGCTGCTTGGAAAAAGGCAAACCAGCGAATGGTGGCAAAAATGCTGTCTGAATACATGTATGAGGATATGCTTCATCCCGTGCAGCTAGATCATAAGGATGGCATTGCTCAGTATGAATTAATCATTCACGAACATAAGAAATATCGCTATCTTACAAAACCTCGTTTGTTTGATAGTTTTGATACAATCGCTGAATCAATCGAGTGCTGTCAAGACGGAAAATGGTCAAAGGATGTCAGTGCAATTGTGTTTTTACTAGACATTCAGCCGCTCATTCCAATGTCTTCTGAGACAACAGGACACCTAATAAAAGAGCTTCATCACACCCTGTTAGCAGATGTACATTTGCTGTCGAAAAAAGCACTTCGTGCGGATGAACTGACAGATACTGATTATGCATGGATTGAAGGAGAAATGACAGGTCATCCTTGGATTGTGTATAACAAAGGACGCATTGGGTTCAGTTACGATGACTACCTAGCCTATGCACCTGAAAGGCAAGAAAGTGTGCAGCTGTCTTGGATTGCTGTTCACCGGGACCTTGCCACATTCCATGCAGTCGATCATGAAAACTATGAGCAGGTAATTGCCAAAGAGTTAGATGAAGTCACGATTCGTCAATTTCACCGCGTGCTAAAGGATGAAGGATTGAATACAGCTGATTATTATTTGATGCCTGTTCATAAATGGCAGTGGACACATATGATTATTCAACATTTCCCAGAAGATTTGGCGTTGCGCCGGATTGTGTATGTAGGAGAGGGACTGGATCAATATATCCCGCAGCAGTCGATCAGAACCTTTACGAACATCTCAAATAAAGGCAAGCATCATATTAAACTGCCAATGAGCATTTTAAATACACTTGTGTACCGAGGACTTCCGTCAGAACGGACAGTCATTGCCCCTCGCATTACAGCGCATATTAAAGGGATCGCGGATCAAGATTCATTTTTATCTGATGTCTGCCGCGTGATATTACCTGGTGAGAATGCAAGTATCAATGTCGATCATCCTTACTATAGCAAACTGCCTGGTGCCCCGTATCAATATCTTGAAATGCTCGGTGTCATTTTTAGAGAAAGCATTTACTCGTACTTAGATGAAGGAGAGAATCCTGTTACACTTGCGGCACTCACTTATGAGGATCATGAAGGTGAGCCCTATGTGAAACAGCTGATTGAAAAATCAGGTCTCTCAGCAAAAGAGTGGATGGCGAAATTTTTCCATGTGGTGATGCCACCGCTATTGCACTTTATGTATCAATACGGCACCGTCTTTTCACCGCACGGACAAAATACGATTCTTGTGTTAAAAGATCATCAGCCTCATCGTTTAGCGATCAAAGATTTTGTTGACGATGTGAACATTAGTGATCAGCCGCTGCCTGAATTGGCTTCTCTAGGAGAAGATTTAAAAGAAGTGCTGCGGAGTGAGCCGCCGGAAGGGTTAGTGCAGTTTATCTTTACAGGATTGTTTATTTGTAACCTGCGTTACGTATCAAATGTGTTAGACAATCATCAACTGTTAGATGAAACAGCGCTTTGGCGCTTGCTTGCTGAAGAAATTCAGCAGTATCAAAAGCAATTCCCACAGCTGAAGGACCGTTTTGACCTATTTGATCTATTCCAGCCGAAGCTGACAAAACTGTGCTTAAATCGTAATCGAATGATTGATTATGGGTATGGAGATGGAGATGACCGCCCACATGCATCAGAGCATGGAAAGGTCACAAATGCACTCGCGCATGTTCTTTCGTCCGTCGGCGAGAAATAATAGAAAAGCTGGGATCAAGTGTCTACAGCTTCAGCGTGTAGCCAAACCCTCGCATTCGGTGTCAGTCCTGTGCGCTGGTGCTCACGAATCACAAATTCGCTCCGCGCCAGTGCTCGTCCTTCCTAGGGCTGCAAAGGCTTTCTATCACGCTGAAAAGAAGACAAAGGGCTAAAATAAACATCATTTTAGCCCTTTGTCAACAATCTAAAGCTGTAGACATTAAGTGTCTACAGCTTTTTATATTTTACGAAAATGCTTGAGAGGCAAGGAAATAAAGAAGTGCGG
Organism: Bacillus sp. FSL M8-0266; assembly: GCF_038613425.1. NCBI lineage: Bacteria > Bacillati > Bacillota > Bacilli > Caryophanales > Bacillaceae > Bacillus > Bacillus sp. FSL M8-0266. Next base: position 1,117,060 of record NZ_CP152015.1, read on the forward strand.
GATCGTTCAGCTTTTCTTTTCCACGAATCATCATAAAATGCGCCTTGTTTGTTTTCGTAAAACCTGCTTCAACAAGTGATTCATGGAGGCGCTCAGCTGTTTCCTCCTGCATATCTAAACGAATCGGACCCGAATAAGACGAAATGAGAGAACGGATCAGCGAGAGAGTTGTAAGTTCATCATTTGCAGCAAGCGGTCCAATCATTAAATTGGCAGGTGTTTCAACACCAAACGCAAAGCCAGTTGTTTCGTGACGTTCATTCTTTGCAATGATACGCCGTGCTGCTCGGTTCATCCTGTTTTTTAAAAAGCTTGATCGATTTGTGCCTGCGCCTTTTTCATCGAGTGCTTCAATACACGGAAGGTGCGATTCATCGGCAGGAGACAGGTGGATGTCATCTGACACACGAAGCGCTTCTGGGTTTGGGTTTTGCGTTTTGTAAGTCGTAATGTAGCCAACCGTGTGAAACCCGATTTTTTCGTAAACTGGCCGCCCTTGGACAGTAGCGGTTAAAACGACAGGAACGCTTTGATCACATTGATCTAGCAGGGTGTCAATCATTTTCCTTGCAAGACCTAAGCCGCGATGTGTCTCAGATACAATGACAGCACCAATTGACGCCATTCGATCATATTGGAAAAGTCCTGCGCATGAGATGACTTGTCCATCCGCTGTTGAAAAACCTGTGAAATATCCATTTGTTAAAAGAGATGAGAGCTCTTCCGCATTGTAATCAGGCCAGTCTACCTCTTGAGACAATGCGATAAGATCTGGTATGTCATCGAGTGTTAATGCTCGTTGAACAACGTTTGTCATGACACGCAACTCCTTCTTAGCTGAATTCATCTATGTGTATCGTACCATAAGAAGATATAGTGTAAAAATTGAAGTTTATCTAATTTTCCCAGCAAAAAAGAACCTCCAGTTTCGGAGGTTCTGCATTAATGAACATTAAAATATCGAGCTTCAGGATGAGAAACGACGATCGCTGAAACAGATGCTTCAGGTTCCATCATAAATCCTTCTGTTAGATGGATGCCGATTTTTTCAGGCTGAAGCAGCTTGAACAGCTTTTCTTGGTCTTCAAGATTTGGACAAGCGGGATAACCAAAGGAATAGCGCTGCCCTTGATATTTCGCTTGGAATCGTTTTTCCATTGTGAAATCGACTGGGTCAGGGAAGCCCCATTTGTCACGAATCACTTGGTGGGTTCTTTCGGCTAATCCTTCTGCAAGCTCAAGTGCTAGAGCTTGAACTGCATGCATTTTTAAATAATCTCCTTCTTGCTTAAATTGCTGCGCGACTTCACGTATACGCGCACCAGCTGTAACGGCAAATAAAGCAATATAATCTTTCTCCTTTTCACCGCTTCCCCGCACATAATCAGAAATGGAGCGGTACGGAAGCTTCTCCTGTCTTGGAAATTGGAATGTTTCAATGATACGGTTAGGCACTTCGGGATCATAAATATGCAGATCATTTCCGTTTGAACTAGCAGGATAAAATTGATAGACAAACGCTGGGGCAAACCAGTTTTTTTCTCTACCTTCGTTTAGAAGATCTGTGACAAGCTGCTTTAATTCCAATGCTTTTGGATGCTGTTCGGCCAACAGCTTTTTGACCTTTCCTTTTAATCCAAGGTGGTGGCCGATGAGCATTTGTTCATTCACATAAGGCATAATGTGGTGCAGGTCGATATTTCTTACATAATGACGTGCCGTATTTTCCGGCGTGAAAATAGGTGCCTCAGGGAGTGCCACACGTTTTTCTAGTAATTCAATGACAGCTTGTGGCTGCTTTGTTTCTTTCTCTTTGACAGGTGCCACAGACTCTTCATCGGGCTTTATTTGAAACTGAAAAGGATTTGCTTTTAACTCATTGGCTAAAGATAAGCCGTCCATCGCATCTTTTGCGTAAAGGACCGGTCCGTCATAATGAGGCGAAATCTTCATTTTCGTAAATTTACGAGAAAGTGCAGCGCCGCCGACCAAAATGGGCACGGAAATATTCGCTTTTTGTAAATCCTGAGCGGTGAGTACCATTTGCTGGGCTGACTTCACAAGTAATCCTGATAATCCAATCATATCGGGCTTTTCCTTTTGCACAGCTTCGATCAATGTTTGTGGTGTCACCTTAATCCCGAGGTCGACCACGTGAAAGCCGTTATTGCTCAAAATGATGTCGACAAGGTTTTTCCCAATATCATGGACATCTCCTTTTACAGTGGCAAGTAGAATCTTACCTTTCCCGCTTGCATGCTGCTTTTCCATATATTGCTCGAGATACGATACAGATGCCTTCATGACCTCTGCCGATTGAAGTACTTCCGCCACAATCAGTTCGTTTTGATTGAAAAGACGTCCAACCTCAGCCATTCCCTGCATTAACGGACCATTGATGATATGAAGTGGTGATTCAAATTGCTCTAGAGCAAGGGATAAATCATCGATAAGACCTTCTTTTGTTCCTTCGACGACGTAGAGTGCTAGCCTTTCATCAAGTGATAAGGAGACCTTTGGTTTTTTCACCGTTTTCTTTTTGCCGCGGTAAAATTGGGTGAACTCAGCAAGGGTTTGATCATTTGTTTCATAGAGCAACGTTTCGGCGAGCTTGATTTCTTCCTTTGGAATAGAAGCGAAGCGTTCAAGTTTTTCTGTATTCACAATGGCGTAGTCAAGTCCTGCTTGGACGCAGTGATACAAGTAGACGGCATTCAAGATTTCTCTCCCAAGAGGCGGGAGTCCAAAAGACACGTTGCTGATGCCTAAAATCGTCAAGCACTCAGGCAGGTTTTCCTTGATCATCTTGATGCCTTTGATCGTTTCTTCGGCAGCGCCAATATACTGCTCGTCTCCAGTGCCTACTGGAAAGACAAGTGGATCAAAAATGATGTCACTTGCGGGAATGCCATATTTCTTCGTTAATAGATCATGAGAGCGTACCGCAATCTCCAGCTTTCGTTCTGCTGTTACGGCCATCCCTGTTTCATCGATCGTGCCGACAACAAGTGCACCGCCGTACAGCTTCACAAGTGGAAGAATTTCTTCGAAGCGTTCTTCGCCATCCTCAAGGTTAATGGAATTGATGATGGCTTTCCCTTGGGAATATGTGAGCGCCTTTTCGATCACGTGTTTATCCGTTGAATCAATGACAAAAGGGGCTTTGACTTTTTTCATAGCCTCTTGTAAAAAGCCTTCCATGTCAGCCGCCTCCTCGCGATCTGGATCAGCGAGACACACATCAATCACGTGAGCGCCGTTTTTTACCTGTGCACGAGCAATTTCTGATGCTTCTTCAAACTTTTGTTCCGCAATGAGTCGTTTGAATTTGCGTGAACCAATCACGTTGGTCCGTTCTCCTACAAAAAGAGGGCGCATTGATTCCTCATATATCAGGGGCTCAATTCCTGATACGGTATGCTGAGACGATTCATGCGCAATGTGACGCGGCTGAATCATTCGTACTTCATCTGACAATGCCTGTATATGTGCAGGTGTTGTTCCGCAGCAGCCGCCAACAATATTTAACCAGCCTTCCTTGGCAAAGGCGGAAATTTTTTTAGCAAGTGAAGCAGGGGATTCATGATATTGACCTTCTTCATCTGGTAGACCAGCATTTGGATAGCAGCTAACTGCTGACTTGGCGATGGAGGAGAGCGTGCGGATATGGTCTGTCATGAATTCAGGACCCGTCGCACAGTTCAGGCCGACACTCATTGGTTTCATATGCTCAAGAGAGATATAAAAGGCTTCAATATCCTGACCAGCGAGGGTAGTGCCCATCGGTTCAATCGTACCTGATACCATAAGAGGCAACTCAATACCTGTCTGCTGGAAGGCTTCCTGAATGCCTTTGAAACCAGCTTTTACATTCAGCATGTCTTGACTTGTTTCTAAAAGAAGGGCATCACATTTGCCATCAATCAAGGCGCGGGCCTGCTCTTCATAGTTTCTGACGAGCTCATCGAAGGTTGTGCCGCCTGTCACAGATAATGTTTTCGTAGTGGGACCCATCGCGCCTACAACAAATCGGGGCTGCTCCGGCGTGGAGAAACGGTCAGCTTCGTCCTTTGCCAGCTGGGCAGCCCGTATATTGAGTTCATAGGCAAGGTGGCCAAGCCCGTATTCGTCAAGGACGAGCTTTGTAGCCCCGAACGTATTTGTTTCAATGAGGTCGGCGCTTGCCTCAAGGTATTCTCTATGAATCGCGCGGATGGTGTGAGGGGCTGTCACATTCAAATACTCGTTACAGCCCTCATACTCTTCTCCGCCAAAGTCTTCTGCTGTGAGATTGGCATTTTGAATCATGGTCCCCATTGCACCATCAAGGACGAGGATGCGTTTCTTAAGCTGTTCAGTGATAGTTGACATGGGTGTTTGACTCCTTTTCTTTCTGATGAATGTAGGTGGTTAGTTCTGCTGTTAAGTCTGATCGAAGGAAAGGGGTAATTAAATAAATGCCGTTAAACAATTCGCAGGCTGTATCTAATAAAGAGCGGGCAATCGCTAAGCCTTCTGCTCGCTGCTTCTCTTTATCCTCACCAGCCTTGGCCATAATGTCACGAATGGAATCAGATAATTTGATGCCTGGAATTTCATGGTGAATAAACTCCGCATTTCGGCTGCTTGTTAATGGCATAATGCCAATATAAATCGGTTTATCTAAATGACGGCTCTCCTCATGAATTTTCACAAGCTGTTCCTCAGAATAAACAGGCTGTGAAATAAAATAATCAGCACCGTATTCAATTTTTTTCTCAAGACGTTTGACCGCTTTATCAATGTGACGAACATTCGGATTAAACGCGCCAGCTACTGAAAAATTGGTCTTTTTGCCAAGGGGCTTCCCTGAGAAAGAAAGGCCTTCGTTAAACTGCTTAATCAGCCGAATCAAATCAAAGGAGGTTAAATCATACACAGACGTTGCCCCGGGGAAATCTCCAATCTTAGAAGGGTCGCCTGTAATGGCTAAAATATCAGTTAAACCAAGGGTGTCAAGACCCATCAAATGGGATTGAAGCCCAATCAAATTACGATCACGGCATGTGATATGGACGAGTGAACGCATATCAAGCTGCTGTTTCAATAAAGCGCCGCAAGCCACATTGCTAATGCGCGGAGTCGCAAGAGAATTATCAGCCAATGTCAAGGCATCAATACCTGCATTCTTTAATTCATTTGCTGCGACGAGGAATTTTTCGAAGTTCAGCTTCTTCGGCGGATCAAGCTCTACAATAATCGTCCGTTTTTTCGTAGCGAGCTCATCAAGACCTGGTTCAGTCCGCTGATCTTGAATCGAAATGATTTCTTCTTTTAATACTTTTACTTCTTTTTCAGTGATCGGGGCTAAATCCTTGACCGCTTCAGCCATTGCGTGAATATGCTGAGGCGTTGTTCCGCAGCACCCGCCGATAATACGTGCGCCTTGATTTCTAAATTCAAGTGCACTTTTTCGAAAATAATCGTTATCTGTATCATAGACGAGTCTGCCTTCTTCAAGAGAGGGAAGACTGCTGTTAGGATAGACTGATAAGTGGGAATTTTCTAAAATTGGAACACCTTCGAGTGCCTGAATCATATGATAAGGGCCCAGCCGGCAGTTGATGCCAACGACGTCTGCGCCAAGAGAGGACAATTCAGATAAACCATCCTTGAGCGGTGTTCCATCCTGCAACACACCTTGTTCATGCATGGAGACGTTCATGACAATCGGGAGAGTCGTTTCTTTTCGTGCAATTTGGAGAACGGCCTTCGCTTCTTCCATGTCATAATACGTTTCTAGCAATAATCCATCGGGCTGCTCATTTAATAGAATGTATAGCTGTTCCCTAAAGCTTCGTTTAATTTCTTCAATCGTATAGGCATTTTTGTTAAACGTTCGAATGCCGCCGATCGTTCCAAGGACATAAGCAGAGCCTGCGGCTGCTTTTGCGATTTGCACCGCCTTTGTATTGATACGCTTTGTTTCTTCCTCTAAGCCGTAGCGGGATAGTTTAATATAATTTGCGCCATACGTATTTGTTTGAATGATGTCCGCACCAGCCTGCACATATGCTTCGTGTACGCGCCTTACTTCATCTTCTTTCGATAAATTTAATTCTTCAAAGCAGCGGTCAATGCCGTAAGAGTATAAAAGTGTTCCCATTGCACCGTCAGCAATCAGTACGCGGTTTTGTAAGTCTTGTAATAGGCCCATTGGTTTCCTCCTTATTTTTATGTAACAAAAAAAGCCTTCTGATAAGAAGAAGACTTTTTGGCTGTATCGTAATTCTTCTTCTTATCTTCCAAGCAGTTGCTTGCTGGATTTAGCACCTTGGTCATAGAAAATATATTTCTACTACACCGGTTGCTGAGGCTTCACAGGGCCAGTCCCTCTGCCTCTCTTGATAAGAAAGCGATATGAACATGTCAATAAATTGAACTTCCATCCACTGTATCGAAAAAACCGGAAATAATCAATGGAAAATTTGAAATTTATCGAAAATTTATAAATTGAACGTCAATCGGTAAATCTGCCTTGAGCATAAGAGAAATAACCTCTTGTAAATCATCTTTATTTTTTCCTATTACACGCACTTGGTCATCTTGAAACTGTGACTTCACTTTGATGCCGGATTGCTTAATGAGTGCATTGATCTTTTTGGCGTTGTCTTGATCAATTCCGCTGATCAGCTTCGCACGCTGGCGTACGGTTCCGCCAAGGGCATGCTCGGTTTTTCCGTAGTCGATGTTTTTAGTTGGAACATTTCGTTTGATCAGCTTCGACACAAGTACATCTTTTAGCTGCTCAAGCTTAAAGTCATCATCAGAGATGAGCACAAGCTCTTCTTTTTCAAGAGAAATATCACTTTTACTTCCTTTAAAATCATAACGGTTTTTAATTTCCTTCAGCGCTGCTTGAACGGCGTTTTGCACCTCTGGCAGTTCAACCTTCGATACAATGTCAAATGAGCTTTCTTTTGCCATAACACATGACCTCCATGGATAGATATTGCGTCTATTTTATCATGCAACGTGGAGAAGAAGAAACTTTATCGAAGAGACGAGTCAAAGAGTTCTGCTGGCAGCGGTATAAATCGCGTTCGGTTTGACCACTTTAGCTAACATAACTAGAGATGTTCATGTGAGGAGAAGTATAGTAGAATAAAGTGAATCAAAAGATGAACGAACGCTCTTTTATGAGCAGATAGGAAGGAAGAGAACATGAGACCAGGTGAGCAACTGACCTTGCAAATAGAGAACGAAATGGAATACGGTTACTTTTTGACAGATGGTGAAGATTCTGTCCTCTTGCACCGCAGTGAAATGACAGAAGATATTGGTGACCAAGATGAAGTAGAGGTCTACTTATACGTAGATCATGAAGAAAGGCTAGCTGCGACGATGAAAATACCGACAATCAATGCGCATACATATGGCTGGGTAGAAGTCGTAGACGTCCTAGAAGACATGGGCGCATTTGTGGATGTTGGGCTGTCAAAGGATGCACTTGTTGCAACAGAACACCTTCCGCCTTTCGAGGAAGCATGGCCGAAAAAAGGAGACAAACTTTACTGTATGCTGAAAGTCACAAGCTACGGCAGAATGTTCGCAAAGCCAGCCACTGAAGATGTGATCAGTGAATTGTTTACTGAAGCACCCGAAACCTTAATGAACAAAGAAATCACTGGTACGATTTATCGCTTAATTGCGACAGGCTCTTTTATGCTGACAGATACAGGCGTGCGAGGGTTTATCCACCGTACGGAACGAAAGGAAGAGCCAAGATTAGGATCGACCGTGACAGGACGCGTCATTGCAGTGAAAGAGGATGGAACCGTGAATGTTTCTCTGCTTCCTAGAAAACAGGAAGCGTTATCTGTCGATGCAGAAGAAATCTTAACCTATATGAGAACGAGAAATGGTGCTATGCCTTATGGAGACAAAAGTGATCCAGAAGACATCCGCGAACGATTCCAAATGAGCAAGGCAGCCTTTAAACGAGCATTAGGTCATTTGATGAAAAACGGCCTAGTTTACCAAAAAGAGGGCTGGACATACGAGAAAAAGTGAGCAGCGTGAAAGAGAACCCTAACCTCATGGGTTTTCATATCACACTGAAATGAAGAAAAAGGGATAAAATCATCATGGTTTTATCCCTTTTTTTATATTTGTGATAAATAATGGGTTTTTTTAGTGAAAAAAGTCATGAAAAAAGCTGAAAAACCTTCACTTAATCATTGAAACAACGCCTCTCAAATCCGATAAGAAAGGAGTAAGGATGATAAAAGGAGTGTGTGTTTGGATGAAAGTTAAAATTTCATTGCTTCTGTTGGCAGCCGTGCTTATGGTGCTCGCCGCATGCAGCAATCAACAAGGGAAACCACCAGCATCAAATGCGAAGCATATTGGCGTTATGCTCACAGATGATGGTCTTGGTGATCAATCATTTAACGATTCATCGTTTAAAGGATTAGAAAAAGCACGTGATGACCTAGGCATTGAATTTGATTATAGAGAAATTGCAGAAACCGATACATATGAAAAAGGACTGACCGAGCTTGTAAAAGCTGGCAATGATCTCGTCATCGGGGTAGGCTTTAGTATGCAAGAAGACTTAGAAAAAGTCGCAAAGAAATATCCGAAGAAGCACTTTTTGCTCATCGATGCCGTATCTGAGCTGAAAAATGTGACCTCCGTGACGTTTAAAGAAGAGCAAGGCAGCTATTTAGCGGGCGCACTTGCTGCAATGACAACGAAAAGTGATGTCATTGGATTTGTTGGCGGTGTCGATGCGGAGTTGATCCATCGTTTTGAAAAAGGGTTCCAAAAAGGCGCCAAATCAGTGAATCCGAACATCAAGATCTTATCCACCTATGCTAATACGTTTAGTGATGCGGACAAAGGCAGTAAAATAGCCAAAGGCATGATCAAAAAGAAAGCAGACGTTTTATATGCCGCAGCTGGCTATACAGGTGTCGGTGTATTAAAAGAAGCGCAAGCGCAGGGCAAATATGCCATTGGTGTAGATAGTGATCAGTACTACACCGCTGAAAAAGCGGTGATTTCGTCCATGGTAAAAAAAGTCGATGAAGTGGTCTATCAATTCAGCGAACAGCTCGTCAAGAGCAATCAAATCAAAAATGGGCATGTTATTTACGACTTAAGCAATGACGGAATCGATATGGCAAGAATTCGGGTGCTCAAAGATGCTGAAACATTGACCAAAAAAGTAAATGAACTGAAGCAGAAATTGCTAAAAGATGAGGGGGACGCATCATGAGCTTGCGCATCAAAATTTTACTCAACTCACTCGTCTCACTTCTTTTAGCAGTTGGCGTCATCGCCTTTATCATTGTCAGTATGACAAAGATCCAATCATCAAATGAAACAGAAGTTCAAACCTTATTAAATGTTCAAAAAACAAAGGCAAGCTTTGAAAGCGTCGAACAAACCATGACCAATTATTCAATGACACTTTCTGATGAACAGCTAGAGGTTGTTCAAACCGGTATTTCTACAGCAAAAAAACAACTGCAAACCTTAAACAAACATGCAGGAAATATAAATAAAGATGAATTAACAAGGTTAAATGCAAAATATGACACATGGACCAAAGAAGCAAATAATGCCATTGGTGAAAAAAACGCATCGGATACAAGACGGGTCGCTGCAAGAATTGATGGTGTTTTAAACGACATCCATACAATGAATAAAAGAGCAGAAGAAGCATATAAACAAAATCTAGAGAATACAGCGGATAATGTGCAATGGATCATCACAAGTGCACTCGTCGCAGCCCTCACACTGATTGTCATTGCTGTCTTTTTAAATATTGGATTAACAAGATCCATCGTGACACCGATTAAATCACTTTCCTACCGAGCGAAGCAGATCGCAGAAGGCAACCTTGCTGTCGAGCGACTGGATATTCAGCGTAAGGATGAAATCGGCGGCTTGAATGAATCCTTTAATCAAATGACAGATCAACTGATTAGTTTGATTAAAGAAATCAGTAATGTCTCAAATCAAGTAGAGACATTCTCGATCCAGTTAGATGATGAAAACAAAAAGCTGATGGAATCTGCAAATCAAGTATCTGTCTCGACAGACGAAATGGCAAATGGGTCACAAGCCATTTCAGAGGATCTCCAGCATGGCGTTAGCTTGATTGAAAAGATGGATCAGCATGGACGTAAAAATTCCGAACGTTCACAAACAGTCATCCAAAGTACAGAGGATGCGATAGAAGCAGTGGAAAGTGGAAAGCACACGTTAACAGAAACAAAAACGGCGATTGAAAAAAATACACATGCCACAAGGCAAATCGAGCAGTCGGCAGGAGAATTCACGCAATATGCTAGCGGAATCTCGGCTATGGCCAAAACAGTTTCTGACATTGCGGATCAGACAAACTTACTTTCGCTAAATGCGGCGATCGAAGCGGCAAGAGCAGGTGAGGCTGGAAAAGGCTTTGCCGTTGTAGCAGATGAAATTCGTAAGCTTGCCGACGAATCATCTAACGCTACAAGACAAATTTTTGATATGGTCAGTCATATTGAAAGAGGCATTCAATCCATTAGTCAAACTGTCAAAGAAGGAGTCAAGCTTTCACTTCAACAGCAGGATGCGATGGACAAAACCTCACACTCCTTTGAAGATATAGAAACAAAAGCACAGCACATTAAACAAGAAATGGCGGTCTTAAATGACCAAATTGTTCAATCAACAGAGCTTGGCGGACAAGTGCTCAACTCGATTGAAAATATTAGTGCGGTTGTAGAAGAAACAGCAGCTGGCAGTGAAGAAATTTCTGCCTCGGCCAATGAACAGCTGCAATCATTCCATCAAATGAACAAACAGGTAGAAGAACTGATGAGTATGACGGCAAGGTTAAATGAAACCGTCCACCGTTTTAAACTTTCATAAGTCATAAGAAAAGCACCCTTCCCGTGATGTGTCAGGGAAGGGTGCTTTTTATGATGGTTTGCCTGTAAAGAAGATGGCAAGCGTGCCTGGGCCTGAATGGGACCCAACAGCTGCGCCGACAATCTGAATATCAATTTCTTTTGGATGAAATTCGGCTTCAATCAATTGTCTCATGTCTTCTGCAAGTGCAGGATCATCACCATGACTAATGCCAACAGTTTGATTTGACCAATCCGTTCCACGTTCTTTCATCAGTTCAATAATGCGTTTCAACAGCTTTTTACGTCCGCGGATTTTCTCAAGGGGGATGAGCTTTCCATCCTCGACGTGTAAAATGGGCTTAATACTCAATAAACCGCCAACAAATGCGGACGCTTTACTAATTCTTCCGCCTCTTGCTAAATACGATAAATCGTCTACAGTAAAAATATGTTGTAAAGATTCGCAAAAATGCTTTACAGACGTTTCAATTTCTTGTATTGTATTTCCGTCAATGGCAAGTGATTGAGCGTGTTTGACAGCAAGCCCATAGCCGAGTGAAGCACATTTAGAATCAATGATTCGTAAATCAAAATCAGGGTATTCTTCCTTCACTTCGTTTGCCATCATCATAGCGGTTTGATATGTACCAGAAAGCTCTGATGAAAAGGCAACATAGATTGCAGATGTATGGGTTTGTGCGAGAGAAACAAAGGCTTCTTTGATTCGGTTTGGTGAAGCTTGTGACGTTTTTGGGCTGGCACCTTGTCTCATCGCATCAAATACTTGTTTTGGTTCAATGGTGACCAAATCTTCAAATTCCTGCTCGCCAAGCAATACACGGAGCGGAATAACCGTCATGTTATGTTCATCATAATAAGAAAGAGGCAGATCAGCAGCACTGTCTGCTATGATATGAACAGTCATCAAAATCCCTTCTTTCTAAAAAAATCAGCCATATTTTACAACTTTTTAGCCTAACTATATCACAGAAATCAACTTTTCGTGTTCAAATTCTAAATTTTAGGGAAAACCATAGAGAGAATGGTAAGTGGAGGAATGACAATATGTTCATCGGAGAAGCAAAAAAACTCATTGTCGTCGTCATTGGTGCACTGCTCAATGCGATTGGACTGAATTTATTTTTAATCCCAGCTGATGTATACGCGAGTGGGTTTACAGGGGTAGCCCAGCTGTTATCCAGCTTAATGGATCAATATGCGCCATTTTATGTATCCACAGGGATTCTATTATTTATTTTAAATATTCCAGTCGGCATTTTAGGCTGGATGAAAGTGGGCCGTTCCTTTACGTTTTACAGCATCATCAGTGTGGCTCTGACGACCATTTTCCTCGGCATCTTACCAGAAACGAGTGTTTCACATGATATTTTACTAAATGCTGTGTTTGGAGGCGTGATATCCGCAGTAGGGATTGGGATCACGCTCAAATTTGGGGCATCGACAGGCGGACTCGACATCATAGCCATGATCTTAGCGAAGTGGAAGGATAAACCAGTCGGCACGTATTTCTTCATTTTAAATGGTATCATCATTTTTACAGCAGGATTATTACAAGGTTGGGAGAAAGCATTATATACCCTTGTCACATTGTATGTGACCACAAGGGTCATTGATGCCATCCATACAAGACATGAGAAGCTGACCGCGATGATTGTGACGAAGAAGGCTGATGAAATCAAGGAAGCCATTTATGGAAAAATGGTCAGAGGTATTACGACTGTACCTGCAAAGGGAGCTTTTACCAATGAGCCAAAAGAAATGATGGTGATCGTCATTACAAGGTATGAGCTGTATGAACTTGAACAAATTATTAAAGAAGTCGATCCAAAAGCCTTTACAAATATTGTGCAAACAACTAATATTCTTGGATTTTTCAGACGAGATTAAAAGGTGGGTAGCGAATGAAAAAAGGGTTGGTGCTTCTCCTCGTTGTATTGATTTTAACCGCTTGTGGACAACAAAAAAAGGATGAACCAAACAAGGAGGTATCAGGTCAAATGGGAGAAAAAACGGTTGTACTCACAGTAGACCCCGTCCAGAAAGGTTCTTCGGTTCAATTTAACATGTCATTGAAAAATGAATCAGATCGAGATATTGAATTTACCTTTAACACAAGCCAGAAATTCGAACTCAGTGTGTATGATGAAAACGGAAATGAACAATACCGCTATTCAAAAGACCGTATGTTCACACACGCCATCCAATCATTTGTGCTGAAGAAAGGCGAAGCCTATGATTTTCAAGATACGTGGTCAAATGGTGTCAAGCCGGGAACGTATGAAGCGGTCGTCACATTTAAAGGAAAAGCAGAAGGGCTGAAGCAAATCACGGAAAAGAAAACGTTCCAAGTGAAATAAGTGCTTTCAGCTTCATGAGAATCAGAAAAAGCTGTCCAATGTTGGACAGCTTTTTTATGTTAGAGATCATCGAGCAAGTCTTGGAAGGTATGCAGCTGGTTTCTTTCTGCATCTGTCGAATTGGCAAATGCAGAAGATACGGCATTTTTGGCTCGTTTGACCGCCTGTTGACGCTCTAACCCAGATGAAAATGAAGAAGTAAGGGCTTCTTCAGTAAATGATTTGGCTTGATCAAAAAGTTCGTTTCTCACAATGAACCTCCAGAAGCATCAGTCTTCATATTTTCTCTGCCAGACGCTTCTTCAAGCGTAGAACGATAAGGAAAACGTGCGTCATGCAGACTGACTGAATCTTTACCTTGTTGTATAAAGCGTTTCGATTTGCTTCTTTTACCCATTCGGAATCCGCCCCTTTACACAAGCTGACAGGACAACCTGTCTAAAGGTAGTATGCCCGCTTCCTTCGGTTATGTATGAATGGAAAAATTAAAGGGAGAAGTAATTCGTTAGAAACTTTGCAATCCCATCTTGTTCGTTTGTATCTGTGATTTTCTTTGAAACACGTTTCACGGCATCGATTCCGTTGCCCATAGCCACACCGCATCCAGCAAATTCAAGCATTTCTAAATCATTGTCTTCATCTCCGAATGCCACAATCCGCTCCTGTGGAACGCCGTAATAATCACTGATCTTTTGCAGTCCAACGGCCTTGTTCATGCCTGTTTTAATGATCTCAATCACGTGCCACGGAGCAGCCCATCGCCTATGATCAATCACTTCTGCATGAACATCTGATAAATAGCTTCGAATGGCTCCGACGTCCTCTTCTTTTGCGTGAATTAACACGCTCGTCACATTCTCTCCAAGGTTGTCCCGAAGGTCTCCAACAGTGACTTTATTTGCATTCATATTAAATATATCAATGAGCTTCTCATCATGATAATGGAAATACAAATCGTCTAACACTTCAGCTAGCACATTATGCACTTTATACTCCTCACTAATGTCTACAAGCTGTTTAACGACTTGAAGATCAAGTGACGTATGAAATCTGCCCCATTTTTCATCAAGAGGATGATGGACAAACGCTCCATTAAAATTCACAATGGGTGAATCAAGCTGTAATTGCTGATAATAAGGAGAGCTGGAACGAAATGGCCGGCCGGTTGAAATACAGACATGATGCCCGCTGTCTTTCACTTTTTGAATGACGTCAAGTGTGTGTGTAGAGATGGTTTTATCATCTTTTAATAACGTGCCATCCAGGTCAAGTGCGATTAGGTAAGGTTTAGTCTCCATAAAATCTCCTTTGATCTGTAAGTGATAGGAGGCAGTTCGTGCGGCGCCTCTACCTATAGTGTATCTTTATCACATCTTTGTTGTCTACATGTTAAAATAAACAAAGACGGGAATGATAAAGGAGGATTCATAGGCAGTGATCACCATTGATGAGCAAATTGCGCGCGATATTCCATTTTTACATATCGTAAAAGCTGAAAATAAAGACAAACCGCTACCGCTTGTATTTTTTATACACGGATTTACAAGTGCACGCGAGCACAACTTACACTTCGCCTTTCATTTGGCGGAAAAAGGCATGAGAGTGATTTTGCCTGACTGTGCTTATCATGGTGTAAGATCAGAAAACCTCAGCTTAGAGGAACTGGCGTCAAGGTTCTGGGAAATTGTCTTGAACGAAATACGTGAAATCGATATACTCAAAACATACTTTGAAGAAAAACATTTGATTGAAGCCGATCTGATCGGTGTTGCAGGTACTTCCATGGGCGGCATCACGACCTTTGGTGCACTCGCCAAGCATGATTGGATTAAAGCGGCAGTTAGCTTGATGGGCAGTCCGAAATATACGACATTTCTACAAGCACAAATCATGAACATGCGGAACAAAGGGTTGATGAAAGAGATTACAGACGAAGAGGTTCATCAGCAATTAGACGTGCTGCGTCCTTATGATTTAACGCTGCAAACAGATCGATTAAACAAAAGACCACTGTTATTCTGGCATGCAGAAAATGATCCAGTTGTCCCTTACCGGCATGCAAAAGCTCTTTATGACGAGTTAGCAGCAACCCAATATAAAGAAGATCCGCACCTGATTCGTTTTATTACAGATGGACAGGCTGGCCATAAGGTCTCAAGACAAGCAATGTTTGAAACGATTGACTGGTTTGTGACACATCTGAAAAGCACAAACGTTTAGTCAAAAGAAAAAGTACGTTATACTAATGGAAAAGGAGTGGATATCATGGATGAAGCATTGAAAGAAAATATTTTAGGCGCCCTAGAACAGGTGATTGACCCTGAGCTGAATGTCGACATCGTCAACCTTGGACTTGTCTATGATGTCGATCTTGATGAGAATGGAAAAGCGGATATCACGATGACCTTAACATCAATGGGGTGTCCTCTTGCACCAGTAATCGTGGATGAAGTGAAAAAAGCATTAAGTGATCTTCCAGAAGTGAAAGAAACAGAAGTTCACATCGTATGGAATCCGCCTTGGACACGAGACAAAATGTCAAGATACGCAAAAATTGCGCTCGGTATTCAATAAGCACAAATGAAAATGCCTGGTATGAGTTGAACTCATGCCAGGTTTTTTTATGAAAAAATAAGGTGGAGGAAGAGAATGGATTGATATAATGGGTGTAATATGACAGATCGGAGTACCTCATAATGAAACGAAAATGGTTATGGATTGTTCTTTTAATGGGATACGCTGCTGCATTTTTTACATCAATCACCATCCGCGAGGAACAAGCACACAAAAAACAAGATCTTGAGGCGTTTACAGATGTCAGTCATCTTATGCCTGTTAAAATAAAAAAAGTCGTTCAAGGTAAAGAAATAGATACTTTAAAAGAAGTAGTAGAAGAAGCGAAAGTAAAAAACTTGCCGATATCAATAGCCGGCAAACAGCATAGCATGGGCGGCCACACGTATTATGAAAATGGCATTGTGCTCGATATGACAGAATTCCGCCAAATTTTAGCGTTTGATGAAAAAAAGAAAACGATTCGGGTCCAAAGCGGCGTTACATGGGATGATATACAAACATATGTGAACCCATATGGTCTTGCCGTGAAGGTCATGCAATCACAGAATATCTTCACGATTGGCGGTTCTCTCAGTGCAAACGCACATGGACGTGACATTCGCTACGGCTCACTCATAGACACCGTTCGTTCCTTCAGACTGTTAAAAGCAGATGGTGAGATTATCACAGTGAGGCCAGGCGATGATTTATTTACTGCCGTTATTGGAGGGTACGGCTTGTTCGGTGTCATTTTAGATGTTGAACTTTCCTTAACAAAGGATGAATTATATAAAATGGAGACAACCTCTCTAAATTACGATGAATACACTGATTATTTTCAAAAACATGTCAAACAAAATAAAGAAGTACGCATGCATCTTGCCAGAATCTCAACAGCGAAAACAAACTTTTTGAAAGAGATTTATGTAACGAATTATTCCCTCACTTCACAACAAGAGATTGAATCATATCAAGAGCTGAAAGAGGATCAACTCGTTATGCCACTCAAATTTATGCTCGGTCTTTCAAGAAGGTTTGATATGGGGAAAGATCTGCTATGGCATTTGCAAAAGAAGTATTTCCAAAGTCAAAATGATCAGCTGATCACAAGAAACAATGTGATGCGCTCAGATTCTGCTTTTTTAGAATATGAAAATGAGTCAGATACAGATGTGCTTCAGGAATATTACGTCCCAGTCGACCGCTTTCGTGCGTATATCGATGAAATGAGACACTTTTTACAACAGGAAGATTTGAATTTAATGAACATCACGATCCGCTACGTACAAAAAAATGAAAAAGCGGATCTCTCATATGCGAAAGAAGATATGTTTGCACTTGTTCTTTTAGTGAATTATGGTTTTGAGAAAGAAAAGAAGACAGAAGCAGAGCGGATCATCCGGCAAATGACAGATATCACGCTTCAGCATCATGGAAGCTATTACTTACCGTACATGCCTTATCAAACGAAGATACAAATGAAGCGGGCCTATCCTAAAACCGATGTATTCTTCCAAAAGAAAAAGCAAGCAGATCCAGATGGCAGGTTTATCAATTACTTTTATGAAAGGTACAATACACAATGAATGCAAAAGCAATGAAATGGTTCGTCTACTCACAAAGCCTGCTGTTTTTCGCCAGCAGTTTGATTTTCCCTTTTTACATTCTTTTTATTAAAAATGTTGGTTCAAGCTATTCACAGTTTGGTCTTGCCTATGGCTTGTTTGGTTTAAGCGGAGCGTTTATTCATTTACTCTTAGGGAAACTGCCCGAAACCACTGACAGGCGTCTCTTTTTAATCATTCATTCGTTCGGAATGGCATTTCTTTTACTGCTATTTCCTCATATAACAGAAGTGGAGCAAGTGTATATGATTCAGCTGGCACTTGGTGCGCTTGGCGGCTTTCAAAAGCACGGGGAAAAACTCATCGTTACGGAACTGACAACAGAGAATAAAAGAATGAAGGAGGTTGGCCGCTACCATTTTTGGACAGCTCTTTTTTCAGCGATAGCGATTATGCTTGGCGGCCTGTTTGCAGATTTCTTTACCGTTTATTTCATTTTTTATGCAAGCTCCATCATATATTTATGCAGTGCTCTTATGATCATCTTGATGAAATACGAAAGATAAATCCGCATGTCTCACGAAGATATGTGGATTTTTTTATGAAAAAAAATGAAAAGAAATATTAAATATACAATTGAATTAATTTTTATACATGTTATAATGTTAAATAATTTCACAAAGATCAAGAGGGTGTATTGACGTTGAAAATAGGTATTATAGGTGCTACGGGATACGGTGGTGCGGAATTAGTTCGTATCTTCAAGCAACATCCACACGTGGATGAATGTATATTGTATTCATCAAGTGGTGATGGTCAATTATACAGTCAATCTTATCCACATCTAACAACGATTACTGATCAAACATTAAAAGCCATTGATCCTGCTGCCATTGTGCGAGAAACAGATGCTGTGTTTTTAGCGACACCAGCAGGCGTATCAAGTGAACTCACACCGAAGCTCATGAACCAAGGAGTGCCTATCATTGATTTATCAGGTGATTTGCGCATTCAAGACGGTGCAACCTATGAAGCTTGGTATAAACGAAGGGCAGCTGATCAATCATCTGTTCAACAAGCTGTGTATGGGTTACCTGAATTGAATCGTGAAACGATTGAGCAGGCTGAAGTCATTGCAAACCCAGGGTGCTTCCCTACCGCAGTTCTTCTCGGCTTAGCACCGCTGATGAAACAGAATCTAATCGATGAATCTATGATCATCATAGATGCAAAAACAGGAGTGTCTGGTGCAGGACGATCTGCCTCACTTGGAACGCATTTTTCAGAGCTAAACGATAACTTCAAAATTTATAAGGTAAATGAACATCAACATACACCTGAAATAGAGCAAATATTAAGAGAATGGAATCCGCAAACGGCGAACATCACCTTTTCAACGCACCTTGTCCCGATGACAAGGGGGATTATGGCGACGATGTATACCCAGCTGAAATCAGATATCACAAAAGAGGAATTGATGAAGCATATGAAAGGCTTTTATGAAGATTCCTATTTTGTCAGAGTGAGAGATCACGGGGTGTATCCGCAAACAAGGGAAGTATATGGCAGTAATTTCTGTGACATTGGCTTTCATTTAGATGAACGTACAGGCAGACTCACGATTGTGTCTGTGATCGACAATCTCATGAAGGGCGCAGCCGGCCAAGCGGTTCAAAACTTCAACATCATCAAAGGCTTAGATGAAGAGGCGGGCCTCACAATGACACCTCTCTATCCATAAGAACAGGGGAGACAACAAACATGATCGAATTGAATGAAAAAAGCATTGTTAAAATAGACGGTGACGTATCATCACCAAAAGGCTTTGAAGCAAAGGGAATTCATATTGGATTACGTTATTCAAAAAAAGACCTTGGACTGATCGTCAGTGAAGTACCGGCAGCGAGTGCAGCTGTATACACACAAAGTCACTTTCAAGCTGCGCCTCTACAAGTCACTCAGAAAAGCTTAAAAAAGACAGGGCAATTAAAAGGGGTCATTGTCAATAGTGCTATCGCCAATGCATGTACCGGTGAGCAAGGTTTGAAAGACGCATACGAAATGCAGGCAGCCTGCGCAGATATGTTAGGGATAGAACCTGATTACATTGCTGTTTCTTCTACTGGTGTCATTGGAGAGTGTCTGGATATGGATAAAATCAAAAAAGGCATCACTCAGCTGAAAGAAGCAAAAGCAGGAAATGGTCATTTTGAAGAGGCAATCTTAACGACAGATACAGTCATTAAAAACACAACATACACCCTGACGATAAACGGCAAAGAGGTTCTCATTTCAGGTGCAGCGAAGGGCTCTGGCATGATTCATCCGAACATGGCAACAATGCTTGGCTTCGTAACAACGGATGCAAATGTCGAACAGGAAGCTCTGCAAAATGCACTGCGTGATATTACCGATGTGACTTTTAATCAAATTACTGTCGACGGAGAAACATCGACAAACGATATGGTGCTCGTGATGGCAAATGGCATGGCAGAAAATGATGTGCTAAATGAAGAGCATCCAGAATGGCCATTGTTCAAAGAAGGATTAAAGCTAGCTTGTGAGGATCTTGCTAAAGAGATTGCAAGAGACGGAGAAGGTGCAACGAAATTAATTGAAGCGCAAGTTGCTGGTGCTAAAAATCATTTAGAAGCTGGCATCATAGCGAAGAAAATCGTCGGTTCAAGTCTAGTGAAAACAGCCGTATACGGTACCGACGCCAACTGGGGGCGTATCATTGGAGCGATTGGCCATAGCGCAGCGTCCGTCACACCACAAGAGGTAGAAGTGTATTTAGGTGGACAATGTCTGTTTAAACATAATGAACCGCAGCCATTCTCAGAAGAGGAAGCAAAATCGTATCTAGAGCAGGATGAGATTACGATTTTGATTCAAATGAATGAGGGAAACGGTCAGGCAGCGGCATGGGGCTGTGACCTTACCTATGATTATGTGAAAATTAACGCGAGCTATCGCACATAATGAAGGAGATAGACATGGATAAAACGATCGTATTCAAGTGTGGAGGCAGTGTCATTCGAGAACTTTCAGATACCTTTTATGAAAATGTCCGCTCACTTCAAGCTGCTGGATTTAAGCTGGCTATCGTCCATGGCGGAGGCCCTGAAATCACTAGCATGCTGCAAAAATTAGAAGTGAAAACAGAATTTGTTGACGGGCAGCGTAAAACAACGAAGCCGGTATTAGAGGTAGCCGAAATGGTCCTCTCGGGAACGGTCAATAAATACTTTGTGTCAGAGCTCGCAAAGCATGATATCTCATCTGTCGGCGTGTCTGGGAAAGATGGTCAGATGCTTGTCGCTGATTTTCTTGATCAAGACGTGTACGGGTACGTTGGTGAAATCAAAGAAGTGCATCCAGAGATGGTAGAAGCATTAATGGAAAAACAATTTATTCCTGTGATTGCACCGCTGTCTATGACAGAAGAATGCCAAACGTTAAACGTAAACGCTGATTTAGCAGCATCAGCTGTCGCAGGAGCGATGAAAGCTGATAAGCTCATGTTTGTTACAGATGTGGAAGGCATTTTAAAAAATGGTGAATTATTAGATGTCGTCACCGAACAAGAAGCTCTCATGCTCATTGATGAAGGCATTATTTCCGGGGGAATGATTCCAAAAGTACAATCCGCTTTGAGTGCTTTATCAGGAGATGTGGATGAAGTCATGATCGTCAATGGTAAAGGAAGTATCTTTACAGGGGAAACCTTTAAAGGAACAAGAATTGTGAAGGAAAAGGAGGCGGTCCTGTGAGTCATCTCTTTCAAACTTATGGACGGTGGAATGTTGAAATTAAAGAGGCAGCAGGTTCTTGGGCAGTCGATACAAATGGGGAAAAATATTTAGACTTTATACAAGGCATTGCGGTCACAAATCTCGGTCATAATCACCCAAAGGTTAATCAAGCCATCAAGAAGCAGCTTGATCACGTCTGGCATGTATCGAATCTATTTGAAAATGGGCTGCAGGAAAAAGCAGCAGAAAAGCTGGCTGCAAACAGTTCAGGGGATCTCGTGTTTTTCTGTAATAGCGGAGCTGAGGCAAATGAAGGTGCAATCAAATTAGCGCGTAAAGCAACAGGGAAAATAAATATCGTGACATTTTTGCACTCTTTTCATGGGCGCACGTATGCTGGTATGGCTGCTACAGGTCAAGATAAAATCAAAACGGGCTTTGGCCCCATGCTGGAAGGCTTTCATTATGTACCGTTCAATGACCCAGACGCTATTGCCGCATGTGAAGTTGATGATGTGGCAGCGGTGATGCTTGAGGTTGTGCAAGGAGAAGGTGGCGTGAATCCAGCGTCAACAGAATTTCTAGAAGCTGTTCAAGCGTTTTGCCAAAAGCATGAAGCACTTCTGATCGTAGATGAGATTCAAACGGGTATTGGACGTACAGGAACAGCATTTGCATACGAACAGACGGGACTTGATCCTGATATTATCTCTTCTGCTAAAGGATTAGGAAATGGCTTCCCAGTCGGTGCAGTCATCGGGAAAAAGGCTTTAGGAGACGCATTCTTACCAGGTTCACATGGAACAACTTTTGGTGGCAACATGCTTGCCATGGCTGCTGTGAATGCAACACTCGATGTCGTTTTCAAAGATGAGTTTCTGACAGAAGTCAAAGAAAAAGGCGCTTATCTGCTAGAAAAACTGCAAGATCTGAAACAACTGAATATCGTAAAAGAAGTACGCGGAAAAGGATTGATGGCAGGGATTGAATGTCATCAGCCAGTCGGAGATTATATCACAGCTCTGAGAGAACAGGGGTTGCTAGTACTTCCAGCTGGTCCGAATGTGATTCGGTTATTGCCTCCGCTGAATGTAGAAAAAGCAGAAATAGATCAAGCAATAGAAGCGATGACTCATGTTTTAGCAAATGAAACAGTGACGGCATAAATTTTTTTACACCAAAACGCATAAAAATGCATTTATATTACTAATTATTCAATTTGGGGTGACACAAGCATGAAAGGTTATTTAAATTTAGAAGATGGAGCCTCTTTTGAAGGAGATCTGACAGGAGAAGCTGGCATGACGGGTGAAGTGGTTTTCTTTACAGGGATGACCGGTTACCAAGAGGTGCTCACAGATCCTTCCTATAAGGGACAAATCATTGTTTTCACATATCCACTCATCGGAAATTATGGCATTAATCATGAAGACTTTGAGAGCAAAAAACCACAAGTGAAAGCTGTCGTTGTGTATGAAGCAGCGGATCATTTCTCTCACCATCTGGCAGCGGTTAGCTTAAAAGATTATTTACAGAAGTGGAACATTCCGCTTCTGACTCATACAGATACACGAGCAGTCGTGCAAAACATCCGGGCAAATGGGACGATGAACGCTGTGATCAGTGTAGACGAAAACGAAACACCGCCGGCCATGAAACAAGACAATGTGGTCGCACAGGTGACAGAGGATGAAATCTACACTCAAGGCAGCGGCGAGGAACATGTAGCGCTTATTGATTTTGGCTTTAAAAAATCAATAGCAGATTCGCTTGAAGCGCGCGGCTGTAAAGTAACCGTCATTCCGTACAAACAGCTGGAAAAGGTGTTTGAGATTAAGCCAGATGCGGTCCTGCTATCAAATGGGCCTGGAGATCCCAAAACAATGAAGCCATATTTAAAAACCATTCATGACATCATGATGACCTTCCCGACACTTGGAATCTGCTTAGGTCATCAATTAATCGCTCTTGCACTTGGCGGGGATACGTATAAGCTTCCATTTGGCCACCGCGGGGCGAATCACCCTGTACAAGATACAGAATCCAAACGTGTTTTCATGACAAGTCAGAATCACAGCTATGTGGTGAATGAAAAAAGCATGAATGACAAAGAAGTGGACGTGAAATTCCTTCATGTTAATGATGGATCTGTCGAAGGATTCATTCATAAAGAGAAGCTCATTATGTCAGTTCAATTTCATCCAGAAGCACACCCAGGTCCTGCTGAAAGTGAATGGATATTCGATGATTTTATTGAGAAAGTGAAACAAGCAAGGAGAGAAGTTGCACATGCCTAAAGATCAAAGCATACAAACCATTCTAGTCATCGGGTCTGGTCCAATCATCATTGGTCAGGCAGCAGAATTTGATTACTCAGGAACACAAGGATGTATGGCCCTAAAAGAAGAGGGCTACAAAGTCATTTTAGTGAATAACAACCCAGCAACCATTATGACAGACGAATCATTTGCTGATGAAATCTATTTTGAACCGCTTTCAGTTGATTCAGTGACAAGAATCATCGAAAAGGAAAAACCAGATGGTCTTTTAGCCAACCTTGGCGGACAGACCGCTTTAAACCTTGCTGTCGAGCTCGAAAAAGCCGATGTGCTGAAAAAGCACGGGGTAACCCTGCTCGGAACGTCAGTTGAAACAATTGAAAACGGTGAAGATCGAGAGAAATTCCGTGCTCTCATGAAGCAGTTGAACGAACCTGTGCCAGATAGTGAAATTGTGGATAATGCAAAGGATGCCCTTCAATTTGCAAAAGAAGTAGGCTTCCCAGTCATCCTAAGACCAGCATACACACTTGGCGGAAAGGGCGGCGGAATTGCTTTAACAGAAGAAGCGTTTAAACCGCTTATTGAAGGAGCCCTTTTAGCGAGCCCGATTCATCAGTGTTTAGTTGAAAAAAGCATCGCGGGTTTTAAAGAAGTCGAATATGAGGTCATGAGAGACCGTCAAAATACATGTATTACGGTTTGTAATATGGAAAATATCGATCCAGTTGGCGTGCATACAGGAGACTCGATTGTCGTTGCACCTTCGCAAACATTAACGGATCAGGATTATCAAATGCTTCGTTCAGCGAGCCTGAAAATCATTTCAGCACTGGATGTAGTCGGGGGATGCAACATCCAATTCGCCCTTGATCCACTCAGTAAAGAATACTTTGTCATTGAGGTGAATCCGCGGGTTAGTCGTTCATCCGCTCTTGCCTCAAAAGCAACGGGCTATCCAATTGCTAAAATGGCAGCAAAGCTTGCGGTAGGCTATACACTAGACGAACTGAAAAACCCGCTCACAGGCACAACTTATGCTAGTTTTGAGCCGGCACTCGATTATGTCGTCGTGAAATTCCCGCGCTGGCCGTTTGATAAATTTAAACAGGCAGATCGGCAATTAGGTACAAAAATGAAGGCGACTGGCGAAGTCATGGCGATTGACCGTAATTTAGAATCAGCCATCCAAAAAGCGGTCGCCTCTCTTGAAATCAAAACAAAGGGCTTTCACCTGCCAGAATTGAAAGACCAATCGACTGAACAACTATTTGAGCTTGTCAAAACACCAGACGATCGACGTTTCTTCGCTGTCATGGAGCTTCTTTCAAGACAGGAAACGGTTGAAGCGATCCATCAAGCGACGAAAATCGATCTATTCTTCTTACATGTGTTCAACAATATGATCACTCTCGAACAGGAATTGAAGAACCATGAGGGAACGATCTCAAAAGACACCTTGAAAAAGGTAAAGGAAAAGGGCTTCCTTGATGAAACGATTGCTCTACTAACAGGCAATAGTGAAGAGGCTATTAGACAGCTTCGTCAAGAATATGGCATTACGGCTTCATTTAAGATTGTCGACACATGTGCAGCGGAATTTGATGCAAAAACGAACTACTTCTATTCCACATACTTTGGCAAAAGTGATGGAGAGCATCAAGAGAAAACCAAACAGCGTGCACTCATCATTGGCTCTGGTCCAATTCGGATTGGGCAAGGAGTCGAGTTTGACTATAGTGCGGTGCATGGCGTTCTTACCCTACAAAAGCTTGGCTTTGAAACCATTATGATGAACAACAATCCAGAGACGGTCAGTACGGATTATGAAATCGCAGATCGTTTATATTTTGAGCCCATTACATTAGAGCACATCTTAAACGTTGTGGAAGCAGAGCAAATTGATTTCGTCATCGTTCAATTTGGCGGACAGACTGCCATCAATGTAGCAGAAGGTTTAGAAAAAGCGGGCATTACGTTGTTAGGTACATCCTTTGACACGCTAGATGCGCTGGAAGATCGTGATCTGTTCTATCAGCTTCTTGATGAACTGAACCTACCTCATGCAAAAGGAAATACAGCTCATTCAAAAGAAGAAGCGCTCACGCATGCTAAAAGCATCGGTTACCCTGTGTTAATTCGCCCATCGTATGTCATTGGCGGAATGGGAATGATTGTTGTCCAGTCAGAAGCGCATTTGACGTCACTACTTGATCAGCCAGATCATCTGCCATATCCAATTTTAATTGATGAGTATGTCACTGGAAAAGAAGCTGAAGTGGATCTGATTTCTGACGGAAAAACGACTTTCATCCCAACGATCGTGGAGCATATTGAGAAAGCGGGCGTCCATTCAGGTGACAGCTTTGCAATCTTACCAAGTGTCTCCATCAGTGAAGACATCAAACAGCAGGTGCATATTGCGTCCGAACAAATAGCGAAGAAATTAGCGTTTAAGGGCATTATGAATATCCAATTTGTGATCAAAGGGGATCAGGCGCTTGTACTAGAGGTGAATCCGCGGGCGAGCCGGACCGTTCCAGTTGTCAGCAAGGTGATGGGCATTGACATGATTCCGCTTGCGACTCAATTATTAGCGGGTGCAACGCTTGAAGAACTGAACCCAGTAACGAAAAACAAAGGGGGAACAGCGGTCAAATTCCCAGTCTTCTCATCACATGCCATTCAAGATATTGACTTAAAGCTGACACCTGAAATGAAAGCGACAGGAGAAGGAATGTGTGTAGGCAAGAACGTAGAAAGCGCTTTGAAAAAAGTGTTTGCGTCGATCTGGCATCAGAAAGGTAGCCTCTTTATAAAAGGCAGTGAACAATTGGTAGATGAAGCAAAACATGTAGGATTTGATGTCTGGACGGACAGCTTTGACACTTGGCTGCAAAACGAAGATAAATCCCTTCACATCCATTTAGGCGAAGATGAAGAGGCAAAAGAGCAACGCGTAAAAGCACTCACACATGGCGTCCAGGTTCTAACCGAATATGAAACAGTTCAAGCATTCCTGCAAGGAAAAAATGGAGATGTATCACCAGTATCGCTCCAAGAATTATACAAAAAGGAAGTGACGGCATGAGTCAAGTTGATCTGCAACCAACATTATACGGAAAAGACTTTTTATCATTAAAAGATTTCTCAATCAAAGACATTGCTTATTTAATTGAAAAAGCGGAAGAAATGAAACAAAACCCATACCAAGATTTATTCAAAGGGAAAACGTTAGCGATGATCTTTGAAAAATCGTCAACTAGAACCCGCGTGTCGTTTGAAGCCGGAATGACGCAGCTGGGGGGACATGCGCTCTTCCTCAGCTCAAATGATTTGCAAATCGGCAGAGGAGAAACGATCAGTGATACAGCGCAGGTGCTGTCTGGCTATGTAGACGGCATTATGATTCGAACCTTTGAACATGAGAAGGTCGAGGAGCTGGCACAATACGCGTCCATTCCTGTCATCAATGGACTGACTGACTACTCCCATCCATGCCAGGCACTTGCTGATTTATTGACGATAAAAGAAGCAAAAGGAACATTAAAAGGAATCAAAGTCGCCTACATCGGTGACGGAAATAACGTGGCACACTCCTTGATGGTTGGCTGTGCGCAGCTAGGCTGTGATATTGCAGTTGCATCACCAAAAGGCTATGAACCACTTCAAGAAGTAACAGACACAGCACGTGAGTTTGCAAAACAATCAGGCGCAGAAGTCATCATTACAACAGACCCAATCTCTGCTGTCAAAAATGCAGATGTCATTTATTCCGATGTGTTTACAAGCATGGGGCAGGAAGCAGAAACAGAGAAACGCCTTGCTGAATTTAAAGAATATCAAGTCAATGACAAACTAATGCGTCATGCAGCAAAAGAATATATTTTCCTTCATTGTCTCCCGGCACATCGCGGAGAAGAAGTGACAGCAGACATTATTGACGGACCGCACTCAAAAGTATTTCAGCAGGCAGAAAACCGCCTGCATGTTCAAAAAGCATTAATCAAAGAGCTCATGTATCAACAAACCAAATAAATGAAAAGTATCCCTGACTCGTAGGAGCAGGGACTTTTTGCATAAAGGATTGGAGGGGCAAGTCACGGGACATAATAACATCATCGAGAAAGGAGGATGAAAATGGGTCAGCAGCATCAGTTTAAATCAGGGAATAAAGCACCAAATAATGGTGTGTATGTCGAGATCGGTGAAACCGGCAGTATGGTGAAAGATCCTTTAAAGATTAAGCTTCAAGCAGGCGACGTCTTTCCGGATAACTCGAACCATAACCGTGTTTGGACCTATCAGAGAAAGCCGTAAGTAATTGACTAAGAGTCGGTTGGAATAAGTCTTTAGAGGCATGTGTCATGCCTCTTTTTTCTTTATAATAAAAAACAATTAAGTTCAAATTTTCAAATAAATAGTATGAATAAAAGAGAATATAAGGTAAAATATGTAATTGTAATACATTGTTGAAAGGATTTGTGTGATGGAAAAGACGAATCTCAGTGAAAGTGTTTGGAATAAACGCTTCACCTCATTATTCATATCAAGACTCATCAAAAACACAGGAGAAAGTTTTGCTTTTACATCCGTCCTTTGGCTATTGATTTTGAGAGGGGATGGAGCGCTCGGTACAGGACTTCTCCTAGCAGTAACCGTACTTCCTTCATCTTTGCTAGCCCCAATACTAGGACCTCTTATGAAAAAGCACCATTTGTCTAAATGGATGTTCGCTTCAGACGTCGTTCGAGCAACCATTGTACTCATTATTCCGCTACTGCATTTTTCGCATCTATTGCCATTATGGTTATTGATCTCATTAATGGTTATTCAATCGGCAACAGGTGCAGCGTATAACCCAGCCTCGGTGGCGATTTTACCGCAGATTGTACCGAAGCATCTGATTCAAAAAGCAAATGCCATCCTGCAATCTTCTTTTGAAATTGTTGCACTTGCAGCAGTCATGGTCGCTGGTCTCTTAGTCAAATTAATCGGACCTGCAGATACCCTGCTCATCACCACTGCCTTATTCATCATATCCGGCCTGTTTATTATCGGTGTTAAATTAAAGAAAACCGATGAAGATAAAGCAGCAGGTATAAAACAAGCAAAGAATACATATTTGTATAACTTAAAAAGAGGGTTTCTCGTCGTCAAAAATCATCACATTTTATTTGCGCTGACGTTGTATTGTATTTTAATGAATGTCGCCGCAGCTCCGTGGCAGGCACTATCTGCTGTATACGTAGCAGAAGCGCTGCAAAGTGATTCCATGGTGTATTCCATTTTAAGAGGAGTTGCTGCAGTCGGTGCGTTTATGATGGGCTTTGCTTTGGCGAAGGTAAAAATTAAGAGATTTGGTTTGTTCTTTATTGTCGCTGGTATGATTGAAGGGGCTGCATTCTTTATCACAGGGATGAGTACATGGCTGCCGGTCGTTTTACTTGCTTCCTTTATATTTGGTGCCGCCGTTAGTGCGATCAATGTACCGGAAATGGTCATTATTCAAACGTCTGTCGACCAAGATGATCAGCCGCAAGTATACGCGGTGATCAATGCTTCATCAAATGTTTTCCTCCCGTTTGCAGCTGTCGTATCAGGCGTCCTGGCAGAAAGATTTGGAGCGGGACCTGTCATTGCTGGTGGTGGGGTCCTTGAAATTTTATCAGGTATCGCGATCTTCCTGTTTACAGGGCTTGCGAAAAGCCATTTGACAGCAGACAAACAGAAATCCGAAACCGTCGAGGTGTAAGCAATAAAAAACCCCCTGTGGCTGCAGGGGGTTTTAGCGTACCGCTTTTCAAGCAAAAAGAAAAAGAGCTAAAATCAAGATCATTTTAGCTCTTTCTCACATTCATCTCTTACGTATTAAGAGTGTTTTGTTGAACTTTCCGTTTCTTTCATTGGACTTACTTCAGCAAAGATGAATAAAATAACCGTAAACACCACTGCAAGAATAGAAGTCAAAGTAAAGTCATAAGCAGCGCCATTCATCGAAGCAACGATGTAACCAGCCATATGTGTCAGCAGAAAAGTCCAAATGAGGGTGATAATATAATGCATAATCCCACCGTCCTTTATGTAACAATCTATTGATTATCATACCATAGATACGAGTGAGGGGAAAAGACTGTTTTAGCCTTTATGTGACCATTTTTAGACCTTCTTCTATAAAAATAAAAAGAATTCTTCTGTCATTAGGGGATTTCCTTATTCCTACAAGAGTTGTTGTTCATATCATAGAAAGCAGAATCACTGAAAGGAGGCTGGCCATATGGGTGTAAGCGAACGGTTTTTCCAGCTTGGTTCCCAGTGGAACGTCATTCACCTTCCTCAAAAACCAAATGGCTTTGGCATTCTTATCCTCGGTGACCGAAATCACTTTGTGCAGGAAAATACATCATTCTGGCTTCAGCACTATGGAAGAAACCAGCTTTTAACTGCCTTAAAGGATGAAGGATATACATTGTTTAATAGTCATCTTCATGGGAATCACTGGGGATGCGAAGATGCTGTTTTTAGTACAAAGCAGCTCGTTCATCACACATTAAAACAAGAAATATTAAACCGGGAAATTCATGTGCTGGCAGAGGGGATGGGTGCACTCGTTGCTATGAGCCTTGCTGAAGAGATGCCAGAAGTGCTAAGATCCATTGCGATGGTGAATCCATGTCTGCATCTCTATGCACAACGAGAAAGAGAAAAGGAACACAAATTCTTTTATAAACAGCTAATCAAAGAATTAGCGAAGAGCTACGGCTGCTCTGAAAAGGAAGCGGAAACGTATCCGCTCCCAGCTTGCCCTGTTCATTCTGCTCATGTACCGATTCACATATGGCAAAGACTAAACGGTGCACCCTATGCATATGAACTGCATGCAAAGCCTTTTATTGATCAGCACATGAAGAATCCAGAGCATTGTCAAATCGATCTCACCTTGCATATGTTTGATCATCCGAGAAGAATCTTTCAATCCATTCACAAGTTTTATAAATCGCATGAAAGAGAATTGTGATGAATAGGATGATAACAGCCCTTCATGGAAAGGGCTCTTCTTTTTATTTGATAAGCTAAAAAAGGGGACATGAACATGGAGACAGGACTGATCATAGGGGCAGATGAATTTTTTGGCCTAGCGCTGTGTGAATATATGATGAAAGAGGGCATTCATGTGGATATCACATGCCCTCATAATCAAACAGAAGAGCAAAAGAGGTTATTAGAAGAACGAATGATGTGGCTTGGCAGAAATGATCTTTTCCGTGTCATTGACTTTCAGGATGGAAAAGACACGTATGATCTGATCTTTATTCAATCAGAAGAACCAGATAAAAGACAGGAAGATTTGAAAGCGGCGCATGGCATGTACCGAGTACTTTACGAAAAAAACGAAGGTGAATCATCCAATCAGAAAGTGCCGGCTATTATTCTTCCTCGCATGTTTGGACCATGGACACTTGATAAAGAAAGAACGAAGCGTGATGAGGCATTTTTTGTAGAAGATGTGGCAAGGGATTTGTTCAAGTGGGCATCAGGCTCTGAACAAAGACAGGAAATAACACATGAATTGAAGGTAGAAAGACAAACAGATGACAAACAAGCAGAAGAAATGATGGCAGAATGGAAAAGACAAAACTCAACATTTTTCGACAAAAAGCAAGAATGATCTTCCATCTTATCTTTTTTCAGTATAAAATAAACCTATATTTAACATACAGGTTCATGCCTGCATGTGGCAAAGGGAGTTGAACATGGCATGAAGTATCAGCGGCTTGTCATGATCTTTTCGTTCCTTCTCCTATTATCTGCCTGCTCACAGGCACCTTTAAAAGGACAGATTGAGAAGGTGGGTTTACTCGTCCCCGATACAATTAATGATCAAGTGTGGGGAACGAAAGGTTATAAAGGCTTATTAAGTATTCAATCGACATTTGGTGTAGATGTTTATTATAAGGAAGGAATGGTCGACAAAGAGAAAATCGTTGATGCCATTGAAGAATTTCACAAAAAAGGAGTCAATTTGATTATTGGCCATGGCAATGAATACAGCGAAATTTTCAACATCATTAGTGAAGATTATCCGAAAACACAATTTATCACGGTAAATGGAAACAAGCCTCAGGCGGATAATGTTGCGAATGTGACGTTTAAAGGTGAAGCGATGGGCTTTTTTGGAGGCATGACAGCAGCACATATGTCAAAATCAAAAAAGATTGGTATTCTTGCTACATATGATTGGCAAAGCGAAGTAGACGGCTTTATCAAAGGTGCAAAGTATCAAGATGAACATGTACAAGTGCTTGCCGAGTTTGTCGAAAACTGGGATGATGCGGACAAAGCCGTGGAGCTCTATCAAAAATTGAAAAAACAGGGCGTAGATGTTGTATATCCAGCAGGTGATGGTTATAATATCCCTGTCATTGAACAAATCAAAGCCGATAATTTATCAGCGATCGGATATGTCACCGATCAATCTAACCTCGGCAGCCATACTGTCTTAACAAGCACAGTCCAGCATGTGGATAAAGCGTATAGTATTATTGCGAAGAAATTTAATGAAGGCAAGCTAAATGCACAAGGTGAGTACTCCTTTGACTTTAAAGAAGGAGTGATCGAAATGGGGAAATTTAGTTCCACCATTGACCGTGCTTTTTTGAAAGACATTGAAAGTGATATTGCGTCTTACAAAAAAACTGGCAAACTGCCAAATGAAAAGTGAGGACAAGGCGATGCAGCACGAAAAATCGATGGAATTTTTACAAATTGCCATGAAGTATTTTCCGCAGGCAAAAGAAGAATTAGATAAAGCAGGTATTCAGCTTGAGCCCGAAGCTCTTCAGCCGCTTTTATCATTGTTTACATCTGTTATGCAAGAGGCTTATGAGCTTGGAAAAGCAGATGCAGAATCAGAAAAAGCCACAGAATAGTGGCTTTTTTTTATGATAATTTTTTTTTGAAGGCACTAATCATAGGGCCAACATCTTTAAACACAGGCTTCAGCTCATCGATGGAGTTCATAATGTTCCCAATTTGGTTCATGACATGCATGTAGTCAATGGACTTTTCACTTGAAGATGTCTCCACGCGTTCCTCCTTTGCTTCTTCCTTGCTTTTCTCCTTTTCAAGCGGCTGTCCAAACATCATAGCCGAAAAAATATCTTTTTGCGCCATATCAAATGCTCCTTTCTACTTTTGGTATATCAATAATCTATGAAAAAAGTGAGAGGAAAGGTTAGACGTTTGTATTGCCAAGGAGAAAAAAATAAGGTAAAATTAGTACCAGATACTAATATAAGATCACAATATCACATGCTCGTATGAGTAAAAGGAGTCTTATTCAATGAATGCTGGAATTATTGGCCTTGGCCGCTATATACCTGAAAAAGTGTTAACAAATCTTGATTTAGAAAAAATGGTTGAAACTTCTGACGAATGGATTCGTACTAGAACAGGTATAGAAGAAAGAAGAATTGCTTCTGATGATGTCAATACATCACATATGGCGCTTGCTGCTGCAAAAAAAGCATTAGCTGACGCAAATGTAGCTGCAGAAGATATCGATATGATTCTTGTGGCGACAGTCACGCCAGATCAATCATTTCCGACAGTCGCTTGTATGATTCAAGAGCAGCTCGGTGCACATAAAGCATGTGCAATGGATATTAGCGCTGCGTGTGCTGGCTTTATGTACGGGCTTGTTACTGGAAAACAATTTATCGAATCAGGTACGTTCAAGCACGTACTCGTCGTTGGCGTTGAAAAACTTTCTCGCATTACCGACTGGGATGACCGCAATACTGCTGTTCTGTTTGGAGATGGAGCAGGTGCTGCTGTGTTAGGAGAGGTCAGCGAAGGGAAAGGAATTCTCTCATTTGAGCTTGGAGCCGATGGAAGAGGCGGTAAGCACTTGTACTTAGATGAAAAAGATCATACAATCATGAATGGACGAGAAGTATTTAAATTTGCTGTAAGACAAATGGGCGAATCAAGCGTAAACGTCATCGAAAAAGCTGGACTATCAAAAGAAGACGTTGACTTCTTGATCCCGCATCAAGCAAACATTCGCATTATGGAAGCAGCCCGCGAACGCCTAGAGCTGCCAGTTGAAAAAATGTCGAAGACAGTCCATAAATATGGAAACACATCAGCAGCATCCATTCCAATTTCACTATGTGAAGAAATCGAAGCCGGAAAAATTCATGACGGCGATGTGATTGTAATGGTAGGTTTTGGTGGCGGATTAACGTGGGGCGCAATCGCTATGCGATGGGGCCGATAAAAGAGTGAGGTGCACAAATTAATGGATAAAAAACGAGTAGTTGTTACAGGATTAGGTGCTTTGACACCTCTTGGCAACGATGTAGAATCAACATGGAAAAATGCTTTAGCAGGTGTATCAGGAGTTGGACCGATCACACGTGTCGACTCAAGTGAATATACAGCAAAAGTGGCTGCAGAATTAAAAGATTTTAACATTGAAGATTACATGGAGAAAAAAGAAGCACGAAAAATGGCACGCTTCACGCAATATGCAGTCGTTGCTGCTCAAAAGGCGCTAGAAGATTCACGTCTTGAAATCACAGATGAAATCGCACCGCGTGTTGGTGTATGGGTTGGATCTGGTATTGGCGGACTTGAAACATTTGAAGAGCAGTTTGAAGTGTATTCAAATAAAGGGGCAAGACGCGTAAGCCCGTTCTTCGTTCCAATGATGATTCCAGATATGGCAACAGGCCAAATTTCAATTGCACTTGGCGCAAAAGGGGTTAACTCTTGTACTGTAACAGCATGTGCAACAGGTACAAACTCAATTGGTGATGCATTTAAAGTCATTCAGCGCGGAGATGCAGATGCGATGATCACAGGCGGAACAGAAGCGCCGTTAACAAAAATGTCGTTTGCTGGCTTCTGTGCGAACAAAGCTCTTTCGACAAATCCTGATCCAGAGACAGCAAGCCGTCCATTTGACAAAAACCGTGACGGATTTGTTATGGGAGAGGGCGCAGGGATTGTCGTTCTTGAAGAACTTGAGCATGCATTAAAACGTGGCGCGACGATTTATGCAGAAATTGTTGGATATGGATCAACTGGAGATGCGTATCATATTACAGCACCGGCTCCAAACGGAGAAGGCGGCGTACGCGCAATGAAAGAAGCGATTCGAGATGCTGGTTTGTCTGTGGAAGAAATTGATTATATCAATGCCCACGGAACAAGCACACCGTACAATGATAAATTTGAAACAATGGCGATTAAAGAAGTGTTCGGAGAGCATGCGAATCAGCTTGCGATCAGTTCGACAAAATCAATGACAGGTCACTTACTTGGTGCAGCAGGTGGAGTAGAAGCTATTTTCTCTGTGCTTGCGATTAAAGACAGTGTTATTCCTCCAACCATTAACCTTGTAACACCGGATGAAGAATGTGATCTTGATTATGTGGCAAATGAAGCACGTTCAAAAGAAGTACAAGTGGCTCTAAGTAACTCACTTGGCTTTGGCGGACACAATGCGACAATTATCTTTAAAAAATACGAAGCGTAATATTTCCTAGGAAAGCGGCGATCTATAAACAGATCGCCGCTTTTTTGCATATGATGAAAATGGAGGTGTTTAGCGGTATGGGTCTAGTCAATACACAATATCTCATTCATCAATCTTCATCATTTCAGGAGCTTGCGTCGCGCTTTGTTCCTTATTTTAAAGGGGCGGAGGAAAAAGAATGGTCCTCTATTCTCTCCCACCTGCAACATCACGGCATGATTCGGTCTTTTCGATCATGCAAAGACATGATCGACAAGCTCAAAGAAAAAGGGTACTTCCAGCTCGTCATGAAAGAATACAGGGCGCTCCAAAAGCAGTGGAAAGGCCCTGACATTCCAGTCTTTATTTTGCCAGTCAATGAGAGCAGTAAAGAAATTAGAGAGCAATTTTATTATCAATCCGGCATGGCATTTGACGACAAGGTCTTTCTCTTTTTGTCGCCAAATACCCCGAAAGAACGTATCGGCACATTGCTGACTCATGAATATCACCATGTATGCAGGTTGCATTTTCTCACGAAAGAAGAAAAAGATTTTACATTCCTTGATACAATCATGATGGAGGGGCTCGCTGAATATGCTGTGTATCATAGATACGGAGAAAGCTATACAGCCAAATGGACCACTCTCTATGACGAAACGCAGCTTCAGCGTATGTATCAGAAATGGGTATCCAGTCATCTTGATCAAAAAGTGCAGGACGACGAAAGACTGATACAGAACCTCCTTTATGGAAAAGGGAACTACCCCAAAATGCTTGGTTACGCCACTGGGTATTATATTGTGAAAAAGTATTTCAGTGAACACAGAATCAGCGAGGAGTCTATGATTGCAGAGCCGTCCGAAACTTTTTTAAAGGCGATAGACTCATAAAGTGAATGATTCACATAAAAAGAGACATATTACAAATTTACTAAATTCTTCTTGATTTCGTCATAACAATGTAATAATATACAAATATAAATTTTGATAATTCTTTTTATTCAAAAAAGACGGAATTTTTAGATTTAGTTCGATTGATTGATGGTGAAAGGGGCGAATACATGACCACGCTGCTTGAAGTGCAGAACTTAAAAACCTATTTTTTTCGAAAAAAAGAAGCGATACCTGCTGTAGATGGCGTTGATTTCAGCATCAACAGAGGAGAAACTGTTGCATTAGTCGGTGAGTCTGGATCTGGCAAAAGCATTACGTCCTTATCCATTATGGGCTTGATTAACGGCACTGGTGGAAAAATTATGGACGGTTCCATCAAGCTAGATGGTAAGGATCTCGTTACATATGGTGAAAAGGAATTATGCAGCATTCGTGGTAATGACGTGTCGATGATCTTTCAGGAGCCCATGACCTCACTCAATCCCGTCTTAACCATCGGGGAACAAATAACAGAAATCCTCATCTATCACAAAAAACTTTCAAAAAAAGAAGCGACGAAAAAAGCGATTGATCTGCTGAAGCTTGTTGGTTTTTCCAGACCGGAACAAATCATCAAAGATTATCCGCACCGTTTATCCGGCGGTATGCGGCAAAGAGTGATGATTGCCATTGCGCTAAGCTGTGATCCAAAGCTTCTCATTGCAGATGAACCGACAACGGCACTAGATGTGACCATTCAATCCCAGGTGCTCACATTGATGAAAGATTTATGCACGACATTTGGTACATCGATTCTCCTCATTACTCATGATCTAGGTGTCGTGTCTGAAGTGGCAGATCGAGTCATTGTCATGTACTGCGGACAGGTTGTTGAAAATGGGACCGTCGAAGAATTATTTGATCAGCCGCTGCATCCTTACACAGAAGGGCTACTTGAATCGATTCCTGTCATTGACGGAGACATACAGCCGCTAACAGCGATAAAAGGGAATGTCCCTGCGCCAGATCAGCTTCCAGCCGGCTGCCGCTTTGCTCCTAGATGCCCGCAAGTGAAGGAGCGCTGCCTAGGTGAACTGCCTAAGCTGAGGACTTTTGAAAATGGCAGAAGCGTCAGATGCTTCTTATATGAGGAGGCAGACCAAACATGACTCTTGCTCAAAATCAACCACATGCAACAGATCTAATAGAGAAAGAAACCATTCTTGAACTGAAACAAATCAAAAAACATTTTCCGATTAAAGCAGGCGTCTTTCAGAAGAAAGTCGGTGCAGTCAAAGCTGTTGACGGCATAGATTTGAAGATTTATAAAGGTGAAACGTTAGGGATAGTGGGGGAATCAGGATGCGGTAAATCGACATTAGGCCGGACCATGATTCGTTTATATGAACCAACTGACGGTCAAATCCTTTTTAAAGGGCAAGATATCTCCCGTGTATCAGAATCAAAGCTAAGACAATCAACACGAAAAAACATCCAAATGGTTTTTCAAGATCCCTTTGCATCACTCAACCCTAGAAAAACACTTCGAAGCATCATCAAAGAACCCTACAAAACACACCACTTATATTCCTTAAAAGAAAGAAATGAAAAAGTAGAACAGCTTTTATCAAAGGTGGGCCTTCATCCAAGCTTTGCTAATCGCTATCCCCACGAATTTTCTGGCGGACAGAGGCAGCGAATCGGCATCGCTCGTGCGCTTGCCATGAATCCCGAAATGATCATCGCAGATGAGCCGGTATCAGCACTGGATGTATCCATTCAGGCGCAGGTGATTAATTTGATGGAGGAGCTTCAGGAGGAATTTGACCTGACCTATCTATTTATCTCTCACGACTTAAGTGTGGTCAGGCACATTAGTGATCGAGTCGGCGTGATGTATCTCGGCAAAATGATGGAGCTTGCCGATAAGCACAGCCTGTACGATGAACCACTCCATCCATATACACAGGCACTGCTT
This sequence comes from Bacillus sp. FSL M8-0266, assembly GCF_038613425.1. Lineage (NCBI taxonomy): Bacteria > Bacillati > Bacillota > Bacilli > Caryophanales > Bacillaceae > Bacillus > Bacillus sp. FSL M8-0266. Next base: position 1,154,859 of record NZ_CP152015.1, read on the forward strand.
TCTTCTGTACCTGTTACCCGTAAAAAGGGTCAGATCAAAAGAGAACGGATCATGCTTCAAGGCGATCTGCCAAGTCCTGCGAATCCGCCAAAAGGGTGCGTATTTCACACAAGATGCCCGCATGCGAAACAAATCTGTAAAGAAAAAATACCAGCATTTCAAGAATTAAAACCAAATCACTTCGTTGCCTGCCACCTCTACGACGCTTAATCAGCTTGGATGATTTCATCTTTGAGAGGGGGGATGAAGCAGCATCTGTCGTCATTTCTAAAAAAGGATAGGGGGAATTGTATATGAAAGGTAGAAATAGAAAATCCATTTTGATCAGTTTACTGCTGATTTTCACGCTCATGCTTGCGGCTTGCTCTAGTGGAAATAAAACCTCTGGAGACAGTGAAAAGAAATCCACCAGTAAACCTGTACAGGGCGGAGATCTTGTCATCGGTTCCATTGCAGAACCAACATTATTTAACTCGTTGTATTCAACAGATGTGGCTAGCTCTGATATTGAAGAAAGAATCTACAGCTTTTTACTTCAAACGGACGGAAAGTTGAACCCTCAGCTATCACTCGCAGAAGATATTAAAGAATCTGATGACGGGAAGCAGTTTGATGTGACCATTAAAAAAGGCGTAAAGTTTCATGATGGAGAAGAATTGACAGCTGATGATGTTGTGTTTACATACAGCATTCCGATCAATAAGGACTACAACGGGGAGCGCGGATCAGGCTTTGAAGTATTAGATTCTGTTAAAAAGACAGGAGATTACTCAATCGAATTCAAGCTCAATAAAAAAGATCCTTATTTCTATAATGTCACACTAGGAAGCTATGGCATTTTGCCTAAGCATATTTTAGGTGATGTGCCTGTAAAGGATCTCGGTGAAAATGAATTTAACCGAAAAAAACCAATTGGTTCAGGTCCATTTAAATTTGCCGAGTGGAAAGAAGGCGACTACGTGAAACTAGAAGCCTTTGACGATTATTGGGATGGACGTCCATATCTTGATACCGTCACGATTAAAACCATTCCTGATCAGAACGCAGCGATTGCCCAGCTGTCAGCAGGTGATATTGATTTCTTTGCTGTACCGGGAGCAGAGCTGCAAACGGCTGAAAAAGTCAGCAACATTAAAATTGAATCTGATCTAGGGCTCAATTATTCATACATTGGCTGGAACCAGAAAAATGATCTGTTTAAAAGTAAAAAGGTCCGTCAAGCGCTGACACATGCCATTGATCGTCAAACGATTGTTGATCAAGTGTTAGATGGAGACGGCAAAGTAGCCAACATTCCAGAAAGTCCGCTGTCATGGAACTATCCGAAGAATGAAAGTGTTCCAGTATTTGAGTTTGATCAAGAAAAAGCGAAAAAGATGCTGAAAGAAGAGGGCTGGGAGGATACAGATGGAGATGGCTATCTTGATAAGGACGGCAAAAAATTCTCCTTTGTCATAAAGACCAACCAAGGAAACAAAGTCCGTGAAGATATTGCTGTCGTTGTCCAGCAGCAGCTCAAAGAAATTGGTGTGGAAGCGAAGCCGCAAATTGTGGAATTCAGTGCACTCATTGAGCAGACGACACCGCCTAAGTGGGATTATGATGCGCTGCTGCTCGGCTGGAGCCTTGCCACATTCCCTGATCAATTCAGCATCTTCCACTCAAGCCAGTCAGAAAAAGGCTTGAATAACATCTGGTATAAAAATGAGGAGGTCGATAAGCTGTTAGTGGATGCTAAGAACTTAAGCGATCGAAAAGAATATTCAAAGGCATATGAAAAAATTTATGAATTGATCGCAGAAGATCAGCCATATACGTTCCTTTATTATGCCAACTCACATCGCGCGATGCCATCTAATCTCCAAGGCTACTCTTACCACCCGAAAGATGAGTATTACAAAATCGAGAAATGGTGGATTGAACAGTAGGCTGCTAGTGAAAAAGGGGAGTTCTCCCCTTTCAGCGTGAAGACACCAAAAAAGACAGAGGGCTAAAATAAAGATCATTTTAGCCCTTTTTCATCACAGTATGGCGATCCGATGAAAAAGGAGTTGTGCATATGGTTACATATATCATTAGAAGGACACTGCTTTCCATTCCCATCTTATTTGGGATTACCATTTTGTCCTTCGCCATTATGAAAGCAGCACCAGGCGATCCGATGTCACTTATGATGGACCCAACCATTAGTGCGGCAGACCGGGAAGCTTTTATTGATAAGTACGGCTTGAACGACCCTGAATATGTGCAGTATATGAAATGGCTTGGCAATATGCTTCAAGGTGACTTTGGCACCTCTATTGTTAAAAAAGGAACGCCTGTGGCTGATTTGATTTTTGCCCGGCTGCCAAATACCCTCATCCTCATGATCTTTTCTACATTAGTCGCCCTGATTATCGCCATCCCATTCGGTGTTCTTTCAGCAAAACGTCCATATACAAAGCTAGACTATGGCATTACGGTTACATCTTTTATCGGACTGGCTATTCCGAATTTTTGGTTTGGACTCATTCTAATAATGGTGTTATCTGTGAATTTAGGATGGTTCCCAACAGGCGGCGTCTCTACCTTAAATGCCGATTTTAATGTATTTGACCGGCTTCATCACATCATTTTACCAGCCTTTGTTTTAGCAACCGCTGATATGGCAGGGCTCACCCGATACACAAGGTCGAGTATGCTTGATGTCATGAGGCAGGATTACATTCGTACCGCAAGAGCGAAAGGCTTTCGAGAAAACAAAGTCATTTTCAAGCACGGGTTAAGAAACGGTCTTATGCCTGTCATTACGATTTTCGGATTGATGATTCCATCCTTTATTGGTGGTGCAGTCGTGGTGGAACAAATTTTCACTTGGCCAGGGCTTGGAAAGCTGTTCATTGATTCTGCCTTTTCGAGAGATTATCCGGTCATTATGGCGATGACTGTTATTTCCGCAGTGCTCGTGGTGGTTGGAAATTTAATAGCGGATATTCTCTATGCGATCGTTGATCCGCGTATTGAATATTAGAAGGGAGCTGAAGCACAATTGGCACAGCCTAATATGGGAACACCTCCTGTAGATATCAAATTAAAGGAAGGTCTTCCGTCAAAGCCAGAGACGATGCTGCGTTTATTTTGCGAGAAATTTTTCAAAAATAAATTGGCGGTTGCCGGCTCCGTGATCTTATTGGTGATTATTTTTTCAGCCATTTTCGCTCCAGTAATTGCCCCTTACGCACCAGAGCAGCAAGATTTATTAAAACGACTCCAGCCGCCAAGTGCTGAGCATTTGATGGGAACTGACAAGTTTGGCAGAGATATTTTCTCAAGGGTGCTTTATGGCGCGAGGGTCTCTTTATTAGTCGGTTTCGTCTCGGTGGTCGGTGCGATTACCATTGGTACGGTGGTCGGAGCGGTAGCGGGGTATTTCAAAGGATTTGTTGATTCCTTGTTAATGAGACTTGTGGATGTCGTGTTGTCGATTCCCGATATTTTTCTCTTGATCACGCTCGTTACCATTTTCAAACCGGGCATTGATAAATTGATTTTAATCTTTGCTTTGACCGGCTGGACCACAACCGCGAGACTGATCCGCAGTGAATTTTTATCACTGCGAACAAGAGAATTCGTACTCGCTGCAAGAACCATTGGAACGAAAAACCATGTCATCATCTTTTCACATATTTTACCGAACTGTATCGGTCCTATTATTGTGTCAGCTACACTAAAAGTAGGTTCCGTCATTTTAGCCGAATCAACGCTGAGCTATCTAGGGTTTGGCATACAGCCGCCAACAGCGAGCTGGGGCAACATGCTGCAAGATGCACAAAACTTCTCGATTATGGTGCAGGCGTGGTGGTATCCGCTCTTCCCAGGTTTACTGATATTGCTGACCGTTTTATGCTTTAATTTCTTAGGAGATGGACTGAGAGATGCGCTTGATCCTAAAAAGTTAAAGTAATGCCTCATTTTTATGACAAGATGAAAGGGACTCTGCGGCACCCTTGCTTTTCTTTATGTCATAAAGAAAAGCATGCCATCATTCACTCCGCTTGAAGTTTAATAAAGTTGGAATAATTTCTCTATCCCTTGCCCATACTGTGGACAACAGTTTTTATAAAGTGAGGGATTGGTTATGTTATTTCTTCATGACGTATGGGTGAATTGGTTTGAAGGGGAAGAAAATGGCTACAATGTGTGTCATTTTCATGAGTGGCGTAAGGAGGACAGTGTGGAGCTGTTAGATCAAGTGCCTTTACTTAAGGTGCAGAGTCCTTTGTTTGATTACATAGAGAATGATCTTTCAGAGCTGCCGAAGACGCTGCTAGAGTCTGTATTTGAGAAATCATATATTCGAAAAAATCATGAACGGCGTAAATTAGAGTATTGCTTTGTGGTCACGGACGGCATTCGTATCATTGCTGTGGATACGATTGGGTATTCCATTCCTGTGAGGAAAAGCCGCTTAATCCCAAGGCAGGAGCAATTGGTGTATGAAATGGTGAAGGATGTGAAGGCTGAGGAATATGAATTCTCGCAGGACAGTCTTGAGTCGGGGAAGGAGTATCATATTTTGTCTTTGCCTCCGCAGCACATCAGCGGATTAACGAGAAAAGAAAGACAGCTGAAGCAGCTAATGTTTATGGCGCTCGATCAATTAAAAGGTCTTCAAAACAGGGCGGAGATTGCGTATTGGTATACGGAATGGAATCCGCGCTTGTACAATCAAATCAAACGAATGTCATTCGAAGAGATTTGGAATATGCTTTACAATGAAACCATTGATGGATGGTCAGAGAATCATTTAGCATTTTGTGAAAAAATGATTAAGGGACAGCCGTTTTTTGAAAAGCTTTGGGAAATGGAAAACGAATCAAAGGTGAATTAGAAAAAGCTTGCAGCGTGATGTGCTGCAAGCTTTTTTTATTTGCGTTTTCTACCTAGACCCATTGCATTCTCCATTTTTTTCAGCATTTTGTTTGCTGCGCGGTTTGCTTTTTCAGCACCTTCGTCAAGAATGTGGTCAAGCTCGTCTGACTCAATGAGTTCATAGTATCGATCTTGAATTGGTTTTAAAGCATCAACGACGACGTTCGCAAGATCTCCCTTAAACTCGCCATACCCTTTGCCTTCATACTTTTGCTCAAGCTCTGCAATCGATATGTTACCTAAGACAGAGTAAATCGTCAGCAAGTTGGCGATCCCAGGCTTGTTTTCTTTGTCGTACTTAACGATGCCTTCTGAATCCGTCACAGCACTTTTGATTTTCTTTTCAAGCTGCTTTGGTTCATCTAATAAGGTAATGAACGATTTTTGGTTCGGATCGGATTTGCTCATCTTTTTCGTTGGATCTGCTAAAGACATAATCCGAGCGCCTTCTTTTGGAATCTTCACTTCAGGTACAGTGAAGATGTCATTGTATTTGCGGTTAAAACGTTCAGCAAGCGTTCTAGTCAATTCAAGATGCTGCTTTTGGTCTTCTCCGACAGGGACTAAATCAGTACCATATAATAAGATATCGCCAGCCATTAATGGGGGATACGTTAATAGTCCTGAAACAACCGCTTCCTTACCAGCGGATTTGTCCTTAAATTGGGTCATTCTTTCTAATTCTCCAATATAAGCAACACATTGCAGCATCCATCCTGCCTGGGCGTGAGCAGGTACCTCTGATTGGATAAACAATGTCGCCTTCTCTGGATCAAGTCCAACTGCTAAATAAAGAGCTGCTAAGCTTCTAATATTTTGGCGTAGGGCTAGCCGGTCCTGACTCACCGTAATCGCATGCTGGTCGACTACACAAAAATAGCCGTGATAATCATGCTGCAAATCGACAAATTGCTTCATCGCTCCAATATAGTTCCCCAATGTCACAGAACCGCTCGGCTGAATGCCTGAAAAAATTGTCTTCTTTGTCATACTAAAACCTCTTTTCTTCAATATAAAAAGGCCCACCCGTCACTTTTCAACAGAAAAGGGACGAATGAACCGTGGTACCACCCTTGTTATTTCACATGGAAATCACTCAAGACGTTGATATCGGAGACTGCTCCGTCTAAGCCTACTTACTTTCAAAAGTGTTCGGTTAGCTGCTCCAAAGCCCATTCCATACATGCCATTATCTGCTCGCACCGGCCGCAGACTCTCTGTAAATGGTGAATATATGTACTCTTCTTTTTCATCGCAACAGTATGTCTATCTATTATAAAGGATGACCATAAAAAAGTCACGAAGCCCTCATGTGACCTTCTCAGCATGTCGTTTGACACTTAAAATTTTAGATAAAATACCAACTATCTGTCAGAATTTTTTAAAAAAGGATGATTAATTATATGTATAAAACATTATTCCTGCTGAATTTGTTAAATTATTTTAATCAATTTCCGCTTTAATTTGTTGAAGTGATTGAGACTTTAGTTTATAAAAATCCCTCTTTATCCCCATTTACGTTTTTTAAAAATATATGAAATTGATATTGCAATAAATTATTCTATTCATTATAATTAATTTGTTCACACGTTTGTGCTAGGCTCTTTACATAGTGAAAATTCAGAAAAAACAAAAGAAATAGAAAGTAAGCTATTTAGGGACTTTTTTACGCTATTTCTTAAATCTGAATCTCATCTTCTATCGAGACCTTTGAACTAAAACATATTATAAGGGGGAATACAGTTGAAAAAGCGTTGGTCTGTAGTTACTTTAATGCTTATTTTCACACTTGTATTAAGCGCTTGTGGTTTCAGCGGAAACAAATCAGGCGACAGCACGAGCAGTTCTGGAGAGGCTAAAACAACACTAAATGTGAATATCTCCACTGAGCCTTTTTCTTTACATCCGGGATTGGCAAATGATTCAACTTCAGGAAGTGTCATCCGTCAGACTTTTGAAGGATTAACAAGAATTAACGCTGAAGGAAAGCCAGAAAATGCAATGGCTTCTGATATCAAAACAAGTGCTGATGGTAAAACATACACATTCACACTTCGTGATGCGAAATGGTCTAATGGTGACCCTGTCACAGCTAAAGATTTCGAATATGCTTGGAAATGGGCATTAGATCCTAAAAATGAATCTCAATATGCTTACCAGCTTTACTATATTAAAGGTGCTGAAGCAGCGAACAAAGGGAAAGCGAAAGTTGCTGATGTTGGTATTAAAGCAAAAGATGACAAAACGCTTGTAGTTGAGCTAGAGAACCCAACACCGTTCTTTACTGAACTAACTGCATTCTATACGTATATGCCAGTCAACAAAAAAGTGGCTGAAAAGAATAAAAACTGGTTCACAAATGCTGGTGAAAACTACGTATCTAACGGACCATTTGTTCTTTCTCAATGGAAACATGGCGGTTCTATCACGCTTGAAAAGAACAATGAATACTGGGATAAAGATACTGTGAAATTGAAAAAGATTAACATGTCTATGATCAAAGACACAAACACTGAGCTTAGCATGTTCAAAAAAGGCGAGCTTGACTGGGCTGGTTCACCAACTGGAAGCCTTCCAACTGAGTCTTTAAAAACATTGAAAAAAGAAGGCGGTCTTAAAATCCAAACGATCGCTGGTATTTATAATTACAAATTCAACACAGAAGTAAAACCTTTAAACAATGCTAACATCCGTAAGGCCCTTGCATACTCAATCAACCGTCAAGCGATCGTTGACAAAATTACGCAAGGTGAACAAGTTCCAGCTATGGCAATCGTTCCACCAACAATGGAAGGATTCACTGATAACAAAACTGGCTACTTTAAAGATCACGATGTAGATACTGCTAAAAAACTTCTTGAAAAAGGTGCGAAAGAATTAGGTTATAAGTCTGTTTCTGATCTTCCAGCATTGAAACTTTCTTACAACACAGATGAAGGCCACCAAAAGATTGCACAAGCAATTCAAGAAATGTGGAAAAAAGATTTAGGTGTGAAAGTTGAACTTGATAACTCTGAGTGGAACGTATACATCGACAAACTCCACAGCGGAGATTACCAAATCGGACGTATGGGCTGGTTAGGTGACTTCAACGATCCAGTGAACTTCCTTGAGCTTTACAAAGATAAAGACGGTGGAAACAACGACACTGGATGGGAAAGCAAAGAGTACAAACAATTGTTGAATGATTCTGCGAAAGAAACAGATAAAACGAAGCGTGAAGAAATGCTGAAAAAAGCAGAAGAAATCATCATCAACGATATGCCTATAGCACCAATTTACTTCTACACTCAGCTTTGGGTACAAGATCCAAAACTTAAAGGTGTCGTCGTATCTGGACTAGGTGATGTTCAATACAAATGGGCACATTTCGAAAAGTAAGAGTTATAATGTAAGAGATCTACGGCAAGGATCTTAAGGTATATGGAGGATGTCTCTCCATATACCTTTCTTGCTGATTAGAGAAAATGTTGTAAAATCATGGAGGTGCAATTCCGTTGCTTAAATATATCGGTAAGCGATTAATATATATTTTAATCACACTGTTTGTTATTGTAACTGCAACTTTCTTTCTCATGCAGGCAGCACCGGGTGGTCCATTCTCTGGTGAGAAGAAACTTCCTGCTGAAATTGAAGCAAACCTAAACGAGCACTACGGGTTGGACAAGCCCTTATTTGTTCAATATGTAAGCTACTTAGGTTCAGTTGCAAAATTAGATTTTGGTCCCTCATTTAAATATAAAGGACAAACTGTAAATGACTTAATCAGTTCTGGATTCCCCGTTTCCTTTACCCTCGGAATTGAGGCAATTCTCCTCGCATTAGCATTTGGTGTATTGTTTGGGGTCCTTGCAGCGCTCTATCATAACAAGTGGCAAGACTATACGATTGCCATTTTAACGATCTTTGGAATTTCAGTTCCAAGTTTCATTTTAGCTGCGCTACTACAATATGTATTTGCATCTGAGGCAAGCGTTATAGCGATTTTCCCAGTTGCAGGATGGGAGTCTTGGGCCAGCACCGTACTACCTTCTATTGCACTTTCCTTCATGCCTATGGCATTTATCGCTAGACTTGCACGGTCAAGTATGCTTGAAGTGCTAAACAGTGACTACATTAGAACGGCTAGAGCGAAAGGATTAACGAAATCAGCTGTGACGATCAAACACGCGATTCGAAACGCATTGTTACCTGTCATTACTTACATGGGACCAATGGCTGCTTCAGTTTTAACAGGTAGTTTTGTCGTGGAGAAGATTTTCGGTATTCCTGGATTAGGCTCTCACTTTGTCACAAGTATTACAAACCGTGATTACACCGTCATCATGGGTGTCACAGTCTTCTACAGTATTATTCTATTAATCAGTATTCTAGTCGTTGACGTCCTTTACGGTATTATCGATCCTAGAATTAAACTGACGAAGGCGAAGAAAGGGGTCTAACACATGGAAGAGATGAGAAAAGATTTATTTGTTCCTGCGACAGCTGACGCAGCAGAATCCGAAAAAATTTCTAAACCTAGTCTATCTTTATGGAAGGATGCTATGCTTCGCTTCCGTGCAAATAAACTTGCGATGGTAGGACTTACAATTATTTTTATTGTTGTGATGCTGGCGATCTTCGTTCCGGTGTTTTCTAAATATGATTACTCTACGACAGATTTGCTTAATGCAGATCAGCCGCCTTCAAAAGAGCACTGGTTTGGTACGGATGATTTAGGCCGAGACATGTTTGTTCGTACATGGGTTGGGGCAAGAATTTCGATCTTTATCGGTCTTGCAGCAGCTGTTCTTGATGTGATCATCGGTATTATCTGGGGAAGTATTGCTGCATTCAAAGGCGGACGTACGGACGAAGTGATGATGCGTATCGCAGACGTTTTATGGGCAATCCCAACACTATTAATGGTTATTTTAATGATGGTTGTTCTGCCAAAAGGCTTATTAACGATTATCCTAGCCATGACAGTCGTAGGCTGGATAAACATGGCACGTATCGTTCGGGGACAGGTTTTACAATTGAAGAGTCAAGAGTACGTTCTTGCCGCACAAACATTAGGTGCGAAAACATCTAGACTTTTATTTAAACACTTGATTCCAAACTCAATGGGACCAATTCTTGTGACCATGACATTAACCATTCCTTCTGCTATTTTCACAGAGGCATTCTTAAGCTATCTAGGGCTTGGTGTACCTCAGCCATTAGCGAGCTGGGGAACAATGGCGTCTGACGGAATTCCAGCCATGACGTACTACCCGTGGAGATTATGGTTCCCAGCCGCATTTATCTGTATTACAATGTTTGGTTTTAACGTGGTTGGAGACGGACTAAGAGACGCTTTAGATCCGAAGTTGCGTAAATAAGGAGTGATTAGGATGGAACGTGAACGTATTCTAGAGGTGAAAGACCTTGCAATCTCATTTAAAACATATGGTGGAGAGGTTCAAGCCATTCGTGGTGTGAACTTCCACTTAAATAAAGGCGAGACACTTGCTATTGTAGGTGAATCTGGCTCTGGTAAAAGTGTGACATCACAGGCCATCATGAGATTAATTCCGATGCCGCCGGGTTATTTCAAGCGCGGACAGATCCTGTTTGATGGGCAAGATATTGTCAAGAAAACTGAAAAACAAATGCAAAACATTCGAGGAAAAGACATCTCAATGATCTTCCAAGATCCGATGACTTCCTTGAACCCAACGATGAAGGTCGGGAAACAAATTACAGAAGTGCTGTTCAAGCACGAACAAATTTCAAAAGAAGCGGCTGAAAAAAGAGCCATTGAATTACTTGAGCTTGTTGGAATTGCAATGCCTGAAAAAAGAATCAAACAATACCCACACGAATTTAGTGGCGGGATGAGACAAAGGGTTGTTATTGCGATGGCACTTGCAGCAGATCCAAAGCTATTGATTGCCGATGAGCCGACAACAGCTCTAGATGTAACAATTCAGGCGCAAATTTTAGAATTAATGAAAGAAATTCAGCAAAAGGTTGAAACGTCAATTATCTTTATTACGCATGATCTAGGTGTTGTCGCCAACGTCGCTGATCGTGTAGCTGTTATGTATGCAGGTCAAATTGTGGAGACAGGAACTGTTGATGAAATTTTCTACAATCCACAACATCCGTATACGTGGGGACTATTGGCATCAATGCCAAGCCTAGACACAGATGGCGGAGCTGAAGGAAAGCTGACTGCAATCCCAGGAACACCGCCAGATCTGACAAACCCGCCGAAAGGAGATGCATTTGCACTCCGAAGCGATTATGCAATGAAAATTGACTTTGAACAAGAACCGCCAATGTTCAAAGTATCAGATACGCATTATGTGAAATCATGGCTACTTCATCCAAATGCACCTAAAGTTGAACCGCCTGCTGCTGTAAAGGCGAGAATGCGTGAACTAGAAGGTAGCTACGAAAAACCTGTATTAGTAAAAGAGGGTGAATAGCATGGCAGAAAAATTGTTAGAAATCAAAAATTTAAAGCAGCATTTCCATACAGCAAGAGGAACGGTGAAAGCAGTTGACGGCGTTTCATTTGATATTTACAAAGGTGAAACACTAGGTCTTGTAGGTGAGTCTGGATGTGGTAAATCGACTACGGGCCGATCTATCATTAGACTTTATGATGCGACAGATGGCGAGGTTCTTTATAAAGGGGAAAATGTACACGGGAAGAAATCAAGACAAAAAATGCTTGAGTTCAACCGTCAAATGCAGATGATCTTCCAAGATCCATATGCCTCACTGAACCCTAGAATGACAGTGCTTGATATCATTGCAGAGGGCATTGACATTCATGGCCTTGCGAAATCAAAGCAAGCGCGTAAAGAGCGTGTGTACCAGTTGCTTGAAACCGTTGGCTTGAACAAAGGGCATGCAAACAGATATCCGCATGAATTCTCTGGTGGTCAAAGGCAGCGTATCGGAATTGCCCGTGCATTAGCAGTTGAGCCAGATTTCATCATTGCCGATGAACCAATCTCTGCATTAGATGTGTCGATTCAAGCGCAGGTCGTTAACTTAATGAAAGAACTGCAAGAAGAAAAAGGCTTAACGTATTTATTCATTGCCCATGACCTGTCCATGGTAAAATACATCAGCGATCGTATTGGCGTGATGTATTTCGGGAAATTGGTAGAGCTGGCACCAGCGAATGAATTATACGAAAACCCGCTTCATCCATATACAAAATCATTACTATCTGCGATTCCGCTTCCAGATCCAGATTATGAGCGTAACCGCAAGCGAATCAAGTATGATCCTTCCGTTCACAAAGGAACAAACACTGATTTCCGTGAAGTGAAGCCAGGTCACTTTGTGAGCTGCACAGAGGAAGAATTCAAAGAGCTTCAGGCAAAACAATCATAAGAAGGAAGAAGCACTGCTATGTCAGTGCTTCTTTTTTTATTTTACAAAAAAACAAGATGATGGTAATTTCTAGTTAGCAACAAGCGGGTTTTAGGAGGAAATCAAATGTCGATATGGAAGACGTTTCGCTATTCATTCTTTCACTTTCTCATTGTATTCATGCTTTTTTCAACGTCTTTTTTGAGAAAGCCAAATGGAGGGCAGTGGATGCTCATATTTATGGTGCTCATTGGCATCTTGTCTAATATATGCTTCATCGGAAAACAAGCAATCAGAAAGAGGAAGCAAGGCGCATGAAGTATCTTTATTTCATCATGTTCCAAACTGGGATGACACTCATCCTGTTTGTCTGTTTTCAATTACTCATGAATCGTTCGATATAAAACTTTTTTCTGTTGTTTGAAAAAAAGTGAAACTAGAGGAGACTTTGCTGCGTCTTACTAGTACAGGCGTTTAAATAGCAGGAAATCGGGAATATATAAGGAAGTGGTTCTTCACTATATCATAAGGAGCGGATCCATGAATTGGTATGAAAAGCTCAGTGAATACTTCCCGATAGAAGAAATGAAGTCAAAAGAGCATATGGAAGCTTTATTAAAGGAAAGAAGTGAAATTTATCATAAGGAAGAAGGGCCTCATCATGTGATGATGTACGCCGAATTTGATTCTTTCATCTTTATTGATTATTTATTTGTTTCCAGAGATGCAAGAGGTGAAGGCCTCGGATCAAAGCTCATTCATAAGCTGAAGGAAAAAAAGAAACCGATCTTGCTTGAGGTCGAGCCTGTAGATGAAGATGATGCAGATACTGCAAAACGCCTAAAGTTTTACCAAAGAGAGCACTTCAAGCATGCCGAATCAATCGGTTATAAACGCAGGTCACTTGCAACAAATGAAGTGAACCGCATGGAAATCCTTTATTGGTCGCCTCTTACAGATAATGAGGAAGAAATGATGGAGGCTATGAGGAAGACCTATGAACGAATCCATACGTATAAAGATGAAGAATGGTATGGGCAGTCGTATGAGGATGTTGATGATGTGTTGAAGGTCATTGAAAATAAAAAACAAAAAAATATTTTCGATCATCTCGACTAAATGAGAATGTTCAGACATCAAGCAACACCACAAAATGAATGAAATTGTCTAGTTTTTGTCACAAAAATTGCAAGAATATCTGTTCACACTTACTTTTTTATAGTATAATCACTATAAAGATTACTTATTTAGAACAATTTTAATTTAAGAATACAGATCAATATTCATTCTACAAATTGAGGAGTGAAGATTTATGGTAACATTATACACATCACCAAGCTGTACATCATGTAGAAAAGCAAGAGCGTGGTTAGAAGAGCACAATATTCCGTATCAAGAGAGAAACATCTTTTCAGAGCCTCTTTCAATCGATGAAATTAAAGAAATTCTTCGAATGACTGAAGACGGTACAGATGAAATTATCTCAACACGTTCAAAAGTATTTCAAAAGCTAAATGTGAATGTTGAGACAATGCCTCTTCAACAATTGTATAAACTGATCAATGAGCATCCAGGTCTTTTAAGACGTCCAATTATCTTGGATGAAAAAAGACTACAAGTTGGCTACAATGAAGATGAAATTAGACGTTTCCTTCCAAGAACGGTTCGTACATTCCAACTAAGAGAAGCTCAGCGACTTGCTAACTAATAGAAAAAAACGAAAAGCTGCCGATCATTTGGCAGCTTTTTTTATTTGTTTTCAGCCGTTTGTTCGTAAAACAGGCTGGCTAAAATGACCATTACGACTGTTAAAAACGGAAGCATCAATTCAAGAGTCGCATGCTGAGCCATAAATTCATTCAATTTCACATCACGAACAATCATTTCACCGCCAGTAAAAGCCAAAAGAGCACTTCCTCCGTATAATAGATACGGAAATTTGGTGAAAGCGGCATGAATCAGCTTACTTCCCCAAATAATAATCGGTACTGAAATCATCAGGCCAAAAGCGGTCAGCAGCATGTTGCCTTTTGCCGCTCCTGCAACTGCAATAACATTATCAAGTGACATAAAGAGGTCGGCAATCACAATGGTCTGAACCGCACGCCAAAGGGAGCCGCTGCTTTTAATGCGAATCGATTCTTTCTTTTGTTCAATTAACAAATTGTATCCTATATAAAGGAGAAAAAGTCCGCCGATAAATTGCAAATAAGGGATGGTCAATAAATAAACTGCGGCACCTGTCATTGTTATTCTCATCAGCACTGCCAAAAGTGTGCCGATCCATATGGCTTTATTGCGTTTGTCATTTGACAAGCTGCGGCTAGCCATCGCAATGATCAACGCATTATCTCCGCCTAAAATCAGATCGATGCCAATAATCATCAGTAAGGATATGATCCACTCTGTTTCCATCCATTTCACCTCATATCTAATAGAGCTCGTACAACCAATATATGAAGACAATTCAAATATATGTTTCTGTAAGTTTTCTCTGCAAAAAATGCGTTTTTATTTCTTTTATTCATGTTTTATCATAAAATAGACAGTACAAAGCAATACCTCAATTCTTTAAAAGGTTAACATGTAGACGGAACGGGTAAAGTGTAGTAAAGTACTATTAATTGGGAGCTTGTATGTCCCTTCAACATCTTATATAGAAGGGAAGGTTGGCAAAATGGAAATTGAAAGAATTAATGAACATACAGTGAAATTTTATATTTCCTACGGTGATATTGAAGACCGCGGATTTGACCGTGAAGAGATTTGGTATAATCGTGAACGCAGTGAAGAGCTGTTTTGGGAAGTAATGGACGAAGTGCACGAAGAAGAAGAATTTGCAGTTGAGGGACCGCTTTGGATTCAAGTGCAGGCACTTGACAAAGGTCTTGAAATTGTCGTGACGAAAGCCCAACTTTCTAAAGATGGACAAAAGCTCGAATTGCCGATTCCAGAAGATAAAAAAGATCAAACAGATGAAGAAAGTCTAGACGCACTGCTTGATGATTTTCAAAAAGAAGAGCAGGATCAAGAAGACGATAATGAGAAGGACAAAAAACTTCAACTTCAATTTGTGTTGAAAATGGATGACTTTGAAGATTTGATTGCACTTTCTCAATTAAATATGCAGGATTTTACCACAAATTTATATTCGTTTGAAAACCGCTATTATCTATATGTTGACTTCCACGAGGATTTGTCAGATGAGCAAGTGGAGAATAAGCTCAGCATTTTGCTTGAATATGCTCATGAATCAGTGGTCAGCATTTACAGACTGAAAGAATATGGTCAGCTGATTATCGAAGGAAATGCCCTTGAAACGATTCAACAGCACTTCTCGTAACCAACAAAAGTCGATTTCTATAGAGGAATCGGCTTTTTTATCTGAATGAATAGGTAAATAAAGAGATCGGCAAGGAGAAAATGAAATGAGAAATTTAGTCAAAGTTCTATTTTTTCTTATCATTACGATAGGTGCTTATTTAGTCATTCAATTAATTGCCGGTGATTTAGCGGTAAGTGTATTAAGTTCTGTCAGTGTTCTATTCACTTTATCGATTATCTTCATCGGGTTTGTCATATTCTTGGAGAACCGGAATCCATCTCAAACGATAACGTGGCTTGTCCTGCTTGGCAGCTTTCCGTTATTCGGCTTTTTGTTCTATATTTTCTTTGGACGCAATATCAAAAAGCGCCGGTTGTTTGAAAAGAAAGCCATCCTGGACGAACAGTTAATCCAGGAAGATGAACATATTCATAGAGAAGCGATTGAGAAAATGACGCATATGGGTGATCATCAGCAGCTCTTATTTAAGCTGGCCCACAGACTTGGACATACCCCTATTACGTATCGCACGTCCTCTAAAGTCCTGACGAATGGAGAAGAAACATTCTCTCATATTTTTGAAGAAATCAAAAAGGCGACACATCACATTCATTTAGAATATTATATTCTCCGCCACGATGACCTTGGACAAGAATTAAAAGATATTCTCATTGATAAAGCGAAAAATGGCGTGATTGTCCGCTTTTTATATGACGATGTAGGGAGTTTAAAGCTCTCTCGTCAATATATTGCTGACCTCGAAAAGGCTGGCGTTCAGATCGTTCCATTTTTACCCGTGAGGCTGCCTCTGTTAAATAATAAAATCAATTTCCGAAATCACCGAAAAATTGTCGTGATTGATGGAGAAGTTGGATTTGTTGGCGGGCTGAACATTGGAGACGAATATATGGGTAGAAGTAGACAATATGGATTTTGGCGTGACACCCATTTGATGATTAAGGGTGAAGCTGTTCGTGACCTGCAGCAGATTTTCATGCAGGATTGGTACTATATGACGAATGAAAGATGCGCAGGTGTGGACTACTTTAAAGATTTCAGCCACCTTGAAAGCACAACACAAGGCGTACAAATGATCGCTGGCGGACCTGATAAACAGTGGGAGGTCATTAAAAATCTCTTTTTCTCCATGATTATCTCTGCCAAAAAGTCTATTTGGATCGCTTCACCATATTTTGTGCCAGATGATGATATTTTGTCTGCACTGAAAATTGCTGCATTAAGCGGAGTAGACGTACGGATTATTGCACCGAAGAATCCAGATAAACGGATCGTCTTCCATGCGTCCCGTTCATACTTCCCGGAGCTTTTAGAAGCAGGGGCAAAGGTGTATGAATATGATCAAGGCTTTATGCATAGTAAATTTATCATTGTGGATAGTGAGCTGGCTTCGATAGGAACGGCCAACATGGATATGAGAAGCTTTCATTTGAATTTTGAAGTGAATGCCTTCCTCTATAAAACGAAAAGCACTGAGAAGCTCGTGAACGACTTCTTAGGTGATTTAGAGCAGTCGCACGAGATTGTCCCAGAGGAATTTGCAAAGAGACCGTTAAGGGTCAGACTCTTTGAATCAACAGCAAGATTATTATCGCCATTACTATAAAGATTGTATTTTCCCCCCTTTTTATGAGGGGGTTTTTTCATTTTCCTCAGGAAAACAACAGTAAAATCATGTTTTCACACAATAAAAGTTCATTTTACCTATTCGCTCTCTTATAGATGAAAAAGCTATAATACGGTCAACAAAGACTAAGGGGCGAACTGAATGAATACAGCGATCATGGATAATGGAAAACTTATTCGAATTACACATTACTTATCTAAAAACAGGTTGGAGCATGTCAGGACGACGTGCAAATTTTACTGCCCTGAATGCAGGGAAGAAGTGCAATTAAAGCTTGGTGAACAACGTGTTTATCATTTTGCACATAAACAGCTGACAACATGTCCACTAGCCTCAGGCGAAACGGCATATCATCAGGCGGGGAAAGAAGCCATTATGAATTGGCTTCTGCGGCTTGGACATAAACCGGTGCTTGAAAAGTATGTGTCAAAGATTCATCAGCGTCCTGACGTGGCTGTCTCTATTGGAGGAACAAGCTATGCAATCGAATATCAATGCTCAAATATTTCACGGCAAGAGCTCCGTAAAAGGACAGCAGGACTCCGCGAAGCAGGGCTCTTCCCTATATGGGTTATAGGAGCAAATCGTTTAAAGCGAAAATCTGCCCAGCTCTTTTCCTTCTCCTCCATTCATTGGGAAATGTTAAGGGAATCACAGAAAGGAAGTCTGATTTTTTATTGTCCGCTCCAGAACCGATTCATCCATCTTGCTCAACTCCTTGTATTTCAACCAACGAAAATATGTGCTGCCATGACTGTCAGACCGCCAACAGCATACCGCAAACTTTCGGATATTCTATCGCCGCCCTCAAGCAAGCGTCAAGTCTACAAACAATGGCTAAAATGTATACAGCAATTTAGGCAGCGGCCTCCTCGTATTTTATCAAATGAAAGCAAACGGTTGAGAGACGTTTTTTATGAGCATCATCAAACAGCTTTTCCTTTTCTGCCAACTGAATTATTTATCCCGCTGAAAGAAGCGTATATCTTCACAAGTCCCGTTTACGTCTGGCAGGGGTGTCTGTATGATTGGATAATGAGGAAAAAAGGAAACAGGTCAGTAACGATTCAACTGCTGATGAAAGAAATCAAGCGGTGTGTCCAGATGAAAGAAGTAAAGCTCCGATATGGCGATATTTCAATAGAAGAAATAAAAGAGGTCATCACTGCATATGTTCATGCGCTTGTTAGACAAGGGTTTTTACACATGACAAAAGAGGGTAATTATGAAGTAGCGTCAAATCAAATGCCAATACAAACAGTAGATGAAGCGTTCAAACGAGATACTTTCTTATTTCATTAGCATGTTTCATGCCCACTTTGATCATGATAAGAAAAAGGTGGTGCTGCGATTGAATAGAAAGAAACGCTTTTTTCTCATTTTTTTAGTCTGTTTGGTATTTATTTCTGCATATGATTTGACAAATATAGTTCAAAACAAAGAAGATAAATACAACACCAATTTCTTTCACTTTCCGAAAGGTTGGTTCAACACAACTTATGCAAGGGGGATTCATATGACTTCACAAAGCAAAAACAACCATTTACCAGACAGAAGCGAAGTAAAAGAAGAAAACAAATGGCGACTTGAAGATATTTTTGAAAGCGTCGATGCATGGAACAAGGAATTCGAAGCGGTCAAAAAAGAAATTCCTAAGCTCGCTCAATTTAAAGGCAAGCTCGCCCATTCTGCTGATGTACTGTATGAAGCCCTAACCTTTCAGGATCAGCTTTCTGAAAAGCTTGGCAAGCTTTATACATATGCGCACATGAAATACGATGAGGATACAACTAACTCATCATTTCAAGCGCTGAATGATAAAGCATCGAATTTATTTACACAACTCTCTAGTACTTCTGCTTATATTGTTCCAGAGATTTTATCGATTCAAGAAGATAAATTGCAGCAGTTTATTCTGGAAAAAGAAGAATTAAAACTGTATTCCCATGCTCTTGAAGAAATTAATAAAGAACGTCCACATATTTTAAGTGAGGAGCAAGAGGCCTTATTAGCTGAGGCATCTGAACCTCTCTCAACTTCATCTACTACTTTTAGTATGTTTAACAATGCTGATATTTCGTTCCCTTCTGTAAAGGATGAAAATGGGGAAGAAAAGAAAATTACCCACGGCAACTTTATCACATTTTTAAACAGTGATGACCGTGAAGTGAGAAAGAATGCCTTTAAAGCTGTGTATAAAACGTATGATCAGTATAAAAACACGCTTGCTTCGACACTGAGCGGTTCGATTAAAAAGGATAATTTTTATGCAAAAGTACGAAATTATAAATCGGCAAGAGAATCAGCACTATCTCGAAACAGTATTCCAGAAGAAGTATATGACAATCTAATTGATACAGTTCATCAATATTTACCGTTATTACACCGTTATATTGAATTGCGTAAAAAGGTGTTAAAGCTTGATGAAGTGCACAATTATGACTTGTATACACCACTTGTAAAAGATGCTGGCATGAAGCTAACCTACGATGAAGCAAAGGATTATATGCTAAAAGGGTTAGCGCCATTAGGAGAAGAATATGTGTCCGTGTTAAAAGAGGGACTCAATAATCGCTGGGTAGACGTTTATGAGAATAAAGGGAAACGTAGCGGTGCGTATTCATCTGGAAGCTATGGCACAAATCCTTATATCCTCATGAACTGGCAAAATAATATTGATAATTTATTTACACTGGCTCATGAATTTGGGCACTCTGTTCATAGCTACTATACAAGAAAGCACCAGCCATATCCGTATGGAAACTATAGCATCTTTGTAGCTGAAGTAGCTTCCACGACAAATGAAGCGTTACTAGGCGAATACCTGCTGAATCATCTGGATGATAAAAAACAGCGTTTGTATGTGTTAAATCACTTGCTAGAAGGATTTAGAGGAACGGTATTCAGACAGACGATGTTTGCTGAGTTTGAGCATCTGATTCATGTGAAAGCACAAGAAGGAGAGGCTTTAACGCCAGAATTCATGACGAACCTTTATTACGACCTGAACAAGAAGTATTTTGGAGACGGCATGGTTGTGGATAAAGAAATCGGATTAGAATGGACGAGAATCCCTCACTTCTATTACAACTATTATGTCTATCAATATGCAACAGGCTATAGTGCTGCACAGGCATTAAGCAAGCAAATCTTAGAAGAAGGAAAACCTGCGGTGGAGCGCTACACAGACTTCCTTAAAGCAGGCAGCTCTGATTATCCAATCAATGTGCTGAAAAAAGCGGGTGTTGATATGGCTTCCAAAGAACCAATCGAAGCAGCATGTCAATTGTTCGAAGAAAAATTAAAAGAAATGGAAGAACTCATCTCCACAACGGGTGAGTAATGAAAAGACTTCTGTCAGACGTGTGAGTGCATACTCATCTTTTGACAGGAGTTTTTTTCACAAAAAAGACCTCTTCGCATGAAGAGGCCGCAGATTTTAGCCCTTTGTCTTCTTTTCAGCGTGATAGAAAACCTTTGCAGTCAAGGAAGGACGAGTACTGGCGCGGAGCCGTGAGCACCAGCACGCAGGACTGACAACGAATGCGAGGGTTTGTCTACATGCTGAGACCTCTTCGCATGAAGAGGCCGATCCTTAACATCAACCTTTAAATCCCTTAAAGGTCTTCCGGTGGTTCATTCGATAAAGTGTAAAAAGTATTGCAGCAAATAAGAGTGGCGATGTGAGATAAAGAGGAAGCATTTTCATTAAGCCTAATATGTTTAAAAAGAAACATAAGCCAATGGAAACAAGTCCAATGGTTGTGCTGCGCATGCAGATCCCTCCATTTTTTCGTTACTTTCACTATATGAAAGTGACAACCCTCTTATGTTTTGTGACAAAAATATGAACATATAGTATATCTGTTGTCATAAGTCGACAAAATTTGATATACTACAGATGTGAAATTAATCACATACAAACATTACCCCTTTGTTTGACCGTGAAAAATTTCTCCCATCCCCTTTGTTGTCGTTAAGACATAGTGAAACCGCGCTTATCCCGGCGCGGTTTCTTCGTGGTTTAAAAAAGAACAAATGTTCCCTTTTGAGGTAAAGAAAAAACATGGGTCAGCACCCATGTTCATTCTCACAGCGATAGACATCAAGATCTGAATGATGATCATCTTCTTTATAGCGCCAAAACATTTCTTGATGCACTTGTACACGTTCGACTTTTTTAGCGAAAGCTAGCTTTTTCATTTCTCGTTCAACTTCTTCAAGTGTCAGGTCATAAACAACCGCAATCTCTTTGGCAGATGCAAATTGAAAGTAAGCAATAAACCATTCAATTGGAGGCCGTTCTGAAGGTGTTGGTTTTTCACCAATCATTTCAAAAAGGATTTCCTCGTATATATCATAAGAGTACGCACCTGAAATTTTTAATCCTTCATCTCCGTTTACTGTATTAAAAAAGGCAAAGGTCGGAAGCTCAGACACGTCCATTTCAGCGGCAATTTTCATATCACATTTTAGTGCTTTGACAGCACTTTGAGAATGAATATCGCGCTGGAATTCCTCGATGTCTAGTCCAGCGCTTTTTGCATTTTCTAGCAGTACATGTTCACTTGTAACATCTTGCTGATGGCAAAAAAGTGATTCTTGAATGAGACGCAGAAATTTCATTCCGCATTTTCTGCCTTGAAGTTCAGCCGCTTTTAATGCAAGCGAGGCGAGATAAGGTGAAGTCACAATTTGTTCAGACAGCATTTGTTCTTTTTTTGTCTGAGTTTTGGTCGCAAATTTCCCCCACGCTTCGGTCAGTAAATGCTTTTTTCGTTTTCGATTCAATGCATTAATACTAGAGCTTGTCACCGTTCGCAAAGTGAAAAAACGGCCGTACTTCATTTTCAATTTTTTAATGGATGGCTCTAATAACCAGCAGTCTGGACTTAGAGGGTCAATGAATACATAAATTTCAATCGGCTTTTGAGGATGTCCGTGACAGTGTGAGAAATATTGATCGTGCGTATTGCAGCTCAAGATCGTCCATCCTTTTCAGGTGTTTGGTTGACCATATGACGAGCCGTTAAAGAAAGCCGCTCAAATAAAAAGTCACGAATATCGCCGGTTAATCCTACTTGATCCATTGCATCCTCCATGCATTCAAGCCATGCGTCAGCCCGCTCCTCAGTAATCGGAAAAGGGAGATGTCTCGCCCGTAGCATGGGGTGGCCATGCTCCTCTGTATAAAGCGGGGGTCCGCCTAAATATTGCGTTAAAAACTGTTTTTGTTTTCTTGCTGTTTCTTTTAAGTCATCCGGGAAAATAGGATGAAGCAAAGGATGACACTTTACATTTTCATAAAAAGTATCAACAAGTTGCGATAGAAGTTCCTCTCCAACCGCTTCGTAAGGTGCGTTAAACGATTGTACCATGTTGACTACTCCTTTTACTCGTAGTTAATAGGATGAAGCGCCCTATTGTGAATTTATTTATTTCAAAAGTGATATTCAGTTTGTTCTATTTTAATGTTTCTATTCTTGTACTTATTTTAACAACCTCATCTCAATTCCACAAACAAACCGCTTTGGTCTATTGGAAATAAGGGGAGAGGCGGGTTCCGTGATCAATTGACCATATCATAACACATTCAGTCAAAAAAGGGTGAAAAGCGACATACAAAAAACCGAAGAGGTTATTCTCTTCGGTTTAAGCGAAATATTGTGCTGTGATTTTCTTTACATAATTTTGTGTTTCTTTAAATGGTGGAATGCCGCCGTATTTATCAACATTTCCTGAGCCTGCATTATAAGCAGCTAAGGCGAGTGAGACATTTCCATTATATTTCTGAAGCATTTGTTTGATATACTTCGTGCCGCCTTCGATGTTCTGGGCCGCATCAAAGGCATTATTCACGCCAAGTGATTTAGCTGTAGATGGCATAAGCTGCATAAGACCAAGCGCGCCTGCATGGCTGACCGCATTCGTACGATAGCCGGATTCTTGCTTGATGACCGCATGAATCAGCTTTTCTGGAACACCATGTTTTTGAGCCATTTGTGACACAATTTGATTAATTTCTTTTGATGATGAGCCGCTTGAAACAGCCTTTTGAAGCGGCGGCGTGTAGCTGTTGTTTAAGACATTTCCAATACCATTCGCTGTATTCAATTGAGCGTCATTCGCATATGAAGGTTGAGCTTGAAGCTGCTCACCGCCAGCGATAGCAGATAAGTATGGGTTTGTACGCGCGTATTGCGTGTTCGGAGCCGTTGATGGGTCCGTTCCCATAAATGCAGAAATTGAAAGCGGCAGACGTGATAATTCTGATCCGCCTAAAAAATCTTGCAGCAGCGACTGAAAGGAAGCTTGAGCATTCGATTCTTGGCCGCCCGGCATTTGCGTTTGTCCAGGGTCTGATTGTAATGTTTTAAGCGCTTGGAGCTGCATAAAGGATTGAAGTTGATTGACGTTCATCATGTTCCTCCTTCAAGGAATTCATCTATTTCTGTGTTTTCATTTTCTCTTCATAAAAACGTACGACTTTGTTTTTCGTGTTTCGTACAGGGATTTGGAATTTTTGGAGCAATGCGGAGAATGCGGCTTGTCCGATTTCCAGGTCGCTCACTTCAAATTCAAGTTCATAGTCCTCTACTGTTAAATATCGGCTGTGATCCAAAACAATTAAGCCTTCTTTGATCATTTTTTCAGCTCTTGACGTTTCTAGTGAACCAAAATACACAATTTGATCCTTTTGAATGTTCAGATGGTCTAGCCTATCAGCCACTTCACCTTTTGGTAGCTGAAAATCGTCAAGGCTTGAAGGAGGAGCGATCGTTTGGTGGGTTTCGAGCAAGCCTATTTCGTGTGGTTCCTTTAACGTGAGAACCCACTGGCCGTTTTTTTCTCTCATTCTTAATGCAGCGAATTGAGATTTTATATCAAATTGAGGTGTATCAAAGTAATGGTTGGTTTGCGTGTGAAAATCCGAATCCTTCAATTGAAAATGTTGTTTCAACTGTTCAAATTCTTCTTTCATTAACAATTGCTTTAGTTCTATTTCAATTTCCTGTGCCATTTTGACATCAACCTTTCATTTAGAGGAAATATGATTATTGTACATGAAGTATGTTCATCATGTAAAAGACTGTTTTTATCTATTATTTCTCTTTCCACATGTGCCAAAATCAATGGATAATTACGTGAAAGGATCATTTATAAGAAGAAAATAGGATTTTCTCAATAAGTTCGGTTTATCAATATTGAACTTGATATGATAAAATAAAGCTGTACTTTGTTGTAAAGGAGATCATGATGCAAAACCGAATTGAAATCGCAGAAGCAACTTTAAAAGAAGACAGGCTGATTTTGACGACCAAGTCAGAAGAGCAAATCCAAAAAGCAAAAGCATCAGGACAAATGCTTGTTGATTCTGATCACTTTGCGTTCGTTTACATACTTGAAAACGAGCAGTCCTTTTCATATCTTATCTTAGGGGAACATACATGGGCTCCATTAAAAGAAGCAATGAATCTTGACATCCCTGTCTATTTGACAGCGGGAGGACATTCGTTAGAACTCATTCAGCTTCATCAAGAATTACATTATTTAATCGACAATATTAAAGACAATGCCAATTACGGAGATATGGAAGAGAAAGTGAAGAGCACATTCCTCTGAAATAATTAGGTATATGGAATTGGGGGAAGTTTCATGGACAAAAAACAATGGGATCAATTCCTCGCACCGTATAAACAAGCAGTCGAAGAATTAAAAGTGAAACTAAAAGGCATTCGAAAGCTATATGAATTCGAGGATGACCATTCACCAGTAGAATTTGTTACAGGCCGAGTGAAACCTGTTGCCAGCATATTAGAAAAGGCAAAGCGTAAAAACATCCCAATGCATGAAATCGAAACGATGCAGGATATTGCTGGGCTTCGCATTATGTGCCAGTTTGTAGAAGACATACAAGTCGTGAAAAAAATGCTCCAGTCACGAAAAGACTTTGTGGTTGTTGATAAACGCGACTATATTGCAGAGCATAAAGAAAGCGGATACCGTTCGTACCACCTTGTTGTGTTATATCCGATGCAAACGATCAACGGAGAGAAGCAGCTCCTCGTCGAAATCCAAATTCGTACACTTGCGATGAACTTTTGGGCGACCATTGAGCATTCTCTGAATTATAAATATAGCGGGAATATCCCGGAAAAAGTCAAGCTGCGCCTTCAAAGAGCTTCTGAGGCAGCATCTCTTCTTGATGATGAGATGTCTGAAATTAGAGGGGAAATTCAAGAAGCACAAGTGGCATTTTCCCGGAAAAAGAAAAACGATAGCTGAGCCTGTGCTTGATCAAATATGATGCTGCCCTCTCATAGCAGCAAGGTGGAAAAGGAGAAGAATTCATGAAATTTGCAGTTTCTTCGAAAGGGAATTCTGTATCTGACACACTTAAAAGTAAAATTCAGACCTACTTATTGGATTTCGGGATGGAACTCAATGAAGAGGAACCAGATCTTGTCATTACGGTTGGTGGAGACGGCACCCTTCTTTATGCGTTTCACCGTTATAGCGACCGTCTGAATGAAACAGCTTTTGTCGGTGTTCATACAGGTCATCTTGGTTTTTATGCTGACTGGGTGCCAAGTGAAATTGAAAAACTCGTCTTAGCTATTGCGAAAACCCCTTATCACATTGTGGAATATCCGATCTTAGAAGTCATTGTCAGATACAACGACGGTGGCAGAGAAGAGAAATATTTAGCCATGAATGAATGTACGATTAAAAGTATGGAAGGGACACTTGTGGCAGATGTTGAAATTAGGGGTCAGCTGTTTGAAACATTCAGAGGTGACGGTCTTTGTCTGTCTACACCGTCTGGCAGTACAGCCTATAATAAAGCACTTGGGGGCGCCATTATTCATCCTTCCATTAGAGCCATTCAGCTGGCAGAAATGGCTTCAATCAATAACAGAGTGTTTAGAACGGTCGGTTCGCCGCTTATTTTACCAGACCACCATACTTGTGTCATAAAACCGAGGAATGATGTCGATTTTCAGGTAACCATTGATCATTTGACGCTGCTTCATAAGGATGTCAAATCCATTCAATGCCGGGTAGCAGACGAGAATGTCCGCTTTGCCCGATTTAGACCATTTCCGTTTTGGAAAAGGGTGCAAGATTCCTTTATCGGAAAAGGAGAATAAGAAAGAGGTCGTTCTCGCTGGAATACTTTACACTAAACAAAACCATGACAGCCAAAGAAGAAGGGTTGCTTTTAAAGGATTATTTAATAGATATTGGCATTTCGAAAAGAATGCTGACGGATATTAAATTTGAAGGCGGTGATCTTCTCATTAATGGAGAGCATGTGACTGTGAGATACAAGCTGCATAACGGAGACAGGCTCACCATTTTATTCCCACAGGAAAAAGTGAGTGAAGGGCTAAAGCCTGCTTCGATTCCGCTTGATATTTTATTTGAGGACGAGCATGTCCTTGTGCTAAATAAAAAGCCATATATCCCGTCCATTCCTTCTAGGGAGCACCCAGAGCACAGTATTGCAAATGGGTTGCTGCACCATTATGCAGAGCAGTCTGTTCGGCTGACAGTTCATTTAGTGAATCGTCTTGATCGTGATACATCTGGCGTCATGCTTGTGGCCAAGCATCGTTTTGCCCACAGCCTTTTATCAAAAGCGCAGAAAAGTGGAGCGGTCAAACGAACATACAGAGCGTTTACACATGGCATGATCAAAGAAAAGCATGGAACCATTCGTGCAAAAATTGCCCGAAAAGGAGATAGTATCATTGAGCGAATGGTCGATGATACTGGACAGGAAGCTGTGACGCATTTTACAGTGCGAGCGGTGGACGCTGAGTTGAACATGTCAGATGTGACGCTAGCACTTGAAACGGGGAGAACCCATCAAATTCGTGTTCATATGCAGTATCTTGGTTACCCACTCATCGGAGATACGTTATATGGCGGAACGAGTGAGCGGATGAACCGGCAGGCACTGCATAGTGAGACTCTTGTCTTTCCTCATCCGATGACTGGAGAGGTAATGACATTTTCGGCTCCGCTTCCTGAAGACATGAAATCATTGCTGCTTTAAATAGAGAAACCCGGCTACCTGCAAGCGCAGGGCCGGGTTTTTTTATGATGTGAAATGCTGAAACCTTGAATCGTCATAAGGCATAGAGGAAGGAACAGAAACCGTTTCAAGCTCAGGATATTTGAGGGCAGACAGCCGGTGGCCAAATACGCAGCCTGTATCAATGTTGACAGTTCTGCCAACAAATCGTGGTTCTTTCACTGGTGTATGTCCGTAGACAATCCATGGTTTTCCGCGATATTCCTTTGCCCAATCCTTCCGCACAGGTCGTCCATCCGGCCACGTCTCTCCTGTGACTGCGCCAAATAATAGATAGGATCGCATCTGTTTGTTCGGCTTTCTACCAATGTCCTTTTCCTTCATCGCTGCGTGAGCAATCATCAGTTCATCAGGAATAAGTACATCGTAAAGCGGAGCCTTCTCAAATAGCTGTTTAAATTCATGTGACAATTTGGTTTGTTCATGAAGGGGCAGCTTTTTTATTTCGTTCACTGTGGTTTCGATGCCATGAAGTAATTTCACCGGATTTCCTTTTAAATAACGATAAAGCTTAAAGCAATGGTTGCCAGGTACGTAGCGGATCGCGCCGTGTGAGTAGGCATGAATGACAAATCGCATCACATCTACAGACTGAGGTCCTCGATCTGTTAAATCACCGACAAGGGCTAGCGTTCTCTTATCAGGATGGACGGGTAATCCATGTTTGAGTTCGTATCCTAGTTTGTGTATGAGGGTAAGCAGCTCTTCGTAGCAGCCGTGGATATCACCAATGATATCAAATTCCATAAGATTTCCTCCTGATTTTTCTCATCCATTCATCGGGGCTAAAGAAGTTTGAATTTTAGAACATATAACGAATGGCTTTCTTTTCGTTTAGGCAATTGTTAGAATCAATGCTTTAACGTAAACCTTAGAAGATTAAACATCAATGTTAGGAGGCTTTAGCCAATGGAGCATACATCTGTTTCATCACTCGTTGTCGTTATTATTGTCGCCTTTTTCACCCCACTTTTATTGCACCGATTTAAGCTGACCATTCCGGTCGTTGTTGCTGAAATCATCATGGGGCTCATCATTGGAAAAAGCGGTCTTCAGCTGGTTGTTGAACATGATGCATGGTTAGATACGTTATCCATGCTCGGTTTTATTTTTCTGATGTTTTTAAGTGGACTTGAAATAGATTTTTCTTCTTTCGAGTCAAAGAAGAAAGCACGAGAACTACCAAATGGTCTAAAAGAACCGAATACGTTTAAAGCAGCCACTATTGTTTTTCTTGGCGTATTTAGTATTTCTTTTATTCTGTCCTATGCGTTTGTCCTTGCAGGGTTTATCCAAAATGCCTTTTTAATGACGCTCATTATATCGACGATCTCATTAGGGGTAGTGGTTCCCACCTTAAAAGAGGAAAAGTTGATGCAGACGAATATCGGTCAAATCATCTTGCTTGTCGCTGTCATTGCTGATTTGGTGACGATGATTTTACTTGCTGTATTTTCCTCTATTTATGGCGATGGTACAGGGAATATGTGGCTTCTGCTCTTATTATTTGCTGCGGGCATCCTTCTTTATTTATTTGGCCGCGTATTTAAGACAAAGTCAATTTTTCAGTCCATGTCAAAAGGGACCGTGCAAATTGGGACAAGGGCGATCTTTACTCTCATTATAGTCTTAGTTGCCTTATCTGAATCACTCGGTGCTGAAAATATTCTTGGAGCGTTTTTAGCGGGCGTACTTGTGTCCCTTCTTTCGCCGAATAAAGAGCTTGTCCAGCAACTGGATTCATTTGGCTACGGATTTTTGATCCCCATCTTCTTTGTGATGGTCGGCGTGGATTTGAATATATGGGCACTGTTCAAGGACCCAACCATTATGATCATGATCCCGCTGCTATTTATTGCATTATTGATTAGTAAGCTCATCCCGATTCTTTATTTGAAAAAATGGTATGACATGAAAAAAGTGATCGGTTCTGGCTTTTTATTAACATCGACATTATCACTCGTCATTGCAGCTGCGACGATCGGGGAGCGGCTCGGAGTCATTGATCATAAAATGTCCGGCGCGCTGATTTTAGTCGCGATACTCACAAGTATATTAACGCCTGTCTGGTTTAAAGCGCTGTTTAAAAAAGAGCAAGCTGCGAGCCATAAAAAACGTGTGACCTTTATTGGTGCAAATCAGCTGACCTTACCTGTCACACTCGATTTACATCAGGATGAATATGATATTCGAATTTTGCATGTCTTTCAAGAAAATAAAGAAGCGATGCTTGCCGACTCCATCTTTGAAGTCGAATCGATTGAAGAGTACGATGATGAGACGCTGCGAAAGGCAGGCGTTGGCCAGGAGGATGTCCTCGTCGTCGCAACAGGCAGTGAGACGAAAAATAAGGAAATTGCTTTATTTGCAAAGGAAGAAGGAGCGAAACAAGTCATTGCGAGTGTGAGCAAAGCTGAGGCAGAGCTGACATTGAAGGAAGCGGGCATTGATACGTTTTCTAATTTCCTATCATCTAAAACGGTGCTAAGAGCCTTGATTGAAGCACCGGATGCGATTCGATTATTAACAAATGAGGATACTTCCTTGTATCAAATTCAAATGAATAATCATCGCTATCACAATGTCATGCTGAGGGAATTTCCGTTTACCGGCGATTTGGTCTTTGTCCGTATTTTCAGAGGGGTAGACAGTTTAGTCCCACATGGAGATACGACGCTTAGAAGCGGTGACCGTGTGCTTGTGTCGGGCTCTCGTGAGTATGTAGCAGGACTTAGAGCCCAATTAGAGTGAGAATGAACCCTTGACCAATGAACAATTCCTGATTAAGATAGAAGTACAACATCATATATTTGATCCACTAGGGGAGTCCTTTAAAAGGGCTGAGATAAAAGTATCGACTTTTAGACCCTCATTACCTGAACAGGTTCATACCTGCGTAGGGAAGTGGTGCGGTTTTTGACTATGTTTTTGACAAATTCCAAGCCACTTTCCACGCGGAAAGTGGCTTTTTTATATGGAAAAACAGGAGGAGAGGAACATGACGTTTTCAATTGAATGTAAAGAAGCAGCAGCAACATGGTGGAATGGAAGCTTTACACACCCCTTTGTGAAAGGAATTGGAGATGGCACGCTGTCACTCGATCGTTTCACGTATTATGTGATGCAGGATTCATATTATTTAACTCATTTTGCAAAGGTGCAAGCATATGGAGCGGCGATTAGTGAGGACTTACATACGACGGGCAGAATGGCGTATCATGCGCAGGGAACGTATGAAGCGGAGCTGTCGCTGCATAGAAAGTTTACAGAGCTTTTAGAGATTTCAGATGAAGCCATCGAAAACTTTAAGCCTTCTCCCACTGCTTACGCGTATACCTCACATATGTACCGGTCTGTGAAAAGTGGACGATTCGAAGAGATTTTAGCTGCGTTATTGCCGTGCTACTGGCTTTATTATGAGGTGGGTGAAAAGCTGAAACAAACCACACCTGACCATCCGATTTATCAAGAATGGATTTTGACATATGGAGGGGATTGGTTTAAGGAACTCGTCTTTGAACAGGTCAACCGCTTTGATGAACTAGCCGAAAAAGCACCAGAACATGTACGGACCAATATGAAAGAAAATTTTGTGATTTCTAGCTATTACGAATACCATTTCTGGGAGATGGCGTATCAAAAAGAATTGTGGCAAACAGCATGTTTAGATGGGGTTGGTGCAAATGGAACTCCACGCAGTGACAAATGATTCGCTTCCTGCGGGTGAGCTGATCAAACAAATAAAAAACATTGCACCTGAAGTGGATTTTATTCATATCCGGGAACGGTCTAAAACAGCAAGTGAGCTTGTTGATCTCGTGAAAGGTCTCCTTTTAGAAGGTGTACCGAAAGAGAAGCTCATCATCAACGACAGAGTAGACGTTGCGCTGCTCACCAATATTCACCGGGTACATCTCCCGGGCCATAGCTTTTCGCCAAAAGAGCTGCGGAAAAAATTCCCTCATCTTCATGCGGGCGTCTCTGTTCATTCGATAGAAGAAGGGAAAGCAGCTGAGAAAAATGGAGCAGAGTATGTCATATTTGGGCACGTATATGACACCACTTGTAAACCAGGACTTCAGGCAAGAGGCGTACAGCTTGTGAAAGAACTGACATCTCTACTATCTATTCCAGTCGTGGCGATCGGTGGTGTGACACCTGACCGCATTCCAGAATTGAGACATGCGAATGTGAAAGGGATTGCTGTCATGTCTGGAATTTTTACTCATCATCAGCCGCGCAAGATGGCACAAGCATTTTCTAAACAAGTAAAGGAGCATCCTTATGAAGAAGCATTATGATGTTGCAATCATTGGTGGTGGAATCATAGGGATGTCCATTGCCTATCACCTTGCAAAAGCAGGAAAGCAGGTCGTCTTACTTGAGGCGAATGAGGTAGGGAAGCAAACAACAAGTGCGGCTGCTGGGATGCTCGGTGCACATGCTGAAGGAGAGGGTCATGAGGATATTTTTTTTCAAGTAGGCAGAGCAAGCCAGGCATTGTACGAAAAGTTAAAAGTCGATCTACAGCATGAATCTGGCATTGATATTCGAACATCAGCGGGCGGTATCATGAAGGTAGCCTTTTCAGAAGAGGAGAAACAAGCACTTTGCCGGATGCAGCATTTGTCTACATTTGAGTGGCTTGACGCAAGCAGCGTAAAAAAATGCATGCCTCAAATAGCAGAGAACATTTTAGGAGCAGGTTTGATTAAAGAGGATGTTCATGTCGAACCTTATGCGGTATGCCGGGCATTTTGGCAGGCGGCGGTCAGGTACGGGGCAGAAGTGAAAGAGTGTACACCCGTGATCGAAGTGAAGCGGGAGAAAGAAGAGTTAGCGATTAGAACAACGAAGGGAACATTCACATGTGATGATCTCACTGTAGCAAGTGGTGTATGGTCTGGCCGTTTTTTTGAAGAGCTTGGATTATCTCATTCTCTTTATCCAGTAAAAGGGGAATGTGTGTCTGTATGGAATCATGGTCCAGCACTCCAACACACCATTTATCATGATCATTGTTACATCGTTCAACGAGATAGCGGCAAACTGGTCGTTGGCGCAACGATGAAGCCAAACGAGTGGCAAACTGTTCCGACGCTTGGCGGCATCGAAGCTGTCATTCAAAAGGCGTCACAGCTGATGCCTTCGATCAAGGAGATGCCGATTGATCAGTGCTGGGCTGGCCTTCGTCCGGCGACAAGTGACCGGCATCCCTACATTGGTAGACATCCAGAAGATCAGCGTATTCTTTTTGCTGCAGGGCATTACAGAAATGGTATTTTACTTGCCCCGATTACTGGAGAAATCATTCGCGACCTGATATTAGGTGAGCCGGTCAAAACGGAATGGCTTCACGCATTTCGTATTGGCCGAAAGGAGGCACTGTTTGTATGAAAATTCAATTGAATGGCAGAATCGTTGATTTCGAACAAGAGAATGGAACGATCTATGACCTGCTATCAGACTATCAGCTTGAAAATCGAGTAGTGATTGTGGAAAAGAACCAAGAAATTATTGATAAAGAAGCGTTTCAACAAGTGAAAATTGAACCTAATGACACGATCGAAATCGTTCACTTTGTAGGAGGAGGATGACAACATGCTGCACATTGGCGGGAAAACATTCACATCTAGATTATTACTTGGTACAGGGAAGTACCCATCATTTGAAGTTCAAAAAGAAGCCGTGAACGTATCAGAAGCAGAAATATTAACCTTTGCTGTGAGAAGAATGAACATTTTCGAAGCATCTCAGCCAAACTTTTTGGAGCAGCTTGATTTATCAAAATATACGCTGCTTCCGAATACAGCTGGTGCTAGTACAGCGGAAGAGGCAGTTCGAATTGCTCGTTTAGCGAAGGCTTCTGGACTGTGTGACATGATCAAGGTAGAAGTCATTGGCTGCTCAAGGTCTCTTCTGCCAGATCCAGTCGAAACGTTAAAAGCATCCGAAATGCTACTCGAAGAAGGATTTATCGTGCTTCCATATACATCTGATGATGTGGTACTGGCAAGAAAATTAGAAGAGCTTGGTGTCCATGCCATCATGCCAGGTGCTTCGCCGATTGGTTCAGGGCAAGGCTTACTAAACCCTCTGAATCTCTCATTTATTATCGAGCAGGCAAAGGTACCGGTGATTATTGATGCTGGTGTAGGCTCTCCAAAGGATGCGGCTTATGCGATGGAGCTAGGGGCTGACGCTGTATTACTGAACACCGCTGTGTCAGGTGCAAAGGACCCTGTGAAAATGGCAAAAGCCATGAAGCTGGCGATTGAATCAGGAAGGCTAGGCTTCGAGGCGGGACGTATTTCTTTGAAAAACTATGGGACAGCAAGCAGTCCGCAGGAAGGAATGCCGGCATTTTGAGCACACGCTATTCACGACAAGAGCTCTTTCAGCCAATTGGACTAGAGGGGCAAAAGCGGTTAAATGACTCAAAGGCTGTCATTATTGGTGCGGGAGCGCTTGGAACAGCTAGTGCGGAAATGCTCGTTCGTGCTGGCGTTGGTTCTGTCACCATTTTAGATCGAGATTATATTGAGTGGAGCAACCTTCAGCGTCAGCAGCTTTACACAGAGCAAGATGTGCAGGATCGGCTGCCAAAGGCCGTGGCGGCTGAAAATAGACTCAAACAGATAAATAGTGACGTGCAGGTCAAAGGAATCGTCGTCGATGTGACCGCTGAACATATTGATGAACTGGTCAGCGGCGCTTCAATTATTGTCGATGCAGCGGATAATTTCGAGGTGAGAATGATCGCTAATGATGCAGCTGTCAAACATCAAATTCCATTCCTTTATGGAGCTTGCGTCGCCAGCTATGGTATTCAATTTACTGTCATTCCTGATGAAACACCGTGTTTACACTGCCTGCTTGAACATTTACCTGCACAAGGCATGACATGTGATACAGCCGGTATCATTAGTCCAGTTGTGCAGCAGGTGGCAGCATATCAAGTGGCAGATGCCCTGAAGTATTTAACAGGTCATCAAGTGACGCCAATTTTAAGATCGTTTGATTTATGGACCAATGAGCGGTCTGACATCCGATCAACCAGCTCCTTAAAGAAGAAACAATGTCCAAGCTGCGGACTGAAGACATATCCTTTTCTCTCCTATGACAAGAGAGCGAAAGCAGATGTACTATGCGGCCGCAATACGGTCCAAATCCGCAGTGCAGCCGAAACCCCGCCGTCGTTACACGAAGTGGCTCTTCGGTTAAAGAAAGCAGGGATGGATGTTCTTGAAAATCCGTATTTGCTTTCCTGTCAAAAGAATGAATATAAGCTTGTCTTATTTAAAGACGGCAGAGCCCTTGTCCATGGCACAAATGATGTGGCAAAAGCAAGAACCATTTATCATCAATGGATTGGCTAATGAGAGGTGTGATGAAATGACGATCAAAAAAGCATTCACAATTGCAGGTTCTGATTCTGGCGGCGGAGCAGGCATTCAAGCTGATTTAAAAACCTTTCAGGAGCTCGGTGTGTTCGGAATGTCTGCGATCACAGCGATTACAGCACAAAACACACTAGGTGTTCACGGAGTATATCCGCTTTCAAACGAGGCGTTAGAAAGTCAAATTGATGCAGTGGCAGAGGATTTACTGCCAGATGCCGTCAAAACAGGAATGCTGTGGAGCGCAGACATGATCAAGATAGTTGCTGAAAAAACGGTTCAATATGACATGAAGCTCATTGTCGATCCAGTGATGATCGCAAAAGGAGGCGCTTCTTTATTAAATGAAGATGCGGTCTCAGCGTTGAAAACACACTTGCTGCCTGTCAGCTATGCTGTAACGCCGAATCTTCCTGAGGCAGAAGTGCTGACAGATGTGCGCATTCAGACAAAAGAAGATCGCTATCTAGCAGCGGAGCGTTTATATGAGCTTGGTACGAAGCATGTCGTGATCAAAGGCGGTCACGGTCCATCTGGCGGGATGATTACAGACCTATTGTATGATGGAAAAGGCTTTATAGAAGTCACAAATGAACATATTGATACACCGCATACACATGGCACAGGCTGCACGTTTGCAGCGGCATTAACAGCTGAAATAGCGAAAGGATCCTCCATGAGGGAGGCTTTTGACACAGCAGAAACCTTTGTCCATGAAGCCATCAAGTTCCCTTTGAATATTGGGGCTGGACACGGACCTACCAACCATTTTGCTTATCAGCAAAACCGGCTCAAACGATAAGAGAATCGAACCGTCTTCATTTGCGAGGACGGTTTTTTGATGAAAAAGAAATTTCTTTCAGCGGAAATTGTCATTCTCTCTTGATCTGTGATAATATTATGATCAGGTACTAATACTATGTCTTGAAAAAATAGGAGGCTTTATTACATATGAACTTTTCTTTAGAAGGCCGTAATATCGTGGTAATGGGTGTTGCCAATAAACGAAGCATCGCTTGGGGAATTGCCCGCTCACTTCACGAAGCTGGAGCTCGTTTGATTTTTACTTATGTTGGAGATCGTCTTGCTAAATCTGTAAAAGAACTTGCAAGCACACTTGAGCGTGATGATTCAATCATTCTTCCATGTGACGTGACAAGTGACGAAGAAATCGAAAAATGTTTCGCTACAATTAAAGAAAAAGTACAAGTCATTCATGGCGTTGCGCATGCGATTGCATTTGCAAACAAAGAAGAGCTTGTCGGTGAATACTTAAACACGAACCGTGAAGGTTTCCTCTTGGCGCACAACATTAGTGCATACTCTTTAACAGCTGTAGCAAAAGCAGCACGTCCATTGATGACAGAAGGTGGAAGCATTGTCACGCTTACATACCTAGGCGGAGAGCGTGTAGTATCTAACTACAACGTAATGGGTGTAGCGAAAGCAGCACTTGAAGCAAGTGTGAAATACTTAGCAGCTGATTTAGGCGCAGAAGGTATTCGTGTGAATAGTATTTCTGCTGGTCCAATTCGTACGCTGTCTGCAAAAGGCATCAGTGGTTTTAATACCATTCTGAAGGATATTGAAGAGCGTGCACCGCTTCGTCGTACAACGACTCCTGAAGAAGTTGGCGATACAGCTCTATTCTTATTCAGTGATCTATCACGCGGCATGACAGGTGAGAATCTGCATGTTGATTCTGGCTTCCATATCATTGCTCGCTAAACAACTAATTGATTTGCAGCATACCGAATAAGGGTATGCTGTTTTTTTATTTTTCTTCTGATTTGAGGCGTCCGCTCATATATATAAGGAATGAATCATTCGGGAGGGATTAGTATGTCAAATAAAGGTGATGAGAACCAGAAGCCGCTTATGTATATTGTTCAGCCGAGCTATGATGAATCAATGCCGGCCATGCAAAATATTGTGAGAAAGCGAAAGAAATCAGAAAAATCACAAGAAATTTCTAAGAGTAAAAAAGACAAGATCGAAGAAAGTACACACGAGGAACCCGTGGCTCAAGAAATCGAGAAGAAAAAAGAAGCAAAGCCGCCTGAGCGTCAGCAAGAGCAAGACATGATGCAAGAAGCAGAGCTTACCCAAGAACAAGACATCATAAAAGAACCAGAGCTTATACAAGAACGAAAACCTCAGCGAGAAGAGGAGAAGCCGCCAGAAGGTGTATTTCATGAAACAAAAGAAGAACCTAGAAGAAAACGAGTGAAAAAGCCTTTAAGTCAGATGAGCATTGACGAAAAAGTCGATTTTCTCACAAGCCTGCCTCATAATATGCCAAGAGCCCTTTGCCTGATTGAAGCTGCTGGTAAAACATATAGAGGGATTATCATGGATCGAAAAGAAGATACAGTGGTCATTCGAACAGCAGGCGGGGGAAATCCAGTTGAATTAGCAATAGATGAAATTTCCTCAATTCATCCGCTTGGCTTTTAACAAATAAAAAAAAGTCCCATAGAGGGACTTTTTTTGTTAGCAGTTACGGTTGATGAGTCGTGGATTTAAGCACTCGATTGCGCAGAAGCAGTCAAGATCTACTTCAATGCAATACTTCGATTTTTCTAATCGGAACACATCACATACGGAATCTTTGTCTGTAAAATCTAAAATATGACGGTCTTTGTCAAATGCGATAAGCAAGCTGAGTGTTGCGCAGTGGTCAGAGATGTGTTCGACTCTGAAAAATGTAGTGCTGAAGCAAGGACCTGCATCTACTTCTCCGACGTTTCCGAATGCGACGAATGGTTTTGATTTGGATGTAAAGAGAACAAACGGGACAGTGTCACCTAATGAATGGGATGAAGAAAGGAGATTGCTGTAACAGCTGGTCGGGCATTCTTCTTCGACGGCATTTTGTAAGTCGTTAATATTTTCAACAGCCTCTGCTACACAATTCCATGAATGTTTGCGGCTCATATTCAACCCTCCTATACTAGGAAATTTATTTGAGTGTTTGAGCACTGTCATCATCTACAAGCTTTTTGTTTTGCCGGTTGATACTTCTACTTACAATCAATGCGGAAGCGGCAGCTCTTATGC
This sequence comes from Bacillus sp. FSL M8-0266, assembly GCF_038613425.1. Lineage (NCBI taxonomy): Bacteria > Bacillati > Bacillota > Bacilli > Caryophanales > Bacillaceae > Bacillus > Bacillus sp. FSL M8-0266. The sequence continues at coordinate 1,192,658 of NZ_CP152015.1, forward strand.
TGACTGCTCCGCATGATTGACTGTCATTCGTAAGGAAGGGGATGCTTTGACTCATGACAAGTGAGATCAATGGCGGTTGATTTAGCCGTGGTGATGATGCTTTTTATCTTTCGATGGCATGACTCTGTCTACTAGTTCTGGGTTTAAACATTGGATTGCGCAGAAGCAGTTTAGATCAACCTCAATACAAAAGTCCGTTTTTTCTAGACCAAAGAAGTCAGGGTCACAAGGGTGACAAACGCTTAGCGTATGTCCGTGTACATCAACAGGTCTTAATACAGATAACGTAGCACAGCAGTCGTGTAATTTTTCAACCCGGAAGAAAATGGATTCGAAGCATTGGCAATCGTCAACAAATCCTCCAATGTTTCCGAAAGTAGAAAACAATCCGCCCTTTTTATCGAAAAGTAAAAACGGAATCGTATCTTTTCCAGAAACGGTTGGGCTTAATAAATTACTGTAGCAGCTCGTAGGACATTTATCTTCTACAGCTTCCTGCTCTGCTAAAATCTTATCAACCGCATCGCATACACAGTTTTCATCATGTCGGCCATGGTGTTTTCCGCAGCTCATGGATTTCAGCTCCTTTAACAAGGTATTTGACTTTAGTCCTTAACAACATATGTATGCGCCCTCTAGTTGGTGTGGGTAAATGACTATTTATATTTGTTGTATTTTTATAAAAGGAAAAGCAGAGCTTTTCGCTCTGCTTTTGTACATTAGAGGATACCGATCGCAATGATTGTCGCAACAAGTGTTTGTGTAAGTGTTTGGATTGCGATTGAGATGTCCGCATCGATTGTCGATACTGTAACGTTTCTTGAATTTTCGATGACAAGTTTTTGGCGGTTTGTTTGTTTGTGAGTAGCAGCTTGTAAAAGATCCTGTGTGACGCGGTCTGCTAAATCACCGTCTGCGATTGAGATATTTGTAATGGTGATGATCGCTGTTTGAACAGCTACTTGGATAGATGCTGCAACCTGTGCATCAACAGAAGAGACATTAATGTCACAAGAGTCTCTGACGATAATGACTTCCTCAGATGTCTGCTTTGTAAAACTCACTTGATCAAAGTCTTGCAAGACATCTTCATCATCATAATAGTGGCCGTCACAAACTGCTTTTCTTTCATAGTTGTAATCGCCGTGGTGTGTACAGTTACGATCTAGAGCGACCCAAGAGTATGGTTTAGAATCCATTTCTATTCCTCCTTCCGTTTACTTTATTAAATGCTGGAATGAATGGTTTTGTCTCGGGCATTTACCCTAGCAGGCAACCCATTTTTATTTAATCGTTGTTTCGCTGCGCATCACGGCGCTGCTGAATACGATCTCGAAGTGAATTTCGTTTTGGACGTACTTTTGGTTCAGGCTGTACTTCTTCCACATGTGTTGCTGACTCTGCCTGCCTTTTTTTCTCCTGCTGCTGCTGTACGAATTCATCTGCTTTCTTTTGTAAGTCCTCAACTAATTTCAAAATCATTCTTCTTTGATCATCTGAAATATTTGCTTTCTGATCATCTGTGATATTGTTTTTGTTTAAAATATCACTTACAAGAAGGCTCGTTAATGGATCAACATCAGTGTTGATTTGAAACTCCTTTTTTTCGTTCTCTTCAGCCACGATTATTTCACCTCTTTCATACATAATGTTAGAAAAAGAAAGGGTCAAAGAATGCCGGCTTCAACTAAGAGTACATTCAATGTTTGAGTGAGAATTTGGACAGAGTTCATAATAGATGCATCTGATAATGTAATCGTGACGTTATAGCAATTGATGATTTGGATCACAGTTTTCTTTTGGACTGTTACTTGTTGTGTGGCTAAAAGCTGATCTGTGATGTCTGCAGCCAATTCATCGTCTGGTACAAGAAGTTGGATTAAAAGAGTAATGATTGTCGTTACGGTCGCTTGAAGGGAGAGTGCGGCTGTTACATCTGTTTTATGAATTGTGACATTTTCGGAATCTTTGATCTCAATGAAATCATCATAATTGCTGATTAGTTCGTATAACAGTTGTGTGTATAATAAATCAGCACTTTCTTCAATAGACAATACTTTCACTCCTTTCTTATCTATACATTATTTAATGCAGCAGAGGCTCAAGGTGGAATCGGAAAGTGTGAAAAAGTACAACCCAATTTTATTTCCGCTCGATTCATCATGGCGTTCATTCTTTTTGCATATATAAAGAAAGGACGCAAAAAAAAAGAAAGAAGGAGGTGGAGGCTCCTGAGCGGTGCTTTGTCATTTGTCGTGTTTGCCCTCGCATCCTTTAGACTGACGAGGCTGATTGTATTTGATACCATTACTGCTCCTTTCCGCCGTTTATTTCATGAAGAACAGGAAGAGGTCAATGAACAAGGTGAAGTAGAGACATATATTATCATTAAAGGTAAAGGGCTGCGGTCTTGGGTAGGAGAGCTGTTAAGCTGTTATTGGTGTACTGGCATGTGGTGCACTGCTGCTTTACTTCTGATATACATATTATTTCCTGTCATTAGCATGTGGCTTAATTTACTATTAGCGATTGCCGCAGCAGCAGGCATGATTGAAGCGATCGTCTCAAAGCTGGTGAAATAAACAGGCATTCTGATCAGACACGCTTTTAAAAAATGCATATACTATCATGGAAGAGGAAAGGAAGGGTTGCGATGAAACCAAATGAAACACCGTCACACATGCTTCAAGGTTATCCAGCGCAGTCAAATCAACAATCTGTTTATACGAAGAAAATTAAAAAAGCAGGCTGCGGCTGTGGAAAGAAAAAGAAACCTCAATAGAAGAGAAAACAAAAGCCGGATTTATCCGGTTTTTTTGTTGCCCTTTTTTTGAGTGATGCATATGTAAGAGAGAAGGGGTGACCAGAATGGATGCATTCGAACAATTAATCGGTTCCTTGTTCACTAAACCCCATGATGGGAAAGAGCAAGCGCATGAAAAGGTTGAAATGGATCTAACGGATAAAGCGAAGGATCTTGAGGAGCATTTAAAAGCATTTGGCGTGAAGATGGATGCTTTTGCGAAAGAAACAGAAGCATTCATGATACGTCATGGAGAGGCAGATTACGTCTTTAAACAGCAGAAATAAAAATTCCGCACTTTTTTATGTGATCGTCCAAACCATTTGTTGTATTTTTCATATTTTGTAAGGGAGAAGAGGAGGTGCTTATATATGAGTTGTTACGGTTACGGTGGCGGTTCTTGCGGCGGCTACGGCGGAGGTTATGGCGGCGGATATGGATCAACATTTGTTCTTGTCGTTGTGCTTTTCATCCTTCTAATCATCGTTGGTGCTTCTTTCTTTAACTAAACAGTAAGAAGGTGAGGGAAGCAATAGGGGAGCCTTTTGCTTTCCTTTCTCTTTGGGCAAACAAGGCTTTAGGATAGGCACATATCTCGCCTATTTTCATATAGTAAGGTGATTACTCCACAAAGAGGAGGCAAATGAATGGATAATAAATTCTTTAAAAGCGTTGAAAATAAAACAGGTGTGAATATGAACGACGTTTTTAAACTTGCAGGTTCTTTGCAAAATGCCAACTTTAAAGATGAAGCAACAGTTCGAGGCGTCATTAAAAAAGTAGCACAGCTTGCGAATAAACGTGTACCGAAAGAAATGGAAGACAAAATCGTTCAATCGATTACAAGTGGAAAAGAAAAGCTTGATTTCAATACCATCGCTAAAATGATGAACAACAAAAAATAAACAACAGGCTCTCCGCTTAAAGGGGGGCCTGTTGTTTTTCTGTGAATAATTCTCGGTTTTTCTTTAGAAGGGGATACAAAAAGCGCGAGCGATGAGCAGTTTTTCCTCGTCTAAATGATGGAACCGATAGATAAAGAGATTGTTCAGCTCTTGTCATAGCCACATATAATAAACGGCGCTCTTCTTCCAAGGCTTCTTCATCACCGTTTCTGAGTTCATCGAGTGAGAAATCATGTGGCAGTGCTCCGTCGACCACGCAAGTGATGTACACCGTTTGGAATTCCAGTCCCTTTGCACGGTGAATCGTCATGAGCTGAACACCTGGTTCGTCTGTTTTTTCTTTTTCGGCAGATTTCATATGTTCGGCATGTGCGAGAAAGGCTTCAATCGTTTCAAAGCGTTTGGCGGCGGTTTTTACATCTCGTACATCATCCGCGCCCTTTTCAAGTACATTCGTATCATTCACTCGTTTTTTCAAGTAATCACCAAGTCCCATCTTTTGTTCAATAAACGCCACAGCGTCAGACGGCTTTAAATTGCGTAACGTGCGGAACAGAGGAACAATGGATTGCAGCTTTTTCCGTTGAAACGGCTGAATATCTGTTAGTTTTCCGAGTGCGTCGACCATTGAACAATCTTCCGTGATGGTTAGTGCCTTCATTGTGTTTAAGGTCTGCTGCTTTAAAAAGAAAACCGGAAGCAGCTGTTTCATAGCCGCCACATCATCGGCATCCTGACTTAAAGAGAGAAAGGCGAGAAGAACCCGAACAATTCGTCTGCTGTAGAAGGCTTTGACACCAGGCTCCGTCTCATACGGAATCGCGGATTGATGCAGACGCTCATAAATCGCGCGGCCTCCCGTATTGGTGCGAAAGAGTACGCAGATATCATTCGGCTTTGCGCCGTTTTTAATTTTCTCCTGAATATCTGCCACGATCATGGTCGCTTCCTCTTCCTCGTCATATGGATAAAAGAGCTTAGGAGGGATTGTCTCCGATCGGACGGCTTTTAACGTTTTCTCATAACGATGCTGATTTTTCTTAATAATGGCATCCGCACTTGCGACAATTGTATGATGCGACCGATAATTGGCATGTAAATGGACAATCTGAGCCGAAGGATAATCTCGTTTGAATTCAAGAATGAAAGCAGGATTACTGCCCCTAAAGGCATAAATGGCTTGATCATCATCACCGACACAAAATAGCTGCTCAGATTCTCCAGCTAACAGCTGAATCAATTGATATTGAACTGGATTTATATCCTGAAATTCATCCACCAATATATATTTGAACCGTTCTTGATACCGTTTCAGCAGTTCAGGCTGTTCAGTCAGCATGTGCAAGCAGGCAATGGACATGTCATCAAAGTCAAATTGCTGATTATCTCGTTTTTGATGTTCATAGGATTGATAGATCGTCCACATGTGCTTTTCCTTTTCATCCTTCAAATCAGGAAGCTCACCTGGTAAAAAAGCATTTTTCCAATAGCCGATCGATTGCAGGACTTGATCGGTAGGGTAGTCTTTTTCATCTAGTCCTTCATTCATGATGGCTTTCCGAATGTACTGTTCCTTCTGCCAATCAAACTTAATCAGGTGCTGGCCATTCCATTTGTTTGCGTCATCGTGAAGCAGCATTTTATAAAAAAGACTATGGAAGGTGCCTGTCACCACTTGGCTTGCTTGTGATGGGTGAAGCTGATATTGCTTGCGCAGTCTTTCTTTCATTTCACTGCTGGCTTTTGTGGTGAAAGTCACAAGTAAGATATGGTGAGCAGGAATATGATGATGTGACATGAGATAAGCCGCTCTTGCTGTCAGGACTCTTGTTTTCCCGCTGCCAGCGCCAGCCAGCACCAGCATTGGACCGTCTTTATGTGTGACAGCTTGAAGCTGCGGTGTGCTAAAGGTGATATGCGGAAAGAGATCGATGGTATGTGCTTGTTCATTCTCTTCTAAATGTAACGCATCACTAAATTGAATCGACCTTGGTTCCTGCCAGTCATATGATTCATTCGTTTGCGAGATGATTTGTTTACCTGTTGGAAAACGGAAGCCCCCAAGTTCTTTATAAGAAGCATTTTCCTCTCGCTCTGCGTGTTTTTTCTGATTATCTTGTTCTTCTGCTTGTTCACACAGCTCGTGCTGAGACATATGTTTATGAATAAAGGCAGGTTCTTCATGTATATTTAATCTGAAAAAGACTGGTTGTCCGCAATATGGGCAGAATAAGTGCCCTTTTTTTCCCTCGTCATGGAGGAATTGATAATGTTCTCTCGAATACGTATGTAATGAGATCGTTCGATCATGTCGTCGTGCGCATTTCAAAGCTAGTCCTCCAATAGTTAATCAATCTTAAAAAGAAACACATCTAATCATATCAAATGAGACGTGTTTCAAACAGTCATAATTAGGGAATAGTAGAGTAGAAGAGAAGCAAAGGAGGCGTTCTTGATGGGATATATAGCCCCGATTCAGCCGGATCTGTATTTTCAGTATATCAATCGTCCTGCTCCTCAGGATAAAGAAGACTACGCGAAAGTAACTAAGGTTACTCGCACCTTTCATGACAAGATATACAGAGAGCTGGAGAAAAAAGAGGACTTAGTGACAGAAGCGGAAACGAAAGTACAGCAAAAAAAGCGGGAACGCTTTGTACGAGATATGTTTATGGAGGAAGGCAAAGGCGTTCATATTAATACGTATATATAAATGATTGCGCTTTCTTCCGTTGACGAACGATGATAAAGAAAGAAAAGCCAGGGCATCTTGAATGCTCTGGCTTTTCTTTTGGTCAAACAGACAGTGTTTTTGTCATTTTGATATGTGTGATCCCCGCTTCTTCAAACGGTTCAGATACGGCTTTGTAGCCTTTTTTTTCGTAGAAAGGAAGAGCTTGGACTTGTGCGTGCATAACTGCTTCCTTCGCTCCATTCGCAATGGCTTCTGTTTCCAGCGCTTCTAATAGTTTGTGGCCAAGGCCGAAAGCGCGCGCCTCTTTTAACACACAAATTCGTTCTAGCTTTGCCTTTGGCCCTTCAATGATCCGTAATCTAGCTGCTGCTTGAGGCTTCATTTCATCGTTATAAATGACAAAATGAATGGCCTCGTCTTCTAGTTCATCTATTTCAATCTCTATTGGGACTTCTTGTTCTTTGACGAATACTTCTTTTCGAACGTAATATGCATCTTCTCGTTGTGTTTGTGCTGTTGCGATGACTGTTTTCAAATGTCTTTAACCCTCTTCTCCTAAAATAAATGTTTCATAGACGGTCCAAGATCCGTTCTCTAATTGATATAAAAGGTGGAAGCGATCCACTGTTTCTTCATGGTCAATCTTTCTCAGCTTTAATGTGCCAAGTACGTCTGAATGCTCATCATCTGATAGTTTTTGAGCCACTGTCACATGCGGAACAAAGGCATATTCAGGTGTGCCAGCAAGTGGATCTGCGTACAATCTTTCATTGAGCGCCATGATTTCCTCGTTCGGTTCTACTTTCATATAAATGACGTTGTTTACAGGAGCGAATGAACTGAATTTTTTAATACGTAACGTAATAGGAGAAACATTTTTTGCATACTCTCTTAACGTTGAGACGACCTCAGCCGCTTCTAAATCCGTTAATTCAAAAGGTGTTCTAAGTGTTAAATGAGGCGGTATGAGTGCATAGTTCGGATCATAACGCTTCCGGTAAGAGTTCGCAATATCTTGCAATTTTTTTGATGGAAATATAACAACTCCGTATTTCATCGTGTTCCCTCCTGATTAAGAAAGTATTTATTATTGTTTATTATAACAAAATTCAGTTGATTAACGAATATGGGAGCATTCTTTTTAACGAAGGCGCAATGAGTGGCTGCCAAAACGTCCATTTATGATCCCCTTCGAATGTCTCAAATAAATAATCCGCACCTGACTGTTCAAGAAGTGCCTTTAAATCGTCGTTTGGTTGAATAAAATCAAGCACTTGGCCATCTGTCGTTTTCACAGCCGTTTCTTCCAGTCCAATTTGATGGATAATCGCATAATGAGAAAGGGCTGTCGACTGTTTAACAGCTTCTAAGACTGAATCATCAACGTAAGGAGACTGCAAAATGAGTCCGCCAAATAAAGAAGGATAATCAATCGCTGTCATAAGGGAAATCGTAGCACCTAGCGAATCACCAATAAACGTGCGTCCTGAGCCAATTTGATAGGTAGGGTAGTGCGTATCAATATAAGGGACAAGTTCATTTGCTAAAAAGCGTTTATATGCTTCAAATTTTGTGCCATCTGGATGATACGTATTCCGTCTTTCCGTGACATTTTCATAAGGGACACCAATGATAATGGAGCGTTCCATTTCTTTGTTTTGCATCAATTCTTCTGCCTGTCTGCCTATTTTTCCTAAGCGGAAATAATCATGACCATCTTGGGCAATGATGACATGATATGTATAAAGGGGGGAATAATTGACTGGCAAATAGATCAAAAGGGTCATATCCGCCCCAAGTTCTTTTGAATGTAAGGTTTCTTCTTGAATAATGCCTGTTTTCTTCACCATAATCCATTCCTCCAGCTAACCGATTTCATCACAAAGTGAAACGTTTCCATTCATTGTAACATGAAAAATAGCGTTGTTCCTATATGCTAACATGCAATCAATTCAGTTAACACCGAATCTGTTATAAAATACAGAAAATTTCAATTAATTGTTCAGATTCCTCTTGAAAAATGAGATTTAATGCGTTACAGTATTAAGAATTAGAACAGACAGACAACACATTCTTATCGTGAGAGGTGGAGGGACTGGCCCTTTGAAACCTCAGCAACCGGTATGCATCACTTCATGTGATGTACCAAGGTGCTAAATCCAGCAAGCAGCTTTTTTGCTTGGAAGATAAGAGGAAGCGATTAAAACCCCTTCTTCTTATGAAGAAGGGGTTTTCTGTTTTGAAATCAGATTTTTACTTAGGATGGTGTCAAATGACAGAACATGTGGAAACGACATTAGCGCAAATTGGAAACCGTAGCGAAGAGGCAACTGGTACGGTCAGTCCCCCCGTTTATCTTTCAACAGCATACAGACATAGAGGCATAGGGGAATCAACCGGATTTGATTACATTCGAACGAAAAACCCAACAAGGCAGCTTGTAGAGGATGCGATTGCTTCACTCGAAGAAGGGACGGCCGGATTTGCCTTCAGTTCGGGAATGGCTGCGATCCAAACGATCATGGCGCTATTTGAAAGCGGTGATGAACTCATCGTCTCATCAGACCTATATGGCGGTACATATCGTTTGTTTGAAAACGAATGGAAAAAGTACGGCTTACGTTTTCTTTACGATGATTTTTCAGATGAAGACTGTTTACGCTCTAAAATCACGCCAAACACAAAAGCAGTCTTTATTGAAACGCCGACAAATCCACTTATGCAGGAAGCGGATATTCAAAAAATAGCGAAGATTGCAAAAGAACATGGCGCTTTGGTCATTGTCGATAACACCTTTTACACACCCGTTTTGCAAAAGCCGATTACGCTTGGAGCGGACATTGTCATCCATAGTGCAACCAAATATTTAGGTGGACACAATGACGTTCTTGCCGGGCTTGTGGTGACAAAAGGAGAGAAGCTCTCTGAAGACATGTTCCAGCATCAAAACGCAATTGGCGCCGTTTTATCTCCATTTGACTCATGGCTGTTAATGAGAGGGGTGAAAACACTGGCACTTAGAATGCGCCAGCACGAGGCAAATGCGAAGGAGCTAGCTGAGTTTTTAAAGAAACAGCCAGAAATTCAAGATGTCCTTTACCCGGGCAAAGGAGGAATGCTGTCATTCCGTGTAGCTGAAGAGGACTGGGTCAATCCATTTTTAAAGCAGCTGAAAACGATTTGTTTTGCTGAAAGTCTTGGCGGAATCGAAAGCTTCATTACGTATCCTGCGACGCAAACGCACATGGATATCCCTGAGGAAATTCGCATTGAAAACGGTGTGTGTAACAAACTGCTCCGTTTCTCCGTTGGTATTGAGCACGTAGATGACCTGAAGGCAGACCTAAAGCAGGCACTATCACAAATAAAAGAGGAGGTACATGCCAAATGACCACACATGATTGGACATTCGAAACCCAACTCGTTCATAATGCATTCAAAACAGACCGTTCAACAGGTGCAGTCAGTGTGCCGATTCAGCATGCATCCACCTTTCATCAAAGCAGCTTCGATGATTTTGGTCAATATGACTACTCAAGATCGAGAACTCCTACACGTCAAGCATTAGAGGATACGATTGCGGCGCTAGAAGGAGGAACAAGAGGGCTTGCTTTTGCATCAGGCATGGCAGCCATCTCAACTGCTTTTCTTCTATTATCAAAAGGAGATCACGTCCTTGTCACAAGAGATGTGTATGGCGGTACTTTCAGAATGATTACTCAAGTTCTTTCGCGATTTGGCATTGAGCATACCTTTGTGGACATGACGGATTTGTATGAAGTCAAAAGAGGCATTCAATCGAATACAAAAGTCATTTACATGGAAACGCCGTCAAACCCGACTCTAGGAATTACGGATATTGGGGGCGTCGTCCAGCTTGCCAAAGAACATGACTGTCTGACTTTTTTAGATAATACATTTTTAACACCCGCTCTTCAGCGTCCGCTTGATCTTGGTGTTGACGTTGTCCTGCACAGCGCAACGAAATTTTTAAGCGGTCACAGTGATGTACTGTCAGGCTTAGCTGTAGTGAAAGACGAGAAACTGGGTGAGGAACTTTATTCGCTGCAAAACTCCTTCGGTGCGGTCCTTGGCGTGCAGGATTGCTGGCTCGTATTAAGAGGGTTAAAAACCCTTCAAGTCAGATTAGAAAAAGCAAGCCAAACGGCATTAGAACTCGCTTCATTTCTCAAAGAACATCCTGCGGTGAAAAAAGTATACTATCCAGGCTTAGATGACCATCCAGGGGCAGACATTCAGCGAAAGCAAGCGAGCGGAGCTGGAGCAGTTCTCTCATTTGAATTAGAAAACCAAGCAGCGGTCAAAGAATTAGTGGATGCTGTCACATTACCTGTATTCGCTGTCAGCCTTGGCGCCGTCGAATCCATTCTGTCATACCCAGCCAAAATGTCACATGCTGCTATGCCAAAAGAAGAAAGAGAAAAAAGAGGGATTACGGACGGCCTGCTTCGATTAAGTGTAGGAGTAGAAAACGGAGAAGACCTCAAACGCGACTTCAAACAAGCACTCGATCAACTAAAGCCCGTTCTTGTAAACCAATCATAAAGAAGAGAAAAAGCCGGCACAGCCGCCGGCTTTTTGACCTTTTTTCAACAAAACCATTGACGACGGATTATGATGATTATATAATAGAGACTGTCAGTAACAGAAAGCCCAGAACTGATACATAACCCGATTCCGTAGCTCAGCTGGGAGAGCGCTACCTTGACAGGGTAGAGGTCGCTGGTTCGAGCCCAGTCGGAATCATATGAAAAGACGTTGATACAGAGCCATTCTTGAGATAATCGAGAGTGGCTTTTGTGTTTTTAAAACCAAGAAGGTAACAAAAAGGTAACATTGCATAATAAAAACCACACTGAAATATAGTGTGGTCAATTTAAAATGCCGTCCATTTGATCAGCTATTTGTTGGCTTGTTGAAGGTAGTACATGAGCATATGTTTGAAGTGTTACTTTTATACTTTTATGTCCTAGTCTTTCACTCACTGCTTTTACAGGTGCGCCATTCAATAATAAGATCGTTGCACAAGTGTGTCTCAGATCATGAAACCGTATTTTGGTAACGCCTGTTTCTTCTATTGCAGGGTTCATTATTCTGTTTCGGATGTTAGATGGATTTAATGGTGTTCCGCGCGGTGTACAAAAGACCAAATCCTGATCTTTATATATATCAGCATATTTTTCTTTTTCTTTTTCTAACTTAGCTCTATGCTCTTTTAATACTTCAAGGGCTTTATTGCCTAAATCGATACTTCTATTACCCGCTTCGGTTTTAGCCCCAAGATACATCTCTCTAGCATCATGCGACATCACTTGTTTAATTGATAAGCGTTTGTGTTTAAAGTCGATGTCCTTCCAACGCAATCCTAAAAGCTCTCCTTGCCTCATACCAGTGTGTAAGGCTATATAAAAAAGACAGTATAGCCTATGATCTTTAACACCATCCAGGAAAGTTTTGGCCTCTTCTTCAGTCCAAACACTTGTCTCTTGTTTTTTCATCTTCGGGAGAGTTGCTTTGTCACAGGGGTTCTTTTTAATTAATTCATGATCAATCGCATAATTAAAACATGCGCTAATAACATCAAAAGCTTTATCTATAGTTTCGGGTGCATATCCTTTTTTTATTTTCCCTTTTTTTGTTTTTCTTGTAAGCATGTCAGCTATAAAATTGTCAATATCCTCTGTGGTAATCCTGGATATTGCTGCATCACCCAAGAAAGGTAGCACATATTGATCTAAGTTAATTCTGTAATTTTCAATTGTTTGCTTAGCTAAACCTATTTTTTTCTTAGTGAACCACTTTTCAGCAAGCTCAGAAAAAGATATCTTTGCTGGATCAATGTAAGTGCCTTCGTTGATTTCATTCTCTACTTTAGATTTAAATGCTTTAGCCTCTTTCATTTTCTTGAAGCCTTTTTTCTTTTTCTGTTTGCGTTTGCCATTCACATAAATGTCGTACATGACATAGTAATGCTCTTTTCCTTGCTTTTCATATGAATGAATAGAGGCCATATTATCTTCCTTTCGTATTCGTCTCCCAACCTTTTTTCTCTAGCCTTCTTCCTCGTTCCAAGGATTTTTTAAAATCTTCTTCAATCTGCTCGTTAACCAGTCTTTCAAGTTCAAACAAAGTCTCTTCTTCAAAAAATTCGTTAAATACTTTTTCAATGGCCTTATGTTCTAGTTGATACATGTTTCTGTCAGACTCAGTTTCCTCACCTGGGTTATATCCAATAAATGAAGCAACTCTAATATTAAATCTAGTCATTGTGCCAACGATTGGTGAAGTTACATTAAAAACTAATTGCGCTTCAACTTCTTGTGGCTTCTTGCTTTCTTTTTTATTGCGAGAAGATTCATTATCACTATCTTTGTGAGACAGCTGAAACATTATTGTAGGGTGAACAGTGTTCAAAAACTTCTGTATATCTGAGTTTTCTTCAGGATCGATATCGAGATATTCTAACAATTTAAACAAATTTCTAATTGCATTGACTCTTCTACCGATTTTTCCGTTTTCTATATTACTGATAGTTGCTGTTGAAATATCAATTTCATCTGCGATATCTACAGCTCTGAGTTGTTTTTGTTCTCGGGCTAGTTTTATCGTACTCCCAATTTTCATTAAAAGTTTTTCGGCCATTCAAAATCCCTCCTTTAAAGCAAATCAATTATAGCACTTAAATTAACGTTATTCAATTTAACTATAAAATAAATTTAATTTAAATTTGATTTCAAGTTGACTTTAATTAATTTTAATATTATTATAAGATTACACCCAGAGGATATGAGGGGAGTTCAAAAGAAAAGGAGGAAATTTGTTGACGGCAATTCTTGAGAAACCGGTACTTGAAGTGAAAGACATCCAGAATTTTATGGGCATTGGCAAGAGACAGGCTTACGATCTTGTGAAAAAAGGATTATTCCCAGCGCATAAAATTGGCACAGTATACCGTATTCCAGCAAAAGCATTTTTCAACTGGTTTAACGGAGTATCAGAATAAACGAATACATACATAAGCAATACCTTTTACATAATTGGAGTGATTCAAATGAAAAGTCTTTACATATCTAACGGAAAAATAAACTGGCACTACTCCAACTCAACCTAGATTAATAGAGTCATATACGTTCCTTGAAAATTAAATAAACTTTTTTACATAACTGTCTTACGAGCATGTCTTACGAACGCCAATTGTTATTGAAATGTTTACTTTTGCCTACAATATAGTTGAGAGCAAAAAATCTAAACTGGAGGGAGTATATTGGAAAACAAATTAAAAGTAATTGAACAGGATGGACAGCTTATGGTGGATAGTCGTGAAGTGGCAGAGATGGTTGAGAAAAGACATGCGGATTTGGTAAGGAGTATTGAGTCTTACTTAGTTGTAATAGATCAAAACGCAAAATTGCGTTCTGATGATTTCTTTATAGAAAGCACATACCAAGCAGGGACGGGAAAACTTTACAAACATTATCTACTCACAAAAAAAGGTTGCGATCTGGTAGCCAATAAGATGACGGGAGATAAAGGGATATCTTTCACAGCTCAATATGTTTCTAGATTTGAAGAAATGGAGAAGGCGTTAAAAGCTAGACCTTCATTAATTGACACTTATCTTGGGCTGGATGAAGAAGAGCGAGCCATTGCTTACTTCACTGAAAGAAAGGCGAAGCGTGAACTACAAGCGCAGTTGTCATTGGCAGAGCCTAAAGTAGAGAAATACAACCAATTTTTAGATGCAGACGGGTTAATGAAAATTGGACAACTAGCTAAAGTGCTCTGTATCAAAGGAATGGGGCAGAATAACCTTTTCAAATATTTAAGAGAAAACAATATTTTAATGAGTGGGACAAACAAAAACGTTCCTTATCAGAAATATGTAGACCGAGGATTCTTTCAGGTGAAAACACAGGAAACCAATATCGGAATTAAAACAATCACACTTGTTACACCAAAGGGCGCAGACTTCATAGCTGATCTATTAGCAAATAGAGAAGCTGTATAAGAGAGGGGGGTGCTTCCCCCTTATACATTAAAAGGAGGTAAACGAATGTCAGCTTTACTTGAACATCCAGAAACCTTTCAATCGAATGTGAGTGACAGACAAGAGCAAGCAAATCTTATTATGAGATCTGAGTTTGTTTTTAATAATCCTGATGCTTATGTTCAATTTCTTAATAATTATAGAAACACACCAGAACTTAGTTTTTTAGCTCAACAAGAAATCGACACCGAAATAAAAATGTTTGATCCAGACTATTCTTATTAAATAAATTCGGGGGTTTACTATGAAAACAGTTGTTTCTGAGGGTTTTGATTCAATCATAAAATTAATAGAAGAAAGTTGGCAAAAGGAAGCACCCAGTACGATCAAGAAGGTATCTGAAAGGCTGGACATTGATGCAAATTGGGCAAGAGATATATTAGAGTATGCGGACGTGAATCAGTATCACAGGCTTACAGATGCCCTTATAACGCTCCTGTCGAAATCATCTAATTGTATTAATAAAGAATGTGCTCAAATCTATTCTGTACATAGAGAATTAACAAATGGAGAGTTAAGCACAGTTAATGCAATTAAGAAGACAGCGAAGTTAGACATTATCTCAATGGAAATGAAAGTCTTCTCCAGGTTGATGCTTCTTTACAGGTACTTAAATCTTGGACGTTTTGATCTTTTGGATGAGATTATTGGTGAAATAGACTTGGATGTACTTGAAACAGACACCTACTTCAGAGACTCTTATAGGTGTCGTATGTTAATTTTGTTAGCTAACAACGCCCTCAATAGAAACAACACAAAGAAGTGTCGTATGTATGCTGGTTATGCACTTGCAGAAACAAAGATTAGGAGATTTGTTGTTTACGCATATTTGAACATTGGTAATACCTACATCTTCGAAGATTATGACATAGCGAAGGAAAACTTACTTAAGGGGTTAGAAAGAAGCAACATAGGAGATATTTTTTATGATGACATTATCAGCAGCCTTTGCTTTGTAGAGAATGTTTGGGGAAAAGATAATCCCTGGGTCATTAAAAATGCTGACAACATATTAGATATCCAAGAAGAGGCTTTTAGCTTAATCAATAAAGGAGAAATGATTAGAGCACAGCAAATACTTTTAGAACTAGAGGGAATGGATCAACATGATTCGTATCTAGGTTATCATTTTTATCTCAAAGCACTAGCGTTCAATGAAAAGGCTTATCTCTATGACTCAATTGAACATTTTAAAAAGGCAGGAGATAAATACTGCATAAAACTTCCTTTACGTGAATTAGAACGCCAAGGGGAGAGCGAGAGAATTTTAGAGTTATTAGCTATTTAATAGCAAAATAACTTGAAGGGAGGTGATTATATGAAGAAAGTATTATTTGGTATTGTTATTGCAGCAACACTAGCCGTATCTTTTGTAGGTGGTCAGCAATCGTTTCAAACTGCAGCTGATTATCATACTGCAGGAATGGGGCGTGGAGCATAAATCGATACATATTGGAAGGGTAGGGAGTTGGATCCCTGCCTTTTTGATCAAATTTGATCTCATTAGTGATTTTGGACGAAGTTGATAAAATATGGGTGAGGGAGGATTCAATGAAACCAAACGATAATGAAAAATCATCTGTTGTTGAATCAGAAAAAAAGAAACGTATCTGGGAAGCTTCAAAATACATAAATAGGCAATATGATAAGTGTCTTCGTATGTTATCTGATCAAGGTGAAGGTGCATCATCGAAGGATTTTAGATAATGATTACATTGAGACATTAATTGATATGGAAATGTTATACTGTAATTACCAAATTTAAAGAAAGTAGGTTCTCTTCAATGGAGATTGTTGAAGTTGTTCAAGATAATGGTGAAAAACAATATTTTAGAGCTATAGACAGATGGCCGTTAGAGGGTGATTGGATACTTCCAGTTGATAATAGAGAAAAACATATGGATACATGTTTCAGCAATAGATTTCGAGTTCTAAATAATCTTAGATTTGATAGTGTTTATAAAGTTATAAAGGTTAAGAACGTCAAGCATGTAATTATTAAAGATGACATTGGTGACTCTGCTGAATTGGATTCATATCAATATAAAGTTCTAAAAAAGATTTCACCAAAGGAAATCAATTTTTTTAATGATCAAATACATGTGCTTAAGCATCTTGATTCAAATTTGAAAAAACTAAAAAGTCTATCATCGAATAAGGGGAGAGATTGTTATAAAAATTGAAGTTCTTGAACCAGGAGCAATTTTTAAAAATCATAAAGATTTTTGTGCAAAAACGGGTTTGGTTTATAAAAATTCTACGAATAGCAAAAAGTCTCAATTAAAAGAGTTAGCCCGATACTGTGAATATGAAAAGCAAGGGCATACAATTGTTATTAAATCACGTTATACAATACCTTTGCCGAAAGAAAAAAACACTAAAAATGCCGTGTACATTCAATTAATAGAATGGCTTTTGTTAGATATGCTAGCACAGGAATATAGAAGAAATAAACTTCTTCATATTACAAAAAGCAAATTAATTAGTTCTCTTGGCTTTGTTAATAAAAATTATTTTAGTACTATGCATAAAAAAAGCGAAATTGCTTTATTAATTGGCTCCGACAGTGAGGTAGTACAAGATTTTTATAATACATGTCAAGGCAGCTTCAAAAAGACTATCAAAGCTGCTTTAGATAGCCTTTCGGATAGAAGCATTATACATTTCACAACTGTTTATAAAGTGAACGAAAATGGTCAAAGTTCTAGAGTAGCAACAGCAAAAGAAACAGACGCAATTCTGGTTAGTCAAAAGAAAATATTGCAAGAATTTGGGTGCACTAAGCTCTCGCAAATTAGAGCAAAAGGGAAAAAGGTGTGGAGAGATTTCGAATCAAAAGTTAATAAAGAGTTATATTTGTATAATAACATCAGTTCCTATTTTCAAGTATACGAAATTATTCTCAACAGTAAGCACCTAGAAGATGAATGTATTAGTATGTTGGAATTGCTTTTGAAAGAGGCAACTCGCATTAAGTATATTCAAGAGATTAATATTAAAGCGTGTGCTAGATTACTACAAAACGCAAAAAAACGTCATACTGATTCATCTCAAAACGTATATAGGAATCAGTCAAAATACATAGATGATATTAATAAATTGATAGATATTTTAATTAAACATGATGCTGAATCTATTTCAGAAGAGTTAAAAGAAATAGACGTTAGCACGCTTGATGAGAAGACCAATGAGGAAATAGCTCTAATTTTCAGTTGATAAAATTCGACCAGTAAACGTCCTTATCCAAATAACTATACTTACCTTTGTTGGTCGAATTTTTCTAGTATTATTCTAAATATAGTGAATCAGCATAATTGAGATTATTTTTTAGAAGGAAAAACAAAATCCCAATCACAGTCTGAAGGGGGTATGGGGGATGGTTGGCTGCACGATAGATAATTTGGAACGTAGTGGAACATTATCTATCTAAAGCATCCCCCATGTTATAGATTTGATAATGTCTTGAAGATAAAACTGTCTTTAAAACAAAAAGACCGACAAAATAAAATCAAGGTGAATGTATTGTGGAACAGTTATCTAATGAAACATCTGTACAAAAAGAAAAGCAGATATAAAGCAACGTTGTGGGAATGTTTTGGTGAGACCATACTCAATAATCTAAAAAGGAATTTAAAAACTTTCAAAGGTTGCGTAAAGTGCGGACAAATCTATAAGCCTACCTCTAACAACTCTAGTTTTTGTTCAAAGTGTTCAGTCACAATTGAAAAAGAAAAACATAGAAAAAGACAGAAATTATATTCATCCAGGATAAAAATGACGGTTTAGGAAGTACCTTGAGCCCTAGAGCCACAAGGGTTACAGCGTTTTTGTGCAAAAATAAGCCTAGTGAAAAGTGGCTTCAACCTTACAGCCACAAGGGTTTAGACCACTTTTTGAGATAATCGTCATAAGGGAGGTAAAAAGCAAATATCCAAATTAAAAAGGTTAGTATATCTCCCCTATGACGGTTATATCATTATTTTTTTAAACTGTTAATGAATTAAAAAGAGTAACAGGGAATGGGATAGAGGTGAGACGCTCTATCGTACCGTATGTTCTTAAGAATATACGCTTGGCAAACAATTTAGCCTCCAATAGCTTAGATGAGTTGATGTAAGAGATGAAGCCCGCCTTAAATGGTCGAAGGGCTTTTTCTGCTTGCACAAATCAAATAATCGGAGGTATTTCAATGGAACAAATTTTTAATTATGAAGATCAACAAGTAAGAACAGTGGTAAAGAATGAAGAGGTATGGTTTGTAGCGAAAGATGTATGTGAGATTTTAGAATTGAGTAACCCGACTGTAGCGATTGGTCGATTAGATTATGATGAGGTGACTAAGTTCAACTTAGGCGGCTTATCTGGTGAAACGAATATTATAAGCGAGTATGGTTTGTATTCTTTGGTTCTGAGTAGCAGAAAGAAAGAAGCGAAACAATTTAAACGTTGGATTACTCATGAAGTTATTCCTGCTATTCATAAACATGGCGGTTATTTAACTCCGCAAGCTGTAGAAGAAACATTAACTAACCCTGACTTCATTATTAGACTGGCCACTCAATTGAAGAGTGAGCAAGAAAAGAACAAATATAACGAACGTTTATTAGAAGAACAGGTTCCTAAGGTTGAGTTTGCTGTATCAATAGAAAGTTCTTCAGCAACTATAAGTCTAGGGGAATTTGCGACTCAGTTGAAGAACGCTGGTATTCCTTTGGGAAGAAATAAGTTCGCAGCTTGGCTTAGACGGGAAGGATACCTATTAACTCAGGATTGGAATAGACCTTCTCAAAAGAGTTTGGATCTAGGTGTGATTGATGCAAGAGAGAGTATTGCGTTTGCAGAGAGTGCTGGATACTTACCTGGTACGTTTGAAAGAATCAGTTTCACTCCACGTATTACAGGTAAAGGGCAAGTTTATTTCATCAAGAAACTGAAGAAAGAGATGCTTGTAGGATGAGGAAGAAGCTATTAGACTCAGGTATATATTGTACAAAGTGTGATCTCTATTTCAAAGACGAAAACATGGAATGTGGAAAATGTATGGGCTCAACGTGGTTTCATGCAAGTAAATCCATTCTTATTGGAGATAAAGTTTTTGCAACAAAAGAAGATGAGTAAACAATCCACAATACCATTATAACTCTACAGAACGCCTTCTGAATTAGGATAACACTTCGATAACAACTTCAGATACATAACCCTATATAAACACATGAACATAACGGAGAGAGCATCATAGACACTCTCTCTTTTTAAATTGGAGGAGAACATATGGATCAATTAGATAAATTTATAGATGCACAGCAAAAATTTGGAGAAAGATTGGATGAAATGATTGCGGAATTTGAGGATAATTTGTTTATGAGTGAATCAAAGAAGACTGATGCTTATTTTGAAAACCTACATAAAAAACACAATCATAATAATGGAGAGATTGTATTTGGGAACGTTAGACCAATAGTTGATACACTTTATCGTGGTGATGGAACTTACGGAACAGTGATTAGTGGTTATGAAATTGATTACTATGCAGATGAGGAAGTTCCAGAAGGAGTTATTAAATTCAGCAAGGAACTATTGGGCAAGACTTATAATGAGACTGCTTCAAACGTACGGAAGATGTTATATAGAGGAGACGAGCAATGATTGAAAATCCAGCGTTAATTGAAATCAAATTGCATGAAGAAGATGGAATACCAGTAGTGTTTTATAAAGGAGAAGAAATTACAAACAGAGTGAAAATTCACTTTGAATGGGATACTGATGAAGGAGATGAAAATCCGTTCAATCTTGAGATTCAAAGGTTACATACAAATAATTTTGGAGCATTTTTTAAAGAAACGATCAAACATGATAAAGGAAAGACTTCAAGAGATTCAGTAAGCTTAATTGAATTAGTTGAATAATGGTATAATCTTCTTGGGAGGGGATTATATGAAAGTGTTTATAGCTATTCTAATACTTATGATGCTTGCTGCTTGTTCGGGTACAAAAGAACAAAGTGATTCAAGCAAAGAGAATGTTAAAGAAGAAACCACAGTATCATCTGAAGAAGGTTCATTCGAAGCAGACATAGATGAAAAAGCGTCCGTTGAAGAAAATAAAAGTAACGTGGTTGAAAACGCTCAAGAGATATCTGCAGACCAATTAAAAGAATCATCCTTTGATGATCAAGTTAAGGTGTCAGGGGATATTGTAACTGTAGCTAAAGATGGAAGTCCGCTTGATTATCTAATGCTTTCAAATGAAACAGGAACGTTTACTGTATTTAATCTAACTACAGATACATACAAACCAGGTGATGATATAGTTGTTTACGGGTATGTTGACAAAGCTCAAGATGGTAGCAAGATGATAACTGGTATAGAAATTGAGACAAACTAAAGCGTCCTGTTGGATGCTTTTTTTATTGGAGGGAAGAAAATGAGTAGCGAAAAGGGAATCATGTGTGACAAGTGTGGAAAACACTTTGTCATCAGTTCGGTAAAGGAAAGGAAACTCGACAACGAAACTAACGTAAGTTACTTCAAGTGTGATCATTGTCTAGAGGAGTATAGATATTTCTACAATGATAAGTTTGTTAGAAAGAATGTTATGGAGATCAAACATTACCAGAAAAAGATTAAAGCTCTTGAGGATGCAAACATGTTACGCATTCATGAGTTGAGATTAAAGTTTGAGGAATAGGTATGTGTAGGACAGTTAAACAATGTGCAAAGGTAATGTGTCCTAACCTTACGAGAGATAAGTATTGTGCAGAACACAAAGAAACAATAGATGAGTCTGTAGTCAATAGAAGATTCTATGATCAACATAAAAGAAATAAGAAATCAAAACAGTTCTACAACTCTACAAAATGGAAGAGTGTTCGTGATAGAAGGAAGCGAGATAAAAACAATCTGTGTGAATTCTGTTTAGAGAATAAGAAACTAAAAGTGGCTGATGTATGTGATCATATCGTACCTATTATGGTTGACTGGAGTAAGCGATTAGACTATGACAACCTACAGATGCTATGTCATGAATGCCACAATAAAAAGACCAGAGAGGATGAGCTAAGGTATGGGAAAGGGTTGTAAGACAATAAAATTATGGAGTGAAAAAGAACGGCGTATTGTTGATGTGTGTGTTTCTGGTGAAGAGAGGGAAGATCAATGGGATGGGTATACATATGAATCAGCTAAGAAAAAGTATACTCACTTAGAGGTTGTGGGTAATGCTTAGCTTGAGGAAAAGAGTAGCTGGTCTATTGAATCGTATTGTTGTTCGATATGAAATATTTGCATGGCTATTCATACTGAAGTGTTTGAAAATAAAAGAGAAGTTATGGAGGATGAATTGAAGTATGGCGTATAGTTTAGAATTACATGAAGAAGGTACTGGGAAAATTGTAGATGTGTGGGTAGATAGCGAGAAGAAGAGGGGTGATATAGTTCAAAGAAGTCTTACATACCAACAAGCTAAGGCAATATATCCAGACTTAGAGTTGCAAGATAGAGATACGTATAACGCATTCATCGAGGAAGCTTCAGATAATCTTGCAGCTAAATTGAGAACAATCTTAGGTCACATGGAAAACTTAGAGAGAGAAAGAGAGATATATCTTAGAGAGATGGAAGGAACTGCACTCGCTTTACGAACACTAGACAAACACTTCCTTATTAGAATCGATGGAAGATATTCAGTAGATTGCTTTCTTGAAAAGATGAACTCAAGATTAAATACACCCCCCGTACCTAAATCTCTATAAAAGAACATTCTGTAGACCCCACTCCCCCCAACCTACGGTGAATTTCCTTTTTTAAACCTTCCCTTTTGAATTTGTAAGGAGGTGGTAAATTGGCAGGTAGATCAAGCAAGCCGATTTCTGTAATAAAAGCAGAAGGTAAAACGCATTTAACTAAGGCAGAGATTGCTGAAAGAGAAGAAATCGAGAGTAAGCTAAAACCCAAAAATGACAAAATTAAATGTCCAAATTGGCTCGATAAAGATGCAAAAAAGGAATGGAAAAGAGTCATAAAAGATTTAGTTGAGTTAGAATTAGTTACAAATTTAGACACTGTGGCACTGGCTGTGTATTGTGATGCTTACTCCAATTACCTTAAAGCCTCTAAAGCAATTCAGGAGCATGGAACGACTGTAGAACATACGAATGCTACAGGAAACACAAATACAGTTGTCAGCCCTCATGTGCAAGTCCAGACCAAATATGCCGAATTAATTAGAAAACAGTCTACAGAGCTAGGGTTGACCATAAATTCTCGTTTGAAATTGGTAGTTCCTGAAACAAAAATAGAAGAAAATAAATTCAGTGAGTTTATGTAAAATGAATAGAGTGACTGAATACGCTACAAAAGTTTTAAGTGGTGAAATTGTAGCTGGAGAGCTCGTTAAACTATCTTGTAAAAGGCATATGGATGACTTAGAAAGGCAAGGAACTGAGGATTTTCCTTATGTTTTTGACGAGGATAAAGCCAATAGAGTGCTTAAGTTCTTCGAGAAGCTTAAATTCACCAGTGGAGAATCAGACACAAAAGGAAAACTGATCAAGCTAAAGTTGTTTCAGTGTTTTATTTTAGGATCTGTATTCGGTTGGATACATATGGAAAGTGGCTACAGAAGGTTTAACAAGAGTTTCAACTTACTTGCTAGGAAAAATTCTAAATCACTTTTGAATAGCGGCATAGGCCTATATATGACTGGCTTTGATAACTATACTGGAGCTCAAACATATATGACTGCAACTATAAGAAGTCAGGCGAGGATATGTTGGGGAGAGACTGCAAAGTTCATAAAAGAAGATAAAGATTTGTTAAAAATGTTCAAAATACGAGAACATGCTAGTGAGATAGTATGTAAAATTAACGGAGGGACTATTGTCGCTCTTGGTAAAGACACAGGCACAATAGATGGGTTTAATCCTCACTGCGGTATCATCGATGAGTACCATGCGCACAAAGACAATCAGATGGTTAAGCTTCTTGAAAAGGGAACTGTGACACAAAAACAAAGTTTAATATCAATTATAAGTACAGCTGGGGATGATCCAACTTCTGCTTGTAAAGTCGAACAAGATTACTGTGAAAAAATTTTAAAAGGTGCAGTAAAAAATGAAAAGTATTTCGTATATATTGCACAATTAGATAAAAATGATGATCTGTTTGATGTTAAAAACTTTATTAAAGCAAATCCTTTAGCGGCAGAAGACAAGGATTCACTTGAAAAGTTAATCGATTTTTCTAAAGAGGCAAAAGAAAAGCAAGGCGATGATTTAAAAGACTACTTAATAAAGTCTATGAATATGTGGTTAGATTCAAAACATGACAGCTCTTACATGCCAATTGAAAAATGGAAAGAGTCAGGATTAGACAGCGATAGATTTCCTAATTTAAGAGGTTCCGAGTGTTATGTTGGGATTGATTTAGCGAAAACTGACGATAACTGTTCAGTGTCTACAATTCATCCTCTCGATGATGGTCGGATTGCGATTCAAAGTCATTCTTTCGTTCCAGATGAAATGATGCAAAATAAAATAAATAATGAAAAAGCCCCTTACGATTTATGGGAGCAGGAGGGTTGGATTACTAGAACTCCAGGATCAGTCAATGATTATCGAGACATAGCGAAATGGTTAATCGATAAAGCTGAAAAAGAAGAATGGAAAATAAAACAAATCCACTATGATTCTTGGGATGCAAGTCAATTGAAAATTTTATTAGAAGAATCGGGTTTTGTTGTAGTCGAAACTCCTCAAAGGCTACAATCTCTGTCTCCAGCAACCAAAAACTTCAAACACCTCGTTTTCCAAAATAAAGTGATTCACGATAATAACCCTTTACTAACATACTCCATGTCCAATGCTGTAACCGAAGGCGATGAATATGCATACAAGCTTTCAAAGAAGAGATCAAAAGAAAAAATAGATAGTGTCGCTGCTCTTATGAATGCACACACAGGAGCTATGCTGCATGAATATAGCAACAGCTTAGATAAACACGTACTGAAAGATGATTTTAGTTTTTAGGAGGTGTATTTTGAAAACTATTTTAGGCAACATCATGAATAAAT
Source organism: Bacillus sp. FSL M8-0266 (assembly GCF_038613425.1). Lineage (NCBI taxonomy): Bacteria > Bacillati > Bacillota > Bacilli > Caryophanales > Bacillaceae > Bacillus > Bacillus sp. FSL M8-0266. Next base: position 1,217,197 of record NZ_CP152015.1, read on the forward strand.
TCAACAGTTTTAAAGGAGTCGTGAAACTAACATGGGGCGACTTTTTTCTGTTATCAGGATTACTCCTAATTATTCTAACATCTTATGGAATCAGCCTTAATTTCGGTAATTATTTACTAGGTGGGATTCTTATTTCTTGGGGTGTTCTGCTGTGGAAAGGAGGTGAAAGATCATAATCTTAGATAAGATTTTTAAAAACAGCGCAACAAATTGGAATGGGTTAGGAGCGTTCTCTTCTTTAAGTATTTCAAGTAGTGGTGAAGTCATTACACCAGAAAATTCACTTAACATAGGTGCTATCTTTGCTGCTGTTGATATTAAGGCTCGACACACAGCGAAGTTGCCGTTACAAGTATTCAAAAAAACTGAGAATGGAAGACAAAGAGCTATAGATCATCCTGTTGTTAAGCTTTTGGAAAAGAGACCAAACTCACTACAAACACCATATGTCTTTAAGCACACAATAACAGTCCACAGGAATTTATGGGGGAATGCTTATGTGAGAATTGTATCTGGAAAAAATGGATATCCGAAAGAGTTGAAAATACTTGAGCCTAGTAGGGTAAGAATCGTTGAAGATGCTAATGAGGATATATGGTATTTATATCAAGGTAAGAGTGGGGATATTAAAATATTTCACTCAGAAGAAATCTTGCACGTTCCTTATTTATCAATCGATGGAATAGTTGGTAAGTCTCCAGTAACTATCGCAAGAGAAACTGCTGGAACTATGAAGGCGGCACAGAAATATGTGGGGTCTTTCTATAAGAATGGAACTACTACCAAAGGGATTTTGAAAAGCGAAGAAATACTCTCAGGAGAGGCTAAAGAGAAAGTTAGACAGGCGTGGGAGGAAGCTAACTCTGGTCTAGATAATTTTAACAAAGTTGCCGTTTTAGATGGGAAGTTTGATTATCAACCATTGTCGATGAACCTAGTTGATGCTGAGTATATTGCAACTCAGAAATTTAATATCGCTGAAATTGCTAGGATATTTAACGTTCCATTACATATGCTTTCTGAACTTGATAAGAGCTCGTTTAACAACATTGAACATCAGTCAATGGAGTTTGTTTCTAACACGATACAGCCTGAATTAGTGGCCATTGAGGAGGAATTGAATTTTAAGTTATTCACTGAAAGCGACTCTGACCATTATGTAAAGTTCAATATTAGAAGTTCACTGAGAAGTGATGATGAATCCCGATCGAATTATTATAAAACCATGACTGACATTGGAGCTTTGAGTATCAACGATGTACTGAATCTAGAAGATATGAATGGAATTGGGGAGTCAGGTAATTCTCATAGAGTTAGCTTAAATTCAGTTTCTATCGATATTGCAGATAACTATCAACTAGGTAAATCAAATGCTCTAAAAGGAGGTGATTCAAATAGCGAATAAATTCTTAAAGATTAAAAACCAATCTGAGCAATCAGCCGATGTCTATTTTTATGGAGACATTGTTAGCTCTGAATGGGGCAAATGGGAAGATACTGATACTTGTCCTGAAGACGTTAGAGACTTTTTAACGCAAGTGGAAGGTGTGAAGAATCTAAATATTTACGTCAATAGTGGTGGTGGCTCTGTATTTGCAGGTCTTGCAATTTATAACATGCTGAAACGGAACAGTGCATTTAAAACAGTTCATGTAGATGGTTTAGCTGGCTCAATAGCTTCTGTTATTGCTATGGCAGGGGATAAAATAGTGATCCCTTCAAACGCCTTTCTAATGATCCACAAACCGTGGAGTGGCATTGTAGGCAATTCTGATGACATGAGGAAAACTGCTGATGACCTTGAACAAATTGAGCAAGGAATTCTTAACGTGTATGCAGAGAATTTAAAAGAGGGGGTTGATATCAATACTATTAAACAAATGGTCAATGATGAAACTTGGTTGAATGGATTTGAAGCTTCAAAATACTTCAATGTTGAAGTATCCCAAGAAAATGAAATGGTCGCTTGCACCTCTGATTATTTCAAAAACTACAGTAAAATACCTCAACAGTTTACAAAACCTCAAAACCAATCCAAAGAAACAAAGAAAGAACTATCCCAACAAAATAAAATCAATCAAATGTTAATTGAGCTATCGATTATTTAAGCTCAAATATAGGAGGAAAAATATTGAATAAAGAACTAAGAGAACTACTGAAGCAAATCAACAACAAAAAGGCTGAAGCTAAAAGCTTGCTAGAACAGAAAAACTTGGATAAAGCTAAAGAAGTAAGTGATGAAATTGAAAATCTACGCAAAGAATTTGAGATTCAGTCTGCATTGCTTGCTGATGACAAAGAAGATTTGGCCTTCGAAGATAAATTTAATGATAAAGCTACCAAAGCTGATGAGATGGAAGCATTCAACAAAGTAATCAGAGGTGAATCACTTACAGACGCTGAGAATGCATTGCTCACAGGTGGTGATGATAGTGCGAATTACTTAGTGCCAAAAGATATTCACACTCAAATTACTGAACTTAGACGTGAATATAAATCTGCGAAAGACCTAGTAAACAATTATCCTACAACTACGCTTGAAGGTTCTTTTGTGTATGAAAGCAATGGGGAAATTGTTGAATTAGAGAACTTTACTGACGGTGAAACAATTCCTGATAGCGATAAACCTCAGTTCAAAAATGTTTCTTATAGTGTTAAAGACTACGGAGCTCTCCTCCCTGTTTCTAGAAAACTTTTAAAGAATGAAACTGGAGGTTTAGTACCCTATTTAGGAAAGTGGTTTAATAAAAAGGCTATCCAGACTGAAAACACTAAAATCTTTGCTGAATTAAAGAAAGATAAGACTCCAAAAGTTCTCAAAGGTTATTCTGATCTTAAAACTTCTATCAATAAAGATCTTGATCCTACTTTCCAAATCGGTATGAAAATTATTACAAACCAAGATGGTTTTGACTTTTTGGATAACGAAAAAGACGGTTTTGGACGACCTATCCTAGAACCGAATCCAGCAAACAAAACTCAAAAGATGATTAATGGGACAGTCATTGAAGTTTTCTCAAACGCAACACTTCCAACAGAGAAAAAGAAAGCGCCAATCTTTTACGGTGCAACAACAGAAGGAGTCACATTTGTGGAACGTGAACAAATGCAATTAGACATGTCGGATCATGCTCTATTCAATAAAAACCAAGTTGCATTGCGTTTAATCGAGTCTTTTGATGTTATCCCTGCTGATAAGGAAGCTTATATGTACGGTCAAATTGATTTAACTGCTACGCCTGACCCTACGCCAATGCCTACTGAACCTACTGAATAAAAAGGGGTGCTATTATGTTGGAAGAGGTGAAGCAATATCTATCTATAGAAGAAGATTGGAGTGGGGATGATAAACTCCTCACTCTTCTTTTAAATGCAGCTGTCAATCATTTCACTATGCTCGGAATTACAGTGGATACTGATGATGATCTGCATAAGCTTGGTTTATTCCTATTTGTGTCTCATCATTATGAAAATAGACTGCCAGTTACAGATTCAAGTGTAAAAAGTTTAGATTTCAGCTTAAAAAGTATTCTTACTCAACTGAGCATCGGAAGTTAAGAGGAGGTTTACTTATTTGAAAAATAAAAGTGCTGGAAAATACAACAAGAATTTGATTCTTCAGAAGTGGGTCTCCTATCAGGATGACGAATTAAATACAATTGAAGAATACCAAGACATAACAGAGTTTAAAGGCTCTATAAATGGTATGTTGAGAAATGCTGAAATGACTATTGCAGGGGCTCTAGGAGCAAAGTCTCCAAAGAGAATTGAAGTTAGGTATAGACCTTTTATAACTAGAGACATGCGTTTTACATTAAGAAATGGAAAAGGTTTAAATGGCGAGCAGCTGTATAGGGTTTTCAATATTCTAGATATAAACAATGTTGAAGAGAAAAACAGAACGTTGGAAATTCTGTGTGAGGAGGTTGAGTTAAATAGCTAATCTCGATATCACAGGCTTCGATCAAGTTATTTCTGACCTAATGCGTGTAGCTGATGATGTCCAGAAAGTAGAAGATATTGCATTAAAAACAGGTGGAGAAATAATTGCCGCCGAACAAAGAAAAACTGTTGGTGTGTCTGATAAGCAACAGCCGCATATTAAGGATAATATAGTTGTTTCTAGGTCTAAAGAAAACAAAGCACTTGAAAAGTTTGTAACAATAGGCGGTAATGGAAAAGTGAATTATCGTGTTCGTTTTTTAGAGTACGGTACTTCCAAGATGAGTCCGCATCCATTCATCGAAAAAAGTGCTGATAGTGCTGGGGATGCAGCTATGCAAGCTGTGGAAAGAATTTTAACAGGGGTGATTAAATGAGTTTGGATGCAGCTTCAGAAATCGCCTCTAAGTTAAAATTGGACAAAGAATTAAATACTTTAGTTGAAGGCGGAATTCATAGAGGAATTGCATCTGATTCGACCAAGTATCCGAGAATTATATTCCTTGAGCTTAAAAACGCTGAAGATAATTTTTATGACAATGAATCACAAGGTTCAGAAGTGCGTTATCAATTCAGTGTATTCTGTAATTCAGCTACTGTTTCAAAGGAGAAACTCATTGTTAAAGCTTTAAATAAATGCATCAAAGAATTGGGGTATGTCAGGTATGACTCTCAAGACTTACCAGAAATTGAAGAAAAAATTTATCATAAGGCCTTGCGATATCGCAAGAGCTTTTTTAATTAGGAGGAAATTTATTGGGTAAAACAATTCACGGATTAGACATGTTTCATGTTGCAATCCTAACTGAGGACACATATGAAAGCTTGAAATACGAAAAACCAGAAAGGCTTCCTGGTGCAGTAAACGTATCAATTGATCCTAAATCTGAATCAGATTCATTCTATGCTGACAATGGCACTTATGATGTTACAAACAGTTTAGGTGATATTGATGTTGAAATTGAAGTAGCTGATTTACCGTTAAAACTTCAAGAGAAAATTTACAATCAAAAGAGAGAGAATGGAGTTCAGTTCTCAAGCAAAAACGACCAGACAGCTTACATTGCTTTGGGGTTTAGAGCGAAGCAATCCAATTCGGAAAACTACAGATATGCTTGGTTATTAAAAGGTCTTCCGTCTCTTGTGGGATCTGAACATAAAACTGATGAAGCATCTGCAGAACGTTCTGTACCTAAGATTTCAATTAAATTTATGCCTGTTGATTATGGTCAAAACAGATGGAAGGCTACCGCTGAGGATGGAGACAGCGAATTCACTAACGGGAAGAACTGGTTCAACGATGTTGTATTTGAAGGAAGTGTTTTCACACAAGCTTCTAAAAAAACAACAACAGACAAATCTTAAGGGGTGCTTTTTGCACTCCTTTTTTATATGAGGAGGAATAATTTTTGAAACCATTAACAATTGAGTTAAAAATTAATAACAAGAAAAAGAAGTTTACAACGAAACCATTTATTTCCGGTGAACATTACAGATTAGCTGCTCAAACAGCAGAAGAATTAGAAACTGTAGGCTTTGCGGTATTCAATCTGGATCAATACTGCTCCTTTGTGGTCGAAGTCTTTGACAACCAGTTTGATGTGGAACAATTTGAAAAAGGCATTGATTCTAGAAGTTTAAGAAATGTTGTTTACGCAACCTGTATTTATGTTGTAGGTGCAATTGATGAAGCATTGTCTCTTTTAAATTCAAACAATGAAGTTAGTGAGGAATTGGGAAAGTCACATTAGTCGATTCAGTCCTAGATCTATATAATGCACTAGCTGAACTCGGCTATTCTCAAAACGAAATAGACAGTATGGATTTGCTTTACCATATTAAACGCCAAGCGAGATTAGTTGCAAACTCTAAAAGCGATGCTCCTGGTAAAAAAGATGAAAAGCTATATATCGATCAAATACCATTATTTATTTAAGATTGGAGGTGGAAGATGAGTAATAGACGTATTGGCGTTGAATTGTACGCAGACAGCACCAAATTTAGGAAAGATATGAAAGATGCTTCAAATATAATGAAGCAATCTAAAGCAGAGTTTGATAAAAATAGAACAGCGGTTGGAACTTGGGGAAACTCAATTAAAGAATCTGAAGCAAAATTAAAGCATTTAAACAACGTTTTAGAAGCTAACAAGACGAGAGTAAAAGCTTTACAACAAGCTCATGAACAAGCATCTAAGGCTAAGGGGAAAGACGCTCAGGAAACTAAGAAGATCGCTGAGACAACCAGAAGATTATCTATTCAATTGAATCAAGCGCAAACTTCTATGAACAGAACTCAAAACTCCATAACTCAAACAACTCAAAGGTTAAGACAGTTTGAAGATCAGGCAAGAAGAAGCGCTTCAAGAATTAATCAACTTGGTGATAGGATGGAGAGCACCGGCAACAAGATGAGGAATATAGGTTCATCTGTTGCTATTACTACAGGCATTGCTTTTGCTGGAGTTGCTGCACCACTTAAAAATGCAATTGATACAGCTATGACATTTGAAAAGCAAATGAGCGGTGTTAAAGCTATCTCTGGTGCAACAGCTAAGGAGTTTGCTCAACTTAGACAACAGTCTATGGATCTTGGTGCAACAACCGTGTTTACAGCAACACAAGCAGCTGAAGCCCAACAATTCTTAGCTATGGCTGGCTTTAAAACTAAAGATATTATGGCTGCAATGCCTGGGATGCTTGATTTAGCAGCGGCAGGGCAACTAGAATTAGGTGCTGCCGCTGACATTTCTTCAAACATGATGCAAGCATTTTCTTTAGAAGCCAGCAAAGCAGGACACGCATCAGATGTTATTGCATATGCAGCCGCCAATGCCAATACAAACGTTGAACAAATGGGTGAGGCTATGAAGTTCCTAGCCCCAAATGCCAATTCTTTAGGGTGGGGTATGGAAGAGTCTGCTGCTGCGGTAATGGCATTTGGAGATGCTGGTCTTCAAGGGTCAATTGCTGGTCAAGCATTTGGTACATCTCTTATTCGTCTTGCGACTCCAGCGAAGAAAGCTCAAAAAGAAATTGATAAATTGGGCTTCTCATTCTTTGATGCTGCTGGAAACATGAAATCAATGCCTGAAGTAGTACGAGAATTTGAAATAGGCATGAAAGGTATGACGAAAGAACAAAAGGCAGCTGCTCTAAAAACAATTGTCGGTGCAGAGTCTTATAAGCATTGGGCAATCCTGTTAGAAAGAGGGTCAAAAGCGTTAGCTAAAAATACAGCAGAATTAAAAAAATCTGATGGTGCAGCTAAGAAAATGGCCAAAACGATGTTAGATAACGCCAAAGGAAGCATCGTTGAGTTTGATTCCGCATTAGAAGGTGCAAAAATCAATATTGCTAACGGTATACTTCCTAGCATCGGAAAGCTTGCGGATAAAGGGACTAAGCTTATTTCAATGTTCAATAATTTAGACAGTGGTACACAAGCAATCGTAGGTAAAACCGCTTTATTAACAGCTGGTGTGCTAGGTGTGACAGCTGCTACAGCAACTTTAGTAGCTGGAATTGGGGCATTAATGGCTTTTGCGGGGCCTGTAGGTTTAGCTATTATTGGAACAACTGCTCTCTTAGGAGTTCTAGGTGTCGGAATATACGCTTCCGTAGAAGCTCATAAAAACCTAGAAAAACAGCAAGAGAAAGCTAGAGAATCAATGTTGTTATACGGTGAAGGTGTATCTGAAGGGACAAAGAAAGCTGCAAAAGCTTATGTCGATCTAAGAGAAAAAGCAGAATTACAACTTTTTGAATTAACTCGAACTTCTGGTGCTGAAGCTAAGAAGATGTCTTCACAGCTAGTTGAGACTTATTCACAAATGAGAAACGAGTTAGTCAAAGAACTTGAGCAACTTAAAACGGATGCTTTAGTTGTTTTAAAGGGTTTGTATGAAGATACTGATGGAAACGTAAAGAAGCAAGGCGAAAAAATCACTGATAAGATGATTGGTGAAATTGATAAAGATGTTCTAGAAGCAAAGAATAAATATAAAGCCCTCAAAAAACTTCAAGAAGAAACCAATCTTGATACCTCTAAAATGAACGCCTCTCAATTAAAGCAATACAACAACATCCTCAGTTATTTCGAACAGTCTACAAGTAAATTTGCTGCGAATCAAAAAGAAGCTATCGCTATGCAAAAAGCTGTTACTGCCCAACAAGGGAAGCTCTCTTACAAACAAGCACAAGAATACAACAGCAACATAAAGAAAATTTATGAAGAAGGACAGAAAGCAGCTAAACAAGATTTTAACTACCGCAACGAAGTAATTAATAAGCTTCATGCACAAGGATATATTGAATCAAAAGATAGAACAACCCTATTGAAAAAGAGTACAGCAGATTATAAATCAGCACTAGCGGAGAACACTTCCGTTTATGAAGAAAATTCTAGAGCCTTGTTTTCTAAAATGTCTGATCAAGGTAAACTGCTGGATTTAGAAACAGGAAAAGCTTTTGAGAAGCAAAGAGAGTTCGCTTCAAACTCAATGGGATTAGCAACAGAGATTGAGGAAAATGAAACCCTATATCAAGAGAGATGGGCGAATAAACAAATAGAGTTTCTGCAAAGCCTTGGCCAATCCAAAGATAAGGCTCGTAAAGCTACTCAACAGGCGTTAGAAGACTTCTATCAAGGCTCAGGAATGACAGCTGCTGACGCTAAGGAGCAAGCTGCAGAATTAATTTATTCTGTAGAGCAGGAACTAAACAAACCGACCAACGCAAAGGAAGCTGGGAAAAAACAAGGCTTAGAATTTGCAGATGGTTTAGGATCAATTGAACCGTTCAGTGCTCAAAAAGGAACAATTCTTCAGCAAGCGGCAAATAATCAACTTAATAGTAACAATGGCATTCCTAGACAAGCTGGTATTAACAAAGGAAATTCGTTTAATGCAGGACTAGGGTCAACAAGACAAGGCACTGTTTCAACAAGTTCAGTCTTGCAGCAAACTGTTTTAACTGAGCTTGGTAAAAATAATGGGCAAGCTTTGAATGCAGGCAAAGGAAAAGGGTCTGCTCATAATACAGGTTTAAGTTCTACAAAAGGAGCTAACCAATCTACAGCTAGTTCTTTGAGTTCTAGTGTAACCAATCTACTCTCTAAAACAACTGATGGTGGTGGAGGTACGAAAGCAGGATCTCAATTTGCTACAGGATTAAAAGGTCAATCAGGTAATGCGGGTGCATCTGGTAGGACTGTTGCTAACAGCGGTAAGAAAGGTCTCTCTAGCATAAAAACAAAAAACACTGGAGCTGATTTTTCTAAGGGTTTTGCTAATGGTATCCGTAGTATGGGTGGAGATGGTGGAACGATATGGAAAGCTGCTTGGGCTATTGGTAAAGTAGCAATTCGATCCCTTAAAAGCTCAATAGACTCAAAGTCTCCTGCCAAGAAAACAATTGCGGAAGGTGTTAACTTTGGTGAGGGTTTAGTCATTGGGATGTCTAAAACTGCGAGTAAAGTTAAAGCTAGTGCTGCTTCAATGGGGAAAACTGCACATGGATCATTAAAGGACGAACTTCAAGGAATGTCCATGAATATTCAGGGTGCAAAACAACAAATGTTAAATTTTAAATCTGATTTAGTTGTTAAAAACGAGGTGGATACTCCTCAATTAAACAGAAAACTAAATGAGCTTATCACAGCTTTAAGTAGTGCTGGTGCTTTAGGCGTTGACACAGGTGGGCAAGGACAGCAGATAATTATTCAACCTGCCCCAATTACACTAGAAGGTAAAACAATTGGTCAATTAGCTTTAAAACATATAGATACTTCAAAGATAGAGAAACAAAGTGGAGCTAGGTTAGAAGATAAGGCATTTAAAGGTGGTCTAAGAGTAGGGATATGAGAGATATATTGAATATTGATTTTAACGATGGTGAAGGAAGTCTCGGATTAAGTGAGAGGCTTCCTTATTTTAAAGCATTAAAATTCACTCCTGAATCAGCATCAATTGAACGAGAGACCACTTCATTTTCTAGAACGAATGGTGTCGTTCAAACACAGCACCCAAGAGACATTACTTACAAAGAGCGAAAAATAACTGTTCAAATTAAGGTTGATTCAGGCATTGATGAAAACTTTTATCAACATAGGCACGAAATTTATAGATTACTGACTAGACCAAAACCGTACTACATATCTTCTTCTTTATTGCCTAACCGAAGATTTCTTGTAACCTGTGATGATGCTTATGAAATACCTAAAGCTGATAGACGCACTGCTACGAGCTTTAATGTTGTATTCACAGCGATTAATGGTTTAGCAGAATCAATTCATACTTCATCTACAATTCTAAATTTGAGTGGTGAGAATTGGAACATAGGAATGAATATGGAATCGATTGATGATAAAAAATACTCATTTACTAATCAAAACTTTTTTAGAGTCTTTAACATGGGTGATGCTTACATCAATACAGTTAATCATGACTATAAGGTTTCATTCAAAGGAGCAGGGAAGAATATCTCATTGATCAATCACACCACTGGAGAAATTGTTACTATAAGTGATGAATTGAAAAAAAATCAAGAGGTTAAGAATGTGCGTCAGTATCTAGTTGTAGGAAATCAAAGGCTTAAAACATCTGGAAGGATGCCTGGACTAGACATTGGATGGAATGAGTTTGAAGTGAGAAATTGTAAAAGTTTCAACATTAATTTCAACACAAGATTTTATTATAAATAGGGGGCTAAAATGGCAGCGAAAGATTTTATAAAGGATCTGTCTTCAGGCGCTCAAAAGGTATATAAAAAGTATAATGTATTGGCCAGTCTCGTTATTGCTCAAGGTTGCTTAGAGAGTGGTTTTGGTGGAAGTGGACTAGCTAAATCGGCAAAGAACTTATTTGGTGTTAAAGGAACATATAATGGCAAATATGTTCTGATGTGGACTTATGAACAAGACAAGCGTGGGAATGTAACAAGAATTCAAGCTAAGTTTAGAAAATACCCATCATATACTCAAAGCTTAGAAGATTTAGGAAGTTTATACACTCGTTTATCAAGGTACAAAGCAGTTGTTGGTGAGAAAAACTATAAGAAGGCTTGTCAGGCTGTTAAAGATGCTGGCTATGCGACAGATATCAACTATCCTTCTAAATTGATTAATATTATCGAGACTTATAATCTAACTCAATATGATGATATAAATAACGTGCCATATGATCCTGACATTCCTGATACTCCTGATGATATACCTTTCCCAAGCAAAGAAGATTTGGGATCAGAATCCGAAAAAAATGAGAACCTACCAAAAGATATATACTTTAATCAGATTCATGTCGCTTCTAAAGATGGAAAAGACTTAATTGAGATAATTGGAACGTCTGTTGATATGACTGATAATGCAGAAGGAAAGAAAGACATCACATTCAATCTAATTAGGACTACAGATAACCAAGCTGAATTTAATTTGCTTGTTCCTGATAATGTTATATATCTTGATGAAAAAGTACATAAGCATCAAAAGTATTTCATAACGGATGTTGAACTGAAACAAGATGAAAATGGCACTGTAACAAAGACAATTAAAGCGAGTCATGTTTTTGTATTATTAATTAACAAAAGAAATGACGATGTAAAGCCAATCACTAAGAAAATGAAAATAAAAGAAGCTTTGGATATTGCTTTAAAGGATACAAAATTCACATACGTTTTGAAAGATAGTGAGAGCAAGTTTCCTGAAATTGAGCAAGAAAATTTCGGTGATAAGAACTCTTCTGAATTGTTGTCTCAAATTATAGAAGACTATGAAGCAGAGTTGGATGTTAATAACTATAAAATAATTGTTTATAAGAAAATGGGAAAAACCATTGACCATACATTAGATTCCAGAGTAAACATGAAAGGCATCAACGTCTCCTTCTCAACAAAGAACAGCACCACTAGAGCTTGGGGATATGGCGCTATGAAAGAAAATAAAGCATCTTCATCTGATGATAAAGACAAAGAGAAGCCAAAGGAACCTGAGTATTTATTTGAACCTATCTTATATATTCATCCCGATGAAGATAAATATCTATTAGATGGGGGGTATCGTTGGGGAGAACCATTGAAAGATGAAACGATTAAAAAACCATCAACTATGCTTTCTAAATTGAAGAAGCATGTAAATCCATTCCCAGAAATCACAGTTGAAATTGATTACGTGAACGTCTTTGACGAAGAACTTTTAGATATTCAAGAAGAGTTTTGGAAAGGTGACACTCTACACATCATAGCGGACACTGGCTACGGCATAACATATGAATCTGATGTTAGGCTCATAGAAATTCAGTACAACCCCTTAAACCCCTATTCAAGCCCCAAACTAACATTCTCCAATACAAGAAGAAGCATTGTTGACTACCAATTAAATGCAACCAAAAAAATCCTTGAGACAAAAAAATATTTTGATGATGTTCGGTTAGCAGACTTTACATCTCAATAAAGGAGTGAAGTAATGACGGTAAGACTAAAAAAAGAATACCCAACGATTTTAAACTCTGTTTATCAAGCAGCGTTAAAGGGCGATATGTCCACTATTGAGAGAGCCTTGAATGATTTGGAGAGAATTATTAGTGATCACAAAAGCAACTCCAAAGCACACAGTTCAAAAAATATAAATCATGAAGGATTTGAATTGGCTGCTTTAGTGAATAGATTAAGAGCTAAAATGTCGAACTTGGCAACTGAACAAGACGGCAACAATATTAAAGAGTTGATTGTATCCAGAGTAGCCTTAGATGCAAAGATATTGGCCACGTTGGATGAAAGATTGGACTATGATTTCCAATTAACTCATAACAAGATTGAAGACGCAAGAATGACTGTACCGTTCAAAGAGATATTGAGAAAACATAATGGTAATTTCACTAAGGCTATGAAAGAAGCATTGCAACTGGGGTTGCTTTATCCAGTTTGGATTGCTATTCCACCAGGTAACTATACAATTTCAGAGAAACTTACTATCTATAAAGATACACGCATTACATTTTCAGATGGGGTTTACCTAGCTAGAGCAGATGGATTTGTAGGATCAATGTTTGTAAATGGACAGAGTGGAGATATGTTCACTGGGTACAATGGACATGGAAATATTAAGATTGATGGTTTCGGTGAATTAGATAGTGCAGGAGACAGAGTGAAAGAACAATGCTCAGTCTTTGGTTTTGGTCACGCTAAAGGCATCAAGGTGTCTGGGATAACCGTAAGTAACGTATGTGGAGGTCACGCTTTTGACCTAGCAGGAATAGAAGAAAGTGATTTCAATGACATTAAATTCGAAGGGTTTGTGGACTATAAAGGAGACAGATGGTTTTCTGCTGCAATCCAGGTCGATTTAATGAGGTCATCTGGAAACTTCGGATCATTTGGAGCATACGACAATACAGTGACTCGAAAAATAAATGTAGAGAACTGCAAGTTTAGAAAATCTAAAAAGCTTGGTGGTTACGCCAGAGCAATTGATTCTCACACAAGCACTGACGGTTATCTATACTCTCACATTAACTTTAAAAATAACACCGTTGAGGACACTACAGAATGGGCGGTGTCGGGTAACAAATGGCAAGACATAGCAATAGAAGGGAATACCTTTAACAACTGCTATGGAGGCGTTAGAACGCTTTTACCTTCAATCAGTTCACAATACACTCAAGATGCAAATGGTAATCCTACTAACCGTATTAACAAGGTGAAAAGACAAAAAATCAACAGTAATACATTCACAAATATTACAGGAAAACATGCGATTCAAGTGTATGGAAGAAAAGGCTATCAGACAATTGATGATGTTCAAATTAACGGAAATACAATTGATGGAGTTAAGTTGAAGCACGGTATTCAAGTGTCAGACGTTAATGATTTTATTATTAAAGATAACACCGTAAAGAATGCTGGTCATCATGGGGTACTTGTTACAAGAAGTAGCTATGGTACAGTCGAAAACAATACAATTAAAGATGTAAAAGGTAACGGGTTACGCCTAGAAGAAGGGTCTTGCAACTATGTAACCTCAAAGAGTAATACTATCGTGAATACAGGTTATTCGGGCATTTCTGTTTCAGGTAGTTCTAAAGGCTTTGTTTCTAACAATGATACAGTTATTAATGCAGGGACTCGTTCTGTTTCTGGTTCAAACAATGAATATGATGGTCTTATTTTGATGACTGGAGTGAGTGATTCAAAGATTACAGAAATTCGAGTATCAGGTAAGAAAATGAGACATGGAATCAACTTCACCAACACAACATCGAACATTACGCACTATGGAAACAACGTAAAAGGATCGGGTTACTCATCAAGCTATAAAGATTCAAGCAGCGATGCGATAACAACGCCTGTTAACATTTCTTAAAGGAGAGAACATATGCCTGTTTACAAAAAAGCACCAATTGAATTCACTGTAAATCCTTATAATCAAGGAGTAACTGGAACAAAAATAAGGTTTTCTACAATGGATAAAGGTTCAGCTAAATTAGATTTTCAGATATTTAAAGATGGTGAGACTCTGCCATTGTCTGCTTTAAAAGGGAAATTAACAATGGTCTTCATTAATGGTTCAAAGAGGATGAAAGAAGTTACAATTCTTGATAAAGTGGAAGGCAAAGCAGAATATATTCTTGATGATTATGAGATTAAGCAATTTGGGACAGTGAAAGCTGTCCTTGTTTTATTTTATAGCAATGGACAAACAATGTCAGTTCATGAATTTACATTCAATATTGAACAAAGTTTATTAGATCAAGACATTGTGCCACTAGCTGAATATTATATTGATGATTTTGAGACTCTTAAATACGCAATAGAGAAAATGTCTTCTGAAGCAAAACAAACTCTAGAGGAATTAAGAGCGAAGTTTGAAGATCTAGAAAAGATCGAGACCAAAGAAGGCGCACAAGCTAAGGTAGATGAACACGCTAAGAATACAAAGTTGCATGTCACAGAAGCAAAACAAAAATCATGGGATGCAAAAGAAACACCTGAAGGAGCACAATCGAAAGCAGATGCAGCTGTGCAAAAGTCAAAGGACTTTGTATCAGGATTTCAGAAAATGAAAATTACAACTGACACTGGAATGCCATTGCTCTCTATTAAAGACACATCCATAAGCATCTTAGATTCTGTTATCAATAATGGATTAGGTCAAGGAACGTTCTATGCAATTGCAGGATCAAAAGACTTGCCGAATCACCGTTCTTTTAGAGGTTTCTTCCACATTACAGATGCGGCAAATGGAAAAGGTACATTCGGGTGGGTATACGCAACAGATTACATTAACAACATCTACACCAATTATTTAAACAATAATATATGGAGTGGATGGGCAAGGCTATCTAATCACAATTTGCTATCAGAGACAGGACAAAGCCAGTTACTTCCGAATGGCACGGACATTTTAACGCTGCCTTCCGGCTACTACTATGCTGTGGGCACAAACGTAGTCAATATGCCAAGCAAAACGGATTCTTCATGGTTTAACATCTATGTTGTTGATAATAGCAACAATCGTAAAACATTCCATATCATCAGAAGTGGAGATAATCTTCATTGGTGGGGAACGGTTCATACTGACGGTTCATTTAAGGGTTGGGAACGAATGTTAAGCGAAAAAGATTTAACTAGTTCCTGGAATCAAGTCACATTTGTTACTGGAACAACAAAACATTTTGCTAGTAACCCACTCAAATTTTCAATTCGTCAAAATGCTTTACACCTTCGGGGATCGTTTGAGGGAATCCCGGCGAACGATACAGTTATTGCACGGTTTACTCAAAAACCATCGGGTACAACAGCTTTTGGGGGTACAACAGTTGGATCATACGGAACAGCACGTTTGACGCTTGGCGTAGATGGTGCTCTCAAATTTGACGGTTTAAACGCAAATGACAATTCAAAGGTGACACGAATTGAAATAAACGAAGAAATCCCATTGTGGTAAAGGAGTGATTGACTATGCAAATTTTCTACTATGACGAAAATTTTATGTACATGGGTGAAGATGTAATAAGCGAATATGACGAGATGCCGAAAAACGCTACGGATGTGCGTCTTCCAGAAGGATTATATTTGCCGAAATATAATGAGGGAAAAAGGGTGTGGAGTGAATCAGCATCCAAAGAATATATTGAAAGCTTGCAACCAAAGCCACAACCTTCAGCATTAGAAATTATGGAAGAGCAAATTGCTGAGCTTTATTACTTATTAGCACTGGGGAGTGGTGGTGATCCATCATGATTGATTGGTACAGCAGAATCAAAAGTTTTTATGAAAGAGGTACATGGACTAAAGAAATGGTGTACAACACTGTAGCTGCAGGGAGAATCACGCCTGAACAATATGAAGAAATCACAGGTGAGCCATATGAAGTGTAGGCTTATTTTTTATGCCTGTGAGAAAGAAGGTGATTTAAATGGAAATGGATTTGGCGCAATACCTAATGACACAAGGGCCATTTGCAGTGTTGTTTTGTTGGGTATTGTTTTATGTCCTAAACACAACTAAAGAGCGAGAAAACAAGCTCAATGAACAGATCGATGCTCAAAACAACGTGCTAGCAAAGTTTAGTGAGAAGTATGACGTAGTGATAGAGAAATTGGATCGTATTGAAAGAAACCAAAAATAAAGAAAGAGGTATTTGTACATGAAAAACTTTGACAAAGGAACAGTAATTCGGACAGTGCTTCTTTTAATTGCGCTTGTCAATCAATCGTTGATTATGTTTGGTATGCCTGTTTTGCCAATTGAGGAAGATCAAGTGACTTCATTGGCTGATACGTTATACCTTGCTGGTTCAATGGTCTTTACATTGGCAACAACCCTTGCAGCATGGTTTAAAAACAACTATGTAACTTCTAAAGGGCATTTGCAAAAGGAAACACTCAAACAAAAAGGACTAACAAAATAAAGGAGTAGATAATATGGCAATTACAATTAAAAAGAATCTATTAGCATCATCTAAACACAGACTGAAAGCACCTTACTCTATGAATGCAAAATACATCACAGTACATAACACTTATAATGATGCTCCTGCAGCTAATGAGGTAAACTATATGATTGGCAACAACCAGGCAGTATCATTTCACTATGCTGTAGATGGTGACAGTGTTGTACAGGGTGTGCCTGTTAATCGTTCAGCTAGACACACTGGTGATGGAGAAGCAGTAAATTCAGGTAATAGAACATCAATTGGTGTAGAAATCTGCTATTCAAAATCAGGTGGAGATAAATATAAAAAGGCTGAAGCGATGGCCATTAAATTTATCGCACAACTTTTAAAAGAACGTGGTTGGGGCATTGATAGAATCCGTAAGCACCAAGATTGGTCTGGTAAGTATTGTCCACACCGTATTCTTGCAGAAGGTCGATGGGGATCGTTTAAAGCGTCAATTGAAAAAGAGTTGAAATCAATTACAGGTAAGACTTCTTCAGCATCAAAACCACCTAAAAAAACCCCAACAAAAACACCTTCTAAATCATCCTCAAAAGCTAAGTACACGCTTCCTAAAGGTATCTTTAAGGTAAGTACACCTATGATGAAAGGAACGGCTGTAAAGCAAATTCAAGAAGCTTTAGCTGCACTCTACTTTTATCCAGAAAAAGGTGCTGAAAACAACGGCATTGATGGATACTACGGAGTGAAAACAGCTGATGCGGTAAGACGATTCCAGTCTATGCATGGTTTAGTACCTGACGGAATTTATGGTGATAAAACTAGAGCAAAACTTGCATCATTATTGAAGTAAATAAATAGTCCTCTTGAGTTGATCGAGAGGACTGGTTTGTTTATTTTAGACTAGATTATATTTGTACATAAATTTTTCGAATACCTTATAGAACTCTTCAGATTCCATTATTTCATCTACGTGTTCTTCAATTTCCTCTTCAGTTAAATCTATAACAATCTTATAGTTTTCGATTGATTCCTTTTTCTTCTTTGACTTGTTTTTCTCCAGTTCGCTCATGTTGATCATCCTCATTAAATTTAGATTCCATACGGGCTTCTTTTATGATTATGTTTGCTAAATCTTGATAGAATTGATCTTCTGTAACAAGGTCACCGTATACTTGAGGAAAGATTGCTATTGAGTAGGGCTTACCTGGAAAAGTTAATGTCTCTGTCGTATTCTTCTTTGCATGTTCAAAGATTTCCTTCCAATTTCCTCTATTAGTTTTGACCACGATAAAACTCCTCTAATTAATTTTATAAAATTAATAATAAGAAGAATAGAGGAGAGGGTCTATATGTAAATGATGGTATTAAAAAAGACCTTCAAATGAAGGCCATTAATTGAATTTCTTTTTTAATCCATCCATCATATCTGCAGCATAAAAAGATTGTAAAAGTTCATCTACATTGATTTTTTTATCCTTCTTGCTTAGAAATTGATTGATGATCTTTTCATATTCTTCTCTAGTGTTTCCTTCAATTTCTGAAAGGTTTAAATCCTCACCAAAGTGTCTAATGAACGCTAACCTTGTTATATCATATGCCTTTTTGTCTTCCTCTTCACAACTGCAAAATGCTCCTGAGAGAGTGATGAGGAATTGAACGTCTTCATCGTCTAAACCATTGGCTTTTTGGAACTGAATGAATTGATTTTGTGACATATACAGTCACCATCCTTTTTCTAAAGTATGAGTAGATCAGCAGTGAGAACAATGTATTCAACAACAAGTCCGATTGTATCAGCTACACCTGAGTCTATATGTTTTTTAAGCTCTGCAGAGACAACCTTTCGAGCCCTGCCAGCTGCATTTTTTGGAGTATCAATAATTTTTTCTAATTCTTTAATGATCTTGTTTGCATTTTTGACAGTACCATTTACAGCTTCCTTCCCAAAACGTTGCTGTAATACCCATTTTGCCCAGTCGTTATTTACTAATCCTTTAATTACTTTGATTGCTGCCTTAATAGCCGCACCCTTAGGGCCATTTGTAGTAGCAAGTGGATCATTGTTAGCATTCTCAATAGCTTTAAATGCTTGAAGCAAGGCTTCTTGTTTTTCTAATGGTACATCTCTTAAAGCAAGTTGTTTTTGTAGCTCAGTAGGATTGATAGTTACTACCAAATCTTCTTTCTGTTCGATCTTTTCTGCTGCATATGTAGCTGTAGTTGGAATAAATACTGCTGCTGATATGAGAACTAGCAACATCTTAACAAAAAACTTTTTCATTGGAATACTTCCTTTCTAATCATTTTTCAATAGTGAGGATATCACAAAATGAAATAAATTTTACATAAATTAGAAGAAATAGTATTTAAATCACACATAATTTGTCTTTGTTTTATTTGATTTGTTACTAATTTCTTACAGCATAAAAGGGGTATATTTGCACACAAAAAAACCACCTACACATGAATGTAAGTGGTCATTTGTCTATCTAATTTTTCATTTATCTGATTGAATTCATCTTTTACTTCATCACTGAATTCAACAATATTGCATTCAATTTCTTTTATTTGTGTTGAAAGTTCTTGTATAGCTTTTAGAATTCGTTCGGCTTCAGGCATATAGCTTCACCTCTAAACCTTATAATGGTTTTTATCTTCAATTCGTGTCAAAGAATTTTCAATCTTGTCTAAGTGTGTATAGACATTTTCAAAGCCTGCATGCAACTGATTACGCATCTCATTAAGCACATTAAGAATTTGATCGGTCATTTCAATTCACCTCTGACCAATTATAATACTGCTCATTTTCTTCCAGCTTGGTGACTGTGGATTTAATTTCCTTCACATCTTGTTTAATGATTGATACGTCCGCAGCCAATTGTTCAATCAACTTGAATAATTTTTCGTCCATTTTGCTTACCTCTAATTTATTTGTATCACCATTGCAATTGTTTTGTTTAATAAAAGGCGCAATTAACCCTTGTCTTTTTTATTTAGGTGATCTTTGATTACTTTTTCGAGTCCGTCAATTTGTTTTAGGACATCCACTAGAATATCATCTTTTTCATCATCTTTAATAGTTTGACCATCAATCGAACTGTGGTGAACGTCTTCTCTTTGATTTATATCCTTCGCTATCTCACTATAATGCTCTTCGCCTCTCATCAAAAAATCAAGGGATACATTAAAAAAATCAGCTAGTTTAATCAACATTTCACGATCAGGCTCTCTACTTCCTTGCTCATACGAAGCGTATGTCGTTCGGGCTATTCCTAACTCAGAAGCTAGATCTTCTTGATAAAGGTTTTTTAATTTTCGTAGTTCTTTTAAACGTGTTTTAAAATCCATAAATAACCGCCTCACGATTTGGTATACCTCTATTATAACTACACGGTCTGCGTAATCAAATGATTACAGAAAGTATTAATTTGAAAAATGGGTTTACAATACACGATTCGAGTAGTATAGTTTAAACATAACTACACGAAATGCGTAATGGAGGTGATTGAATGAACCATATCACAATCGTTCAAACGGAATTCAACACACAAGAAATTAACAACCTTTACTCAGCAATCATTGTTAAAGAAGGTTATGCAGTAGGGGAGTGTGATGGCCAGATTGTTTTAGCTGAAATCACTCAACGAACTGACGGTAACTACGATGAGAGAACGATCTGGTATATAGGAAGAAATGTTCCATACGCAGACTTAGAAACGCTTGCTGAGGTCGTTACACATCTATTGAAACAAATCACGCTGTGGGAAGTCTTAACTAATTTGAGGATATTAGAACCGAAGAATCAAGAAACTGAATTTGATTGCATTATCCTTGATCCAACTAAACCAATTACAAAGGGGAAATGAACATGTTAAACAATGTGAATCCAAACATGAAGTTATCTGTAGGTCAAAGAGTACAAACGTTATACGGACTAGGAACAATTGAAGAAGTACATAGCAATAATCAATATGGAGTCGCTGATGATGAGTACAACATGCTTGATATTTATGATCGTGATGAGTTAGCTGTAGTGGGGTTAAATTAATGGGGAAGCTGTTTAGAAGGTTCATAGATGAGTTACTATTTGTAACAATCATGAGCACATTAGGGCTATTCCTACTGCTCATGATCGTCATTTCTAGCTGATTAGAAAAGTGTTGGCGCACTATCTAATCTGATGGGTTGGTACACTTCCATGATACCAGCCCATTCTAACTTATTTTTAATCTATATTCAATATTTCGCATTATGACCTCATTTAAACATAGGTCGTGCATTTCTTGAGGTAAGTAGAGTTTACCTCATCTAACTAAATAGAATCAGTCTATACTCCTGGATCAAGGTGTTGTCTTTAGTGATGCCAAATTTAAGGGTAAGGCTGTCGTGGAATGCGCTAACACACGTTAAACTTGAAAGGGTAGTGACTCAGCCGATGCGATAAATGAGGATAGGATACCACTATGCTTCCCTATTTGCACATGTATCTGAAAGGCGAAAGCTGCCATTAAGTGCTGAACGAAGGATGGGTGTATCGTTTCTGACGATGCAGGATAAGCCATAAGTAAAAGAGTCCAGATATGGGCTTTCTGAAACTGTTAGGGACACTTGACACAGTAGGCTTGTTTGGGGAATAACCAACGGCAAATAGGGTGACACATACGGATACCATAAGCTTGATATACTATCAAGTTAGTCAGTCGCCTGTCTGAGTTTGTTTATTTTTTTACAAGCAAATTCAGGAAGACAACTTGTTCAGCCGTTGTCCATTGCTTTCAACCTATCAAGCCAAAAAGCAAACGACAAGTCAAGACTAATATTGAAAGTAAATATTATTCACCATTTCAATAGAAGAATTTCATTCATTGATAAAATAGAATACAAAACCTTTATATGTTAAAATTAAATAAAAGTGGTAAAGGTGATTAGTTCATGGAATTGATGAGATTGCTCAGTATTGAAGAAATTACACTTAGTAAGTTCCTATTAGCTATTAGTGCAAGTTTAATAGGTTCTTTAATTGGACATTTTAGAATAAATGGTGTTATAACATTGCCTGTTGTTTACATACATTATAAGAGCAATGTGTCTTTTCATAATGCTAATGTTTTTTCTTGTTTTTATAAAATACCTCTGTGTATTGGTGATTTCATTTTGTTCCTTATAGGGGCACGCTTCAAAAGGAACATAGAAGCTGGCGCTATTACTCTAGAATTGGGATTCTTAGGTGATCTTTTGGTCGGAATCGGGACAGGTACTCTTGCCTATTGTGCTGTGGTAACTTCGGGAGTTACAAACGTTCCTGCAATAGTAACAGGTTCATTGTTGGCTGGTTACGGAGGATTCACATATCTGCAAAAAGTACAAGACCGTTCTGAAACTGATATGCAGCATGAAAAGAAAAACAAAACAAACGTTTTCAAAACAGATGAGGAGCAAGTTGAGGAAGCTAAGAAAACTATTCATGAAGGCGAAAAACAAGCAGCTGCTACTTCTTCTAAAGAACATAGTGGTAAGTCCTGATTAAATTTGGTAAAATTAATTTGTATAAATATGATTTGTGGGGAGGGATCAAGATGGAAATTGCTGTAACTGCGCAAGAGAAAAAGATGCTAGACGAGTGGTTGAGCATGATGGGCGATCCGAGGCTAACTATTTCCCAAAGGCGTGTTGCGAGAATTAGATACGACCATCTTTATAACGAGGTAGTTACCCGCGCGAAGAAGTATAATGAATTTAAAGAAAGAGAACTCCAACATTCCCAATCTTAATTTGAACCTCACTTAACGTGGGGTTTTTCTATGCCATCATTTAACAATTTTCCTCTTCTGCCGATAATTCTTTTGAGGTGGTATAGGAATGAGTTGTGAAAATTCCATGGGTAAATTCGATAAAATAAAAACCTGCTTCCATTAGTTAGAAGCAGGCATAGACTCATTTGTAGACGTAACACGTGCCCTCGATAACTTTAACACAATCGAAATCATCATAATAAGATTTTCCATCATCATCTCTAAAGTAAATACGAACTTGTCCTATCCCATTTTTATAACCCATCCATCTATACTCTTCGCCTGTATCGTGTTTGTTTCGGATAGGTGTTAAATCTCCTGGTTTTACTGGTTCTGCATTGACTGGAATTCCAGAAACAAATAAAGCCCCTGCAACAAAAATAGCCCCGATAATTTTTTTCAGATTCATAAATTACACTCCTTCTCAAATTTATGTATCTATTGAATTACCAATAGACATCCTAATATTAACATTTACTTTACATATATTTTGTCGAATTGTGTAGTAATTTTGAAATAATTTCTATTTTTAATTAATAATTACATCTAATTCGATCATTTGATTATATGCTAGAGAAAAAGTCGGCAAGACTTTTTAAAAAAGGCTCAAAACAACTTCAGTTCATTAACATAGTTTCCGATATTATCCATGAGGTGACTATAAGTGAGAAGCACACTGAAGGAAAATAGAGAAATTAAGGAATTGAGAAAACAGAAGTTTACTAAGCAAAATTTAAAGCATAATTTGGTTAAGTTGAGTACACGTGGACTCATTGTTTACTTAACAGAAAACTTCCCTAGAGATGGTCAAGATTATCCCGAACATAAAAAGAAGATGATGATTCTGAAATCATTAGATAAGGAAGATATATCATGCGCAATTGCTCGTATGGATAGGATTAATCATGTTAATGATCAAAAAAGATTCTTCTTCTTTATTGGAGCAATGTCCACAATTATCGGTGCTGCAATTGGTACCATTCTTGGAAATATAGAATTCGATCCTGATGCAACCAATTTAGATATTGCTATAACTATTGCAATGATATACATAGTTCCCGTAATTATTTGTCTAATGTTTTCTTGGGCAGTGATAATGGACAGTTTCAGCAAAGCAACAGTTAATTATTTTAAGGACTTGCTAATCCTTGCTAGAGATGAGAAAAAGAATGATATTGAAATTGTTTAGGCTCTCCCTTGCCTTTTTATTCATACTGGGTTTACTTCATCGTAAATTGCAGTATTACAAAGGGAGTAGTTTTAACCTACAGTGGGGATCTCATAAATACCTACCGTCATTTAAAATGACATCAGCTTATATCAAAACGCATATTTGCGTTCAGTCGTTTAAAACTATGATATTCTTTCCATTCAATCTAAATCCCCTGTATAATTAAGGAAAATTAATTAGGAGGATTAAAAGTGAAGGTTCTTAGGTTTGAATATGAGAATAATAGATTTGAAATACACGCAATGTTTATGGACGATATTTCAAGCATGAAAGATAATGATATTCAAAGAGATATGCTAAAAAAGAGTGAAAAAATAGTTGAAGTTGCTTTAGGCTTTGAAGGTTATTTACAAGTAGAAGACTTTTCAACTTATGAAGAAACCAATTATGTGTATTGCTCATATACGTTTGGAAAGAATAACAAGATAAGAAGCGTTTAGAACGTGAGTTAGACGAAACTAAGACTATGAATTGATTGAGGATTAATTATTAACCCATGTTATCATAGAAGAAAATGGATAATGGGGGATTGTCAATAAATGCTTAAATCAAAGTTTATCGTTTGGACGTTTATCATTGTGACTGGATTCTATATGTTGGTGAGTATATGGAACATTGCTGCATTTCCAGATAAGACATGGACAGATTACGCAGGGCAGATTTTGATTGTAGTTTTTGGAAGTATGGTGAATGGTTTAATCGCTGCATTTTTTATGTACGCAGCAGCTATGTTAGTGAAATATATTAATGGTGATAAAGCTTAAAACAGGTGTATAAAAAGGTAACAAAAAAGGTAACATTTTTTTCGATTTTTAAAGAATACGAAGAAACACCATAGGATACAGAAAGGTAAGGAAAGCTTATGTATCAGGGTTTATAAGTGAATAGAGGGTATCGCTGATAATCACAGGATTCCATATATCTACCTTGACAGGGTAGAGGTCGCTGGTTCGAGCCCAGTCGGAATCATCGTTGAAACCCTTGCCTAGCAAGGGTTTTTTTGTTTTTTTTGACAGCGAATATTTGTTCTGTTTCTTTTGATTGGGGACGTACTTTATCCACCAGATTGTTTCTGAGTATTTTTAGGATCAGAACGATTAAGGTGTTCTGCAGTGTTAAATTCTAATTTGTTTGTGACATGACCATAAATATCTGAGGTAGTTTTAGCACTAGCATGCCCGGCTCTTTTTTGAATAGCATTCATGCTCTCACCAGCCTCAATAAGGAGTGCGACCATTGTATGTCTTAAATCATGTAATCGAATGTTTTTTAATTTGTGTTTATTTTTGATCTTAGACCATTAAGCCATTATGAAATAAATATTGGTGATCATCTCCTTCCCATACTAGTTAGGCATCTTTACAAAACGTTTAGAACTTCTTGATTTAGGTTCTTTAACATAGGGTTTGCCATCAACTGTCTTTGAAATTGAACGATTAAAAAAAAGACCTCACCATCAAATGAGGTCCTTTTCTATCCGCAAGCGTTAGAGGAGGTTCCTCTTACATATTTTACCTAAATTTTCTAGTGGTTATAACTCCAAATTTATAAAAAATCACTTTTCCAATTCCACTTACATATAGTATACAGGCCGCATGTCTTTAATCTCTCATGGTTTTACCCCATCTAGAAAAAATCTCCCCCTATGGGGAGGTCTTTTCTTTTTGTGTCTTTATCTTATTTTTCTTTTCTTGTGGAGGGGAATAATTTATTGTAATTGCTTTACTAATGCTTTTTTGAAAACTATATAAGAAAAAGAACATTATACATATTTATCAATAATAAAAATGTTGTTATAAATCATCTGTTAATTTAGACTGTTTATACATTTTTGCTAAACAATCTCACTAATGTAGATAAGGTGCATAAGATGTCAAAGAGGTGATTTTATGAAAAGGTGTAGGCATTGTGGGAAATTATGTACATCTCATTTGGGAAATAATAATAAACGAGGAAGTTGGTATGGTTCGTATGAAGATTATGACTGGGAGTGTGATAGCTGTAAGAAAGGAAAAACAAGAAAACCAGTGAAAAATCCTTGCTGTGGAAAGGATCCTTGTGTGTGTGTCATCCAAGGTCGTCCAGGGGGTAGAGGTAGAAGAGGCCCAGCAGGTCCAACAGGTCCAACAGGTCCAACTGGACCAGGAGTAGGAGCAACGGGAGCGACCGGCGCAACAGGAGCAGCAGGAGCAACAGGAGCCACCGGAGCAGCAGGAGCGACCGGCGCAACAGGTCCAACCGGAGCGACCGGAGATGCTGGCGCAACAGGAGCCACCGGAGCAACAGGAGGCACAGGAGCCACCGGAGATCCAGGCGCAACCGGAGCAACAGGAGGCACGGGAGCCACCGGAGCAACAGGCGCAACCGGAGATCCAGGTGCAACCGGAGCAACAGGAGGCACAGGAGCCACCGGAGCAACAGGAGGCACAGGAGCCACCGGAGATCCAGGCGCAACCGGAGCAACAGGAGGCACGGGAGCCACCGGAGCAACAGGCGCAACCGGAGATCCAGGTGCAACCGGAGCAACAGGAGGCACAGGAGCCACCGGAGCAACAGGAGGCACAGGAGCCACCGGAGATCCAGGCGCAACCGGAGCAACAGGAGCCACCGGAGCAACAGGAGGCACAGGAGATCCAGGCGCAACCGGAGCAACAGGAGGCACGGGAGCAACAGGCGCAACCGGAGCAACAGGCGCAACAGGAGGCACGGGAGCAACAGGAGGCACAGGAGCCACCGGAGATCCAGGCGCAACCGGAGCAACAGGCGCAACCGGAGCAACAGGAGCCACCGGAGCAACAGGCGCAACCGGAGCAACAGGCGCAACAGGAGATCCAGGTGCAACCGGAGCAACAGGAGGCACAGGAGCCACCGGAGCAACAGGAGGCACAGGAGCCACCGGAGATCCAGGCGCAACCGGAGCAACAGGCGCAACCGGAGCAACAGGAGCCACCGGAGCAACAGGCGCAACCGGAGCAACAGGCGCAACAGGAGATCCAGGTGCAACCGGAGCAACAGGAGATCCAGGTGCAACCGGAGCAACAGGAGGCACAGGAGCCACCGGAGCAACAGGAGGCACAGGAGCCACCGGAGATCCAGGCGCAACCGGAGCAACAGGAGCAACCGGAGCAACAGGAGGCACAGGAGATCCAGGCGCAACCGGAGCAACAGGAGGCACGGGAGCAACAGGAGGCACGGGAGCAACAGGCGCAACCGGAGCAACAGGCGCAACAGGAGGCACGGGAGCCACCGGAGCAACCGGAGCAACAGGAGCAACAGGAGGCACGGGAGCCACCGGAGATCCAGGTGCGACCGGAGCCACGGGTGTCACAGGAGCCACTGGCCCTACCGGAGCCACAGGAGATACAGGAGATACAGGAGCAACCGGAGCAACAGGAGGCACGGGAGATACAGGAGCAACCGGAGCAACCGGAGCAACAGGAGGCACGGGAGCCACCGGAGCCGCAGGTGCAACAGGTGCGACCGGAGCCACAGGAGCAACCGGAGGCACAGGAGCCACAGGAGATCCAGGTGCGACCGGAGCCACCGGAGCAACGGGTGTCACAGGAGCCACAGGAGCCACAGGAGCAACCGGAGCCACAGGAGATACAGGAGGCACGGGAGCCACCGGAGCAACAGGAGGCACGGGAGCCACCGGAGCAACGGGTGTCACAGGAGCAACTGGCCCTACCGGAGCCACAGGAGATCCAGGAGCCACCGGAGCCACCGGAGCCACGGGTGTCACAGGAGCAACTGGCCCTACCGGAGCCACCGGAGCCACAGGAGGCACAGGAGCCACAGGAGATCCAGGCGCAACCGGAGCAACAGGCGCAACCGGAGCAACAGGCGCAACCGGAGATCCAGGTGCAACCGGAGCAACAGGAGGCACAGGAGCCACAGGAGATCCAGGTGCAACAGGTGCAACCGGAGCAACAGGCGCAACCGGAGCCACGGGTGTCACAGGAGCCACTGGCCCTACCGGAGCCATAGGAGATCCAGGTGCAACAGGTGCAACCGGAGCAACAGGCGCAACCGGAGCAACAGGAGGCACAGGAGCCACAGGAGATCCAGGTGCAACCGGAGCCACCGGAGCAACAGGCGCAACCGGAGCAACGGGTGTCACAGGAGCAACTGGCCCTACCGGAGCCACCGGCGCAACCGGTGCAACCGGAGCCACAGGAGCAACCGGCCCTACCGGAGCCACAGGAACGCTTGCAACAGCCTCTGCTTCTACTGTTAATAGTACTAATCAAACAGTTGCTAATAATGCTAATTTTTCATTAGCTGGTGCTCAGTTTTTGGATAATGTAACTTTTACAGCACCAGATACCTTCACGATTCAGCAAGCAGGTAATTATTATATCTCTGCATTAGTTGCTCCTACTGCTGGCCAAAGTGGCCCGACATCTATTGGCGTATTTATAAATAATTCTGTGACTCCTTTTGCCAGTGGGATAAATAATGGAACCGGTCTGGGTCAACAAGTAACTGCTATAGGTTTTACTGGGCAAATTGCTGCAGGTGCGAATATAACTTTAAGAAATACCAGTGGGCAGGCCATTACAGCTGCTCAAATAAGGTTAGCAATTTTCAGAATTTCGTAGACTTCTAATCTAACCCCTCTAGTATCAAGAAAATTGCAGGATAAGTGCATATTCAGTTTGTACTTTGTTTATTCCAGATAAATATCTTTTGTTTTAAGCAGGACATGATCTTTTTCATGTCCTGTGATTTTTTGAGATTTATATTTATGGCAATGAAAGAAAGCATCGATTGCATTAAATGTTTTTCTTTACAAGTCTTTCTAAATAATAATAAAAATGTACATAAACTCTTCCTTATGAGGTTGAATCCCATAGATATGGGTGATTCTGTGATAATACGGAAAAATATATCCAATTAATTTGAAAGACCGTTATCCAAAAAAGTTGGTATGATACGTATAAGGATGATGGATAGGGGTGTGATAGTTGTAAGAGGTAAAGTTCGGAAAACCATAAAAAATTCATGCTGCGAAATCGATCCTTGTAAGTACGATATTCAAGGGCGGCCAGGGTAAGTAAAAAATGATCAAAACCTGACAATGATCCCCAAAAGACATATCAACTTAAAATCTATAGGCAAAAATAAAACAGATCCTTTAAGGTCTGTTTTTTATGGGGACGGATTGGGGACCAACCCTTTCAGTTTTGTTCAGAAATGCACATTTTTTATCAGAAAGGCTCATCATAAAACCTTATTAAATCAGTCTTTTTCAGAGAACGTTTGTTTGCTGTGGATAAGGTCATTAACCTTGACAGGGGAGAGGTCGCTGGTTCGAGCCCAGTCGGAATCATATAAAAAGACGTTGATATAAAGCCATTCTTGAGTTATTCAAGGATGGCTTTTGTCTATTTAAAATGAAAAAGTTCTAAAAATCAATGCAATTAATGAGAATAGCATACCCTGCTTCCCTATTTGCACATGTATCTGAAAGGCGAAAGCTGCCATTAAGTGCTGTACGAAGGATGGGTGTATCGTTTCTGACGATGCAGGACAAGCCACAAGTAGGAGAATCCATTTTTTGGGGCTCTGAAACTGTTAGGGACACTTGACACAGTAGGCTTGTTTGACACTATCAAGATGATCAGTTGCCTGTCTGAGTTTGTTTCTTTTTTTATAAGCAAATTCAGGCAGACAACTTGTATAGCCGTTGTCCATTGCTTTCAACCTATCAAGCCAAATAGCAAACGACAAGTCAAGACTAATAGTGAAAATAAATTGAGGAGTTGTAAGAAAACATGGGGACTCCTCAAACTTATGTCAAAGGGTTAGCTTCATGTCTGTCCATTTGACAGGTATTAAAGGGAGTAGTTTTAACCGACACCCTATATGATAGGAACACTATGACGGTCACCACTATCATTTTAAATGAGAGTATTAAGCTGATAAGTTGAACTTAAGGAAGTGAAGTAGCCCACTGTAGGAGTGGAGATATAATCTAACGAACAATTGAGTCGTTTAAAACTAAGGTATTCTATTAGGGGTGAATTAAATTTACAATAAATTGTATTTATGTATATTTGTGTTATGATAATTATGTTCAATATAAAATACAAACGGTAAGGATGAGATTACATGAAAAAAGTCTTTTTGTTTAGTACGATTATCTTTAGTTTTATTTTAAGTTCATTCCCATTAGTTACAAAAGCACAAGATATTCAGATTCACAATCTCCAATCCGATTTAGATCAAATTGGAATAAGTTATTATCACGAACGATTAGCTGGTACTACTATGACTGGTTTATACAAATATTCTAGTGAACCCAAATCAGTAGATACAAGTTATTACAATTTTGATATTGATAGGTCTAGCGTAAAGACAACAAGCAATAGAACTTCTATATCACCTGTATTTATAGGTCAAAGTGAATTTGCTAATGGAACAGATAAATCCCAGAGATTTACGACCCAAACTTATTCAGAAGAGATTTCTCAAACATTTGACACTTCAAATGTTTCTGGTTTCAATTTAGGCGGCAATAGATTTATTTCTATTTTGTTACAGATGATTGATGGAAAAAAGTTTGATATTATTCAAAATACAGCATCAAAAACAGTATCAAGCGAAACAAAGAATCAAAGACTTACAGCTTCTCCTCAAACAATTAAGGTTCCTGCTCATAAAACTTATGTTGTAGAAACATATTTAACTAGAGATCAATATGATTTCACAACTACCTATACAGCCAAAGGTAATTTAGGTAGAACAAATATTAAAACTACTGCAATGTGGATAGCGTACGATGGAACACCACATCTCAAAAAAGGTAGTATTTCCGATGACACAATTAATTATTGGAATGCATTATCAAACAATGGAAAGTCTGGAATTAAAAACTTAAAAATAAACAATGTAAATAATAGTTTTTCATTTGATGGTAAAGTTTATACTAAAGCCGTTTATGGCAGTACATACACTATTAAAACTTATGAAAAAAATGAAAAGAATCAACGAATTTTAGTGGATAAATTTACTCTACCAATAGAATAATAAAAAGGTCAAAGAGTGTAGTAGTCTCTTTGGCCTTTTTAATAGAAATCAACTCATATAAACAAGTAGCTGGTCAAGCCATATTTGAGATTGGCAGACGACTAAAACATGTTAAAGAGAATGATTTGGTGCATGGTGAGTGGATTAAGTGGTTAGAGAATATAGACATGGATAGATATCAGGCAGCACGTTTCATCAAAGTATTCGATAATCTAAGCGAATCAAATGTGCGCCTGGGCGCACATTTAGGTCTGAAAACTTTGTACGAAATTGCGACGATACCCGAAGATGCTCGAACCATTTCTCACCAAATCCCATCAACAGGTGAAACAAAAACTGTAGACGAAATGACTGTGCGTGAGTTGCGTGAAGTGAAGAAAGCATTAAAGGAAGCGGAACAAGATAAGAAGCGATTAAAACGTGAGATAGATGAAGCGAGGAATATGGATCATGATGAATTAATCGAGGATTTGAAAAGAACCCAGGTTATCATAGAAGAAAATGGATATTGGGGGATTGTCAGTAAATGCACAAATCAAAGTTAGTTGTTTGGACGTTTATCGTTGTGACTGGATTCTATATGCTGGTGAGTATATGGAACATTGCTGTATTTCCAGATAAGACATGGACAGATTACGCAGGACAGATTTTGATTGTCGTTTTTGGAAGTATGGTGAATGGATTAATCGCTGCTTTCTTTATGTACGCAGCAGCCATATTAGTAAAATATATTAATGGTGATAAAGCTTAAATTTGTAGACAGGGAGATGCAACCTTGTCTATTTTTTTAGAGGAGATGTTACCTCATGGATTGGTGAAGATTTTAGTCACAGAGGTGTCACAAGAAATGTTTTTACTATTAAGAATCACTTAGTATAAGTTAGTAAACTAAATCGAATGAATCCTTATGCATCAATGATTTGGACAACTATTCAGAATTTTATAGAATTAGTTAGAAAACGTGTCTCGTCTTTGACAGGATAGAGGTCGCTGGTTCGAGCCCAGTCGGAATCATCGTTTAAACCCTTGCCTAGCAAGGGTTTTTTGTTTTTTCAGTAACGAATATTTGTTCAGTTTCTTTTGATGGGGGCCGAACTTTATCCACCAGATTGTTTCTCAGCATTTTTAGGATCAAAACGATTAAGGTATTCGACTTATCATCTGGCATCGTTAAAGTGACCGAGCCTTTGAAAAGGATGCCATAAACAATGGAATAGACGGCTACTTGGAGCAAAAACAGAAAATGTGGTTAAACGATTCCAGCTCATTTTTGTTGGATGGGGAATTTTTTTTGTTTTAATTGGGAAAAATTTGGTTATAAGGTTAGGTGAAACGTGATATGATTGTAAAAAGGAGGTAATGTGATGACATTTAAAAAAGCGTTCAATATAGGTTATTTT
Source organism: Bacillus sp. FSL M8-0266 (assembly GCF_038613425.1). NCBI lineage: Bacteria > Bacillati > Bacillota > Bacilli > Caryophanales > Bacillaceae > Bacillus > Bacillus sp. FSL M8-0266. The sequence continues at coordinate 1,249,488 of NZ_CP152015.1, forward strand.
GTATTGCTTTTATCTTTTATTGTCGTATATTTCTTGCTTCCAGTCGATCAAATATTTACCGCAATTATGATTCTAACCGTACTATTTGGAGTATACCAATTTGTGATTTTCAAAAAGCTAAAAGAGCAAAAACAGCAATAAAAACAGCCCTAGTCTGCATTAGACTGGGGCTGTTTTAATTATGTTCCGCACATGTAATGCTTTCCTGCCGATCCTACTTCGTCCAGTTTTTTATTTTTACGTTTACTGACCGAGAACATTTTCAAGTGTCTCTTTCTCCACAAATAACAAATATCAGTGTCGGCTCGTGTTCCCCAACGTGCGGAGAAGTAACCTGTTTTCATTTTCAATTGAATCATTATTTGAGCAGCCGCAGTAGCAATCCAACCAACATAAGGAATACGGTTTAAAATGGCTGCTACAATTACTCCTAAAACTGCCTTTCCTTCTACTGTAATACGGTAATGATCATATTTGGACCACACTCATTTTACCTTTTGTTTCAGTGTTGTAAAATCAACATTTGCTAATTGTTCAAGGGAATTAGTGACCATTGGATTCATTTGATTTTCTAGTACAATGCTGTTTGCAATCTTATTTACCTGTTCTTCAATTGCAGCTATTTCGTCAGATTTTAGATAGTTACTAGAAACAGAAATATTACCTGTCTCTTTGTTAGATGTATAGGTGATTGTGCCAAGTTCAGTTTTAAAAGTGGTAACATGTTGTGAATCGTTTTCCATGGTTTATATATTTGTTTTCAATCCGTCTATTTCTTCGGTGAATTCTTCGTGATTTTTAAAAGAGTCGTTTTCTTTTGAAGTGTTTTTCTCGGTTGCAAAACTTGGGGGAACAGAGGTCAAAATCAGGGACAAGGACAACAAAATAATAAACAATGCCCGTTTTTTCATGTAATTCCTACTATGGAAAATATAGTCTTGCGACACCATCTTATCTTCTTCAACAAATATAAAAGAGACTAAAATACCATTTTATAGGATTGTTGTGTTTTCATTGTGTGAATAGCTGAATGCACTTTTTGAATTAATTAAAGTAAGCGCTAATAGGGCTTGAGATTGTTGAAATTTATAAAAAAAGAAAATGATAACGTTCAAGCGAATACACATTTGATAAAATATTTAGTGGAGGGGAAAATGATATGAAGTCATTTTTACTAATTGGACAATCAAATATGGCGGGTCGAGGCTTCAAGCATGAAGTGCCTCCGATTTATAATGAAAGAATCATGATGCTGCGAAATGGTAGATGGCAAATGATGACTGAACCTATTCATTTTGATAGGCCGGTAGCTGGTGTAGGACTAGCGGCTTCCTTCGCGGAGGCTTGGTGCAAGGATCATGAGGGAGAGAAGATTGGTCTTATTCCATGTGCCGAGGGTGGCAGTTCCATTGATGAGTGGTCACGAGATGGGGCATTATTTCGTCATGCAATAAATGAAGCTAAATTTGCAAAGGAAGATAGCGAATTGGTCGGGATATTATGGCATCAAGGAGAAAGTGACAGCCAAGATGGGAAATACAAAGAATACTATGAAAAAATACGAAGATTATTTCATGAACTAAGAACTGAATTATCTGTACCTAACATTCCGCTTGTGATAGGAGGTTTGGGCGATTTCTTGGGAAAGAGAGCATTTGGCGCAGGGTGTGTGGAATATCAACTGATGAATGAGGAACTACAAAAATATGCATATCATAATGAAAATTGTTATTATGTTACTGCGAAAGGCCTTGCATCTAACCCAGACGGAATTCACATCAATGCGATGTCTCAGAGAATATTTGGTATAAGATATTATGAAGCATTTCGAAAAAAAGAACATATACATGAACCATTGCCAAATGAACATGAGTTAGTGAATGAATGTCATAATAGAATGAATACCTCAGCGGAGAATACATATATAGCACTAGAAAAATTCACGTTGGGCAAGATAACTTACGAAGAGTTGCTGCAGGCTTTAACATAGGCTAAGCTTATGGTAGCCTTTGAATGAAAACGTTATAACTTACATTAGTGATAGACAGAAACATGACAAATCTTTTGAAAGGATGATTGTGGTGGTGAAAACAGATAAAGTCTCCTCCTGAATACAGTAAATCACATTCAGGAGGAGATAAAAAATGTTTAAACAAATAGACGAAAATTATCCAAGAAAAGAGCACTTTCACCATTATATGACGTTAACCCGATGCTCATATAGCTTGGTGATCAATCTAGACATCACGACATTGCATGCAATATTAAAAGAAAAAAGGCTAAAAGTATATCCTGTGCAAATTTATTTGTTAGCAAGAGCTGTGCAAAAAATTCCTGAGTTTCGGATGGATCAAGTGAACGATGAACTGGGTTACTGGGAGATTCTCCATCCTAGTTATACGATTCTAAATAAAGAAACAAAGACATTTTCAAGTATTTGGACGCCTTATGACGAAAACTTTGCTCAGTTTTATAAAAGCTGTGTAGCCGACATTGAAACATATAGCAAAAGCAACAACCTATTTCCGAAACCTCATATGCCAGAAAACATGTTCAATATTTCAAGTCTACCGTGGATTGATTTTACTTCTTTTAACCTTAATGTATCTACAGATGAAGCTTATTTACTGCCAATATTTACGATAGGCAAATTTAAGATGGAAGAAGGAAAAGTCATTTTGCCCGTTGCCTTACAAGTACATCATGCTGTTTGTGATGGCTATCACGTCGGTCAATATGTAGAATATTTGAGGTGGCTTATTGAACATTGTGAAGAGTGGTTAAATGATTCAATGCAAATTACCTGAAGACAAAAGGTGCTCCTATGGAAATCTAGAAGATGAAGGCAGACTGAAATGAGTCTGCCTTTTTGTTTTGTGATGAATGTACAAGTACTTGTGCTAAAGGTTATTGGTGTGCAAAATAGCAATCAAGTTATGTTTCTCGGAAGTTCTTTATTGCGGTTTTTTTGCGGTGTTTTATAAATCCCTTTATGTGATAATAAATGTAATATAAGGTAATTTAATGGAAGTGAGTAGGAGGTGTGGGGAATTCTAGTTTAAACTGTCTTAAAGAGTATGCCTGTAAACTTGATTGTTACGATTCTGAGTGTTTGTTATATATGTTTTTTATCAAATATTATAGGTGATGAACTACGGAATTAAGAATAATCTTTCCTTTTAGTAAGAAGGGTGGGGTAGACTCTAAATAAAGAAAAACAGTTATTTGTCAAATATACAAAACTTAATACTCACTGAAACTTCATACCGTTATATTGTACTATCAGTATATATTTTACTAAAAATTGACTAAAGGTGGTTTAAATTATGAAAAAAAGCAATACATTATTACTTTCTTCAATACTTTTAGCTGGAACGATATTCCCAGCAACTGTTTCAGCAACAAATGTTGATAAAAATGAAAATGAATGGATAACGATTGCAGAGGATTCTGCAAGGGATTCTGTATCGCATTCAATTAACAAAAAATCGGCTAAATCTGACTATGTTACTAATTGGAAACTAAGAAAAACTGGTGGAGCGATTGGTGAGATATTTCAATGTAAATACAGCATGTTAACTACAGCGAAGTCAAAGGGGAAAATTGATTATATTGAAGCGAAATCTCGACTATATGGAGGAGATGGAGGACTTTCTAAAAGCAAAACCGATTCTGCAAAGAAATCTAATTATGCTGGAGCAAATGCTGCCGGTGGTGTAAGTGGGGGTTGGGGATGTAAAGGTAAAGCGATAGGAAACTCATTATATAAAGATAGTGGTTATAAAACTGTTAGTCGCCAAAAGACTTTTAAAATATAATATTAGTGATGAGACATAGAACAATTTTATTCATAATAATTTTCATAGTGTTACTAGTGACACTTATTTTATTTCTCAGACAAGAAAAAGTCTCTAGTGATAAAGAGTATAATGATGAAATGATGGATGTTACTGGTCCAGGAACAGATACCGTTTCATATGGTATGTATGAACCTGAGGGGAAATTGCTTGATACACTAGATATCGGTTTCATTAAAAATAACCAAATTAACAAAGTTCTTTCCTTCTCACATTACATAGATGCAGATAGAAAGTACACGTTACTCTTACTAGCAAATTTTAAACAAATAGAATTCTCTGCAGATAATCATAAGCCATCTAAATCATACACATTTGAGATGACTAAAGATCAGGTGATCGCATTACCAATTAAAGCTAAATTACCGAAAGATGTTGGAGAAATCGCGTTTATTATCGTTCCTGAGGCAAAGTATCATTTAAAAGACAATGATATAGAAATAGCCACTGGCTTACAAGAAAACTATATTATGCGCTACATTACAAAAAAAGCTTCATCTAATAAGTTTGGAAGTGAACTTCACCCCACATATAAAACGGATGAATTAACTGGAGAAGAAATTTTCATGGCTTCAGGAAAAATGTCAAATAAGGTTTTATATACTTCCAAAAGTCAAATGCCTGTCTATCTCCAATTGTATAATAACGGTAAAGAAAAAATGAATTATGCTTTAGTGGCTTTCTCGGAAAACAATCAACAAAAATTTAATGGGAAACATGTGATGTATGTATCTGTAGAGAATGAAAAAACAAATGTTTATAAAATAAAATTGCCAAAAGTTAAAAAGGAAAATAATTTTCAAATAATTGCTTTTCCTGCACCTTTTGATAATAGTACTAAATTTGAGGAAGTTAATTTTAGAGGCTATTCTTCAATTAGAACGTTAATTCAACCATAGGGGGCAATTTTATGTGGATTATCATTATTTTGTTAATCATATTGATAGGATTTACAGGAAACATTGTGTCGATTTTAAGGAATATAAAACAATCTAATGAAAAAATTATAAAATTATTAGAAGAAAATCAGCCACCAAAATAGTTCATCAGTTCATAGTAACAAGCATAGAGCTAAAGTTTTATTACAGCTCAAAGAGAATAACAAATTAAGTATCAGCTAAAGAAAAGGTTATCTGACAACCTATGTATAGTTACACTACTATTCGTGTATTTTTTACATTGCTCCTTTGAAGGAGCTCTTTTTTATTTTTTAGTTGGTTTTCGGTGCTTTGTAAATTATTGTATGTGATAATAAATGTAATATAAGGGAGTTTAGTGGAAGGGGAATAAGGGATGGAGAAAGTTCTTTCTTCATATGTAGGTGTGAAAATAAATGAATGGTATAAAATGATTCGGCAATTCAGTGTACCTGATGCAGAGATTTTGAAAGCTGAGGTCGAACAAGAAATTGAACGGATGGAAGAAGATCAGGATTTACTCATTTATTATCAATTGATGTGCTTTCGCCATCAGCTGATGCTTGATTATATCAAACCATCAGAAAAACGATCTCCTTCTGTTTCTGATTTGGTTGATAAAATTGAAAACTCAAATCATCAACTTTCTGGTATGCTGCAATATTACAATGCCTTTTTTAGAGGAATGCATGAATTTAGTAAGAAAGAATACATACAGGCTATCCAATATTATAAGATCGCTGAAAGACAGCTCGCACTGGTTGTAGATGATATTGAGCAAGCGGAGTTTCACTTCAAGGTGGCTGAAGCCTACTATATTATGAAACAAACCCATGTTTCCATGCATCACATAATTAAGGCGCTTGAAATTTACGATCAGTATGAGTTATACAAAATTAGAAAAGTTCAATGTTTATTTGTAATAGCAGGAAATTATGATGATTTTAAGCAGTATGAAAAATCATTAATACATCTCAATAAAGCCTATTCCATCGCTGAAAAAACAGCGGATAAAAGATTGATTGCCAAGGTACTTTTAAATATAGGAAACAATTATGAAAAAAAACAAGATTATGCAAAGGCTATCCAATATTATCAAGAGTCTCTTGAAATATCAGAAGATGGTATGGACGATGTAAAATCGGTCATATATGTTAACCTTTGTTGGGCGCTATATAAGACAGGAGAAACTGATGAAGCATCCAAATTAGTGGATAAAGCTTTGAAGCTGATCTCTCATAAAGAGAATCCGCACGAAATTCTATTAATACGTTCTATAAGAACTACATATGAAAGTAATGATGAGGATAAGATTCAAGCTATGCTTCAGACATTTGAAGAAAAGCAGTTGTTTGTTTTCGTAGAAGAATTCACTAAAAATCTTGCAGTTATTCATGAAAAAAGAGGAAAGTTTGAGAAAGCAACAGAATATTACAAGATGGCATTTCAAGCCCAACAAAATATTCAAAAAGGAGAGTGTCTTTATGAGTATTAAAAAAATGATTGTTATAAGCTCTATAATCTTTCTAGGTGCAGGTGTATATGAAGCATCTAGTACGATAAAACCAGCATCAAATCGAAATACAACAATGGAAGATTCGAATAGAAATACAACTTTCATTCCACAAAAAATCGATCGAAACACAGTATCTCAAAACGTATAGATGAAAAGAAAACAGACCTTAAGGAGGTCTGTTTTCTTTTTGGGAAACATGTTAAAACAGCAAGGCTTATAATAAAACCTTCACAGATATCTTCTACCTTTATTAAGCATAAGGATTTCCATATTTACGACAATATTCATAAAAACCGTAACGATTCATAAACATTATTTTTTCAATGTTTTCAGGAGTATCAAATTCTATCATTTCTAAAGTTAAACTAGTAAATTCAATCGAGGCAGTTCCATTTGCGGTGACCAATTGTTTATCTCTTACCGCCTGTTTCTCTATGAACTCAGAGGCCGGTTCATAATGTTCTTCATCTCTCCATAGGTCAACAGAATTCCCCGTATGGATATGGTGATTCAACAATCCGTTTTTTGCTAAATAATCCACCGCTCCGCATATCGCTGCTACCGGAATGTTTTGCCGAAATGTATTTTTAACGAAATGTAACAGCTCTTTACTGTCATCACCCCAGGAGTTCCCACCAATCATCACGAGCAAATCAAAATGGTCAGGTTCTGATCCTATGATGTAATCGACAGTTGTTTTAAAACCACCTATTGAACGAACAATTTGCTCTAAAGAAATAGTATAAACTGACCAACCTTCCTTTTGATTTAATGAAGAGGCTAAATAAGCACCTTCCCAATCCGCATAATCATCTAATAGAAGAAAAAACGCCTTTTTCATCAATTGTCGCTCCTTAGAATCGTTTTTAACATAATGATAGAGAACCCACTGTTAAATGGACCTATGATCTTTCTATTTATTATATCAATTTCAAAGTGACACAGTAAGTGTATAAAATGAGCAAATGAATCGTTGGTCAATGTTATACTTATCTCAATAGATACGAGGAGGCACCCACTTTGATATCATTCTGGGAAAAAGAAGAAGAGAGCCCTTTCACATTAAAAAAGATAAATGAGGAACAAATTCGTGAAGCAGAGGGAACACTTGGAGTCAGTTTACCTAATACATACAAAAAGCTCATTTTAGAATGGAATGGTGGTTTTACAGTTCGTAATGCTTTTCCAACGGAACAGCCGAACTCATGGGCAGAGGATCATGTTCATTTTGAACATCTAAGAGGAATCGCCAAAGATGATGGCATCATGAATAGTCCCCAGTTAAGTGATGAATTGGATCTGCCTGAGGGACTTGTGATCATCAGCGGAGAAGAAGATACATGGATCGCCATGGATTATCGAGAAACGAAGGAACATCCTCCTATTCACTATTTTGATTTAGAGCTGGAAGTAGATTTTAAGCTTGCAGATACTTTCGATGATTTTATTGAGAAGTTATATACAGCTGAAGATGCGATGATCGAAGTAGTAGAGATTGAGGAGGAAGCTTCGGATTTATATGTCAGTAAAGAAGAGCTTGAACACAAGTTTGAGAGGCAAGACCTTCGTCAACAGAATCTCTTCAAAATGGCACATTATCCGATGGAAGAAACGGAAGAGATCGAATGGTTTTTCAATCGTATGAAACAATGCATCCAACAGATAAAAGATCAACATGTTTTGTATGAAACAGCGACAACGATTCACTCCATCCTTCTATTAAACCCGGATATGCCAAGGAATGACCGTATCAATCAAGAGCTGCAAGAAATTGCTGAGTTTCTAGAAAAGAGTGGAGAGCCTAATACCACCTTTTTGGGAGAAGACATTCATCCAGTGAAAAAACGATAGTGAAAGAAGAAAAGCCCCTGAAAAGGGCTTTTTAAATGTAGTAGTTTATGACCTCTTTTTATTTAAAATTTTCATGATGAATAATGCTATATATGAAGCAATGAATGAGCCAAAAGTGTAAACAACTGCCCATCCTAAGAAGGAGACATTAAAAAGTGTAAATGTCAGGATGAGTAAAATGATAAAGCTCACAACTGGCATGAAATAAACCTTTTGTACAATCAATGTGACGATAAAAGAGGCGATAATCATACTGACTGGAAGCAAGCCGAATGCGAATTCTAAATGAGTCATATCAATTCTCCCTTTAAATAACTTAACAACATTTGATTTGTTCTAATTGCCTCTCATACACTCAAAATTCATTGTACATCGGGTTTTTGAGTTTAATAAATTTATTAGACAAAAGAATCAACAAGCATATCGCATCATAATAAATACATTTATTACATTATGTGTAATTTAATAAGGTGTCTGATGATTTTAAATCCTTCTTTTTGTAATCTTATTGAAAGTCATATTTAAATAAAGTATAGTAACTTTATATTACAAAGAAGAGGATGGTTAAAGATGATGCATGCAGGAAGATTACGCCAGCAAACTTTGAACAATCAGTAATTTCATATGTTCAAAGGCTCTGTTTTCATCAAACGGAGTAAACGGGGGAGTCTGCACATTTTTAATGATCTTCAGCGGGAAAGTATGCAATTTCACTAGAAGACAGGCAGATCTGTCTTTTTTGTATGTTTTTATCATACAAAGAAAGGCATAAGTCTAGCTTTGTTTACTCTGACCACATAAAATAGCCTGTTTGTGGTTTTTTGTGATGATATTCTTGATGCCTATTGATCATGACTAAATGAGCAATTGGAGGAATGGATATGAATAGACTAGAATTAAAGCAGTTAGCCAATCATCACGGGTTAGAGATTTTAGAGAATACCATCAAAATCAATGAATCAGGTGTTGATTTCCGTGTTGCACATGTCGAAGGTTTACATGGTGATCAATGGATATTAAGAATGCCTCGCAGACCTGAATCAATGAAACATACCTTACAAGAAAAAAAGACATTAGATCACATTAGTAGGCAGGTTCACTTTCAGGTTCCTAAGTGGTCTATCTTTACAGAAAGTCTGATTGCTTATAAACAATTAGAGGGTGTACCGGCGGCTAGTATTGATGTGGAACAGCAATCTTATGTGTGGAGTTTTGATCAAACGAATGTACCGCAAGCTTATTATGAATCATTAGGAAGCGTTTTAGCGAATGTACATTCCTTAGATCAACAGCCTTTTAAAACACTCGGTGTGGAGATGCTCAGTGCTCATGAATTAAGAGAATCAATGAAACAGCGAATGGAACGTGTCAAATCGCAATACACCATTAACAGCGGTTTATGGGAGCGCTGGCAAACATGGCTAGCAAAAGATTCTTTATGGCCGCCTTTCGTGGGGGTGAAGCATGGAGATTTACATCCTGGCCACATTCTGATTGATGAAAATCAATGTGTTACGGGTGTGATTGATTGGTCTGAAGTGGGGGTTGGTGATGTATCTGCAGACTTTTTGTCGCATCAACTTCTCTTTGGGAAAGAAGGATTAACAAAACTTATCCATGCGTATGAAAAAGCAGGCGGGAGAACTTGGCCAGGAATGGATGAACATATAATAGAACTTCTGACGACAAGTGCGATCACTGTGGCCGAGTACGCACAGAGATCAGGATTAAAAGATATGCATGAAACTGCAGCATACATGTTGGCAAACGAAAGCTAATCAATCAGGACGAATCCAAAAAAAAGCCCCTAAAAAGGGCTTTTTCAGCGTGTAGACAAACCCTCGCATTCGGTGTCAGTCCTGCGTGCTGGTGCTCACGAATGTCAAATTCGCTCCGCGCCAGTACTCGTCCTTCCTAGACTGCAAAGATTTTCTATCACGCTGAAAAGAAGACAAAGTGCTAAAATAAAGAACATTTTAGCACTTTGTCAACAATCTGAAAAAGCCCCTAAAAAGGGCTTTTTTTAATCTAATTCATGAAAAAACTGTTTGAGTTGATCAATGAAAACGGATTTTGATTTTCCTTTTTTATAAATGAACTCGATATTGATATTGAAATTGATGGATGGATCGATTGAAATTTGTTTTAATGTTCCTTGTTCTACCTCATTTCTAACGCAATGATGAGGTAGAAACGATAGTCCCATTCCTTGAAGCACTAAATTTTTTGCGGTTTCCATATGATCAACCTCTATGGAAATGTTCGGTGTGATGTTGTTCTTTTGAAATAATCGGTGGAGCATCAGCCAATCAAATGACCCATAGTCAAAGAAAATAAAAGGCTGTTCTTCTAGTTCTTTCATATTGATGTTGTCATGGCTGGCGAGCGGGTGATGAGTTGGGACGAACAGCCCAATTGGATCGCTGAAAATAGGAATCGATTCAATTTGAGGATGTGTTTCAGTCCTGACAATCCCAAAGTCTACTTGGTTGTTAATCACTTTTTTGACAACATCCTTTGAATGTCCTGTTACAATTTTCACTTTCAGGTTTTCGTATTTTTCTTTTAGTGCGGGTAATATGTTAGGCAATAGATTATTGGAAATAGAGGATGCGCATCCAATCGTCAATTCATAAGGAATCATCATTTGTTTGAGACTATGCTTTGCTTCTTGATAAGAATGGAGGATCTTTTTGGCATGCGGGTAAAACTGTTCACCTTTTTCCGTCAGAGATAGTTTATTTCTCTGTCTATCAAATAATTTCAGGTCTAATTCTTTTTCTAACGATTGAATACGTGCCGAAACAGAAGGCTGGGTTAAATACAGTGCTTCCGCAGCTTTATTGATACTGCCTAGCTGGCATACATAAATAAACGCTTCTATATTCTCAATATTCATTTTATCCCCTTATGTTACGTTCTTTAAATGTTTAGCTTTTCAAGCTCATACACTAATTTTACAGCTTCTTTCGCCAAAATGACAGTAGGGTCAATCACTTTCACATCTTTAGTTGACCTTAGGACTAAGGGGATTTCTGTACAGCCGGCAATGATGGCTTCTGCCCCTTGATTGATTAATATTTCTGCAGCTAACGCCAATTCACTTTCGCCTTCACTTAATTTTCCTGCTTTCACCGCATATATCCCATTCATCACGTTTTTCTGAAGCTCTTCACTAGGAGTGATGATGTCAATATTGTGATGAGCACAAGCCTTTTGATAGAGCTTAGTTTTTAATGTTCCATCAGTACATAGTAAGCCCACAGATGTATAGTGATGTTTGTTTAGATAATTTGCGGTTTCTAATGGCATATTCATGATAGGGATATGAGTGGAATGTCGTACGTTTTCTAAAAAGAAGTGAGCGGTATTGCATGCAATGAGAATAAAGTCCGCTCCTGCACGTTCTAATCTCTTAGCTGATGCAATCATATCATCTGTAGGATCTTCGCCTTTCCCAAATATGGCATTGGTTCTATCAGGGATTTGCGGATAATTATCAGCAATCACATGGATATGATCCTGATCTTTTATCGCTGGAGTATGAGAAATGATTTTTTTCATCAGATCAATCGTTGCTAAAGGACCCATCCCGCCCATAATTCCGATCGTTGTAGACATATACGCCACCACATTTCTTTTTTTCTATTATAAAAAAAGAAAGCATGGTGAGCGTTATAGAAAAGTTCTATATGTATATAGAAGGTTTATCAAAAGCGTCTTTTAATGAGGTACGGACCCACTCCGATTGAAGAATCGTATATTGATATTCATCAACCCGATGTCCTTTTGACATATCATTTTGAAGCAAATGTCCTTCGCGACTCATTTCTAAACGTTCCAGCACTCGAATAGATTTTTCATTGCGCACATCAGTAAAGGCAATGATTTTATGCTTGTTCAGTGTAGTGAAAATATATTCGAGCCTTGAACTCAATGCTTCGTGAATATAGCCCTTTCCTTGAAATTCAGGTGCGAGTGTAAATCCGATTTCAACGATTCTAAGCTCGCTGTCAAGTGTATGAATGGCGCAATCTCCTATCAGTTGATTGGATTCAGGTAAGGCAATGGCGCATTGAAACCATGTCCTTGGTTGATTAGGTTTTTGCGTCATTAGATGTTGAACAAATGATTCAGCTTCTTCGTACGTATAGTTTTCCTAGGATTGAAATGTTGCAATAAAGGGATCTGCTCGATACTGATAAAATGCTTCAATATCTTGCAGATCAAATTGGCGAATAACAACCCGGTGTGTCCTTGTAAATATGCTGTTTGCACTCATGTTTTAACCTCACTTTTTAGTTTGTTTTCGATTTGAAAAAGTCTATCAGCCATTCAGATAGCTGCTGCTGCGCTTTGCTGACAAATCGATCTGCATAATAAGTTAATTCCAAGTGACGAACAGGTGCCGGATCAGCAATAGGAATCGAAACAATATTTGGCCACGTCGAATGTTGTTGTAGCAATCCTCGCGGCTGAATGGTTGCACCGATGCCAGCTTCAACCAGCTGCAATAATGAAGCTGCGGACCCAACGTCCATGACAGTGTCTAGTTCAACACCCTGTTCTTTACATACGTCATCTACTAAATCCCTTCCTAGATACCCCTTCGGATACATGACCAAAGCATGCTGCGTTAGCTCTTCCAATGTCACTTCATTCTTTTGGGCTAGTTCACTTTCTGAATGAACAAATAATTCGTAGGGCTCACTTCCAAGTGGAATTTGAATGAGACGCTTATCCGCAGGCCCTCTCAGTCCGATGCCGAGATCCACTTTATGCGACAGAACTTCTTCACGAACGAAGATCGTTGAATATGCTTTCAAATTGGTTTCAGGATAAAGTGTTTTAAATTCTACAAATAGCGGAACAAGCTGAAAGTCAAGATCGGAAGGGAGAACTGCAAGTCGAACGTTTCCCCGTTTTTCAGATAATAGTTCTTTCATCGCATTTTTTGCATCTCTTTCAGCTTGAAGCATTTTCATCCCATATTGATAAAGCAGAGTACCCGCTTCGGTTGCGACGACTTTTTTGCCGATTCGATCAAAGAGCGGCATCCCAACTTCTGCTTCAAGCAGCCGAATTTGCTGGCTTAATGTAGGCTGTGATATCCCTAATTGCTCAGCAGCTTTTGTGAAATGTAAATGATCGAATACAGCCATGAAATATGTAATATGCCGAGTATCCATTTGTCATCCTCTCATTGATGATAGTTTTTTACTATCATTATAATACGAATTATTGTATTGATCAATGAATGCGGCAGATTTATACTCAAAGTAACTTCAACAAGTTGAGAGAGGAAGAAGTGCATTGATGAAAAAAATATTTTATTTAGCCGCTTTATTTTTAGCTGCATTAAACTTGCGCCCAATCATTACGTCCGTGGCTTCTATGATGAGTATGATCCAATCAGAGCTTGGTGTTAGTGCGCTGACAGCAAGTCTTCTAACCACTTTACCGGTCTTGTGCATGGGGGTGTTTGCACCTGTAGCAACTAAACTAAGCCGCCGTTTTGGTTTAGAGAGAACGCTTTTTTTCTCGATTCTTCTCATCACGATCGCTACTGGACTACGTGGGACGAGTCAAACGGTTGCCGTCCTTCTTATCACTGCATTTGCAGGAGGAGTTGGGATTAGCTTTGCAGGTCCTTTGTTGTCTAGTTTTATCAAAAAGTATTTCCCGAAAAATCCGGGGATTGTGAGTGTTTATTCTATTTCGATGACGATTGGGGCAGCACTTGCTTCCGGCTTCACCATTCCGATTTATCTTCGCAATGAGCATAATCTTCCGCTCGCCTTGTCTTGCTGGGCGGTTTTAGGGATCATCGCATTGATCTTATGGCTAGGGCTGGCTCGGAAAAAACAACAAGCTGATCATACAGTTTTACCGCTAAGGCTGCCACTGCGAAACAAAAAAGCCATTCAATTCACCTTGTTCTTTGGCTTTATGTCCAGTATGTTTTACTCGTTAACAGCATGGATTTCACCCATCGCCCTTAGTTTTGGCAATAGTCCACAGTATGCCGCTATGCTGCTAACGATATTTACACTGATTCAGATTCCAGTGGCATTACTTGTTCCAGGGGTTGTCACTCGCTTAGGAAAACCGAAATTATTTCTGATCTTATGCAGTGTGTCAGAGTTGATCGGCCTTATTTTCCTTCTACTTCCAATGCCTATTTTGCCAGCCGTCATTTTCCTAGGTATTGGGGCAGGTGGATTATTTCCTTTAGCACTTATGCTGCCCATTATTGAGACGCGTACTCCAGAGGAAGCCGGAACCTGGTCCGCCATGTCGCAGATGGGCGGGTATATCATGGGCGGGTTTGGTCCATTTTTTATTGGCCTAGTTTTCGATCTAAGCGGACACTTTCAAGCTTCCATTGTTGCCATGCTTGTCATTGTCTCGTTAATGATTGGTGTTCAGTTATCAATGAAACTAGGTAGAAAAGAGGAAGAAGTGTCGAGTTAAATCAGAGCTTCACATTTCAATCAAAACGAGGGGATTCTATTGCTCATTCGAGGAGCAAAAACGGTAGACTATCCACAATTAAGAGAGGTTTATTTAGCGTCTCGTCGTCAAAGCTTTCATTGGTTGAACTCAGATGACATGAATTTATATGACTTTGATGAGAATACATGGGAGGAAAAAATTTTCTTAGCTGAGGAAAACAATAAAATCCTCGGATTCATCTTGCTCTATGTACCAGATCGTTTTATTCACCTCTTGTTTGTACATCCAGAAGCGACTGGTCAAGGAGCTGGCGATCTGCTGCTCAAACATGCTATCAAAGTGCTGGGAACTCCAGTCACCCTTATATGTGTCTCTGACAATCACAACGCTTTGACTTTTTATCAAAAAAGAGGCTGGAAGGCTGTTGTAGAAGAAGGGGGGCCTGGGGAGAGATACTGAGTGTTTGTTTATGATGGAACGTAAAGAGTGTCTTCTTTTTTCGCAGCCGCTTTTATAGCTTTTCTTTATTGAGCTATTGCTTTTTCGCTCGATTAAGAGTTTGATTATCATAGAGACTGTAAAACAGAAGGCATGAGCTACAGTTACTTTTTTGTACTTTTGCAAGATATGTTCCGAGAAAAATTTGCACAAAAAAAACTAGAGGTGAATCATATGACAAGCTATGAGTCAAAAGATGTTTTAAAGCAAGCAATCATGAAGACGTACAATCAATACGATGAAGAATTTGATATGATTCCAGAAGAAATGAAAGATGATCGAATAGAGGATGTGAGCCGAACTCCTGCAGAAAATTTGGCTTATCAAGTTGGTTGGACAACCCTGCTGCTTCAATGGGAGCAAGACGAAACTGAAGGAAAGGTTGTCCATACGCCAGCAGAAGGATATAAATGGAATCAGCTTGGCGCATTATATTCTCTTTTTAATGAGAAGTATGCTTGTCAACCACTAGTCGCATTAAGAGCTCAGCTCAAACAGAATGTGTTAACTATTTGTGATATGTTGGATCGTATGAGTGAAGAAGAATTGTTTGAACCTCATCAACGAAAATGGGCGGATGAAGCTACAGCAAAGGCTGTTTGGCCAGTTTATAAATTTATTCATGTGAATACCGTCGCCCCTTTTAAAAATTTCCGTACTCAAATTCGTAAATGGAAACGATTAAAACAAGTATGACGTGAAGGATAGACTAGATACATATATTTCGTTAGACCTGATGTTATCATCAAATCTTAGAGAGTACAGAGGGCACTGATTCGAGCTCAGTTATTCCTCCTTCTCAAAATTATGATCACTCACATGGCTTCTTTCAAGAAGCTTTTTTTGTTCTTTTGCGGTTTCTTTTCGGTGCTGGAAGAATCATAAAATGATAATATATGTCATTATAGGGGAAATAGAGGAAGGGGTAAGGTCTGATGAAGAAAGTGCTTTCTTCTCACGTCGGCTTGAAAATCAATGAATGGTATTATCATATTCAACGATTTAACGTACCGGACGCCGAGGCATATAAAGAAGAAATCAAATCAATGCTTGATCATATGGAAGAGAATCAAGATTTATTATTGTATTTCTCACTTATGGAGTTCAGACATAAATTAATGCTTGATTACTTGAATCCTTTAGAAAATGGGAAAGAGCGGGCGAACTTTAGGGAACTCGCAATGAAGATCAAAAGGGATCAAGAAAAATTAACAGGATTGCTCGAGTATTACTTCAATTTTTTCTACGGCATGTACGAATTTGAAAACTATGAATACCTAAATGCGATTACCTTCTATAAGCGGGCAGAAAAAAAGCTGTCTCTTGTCAGCGACGATATTGAACGTGCCGAGTTCAATTACAAGATGGCAGAAATCTATTACCACATGAAACAAACCCACATGTCGATGCACCATATCGCACAGGCGATAGAATGTTACCGAGAAAAAGATACATACACAGTCAGAGAAATTCAATGTTCTTTTGTGATTGGATTAAACTACATCGATATGGGTTGCCCCGAAAAAGCGATACCCCATTTTCAACACGCACTAGAAAAAGCCGCCGACAACTCAACAAAACGATTAAAAGGATCAGCACTTTATAATTTAGGGTTGAGTTATTTTCATAACAAAGAATTAGCACAAGCGATTACTCACTTTAATGATTCAATTCGAGCATTTAAAGAGCAGGGATACGAGCATTTAAATAGAATCTTAGATCCGCTCATTATGTTGTCAAAAGCCTACTTCAAAAAGAAAGAACAGGATTTAGGTACATACGCTTTAAATAACGGCATAGAACTATCTGAAAAGCTGAAAGACCATATTTTATTATTGATATTCAAGTTTTTAAGATCCCTATACATTGACAATAATTTTGAGCAGTTGGAAAAAATAATGGAATTGTTAGAAGTAAAGTCAATGTATCCTGACCTTGAAGATTTAGCAAAAGATGCTGCAAAATATTATAATGAAATGGGAGATAAAGACAACGCGATGCATTTCTATGAAAAGATTCTTTATTTCCAAACTCAAGTAAAGCGGGGGGACTGTCAGTATGAAATTTAAAACGTTATCAGTAGTATTCGTGATGATTAGTGTCATAAGTGTTGTTGGTTATTTTACGTCTGAAGTGACAGCAAGTCATGATGAAGCTAGGAGAGGTCATACTGCAAGTATTGGTTATACTGCTTAAGTAAAAAGCCCTTAAAGGGCTTTTTACTATAAAACGGAATATACGCTATGTATAAAGAATATTTTTCCCATAGAAAACATACAGAGGAGGAAGTGAAATGACAATGTTAAAATCAACAGTATTTCGAAAGATTTTCATTATATTTTTTGCTTTAACCTTTATGATTAGTCTGTTCAATATGGCGATGTTTCCGGGGACGCCAGTGTCTTATTATGTTGGCCTGGTTTGTAAGATGTTGTTTATCAGCTTGTTAAATGGTCTATTTTTCGGAACAATTATCTATTTGATTGTCACCCTTCTCTTTGCTAAATCTTCAAAGGAAAATCAATAAACAAGTGAGCGGCTAAAGACCGGTCTTTTTTATTTTAAAAAATTGGACATGCTATTTTAAGAGAAAATGAGATGACTTAATTATCTAAATCGCAATTCCTGTGAATGTTTTTCCAACATAATTCAATTATTTTTAATATCCTACTGCATTATATTTTAAAGGATGTTACCGTTGGATGTAAGGAATGATTGGCCAATCTTCCAATAAGAGTTGGAGGGGAATCATGAATTACAAAATTGAAATAGTAAGCAATATGAAGATGGTGTATATGAGGAATATAGGACCATATGGCAACAAAGAAAATATAGAGATGATGAAGAGATTTAAAAAATGGATCAATCAACATCAATTAAATGATGAATTAAAGGAATTTGGTATATATGGTGTTCCTCAAGATGATCCTGGAAAAATTCCACCAGAAAAATGCAGATACGACCTCATGTTGATGACAAATAGAGATTTCTCAAAAGATCAAATGGTTCAGACTGGACATTTTGAAGGGGGAAAGTATGCTGTGTTTACAGTGACACATACAATCGAAAAAGTGAATTTGTTTTGGAGCCAATTGCCTCAAATGATCCAAAACAATCAATTGAACATGCGTCAGGCATCTATTATGGAGAGATATAGAGAAGAAGAAGGCGTGTGTGAGTTCTTACTACCTATCTTTTAAACACTTGAACGAAATTCAATAAGAAAAGCAGACCTTTATGGTCTGTTTTTCTTCCTATCAGATTTATATTCTTAAATCATCTTGCTTCAAATGCTATACTATGGCTAAACCATTCATGAAGGGTCATGATAGGAGGAGCATTGTGTGATATTCATCATAGGCATTGTCATTGCTTTTATGATTGCTATTTTAGGTTTTACTGTTTTCGTAGATGTAGGGAATGGATTGGGGACGGTTCTCAGCATCATCGGAGGACTGGTCATTTTATTCATAGCCGGTAGATTACAAAGGCGAAAAGAACAGAATGATCCCAACATATTATTGGACAAAATGATGATGTTTTTTCACGAAGATGGGTTTCAAGCATCTACCTATATATTTTCAGAGCAAGTTGATAAGGGCTTTGCGATTGATGATGAGTTAAAGAAAATGCGCTTTATTGAACATCAGCCTGGCGGGTCAACTAGAAAAAAAAGATTTGCAGTCACAGATATTTCCTTGAAAGATTTGAAACAAGTTGAGATGTTAGAAGATGGTGTGCCGATTGATGATGTAGCGGAGAGTGATGATAAAGAAGAGGTCTCGACGCTTGAATTAAGGTTCACAATGAATGACCAAGAATTACACGCGATGACAATCAACTTCCTGCAATTTGATGTGCCTGTTCCTAAGAGCAATGCTCAATACTTAACTGAACGGGAAAATTTGCAGGAGATTTATCATGATATTGATGAAATGATGAAATCTGCGGATGAAATTGAATATCATCGCTCATAGAGAAGAAATCACAGTTGATGTGGTTTCTTTTTTTATGTGAAACAAGACAAAGCAGGTCCAGTCATTGTAGTTGAATGTTTTTCTCAAAAATGAATAAAGATAGACTAGACGCAAAAGCGAGCATGGAGATAGAAAGAACGCTCATGTGATGAGGAGGAAAAATAAATGAAAAAGCTATGCAGGGAAGTCTGGATCGAAGTCAATCTCGATGCGATTAAAAGAAATATCGAAGCCATTCAAGCGCATATTCCAAGGAAAAGTAAGATCATGGCTGTCGTGAAGGCGAATGCTTATGGACATGGCTCAGTGGAGGTAGCCCGGCAGGCACTGGAAAGCGGTGCGACGGAGCTCGCAGTAGCTAGCTTGGAGGAAGGCATTGTGCTGCGAAGAGCAAAAATTGAAGCACCGATTTTGGTTCTTGGATTTACCCCGCTCGACTGTGTGAAAAGGGCTGCGGCCTGGAGAATTGATCTATCTGGCCTTCGTGAAGACTGGATTGTTGAAGCAAATGAGATCTTAGCGGAAGAAGAAAGTCAGCGCCGGCTTGGGATACATGTCAATGTCGACACAGGGATGGGGCGATTAGGTGTACGGACGAAGGAAGAGCTTTTAGGAGTGGTGGAGGCACTTGAAAAGAGTGAAAACCTTAGATGGGACGGGATTTTTACGCATTTTTCCACTGCAGATGAGCCTGACCCTGATTTTACGCAGCTGCAGCACAGCATTTTTATTGATTTTCTTCGTTTTTTGAAAAAACAAGGAATTAAGCTGCCGACCGTACATATGAACAATACAGCGGCTGCCATCGCGTTTCCTGAATTTAGCGCCGATATGATTCGGCTAGGCATCGGACTTTATGGACTGTATCCTTCTCAATACATTAAAAGCTTAGACGCTGTTCAGCTAGAGCCCGCTCTCAGTTTAAAAGCAAGGATTGCGTTCGTAAAGGAAATGGTGACAGAGCCAAGGACCGTCAGTTATGGTGCAACATATGTAGCAAAACCGGATGAAGTCATTGCCACCATACCGATCGGTTACGCAGATGGGTACTCACGTGCTTTATCAAATCGGGGATTTATGCTTTTCCGCGGAAAACGAATGCCGATTGCTGGCCGAGTCACAATGGATATGACGATGATCAGTCTGGGAGAAATGAAAGCAAAGCAAGATGAGGAAGTCGTCATATACGGTCGTCAAAAAGGCGGAGAAATTTTTGTCGATGAAATCGCTGAAATGCTCAATACAATCAACTACGAAGTCATCGCTACTTTAAGCAGCCGTGTGCCGAGGTTTTATCGTCGAGGCGGCAAGATTATTAAAATACAACGCCGGTGATGTATGTATGAGGATTTTATTATAAAAAGTTTATTTGAAAAACCATTAAATTGTAAACTTTACAAATGTTAGATCGATAAAAGGAGGGAATATAATGATGTGGAGGAATAAAAATGAAAAAGAAATTTTTACTATTTATCATGGTACTTCTTTTAACAAGTACTCTTAGTCCATTTAAAGCAGATGCAGAAACAAAATCAACTGGATGGACAAAACGAGCTGATTTACCAGAAGAACGTATTAATGCCGGTGTAGGAGTGGTAGATGGAAAAATTTATTTATTTGGTGGCGCAAGTGAAAAAATAAGTTAAATAATCAAACATTTATGTATGACCCTAAGAAAGATGTTTGGGAAGAAAAAACGAGCATGCCGACAAATAGAACAGGCGGTACATATGCTACAGTAGGTAAGAAAATATATCTAATAGGTGGAATAAACGAAGAAACAAAAACAGCTTATAACACGATTGATATATATGATACAGAACTTGATCAGTGGGCTGAAGAACCGATTCAAATTCCAAGAGACCCTGTATTTTCAACTTATGACAAAGGAACTTTGTACGCAGTTGCAGTGAAAGAGAATATATATATTGTATCTTCAAAAAACTCTTATAAGAATAATGTCTATCAGTATAATACAGCCTCTGGTGAATGGAAGAGCTTGAACTCATCGGCTTTACCATCTCGAAATGGGAGAGCCATTTCTGCAATTGACGGCAAAATATATGTTGCAGGCGGCGAAAATTTGATTGGACATAGTAGAGAAAGATCTTTGTTCCAGTATGATATTTCAACAGATAAATAGAGTAAATTAAAAGATAGTGACTTAACTTCAACTGTATTTGAACCGGCCTACGAAGCAAATAATGGGAAATTCTTCGTTATTGGTGGACAACGGACTGGTGATCGTTCAAGTGAAATGCTGAATATCGTTCAAATTTTCAATCCGAAAGATGGTCAATTTAAAAATTCAGCGTATGATTTGCCAGAAGGTAGAGTATCAGCTGTGGCAGTAATTGTTGATGACCAATTGTATGTCATTGGCGGACGTGACTACTCGAATAGCATGAGAAACCTCTCTGTAAAAAGTGATTACAAATCAGTGATTTCTATTCCATTAAGCGAGTTGCGAATAACTGAAGATGAAGCAAAGCCAGATGATGGCACAACAGAAGGACCGAAAGATCAGGACGGAACTAAGCCAGGTGATGGCACAACAGAAGAACCGAAAGATCAGGATGGAACAAAACCTGGTGATGGCACAACAGAAGAACCGAAAGATCAGGATGGAACAAAACCTGGTGATGGGTCAACAGAAGAACCAAAAGATCAGGACGGGACAAAACCTGGTGAAGAAGCAACAAAAGGTATACTTTCAATTACCATGATAAACGGACTGCAAAAGGATTATTTGCTCTCAATGAAAGAAATCAACGATTTTCTTAACTGGTACAAAGAAAGAAGCTTTGGAGTTGGTATGAACTTCTATGAACACAATAAAGGTCCTTTCACAAGTAAGAAAGAGTACGTTGTGTACCAAAATATTTTAATGTTTGATATCAAACAATACTGTATGATATTCATATAATGGCAAAACTGCTGATGATAGATCAGCAGCTTTTGTCTTTATGAAATTGTTAAAATTAGGATCATCGTCATGATAAAAATGTGATATCTTTTAAAGAATCTTCTAAACATCCTATAACCACGACCGATAATAAAATTGTTAGGGTTGATAAGCCCTAGAACGAAGGACTTTTTTCAGACAAGGACGTCTGTCAGGTCCCAATTACACGGAGGTAATAAGAAATGAGAATTAACCACAATATCGCAGCACTTAACACATTGAACCGTTTGTCTGCAAACAACGGTGCGAGCCAAAAGAACATGGAGAAACTTTCTTCTGGTCTTAAAATCAACCGTGCAGGAGATGACGCAGCAGGTCTTGCAATCTCTGAAAAAATGCGTGGGCAAATCCGCGGATTAGAAATGGCTTCTAAAAACGCACAAGACGGTATCTCACTTATCCAAACAGCTGAAGGTGCATTGACTGAAACTCACTCGATCCTTCAACGTGTACGTGAGCTCGTTGTTCAAGCTGGAAACACTGGGACACAGCAAGGTGAAGACTTAACTGCAATTAAAGATGAGATCACAGCGCTTGTTGAAGAAGTAGATGGTATTTCTAATCGTACTGAGTTTAACGGAAAAAAATTATTAAATGGTACGTTTAATGGAACAGGCACACCAGCAGTTCCGCCGACAGATCCAGCTGATCCAAGTACAGGTACACCTGCAATTCCTGGTGATGCTTTAGTATTCCAAATTGGTGCAAATGCTACACAACAAATTAAGGTAAACATTCAAGGTATGAGCGCTGCTGCTTTAGGCGTTGATGACGGCAATGGTGCAATTGAGACAGGTAAATCTGTTAAAGATATCGATGTATCTAAATTTGAAACAATTGCAGCTAATGAAGATGGTGGATTCGATGATCAGTTAGCAATCGTTGATGGAGCTATCAAACAAGTTTCTGCACAGCGTTCTAAACTTGGTGCAGTTCAAAACCGTCTAGAGCACACAATCAACAACCTTGGTGCTTCTTCTGAAAACTTAACAGCTGCTGAGTCTCGTATCCGTGACGTTGACATGGCGAAAGAAATGAGTGAGTTCACAAAGAACAACATTCTTTCTCAAGCGTCTCAAGCAATGCTTGCACAAGCGAACCAACAGCCACAAAACGTACTTCAATTACTACGTTAATGACAGGCCCCTTAATGGGGCTTTTTTTGTTCACTGGTTTATTGCTTGTAGGCGATCTCATTTTGGAATCATTTTATGTGCTGTCGTACTTTAAGTTAAAAGTGCGTTAAGAAACAATAAAATTTTCAAACGGAGCTCACAACATAGCTTTTTCATAGAATTAAATCATGAATTAAGGCTGATAAATTAATTAATAAATCTTTAAAGTGCTAAACTTCCTATAAAATAATCCGATAAAAGAATTGACGGGGCATAAAACCCCTAGAATAAAGGACTTTTTTCAGACAAGGACGTCTGTCAGGTCCCAATTACATGGAGGTAATGGGAAATGAGAATTAACCACAATATCGCAGCACTTAACACATTGAACCGTTTGTCTGCAAACAACGGTGCGAGCCAAAAGAACATGGAGAAACTTTCTTCTGGTCTTAAAATCAACCGTGCAGGAGACGATGCAGCAGGTCTTGCAATCTCTGAAAAAATGCGTGGACAAATCCGCGGACTAGAAATGGCTTCTAAAAACGCACAAGACGGTATCTCACTTATCCAAACAGCTGAAGGTGCATTGACTGAAACTCACTCAATCCTTCAACGTGTTCGTGAACTAGTTGTACAAGCTGGAAACACTGGGACACAGGATAAAGATACAGATCTACAATCTATCCAAGATGAAATTACAGCTTTACAAGAAGAAGTAGATGGTATCTCAAATCGTACAGAGTTTAACGGTAAAAAATTATTAGATGGTTCGTTTGAAGGAACCCCAGGAACACCAGCAATTCCGCCAACAGATCCAGCTGATCCAAGTACAGGAACACCAGCAGTCCCAGCAACTGGTAATGCTTTAGTGTTCCAAATCGGAGCTAACGGAACTCAACAAATTTCAGTTCATATTGATAAAATGAGTACTGATGCATTAGGAGTTAAAAATGCTGGGAATATTGTAGCAAATCAAGCCGTTAAAGACATCGATGTAAGAAAATTTGCTGATAATGCAGCAGATGCTACTGATGTTGGTTTTGATACTCAACTAAAGATTGTTGATGCAGCTATTAACCAAGTATCTGCTCAACGTGGTAAACTTGGTGCAGTCCAAAACCGTCTAGAGCACACAATCAACAACCTTGGTGCATCTGCTGAAAACTTAACGGCTGCTGAGTCTCGTATCCGCGACGTTGACATGGCGAAAGAAATGAGTGAGTTCACAAAGAACAACATTCTTTCTCAAGCGTCTCAAGCAATGCTTGCACAAGCAAACCAACAGCCACAAAACGTACTTCAATTACTACGTTAATGACAGGCCCCTTTATGGGGCTTCTTTATATTTATTAATTAAAGAATATGGAAAAACTTGAATTTTTAATAAGGATTGAGAAAAAAGTACCGATAGAAATTATGAATTTAGACAGATAATTTAATAAATTAATCTTAAATCATGCTAAACATCCTTTAAGACAAACCGATATTTTAATTGTCAGGGTAGATAAACCCTAGAACAAAGGGCTTTTTTCAGACAAGGACGTCTGTCAGGTCCCACATACATGGAGGTAATAGGAAATGAGAATTAACCACAATATCGCAGCACTTAACACATTGAACCGTTTGTCTGCAAACAACGGTGCGAGCCAAAAGAACATGGAGAAACTTTCTTCTGGTCTTAAAATCAACCGTGCAGGAGATGACGCAGCAGGTCTTGCGATTTCTGAAAAAATGCGTGGACAAATCCGCGGATTAGAAATGGCATCTAAAAACGCACAGGACGGTATCTCTCTTATCCAAACAGCTGAAGGTGCATTGACTGAAACTCACTCAATCCTTCAACGTATGCGTGAACTAACAGTTCAAGCTGGTAACACGGGTACACAACAAGGTGAAGATTTAACTGCTATTAAAGATGAAATGGATGCATTAATCGAAGAGATTGACGGTATTTCTAACCGTACAGAATTTAACGGTAAAAAATTACTAACTGGAGAATACAAAGTTAATACAGATACTCCTGCAGATCAAAAGGATTTGGTTTTCCAAATTGGTGCAAATGCTACGCAACAAATTAAAGTTAACATTGATGCAATGTCTGCTGATGCACTTGGAACAAGCGATACTTTAAATGTCTCTTCTTTAGATGTAACTAAATTTGCTGATAATGCACCTGCGACAGCAACTGTTGGTTACGATGCACAGTTAAAAATTGTTGACGATGCAATTAACCAAGTATCATCTCAACGTGCTAAACTAGGTGCGGTCCAAAATCGTCTAGAGCATACAATTAACAACCTTGGTGCTTCTGGTGAAAACTTAACAGCGGCAGAGTCTCGTATCCGTGACGTTGATATGGCGAAAGAAATGAGTGAGTTCACAAAGAACAACATTCTTTCTCAAGCGTCTCAAGCAATGCTTGCACAAGCAAACCAACAACCGCAAAACGTACTTCAATTATTACGTTAATGGCAGGCCCCTTTATGGGGCTTTTTTTACATTTATTAATTAAAAAATATGGATAACCTTGAATTTTTTAATAAGAATTGAGAAAAAGTGCCAATTGAAATTATGAATTTAGACAGATAATTTAATAAATTAATCTTAAATCATGCTAAACATCCTCTCAAACAAACCGATATTTTAATTATCAGGGTAGATAAACCCTAGAACAAAGGACTTTTTTCAGACAAGGACGTCTGTCAGGTCCCAATTACATGGAGGTAATAGGAAATGAGAATTAACCACAATATCGCAGCACTTAACACTTTAAACCGTTTGTCTGCAAACAACGGTGCGAGCCAAAAGAACATGGAGAAACTTTCTTCTGGTCTTAAAATCAACCGTGCAGGAGATGACGCAGCAGGTCTTGCGATTTCTGAAAAAATGCGTGGACAAATCCGCGGATTAGAAATGGCTTCTAAAAACGCACAAGACGGTATCTCACTTATCCAAACAGCTGAAGGCGCATTGACTGAAACTCACTCAATCCTTCAACGTGTACGTGAACTAGTCGTTCAAGCTGGAAATACTGGTACACAGGATAAAACTACTGATCTTCAATCTATTCAAGATGAGATTAAAGCTCTACAAGAAGAAGTAGACGGTATCTCAAATCGTACAGAGTTTAACGGTAAGAAATTATTAGATGGTACATTTAAAGCTCCTGCTGATCCTGCAGCACCAACTGCTACTGAGAAATCTTTAGTATTCCAAATCGGTGCTAACGCAACTCAACAAATTTCAGTCAACATTGAAAAGATGAGCACTGATGGACTTGGAGCTAAAGATCCAGCTGATACAACTGGAAGAGCAATCTTAGCTAACCAATCTGTTAAAGATATTGATGTAACTAAATTTGCAGATGTAGCTGCTGATGACACTGGTGGTTTTGATGAGCAATTAAACATTGTTGATTCAGCTATCAACCAAGTATCTGCTCAACGTGGTAAACTTGGTGCAGTTCAAAACCGTCTAGAGCACACAATCAACAACCTTGGTGCTTCTTCTGAAAACTTAACAGCAGCTGAGTCTCGTATCCGTGACGTTGACATGGCGAAAGAAATGAGTGAGTTCACAAAGAACAACATTCTTTCTCAAGCGTCTCAAGCAATGCTTGCACAAGCGAACCAACAGCCACAAAACGTACTTCAATTACTACGTTAATGACAGGCCCCTTAATGGGGCTTTTTTTTATGGTGTTTTTTTCTTCGATTTTTCCCCAGTCTTATGATTCTTAAATCCCTCTGGTAAATCATGAAAAATGACCTTTAAATTTGGTATACACTAGCGAAATGATCATAATGAGTGAGACTTTTCCCTTATTTAATCCTTTTTTGTTAAACAAATTCCATTAAAGTTCGATAAATGGATTGTAAGGCTTACAAAAAAATTCTAATTTAGAACTTTTGGGCAAGGATGTCTAATTGGTTCAAACACATGGAGGTCATTTAACATGAGAATTAACCACAATATCGCAGCACTTAACACATTGAATCGTCTTTCTGCTAACAACGGTTCAAGCCAAAAGAACATGGAGAAACTTTCTTCTGGTCTTCGCATCAATCGTGCAGGGGATGACGCAGCAGGACTTGCGATCTCTGAAAAAATGAGAAGTCAAATCCGTGGTTTAGAAATGGCTACTAAAAACTCTCAAGATGGTATCTCTCTTATTCAAACGGCTGAAGGTGCATTGACTGAATCTCATGCGATACTTCAACGTATTCGTGAGCTTGTTGTTCAAGCAGGGAACACAGGTACACAACAGGAAGAGGATTTAGCATCAATTCAAGATGAAATCTCAAACTTGCAAGATGAGATTACAAGCATTTCTACTCGTACAGAGTTTAACGGGAAAAAATTATTAGACGGGACTTATTCGTCTAAGGGTACTGAAGGAGAAGGTGAGGCACAAAGCCTTGTATTCCAAATCGGTGCAAACGCAACACAACAAATTACACTTAACATTGAAAACATGGGTGCTTCAGTTTTAGGTACAGATGGGACTGCTGAAGGTGAAGATGGATCTGGTTCTGTTGCTGGAATCGATGTGACAAAATTTATTAGTGCAAGTGGTGAAGATGGCGAGGAAGCTGCTGGATTTGATGCACAACTTGGTATTATTGAAACAGCCATTAAGCAAGTGTCTGATCAGCGATCTAAGCTTGGTGCGGTCCAAAACCGTCTAGAGCATACAATTAACAACCTTAGCGCTTCTGCTGAAAACTTAACAGCTGCTGAGTCTCGTATTCGTGACGTTGACATGGCAAAAGAAATGAGTGAGTTCACAAAGAACAACATTCTTTCTCAAGCTTCTCAAGCAATGTTAGCTCAAGCAAATCAACAGCCACAAAACGTACTTCAATTATTACGTTAATGAAAAAGCCCCACTAAGGGGCTTTTTTTGTTTCAATCTAATGAAAGCAAGTGCTGTAAACGAAAGTCAGGAACCGCTTCATGGATAAAAGCTCGATTGCGTTCATCGTCCTCTTGATCCCACTGACTCCACCATTCGGCCGTTTCTCCAAAGGTGTCGGCTTGAATCATGTTATGCAACTGTTCTAAGTTGATGATTTCTCTCGGTTCTAATAAGAAAGAATGCATTTGGTGATACGCTTCAAGACGTTCAGGCTGTTTTGTTACTATGGTGTATTGTACGTAGCGATTTAAAAATCCTTGTATGAACGTCAAATGGGGAATGGTTGTTTCTCCTTTTAATTTGACGCCTTCCCACGCCATATCAGCAATCGCACAAAGCCACCAGCCGAGTTCATTGGCATGCTGCATTTGTTGTAATGTGTCCTTTTCAAAAGATAGCTGCTCCTTTTTTTGTGCTTGTTTGAGCATACGCTCAAGAGTTTGTGCTTCGAGTGCGGCCTTTGTCATTCCTTGCCCATGAATAGGATCTAACGTACACAAGGCATCGCCCATCACCAATAATCCACTCGGCCAATCGTGCATTTGTTCATAGTGATATCTCACGCAAGAAGGGACTCTAAATCCTTTTGGTTTTGTATAGGGCGTTAAATGAGTAATGGCATCTGCTATTGCGGGATGGGTCAGTGCAGCCGTTTCGGAATCAAATTGATCAGCATCCGTTGTTGGATAATGTGATCCGCCAGCTGCAGAGAGAAGAACAGCTACTAAATCATGATCTACCCGTTCAAACAGTCCTGTTGGGATTTGCCTCTCCGGCTGACCCACGACGACCATTGATTGCTGGTATGGCGCTTCTGGTGGTATCTTGTAGTATCTTGTGCTGTAACCGAGTGACACAGTTAATTCATCTGCCCGCGGTAAGGTCAGTCCAGCATCCTTCAGCCATTTTGGCAATTTAGACATTCTTCCAGATGTATCGATCACTAAGTTTGCTTTCATTTCAAAAATGCGTCCTGGTTTTTCATGCCGATCTTTCACGATCAGTCCGATGACTTGGTTTGTTCCCTCTTTCAACTGAAGTGAGAGGGCTTCATGTTTTTCTAAACATTGCACCCGTTTTTCACTTAACATTCTTTGCATCAGCACCCACTCTAGCATGGCACGTCTTGTGACGGCTGTTTCTTCGGTATCGGTAAGCGTTAATTCACCATCTTTTGTGATAAATCGAGAGGGTTGATGCCACGTATTAAATCCGCCCATTGTCAGTAACTCTTTTGTATAACCAGGAAATAGACGTTCCACTATTTGCTTGCCTAGTGGCAGCATTCTATGTGGATGAAAAGCTTGAGGAGTGCCGAGACGATTCTTAGGAGAGTCTGGCATTTCGTCCTTTTCGATCATGAAAACTTGATGATAAAACGTTGATAAAACTTTTGCGGCGAGTATTCCCGTCATACCACTGCCAATGACGATCGCCCGCTCATATGTCATAGGTTGTCTCACAACATGCGCCTCCAATGAATATATATAAAATGATTACATGACCATTTCATCATATGTTGATACTTAAATTATAGCAAATTTACGTTTTGTTGAATATAAATAGGGAATATCCTTCTTTTTACTCGTACATATGAGAAATAACTTTCATCATCATCATTATTTTTAAAAAATAACTATTATTTTAAGAAGAACGACCGATAAATAATACAAGGGGGTAGGGAAAATGGATATACTACAGAGTATAGTGACAGCAGCACCTTATATGATGCAAATTTTAAAAAATGAAGTGACGATGGGTGTCATTGACCGAGAGAAATTTTTGCTGTATTTGCCATCGAAAGATGTTGATTTTCAAATTCGAGCTGGTGAACGTATTAAACCAGATGATCTGAATATGAAAAAAGCGCTGAGAGGTGAGACATCGAGTATGTTTGTGCCTGAATCAGTATATGGAGTACCTTTAAATGCAATGGGATTGCCCATTTTTGATGGAAATGGGCAAGTGATTGGTGCACTCGCTTTAGGTTTTCCGCTCAAAAATCAATTAGAGCTTGAAGCATATATGGAATCATTGAATGACATTATTCAAAGTATTCAAGAAAAAGTACACGTGGTGGCGGCACATTCAGAGGAGCTTTCTGCTACAAGTGAGGAGATGACCTTACAAACGCAGCAAACTCTTGAAAGCTCGAAACAAACAACCGATATTACAAAAATGATTAAAGGCATCTCGAAACAAACGAGTTTGCTAGGATTGAATGCGTCAATTGAAGCGGCCAGGGCAGGAAAAGAGGGAGCAGGTTTTAGTGTTGTAGCAAGTGAGGTTCAAAAGCTTTCAAGTGAAACTTCACGTGCAACAGAAAACATCGAAAGCTCACTGCAAGGAATTTCCTCCAATATACATACATTACTTGAGAGTATGGACCATATGAAAGGTTCTTCATCAGAACAGGCTTCACTTGTGACAGAGTTTAGTGAAATTGTCGATCGATTGACGACGGTTAGTAAGGATATGGAGAAATTCATGCAAACCGTCATGTCAACGTAAAAAACGAATCCAAGAGGATTCGTTTTTTGTATGTCGTTATTTTCTCTTGTTCTGATCAAAGCGATAATCATACGTGTCGCCTTTCACCACATTTAAAAATTCATGTCCAATTTGAACAAGCTGTCCGTTTTTCCATTGGATGAGAGGGTCTTTATCAGGGTATTTCCAGTAAATCGTTTTCTTGCGGTGGGTCAGTTTGTTTTCAATTTCTGCTCTGACTGCGTTTTCCTTTAGCTTTCCTCCGCTATGCTGATAGGTGTTGATGATGTACATTCCGTCAGGTGATGACATCGAGCGGATGAATGTTCCGTGAGACACGCCTTGAAGAGAGAAGCATTTCCAATAAATAATGCCAGCGAAGCTAAGGAGTAAAATGATCAGAGTGAGGGTCGTTTTCTTTTTTAACATGATTTCCTCCAGATGTAGATCACAATATTTCTAATTTATGAGAGAGAATACAAAAAGATTCATATAGTCCAAAAGTTCTATCCATTTCAATTATCGGTCATTTTTTCTCAAAATTCAACAGAATGGCGTAAATGTAAGGAAGATTTAAGGAAGAATTCAAGTGGTATATTTGATTCGAAACCTCTTTACAAAAGAATGAGGGATCAGTAGACTTATGCTCATATAAAGAAATGGAGCAGATGACATGAGGCAAATTATCGATACGTATCAAAGTTATGAAGAGCTTTCCGCTCATGAAAGAAAAGGGATTGATTATCAAATTCTTCATGAGCGGAAAGGTGACCAGCTACTAGTTTTGTCGCCTCATGCCGGAGGAATTGAATCAGGCGTGAGTGAGCTCGTTCATGAAATATCTTGTGATTATTCTATGTATTTATTTGAAGGCCTTAAAGTAAAAGGCAATCATGTTCTTCATATTACAAGCACACGCTTTGATGAGCCGCTTTGCCTTTCAGAGGTGCATACCCATCATTATACGTTTGCACTTCATGGTTACGGAGAAACAGAGGTGCTTCAAACGTTAGTGGGGGGTACGGACAGAGAAAGAGCGGCAGAAACTGTGAAGCGTTTAACGCTAAATGGCTTTCACGCATTGCTGCTAGCCGAATCTGATCGTTTTTCTGGAACGCATCCTGATAATATCAATAACAAATGTTTGACAGGAAAAAGTGTACAACTTGAAATTAGTCAGGCGCAAAGAAGAGCATTCTTTCAAGACTTTAGGCGTCGATACCGGCGAGATACACAAACTGAACAATTTTATCGGTACACAAATGTACTCAAACAAGTATTAGCCCTTTATGAATAAACTTCTATCGTTTTATGTCCGATTATTTACGTTTGATAAACGGCTTCTTTTTCTGCGACTCTTTCTGCTTTCATTAAATAAGACGTAAACTCCTGTTGAAAGCGAATACCTGCTTTTCGCTGTTCGAATAAGGCAACCCGTTTTTCAGCAAAAGCCCAAGTGACGTGAAACGTTTGAGCAATATGCAAAATGGCTTGCTGCCGAAGGGTTGGAAGCTTCATTTTCAGCAGCATAAAGGTTGGCACACAAAAGTGGTACATGAATTGTTTTGCCTGAAACTCCTGCAGTTCTCGAAAGAGTTTGTTCATTTTGAAATGATTGCCTGTATGCTTTAGCACATGACAAAGCTCGTGGGCAAAATCCTGCCACTGTTCTTCAGGTGATAGGGATCTGTTTAAGATAATACTGTAAAGACCTTGATGCTGGATCATCATGCTGCCAGTCTCTTCGTAATGGACCCATACACGAAATTCAGAAGCGATCCTTTGCATCTCTCTATAAGCAGGACCGCTTATTTGCAATTGATCATATAAACGCTTAATATCTTCTTCTAAATGGGTTAAAAAACCAGTCATTTGAAAACCTCCATACAAACGTATGTTCTATTTTTGGCGTAAAAGAAAAGTCCATATAGGACTAAATAGCTAAATGAGCTATTACTTACTTTTTATATCGGCATATTTTTAACAATTTTAACATAAAATCAAGGAAAAATGGAATTAATTCCTGTTTTTTTCTGTATTTTTGCACTTTTCACTAATAAAAAGAGTGAATTGAATTCAAATTTTACCATAGTCTTCTCATGAAAACAAACAAGTATTGTCTTACGAACGCCACCGATTGATGAGAAAGATCAATTCAATCTAGCAAAAGGGAGTGCAGTAGATGGTACAAATTTATCAAGATTTTATTCCAGTTGGAAACGGGAACCGCCCAGGATATGCGATGACACCGGAGTATGTAACGGTGCATAACACAGCAAACACGTCAAAGGGAGCGGATGCGAAAAGTCATGCGGTCTATGTAAAAAGCCCAACGACTGAGGTGAGCTGGCACTTTACAGTGGATGATCATGAAATCTTTCAGCATCTGCCATTAAATGAAAATGGCTGGCATGCAGGGGATGGTCATGGGAAGGGTAACCGGAAGTCGATCGGTATTGAAATTTGTGAGAATGAAGATGGAAATTTTCAGCAAGCGGTCAAACATGCACAATGGCTCATTCAAAAGCTGTTAAAAGAACATCACATTCCGCTAGCAAACGTGGTCACACATCAGTACTGGTCTGGAAAAGCATGCCCACGCCAGCTTCTATCTACTTGGGATGAATTTAAAAAAGGGATTGAAACGGCAGAAGATCCGGAGACGGTCATCACGTATGTCGTGAAAAGCGGGGATACGTTAACGAGTATTGCGAAAGCTCATGGGGTCACAGTTCAGGATTTACAGAAGTGGAATGACATTAGCGATCCGAATAAGATTCAAATTGGACAGGTTCTCAAAATTTATCTTAACGATGCAAAGAGCTTGTATGAGCTGCCAGATGGGGTTTTAAAGGTGACTTCTCCATTGACAAAGGGAGAGCACGTACGCCTCGTCCAACAGGCGCTTGCTGCTGTTTATTTTTATCCTGATAAAGCAGCTGCAAATAAAGGAATAGACGGAGTTTACGGAGAAAAAACGGCGAACGCCGTAGCGCGTTTTCAGCTGGTAAATGGTCTGACAAGTGATGGGATATACGGACCTAAAACGAAGGAAAAACTTCTGAAGCTGTTAAGTAAGTGAGTGTTTCTGTTTGTATGATTGGATGACTGCTTCACTTTGCTCATTTAATCG
This sequence comes from Bacillus sp. FSL M8-0266, assembly GCF_038613425.1. Taxonomy (NCBI): domain Bacteria; kingdom Bacillati; phylum Bacillota; class Bacilli; order Caryophanales; family Bacillaceae; genus Bacillus; species Bacillus sp. FSL M8-0266. The sequence goes on from NZ_CP152015.1 coordinate 1,283,181, forward strand.
ACGCATATAAGGCGACGACTTATATTCAGCAAACTGAACATATCTCAATTGTTTGATTTTCTTTTTCATTTATTGGCACCTCAATCGTTGCAGCGTATAGATTATTGTATGCAAGTCTATGTGAAAATGGAAGCAGGACGCGGATTTTGTTCCGCGTCCTTTAGTGTAATCAAGCCCTTTTATTTTTATACTCACCCAAGAGCTGTTCGTTCTTTTTAAAAATACGCTCTGTATGGGGGCTTACCTTGTAATCCGCCATACTGATATGTTGCTTTTTCTTTAAAATCTTAAAAGGGTTTTTCTTGCGATTGTTGTTATCCCCTTGAAGTGCGTGGTCCATCTTCATCACCTTCCTCTTCGTCAGGCAAGATTAGGTCATAAATTGTTGTAAGTGACGTCATTAATAAATAGTCGAACTCAGTGACAATGTCATCAGAGGTGAGCTTAATGACGAAGTGATCATCTGCTACAGAAAACGGGATGAGCACCAATTTGCCGAAATCATCGTAATAGACTTCCTGCCTGTCAAGCTTCGCCTGAATAAGAGCTCGCTGGTCAAGTGTCCGCAGCAGGTCATCTTTTTGTTCCTGCGTATCGTATGGACAAAGAACTGCTTGAATATTCATCTTGTCGGCAAAAAAATAAATGAGCCGTTCAATTCCCTCTATATATGCCTCTACACTTCCATAATATACATGAATCGGTTCATTTTTCAATAGGTATTGGTACGTTTTTAGCTTATTGAGGTAAGAATGAAGTAGATCGTTATTTTGTTCTAGGAGTTGATGGGTGTCGGTTTCCAGTTCGTGATTTCCGAGTTTTTTAATATAGGAGCTGAGAAAGATGAATGCATCGGTTAATGCAAAAAAAACGGCAATAATCAAGTAGTGCATCCAATCGGTAAAGATTGAAGAAGGGTCATTTGTCCAGTACACAACAGCACCAGCTACATAAATCCAATACCACGTTTTACGAATGGCAAACATCTTTTCTTTTACTTTTTGTTCAAAGCGCCATACGGCAAATACATATACAGCAAGAGCACCTAGCAATAACCACACGGTCAATTGAAAAAATAATAGCATGTTCTTCTCTCCCATAGACAGATGGATACTTATTCATTTCTATGGATATGATTGGAAACCCTGCTTCATGAAAAAATGGCTTGTAGGAAAAGGTGTTGAAGTGTGCGGGCAAATAAAAAAAGACCTGTCAGACAGGTCTTTGATATTAGATAATCGCATGTAACACAAAGTATATAAGAGCCCCTAGAGTTCCCGAAATCGGTAATGTGATCACCCAAGTGACAAGCATGCGTTTTGCCGTACCCCAGTTTACTCCTTTTACTCTGTGTGCAGAACCTACACCTAGAATAGAAGATGAGATCACGTGAGTGGTACTAACAGGTAAGTGAATAAATGTCGCACCGAAGATAATAGCTGCACCCGTTAAGTCGGCAGATACTCCGTTTACTGGACGAATTTTCATAATTTTACCGCCGACTGTTTTAATAATCTTCCAGCCACCAATAGAAGTACCTAGTCCCATTGCAAGCGCACAAGAAAATTGTACCCAGAAAGGAATGTCGTCAGTTGTATGCAAATTACCTGCAATTAAAGCCATCGTAATAATTCCCATCGCTTTTTGCGCATCGTTTGTTCCGTGGGTATACGATTGCAGTGCAGCAGTTAAAATTTGAACACGTCGGAATTGTTTATTTGTTTTTGCGAGATTGTTGTTTCTGAATATAATTTTGATAATGGTATACACGATATATCCCAATACGAAAGCTAGGATAGGTGAAAGCAACAGTGCTTGAATGATTTTAATGAACCCCGAATAGTTTAAAGCGCCAAAACCAGCAGAGGCAATAACAGCTCCTGCAATTGATCCGATCAGTGCGTGCGAAGAACTACTCGGAATTCCGTAATACCAAGTAAGCAAGTTCCAAGTAATGGCCGCAATTAAAGCAGCCAAAATGACGACAGAACCGTTTTGAAGTGTGAAAGGATCTGCGATGTCTTTTGTAATGGACTTTGCCACACCTGTAAATGTCATTGCTCCTAAGAAGTTCATGAACGCTGCCATAATAATAGCATGTCTAGGCTTTAACGCCTTTGTTGAAACCGAAGTGGCAATGGCATTTGCTGTATCGTGGAATCCGTTGATGAAATCAAAAGCAAGTGCACAAATGACAATAAATATGGTAAGGATGAGTAATGTGTCCATGTTTAACTAACCCCGTTACGCATTCTTCATAATGATTGTTTCTAGATTGTTGGCAACACTTTGACAGGAATCAGCAATTTCTTCAAGTGTTTCGTAAATTTCTTTGTATTGAATGACCTTGATTGGATCAGTTTCTTTTCCAAACAAGTTCTTTAGTGATTTACGATAAAGATTGTCACAATTATGCTCGATCTCTTTGATTTTGATTGCGTGTGGTTGAATATCTTTTAAGCGATTTTCAGCCAGTAAATCGATTGTAATTAAAATTTCCTTTGCACATTCTCTGATGTAGTGGCTGAATTTGTCGATATGTTCGTCAGAGCTTGTCATTGAATAAATTTCCATTGTTGCTGAAAAATGCTCAATTCCATCTAAAACATCGTCGAGGCTATTCGTCAATTGAAGAATGTCTTCACGTTCAATCGGCGTAATAAAGGCTTTGTTCAGTTCTTTAATCATCGTATGAACATGATTATCACCTTTTGTCTCATATTCCTTCAATGTGTCAGAAAATTCTTTCAGAGTGGTTTGATTTGTTACTTTATAGCTAACAAAATACTCAGCAGTTTCATCTAAATTTTTAGCAATTTCCGTTAACAAGACGGAAAACTTGTCTTTTTTCCTTTTTAACATGTAAAAACCCTCCATTGTATAAATGAGACAATGCACACATCAAATAATTATATATTCTTTTGTCGAAAAAAAACAGGTGTAGTCGAAAATTTCTTCACTTTTTCTATTTGATCTTATTCTGACCTAAAGATGTGTTCTCAACACACCTTTTGCAGAAAGGAGAAAAGAAATGAAAAAAGCGGTCCATTTTTGGCGCCGCTTAAAGCTTAAGTAGCTGAATAAACTAGTTTAAATCGCTCGCAAACTAGGAGCATGTCTTCTTTAAATTCTAATCCGTACGGTTTGAGTGCTTCTGTGAAAAATGCTTGATGGGCTCTGTACCAATAGTTATATGAAAGATCGCCTTCACCTTCTGCTTGGGCAAATGATTCTGGAACCTCATTCATTGGCATGACATCTACATGCGTGATTTCTATGATGGCTTTTGGTTCGTCATGGCTGTCCAAAATGACCGCATATTGTCCTGCCTTAGGAAGCGGCTCCTGTTCCTTTTCGTAAAAAAGATGTCCAGAACAAGTCGCTGTTTTTTTCCCTTTCAGAACAAGGTCAAGTAAATGATCTGGGTTTGCTCCAAATGCCCAAGCGGAAACAGATGCGTCAATTGGTGCACTTTCTGATTTTTCTTTCCAATATGTTTCCCAAAATAAGGTGCTCTTCTGATTCATCATCCTTCCCCCTTCGTGATGCGTTTATTATACCGCGAAATCAAAAACATGAAAGGACATGTCTTTATCCCTACTTAGTAAGTATGTCATATGTTTTGAAAATCCGCTTTATATTTGATGAATATAGGATGATAGAATGAAAAATTTAGAAATTTTAGAATAATCTATTGTATTCTGGTCAAGAAGTCGGTATGGTCAAAGTAAGAATATGGAAGGGGTGTTGTGTATGAAACGCATTTCTCTAACTATTTTGTCCATATGTCTGTTGGTTTTCTCGTTTTTCCTGCCTGTCAGTCAGGTCACTGCAAACGAAACTCATGGGAATAAAGTAGCTGTTGGGAAGGATGGCATGGTGGCTACTGCCCATCCACTCGCATCAGAAGTGGGTGCAGATGTATTAAAGAAAGGTGGAAACGCTGTTGACGCTGCTGTTGCCATCCAGTACGCACTGAATGTGACAGAGCCAATGATGTCTGGAATTGGTGGCGGAGGATTTATGATGGTTTATGATGGGAAGACAAAAGAAACATCCATCATCAATAGTCGAGAAAGAGCACCACAAGGCGCAACACCAGACATGTTTTTAACAGGTGAGGGAAAAGTCATCCCGTTCGATGAGCGATCTACACACGGTAATGCTGTTGGTGTTCCAGGGACTGTAAAAGGTCTTGAGGCGGCATTAGATAAGTGGGGAACCCGCTCGATGAAGGAATTAATTAAGCCTTCCATTCAGCTTGCAGAGGATGGATTTGAAATCGATTCTGTTCTGGCAAAAGCCATTGATGATCATCAAGGAAAATTGAAAAAAACGGCCGCAGCGCCAATCTTTCTTCCAGATGATCAGCCGCTCAAAGAAGGGGACCTCCTAGTTCAGCCAGGTCTTGCAAAAACATTTAAGCTCATTGCGAAAAAAGGAAGCAAAGCATTTTATGAAGGAAAAGTAGCAAAGGCACTTGCAAATACAGTCCAAGATTTTGGCGGAACAATGACAACTAATGACATTGGTCGTTATGAGGTCAAGACTGACAAGCCTATCTGGGGAGACTATAAAGGATACCAGCTTGCAAGTATGCCTCCACCAAGCTCAGGCGGGGTGTTTATGCTGCAAATGCTCAAAATACTTGATCACTTTAACCTATCTCAATATGACCCCAAATCATTCGAAAAATATCAACTACTTGCTGAAACAATGCATCTCTCCTATGCTGACCGTGCTGCATATGCCGGCGACCCCGAATTCGTAGATGTTCCACTAAACGGACTATTAGACGATGATTACATTTCAGAAAGAGCCTCTCTTATTCAATTAGATCAAATGAATCGTAACCCGAAAGAAGGAGATCCATGGGCGTATGAGGATGAAAAAAATCCATCCCCTATTGTTCCGCAGCCTGAAGATAAAACCATTGGTGAGACCACACATTTTACTGTTGCCGATCAGTGGGGAAATGTTGTGTCATTCACGACAACCATTGAACAGTTATTTGGTACAGGGATTCTCGTCCCGGAATATGGCTTTTTCTTAAACAATGAACTAACAGATTTTGATGCAAGGCCAGGCGGAGCAAATGAAGTTCAGCCGAATAAACGACCATTGTCCAGTATGACACCGACCATCATTTTTAAAGATAATGAACCTGTCATGACAGTAGGTTCACCGGGGGGAACGACCATCATTGCTTCTGTTTCACAAACCATTTTGAATTTGCTTGAATATGAGATGGAGCTTCAGGATGCAGTTGAAGAACCAAGAATTTATACAAACAGCCCAACTTCTTATCGTTATGAAGTAGGTGTCCCTCTCGATGTGAGAACAAAGCTTAATGACATGGGACATCGTTTCGGCAATTCGCCTATTGATATAGGAAATGTCCAAGCACTACTCATTGATCGAAAAGCAGGAACCTTTACTGGAGTGGCTGACTCCTCGAGAAACGGAACTGCCGTTGGCGTCAATTTAAAGCTATCTGCCCAATAAGAACATTTCCCGGGAAAAGAAGCGCCTCTTAAGGATGGCGTTTCTTTTTTTATTTAAAATAAAAGAAACACAGCTGATCAGAGAGCGGAAGACGCTTCGCCATTTATGAAGTACAGGACTGTAATGTATTTCTCAATGATTAAGGGTCTTTTTTGCGTATGAATGACAAATTTGTTGCTGACATCAAAGAGCAAGTACAGAGTAATTAGAGAGAGGAAGTCACATTTAATAAGAAGAGTTGATGAAAGATGCAGAAAAGACCGCATCTCAGCGTGTAGACAAACCCTCGCATTCTTTGTCAGTCCTGCGTGCTGGTGCTCACGAATTGCAAATTCGCTCCGCAAAAGTAGCCGTCCTTCCTAGACTTCAAAGGTTTTCAGGTCACACTGAAAAGGAGACAAAGGGCTAAAATAAAGATCATTTTAGCCCTTTGTCAACAATCTGAGATGCAGAAAAGACTGCATCTTTTTTTATAAAATTTTTCCTAGGAACATTGACTTATAATTTAGAATATTATAATATCTTTACAAAGGTAACAACATTGAACATTTTTCAGAACGTATATTTGTAAGCGCTTTATAAAAGGTTCTATTCCAAAATGTTCTTTCTTTTTGTTACATGTGTTCATATTTATACCAAATGAAAGGAGTGGTTGTTTGAACAACTTGTTTGAGTTAGATGAACAGCTGATCAAGCTACAGTACGATGCATCTTCGAGAGAGGAGGTGACCACATATTTAGCAGAGCGATTAGAAGCGGGAGGATATATTAAGTCGAGCTTTTTACCAGCGGTGCTTGAAAGAGAAAAAACATATCCTACGGGCCTTCCACTTGCGACCTTTGGGGTAGCAATTCCACATACAGATCCTGAGCATGTGAACAAACCGGCGATTAGTGTAGCCACTTTAAAGGAACCTGTTATCTTTCACAAGATGGGGAGCCCTGATGAAACTGTGCTAGCCAAAATTGTGTTCGTCCTAGCAATCTCTGAACCTAGTAAGCAGCTTGTGATGTTAGAGAAGCTCATGACACTTTTTAGAAAAGAAGAGGTGATGATGAGGTTGTCTGATATGACGTTGTATGAAGAAGCGGTTGCTGTGCTTCAGAAAGAATTAAACCAATAGCCTTTCACAAAAAGAATGTAAGCGCTTTATACGAAAAATCCAGGAGGTGGATGTATGATCAAGCAAGCTGTCGATTTTATATTAGACCTTGGACCAACTATTATGCTCCCGATTATTATGACGCTTTTCGGTATGGTTTTAAGGCAAGGCTTTAAGAAATCCTTCCGAGCCGGTATTACAATTGGAATTGGTTTTGTCGGTGTCAACCTTGTCATTAATTTGCTTGTGAGCGGCCTTGGGCCAGCAGCAAAAGCTATGGTTAATTCCCTTGGACTAAAGCTTGATATTTTGGATGTTGGATGGCCGATTGGAGCGGCTATATCCTTCGGTACACCTGTTGCCCCTTTGATGATACCTCTTGTGCTTTTGTTAAATGTCATCTTATTGTCCGTTAACTTTACGAAAACGCTGAATGTGGATATTTGGAACTTCTGGCATTTGATTTTCGCAGCCTCTGTGACTTACTACGCTTATCATAATATGTTCTTGGCACTTGCTGTTGGTTTGATCGTCTCTGCTATCACGCTTAAATTAGCTGATTGGACGGCACCGACAATCGAACACCATTTTGGATTGAAAGGCGTATCGATGGCTCATGCTGAAACGGTCAACTTCGCACCGCTTATGTATGCGTCCAACCGTATCATTGACAAGATCCCTGGCTTAAACAAAATTCATGCTGATCCAGAAACATTGAAGAAACGTTTTGGTATTTTTGGCGAACCGCTTGTGATGGGTCTCATACTTGGTATCATTATTGGTCTTTTAGGCGGCTATGATGCGAAAGGCGTCATGACACTTGGTATTCAAATGGCAGCAGTTCTTGTGCTAATGCCAAGAATGGTTGCGTTATTAATGGAAGGTCTTATTCCAATCTCTGAGGGCGCTCGTTCTTATATTCAAAAGCGCTTCCCTGGGAAAAATGTCTATATTGGTTTAGATACAGCGATTGTGATTGGTCATCCGGCGAATATGGCGGTAGCCCTTCTTATGGTGCCGATTACGATTCTACTTGCAGTCGTTCTGCCTTACAATGGCATGCTGCCGTTTGCTGATTTATCAGTTCTACCATTTACAGTTGTATGGGCAGTAGCAGCCGCTCGTGGAAACATTATTCGCGGTCTTATTAACAGTATTTTTACATTAATGATTGTCTTCTTTATCGCAACGAATCTCGCACCGCTTGCGACAACAATGGGGAAAGCAGTCGGGTTTGACTTCCCAGAAGGAGCCAATATGATTTCAGGTATTGACCTTGGTTCCCACGTCATTCCTTGGATCATGGTGAGACTTCTTGATCCGAGCAACCCGTACTTTATTGCAGCCATCATCTGTGCTCTGGCTTATGCGCTTCTATGGTACTGGGTGCGAAATGATATTAGAAAGCAGTATGCGAAAGAAATGGGCTTAGATCAGAAAGATCAATAAAAGAGCTGGAGGGATTCTTATGGCAAAGAAAATATTGGTTTCATGCGGAACAGCGGTTGCAACATCAACGGTTGTTGCCAAAAAGGTCGAAGAGACGTTAAAGGAAAAAGGATATGATGTCGTGGTTGAACAGTGCAAGGCATCTGAAGTCCCGCAAAAAGCGGAGGGCGCCGATTTAATCGTAACGACAACACCAGTGAGTGATACGAAAGGAACGCCTGTGATTCAAACATTATCCTTTTTAACCGGATTTGGCATTGAAGATGATATTGAAAAAATCATCGATCATATTAAGTAAACAATCATTCCATGGAGGAGCTTTCCCGGCTCCTTTTATGTATCTGAAAGGAGGACGTCTCATGCAGCATCATGCTTATAGCCGAACGTCTGCAGTGTTGTCTATTTTTCTTCCAGCCGTACTCATCTGTCTGTTTTTCCTTTGGTCTCTTTATACGTTAATGTCAGCAGGACCTGAACCGTTAGCTGTGTTAGGCGTTTATACGCTGCCTATTCTCATGCTTTCTAGCATCACTGGACTGAACCAGCCGACAAACGTCATTATTAGTGAAGATAAACTCAAAATCGGAGCGTTTGGCAGATGGCACACATATGCGGTCTCTGATATTAAAGGAAAGCTTTTTATCAAGCCATACCCTCATATCGGAAAAGTTTATGTCAGGGTGGGTCCATCTCGCATATTCGGAGGACGTTACTGGATATCCAGTGAGATGAGTGAGTACAAGCAGCTTGTGCAAACGTTGCAGGATTTTGCGAAAGGTGATGAAAAGGAGGATGCAGCTACATGAAATCAGCTGTCTTTTATTCTTCAGAGGACATTCGGTATGAGGAGCGGAACCGGCCTGCGATTGGTGATGATGAAGTGCTATTAAGAATGCGTGCCTGCGGTTTATGCGGCACAGATATTTACAAAGCAACACATGAGACGGTACCTCCAGGAACGATACTAGGGCACGAAATCGCTGGTGATATTGTTGAAACTGGAAAGCATGTAACAAATATAAAAACGGGAGACAGGGTTTATGTTGCGCACCATGTACCTTGCTTCACCTGTGACTTTTGTCAAAAGGGATTTTATACAATGTGTCCGCAGTTTGCAGCCACTAATGTAGAGCCAGGCGGGTTTTCAGAGTATATCCGCGTACCTGCATTGCATGTCAAGCACACAATGGGCAAGCTCCCGAATGACGTCTCATATGAGCAAGGGGCGATGGTGGAGCCAGTCGCCTGCTGCCTGCACGGGTTTGAACGAGCACCTGTTCATCCAGGAGATTCTGTGCTGATCCTTGGAGCGGGGCAAATTGGCTGTATTCAACTACAGCTTGCCAAACATTACTTGGCTGGGAAAGTGATGATAACGGATGTGAATGAGAATCGGCTGCTGCAAGCGAGAAATTTAGGTGCAGACGTCGCTTTTCATCCTGCCTCTGAGCCGGTGGAAGACCGGGTCATGAGAGAAACAAATGGAAAGGGAGCAGACCTCGTCATTATTTCTGTTGGGAGTAGTGCGCTTTTAAAAGAAGCGTTTCAAGCAGTAGCGAGAGGTGGATCGATTTTAGTGTTTGCTCATTTTCCAAAGGGAGACGTCTCCATTCCGGCTGATCGGTTTTTCCATGATGAAGTGAAAGTAGTTGGAGCCTATTCCTCACATCCTTATCATTATCTCGAAGCCCTTGAACTTCTAAGAGCAAAAGTAGTCAACACAGAAAAGATGGTGACGCATCGTTATCCGTTAAGTCAGCTCCTTCAGGCAATAGAATGCGCAAGGCATCCTGAAGGTGAGAGTGTCAAAATCATGATGTATCCAGATGAATGAGGGCGCACTAGATTGGAAGAGAAAGAGAAGTTCTTTAGAAAAGGGCTTTGCCTTTCTCTTTTTTTCTGATAAAAGATGAAAACGCTTAAAAATGAAAGAGAAATGCTTGACTTCAATGATACTTAAACGTATGATAATTACAAATGTAACATACAAGAACAAATGTAAAGGGGAGAGAAGAAATGCAAAAACAAATCACTTTGCCTGAACAGATTAGTCATGAGAGATTAGCAGATTTATATAAACAAATGTGGTTAGTGAGATATTTTGATGAAAAGGTCGATCAATTCTTTGCCAAAGGACTTATCCATGGAACCACTCATTTATGTGTCGGACAGGAAGCGTCAGCTGTTGGATCAATTGCCGTATTAAAGGACGAAGATAAGATCATCAGCACGCACCGTGGACATGGTCACTGTATTGCAAAAGGTGCAGAGGTCAATAAGATGATGGCAGAACTATTCGGACGTGAGACTGGCTATTGCAAAGGAAAAGGCGGCTCGATGCATATCGCTGATTTAGAAAAAGGAAACCTTGGCGCAAATGGAATCGTTGGCGGCGGTATCCCATTGGCAACAGGTGCAGCGCTCACATCTAAAATGAAACAGGAAGGCTTTGTCGTTCTTTGTTTCTTCGGAGATGGAGCGACAAATGAAGGTAGCTTTCACGAAGCGCTAAATCTTGCATCCATTTGGGATCTACCTGTTGTATTCATTTGTGAAAACAACCAGTACGGTATGTCTGGCCCTGTAAAAGAAATGATCAACATTGAAGACATTTCAACAAGAGCAGAAAGCTACGGAATACCAGGGAAATCGATTGATGGAAATGACATGGTCGAGATTATGAACTCAGTAGATGAAGCAGTCAGCCGCGCAAGAGCTGGAGAAGGTCCATCACTTATTGAAATGAAAACGTATCGCTGGAAAGGTCACTCTAAGAGTGATGCGAAAAAATACCGTACACGTGAAGAAGAAACAGAGTGGAGACAAAAAGACGGAATCAAACGCTTTAAGTCTCTCTTGATTGAACTAAATGTTTTGACAGAAGAGCAGGCAGCGGTCTTACAGGAAGAAGCGAAGCAGGAAATTGAAGCGTCTGTAGAATTCGCTAAAAACAGTAAAGAACCGTCAATCGATACACTATTAGAGGATGTATACGCCTAATTAGGAGGGGAATCACGTGACAAAAACAACAGTGAGAGAGATTTCATATTTAGAAGCCGTTCGAGAGGCTATGAGTCAGGAAATGAGAGAGAACCAAGATGTATTCATTTTAGGTGAGGATATCGGCGTATATGGTGGTGCTTTTGGGGTCACGCGCGGCATGATTGAAGAGTTCGGTCCAGAGCGCGTACGCAATACACCAATCTCTGAGGCTGCCATCGCAGGAGGTGCAGTCGGAGCGGCTTTGACAGGTATGCGTCCGATTTTAGAACTTCAATTCTCTGACTTTATTACAATCGCAATGGATCAGCTTGTAAACCAAGCAGCCAAAACACGATACATGTTTGGCGGAAAAGGAAAAGTACCACTCGTTGTGAGAACACCAGCAGGATCAGGAACGGGTGCCGCAGCGCAGCATTCACAAAGCTTAGAAGCGTGGATGGCTCATATTCCGGGACTAAAGGTGGTTCAGCCTTCAACAGCTTATGATGCCAAAGGACTTTTAAAAGCAGCAATGGATGATGACAACCCTGTTATTTTCTACGAGCATAAGCTTTTATATAAAACAATCGGTGAAGTGCCTGAAGAACCGTATTCGATTCCTCTAGGGAAAGCTGATGTGAAAAGAAGCGGGAAGGACGTCACGATTGTAGCAACAGCGATTATGGTACACAAAGCATTAGAAGCGGCGAAGGAACTAGAAGCAGAGGGAATCGATGTTGAAATCATTGACCCAAGAACACTTGTCCCATTAGATGAAGAAACCATTATCGAATCTGTGAAGAAAACAGGTAAATGTATCGTGGTTCATGAAGCGGTCAAACGAGGCGGCTATGGCGGAGAGATTGCAAGTATGATAGCGGAAAGTGAAGCGTTTGACTACTTAGATGCTCCTATTAAACGTCTTGGCGGACTTGCGGTACCAATACCTTATAACCCAACGCTTGAAAAAGCGGTCATTCCACAAGTGCCAGATATTATTGAAGCAGCAAAAGAGCTTGTACGCTCTTAAATAAAGGGGAGAAGATCATGCCAAAAGAGATATTTATGCCGAAGCTAAGCAGTACGATGGAGATCGGAACCTTGCTTCAATGGTTGAAAGAAGAAGGAGATTCGGTTGAAGTCGGTGAGCCTCTTTTTGAAATTATGACAGACAAGATCAACATCGAGGTGGAAGCCTATGATGATGGCATTTTTCTAAAGAAATACTACGAAGCTGATGATCAAATTCCAGTCAATGCTGTTATTGGATATATCGGAGAGGCAAATGAACAGGTGCCAAGCGAGCCGCCAGCACAGGCAGATGAAGATTCCTCAGAAAGCGGCGAATCGTCTTCACCAGACTCGTCTTCATCCAGTTCTACTGAAGCCCCAAAAACATCTGATGAAAAAGTACGTGCCACGCCCGCAGCGAGAAAAACGGCAAAGGATCATCATGTGGCGATTCAAGAGGTATCTGGCACAGGGCCAAAAGGCAGAGTCCAAAAGCGGGATGTCGAGGCAGTCGTTCATTCTAGCGAGAAAGACCAGCGCGTCTCACCGCTTGCAGAAAAAGTCGCTGCTCGTGAAGGAATCGATTTAGCAGCAGTTTCTGGATCTGGCGCTCACGGTAAGATCATGAAGAGTGACGTACAAGCAGCAACGCAAACAAAAGAGGCTTCGCCTGTGAAAACACAAAAATTAGCTGGCATGAGAAAAGTGATTGCTGATCGCATGTCACAAAGTGCCTTTACAGCACCGCACGTCACATTAACAAGTGAAATTGATATGACGAAAGCGAAAGAAGTGCGTCAGCAGTTACTTCCGGCGATTGAAAAAGAGACAGGCTACAGGTTGTCGTTCACAGAAATCATCATTCATGCGGTCAGCCATGTACTCACGCGCCACCCGCAGATCAATATGACATTTGAACAAAATGAGCTCCATTTCCATGAAGATGTACACATTGGTCTCGCTGTTGCAGTGAAAGACGGCTTGATGGTACCAGTCATTTCTCATGCGAATCAAAAAGGATTAAAACAACTGACAAAAGAAGCGAAAGAAATTGGCCGAAACGCACGCGATCAAAAACTACTTCCAGACCAGTTGAAAGGGTCCACTTTTACGATTAGTAACTTAGGCATGTATGCCATTGATACCTTTACCCCGATCATTAATCAGCCAGAAGTGGCGATTTTAGGTGTAGGACGGATTCAGGATAAACCTGTTGCAGTAGATGGAGAAATTCAGGTGCGGCCAATGATGGGTGTCAGTTTATCGTTTGATCACCGAGTGGTAGATGGCGCACCAGCGGCTGCCTTTTTAACAGACCTTAAAAAAGTGCTTGAACAACCATTTGAATTGCTAATGTAGGAGATGAATCGGATGACGAAAACGTATGATCTGACAGTCATTGGCGGAGGGCCTGGCGGGTATACTGCCGCCCTTCAAGCGGCTGAGCGCGGACGGAAGGTTGCTTTGATTGAGGAGGATTTTCTAGGCGGTACTTGTTTAAATCGAGGCTGTATCCCTTCAAAGACCCTGCTGAAACATGCAGAAGTCATTGAATCAATCGAGAAGGCGAAAAGCTGGGGAATCGAAACAGGTGACATGATTCTTTCCTTCGATAAAATGAGAAAGCGCAAAGATGACGTCATTGAAAAGCTCAGAGGCGGAATCGCCTTTTTATTAAAGCAAGGAAAGATTGATGTATATAACGGCAGAGGCACAGCAGTGACAAAGCATCGGATTGAAATAGAAAAACAAGATGGATCAGAATCGATTGAAACGAAAGAATTAATCATTGCTACTGGATCTACACCAGCCATTCCACCAATACCGGGGCTTAAAGATATTTCATTTGATACAAGTGATACAATCTTTGATATCCCAGATATTCCTGCTTCTGTCGTCATTATTGGCGGAGGTGTCATTGGTCTTGAGCTTGCTTGTATCTTCCAAAGTCTTCAATCAAAAGTCACCATTATTGAAGCGGCACCGTCCATAATTCCACAAGAGGATGAAGAAGCATCTAAGCTGCTAGAAAGAGAACTCAAGAAAAAGGGCATCCATATCGCGAAGAAGACCACTGTGACAGAGGTGACGGAAAGCGAAGGAGTCAAAGCGGTTCATGCAATAGATGATAAAGGGGAGACGCACATCTTTACAGCGGAAAGACTGCTTGTCTGCGTTGGAAGAAAACCGAATGTATCAGCTGTTAACCAGCTTGATCTTCAGCTCGATGGCCCGTTTATCAAGGTGAATAATCAGATGCAGACAAGTGCTGAAGGTGTATACGCAGTTGGGGATGTCGCCGGCGGTTATCAGCTGGCTCATGCGGCGATGGCAGAGGCTGCTGTTGCGGTCAGCAATATTTGCGGCGTGCCTGAAAAAATGAATGCTGATATTATGCCTAGATGTATTTATACATTACCAGAGGTAGCAAGTGTCGGTCTTACGGAGAAAGAGGCAAAAGCCAAAGGGCTCAGCGTACAAACAGAACGATTTGATTTAGCGGCAAGCGGTAAAGCGTTAGCGGCAGGTGTTCAAACAGGCTTTATTAAATTGGTGTACGATACAGCATATGGTGAAGTGATCGGTGCAACGATGGTTGGTCCGCATGTCACAGAAATGATTTCAGAAGCTTCTTCCTTTATGTATTTAGAAGGAACAGCAGAAGAGATGGCGAAAATGATTCATCCGCATCCGACCATCTCAGAAGGTTTTTATGAAGCAGCTCTTGATATCGTGAGTAAGCTGAGAAAATAAATGCCAAACAAGGGATAGGGAGGAGATGCATGTGCACGTCCAGCTTCATCAGAAAGCGGCACTTGTGACAGGTAGCACAGATGGATTTGGAGAAGCCATCTGCCTAGCTTTAGCCCAGGCAGGTGCACATGTTTTTTTACACACATTTCATGATGAATCAAAGGCTAGAACCATTTGTGAAGACATTCAAAAAATGGGTGGTCAGGCGAGTATCATCATGAACCCGCTAGAAACGCCACGTGATGCCACGCGTATGCTGAGGCAAGTGATCGATACATGCGGGAAACTGGATATTTTGGTCAATCAAGCAGCGCAAGGAGCTGAAGCGGAGCTTGATGCCGCTCACCCTAATGAGTGGATGGACGAAGTGGAAACAGCTGTGAATACTGTCTTTCTTTCCAGTCAAGCTGCCGTATGGCACATGGTTGACCAGAAAAAAGGCTGCATTATTAATATATCGTCATCAGGCAGTATTACTGGTGATGGCGGAATTTCACATGCGACATCGAATTCTATGCTGAATGCCATGACAAAAGGGCTGGCGCGAGAATTTAAAGACAAAGGAATTCGGGTGCTCGCTTTATTGCCGCCGCCTCTCCATTTGATTCCTAATGCAGAGCAAATCAAGGAGTCTGTGGCCAATATGACGGTCTTTTTAAGTACATCATATGGCGCATTTACAGATGGTGCAGCGATTATGCTTGATGGGGGTGAGAGTGCTGGCTAATGATCAAAAACCAGTTCTCATCGTTGGCGGTGCCCAAGGGATTGGAAAGGAAATTGCCGAGCGTTTTTTAAAAGAAGGGCACAGAGTGGCTGTGTCTGATATAGATGAACAAGGACTTTCGCTTTTAAAAAAACAGCACTCTGAGCTGCTGACATTTCAAGCTGACGTTTCATCGTGGGAAAGTGTTCAGCAGATGATCTCAGCAGCTGAAAGGGAGCTAGGCGGCATTGCTCATCTTGTGTATTCAGCAGGGATGACAAAATCACTTCCTTTTTTAGAAGTCGATTTTTCACTTTGGAAAAAGACACTGGCTGTGAACTTGTATGGTCTTTACTATTGCATCAAAGCGTCAGCACCTTATATATGTGAGCGGCAAGAAGGAAGCATTGTCGTGATTGGATCAGGATCTGCTATCACTGGCTCAGGCGGTGGAATTCAGTATTACGCCTCAAAAGCAGGTGCTTTTGGCCTGATGCGTTCGCTTGTAAAGGAATTAGGGGCACACCATGTGCGTATCAATGTGATTGCACCCCGCGTGATTGAATCTCAAATGCTTGATACGCTCTATCCTACTGAGGTGGAGAAAAGGCAGCTGCAATCGCTCATTCCTGTCGGGAGATTAGGGAAACCAGAGGATATCGCAGGACTCACTTTATTTCTTACAAGTGACGAGGGACGCTATTTACACGGACAAATTATCCTGTTAGACGGCGGGAGAACGTATCAGCCAAAATATACGGAGGGAAAAAGAGCGGAGAGGTAATCGCTCTTTTTGTCATTTTCATAACAATTGTGCCAATTAGAAACGAATGTTTGGTATACTGGGAATCATAGTATATTAAAAGGATGATGTCACATGCTGAATTGGGAAGAAAGACGACAGCTCGTCAAAGTTGCTCATCTTTATTATACAGACGGGTGGACGCAGCAGGAAATTGCAAAAAAGCTCAATGTCTCAAGACCAGTCATTTCAAAGCTCTTACAAAAAGCAAAAGATGTGGGAATCGTTGAGGTGTACATTAAAGACGAAAGTATTCATACGGTGGAACTGGAAAAGCAGCTAGAAACAACTTTTCAATTAACAGATGCTGTCGTTGTCCCAAGCGTCGGGACAATGTCTGAGATGGTGAAACGGGCAGTCGGTCAAGCAGGCGCCTATTATTTATCTAAAAACATGAAAGACGCGGAGAAAATCGGTATTTCATGGGGAACTACACTGGCTGCGCTTGTAAAGGAATACCCGTTCGAGCGAAGAAACGATGTGAAGGTCATTCCTTTAGAGGGCGGAATGGGCAGGCAGGCAGTCGACATTCATGCCAATCAGCTGGCATATGAGCTGGCAAAGAAAATGAATGGCACATGTTCCTATTTATATGCACCGGCGATTTTAGAAACAGAAGAATTAAAAGAGCGGCTCATGGCAATGCAGGATATAGAAGCTGTGCTTGAAGAAGGTAAAAATGTAGACATTGCCCTCATCGGTATTGGCAACCCGCATAAAGGTTCAACGTTAAAAACAGTTGGTTACTTAAAAGAAGAGGATTTATCTGGTTTAAGGCAATCAGGGGCTGTTGGTGATATTGGCTTTCGTTTCTTTGACGGTCAAGGCAAGCCTGTCCAAGATGAATTGAATCAAAAGGTCATTGGTTTATCACTGGAGCAGTTAAAGAGCGTCAAAACGGTCATCGCTGTTGTAGAAGGAACCCATAAAGCTGAAAGTATTTTAGGGGCTTTAAATGGCGGCTTTATTCAAGTGCTGGTGACAGACGAACTAACGGCCGCAGCCATATTAAAGGAAGCTTCCGTCCAATAAACGGCTAACAGCCATCGAATTGTATAAAAAGAGCAACATCAAACGAGAAAGGAGCTGTGTATCTTGAAGAAAACCGAAATGGAAGCAAACCTACATTGTACTCGGTGCCAAGAAGAGACCCTCCACAGCATCGTTTATGTGAATGATCAGATGAAAAGCGTTGAGTGTACAGAGTGTCATCAGAAGATCAGTGTGCAAGTCGACATCATGAAGGAATTTTACAAAGAAGTATACGAAAAAATTGCGACAAAGCCAAAGCGGATGACGCAGGAATACAAGGCGAATTTGAATGGATTTATCTCAAGACTCCCAATCCGCGTGCTTAGTAAGCCATACCGGCTCATGAGATATTTAAACGAATCATACAAAGTGATTAAGCAATATAAAAAAAAGCAGAGCTGATGGGACTGACCCCATAAGATGAGACAAATAAAAAACACCTTCAAGTTTGAAAATGGATCGTTGTGATCCGAAATAAAACATGGAGGTGTTTTTTCTATGGGGACAAGAGTGAGTTATCCGGTTGAAGTCAAACAGAAGGCTGTAGAAATGAGATTGGCAGGCGTACCTATGAAAGAGATCATGCAGAAATTGAATATCAAGAATAAGACGCAGGTTCAGACATGGGTGAGGTGGCATAAGGCTGGGGATACACACCGGTTCGAACAGCCTGTTGGAAAACAATATACCTATGGAAAGGGTCCCGAGTACTCTTCCGAATTAGAGAGACTGCAGGCAGAAAATCGCTATTTGAGTCAACAGAATGAAGTTTTAAAAAAGTACAACGAATTGGAAAGGAAGTTGATAAGGAAACGTCAATCAAACTGGTAGAAGAATTGTGCAAAACGATGACGGTACAGGACATCTGTGTCCATTTAGGCATCTTACGTACTTCGTATTATAGATGGAAAAAGGATCTGACTCAGAATCATTCTAAAAGACAACTAGAGAAACAGGTCGGCACGTTGTGCCGAAAGCACAAATATCGATATGGTTATCGAAAAATCACAGCCATACTAAAAATGAGAATGCGTATTAACCATAAAACTGTTCAACGTATCATGCAGAAAAACCAGTGGCAATGCCGGGTTAAAATGAAAAAGCGTAAGAAGAATGGGCAGCCCTATGCCGTGGCCGGTAATATACTGGATCGGAACTTTCAGTCTGATCGCCCTCTTGAAAAACTAGTAACGGACATCACGTATTTGCCTTATGGACAGAAACAATTGTACCTTTCCAGTATATTGGATTTATATAATGGAGAAGTGATTGCTTTTACGATTGGTGATAAGCAGGACACAGACTTTATCTTAAACACACTTAATCAGCTCCCAGCACTGCCTGAGAATTGCGTGTTACATAGCGATCAAGGTTCTGTGTATACATCTTACGAGTATCAGAAAGCTGTTCATATAAAAGGCATTACCATGAGCATGTCCCGTAAAGGGACGCCCGCTGATAATGCCTCCATCGAATCGTTTCATTCCTCACTAAAGTCTGAAACGTTCTATCTTAACAGGATTGACCGCACTACGACCAGCATCGTAGAACGCACTGTCAAAGAATACATTTATTATTATAACAACATTCGTATTCAAACGAAACTAAACAACCAATCACCGATAAACTATCGGCAATTGGCTGTATAAAGGTGTTTTGATCCCTGTCTCAAAAACGGGGGTCAGTCCCTAACGCTCTGCTTTTTTGTGTGCTTTTTTCATATAATAATAAATAGGCAGTCCAGCAATCCCGATCAGCATGGAGATGAGACAGCTTTTCCAGTCGGTGATCATGGTGCTGATTAAGACGAACAAAGAACCGATAATCGCAACGATTGGTGTGAGCGGATAAAGTGGTACGCTATAAGCACGCTCCATTCCTTTGTTTTGTTTTCTCAGTTTAAAGACTGCGAAAAAGGCCATGACATAAAAGATGTAGATCATGAAGATCGAAACCTCTGACAGCTTTTCTGGATTGCTGACGACCATAAACACAATGGCGATCAAAATTTGTACAAATACAGCAATCCACGGTGTTTTAAATGTAGGGTGAATACGTGAGATCGCGTTTGCGAAAGGAATTTGCTTTCGCTCTGCCATCGCGAAAATCACACGTGGGAATGAAAGAACCTTTCCGTTCAAACAGCCAAAGATACTAATGATGATGCCGATACTAATGACCTTACCGCCGATTGGTCCAAAGAGCATTGTCGCAGCAGTACTTGTCGCATTTTCTCCAAGCTGTACAATTTGATCTGCTGGTAACACGTGCAAAAGAGCGACATTAATAAAGAGATAGCAAGCCGTGACGATTAAAATCCCGCCTGCCATTGCACGAGGAAGCAGTTTCTCTGGGTTTTTCATTTCACCGCCAAGTGCTGCAAGCAATATCCAGCCATCATAGGCAAACAACGTAGCCAAGATCGCTGCACCGAAGTTCATTTGAGCAATGCTATCATTGACAGCCATAAAAATATTTTCGTTTCCTTTCCATAAGCCAAACACAATAATAGCGGCAATCGGGACAAGCTTCCCGATGGTGGTCAGTCCTTGTACAAAACCGCCGTATTTTGTTCCCATGATGTTAATCAAACATAAAAATAAAACAGTGATAATGCCGATTGTTGTCGACCATAAAGAAGAAAGAGAAAATAAATTTGCTAACAATGAACCAAAATAAAGACCAAGCGCACCGATGATGGCAGGTCCGTAAATGATAATCTGCACCCAGCCGCATAAATAGCCCCAAAACTCACCATACACTTCTTCAAGGTAGGCATACAATCCGCCAGTCCGAGGGATTTGTGTACCAATTTCAGCAACAGTGAGTCCGCCTGCAAGGGTTAAAATGCCGCCTAGCAGCCAAGCGAATAATGCGATATTTGAGCTTCCTGAATAGGAAAGGACGTTGCCTGGCTTCATAAAGACGCCGGACCCGATAATCGTCCCGATGACAAGAGATAGGGCGAAAAATAAGCCGATGTCCTGTTTTAACGCTGGTTGTTCTTTGTTCATTACTCGCGACCTCCTGCATCACTTTCGTACGTTACTGTGACATGTATTTTGTTCATTGTAATACGATTTTAGGAAAACAAGAATTAAAAAAATTTTCTGATTTTCGTATTTGTATTTAAAAGTGTTCGTTTATTGGAGATATCAGGGTAAATGTTTCGTTAAAAACGAACAATAAAAGATTATTTTTGATTTAATGTTAATTTTATCGTTAGAAACCGAACATCTAGCCAAATGGTTGACTTTTCTTAAAAAATGACCTATTTTATTCATAAGGATATTATCTTGAATTCGAGATATTTTGAAAGAGGAGTGAACGTAATGAAAATCAATGGAATTCACCACGTATCTGCATTAACAGCCAATGCTCAAAAAAATGTTGATTTCTACCGCCAGATTCTTGGCTTAAAACTTGTAAAGAAAACGGTCAATCAGGATGATCCATCTATGTATCACTTATTTTATGGAGATGAGGTCGCTTCACCGGGAACGGAGCTCACATTCTTTGAAATTCCAATGCTCGCCCGTCGTTTGAAAGGAACAAACGCGATCACAAGCACAGGCCTTCTCGTTTCTTCTGAAGAAGCACTCTCATTTTGGGAAAAGCGTTTTGAAGAGACAGGCGTGCAGCAAGAAACGGCTTCCTTGAGAGGGGGCAGACCTGCCTTGCGCTTTCAAGATCCAGAAGGACAGCAGCTATTTTTAACAGTAGAACCGAACGCACAAGAAGCAGGCTCACCGCCAGTGCATGATGATATTCCGGCAGAGTTTGCCATTAGAGGCTTGGGCCCAGTGGAATTAACCGTTGCAGAAGCGGACAAAACGATTCGTGTTTTAACAGACATCCTTGGCTTTACCGAAAGAGCGCGTGAACAATCAAATGATGGTGAGATCGTGACCATTTTTGAGTCAGGAAATGGCGGTGCTGGAACAGAAATTCATGTGATCGAAAAAACGGAAGGGCCTTCTGAGCGTTCCGGCAGAGGAAGTGTGCATCACGTAGCCTTTCGCGTGGAAGATGCAGAGGAACTGGAAAAATGGTATGACAAAATATCAAAAGCAGGCTTCACGAATTCTGGTGTTGTGGAACGTTTCTACTTTAAAGCCCTTTACTTTAGAGAACCGAATGATATCTTATTTGAAATCTCAACAGACGGTCCTGGGTTTACAGTGGACGAAGGAGTAGATGAGCTTGGCGATCAATTAGCCCTTCCGCCATTTCTAGAGCACAAACGAACAGAAATAGAACAAAGATTAACGCCAATTCAGTCATCATAATAAAAGCAGCTCATTCATGAGCTGCTCAGCGTGTAGACAAACCCTCGCATTCTTTGTCAGTCCTGTGCGTTGGTGCTCACGAATTGCAAATTCGCTCCGCGCCAGTGCTCGGCCTTCCTAGACTTCAAAGGTTTTCTATCACGCCGAAAAGAAGAAAAAGGGCTAAAATCAAGATGATTTTAGCCCTTCTTTTGCATTAGGAACTTACCTGCTTAGATTCAGTTTGTGTTAATGTCACCTTCTTCGTTTCTTCTTTTCCGTTTCGAATGAGTGTGATGCTCACGGTGTCTCCAATCTTTGTATTCGTGTATAGCTCATGACGTAATTCACTTCCGGTTTTGATTTGCTTCCCATTGATGGCGGTAATGACATCCTCTGACTTTAAGCCGGCTTTGGCGGCAGGTGAGCCTGCGGCGATTTCTTTGACGTATACGCCTTGATCAAGCTGACTATTTTTGAGACCGAGTGTTTCTTTCTGATACACGTCCGGGACTTGTTCGAGATCCAGCATGCTGATGCCGATATATGGACGCTCAATCTTTCCTTTTGCGAGAAGCTGATCGGCGATTGGTTTGACATCATTGATTGGAAGCGCGAATCCAATGCCTTCAACACCTGTTTCAGAAATTTTCATACTCGTGATCCCAACAACCTTTCCATTTGTCGTAAGAAGCGGGCCGCCGCTGTTTCCTGGGTTAATAGCTGCATCTGTTTGAATCACATTAATGCTGCTTTCGCCTGCTGATGTGTTCATCGAGACTGTTCGATCGACACCGCTGACAATTCCTTGGGTCACGGTTCTTGATAGATCTTCACCAAGCGGGTTTCCGATCGCGATGACGGTTTCTCCAGCACGCAGCGAGGAGGAATCGCCTAATGCCGCGACCTTCGTTACTTGGTTGCTGCTAATTTCTACAACTGCTAGGTCAGTCAGCGGGTCAGCTCCGACTAATTTACCTTTGGCGGTTTTGCCATCGTGCAAGGAGATTGTTAGTTTATTTGCCCCTTCAATGACGTGGTTGTTTGTTAAGACATAGGCTTTACTTCCGGATTTTTTGAAAATCACTCCTGAGCCTGTACCTGTTTTTTCCTCTTGACTGCTTTTATTTTGCTGTGACTCATCAAAAGGTGTATTGAAATCGCCGAAGCTCGTGTCTGTTTGACTTTGCGCTTGGTAGTTTGTAATGCCGACAATGGCTGGTGATACATTTTCTACCATGCTGGAGATGCTGTTTGATGAATGTGATGTTTGGACGGCGCTTGTTTTTGAGGAATTGGCACTTGTATCATTTGTCGATACAGCTTCTGTTTTTGCTGCTGAGTTATGTGCTGTGTTGTCTGATGCGTGCTGGGCATATGGCGAAAGGACGTACACACCTAACGCCAGCGTACCGCCTACAACACCGCTGACAAATGGCTTAAACCATCCGTTTGGCTTCTTCTTTTGTTTTTGTGGCTGTTCCGTTGTTTGAAGTTCTTGAGAAGGTTGTTGTTCATTTTTGTGATGTGTCATTCAAATCACTCTCTTTCATCATTTTTTCATGAATGGGTTTAAGGGGTTTTACCTTTTGTGGTGGATACTGACTTGATCGTAAGAAAAAAGTGTGGGATAAAAATGAAAACATTGTGGGAAATTGTTAAAATAAGTAGTGAATCTAAGCAAAATAGAGGAGATTAAACTGTGGAGACAATTGGAATCATTGGATATGGAAGCATGGCTGATATGATGGTGCAAAAATGGCTGGAAAAAGAAGTACTCAATGCCCATCAAATCATGATCCACACAAGAAGTGAAACGGACCGCCTGCTTCAACTCAAAGACAAGCATCAAGAAATAAACATCTGCTCATTAGACGAACTTTCTGCGTCATGTGATGTACTTTTTATCTGCGTGCCGCCACTTGCTGTACTTGATGTACTCGATCAACTGCCTTCAGCAACCAAATCGGTCCATATTGTATCAGTAGCCGCGGCTGTGACGTTAGACAAGTTATCAAAGCATTCGACTCAACCAGTATCCAGATACATCCCAACGCTCACGTCAGCTGTTGGAACGGGCGTATCCCTCGTTGTGCATGGCGAAACTGCTGGAAAGGAAGAAAAGGCGCGTTTGCATCGTCTGCTTTCAGCTTTTAGCATCGTACGTGAAGTGGAGGAAGACCGGCTTGATGCGGCGAGTAACTTGACGAGTTCATCTCCTGGTTTTATCGCTGCTCTTTTTGAAGAAATGGCGAGAGCCGCTGTGAGAAATAGTGAGCTTTCCTTAGAGGAAGCGTATGAATTTTTAACGTATGCCCTTTTAGGCACAGGTCAAGTCCTTGTAGAACGAGGCCTCACCTTTGCTGAAACTGTCGATAGGGTGGCGACAAAAGGGGGCATTACAGGAGAAGGCGCCGAGGTGATTCAAAAGCAGGCACCTCAGATGTTTGATGATCTATTTACACAAACCATGAAGAAATATGAACAACTGAAATCACAGATTAACGAAGCGGACAAACACCACTAAAGACACAGTTAGTGGTGTTTTATTTGTTAAAAAAATCCTTTCTCATTCAGTCTATTGACCTGTATTAACTGAGTCTAATTTCCTTATTTTCAGACATTGTATTGAAAAATCAATCAAGTAATCATATAATTTTTTAGAAAATTTAGAAAAATATACACAAATTTTAAGTTTAATTAAAGGGGGATGGGGATGAAGCTCTATGTATCTGTCGATATGGAGGGAATTACTGGTCTAGCTGATCATACATTTGTCGATGCCCGTCAGCACAATTATGAACGGGGCAGAAAGATCATGACGGGTGAAGTGAATGCCTGTGTGGAGGCACTTCTTCAGCATGGCGCAACGGATATTTTGGTCAATGACAGTCATTCTAAAATGAATAATTTGTTGATTGAAGAATTGCATGAAGAAGCATCTCTTATATCTGGTGACGTCAAGCCTTATTCAATGGTTCAAGGGTTAGATCAAACCTATGATGCTGCTGTTTTTTTAGGCTATCATGCGAGGGCGTCTATGAAAGGTGTGATGTCCCACAGTATGATTTTTGGTGTCCGACATTTTTACATAAATGATCATCCAATTGGTGAAATGGGCTTTAATGCGTATGTTGCAGGCTACTATGGTGTACCGGTGATTCTTGTTTGCGGAGATGATCAAGCGGCACTTGAAGCAGAAAAGCTGATGCCTGGTGTGAAAACAGTGGCAGTGAAAGAGACCATTTCAAGATCTGCTGTGAAATGTCTCACTCCTGCCAAAGTCAACCAACAAATCTCACAGCAAGTGGAAGTCGCAATGAAACAGATTCATCACATCAAGCCGCTGACGCCTCCTGATCAGCCGCTGCTGAAGATTGAGTTTGCCAATTATGGACAAGCTGAATGGGCGAATTTAATGCCTGGTACTGCCATTATTGAAGGGACAACAACGGTGACGTATCAAGCAGAGAATATATTAGAAGCCTACCAAGCGATGCTTGTCATGACAGAGCTTGCCGCACGTACAACATTTTGTTAAGCGAGGGGGAGACGGCAGATGACCAGCTTTTTGCTCAAGCGTTTTATTGCGATGATTGCCACGATCTTAACGATTACGACGTTAACGTTTATTTTAATGAAGGTCATCCCAGGATCGCCCTTCAATGAAGAACGAAATACAAACGAAACCGTCCAGCGAAACCTCGAAAGCTACTATCACTTAGACGAACCACTGTATGTTCAATATGTCATCTATTTAAAATCCATCGTTACCTTTGATTTTGGTCCTTCCATTAAAAAGCCTTCTGAAAGTGTCAATGATCTATTGGCGAGAGGCTTCCCAGTCTCATTAGAACTTGGTCTTATCTCAATATTGATTGCTGTCATCTCCGGTATCCTGCTAGGGGTCATGGCTGCCCTCCGGCACAATGGCTTGATTGATTATATCGCCATGACCATTGCTGTTTTCGGTATATCCATTCCAAACTTTATCTTTGCTACTTTATTAATTCAGCAGCTTGCTGTGAATTTGAAGCTCTTTCCTACAGCGATGTGGACAAGTCCGATGCATATGGTGCTACCGACCATTGCTCTTGCCGTTAGTCCGATGGCCATTATTGCCCGGTTAACAAGATCGAGCATGATTGAAGTGCTGTCTCAGGACTATATTCGCACTGCTAAAGCAAAAGGACTTTCTCCCTTTAAAATTGTGTTCAAACATGCGCTTCGAAATGCGCTTTTGCCTGTTGTGACCATTCTTGGCACGCTTGTCGCAAGCATTTTAACAGGAAGTTTTGTCATTGAAAAAATATTTGCGATTCCTGGCATGGGAAAATACTTTGTCGAGAGTATTAACAACCGTGATTATCCTGTCATCATGGGAACCACTGTTTTTTACAGCATCATTTTAATCACACTTCTTTTCATTGTTGATGTGGCGTATCGCCTGCTTGATCCAAGGATTCAGCTGCATCAGAAAGGAGGCAAGGCATGAGTATACATTTGCAGCAGGATCAACCGAATCCGCATCATGAAGTGCCGGACGAATGGTTTTCTCCGAGAGAGCAAAAGAACACAGAGACCCATGCCATTAAAAGGCCCTCTCTTTCGTATTGGGCAGACACATGGAGACGACTGAAGCAAAATAAGCTTGCGATGTTTAGTCTATCGGTATTGATTTTTCTTTTTATCATGGCACTATTAGGCCCATTGCTTGCACCTAATAGCGTGACAGAGCAGCGTCTTTCGATGCAAAATCTGCCGCCATCCGCTGCTCACTGGTTCGGAACGGATGAGCTTGGACGAGATGTGTTCACGCGTACATGGTACGGGGCTCGTATTTCTTTATTTGTAGGCGTCATGGCAGCCTTGATTGATTTTGCCATCGGCGTGATTTATGGAGGGATTGCCGGTTATAAGGGCGGGAGATATGACCATGTCATGATGCGAATCGTCGAGGTGCTTTACGGTCTTCCTTATTTACTTGTTGTCATTTTATTGATGGTTCTGATGGGGCCAGGGCTCGTCACCATTATTGTAGCGCTCACTGTCACCGGATGGATTGGAATGGCAAGAATCGTGAGAGGTCAAGTTCTTCAGCTGAAAAGCCAGGAATATGTCCTTGCCTCAAAAACCTTTGGTGCAAAGAGCCTTCGTATCATTCGCCGCAACCTGCTGCCGAATACGATGGGGCCGATTATCGTTCAGATGACCTTAACTGTACCGACCGCGATATTTGCAGAAGCGTTCCTAAGCTTTCTTGGTTTAGGCATTCAAGCACCGTTTGCAAGCTGGGGCGTGATGGCAAATGATGCGCTGCCGACAGTGCTGTCAGATAACGGGCATTGGTGGCGTTTATTTTTCCCTGCGTTTTTTATTTCGCTCACGATGTTTTGCTTTAACAATTTAGGTGATGGCTTGCAAGATGCGCTTGATCCGAAGATGAAGAGGTGATGGCGCTTTGAAAAAAGTTCTACAAATCATCGATCTGCACGTCAGCTTTCGGACATATGGCGGCTCAGTTCGAGCGGTACGCGGAGTGAATGTGGATGTATATGAAAAAGAAACCCTTGCCATTGTAGGAGAGTCAGGCTGCGGGAAAAGTGTGACTTCACAAAGCATCATGAGGCTGCTGCCAGCATACAGCGCTCATGTTGATCAGGGAGAAATCTGGTTTGAAGACCGCAATTTGCTGTCGTTATCTGAAAAAGAAATGCGCGCCATACGAGGTGTCGATATTTCGATGATCTTCCAAGATCCAATGACCGCACTGAACCCAACCTTGACAATCGGCGATCAGCTCATGGAGGCGGCAAAGGAGCACCAAAAGCTGACGAAAAAAGAAGTGAAAGAAGCCGCCATTCGGATGCTTGATTTGGTCGGCATTCCGCAGCCGAAGGAAAGGCTAAAGCAATACCCTCATCAGTTCAGCGGGGGAATGAGGCAGCGGCTCATGATTGCCATGGCACTGATTTGCGAGCCCAAAGTGCTGATTGCTGATGAACCAACGACAGCGCTGGATGTGACCATACAGGCACAAATATTAGAGCTGTTTAAAGAGATTCAGAGAAAAACAGGTGTCACCATTATTTTAATCACACATGATTTAGGGGTCGTCGCCCAAGTCGCAGACCGAGTGGCGGTCATGTACGGAGGGAAAATGGTGGAGGTCGGAACGAGGCGAGATATTTTTTACAGTCCGCAGCATCCTTATACAAAAGGACTTCTGCAATCCGTTCCAAGACTTGATATGAAAGATGAACTCATTCCAATTGAAGGAAGCCCACCTGATTTATTTGCTCCGCCAAAGGGCTGTCCGTATACAGATCGCTGCCCGTCCGCCATGAAGGTATGTGATCATATCATGCCGCACGAAACGCAACGGTCACCTACCCACACAGTGCATTGCTGGCTCCAAGATGAGCGAGCGAATCAAACGGTTTTATCTTCAACACAAAGGGGGAGTTTTTGATGAAAAAAAAAGGGTGGATCATCAGTATATGTTTGTTCACGATCATGCTGCTCGCAGGATGTACAGCCAATGAGCAGGCAGGGAAAGGATCATCAAGCAATCAGGGTGAAAAGAAAGTATTAACCTTAAATAACGAAAATGAACCGACGTCGTTTGATCCGCCGATTGGTTTTAATAATGTATCGTGGCAAGGACTCAATAACTTAATGGAGGGATTAACAAGACTAAATGAAAAGCAGGAACCATCTCCTGCAATGGCTGAAAAATGGGAGATTTCAGAGGATGGAAAAACGTACACGTTCCATTTAAGAGATGGCATCAAGTGGTCAAATGGTGATCCAGTGAAAGCGAGTGACTTTGAATATGCGTGGAAGCGGCTGCTTGATCCGAAAACAGGCTCATCTGCATCGTTCCTAGCCTACATGATTGAAGGCGGAGAGGCATTTAACAGCGGAAAAGGAAAAAAAGAAGACGTGAAAGTCAGCGCTGTAAATGACAAAACGCTCAAGGTCACACTGGCATATCCGCAGAAATCGTTCTTAAATATGACCGCAAACCCTGCTTTTTTTCCTGTCAATGAACAGGTAGCTAAGAAGGACCCAAACTGGGCAAAAGACGCCAAAACCTTTGTCGGAAATGGACCGTTCAAGCTGACAGAGTGGAAGCATGATGAGAGCTTCACAATGGAAAAAAGTGAGACGTATTGGGACAAAAAAACAGTCAAGCTGGATCAAGTGAAGTGGCTGATGATCAGTGATCGAAACACAGACTATCAAATGTATCAATCAGGAGATTTAGATACTGCCTTTGTCCCAGCAGAGCAAAGTGAAAACCTGCTGAAAAATAAAGATGTACAAATTGAAGACCAGGCTGGATTGTTCTTTTATCGTCTGAATGTGAACATGGAACCTTTTCAAAATAAGAACATCCGCAAAGCTTTTCAAATGGCGATCAACCCGCAAGATATCGTGGATTATGTAACGAAAAATGAAGAGAAGCCAGCACGTGCCTTCGTCTCGCCAGGCATTCTTGATTCAAAGGGTGAAGATTTCAGAAAAGCTGGCGGTGATCTTGTGAAGAATGATAAGAGTGAAGCTGCGAAGCTGCTAGAAAAAGGGCTGAAAGAAGAGAACTATTCAAAACTGCCAGCCGTCACATTGACATACAGTACAAAGCCTGAGAACAAGAAAAAAGCTGAAGCCATCCAGCAGCAGCTGAAAGAAGCGCTAGGTGTAGATGTGAAGCTTGCAAACATGGAAGCCAATGTGTTTGCAGAAGATCAAAAGGCACTGAAATTTCAATTCTCACAAAGTTCATTTTTAGCAGACTATGCAGATCCGATCAATTTCTTAGAGAGCTTTCAAACAGGGAATGCCATGAACCGGACAGGATGGTCAAACGATACCTATGACCAACTGATCAAGAAGGCGAGCCAGGAAGCAGACGAACAAAAGAGAAACAACATCCTTCATGATGCAGAGGCACTACTTATTGAAGAAGCACCGATCATTCCGATTCATTTTTATAACCAAGTTCATTTACAAAAAGAAGGCGTGAAGGGGATTGTCCGTCACCCTGTTGGGTATATCGATTTGAAATGGGCACAAGTAGATGGAGAGTGATATTAGGGTCGAAAGACGCTTTTAGATAAAAGCGTCTCAGCGTGTAGACAAACCCTCGTATTCGTTGTCAGGTCTGCGCGCTGGTGCTCACGAATGTTCAATTCGCTCCGCAAAAGTAGCTGCCCTTCCTAGACTTCAAAGGTTTTCTATCACGCTGAAAAGAAGACAAAGGGCTAAAATAAAGATCATTTTAGCCCTTTGTCAACAATCTAAGACGCTTTGAGATAAAAGCGTCTGTTCCTTTATATTCGTTCATGTTATGAAGCAGAAACCCATAGATTGAAAGAAATAAAGAGAAAGAGGGGATATGGCATGAGCCAGCTGCCAGTGGCACTTCAAACAGGGGATACGGTGGGGATTATTGCACCAGCAAGTCCGCCTGATGAGCTGAAATTAGCAAAAGGGATTGCCTTTTTAGAAAGCCTCGGGCTAAAGGTGGAAAAAGGAAAGTATTTGGGCCACCGGTATGGATATTTAGCAGGTCATGATCATGAAAGAGTGGAGGATCTTCATCGTATGTTTCAAGATCCAGAAGTGAAGGCGATTATTTGTGCTTGCGGAGGATACGGGACTGGCAGACTTGCGGAAGCCATTGACTATGACCTCATTCGCCGGAATCCAAAAATCTTTTGGGGCTATAGTGATATTACGTTTTTACATACGGCCATCCAGCAGCAGACGGGTCTTGTGACGTTTCATGGGCCAATGCTTTCCTCTGATGTGGGACTTGAGGAGGTCCATCCTTATACGAAAGATACCTTTTTACAGCTGTTCGCACCGAAAGCCTTTACGTATGCGCACCACTTGTCACCCCTTCATACTTTCTATCCGGGCACCGCTTCAGGTGAGATTGTAGGAGGAAATCTTGCCCTCATCGTGACAACACTTGGTACGCCTTTTGAAATCGATACGAAGGGAAAGCTATTGTTCATTGAAGATATTGACGAAGAGCCCTATAAAATCGATCGAATGATGCAGCACCTCAAATCTGCTGGAAAATTGGATGATGCGGCTGGATTCATCATTGGAGATTTTCATCAATGTGAGCCAAAAAAGAAAGATCAGTCTCTCACATTGAATCAAGTATGGGACACCTATATTGTTCCGCAAAAGAAACCTACACTTGGGGGCTTCCGAATCGGTCATTCTTCGCCGAACTTTGCCATTCCAATGGGCACGCAGGCTGCATTAGATGCGACAGGAAAAAAACTGCATATTTCTCCAGGCGTTGCAGCGAAAGAGGCGATCAAATGAAAATCGTCGATGTTCGTACATGCAGAATGAGTGTACCGCTAAAAAAGCCTTTCAAAACCGCTTTACGAACGGTGTATGACGCAGTATCTCTGATCGTTATCATCACATATGATCAAGGTGACGTCAGCTACGGAGAAGCAGTCCCGACAACGGTGATTACAGGTGAAACGCTGGAAAGCATCGACTATGCCATCTGCGAAGTGATCAGACCGATTTTGCTTGGAGCTTCCTTGTCAGAATATGAACAAATTTTTTCTCATATGAACCGGGTGCTCGCTTGCAACACAAGCGCAAAGGCAGCGGTTGACATGGCCATTTATGATGGTTTAGCGAAGCAGGCAGGGCTTCCGCTTTATCAATACCTTGGCGGATATCGCAGTCAGCTTGAAACCGATTATACGGTCAGTGTAAACCGTCCGCTTGAGATGGCGGAAGATGCGAAGCAATACGCAGCAGAAGGCTTTCAGACATTAAAGATCAAGGTAGGAAAAGATGATATAGACACGGATATTCAGCGTATCAAGCGAATTCGAGAAAAGATCGGGCCGGATATTCAGATTAGGCTCGATGCGAACCAGGGCTGGACGTGGAAGGAAGCGGTTGTAGCCATTCGGAAAATGGAATCACTGAATATCGAACTAGTCGAGCAACCAGTGCCAAAAGAAGATATCGAAGGTCTGCGCCATGTGACGCAGGCAACAAATACACTGATTATGGCAGACGAAAGCATTTTCAGTTTTCATGATGCGATCAAGGTGCTTGAAACGAGAAGCTGTGATTTAATCAATTTAAAATTAATGAAATCAGGCGGCATAAAAGAAGCCTTAAAAATCAATGCTTTGGCAGAAGCATACGGCGTAAAGTGCATGGTTGGCAGTATGATTGAGTCAAAACTTGGCATTACAGCAGCCGCTCATCTCGCCGCCAGCCAGCCAAATATCACCCGCTATGATTTTGATGCCCCGCTGATGCTAAAAGAGGACATGGTAGACGGAGGAATCGTGTACAAAGGAAAAAATATCTTTTTCCCGCCGCAACATGGGTTAGGCATTCAAGGGGTGAAAGGAGTCTCATGATGATATTTGAATCAAAGGTTGCAGTTGCGAACGTATGGACAGCGCCGCAGTCACCGAGAGAAATCGATCAAAAGGTTCTTCATGGCTCCTTCAAAATCAAAGAGTGGATTGACAAGCAAACATATGAAGAAAAACTGGCTTTATGTGAAGAAAATCTGATCCAGTCGCAAGTACTGCTCGGCGAACGAGTCATTGGATTAGAAGAAACAGACGGCTGGATGAAAGTCGTTATTCCGCAGCAGGCCAGCCGGAAACATCCACAAGGCTATCCTGGCTATATACCTGCGAACCAACTAAAGCAAGTGACAGAAGGAAGTGCACCTACTGCATCTCATATCGTTTGTCAGAAAAAAGCCATGCTCTATCGAAACGGGCAAGCGGACATGGAAATTAGTTTTTTAACAGAGCTCGTAGCTGTAGAAGAAACGAGTGATCGCTTTCGTGTTGTCACACCATCAGGTACGAAAGAAATCAATAAAGCAGATGTGCAGCCAGTTTCAACCATTTCTTCTATGGCCGGCAAAGATGTTGTAGACAAGGGAAAACAATTTATTGGTCTTTCGTATTTATGGGGCGGCATGAGCAGCTTTGGCTATGACTGTTCGGGCTTTGCTTACAGCATGTATAAAGCGTGCGGATATCTTTTGCCGAGGGACGCAAGTGACCAAGCAGTGCAAGGAACACCGGTCGCATCAAGCCATTTAGAACAAGGCGACTTATTGTTTTTCGCCAATGACAACGGAAAGGGAGCAGTCCGCCATGTTGGGATCTACGCAGGTGACGGTATGATGCTTCATTCGCCTAAAACCGGCAGAGAAATTGAACTTCTTTCCCTTGCTGGCACTTCATATGAAAAAGAATGGGCAGGTGCAAGACGGTATTTGCCAAGCGAGAGGAGCAAAGGTCATGGCAGTTGAACCACTTTTACAAGTAAACAATCTCAAAAAACATTTTCATCTATCGAAAGGAAGAACGCTAAAAGCGCTAGACGGTGTCTCCTTTCAGCTGAAACAAGGCGAAACATTTGGCCTTGTTGGCGAGTCCGGCTGCGGGAAATCCACACTTGGAAAAGTGCTTATGCGTCTTTATGAACCGACAGATGGGGAAGCCTTATATGAAGGGAAAAGCCTTCATCACCTTTCTCAAAAAGAATCATTTGATTTTAATCGGCAAATTCAAATGGTGTTTCAAGATCCGTATTCCTCCTTAAATCCGCGGCTGTCTGTAAAAGATATTATGCTGGAGCCAATGGAGATTCATAACCTTTATGGGAGTCAAAAGAAAAGGGTTGCCCGGGTGAAAGAACTACTGGAAGCTGTTGGACTTAGCTATGACTTTGCCACGCGCTATCCTCATGAATTCAGCGGAGGACAGAGGCAGAGAATCGGTATTGCAAGAGCACTCGCCTTAGCGCCGAAATTTATTGTGGCAGATGAACCAATTTCTGCACTAGATGTCTCCGTTCAAGCGCAGGTCGTGAATTTGCTGAAGAAACTGCAAAAGGAGGAAGGGCTGACATTTCTCTTTATTGCGCATGACTTGTCGATGGTCAAATATATTAGCGACCGAATCGGTGTCATGTATTTAGGTCATCTCGTCGAATTGACCAGCAGTGATACGTTATATCAAACACCGCTGCACCCCTATACACAAGCATTGCTGTCTGCGATCCCCATTCCAGATCCTGACGTGGAGGACAAGCGCAAAAGGTTCATTTTAAAAGGAGAAATTCCAAGTCCAGTGAACCCGCCAAGCGGCTGTGTATTTCGAACAAGGTGTCCTGCAGCGATGGATGTGTGTGCTGAAAAAAAGCCAATATTACAAGCAGTAGAAGAAGGGCATGATGTCGCCTGTCATTTATACGATCGGACATAAAAATAGGCAGATAAAAAGCCAGCAAGTAGACAAGCTGTTCTACACGCTGGCTTTTTTAGTGAACGAACGCCGAATCGGCAATGTGCAGCATCTAAAAGAGCCGCCAGATTTAATGATTTCTGAAAAATCCACTTCAATGACAGTGTAGCCGTGAGCGGCTAATGCAGCATTTGTTTCTTGATTGATGGGCAAACTGATCACTTTTTTCTGTCCAATGGATAAAACGTTTGGGCCGAGTGTGAATTGCTCTTGTTCGCTTATTTCAATTAGATGATAATGCATGTTGAGCAGGTGAAGATCCTCTTTTTTGAACGCTTCTGGATAAATCAATATCTCATCATGAGAGAGAATATTCATCACACAATCGAGATGCAAAATGTGAGGAGGAAGATGAATGGAAATGATGTCATGATCCGGCAATTCTTTTTTAAGCTCATGAATAGCGGCTGGGTTTGTTCTTTTGCTCGTTCCGACAAATACGCGTCTTTGATCCACAAGCACATCGCCGCCTTCAATCGTTCCGTTTGTCAGGGTAACAGTTTTCAAGCCAGTTCCCTGTGCCCACTCTTTTAACAATTGTTCTTCTCCTTGCCGAACCGGAGCGGCCATGCTTGAAACAAAAAGTGTATGTCCAATCGTAAACCCAATATCCCGAGTAAAGACTTGCTCAGGAAAGCGGTCATTTGCAGGAAGCATAATGGGGCGTACTTGATGGTCTTTTAGGGTTTGGATCAATTGCTTATGCTGAGCAACGGCTTTCATTTGAGAAATATTTTCTCTTGCAAATTGTTTTTGGGTTTCGTTGATGATCTGTTTGATTTCCATATAGATGGGACTGCATAAAAGGACTTCTTGTAAATCATCATATTCACTCATGCATTGCGGCATTTTGTGTATTTGTTCTGCTCTCATAGAATCCATCAAATGGCCTCCTTGTTTGTTCATAGTTCTATTATTCCTCGTTCTAGTCATAGTTGAAACATTTCCGAAAGAAAATCTCTCACAAGAGACTAAAGCAAAAAGTTTAGACAAACCTAAAAGAATAGTGTTTAATAAAAGTCGTTCCGCATTCACGAAAACAGCAAGAAGGAGCTATGATGATGAGTGAAGAAAATTTCAAATACTGCAAGGAATCGAAAGTTGTCAAAACCAGCAGGGTATTTCCTCTCGATACGAATAATCACCAAACCTTATTTGGCGGGAAATTAATGAGTTATATAGATGACATTGCCTCCATCTCGGCAGCAAGGCACAGCCGATGTGAAACGGTCACGGCATCAATGGATTCAGTTGATTTTTTAGAGCCGATTGGACAAAAGGAGTCGGTATGTTTAGAGTCCTATGTCACATGGGTGGGTACGTCTTCTATGGAAGTGTTCGTCAAGGTCATCAAAGAAAACTTGATGTCTGGAGAGCGCAGACTCGCAGCGACTTCATTTCTTACCTTTGTATCGTTAGATGACAATGGGAAGCCAAAGAAAGTCCCACAAGTCATGCCGGAAACAGAGGAAGAAATCATGCTGCATCAAACCGCAAAACAGCGAGCTGAAGAAAGAAAAAGCCGCCGAAAGCATAGCAAGGCACTGGCTGACGCACTTGGGACAGATAAACCATGGGCGTAAAAATCACCCTTTAAGCGGTGATTTTTTTCTAGAACGGTATCTTGCATGGCAAGATAGTGTGTGGTAAGATGATGCTATCTTGTGATGCAAGATACTGAAATCGGAGGAACAAAGATGACAACATCCACACAAATGCTAAAAGGAATTTTAGAAGGCTGCCTGCTGTCGATTATTTCAGAGGGTGAGATTTATGGATATGAAATGACGAAGAAGCTCGCTTATTATGGGTTTGATCAAATTAGTGAAGGAAGTATCTATCCGATCCTGCTGCGTATGCAAAAGGAACAGCTCGTGACCACTATCACAAAAGCATCAGCAAGCGGGCCGAAAAGGAAATACTATACGCTCACACAAGCTGGAGAACAAGCGCTCACAGAGTTTATTACTCGCTGGAGTGAGCTTTCAAAAAATGTGAACTGTTTACTACAAAAAGGGAAGTGAGATTATGGTATCAAAAGAAACAAGACACATCCTACTAGAGCTGAAACTCTATCTCATATCAAAGGGGAAAAATCAGGACGAAATTGATGAGCTAATGGATGAGCTAACGACACATGCCGTTGAGGCTGAAAAAGATGGCAAAACAGGGGAGGCTGTGTTTGGCGGAGATCCGAGGGGCTATGCTGATGAACTCGCAAAAGAGCTGTCAGGAAACCATAAAGACTGGATTCCCTTCGTCAGTGCCTTCTTAATTGGATCACTCTTCTATATGATTTTATCAGATGCGATCAGTCAAAGCTTATCCTATTCTTGGTATGCGTTAATAGGATATCCGCTCGTTTTAGTTGCCAATGTTATCATGATCATTGTGATGTTTAGAGCGTCTGCCTTTCAGACAAGCGGCCGGGCATTTCTTTATTTTTGGATCTTAGGAATCTTTCAACTGACTTCAATGGTCACAATCAAACTATTGGATCAAAAGCTCGGCACACCATTACTTGTGCTGACTTCAGGTCAAAGATGGGGCGTCATCCTGCTTATGCTGTTATGTATCATTGTCTTTAATGCGATCATGAAGGCGAATCTCATTTCATTGATTCCGGTCATCTTCTTCGGACCGCAGCTCATATTCGAATGGATTGGCTGGACATCACCAAGCGTGCTTCTCATGCAAAGTCTACTATCGGTTGTGATCGTAATAGGGCTTATGCTCATGGTCTTACGCCGGGCGAACAAGAAAAATGAAAACACGAAGTAAAAAACAGAGCACATCCCATCCGATGTGCTTTCAGCGTGTAGACAAACCCTCGCATTCGTTGTCAGTTCTGCGCGCTGGTGCTCACGAATGTCAAATTCGCTCTGCTTTGGTGCTCGTCCTCCCTAGACTTCAAAGGTTATCAATCACGCTGAAAAGAAGACAAAGGGCTAAAATAAAGATCATTTTAGCCCTTTGTCAACAATCTGAGAGCACATCCTATCCGATGTGCTTTTCTTTTTCTAAAAAAATGTAGAAATGGTAGCGTATTTTTCATTACAATGGGAAGAGGACAAAAATGAAAAGGGGTTCTGTGCTTGGATATCTTATGGGGATATGTACTTGTTTTTGTATTGGCTGCTTTGCCTTTTTTTGAAGTGGTTGGTGTTGTTCCACTGGCCATCTTAGGTGGACTGCATCCTGTGACAACGGCTGTAATCGGGTTCATCGGCAACTTTCTCACAGTCTTGCTCCTCATTGTTTTCGTAGACCGCTTCAAAGCATGGCGGTTGAGGAGAAAAGAGGACAAAAGTGATGGAAAAGGAGAAAAAAAGCAACTACGAGCCAGAAAAATTTGGGAACGATATGGTCTCCCGGGATTAGCGCTCATTGGTCCTTTTATCATCGGCAGTCATCTAGCGGCATTTATGTGCATGAGCTTCGGAACGAAAAGAAAGCAAGTCGCAGTGTGGATGACAGTCAGTTTAATCATGTGGACGGCATTGGCAGCTAGTTTAACCGGTGCGGGAATCCATTACTTTGCCCCAGATTCAAATGGATTGTTCGGTGATATTTTTAATCAGTAAGTGAGGGGAGACCATAAATGAAACTTCAAACACGCATAGTGCTTGAAACAGAGCGCCTTAGACTGAGAACGATGAATGAACATGATGCGCCATTTTTATATGACATGTTGTTCCAAGATGAAGAAGTAATGAAGTATTATCCTTCTTTGAAGGATGAGCAGCAGACGAAAGAGTGGATTGCATGGAATCAAAAGAATGACCGTATGTATCATACTTCTCTCTGGATCATTGAAGACAAAGAAACGAATGAACCACTTGGACAAAGCGGGATTGTTCTGCAAAACATTGAAGGACAAACAGAACTTGAAATCGGCTACATGCTAAAAAAAGCAGCGTGGGGAAATGGCTATGCTGCTGAAGCCGCAAAAGGCTGTCTCACCTATGGTTTTCAAGAAATGAAGGTCAGACGAATGGTGAGCTTAATCCGCCCAGACAATGAAGCATCGGTAAAGGTCGCTTTAAAAATGGGCATGAAAAAAGAAAAAACCATTTCAAAATGGGACCAAATCATTGATGTATACAGCATCACCCGCAACGAAGAAAACGGCTCGCTTACAAAATAAGCAGAGCCGTTTTTATTTTATATCCGCTGTTCTAGCTGAAGTAAATATTTCTTACGTTCAACCCCTCCGCCGTAGCCGCCAAGCTCACCACTTGTTTGAATGACGCGGTGGCATGGAATGATGATCGCCAATTGATTGGCACCATTTGCATTCCCTACCGCTCGGACCAAATGCGGATCGCCCAGCATCACAGCAAGATCTCGGTAAGAACTTGTTTCGCCTGAAGGAATGCGTGTAAGTAGGTCCCACACCTTCATTTGAAAAGGGGTGCCATGCATGGAAAGCGGTACGGTAAACTGCGTCAGTTTTTTCTCGAAATATAAGGTCAATTCCTTTACCAATTGCTGATGGACGTTTGTTTCCCCAACTAAAATACGTGCATGATGCTTTTTTCTCATGTTCTCAATTTCCTTTTCTAGTCCCCGCCTGTCCATAAATTCCAGTAAATACACATGCGCGGCATCTGTCACGCTGATCATCCGTCCGATCGGTGTGGAAATAAAATTGGCATGGAGAATCTTAGTCTGTGCCTTTTTAGGGGGGTTTCCCATGATTTTCGTAAAGGCATCATTGAAGGCACTCGAAGAATCATAGCCCAAGGCGACCTGCTGATCAATCACTTTTTTTCCATTCATAATTTCTTTAAAGGCAAGCCCCATTCGGCGTGATCTCGCATATTGAACAAAGGTCATGCCGTAGATTTCTTTGAATTTTCGCCGAGCCGTTGCAGAGTGAATCCCTAATTGACGAAAGTCCTCTTCTTTCCAGCGTTTTTCAGGATGTGTTTCAACTGCTGAAACGAGTGTTTTGACTTCTTCTGGAATGCTGTTTGGATAGGTTAATGGAGTGCAGCGCTTGCACGGACGATATCCTGCTAGCAGTGCTTCCTCTGCTGTAAAGAAAAACTCACAGTTCTCATATTTTGGTTTTCTAGCGGTACATGTGGCATGGCAGAAGATACCGGTCGTCTTAATGCCGGCGAAGAATGTGCCGTCATATTGCGGATTCTTGTCAACCAGTGCTTGATAAAATTCATGTTTCTGTTCGTCGGTTATCATCATACGATTCACCTCTTGGTTTCATTATTTGGGCCGATACAACGGATGATCTGTAAATGCAGCATCCTAAAGTTGAACGTTCATCACATCAATCTGAGTTCATTATACCAGCGATATGATCGTTCCTTTAACGTCTGAGCGTGTCTAACTTGGTCCTTCTTCCATATTTTTTCTGTTTTAGCTCATATACTTTAGTTGTTTCTGTTTCATTTCTTCATAAAATGTTTCAACTTCTTGTTCGTAAAGAACGGTCTCCATGTCCTTGTATTTACGCTTGATCGTCAATGTAATAAAAAATAAATGGATTGTCATATACGTTCATTTCCCTTCGGTTAGCAGCACGCAAATATCCCGCAGATATTCTTTATCAGTTGATCTGTTTCTAACACTTAGTATACGCCGGTCCCAAATCATTTCTTTCGAAAATTGAACAAGTATATTTGAAGAGGGAGAGCACACTGGTAGACCGGCATATCGGGGTGTGATAAGATTTTTAATACAGAATCTGCTCTAAGTCAGATCTGTTTATCATGAATTGGTTTTCTAGGGTTCCGTGCGCTGGTGCAGTCTGGACCGAGAGAAAACACATAGGGTCTTTAGAAGAGGCCATATGGACACGGAGGGATAAAAGCCCGGGAGAGTTGATCAAACGATCGATTTCCAGGCTTTTTTTGTTGGTTGGAATCGTTCAGAAAGGAGAAGATCAGATGAAATGGGGAAATGTCTTTATTGCGGCCATCTTTGAAGTCGGCTGGGTGATGGGGCTGAAATATGCCCACTCGCTCATAGAATGGGGCGCAACCATCGTTTGTATTATCGTGAGCTTTTATTTACTCATGAAAGCAACAAGTGTACTGCCAGTTGGCACACTTTATGCCGTTTTTACCGGGCTTGGGACAGCAGGTACCGTCGTCATAGGCATGGTGCTTGGTGAGCCGGTTCAGCTTGTTAAACTGCTTTTGATTGTCATGCTTTTGTGCGGTGTATTAGGACTGAAGCTGACAACAGGTGAAAAGAAGGGAGAGGCTGAATCATGAGCTGGCTTTTACTTATTGGAGCAGGCATCTTAGAAATGTTTTGTGTGACCATGATGAACCAATTCCAAAAAGACAAGCATGTCAAATGGATTTTATTCATTGCGGCTGGCTTTTCGATGTCCTTTCTGATGCTGTCTCTTGCGATGAACACGATTCCGATGGGAACGGCGTACGCCATTTGGACAGGAATCGGAGCTGCTGGAGGCGCCACCGTCGGTATGCTGTTTTACGGAGAGTCGAAAGATGCAAAACGTATTTTCTTTATCGCGCTGATTTTATCTGCGGCAGTAGGATTGAAAATCATTGAATAAGAAAAGGCTGGCAGATAGATGCCAGCCTTTTGTTACATCGAATGATGATTGGAATCGTTTTCATTTTTGCGGTAAAGCTGGCTCACAAGCAGAAAACACACACCAAATGTGAGAAAAGGAATGAGTCTTTCACCGGCTATAAAAAGGGAAATACCTGTGATCAGACAAACGATGCCGAGCCAAAAGCTAACTTTTCCAAACAAAGTCATACTTTTCATCTCCACCACTCCTTTTATGATAAAAGGTCTATTCACATTATATCACGCCAGGTGCAGAATTGAATGAATATTCAATAAAAAATAGGGCTCTACATTGCTTTTTCTCTTTCCAGTCCAGTATAATATTTCATTAGAATGAAAACGTAAATGAGGTCATGATACATGAGAACTTTGATAACAGAGAAACTTGAATTACACAGACAAAAGCATGAGCAAAAAGGAAGATTGCTTGTCAGCTGCCCGGATCAGCCTGGAATTGTCTCCGCTGTCTCTTCCTTTTTATTTGAGCACGGAGCAAATATCATTGAATCCAGCCAATACACAACAGATCATGAAAGCGGCCGGTTCTTTTTAAGAATTGAATTTGATTGGAAAGACATCTCGGCAAATATGGATCAGCTGAAGCAGCAGTTTGAGCCAATTGCAGCATCTTTTCAAATGACGTGGAGCATGTCGCGTGCAAGTGAGCTGAAAAAGCTGGCAATCTTTGTGTCAAAAGAGCTTCATTGTTTACATGAGCTGCTATGGGAATGGCAAAGCGGCAATTTGATGGCTGAAATTGCGGTCGTGATCAGCAATCATGAAACGGCAAAAGATACAGTAGAAGCGCTTGGAATCCCATTCCATTTTGTAAAGGCGAACAAAGACATTCGCAAAGAAGCGGAAAAACAGCAGCTCGCATTATTAGAAGAGTATGATATTGATGCCATTGTGCTTGCTAGATACATGCAAATTTTAACGCCTGGATTTATAGAACAGCACCCGAACAAAATCATTAATATTCATCATTCCTTCCTGCCAGCGTTTATCGGTGCAAATCCATATAAGCGGGCATATGAGCGAGGAGTCAAATTAATTGGCGCAACTTCTCATTATGTGACCAATGATTTAGACGAAGGACCGATCATTGAACAGGATATTGAGCGTGTAGATCACCGGGATGATGCGGAAGCTTTAAAAAATATTGGCCGAACAATTGAGCGGAGTGTGCTTGCACGTGCCGTCAAATGGCATCTAGAAGATCGAATTATTGTGCATGAGAATAAAACGATTGTATTTAATTGACCGCTTGACTTTTCCTTAGCAATTGGTGATAATATAAAAAAATTAACGAGCGTTGAAAAGGAATAGTAAGCAGGAACTGATGCGTAAAGAGAGCAAATGACATGCTGAAACATTTGCCGCAGACAGCTGCTGAACCTACCCTTTGAGCCTTAGAGGAAAAATCTAAGCGCGTGCCTGGCGTTACAGGAGTTGAGTGGAATAAGTAGATGTATGCTTATTCAATGAAGGTGGTACCACGGAAAATCCCTTTTCGTCCTTTACATAAGGAGAAAAAGGGATTTTTTTGTGCCTAAAGGTATAGCGGAGGGAATCAATAATGAAAAAGCAAAGGATCGTCATCAAAATTGGCAGCAGTTCATTAACAGAGCAAAAAGGAGCCATTGATGAACAAAAAATGCAGGATCATGTGAAAGCGATAGCAAAGCTGAAAGAGGCTGGGCATGAAATTATTTTAATTTCATCAGGAGCCGTGGCAGCAGGGTTTGGCAGCTTAGGGTATCCATCAAGACCTGTGACCTTAAAGGGAAAACAGGCAGCAGCAGCCGTTGGTCAGGGCTTGTTAATGCAGAAATATACAGAATTATTTTCACAG
This sequence comes from Bacillus sp. FSL M8-0266, assembly GCF_038613425.1. Classification (NCBI taxonomy): domain Bacteria; kingdom Bacillati; phylum Bacillota; class Bacilli; order Caryophanales; family Bacillaceae; genus Bacillus; species Bacillus sp. FSL M8-0266. Next base: position 1,325,559 of record NZ_CP152015.1, read on the forward strand.
TTTCACATGACACCTGCGCAAATGCTTTTAACCCGTAATGACTTTTCAGATCGAACAAGATATCGAAATGCTTACGCAACGATGATGGAGCTGATAGAAAGAAAAATTTTACCGATCATTAATGAAAATGATTCTGTCTCCATTGAGGAGCTTACCTTTGGGGATAATGACATGCTGTCAGCTCTTGTCAGCGGTTTAATTCATGCAGACCAATTGATCATCTTAACAGACATTAATGGAATTTATAATGCAAATCCAAATGAGCATCCTGAGGCGAAGCGTTTTGATGTTCTAACACACATTTCAGAAGAATTGTTTTCATATGCGAAGAGCACAGGCTCAAAAGTGGGAACAGGCGGGATGAAATCAAAGCTGTCTGCTGCACAAACGGCACTTTCACTAGGCGTGAAAGTCTTCATTGGCACAGGTACTGGTGAAGATAAGCTGCTTCATATTCTAGCGGGTCAAGGAGACGGAACGTATATCGGAGAACAGGACTTATCAGCTGTTAACAACCGCCGTCAATGGATTCAATTCCATTCACCCGTTTCTGGGAAAATTATGATAGATGCAGGAGCAGAAGCGGCGATTTTGCATCATGGCAGAAGTCTTCTCCCAGCTGGCGTCATTGATGTCGCTGGGGACTTTTCTAAAGGAGAGGTCGTTGAAGTCGTAGGGCCGAACGGACTAGTAGGTAAAGGACAAACCTTGTATGCATCCGATGAGCTTCTCGGTATTAAAGGGATGCGAAGTGATGAGCTTTCAAATGAGAAGCCTGAAGTCATACACAGAGATCACTGGGTACAGCATGTACAAAACTGAGGAGGGAATACGATGAATGAAGTTCTTGAAAAAGCAAAAAAAGCAAGTGTAGCCAAAGATCAGATGCTCCTAAAAACGACGGAGCAAAAAAATGCAGCTTTACATGCCATCGCAACTGCACTTAAAGCATCTTCCGCTTATTTACTCGAGGAGAATAAAAAGGATGTGCAGGCTGCAGAGGAAAAGCAGTTCACGCCTTCTGTTATTGACCGGATTACACTCACGGAAGAGAGAATTGAAGACATCGCAGACGCGACCCTTCAACTCATTCATCTAAAAGACCCAATTGGTGAAACATTAGAAACCATTCAAAAAGAAAACGGTCTGTACATCGAAAAGGTGCGTGTGCCTCTTGGAACGGTTGGAATGATTTATGAAGCAAGACCAAACGTGACTGTAGATGCTGCCACCCTTTGTTTGAAAACTGGGAATGCTGTTATTCTTCGCGGGAGCTCCTCTGCCATTCATAGTAATAAAGCGATTGTGAAGGTGATCCATGAAGCGCTTCACACAACGGATATTCCAGTAGACAGTGTGCAATTGATTGAAGATACAGGCCGTGAAACGGCGAAAACGCTGTTCACTTTAAATGAATATCTGGATGTCCTTATTCCGCGCGGCGGGAAAAATTTAATTGATCTTGTCGTGAGAGAGTCTACCGTGCCAGTGCTTGAGACAGGTGCAGGGAACTGTCATATCTACATTGATGAAACAGCGAAAAACGAAATGGCTGAGCAGATTGTTCTGAATGCTAAAACCCAAAGGCCATCTGTTTGCAACGCGATCGAGAGCATTGTCATTCATGAAACATGGGCAAAAACATATGGCGCTTCGTTATTTGAAGCCCTTCATGCAAATGGGGTAGAGATACGGGGCGATAAAGCTGTATGTGCCCTTGCGCCAAGTGCTTCATTAGCGACCACAGAGGACTATGAAACAGAGTTTTTAGCCCCGATTGTCAGTATTAAAATCGTAGAGAGCATAGAAGAAGCGATTCAGCATATACAAACGTATAGCTCCAAGCACTCTGAAGCGATCATTACGGAAAATGATCAAAGTGCGTCACTTTTCTTAACAGCTGTTGACGCTGCCGCTGTCTATCATAATGCCTCTACTCGGTTCACAGATGGCTTTGAATTTGGCTACGGAGCAGAAATAGGGATTAGCACACAAAAACTGCATGCAAGAGGACCTATGGGTCTGCCTGCCTTAACCTCTGAAAAGTTTGTCATTCGCGGTCAAGGACAAATAAGAGAATAACGAATTCAAAAGAGAGTCTCGTGACAATAGGCTCTCTTTTTCCTTTCATTTTTGTATTTCTTCGGTCAAGTATGATAAAATATGGTAATGTTTTATATTTTGAGAAGATTGGAGAAGGCAACGTATGGCGAAAATCATTCCCTCTTCGGATATTGGAGTGAAAATCAATAAGTGGTATGAATTAATCCGCAGATTTGATTCAGAACAAGCAGAACAACTAAAGCAGGAAATTCGCACCTCTCTTGATTCAATGGAAGAAGATCAGAATTTGCTTCTCTATTTTTCTTTAATGGAATTCAGACATGAGGTTATGCTCGATTATTTAAAGCCATTAAAGGAAGGAAAGCTTCGCGCCAACTTTTCCGAGCTTTCGAAAGAAATAGATGAGCATCAAACACATGTCACAGGCATGCTTGAATACTACTATCATTTTTTCAGAGGCATGTATGAATTTGGCCGTAGGCAGTATATTGCTGCCATCTCGTCTTATCAAAAGGCAGAGCACAAGCTTTCTTTTGTGTCAGATGATATTGAACGTGCGGAATTTCATTTTAAAATGTCAGAAATATATTATCACATGAAACAAACACATATCTCGATGCATCATGCCAAACTGGCGCTAGATGTCTATATTCAGCATGAGCTATATGCGCTTCGCACGATCCAGTGCGAATTTATTGTGGCAGGTAATTATGATGATATGAGAAGACATGAAAAGGCATTACCACATCTCGAGAGAGCGCTTGCGAGATCAAGAGACTTTCAAAATGTGCGTTTTATTGCTTCCTCTTTGTTTAATATGGGCAACAGTTATTACCGAATGGGAGATCTTGACCGCGCACTGGAACTAATGAAAGAATCCATCTCGTTATTTGACCAAAATCAATCCGATCACCTTCGTCGATCCATAGACCCTCTTTATACAGCCGCTCAGATATTATACAAACAAGGTAAACACGAAGAAGCCTTACACTACAGAGAAGAATGTATGAAGCGAGCAGAAGCACTTCAGGATGATATTCATATTCAAAAGACGATATTTTTAGAAGCATTGTATTTAAAGCAAGATGCGGAGCATATTAAACGAATTTTTCATTTTTTAGAGTCTTCCTATGCATATCCAGATATAGAGGAGCTGGCATTAGACACCGCAAAGCATTATAATGAAATGGAAGATTATGAAAAATCTTCCGTGTTCTACGGAGAAGCGGAACATGCTCGAATCTATATTCAGAGAGGGGATTGTTTATATGAATTTTAAAAAATGGGCAGTCGTCTGTACAAGCATCACCATCCTGGCATTATGGCTGGCAGCAGCACCAAATGCCGACCCGGATAACAGAAACCATACGCTACAACAACCAAATGCGCAGTATGACATCCTCTAAAAGCCCTTATTAAGGGCTTTTTTTACTGTGTACATAAAATAGAGGAGAAAGGAAATCTTAAAAAAAGAGTGTGTATTCGTTGACTCTTGAATTTTAATTGTGTACAATTCAATTGTAGAAAATATTATTGGAGAGAAAGAGGGTTATATACATGTCAGAAGTTTTATTTACTGCAACGGTATCAGCTGTAGGAGGAAGAGAAGGAAAGGTTGTTTCAACTGATGGTGTGCTTGAGCATGATGTAGCAATGCCTGGAACACCAAGAGCGAAAAAAATTGAAAAAGCAACAAATCCAGAGCAATTATTTGCAGCAGGCTACTCTGCATGTTTTGATTCAGCCCTTCAAATGGTCGCAAGACAAGAGCGTATCCGTTTTGAAAGTGAAGTAACAGCACATGTGAGCTTAGTAAAAGACAGTTCAGATGGCGGCTTCAAACTAGGCGTTAAGCTAGAAGTAAAAGGAACTGGAATCGAGCAATCAGCATTAGATGAGCTTGTTCATAAAGCACACGGCGTATGCCCATATTCAAAAGCAACTCAAGGAAATATTGAAGTAGAATTAGTAGCTGTCGCACAATAATTGATATCATAAAAGGCTGAGGGAATATTCCCTCAGCCTTTTGATTGTGTTAATTTTTGCAAAAGCTCATGCAAAGAGGCGCGCAGCGTTTTTAACTCTTCTTCCGATCTGCCTGTCCCAGACAGCATCTGAAATGGAATTGCAGTAGCCTTCTCTTTTAGTTGCTCACCATATTCCGTTAAACGAATTTGCACAGAACGTTCATCCTCTTTCGAGCGCTCGCGGATGATGAGTCCGTTTTGCTCCATCCGTTTCAGCATTGGTGTGAGTGTACCGGAGTCTAAATATAAAAGCTCTCCCATCGTTTTCACATTTAATGTCCCATGCTCCCACAATAAAAGCAGTGCCAAATATTGCGGATACGTAATGTCTAACTCTTCTAATAACGGTTTATACTGCTTCGTCATCTCTCTTGAACTTGCATATAACAAGAAACAAAGCTGATTTTCCAGCTTCATATGCTCGAATTCATTTGTCATGTCAGTCACCAACTATTTTTTGTCATACTTATCATTGTATAAGATTTTCTTCTTTTTTAAAATAAATACAGCCCAAAAACGAAAAAATTCTTTAATGTGCGATAAATGTTTGAGAATTGGATAGAACGTGAAAGGAATAAATAGATAAAGGAGGAGATGAAGATGAAACCATTATTCACAGCAAAAGTAAAGGCACAACACGGAAGAGCTGGACATATTCGTTCAGAAGATGGTGTGCTCGATCATAACATTGTCATGCCTAATGCAAAGAAAGACGGAGAAACTGGTACGAATCCAGAGCAATTATTTGCAGCGGGCTATGCAGCATGTTTCGGAGGGGCACTTGAACAAGTAGCGAAAAAGCAAGGGGTCAACATTGAATCAGAAGTCGAGGGACATGTCAGTCTTTTAAAAGATGAAAGTGATGGCGGATTTAAGCTTGGTGTCAAGCTGATTGTATCTGCAAAAGGCCTTGACCATGACAAGGCGAAAGAGCTTGTCGAGGCTGCGCATGAATTCTGTCCATATTCAAAAGCAACAAGAGGAAACATCGAAGTAGAGCTTGAAGTGGCTGAATAAAAAAGGTTCTCTATTACGCTGAAAAAAAGAAACACCTGCTGATGAGCAGGTGTCTTTTTTAATATTCTTTCTTTTGTTCGTAGGTTTCCCATGCTTCAAATGGTGCAAGGGTTTTTTGAAGTGTCAGCTGATAAAATGGAATATTTCTTGATTCGTAATCTTTATTGATTTCTTCATAAATAAACGAGTCATCAAAACCAGAAACTGCTGCATCCTGATGTCCAGCAGCAAAATAGACCGCTTTTGGTCTAGCCCAGTAAATAGCACCAAGGCACATCGGACAAGGCTCACAGCTTGTATATAAAATACAATCTTCTAATTGGTATGTATTCAGCGTCTGGCACGCCTTTCGAATGGCTGTGACTTCAGCATGTGCGGTTGGATCATTTGTTGTTGTCACATTGTTGCTTCCCTCGGCAATAATCTGTCCATCCTTGACAATGACTGCTCCAAAAGGGCCGCCAGTACCACTATTGACTCCTTTTACTGCAAGATCAATTGCGCGTTGTAAAAAATCTTCGTGATTCATTGTCTTCCTCCCTTTGTTCGACTGACTTCTCTAGTATAAACGAATCATGCTAGAAAAGGAAACCTCCTAGTAGATGGTCAAGCAGGACAATTTACGCATAAAAATCCCCCGCCATGATAGCAGGGGAGAGGGTATCAATTATGCATGCTGCGCCAGCTTTTTACGAGCGACTTCAGCTGCCGTCACCATGTTTTTCAAAGCAGCAATGGTTTCAGGCTCTTGTCTCGTTTTTAGACCACAGTCAGGATTCACCCAGAAGCGATCTGCCGGGCATACGTTCAGTGCATCATCAATGATTTGACTCATTTCTTCGATAGATGGAACGCGCGGGCTATGGATGTCATATACACCAAGTCCAAGTCCTTTCAAATACGGGTGCTTCTCTAGGTAATCGAGGAATCCACCATGACTGCGTGAATGTTCAATAGTAATCACGTCGGCATCAAGGTCTTCGATCGTATCGACAATATCCTCGAAGTTACTGTAGCACATATGTGTATGAATTTGCGTTTCATTTTGAACAGATGATGTTGATAGACGGAATGACTCTGCTGCCCAGTTTAAATAGTCTGCCCAATCACTTTCCTTGAGCGGAAGACCTTCTCTTAGTGCAGGTTCATCCACTTGAATGACTTGAATCCCTGCTTCTTCTAACGCTTCTACCTCTTTACGTAATGCGAAAGCAATCTGGAAGGCAATGTCTTTTCGGGAGATATCTGTTCTTGGGAAAGACCAGTTTAAGATGGTGACAGGACCTGTCAGCATTCCTTTGACCTTTTTCTCCGTTAAGCTTTGTGCGTAAACCGTCTCTTTCACGGTCATTGGCGCTGTAAACTCGACATCTCCATAAATGATTGGCGGCTTCACGCAGCGTGAGCCGTAGGATTGTACCCAAGCAAATTTCGTAAAGGCAAATCCGGCTAGCTTTTCACCAAAGTATTCAACCATGTCTGTACGTTCAAATTCTCCATGTACGAGAACGTCCAGACCGATTTCCTCCTGAATATCAATCCATCTTTTTGTTTCTTTCTTAATAAATTCATCATATTCTGCATCTGTCCATTCATTTTTACGCCATTTTTGACGAGCACTTCGCACTTCAGCAGACTGCGGGAAGCTGCCAATGGTTGTTGTTGGCAAGAGCGGCAGTTCAAGAGATTCGTTTTGGATACGAAGGCGCTCTTCAAAGGCAACTGGACGTTTAAAGTCTTTCGATGAAAGATTGTTGCGTTCTGCTGTCAAATCCGCATTGGTTCCTTTTGCAAATTCTTTTAAAGTAAGAAGTGCTTGCTTGGCTTCATTGATGTCTGCTTCAATCGCTGCGGCGCCTTTTGTTAAGCCTTCTTTTAATGTTGTTAATTCAGCCAGCTTTTCAGTAGCATAAGACAGTCCGTTTAATAGTTTTTCTTCAAGCTGTTCGCTTGGGTGTTTTGCAACTGGTACATGCAGCAAACTGCTTGATGGCTGCAGCCATACTTCCTTCGGCTGAGCGTCAGCAATGACCTCAGAAACGAATGACAATCTTTCGCCAAGATCTGATCTCCAAATATTTCTTCCATCAATGACGCCTGCTGATAAAATTTTATCTTTCGGGAAGCCATGCTTTTTCACTTGATCAAGATTGCGTCCTTGATCGTGGACAAAATCAAGACCGATGGCTTCAACAGGATATGTGACAAGCTCTTCATAGGCATCTACTGAATCAAAGTATGTTTGAAGAAGAATATTTAAGGCAGGTACGGCTTCTTTGATCGTTTGATAGATTTCTTTGACGGATTTCACGTCTTCATATGAAGCTGTGACAAGTGCTGGCTCATCAATTTGTACCCATTTGACGCCGGCTTCTTCAAGTTCTTTTAAAACTTGAGTATAAAGCGGGACGAGACGCTGCTGAATCTCTTTTACTTCATTTGGTTCATAGCCTTTAGAAAGTGAGACAAATGTATAAAGACCAAGTACGACAGGTTTTGTTTCAACACCAAACGCCTTTTTCACCTTTTCGTAAGCTTCAAGCGGTTTGTTATGTGTGAGTTTGAATTCGGTGGTTTTTTCGTATTCTGGAACGATGTAGTGATAGTTTGTATTAAACCATTTTGTCATTTCACTTGAGACAGCATCTTTTGTTCCTCTTGCCATCGCGAAGTATGTATCTAGCGGGTCTTTTAAGCTGCGGAAGCGCTCTGGAATCCAATTGAACATGACAGCAGTATCGAGCACGTGATCGTAGAAGGTAAAATCTCCAGAAGGAACAACATCAATTTGTTGATCAATTTGCGTTTTAATGGCAGTTAAAAATTGTTCATCCAGTGTGCTTAAGAGGGTTTCACGGTCAGTTTGACCTTTCCAATAAGACTCAAGTGCTTTTTTCCATTCTCTGTTTAAACCAATTCGCGGGAAACCTAGATTACTTGTTTTAACAATTGTCAATTCCAATTCCTCCTCTAAATATAAAAAGACATTTACACTCATGGTGAAGATTGATGAGGGCAAATGTCTGGTTTAAAAAGACAAAATGTGTGTGCGAAATAAGACGTGAGCATAACTGACGCTTTTTCCGACATCTCCTATCAACCGTAGGGGGTTTGATGTGATAGAGCGGCTGGTATCCTGGCTGGTGAATCTGCAAGCTTTTCTTCCTTCCCGTCCTTATGACAGTGGATTCATGAGAAAAGCTCTCCTCACTCACAGTGGCGGGACCGCGCCGGATTTTCACCGGTCTTCCCAATTAAAATTCGACGTATGATCGAATTACCGACTCTCAAACTATGAATTTATTGTGTTCGATTATATAACGTCCATTTCATTTCGTCAAAGTAAATTTTGAATAATTTTAATTAAAAAAATCCTGAGAAAATTCTATCTATTCTCAGGACCTCTATTCAAGCTATAGAGATAAAAGATCTGCTTCCAATGTTTTTTCTAAAAGGACATCAGGCGCAGTTAAATATAAAAATCCATTTCCGACGAGGGCTTTAGATTGCTTCAGTGGAAGGGTTCTTCTGACAAGCTGAGCATAGACCTCAGGCTCTGTCAGCTTGCGCTGGAACGCTTCTTCTTCGGCATTTTTAATAATGGCTAGTGCACCGCTCACGTGAGGGGCAGCCATTGAGGTGCCTGTGAGTCTGCCATATTTATGGTTAGGAAGAGTGGATAAAATGTCTTCTCCTGGAGCGACGAGGTCGATTTCTTTATTGGCGTTGGAGAATTCAGAGGATTCTCTTGCAAGGGAGACAGAGCCGACGGCAATGACTTCATTGTATGCTGCTGGGTAGGAGAATTCTTCTGTACGCTCGTCCCCGTCCCCTTCATTTCCTGCTGCGCACACAACAAGTACACCACTTTTCACCGCATTTTGAATGGCTTCCTGCAAGGCGGGCTCATTGCTTGGACCACCGAGAGACATAGAGATAATATCCACCTTCTGCTCAGCGGCATAGTTGATGCCATTAATGATCCATTCGTATTTCCCGCTGCCATTTTCACCGCCAAGAACTTTCACGATCAGCAGCTTGGCTTCAGGGGCAACCCCTAGAATTCCGCCATTTTGATCTGTTGCTGCAATCGTTCCTGCTACATGGGTACCATGCCCGTTGTAGTCTTTTACATTTTCAGCATCTCCATTGTCATCATCGGTAAAGTTCTTGCCTCCGATAATCTGATCTTTTAAGTCGGGATGCTCTGTGTCACAGCCTGTATCAAGGACAGCAATGGTTATGCCTTTTCCTTTGAAGCCACTTGACCAAAGTTCGGGTGCTTTAATCTCCTGAATACTTTCTGGCGTCTCTTTCGCTTCCATCACATTGGCTTTTACTTCATACGGAATTAAGCGAATTTCACCTTTCATAAGAAAGCCCTCCTTATTTTGTTTTCAAAGTAGATTCAGGCTGCGTAATGTTATTGTATAAAAGAACCTTTTGATCGGAAAGGGTCAATTGTAATAATTTTTCAAATAATCAATCTATTATCAAAAGTGCAGTTCTCCTCACTTCTTGACGAAAGAACTCAACTTTTGAGGAAAACTCTTGATATCATATGAAAAAGAAGGAAATGCTGCATAGTGAGCTTGCACCTGTATAGATGAAAATGGGTGAAAAGGACTAAAAGAGGCAAACTACATAACAATGAAATCAGGAGATGATAAATAGAAGGGAAGGAAGAGCACAAGCGAGGGGCGAATGATTGTTTTTTTATGATAACGTTATATAAAATAAAATGTAAAAAATATTTGACATTTATCGGAATGATGCTATGATTTTAAATGTAAAGAGTTTTTTACATTTTGATGGAGAGGGGACGAATAAATGGATGTTGTAAAAATTTTGTATTCAGTTATATTATTACTGATCGGACTGTTCATCTTTATTGCACCAATGATTCAAAAAGGTGATGAGAGAAAGAAATTTATCTACTCGAAAGCTCAATCCTATGCTTTTATGGTGGTAATCGGTATACTGGTATTAGAAGTCGCACAGGCCATATTTTTAATGATTCAAGAAAAAAATTCTTATAAAGGTTTTGGAGTTTCCCCTATCATGTTTTTGACTCTGATCTCAATCATATATTTGTTTTCATTAATCATTTACAGAAAAAAATATGGTGATTAAATGCAAAATCATATTAGAGAACTCAGAAAATCTTTTAAATTATCCCAAGAAGAACTGGCTAAACGTTGTAAGGTCTCAAGACAAACCATAAATGCCATTGAAAATGATAAATATGATCCTACTTTACAATTAGCCTTTGACATTGCAACTGTTCTGGATACCACAGTAGACGAGCTTTTTGACAATAATCCTAAAACGAAATAAATAAAAAGCCTCAAGAAAGAGGCTTTTTTTGTTGAGCATCTATTCAATTTGATTTCTCTGTATTTCGTGAGATTGAATGACTATGTTTAAAAATTGATGAAAATGAATACAGCTTTATTAAATATGTGTCCCTTTTTTAAGTAAAAAAAGACGTGAAGTTTGTGACTGTTCCAAATGGGAAAGGCAACATATAATAATGGAAAGACAAGCTTGCCTTTCAGATAGGAGAGATAGAGATGAACAAAGGGAAGATACTCGTAGTCGAAGATGAAAAGAAAATTGCAAGGGTGCTGTCACTAGAGCTTGAATATGAAGGATATGAGGTGACAGTCAAAGAGACAGGAATGGATGGACTCCAGGCTCTTGAAGAGGAAAGCTTCGATTTGGTGCTGCTTGACGTCATGCTTCCAGAATTAAGCGGTCTTGAAGTGCTGAGAAGGGTTCGAAAGACAAATACAGCGACACCTATTATTTTGATAACAGCAAGAGGGAGTGTGCCTGATAAAGTAAGCGGCCTCGATCTTGGGGCGAATGATTATATTACAAAGCCTTTTGACATAGAAGAATTATTAGCGCGAATTCGTGCGCAGCTAAGGTTGAATATTCATGCGCAAGAAGAAAAGGAAACAGAGCTTAGCATAGCAGATTTGACCGTCAACGAGAAAACAAGAGACATACAAAGGGCCGGGCAAATGCTTGAGCTCACACCGAGAGAATTTGACCTGCTTGTCCACTTGCTGAAGCATCAGCAGCAAGTGCTTACAAGAGATCAGCTTTTAACAGCCGTTTGGGGCTTTGATTACTTCGGTGACACAAACGTAGTGGATGTCTATATTCGTTATTTAAGGAAAAAAGTCGATTACCCATTCGAAAAACAGCTGATTCACACAGTGAGAGGTGTGGGTTATGTGATGAAAGGATAAAGAATGAGATTAAAAAATAAAATTCAGCTTTATACATCGTTGTCCTTGTTTTTAATGGTGCTGCTATTTCATACAGCCATTTATTTTATTTTTTCGATGACCTTAACGCAAAAAGATATGTCCCGGCTGTCTGAGGTCGCTGAAAATATTGCCATTGCCTTAAAAAAATCAGAAGAAGAGGGTCTTCCATCCTCGGAGCTGCTGAAAGCGTACCTGCCCCAAAATGGTATGATCCGTGTCGTGACAGAAAAGGGTGAGTCAAAGTTGACTGTCACAAAGGAATCAACGTTTAGCTCACTGCCTTTTACATATGAAACTGGTCAGACAGCAGAAATAAAAGAATACAACAAGCATATGATTGCGTTCGCTGCGATTCCGGTCATTTGGACAAATGGAGAGATTGTGTCGCTTCAAGTATATGAAGAAATCGAAAATACGGAAGAGAATTTGGCGTTATTAAGAATGATTTTAATCGCTGCTGGCGTTTTAATTATAGTGCTTTCCTATTTTGCTGGCCACATTTTAACAAAACAAATCGTACGCCCTATTAGTAGAATGACGAGCACCATGAAGGCAAGTATGAAGGAGAAGGCGTTTAAGCGAATCAAACTAGCAGGGGATTCAAAGGATGAATTGTATCAAATGGGACAAACCTTTAATGAAATGTCAGAAATACTCGAGAAGCATTATGAGAAAGAGCAGCAATTCTTGCATGATGCCTCTCATGAATTGAAGACACCGATTACCGTCATTATGAGCTACAGCAATTTACTAAAGCGCTGGGGACAAACACGTCCAGAGGTTATAGAAGAATCCTCTCAAGCGATTCATGATGAAGCGAAAAAAATGAAAAGGCTGACAGATCAATTATTAACACTTGCGAAAAATGGTCAGCCGCTTTACTTGGACATGAGGCCAGTTGATCTTGGCCATTTATGCAAGCAGATATGCCATACACTTGAAGTCGCAACGAATCGAACCATTGATCCTGATGTGCAAACAGATCAGCCGCTCGTCGCTGAGGGGGATGAAGAGAAAATCAAACAGCTTTTGACCATCTTGATTGATAATGCGGTCAAATATAGTACAGAGCCAGTTGATGTGACCTGCGGATGGAGAGGAGAGAAGCCGTATATTTCAGTCGTTGACCATGGAATTGGCATAAAAGAAGAGAATCTTCCGAAAATCTTTGACCGCTTTTTCCGTGTGGATGAAGCAAGAAACAGTGAGACCGGCGGAACGGGTCTTGGTCTTTCAATTGCGAAGCAAATTGCAGAAGAGCATGGAGCTGAGCTGATGGTAGACAGCCGAATCGGCGAAGGGACAACCATGACCATTCTTTTCCCGAAATAAATGGGTCTTTTCTCATCAATTTCTCATTTCCTCCTTATAAAATAGGAAATAGGAAGGAGGCGCTGCATGTCTAGAAAAACGAAAATGGTGCTTGCGCTTGCAGGATGTCTCGTCGTTGCAGCCTTTGCAATGCTCATGATTCAAACCATTGATCAAAAAATATTAAGTGAAGCAGAGATCAAAAAAATCATCGCAAAAGACTACAATGGAAACATTACAAATATTGATTTAATCAATCATAAACAGGACTATACCTTGACCCTGGAAAATTCAAATGGGATCTATCAAATCATTGTATCCTCCGCAAGCGGTCAAATGAAAGAAATCAAGCAGTTAAAAAGCTATCAAAAGCCAAATGAAAAAAATGCTGAGCTTCTGGCAGAAGAAGCGGCTGTTAAAAAAGTGAGCGGTACGGTCATTCAAAAGAAAGAAAAGTCCGATCGTTTTATCTTTACGATCCAATCAAAAAAAGAATTATATCAAGTCGATGTCGATAAGCAAACGTTTAAGGTGCTTGAAGCAGAAAAGAAAAACCCGACCTCTAAAGAAAAGAAAATGACAAAAATCACGGTCGAAGAAGCCATCCGAATTGCAGTAAAAGAAGTCGGAGGGACAGTGGATGATGCCGATCTTGAAACATTTAGCGGTATGCTCGTATTTGAGGTGGAGCTGGATTTGCCTGATGGGCGAGAGGCAGAGGTGCTTGTGAACGCATATACAGGGGATATAGAAGGAATTACGTACGAAAACTAATCCTTTTCTCATGATTTTCTCATGTTTCTTTCCTTCCTTTATCATCTTGTTTCTTTAAGATAAAGGAGAAATCAAATAGAGGAGGACATGAACATGATGAAAAAAGTACTAGTAATTACAGCATTAACAGGAACTCTTGTCGCAGGTGGTTTCACACTTCAAGCGCAAAATACAAATCAAACAGCACACGCGGAGCAAGTGGTGCAAAAGAAATCTTCGTTTGTCTCAAAGAAACAAGCAGAAAAAGCAGCCCTAAAAGTGGTGAAAGGGTATGTGGACGATGTGGATCTTGAGCGTAAAAAAGGAAAATGGGTGTACGAGGTCGAGATTAAAAAAGGCGGCTTTGAATATAAAGTATATGTCGATGCCAAAACAGGAAAAGCGTTGAATGATCCAGTCAAAGAAAAGAAACAAAATGTGAAAATCACTAAAAAGCAGGCTGAACAAATTGCCCTTGCAAAAGTAAAAGGAACAGTCACAGATTCTGATTTAGATAAAGAAAATGGTGTGTACTTATATGAAGTCGAAATCACCACACCAAACGGCGAGGAAGTTGATTTTGAGATTTCCGCTAAAACAGGCAAAATCCTGAAGCAAGAATGGGATGATTAATACGCCAGCAATCCTAAGATAAATTTGTATGCGGTCTGAACCGATGGTTCAGACCGTTATTTTTGCCTAATTGATTGTATACAAGTACAAATGAATATCAAACTGAATAGCGTACTTCCATGTATCTGTACACCAAGCATGTTAATGCTTTCAGCGTGTAGACAAACCCTCGCATTCGGTGTCAGTCCTGCGTGCTGGTGCTCACGAATGTCAAATTCGCTCCGCTCCAGTACTCGTCCTTCCTAGACTTCAAAGGTTTTCTATCACGCTGAAAAGAAGACAAAGGGCTAAAATAAAGATCATTTTACCCTTTGTCAACAATCTGCAAGCATGTTAATGCTTTTTATATTGATTGCTTATCATTTCAGTTGTTCTTAAAAACGTCTCAATCTCTTGAATAGTATGACAATGGAGAGGTGATATTCTAATAGCCCCTTTCATTCCAAAGGAATCCAGCATCCTTTTAGAATAAATGCTTGTATTCAACCTTTCATATACGATCACACCGTGCTGTTCATATTGTCTTACTGCATCCTCATGGTTTGTTCCTTCTATCGATATGGCTACGATGAAATCTTTTTTTGATAAATCATGGTCATCAAGATGCACGGTAACTCCTTTGATTTCTCTTAGCCCTTTTACGTTGGGTGTCCCGTCTAGCATTATTTTTAATAAAGACCTTTCTTGTTTTCCGATAGCTTCCATACCTGCTGCGAATAACTGTCGTCTGGCATTCACTGTTGTAAAATGACCTCCAAGCCAGCACACATAATCAACAATTGCGCTAATAGCCGCATAATGAGCAGGTGCTGGAGTTCCTAGACCCCATTCAGTTTCTTTCTTTCCTTTTAACTTATGATGAGGGAGAAGAGCAGCTCTTTCCGATAAATAAGCAATCCCGCAGCCTCTAACACCAAAAAATTTATATGGGGCAAAATTTATCACATCCACAGGTGTTTTTTCAATATCAATTAAACCATGAGGTGCATGTTGAACGGCATCAACCATGATAAATAAGTTTGGTTTCTTTTTTCTTGCCTCTTGTACAATTTGTTCAATGTCTAAAATAGCACCAGAGATATTCGAAGCATAGATGACGCTTAGAAGAACAGTATCTTGATCGATTAATGCCAAGATGTCTTCTACGTTCACTCCACCTGTTAAAGGATTAGACTTGGCCACTCTCAGCTCTTTGTTTAATTTATTTGCATAAAAACTAGCTGCGTCATAGGCTGCTGGATGTTCTAAGGATGTTGTGACAATATTTGTTCCTTGAATATGTTCTGCAATGATACCCGTAGTTTGAAAGATAGCCTGTGATGCTGTCAGATATGTGGCGAAGCTTCCTTGTTTCACGTTAAAAATGGTTTGAAGATCAACAATCCCCTTTTTATGGATATCAATCAAGTGTTTTGCAGTTTTATGATTTCTTTCAGAACAATCTGGGATGCCATCAATGATTGAAAATATATGATTTGCCTGTTTTAAACGAAGAGAGCCACCTGCATTGTCAAAAAAAAGTCGTTCCTTTTTTAGGATAGGATCCTCATCAATATATAAAAATTGTTCTCTTACTTTTTTTAATAAATCATTTGAAAAGTGCATGTTCAGTGTAGTTTCGTTCATTATCATATCCCCCAATATTCAATTTTTATACTTAGTATTATACATTGTGTTATCAATCAATGGCTGTACCCTAATCAGAGAGATCTTTTTTTTGTAAACAATCATTCATTTTTAGCTATAGCGACGGTTATCAGTGCATTGCCAATGGTGACATTCGCCGCACCTTTATGAGTTCAGCCGTTTTGTACTAATCACTTCTTACACTTTCATGTGTAAGGTTTTTTCATTGGGACAAACTACGGGAAAGGAGGCGAGAGAATATGAAGAAAAAAGAAGAAGAGCAAACAATGGACCATGCGGAATATGTTCCGCATCCTGACGGAGAAGGATATGCTTTGTTTTTGCATGATTCCTTTCATCTCCTCTCCCAAGAGGATATGAATCAGCCAGAAGAGGAATAAAAGACATGAAAGGGCGATGGTCTACTTTGTCTATCGCTCTTTTTTTCAAAAGTAAGCGAATACATAAGGGAAATTGGCATCTTGCTTATTGACATCACTGCGCTTTTTCTGTAATCTCAGTGTGTCAACAATATGAGACTTCGTTAGGTGAGGCTCCTGTATGGAGATACGCTGCTGCCCAAAAATGTCCAAAGACGCCAATGGGTCAACAGAAATCATCGACATAAGGTGATTTTTAATGCAGCTGGATTTTTCCTATGCCATACAGTGCTAAAGCTCTACGATTGAAGGAGCAAGTGTTTATTTGTCATGCTTACAAAGCGCCTTCATTCGGTTGAAGGTGCTTTTTTATGAGAAAAGGAGGTGTGGGGATGGATCATCCCGATTCTAGACACATAGAGGATATGTCAAAAGATCAGATTGAGACATCAGATAGAGGAGATCCTGACCCCCGCACATTCTAAGGGATTCGGGTATCTCCTGACTTTGGGGAGGTAAGAGCGATGATACAAAATATTACGTATGATGAACTCATTTTACGCATCATTATTTTACTAAGAGATGGAAAACGAAAAGAATTTAAAAACATCATGGAAGAACTTCAGCCATATGATATGGCCTACTTATTTAAAGAACTTCCAGAGAAACACCGCGGCCGCTTCCTCAGCTTTTTACCAGTCGATGACGTGACAGAAATGATGGGTGAGCTGGAGCGGGAATATCAAGAAATTGTTCTTGAAAAAGTAGGGAAAGACAAAGCGACCTTCGTCACAAACAAAATGGATAACGATGATCTAGCTAACTTGTTTGATGAGATGGAGGATGAACTAAAGGATCAGCTTTTATCTAACATGGAAGCAGAGGAATCAAAAGCCGTCCAGCTTCTTATGAATTATCCTGCTGAGACAGCGGGACGGATCATGACCAACCGTTACGTTTGGATTCCTCAGCATTTTACAGTGCAGGATGCAGTTGTGAAGCTGAAAAGCTTTGCTGAAATTGCGGAATCAATCAACTATTTATATGTGATTAATGATCAAAAACAGCTTGTAGGCGTTCTCTCATACCGGGATCTCATTTTAGGTGAACCGGATGAAAAGGTACAGGATCTCATGTTTACAAGAGTCATTGCCGTTGGAGCCTTTCAGGATCAGGAGGAAATCGCAAAGCTGATTGAACGATATGATTTCCTTGCGATTCCTGTTGTGGAAGAGAACAATGTTCTAGTCGGAATTGTTACAGTCGATGATATCATTGATGTTGTGATTCAAGAGGCGGGCGAAGACTATGAAAAGTTTGCTGCCTCTGGTAAAGATATCACGTTCGATACGCCGGCATTTGTGGCGGCATACCGCCGTCTTCCGTGGCTCATTTTACTCTTGTTCATTGGGCTGATTTCAGGCAGTATTTTAAATTATTTTGAAGGTACCCTTCAGCAAGTCGTTGCTTTAGCGTTCTTCATGCCGATGATTGCCGGGATGACAGGGAATACAGGGACACAGTCTCTTGCCGTCGTCATTAGAGGGCTTTCAAAAGAAGAATTAACGAAAAAAACCATCATGCGTCTTATTTTTAGAGAGCTGAGAACGAGTATTTACATTGGGATTGTGTGTTCCATTATTATTACAGTCGTCGCAATGGTGTGGCAGGGCAATATGATTTTAGGTTTTGTTGTCGGTTCCTCGCTGCTTGCAACACTGATTATTGGGACTATGGCAGGTACGGTCGTACCGATTATTTTACACAGATTAAACGTGGACCCAGCTATTGCATCTGGGCCGCTGATCACAACATTGAATGATATTTTATCCTTACTGATCTATTTTGGAATTGCAACAGCATTCCTTCATACACTGATGTAGCAAAAAGACTGTAAAACGTGACGTTTTACAGTCTTTTTTGAATAAAGATTGCATATAGCGCTTCCATCCTTTACATTTTAAGGAGAAGGTGGGAGAGAAAAATGAAGAAGTTTTTATTCATTTTAATGTGCATTGTAATTGTATTGCTAGGTGCATGTTCAAGGGAAGACGAGGGGAAAGACAGAAGACTGGTGGCAGCAGAGCATATGATTGAAGCGATTACCGAAGGAAATAAACAAAAAATAGAAAACATCTATGTTGAAGGCGCTGTCCCAAGTCCAAAAGACATTCTAAAAATGAAAAAAGAATGGGGCATAGAGACACTTTCTTATGAAGATTTTCAATTGGAAGAAGCCAGCATTCACGTCTTTCGTGCGAATTACGAAGATGAAAAAACAGGGGAGAAAAAGGCACTGGCCATGCGGGTCATAGAAGATCCTGAAAAAGGCGGTGTACGGATTGACTTTGTAGGGCTCGTTGAAGGAACTGATGCTTCCTCTCAATGAAAGTTAAAATGATTTTATTTAAAAAGGATAGAAGAGCTGAAAGAACTTTGCTCTATCTATCCTCTTTTTTACCACAAATGACCTGATCACATATGAGTTATGCCCAATAATTCCATAAACCGTGAGAGGGCACTGGTCATGTACGAATCGCGGCGCCTTATAAACACAGTGGGCACGATTCTATGTGGTTCCGGTAAAGGATGACAGGTAAATTTGCCTTGCACCCGAGATTCGACCATAGATTTTGGTAATACGGTAACCCCTAGCCCGTTTTCGACGCATTTAAGCACGCCCTCTAAAGTGCCATATTCCATTACCTTCATCGGAGCAAAGCCATTGCTCTCTAACCATCGTTGCCAACGCCCCAAATAGATGCAATGCGCAAATGACGAAAGCAATGGTTCATGCAAAATTGATTCTACCTGGAATTCCTCCTGGGAGTAGCTTGTAATGAGAACAAGAGATTCTTCCAATACCGGATATTCAATAATGTCGGGATGAAGAATAGGCCCATCAACCAATGCACCATCTACCTTGTAGTTGAGAATAGCATGAACCTGATCTACAGTAGGTGCCATATACAAGCTCAATTCTACTTGTGAAAATGTCTTGTGATATGCTGCGAAAATGCTGGGCAATCTTGTCGAAGCAGTAGACTCTATAGATCCAATGTGCAAAGTTCCCCGCGGAGTAGAGGAAAGCTTTACGGCCTCTATCGCTTCTTCAAAATCGTAGAGTAATTTGTTTGCATATGGCAACAATTCACGCCCTGCAGGCGTTAAGGATATCTTTTTGTGATATCGATAGAAAAGAGGAACACCTAATTCTTGTTCAAGACGCTGGATTCGTGCAGTGACATTGGACTGCACATAATTTAATTTCTCAGCAGCTTTTGTAACGCTTTGTTCAATAGCTACTGCTTTAAATATCTCCAAAGATTTAATATCCAAAATAATGCTCCTTTTTGCATCACAAATTGTGATGAACTATACACTATTTTTTGATTTTACGTGATCCAATAGAATAAGTAAACTTAATAATATAAGAGGTTGATGCTCATTGTGTCCCTTGGTGTCTGATCATGAGGAGGAGAATTTGCGAGGTAGGGAGTTTTAGCTTAGGAAAGATAAAAAGACGTTTTCAAGTAAATGAGGAGGGAATCTATTGATTTCAAAGGTTAATATCCAAGAGAAATTTTCGCAAATAAATGATTATTGGAATCCAAAAATAAGCGGAGAGTTGAACGACTCATACATGAAAATGGTAAAAATTAAGGGTGAATTCATTTGGCATCACCATGATGACGAGGATGAAATGTTCTTTGTATGGAAAGGAAATCTAGTCATCCGTTTTAGGGATAGAGAAATAGCGCTTAATGAAGGAGAGTTTCTTGTGATTCCAAAAGGAATTGAACATCAGCCAATTGCTGAAGAAGAAGTTCATTTGCTCTTAATTGAACCAAAAACGACTCTAAACACGGGGAATGTGATCAATGAACGAACTGTTTCGATTCCTGAACGAATGGATAAACGCTAGATCGCCTGCACTTAACAATATACCTAAACGCTATTTGATATAGTGTTGTTTCTTAGAATGAAATGTTGTTGCACGCCGCCTGAAAAAAGTAAATTTAAACTGATGTCCTTGCTTATATAGCTTATTTCACTTAATAGGATTTGGCATTGTGTTCAAATTAAGATAATGTTGAAAGAGCGTTGGAATGAGTAATAAATAAGGGGATAAAGCAGTGAATGAATTTTATAACGCGTTAACATATGTAAATAAAATGTTTTATGAACCCAATCGACTGTCCTTGAAAGCTGTCCGAGAAGAAGTCCAAAATTCGAATTATGGAGCTGGTGTGTTTCAGCTAAATTCAAAGTCGATTAGATTTAGAGTGGCAAAAATAACGCCTACTAAGATAGGACAGTTTGTTGCTTTTTGGGAAAAGGATGAGGAAAATAAAAACCAACCTTTTTCATATGAAAAAGCTATGGATTTATTGGTGATCAATACCTTTACTAGTGAAAATGATTTTGGTCAATTCGTTTTTCCAAAAGAAGTTCTTGTAAAACAACATATTCTTAAAACAGATACGACTAAAGGAAAAATGGCCATGAGGGTTTATCCTAGCTGGGATAAACCTGCTAGCATACAAGCTATCCAAACGCAGAAATGGCAATTAGAATATTTTGTTGGCACGAACAATACAAATCGTTTGCCAACACAAGAACTATTAAAGCTATACTCTCACTAAAATAGCTCTAAGCTGTAATTGGTTTCCAAGGGCTTTGGTTTGATAACGGAGACAGCAAAAAAAGCTGTCTCTTTTTCATTAAGCCATGACCAAAAATCAAGTGCGAACAAAGCCTAAAAGAGTCAGCTAAACTTTATTTGTTTATCGATTTTTGTACCTGAAGTGTGCGTTAATTTGACCTTCCAGCATTTTTTTCTTATATTGTCCGCTTTTTAAGGCCTGTTCCTTTTTCTTCATGTCTTTCAAAATCTCCGCTGTTTGCACACCGTCTTCTCGTTTGTTGGCAATGTCCATTAATCGTTCTACATCAGAAAAAGAATATTTACGCGTGCCTCTTGTTGAGCGCTGGGGGTAGATGAGTCTGCGTTCCTCATAATATCGGATTTGCCTGACGGATAGCCCTGTTAATTCACTGACAATCCCGATTGAAATGACTTTTTTATCTTTATAAGATACATCTTCCTGCGTCATATACTCACCCCTGCAAGTCTTTTCTTCATATTATACAAAATGACAACGAAAAAAACCTATCGTTTGTTAGAAAATATAACACAAAAACATAAAAGTGAAAAAACGATGGAAGGAAAGTTGACAACATATGTGAAGTGATTGCTACGCATGAATATAATGATGATGAGTTGAAATAGGAGGAGGAGCATATGATGGAGCAAACACGGATCATCTGTATGGCAAAAGAAATTATCGCATTAGATATGAAGAGGGATGAATTACTGGAGCGATTCATGCAGGCTGCAGGTCAGAATGCGCATGCTCTTCTAAGAGCTGTACAAAATGATTTGTATAAAAGGTCTTCATAAGCACCTGCTCCAGATCAATTGATAGGGGGGATAATCGGTGCGGCGTATCTTAACAGAAGCTTTAGCAAAGGAAAGACATTATTATACGAAGCAGCTCTGTTCATTGGGAGTGTACAGCCCTAGTGCGGCCAAGAACATGACAATTAGTGACTTAAAAAAAGAGTATCACTTCTATTTCAACAAAACAGAGCGTGATTTGTAAAAATCCCTTGAAATGTGCGTATGTCACATAAAGGGTTCTTTTTTTGTGCTCAATATTATAGCAATATTGAATTTTGTAGAAATTTGACGAATACAGTGTAAAGAAACATAGAGTCCTTACAGATTATGTTAAACTGTGTCGTATCTTGATGGTTTGCTAAAAAACCTTTTTTTCGAGATGATTGTGAAAAATAAGAAGGATTTTAAAAGTTTATATCGAAATCTTATACATAACACGAATGGAGTCACTTATGTGGTTGAAAGGGTTTTCAAAAACGTACTTCTATTTTTTACGAAAGGCTCCAACTGCACCGCAAGAAAGCCTTGAAGTTAAAAAAATATTATAAGAGGTAGATATGTGATGAGACTATCGTTTAATGAAGAAGAAGTAGAACGTTCAATGACACTTTACAAGGTATTTGCAAGAGCATTTAAAAGCGTTTCAGAACACAGCATTAGAGACAGCAAAGAGCATGGATTTAATCCAACTGAATTTGCGGTTCTTGAATTGCTGTATACGAGAGGTGCTCAAAAACTTCAGCAAATCGGCTCAAGACTCCTGCTTGTCAGCGGGAATGTGACGTACGTAATTGACAAATTAGAACGAAATGGTTTCATTGAAAGAGAGCAGGACCCAAAGGATAAACGGTCGGTTTATGCCCATTTAACGGATAAAGGGCGCAGTTATCTTGATAAGATTTACCCGATTCATTCTCTCCGGATTGCGCGTGCCTTCTCTGGCCTCTCGCGAGAAGAACAAGAACAATTGATTAGTCTATTGAAAAAAGCAGGTATTCACAGTCAACATTTATTATTTAGATAGAACGAAAAGGTGCCATGATTGGCACCTTTTTTATGTGTCCAGCTGATGCGCTGGATAGGCAATGAATTTTTCGATATCGTTTGCTGGAAGGGGCTTCGCATAATAAAAGCCTTGCAAGTCGTCACATCCTTGCGCAGATAAAAGCTGCGCCTGCGCAAAGGTTTCAACACCTTCTGCTATGACCTCGAGAGATAGTTGATGTCCCATCGCGATAATGGCACCTGTAATCTGTTCAGATTTCGAATCATTTAAAATATCTTCAATGAAGGACTTGTCGATTTTTAGTCGATGAATGGGCAAATCCTTTAAATAGCTTAAGGAGCTATGCCCTGTACCAAAGTCATCAATACTAATGCGAACGCCCAGATGTTTCAGTGAGGTCAGCACTTGTTTTGATTGCTTGATATTGTCCATTGTCATACTTTCTGTGACTTCAAGCTCGAGCAGTGACGGTGTCATATCGTATTTTTTCAGTGTCAGCTTAATCAAATCAATTAAGTCTTCAGAATTGAATTGTTTTGCAGATAAATTGACAGCCACGGGAATTTTCAGCCCGTTGTCATACCACGTTTTAGCCTGCCTGCATGCGGTATCAATCACCCATCTGCCAATATCAATGATCAGTCCTGATTCCTCTGCCAGTTCAATAAAAGCCTCGGGTGATTTTAACGAACCATCTGGTGCTTTCATTCTTAGAAGAGCTTCTACGCCAGTCATCTGTCTTGTTTTCGCACTCACTTGCGGCTGGTAGTGGAGCACAAACTGTTTTCTTTGAATGGCATCCCGTAACTCAAGCTCTCGGTTCAACCTGTCTTCACTTGATCTTTCCATTGATTCGGTGAAAAACTCATAACGGCTTTGCTTATGTTTTTTGGATAAATACATCGCCATATCGGCTTTCCTCATTAACTCCATCCCATCTTTGCCATTTTGAGGTGAGATAGCGATTCCAATGCTGATAGAAGTAATGAGCTGATGATTCTGGATGAAAAAAGGACGCTCAAATTGCCGAATGATATTTTGAGAAAGCTGTTCAATTTTCTGTGTGTCATGCCCCATGTCAGGGAAGATCATTAAAAATTCATCCCCGCCTAGTCTGGCTATAAAGCCGTTGCCTGGTAAACATTGCGTTAGTCTGTTTGCAGCTGCTTTAAGAAGTAAGTCCCCTATGTTATGACCAAGTGCATCATTAATAATTTTAAAACGATTCAAATCAAGAAACAGAACAGCCGTCGATGTTCCTGTCTCTTCTTGAGCGGAGAGAACATCACTTAAATGGTTGATGGCGTGGCGCCGATTAGGAAGCTCAGTTAACGCATCATAATGTGCCATGACATGAATTTCTTTTTCTGCAATCCGCTGCTGCGTTAAATCTTTTAAGACAAGATAAATACTGTCAAGCGTATTGTTGACATGAACAGGTATGTAAGTGACATGATAATAATAAAAGCGATCTGCTGTTTTTAGTTCTGCTTCACGTGTGATGGCTTTTTTTGACTCGTAAATAAATTCTTCCCACGTGTCAGTCGGCATGACGTATTGGCTGACATCATCACCAATCCAAGAATTGCACATTTTTAGGATTTGTTTACCTGAGTCGTTCGCAGAAAGCACCTTTCGATTGACCGATAACACGATAATGCCATCGATATTATGTTTGATGAGCGATTGGAAACGCTGTTCATTTTCCTTTAGCTTATCCGCCTGCTTCATGATTCGGTGATCTATATAGGCACCAAAAATCATCAGTGTTTGAACAATCAGTGTCATTAAGCCGATGAAAATCGACAGACTGAATGGTGATAATTCAAGAGAACCACCCCCATAGGACTGTCCGTCTGAATGAAAAAACATAGTAGAAGCAGCCATACCGGTATAATGCATGCCAGAAACAGCCCCGCCCATCACGAGTGCACCAGCTATTTTTAACAGATGATCCTCCTGCTTTTTCCCGGTTCGATGGAGCCGAAAAAAGAGATGAAGCGAAAAGAAAGACGCTATCGCAGCAATGAAAAAAGAAAGAAAAAAGAGGACTGGATCATAGCTGATTGAGACATTGGCCATTGATTCCATTCCAAGATAATGCATGCTGCAAATAGCTGAGCCCATGGTGATTGAACTAATGAGCAGCCGTCTTGTGGAGAGCTGCTCTTGAATGCATATTGTGAATGCGATCAAGGACCCGACAAAAGATGCCAAAATCGATAAAATGAGCAAGGGTGTTTCATATGTGATGCCAGCACGCATGTGAAATGCCATCATGCCGATAAAATGCATCGACCATATCCCCATTCCCATGATCATGGCACCAACGATCAGCCATACCTTTTTCTTTACACCGCTTGACTGAGCCACTCGGCTGGCTAATTGAAGAGCTGAGTAGGAGGCGGCAGCGGCGACTGCGATTGACAGAAAGACAAGCCATCCATTGTAGCTTCCTGTTAAATGGGTCATGTAAGAAAACCTCCAGTATCTTAAAACAGACGTATACCTAATATATCGGATCGAATGGCTTCTGTGTTCACTTTTCCTTCACTTAAATACCACAATCAACGTTTTTTTCACTTGTCTTTTATAGTAAAATCAAATTTAATGTAAAAAAACGACGAAAAGTGAATCGTTTCTTCGGTTTTATTCGTTTAATATATGTGCGATTCTAAAAGAGATAGAATCAGTTAAACGATTATGTGTGAAAGGGATTGATAAACATCGAAGATTTTATTATTTCTTTAGCTGATGCCTTTAAGAACTTGTCGTACTTTGGCATCTTCCTTGCATTATGTATTGAATTTGTTCCTGCTGAAGTGGTTCTGCCTCTTGCGGGTTACTGGGTCTCAGAAGGGGACATGGCCTTCATTGGTGTTGTGGCAGCCGGCTCTATTGGCGGCGTGGCTGGTCCTTTGACCTTGTACTGGTTAGGACGTTATGGCGGTAGACCCTTTTTAAATAAATATGGGAAGTACTTTTTTGTTAAACCGGAGTCGCTTGATAAATCGGATGCCTTCTTTGAAAAGCATGGTGGATTCGTCGCTTTTAGCGGCCGGTTTATTCCAGGAGTCAGAACGCTTATTTCCATCCCGTGCGGTATTGCCAAGATGAATGTGTGGGTCTTTTGCCTGTACACGTTTTTAGCGATTACGCCTATTACATTTGTATATGTGTATCTTGGATTTGTGCTCGGGGAGAACTGGAAAGAGGTTGGCGCAATGTTAGATCCATATCTTCTGCCGATTGGGATCGGGATTGTGTTGTTGTTCGTGATGTATATATGGCTGAAACGTAGAAAAAGAAAAGCAGAAACACCAACTGCCTAATCACTGGACACAAGGTGAAAGTCCCCTGTTGACAATACAGTGTCTATTGATTAAAATATAAGTAATCTAAATATTCTTATATCCCACCAAAGGGGAGTAGCGTCCGGTTTTTACCGGAAACAAAGTCGTCATTACATGGACTTAAGTTCCATCGGCTTTGTTGGCATGATTCTACATATCACATGTCTAGCAAGACCTTTGCCAATACAGGCAAAGGTCTTTTTTGCATTCATAAGCCTTTGTCTGTTGTGGGACAATAGATAAAAAACAAGGAGGAATGATGATGGATGCAGCAATTATTTTAGAGTACGGGTGGGTTCTTCTCGTACTGATTGGATTAGAAGGGATTTTAGCCGCTGATAATGCGCTGGTCATGGCTGTGATGGTGAAGCACCTTCCAGAAAAGCAAAGGAAAAAAGCATTGTTTTACGGACTTGCGGGTGCGTTTGTCATGCGATTTGGTTCCCTGTTTCTTATTTCGTTTTTAGTGGATGTGTGGCAAGTTCAAGCCATTGGTGCAATTTATCTTCTTTATATTTCCATTCACCATATTTTAAAATCGCACGTATTTAAGAAAAAGGAATCAGACACAAACATGAAGCAAAGCGGCTTCTGGGCAACAGTCGTAAAAGTCGAGCTTGCTGACATCGCTTTTGCTGTCGATTCCATCTTGGCGGCGGTCGCATTAGCCGTAACTTTGCCGACAACAAGTCTTCCGCAAATCGGTGGACTTGATGGTGGTCAATTTATTGTCATTCTTTTAGGTGGTATCATCGGTCTGATCATCATGAGATTTGCAGCGACTGTCTTTGTGAAACTGCTCAAAACAAGACCGAGCCTAGAAACAGCAGCCTTTGTCATTGTCGGATGGGTTGGTGTGAAGCTCACGCTTTACACACTGTCACATCCAGCCATTGGTATCGTGTCCTCTCATTTTATTCATTCAACATTATGGAAAGTGATTTTCTGGACAGTGCTTCTCGCAATTGCAGCATTTGGTTGGTTTTTATCAAGTCCATCAAGAAAAGGCGGGCAACAAAACAAGGAAAAACAAGAGGGACGCCTAGAAGAGTAGGTTTTTTGAAAGAAATATCATTTCATTTTCATAACACGTATATTACAAATAAGGGGGAGATACCCCCTTATTTCTTTGCTTTTAGACGAAACATTGTAAAGTAGATGATGATATACATGTCATAATTGAGTAACAGGAAATGAATTCCTCATTTCTTCCTTTGCGCTTCCCTCATAAATTAGCTATCATAAATGAGTAATATAGGGAGAACTGAGGTGAAACCATTGCTTAGCCTTTTGTTTAAAAAAGGAAAGAAAAAGCAAACATTAGAGCAGTCGGCTATCAGTATTCAACAAGGTGATATCGAGCTGCAAAATGCATTAATAGAGCAATACAAACCATTTGTCGCTAAGACGGTTTCATCCGTTTGTAAACGATATATAGATGAAAAAGATGATGAATTCAGCATAGGCTTAATTGCCTTTAACGAAGCGATAGAAAAATACTCTGCCGAAAAAGGAAACTCACTCCTTGCTTTCGCAGAATTAATTATTAAAAGAAAAGTGATCGACTATATTCGAAAAGAAGCAAGAAATGCGCCAACGGTTCAAATGGACCTGCAAGAAAGTGAAAATGGCGAGTACTCTCAAAGCATGATTGAAGCAGAGCTGTCTACAAATGAATATAGACGTTTAATTGAACAAGAACACAGAAGAGAAGAAATTGAACATTTTAAAGAACGATTGAAAGTATACGGCCTCACGTTTCAAGAGCTGCTTGAACATTCACCAAAGCATGCAGATGCAAGGCAAAATGCCATTAAAGTAGCTCACACACTCGTTGAACACGATGAGCTCAGAACCATTTTATTTCAGAAAAAACAATTGCCAGTCAAACAGCTTGAAAAGCTAGTGGAAGTCAGCCGCAAAACGATTGAGAGAAATAGAAAATATATCATTGCGATGGCGATCATTATGACGGGTGATTATGTGTATTTGAAAGATTACCTTAAAGGGGTGCTTAATTCATGAGAAGAGGCATTATAGTAGAGAAAAACAAAAAATATGTCACGCTGCTGACCCCTGATGGACAATTTCTGCGGACAAAATATGAACAGCAAGATTATGAAATCGGTCAAGAAGTGACATTTCCGAATGAATCACGTCTCGAAAGAAAAAAAGCCGGTTTTTTTGACTTGCTTCGTTTACGTCCATTAAATGCAGGAATCCTATCAATCGCAGCGATTATTGTCGTGATTTTTACTATGATGCCATCTTTCTCAAGTCAAAAAGCATATGCATATATGACGATTGACATTAATCCAAGCTTTGAACTGAAGCTTGATCACAATTATCAAGTGATCGGTGTCACACCACTGAATAAAGATGCGAGACAAGTACTGGCTAGTATGAAGGATTTAGAAAAAAACGACATGACCAAAGTCGTGCAGGAAATCATAGATGACTGTGACAAAAAAGGTTATGTGAACAACTCTAAGAGCATTTATATTTCAACGGTTTATGAAAACAAGCAGGACCATACATATAAAACCAACGTCAAAAGTAAAATTAACACCATCTCTGGTGAATATCAAAAGCGCGATTACAAGCTAAAGACTGTAGAAAGTGACCTGGAAACAAGAGAAAAAGCTCAAAAGGCAGGCATTTCAACAGGCACATATATCAGAAATCAAGAAATGCAAGATAAAGAACAAGAAGACATTCAAAAGGATGAAGACGCAGCAGAGAGTGAAGCTGTTAAAGAAGAAGAGCCTAAAAAAGATGATGTAGATCAAGCAGAGAAAGACAAACAAGAAGACGTCAAGACAGACGATAGCGAAGAGATGAAGCCAGATCAAGAGGCTCCTGAAGCTGAAGACAAAGAGCAGAAGGATCAAGAGAGGGAAGAGCAAGGATCTATTCAAAAGCCTCACCAAACAAAACCTGATGATAAAAACAAAGACAATCAAATAAAGGTAGAAAAGGATCGCTCGCTCGATAAAGAACAAAAAAAAAATCACTCAACGGAACCTGGTGACAAAAGGAATCCAAACGGCACATCACGTGGTGGTGCTGAAAAGCACGCAAAAAAAAACGCCAGGGATCAGAAACAGCCGTTTACTGAACGAAAAAAAGACCATATGAAGAAGCAAGGAAAAGGTGCACCGTCCCCGTATCGTGAGAACCGGTATGAGCACACATATGAACAATAAAAAAACGCCAGAATAGCTCCGGCGTATTTCACCATGTTTTTATTTAGATTGATTGCCCATTTGTGATTGAGCCTGTTGAACGAGTCTTTTTGTAATTTCACCGCCAACAGAACCATTTGCACGTGCGACTGTATCTGAACCGAGAGTCACGCCAAATTCTTGAGCGATCTCGTATTTAAATTGATCTAATGCTTGTTCTACTCCAGGAACAAGAAGCTGATTTCGATTTGCCATGTCCATATTCCTCCTTTCACCTCATCTTTGTTGCGCCTTCTTATTTTGAAGAAAACGGCGTACAATTATGCTGGCAATTGCTGCACAAAAAAACCGAGGTGACCTCATCACCTCGGTTTTCTTTTATCCTTATTTAGCTGCCTGCAGCGTATTAAACATCATTTCTTGCGCTGTACTTTGCAAGTGGGAAGTGAACACAGAGAAGACGGTAGAACAGATAATGCCTTTAATCAAATTCCATTGATTCTTCGTTAATTCTGTAAACTCTTCATGGAGCATGTCTGTCTGCTCCTCAGTCATTTCTCGTAAATTTGTTTCCTTTAACGGAAAATGTGTATGGTGATAAATAAAATCTAGGACGTGCGCATATGCTTCATAAAAACGGATTGGACTAATAATATCATCTGTTCGATCTGTGATCGTGTTAAATAAGGCAGATAAGATCATGCGAATGGCATCAAAGTCAAAAACTGATTTTAAATCCCTGACTATTAATAAAATAATGACCTGATCAATGGAGTACTTCTTGCCAAGCTCTGGATGACCAATCATATCTTTAATATCACGCTTGATCCAATTTTGAATCGCCGTCGATTTAAGAGACGTTAGCTCACACAAGTTGCCAAGCTCAACAATTTCATTTGTAGAAAGACCGTGCTCTGATTTTTGCTTCCGCCGTTCGAGCTTTTCAAAAAACGAAGGGATCTTTAACTCATCATATTCATGATCCTTATCGCCCTTTACAGATAGATTCAAAAGCTGAAGCGGAGTCAGATCTCCCTCTCCTTTTAGAGAATATAGAAGTCTCGTCATGTCAATTCTCGTTAATTTAAAAGTCACCATGTTCCACCTCATTTGTACGTCAAAAACGTGATTATTGATCTAATTCAACATCATAATCTCTTTTTGATGAAAATGCAAAATAAACTAAAATCCAGAACGTAGCGTCACAATTTGTTCACTTTTCAGCTGTGACAAAGTCGTAAATATTGAAGTGACGGGGCTTAAGCCGTTATGATAAACAGAAGGAATGATTCCTTTTTCCTTGCAATTTGAGACGTTTATTTTTATAATTTTATTAATAAGTTCAAATGAACTTAATATGACAGCGGAGGTTATGTATGGGTAAAAGAATATTTCTGTTTATATTAACGAACATTCTTGTTATCACTACGATTGGTATTGTACTGTCGGTTATTAGTGCAGCAACTGGTGTTGGTTCTTATATAGGAGCAGACGGTGGAATTAATTTGGTGGCACTGCTAGTATTCAGTGCAGTTGTTGGTTTTGTTGGCTCGTTCATGTCACTTGCGATGTCTCGCTGGATGGCAAAAATGATGATGGGTGTCCGGGTGTTAAACCCTGAAAAGGATTCATTAACATATGATGAGCAGCAGCTTGTTGACCGCGTGCACAGATTATCAAGAGCAGCAGGCCTTTCTAAAATGCCTGAGGTTGGTATTTATCAATCATCTGAAGTAAATGCTTTTGCGACAGGTCCTTCTAAGAGAAGATCACTTGTTGCCGTTTCAACTGGATTGCTTCATGAAATGGATGATGCAGCAGTTGAAGGTGTCATCGCTCATGAAGTTGCTCACGTTGCGAACGGTGATATGGTGACAATGACGCTGCTTCAAGGGATTGTCAACACGTTCGTTGTCTTCCTTTCAAGAATTGCGGCATGGATCGCAAGCCGCTTTGTTTCGCGTGAAGAGCTTGTTCCGATTGTTCATTTTATTGCAGTGATTGTTTTCCAAATCATTTTCTCTGTCCTAGGAAGCCTTGTCGTGTTTGCATATTCTAGACATCGTGAATTCCATGCAGACCGCGGCGGAGCTGACCTTGCCGGTAAAGATAAAATGGTTCATGCGCTTCGCTCACTTGAGGCGTATACGTCAAGAATCAAAGATGATGATCAAACAGCAGTTGCTACCCTTAAAATCAGTGGTAAACGAAAAGCTTCTCTTTTCTCAACACACCCTGATTTAAACGAAAGAATCAGAAGACTAGAAGCAAAATAAGAAAGACGAAAAGACATTCTGCAACAGGATGTCTTTTTCTTTTTGATGAAAAAGAAAATAAAGCATAAAATATCTTTAAAATCATGTCTCTTTTCATTAAATGAGCCGTTTTTAGCAAAAAAGCAAGAATCTAATCTAAAAGAAGAAGAAACGTCAGTATTACAAGAAGCGAAAAAGCAGCTAGATGAATATTTCAAGGGGGAGCGCCAAGTATTCGATCTCCCGCTCAAGCAAAAGGGAACTTCGTTTCAAGAGCAAGTGTGGGAAGCACTTTCGACTATTCCGTATGGTGAATCAAAAAGCTATGCAGACATTGCAAAAGCGATTGGTCACCCAAAGGCAGTGAGGGCGATTGGACAAGCCAATAGACGCAATGCATTACCTATTTTTATTCCCTGTCACAGAGTGATTGGAAAAGACCGTTCTCTGACGGGCTATGCAGGAACGAAGACAGATATGAAAGCGGTTCTGCTTGAATTAGAAGGTATCCCATTTGTTCAAAAATAAATCGATTGACCTGTTCCAAATGTTTTCCTAGCGACATATCCTTTTATTAAGCTAAAAAAGTTGGTTGAGGGAAAAAGGAGGGCGCTAGGGAATGTTTTGGGACAAAAAGAATAAAATGTATGCCGTCACATCACTATGTGTCAAAATGAAGGTGTTGACAGAAGAACAGAAAAAAGAAATTTTAGCAAAAACGAATGAAATAAAAAAGCGCGGTGCTCTTAAATAAGAAGTACACGGCGCTTTTTTTATGATCAGAGTGAGATGCTTTCAGTGAACAGAGCGTCAATCTCTTCTGTATAGTTCGACGTAATAATCCCTTTCTCTGTAATGATCCCTGAAATGAGATGGTGAGGAGTGACATCAAAGGCGGGATTGAATACCTGAACATCAGGTGGTGCAATTTGGACGCCGTTTAATTCTTTTACTTCCAGCGGGTCGCGCTCTTCAATTGGAATATCTGCCCCGTCTTTGGTTGAGATATCAAAGGTAGAAAGCGGTGCAGCTATAAAAAACGGAATTTGAAAATGCTTGGCTAAAATGGCAAGACTTAACGTGCCAATCTTATTCGCCGCATCTCCATTACGGGCAATGCGATCAGCTCCAACAATGACAGCAGAAATTTGCTTTTCTTTCATCGTATGGGCTGCCATGTTATCTGTAATGAGCGTCACATCTACGCCGCCTTGCATGAGTTCCCATGTTGTCAGCCTAGCCCCTTGGAGAACAGGGCGTGTTTCACAGGCATAAATGTGAAGATCGAGATTTTTCTTTTTGGCTAAATAAAATGGAGCAAGGGCTGTTCCGTACCGGCTCGTGGCGATGGAGCCTGCATTGCAAATGGTCATAATCCGATCACCCGATTTAAAGAGATGGAGTGCATTTTGACCGATTTGTTTGCATGTTTCTTCATCTTCAATTTGAATTTGAATGGCCTCATGGACAAGGTCTGTTTTGGCTGCATTGACCGAAGCTGCACGATCAATGCGCTGCAACAATCGCTCTAATGCCCAGGCTAGATTCACAGCAGTTGGACGAGCACTGTTTAAATATTCTTTTATTTGAATGACTTCTTGTTTAAACACATCAATCTCTTCTGTCTCAATGTCTTGGGCACTGAGCGCCAGTCCAAAAGCTGCTGTAATGCCAATGGCAGGTGCTCCCCGCACTTTTAACGTGACAATGGCATTATACACGTCTTCTTTTGTATATAGATGTTCAAATACGGTTTCTGCCGGTAATTTTTGCTGATTCAAAATGTTAATATGGTTTTCTTCCCATTCGACAGAACGGGGGACTTCAAATTCTTTAGACAAAACCCGTCACTCCTTTACAGATTGCTGGAATAATGCGACGAGGTCAGACGCTGTTTCCACTGCATGATATTGTTTGATGAATGTTTTTCCGAGCGTAAGTGCTGCTTTTTTCTGCTGAATCCGTCTAGATGGTGATGGAATCGCATCGAGATCAGCGGCATGAGCAAGACCGATTGTTCGGCGGACAAGCTCACAGCCCGCAAAGCCTGTCGCTTCTTTTAAAATACGGTCAAAGGTTGTTTCTAAAAAACTGTCAGATACACTAAACGCTTCAATACTGTCTTCTTTCCAAGCTTTTGCGAACACTTCTTTGAAGGTTGCCCATACATTGACGACATGGTAAAAAAGGTGCTGCTGATCATGTTCATTCTCACGGGACAAAGCATTCAGGAACAGGTTAGCGATAAAGTGACCGATATCGAATCCGAAGGGACCATAAAATGCGAATTCTGGATCAATGATTTTGGTTTCCGTCTCACTTGCAAAAATACTACCTGTATGAAGATCTCCATGAACAAGTGTTTCGGCAGATGTCAGGAAAATACGCTTCAATTCAGCTGCTTTTGCCTGTACTTCAAGATCTGCCCAAAGCGCTTCGGCAGCTTCTCTTAATTCTTCTTCGAAATCATTTGTGCCGCTATCAAAGAAAGGATCTGTGAAGACGAGCTTTTCGGTAATGTCACAAAGGTCCGGATTCGTAAATTGCTTCACAAATTGTTTTTTGACTTTAGGATTTGTGGCAAAGTCAGAAGTGTAGAAAAGTGTTTTTCCTAAAAATTCTCCGACATGATCGGATAAATGCGGATATTGTTTTCCGGCAATTAGCCCTTTTCTGACGATTTCTAGGTGTGATAGATCCTCCATTGCCGTCACAGCAAGAGTTGTATCTGAATAATAGACTGCTGGTACGAGATGCGGTGTATACTCTGACTGCTTGATCAGGGCAGCACTTTCGATTCTCGCACGGTCTAATGTAAGCGGCCAGCTCTCTCCGACCACCTTGGCGTAAGGCAGTGCCTGCTTGATGATCAAACCTTTTTCTTGTTTATGATCAAAAATATGAAAGACGTAATTTAAATTCCCGTCACCGATTTCCGTACATGTCAAATGACTGCTTTCTTGGATCAAGCCAAGTCTAATTGCGAGTGCAACTGCCGAGCTTTCTGTTAATTCTTCATATGATGCCGTAAGTGTAACCAATTGCTTCCCCTCCAAATCATATAAAAAAACCTCTTTCTCCTGAGAGAAAGAGGCTTGATGGTGTGTATGCTCAAAGCCTCTCTTATCTCTCAGCACATACGTCTGATGGAATTAGCACCGTGCCCTATAAGACAATTGTCTTGGCGCTTACTTGCTGCGCCCCACTTCACAGTGGTATTAACGGTCGGTTGCTGTTGGGGTCAAAAGGCCAAATCCCTCGCCCAACTCTCGATAAGAGAAATCAATATGTCATTGTCTCGTGTCTGTTTGCATTTCTTAATTCAAGATATTATCAGAGCTGCGCTTCACATGTCAATCCTTTTTCAAAATTGCTTTACAATTCGTAAAACAATCCATTACAGTATTTGTATTGCTATGTAACTTGAATAGAAGGTGAAGATAAATGGAATTTCAGCAATCAGATGTATTGAAACAATTACCGACACAATTTTTTGCATCTCTTGTCCAAAAGGTGCAGAAAAAAGTGCAGGAAGGCGCAGATATTATTAATTTAGGGCAGGGAAATCCTGACCAGCCAACTCCCGCGCACATTGTAAAAGCCATGCAGGAAGCGGTATTAAAACCTGAAAATCATCAATACTCGTCATTCCGCGGAACAGCGAAATTAAAAAAGGCTGCCGCTGCCTTTTATGACAGAGAATATGGTGTCACGCTTGATCCGATGACGGAAATTGCGATTTTATTTGGCGGAAAAGCGGGGCTTGTTGAGCTGCCGCAATGCCTGCTGAATCCGGGTGATACACTCCTTGTTCCAGACCCAGGTTATCCTGATTATTGGTCAGGTGCCGTGCTTGCTGGGGCTCAGATGGTGACGATGCCGCTTCTTGAACAAAATGATTTTTTACCTGACTATGACCGGTTGCCTGAGGATGTTAAGAAAAAAGCAAAGTTGATGTATTTAAATTATCCCAACAATCCGACAGGTGCCACGGCAAGCCGTTCATTTTTTGAAGAAACCGTTACATTCGCAAAAAATCACAAGCTCTGTGTTGTCCATGATTTTGCCTATGGCGGCATTGGGTTTGATGGAGAAAAGCCAATCAGCTTTTTGCAAACAGATGGAGCGAAAGAGACAGGAATTGAAATATACACATTGTCTAAAACGTATAATATGGCAGGCTGGAGAGTAGGTTTTGCAGCAGGAAATCCGTCTGTTATTGAAGCGATTGAGCTTTATCAGGATCACCTGTTTGTTTCACTGTTCAAAGCCACTCAAGATGCAGCAGCGGAAGCTTTATTAAGCGACCAAACGTGCGTACAGGTGCAAAATGAACGATATGAGAAAAGGCGAAATGTGTGGATTGCTGCCTGCAAGGAGATTGGCTGGGAGGTCACTGCACCAAAGGGGTCGTTTTTTGCTTGGCTAAAGGTGCCAGAAGGATATACATCTGAATCTTTTGCTGGCGTATTATTAGAGAGAGCACATGTGGTTGTGGCGCCGGGGAATGGGTTTGGTACTCACGGTGAAGGATACGTGAGAGTAGGACTTTTAACAAATGAGGAGCGGTTAAAAGAAGCCGCTCGGCGAATCGATGCCTTGAATCTGTTTGAAAATAAGCCATTGACAACATGAATAAACGGTGCGATAATTCAGACAATATTTAAGAAAATTGAATATTCTTATCAAGAGTAGGCAGAGGGACTAGCCCAATGAAGCCCGGCAACCGACTTCCATGAAGCACGGTGCTAATTCTTGCAGCAAGCGCTGAGAGATAAGATTCGGATGAATGACACGAAACAACCTCTTTAAGGCGCTGATAAAGCACTTGAAGAGGTTTTTTTATTGACCATATGCATGACGCAATCGAAAGGGGATCCCTAGTGAGTGAATTACTGGCAACATACGTATTAACACATCGAGAGGATGAACAAGTGAATCAAAAAGCGGAGCAGATCGCGCTTGGTTTAACAGTTGGATCATGGACGGATTTGCCGCAGCTCAAAAAAGAGCAGCTTCAAAAGCATAAAGGCCGGGTGGAAAAGGTATCAGAAAAGTTTGCTCCAGCCGAAAATGGCCTATATCAATCTGAGGTGACCATTGCTTATCCTGAGGCTAACTTTTCAGCGGATATACCGGCCGTTTTGACGACGATCTTTGGAAAGCTTTCACTAGATGGAAAAGTGAAGCTAGTCGACATTCAATTCTCAGATAGATTTAAAAGAAGTCTGCCAGGACCGGTATTTGGAATTGATGGCATACGAAAAAAAGCAGGCGTGTTTGATCGACCTTTGTTGATGAGTATTTTTAAAGGTGTCATTGGCCGTGATATGGCAGATTTAAAAGAACAGCTCCGTTTACAAGCATTAGGCGGCGTTGACTTTATCAAAGACGATGAAATTTTATTTGAGAGCCCACTAGCCCCTTTTGAAGAACGAATCAAAGAAGGAAAAAAGATATTAAAAGAAACATATGAAGAGACAGGGCACCGAACGCTATATGCCGTTAATTTAACAGGCAGAACCTTTGAACTAAAGGATCGAGCAAGAAAGGCAGCTGAACTTGGAGCGGATGCACTCTTATTCAATGTCTTTGCCTATGGGCTAGATGTCATGCAAAGCTTAGCTGAGGATCCAGATATTCGATTGCCTATTATGGCCCATCCCGCAGTAAGCGGTGCTTTAACATCATCGCACGAATATGGATTCTCCCATTCTCTTCTTTTAGGTAAATTAAATCGATATGCTGGTGCTGATTTGAGTCTTTTTCCCTCACCGTATGGGTCGGTCGCACTTCCGAAAAAAGATGCCTTTGGAATCTATGAAGCTTGTGTAAAAGAGGATTCGGTTCAAAAAACGTTCCCTGTTCCGTCAGCAGGCATTCATCCTGGAATGGTACCAGTTTTGATGAAAGATTTTGGACTCGATCATGTGATAAATGCTGGTGGAGGAATTCACGGACATCCGCATGGAGCCATCGGGGGAGGGAAAGCATTTCGATCGATCATTGATGCGGTGACACATGGAGAGTCGATCCAAGAGAAGGCAGCTTCTTGCCAAGATTTAAAAGCAGCACTTGAACTATGGGGAAGGGTAGCAGAATAAATGAAAAAACCAATTGTATGTTGTGATTTTGATGGAACCATTACGAAAAATGATAATATCATTCGCATCATGAAACACTTTGCACCAAGTGAATGGACGGAGCTGAAGGACGATGTTCTCACAAAGGAGATCACCATTCAAGAAGGCGTCGGGCAGATGTTTCAATTACTGACGAGTGATCAAAAAGAAGCCATTCAATCGTTTATTTTAGAAGATACAGAGATTCGAGAAGGATTCAAGCAATTTGTTGATCATGTGAAAAAGGCTGATATTCCCTTCTATGTGCTAAGTGGCGGGATGGACTTCTTTGTTTATCCCATACTCGAGGGCATTGTGGATCGAGACGATATTTATTGCAATCATGCGTCATTTGGGGAAGAGCATATTCAGATTGAATGGCCGCATGCCTGCGATTCGCAATGTCAAAATGGCTGCGGATGCTGCAAGCCGTCAATCATTCGAGAGCTGACCCATGAGAATGACTTCATTATCATGATTGGAGATTCAGTCACCGATGTGGAGGCGGCAAAGCATGCGGATCTCACATTTGCGCGTGACTACTTACTAAACGAATGTAAAGAGCTCGGGCTTGTCCATCTAGAGTATGAAACATTTATTGATCTTAAAGCACAATTTGATCAAATAAAGGAAGTGAAGGAATGGCAGACGCAAAGAGCAAGCGCTGGCAGGAGCTAGCAGACGTCAAACGTGAACTGGCACAAAGAGACTGGTTTTATGGAACAAGCGGCAATTTATCGATCAAGGTGTCGGATGATCCAATCACGTTTTTGGTGACGGCAAGCGGCAAAGATAAACGAAAAGAAACAGATGAAGACTTTGTTTTAGTAAATGCAGCAGGTAAGCCTGTTGATCTGAATGAACCGCTTAGACCATCAGCTGAAACACTGCTTCACAACTACGTGTATGAGCAGACGAATGCAGGCTGCTGTCTCCATGTCCATACAATCGATAATAATGTGATCTCTGAACTGTATGGGGATAAGGGCGAGGTTCGTTTCAAAGGAAACGAAATCATCAAAGCGCTTGGTTACTGGGAGGAGGATGCAGAAGTGTCGTTACCGATTATTGAAAATCCAGCCCATATCCCGCATCTTGCAGCACAATTTGCAAAGCATCTCACTGAAGAGTCGGAATCAGGTGCTGTGCTCATTCGAAATCACGGCATCACAGTCTGGGGAAAAACAGCCTCTGAAGCAAAACGAGTATTAGAGGCGTATGAATTTTTGTTTAGCTACCACTTAAAATTAACACTTTATCAAAAGCAGCTTGTCACATAAAAAGGAGGAAAAGCACATGGCGACGATTTTGATTCATAATGAAGAGAACACATTACTTGAAAGCGAGCAAGAGGTGGCAGCCTATTTAGAAAACCAAGGGGTCATTTATGAACATTGGGATATTGCAAAGCTGCCAAACCGTTTATCAGAAAAGTATGATTTAACAGATGAGGAAAAGAAAGAGATTTTGACTGTTTTCCAAAAGGAAATTGAGAGTATATCTGAAAAACGAGGATACAAAGCGCAGGACGTGATTTCATTATCTGATGCGACACCAAATCTTGACGAGCTGCTCCAAAACTTTCAGCGTGAGCATCACCATACAGATGATGAAGTACGTTTTATTGTAAGCGGACATGGAATCTTTGCCATTCAAGGTAAGGATGGCGTCTTTTTTGACGTGAGACTGAATCCAGGCGATTTAATTTCTGTTCCGCCACATATTCGTCACTACTTTACACTGCAAGAGGATCGAAAAGTGGTTGCAGTTCGCATATTTGTCACAACTGAGGGCTGGGTGCCAATTTACGAGGAAGAAAAGGTTTAATGACAAAAGCTGATCATTCCGCATGAGGCGGAAGATCAGCTTTTTTTTAGGGAAATAGACATAAAATGAGAAAGAAAATAGTTGATTTTGATCTTCTACATAGGATAAAATTCTGTTTAATCCATGTGTCAGTCCTGTCCAAATTTGAAGTTTACCCCCAAATATGATTGGGTAAGAGGTCTTTAGGCTGTATAAAATTAAATAAAATTAGCATATTTAATTTAATTTACAAATAAAGTATAATTTTGGTGTCGGATCATTTTGAGCATAGACAGTCGAATTCATTGTGGGAGCTGAGATCATGAATAGTTATGTAAGGAAAGAACAATTGCTAATGTCAATTGATGAGAAGAGAAAACAGATGGTAGAAGCTGCTCAAGCAGAAGGCTACACTGGTGAGACGACAATTAAATATAGTCAAGAACTGGACAACCTGATGAATGAGTATCAGCATCTCCTTTTTCATGAGAAACAATCTGCCCCCTCCTTTCATGATCTTGTATCTCAAATGAGTCTTCTATCTGTAAACCGTCCCTCTTATTGACATGAAAAACCGGTCTTGCCTAAGCAAAACCGGCTGAATGTTTCAGCTATGCTGAGTGAGCAGAAGGAAGCATGATCACGACGGTTGATCCTTTATTCACTTCGCTCTCGATATCAATTGTTCCGCCATACATCGAAATGATTCGTTTACACACGACAAGCCCAAGACCTGTCCCTTTTTCCTTCGACGTAATAAAAGGGAGGAAGATATGTTTTAACATTTCTTCTGATATGCCTTCACCCGTATCTTTCACTTTAATAATGACATGTTCTTTTTCAGCCTCAATCAAAATCTTCAAATGACCGCCATTTGGCATCGCTTCTAATGAGTTCTTCGCTACATTTAATACAACTTGTTTAATGTGATCTTTTGTGCAATAAACACCAACATCTTGAATCGTATTAATTTGCAAATCAACCTCAACATTATAAAGGTTCGCCTCAGAGAAAACGATCGGCATGATCTCACTTACAATTTCTTTTACAGAGTTATTCTGCCATTTTTCTGCCGTTGGTTTCCCTAATACAAGAAACTCACTGACGATTTGGTTAATTCGTTTGATTTCTTCTTCAATGACAGAGAAATAGAGCTGATCTTCTTCAGAGTGATACTTCTTTTGCAAAAGCTGTATAAATCCACTAATCCCTGTTAATGGGTTGCGAATTTCATGTGCCGTACTTGCTGCGAGGGTCCCGATTAATTCAAGCTTTTGCGCTTCATTTTGGTGACGCTCCTGCTGGGTTTGACGCCTTAAAATGATATATTGAACAAGTGTGAATAAAATATTTAATAAAATAAAAGCACTGGATAAAGGGATCAGCATAACAGACAGCACTTCACCTGTAGAAGCGCGCTGCGGATAGACTTCCAGCTTCCAGCTGTTTTCATCTAAATATGTAGACACGGTGCTGCCATTTTCTGATGCTGGCTGTGGACCACTTGTAAACACGACATGTCCATTTTGATTCAGCATCTTAAAATGAAGATCAGGGTTCAATACATTCATAATATTTCTTAAATAATCAATTTGAATGGCGGCGACTAGCACATTGGTGACTTCTTCGTTTTCATCCAGCACAGGCACACAAATGGAAAGAATCCGCTGTTTTGTAATTCGGCTCACATAGTTATCTGTGATCACCGTCTGCTTGGTCACTTGAATGCGCTTAAAGTAATCTCTGAATGATAGGTTGATTTTTTCCTTTAACGGTGTCGTGCTTACTGTTACATTTCCTTTTTTGTCTAGGAGATACAGACCTGAAAAACGAGGTTCTTGTTTATAGATTTTCTCTAGGATGTTTTGTACTTTTTTCGTCTCGAGAGGCTGGTCAAATCCCATGGCAAGAGAAGTTAATCTCGCTTCTGTTTCACTAATTAAATAATTCATTTGGTTTTTGTGAATATTTAACATAAGTGTAGCAGTTTGTTTGTTTTTTAAGTCGATTTTTTCCGTTTCTTTTTCGTAGATAAAATAACTAATGATTAGGGTTGGAATCATGACCAAAATAAGGTACAGCCTGATCTTCTTCCAAAACCCTTTCAATATACTCATCATTCATCGCTCCAACGTATTACCTAATAGACTTATTATAGCATTGAACCTATCTTTATTACGATGACTTGTGTGATTTTTAAAAAATTAGGTGATTCGTTCTGGTCTCATTTTCATGCTAAAGATGGATCAAGATGTTGACATTTTACTTATTGTTTATTAATGTCACATTAGTGGGTTGCATTTCATAAAGGATGATAAAAAAATGGAAAATCATAATGTTGAGAAATCTTTGAAATTATTTATTGTATTATCACGTGCCTATCGCTCGATTAATCATCACATGAACAAGCATATTGTGAAGCACGGGCTGAATCCGACTGAATTTGCAGTATTAGAATTGCTGTATCATAAAGGGGATCAGCCGCTTCAGCAAATCGGTGATAAGATTTTACTTGCAAGCGGCAGCATCACGTATGTGGTCGATAAATTGGAGAAGAAAGAACTCCTCAGTCGTAAGGCCTGTGCAGAAGACCGCAGGGTCACATTTGCGCATATTACCGAGCAGGGACGAGCTTTGCTTGATGATATCTTCCCAGATCATGCGAAAGAAATTCATGAGATGATCAGTGTCCTGAGCGAAGAAGAGAAGGATGCCTGCATTGACATGCTTAAACATGTGGGACTCCGTGCAAAACATTTATATGATCATAAAGAATAAATAAAAAAGGAAGCCGAGGGCTCCCTTTTTTATTTTGCTTTTTTCTCGATCGGTAAAATAAGTACTTCTACGCGTCGGTTTTTACTTCTGCCTTCTGCTGTATCATTTGAAGCGATTGGCTTGAATTCACCGAAACCTTTTGTACTAAAGTTCTCTTGGTTTAAATTGCTGTTCTCAAGAAGAATACTCAAAAAGTTTACAGCACGTATGGCACTTAAATACCAGTTGGATTCAAATTCTGAATTTCTGATCGGTACATTATCAGTATGTCCGCTAATGACGATGTCACGAGCGGGGTTAATGACGAGTAGTTTTGAGATTTCCTTTGCTAACGGGACATCTTGAGGGCGAATAACCGCCCGGCCAGAATCAAAGAAGATACTGTCTTCTATCGTAATGAGCAAACCTTCGTCCGTGAGCTTTGTTTCGAGCTTAGCTCCAAGTTTCTTATTGGCAATGAAGGAATCCACTTGCTTTTTGACCTTTGAGAGAACGGCATGATCTCGAGCTTTCGCTTTAGCTTCTTCATCTTCTTCAGCAGCTTTCTTGGTCTGGTTGCTATTTTCAGTTTCTTCAGTGCTTTGCATGCTGGTCTGATCCATGACACCAGTTCCGCCCGTAAAGACGACATTAAAAGACTTGGCCATCTGTTCATACTTTGCCTTGTCAATCGAACTAGACGCAAAAAGCACAATGAAGAGAGCGAGAAGAAGCGTCAGAAGATCGGCATAAGGGATCAGCCAAGATTCATCTACATGGTCATCGTGATCATGTTTTTTACGTTTCCTAGCCATTTTGTTTTTCTCCTTCTTCAATGACAAGATTTGCACGTTCTTTTGCTGGTAAGTACATAAGAAGTTTTTGTTCAATCACTTTTGGAGATTGACCTTCAAGAACAGAAAGGATCCCTTCGATCATAATCAGACGAAGTTTTACTTCTTCCTTTGATTTACGCTTCAGCTTGTTGGCAAATGGATGCCATAACACATACCCGGTAAAAATCCCAAGCAGTGTGGCAACGAAGGCTGCACTGATTGCATGTCCAAGTGCTTCAATATCTCCCATGTTAGCAAGTGCGGCAATAAGTCCGACAACTGCGCCAAGTACACCAAGCGTCGGAGCGTATGTACCGGCTTGTGTAAAGATTAATGCGCCTGACTGATGTCTTTCAGACATGGCGTCAACCTCCTCTGTTAAGACGTCGCGAATAAATTCTGCACTTTGACCGTCAACCGCCATGCTTAAGCCGTTCTTAAGGAAATCGTCATCTACTTCCTCAATGCTAGCTTCCAATGCTAAAAGACCTTCACGACGCGCAATTTGTGCCCAGTTTGAAAAAAGAGGGATCATTTCTTGAATCGTTGGAAGCTTATTGTCTTTGAAAATTTTGCCGAACAATTTTGGTGTTTTCTTAATTTCACTAGATGGGAATGCGATGACAACAGCTGCAATCGTCCCAACCACAATGATCAATATAGCCGCTGGGTTGATAAGAGCGGTTAGACTTACACCTTTCAGAACCATACCGACACTCAGTGCAATAAATGCTAAAATAATACCTATTAACGATGTTTTGTCCATTATCTCACCAAATCCTTTAACTATCTTTTTCTATAGTTAATATCGGTGTCTTCTAGAAGGGTTTTAGTCTGAATATCAAATTAAGGCAGTTTCTGTGAAGAATTTTTGACGAAAGCGCTTTCTATTACCTTAAAAAAGAAACTCCCTCTGATATAAAGGGAGTTTCTTTTAATTTCTTTGAGCAGTTTCATTTAAAAGCAGCTCTTTTAATTTTTCTTCATACATGATTTTGACAAGATCATAGCTCCAATTCATCATGTGATCCACCTCTTTTTCTTTTATCTTAAAGGAAAAGAGGCGGGGGAGCGTCGGCGTGCAGATGGAACTTAGACACCGCAACATG
The DNA here is from genome assembly GCF_038613425.1 of Bacillus sp. FSL M8-0266. Lineage (NCBI taxonomy): Bacteria > Bacillati > Bacillota > Bacilli > Caryophanales > Bacillaceae > Bacillus > Bacillus sp. FSL M8-0266. Next base: position 1,369,544 of record NZ_CP152015.1, read on the forward strand.
ATGGAGCTGTAGATCCTTCTTAAGATGTAACTATCCTTTTTTTACGACAATTTCGTTATCTTCAACATCTACAGTAAATCCTGAAAGCTTTTCTTCTTCAAGCAATATTTCCGTCATTTGATCTTCAACGTGCTCTTGAATGGTTCTTCGCAGTGGACGAGCACCAAATGCAGGATGATATCCAAGTTCTGCAATTTTTTCTTTCGCTTCTTTTGTCACATGGACTGTCAAATTCTGCTCTTTTAATTGTTCTGACAGCTCATTGAGCAGAAGATCCACAATCTTCACTAAATCATCTCGATCTAATGAGTCAAACTGAATGATGCTGTCAAAACGGTTCAAAAATTCTGGTTTGAAATAGGCGCTGAGTGAATCAATGAGTGATTGTTCTTCAATCGCTTCTTCCTGATCAGACTGGAAGCCGACTTTGACCGTTTTATCTGTGCTGCCTGCGTTACTTGTCATGATGATGACTGTATCTTTAAAGCTGACGGTTCTGCCTTGGCTGTCTGTTAACCGGCCATCTTCCATGATTTGAAGGAACATATGCTGCACATCAGGATGTGCTTTTTCGATTTCATCCAGCAAAATGATGCTGTATGGTTTTCTGCGCACTTTTTCTGTCAGCTGGCCTGCTTCATCATGTCCAACGTAACCAGGAGGAGAACCGATGAGCTTAGATACTGAGTGTTTCTCCATGTACTCACTCATATCTAAACGGATGATCGCATCTCTTGAACCAAATAATTCTTCAGCTAGCGTTTTCGACAATTCGGTTTTCCCGACACCTGTTGGTCCAACGAAAAGGAAGGAGCCAGTTGGTCTATGTTTCGATTTTAAGCCGGCTCTGCTTCTTTTCACAGCTTTCGCTACCTTTTCAACCGCATGTTCCTGGCCGATCACTCGTGCTTTTAAGCGGACGTCAATTTCTTTCATTTTGGTTTGTTCGTCTGCTTGCAGTTTGCCGACAGGGATGCCTGTTTTTTGTTCCACAATGGCTTGAATGTCTTCTGCTGTGACGACATGTTCTTTGTCATTTGTTTTGTTTTGAAGTCTTGCTTCAATGGCTTCTTCTTCATCTCGAAGCTTCGCCGCTTTTTCATATTGTTCTTCTTTTAAAGCAGCATGTTTTTCAGCAGCGATTTCTGTCAGACGATTCGTTAGTTCATCTTCACTTGCTGCATCAATGGAGAGGTTCGCTTTTGAACCTGCTTCATCCATTAAATCAATGGCTTTATCCGGCAAATGACGGTCTTGAATATACCGGGAAGATAATTGAACACACGCTTGAATGGCTTCCGCTGAATAGGTGACGCCATGATAGCTTTCGTACTTATCTTGAATGCCTTTTAAAATCTCGATCGCTTCAGCTTGTGTTGGCTCATCTACAATGACGGGCTGAAAGCGTCGTTCAAGTGCGGCATCTTTTTCAATTTGACGATATTCTTTTAATGTCGTCGCACCTACTAGCTGGAGCTCGCCTCGTGCAAGAGCTGGTTTTAAAATGTTGCCAGCATCCATTGACCCTTCAGCAGAGCCTGCGCCTACAAGAAGATGGATTTCATCTACAAATAAGATAATATTTTTACGGCTTTGTAGTTCTTTAATTAACTGCTTCATTCTTTCCTCAAATTGACCACGTATCCCTGTATTCGCTACAAGGGAGGAGACATCTAATAAATAGATTTGTTTGTTCTTTAATTTATTTGGTACATCGCCACTTGCAATTTTCAGTGCAAGTCCTTCAGCGATCGCTGTTTTCCCAACACCTGGTTCACCAATGAGGACAGGATTGTTTTTATTTCTTCTATTTAAAATCTCAATGACTCTTGCGACTTCTTCATCACGGCCGATGACTGGATCAATTAAACCAGCATTTGCGCCATCTGTTAAATTGCGGCCAAGTTCATCGAGTAAGCCTTTTTGCTTTGGCTGCTCTACGTTTTGCGTATGTCCTGCTTGCTCTTGCCCAGAGAAGAATGAGCTTCCTCCGAACAATTGAGGTCCCATTTTCATTTTTGATTGCTCCATCAAAGAGGTGTAGCAGTCTTCACATAAAACCATTTGGCTCCGGGATGAATTCACTTGCATATTCAGGCGAATTGTTGCTTCATTTACTTGACAATGTTGACAACGCATTTGCCATGACCTCCTTATGATAAAAGTTTGACTTTATTTGACCAATGAATTTAAAGAAAATGGTCTGTTGTTTGACCATCTTTGACTATAGTATACTCTGACCTATTTTGACTTTCAACTGTTTTGCTCAAAGGCAGGTGAAAATCCTTTTTTGCATTTAATCATGGTTTGTCCTTCTTTTCAAGGAACTTGTCTCATAGGATAAAAAAAGACAATCGAAAGTGATGGGTGCGGAGGGGTCACATGAAACGTTCAAATGAATCCGCTTTTCAGCTTGCCTTTGTATATGTAGGAACAGTGGTTGGAGCTGGGTTTGCGACAGGAAAAGAAATCGTAGAATTTTTTGTTCGTTTTGGCTGGATTGGATTATTCGGAATCTTGATTAGCGGCGCTATTTTTACTGGACTTGGGGCAAAAATGATGCTCATTTCTAAACGAATTGAAGCGGAGTCTTATCAAGATATGAACCGGTTTCTATTTGGCGCAGCTGCAAGCAGGTATATTAATGTCGTCATGTTTTTTATTTTATTAGGCGTCACTTCAGTGATGATTTCTGGCGCAGGTGCTATATTTGAAGAACAGCTTGGCATATCGAAGGAATATGGCATTTTTTTAACGATTATTCTGAGCGTAATTGTGCTTTTGAAAGGATCAAAAGGGTTATTTGGTGTCAATGTTCTCGTCGTCCCAATGCTTATTTTCTTTTCATTGATCGTATTTCTTGATTCATTCGTTTTTAGCAGTAGTGAAAGTTATGTTCTTGCGCTGAAAATGGGTGAGGGAGAGTGGATTTTATCAGCTATCTCATATGGTGCTTTTAATTTGGCACTTTCTCAAGCGGTATTAGTGCCCGTCGCAAATGAAATGACCTCTGAAGCGGTGATTAAAAAGGGAGCTGTGCTTGGGGGCGTCATGCTGACAGTTATTTTATTTGTATGCTTTTTATCTCTTTCTTCATTAGATATGCTGGAGGCGTTTGATATTCCAATGGCTCAGGTCGTGTATCAAGTAGCAAATTCCATTCACCTCATTTATTTATTTGTGATCTTCGGCGAAGTCTTTACATCCGTCATAGGCAATTTATATGGACTGGAGAGACAAGTGAGGGCGTATATACGAATGAACAGTGTCTTGACGATATCCCTTATTCTCTTGTGCTGCTATGTGATTAGTAAAATTGGTTACGGTACATTGATATCAACGGTTTATCCTATTTTTGGATATGTGAGCATCTTTTTTATCCTCTTTCTTTTTCTAAAAAAAGTGCCTACATCACTTGATAAGTAAAGAAGGGATAGCCTGCATGACAAATATGTGGTACACTATCCTCTGTGAAAATTGAACAAAAATCCGTGTAAACGGGAGAGGTTCTAGCAAAACCCTCTATAAAAAACTAAGGACTTGCCGTATCCTTGGATGTGGCATTTTTTATTTTTTATGGCTGGGACACCTCATACACATGTAAAGGTGTCTTTTCTTTTGAGAAAAATAGGGGTTTTCATGAGCCTTTCAGATGCAGCTTTGTACGATAGTATAGATCTGCAAAAGGAGGAGAACAGAAAATGAAAAATGAAAAAGCAGTTGTTGTCTTTAGCGGGGGACAAGATAGTACGACATGTTTGTTATGGGCACTTCAACAATTCGAAGAGGTAGAAACCGTGACCTTTCATTATAATCAGCGTCATCAAGAAGAAATTGATGTCGCCAAAAGAATTGCTGACAAGTTAGGTGTGAAGAATCATCTATTAGATATGTCTCTTTTGAATCAGCTGGCACCAAATGCTTTAACAAGAGATGACATTGACATTGAGGAAAAAGAAGGAGAGCTGCCTTCCACATTTGTACCAGGAAGAAACTTAGTGTTCTTATCCTTCGCTTCTATTCTTGCGTATCAAATCGGTGCAAGACATATTATCACAGGTGTATGTGAAACAGACTTTAGCGGCTATCCAGATTGCCGTGACGAGTTTGTAAAGTCTTGTAATGTCACAGTGAATTTAGCGATGGAAAAACCATTTGTCATCCATACACCACTCATGTGGCTCAATAAAGCAGAAACATGGAAGCTGGCGGATGATCTGAATGCGCTGGATTTTGTAAAAAATGAAACACTCACTTGCTATAATGGCATCATTTCTGATGGCTGCGGGGAATGTCCTGCGTGTAAGCTTCGGAAAAATGGCTATGACACTTATATGGAAATGAAGGAGGCAAAATAAATGCTTTCTCAAATCTATCCACAAGCGAATCATCCATACTCATTTGAATTGAACAAAGATATGCATATATCGGCTGCTCATTTCATTCCAAGAGAAGATGCAGGTGCTTGCAGCCGTGTACATGGTCATACGTACACCATCAATATAACCATTGCTGGGGACGACCTAGATGAATCGGGCTTCCTTGTCAATTTTAGTACACTGAAAAAACTTATTCATGGACAGTATGATCACACGCTGCTCAATGATCATGAGGAATTCTCATCAACTGATCCATATGCGATGCCTACTACAGAGGTTGTGGCAAAGACAGTCCATGACAAAGTCGCAGCATATTTATCGACTTTAGCAAATAAACCAGTATGTGTTCAGGTCTTTGTTAGGGAGACACCGACAAGCTACTGCATTTACCGTCCGAAACGAGTTGAACACAATGGCTAAAGCGATTCCTGTATTAGAAATTTTTGGTCCGACCATTCAAGGAGAAGGGATGGTCATTGGACAAAAAACCATGTTTGTCAGAACAGCTGGCTGTGACTACTCATGTAGCTGGTGTGATTCCTCCTTTACATGGGATGGCTCAGCAAAGCATGACATTCAGTGGCTTCACGCTGAAGGCATTGTCAAAGAATTAAAAAGAATAGGTGGACAGGCTTTTTCCCATGTCACCATTTCAGGGGGAAACCCTGCGCTTTTAAAACAAATGGAATCACTTATTGATTTGCTTCACGAAGAAGGAATTGATACAGCGCTTGAAACACAAGGGACGATGTATCAGGACTGGTTTTTGAAAATTGATGATTTAACCATTTCTCCGAAGCCGCCAAGCTCTAATATGAAAACAGATTTTACGAAACTCACACGTATTATAGATGAGCTGAAAAACGGAAATAGATTACAGCATGCAAGCCTGAAGGTCGTGATTTTTGACGATCATGATCTAGCCTATGCAAAGGATGTTCATGCGAAATATCCAGAGCTTCCTTTTTATTTGCAGGTAGGAAATGATGACACAACGACAGGTGATGATGCGTACTTATTGACGCACTTATTAAAGAAGTATGAAGCGCTTGTCGATCAAGTAGCGCAAGACCCAGACTTAAATCGCGTAAGAGTGCTGCCGCAGCTGCACACATTATTGTGGGGAAATAAACGAGGCGTATAGAAAGGAAGAGACGACATGACGACAAGAAAACCAGAAGAATTAGAAGGTGTCACTTTACTAGGAAATCAAGGAACCAATTATTTGTTTGATTATGCACCACAAGTGCTTGAAACATTTCCGAATAAACATACAAATAGAGATTATTTTGTGAAATTTAACTGCCCAGAATTTACGTCACTTTGTCCGCAAACAGGTCAGCCGGATTTTGCGACAGTTTATATCAGCTATATCCCAAATGAAATCATGGTTGAAAGTAAATCATTAAAATTGTATTTGTTCAGCTTCCGTAACCATGGTGATTTCCATGAGGATTGTATGAATATTATTATGAATGATCTCATTGAATTGATGGACCCAAGATACATTGAAGTATGGGGCAAATTTACACCAAGAGGCGGTATTTCAATTGACCCGTACACGAACTACGGAAAATCTGGTACCAAATATGAAGAAATGGCTTCATATCGCATGATGAATCATGATATGTATCCTGAAACGATTGATAATCGCTAATAAAGGAAAAGACATGCCTAATGACATGTCTTTCAGCGTGTAGACAAATCCTCGCATTCTTTGTCAGTCCTGTGCGCTGGTGCTCACGAATTGCAAATTCGCTCCGCAAAAGTAGCTGGCCTTCCTAGACTACAAAGGTTTTCAATCACGCTGAAAAGAAGACAAAGGGCTAAAATAAAGATCATTTTAGCCCTTTGTCAACAATCTGAAAGACATGCCTAATGACATGTCTTTTTTTATGGGTTTGAATGAGATGAATTAGACTGAAGTGATAAAAAAAGAGAAGAGTCATGTCGCTCTCCTCATACAAATGGGAATAGAACTTGCTAGGACGGCTGGGGGCTACCAGCTCGTAAATTTATTATACATGACAGAACGTATGTTTGTAAAGATAAATTGTGTTTTTTGCTTATCTTATTTGCTTTGAGATAAAATAGAGGCAATGAACGAATAACGGAGGCGTTTGAGTTGGCAAACAAAGAAGAAAAGACAGAGAAGCTGCTGATGGAGCTAAAAGAAGAGCTTCAAATGCTCGAACATCAAAACAAAGAACGATATAAATGGAGTGCCTCCACATTGCTTGGAGTGATTGCACTTTTGATTGATAAAGGCGTTATCACCCCCGAGGAAGTGGACATGTACAAAACGAAAGCGGAAATGCAAACCTTTCATACGCAAAAAGACTGACACTTCTTCATATGGTGTCAGTCTTTTTCATATGTGATTGTCAAAGAGAGCTAAACTGTCAGAAAGCAGCTTTGCTTCGTATTTACGTATGTATCGATAGTCTGAATTGAGGATTGCAAATTAATGTACGGAGTCTTTGATGATTTTATAGTTTTTATGATTAACGACTGTTAGTGAATCCAGTTCTAAATCTCTATAGTTGTCCATAATGGTGACATCCACAATGACAGAGTTTTCATTCACTTTTTCAACTACACCTGTTAAACCATTTCTAAATTCGATCACATTTCCAATTTTTGCAATCTTCAACCGATCCCTCTCCTTTAAAAACAGATTTCATTCCCTATTAAAAAGTATTTTGCAATATTTTCATACCAATGTAAAGGATAAAGACGTTTTTGTTTTGTTTTCGTTGTATGCTTTCCTAACGGATGGTATATTTAATATTTGATGATGGCTGTAAAGGAGCGGTTTATTTGACGGAAGAACAAATCCTCACAATACTTGAATCGTTACGAAATGGGACAGAAAAGCAAGTGACCATTCAGAAAGATGATTTTTTAACGTTTCGTTCGATCTTGGTGAATCAAGATGATTTTAAGTATTTTCGCGGGATTGCGAAACATGGTGGAGATGTTATTTTTGAATATCTTACAGAAGCAAGAAGCTAAAGCTTTTTCTCATGAATGAGAGAAAGCTTTTTTATTTTAGTTCTTTTGTCACACTTCAAACGAGCTTGATACATCTGAAAAGAAAATGTAATAACCCATAATCAGGAGCATAAGGATGATTATAGGCGGAAAAGGGGCCTTTTTAAGCGCTAACAATTCCAGTTGATACGCAATTCAACTAGGACATGCCATTTAATGACGGAATTTGGACAAGCATGCAAATCTTTGTGCGTGAAAATAAAAGGAGCTCTTGTTAGAGTGGACAAGTATCTTACCGCCTACTTTGATAAAGGAGGAATGAGGCGAATGATGAAAATTCATACCGCTCTTTTTGTCATCCTTATGCTAATCGCAGCCATGAAGATGGACAACATACAAGAGCAGCAAGGCACACTAAGTCACGAACTTTCACAAGCACCTGTTAAGCATGAGCTTTCATATATAGATCAAGATGATCAAGATCAAGTCATCCCAGCATTTTCAGAGGAGAAGCGTCAGCCGAAAGTCAAAATGCTAAGTACGTCTACAGAAAAAAAGTCTTCAAAAACGAAGCAAAAGAAAAGAGTAAAATCAGAAACGACGAATGAGGAAAGCGCCAAACGCTATTCTAATGAAGAAATGGAGCTGCTCTCACGATTGGTACATGCTGAAGCGAAAGGTGAATCTTACGCAGGTAAAAAAGCTGTGGCAAGCGTCGTCTTAAACAGGGTGGAGCATCGCTCTTTTCCTGACAGTGTCAAAGGTGTTATTTATCAGCGAAATGCTTTCCAGCCAGTATCGAATGGAAGTATTCATGATAAAGCAGATCAAGATTCTGTTAAAGCTGTGAAGCAAGTAGTGAAAGAACATGACAGAACAACAAAGGCCATTTATTTTTATAATCCCAAAACGGCAACAGATAACTGGATTCGTTCCCGCAAAATTGTAGAACGTATCGGTCGTCACGTATTTGCCGTATGAAGAAAGAAGCGATTTGATGGATCGCTTCTTTTTTTGTCTTCATTTATCAAAATATTTTCAGGACTTGTCTCATAGAATGTGAAAAGAATTTGCTTTAGATAAAGGGGAGGCTACATGAATCGATTTGTAAAAGGGGTCATTCTGCTATCTGTCGCAGCTTTCATTGCGGAGTGTATCGAGTTTTTAGTCAATATGATTTTAGCGAGAGAGCTTGGAGAACATGGAATGGGTCTATATATGAGTATCCTTCCAATCATTATGCTTGTCCTTGTGATTGCCAGCTTAGAGCTGCCAGTCTCCATTTCTAAATTCATTGCAGAATCGCATGAGCGGCTCCATAAAAGTATGCTCCGCCATGCGTTTAAAATGACGCTTGTGGTGACATGTACAACAACGGGGATCGCTGCGATTGTCCTGCCGTTCATTCCAGTGTTTCAGTCGTATCATCCGCTCATGAAAGGGCTTGTGCTGTCTCTTATTCCAATTATTGCGTTTACCTCGATCGCACGCGGCTATTTTATGGGAAAGCAGCAAATGGGCAGGATCGCTCTTGCCAATATGCTGAAGAAAACGATCCAGCTTATCTGCTTGTTTTTGTTCTTCCATTGGTATTCGTTTGATATTGAAACAGCGGTACTCATTGCCATTGGTGTCATTGTCGCGAGTGATCTCGTCGTCTTTATTTATTTATACTCCCAATACGTCATGGCGAAAAATGCTGTCAATGTCAGGTCTGTTGAATTAAGAGGAATTGACGTGAGAAAGCGCCTATTAGCTGTCTCCATTCCGACAACGGGCATGCGGATTTTTCATGCGATCGCAAATGCCATAGAACCATTTTTAATCAAAGGAGCCCTTATTGCAGCAGGCATCTCTGGCACACTTGCTGTTGATCATTACGGCATGCTGGCTGGTGTCGCGATGTCGATCGGTTTTTTCCCTGCGTTTATCGCTCATTCCATCATGATTGTGATGATTCCCAATGTATCTGAAGCCTATGCTTTACGTCAGTATGACCTTGTGAAAAAACGTGTCAGGCAGGCGATTCTCATTACATTTGGGTACGGGGTGCCGGCAGTGATGGTGATGTATTATTTTGCTTATCCGCTCACGCAGCTCTTTTTTGATTCACCGCAAGCTGCTGTCTACTTACAGCTGCTTTGGCCGTACTTTTTATGCCACCTGTTTGTGATGCCATTTCAAGCGTGCTTAATCGGTATGGGGCTCATTAAAGATGTGTTCCTACATAATATATGGGTGCATGTCGTCTCGTTTTCAATGGTGTATTTTCTCGGATCAATTGAAAGCTTGAATATGATGGGGGTCATATTAGGGATGAATACGGGCATGCTTCTGTTGACTGCACTGCATTATGCGACGATTTGTAAGGAGCTCGGCGTTTCCATGTTTCTTAGAGTGAAAAAAGCATGAATGTCCTCTTCGTCGAGCGGGCAAGCTATAAGAAAACTGGGAAGGAAGATCCTGATGAATCGTAAATATCTACCCGCCAGTCTTCTTATAATGACCTTGCTTCTATTACTCATAGGCAGCGAGGCTGAAGCGAAAGAGCCCGTTATGGCGCCAAAGATAGAGGCTCCTGCATTAACTGGTGAAACGCAGATGATTCCGGCGAAAGGAAAAAAGACCATTTTGCATTTTTGGACAACATGGTGCCCGTCCTGCAAAATGGAGCTGCCCGTATTTGACCAGATCGTGAAAGAAAATCAGAGTGATGTTGATATCTTAACGGTGAATTTACTAGGGGCAGAACAAAGTAAACATGCGGTTGCCCAATTTGTGAAAGACAGAAAGTTTACATTCCCGGTCATACTAGATGAGCGAGGGGAAATGATGAAGAAATACCAAATCATCACCATTCCAACCAGCTTTTTGATAAATGAAAAAGGGGAAATTGTGAAAAATCATGTAGGTCCACTGACGAAAAAACAAATCAAGGAGTGGACGGATTTTTAGAACGAAACATTATTTCAAGAACCAAGGATCATTCCTTTGGTTCTTTTTTTGTGTTCAATTGCTTTTTATCTGAATAAACTGTGCTCAGAAGAGATGAAATGGTCTACATCAATAATGATAATTATTATCAAAAAGAAATTATAATAATTATTAATTGAAAATCGGTCAGAACCTGTTATAATGAATAACAGACCTATAAAAAGCTTGAAATAGCAGAAAATATAGATGAAAAAAGGAAACGTGCAACAATTGATGATGTGAAAATCATTATCAATTAGAGAGGAGAAAACAATCATGAATGAGAATACAGCACTTTATCAAACAACAAATCAAAAGGAATCGAAATGGTCCCTTCATCAATGGGCACAGCACGGAGAATTAATAGCAGCAGGTATCTCGGGGATTCTCATTTTGGTTGGATGGATGTTAAAGGATGAGAGCATGTGGAGTATTCCTTTATTTATCCTTGCGTTTATTATTGGAGGTTTTGCAAAGGCGAAGGAAGGAATTGAAGAAACCATTTCGTCTAAAAGCTTGAATGTTGAACTTTTAATGATTTTCGCAGCTATAGGCTCAGCAATCATTGGATATTGGGCAGAGGGCGCGATCTTAATTTTTATTTTCTCATTAAGTGGTGCGCTTGAAACGTATACTTCAAATAAAAGCAAGAAGGATTTAACAGCTTTAATGAGCATCGCACCAGATGAAGCGACTTTCATTGAAGAAGATGGCACGACCATTCAAGTCGCTGCTTCATCATTAACACCAGGTGACCGTATCATGATCAAAGCTGGGGAACGTATTGCAGCAGATGGTGTGATTCTAAGCGGCAGAACAAGTGTGGATGAATCTGCGCTTACGGGCGAGTCTGTGCCCCAGGAAAAAGGGCAAGGCGAAGATGTGTTTGCGGGAACAGTGAACTTAAATGGTTCCTTAACAGTAGAAGTGACAAAACATAATGAAGAAACGCTTTTCCATAAAATTATTAAACTTGTCGAATCGGCTCAAGAAAGTGTGTCACCAAGCCAGGCTTTTATTGAAAAATTCGAAGGTGTGTATGTAAAAGGTGTACTGATCACCGTTGCGATTTTAATGGTTCTGCCTCATTTTGTACTAGGCTGGAGTATGAGTGAAACCTTCTACCGGGCCATGGTGTTTATGGTTGTTGCATCACCTTGTGCGCTTGTTGCATCCATTATGCCAGCTGCTTTGTCATTGATCTCAAACGGCGCAAGAAACGGAATGCTCGTCAAAGGGAGCGTCTTTTTAGAAAAGCTAGGCACAAGCAGCATGATTGCTTTTGACAAAACGGGGACGATTACAAGCGGAAAGCCAGCTGTGGAGCAGGTGGTGATCGCTAAAGGACAAGAGGAAGCGGCCTTTTATCAGGCGCTTTATCAAATTGAAAGTCAATCAAACCATCCATTAGCGAAAGCGATCTCTGATATGGCACAAGAGCAACAAATAGAAAGATCAGCTCATGTCACCATTGAAGAAACCTCTGGTTTTGGTGTAAAGGCACAATTGAATGGAGAAACGTGGCGGATTGGGAAGAAAGACTTTGCTGGCAAGGCTTCAATGGACCGCGAGATTGAAGAGGCAGGAGAGCATCTTTCTGAAAAAGGATATACAGTGGTGTATGTTCAGAAGGAAAAAGAAGTCGTTGGATGCCTTGGCCTTAAGGATCAAATTAGACCTGAAGCGAAGAAAATGATTCAAGAGCTGAATGATTTAGGCATCCAAACCGTCATGCTGACAGGAGATCAGCAAAAAACGGCTGAAGCCATAGCGCAGGAAGCCGGCATCCAAACGGTTGTTGCTGAGTGTCTGCCAGATGAAAAGGTCCATGAGGTCAATCAATTAAAAAAACAAGGGAACTCGATCATCATGGTAGGCGACGGAATCAATGATGCACCGGCACTCGCCACAGCAGATGTCGGGGTTGCGATGGGCGGAGGCACAGACGTAGCCTTAGAAACAGCAGATTTGATCTTAATGAAAAACAATTTAAATAACTTAACAAAGATGATCCGTCTTTCAAGAAAGATGAATCGAGTTATTAAGCAAAATATTATTTTCTCATTAACGGTGATTTGTTTGTTAATTTGTGCGAATTTCTTACAAGTGCTTGATTTGCCTTTTGGCGTCATCGGGCATGAAGGAAGTACGATTTTGGTCATTTTAAATGGATTGCGTCTGCTTCGTGCATCTTAAGCAAATCATCATAGCGCACTTGGCTTCTGCCAGTGCGCTTTTGTGCGAAATAAAGCAAAAACTGATACAATAGATCAGTAGTAAAACGTGTGAGGAGGATCACGATGAACCGAATGAAGAGCTTGTCTTCTTGGCTAAAGGAAAAAGACATTCAAGGTGCATTTATACATACAAAGGAAAATGTGTTTTATCTATCTGGATACTTCACAGAGCCGCATGAAAGAGTAATGGGGCTGTTTGTGTTTCAAGAGGCAGATCCATTTTTTATTTTGCCTAAAATGGAAGTCGAACAGGCGAAAAATGCTGGATGGTCAGGCGATATCATTGGTTATGAAGACCATGAGAATCCATTTGATTTCATTCAGTCAGCAGTAGAAAAACGCGGTGTAAGAGCAACTCGACTTGCAATTGAAAAAGAGTCGATTCCGCTTCAAAGAGTAGAACAGCTTCAAGCTGCCACTGGGGCAGAAACTTTTGTCCGGGCAGAAGAAGAGCTCAATCAGCTAAGGCTGATTAAAGATGAATCTGAAATTGCTACACTGAAAAAAGCAGCTCAATTGGCAGATGAAGGGGTAAAAATTGGGGTGAACGCCTTAAAAGAAGGAGTCACCGAAACAGAAGTGCTCGCTGTCATTGAATATGAGCTAAAGAAAAAAGGCATTCAAGGCATGTCCTTTTCGACGATGGTTCTCTTTGGCGAAAAATCAGGAGAGCCTCACGGAAATCCAGGACAGGCAGCCTTAAAAAAAGGCGACTTTGTGTTATTTGACCTTGGAGTCATTGTTGATGGGTACTGCTCAGACATTACAAGAACATTCATCTATCAGGAAGCTTCTGATCAGCAAAAGGACATCTATCAAACCGTTCTAAACGCAGAAATGGCAGCACTTGAAATGAGTAAGCCGGGTGTGAGAATTGGAGACCTGGACTTAAAAGCACGCGGGCTGATCACAGATGCTGGATATGGAGACTATTTCCCTCACCGCCTTGGACATGGTCTAGGGGTGTCTGTTCATGAGTTTCCTTCGATGAGCCAGGCAAATGATGATCTTCTCCAAGAAGGCATGGTGTATACGATCGAACCGGGGGTCTACGTCCCAGGAGTCGGCGGCGTCAGAATTGAAGATGATGTATTGATCACAGCAGACGGTCCAGTCACTTTAACTAATTATCCGAAAGAGCTGACGATCATCAAGTAATAAAAAAATCACGATGAACGTCCATGTCTTGGAAGTGTCATCGTGATTTTTTGTCACTCTTTTCGATCCTTATCAACAAAAAAATCATCAATTGATTCAAACGGTTTGATTTTATGTTCTTTTCCTAAAGGATGTAGTGCAAAACGAGCAGAAAACAAAACAGTCATACATAATATAATCCATATGATGAAACCCATCTTGAATTCTCCTTTCCATCCAGTGATTTGTTCAGCTCACATACATCTTAAAGTATGAAACGCTTACCATAGCAAGAGAAAGTAGGAGAAAAAATGGCAAACATAAGGGAGATTGCGAAAAGAGCGGGCGTATCTGTGACAACTGTATCACGTGTGTTGAATGATCATCCTTATGTCAAAGAGGAAAAACGAGAACGTGTTCTACATGCGATGAAAGAGCTTAAATATACGAGAAACATTCAAGCTGTCCATTTAGCAAAGGGCTATTCAAATATGCTTGGCATCGTTCTTCCGACGATTGAACACTCTTATTTCAGCGGACTTGTCACAGGTATTGCAGAAAAAGCACAGGCGTGCGGTATGCATTTTGCTTTATTTCAAACGGGGTATGATCCATTAAAAGAAAAAGAAGCGTTAATGAGTTTAAAAGAACGCCGTGTCGATGGTTTAATATTTTGTTCAAATGCGTTAAGTGATGGGCACCTTCTAAAGTGGCAGGAATCTGGGCCGATTATATTTTGTCATCCCACGCCGCATGATACATGCTCAACAGTGTCAATTGCGCATGATCAAGCATTTAAGGAAGGCCTGCATCATTTGGCAGCATGCGGCCATCAACGAATTGCGATTGTTCTCGCCAGAACAGAAGGAGCGAATAGCGAGTCGCGCCTTCAGGCTTATCAAGACATGATGAAATCGCTCGGGCAGGCCATTGATGAAGAGTGGATCATCGAAGGGAAGCTATCACTTCTTGATGGGAAACGATTGTTTGCAGAATGGAAGGAAATGAAAAATCGCCCAACGGCATTATTCATTACAAATGACGATGTCTCTGCAGGCTTTTTATTAGAGGCGCAGCGTCATGACATAAAAGTAGGAGAATTTCCAGCCATACTGAGCTTTCAATATAACCAATTAAGTGAGGCTTTGGGGATTTCCAGCATTGATATTCCGCTGAAACGAATGGGTCAGGAAGCGTTTGACTTGTTCGATCGGGCCATAAAGGGAGAGGTGCCAGAGAAAAGAATGCTGCCATTTCGCCTGATCGAGCGATCAACCACCGTTTTCAAAAACAATCGTTGACGCACGTTTCATCTGTTTTGTACGATAAGAGGGATTGAATAAGAAGGAGGTGGGGATGTTCATGGAATCCTTCACCGTTGATAAAGCGTTAAATAATAATGTCATCATTGCAAGACACCCTTCTTTGGGCGAAGTAGTTCTGATTGGGAAAGGAATCGGCTTCGGGAAAAAATCGGGTGATGTTCTCGATCAAGATACATTTGAAAAAATGTTTGTCCTTAAAAATACAAAGGAACAAACAGAATATAAACAACTGCTTCACCACATTGATGAGAACATGATCGAGCTTGCCAATGACGTCATTTATCATATACGAGAAAAAATGGGACACCGTTTGAATGAGCATATTCATATTGCCCTGACTGACCATATTGCCTTTAGTTTTAAGCGGGTGCAGCAAGGATATGATATCACCAATCCCTTTATGCTTGAGACGAAGTCGTTGTATCCGAAAGAATACGAGGTCGCAAAGGAAGTCGTTGAGCTAATTAACGAGCGTCCTGATGTCGAAACAAAGCTGCCAGAAGGAGAGATTGGCTTTATTGCGCTCCACATTCACTCAGCTTTAACGAATCGGCCATTATCTGAGGTGAACCGTCATTCGCAGCTCATCACGCAAATGGTCCAAGTCATAGAAGATTCATTTCATATGAAAGTAGACAGAGAAAGTATTCATTATTTACGCTTATTGCGCCATATTACGTTTTCGATTGAGCGTATTAAACGGGAAGAATCTTTAGAGGAGCCAGAAAAATTGCTTCATCTATTGAAAAATGAATATCCTTTATGCTACAATACTGCTTGGAAAATGATCAAAATATTACAACATGCATTGAAAAAGCCTGTACAAGATGCAGAGGCTGTCTACCTGACCCTTCATCTGTACAGATTGACAAATAAAATTTCATAGTTTCCTTGAAACGTGTAACTGATTCGATCAGGCATGAGTGACTTAAGGTAAATACAGGATAAGATCCTGTTATTTGCGCAACCTTATATCACCATGCCTTTTTTTGTGTTTGAAAGTGAAATGTAAACGGTTAACTATGAAATGTATGTCAGGGAGCGTCCCACATGTATGTTGTAAGGGAAAATAAAAGGAGGTTCAACTAGTGTTTAAATCACTTTTTGGTGTGTTGCAAAAAATTGGACGAGCACTTATGCTTCCAGTTGCGATCCTTCCTGCTGCTGGTATTTTACTAGCACTTGGGAATGCGATGCAAAATCCGCAACTGATCGATGTGGCTCAATTTTTAAGCAATGATACAATTCAGCTTGTTGCAAGCGTCATGGAAAATGCGGGGAACATTGTCTTCTCGAATCTTCCGCTCTTATTTGCTGTAGGGGTTGCCATCGGTCTTGCTAATGGAGACGGTGTGGCAGGGATTGCCGCAATTATCGGTTATCTTGTCATGAACGTAACGATGAGTGCCGTATTAATGGCCAACGGATCCATTCCATCCGATTCAATCAAATTGGCTAAGTTCTTTAAGGAAAGCCATCCAGCATATGTTAATATGCTCGGCATACCGACCTTGTCTACCGGAGTTTTTGGCGGGATTATTGTCGGGGTATTAGCAGCTTATATGTTTAATAAATTTTACAAAATTGAGCTCCCGCAATATCTTGGCTTCTTTGCTGGTAAGCGTTTTGTTCCAATTGTTACATCTATTTCAGCACTTATTTTAGGGCTTTTGATGCTAGTCATTTGGCCGCCAATCCAAGGTGCACTGAACTCGTTCTCAACAGGACTGCTCGCAGCGAATGAGCCGCTTGCTGCCTTTGTATTCGGTGTCATTGAACGCTCATTAATTCCGTTTGGTCTGCACCACATATTCTACGCGCCATTCTGGTATGAGTTCTTTAGCTATAAGAGCTTATCAGGAGATATTATCCGTGGTGATCAGCGTATCTTCATGGCTCAAATCAAAGATGGTGTTCAGCTGACAGCTGGTACATTCATGACAGGGAAATATCCGTTCATGATGTTTGGTCTGCCAGCAGCAGCACTTGCGATTTACCATGAAGCAAAACCAAAGAATAAAAAGCTTGTCGCAGGAATTATGGGATCAGCAGCCCTGACTTCTTTCCTAACAGGGATTACTGAACCGCTTGAATTCTCATTCTTGTTTGTTGCACCAGTGTTATTTGCCATCCACTGTGTATTTGCTGGATTATCCTTTATGATAATGGATATTCTAAACGTGAAAATCGGTATGACCTTCTCAGGAGGATTAATCGATTTCTTCTTATTCGGTATCTTGCCAAACAGAACCGCTTGGTGGCTTGTGATTCCAGTTGGTCTCGCACTTGCTGCTATTTATTACTTCGGATTTAGATTCGCCATTCGCAAATTTAATCTGAAAACGCCAGGCCGTGAGGATGAAGCAGCTGACGGTGCAGATAGTGCTAAGTCTGAAAAGGGTAATGACTTACCTTATGAAATTCTTGAAGCAATGGGTGACCAAGAAAACATTAAACACCTTGATGCTTGTATTACGCGTTTACGTGTCACTGTTAACGATCAGAAGAAAGTGGACAAGGACCGCTTGAAAAAGCTTGGTGCTTCAGGAGTTCTCGAAGTAGGGAACAACATCCAGGCCATCTTCGGTCCTCGCTCTGATAATTTAAAAACACAAATGCAGGACATCATTGCAGGCCGCACGCCTCGTCCAGCGAAAGACCCTTCTGCAAAAGAAGAAGTCAGCCAGCAGGTCGAAGAAGTCATTGCAAAACCGCTTCAAAACGAACTAGGTGAAGAAATCTTTGCTTCACCAATTACAGGGGAGCTTCATCCGATTACAGATGTACCAGATCAAGTATTCTCAGGGAAAATGATGGGTGACGGTTTCGCCATCTTGCCAACAGATGGAACGGTGGTTTCACCGGTGAAAGGGAAGATCTTAAATGTATTCCCAACGAAACACGCAATTGGCCTGCAATCTGATGGTGGACTTGAAATTTTGATCCACTTCGGTATTGATACGGTCAGCCTCAAAGGAGAAGGATTTGAAGCATTTGTACAAGAGGGAGATCAAGTAGAAATCGGTCAAAAACTCTTAGAGGTTGATATTGATAAAATTAAGTCTGAAGTACCATCTTTGATGACACCAATTGTATTTACCAACTTAAGTGAAGGACAATTTATTGACCTTCAAGAATCCGGTGAAATCAAAGCTGGTCAAGAAAACATCATGAAAATTTCAAAATAATTTTCATAACTGCCGTTCTTGTTAGATGACAAGCTCGGCAGTATGATATAATATTGTGGATGTATTAATTGTATAAAAAGGAGATTGATAAAAATGGCTCAACAAACATTCAAAGTAACTGCAGATTCTGGAATTCACGCACGTCCTGCAACAGTACTTGTACAAACTGCTAGTAAATATGATGCTGATATCAACTTAGAATATAATGGTAAAACAGTGAACCTGAAATCTATTATGGGTGTAATGTCTCTAGGAATTGCGAAAGGTGCTACAATCACTATCTCTGCTTCTGGTTCTGATGAAAATGATGCACTTGCTGCGCTTAAAGACACAATGAAAAGTGAAGGCCTAGGCGAGTAATGCAACAACTGAAAGGAATCGGTGCTTCAGCAGGCGTTGCGATTGCAAAAGCATATCGTCTGGAAGAACCAGATTTAACAGTTCACCAAAAAGACATCAACGATCCAGAGACAGAAGTGAAGCGTTTTGAAGAAGCAATTCATGTTTCTAAACAAGAACTTGAAGCAATTAAAGAACATGCGCTAAAAGAGCTTGGCCAAGACAAAGCAGATATCTTTTCTGCACACCTTCTTGTGTTAAGTGATCCAGAGCTGCTAAACCCAGTAAAGGATAAAATCAACTCTGATAAAGTAAATGCTGAATTTGCTTTAAAAGAAACAGCGACAATGTTTGTTACGATGTTCGAAGCAATGGACAATGAATACATGAAGGAACGCGCAGCGGATATTCGCGACGTAACAAAACGTGTAACTGGACATTTGCTAGGCGTTGACATTCCGAATCCAAGCATGATTTCTGAAGAAGTGGTCATCATTGCTGAAGATTTAACTCCTTCTGATACTGCTCAGCTGAACAGACAATTCGTCAAAGGATTTGCGACAGATATCGGCGGTCGTACTTCTCACTCAGCGATTATGGCAAGATCAATGGAGATTCCAGCTGTTGTTGGAACAAAAGAAGCAACAAAAACGGTGAAAAACAATGATCTGATCATTGTTGATGGTATTAGCGGAGACGTCATCATTCAGCCTTCTGAAGATGAAGTGAAAGCGTATCAAAAAAAGCATGAAGACTATTTAGCTAAAAAAGTGGAATGGGCGAAACTGGTTGACCAGCCAACGGTCACAAAAGACGGCGTTCACGTAGAGCTAGCTGCAAATATCGGAACACCTGAAGATGTAAAAGGTGTGCTTGAAAATGGCGGCGAAGCAGTCGGATTGTACCGTACAGAATTTTTATACATGGGCAGAGATCAGCTTCCTACAGAAGAAGAGCAGTTCGA
Source organism: Bacillus sp. FSL M8-0266 (assembly GCF_038613425.1). NCBI lineage: Bacteria > Bacillati > Bacillota > Bacilli > Caryophanales > Bacillaceae > Bacillus > Bacillus sp. FSL M8-0266. The sequence continues at coordinate 1,389,080 of NZ_CP152015.1, forward strand.
TGCGTATAAAACTGTTTTAGAGAAAATGGAAGGCAAAGCAGTGGTTGTCCGCACACTAGATATTGGTGGGGATAAAGAACTCCCTTACTTGCAGCTTCCAAAAGAAATGAACCCGTTTCTTGGCTTTAGAGCGATCCGCCTTTGCCTCGAAGAACAGGAGATTTTCAGAACACAACTACGCGCCTTACTTCGTGCAAGTACATATGGAAACTTGAAAATCATGTTCCCTATGATCGCGACGTTATCAGAATTTAGAGAAGCAAAAGCCATTTTACTTGAAGAAAAAGAAGCATTGGTTGCCGCTGGTATAGACGTATCCGATTCCATTGAAATCGGTATAATGGTAGAAATTCCATCAACAGCTGTCATTGCAGACCAATTTGCAAAAGAAGTGGATTTCTTCAGTATTGGAACGAATGACTTGATTCAATACACAATGGCTGCTGATCGAATGAACGAACGAGTGTCTTATCTTTACCAGCCTTACAATCCAGCGATTTTACGTCTGATTACGCTTGTTATTGAAGCAGCGCATAAAGAAGGTAAATGGGTTGGCATGTGCGGAGAGATGGCAGGAGATGAAATCGCAATTCCTCTTCTTCTTGGATTAGGATTAGATGAATTCTCAATGAGTGCAACATCTATTCTTCCAGCAAGAACTCAGCTAAGCAAGCTTTCTAAGAAAGAAGCTGCATCATTTAAAGAGCATATTTTATCACTTAGCACTACAGAAGAAGTGGTTGATTTCGTGAAGAAAACGTTTCAACATCACTAAGTGAATTCAAACCAGACAGTAACCCTGTCTGGTTTTTTTGTCGAATTTTATCATATTGGGTCATATCCGTCAGAGAGAAGGGCATTCTATAAGAAAAATGGAGGTGTCCAGATTGCCTTTCTCAGACTATAAACCGGGTGATCAAGTATATGTGATTTATCGAAATCCACATGCAGCAAACGTAGCACAAATCAAAGAAGCAGAAATCGTTTCACATCCATACAACGAAGAGGAGCTTGCCCTATTTTTACTTGAAACGTACCATCCTTTAGCTCCAGATGATGCGGTCTTTCCGACATATGAAGAAGCAGAAGCTCTTTATCAAGATTTATTTGAATAAGGGAGATTTTAGAAAGGATAAAAGCCATCCTGCACGGTTAAAGTAACGGTATGAAAACCTATAAGGTAAGGATGTGCTAAATATGATCAAACCTTTTGTGCCCCAGCTTGTGTACATTGAACCACGGGCGTTAGAGTACCCGTTAGGACGAGAGCTGAAGGAAAAGTTCGAGGGGATGGGTATTGAAATAAGAGAAACGACTTCACATAACCAAGTAAGAAATATTCCGGGTAAAAATGACTTGCAAAAGTATCGTAATGCGAAATCAACGCTTGTCATTGGTGTGAGGAAAACGTTGAAGTTTGATACGTCTAAACCATCTGCGGAGTATGCGATCCCATTTGCAACAGGCTGTATGGGGCATTGCCATTATTGCTACCTGCAAACGACGATGGGAAGTAAGCCATACATTCGAACATATGTGAATGTTGAAGAAATATTAGATCAGGCGGAGCAGTACATGAACGAGCGTGCACCGGATATCACGAGATTCGAAGCTTCTTGTACGTCAGATATTGTAGGAATTGACCATTTGACACATACACTAAAGACAGCGATTGAATACTTCGGCCAGACTGATCTTGGTAAGCTTCGCTTTGTGACAAAATTTCATCATGTCGATCATTTACTTGATGCAAAACATAATGGCCGGACAAGATTCCGCTTTAGCATCAATGCGGATTATGTCATTAAATATTTCGAACCCGGTACATCACCGTTAGATCAGCGGGTTGAAGCGGCTGTCAAGGTTGCGAAAGCAGGTTATCCTCTTGGCTTTATTATTGCCCCAATCTACATTCATGAAGGCTGGCAGGAAGGATATAAAGTTCTTTTTGAAAAGCTCGATGCAGCTCTTCCTGAAGATGTGAGGCACGATATCACCTTTGAAATGATCCAGCATCGTTTTACAAAACCAGCGAAGCGTGTGATCCAAAAAAACTATCCGAAATCAAAATTAGAATTAGATGAAGAAAAAAGACGTTACAAGTGGGGTAGGTATGGAATTGGGAAATATATCTACCAAAAAGATGAGGAACAAGAACTAAGACAGACGTTAGAATCATATATTGATCAGTACTTTCCGTCTGCAAAAATTGAATATTTTACTTAAAGCAAGCCTTTTTGGCTTGTTTTTTTCTATTTAAATTTTCTTGCAACTATTGAATGCGGTACCAATTTTGCCGATATACAAAATAAGATACGAAAGTAGGATGTAGGGGTGATGAGATGTTTAAGAAACTTCAAGTGAGAATAGCTGTTTTTATCTCAGTTATTTTAATTTTAACCGTTGTGGCAGTTCAAGTGGGTTCCAACATAGTATTGACACCACTCATTGAACGGGATGCAAAAACGACTACAGCAGCAACAGCAGAAAGCATGAGAGATATTATTGCTCAAAAGCTTGATAATTACGGGGATACAATAAACAGACTGGCAACAAGTACACTGACAAAAGATTTTGCCCAAAAGCAAACAAAACAAACATTAACCTTTGAAAACGATGAACTAAAAGGCTTGCAGGAGCAGGATGAACTGATCTCACTTGCCTATATAGGAACAAGTGACGGCAAAATGTTTGCCTTCCCAGAATCTGATTTTGGCGAGGGATATGATCCAACAAAGAGAGATTGGTTTATTAATTCTGCTGAAAAGCCTGATGAAGTCATCTGGACAGATCCGTACATTGATAAAGCAACGAATGAAATGGTTGTCTCAGCCACCAAGGCAATTGTGCGAAATGGAAAAGTTGTTGGCGTCGCAGGACTTGATTTGAAGCTGTCTTCCATTCAATCATATATTAAGGAACAAAAGATTCCTTATATGGGAACTGCTTTCTTAGTTGATGGCAAAGGAACGATTTTGGCACATCCAACTGAGCAAGGAAAAAACATATCAAAAGTTGCTTCTGTAAAAAAAGCGATCGACAATTCCGGTATTGATGATAATAAAGAACTGACGGTCATTTCTAAAATCAAAGAGGCAGACTGGACAATAGGTGTCAGCTTTGAGAAAAAGAAACTGCTTTGGATCACAGAACAAATGAATCAGACGAGCATCATTATTTCAGTGATTGCCATTATTCTTGCGATCATTCTCAGTTTCTTATTAGCAAAAAGCATTACAACGCCAATCAAGCGTCTGATCGAGCATGTGCGTAAAGTATCTGAAGGTGATTTAACCAATTCACTTGAAACGAAATCTCAAGATGAGATTGGTATCCTCACAAAGAGCTTTAACCAAATGACTGAGGGAATCAGAGAGTTAATTGAAAAAGTGAAAGGGGCTTCAGACCAAGTAGTGACATCAACGGATGAAGTCACACAAATTTCAAATGAAACCTTGCTGTCGAGCGAACAGATTGCGACCGCCATTCAAGAGGTGGCAACAGGCGCGTCTAAACAGGCATCAGATGCAGAAACAATTAATGAGAAATCAGAGCAACTGTATGAGAAAGTGCGCCATATGGGTGAGCTTGCCACGCAAATGCAAACCAACTCAAAATCATCTGAAGATGCAAGCTATAAAGGGCTTGATGCACTTGGTGTGCTCGTTCAAAAATCAACACAAGCGAGCGAAGAATCGAAAAAGGTAGAGCAAATGCTGCTAGACCTTGAGCATAAAACGAAAAATATCGAAAACGTGGTGACAGCCATCTCTCAAATCTCGGATCAAACGAATTTACTTGCACTGAATGCAAGCATTGAAGCAGCGAGAGCTGGAGAAAGCGGACGAGGATTTGCTGTTGTTGCAGAAGAAGTCAGAAAGCTTGCTGAACAATCTGCGCAATCAACCAAACACATTAGTGAAACCGTCAAACTCATTCAAGATGAATCGAAGAAGGCGGCTGAAGCGATGACAGCAGCAAGCAAGATGAATGAGGAACAAGGTGACGCCATTAATGCAACAGGTGAGGCACTGAGCAGCATCACAATGGAAATGCAGGCACTTGTCGGTACAATCGACAGCATTCATACACAGATCAATGAAATGACAGAAGAACAGCAGAAGATGAGTGACTCCATTCAAAGCATTGCTGCAATTTCAGAAGAATCGGCGGCTTCAGCTGAGGAAGTGCATGCGTCTACAGATGAACAAGTCCAAGTTTTAGAAAGAACGAAAACCTCGACTGAAATGCTGAACGAATCAAGCAATGCATTACGTCAGGCAGTAGATCGGTTTAAGCTGTAATGAAGCGGAAAGGAACCTTGCGACGTGAGCAAGGTTCTTTTTGTATGATAAAATAAAGCAGAGGAGGTGTTGACATGAATGTCAATTTATCTGGAAAAAAAGCATTGGTCGCTGCAAGCAGTCAAGGTATCGGAAAAGCGATTGCCTTTGCTCTAGCAAAAGAGGGAGCAGATGTGATGCTTTCAGGAAGGCATGAGCACACGCTGAAAGAAACGGTGAAAGAATTATCTCCGCTTGTAAAAGGAAAGCTGACTTATCAAGTATGTGATGTGTCTGACGCGCAGCAAATCAAGGCGCTAGTTCAAGCGGCAGCTGGTGATGAGAAGTGTGTAGACATTCTTGTGAACAATACAGGCGGGCCTAAAACAGGGACGCTTGAAACCTTAACAGATGAAGACTGGATGGAATCATTTCAGCTTCATTTACTCAGCTATATTCGATTATTAAAAGAGGCCTTGCCTTATTTGAAAAAACACGGTGCACGCGTGTTAAACATTGCGTCTATGTCAGTAAAAGAACCGATCCCAGGCTTAATGCTGTCAAATACTTTTAGACCGGCTATTGCCGGCTGGACAAAAACAGCCGCTCAGGAGCTTGCAAAGGATGGTATTTTGATTAATACGTTAGCCCCAGGGAAAATTGAAACAGAGCGCGTCAAACAGCTAGATAAGCACCGCGCGCAGGTAGAGCACCAAACGGTTGAAGAAATCAAAGCACAGGCTGAACGTACGATTCCGCTTGGCCGTTATGGACAGCCAGAGGAATTTGCAGCATATGCAGCTTTTCTTTTATCTGAAGCAAGTACATATATGACAGGTCAAACACTTATCATTGATGGTGGATTGACAAAGTCTCTTTAAGGAGGAACAAGTGATGACACAAATCAAAACAGTTGGTTTTATTGGAACTGGTGTAATGGGACGCAGTATGGCAGAACATTTAATGGATGCAGGTTATGAAGTTCTCGTTTATACAAGAACAAAAGCGAAAGCAGATGCACTCATTCAAAAAGGCGCATCATGGAAGCCGGAAGTGAAGGAAATTGCACAACATGCAGATGCTGTCATCACAATGGTAGGATATCCATCAGATGTAGAAGAAATCTATTTAGGTGAAGAGGGGCTTGTGGCACATGCTGCGCCTGGTACTTATCTGATAGATATGACGACATCGAAGCCTCAGCTGGCAAAAGAAATTGAAGTGAAAGCGAAAGAAAAAGGGCTGTTTGCATTAGATGCACCAGTTTCTGGCGGAGACGTAGGCGCAAAAAATGCAACGCTTGCGATCATGATTGGCGGAGAAAAATCAGCCTATGAAGCGTGTTTGCCCTTATTTGAGAAAATGGGCGAAAACATTCAATATCAAGGACCTGCAGGAAGCGGCCAGCATACCAAAATGTGTAACCAAATTGCGATTGCAGCAGGCATGGTAGGTGTCGCAGAGGCTATGGCCTATGCCGAAAAATCAGGCCTTGATCCAGAGCACGTGCTCAAAAGCATCACAACGGGCGCGGCAGGAAGCTGGTCCTTGTCAAACCTTGCACCAAGAATGCTGAAAGGTGATTTCGAGCCAGGGTTCTACGTGAAGCATTTTATTAAAGATATGGGCATTGCACTTGAAGAAGCAGAGCTGATGGGAGAAGAAATGCCAGGACTCTCACTTGCAAAGTCACTTTATGAAAAGCTGAGTGAGCAGGGAGAAGAAAACAGCGGCACCCAAAGTATATATAAATTATGGATGAAATAAAAAATCTGTCCCATCTACGTGGGACAGATTGTAGCGTGTAAACAAACCCTCTCATTTTTTGAAGGTTTTCAATCACGCTAAAAAGAAGACAAATTCAAAACCTGCCCCAATGAGGGACAGGTTTTTTTGATATTATTTTCCAATAAATTGCTGCGTCCAGTAGTTGCCAGATTTCACATAACCAACACCGATATGTGTATAGTTTTTGTTTAAGATATTAGCTCTATGACCTTCACTGTTCATCCAAGCAGTCACCACTTCTTGAGGAGATCTTTGACCTTGGGCAATGTTTTCACCTGCTGTTTTGTAAGTGATCCCGAATTTCTTCATTTGATCAAATGGAGATCCGTAAGTTGGGCTTGTATGAGAGAAATAGTTTTTATCTTTCATATCTTGAGATTTTGCGCGAGCAGATTTGCTTAGCTTTGAATCAACAGAAAGTGCTTTTAATCCTTGCTTTGCACGCTCTTTGTTTGTAAGCTCAACGACTTCTTTTTCAAATGCATTCAAGCTGCTGTCTGCTTTTGCTGTCGTTGTGTCTTTTTGATCAGCTTTTGTATTGTTATTGTTGTTTGTATTTTGTTTTGCTGGCGCACTTGGTTTAGAAGCAGTAGGTTTTTTCACTGATTCTTGTTTTTGTTCATTTTTTGCTTTGTTTACTTCTTTCACCACTTTTGTGCCAGTGACAGGTTGACCGCTTTTAATCAGCTTGTTTAAAAGAGCTTCGATCTCTTTTTGATTCGACTTGCTTAGCTTGTTTACATCTGAAGAGATATGTAATTTTGTAGCTAATGTATGAAGATCAATGGTTTGATGCTGTACATGTATTACTTGTTTCAGGTTAAGCTCCTTCGCATCAGCTGAATGTCCCCCAGTGAATGTGATGAGTGCAGCAGCCGTTAGCGCTGAAAAAAAGAATGATTTCTTCTTCATATTGTAACTCCTCCTAAAATCTTTGTTTTGTTTTCTCACAGAAAATCATAACATGGACTTTTTGTTATAAACGTACCAGCATCCTCCATTGACAATGCCTGTTTGTCATTTTTGTTAAAGTGACAAAAAAACCCGCCTCATATCAAAGGATAGGGAATTCTTCCATTTAATGAAAACGACATAAACATACCAATATTTTAAAGTGTTAGTATATTTTTTTGCATAATAGGGATTGACAGCTTTTTTTCACTTGTTTCGCTGTAACAACTATTACAAAAGTGTTACAATAATGAGTGGTAATTGTAAAAGATTGAAAGGATGAGAGGAGCTACATAAGTGGGAGAGAAACAGCATCAAGGTGGTGCCGAGCAGAAAAAATTCAAGCGCCGGAACGCCTGGAGGATTAATCTCTTTTTCTTCGCTGTCTTTAGTTTGTTTGCTGTGCTTGTGATCAAGCTTGGTGTGCTGCAAATCGTCAATGGTGAGGATTATAAAAAGCAAGCAAACCGAACAGAGGTCAAAACAGCATCATACCCTTCTCCGAGAGGAAAAATGTATGACGCGAGAGGAAGAGTCGTCGTTGATAATGAAAGTGTACCTGCCATCGTTTATACATCAGAAAGCGGTGTGAAAGCGAAAGATAAGATTAAGGTAGCAAGAAAACTTGCGACTTATATAAAAATGGATACTGATTTTTTGAGAGAGCGTGACATTCGAGATTTTTGGCTGGCAAGCCATCCGAAAGAAGCGGATAAGCTCATTTCAAAAGCAGAGCAAAAGAATCTTAAAGCAAAAGATGTCTATCCGCTTCAAGTAGAGCGTGTGCCTAAGAAAGAAGTTAAGGCGATCGAAAAAGATGCAGAGGAAAAAGCAGTTGCAGCGATCTATCGTCGATTTACAGGCGGATATGCCTTTGAGCCTCAAATCGTGAAAGCAATGGACCCCAATGAAGAGAAAAAAGGGGACGAAAAAGTTGCTTTACTCGATGAAACAAAAGAGTCAAAGCAGACATCATCTGTGAGTTTGACCTATGAAGAGATTTCACTTGTGTCAGAGCATCTTGATGAACTGCCTGGTGTGAATGTCATCAATGATTGGACAAGAAAATATCCGTATGAGAAGACCCTTTATAATGTACTTGGCGGTGTGACCACACCAGAGCAAGGGATTATAAAAGAGCGTGAAGATTACTATATGGTAAGAGGCTACTCACGTAATGACCGAGTAGGGAAGAGCTATTTAGAGTATCAATACGAGGATTTTCTGAACCCGGAGAAAGCGACCGTTCAATATACTCAGGTTGGCGGGAAGCTGCTCGATGAAATCAAGCGGACAGAGGGACGAAGAGGACTTGATCTTGCACTGACATTTGATATGGAGCTGCAAAAGGAAGTCGACAAGATCGTCGAATCAGAGCTTAGAGCCGCTAGTGCGAGAAACTATATGATGGACCGTGCATTTGTCGTGATGATGGACCCTAACACTGGGGATGTTCTTGCGATGTCTGGCAAGAAAATGGACGGCAGAGACGTCACTGATTATGCCATCGGAACATTTACGACCCAGTACGAAATGGGCTCTGTTGTCAAAGGAGCTACTGTCCTCTCTGGTTATCAAGACGGTATGTCGCACAACCAATCCTATATGGATACACCGCTCTATTTTGCAGGAAGTGGAAAGCCTAAGAAGTCTTACAACAATCTAGGATGGGTCAACGATCTGCGGGCACTCCAAAAAAGTTCGAACGTCTATATGTTTCATGTGGCGATGAGAATGGCAGGTATTAACTATCAAAAGAATGGTCCGTTACGAGCAAGACCTGAGCACTTGCAAAAAATGAGAAACTACTATGCGCAATTCGGTCTTGGCGTGAAAACAGGGATCGATTTGCCGCAGGAATCAAGCGGGATGCAGACACATCCGAAGACGGTCGGCGGACTTTTGCTCGATGAAGCAATTGGCCAGTATGACACGTATACACCGCTTCAAGTTGCCCAGTACATGTCGACGATCGCCAATGGAGGAAATCGCGTTCAGCCAAGAGTGGTGAAAAGCGTTCACCTTCCAACGAAGAAGAATGAAGTAGGCCCAGTCGTGAAAAAATATGAGCCGAAGGTGCTGAACACGATTAACAATTCAAAAGCAGATATTGACCGCGTCAAAATGGGGCTGAAAATGGTCACATCGACTGGCGGTACTGCCGCTGGCCGCTTTGGTCAGCATGATGTCGCAGGAAAAACAGGGACGGCCCAAACCTTTTACTATGGTGCTAACCGCAGCTGGTGGGGAAATGCCACGTACAATTTAACCTTTGGAGGATATTATCCATCGTCCAATCCGAAGGTGGCTTTTAGTGTCGTAACCCCTTATGTCTCAGACAAAGATTCCGTCATTAAAACCATCCCAAGTAAAATTATTGATAAGTACGTTGAATTACAAAAGAAATACGAAAAGCAGTAAACAGCAGAGAGCACATCAAGAGAATGTGCTCTTTTTTGCTGAAAATATGGACGTTTCCCTCGATGACGGAAGGAAAATACGGGTTTTCTAGCGAATCTTTTTTATACATCAATCTAAGGACAACCCTAAAAAATGAAAAGGAGGGTCGGACGACGATGGAACAAAAAATGAAAGATTCGAATCAGCTTTATTCGAATATTGATTTACATGCCGTTCTTTCTTCTAATGGCCGCTTTCTCTACATTTCTTCTAGCTGTAAGCAGCTTTTGCTCTATGAACAAAAGGATTTACTAGGGTGTTTTTTGAAAGACTTTGTTCATACCGAAGATCAATTTCTCGTCGAGAGTTATTTCTACAATCAGCACATGCTAGAGATTTCCCACTTTAGGCTGCTTAGAAGTGACCTAACAGCTGTATGGATTGAAGCTAGTATTGATTTTGTTGCTTGTGATGAGTTAGACAGTGAATTAAGTAGAGAAATGATCCTAAAAATGAGGGTGCTGGACGCTGAACCGCAAAAAGCAGCATTTCAAACAACATCAGAAGTGTCAGAACAGTCGTTAGGCAGTCTGCCGGCTTTCCAACATGTCAGTGAAGCTGAACAATTGATTGCCATGCTGCCAAATCCGTTATGTATTACGATTTTAGGGGAAATTGTTTATGCGAATGATGCGATGCTTCAATTAATGGGGGTAAGTACAAGAGATGACATGATCGGCAAAACTGCATTTGACTTTATTGCTGAGGAGTACCATGACATTGTGAGAAGCCGAATTACGAGGCTGCAGCAAGGTCTTCCAGTCGGAATGATTGAACAGATTTGGAAACGGAAAGATGGAAGCAGCATTCATATCGAAGTGAAGTCATCACCAACGATCTATCAAAATCAGCGGGCAGAGCTTTTGCTATTAGTAGACATCTCATCTCGTAAGAAATTTCAAACCGTTCTGCAAAAAAGCCGTGAGCGGTATCAGCTGCTCATCCAAAACTCCATTGATACGATTGCGGTTATTCATGATCACAAATGGGTGTTTATGAATGAATCAGGCATTAAATTATTTGAAGCCGAGCATTACGATAAATTAATAGGAAAAGATATTTTCCATCAAATCCATTCATGTGACCAGCAAAAAGTGAAAAAAAGCATATCACGTATTATTGAAAGAGCATCAGATTCTGAGATTGTCACGATGAGCTGTCATACGTTTAAACACAAGCTGATTTATACAGAAATGGTGTGTATCCCAACTACATTTTTTGGAGAAACAGCCGTTCAAATTATTTTAAGAGATATATCCGAACGCAAGCAGACAGAAGAGCTCATGCTCCGATCTGAAAAATTATCGATCGCAGGCCAATTGGCTGCGGGCATTGCACATGAGATCAGAAACCCATTGACTGCCATCAAAGGATTTTTACAGCTCATTAAACCGCAAACAAAAGATCGGGATCAATATTTCGAGATTGTTTTCTCTGAACTGAGCCGGATAGAAATTATTTTAAGTGAGCTGCTCATGCTGGCAAAACCGCAGCAAACGGCATCGATGCAGACACTAGATTTGAAAAAAATCATCAGCGAAGTCACGGCTTTATTAGAAACACAAGCGAACTTAAATGGCATTTTAATGAATACTAGTGAGATAGAAGAGGGTCTCCTGATGAACGGGGATCAAAATCAGCTCAAGCAGGTGTTTATCAATTTAATCAAAAATGCCGTAGAATCCATGCCGGACGGAGGGAAGGTTGACATTACGGCCAAAGCAGAAAGAGATGGAATCCACGTTACCATTCGTGATGAAGGGGTCGGTATTCCTGAATCGGTCATGAAGCGAATAGGAGAGCCCTTTTTAACGACAAAGGAAAAAGGGACTGGACTTGGCCTTATGGTGACATTTAATATTTTAGAAAATCACAACGGCACGATCCGTGTGGATAGTCATCCCGAAAAGGGCACCGCATTTCACATCATGTTTCCTGCAAAATAAAAACAACGGCAGGAGAGCCGTTGTTTCAGTCTGTTAAATGAATGGAACGTTTTTCAAGAACGAATTGTTCTAGGCGGTCAAGTCCTTCTTTCAGTGTTTCAAGTGAATAAGCATAGGATAGACGCACATACCCCTCGCCGAGTGGAGAGAAAGCAGACCCTGGTACGACAGCGAGTCTTGTACTTTCTAACAGCTCCATACAAAAATCAAAGGAACTCATCCCAAACGATTCAATGGATGGAAAAATATAAAAAGCGCCAGAAGGCTTAATGACCGGAAGCCCCATAGAAATGAGCCGATCATATACATAATCGAGCCTTTTCTTATATTGCTCTCTCATGATGAGTGCATCATCCACACCATTTGTCACAGCTTCAAGTGCCGCCTTTTGTGAGACAGCCGAGGCACAAGACACGTTATATTGATGTACTTTTAATACATGTTTAGCAATGGGAGCTGAAGCAAATAAAAAGCCAATTCTCCAGCCGGTCATGCTATGAGACTTAGACAGTCCGTTAATCACAATGGTCTGTTCCTTTAAGAAAGAAGCGATTGAATGATGCGGCCGGTCAAATGTCAGCTCGCTATAGATTTCATCGGATAAAATAAAGATGTCTTTTCCTTCAAGGAGCTGGGCAATCTCTTTCAATTCTTCTTCTGAAAGCGTGACACCAGTTGGGTTTGAAGGATAAGGAAGCACAACACACTTTGTCTTTTCCGTTAATGCATCCTCAATCAGCTTGGCATTTAATTTAAAGCCAGCATTCGTTGTGTCGATATGTACGGGCTTCCCGCCACACATTCGAATGATCGGTTCATAGCCAGGGTAGACAGGTCCAGGTAAAATCACTTCATCACCCTCTGACAAAATGGTTCGAAACGCAGCATCAATCGCTTGACTTGCACCTGTCGTCACAATGATTTCTGACTCTGCATCATAATCAAGGTTGACTTTCTTCTTGATGTAGTGCTGGATTGCTTGTCTTAGCTCTAGGAAACCAGCATTATGAGTGTACGAAGTAAAATTCTCGTCAATGGCTGCTTTTGCAGCTGTTTTGACATGATGCGGCGTATAAAAATCGGGCTGGCCTATCGTCAAAGAAACGACATCCTCATATGACGATACGAGATTTGAAAATGTTCGAATGCCTGAAATTTCAATATCCTTTACTCTTGGATTCAGCAAATGCTCCATTTCTCATCACCTTAAAAATTTATGTTTTTATCCTATTTTACCATTCACTGCATAAATGTCACCTGCGAAAGGCACTGGATATCATTATCTGTAGTCTATTCTCCTATTCATCACAGCATGAGTGATATATTGAAGAAAGAGCAACATTTATTATAGCGTAACCTCACGAGAAAATACAGGCTGCGGTGAACATGATTAGAAAACGTCACAACTGCGTAAACTGAAAGAACGTGAGAATCAGGGTCATGGGAATTGCTTTCATAGACATACGATCTCCTAAAGGAGGACGATAAATGGAACAATCAGCGAAGACATCAAAAATAGCGTTTCTATCCGTGATAAGTAACACATTTGTTGTCATCTTAAAAGTCATTGTAGGTCTGCTCACTGGATCTGTTGCGGTTTTATCAGAAGCCATTCATTCTTTTCTCGATTTAATGGCATCTTTTATTGCATTTATCTCTGTTCGTATTTCAAGAAAGCCAGCAGATTCTAAACATCCTTATGGACACGGAAAAGTCGAAAATATTTCTGGAACGATTGAGACCTTGCTGATTTTCGTTGCGGGCATTTGGATCATCTACGAATGTGTTCACAAACTAATGCATCCAGAGCCAGTCAAGCTGCCTGTGCTTGGCATTGTGGTGATGCTGATAGGCGCGCTCATCAATTTTATCGTATCGAAGGTTGTGAACAAAGAGGCAGAGCGAGTACATTCTGTCGCCATGAAATCGAATGCATTGCACCTGTTAACAGATGTGTATACGTCATTAGGGGTCGCATTCAGTTTATTGCTCGTCGCATTAACCGACTGGTATTTCTTAGATCCGATCATTGGAATGATACTTGCTCTCTTTATTATGCGTGAAGCATTTAAACTCATGAAAGAAGCCTTCCCGCCGCTCGTAGACGCCCGGCTAACGCCCGAGGAAGAACAATCGATCGAAGCAATCATTCAAGGATTCAGTCAAGAATTTATCGAATATCATGACTTTCGAACAAGACGATCCGGTGCAGAGGAATATATTGATTTTCATTTGATTGTAGATGGCAAGACAACGATTGAAGATGTTCATCAATTATGTGATCGAATTGAAGAGAAGATTTTGCAAGAATTTCCGCATGCACAAATCTTTATTCATGTAGAACCTGAAAGTGAAAGGACTTCACAAACGTAAAAAAGGCGATCAACCAACTTAGGTTGTATCGCCTTTTTTTACGCTTCATCTATGAAATGAAATCAATATCCATAAGCAGTATCGTAATCTTCATACCAAGAGATATAAGCTGCGTCATCATTTGACAAATCATGCTTCATGTCTAAAAAATCAGCTTCGCAAATATCTTCAATCACAGTCATTTCATTGTTCTTTAATAGTACGACAGTTCCCATCATGAACACCTTTCTTTAAAAAATCCTTGACTATTGTACCATGTGAAGAACGATTGTCAACAGCAGAATGGAAACAAGACGAAAATATCACAAAATGTTAAAAAATCAGGAGGTAAAAGAACTAGAAATGCCATGATTTTCACAAATTTTCAGTATTTATTCACATAAATCATTGAGGATGAACTGATCTAAAATATATGTAAAAGTGTAAAGTTACATTGATCTTGCGATATTCATAAGATATAATAACGAATGATTATAAGAAATTTATAGAAAACATACATAATAAAGGAGAAATAGGATGGAAACAAACATAACAGAACCACACATCCAAGAAAAGAAGCATCCTGAGCTAGCAGGCGTAGGCTATCGTTTTCTTGCACACCTTTTGGATGGTATCATCATCGGCGTACCATATTCTTTTATCATGTTTATTTTGGCAACACTCTTTTTTGTCTCAAGTCCAGAGGCAGCCTTGATGATGGATGACGACAGCTATTACTATTCAACAACCGTGATGACAGATGAAGAATGGGCAGTGATTATGGGACTTATCTTTTTCTATATAGGAGCGATCTTGATCGGTATCGTGGTGACATGGCTTTATTACGCCATTATGGAATCAACAAAACTGCAAGGAACGCTTGGTAAGATGGCTCTTGGGATTAAAGTGACAAGAGTAACGGGCGAAAAAGTGACATTCGGCCGTGCAACAGGCCGCTTCTTTGCAAAAGGCTTTTTGTCTCCAATCTTATATATTGGCTACATCATTGCCTTTTTCACAGAGAAAAAACAAGCACTTCACGATTTAATTGCAAGTACTATTGTTGTGAAGAAATAATGAAAAAAAGCACCTCTGCTCAATCGTAAGAGGTGCTTTTTATATAGATTGCTTGTATGGAAGAGGGACGTATGACATAAAATAGAATGATAGTGGAAAATTAGGCAGGGAAGGGAGACAAACGATTGAAAACAGGGAAAAAGACCATGCAGAAAAAAAGGGCAGGCTTCGGGTTGTTTTTGACAGCACCCATTTTGGCCTGGGCATTGTATGACTTTGCAAATACGATATTTTCATCGAATATGATCACCATTTTCTTCCCGTTCTACTTGCAGGAAACGATCGGAGACAGTGCGAGAATGGATCAGATCGCTAGTACATTTATATCTTATGCAAACGCACTAGCTAGTTTTTTCCTCGTCATTTTCACACCATTATATGGAGTCCTGATTGATCGTACAGGAAAAAAGAAGCGCTACATCACAGTGTTTACTCTAATATGTATAGCTTGTACGTTTTTGATGGGGATCTTTGCTGGAATTGATTTCTCAGCCGAATGGTTTGGGCTGCCTGTCTCTTTATTAGTAGTGGTCACCTTGTTTGTGATTGCAAAATTTTTCTATCACTCGAGCCTAGTGTTTTATGACACCATCCTGCCTGATCTTGGGACAAAGGATGAAATACCACTAATTTCTGGATTTGGCATTGCCGTTGGTTATTTAGGGACACTCGTCGGTCTCTCAGTTTATTTACTTGTTGGCAATGACCAATTTCATGAAGCATTTATTCCGACAGCACTATTATTCTTTCTCTTTTTCCTGCCATTTCTCTTTTATGTAAAAGACCCTCATCCACTTCCGCAGCAAGAGAAAAAGGCGTCATTTTTCAGCGGGTATAAAGAAATTATTCGCACGTTTAAAGAGATGAAGCATTACAAGCCGGCTTTTATCTTTATGATTGCTTTCTTTTTTATGAATGATGCCTTACAGACAGCGATTGCGATGATGGCTGTGTATGCCAAAATCATCATTGGCTTTACTGCAGGACAATTTATTCTGCTTTATCTTGTGTCGACCATTTCAAGTATCATTGGCTCCTTTTTATTTGGATATATCACAAAAGCGATTGGGGCAAAGCGCTCAATTACAGTCGTGTATGTGATTTTGATCGTTGCCCTGATTCTGGCTGTGACAGCCACAACAGAATGGATCTTCTGGGTGGCTGGCAGTTTATTCGGTATTTCACTCGGCGCAAGCTGGGGGGCATCACGAATATTGATTATTGAGCTGACACCAAAGGAAAAGAGAGGACAGTTTTTTGGTCTCTTTGCATTCTCAGGGAAAGTGTCTTCCATTATTGGACCCATCATTTATGGGTCAGTCACTCTGCTGTTTGCAGAGCACGGAAACCTCGCAAGCCGTCTTGCACTAGGGTCTTTACTCATTCTCGCAGCGATAGGACTTGTGATTCATCAATTCGTACGAGAGAAAGCGTAAAGAAACGTCAACTTTTTACCTATGCTGCCGATATAAAAAGTACAATCTTATATTGAAGAATAGAGGGATTTCCGTGGCTTTAAACAAACAAGAAATTTTACTTGATTCTGGTACAAATGAATTGGAAATTGTAAAGTTTGAAATTGGTTCAAATCAATTCGGCATTAACGTGATGAAAGTAAGAGAAATCATTCAGCCGGTAGAGTTGACTGTTGTACCGCACTCTCACAAAGACGTAGAAGGTATGATTAGTTTACGAGGCGAGATTTTGCCAGTCATCAATCTATTTTCCTTTTTTAATGTCGAGTCAGATCAGTCCGAACAAGAGAAGTATATCGTGACTGAATTCAACCAACGGAAATTTGTGTTCCATACAGGAACGGTTTCACAAATTCACCGCGTCAGCTGGGAAGAGATTGAAAAGCCAACTGCACTCAATCAAGGTATGGAACGTCATTTAACAGGCATTATTAAGCTTGATGGGAAAATGATGTTCCTTCCAGACTATGAAAAAATCATTTATGATATTGAATCGGCTTCTGGTGTAGAAACGTACCATATGTTTGACGGTGAGAAAGACGAAAGAAGAACAGGGAAGAAGCTATATGTCGTTGAAGATTCTCCGCTTCTCATGCGTTTATTATCAAATGAATTAACTGAAGCAGGCTATAAAAACATTGTGACCTTTGAAGATGGCAAACAGGCATATGATCACGTCATGGATCTTGTTAGCAAAGGAATTACTGTGACAGAAGAAATTGATATGATTATTACGGATATTGAAATGCCAAAAATGGATGGTCACCGATTAACAAAACTGCTAAAGGAAAACCCTTTAACGAGTTCCATACCGATTCTCATCTTCTCTTCGTTAATCACTGAAGATTTGCGGCATAAAGGGGAAACAATTGGTGCTGATGATCAAATTAGTAAACCAGAAATTCATCAGCTCATTGAAAAGGTTGATCACTTTATTATCTAAACAAAAAACCACTCGTCATGAGTGGTTTTTTGTTTAAAAATAACTTTCCCCTAGTCGTTTGAAGACGGGTTTCGTATAATGTGATTTTTGTTTTGTGGCGGCAGGTTTTTCTTTTAAACCGACATACGTTTGAAGGATTTGCTTTGCTCGGTTTAATGACATATTCGCTTTCGGATTGCGATATGATTGATTTAAATTTCCTAAGTGTGGCAAAAATTCGAAGTCTTCTTTGGTTGGTGGCAGGTGAAAATAATAATCTCCAATTTCAATCAGCACGTCGGACTGTTGTTGACTATATTTGGGATTGTTAGAGAAATGTAGGCCCACTTTTTTTCCTTTACCTTCTTGCAATAGTTTTTGCAGCGCACGTTTTTTCAAAAGATAAAGAAACTTGGGATTTGGTGCGGTTTTAGCATGACGGTTAACAGTATAAATGGCTTTTGCGATGTTTTCTGCTGTAGGTTCTATGTCTTTAGTATGAGCATAATCGTCCATTTTTTCTCTCCTTTGTCTTTCGTCTTCCTGTGCTTAGTATAAATTATACGTTTTTATTAGTAAATTGCAAATAGACTTATTGTAAAAAGAAAACCTTTGGTATAAAGGGATTAGAGGGGATTAAAAATTGATTGTTTTAGAATCCCCCCCAAAACATCCCCCAAATTATAAATTCATAGCCTCTTCAAAAACTTCAACTGATTCTATTTCTAATTCTTCAAAAGTATGGCTATAGATATCATTAATCATTTGAGGGCTGTTCCCAAGACGATCAGCTATTACTTTGACTGGAATTCTTTTGCTTATAAGTATAGTCGCATGAGTATGCCTTAAACCATGAACAGTTATTTTTTTTAGTTTTTGATTATCAGCGACAGTATTTACAGCATAATTAAGTGAGTTAGGTGATATAGGTTTTCCGCTTGTCCGACTGATTAATATGAAATCTTCTTCTTTTAGAGGTTGACCAAAGGAAAGCTTTAATTCTTTACACCATTTTTGATATAATTTTAATTGGTTTATTACTTTCCCCCCGACTTTTATAGTGCGGTAACTATTATTAGTTTTTGGGGGGCGTAAACCATCATAATCACGGGTTTTGTTTATTGTGATTCTGAATTTGTTAAAATCAATGTCTTTCCATGTTAGACCTAACGCTTCACCCTTACGCATACCTGTACTTGCAAGTATGAGAAGTGCAGTATAATGTGAAATACTTTTAAGCGCTTGAGCGCCTTCCAGAAAAATGCTTAATTGTTCAGCAGTATAAAAATTATCGACAATCAGAGTGCTTGGATTGTCTTTTCTTATTTTCACCTTTTTAAAGCGGTTTTTCTTTATTATTTCGTTTTCGACAGCAGCATTAATTCCGATTTTGAAGATTGTATGGTACGCATGAACCGTACTGGGAGTTAATTTGTCTAATAACTTATTAATAAACTTCTTCTTATATGTTGCTGCGTCTAGGTTATTGATCTTTATATTCCCCAACAAAGGTTTGATGTGGTTCTCTATTGTGAAAACCCTCGCTTTGATAGTGGGCGTTTTCCATTGATCTCGGTTTGTCTCCATCCAAATATCAAACCACTTAGAAATAGTTAAATTTGTACTTTCTATTTCTTTAATCTCTCCATCTAATATAGAAGATTTAACCTTTAAAAGCATTCTATAGGCTTCGCTTTCACTTTTGAAACCTTGTTTCGAGGCTTCACGACGCTTGCCAAATTCATCATAATAACGGTATCGATAGCACCACCGTTTTTCATTTTTAGCATTATAATAATAAAACAAATGATCATCTTTATTGCTTTTTTCCATCTTCATTGTATCAGCCCTTTCTACGTGGACAGACGCATTAAAAGGGGCGTTTATTTAGGCATCACCACCTCAAAATTTTCAATGACTCCTAAAGGCTCGAAACAAATAGTATGCTTTCCTATTTGTTTATATAAGCCATATTTCTCCTTATATCTTTTTAGAGCATCTTCAAGGAATTGTTCAGTTACATTCAAGTATCCAGCTAATTCAAAACGATTTCTTATTCCTTCTTTTTGTGCATCAATTAATTTTTCCAGCGGGAACAACAACTTGTAGCCCCATTCACGTGCACGCAATTCTTGTTTTTTGTTTGGTAATTTATTTTGATTTGATATATTTCCGAAGGTTGTATGATGATGTCCCAATTCTTCTGCTAAGATACAATTCTTTTCTATCGTGGACATCTTTTTGTCAATTAAGATATGACTGTCAACGTAGAGACCTTTGGTTGTTCCTTTTGTATCTTTTTCATATACAAACACATTCCATGACTGCGCTTGCTCTAATAATTGTTCGTAATTAAACAATAACAGTCACTCCTATTTCTTGTTTCTTTTTGATTTAACAAATTGAATAAAGTCGTATACCATTTCTTTTTCTTCTTTGCTTAAATCTGAACCATCACGGTGAAAAGCTAAAGTCATATTGTCTATTTCATCTAAATTAACTAATTCTTCTTTATCCTTAGTTCTACCTAACAAATAATCAGTTGAAACGTTGAAAATTCTACTCATATCTAAAACCACTGAACCTGGAGGAACAATTCTTCCCCCCTCGTAGTTAGCAATATTGGTCCGTTTCATTTTTAACATTGTTGCTAATTCTTCTTGTGATAGCCCTATTTCTAACCTACATTCTTTGATCCGCTTCCCTAGTTCTTTCTTTTCATTTTCCGTCATTATTGATCCTCCTGAAAAAATTCATTTAAAATGACGTTTTTTTAGTTGACGTTTATATAAATGACGTGTTACGATCTAAGTGTCAATTAAAAGCACAATGAAGGTGGTGAAAATTATGCAAGATACACGTCGTCGAGAAGTTTTCCGTAAACTTCGTAAACAATATAAAGTGTCACAACGCCAAGTCTCTATTGATTTAAATATTAGCGAAAATCATATGCGAAACATAGAAGCTGGCAGGGGAAACCCTGACGCAAAACTCCTTTTTAAAATATCGAAATACTTTAATACTTCACCTGAAAAGTTGTTTCCTGATCTATTAGATGTAGAAGTAAAAGTATTAAAGCTCCGATAGTCATTATTATAAACCGTCATTTAAAATAACGCAATAGTGTAATTACAGTTTTCTGTAATTTGCCTGAAAGGTGGAAAAGTATGCAATTTGCAGAGTTGAATATAAGCCTTAATCAAGATGAATTACGGACTTATATTAATGATCAACTAAATTCCGCAATCGCAAAAACTTTGTTCACTTGGGACATAGATGAAATGTCAAAGAGAACATGCATGAGTAAGAGCTTTTTAGAAAACGAATTTTTGCATGATCCAAGAATGAAGTTACTTGAAAGACGTAAAGAACGTGGCAAGCGGTTTTGGTTCTATGAAGAATCAAAAGAAGTAATGAAACAAATTATGGACGAATGGTAAAAAAACAGCGTGGACAGACGCAAATTGAAAAAATTTAAATTCGCTGCAACTCGTTTTGTTAAATGGTCACTCTTTATATACAGGTCGTTTTAAGACTCACTCCCCAAACTTGGGGAATGACAAATAACTTGAAAAACAGGAGGAACAACATGAATAACAATTTACAAGTAATTGAGCAGAATGGACAGCTTTTGGTGGACAGTCGAGAAGTAGCGGAAATGACTGGAAAACTTCACAAGAACCTTGTGAGAGATATCGAAGGATATTTAAAGGTTTTGGGTCAAAGCTCAAATTTGAGCCCTGATAGATTCTTTATTGAAAGCACGTACCAAGCGGGTACTGGGAAACTTTATAAACATTATTTACTTACTAAACAAGGTTGCGAAATGGTCGCTAACAAAATGACAGGCGAGAAGGGCGTATTGTTCACCGCTGCTTACGTAACCCAATTCAATCAGATGGAACAAAACTTACAAAACTTTTCTAATCTTAGCCCGCAGCTTCAACAGATGATTCGACTTGAGCAAAGGCAGAACGAAACAGATGAGCGGATTGGCAAACTAGAGAACAATTTATCTATCAATGCGTATCAGCAAACCGTCATTCAAAAACGAATTAACAAGCGTGTTTACGAGCTTATCGAGCGATATGGAGGAGAAGAAGAAATTAAACGCCGTATGTTTTCGAGCATCCACCGCAATTTTAGGGACGCTTTTGCAGTGCCGACATACAAGGATTTAAGAAAGCTAGACTTTGAAGAAGCCATTTCATGGATTGGCACATGGCGACCGTTAATTTAAAGATGACGGACTATGTTGAACATAGGGGGTAGTTTCAACCGACATCCTCAAAGGTCGCATTTTCCGACTTTTGAAGCACGATTTGTGACACCCTCACAGCGCAATTTTGCGCCGTCAAATGTTGAATTAATCGCATAGCTCAAATTTGAGCTGTCAAACTATGAAGAAGCTATGAGCTGGTGTCGTTTTAAATGACTGGAGATCACGTAACGTTTCGTTACCCCACCGATAAACAAACAAAAAAACTCACTCCTCAAAATTGTGGAGTCAAAACAAACAGAAAGAAGGTAAAGCAAATGAAATTGTTGATAGAAAACATTTGTCCCGAGCCAGTAGACCGTGAGAGCTTTATCCGAAATGTTCAATCTGTTATTAGACTTAAAGGTTTCGTCCTATTCTATAAATCGGAAAGCAATAACAACGGTACTATCTTTGAAGTTGTGGAACAGGTTCATCATGAGCGTGGCGCTGCGATTAGTAGCTTCGATGTGAACGGTGTTCCCTGTGTCCTGCGGTTGAGAGAAGCGTCTGTAGAAGAAATACTAGACGTCGAGGCAAAATTGAAAGCGCAGGGCGAAGGGGCGTATATTCCGATAGAACATGCAATTTCATTAGATAATATCGAAACAAAGGAGGTAACAGCATGAGCGACAAACAAAAGAAAACAACCCCTGCGGCAACAGAGGTTGAAAAGAAGAGAAAAACCTTGAATCTAAAATTATTGGTCTAAGATTGCAAGTTGCTAAATTTGAATAACGACTATAATCCCTGACTGGTTATATTTCAAAATAGCGATTGTCACCTTGAAAGGTGAGCAAAACAATTCGAATAAGTTTAAACTCGGTCCCTTATCCATTGCCAGGCATCTTTATCTAGCAAACCTTGTCTATCATCTGTAATAAGGGTTACTAGTATACGATCATTAGAATCTAAAGCATCCTTTAATAGTTCATATACTCCTTGAGCTGTATTGTTTGTTTCGACTAACCAACATGATTCCATTATGTGGTTGTAGGCTATGAATTGTTGTTTTAATGTTTTATACAGATCTTCGTAATTCTGGCCACTTTTGTTTAGGTCATATGTTACAAGATATACCGCCATAATTTCACCTCCTATCTAATAGATAGGAACATTATACCATTGTAAGGGATTGGAAAAAAGGTAGAATTGAAATATTTTCTATTCACAGGTGATACCCGCTGCCGCTCCTGGCAGAAATACATTTTAGGAGGACAAAACAAATGACAACAATCACAACATGGAATAAGAGACTAAAGAAGGTTTACACCGAAGTGAAAGAGATTGAACCGCTCTTAACCGCTGCTATCAATGCTTATGAATGTTTATATTCACACGGTATTAAAAAGATTATGCACGCAAACTTAAAAGAGATAATGACCGATCTGACAGAGGAAGAAGCCCTTGAATTACTTGGACCAAAGTTAAAAGAGGCATTTGAGTGGGATGAGGTACTACCATTGAAAAACTATAGTAAATTCAACGCTTTGGTTTGGGCTAAACGAATTCAAAGAGGTTTGAATCAGCAAGAAAAAATTATTAGTTATTATCGTTATCGCCTTTGGACAATTCATTCTTTACTTGAAAAACTAGAGGAAGCGTATAGACAGAATTATGTAAAGAAAAAAGTTAGAAAAGTTTATGAGCTAATGCATCAAGTTAGATACCTCATTTTCTTAAGACCTAAACGTGTTTCGGATATTTCTAAAATTATTGAATTGTCATTTTTCCCGATGACTAAAAACGAATTCTTGTCATTGCTAACAATTGACCATAGCAAAGAGAGAGCGAAAGAAGTAAAAAGCCATATTGATTCTATTCCTAAGGAAGTTGATTTTAATACATTTTGTTATTTTGTTCATGAATGGGTGTTAGAAGATGAAAAAAGCGACGAGTTCTTTTCGATTTTATCACACAACAATATAGAAACAGCTTTAAAACGTTTGGACAAGTTTCGTTTAGACATAGCCGACCAAAAAAGCTGACCCACTCGGGATCAGCATAGATTTCTTACTTGTCATCATTATAGGGTCATGCAAGTAAGGAAGGGTATCGGGAAGCTCCTACACTTCCCGATATTGAATAGACTTTAACACGATTAACAATAAAATACAATAATCAAATTTGAGATAAAAAGGGGATTTTTCAAATGAAATTAATGGGGACACCTTCAAAGGTATTCAAAGCGAGAGCGAAGCTAGAGCATATCGGTCGTCAAGATGAAAAAGAGGCTTACATGTATGATGCGGGCATGGTTTCCGTTCTAAAATTTGTTGCTACCAAAATACTTTATGGTCCTCAAGGTCCGCTTACCGCTGACATTGAATGGTCTGAATCAACAGTACAGGCACAAGAAAATGTAGATGATTTATACGAAAAACTAGAAGGATTGTTGTCTCACTCAAAAAATCTATTGAAAGATTTTGATTCAGCGCACGCAGCAAAAGCGGGTCTTGAGGTAGAAGACGCTTTTGTAACTGGATTTGTGGCAGGTTTCCGCTACTTGATGGATGAAGCAGCGTACAGCAAGAACGTAAATTTTCTAAAGTAAGGTGATTGTGATGATTGGTTGGATTAAGCTTCATCGGAGCATACAAGATCATTGGATATATCAAGAAAAAAGGAAGTTTTCTAAATATGAAGCTTGGCTCGATTTACTTATGAAAGCCAGTCATAAAGATTATAAATTCGTGTCAGGAAATGACTTGCATGAATTGAAAAAGGGCGAGCTAGTGACTTCAATTCGCAAACTTGGTATTCATTGGTCTTGGTCAAATACAAAGGTTTCGCAGTTTCTCGACCTGTTAAAAAGCGATGGGATGATCGAATATAAAAAAGACACAAAAAAGACGCTTATAACCATTGTCAATTATGGGGTTTACCACGATTCAGAAAATGAAAAAAAGACACAAATCGAACACGAAAAAGACACGAACCGAACACAAAAACATACAAACAAGAATGTAAAGAATTATAAGAATGAAAAGAAGATAAATAATTCTCGTCACAAGTACGAACCTTGTGACATGGAGAATGCCAATTTGCTTTATCAAAAAATACTTGAAAATAATCCGCAAGCTAAAAAACCGAACTTAGAAAAATGGGCTAGTGATTTTAGGTTGATTAGACAGATCGACAAGCGGACGGATGCACAGGTGAAGTATTTGATTAACTGGACGCAAAAAGATAGTTTTTGGAAATCGAATATATTAAGTCCTGCAAGTCTAAGAAAGCAATTCGATAAATTGACCGTAAAAATTAAAAGCGATAGAGAAGCAGCAAAGAGAAAAGTAGCTGTGAATGAAAAGGAGTTTGATTTGACAGATGACTAAAGCAGAGACACTTGAATTGTTAAAACTAATCAAGACATATTACGAGCATTTTGAGTTTGATCAAACAAAGCTAGACGCATGGGCAAGAATCTTAAAGCCCGAGAATTACGAGAAGATCGAGGCGAATTTGATCGTTTATGTGAAATACAATCAGTTTCCTCCTAAAGTTGCTGATCTAATCAAAGCGAAAGAGGCAAGAAAAGACCGATCCGCTGCCATACCGAACGCCGAGGAAACTCAAAACTATCTTGCTGAAATGGACAAGGCTGAACCAACCGAGGAAGAACAAGAGCAGATCGAGCGGCATAAAGCAGAGATACGAAAGGTACTTGGGATAGGTGATCCATCATGACAGGAGCGGTATTTTATTACAACGATGAAGCGGAACAGCAATATCTAGGCGCAATCTTACAAGAGCCGGATTTGATTAAATATTCGCAGCTCAAACCGCTGCATTTCTACCGACAACAAAATCAATCCATTTTCAAAGCCTTTCAAGAGCTTGATAAAAAGGGCGAACCTATTGACCTAGTCGCAATTATTGAACATGTTGGGCGTGAAAATATAAAAAGTATAGGCGGTAGAGAATACTTATCCGGGTTGATGAACACGGCAGCCACCACCGCAAGACAGTCCTACTTTGAAAATGTGATCATTGAATACTGGCAAAAGCGAGAGATTGCAAAAATAGCCGCTGACCTTAAAGAATCATCCAAAAGTGAGGACACAAGTCAAGTTATTCAAGAAGGTATTAGCTCTCTCATGAGTTTAGAGGATGCGACTGGCACGGATGATGATGGGTCTATCAATAATGATCTTGTTGAAATCTATCAGGAGTTAGAAACACCTAAAGGTGATGTAACTGGTATGCCTAGCGGTTTTACTGAATTGGATCGAATGACGTCGGGTTTTCAGAAGCAAGAATTTATCATCGTCGCCGCTCGTCCATCCGTAGGAAAAACCGCCTTTTGTTTGAATGTCGCAAGTAACTTCATGGAAAACCCGCTCAACTTAAATAAAGGCGGAGCGGTTGGCATCTTTTCACTTGAAATGTCACGTAAGCAATTAATAAAACGGATGCAATCAAGCATAGGAAACATTAATGCTCAATCCATTCGCACGAGTAATTTAAACGCTGATGAGTGGGGCAGATTAAGCAAAGTGAACGGGGTTTTAGATAGTGCCGCTCTTAGAATATTTGATCAACCGGGCATGACGATTAATGACATTTGGGCAAAGGCTCGCAAGATGAGAAGGGAATTTGAAGGAAAGGACATGATGATCATTATTGACTATCTGCAATTGATCGTCGGAAATCCAGTCCACAGAGGAAATAGAACAGCAGAAATCGGAGAAATTAGCCGTATGCTCAAGCAGATGGCAAGGGAATTGGACATTGCTGTCATAGCATTGAGTCAGCTTTCACGTGGAGTTGAACAACGCCAGGATAAGCGCCCTATGATGTCAGATATTCGAGAATCAGGGCAGATCGAGCAAGACGCTGATGTGATCGCCTTCCTTTATCGTGATGATTATTACGACAAAGAGTCAGAGAATAAAAACATAATTGAAGTTATCATAGCAAAACAGCGGAATGGTCCCGTTGGTACTGTGTCACTAGCGTTCGTCAAAGAATATAACCAATTCGTCAATTTGGAATATAGGCAATCGTCATGACGGTCAAAGATTGGTATAACGAGGCGATGACATTCAATTATTACGCCTTGATATTGCTAATCGAATTTCTTGTTTACGAAAAGGCAGTAATAAAATGGACGGACCAAGATGAAAAACTTTTCTTTTACCTACAGCCGAAATTTAAAGAAAAGATGAATGAGCATTTAAAGAATTATCATACAAAAATTCAATTGGAGGAATAATAAATAATTTATAACATTTAACTAACATTGGAGAAGAATTACTCTTCTCCAATAATCAAAAGGTTTTCCCTATATTTTCAAACCATTTTTTCGATTTATTAACATCTAACTTAATACTTAAATTACAGAATTCAGAATTGTTTTTAGGAATTGGTACAGCTGCATCATTAAATATTATTTCGGAGAATGCCCTACTATGGAAGTTAATACATTGAGTGCCATTAGAATTGTGAAAATTTACATCTCCTGCATAATGATAAACTTCATCTTCGTCTGGGATATAGCATGCTATGCCGGATATAGAATTTAAAAAAGCCAATATCACTTTATTTTTTTGATCTGGTAAATCTATAAGTATGTCATATTTAGGGATCTTTTTAAATTTAAACGTTTTCCCTGTAAATGTTGTTACGAGTTCATAATTAGTCATTTTGATAACCTCCTTAAATCTAAATTATACCAAAAAATTAAGAGGTTGTAATTTAAATAATGAAAGGATGATATAATTGAGATTACAAGCCATTCCAAGTAAAATTATAGATATCGAGACTTTAGGCACAAAAGAGCCCATCGTTTTGGTTTTCTCTAATGGGATATTGAAATATACACAATTACCGCCGCATGGTGAAACGAAAATTGTCACTCATAATAATAAAGTGACTCGATTGCTTTTTAACGAAGGCGAACTATTTGAATAAAACCGTTCTACCGGAAAGCCGGGGGGCACTGATCATAACAGCATAAGCGCTGTTTGGTTGGTGTCCCTTTTTTATATTCAGAAAAGAAGAAAACGAGGTGTAAATCTATGTCTAAAAAAAGAACTGACGTTCCCAAGAACAAACGTGCTCGAAATCGCACGCATAAGCTTTCATATGAAGAGATAAAGGAGCTCGTGGGTATTTACCGCCCAACATATAAAAGAAGCCGTGGCGGGGTGTTAAAAAGCAAATAAAGGGGGGAGGGCATTTTATGTTGAGTGAACCACCTGTAATAGATAAAAAAGAAACGAGAAAAAGAGTTGAAAGTATACTAGACAATTATCGTTTGTATCTTCTTCAAGTTCCTGATGATATGCTGCCTAAAATAACGGCCGGATTTAGTATCGTGCCGCCAGCTGCGACGAATGCTTTTCATTCTTCGACTGAAAGCACAGCCATTAAACGTATTGAGTGGGAACAGAAACGAAATGCCTTTCTTGAGAAGGTGCAAAGAGCGGTCAATCGTCTTCCGTATAATGAGAGGCAAATAATCATTAAACGTTATATGCAGCAAGAACCTGTTTTTGATTACCAGGTTTATAATGAAATCGGCATGAGCGAAAGATCGTATACAAGGTTAAAAGCAAGGACTTTCCTAGACCTGGCTTACGCTCTCAATGAAGTTGTATATAAAGCACCCGTTTAGAGGTGTTTTTTTGTTCGACAAATTTTGTGAATACTATCATGTGTTCGATTTTTGTCGATAAAAAGGAAGGAGGGGATTTTATGAGTTTTGAAACGAAGTATTTGATAAGATGGGGCATCCCTAGATGGATGTTAATTTTTTGGATTGGGACCTACTTTGCAATCACTGAATATGCCTATATATCAGCGCACATAAATTTAAATGAGTTTGGAAAATTAATAGGAGTTTTCATTTCTTTAAGTATATTTGGAGTGGTAGTGGGTTATATAATTCATCATTTATACTTTGTAGCGAATTGGATATTTAATAAAAACCGGATTTTTGATAATGCAGTTAAGCAGGTGAAGGATTTTCCCGAACCTGCAAATTGGAAAGATAACAATATGAACGATTATTTTTATTTTGAGGTTTTATGGCACGAAAATTTATTAAAACTTAAAGAAGATAAAAGAAACTATATCGTTGAAAGGTATAGGTATCTGCTATCGACAATTCATGCTTTGGGTACTGTACTGGTAAGTCATTGTTTAGCTTTCGTGTTTATAGTGATAGCATCACTATTTAAGTATGGTAAGTTTTATTATCCGCTGCCGGTTATGATTATGTTAGCTATACAACTTTTAATAGTATTTATTGCGGTATCAAGTTTCAAATACTACTACGCAAACTTAAATTATTTTCAGGGGAGTTTTTTAGACAAGATACATAATAAGAAAATGAAAATGTAGCATCCTTCGAGGTGCTTTTTTATTTTGGCGTTTTATTGGCGTAAAACTGGCGTGTTTTTGGCGTAATGTTGGCGCAGCATGACAGAAAAAAAGTTGTAATATTGTATTATGCGATAGATTGAGAACGGCTTCCGAAGGAGGTCGTTTTTTCGTTCGACAAAATTTGCGATTACTTCAGTAGTTATGTCTCCTTCCGATATAAATCCGGGAGGTAATTATAATGATAATAAATAAGATATTGTTTTATTTTTTGTGGGTGATGTTTTATTTGGTGGTGGTGATCAAAAAAACTATAATTTTTATATTTATTCCATCAAAAAATTCTTCCGTAAGACTTATCCAGTTGATAATATGGGGAATTTCAGTTTCTATAATTTTGTTGCTTTTTCACGTTTCGATGGAAGTATTTGAAGTTATGATTTTTCTGTTATATAATTTAATTTATTTGTCTGTTAATTATTGGGTTTTAACTTTTGTTTTCTATTTAAATAGCAGGAATGACCCAATCTATATAAAGAATTTAAAGAGTAATGATTTTTTGCATGAGATTCCGAAAACCAATGACATTATATTAGAGATTCAAAAAATAAAGGAATCTATCAATGATTGGGCAGAAAAAGATAAGGAACAAGATATAGCAAGATTAAAGTTATTAAGAATATTTGATAAAGTTAGTTCAGATAAAAAAAGGTTTAATTTCTTTAGTAATTCGATAGTAACTTTAATCCTTGGTTTAACGACTTCTGTCATTTTAAATAAGGACGTAATAAAGTATCTTGACAATACACATGGGGCAACTTCAATTGATAAAAGTTTTATTAATCTTACTAATGGAGTAACTTTGCTTTTACTGGGATTAATTTATGCGAGTAAATTCTTAGTTCTAGGTCACAGGATTAATAAAAAGAACGAGCTTTATGAAGAACTTCTTAATGATCTTATTTTAGAAAAAATTGAAGAAAAAAAGGTTGAGACTGAAAATACTTCAAGTTCCAATAACTAGCCAAACTTATTCAAAATATGTCTAATCAATGTTTAATTTAATATTTGTATTATGGCGCTTTCCCAAAAGGGAGGGCGTTTTTTAGTAGATGATCTGAATAGAATCAAAGTTCGAGCTTGCAGTAGAATTAACGATGGTGCTTATGCTATTTGCAGTAAAGCGTCCCTGTCTGTTTTCAAAATCAATGGCGGCTTCAAACAGGGACGGCTTAGATCAAATAAAAAAGGAGAGTGGGAGAGGGATGAATACATGCCCTTAAAACGTTGTAACGTACCGTCATGCCGAGAATATATAGACTGGACCGAAAGCTATTGTATGAAGCATCAGGGCTATGCTGATAAGCAATACAACAAAGATGTGAGATACAACAGGGAGAACAAAGCGCATTACAAATACTATCAAAGCAGAGAATGGAAATCACTTCGAGAAGCAAAGAAGCGTGAGAGTCATTACAGATGCGCTGTATGTGCCGCAGAAGGACGTGTAAACATGTCCAATAGGTTAGTGGTCCATCATAAGTATAAAGAGCTTAGAGAGGTGTTTCATGATGATATAAAGCGTAATGACTTAAACAATCTTGAAGTGCTTTGCCAGTTTCATCATAACCAGAAGACATTTAAGAAGTGACAATATTTTAGTTGATGTCTTTTATAATATTTTCTATAATATAGAAAATTTGCCTGCTGAGGAGAGAAGTATATGAGCGAGGTTACTTTGCTTGGGTTTTTGTCCCCATCAAATATTCCAAAAGTGTACGATATCTTTATTCTACAAAAAATAAATAACATTCATAAACTTATGGATTATGTAGAAGAGGTATTTGAAAAAAGAACAAGTGATTTTTTAGAAAGTCTACCTGATGAAGATTTAAAACATTACGATAAATCTATATTGCCGTTTCTTGATCCATATGCTAGAGAGTTTGAACAGATGAATAGATACTCATTTTTAATAAGGATTCATTCTTTATTAGAAGAGTATGTTGTTGAAATTTGTAGGTTTGGAAATGAAAAGGAATGGCATAAATATAATAAAAAGAACTCGAAAAAATACTCGAAAATCGTTATGTGGAACACTTTAACTAAAGCTGGTTCATTTATTACGGAAAAACTAGAACAGCAATTTCCTTGTGGATCAGAGCAATGGAGAATGATTCTTAAAGTAAATTTAATTAGAAATGAAATAGTTCACAATGGCGGTGACATAGGTAGGTCAAAAAAGTATACACAAGTTAAAAATAAGATTAACAAAATGGAGGGAATCAGTATCGGGTCTCATAACTCTATTATTTTAGAAAAAGATTTCTGTTTTGATTATCTTAAAACTGTAGCATGGTTTTTGTCTAATCTTTATAGGAATTATTCAAGTCCCCCTGCAAATTAGCGGGGTGGGCTTTTTTGTTTCCTAGAAATCGGCGTCCCCTCAACTTTAAAAAAAGTGTTGAAATGGAGTTTTGGTTTTACCCGTTTTTTGCGATTTTTCACTCATTCATAAAATGGCTTGATCCTTTACAGGCGTTGAGATAGAGCGGTATTTCTCATTTGTTTGATTGTCTAAAATTTATAGGTTGGATTTTGCTGAAAGGTGGTGGTTTTTATTGGCGAGAAGAAAACAAATGACGGACACATTAAAAGGGCAAATATCAAACGAAGAACGAGAGCAGCGGCAGCAGCATGAAGAAAAATTGAAAGGCATTTCGCCATTGAAAGAGAACCCGCCTTATTGGCTGTCAACAATGGCAAAAAACGAATGGGTAAGAATTTACCCTCATATTATCGAGCTGCCAATATCGGAACTAGATCGCACTTTGTTGGCTATGTACTGTAATAGTTACGCACAGTATCGACAGGCACTAGAAGATGTGGCATCAGAGGGACAAGTCGTTTTTGAAGTGAATAGTAAAGGGTTTGAAGTGAAAAAGAAAAACCCGTCTATTGAAATCATGATGCAAATGTCGAAAGAGATTCGAGCCATTGCGGGACAACTTGGTCTTGCGCTTGATGCTCGATTACGTCTAGTTGGTTTAGGTGATGACAGCGAGGATGACGATATATTTGAGGCAATGAGGCAGGATGACGACGATTAAAAAAGACCCCGGTACTCTTTACTCTGAAAAAGTAGTAAACGGGGAAATTGTAGCAAGTAAAAAAGTCATCCAAGCGTGTGAACGACATTTGCGGGATCTTGAAAAATCAAAAGATCCTAACTATCCATACGAGTACAAGCCAAAAAAAGGGGCGAAGGTTGTAAAGTTTCTTGAAATGCTGCCGGATATTTCAACGGGTAAACCTACGTCATTAGCACTCTTTCAAAAATTTATTGTCTATATGATATTTGCCTGGCGAGACAAAGAAACAGGATATAGACGATTTACAAAGGCATATATCAGCATGGCACGTAAAGGCGGTAAATCCGTTCTTGTTGCCGGGATCGCTTTATATGAATTGCTTTTCGGTGATGCGCCTAGATACGATCGACAGATTTACACGACGGCAAACTCTCGTAAACAAGCAAAAGCGGTTTTTAACATGATTGTTATGCAACTTAAAAAGTTGCGGAAGAAATCAAAACAAATTAAGAAAATGACCAAGATTATTCAAAATGAAATTCGTTTTTTGCTAGAGGATAGCATCATCATGCCGTTATCTCGTGATACAGACAACCTTGATGGCTTAAACGTATTAATTGGCATTCTTGACGAATTTCACACAGCTACAAATACCAAAATGATTGAGGTTTTAGAGTCTTCACAAGGTCAGCAAGACCAGGGACTTATCTTGATCATTAGTACAGCGGGTTTTAAGCTCAACGGTCCTATGTATGCACAAGAATACCCGTATGTAACGGATATATTGAGCGGGAAGAAAGAGAACGAAAACTATTTTGCCGTTGTCTATGAGCAAGATGACGAAAAAGAGATAAGCGACGAAAGCACTTGGATAAAAAGTAACCCGTTACTTGAAGTTGAAAGCATGAAAAAGAAATTGCTCAAGAACTTACGCAAAAAATTGAAAGAAGCCCAGGAAAAAGACGATCTGAACGGAACGCTTGTTAAAAACTTTAATTTGTGGCGTTCTGCTTCTTCCGATAGTTTATTGAACGGTGACGATTGGAAAGATTGTGCCGTTGAGGAAAAGCCGGATATATACGGGAAACCTGTCTATATCGGTGTGGATTTGTCCAGGTCGGAAGATTTATCTTCACTCGGTTTTATTTATCCTTTAGAGGATGCCGAGGAAAACTTTTATATTGATAGTCATTCATTTGTCGGGCGTAAAGGCGGTTTAGAAAACAAGATACAGCGTGACAAAATTGACTACAAGCGGCTTGAGCAAGAAGGGTATTGCACAATAACAGACAAAGAGTCCGGCATCATTAATTTACAACAAGTGATTGATTACATGGTCGATCACTTAACGAAAAATGATTTGCAAGTGAAGGGCATCTTTTATGATCCATATAACATTTCATTGTTTTTAAATGAAATTGAACAATATGGCTATCCTGCTATTGAAGTAAGGCAAGGGGTACGGACATTATCAGAGCCGACGAAAAACTTTAGACTCAACGTCATGGATCAACGCCTTCTTCATACAAACAACCCATTGCTAAACCTTGCAATTAATAACGCCATTTTGAAAAAGGTCAATGATACGGTGCAGATCGACAAGGACTTGAACCGTGAAAAAATTGACCCGATCGCTGCCTTAATGAATGCATATACAGAAGCAATGTACCATTACGAGCAAAACGAAACAGATTGGGACGCCTACTATCAAAGTGAAGACTTTGGAATATAGAAGGAGGGGAAAGAGTGCCAAAACAATTCAATCATCTAATTTTAGGAGTATGGCGGTTCTTCATATCGAACCTTCATACTCTTTTGTTTTTGTTAGGGCTAATCCTCATCAATACCGCCGTTTATATGGTCGGGATGATTTTGGGGATTGCGGCTAGTGGTATTTTGCTAGTCTTTGTTGCCATTCTTCTCAACCATGAAACAGAAAGGGGGTAGAGGAAATTGGCGTTCTTTAGATCAATAAATCAACAAAGCGCAGGACAGAGGGAATTTAACGAAATTTTGGTGGGCTTAGATGGTTTAAGTTATGTTCCGGCAACAGCTATTAAAAATAGTGATGTGTTCACAGCGGTTCACGTATTGGCGTCTGACATAGCAGCAAGCCCAATAATGATAAGAAACAACGGAATAGAAGAAAAGGATAGTGACCTGTTTCAACTAATCAATGAACGCCCTAACGAATATTACTCGGGGTACTCATTTAAATATATCCTTGTCGCCAATGCGCTTTTAAACGGTCAATCGTTTGCTTATATCAAACGGGATATAGACGGCACGCCCTGGGAGCTTATTCACATGTTAAATAGTGAAGTCTCGGTTGATCAAATAAAGGGACGGAACGATATTGTTTATCGTTATTACCCATCTGACGGAAAAGAAGCTATTTTGAAACCGTCTGACGTACTGCATATCAAGTTTTCCTCACTGGATGGGGTAAACGGAAAGAGCCTCTTATCATGTCTCAAGCACGAACTTGAAAGCCAGGAAGCGGGCAAAAGGCTTGTCACGGACTTTTTTAGACGTGGCACAAATTTAAGCGGTATTGTAACGCTTAAAAAAGGCGTACCGTCGCCCGAAGCAAGGGAAAACTTGCGTAATGAATTTGAAAAGGTCAATTCGGGTGTTAGGAATCAACAAAGAATAGCCATTTTGAGTGAAAACGAAGAATTTAAGCAGCTTGAAATCAGTACGAAGGTTCTTGAGATCGTCAATAACTACACGCATTCAACCAAACAAATTGCGAAAGTGTTCGGGTTGCCGCCTCATAAGTTGGGGATCGAGCAAGTGAACACTTCGTTAGAACAAGCAAACCTGGACTATTTGACAAACACGCTTTCAAATTACTTTGCTGCCATTACAGCGGAATTAAATTTCAAAATGCTTTTTTACCCGGAAAGCAGGACCAAACGTTTTCAGTTTGACGCTAGAAGATTCAAGGAAACGGACGCTAAAACAAAGCGGGAAAATGTCATTGCATTACTTCAAAACGGCATTTATTCGCAAAACGACGCATTAGCAGAATACGGAATCGCGCCTATTGAAAATGGAGATAGGCGCTTTATGAGTTTGAACTATGTGGATGTTGACATAATGGACGAAATTCAAAAAGCAAAGGCGAAAGGGCTTCCGATTTCTTCGGTCGATAAAGGGGGTGATGATATTGGAGAAGGAGATTAGAGCCATTCAAGAGGGTTCTCTAAAAGCCACAGAAGAAACCGATAAAGGCAGGATGATCACAGGCTATGCATTGAAATTTGGTACACGCAGCCAAAACCTGGGCGGCTTCATCGAAACCATTGAAAAACGAGCGCTGCAAAATGCTGATATGTCAGATGTAAGGGCGCTTATTGATCACGATCCTTCTAAAATTTTGGGAAGGACCAAAGCCGGAACATTGAAACTATCTGTGGATGACATTGGCTTGCGATTTGAATTGTCTTTACCGAACACGCAATACGCAAACGATCTATATGAAAACTTGAGACTTGGCAACGTTTCAAATTGTTCATTCGGCTTTCACCTTGCCAAAAATGGCGACAGCTTTAAACGAGATGAAAAATCGGGGCTGCCGTTGAGGAGCTTAAACAACATTTCACGTATTACTGATGTTTCTATCGTCACTTATCCGGCTTATGAAGATACAGACGTATCAATCGCACAGCGGCATTTATTGCAGCATCAAAGCAGCCATTTAGAAAAAGAAAAAATCAAGTTAGAGCTTGATCTAATTGAATTAAGTCTTTAGAAAGCACTCGTACATTGCGGGTGCTTATTTTATTTGGAAAAGGAGCATGTACACATGTTAAGAGAGAAAATCCAGGAATTACGTTCAGAGATCACAAAGAGACAAACGGCTATCAATACAAAAATCAAAGAGGCTCATCAAAGAGCGGAAGAAGACAAGCTAGATGAAGCAAAAACGATTAAAGATGAAATCACTTCTTTAAAAGCAGAGATCGAGACAATGACAGAAAAGCTAAAAGAATTAGAAGAATTGGCAGGAATGGAAACGGAAGAAATCACAGAAGGGGCACGTGGAGTAAAAACAGGCGAAGAAAGATCACTTCAATTAAGCACGCCGCAGGTTCGCTTGGATAAAGGAATTGAGGAACAGCGCCGCAGCTTTGAAAAGTTCTTGCGTACTAGAGGTGAAGTCCGAGACGGTTTGACAACAGAAGGAGCAGCGGCAGTTATTCCTATCGAGGTCATTACGACACCGCAGAAAACGCCGGAAGATATTGTTGATCTAGCTGAATTTGTAAATAAAGTCAATGTGACAGCACCATCCGGTTCATATCCAGTTTTGGAAAACACAGAAACCGAACTTGTGTCGGTTGCGGAACTTGAGAAAAATCCAGAGCTAGCAAACCCAAAATTCAATAACATCGAATGGAAAGTTGAAACGTATCGTGGTCAATTGGCTATTTCTCAAGAATCAATTGATGATGCTGGCGTAGATTTGACGGCACTTGTAGCGGATCATTTGCAACAAGTAAAACGAAATACAAGAAACACAAAGATTGCAGGCGTCTTAAAGACGTTTACAGCTAAAACAGTTACAGGAACGGACGACATTAAAAAGATTTTAAATGTTGATTTAAAGCAAGCCTATGTTCGTAATGTTCTTTCGACGTCATCCGCATTCCAATTCCTAGATACGTTAAAAGACAAAAACGGTCAATACATCTTGCAAAGTAACATTTCTTCACCATCGGGCAAAACGCTTTTCGGAAGCCCGATCAAGGTTGTTGATGATAAGTTGCTCGGTAAAAAAGCCGGTGATATGAACATGTTTATCGGTGACTTAAAACGAGCTGCCTTCTTTGCGAATCGTGTAGACGTTGTTGCGAAGTGGGTTGAAAATGCGGTGTATGGTCAAGTCCTTTCCCTTGCTATTCGTTTCGACGTAAAGCAAGCGGACAAAAACGCAGGCTTTTATGTAACAATCAAGCCGCCAGTTGAAACAGGCGCTACAGAATAGGAGTGAAGAAATATGACCCTTGAAGAATTAAAACATGCTTTAAGGATCACTCATGACCTGGATGACAAAATGCTAGAAACCATAAAAGCGGCTTCTGAAAAGTTTATTAAAGATTGCGTCACCTTATCGAAAGAAAGGGACGCTTTTTTTATTGATAATCCTTGTTTTGATGATGCGGTCATGATGCTTTGTGGACACAGATATGAAAACCGATCAGCGGTATCAAACAAGAATTTGCAAGAAGTGCCGTTCGGTGTTATGTCGTACATTCAACAATTTAAAGGAGAATACCCTTCATGGATTATGGACGATTAAATACGCCGATCTCTTTTGTGAAAAAGGAAAATACAAAAGACCCTATATCCAGGGAGAACACGACCACATTAGAAAGACTTTTCACCACCTGGGCGGAACGGCGAGATCAAAAATTAAGAGAAAAGCTATCAACAGCCGGAACGGTTTTAGAAGATAGTTTGACCTATGTTATTCGCTATCAACAAGTATCAACCATTTCCAATGCTATGCATGTACAGGACCACTTGACCAACGAGCTTTATCAAGTCATTGATATTCTGCCGAACGAGCAGGACAAAGACTTGATCAATGTCTTTGTAAAGAAGGTGAGCTGATGGCGCTTGAAACTAGTGGTTTAGAAGAAACATATAAAGCCATTGAAAAGATGGCTCGTCAAAATGTAAAAGCGGAAAAGGCTGCCGTTCATGCCGGCGCAAAACTAATGGCAGATGGCTTGGAAAAGAACACGCCATTTGATAGCAATAGCGGCAACAAGAAGCATTTAAAATCAGATGTTTTCTATTCCAAACCAAGAGAGGACGGAGAAATATTTTCTACCGTTGGCTATGGTAAGGAAACGGCTTATAGGCTGCATTTTACAAACTTCGGAACGATCAAGCAGCGTCCGCAAAGTTTTATAGAGCGCACGATCAACGAGTATGAACAACTCGTTTTATCAAAAATGCAAAGTGTTTATAGGGGGTTGCTTGGTCTATGATGCTGCCAATTCAAGAAGTAGAAATGATTTTGACAGGATCATCCGATCTGACAAGCTACGTGCCGGATGAAAAAGTCTTTCTTGTGGACGTTCCGGAAACAGATCAAAAGGTAGATCAAGCCCCAATGATCCGTATCAATGAGCTTGAAAGCTATCGTAATGCGTATGAGGATGATCAAGCGACAGGCATAAGCGTTGATATTCAAATAGATTTATGGACCGGGACAATCAAGGAAGCGCAAGAAATACAACCGATTATTGATCGTTTGATGGCTTCGGCTGACTATCAGCAATACGCTTCCGCCTTTGATAAAGACCCGGATATAAAGCTGTACAGATATGCACGAAGGTACAGAGCAAATAAAGAAATAGAAATCAATTTTTCATAGAGAGGATGAAATAAATGGCTACAACAGGATTGAGAGATATTAGAGTCGGCGTTTTTGAGGATGACGCCGCCAAAGAAGCAACCGAAGTAATAAATGTACCTGGGGCAATTGAATCAAAATTAGAACCAAGCTCGGAAATTGCGGTGCTTTATGGTGATGATGGCGTATTTGATCAAGAAGGATCGGGCGTAGGTGAAGCAAAGTTAGAAATCGGCGTGGCTGATCTTACAACAGAAATGAAAAATAAATTGCTAGGTGCTGAAACAATCGGCGGTTGGCTTGAGACATACGGAAAAGATACTGATCCACCTTTCGTTGCTGTCACATTCCGGCAGAAAACAAAGGGCGGTTTTTGGTATGTTGCGCTTTTAAGGGGAAAATTCGGTATTCCGTCCACAGAAGGCAAAACAAAAGAGGATAAAGTCGAATTTATCACGCCAACTATTGAGGGACAATTCATGCCCCGTAAATCTGATGGCTTAACCTATGTCATGGCGCATAGTGCAAGCCCTGGATTCACTGAAAAGGGATTTTATGATTTTGTCTTTAAAGGGATCGCCCCTAGCACTGACGGCGACAACGGAACAGCGGAAGCGCCATCAAGCACCACAACAAAAAAATAGTGTTTTCTGATAGCCAGGTAATTTATTTTACCTGGTTAAACTGGATTCATTAAAAAATATACGAGGTGTTTAATATGTTGAAATTAACAATGATTGATGCACAAACAAAAGAAGAAAAAACGTACACAAAAGATATGCCTTCAGCTCGTCAATTAAGACGTGCGCTTGAATTGCAAGCGCAAGCAGAACAAGAGGAAATTGAAGGTACTACAATGCTTGATGAAATGATTACTTATGTTGTGGATGTATTTGGGAAGCAATTTACCTATGATGACTTTTTGGACAATGTTCCGTCTGATCAGACATTTCCAACTATTGCTGATGTAATGATGCAAGTGACAGGACAAAAAAAGGGAAACGACGGCTTGAAAAAGAAAGCGGTGAAAGCACAGAAATAGAGCATTTAGAAACGTGGCAAGATTACCTAGAATCATTAGATGATATTTACGAAGATTTAATGAAAGAAGGGTACAAGTATCATGAGATAGACAACATGGACTTGAACGGATTTTTGCGTCTTGCGAATCGAAAAGGTCAAAGCGAAGGAAGCGTGCCAATAGATCAGATTTTAAGACCAGGGGGCTTTTAAGCCTTCTTTTATTTTTGAGGAAAGGAGGTAAACCATATGGCAACAGAAGGGCGTCCGATAGGCTCTTTAGTCGTTAATACGACGTTAGATAGTACAGGCTTTGACAAAGGCGTTACAGCCTTGAGGCAGCAGCTTAAAACGGCACAGTCCGCAACCAAAGCAACCGCAGCCGAATTTAAAGCATTGGATGACAAGCTCGGCGAAAGTAAAAGTAAGGTGTCGGGCTTGTCGGATCAATTGAAGATTCAAGAAAGAATTGTAGATTCCTATAGACAAGCATATGAAAAGCAAGTTGAGCAATATGGAGAGGGATCAACCCAGGCGCAGAAATATGCACAACGTTTAAACTCTCAAATAACAAGCTATCGCAACATGCAAAATGCTTTAAGGCTTTCACAAAGCCAGGTTGAAAGACTTGAGCGTGCCGAATCAGAAGCAGCAAACAGCGCCGACGATTTAGCGACAAGTCATCAAAATGTATCTAATGATGTAACGGCAGCGGGTAAAGAGGTATCCAAACTCTCAAGCATTTTAAAGGGCGGATTTGCTACGGCAGCGGTGGCGGGTACGGCAGCCATTGGAGCACTAACGGCAGCCGTTGGCACGCTTGGCGCAAAAATGACGGCTGATATACAAGCATCTCAAGGGCGTTTAAGAGCGCAGCTAGGCTTGACGGGTGATGAAGCCAAAAGGCTCACAGGAATAGCGAAAGACGTGTGGTCACAAGGCTTCGGAGAGAACTTGGATGATGCTAGAAATGGTCTGTTTCAGATTAAACAAAATATCCGAGGCATTGCAGACAAGGACCTTACGGACGTAACTAAAAAAGCCCTGGTGCTTGCTGATGCTTTTGATTCCGAGGTAAACGAAGTTGCGAGAGCAGGAAACAACCTTATGAAAGGTTTTGGCGTGTCTGTGAGTGATGCGTTTGATCTTATGACATATGGCGCACAAAATGGATTGAATTTCTCAAATGAAATGTTCGATAATCTTTCCGAGTATTCAACATTGTTCGGAAAAATGGGTTATTCAGCACAAGAATATTTTCAATTACTCGTCAACGGAACAAAAGCGGGCGTTTACAACCTAGATTACGTTAACGACGTCATGAAAGAGTTTCAAATTCGTGTCAAGGATGGCTCGAAATCGACTAATGAAGCAATGGCGAGTATGTCTAAACCGACACAAAAGGTATGGCAAGACTTTTTAAAAGGTAAAGGGACCGTCAAGGATGTATCAAACACCGTTTTAAAAGAGCTTAAAGGCATGAAAGACCAGGTGGACGCTAACAATATCGGCGTGGCTCTTTTCGGTACAAAATGGGAAGACCTAGAGGCTGATGCCATGTATGCCCTGGGCGGCATTGATGGGAAGATCGGTGACGTAAAGGGCAAAGCTAACGAAGCAGGGGCGGCATTGCAAGACAATCTAGGCACACGCTTTAAAAAGATCGGGCGACAAGCACTATCAGCGCTAGAGCCATTAGGAGGCGCAGCAGCTACATTTCTTGAGAAGGCATTTAATATTGCTGATCCGATCATGAAAGAAATGTCCAGCGCCGGCAATACAGTAAAACAGGCAATGGCGGGTATTTGGGGCATATTGCAAGGCGAGGGTAGCGCTGAAAGATTAGAGGGTTATGGCATATTATCGCAGCTTTTCCCGCCTGGCGTGGTTGATATGATTGTAAACACTACTGATACAGTAAAAGGCGTAATAGAAACGATTAAAAATTCATTTAAGAGTATGCAGCCAATCTTTCAAGCTATCGGCGGTATCTTGATGAATGTATTTGTCACAATGGCGCCGATTGTAAAACAAGCCCTGGGCGGCATTTTATCATTTATCGGACAGCTTGCCACAGTGTGGGGAACGTTTTGGAAAGAAAACGGCGGTGTGATCACACAAGCCTTACAAAATATATGGTCTGTGGTCCAATTTGTCATGCCTGCCATCATTGCCATTATTAAAAGCGTTTGGGGCAATATTAAAGGCGTTGTCATGGGCGCAATGCAAGTGATACAAGGCGTCATAAAATTCTTCTCGGGTCTGTTAACTGGTGACTTCGGCAAGATGTGGGAAGGCATCAAAGGCGTGTTTTTCGGCTCGATTCAAGCGATATGGAATTTTGTGCAATTGTCCTTTTTCGGAAAGATTCTCGGGATTGCGAAATCACTAGGAAAAGGGCTATTAGGCATCTTCCCGAAAATGTGGTCTAATATTGTCGGTTTCTTTAAAAACGGGGCAACCAATACCGGGAAAATGGTCACTTGGCTTAAAGACAAAGCCGTTTCAATTGCGACAAGCATGAAGGACGGCATGGTCAAACGTTTTTGGGACATTGTAGATGCAGCCAAAAAATTACCGGGTAAAATCGGTAATGGAATTAAAAACATGGCAGGGGAGGCACTAAAAGGCGTCAAGGCATTAGCAAATAAAATGAATGACAAACTATCCTTTGTTGTGAATGGTGTTATAGGTGGCGTTAACTGGGTTCTTGGTAAAGTGGGCGTACCCGAGGAAAATCAAATACCGAAATGGACGCCGCCGAAATACGCAAAAGGGACGGGCGGACACCCAGGAGGACCCGCCATTTTAGGTGATGGCGGAATGCAAGAGTTGTTTATCACGCCTGGCGGTCAAATGGGGCTGTCTCCTTCAACTGATACAATGATGAACCTTCCAAAAGGAACCGAGGTATTGTCGGGACCTAAAACGAAAGCATTGTTTGATGATGTGCCATTTTATAAAGATGGTACAGGCAAGGGCGGTAATTTCATTTCTAGTCTTTTCGGTAAAGTGAAAGACCTGGTACTTGATGTGTCTGACTTCATTACAAAGCCTAGCAAGCTAATGAATACATTGCTTCAAAAAATGGGGATCACGACCCCGAGCATGGCAGGCGGCTTTGGTCAGATCGTCAAAGGCAGTTTTTCTTTTATCAAGGACAAAGCGGTTTCCTTTATTAAAAACAAGATCAAAGACTTTGGTTTTGTTCCTGGTGAGGGAGGCAGCGCAGCAGTGAAAAAATGGGTGGCTCAAGCAATTGCGATTAAGGGAATTTCCCCATCTTTTTCAAAAGCGCTTGAAACGATCGCTATGAAAGAATCCGGCGGAAACCCTACA
Organism: Bacillus sp. FSL M8-0266; assembly: GCF_038613425.1. Classification (NCBI taxonomy): domain Bacteria; kingdom Bacillati; phylum Bacillota; class Bacilli; order Caryophanales; family Bacillaceae; genus Bacillus; species Bacillus sp. FSL M8-0266. Next base: position 1,431,742 of record NZ_CP152015.1, read on the forward strand.
GTCGTAAACAATTGGGACAGCAACGCAAAAGCGGGGCATCCGTCCCAGGGGCTTATGCAATTCATTCCGTCTACTTTTACGGCGAACAAAGAACCTGGTTACGGAAATATCAAAAACCCTGTACACCAGGTTATTGCTGCTATCAACTATTTGAATAGTCGTTATGGCGGAATTAACAAGCACCCTGGCTTGGTCAACATGAGAAAAGGCGGCAAGTACATTGGCTATGATAAAGGCGGTATCATTACCCGAAATCATACGGCAGAAGTCCACAAAGGGGAAATGATTTTACCTTTAAGGCAATTCAGAAGAAACCGAGCTATGCAGGTGCTTGCTCAAGCTAATCGAATGGTGGGTTATCAGCCCGAGCAGCCGGGACAAGGTTCAACAAATGTGATTGTTCAAAATGATAGTGCCGAGGCTATTAAGCAGCTAGAAAACAAATTTGATCAAATGATCGGTTTGTTGACACAGATCGCCATGAAAGACACCACGATAAATGTTGAGGGACTAAACAAATACAATATGGATTTACTTAAAAATAGACAGCGTAGGGGAGGGCTTGCGACTTGAGTTATGAATTTTATACGGATTACGGGGAAGGGCTTCAACTGATTAGCAAGCGCCTTCCCTTTTTACGTTGCGTAAAATTTACGCCTGTGTCGGCTTCAATCGAGCGTCAAACGGCGGTTGTGGCAAATAGACCAGGATTAAAACAAACGTCGAAAAAAGTCCGTTTCAAAGAAAGAAAAATCAAAGCCCGATTTTATATTAAAGCAAAAAGCACGGATCAGTTTAATAGATATAGAGCGGCGCTAACAAGGGAACTTGTAAGAGAAGAACCCTATTACATTAGTTGTTCTTTTTCACCCGGTATACGTTACCTGGTGACGTGTGACGACGAAATCGAAATCGAAAAAGATGACGGGAAAAATTATAAAGAAGTTGATGTGGAATTCACCGCAGCGCTTGGGCTTGGCGAAACCGTTTTTAATACTGAAAAGCCCTTAAATTTGAGTGGAGAGTATTTTTATCTCGGGATGAATTTGCCGAGTCAAGACGATCTGAAATACCGTTTCACGTCCAAGACGTTCAAAGTCTACAACGCTTCTGATGTGACAATTGATCCGATTGACTTTGATTATAGCGTCACCATGTATTTAACAGGTAAGGACGTGAAGATACGCAATGATGCCACGAAAGAGGCGTTAACGATAAGGGGATCAGTTTCTAAAAAGCAAAAAATCATTATCACACGTCAATATGTCATGATCGATGGGAAAATGGCGGACACGTCAGGGCGCTTTCCGAGTTTGCGCCCTGGCTTTAATCCATTTGAGATCGAAGGCGCATCCAGTATTGATATGCGGTTTGTCTTGCGCTTTTACTATAAGTAGGTGAAATGATGAATCAATTATTTGTACAGTCAAAGCACGATCCAACAAATAAAGTACCTTTGGAACATGTAGAACCCGAAGTCTCGGATAAATTAGACGGCACAAAGCAATTATCATTTCAGTGTTTACAAATGCCCGAAACTGAACTTGCTTTCGATATGCTTGTAAATGACAACGTATTACTTGTAGATGAGATTGAGCATAAAGCGCAGCGTTATTTCATTGTAGAGGATGAAAAGCGCACAGAAAACGGCATATCATTCCGAAATGTTTCGGCTGATCATATGTATATTGTTCGTCTGACATATAATCAGGTGGATGAAGAAATTAACGGAGAAATAGATATAGACACAGCGCTTAAACACGCTTTAAAAGGAAGCGGCTTATCCTTTACCATCATGCCGGATGCTAAAGGATTGAAAGCCAAACTAGAAGGTTTCGGCAAGAAAAAGTCGTTAGAGCTAATGAACGATCTTATATCGGCTTTTGTTGTGGAACTTGATGTAAACAACGATCATATTTACGTGTATAAAGAAATCAAAAAGCGGATCAATTACAAATTAGATACCAGGGCGAATATGAATACGATTAGTGTTAAAAGCAGCTTGTCCGAGTCTTACACACGGATAAAGGGTTATGGAAAGGTGAAGGAAGAAAAGGACACAGCAAGCGAGGAAACAAAAGGCTATGATAGTAAATCGGCGAAATGGAAAACAAACAGTGATTTAAATGCCATGTATGCGGAGGACGTTGGACAAACGTTCTCTTTTACGTTTAAAGGGACAGGCTTCAGCGTGAAGCTGATCAAAGAAAAATTAGGCGGGAAAATCACGTTCAACATAGATAAAAAGACAAACAAAACATTCAGCACGTACAAAGACACAGGCAAAGAAAGTCATGTGGTTGAAACGGTTGACGTGATCCGGGGTCTTGAGGATAAAGAGCATACGGTCGTTGCAACGTTTAAGGGAAAGGACAGCAAAAACCCGAACACTAAAAAAATGAAAACGGGTTTCCGGGTGAGCGTGCCTAACGGGAATTTTATTGGACTTTATCGGACCTTTAAAAATGATGAAAAGTACATGTTCCCGCCTGTGACATATATTCACCCCGACGAAAAACTTTTTCTTGTAGATGGTCGTCCGAGAGTAGCGGAAACAGTTTACGAGGATTCCATTTCAAAAAAAGAAGACATGGATAAATTTTTGGAAAAGAAAGTTGATCCTTATCCGAAATTAACAATCGAATTGGATTTTGAAAAAGTGTATGATCCGAAGCTCGAAGCGATTGAGGACAACATTTGTAAAGGCGCTATTGTTCCAGTCATTGCCGATACAGCATACGGCATCCTGTTTGAAGGAGAGGTAAGGGTACAAGAGATCAAATATAACCCTCTCAATTTGGACATGAAACCGTCTGTCACGTTGACGAATTATCGTAAAGACATTATTGACTATCAACTAGAGCAGACAGTCGCAATGAAAAAGCAGCGTAATTTAATCAAGAAAGAAATAGCCGAAATGCTAGAGGCTCAAAAGAGCATAGTAAGCAGCACGCAAAGTCAATTGAGTAATATCAATACGAAGGTTTCCCAGGACTTGAGTTTGTCGTATTCAAGCGTTACGAAAACCTGGTCAATTGATGATAGCAGCATAGACGGAGCTGAAATTGACGAGATAGGGAACACCATAGATATTGATATAGGTTTCGACATAAAACCGAAAAGCCCGAGGGTGGGCGTTGATTTTGATTTAAGTCTAAAGGGGATCACGGCAGGCGCAACCATTGATACGACCAACCCAAGCGGCATGAATATTATGCTTGCTAAAGACGGTCAAAGGATCAGCCCAACGGCTGCCGATATACCAAACGGCGCACAAATTAATATTTCATTTTACTTAGATAGCTGACGATCAAACGTCGGCTATTTTTTATGAAAGGAGCTGATAGCATGGGAAGGTTCAATTTATTGAAAGTCTTTAAAATTGGCAGAAATGCAGAGTTTGAAGACAACCTATCGCAAAATGCAAGATCAATAGAAAACGCTTTGAACCAACTAGACATAGAAATCAAAGAACATAAAGGGAGCGAAAAAGCCCACGAAGCGGCAAGCATCGTCCACAGAGGGAAAAGCGTTGCGCACTGGCTCAATAGTTATTGGTCCCGTCTTGTTAATCTGATCGTCAATCATGATGGCAACGATATAAAAGAAGTTGTGGATGGAAGGGTTTCGCTTGATGCGACCATTCATCCGACTTTGAATGATCGTCTTGAATATGACTTTGATCAGCTTGAAAAGAAAGTGAATGACATGCTTTCGATCGTGTCTTTGCAGCCGTTTTTAAACAAATACGGCAACTTCACAAAGGCATTACAAGCAGCATTAGAATTATCAAAGAATCGCCCCATTTGGCTTTATATTCCCCCAGGAAGCTATACGCTGCGTGAACGGGTAAGGATTTATAAAAATACTCATATCACTTTACAGGCAGGGGCAACGATCAAGCGTGGCTTTGTAGGCAGCATGTTTGTAAATGGTGATTCAAATGAGAGTTTCACCGGGTACAAAGGGCATGGAAACTTGATCATTGACGGACAAGGAACAATTGACAGCATGGGACACGAAATCAAGCAGCAGTGCTCTATTTTTGGGTTCGCTCATGCATCCGGTATTATCATGCGAGACCTCACATTGAAAAATGTTTGCGGGGGACATGCTCTTGATTGTGCGGGCAATGAAAACGTGTTGATCGACAATGTGACATTTGAAGGGTTTGCGGATTATGTGGGGGATAGATGGTTTTCCGCAGCGGTTCAAGTCGATTTGATGAGATCATCGGGCAATTTTGGCGCTTTTGGCGCTTATGATCACACACCGACAAAAAACCTTACAATGCAAAATTGTACTATCCGTAAATCAGCAGAGCTTGGGGGCTATCCTAGAGCGATAGATTCACATACAAGCACGGACGGCGTTTTCTATTCGGGTATTAGATTCCTCAACAACAAGGTTTACGATTGCACAGAATGGGCGGTGTCGGGCAACAAATGGCAGGATGTGAGTATTGACGGTAACACATTTGAAAACTGTGCCAGTGGCGTAAGAATCATGCTGCCAGTGGTTAATAGTGTTTATACACAAGATAAAAACGGTAACCCAACGGGCAGAGTCAACAAAACAAAGCGACATACGATCACAAATAATAAATTTAAACAAATGAAAAATAAACATGCAATCCAGGTTTACGGTCGTAAAGGCTATCAAACCATTGATCATGTGGTGATTGAGGGCAATCAAATTGACGGCACAACCAGGCACGGTATTCATGTGTCTGACGTCAAACACTTTGTCATTCATGATAATAACCTAGAAAATGTCGGGCATCATGGCATTTTAGTTACCCGTAGCACACGGGGAAAGGTACACCACAACACAGGGCGAGACATCCAGGGTAACGGCGTGCGGATCGAGGAAGGAAGTTGCGATTTCGTTTCTGTGGATGATAACACGCTAGAAGAAATCGGGTTTTCGGGAATATCTGTCTCGGGTGATTCTGATTATGTACAGGTAGATGAAAACACGATCATTAATGCGGGCAAGCGTGGTGATGATTACGATTTTATTTTATTTATGGATGGCGTGAAAAATAGCGCCGTTCGTAATAATACAGCAATTGGGAAAACGGGAAGGTATGGTATGTATTTAACAAGCAAATGTTCAGCTATTCAGCATTACGGCAACCGATTAAAAGGAGCCGGGAAAGTATCTGCATTAAACGATAAAAGCGTTGATCCTATTCGTACCGTTGAAAATATCACTTGAGGGGGGATAACATGACGAATCAACTTTTTAAAAATGGTGTGCTGCCTTTTGTGGTTGATGCCTATGATCAAAGCGTGTACGATTCAAAAATTGTTTTCTCAACCCAGGACATAGGCACAGCAAAGCTAGTTTTTCAATTGCGTAAAGATGGCGTGCCTTTGCCTCTTTCAGCGGTTGACGGAAAACTTGTACTTTTATTTAACAATGGATCCAAGAACGTTCGGAATATCACTCTTATTGATAAAGTCGATGGGATCGCCGAATACGTCCTAGATAATGACGAGATCAAGCTATATGGCAAGGTTCAAGCGTCTTTGAATTTGTATTACCGAAATGGACAAGCCTTGTCTATTCACGAATTTATATTTGAGATTGATCGAAATTTAATTGACCAGGACATTGCCCCGGCAGCGGAGTTTTATATTGATGATTTTCAATCGTTGAAAAAACAAATTGAACGCATGGCAGCGGAGCTTGAAGCAGATATAAAAAAGCGAACTGACGATATGCAAGGAAACATTGATAAGATCACGAAAGAGCTTCAAAAACAGCTTGATCACTTGAAAGAAAAACTAGGTGATCTTGAAGCGCTTGAAACAAAAGAAGGCGCAAAAGCTAAAGTAGCCGAAGCGCTTGCAGCAGCTAAAAAATATACGGACGATCACGCAGAGACACCCGCCGGAGCATTGAAAATGGCTAAAGAGTTAGTTGTGGGTTTTCAACAAAAGAAAATTACGCTAGATTCAGGAATGCCATTGATTTCAATTAAGGATACTTCTTTAAGCATCTTAGACGAAGTTATCAATAATGGATTAGGGCAAGGAACTTTCTATGCAATAGCTGGTTCAAAAGATTTGCCGAATCACCGTTCTTTTAGAGGTTTCTTCCACATTACAGATGCGACGACAAATGGAAAAGGTACGTTTGGATGGGTGTATGCAACAGATTATATCAACAATATCTATACAAATTACCTTAACAATAACGTATGGAGCGGTTGGGCGAGGTTGTCTAATCACAATTTGCTATCTGAAACAGGGCAAAGCCAATTGTTGCCGAATGGTACGGACATATTAACGCTCCCGTCCGGTTGTTATTATGCCGTTGGAACAAATGTCGTCAATATGCCGAGTAAAACCGATTCATCGTGGTTCAATATTTACGTTATTGACAACAGTAACAACCGTAAATACTTTCATATTGTTAGAAGCGGCGATAATTTACATTGGTTCGGCACAGTCCATACGGACGGATCATTTAAAGGATGGAAAAGGATGCTGACGGATGATGATTCAATCAGCACATGGAATCAGGTAACGTTAGTCGCTGGAACAGTAAAACAATTTGCGGGAAACCCCCTCCAATTTTCCATACGTCAAAATGATTTACTACTTCGGGGATCGTTTGAGGGAGTCCCGGCGAATGATGCAGTCATTGCCCGTTTTACTCAAAAACCGGCATCAAAAGCTGTGTTTGTCGGTGCAACAGTAGGTTCTTATGGGTCTGCTAGATTTACATTAGAGAAAGATGGTTCTTTACGCTTTGATGGAATGTCCGCTAACGATAATTCTTTTGTAAGTAGATTTGAAATAAATGAATCTATTCCGTTGTGGTAAAGGAGGGGAAGCATCATGCACATTTATTACTATGACGAAAATTTTAAATATCAAGGCGAAGATGTAATTGATCATGACGAGCTGCCGAAAAATGCTACGGATGTAAGACCACAAGAGGGGTTGTATCTTCCCGAGTATGACGAGAAAAAAAGAGTATGGTTTGAATCAGCATCTAAAGAGTATATAGAGAGCTTGCAACCAACGCCGCAGCCGTCAAAAATAGACCTCATGGAGAAACAAGTTGCCGAGCTTTATTACTTGTTTGCATTAGGGGGTGATCCATCGTGAGTGATTTCGATTGGTTCAGTAGAATCAAAGGTTTTTATGATAGAGAATTATGGACAAAAGAAATGGTTTATAACACAGTAGCAGCGGGGAGAATCACACCCGAACAATACGAGGAAATAACAGGTGAGCCATACGAGGTATAGGCTTATTTTTTATGCTTATGGCGGGAGAAGGTGAGAGTTATGGAAATGGATTTGGCGCAGTATTTAATGACACAAGGACCCTTTGCGGTGCTTTTTTGTTGGGTGTTGTTTTATGTATTGAACACGACAAAAGAGCGTGAGAACAAGCTAAACGAACAAATTGACGCACAAAATGACGTACTAGCAAAATTCAGTGAAAAATATGACGTTGTAATCGAAAAATTGGACCGTATTGAAAGAAACCAAAAATAAAAATGAAAAGAGGAATTTTTGATATGAAAAACTTTGACAAAGGCACGGTCGTTCGCACGGTGCTTCTTTTTATTGCACTAATCAATCAAGGACTTATCATGTTTGGCAAACCTGTTTTGCCGATCAGTGAGGACCAAGTAAATACATTAACAGAAACTTTATATCTTGCCTTCTCGATGGTCTTTACATTAGTGACAACCCTTGTCGCATGGTTCAAAAACAACTATGTGACAAGTCGAGGGAAAGCCCAAAAAGAAGCGCTGCAACAAAAAGGATTAACAAAATAAAGGGCTGCCCCAGCCAGTTCTTTTTTAATACCTAAAATAATTTTAAGGGAGTAGATGAACAATGGTAAAAATCATTCAAGACTATATTTCAAAGAGTAACCGCAACAGACCAGGCAACTATATGAAGCCTTTATATATTACAGTTCATAACACGTCTAACACGTCAAAGGGCGCAGACGCAGCAAGTCACGCAGCTTTTGTTAAACGATCTAGTACAGCCGTTAGCTGGCACTACACTGTGGATGAAAATTGTATCTATCAGCATTTACCATTAAACGAAAACGGATGGCACGCAGGAGACGGCAGAGGCACGGGCAATATGAAGTCGATCGGCATTGAAATTTGTGAAAATGCAGACGGCAATTTTGAGAAGGCAGTCGAGAACGCTCAATGGTTGATTCGCCAGTTAATGCAGGATCAAGGCATTCCATTGTCAAACGTTGTTCCTCATAAAAGATGGAGTGGAAAAGAATGTCCCCGCAGGTTGCTTGATCGTTGGGACAGCTTCAAAGCCGGGATCGCAGTTGCTAACACAAATAAAAAGCCGTCTGCTAAACCAACAAAAGCAGAACCATCCAAAACAGCAGCTTCCAAACCTGCTAAAAAGTCATATAGCTTGCCAACAGGCATTTTAAAAGTTACAAAACCTCTTACAAAGGGATCAGCAGTAAAAGCCGTACAAGAAGCCCTGGCGGCGGTTTACTACTACCCGGACAAAGGAGCAAAAAACAACGGCGTCGATGGCTATTACGGACCGAAAACAGCGGATGCGGTCAAACGATTCCAATTGATGCATGGGCTTGCTGCCGATGGCATTTATGGACCGAAGACTAAAGCAGCTTTAGAAAAGCTATTAAAATAAAAAATCTATAGACTTATGACTATAGATAGTTTAAAACAAGAAACTCCCCTGTCCATTACTGGATGGGGGGTTTTACTTATATAGAGTTTATTTTAATCTTCCCCATATAGCTCTACCGCCTGTATGTCCTGTTTTCTTGTGAATTTCTTTGTTCACAAGTTGTAATCTTCCTGTGTTTTCATGGTGATGCCATACATAGCCTCTAGGGGTTTTGTTATGGTTTATATCAATGATTTGGTTCTTAGTAAATTTTTTAGCATGTTTAGGTGACTTAATACCGATTTTTAAAGATGCGTTTGCCTTAGCGAATTGAGTTTTGTTAGATGACTTTATTAACAAACCTGGTAGATTGTAATTGAATTTTGAATTGAAAACAGGGAAGCCATTTGCAGTGAATTTAACACCGGTTTTAGGGTGTTTCTTTTTAGCAAGTTTTCCATTTCTGATTACAACTTTTTTCGTTGAGTTTTTCAAATATTGTTTTGCATATAGTTTCCCACCGATTCGCATAACAACAGGAAAAGCAAGAGGAACTAACCAAAAAGGGTAAGCTTGAATAATATCAACGTCATCGTCTGTACCAATTGCATCGGCTGGAGCAGAAAACGATGGTTCTACTAATTCCCCTTTTTCAAAAACATCATCAGAAATTGTATCTTTTTCTAGCTCCTCATCTGTAACATCATCTTCAAGTAAACCTTGATACTCTTCATAGTTATCCCAATCCTCGTATTCTTGAGCATATGGAAAATCATCATAGTTTTCGTAAGAAGATTCAATGTAGTCGTTTAATTGATCTTCCGTTAAATTACTTTCTCTAACTTGTGCTGATTCCGCTTTTGCAAACTCCGGTAAAATAAAAGATACTAGAAGCAATAGCGGTAATGTTGCACATAAAAACTTCCTTAATTTCAATTAAAGCACCTCTTTTGTATTATATTTACAAACATTGCAAGTATAATACAAGTATTGGAGGTAAACAATACCTATTCTATAAAATCTTCCAATTGATTAACAATAATCTCAACATCTGAATCATTTAATCTATTTAAGTTACTAATGATACTTTTAAATGTTTCCAGTGATTCTTTGTTCTCTAAAATCAAGTTTTTCTTGTATGTTGCTACTGTATCTAGCACTAACCCCAATTCAAGAGCGCCATCAACGTCATTCGTTGAATTAGTATGAGTTTCTATTTTTTTCAATAACCAAATGAGATCGTCATAATTTTGAATAGGGAAGAGCTTGAGATTAGAAAATAATTCTTCATTATTTTTTTCAAATATCCTATTTACTTCATCCTTTGTAATTGCGTCTGGATCGTCGGGCGATATGTATGTAAGTTCATAGTCGTCGGGATCTAACCCTTCTAAATCAGGTTCACTATCATCTGATTCATCAATATAGAGTTTTGAAATAAATTCATTAAAACTATCTGCTAATTTAAAGTCCTCTTCCATTTCTAAATCGAAAAAATGAACGGGTGGATTCTCTGTAGTATTTCGGTAATCTAGTGCAACCCAGGAATGACCATCCCCCGAGATAAGAATAATATCTTTCGGAAGCTCCCATTCTTTTATTAAATAGTCACTTTCTAAAATCCCTTCTTTTTTGCCGATCCCTAGCAAATGATCAAATTGTATATGATCCTCTGCCCAGGAAGTAGGTCTAGCCGTAGGGAAAGCATTACATTCTAAATAACCGCCATTTTGCTCCAAGACTAAGTTTTTATATTCTTGTGGCAGCTTAACTCCTAGCTTTTTTTCTGTTTTCAGAATATCTTTTTCAGATATTTTTTTAAAAGTATATGGATCGTCTGATTGGTTAGCCCAAAATTGTTTCAACTCATCATCTCCTAAAATATAGATATACTTTTAAATTATACCTTCGACTCAAATTCTTATCAATAGACATAAAAAAACGAGATGAACGAAAACAAAAATTGCGGTTTGTTTTCGGTGTGGAATTATTCAGAAAATGATAATATATGTCATTATAGGGAATAGCAAGGAAGGGGTAGGGTCTTATGGAGAAAGTGCTTTCTTCTCATGTCGGTATGAAAATCAATGAATGGTATTACCATATTCAACGATTTAACGTGCCGGACGCCGAAGCATATAAAGAAGAAATAAAATCTTTGCTCGATGATATGGAGGAAAACCAGGACTTATTATTATATTACTCTCTTATGGAATTCCGACATAAATTAATGTTGGATTATTTGAATCCGTTGGAAAATGGAAAAGAGCGTGCCGACTTTAGAGAGTTAGCAATGAAGATCAAAAAGGATCAAGAGAAATTAACAGGCTTACTTGATTATTATTTTAACTTTTTTTATGGCATGTACGAATTTGAAAACTATGAATACCTCAACGCCATTACCTTCTATAAACGAGCAGAAAAGAAGTTATCTTTAGTAAGTGACGATATTGAACGTGCCGAGTTTAATTTCAAGATAGCGGAAATCTATTACCACATGAAACAAAACCACATGTCGATGCACCATATAGCCCAAGCAATAGATTGTTACAAAGAAAAAAACACTTATACTGTTAGGCAGATACAGTGTTCTTTTGTTATTGGATTAAATTATATTGATATGGGTTGCCCCGAAAAAGCAATGCCTCATTTTGAATACGCACTAGAAAAATCTTCTGACAACTCAACAAAAAGATTAAAAGGATCGGCGCTTTATAATATAGGATTAAGTTATTTTCACAATGATGAACTATTAATGGCTATAAAATACTTTAACGAATCAATCCATTCATTTAAAGAACAAGGATACGAACATTTAAATAAAATTCTTGATCCGATGGTTATGTTGACAAAGTCATACTTTAAAACTGATCAAAATGATTTAGGGTTATACGCCTTAAACGAGGGAATTGAATTGGCTGGAAAATTGAAAGACGACATATTTATAAATACATTCACTCTATTGAGATCATTGTATTTAGAAAACAATGTTAGTCGTTTAAAAGAAGCAATGGCATATTTAGAATCAAAATTTCTTTATGCGAATCTTGAAGATTTATCGAAAGATGCGGCGAAGCATTATAATAAGGCAGGAGATAAAGAGCGTGCAAACGAATTTTATGAGAAGATTCTTTATTTCCAACTCCAAATTAAGAGAGGGGATTGTCTTTATGAAATTTAAGTCAGTAGCAGCCGTATTAATAATTGTCAGTATGTTAGGTGCTTTTAGTTATGTTTCATCAAACGATATCCATAATGAAGCCCAACGAGGACACACAACAAGTATCGGTTATTTTGCTTAAATAAAAAAGCCCTTTTCGGGGGCTTTTTTATTTGAATATCTTTTTCATTAGCTTGCCGGATGCTTTACCCGCAGCACGTCGCATGATACGTTTTCCGATAGTACCCTTTTGAACGGCGTTAACGTCACCCAGGTATTTTGATGTTTTATAAAGGATCGATCTTATTTTATTTATGTTCATTCTGCGCTCCTTCTACGTCTGTCCATTATAAAAAAACTCCCCCAATACTCCCCCAATACTCCCCCAAACTTCCCCCAAAAGAATACTATCATATAGTTGACTTTAAGAAGGTGGAATTTTTGTGAATAAGGAGAAAGTCAGTCATATCAATACTTCAATTATTTCAGAATGTATGTTTGGTAACGTGTTGGATTATTATTAGTAAATTGCAAATAGACTTATTGTAAAAAGCGATAGGATTTCCATTGTTCTTATTTACAATATACAATAGCCATTCATGACGGTTCTAAAACGTGTCTGTATATAAAAATACAGAATGGTGTGCAAAGACACTAGTATCTATCCATCATGATTTTTCTTCAATCTGTTTCAGTTACAAAGAATGCGGTGCTTTTAATTTTCTATATGCTAAAGGTGTCGTATTTTTTATTCTTTTAAACATACTAATAAAATAACTTGTGCTGTTGAAGCCGACTTTGTAAGCAATTTCTGTTATATTGAAGTCTGTTTCTTGAAGCAGGATGAGGCTTTGTTGAACTCTATATTCATTCACATAATGAAGAGGTGTCTTCTTTAGAATATCTTTGAAGTATCTGCAGCATTCAGATCGGCTTAGCTGACCTGCTCGAGCGATATCTTGAAGGTGCACCTTTTCATGATAATACTGGTGAATCCAATTCAGCATAGGTTTCATCCGTTCATTTTTATCATGCTGCCGTGCATCATATTTTATTTGAAAGCCATTTTGTAATAAACATTTCCACATGGTGATGAGTTGAATATTGAGTTCAAGCTCATAATATGCTGGAGTTTCATCAATTAATCGCTGAATGGTTTGAATACATTGATAGATATGATTTGGCCAGTGGTCTTTTCGGTTCAATAAAATATAAGGTGTCTGACTCGCATGCATATAAGGATGAACGAAAGTGGTAAATAATTCATTGGCTGTGATGAAATGTGGGGAAACGTTTAGACAAAGATATGTACATGTTGTCCCATTCGCATCTTTTGCCATATGAAGGCAGCCACTATTGATGAATACGCCATCTCCTTCCTTCAAACATATCGTCTCTTCATTGATGTGAAATTCAGCTTCCCCCTCTAAAATAAAAACAAATTGAAATTCGTCATGCCAGTGTAGAGGGATGTGGCCGCTTCTATGATCACAAATTTTCGTATGATAAAGAGCGATAGACCAGGTCGTAGTAGAATGCTCCGTTAATTCTTTCAAATTGTAGTCAATAAGAAAATGATGGTTGTTCATGTTTCTCCTCAATATTCTTTTATTTTTATGTTCAATTGATATATCAATATGTAACAAAGTGAACTACTATCAACTATATTATCATGATTGTTTGAGAGTTGAGGAGAATGAAATGGATAGAAATAAGGGAATTTTGCTTGTGCTGATTGGTGCCATCTGTTGGGGAGTAGGAGGAACGGTTTCACAAAAATTGTTTCAGCAATATGGGATTTATGTCAATTGGCTTGTGACTGTCAGGCTGCTTATTTCAGGTGGACTGCTTTTATTTGTTCATTTCATGACAAAAGAACGAGCGCAACTAATTGGTGTGTGGCAAAAGAAGAGGACGGCTATGCAAGTCCTTATATTTGGAGTAATGGGCATGCTAGCTGTTCAATATACTTATATGGCATCCATTCAACTTGGGAATGCAGCTGTGGCGACGCTTTTGCAGTATACGGCTCCTGTTATGATTATCATGTATTTAGTACTTCGCCGCCAATCTACTTTTACTAAAAGAGATATGTTGACGGTGTCATTGGCGTTCATGGGCATGTTTCTCTTATTGACGAATGGTTCTGTTTCAACATTAACCGTTCCATTTGTCGCAGTGGTTTGGGGAATACTGTCTGCTGTAGCGCTTTCGTTTTATACGCTATATCCAATCAATCTGTTAAAAGAATTTGATTCTCTAGTCGTTGTCGGCTGGGCGATGCTGATTGGGGGAGCTGTCCTTAGCTTAGTCCATCCGCCATGGAAGATAAATCTGTCACATTTACCTGTTGAAGCGTATGTTTATTTATTGTTTGTTATCATATTTGGTACAATGATCGCTTTTTGGTTTTACATAGAAAGTTTGCAATATTTATCACCGAAAGAGTCAAGCTTAATTGGAAGTGTCGAGCCCCTTGCGGCAGTTGTCACGACTGTTTTTTGGTTAAAAGAGCCATTTGGTTTTTTTCAATGGGCTGGGACAGCTTGTATTGTATACATGATTTTATTCATGGCATTATATCAGCCGAAAAAATGAGAAGGAAGGGTGTTCAAAGAGAGATTTTCATTGCAAGAAGAATTGACTGGGTGAAATATACATGAAGTGAACTATTACTTCGTGATAACTACCTATTTTAAATAAATGGGTAGTTTCTCAATTTGTATTCATGTTGCGTTTGAAAATCTACCATATGCCAGACAACATGCCCGAACATATGGTTTAATCACATGGTCTATTTCTTATGACTTGAATAAGCGCAGTAGAAGCAACCATTAAAATCAGTTTCATTCGTCATTTGTTTAGCTTCATCAATGGCACTTTCGCCACTCATGTGCAGACCAATCAATTTACGGCTTGAAGCATCACCTAAAAATGCACAATCCTCTGTATGTACAACATACTGACCTTGATCATCTTTTGTATGAATAAAATAATAACTTTTTAGCATACCCCTCACCTCCAACCTGACTATACTACTATAAAACTTCCAGTGATGTAAATATTTTTAATTAAAAATATTGCGATTTTATACACATTCCTTTTATTTCATAAAAAGAAAAATATGTTATAAGATAAGAAGATCAAAGTGAATGAGAACAGAAAGGACTGTTTAGATTGAAAGATATGTTAACTCCTTTATTGGTCGCATTTGTCGTTGGAGGCATTGTGTACGTGATAGATGATCGGTCGATTCATCCTTTGCTTCTATTTCTCATCCTATTTATTAGCATTTATGCAGTTGAAAGAATCATTCATTTTGCTTCGAATCATTTCGATGAGCAGAAAAAATAAGCGCCGTTTCTGTTTCAGCCATGCAAAAAGGACTTTCTATAGAAGAAAGTCCTCAGCGTGTAGACAAACCCTCGCATTCGTTGTCAGGTCTGCGCGCTGGTGCTCACGAATGTTCAATTCGCTCCGCGCCAGTGCTCGTCCTTCCTAGACTGCAAAGGTTTTCTATCACGCTGAAAAGAAGACAAAGTGCTAAAATAAACATCATTTTAGCACTTTGTCAACAATCTAAGGACTTTCTATAGAAGAAAGTCCTTTTTGCTTCATTTATTGCGCTCCCTGACCTTTAAGTTCACGCTGCACGTCTAAGTCGTCAGTTTCTCTGCTGAACTTTGGCAGTGTAAAGAAGTAAAAAAGGAAAACGAGTAAAATAATAACGCCCATTCCGTAATAAATATAAGAAACGTTTGTAATGAGTTTTGGAAATAGTACCGCAATCAAACCTAATGTCAAGGATTGAGCAAACATGGTAAGCGGATCAACCCATCCTGACACACGTCCCATCAGACGAGGATGGACGATTCTCGGCAGCCAGCCGCCAATGACAATGTTGACTGGGCCAATGCATGTACCAATGACAAATGATGTGACATAAAACAACCATAGTGTATGCGTGGAACCAAGTACAAAAATCAGAATGCCTGCAACCAAAATTGGAAGCGACATGAGATATTGCATCTTTACTTTTTTAGCGAGAACAGAGCCCATTAAGCTGCCAACAAGTAGACCGGCACCGATCGCGATTGTAAAGAATGATGTATGCAGTTCAAAATGGTCCGGTGAAAGGCCATATTTCATTGTAAACATCGGAAGTACAGCAAATGCGCCATTGACTAGACCAAAAACAAAGAAGCCAAAAATTAAAGAAGCCAACAATTTATTTTTTATAATGTAAAGAATGCCTTCTTTAAAATCTTTTAGAGACGTTTTAATGGTCATGCCTCTCCAGCCTGCTTGTCCATTTGGCTGACGTGCTTCAATTGGAATGTTACATGTACGAATCAGGATGCCTGACACAATAAAACTGATCAAATCAATGGTAATGGCACCGTGAAGTCCAATTGTCTTATACATAATCGCACCGATTCCAACACCAAATACCATGAATAAACTAAACAGCATTTGATTTAAGCCAGCGGCTTTTGCATATTGATCTTTATTTAAAATCGCCTGAACGAGAGAGGCTTCAGCTGGATAGAAGAACTTCGTAATGGCACTTCGTATAAACAAGATCAAGAAAATAAGTGGAAGTGAATTGAAATAAATAACAATGAATAAAACAATCGACAGCCCAGCTCGTATCCAATCGCAATTCTCTGCGACTTTTTTACGATCAAAACGATCTGCTACGACACCGACCATAAAAAAGACAAAGATCGTTGGAAGTGAATACATGAGCTCTGCTAATGTGGCATAGGCGGGCTGATGACTAAAATGATCGAGCAAATAAAAGGCAAACGCCATATTGCCTACTGTTGTCCCCATTTGCGAAGCTAGTGCTGCAAAAAAGAGACGAACAAAATTTCTGTTTTTAAAAATATCCATAAATACGCTCCTTACCCTGAAGATCCCACTTTATATCATATAAAATTTTAAGCATTCATACAATTAATTTCTCCTACTGGCTAATGGTCACAGGTGTTCCATTTGGAACGATTGAAGCAAGTTCGATGACATTCTGATTATACATACGAATGCATCCCCTAGACACAGCTTTACCAATTGAAGACGGGTTATTCGTACCGTGGATGCCGTAATGAACTTTCGAGAGGCTCAGCCAATAGGCGCCAAAGGGACCTCCTGGGTTTGGCTGTCTGTTCACAATATAATAAGAACCTGTCGGTGTCATATTTAAAATTCTTCCTGTTGCAATCGGATACGACCGAATAAGCTCTGATCCAGAAAACAAGACGAGACGTTTCCTTGAAATCGAAACAGAGATGCGGTAAGGGATCGTATTAGGATCGGGTAGACCAGGAATGATGATGACCTCATTTTGTACCGGCTCTTGACCTTGAAGTGAAGGGTTTGCAGCCTTTAAAGCATCTGTTGTTGTTCGGAAATCAAGTGCTATAGAAGCAAGCGTTTCTCCGCGTTTTACCGTATATCGCAGCATCAAAGGACACTCCTTTTGCTCAAATAAAAGAAGCCATGATGCCTGTCACTTGATATATATATGGACGGAATCAGGCTAAGGAAGGTTTCTCCTAACATTTGTCATGAGAAAGATCTTTGATTATACATATGCAAAAAGGAGCGGTTTGGCTTCTGTCTAAATGCGAGAAGAGAGGGTGAAAAAGGTTAATTCAGGTTTTGCTAAAAATCGAAGCGGCAGTCTTGTTGTCCCAAGTCCGCGGTTGACATAGATTCGGTGCTGATAGCTTCCGTATAAACCTTCCACATATGTATGGCCAAAAGGTGCTGTGAGAATGGGTCCGTAGAAAGGAAGCTGCACCTGTCCGCCATGGGTATGTCCAGAAAGCTGCAAGTTAATGGGGGTTGTATCCAGCTCCAATGCAGCATCAGGCTCATGTACGAGCAGCAAGGTAAATAAATCAGATGATACTTCTCGCTTAATCAGGTCATAATCCGGCACACTCATCATCAGGTCATCCATTGTAGCAATCTGAATATGCGTCCCTTCTTTTTCTAATGGAAACACATCATTTTTACATATTGTAAAGCCGCAATCTTTCATCGTATTCTCATAAAGATCAATGCCAAATGGCCCGTAGTCATGATTACCGCATATCGCGAGCTTACCAAACGGGGCATGGAGCTTAGTCAAATAGGCTTTCGCTTTTTCATGCTCTTCAATCGATGCTTGAAAATCAACGAGATCACCTGTGAACACAATGAGGTCTGGAGACTCAGCGTTGATTTGCTGGACGACGGATTCTAATTCCTTCGCAGGAAATGTATCACTTAGATGAACATCACTAAATTGAGCGATTTTAAACTGGTCAAATGAAGCTGGAAGCTGAGCATCCCGAATGGTCATTGACACGGTATCGATCATGCGTGGTTCGATGTATCTGGCATATCCGTATCCACATGTTGTAGCTAAAAAACCGAGAATGCTCGCGCCAGCTGCTCCTTTTAAAAACTGTCTCCGAGAAAGTTGCTTCATATAAGACTCCTTTATAAATAAAATTAAGTATAGCATCATATTTAAAGAATCTCCCATATGGTGCATCTAGGGTCAATCATGATATGATAGAAAATAATGAATGAATAGTCATTCAAAACCAAAGAGGGGGAGAACAAATGACGAAACAAACAGTGATTGTCACAGGAGGATCAAGCGGAATGGGGAAGGCAATGGCTGTCCATTTGGCACATGAAGGCTGGAATGTCGTGATTACTGGAAGAACAGAAGAAACGTTAGAAAAGGTAGCAAATGAAATAAAACAAAATGGCGGCTCGATCGCTTACTTCCAAATGGATGTGCGAAACCCAGAAGATGCTGATCAAATGGTCAATTTTGCCGTAGATACATTTGGCGATGTGGATGCTCTGATTAACAATGCTGCAGGAAACTTTTTGGTTCCAGCAGAAAAACTATCTCCTAACGGCTGGAAGGCTGTCATTGATATTGTATTAAATGGAACATTTTTTTGCAGTCATGCAGTGGGCAATTACTGGATTCGTCAAAAGAAAAGGGGAAGTATGGTCAATATGGTGGCGACTTATGCATGGGGTGCTGGTGTAGGTGTGGCGCATTCAGCGGCAGCAAAGGCAGGTGTTTTATCTCTCACTCGAACGCTTGCAGTGGAATGGGGAAAGCAATATCGAATTCGCGTTAATGCCATCGCGCCAGGTCCAATCGAGAGAACAGGTGGTGCGGATAAACTATGGGAATCGGAAGAGGCAGCGCAAAGAACATTAGATAGTGTTCCTCTTGGCAGACTTGGCACACCAGAGGAAATTGCAAAGCTTGCAAGCTTTTTATTATCTGAACAAGCGTCTTATATAAATGGAGATTGTATCACAATGGATGGGGGGCAATGGCTCAACCAATCCCCATTTTGAATGACGATGTAAGACCTGCTTTTGATGTGTTATAATCACACAAAGAGAGAAGCAGGTGATGAAAATGGTCGATCCATTGGATATTTTAACGAATATTGAAGATGTTTTCCCGCACTATCAAGCGTTATTCAGTGCGGAAGAGCAAAAAGTGATAGGCTATGAGATTTTAGGAAGAATGAAGCTCGAGTCTGAAACAGTTAGCCTAGGCTCCTTCTTTACGGATTCATCTATTCCTGACGAATATAAAGTGGAAGTAGATCATAAAGTACTGACGCAAGCACTCGATCTTTTCACAACAGCAGATGATGATTTGCTCATTTTTATTAATCATGATGCCAATATCCTGATGCTTGATCATGGTGAAAGCTTTTTAGAACTCTTGAAGCGATATGAAGCAAGGGGCATTCAGCTTAATCGGTTTGTTATCGAATTTACAGAGCATACGTTTAGCGGCGATATTGAACAGCTTTACCATACGTTAACGTATTTTCGTACATATGGTATTAAAATCGCCATCTCGAATATCGGAAAAGAAAGCAGCAATCTTGACCGGATTGCCTTGCTCTCACCCGATCTATTAAAAATAGATTTACACGCATTAAGGGCATCGGCGCCTTCTCCTTCCTATGAATATGTCTTGTACAGCATTTCATTGCTTGCGAGAAAAATAGGGGCGGCTTTAATTTATGAAGACATTGAAGCAAATTTTCAGCTGCAATATGCTTGGAGAAATGGTGGCAGATACTTTCAAGGGTTCTATCTTCACGAGCCGGCGGCGGAATTAATTGATCGCAATAAACGAAAAGATCAGCTGAGAGAAGAATTCCAGCAATTTATTGCCCATGAGAAAAAGAAACTTCAAACTGTCTACGAACATTCTGAAACATTTTATAAGCGAATTCACCAAGCTGTCACGACCTTAAAAAAATCATGCAGTACAAATGATGAACTCATCCAAAAGCTGGCATTAGAATTAACGGATTGTAGCTTTCGAATTTATATGTGTAATGAAGAAGGCTTTCAAATCACTGGAAATGTGTTTAAAAAAGAAAAAGAATGGCTATTTCAGCCTGAATATATCGAGAAAAACTGGAGCTGGCGTCCTTATTTCCTAGCAAATATTCTCCAAATGAGAATGAGCGGGAAAGGATTTTTCAGTGATATATACAGCGATTTAGAAACTGGTGAGAGGATACGTACGTTTTCTTACCCGTTAGAGGGAGATATGTATTTATTTATAGATCTTCCGTATGCCTATTTATATGAGCAAGATGGATTAATTTAAAAGTAAAGTGTGAAGATTGTATTATCCATTTATTAACAATCTAAGTAGCCTTTTAGGCTGCTTTTTTTGATTGAAAAAAAGAAATAAAAAATGGTTGACAATGAAACTGATAATCATTATCATTTAGTTATAGAGAGAAGCTACTCTCTGTTCCCCAACCCCTCTATCAGATCAAGATCCAAAAAACTTGGCGCTACCCCCGCCAAGTTTTTTTTGTGCTTTTCATCTTTGCCTCATGCATAGGACAGCCCAATCCTTCCATACATCTTAAGTGATGACAGTTAGATGGTAGGAGGGAACGTCATGATTAAACGCGACAAGCGGCTGCTGATTGATTTGCCAAGACCAGATCACCCAGATGCAAATGGTGCTGCTGCTGTGCAAGAATTACTCGGCGGAAAATTCGGTGAAATGTCCACATTAAATAATTACATGTTTCAATCCTTTAACTTTCGAGGAAAACGAAAACTCAAGCCGTTTTATGACCTCGTATCCAGCATTACGGCTGAAGAATTCGGTCATGTAGAGCTAGTGACCACAGCTGTGAACCTCATGATTACAGGGACCACTCATGGTGGAGATCCAGATACGACACCGATGAAAGCGGCTGTCGATAAACGAAATACACAGCATTTTATTCAAACGGCTCAAACAGGCTATCCGTTTGATTCCATGGCAAAACCTTGGACTGGAGAGAACGTGTTTTCAAGCGGAAACCTGATTCTTGATCTCCTTCATAATTTCTTCCTAGAATGCGGAGCACGTACGCACAAAATGCGCGTATATGAAATGACAGATCATCCTACAGCAAGAGAGATGATCGGTTATTTACTCGTCAGGGGCGGAGTGCATGTTGTGGCATATGCAAAGGCGCTTGAGGTAGCCACAGGAGTAGATGTAGGAAAGATGCTGCCGATCCCAAACCTCGACAACAAATACTTTGATTCAGCGAGGAAATTTGAAGACCAAAATGTTCATACAAAGCTGTACACATTTAGTGATACGGATTACAAGGATATCAATAAGATTTGGAAGGGCAGCCATCCGATTGATGGAAAGCCGCTGACAGTGATTGAGGGCACCCCGCAAGGAGCACCTGTGCCAGATTATAGAGAATTACCGGAAGAGTTTGCCCCAGGCATTTCCAAAGAGGATTTTGACGAAATTGCCAAACGGCTGATGAGATCTGCAGGTTTATAAAAACATGGTGCATGAGATCAGAAAAAAGACTCAAACTAAAAAAACAGATTCTTTTTCTTTTTTTGAATTCAAGAGGAAAAATATCATCTGAGAACACTTTATGGTATGATGCTTTGTAGGACTTGTGTATAATCAATACGGGTTCATCTTGAGTTGTTTTTTTGAAAGGAGTCTTTTTTTAGAATGTCACAATTAATGGGTATCATTACAAGGCTGCAAAGTCTTCAAGAGACAGCAGAAGCTGCAAACGAACCGGCACAGCGTTATTTCGAAGTGAACGGTGAGAAAATCTGCAGTGTTAAGTATTTCGAAAAGAATCAAACGTTTGAATTGACTGTTTTTCAACAAGGGGATAAGCCAAACACTTTCCCATTTGACAACATTGATATGATTTCGATTGAGATTTTTGAGCTTCTACAATCCTAAGCTGAATCGTATGAAATGTTTTTTCTAAGGATTCCTTCGTTTATTTGCGGCAATATACATGTGTCATTTTTGGCAGTGTAATGGAAGATGATCAATCAGCGCACATTTCGGATAAGAGACCATTAAAAAGGAGTTCTTTTCTGTGAGTGATTCTTTTTACTACAATCTTTCTGAAGATCATTTAGCGTTTTCTGATGTCGTCATGAGAATGAAAGACTTTATTCGAAAAGACCCTAGATCCGCCTATGTGTTATCAATTGGTACGGACTCTCAGGTCAATCAAAATGTCACAAGATTTATGACTGCAATTCATCTCCACCGGATTGGCAAAGGGGCTTGGGGTTGCCTCACGCAACAAGTGATCAGCAGGCCTGTGCAAAGCCTTAGAGAAAAAATTTCATTAGAGACAGCGTTTAGCCAAAAGGTATGTGCAGACATCCTTGAGGGGCCTTTAACAGAACTGATGGATTTGCTTCTTCCGTTTGCTGAGGAAGGGGCAGACCTCCGTTTTGAAGCCCATCTGGATATTGGCAAAAAAGGAAGTACAAAAGATCTAATTCAGGAAATGACCGGAATGATCACAGCTATGGGAATTGAAGCTAAAATAAAACCCGACTCATACGCAGCATTTTGCTATGCCAATCGATACACAAAATAAATTCCGTCATTTTTCTCCAAACCTTGTCGAAACGTGCGGTTGACGATTCGATTCTAGTTCCTTATTCTAGCTGTATAGAGAGGAAGCAGACATTCAAAAGCCTGCTAATCAATATAAAAGCATATATGAAACAGGGGGCCTGATGTTGGATGAGCGTCATCGAAAATCGTTTTAATGAAGAAGAGAAAAAGCTATTATTAAACGTATTGCTGAATCAGGAATATGCTGTCGAATTACTAAGCAGTGAGATCAATGATATAGAATGTGGAACAAAAAATGTCGATGACAATACGTATAAGCAATTGATCACATTGTATGACAGAGTAAGGTTTGAGAATTAATATTGATTTAACATTCTATTAGATACTCGGGAGCTGAGTATCTTTTTTATGCAGAAAAAATCTTTCGACAAATTTCGTTTTAGTTTATGCTTAATGGTAAAGGGGAATGTATGATTGATGATTGAGAGAAAAGGGGTCGAAGAAACATGATAGAGATAGAACCAACTCAATTGCTTGAGTCAACAGTAGCCGAGCATATGATTGATGCAGATAAAGTGGCACATGTTCAAATTGGAAATAACCTTGAGCATGCTCTATTGGTCCTTACAAAAACAGGATATACAGCCATCCCGGTATTAGATCCTTCTTATCACCTGCATGGGTTAATTGGAACGAATATGATCATGGATAAGATCTTTGGTTTAGAACGAATTGAATTCGAAAAGCTGGACCAACTGAAGGTAGAAGAGGTTATGCTTACTGATATCCCAAGGCTTAAAACGACGGATCCTGTGCTAAAAGGCGTTCACGCTGTAACGAATAATGGATTTGTTTGTGTCGTAAATGAGGAGCAAGTCTTTGAAGGAATATTTACACGACGTGTTGTATTAAAGCGCTTAAATGAAGTGATTCATGCCGCGAAAAAATGAGCTGAAACCCAGCTTATTTTTTTTGCCTTCATAAGCTATAATTTATATAATGACCATATGGAATAAGAAAAACTTATAGAGAGAAAGGGGACGCCCATGCAGTTTCAGGAGTTACATATGCTTGTTGTGCTAAGTGAAGAATTGAATATGAGAAAGGCTTCGGAGCGGCTCTTTGTCTCTCAGCCTGCTTTATCTCAAAGATTGCAGACGATCGAAAAAGAGTGGGGAATCAAAATCTTTTTTCGTTCTCAGAAAGGGCTCACCGTAACTTCAGCAGGTGAACAGATCATTCAATTTGCAAAAGAGGTGACGGTTGAGCAAGATCGAGTGAGAGAACGAATCGATGAACTTGAAGGGGAAATTCACGGTACACTAAAGCTTGCGGTTGCATCCATTATTGGACAGCACTGGCTGCCGAAAGTGTTAAAGCGATATGTCCAAAAGTACCCAAATGCGAAGGTATCACTTGTGACCGGCTGGAGTAGTGAAATGCTCAAAAGCTTATATGAGGACCATGTGCACATTGGGATCATTCGCGGAAACCCTGATTGGAAAGGAACAAAGGAATATTTGATGACAGATCATTTATATTTAGTCGATTCTGTTATCAAAGACGTGGACGAGTTAATCGAGACAGAACGCCCGTTTATTCAATTTAAAAGCGACAGCACGTATTATCAGGAAATCCAGCACTGGTGGCATCAAAAATTCAAAGTGTCTCCAAAGCAGACGATTCTAGTGGACCAGATTGAGACGTGTAAACAAATGGCCTACCACGGCATCGGCTACGCCATTTTGCCTTCGGTCACCTTATACGACCACGAAAAAAGTGTTCATAAAACACCGCTTGTTGACGTGAATGGAGAGCAAATCGGACGTGACACATGGCTGCTAGGCTATGAAGCTTCTTTTCAATTAAAACAGGTGCAAGCATTTGTTGGTGTGGTCAAAGAAATGCTTGAAAGTGATGCGGTGTAAGCACCTTCTTGGAAGAGGAGGTGCTTTTTTTAGTTGAATGATCATTTACTTATTGCACGCATATCAAAGCAACAGATAGATGGAGCGAATCATAGAGGAGACTTCGATCTTATGAAAAACAATCAATTAATCAAAATCAACAAACCTGAATGGGGAGATCATTTGCGCGCGAGGTGGCGTGAACGTTTTGCTAGTCATCTTTCAATTAAAGAACAAAATGAGATATCAAAAGATGATTTTTTATGGCATTTATGCAGTTTTGGAATGGTTACATGCCTTGAAAAGGTTGAAGCGATAGACGCATTTCTTCAACAATCAAAGGATAAGTGTACTGTTTTTTATCAATTTGTGGACGAGGCGTATCTTTTCGAAAATGCCAGCTCTCTTTTAATCAATGATTTACCATATCAATCTAATCATATGGATTATAACGATATGTATGTGATGGACTGGAATGAAAAATGGACATTTGTGATGACGCACGAAACGGATTATGGTCCATATTTTATTCGAATAGATGAAACGAACGAATGAGGAACCGATGATCTCTTCGATACGAAAAACCCGCCTTCCAATTGGAATGAGCGGGTTTTTCATTGGGTTATAGTGTTGATTTGGTCAAAGCTTTTTTATGAAATCATTTGACAATGAAAATCATTATCATTTAAAGTGTACATATAATAATTGAAAATGATTATCATTTAGATGAGGTGACCGATAGATGAAAGCACTAATTGCATTTGCGAGTATGTCTGGTAATACAGAAGATATGGCAGCAATCATAAAGCAAACACTAGAAGGAAAAGAGATCGATACAGAGATGTTGGAATTTGATGATACAAGCGCAGAGGACCTTTCTTCATACGATTATGTGTTCATCGGTTCTTATACATGGGGTGATGGTGATTTACCTTATGAAGCTGAGGACTTTTATGAAGAGGTCTCTACGCTTGAACTAAGTGACATCAAAGCAGCTGTGTTCGGATCTGGAGATTACAGCTACCCGAAGTTTTGTGAGGCTGTCCATACATTTCATGACATGCTCAAATCAACCGGTGCATCTGTATTTCCTGAAACATTGAAAATGGAGCTTGCGCCTGATACCGATGAGGATGTGGCATGCTGTCAGGAATTTGCCACGAGTTTCTTAACGTGGGCGGCGTTATCTGAGAAACGAGTTGAAAATCATGTTTCATAAAGGAGCGACAGCTGTTGCTGCATCTAAAAACGGTGGATACTTTGTCGCTGTAAAACGTGAAGGTATTTTTCACTACAGTGTGGAGCGCGGGTGGCAGCAACTGTTTAAGTTCAAGCATAAAATTCATGCCATCAGCTATATTGGACCTTATTTATTCGGTGTTGGTGAAAATGGCACAGTGATTAGATCAGGAGATGAAGGCCATACATGGGCGCTATCATCATTTCCAACAAATGCAGTCGTTTGGTCTATTACAGGACGCAAAGATGGGTTTGTGTGTGCACATGGAAAACATAGTATTTATGTGTCAAATGATTTCGGGATTTCCTGGGAAATTATGAAGCCATTTGCTCATGTGAACCACCCGCCTGTCATTCGTTCTTTATGTGCTGCGGGTGATCACCTTTATATTGGAACACAGATTCATGAGGTTCACGGAGGAATATGGGTGTATGACTTGGAGAGTGAACAGGTTTTTCTCCTAAACAGAGAGGAGCACCGAATGACAGCTTCTATGCTGCTCTGTCAGGAGCATCTGCTTGTTTGCGCATTGGGGTCAAAAAAAGGTAAAAAGGGGTCTGTTCAAATTTTAGATTTACATACCAATATGCTGCATGATATTCAATCACAAGCCTTTGCTAGAGAGGAATCATTCTTGGATGTGTCAGAGGATAATGGCATTGTGTATGTGACGACTTCACAAGACGAACATGGGTTTTCTAAAGTGTATCAGCTTGATATTGAGCAAAAAGAGCTCAAATGGTTTGATACGATCAAAGGACACGGTTTTCGTGTAGCCAATCAAAATGAAAACTTTTTCTGTGCTGGTTTATATGAAAGCAAGTTTGTGAGGCCATATGAGGAGCCGGCATTGATTCATTGATAAGGAGGAAGAAAAAGTGACAGAAAAGGTTTTACTGGTGTATGCCACGATGTCTGGGAATACAGAAGCGATGGCAGATTTAATTGAAAAAGGAATAACAGAAGCAGGAGCTAGCGTGGACCGTCATGAAGCGATGGATATTGATGCAGAGCTTCTCAATGATTACACGCACATTATGTTAGGTGCGTACACATGGGGAGATGGTGACCTTCCTGATGATTTTATTGATTTATATGAAGAAATGGAAGAGCTTGATTTAACGGGAAAAGCATTTGCTGTATTCGGTTCCGGGGATACATCTTATGAGCATTTTTGCGGAGCTGTTGACCTAATCGAAAAAAAAGTGAAGGAGCTTGGCGGTGACATTGTCCTGCCATCCGTCAAGATCGAGCTAAATCCAGAAGGAGAAGAAGAGGAGAAATTGATTTCTTTTGGCAAGCAATTTGTTCATCTTCACCAGCAGGAAGCGGGGTAATCGGTCCCGCTTGTTTTATTTTCCATTGAAGAGTCAACTCTTTCACTTGTCATTAAAACTCTCCTTTGGTACAGTAATGAAGTATAAATTAAGAGGAGGACATACATACATGAAACAAATGGACGCTAATGAAATTATTTCATTTATTCAAAATAGTACAAAATCAACACCTGTCAAAGTCTACATTAAAGGTGATTTAGAAGGTATTGAGTTTGGTGAACATGCAAAAACGTTCATCACAGGAAACACTGGAGTTGTTTTCGGTGAGTGGAGCGACATTCAAGAAGCGCTAGAAACGAACAAAGACAAAATTGAAGATGTTGTCGTGGAAAATGACCGCCGCAACTCTGCAATCCCGATGTTAGATTTAAAGAACATTAAAGCACGTATTGAGCCAGGTGCGATCATTCGTGACCAAGTTGAAATCGGTGATAATGCAGTCATCATGATGGGGGCTTCTATTAATATCGGTTCTGTGATCGGCGAAGGTACGATGATTGACATGAACGTGGTGCTTGGCGGCCGTGCGACAGTAGGTAAGAACTGTCATATCGGTGCTGGATCTGTCCTTGCAGGTGTCATTGAGCCACCGTCTGCTAAACCAGTTGTCGTAGAAGATGAAGTTGTCATTGGTGCGAACGCTGTTGTTCTAGAAGGTGTGACAATTGGTAAAGGTGCAGTCGTAGCTGCTGGTGCGATCGTTGTGAACGATGTAGAGCCTTACACAGTTGTAGCAGGTACACCTGCAAAGAAAATCAAAGACATTGATGAAAAAACAAAAGGTAAAACAGAAATTAAACAAGAACTGCGTCAGCTTTAATTCAAATAATTCGCAGCTGAAGACATAGACGTGGATGATATATCCACGTCTTATTCGTATAGAAGAAAGGAAGCGAGTTCACTTGTTAAATCGTGAGCAATTGATATCCATTCGAAGAGATTTACATCAAATCCCTGAGCTTGGTTTTAAGGAATTCAAAACACAAGCGTACCTCATCAATCATCTTGGTGCTTATTCAAAAGATCGAGTTGAGATAGAAACTTGGCGAACTGGACTTTTTGTCAAAGTAAAGGGAAGAAATCCTGAGCGCGTATTTGCGTATCGTGCAGATATGGACGGTCTGTCAATTCCTGAGGACACAGGGTATCCATTTCAATCAGTACATGAAGGGAAGATGCATGCGTGTGGACATGACCTTCATATGACCATTGCACTCGGTATCATTGATCATTTTGTTCATGAGCCAATCAAAGAAGATCTATTATTTATGTTCCAGCCGGCAGAAGAAGGTCCAGGCGGAGCTGAACCGATGCTTACAAGTGATGTGCTGAAAAAATGGACGCCAGATTTTATTACAGCGCTGCATATTGCACCTGAGTATCCTGTCGGAA
This sequence comes from Bacillus sp. FSL M8-0266, assembly GCF_038613425.1. Taxonomy (NCBI): domain Bacteria; kingdom Bacillati; phylum Bacillota; class Bacilli; order Caryophanales; family Bacillaceae; genus Bacillus; species Bacillus sp. FSL M8-0266. The sequence continues at coordinate 1,460,358 of NZ_CP152015.1, forward strand.
CGATAGCCACAAAGCCAGGGCTGCTTTTTGCCAATACGAGTGAGCTTGTAATTGATCTTGAAGGAAAAGGCGGGCACGCTGCTTACCCTCATTTAGCGAATGATATGGTTGTGGCTGCGAGTGCACTTGTAGGTCAGCTGCAATCGGTTATTTCTCGTAATGTCGATCCTCTTGATAGTGCGGTCATTACGGTTGGCACGATTACAGGAGGAACGGCTCAAAATATCATTGCGCAGCATGCGAAGCTTGATGGCACCATTCGTACACTTTCACCAGAATCTATGGAAAAAGTGAGAAAGCGAATTGAAGCACTAGCAAAAGGGATTGAAATTGGCTACGAATGCAAGGCAACCGTGCGATATCCTTCATCTTATTACGAAGTGGACAATTCAAAGGAACTGACAGAGGAATTCATGTCATATGTTGCCGGAGAAGGGCTTGCGAATGTGGTTGAATGCAGAGAAGCCATGACAGGAGAAGATTTTGGCTACATGCTGAAAAAATACCCTGGATTCATGTTTTGGTTAGGGGTCGATTCAGAATATGGCCTGCATCATGCAAAACTCATGCCTGATGAAAAAGCGATTGAAACAGCTGTAAACGTTATGACAGCTTATTTCAAAAAGCAAGCAGGGGAATGAATAATCAAGCTGCCTCCTGTACACCTTATGAACAGGAGGTGTTCTTGATTATGACAAGAATTGGTGTAGAACCATCTTTATCCGATGTAGAAGAACTACTGAAGCAAAAAGGATATGACGTCGTACGTATTCAAAATGAACAGCAAATGGATCAGTGTGACTGCTATGTTGTCACAGGACTAGATTCAAATGTTCTTGGCATCTCAGACACAACGACAAAAGCATCTGTGATTACCGCGTCAGGTATGACGGCTGATGAAATTTGTCAAGAAGTAGAACAGCGTGTTCAATAAAACTAACAAGAAAAAGAACCGGTAGATTATCATCCCGGTTCTTTTTGCTCTTTTTCTATATCGAGAACTTCTTTCATTTTTTTGCGCAAGATTCGTTCTACCCGCCATTGCTCCATTGTTTCGGTTTTTGCAATGATGCGCAGTACAAGGGAAGAGGATCCGAACGCCTCCACGCCGACAACTTGAGGGCCTTCGATAATTTGAGGAATGTCTTTTCGTACCTCATCACACGCAGCTTGAAGAGCTGTGATCATTTGATCCACATTCTCTTCTGGAGATAGCTCGATATCGACGAGTGCCTGCATAGTCCCTCTTGAATGATTGCTCACGTTCAATATGCTTCGATTTGGAATAAAATGAAGGGTGCCGTCAAAGCTTCGAAGCTGCGTGGTTCTAAGTCCAATTTGTTCTACGATCCCATCAAAGCCAGCAACTGTTATATATTCTCCCACATCGAATTGTTTCTCTAATAAGATAAAGAATCCTGTCACAATATCACTCACTAGCCCTTGAGCGCCAAAGCCGATTGCAAGCCCCACAACGCCTGCCCCAGCTAATAAAGCGGTCGGGTTATAATGAAATAAGTCGAGGATCATGACCACTAGAATAAAAATCAATAAGTAGGCGAAAATATTTAACGTAAGACTTTGCAGCGTTTGAGCTCTTGATAAAGAGACATCATGCTTTTCAGAGAATGTGGAATAGGCACGCTTAATCATCTTATTTCCGATGGCTCTAATGATAAAATAAATCGCGAAAATAGCGATTAGTTTTAGCAAAATCATACTGCTATTGAGGATAATGGAAACCCAATCTACTTGTTCAAATCCTTTCATGATCTTCAAAACCTTTCTATGTATGCTCTAATAGAGAAGCTAATCATTTGTTCCCTTCTGCAAGACATGTTAAACTTTTGTTAAGTGGAGAAAGAGATTGTGACAAATCGTTAATTAAATTTATTATTAATTAATATTGACTAAAAACCGCTTAAGTATTATAATTGTAATTGTGAAGTTATTAACTAAATGAGAATTTCAACTTTTGATTCTCATTTTATATACAGCTTAGAAGTCTGTATAAAGATATTATTTTTGGAGGGATTTACATATGGCAGAGCGTTTTGTAGGAAAACAAGCTCCACGTTTTGAAATGGAAGCAGTACTTGCTAACAAGGAATTTGGTAAAGTGAGTTTAGAAGAAAACATGAAGAATGACAAATGGACAGTTCTTTTCTTCTACCCAATGGATTTCACATTTGTTTGCCCAACTGAAATTACAGCAATGAGCGATCGTTATGATGAGTTCGAAGATTTAGATGCTGAAATCATTGGTGTATCTACTGATACAATCCATACGCATCTTGCTTGGATCAACACAGACCGTAAAGACAATGGTCTAGGTGAATTGAAATATCCGCTAGCTGCTGACACAAACCACACAGTATCTAGAGAATACGGCGTTTTAATTGAAGAAGAAGGAATTGCACTTCGCGGTTTATTCATTATCAACCCAGAAGGCGAACTTCAATATCAAACAGTATTCCACAACAATATCGGTCGTGATGTAGATGAGACATTACGTGTTCTTCAAGCATTACAAACTGGTGGACTTTGCCCAGCGAACTGGAAGCCTGGTCAAAAAACACTTTAATTGATAGCTGAAGAAACAGAAGGGTCTAACTAATGTTAGACCTTTTTGTTTCGACACATACAATGGATGGAGGCGCTTCATAATGAAATTACGTCAACCAATGCCAGAACTAACTGGTGCAAAAGAATGGTTAAATGGAGAAGTAACAAAAGAAGATCTGATTGGTGAGAAACCAACATTGATTCATTTCTGGTCAGTCAGCTGTCATCTTTGTAAAGAGGCAATGCCTCAAGTCAATCAATTCCGTGATGAATACAAGGATCAACTAAACGTGATAGCCGTTCATATGCCGCGTTCAGAGGATGACCTAGATCTGGATAAGATCAAGGAAGTTGCGAAAGAGCATGAAATCACGCAGCCAATTTTTGTGGACAGTGATCATAAATTAACAGAAGCCTTTGAAAATGAATATGTACCAGCATATTATGTATTTGATAAAACAGGTGCTCTGCGCCACTTCCAAGCTGGCGGAAGCGGAATGAAAATGCTTGAGAAACGTGTCAATCGAGTGCTTTCTGAGTCTGAAAAGGCTGCAGAATAGGCTTTCCCCCATAAATGGGGGTTTTTTCATGGACAAAAATAGGCGACCTATTGCACGGAATGGACTTCGCCTTTCTAAGAAAAGCGAAATTGAGGGAGTTTATAAAAAAATATTCCTGAAACAAAAAGGTATAACGACCTATTTACATTTTTGTTTTGAAATGAAAATGTAAAGATTTTAACTTTTTACTATTCAGAACGTTTTTGCACAAAAGAAATTTCAGTTTGGTAAATAACGATGTAAATCAAGTAGTATAAGTGTTTATTCAAATTTTTTACAATATTTTAAGGTTTGTCAAAAGCCTTTAGTGGCAATGAAATGGATGCCGATTGTTCCTCTTTGGCAAAATTTTAGTTGAAAATACCTATCTGATAACAAACTGTAAAATGATAAAAAAATAGTTGATAAAATTAGTTTTCTAATCTAATATTTACTATAGAATATTTTTTATATGATGAGGGGGAAATCCATTGTTTAATGAGAGGGAAGCGTTACGATTACGATTGGAACAATTAAACGAAGCAGAAGTAAAGGTCATCCGTGAATATCAAATTGAGCGAGATGCGATTTATGCAAAATTAAGAGAATTAGACCGTCAAGGAACAGGTCTAGTGTCAGATACAAAAAAAGAAGTGCGTACAGAAAGAAAAACGGATTCACTGCCTGTATTAGCTGAACTGGCTGCACAAGAAATGAGAAGCTACCAGCCGCCTGCACAATCACAATCAAATTCTGCATCAACTTTAGGAACAGGACAGCTAAACGGTGCACCTGTAGGTATTCCTGAAGGATCTACAAGACGCAGAAGAGGCACAGCTCGCCCTGGTTCAAAGGCAGCTAAGCTTCGTGAAGCTGCGATTAAAACGTTAAAGCGTCATAATGCAGCGATTAAAAGCTCTGAACTTCAAAAAGAAATTGAAAAAGAGAGCGGTCTTGAAATTCCAAATATGACAACGTTTATGCAAAGCTTAATTAAAATGTATCCTGAAGTGAAAAAGCCATATCGCGGACAGTATATTTTAGAAGGCGATATTCAAACAGAAGACGAATAAATAAAAAAGAAACTGCTGACGAAAAGCCAGCAGTTTTTTTATTGCGAGCATTACTTTTTTTGATCAACTGTATAGACAATTTTTCGTTCCTTTGACAGGTGATCACGCTGTTTTTTGAAGCCTTCAATCTTCACTGTCATGACTTCTCCATTTTGCTGCACCGCATCGACTTGTGCTTGGAGTGTTTGAACTTGTTCGTTCAGCTTTTTCAAGATGGGTTCGATTTCTTCCGTTGTTTGCAGGAGGCTGTCTCGAGAGAATGGCTGTGAATTTGCTTGGGCTGACTGGTCAATATCAGCAAAATGAGATGCGATCCATTCCTCACTTTCTGCTAACTGCTTTTGATAGCTTGTGAGTGTTTCATAAAAAATCGCTTCCTTTGCTTTTTCGATTTGCAGTAATTTCTCTTGTGTTTCAAAAAAACGCTCCTGCAGGTGTTTAACGCCTTCCTGTAATAGATTGAGCTCTGCGTTTTTATCACCTAATGTTTGCTGCAGTTTCTCAATCACAGCGGATAAAGTATTTCCTTTTTTCTCCTCTTTTGCAAGCCGTTTATCTTGATCCTGCATCCGTTCATTTAATTGTTGAGAGATTTCTTTATATTTGACTACTTTTAAATGCAGCCGGTGTTTTTCTTCCGTTTCTTTCCTTCTATGAAAGGTTTCTTTTTGGAGCATTTCATGAAGAAGGACTATTTTATGTAATAATTCAGATTTGCTGTAGGAAAGATCCTGTATTTTTGAGGCTGCATCGTCTTGATCAATGGTCATTTCATCCAATTGTTGTTTTAATTGCGTGTAATCCTTTTTCATCTCGTGATATTCTTGAGTTAACTTCTTATTTTTAGCATACGTATATGAGGACTGTAAATCAGCGATCATTTGTTGATATTTGGCTGTTTCCGCTTTTAAGTATAAATTCTCTTGAGATAGGTCATGGAATAGGGGAGAAGCATGGCGCCTTTTCATCGATAGACCCTCCTTATTCATGTTACCAATAAAGTATGCGAGATGAGTGCGATTAGAACAACCATATCAAAGGAGGGTGAGCGGATGGACGTAGTCAATGTCATTTTAGCTGGAGGAGCATCCAGACGTTTTGGAGAGCCAAAGGCAAGTTATATGTATCAAGGAAAACCACTATATGAGCATGTGAAAAAGCAGCTTTTGAAAGGACAGACAGTTATCATCAGCCATCCATCACTTCTAACTTTTTTTAAAGAAAGAGGTGAACGAGATGTGTGGTTGGATGATGATCAGGTTCGCGGATGCGGGCCGCTTGCCGGCATGTATACGGCGATGCAAAAGCAAGAAGCAGCATGGTATTTAATGACGGCATGTGACATGCCTTTCATACGGAGGGAGACCGCCGAAGCATTATCGTCCTATTGCAGCGATCATGCAGATGCTATCATCCCGCTTGTTCAGGGCAGATTACAGCCTTTATTTGCGCTTTATCACCGCCGCTGTCTGCCGTCCATTGATGCGTGTTTAAAAGAGAATCAATTAGCCATGAAAGAGTTGCTTCAAAGGCTTAAGGTGCGTATCGTCCCAGAGGAGCAACTGAACGCAACACCAAATGAATTTCGAAATATCAATAAAAGAAGCGATTTACCTGAAAACGGTATGATATGATACATAAAAATGGTGAGGAGAGAACAGCATTGAATGACCGATATTCAAGACAAATCTTGTTCCCTCCGGTTGGGGAAAAGGGTCAGCGTGCGCTTGCTGACAGTCATGTTCTAATTGTTGGAGCGGGTGCACTTGGAACGGCCTCTGCGGAAGGGCTTGTCCGGTCTGGGATCGGCAAGTTGACGATTGTTGATCGTGATTATGTAGAGTTTTCAAATTTACAGCGGCAGCAGCTGTACACAGAAGATGATGCAAAGGCACATGTGCCAAAAGCAGCTGCGGCAAAAAAACGTCTCCAAGAGATCAATCATGAAGTGACCATACACGCCCTGATTGAAGATGCAGGGGTGGAGCTGTTAAGACCGTTATTTCAAAGCGCAAATATTGTCATTGATGCGACGGATAATTTTGAGACGAGAATGATTATGAACGATTTATCGCAGGAAACGAAGACGCCGTGGATATATGGCGCTTGTGTGAGCAGTCAGGGGTTGTATATGACCATTTTACCGGATAAAACGCCGTGTTTATCGTGTGTCTTTACAGAACTGCCTGTTGGCGGCTTGACGTGTGATACAGCGGGGATTATTTCTCCAGCAGTTCAGATGGTTTCTGCTTATCAGCAAACAGAGGCGCTAAAGTATTTAACAGGACATGAAGATCAAATCGAACGGAAATTTGTCACATTTGATCTTTGGCAGGCGACATCGTTTAAAATGGATTTGTCTCTTACTAAGCAGAAGGACTGTCCATCTTGCGGCAAAGATAGAACCTATCCTTATTTACACGAGCAGCGTAAAAAAACGACGATTCTTTGCGGGCGGGATACAGTCCAAGTTGTATCTAAGGATCTAGCTAATCTATCATTTCAGCATGTGAAAGATCGACTGTCATCCATTTGTGAGGTGGAAGTGAATGACTTCTTAATCCATGTCCGCTATGAATCTTATCGTATTGTCTTTTTCAAAGGTGGACGTGCATTAATCCATGGGACAAATGATGAAAAAGCAGCCAATTCATTACTAGCAAAACTGCTAGGGATATAGGAGTGAAGTGTGATGGAAAGACGTCAGCCAATTCCAGTACAAGAAGCCATTCAGAAAGTCCATCAATATGAAAAGCATGGAGAAGCAGAATGGGTGCCCTTAAGAAATAGCCTTGAAAGGTTCATTGCAGAAGATATTTTGGCAGATCATGATGTGCCTGCATTTGATCGGTCCCCGTATGATGGTTTTGCACTTCGGGCAGAAGATACAAAAGAAGCGTCAAGCGAGCATCCGGTTGAATTTGAGGTCATTGATCATATTGGGGCAGGAGTGGTCTCAGCAAAAACCATCGGTCCCTTTCAAGCCATTCGTATCATGACAGGAGCAAAAATCCCGAATGGAGCAAATGTCGTCATCATGCTTGAGCTGACTAAAACCTTTGAAAAAGATGGAAAATCCTACATGTCACTTAAAAGACCGCTGAAAAAAGGGGACAATATTTCTCGTCAAGGAGAAGAGGTACTTGAAGGGAATGTGATGCTCAAAAAAGGAACCAAAGTAACTCCGGGCGTTACGGCCTTATTGGCGACATTCGGATATGCGGTAGTTCCAGTTGTCAAAAAGCCAGTGATCGGCATCATCTCAACAGGTACAGAGCTTCTTCAAGTGAGTGATGCGATGGTGGACGGGAAGATTAGAAACAGTAACCTTAGTATGGTTTATGCCCAGATCCTTAAGGCTGGGGGAGAGCCGCTTGATTTAGGCGGTGTGTCCGATGAATTTGACAAAAGCTATCATGCAGTCAAAGCAGCCTTAAGCAAGGTAGACTTCTTAATTACAACAGGCGGAGTTTCTGTAGGTGATTTTGACTTTCTTCCTGCAATTTATGAAAAGCTGGGAGCTCAGGTGCTATTTAATAAAGTGGCCATGAGACCCGGCAGTGTGACGACGGTTGCTGCAATGCCAAATGGTCAACTGCTGTTTGGGCTGTCTGGAAATCCTGCTGCCTGTTTCGTTGGCTTTGAATTATTTGTGAAACCGATGATCTATAAATGGTCTTTCAAGACACAGTCGTTACCCGATTTTGCTGAGGCGAAGCTGACACACGATTTCCCAAAAGCCAATCCGTTTACTCGATTTGTTAGAGCGGCACTTGAGTTCACTGGCAGTCAGCTCAGTGTGACCCCAACAGGTCTCGATAAATCAAGTGCCGTGACCTCAATAGCAGAGGCTAACTGTTTCATCGTGCTGCCAGGTGGAACAAGAGGTTTTAAGGCTGGTGATCAGGTGCATGTTCTGCTGTTTCAGCACGAAGGCGAGGGTTCCCCATGCTGGATGACACATTAAGCATATTACAGGTGGTCGGTTATCAAAACAGCGGAAAGACGTCGTTGATTGAAAAGCTCTGTCAGCTGGCTGTAATTGATGAACTGAAGCTAGGCTGTTTTAAACACCATGGACATGGCGGTAAACCAGATCGTCTTTTGAAAGAAAAAGACACCGATCGATATGTCGGGGCAGGTGCATTTGCCACTGGCGTAGAAGGAGAGGGTGAATTTCACTTTTCAATGCAGCACATCACGTTAAAGCAATTGCTCAACATGTGTCAGTATCTTCCATTAGACGCGGTCTTGATAGAAGGGTATAAACAGGCACCATACCGCAAAATCGTTTGTGTGAAGAATGAAGAGGAGCTCATTGATCTTTCAACACTTTCCGATATACAAGCAGCTATTTATTTTTCTCAAGAGTTTCAGTTAGCCAAAAATTACTCTTTTCCAGTGTTTTCAGCCTTTGAAAAGGATGCGCATACATTTTGTTATAACTTATTGAAGGGAGGTGGCTCTATTTGAGTGAACTTTTTAAAATAACAAAAGTGCCGATTGATGTGAATGAATTGATTCAGCATGTGACAAGGCGGAAGGCAGGGGCCATTACGACGTTTATCGGGACGGTCAGAGAGTGGACAAACGGTAAGAAAACGTTGCGCTTAACTTATGAAGCTTACATACCAATGGCTGAAAGTATGCTAAGTCAAATTGGACAAGAAATCAAGAAACGATGGCCTGATACTGAAGCAGCCATTGTGCACCGGATCGGGACACTTGATATAACGGATATTGCTGTTGCGATAGCCGTTTCATCTCCTCATAGGAAGGCTGCATACGAAGCGAACGAATATGCCATTGAGCGAATTAAGGAAATCGTTCCGATTTGGAAAAAAGAATATTGGGAAGACGGGGAAGCCTGGATAGGTGATCAGCTTGAAAAAGTTTCATATCCAGAGGGGAAACCTAGCGATCTTCAACTTGCAAAGAAAGAAGGTGATCAGCTTGATTAGTGTATTATTGTTCGCCGGCCTTGCTGAGAAGGCCGGTAAACAACAAATCATCATTCAAAAAGATCAAACAACGGTTGATGAGATTAAATTAGAATTACAGGAGGTATATGGTGTTGATGCTGCACAAAATGTGATGGTTGCAGTCAACGAACTATATACGAGGGGAAACGCTGAAGTGCGTAGCGGGGACACTGTTGCATTCATTCCTCCTGTAAGCGGTGGATAATAGATATTAGAGGATTTGGTTATGGCCAGCGGCTGTAACCAATTTTTTATGTGTGAAAAGATTGTAGAGGTATTTGGGTGTGATCTTCGTAAATAAAACATCCCCTTCGTGCTTTAGATATGTGAGGATCGAGCTGCTGAATCAGATCATACAATTCACTAATTCGTCTCACATTGAAATCTGTCTGGGCTTGAAGCTGTTCTTTTAATTCTTTTGTGCTCACAATGCTACCCTTTTTCTCTTTAATAATATCTACACATCTGGCAGCGTAGTATATTTTGTCATTAGATGGTCTGCTTTCTTTCATATCAAGTAATTTGAGCTCATGATAAATCAGTTCTCTTTCCTTTCGAAAGTATTGCCATGCTTCTTGTTCCTTTTCATAAAGTAAAATCAATTGCGTTTTCAATTTTTCTCTTAACATTCACTTGACTCCATTTCCACTATCATTTAACCTACCTCTATTTTACATTATATGAAAAAATAACTTTTGATCAAGTAAAATCATTATATTTTTAATTTTTTAATATGAAAGTATTGTTACTAAAGGCTCATTTGTTCTATAAAAGAAACTATTCGTAGTCCTATAAAGCCGGGATTTGTTGAAATTACTAGGATTATTTTAACAAAAAATTGTTGTGTCTCACGAAGACTATCCAAATTCAAAGGAAAAGGATATTTATTCCGAAAGACATGTGTTTTTTGATAAAATGTTTTTAGGACAGTAAAACCTCTATTTTTTGATATGAATATGGTCTGGTCATGGTGTCATTTGGAGGTTGTCATTCATGATAATAGAATAATAGATCATTTTTTTCCGCAATGAAAATAAGAAAATCAAATCATCCATCACTTATTGGCAATCTTTTGATAAAATAGAAAGAATAAGAGAGAGCATGTGCGTTTGCATACTTGCATGACATAGAGAGGGTGACATTTGATGAAAGAAAATATGCAAAAGCCTACGATCATTGGAGTGAGCATAAGACCTTCAGAGCACCTGAAAAGAGTATGGGAAAATCCGGTGGTTTGGTGGCCTTTATCCTGTGTACTTCTTTTAACAGTGATTGTCACTTATTTGTCAGAGCTGGTGAATGAAGGAATGTGGGCAGATTTAAGCTTGCCGGTATCGGTCGTTTATGTGGTGACGCTAATTGGTCTACTTCTCGGGCTTGTGATTAATGCTGCAATATATAAGTTCATCGTATTTTTAGCAAAGGGTGATGCATCGTTTCAGCAGCTATTTTCAGCAGTCCTTTTTATTACACCAGTTACGATCGTTGGTACGATTATTTCTCATCTGTCCATCATTCTGTTCCATGTGCCAAAAAACATCACAATCACCTCATTAAATGCACTCATTCAAACGCCTGGTCCATGGCATGCTGTGCTTGCCAATATTGATCTATTTGTGATCTGGAACCTTGTTTTAACAGGCTTTTTATTGATGAAAGTTGGCCATATATCGCCAAGAATCGCTTGGACCATTATAGGAGTCTTTTATCTCTTATCTATCATTTTTCAATATGTAGGAACTGCAATCACCATATCAGTAAGCTGGGGGTAGAATGTCTTTATGAGAAAGAAAATCATCATCGGATCCATTTTTATTATTGTTATCGGTCTATTTATTGGCTTTAACATTGCGAAAAATCAATCAAAGCCTGCTTCGTCAGCAGCTATCAAAACAGTAAAACCTACGCAAAAAGAAATCACCACTACGGTCATGACGCCAGGGACACTTTCATTCTCTGAAGAGCAGTTCATTTATGCAGAAGAGGAAAAGGGACACTTGAAGGGGATTTCTGTGAAAGAAGGAGAAAAGGTAAAGCCCGGAACGCCGCTTCTTACATATGAAAATAGAGAGCTGGAGCTTGAAGAAGAGCAGCAAGCTCTTGCGGCTGAATCCAGTACGTTAAAACGCGAACAATTACAAAATAGATTGAGCGAATTAGATAAAAAACAAGGAGGCGACTCCGCTGCCAATCCTAAAACCGAGCGAGACCAGCTTGAACTAGAGCTGAAAGCGGCTGAATTAGAACAAAAACAAGCAGAGATCAGCCAAGAAAAAGTAAAAGCACAAATAGAAGATTTAATCGTACATAGTAAAATTGCCGGTACAGTCATTTCCATTGAGCAAGAAGGAGGGGCAGGAAAGCCGGAAGAAAGGCAGCCGATCATTCATATTGGCAATGAGAAAAAAATGATTGTGCGAGGATTGATTTCTGAGTATGACGCCATAAAAGTGAAAAAGAAACAAAAAGTAAAGATAACGTCTGATGTCATTCGCGGAAAGAGCTGGCAAGGGGTCGTGAAAAAAGTGGGGGTTGTACCTGCTCAGGCAGCATCTGAAACAACTGCAGGTGATCAAACGGTGCAATATCCAGTTGAAATCGAAATAAAGGGAAAAAAACCTGAAGCAAAACCTGGTTTTAAAATGATCATGGAAATTGAAACAGATAAGCGTCAAGCCCTAACGATTCCTGAATCAGCTGTAAAAAAAGAGGCTGATGGACAATATGTATATGTTGTCAAAAAGAATGTACTTAAAAAAGTAAAAGTGGAGCTAGGGGAAACGTCAGGTCATGATCTTGAAGTGACAAAAGGTGTCATAGCAGAGGATCAAATCATTTCTCATCCATCAGATGACATGTATGACGGAATGGAAGTGAATGCTGAATGATTCAGCTTTCAAACGTGACAAAAAGCTATGAGGTTGCCCAAGAATCATTTGATGTATTAAGTGAGGTCGATCTTGTCATCGAAAAAGACGAGTATATGTCCATTATGGGCCCGTCCGGCTCTGGAAAATCGACGTTAATGAATATCATTGGCTGTTTAGACCGGCCAACTACAGGACAATATCATTTTCAAGGAAGAGAGCTGTCAGCAGCAAAGGATCAAGACCTCGCAGTGATTCGAAATCAATTCATTGGATTTGTCTTTCAGCAATTTCATCTGCTGCCGAGGTTAAATGCGAGGCGTAATGTTGAGCTTCCGATGATTTACGCTGGTATCAGTCAAAAGGAAAGAAAAGAACGCGCAGAGATGGCACTTGAAAAGGTTGGTTTGACAGACCGAATGAAACATATGCCAAGTGAGTTGTCGGGAGGACAAAAGCAAAGAGTGGCAATAGCCCGTGCAATTGTCAATAAGCCGCAGCTTATCTTAGCAGATGAACCGACAGGCGCTCTTGACTCAAAAACAAGCTTCTCAATCATGGAACAGTTTACTAAGCTGAATGAGGAAGGGACAACGATTGTGCTTGTCACCCATGAAGAAGAAATAGCTGCATATACAAATCGGACGGTCGTTGTAAGAGATGGCCGACTCGTTGAAGATAGATTGACACAAGGGGACGCTATGAATGAAACTCTTTGAAAATATCAAAATAGCGATGAATTCTGTTTTAGCTCATAAATTACGTTCTATTTTAACGATGCTTGGGATTATTATTGGTGTTGGATCAGTCATTGCGGTCGTGGCTATCGGTCAAGGCGGCGAGCAAATGCTAAAAGGGTCAATTTCAGGTCCAAACAATACCGTTGATATGACGTATACGCCGTCTGACGAAGAGTTAAATGCAAATCCCAACGCTTTATTCGATGCCACATTTACTGAGGAAGACATAAAAAGTATTAAGACAATCAATGGGGTGAATCAGGTTGCCTCTTCGACTGCGCAAGGAATGCAGCTGAGATTTCAAGATACAACAGTGGATGCGACAGTTAACGGTATAAATGAAGGGTATACGAATGTACATTCATTACAAATAGCAGAAGGGCAGAATTTAAGAGATATTGACTTTAGAAGCGGCAGAAGAGCCGCCCTCATCTCTGAAGGCTTACAAAAAGAATTATTTAATGGACAGAAGGCATTGGGCGAAATGATTTGGATGAACGGACAGCCGGTTGAAGTCATCGGTGTTTTAGCCAAACAAAAAGGGATGCTCTCATTCGATATGAATGAAATATATGTCCCTTTTGCAATGCTCACCTCCACATTTGGGATCAATGAATACGATAAGTTGTCAATTCAAGTCGCACATGCTGATCAAATGAAGGAAGTAGGAAAGAGTGCGGCTGCATTATTAAATGAAAATCATCATACAGAAGATGCTTATGAAATGATCAACATGGAAGAAATCGCAGAAGGCATCGGTCAAATCACGTCTGTTATGACCACAATCATTGGCTCAATAGCTGGAATTTCTTTACTTGTCGGCGGTATCGGCGTGATGAATATCATGCTTGTTTCTGTGACAGAGAGGACAAGGGAAATCGGTATTCGAAAAGCGATTGGAGCAACGAGGGCTCAAATACTCGTTCAATTTTTAATTGAGTCTGTCGTCTTAACCTTGATCGGCGGGTTGATGGGGATTGCACTAGGTATAGGCGGTGCCTCGTTAGTATCACTCATTGCCGGCTGGCCGTCCTTAGTATCTTGGCAAATCATCTGTGTAGGTGTGCTGTTTAGTATGCTTATTGGGATTGTTTTTGGGTTAATTCCTGCGAATAAAGCAGCAAGACTAGATCCGATTGATTCTCTTAGATATGAATAATTTCGAGAAGAACAAAAGTATACAAACAGTGTGAATTCCGCTGTAATCAAACATCAAAAGCTTTTATGCACATCGCATAAAAGCTTTTTTTAGTTCTATTGAATGAAATGAAAAATGATAGAAATGCTAAGATCATGACTTTCATCTTAATGTCACATATTTTTCAGTTTACAAATGGTACATATAAAGGTAAGATGACCATGGTGAAAGATTTTGATAGTTATTGAATGTATTTGATTGTTTTGTATTGATAATGTTGAAAAAAGCGATTACAATAAAGGTGCGCGCAAAATGAATACGTTTTCAAGAGGGGGTGTTTTCATGTTAACATCGGAAAGACATCAACTCATTATCGACTGTTTAGAAGAAAATGATGTCATCAAAATACAGGACTTAATGATTATGACGGATGCGTCTGAATCTACTATTAGAAGAGATTTATCAGCCCTTGAAGAAAAAGGATTTCTTAAAAGAGTTCATGGGGGAGCAGCCAAGATATCAAGTATCCGTCTTGAACCAGATGTATTTGAGAAATCTGCCAAAAACCTTCAAGAAAAGTCATTGGTTGCAGAGGCAGCTGCTTCACTTTTAAAACAAGGTGATTGTATTTATTTAGACGCTGGTACGACCACACAGCAAATGATTGAATATATCGATCCAGAACAAGATATTGTTGTGGTGACAAACGGTGTTATGCACATTGAAGCACTCATGAGAAAAGGCATTTCTTTTTACCTGATAGGCGGATCAGTGAAACATCGAACAGGAGCCATGGTGGGAGCCGCAGCTTTGACGGCGATGGAAAATTACCGTTTTGACAAAAGCTTTGTTGGGACGAACGGCATTCATCCCGAGGCAGGGTTTACAACACCTGATCCAGAGGAAGCGCTCATGAAAAAAAGGGCCATGAAGCAGGCGAAAAAAACCTATATCTTAACAGATGCCTCTAAATTTGGCGAAATATCGTTTTCAACCTTTGCTAGTTTACAGGAAGCCACCATTATCACAAACGACGCAAAAGAGGATTCATTCGATAATTACCATGAAAAAACGGTTATAAAGGTAGTGAAAACATGATTTATACAGTTACTTTAAACCCATCAGTTGATTACATCGTACACGTGGAGGATTTCGCAGTCGGCGGTTTGAATCGTTCAACCTATGACAAAAAATATCCAGGCGGAAAAGGGATCAATGTCTCAAGGCTTTTAAAACGTCACGGTGTTGAATCAAAAGCGCTTGGATTCATAGGCGGATTTACAGGCAAATATATTCAAGACTTTTTACAAAACGAACAATTACAAACAGCCTTTCACGAGGTGTCAGAAGATACACGAATTAATGTGAAACTAAAAACAGGTGAAGAAACCGAAATCAACGGACTCGGCCCATTAATTACTGAAGCGCAATTTGAGTCGTTTCTGTCTCAATTTACTTCATTGATTGAAGGAGATGTCGTTGTGTTAGCTGGCAGCATTCCTTCTTCGTTGCCTCATAACACATATGAACGTATTGCTGAAGTGTGCGAAAAGCAAGGCGTTAGAGTTGTTCTTGATATTTCCGGGGAAGCCCTTAAAAAAGCAGCAGGCTTGAAACCGTTCTTAATGAAGCCAAACCATCATGAACTAGGTGAAATGTTTGAGACGAGCATCTCTACTGCAGAAGAAGCCATTCCTTATGGGAAGAAGCTGTTAGAACAAGGTGCTGAACATGTCATCGTATCCATGGCTGGAGATGGCGCTCTCTTATTCAGTAAGGAAGGGATTTATCAGTCCAATGTTCCAAAGGGTACGCTTGTTAATTCGGTTGGTGCAGGGGATTCAGTCGTTGCAGGATTTTTAGCCGGCGTTTCGAAAGGCCTTTCGATTGAAGAATCATTTAAGCTTGGCGTCACATCAGGCAGTGCTACAGCATTTTCTGAGGAGCTTGGGACAAAAGAGCTTGTCGACACACTATTACCACAAGTAAAAGTCACACGCATTTAAAGGAGGAGTCATCATGAAAATAACAGAACTACTCACAAAGCAAACCATTAAGCTTCAATTAGACAGCCAGCAGAAAGAAGCAGTCATTGAAGAACTAGTCACTGTTTTAGATACAGCTGGCAAGTTAAATGATAAAGAGGGCTACAAAGAAGCAGTGATCAACCGTGAAAAACAGAGCTCTACTGGTATTGGTGAAGGAATTGCTATCCCTCACGCTAAAACAGCAAGTGTCAAAGAGCCTGCCATTGCATTTGGCCGCTCGGTAGCTGGTGTAGATTATGAATCACTGGACGCGCAGCCGAGTCATCTTGTCTTTATGATTGCAGCAACTGAAGGCGCAAACAACACGCACTTAGAAGCACTTTCTCGTTTATCAACACTTCTGATGCGTGAAGAAATCAGAAAGCAGCTTCTTGAAGCGGCTACTGAAGATGAAATCATCGATATCATCAATACGCATGACAAGGACGATGAAGAAGAGGAAGTTCAAGAGGAGCCGGCTGCATCAGGTAAACCAGCTAAGATTTTAGCAGTAACAGCTTGCCCAACAGGTATTGCACATACATTTATGGCAGCAGATGCTTTGAAAGAAAAAGCGAAAGAAATGGGCGTTGACATTAAAGTCGAAACAAACGGCTCTGGTGGTATTAAACACGCTCTTACGGCAAAAGAAATCGAAGAAGCACCAGCCATCATTGTGGCAGCGGACAAGCAAGTTGAAATGGAACGCTTTAAAGGCAAACATGTCATTGAAGTACCTGTGACAGCAGGAATTCGTCGTCCGCAGGAATTGATTGAAAAAGCAGTCAATCAAGATGCGCCGATCTATAAAGGATCTGGCGGCAGTTCTTCAAAAGACGAACATGAGTCATCTGGCAAAGGGAGAAGTGGTTTCTACAAGCACTTAATGAGCGGTGTAAGCAACATGCTTCCATTTGTTGTCGGGGGCGGTATCCTTGTTGCAATTTCATTCTTCTGGGGTATTAAATCGGCTGACCCTAATGACCCTTCATTTAATTCATTTGCAGCTGTTTTAAAAGGAATTGGCGGAGATAATGCACTTGCCTTAATCGTGGCTGTATTAGCCGGATTTATTGCGATGAGTATTGCTGATCGTCCAGGTTTTGCGCCAGGTATGGTCGGTGGATTTATGGCGTCAGCAGCAGGTGCAGGATTCTTAGGTGGACTCATTGCCGGTTTCCTTGCTGGTTATGTCGTTGTGTTACTTAAAAAAGTATTCACTTTCGTACCGCAGTCGCTCGACGGGATTAAACCGGTTCTGCTCTATCCATTGTTCGGTATTTTCTTCACAGGTATCATTATGCATTACGTTGTTAACACACCAGTAAAAATGGTGATGGACGGATTAACTCATTGGCTTGAAACTTTAGGTACTGGAAACCTTGTCTTAATGGGCATTATTTTGGCAGGTATGATGGCGATTGATATGGGTGGGCCAATTAACAAAGCGGCTTACACATTTGGTCTTGCAATGATTGCTGCTGGAAACTATGCACCGCATGCTGCCATTATGGCAGGCGGAATGGTACCACCATTAGGTATTGCACTTGCTACAACAATTTTTAGAAATAAATTCTCAAAACGTGACCGAGAAGCAGGAATTACATGCTACTTCATGGGAGCTGCCTTCATCACTGAAGGGGCGATCCCGTTTGCAGCGGCTGATCCTCTACGCGTGATTCCTTCAGCTGTCATTGGAGCAGCTGTGGCTGGCGGATTAACGGAATTCTTTAGAGTCACGCTTCCTGCACCGCACGGCGGACTATTCGTTTTCTGGGTAACAAATCATCCGATACTTTATATCATCAGCATCTTAATCGGTGCCGTTGTAACAGCGATTTTACTTGGTATTTTGAAAAAACCAGTGAAACTAGAAGCGTAAAGTAGAAGAGAAGCATCGTGAACAGCGGTGCTTCTTTTTGTTTAATTATGAACAAATTAGGAAAAAATATCTAATTGAATGGTTGTCTTGTGAATTTTTAAATGACATGTGATAAAGTAAAGTTATTCAATTCACGTTTCAAGTCTTTTAGCAGAAAGTCTTAGGAGGAAGCAGTATTTTGAACGAAGAAAACAAACAAAACGAAAATGATATTCAATCTGATGCAAAGCAAGCCAAAACAGAGAAGAAAAGTTCACTGTTTGAATGGATCAAAGCCATTTTAATTGCACTTGCGCTCGTCTTGCTCATCCGTACGTTTATATTTGAGCCGTATGTGGTGGAAGGAGAGTCAATGGAACCGACCCTTCATGATGGGGAAAAGCTGTTTGTCAACAAAACCATTAACTATCTAGGTGGTGTCAAACGAGGTGACATCGTGATTATTAATGGAAAAGATGGCCAGAAAATTCATTATGTAAAACGATTGATCGGTCTTCCGGGAGACACGATTGAAATGAAGGATGATACGCTTTACATTAATGGTAAAAAAGTAGATGAGACTTACTTAAAAGAGAACAAGGCACATGCGAAAGAGTATGAAGTGCATTTGACAGGTGATTTTGGTCCAGTGAAAGTACCGAAAAACGATTACTTTGTGATGGGGGACAACAGACTCAATTCCATGGACAGCAGAAATGGACTTGGACTCATTGAAAAGGATCGGGTTGTCGGGACATCAGAATTTGTTTTCTTCCCATTTGGCGACATTCGGCAAACAAAATAAAAGCACCCTTCTCAGGTGCGTGAGAAAAGTGCTTGAATGGGCGACCCTTAAAAGAAGGGTCGCTTTTAATTTGGCGTGAGCACTGTAACAATGAGCACAATGGCCAACACAGAAGCGAAGACAGACCCAGTAATGGCTAAAACGGACCGAAACAATCCGATCTTATGATTTTCTTTCCCTCGCTTTTGTAAAAAGCGTTTCGAAAAGATGTGTACCAGTGTGTAAATAAGCACAAGCCCAATATAAAGGCCAAAATCCCTCGCATTAAAGCCTGTTGCAGATAAATAAATACCCATAAAGAAAATCAATAAACAGTATTCCATCAGTGTAAGTAATCTCAAATCGCACGAACTCCTTCAATAAATCATTCCCACTTATTATACCATATTGGACAATTTGCCTTCGTTCTTAGTGAGAGACGTTTCTATCAAACGTTATTCATGTTATACTTCATAATGATGAATGAGTGATGGAGGATTAATAAATGATTGCAGTAAATAATGTTAGTTTGCGATTTGCTGATCGTAAACTATTTGAAGAAGTAAATATTAAATTCACTCCTGGCAACTGCTACGGTTTAATTGGTGCCAATGGAGCTGGTAAATCAACGTTTCTAAAGATTCTTTCAGGTGAAATTGAGGCTCAGACGGGCGATATTCATATGAGCCCTGGTGAGCGTTTAGCGATTTTAAAACAGAACCACTTTGAATACGAAGAATTTGAAGTATTAAAAGTCGTCATGATGGGTCACAAGCGTTTATATGATGTGATGCAGGAGAAAGATGCGATCTATATGAAACCTGATTTCTCAGATGAAGACGGGATTCGTGCAGCAGAGCTTGAAGGTGAGTTCGCTGAGTTAAACGGCTGGGAAGCAGAAAGTGAAGCAGCGATCTTATTAAAAGGTCTTGGCATTCCAGAGAGCCTTCAATCGAAGAAAATGTCTGAGCTTGGTGGTTCTGAAAAGGTAAAAGTACTACTAGCCCAAGCGTTATTTGGCAAGCCTGACGTCCTTCTTCTGGATGAGCCAACGAACCACTTGGACTTACAAGCCATCCAGTGGCTAGAAGAGTTCCTTATTCATTTTGAAAATACCGTCATCGTCGTTTCGCATGACCGTCACTTCTTAAACAAAGTGTGTACACATATTGCGGACCTAGACTTCGGAAAAATTCAAGTATATGTCGGTAACTATGATTTCTGGTATGAGTCTAGCCAACTAGCGCTGAAACTCAGCCAAGATGCAAATAAGAAAAAAGAAGAGCAAATTAAGCAGCTTCAAGAGTTCGTTGCCCGGTTCAGTGCGAACGCTTCTAAATCGAAGCAAGCGACCTCAAGAAAGAAATTGCTTGATAAAATCTCTTTAGACGATATTAAGCCCTCTTCACGTAAATATCCGTATGTTCATTTTGCGCCAGAGCGTGAAATCGGAAATGATGTCCTTCAAGTAGAAGGTCTATCGAAAACAATTGACGGTGTGAAAGTACTTGATAACGTCAGCTTTATCATGAATCGCGAGGATAAAATTGCGTTCCTAAGCCGTAATGAGCTTGCTGTGTCTACTTTATTTAAAATTCTTGCTGGTGAGATGGAGCCAGACAGCGGGACATATAAATGGGGCGTCACAACATCTCAAGCCTTTTTCCCGAAAGACAATAGTGAATACTTTGAAGGAAACGATGTCGATTTAGTGGATTGGCTTCGCCAATATTCTCCTAATGATCAAAGCGAAAGCTTCTTACGCGGATTCTTAGGACGTATGCTTTTCTCTGGGGAAGAAGTAAAGAAAAAAGCAAGCGTCTTATCAGGAGGAGAAAAGGTTCGTTGTATGTTATCGAAAATGATGCTGTCAGGAGCGAATGTACTGCTTCTGGATGAGCCGACGAACCACTTAGACCTAGAATCCATTACGGCGCTGAATAACGGTTTAATGAGCTTTAAAGGAGCGATGCTCTTCTCATCTCATGACCATCAGTTTGTTGAAACAGTGGCAAACCGTATTATCGAAGTGACGCCAAATGGCATCGTCGATAAACAAACAACATATGATGAGTTCTTATCAGATCAAGAGATTCAAAAGAGACTCGTTGAGCTTTATGCGTAAATAAGAAAAGACATCCACAATTGGATGTCTTTTTTTTCGCTTAAATCGCCCAATTCCCATTACGGAAGATCGGTTCACGTTTTCCGTCTTTTGTAATACCGTCAATATTCATTTCCTTTGAACCAATCATGAAATCGACGTGTGTGATACTGTTGTTTACACCAGCCGCATCCAATTCTTCACGATTCATCTCTTTTCCGCCTTCGATATTGAACGCATATCCGCTACCGATGGCAAGGTGATTCGATGCGTTTTCATCATAAAGGGTATTGTAATAGAGAATATTCGAGTTTGAGATTGGTGAATCATCTGGTACAAGAGCAACCTCACCTAGATAATGAGAGCCTTCATCTGTTTCAACGAGCGAAGTTAAAATGTCTTCGCCTTCCTTCGCTTTCACATCGACAATTCGGCCATTTTCAAATGTTAAAGTAAACTCATCAATGATATTTCCTGCATAGCTGAGCGGTTTTGTGCTTGAGACAGTCCCATTTACACCGTCTTTTTTAGGTACAGTAAAGACTTCTTCAGTCGGCATGTTAGCCATGAAAGAGACGCCGCGCTCACTCACGCTGCCGGCACCTACCCAAATGTGCTGCTCAGGGAGCTCAATCGTTAAATCAGTGCCAGGAGCATCATAATGAAGCTTCTGGTAGTGGCGCTCATTTAGGATTTTGACCTTTTCATTTAGCGACTCATCGTGCTTTTTCCAAGCCTCCACAGGATCTGCTTGATCAGCGCGAGCGACTTTAAAGATTTGATCCCATAATAAAGCGACAGCTTCTTCATCTGTCTGGTCAGGGAAAATCTTTTTAGCCCAATCTTTTGATGCAGCGCCTACAACCGTCCAAGCCACTTTGTCTGATTGAACGTATTGGCGATATGTATGAAGGGCGGATCCAGCGGCTTTTTGCTGTGCAGCGATTTTTTTCGAATCAATGCCTCGCAGAAGGTCAGGGCTTTCTGACAAGATCGTGATAAAAGCGCCGCCGCGTTTTGCGATGGTTTCCATCATCTGTGCTTCCCATTCTGGGAATTGCTCAAACACATCTTGCGGTGCATGTTCATATTTTAAACGAGCAAGAACACCGTCACTCCAGCGGATATGTACGTTTTTCGTCCCGCGCTCATACGCATGTTTCGCAACAAGACGAACAAGGTCTGCAGATTCAGTAGATGCAGATACGACGACTTCTTGTTCTTTTTGAACATTCACACCGACTTCAACGATGGTCTTCGCATATTGATCTAGTTGTTTTTCAAATGAATTCATAAAAACCCTCCTTTAGTCATGTTCATCATATCAGATTTAAGACCGAAAAGGAAAATGGGGAGCACGCGAAAAGCCAAAATAAAAAAGCCGCTTTCATGCGGCTTTTTTAGCGGTTCAGTTGTTTCACAGGCTGTGCATTAGAAGGGGGCATATGTGAAAACGACAGGCTCATTCCTCCTAATATAATACCCGTTAAAATGACTGTGACAACGACCCGTTTACCTAAATCAAGCAACATGTTCTTCCTCCTTCACGTTTATCCATTCCTCACGATATGATCGAAATGATAAAAAAAGAAGTAGAACAAGAAGATTATTTTAATGTTTTTTGCAATTTATGAATGACTTCTAGTGAACGACCTGTTCCGATTGCGACAGATTCAAGTGGATTTGCTGCAATATGAACTGGAACGACAATCTCCTGTGAGAGCCATTCTTGAATCCCGTTTAACAAAGCGCCACCGCCAGTTAAGATCACGCCGCGGTCTACGATGTCACCACTAAGCTCTGGAGGGCTGTCCTCTAATGTGGCACGAATCGCCTCTAAAATATGAAGAAGTGACTCTCGCATGGCACCTTGAATTTCATGAGATTCAAGTGTGATCGTTTTTGGAAGACCTGTCACCAGATCACGTCCACGTACTTCTAATGACTCTGGCTCATGCTCAATGAGACCATAACCAATTTCCATTTTAACTTGCTCAGCTGTCCGCTCGCCGATTAATAGGTTATATTTCTTTCGCACAAATGTAATGATATCTTCATCCAGCTGATCTCCACCAATTCGAATGGAATGACAAGAGACAACGCCGCCAAACGAAATGATGGCAACTTCCGTTGTTCCTCCGCCAATATCGACTACGACGTTTGCAACAGGCTCATCTACTGGGAGATCAGCGCCGATTGCGGCTGCAACTGGTTCTTCAATTAAATGCACGTGCTTTGCTCCGCAGTTTTTCACAGCATCACTGATGGCACGGCGCTCAACAGCTGTTGAACCAGAAGGTGTACATACGACGACCGTTGGTTTTCTGAAGGTAAACCCGATATTTTTCCCTGCTTTTTTCATGATTTGTTTGAGTAAATCTGTTGTCATATCATAATCAGCGATGACACCGTCTTTCATCGGACGGATCGCCACAATTTTCCCAGGAGTTTTCCCAATCATTTCTTTTGCTTCTGTTCCGACGGCAAGTACATTTTTTGTTTCTGTATCGACTGCCACGACGGACGGTTCATTTAAAATAATTCCCTTATTTTTACTATAAACCAATATGTTAGCTGTTCCTAAATCAATTCCAATTTCGGCATTTTGAAACATGTTTTCACCCAATCTCTATTTTTGCTGTTTTAAACAATTTTACATTTAAAAGTTCAGAGGGTTGAGGTCATTTGTGGGGGTTTGTGATGACCTTGAAATGAACTTGTAAAATTCAAGTATCATTTTGACAATCACAATAAATTTTCCCTTTGTTTTTTCTTTTGTGAAAAAAATTTTCAAGTTGGAGAAACCTTTCGTGAATCTCTTACGTCTACGATATATCAATTGGTGAAAAACAGATTGATCTTGAGCTAATGAAAGAAAGAGGGAACGAAATTGAAATCTATCGGAGTCGTAAGAAAAGTAGATGAACTAGGGCGTATTGTGATGCCAATCGAATTGAGAAGAGCACTTGATATTGCTATTAAAGACAGTATGGAATTTTTTATAGATGGAGATAAAATCGTCTTGAAAAAATATCAGCCTCAAGGTGTTTGTCTCATGACTGGTGAGATTACTTCTGAGAATCATGAATATGGAAATGGTAAAATTAATTTAAGCGCTGAAGGCGCAGAACTACTGCTAAAAGAGCTGCAAGAAGCCCTTCAACAGTAATGAAAATAGCCTGCTCTCTTTCTTTGTGCGGAGAACAGGCTATTTTTTATGAAAAAAGTTCCTTAAAAATGCCCCATCTCCCTCAAAAAATAAGTGGAAAATGGTACAATTGACAAAGAATCTCAGGGCGGCAGGTGGAATCATTTGAACAAAACATATCAAGTGCGGATCGTGTTATCTGTTCTTGCATTTATTTTAATATTAAGCTGGGATTTCTTTTATTATCTAGGCGGCTATCAAATTAATTGGCCGCTCGATCTAGCCTTTACAGTCCTTGTTCTAACAGGGATCTGGGTTGTCTCAGGCTATGTAGACCGCTTAAATCTATTTGTGTCAGACTTAAATACGAGAGAGAAAGAAGCACACGAACTGACAGAGCGGCTGAATCGAATCACAGATAACTTGCAAGAAATCGTCTTTGAAACAAACGAAAAAGGTGAAATTATTTTTTTGAATCAAGCATGGACACAAATGACAGGCTATGAAATTGATGAATGTCTAGGCACCATGTACAATCAGTACTTTGATCAAGAGGAACGCGTGGTGCAGCATTTGTTATCTGTGATCAAGGAGCATAAGGATGCGGGGCGGGTAGAACTGCAGCTTCTACATAAAGAGGGAAAGAAGGTATGGGGAGACGTTCATTACAAGCTCTATTTTGATGAGCATCACCAGTTTACCGGAGGAATTGGAACAGTAGCAGATATTACGAAACAAAAGCAGGCAAAGCTTGAGCTTGAAAGATCCAATCAGCAATTGCAAATGCAGGCGCAAAAGCTGGCCGTCGCTGGACAAATAGCCGCTGGAATCGCCCATGAAGTCAGAAATCCACTGACATCAGTAAATGGTTTTTTACAGCTGATGAAGACACAATATCCTGAAAGAACCGATTATTTTGACATTATCTTCTCTGAAATTAAACGGATTGATTTTGTTTTAAGTGAGCTACTTGTATTGGCTAAGCCTCAATCGGTCCATTTTCAAGAAGTTCAGCTTCATGAGCTTCTAGAACAAGTGATTACTTTATTAAAAACAAATGCCGTTCTTTCAAATATTGATCTCAAGCAGCCATTTAAAAGGCAGGATACCGGCGCAATCCTAGCAGACGCTAACCAAATGAAGCAGCTGTTCATTAATTTAATCAAAAATGCGATTGAGGCAATGCCTGAAGGTGGTAGCATATACATATCTACAGAAAAAGTATTGAATGAATGGAAGATTACCATTCAAGATGAAGGAAAAGGGATGTCTGAAAAGGATATTCAAAAAATATATGATCCTTTCTTTTCAACGAAAAAAGAAGGGACAGGGCTTGGTCTGACCATCTGTGCGACGATTTTAAAAGATCATCACGGAACAATGGACGTATCCAGTGAGCTTGGAAAAGGCACAGCTTTTCATATTTATTTGCCTGTGTGTCAAAAAAGCAGACAGCAGCAAGTTGAGAGGACGTGAAGTCATGACGGTGAAAGCTTTATTTGTATATGGGACGCTATTGCAGCATGAAGAGCACCACGAAGCGTACATGAAAGAAAGCAGACTAATAGCTAAATCTGCTTGGATGAATGGAAGGATTTATGATACAAGTCAAGGATATCCAGCGTGTGTTCCCGCAGAAAAAGGCACTGTATACGGGGAATTGTACGAGGTAACCGCTGACACGTTGAATAAGATAGACGTACTAGAGGAAGGGTATGACAAGCAGGAAATCAATGTCATGACGGATCAAGGTCAGGTAGCAGCCGTGACATACACTTTGCCAGAGCAGAAGGCATCAGCGCTGAAAGAAATAAAGAGAGGGTGCTGGAAAGCTTATAAACTGTGGCAACAGAAGCCATCATCCTTCTATTATTTTGCCTATGGCTCCTGTATGGATGATGCTAGGTTTAAGCTAGCAGAAGTCGATCATCACTTCAGACAAATCATCGGCGGTGGTGTACTAAATGGTTTTACTACGAGATTTACATTGGTGAGGCCAGATGGATCAAGAGCTGATATGGTAGAAGACGGCGGCGAAACAGAGGGTGTATTATATGAAGTTCCTTTTGATGCCATTCGTTATTTGTATAAACGAGAGGGAGTATATGAAGGTACATATCGTCCAGCTTTTGTCGATGTCAAAATAGGTGATCAAATTTATGAGGACTGTTTAACCTTTCTTGTGCTTCAAAAGAGCGAAGAAATCGCTCCGCCAGCTCATTATCGAAGTGAAATCGAAAAAGGAGCAGACCTTTACTTAAGTGAAGCGTTCCGCAGAAAAATTCGTTCGCATATGGATTCATTAATCAAACCGTAGTAAAATGCATGGTAAGTGAGATAAAAGGAGTCTGAACATGAAAAAGGAATATGCAGTCATTGGTCTTGGACGCTTTGGCGGAAGTATTTGCAAGGCGCTGAGCGAAGAAGGACTTGAAGTCATGGCGATGGATATGAATGAAGATCGAGTAAACGAGTACGCGAAAATTGCCTCACATGCGGTCATTGGTGATTCGACGGACGAAAACGTTTTAAAAAATCTTGGTATTCGCAACTTTGATCATGTCATCGTTGCAATCGGTGAAAATATTCAGGCAAGTATTTTAACAACGATTATGTTGAAAGAGCTTGGCGTCAAAATGGTCACCGTGAAAGCGCAAAATGACTACCATGAAAAGGTGCTCAACAAAATTGGAGCGGATCGCATCGTTCATCCAGAGCGAGATATGGGCAGACGGATTGCACATAAAATCATTTCAAATAACGTGCTTGATTACCTCGAGCTGTCAGATGAGTACAGCCTGATTGAGATTGTGGCAAACAGCAGGCTTGCGGGACATTCTCTTTTAGATCTTGATATACGGGCAAGGTACGGCATCAACATCGTGGCCATTAAGCGCGGAAAAGAAGTCATTGTTTCCCCGCTGGCAGATGAAATGATTCAAAAAGAAGATATCCTCATTGTCATTGGGGCAGTAGCCGATATAGGACGCTTTGAAAAACGAGAAATGCAGAACGATTATTAAGCACTCCGATAACGGGGTGTTTTTTTATATGAATGTGTTCATGGTAGGTGGACATTGAGACGGAAATAGACACTGAAAAGGGTTGTTTTGTTCATGTATAACCGCAAAAATGAGTCATCTTATTTTTCGTGCAATTATCACTATTCAGAAATAAAAATCAGTGTTTTGATATGGTTGATTTTCTCTAAATGTCATTGACTGGACAAACAGATTCGTTTACGATAAGAAACATTATATTGTTTACTTGGAGGAGGCAGTGTCGTTGGATAAGGAGCTTTTCAGACATCAAATTGAGGTAGCGGCAAAGAGAAAAAAAGCAGCCCTCGTGATTAAACATGCGAAAGTCATGGATGTGTTTAACCAGGAATGGATAGACGCTGATGTCGCTGTTGAAAATGGACAAATAGTCGGGATAGGGGAGTACGAGGGAGAACAGGAGCTTGATGCAGCAGGTCAAATGCTTGTGCCTGGTTTTATTGATGGCCACGTTCATATCGAGTCTTCTATGGTTACCCCTGCTGAATTCTCCAAAGCTGTCGTTCCGCGCGGTGTGACAACTGTCGTAACAGATCCTCATGAAATCGCCAATGTGTCAGGTATAACAGGCATCCGTTTTATGCTGGAAGAAGCGAGAAAAGCTGCCTTACATATTTATTTCATGCTGCCATCCTGTGTACCGGCAGTCAGTTTTGAACGATCAGGTGCTACATTAAAAGCGAAAGATTTAAAGCCTCTTTATCAAGAAAAGGAAGTGCTTGGTCTTGCTGAGGTGATGGACTATGTCGGTGTGGAGCAGGCAGAAGAAGATATGCTTCAAAAGCTGCTTGATGCTCAAAATGAGAATAAACTGATTGATGGCCATTTAGCAGGCTTAACAGATCGATTAATCAACGTCTACCGGACGGCCAATGTCCAAACAGACCATGAGGTGACAACTGCACAGGAAGCCCTTGAACGTGTGAAAAGGGGTATGTATGTGATGCTGAGAGAAGGATCTGTTGCCAAAAACGTGAAAAATGTTTTACCCGCTGTCAATGAAAAGAATGCGAGACGCTTTTTCTTTTGTACAGATGATAAACATTTGGATGATTTAATGGCACAGGGAAGTATTGATGAGCAAGTACGGATGTCCATAAAAGAAGGTTTAGATCCATTTTTAGCTTATCAAATGGGAAGCTTAAATGCCGCAGAGTGTTTTGGTCTTAAAACAAAGGGAGCCATTGCACCAGGCTATGATGCTGATTTTATGCTCGTTTCAGACTTTCATCATGTAGACATTACAAGCGTATTTATCGCAGGTGAATTGGTTGCACAGAACGGAGAGTACAAGCCGAGTGTCGAAAAGAGCGCACCGAGCCCAGCATTATTACAATCTGTTCATGCAGTAGATGTTCAAGAGGAAGACATTGCACTACCTATCACGGGCGATCAACATATGAATGTCATCCGTATTATTCCGAATCAGCTTGAAACAAAGTTAGAACAAGTCTCTCCTTCAGAAATGAACGGACAATTTACAAGTGATACAGGCAGAGATGTATTGAAAATGGTGCTTGTTGAACGTCATCAAGGTTTATCTGAAATGGGCGTAGGGATTGTCAGTGGCTTCGGCATCAAACAGGGCGCGATTGCAACAACGGTTGCACATGATTCACATAACTTAATTGCAGTTGGCACAAATGATGCTGATATCATCAAAGCGATTGAGGCGTTAAAAGAAGCAGGCGGCGGTTTGACTGTTGTTAAAGAAGGGCGTTCTCTTCATACGCTGCCATTACCGATCTCTGGTTTATTGTCAGATCAGCCGGCACATCTCGTCAATGAAAGCCTTCATACACTTCATGAAGCGCTTAAAGAAACAGGTTTTACCTTAGACTTTAATCCGTTTTTGACGCTGTCCTTCTTGGCACTTCCAGTCATTCCTGATGTGAAAATGACGACAAAGGGCTTGTTTGATGTCAGAAACTTTCAGCACCTCCCGATTCAATCATAAAAAGTGAGAAACCGCATGTGTATGATGTATATATGCGGCTTTTTTCAATACTTGATGAAAAAAAGAGACACAGCCAGTCGGCTCGTGTCTCTTTTTGTGATTACACTTCCATAATAATCGGTAAGATCATTGGGCGGCGTCTTGTTTTTTCGTAAAGGAAAGGTGCAAGTGTGTCCGTAATTTCGTTCTTAATTTCCGACCACTGAGTTGTCTTGCGTTCCATTACTTTTTCAAGATGCTTTGAAATGAGATCTTGTGCGTCGTTGATGAGATCTCCAGATTCTCTCATGTAGACAAAGCCTCTTGAGATGAGATCAGGACCAGCAGAGATTTTGAATTCTTTCATGTCCATGCTGACGACCACAATGACAAGACCTTCTTCTGAAAGAATGCGGCGGTCTCTTAAGACGATATTCCCGATATCGCCAATTCCGCTTCCGTCGATATACACGTTACCTGATGGAATTTTGCCAGCGACACTTGCTTCGTCACCTTTTAGTGCAAGTACTTCACCGTTATCCATGATAAAGCAGTTTTCCTCAGGAATTCCGCAATCATTCGCAAGTTTAATATGCGTTTTTTGCATGCGGTATTCGCCGTGAATCGGCATAAAGAATTTTGGTTTAATTAAACGGAGCATCAGCTTTTGTTCTTCTTGTCCGCCGTGACCAGATGTATGAATATTATTAAGTGAGCCATGAATGACCTCAGCGCCAGCACGGTAAAGCTGGTTAATGGTACGGCTTACGCTAATATTGTTACCCGGAATTGGTGAAGATGAGAAGACAACAGTGTCACCAGGATTAATCGAAATCTGGCGGTGAGTGCCGTTTGCAATACGAGAAAGAGCAGCCATCGGCTCACCTTGGCTCCCAGTACAAAGAATAGTCACTTTGTTTGCTGGTAGACGGTTGATTTCATTATGTTCAATGAACGTGTTTTTTGGACATTTAATGTAGCCAAGATCTTGTCCAATATCAATGGCAGACTCCATACTTCGTCCAAACACCGCAACTTTTCGGCCGTTGGCAACAGCGGACTCGATCACTTGCTGAAGTCTGTGAATGTTTGAAGCAAACGTAGCAAAGATGATACGTCCGTCGACTTTTCTAAAGATGTCATCAATGCTTTCGCCTACGCGTCTTTCAGACATCGTAAATTCTGGAATTTCACTGTTTGTACTATCGGATAAAAGACATAGAACGCCTTCTTTCCCGATTTCAGCCATTTTTGTTAAGTTGGCAGGTTCGCCAACAGGCGTAAAGTCAAACTTGAAATCACCTGTATGTACGATGTTACCAGGAGGTGTCTTCACGACAATTCCATAAGAATCTGGAATACTGTGTGTAGTTCTAAAGAAAGACACAGCTGTTTTTCTAAATTTAATGGTATCTTCTTCTTCATAAATGTGAAGTTTTGTTTGTCTCAAGAGACCGTGCTCTTCCAATTTATTACGAAGTAGGCCGATTGCGAGTTTGCCGCCGTAAACTGGAATATTCACTTGCTTGAGAAGGTAAGGTATACCGCCGATGTGGTCTTCATGTCCGTGAGTGATGAAAAGACCTTTGATTTTATCTTCGTTTTTAACTAAGTACGTATAGTCAGGGATGACGTAGTCAATTCCAAGAAGCTCATCTTCAGGGAACTTAATACCAGCATCAATTAAAATGATTTCATCTTGAAATTGAACGCCATACGTGTTTTTACCGATCTCGCCTAAACCGCCGAGCGCAAAAACTGCCGCCTGATCGTTTTTTACAAATTTCATTCCTCTCATAGCTCCAATACTTTAAAATTTTCACTTTCTCGTTCATAGTCTAAAAAAGCACCGTCTACAGGCTGAATGAATTCAATGTTGTAGCTATGTTTTTTCAACTTATCGCGTACGTCTCTTTCAGAAACCGCTTCAACGTATAGTGAATCTGTGTGTTCTCTTACAGGTACCTCAGTAGTACTTGCCTGAAAAAATACCTTATATATCATCCAAATCTCTCCTTAAATACCGTATGTTACACTCGCTATTTCTATTATATTAAAAAAACGCGCATAAGAAAAGTCTCTGAGAAAAAAGGACCTTCAGCAAATGTGCGGAAGATCCTTTTAAGCGATCGATTTTTTACGAAGCATGTCCTTCCATTGTCTTCTAATTTTCTTGCGCAGACGACGAAGCATCGCAGGTCGCCTCCTTTCGAATTGAAGTTAGATTAGACCTTGTATTCCGTTCTCTCTTTATACTTGTATTATATGACGTTTCCATTGAATGTTACATGGTTATATGTGGGAAATGGGCGTTTTCATAGGAAGTGGTTTCGAAAGCAGAAATCTTTCTGTATGATAAAAGGGAGTGGGTATACATAACAAGAGACAGGAGACGGGATATGAATAAAAAAGTCATCTTCTTTGATATCGACGGTACTTTATATGATCATGATAAAAAAATACCTGAATCAACGAAGCGAGCGGTTCGTTTATTAAAAGAAAAAGGCCATCATCTCTTCATTGCATCTGGGCGTTCGCCTTTTTTAATTAAGCCTATTTTAGAGGAATTGGGGCTTGACTCCTTTATAGCTTATAACGGTCAGTATGTCATGTATGAGGGAGAAGTCATTTACGGCAATCCGCTTAAACTGGAGCTAATGGAGCAAATTTATGAAACGGCGGATCGTCATGATCATCCGCTTGTTTTCATGGGGGAAAAAACGATGAAGGCTTCTGTGCCAAATCATCCGTTTATCCATGAGGGGATTGGGACTTTAAAAACAGAGCATCCTGAACATGATTTGTCTTACTTTAAACAAAATGAGATTTTTCAAATGCTGTTATTCTGTAAGGCAGAAGAGGAAGTCCAATACGAGGCGTTCCGCGAAGAAATTGATCTTGTCAGATGGCACGAGCTGTCAACAGATGTCTTGCCAAAAGGCGGATCGAAGGCTGAGGGAATTAAACGAGTTATCGAAAGACTGCCTTACGAGCAAAAGGATACCGTTGCCTTTGGAGACGGTCTGAACGATCGAGAGATGATTTCGTTTGCTGGTACAGGCGTCGCCATGGGAAATGCTGTGAATGAACTAAAAGATTTGGCTGATTTTGTGACAAAGCCGGTGGATGAAGACGGCATATTCCATTCAGTGACTCATTTAGGCTTGATTGAAGAATAAAAAAAAGACCCTTAGGTGATTGGGTCTTCTCAGCGTGTAGACAAACACTCGCATTCGTTGTCAGGTCTGCGCGCTGGTGCTCACGAATGTTCAATTCGCTCCGCGCCAGTACTCGCCCTTCCTAGACTGCAAAGGTTTTCTATCACGCTGAAAAGAAGACAAAGTGCTAAAATAAACATCATTTTAGCACTTTGTCAACAATCTAATAAGACCCTTAGGTTATTGGGTCTTATTTTTATTTTATGATCTGCCGATCGCAACAGAGTTGTCAGGCTCAGCGAATGGCTGATCCTTTTGAATATGATCATAAAACATAATGCCGTTTAAATGGTCGATTTCATGCTGAAACACAATGGCCGGAAACCCTTTTAGGCGAATATCAATGTCTTCTCCTTCAAGCGTTGTGGCCTTCACCCTGATCTTTTGATATCGAGGGACAAATCCAGGAATGGCTTCATCAACAGATAAGCAGCCTTCACCAGTAGTTAAATAAGCTCTTTTGACGGAATGACTGACAATGCGCGGGTTGAAAAGGGCATAGCTGTATTCCTCTCCATCTTCATCCTCACAGTGAACAGCGATCATTCGCTTACTGACATTAATTTGCGGAGCCGCGAGTCCAACGCCGGGTCTGAGTCCATACGTTTCAGCTATGTCAGCATCCTGACTATTTTTAACGAATTCAATCATGTCAGCTAATTGCTGTTTTTCCTCTTCTGTCGGCGGGAGCTCGACCGCTTCAGCTGTTTGTCTTAAGACGGGATGTCCGTCCCGTACGATATCTTCCATGGTAATCACAAATCTTCACTCCTATTTCTTTTGTATGTAAAGTATATAAAATGATACACAACATATGCAATGAAATAAAGAAGACCGGTCCTATGAGACCGGTCAGAGGCTTAAACAGCCATTAGCAGCAGCCGCCACCGCCGCCTAAGAATGCTGCGCCAACGATGATTAATAGGATGAAAAGGACAACGATTAAAGCGAATGTCCGTCCACCGCCGTATCCGTATCCACCGCCATAACTTGGGTAACAACAGCCACCGCCATATCCACCACCGTGTCCATACCCGTAACCGCCGTATCCACCATACATACTTCCATGACTATAATTAGACATACTTTTGACCTCCTTTGAAAATACACTCGGCCTCTCATAAGTGAAGGCGAAGCGTGTAATATAAACTATGTATGAATGCACTATTTGTATAGTCATGCGCCTATCACTTGAAAAAAATCTTCTTGAGCTCATCAGAATGACCTCTTTCCTTGTCACAAACGCCTATAAAAATTATAGTGGTATGTGGAGATGTAAAGGGGGAACCTTGTGATGAAACAAATAAGAAGAAGCATGAAAGCAGGTGCTGCTTTAGCGGGGATATGTACCCTTTTGCTGGCGGGATGCGGAGGTCAAAGTTCATTTCATGACATGCAAGATGCGATGACGAAAATGAGCGAAAAAGAAGCATCCTTTGAAAAAGAGCAAGGCACACTGCAAAGCTATGAGAAAAAAGAGCAGCAGCTCTATAAAAAAATGATTCAAACCACAAAGGATCACACTAAAACAGTGACAAGCCTTTCTGATCAGGCGTTAGCATCTGCAGCGAAACGAGAAGAACATTTGAAAACAGAAAAAGACAGCATGGATGAATCGAAAAAAGAATTGAAAACGGTCAAGAAATCTGCGGGACGTATACAAGATACAGATTTAAAAGAAAAAGCAGATGAAACGGTCAAATCGCTTGAGAAAAGATATGCGTCGTATGACCAGCTTTACAAGGAGTATCAAAAGGCGTTGAAACAAGATCAGCATTTATATCAAACTTTAAAGAAAAAGGACTTAGGATATAAAGAGCTAAAGTCCAAGCTGAAGACGGTGAACCGTTCTTATAGCAAAGTCAGAAAAGAAGGTAAAAAGTTCAATCAATATACAAAGCAATTGAATGAGCATAAACAGGCTTTGTCTAAAGCGGCAGATCAAGAGTCCAAAAAGAGCTGAAAAAACAGCTCTTTTTTTATTTTTCGACAAAAACAAACATTTTCTATTGTAGTACAGTAGTATACTCTATACTAGTACAGTTCGATGTGTTTGTTAAACAGATTGATACAGCTCACCATAAAAAGTAAAGCGAATACATTTATTTAAATAAAGCCGTTAAATCAATTGACGGACTATTTTTCTTGTTGTAAACTAGTCCTTGTTAACAGAAGTTGTATTAGTTATTTGTGAACTATCGTTAATACAGTTAGAAGAA
The DNA here is from genome assembly GCF_038613425.1 of Bacillus sp. FSL M8-0266. NCBI lineage: Bacteria > Bacillati > Bacillota > Bacilli > Caryophanales > Bacillaceae > Bacillus > Bacillus sp. FSL M8-0266. Next base: position 1,494,618 of record NZ_CP152015.1, read on the forward strand.
CTCAAAAACGAGCGATCATCTCATGTTTCGACAACGATCCTAGTGGCTATTAAATACAGGAGTCATATGTGTATTTTGGGTTATCCTATATCTGTATGTATAAATGGATTCACGACAAATTGACTGTTAAAAGAAAGGAAGAGGTGACTTTAGAATGGCTGCAAAAACAAAAAAAGCAATTGTTGATAGCAAAAAGCAATTTGATGCCATCAAAAAGCAGTTTGAAACGTTTCAAATTTTAAACGAAAAAGGCGAAGTCGTAAACGAAGCGGCAATGCCAGATCTCTCAGATGACCAATTAAAAGAATTAATGCGCCGTATGGTGTTTACACGTGTATTAGATCAACGTTCAATTTCATTGAACCGTCAAGGACGTCTTGGCTTCTATGCGCCAACAGCTGGACAAGAGGCTTCTCAGCTTGCAACTCACTTTGCACTTGAGAAAGAAGATTTCATTCTTCCAGGATATCGTGATGTACCACAATTAATCTGGCATGGCCTGCCACTAACAAAAGCATTCTTGTTCTCTCGAGGACATTTTGTTGGTAACCAAATGCCTGAAGGTGTGAATGTACTTTCTCCACAAATCATTATCGGTGCACAAATCATTCAAGCTGCTGGTGTAGCTCTTGGTTTGAAAAAACGCGGTAAAAAAGCTGTTGCAATCACTTACACAGGTGATGGCGGAGCTTCACAAGGTGATTTCTACGAAGGTATTAACTTTGCAGGGGCTTACAAAGCGCCAGCGATTTTTGTTGTCCAAAACAACAGATATGCGATCTCTACACCTGTTGAAAAGCAATCTGCTGCGCAAACGATTGCACAAAAAGCAGCTGCAGCTGGTATCGTAGGCGTACAAGTTGACGGTATGGATGCATTAGCTGTATATGCAGTGACTGCTGAAGCTCGTGAGCGTGCTATAAATGGTGAAGGTCCAACATTAATCGAAACTCTTACATTCCGTTACGGCCCACATACAATGGCTGGTGACGATCCAACAAGATATCGTACAAAAGAAGATGAAAACGAGTGGGAGCAAAAAGATCCATTGGTACGCTACCGCAAATTCTTGGAAAACAAAGGCCTATGGTCTGAAGAAGAAGAGAATAAAGTCATCGAAGATGCAAAGGAACAAATCAAACAAGCAATCAAAGAAGCTGACGAACAGCCTAAGCAAAAAGTCACTGACTTGATTGAAAACATGTATGAAGTAAAACCATTCAACCTAGTTGAACAGCTTGAAATTTACAAACAGAAGGAGTCGAAGTAAGCCATGGCGCAAATGACAATGATTCAAGCGATCACTGATGCGTTACGCACAGAACTGAAAAATGACGAAAACGTTCTCGTTTTCGGAGAAGACGTTGGTAAAAACGGCGGCGTATTCCGTGCGACTGAAGGATTGCAAAAAGAGTTTGGTGAGGATCGCGTATTCGATACTCCACTTGCTGAATCTGGTATTGGCGGTCTTGCAATTGGCCTTGGACTACAAGAATTCCGCCCAGTAATGGAAATTCAATTCTTCGGATTCGTTTACGAAGTATTAGATTCTGTTTCTGGACAAATGGCTCGTATGCGCTACCGTTCTGGCGGACGCTGGCATTCTCCAGTGACAATCCGTTCTCCATTCGGCGGGGGAGTTCACACACCTGAGCTTCACGCTGACAGCTTAGAAGGTCTTATCGCACAACAGCCTGGTATCAAGGTGGTTATTCCTTCAACACCTTACGATGCAAAAGGACTATTAATTTCTGCAATTCGCGACAACGATCCAGTTGTATTCCTTGAGCATATGAAACTTTATCGCTCTTTCCGTCAGGAAGTTCCTGAAGAAGAGTACACAATTGAAATCGGTAAAGCTGACGTGAAACGTGAAGGTTCTGATCTTTCAATCATTACTTACGGTGCAATGGTTCACGAATCACTTAAAGCTGCTGAAGAACTTGAAAAAGAAGGCGTTTCTGCTGAAGTGATCGACCTTCGTACAGTAAGCCCGCTTGATATTGAAACAATCATCGCTTCTGTTGAAAAAACAGGCCGTGCGATCGTTGTTCAAGAAGCACAAAAACAAGCTGGTATTGCTGCAAACGTAGTAGCTGAAATCAATGACAGAGCAATCCTTAGCTTAGAAGCTCCAGTACTTCGTGTAGCTGCACCTGATACTGTATTTGCTTTCTCTCAAGCTGAAACTGTATGGCTTCCAAACCATAAAGACGTGCTTGAAACAGCTAAGAAAGTTCTTGAATTTTAATTAAATGACAAGGGGGGAAAAGAATTTATTTCTCTTCCCCTTTATCAATTACATGATCGTGTAATGTTTACACAACAAGGATTCAACAAAATCTAGGAGGCGAAAAACAGTGGCATTTGAATTTAAACTTCCGGACATCGGAGAAGGTATCCACGAAGGTGAGATCGTTAAGTGGTTTGTAAAACCAAACGACGAAATTAATGAAGATGACGTTTTAGCAGAGGTACAAAACGATAAAGCAGTTGTAGAAATTCCTTCACCTGTTAAAGGAAAAGTATTAGAATTAAAAGTTGAAGAGGGAACAGTTGCAACTGTAGGACAAACAATCATTACGTTTGATGCACCTGGTTACGAAAATCTTCAATTTAAAGGCAGTGAAGAAGAAGGCGAAGCAAAAACTGAAGCTCAAGTACAAGGTACTGCTGAAGCTGGTAACGAGCCAGAGAAGAAAGAAGTGGCACAAGAAGAAGCGGCAGCAGCAACTGGTGCAGGCGCACAAGAGCAAGTAGATGCTGATCCAAACAAACGCGTAATTGCTATGCCATCTGTACGTAAATATGCTCGTGAAAAAGGCATTGAAATTTACAAAGTTGCAGGTTCTGGTAAAAACGGTCGTGTGTTAAAAGAAGATATCGACAGCTTCGTTAATGGTGGTTCTGCAGCTCAAGAAGCAGCACCTCAAGCAGCTGAAAGTGCAAAAGAAGAAGCAGCTCCTAAAGCGGCAGCAGCTCCAGTTCTTGAAGGGGAATTCCCAGAAACTCGCGAGAAAATGAGCGGAATCCGCAAAGCGATCGCGAAAGCAATGGTGAACTCTAAGCATACAGCTCCTCACGTAACATTAATGGATGAAGTTGATGTAACGAACCTTGTTGCACATCGTAAACAATTCAAACAAGTTGCAGCTGATCAAGGAATCAAGTTAACTTACTTGCCTTACGTTGTAAAAGCTCTTACTTCTGCTTTGAAAAAGTACCCAGTACTTAACACTTCTATCGATGATAAAACAGATGAAGTTGTTCAAAAGCATTACTACAACATCGGAATTGCAGCTGATACTGAAAAAGGCCTGCTCGTTCCAGTTGTGAAAAATGCAGATCGCAAAGCAATTTTCGAAGTGTCTAACGAAATCAACGAGCTTGCAACAAAAGCACGTGATGGTAAATTGGCTCCAGCTGAAATGAAAGGTGCATCTTGCACAATCACAAACATCGGTTCTGCTGGTGGACAATGGTTTACTCCAGTCATCAACCACCCAGAAGTAGCGATCCTTGGTATTGGCCGTATCGCTGAAAAAGCGGTTGTTCGTGATGGCGAAATCGTTGCAGCTCCAGTCTTAGCTCTTTCCCTAAGCTTTGACCACCGTATGATCGACGGAGCTACTGCGCAAAATGCCCTTAACCACATCAAGCGTTTATTGAATGATCCACAATTAATTTTAATGGAGGCGTAATGTCATGGTAGTAGGAGATTTCCCAATCGAAACAGATACTCTTGTCATCGGTGCAGGTCCTGGTGGATATGTAGCTGCTATTCGTGCTGCACAGCTTGGACAAAAAGTAACAATTGTTGAAAAAGGAACTCTTGGCGGTGTATGTCTAAACGTTGGTTGTATTCCTTCCAAAGCATTAATCAATGCTGGCCATCGTTTCGAAAATGCTAAGCATTCTGAAGACATGGGTATCAAAGCTGAAAACGTAACAGTTGATTTCACAAAAGTTCAAGAGTGGAAAGCTTCTGTTGTAAACAAATTAACAGGTGGAGTTCAAGGTCTTCTTAAAGGAAATAAAGTAGACATCGTTAAAGGTGAAGCTTATTTCGTAGACAGCAACTCTGTACGTGTAATGGATGAAAATTCAGCACAGACTTACACTTTCAAAAATGCAATTCTTGCAACTGGATCTCGTCCAATTGAATTGCCTACTTTTAAATACACAGACCGCGTGATCAACTCAACTGGTGCTTTAGCGCTTAAAGAAGTACCTAAGAAGTTAGTTGTTATCGGTGGTGGATATATCGGTACTGAGCTTGGTACTGCTTATGCAAACTTTGGAACAGAAGTTGTCATCCTTGAAGGTGGAGACGAAATCCTTCCAGGTTTCGAAAAGCAAATGAGCTCATTGGTTAAACGTAACCTGAAGAAAAAAGGAAACGTTGAAATCCATACAAACGCTCTTGCAAAAGGCGTTGAAGAAAAATCTGATGGTGTCACTGTTACTTTCGAAGTAAAAGGTGAAGAAAAAACAGTTGATGCTGATTACGTACTTGTTACAGTTGGTCGTCGTCCAAACACAGATGAGCTTGGTCTTGAGCAAGTTGGTGTTGAATTGACTGACCGCGGAGTTGTCAAAACAGACAAACAATGCCGTACAAGCGTATCTAACATCTATGCAATTGGTGACATCGTTGATGGACCACCACTTGCACACAAAGCTTCTTACGAAGGTAAAATTGCAGCTGAAGCAATCGCTGGAGAGCCAGCTGAAATTGATTACCTTGGTATTCCTGCTGTTGTATTCTCTGAGCCAGAACTTGCAACTGTTGGATACACTGAAGCAGAAGCAAAAGAAGAAGGAATCGACATCGTTGCAGCGAAATTCCCATTCGCAGCAAACGGACGTGCACTTTCTCTTGACGCAACTGATGGCTTCATGAAGATGATCACTCGTAAAGAGGATGGTCTTGTGATTGGTGCACAAATCGCAGGTGTTGGCGCTTCTGATATGATTTCAGAGCTTAGCCTTGCAATCGAAGCTGGAGTGACTGCTGAAGATATCGCAATGACAATTCACGCTCACCCAACTTTAGGTGAAATTACAATGGAAACGGCTGAAGTAGCAATTGGAAGCCCAATCCATATCGTAAAATAATGAACTTATTAAAACCCTCTCCATCAAGGAGAGGGTTTTTTGAGCGCTGCATGAGAAAGACCCCTCATGAAATGAGGGGCTTTTTCATATGGATATATAAGTGCAAGGTGAAGCCATTAATTTGTATTCACGCGGTCTAAAGCGTGGCATAAAGGCGATAAAATATCCTCTTTGCTGCTGACATTTCCTTCAACCTTCACAATGACTTTTTCATTATTTACAAGTAAAATAGCCGGTAATTCGTCTACTTCATTTTTCCAGCCTTTACGATCTTCTTTCACAATCATCTTTGACATTTCCTTCGGGTATTCATTCTTTAAATCGAGGACTGCATCATAATAAGGACTTTCTTTATCGAGATTTTCTGCATCTGTAAAAAAGAGAATTCTTGGTTTTTGAATATGACTGACTTGGTCTGTCTGATTCGGTATGATATACGCAAATGAGCATGAACTAAGTACAAAGAGCATGGGGAATATAATGAGAAGTGTCCTCATAAAATTCAATCTATTCACCTCAAAATCCTTTGGGGTTGTCCCAACATTTTTAGGAGCTGGTTACCTGTTAGTCACTCTAGTGTATCATGTCCTTTTTGACAATTTTCGATTGTTACTCAATTGTTACAGAATTGATATGAAGCAAAATACAATTGAAACGTTCTCTCAATATGATGAGAAAATAGCATATATTCATAAAAAATAATTAAATGTGTCATACAATTAACCGTTGACAACTTAAATGTGACATCATATTATAGAAGTATGAAATAGATTAAACGCTTTCAAATATTGAATGAAGAAAAGGGGAATGTACGTGGGTACAATTATTTGTCAAGATTGCAATGAGACCATTGATCAATTTGAAAATGAAAAAGTGACAACACTATACGGAACGTGTGGTCACTGTCATTGCTGTGATGAAGCCTCTGAATAAATAAAAAAGCATGCAGCTCCATTTGGGGCTGCATGTTTCTTTTTTTATAAAATTGCTTTCTGTTCTTTAATCACGCGGATCATTTCTAGCGTTGAATCTTCTGGTCCTTGGACAGGGAGACCAATTTCAATGTTTTTAAAGATATAGGAGATATTTTCTTCAGTGATAATCTCTCCTGGTATAAAAATAGGTATGCCTGGCGGGTACACCATGACAAACTCTGCGATGATGCGGCCAGCTGCTTCTTTTAACGGAACCACTTCAGTTGTGGCGTAAAAGGCATCACGCGGCGTCATGGCAAGCGATGGAATCTCAGGCAGCAGTACTTCTGTTACCGGTTGTGTGCCGCTCTCACTTGTAGAGGTTGCGGCAATGTCTTTCATAGCCGTTATAAGCGTATTGATTGTTTCATCAGAATCACCAGGGGTTACAATACATAAAATGTTGTAAAGGTCAGAAAGCTCCACTTCAATCCGGTAGCTTTCTCTCAACCATTTTTCGACATCATGGCCATTGAGGCCAAGGTCTTTAATTGAAATAATTAATTTCGTTGGATCATAATCATACGTAGAAGCTGAACTGAGTATTTCCTTGCCAATACACGTAATGCCATCAATTTGATTCAAACGGTTTCTCGCTGATTCAGCTAAACGGATGGCTTCATCTGCTAGTGCCTTTCCTTCAGTGGCTAATCGCTTTCGAGCGACATCAAGTGACGCCAAGAGCAAATAAGAAGTAGACGTTGTTGTCAGCATGCTCAAAATCGATTGCACGCGATCTTTTGAGATAAGCCCTTCCTTCATATTTAAAATAGAGCTTTGGGTCAGGGAACCGCCGAGTTTGTGGACACTTGTTGCTGCCATATCGGCACCTGCCTGCATGGCAGATAGCGGTAGCTTATCGTGAAAATGAATATGCACGCCGTGTGCTTCATCGACAAGGACAGGCACATGAAATGAATGGGCAATGTCTACAATCGATTTTAAGTCTGCTGAAACGCCAAAATACGTCGGATTAATCACAAGCAGACCTTTTGCATCTGGGTGCTCCGTGAGTGCCTTTTTCGCTGATTCTGGTGTAATGCCGTGAGAGATGCCAAGCTCTTTGTCTATTTCTGGGTGAATAAAAACAGGAACTGCGCCAGAAAATACAATCGCGGACATAATCGATTTATGGACGTTACGCGGAACGATGATTTTATCCCCAGGTCCGCATACGGTCATCACCATTGTCATGATGGCGCCGCTTGTTCCTTGAATACAGAAAAACGTATGGTCAGCACCGAAGGCTTCAGCAGCTAAATCTTGTGCTTCTTTTATCATTCCTCGAGGTGAGTGTAAATCATCGAGAGGTTCTATATTAATGAGATCAATGCTTAGTGCATTGTCGCCAATGAATGCTCTAAATTCAGGGTCCATTCCGGCTCCTTTTTTATGGCCAGGAATGTGAAATTGAACTGGATTGGTTGCTGCGTGTTTTTTTAGTCCAGTGTATAAGGGTGTATCATGTTGTGACAATTGCTTTCCCACCTTCATCGAAATACCTGCTATTATTGTGCCAATAACGACAGATTTCATTGCATAAAACAAAAGAATTATATTATGAACTGATCGGAATGTAAAGCATAAAATCAATCGGTTTCTGATCGAACAGATGCTATAATAAAAGTTCAAATAAGAAATGAGTGTTAAAGTGAGGGACAAGTAAATGGAATATCAATATCCAATGGACGTCGACTGGACAACAGAGGAAAAAATTGCGGTTATTTCGTTTTTTCAAGCTGTTGAAAAAGCCTATGAAAAAGGAATAGCGAAACAGGAGTTATTAGATACTTATAAACGCTTTAAAGAGATTGTGCCATCAAAAGCAGAAGAAAAGACGCATTGTGCAGCGTTTGAAAAGGAAAGCGGGTATTCTCCTTATCGTACAGTGAAAACGGCAAGAGAGGCAGAAGAGTCCGCCATTATACGTATGTAAGAAAAAACGAGCCTAGATGGGCTCGTTTTTTTATACAGATTGTTTTTGTGTAAAGCGGTATAGATAAGTCAACGTGCGGAAGGCATCTTCGATTTTTGATAAAAATTCTTCATTATTCATTTGAACGACTTCTTCTCTAGGCAACTGAATGCCGCAAAGGAGCTCGGCTTTTTTCACCGTTTGGACACGTTCAAACAGCGTTTTCAACTGTTCTGCATCGAGCTCGCTGTGACGCATGACATCTGGTTTCATATGATCTTTAGACCAAACAAAATCTTGCGGTATTTTCTTCTGAATGGTGTCTAGTTCTTTTTCAAATAGCTGACCATATTCGCCTTTCACAGGAGATTCATAAATAAGAGCAAACCATACAAAGACATGTGTTTTCCAAAGCCCAATTTGAAAATGAGGGAGTTTTTTATACCCACGCTTGCTGTTTGCAAAAGCAACCCACGTATCATTTGGCGGATTGACTGATCTTCTAGCATGCTTTGCGACGTGTACAAACATTTCGTCTCCTGTAATAGAAGAAAGAAGTGGTGCAAAGTGTTCACCAAGCGCCTCAAGCTTTGGACGGACTCTTTCTTTTAATACGACCATTCGTTCATCTAAACCGTCAACTGTAAATGTCTCAAAATCTTCATCTCTAAAACGCATTTCACTCATATTATGCCTCCTGTATTCTTTCACTGATCATATTTTATCATAGCTTGGGTTAAGCTCAAAAAAAGATGCACCGTCGGATCAAAGATTGTAGAGGAAGAAGGGCAGCGTTTAAAAACAACGATTTTGTGGTACATAACAAATAGGTAAAAACACAATTTTCAGAATGTCGTTGCGGTTATGCGATCGCTTCATACGATATAAGCAAGAACCAATTCTCTTATCGATTGAATTTTTTATCAATGAAAACTGACAAGGAATGAATCATTCTCTGGAAGGGGCGTTGACCAAATGAAGCAAATCGTGAAGCAGGGGTATAGACAGGAGAATAAGAATCGCATCGCTGTGTGGAGATTAGAGGTGGACTATGAGCTTTCTACGCTTCATGAAGCCATCGAGCAAAAAGATGACATCCAAATCGAACGCAGCAAACGAAAGCTTGAGCGCCTAAGAAAAGAATGGGAGCAGCTTAAAGGGTAAAACAAGGTGAGGTAAAAACGAACCAATTCATCGGTTCGTTTTTGTATGAAGCTGCTTTTTTCTTGCTTTTACGCACATAATATCAGTATGCTATTACAAATAGGTATTACATAGAAAAGAGGTTTACAGTCTGATGACAAACTGGGTGGAAATTGACCGTCTTGCAAAGCTTTGGGTAAAAGAAGCAGGAAGCCGTATTAAAGCATCCATGCAGGAAGGTCTATCAATTGAAACAAAATCAAATCCAAATGATCTTGTCACAAATATCGATAAAGAAACAGAACGTTTTTTCATTGAAAAGATACAATCGACATTTTCAGATCATCATATTTTAGGTGAAGAGGGACAAGGGGAAGAGGTGACCTCACTGGATGGGATCGTGTGGATCATTGATCCAATCGATGGCACAATGAACTTTGTCCATCAAAAACGCAACTTTGCCATTTCAATCGGGATATTTGAAAATGGCATTGGGAAAATCGGTCTCATTTATGACGTCATTCATGACGAGCTTTACCATGCGATCAAAGGAGAAGGGGCTTATATGAATGATACCCTACTTCCTCCATTAAAAGATGTAGCGATTGAAAAAGCCATCGTTGGCATTAACCCGACATGGGCGATTGAAAGCCCTTATTTTGATGCTAAACCGTTCGCCCGTCTTGTGCGTGATGTGAGAGGGACGAGAACGATTGGATCAGCTGCCTTGGAGCTCGCTTATATCGCAAGCGGCAGAAGTGACGCATACGTCACGTTAAGGCTTGCACCGTGGGATTATGCAGCAGGCTGTGTGCTTCTTGATGAAGTAGGGGCAGTCTACTCAAATATACACGGAGAACGCCTAACGTTTTTAGACAAAAACAGTATCGTCGCCGGAAATCGATCCGTTTGTAAAAAAATCTTGCACGATTACATAAAAGGCAGTGGAAATAAAAAATAAACCAAATCACTTCATGAGAATGAAGTGATTTGGTTTATTTGATGAAACTTTTTAATGAAGCACAACTGGCTATCGATATGAAAAAGCCAGATGATCATTCTTTATTGGCTGAAATAAAAAAACCCCCATCTGGGCGATCCAGATGGGGGTTTTCGAGCTTAGCTTAATTTTTCTTTAGCAATTTGAATTGCATCATAGACCGATTTTAATTGCTCTTGAGGAATTTTCTTCAGCATTTGGTTGAAAACAAGTAATTCAGTAGAGCTGAATCCAATACCTTTTGCGATTTTTGAATCAATGACAACATTACCTTTTTTGTCTAAAACAAGTGCATCACCAGCAAGATCAGCAATTCTGATCACTGATTTCAACAGCTTTTCAAATTTAGCTGCTTCTTCTTTTGTAAGACCAAGCTCAACAGCTTTCGCTGCATCAAAAACCAATTTTCCTTTTTCGTTTTTAGTGATGCTTTCACTGAAAACGATTGTCAGAACAGCTGCGCGATCTAAGAATTTCTCAGCAGTCGCCGCTTCTTCTTCAGTTAATCCGAGCTCAACAGCTTTTTTCACATCAAATGTGTAGTTGTTGTCTTCCTCAACAAATGAGTTGATGAGAATGTTGATGACACGCTCGTTTTTCTCCAATAATTCTTTAATGACTTGCTGCTGCTCGAAAGGAATCCCTTTGAAAGTTGCAGCGCTTGCTTGCCCAGGAGCTACTGTTGTGAAAGTAAGAATAATAGCTAAAGCGAAAAATACAACAGAGCTGAGCGATTTGCTCAAAATCTTCTTCATGCTTCTTTTCTCTCCCTTTTCTGTTAAATTTTGTTGCAAGAACAGCATACCATGAGAAAGTTTGTGGAAGAATAGGAAAATTGTAACTTTGTGTTTGATTTTGGAGAACTATAAAAGTTCTTGTCGAAAAATGAAGAGGTTCAGATTGCTTATATTTGCCAAGTCTACATGCTATTTTCAGTCTGATTACTCGGGTTTTCATAGGTGGTTGGTCTTGTTTTTACTCGAAATAAAAAGCCTTCTACATGTAGAATGTAAAAGGCTTTTTAGAAATTTTATGATTGCACGTTTAATTTTCTTTTTAATGTAAATCCTGTACCCATGAAAATCATGGCAAACACAATACTTAGACAAATACCCAGCACGTTTTTTTCTGCAAGAGTTACCCCAATAAACGCCATACTGACAACCGCAAGTAATGCACATAATAATAGAAGCCATTTGATTTGTTTCATTTTTCTCCATCCCTTTTTTTAGAGTTAATATAAGTTTACAGAAAAACGATCGGCATTTAAAGGGGATTGTGATATAATATGAAAGTTATCTAATTATTTTAGGAGATGAAAATGTGAAACTTCGAAAAGATCTTCGCAACATCGCAATTATTGCCCACGTTGACCATGGTAAAACGACGCTTGTTGACCAATTGCTCCATCAAGCTGGTACTTTCCGTGCGAATGAAAATATCGCTGAGAGAGCCATGGATTCAAATGATTTAGAGCGAGAGCGCGGTATTACGATTTTAGCTAAAAATACTGCGATCCATTATAAAGATACACGCATTAATATTTTAGATACACCAGGACACGCCGATTTCGGTGGTGAGGTTGAGCGTATCATGAAAATGGTAGATGGTGTACTTCTCGTTGTGGATGCTTATGAAGGCTGTATGCCTCAAACACGCTTTGTGCTGAAAAAAGCACTTGAGCAAAACTTAACACCAATCGTTGTTGTCAACAAAATTGACCGCGACTTTGCTCGCCCGGCTGAAGTAGTCGATGAAGTAATTGACTTGTTCATTGAATTGGATGCAACAGAAGAACAGCTTGAATTCCCAGTTGTCTATGCATCAGCAATCAATGGTACAGCAAGTAACGATGCGAGCAAGCAAGATGAAAACATGGAATCTTTGTTTGAAGCCATTGTTAACCATATCCCTTGCCCAGTTGATAACCATGAAGAGCCGCTTCAATTCCAAGTGGCACTACTTGATTACAATGATTATGTTGGAAGAATTGGGATCGGCCGTGTATTCAGAGGAACAATGCAAGTAGGACAGCAAGTAGCCTTAATGAAAGTTGACGGCAGTGTGAAACAATTCCGTGTGACAAAGATTTTTGGTTTCCAAGGGTTAAAACGAGTGGAAATCAACGAAGCGAAAGCAGGAGATCTTGTTGCTGTTTCTGGAATGGAAGACATCAACGTAGGTGAAACGGTTTGTCCTGTTGAACACCAAGAGGCTTTGCCAATCCTTCGTATTGATGAGCCAACACTTCAAATGACGTTTGTTGTGAACAACAGCCCATTTGCAGGCCGTGAAGGAAAATACGTAACATCACGTAAAATTGAAGAGCGCTTAGAGCAGCAGCTTCAAACAGACGTTAGTCTTCGTGTTGATCCAACTGATTCACCTGATGCGTGGGTTGTATCTGGACGCGGAGAGCTTCACTTATCCATTCTTATTGAGAATATGAGACGTGAAGGATTTGAATTACAAGTATCGAAGCCAGAAGTTATTGTAAAAGAAGTTGACGGTGTTCGATGTGAGCCTGTTGAACGCGTTCAAATTGATGTACCAGAAGAGCACACTGGCTCTATCATGGAATCAATGGGCGCACGAAAAGGTGAAATGATTGACATGATCAATAATGGTAATGGTCAAGTTCGCCTGATCTTTACAGTGCCTTCACGTGGTTTAATCGGATATACAACTGAATTTCTTTCATTAACTCGTGGTTTTGGTATTTTGAACCATACGTTTGACAGCTACCAGCCAATGCAATCTGGTCAAGTCGGCGGACGCCGTCAAGGAGTACTTGTTTCAATGGAAACAGGTAAAGCGACTGCTTACGGAATCCAAGGCGTTGAAGAGCGCGGTGTGATCTTCGTTGAGCCGGGTGTTGAAGTATACCAAGGAATGATTGTTGGTGAGCATAACCGTGAGAACGATCTTGTTGTCAACGTAAGCCGTATGAAACAACAAACAAACGTACGTTCAGCGACGAAAGATCAAACGGTGAGCATGAAAAAACCACGTATTATGTCGCTCGAGGAATCTCTTGAGTACTTGAATGAAGATGAATACTGTGAGGTTACACCTGAATCAATTCGTTTAAGAAAGAAAATTTTAGATAAAAACGAACGTGAGAAATCAGCGAAGAAGAAAAAGCTAGCAGGATTATCTTAATTCCATGAAGAATTAAAGAGATAGAACCCTGAAAGATAAGGGGAGGGAATCTTTTTGAATGATCAGGAAGTAAGTGAAAATCTATCCTTTTTCGCGATGCTGTTTCGTGTCGATGAAAATCCGCAAACAGGGATGTGGCTCCTATATGGCACCATCCTTGTTTTAGCGATTATTGTTTTTAAGCTCGGCTTTGCTAGACGTTTACCGATTTTAAAAGCACTCGTGATTTACTTGTTTTTGATTTTTGGCTGCACGTTTCTCACATTTCTAGGAATCTTCCTGCCAGTAGCGGAAGGTCTAGTCGTGGCAGCTGTCATTTTGATTATTTATAAAATCAGGCTGCATCGTGCGAAAAAAGAAGGAACAGTGAATACGTAAAAAAAGACCTGAACTTGTGTCAGGTCTTTTTTTATGTCTTTTGTTCTTTTTTTCCTTTTTTCTTCTTTTTCTCTTTCGTCGCAGGATCTTGATAAAGAGAGAATCTGCCAGTCTTGATGCGTGCTTCTGTCTTTACTTTAATACGTTCCTGACAGTCATCGCACATATATGTATGAATCGGTCGATTTCTTAACCGCTTAGCAATGAGTGTATCATCATCAATGGTTTCAAGCTTCTCACATATTGAGCACTTCACTCTCATCCTTTTCACCTCACTTATTGCATTTATTATAGCATGTTTTCCAGCTACTTAAAATCAGCGTAGAAAACGGCTTATATCACAGGAGATATAAGCCGTTCTCTTTATTTCTTCTGATTCATATGATGGTTTGATTGATCGTTTTGATGTTCGTCTAACTGCTTTTGATCATTTTGTTTGAGCTGATCATTCGGCTCATTTGTCGGATCTGTTTCGTGGCGATCAATTTCATTTCTCGGCATCTCTGGCATCACGCGGCCGACGATGGCGGCTAGTTCATCCATAATCCCACTGACAGGACGGCCTGCTTGTATTTCTTTGCCCATTTCTTTTAACCGGCTGACTGTATCCGGATCAGCGACCACAACAGCATTCGCACCTTCCGGATCATTTTTCAGTGCTTTTGCAACAGAATATTTAATGGTTTCTACTTTGCTTCTATCTAAATCATCTTTTACATCAATACCAACAACAGCATAGCGGCCGATGACGATCGCCGTTGCATCATTGACATCTGCTACGTGCTCTGTCACTTTGACAAGATGCTGCGCAACATCTGAGGATGACCGGTCTTGATTGGTCTTTTTCTTCGTTGAGTCTGACACCCGTACTACGTGCTGGCGACCATCTTGCTTGTCTAGTGCCTCTCTCTTTTCCTGCTGCTGGCAAGCGCCCAACAGAATGATGGCTTGAATCATGAATAATGTCAAAAATAGTCGCATCTGTATTCCCTCCTTCACAAACTGCATGATTTATTTTATTGTTGAATTAACCTTCTAACTTTATTCATGAAAACATATATTTTAACAATCGTTTTGGGAAAGACAAGGATGAATGAAACCCCGATCAGGAGGCGAAGGACCTGAGTAAAATTTATGTATTAGACACAAATGTGTTATTACAGGATCCGAATTCAATCTTTTCATTTGAAGACAACGAGGTCGTCATACCAGCCGTTGTGTTAGAAGAAGTAGACTCAAAAAAGAGATATATGGACGAGGTTGGACAAAATGCCCGGCGCGTCTCACGCCTAATAGACGGTTTAAGATCGAAAGGGAAACTGCATGAAAAAATTACGCTAGAGTCAAATGGGACGTTGCGCATTGAACTGAATCACCGCTCTTTTCATGAGCTTCAAGAAATTTTTATTGAAAAAACGAACGATAATCGAATTTTGGCAGTCGCGAAAAATTTAAGCTTAGAGGAAGAAACAAAGCCTCATGGCAGGCCTGTTATTTTGGTCAGCAAGGATGTGTTAGTGCGGGTAAAGGCGGATGCTATAGGGCTTCAAGCAGAAGACTTCTTAAGTGACCGTGTTTTGCAAAATGAAGACATTGATAATGGCTATCATGAGCTCTACATTCCGACTGAGCAATTGAATACATTTTATAAGCAAAATCAATTACCAATAAAAGAGGTCACGAGTGCACCATTCAACCCACATCAATTTGTCATCATGAAGGGAAATGAAGGCGGTTCTGCTTTAGGAATGCTTGATCAAAAGGCAGAGCAAGTGAAACGTCTCGTTTATGATCAAGAGCATATTTGGGGAATCCGTCCAAAGAATGTCCAGCAGACGATGGCACTCGAGTTGCTTTTGCGCCGTGACATTCCGCTCGTGACACTGATTGGAAAAGCGGGGACTGGTAAAACATTGCTTGCACTTGCTGCCGGGTTAATGCAGACAGAGGACCTTGGTATGTTTAAAAAGTTGATCGTGGCGCGCTCTATCGTGCCTGTTGGGAAAGATATAGGATATTTGCCTGGAGAAAAGGAAGAAAAGCTCAGACCATGGATGCAGCCGATCTATGACAACCTAGAGTTTTTATTTAATACAAAAAAGCCGGGTGAGCTTGATGCGATTTTGGCTGGAATTGGATCTATTCAAGTCGAAGCATTGACGTATATTCGGGGCAGAAGTATACCTGATCAATTTATTATCATTGATGAGGCGCAAAATCTAACTAAGCACGAGGTGAAAACATTATTAACGCGAGTCGGAGAGGGAAGTAAAATTGTGCTGATGGGAGATCCAGAGCAAATTGATCACCCTTATTTAGACAGCTTAAATAATGGGCTTACGTATGTGATTGAACGGTTCAAAGGGCAGCAAATATCTGGACATGTCAAGCTTGTCAAAGGAGAAAGGTCTGGACTTGCACAGCTTGCCGCTGATTTGCTATAGTCCAGACCCTCTGTTCTTATGTAATGATGAGCTCTTTGACACCTTTTATCGGCTGAGTGAGGTTGGACTGATCCGCGAAATAGACGTGGATTGGTCCTTCTTCTGTGATTGGCTTACCATGTTGGCTGAAATGAGCAATGCTTTCCATTGCCTGAGAAAGCGGCACAGCAATTGTACCTGTTTCTGTGACAAATTCGCATGTATCCGCATGTTCAAGCGGCTCAGCATTTTTTAGCATATCGCCAAGCTTCATCCCGAAGCTGCCTGTGACGAGTCTTTCCTTTTCGTACTTCTTCTCTGTTTTTAACGTGGGTGGAAGAGTTTGACCTTCTCTTATAACCCGCTCTTGGTCAAGCTCCTGATCTAGCTGCTTCTCTTCACTTGCTGCATTTTTTTCAAAGAATGAATCCATTAAAAATTTACGGTCATCAAAAATCCATACACTTGGATCAATGGTGATCTTGTACTGTACGTTCCCCTTGATTTGAATGATGCTCATGTTCAAGACAACCCCTTTCCAACATAAATTATAGAAGTTTTCTCCCGCTTTGTCACTTTCATAAACATGCTGCACCTTGTACACACTAATCGTACATGAACGATAGGGAGTGTATGAGGCATGGCATGTCGCGACAATGAAGAGCTTCAGCGATTTGTAGAAGAAGCAAAAAAAGTGGCCAAAGATGGTCAAGTAGCATCCTATATTCCCGCTCTCGGCAAAGCGGATCAGACGGATTTATCTGTGGCTGTGTATCATGTGAGCAATACGTGCCACTCAGCTGGAGATGTAGATAAACGATTTACCCTTCAAAGCATTTCAAAAGTATTAGCACTGGCGCTTGTGCTCTCAGAAGAAGGGCCAAAAAAAGTCTTTCAATTTGTTGGACAAGAACCAACAGGTGACCCGTTTAATTCAATGATCAAACTGGAAACAGCGAGTCCTAATAAACCGCTGAATCCAATGATTAATGCAGGGGCGCTCGCAGTCACGAGTTTAATCAGAGGAGCGACTCCGCAAGATCAGCTGGGCCGGTTGCTTAGCTTCATTAGAGAGCTTGCAAATGACAAAAGCATTACATACTGCAAGGAAACAGCAGCCTCCGAATTTGAGACATCCATGATTAACCGGGCGATGTGCTATTATATGAAGCAATATCATATTATTAGAGGGAACGTAGAGGAAGTCATGGACGTCTATACGAAACAATGTGCCATCATGATGAACAGCTTGGATTTGGCGAAAATTGCTTGTGTTTTTTCATTAGACGGCAGACATCCAGAAACGGGTAAGCAAATTCTTTCAAAAGATGTCGCTAGAATTTGTAAAACCTTTATGGTGACGTGCGGCATGTACAATGCGAGCGGAGAATTTGCCATTAACATCGGAATTCCTGCAAAAAGCGGTGTCTCAGGCGGGATTATGGGAGCTGCACCATATGATTTTGGAATCGGTATCTTCGGTCCGGCTCTGGATGAAAAAGGGAATAGTATTGCTGGGATTAAGCTACTTGAGCTGATGAGTGAAAAATACGAGATGAGTATCTTTTAATGAAGGAGGCTTCTTTTTATTTTTACAAAGCGAACTGTACAAATCTGCTTGCAATTTTGGGCGTTTCGCTTTATGATAAATAGAAGAATTAGGTACTCGCCTGGGGAACGGAGGGATACTTTTGGCGTCAGAAATTTTAGTCGATCATCGGCAAAAAGCACTGTCTTTATTAAAATTGGATGCAGATAAAATTTTAAAATTGATCCAAGTGCAAATGGACAACTTAACGATGCCGCAATGTCCTCTTTATGAAGAGGTTTTAGATACTCAAATGTTCGGATTATCGAGAGAAATTGATTTTGCTGTCCGGCTTGGATTAGTTGATCAACATGAAGGTAAGAAACTACTCGATAAACTTGAGAGAGAGCTTTCCGCACTTCATGATGCGTTCACAAAAAAATAATGATTGAAAACTCAAACTTCCTTAACATAAGTTTGAGTTTTTTTGTCCTCTATTTTCTTTTCGTTGTTTCATGTCAAACGGACTTGATTCTTTCATGAATGACGAACAATATAAAAGAGGTAAAACGAGATCAAACAGAGAAAATGTAGTAGAATAAAAACAGCTAAGAGGATATCAAGCAGTAGAAACAGACGTTAGGAAGAGGATTATATGTTAAAGAGAATGCTAAAATCGTATGACTACTCATTATTGTTCGCCATTATTTTAATTAGCGCATTCGGTTTGGTCATGGTGTATAGCTCAAGTATGATTACATCTGTGATTAGATACGATGCCGCGCCAGATAATTTTTTTAAGAAACAGCTTTTATTTATGATCGTTGGAGCGGTCATCTTGCTCTTTACAGCATTAGTTCCATATCAGCTGTTTTCAAATAAGAAATTTCAAATCGGTATGCTGCTGCTATCCGTTTTTTCCCTCATCTATGTGTACTTTGGCGGTCATATTGCAGGGAACGCAAGAAGCTGGATTAAAGTAGGCCCATTCAGTCTTCAGCCGGCGGAATTTGTGAAGATTGTCGTTATTATCTATCTTGCTGCTGTGTATGCAAAAAAGCAGCATTATATTGATCATATTTTACGAGGAGTCACACCTCCAATCGTGATTGTTTCGATCTTATGCGGATTTATCATTTTGCAGCCAGACTATGGGACAGCCTTTATCATTGGCATGATTGCTCTTGCCATGATTTTATGCTCAGGGTTTAGCGGGAAAACACTTGCTAAGTTGTTGGCGTTATTTAGTGCCGTGATGGTCATCGTAACCCCATTTATTATTCTGTTCTGGGATAAAATATTCACGCAAAATCGCCTTGGGCGTTTTGAGAGTTTCCAAGATCCCTTTAAAGATGCAGGGGATACTGGACATCAATTGATTAATTCCTATTACGCCATTGGATCAGGCGGCTTTTTTGGACTGGGTCTAGGAGAAAGCGTTCAAAAGTACGGGTATCTTCCAGAGCCGCACACAGATTTTATCATGGCCATCATTTCAGAAGAGCTTGGCTTTTTCGGAGTATTTTTTGTACTCGCTCTCCTTGGCTTCATCGTCGTGAAAGGTTTTTATATTGCAAGAAAGTGTGAAGATCCATTTGGAAGTTTGCTTGCAATAGGAATTTCCTCCATGATTGCGATCCAAACATGCATTAATTTAGGCGGTGTTTCAGGTCTGATTCCGATTACTGGGGTCACTCTTCCGTTTATTAGCTACGGGGGATCGTCCATCATTTTACTGAGCGGTTGTATGGGAATATTGCTGAATATCAGCATGTTTACTGAATATAAAGAGCGTTACAAAAAGAAAAAATCAATGAGCAAGCCATCAGTTCAAAAAAATGGATTGCAGAAAACTTTGAATCTTTAGAAAACAAAAGTGTACAGTTTTCATTTCTTCCTTTATTATAGAGTACATATAAAATTTTAAGGGATATGGAGGAGTGAGAAATGTCACAGAGAACAATTCAAAAGGTTCTAGTTGCAAACAGAGGGGAAATTGCTATCAGAGTCTTCAGGGCCTGTACGGAGCTCAATTTACGTACAGTAGCCATTTATTCCAAAGAAGACTCGGGCTCTTATCATCGCTATAAAGCAGATGAAGCATATCTAGTTGGAGAAGGAAAAAAACCGATTGATGCCTACCTTGATATCGAGGGGATCATCGAAATTGCAAAACGAAATGATGTGGATGCGATCCATCCAGGTTACGGATTTTTATCTGAAAATATTCATTTTGCAAGACGATGCGAAGAGGAAGGCATTCAATTTATCGGTCCAACTTCTCAGCATTTAGATATGTTTGGAGATAAAGTAAAGGCAAGAGAAGAAGCGAAAAAAGCTGGAATTCCAGTCATTCCAGGAAGTGACGGACCAGTTGATTCGGTCAAAGAAGTCGAAAAATTCGGTGAAGAATACGGTTACCCGTTTATTATTAAAGCTTCACTAGGCGGCGGCGGCCGGGGTATGCGGATTGTCAGATCAAAAGAGGAGCTGAATGAAGGCTATGACCGTGCAAAGTCAGAGGCGAAAGCTGCTTTTGGAAATGACGAAGTATATGTTGAGAAACTGATTGAAAATCCGAAACATATTGAAGTGCAGGTGATTGGTGATAATCACGGCAATATCATTCATTTATATGAGCGTGACTGCTCTGTCCAAAGGCGTCATCAAAAGGTCATTGAAGTTGCGCCAAGTGTATCTCTTACAGATCAATTACGTGAGGACATCTGCGAAGCGGCTGTTAAGCTGGCTCGAAATGTGTCGTATATTAACGCTGGGACTGTAGAATTCCTAGTCGCAAATGGTGAGTTTTATTTTATTGAAGTCAATCCTAGGGTACAGGTGGAACACACGATCACAGAAATGATCACAGGTGTCGATATCGTACAAACCCAAATTCTTGTCGCAAAGGGTCATGATCTCCATAGCAATGAAGTCGGAATACCAAAGCAAGAAGATATCTTCACACATGGATTTGCCATTCAATCAAGGGTCACGACAGAGGATCCTTTAAATAACTTTATGCCGGACACAGGAAAAATTATGGCCTACCGTTCAGGTGGGGGATTTGGTGTACGCTTAGATGCTGGGAACAGCTTCCAAGGTGCGGTCATTACATCTTATTACGATTCATTATTGGTCAAGCTGTCCACATGGGCGCTCACATTTGATCAGGCTGCTGCAAAAATGGTCCGTAATTTACAGGAATTCAGGATTCGCGGAATTAAAACAAACATTCCGTTTCTTGAAAACGTGGCAAAGCATGAGAAGTTTCTAAAAGGGGAATACGATACGTCGTTTATCGATTCAACCCCAGATCTATTTAATTTCCCAAAACAAAAAGACCGTGGAACGAAGATGCTGACTTATATTGGTAACGTGACCATTAATGGGTTCCCTGGTATTGCAGAGAAAAAGAAGCCTCATTTTGACAAGCCTATTGTACCGAAGCTTCCTCTCAAGCAAGAGATGCCATCTGGGACTAAACAATTGTTAGATGCGCATGGACCTGAGGGCCTTGCCAATTGGGTGAAAGAACAAAAGAGCGTCCTTTTAACAGATACAACCTTTAGGGACGCGCATCAGTCTCTGCTTGCGACCCGCTTCAGAACTCGCGATTTAAAGAAAGTTGCCCAGCCAACAGCAGGTTTATGGCCAGAGCTATTCAGTATGGAAATGTGGGGCGGCGCTACATTTGATGTTGCGTACCGTTTCTTAAAAGAAGATCCTTGGGAAAGGCTGAAAGAGCTTCGTCAAGAAGTTCCGAACACCTTGTTCCAAATGCTTTTAAGATCATCAAACGCTGTCGGATATACAAACTATGCAGATAATGTAATTAAAGCATTTGTAAAGGAATCGGCTGAGGCAGGCATTGACGTGTTCCGTATTTTTGATAGCTTAAACTGGGTCAAAGGCATGACGCTTGCCATAGATTCTGTTCGTGAATCAGGCAAAGTGGCAGAGGCAGCTATTTGTTATACGGGGGATATTCTTGATCCATCTCGTCCGAAATATGATCTTAAGTATTATGTATCTCTTGCGAAGGAACTTGAATCCGCAGGTGCTCATATTTTAGGCATTAAAGATATGGCGGGATTATTAAAGCCGCAGGCAGCTTACGAGCTTGTATCTGCTTTAAAAGATGAACTGACCATCCCAATCCATCTTCATACACATGATACGAGTGGAAATGGACTGTTCACCTATGCAAGGGCAATTGATGCAGGTGTTGATATTGTCGATGTTGCCGTCAGCTCTATGGCAGGACTTACATCGCAGCCAAGCGCAAGCTCACTGTACTATGCTTTAGATGGACATGAAAGAAAGCCAGACATGAACGTCCAATCTGTCGAACACCTTTCTCAATACTGGGATTCTGTCAGAAAATACTATCATGAGTTCGAAAGCGGCATGAATTCGCCGCATACAGAAATTTATGAGCATGAAATGCCTGGCGGTCAGTATAGTAACTTGCAGCAGCAGGCGAAAGGTGTCGGACTTGGCGACCGCTGGAACGAAGTAAAAGAAATGTACAGACGTGTGAATGACATGTTTGGTGATATTGTGAAGGTGACACCATCCTCTAAAGTAGTCGGAGACATGGCACTTTATATGGTGCAAAATGATTTAACAGAGGAAGATGTCTATGAAAAAGGAGCAACTTTAGACTTCCCGGATTCTGTTGTGGAACTATTTAAAGGCTATTTAGGCCAGCCGCATGGCGGTTTCCCTGAAAAATTGCAAAAGCTGATTTTAAAAGGAGAAGAACCGCTCACTGTCAGACCTGGTGAAAAGCTGAAGCCAGTTGACTTTGAAGCTATTCAGCAGCAGTTCAAAGAATCTCATGACCTGACGCTGACAGAGCAAGACGCGATTGCGTATGCCTTATATCCGAAAGTCTTTTCTGAATTTGTCCAAACAGCAGAAAGCTACGGAGACATCTCTGTTCTTGACACACCAACGTTCTTCTACGGGATGAGGCTTGGTGAAGAGATAGAGGTAGAAATTGAAAAAGGAAAAACCCTCATTGTAAAACTCGTGTCAATTGGAGAACCGAATCCAGATGCCACAAGAGTTCTTTACTTTGAGCTAAATGGACAGCCGCGTGAAGTCGTGATTAAGGATGAAAGCATCAAATCATCCGTTCAAGAAAAAATGAAGGCGGACCGTTCAAATCCAAATCACATTGCCGCATCAATGCCAGGCACTGTCATCAAAGTGCTCGTGGAAAAAGGACAGAAAATCTCGCAAGGTGAGCATTTGATGATCAATGAAGCCATGAAAATGGAGACGACTGTACAAGCCCCATTCACTGCGGTCGTTGATGAAATACATGTGACAAATGGAGAACCGATTCAAACCGGAGATCTGCTGATTGTTTTAAAGCCTGAATAATAAGTGAGACACATCCATCGTGATGTGTCTTTTTTGAGCGCATTAAAATGTGCAGCAGCCTGCGAGAGTGATTACACTATAGATTGAGGTGAAGAAAGTTGGAAATTGTCGTGATTTGGTTTCGCCGAGATATGCGATTGGATGATCATATCGCCTTATCAAAAGCGATCACATATGCAAAAAAACATGAGTACAAATTATTGGCTCTTTATCATCTAGATCCATTTTTTACTGAAATGGAAATGGATATCAACAACGAACATTTCTTTCAAAACTTGGCGCATTTCGTCAAGGAAGCGAGAGAATCTCAAGTGTATGTTCACCTTCTCCATGATGATGTCCTACGCGCCTTTCAGCAGGTCATGGATGTGTATGACATCAAAGCCGTCTTTTTTAATGAAGATGAAGTGGGTATCGGCCAAAGGCGTGACAAGCAAGTAACCGATTTTTTAGAAAAGAAGGGCATTCATGTGTCAACATGGCAAGATACACACCTTCACGGGGCGCGGGATATTTTAAAAGCAGATGGGTCACATTATCAAGTGTTTACCCCATACTATCAATCATGGCGGAAGCAAGAGAAGCAGCCTGTGATAAAAGTTGACAAATCATTTTTCAGCAGCGAGCATACGATTTGTGATGCGTCACTTTCGCAAAAAGGAAATGACAAACTGCGAGAATTGATAAAGGGCTGCTCAAGGAAGTTTGATCAAATCGGCTCAGACAAAGCGATGAACACGCTTCATCACTTTATCCAAAAAAGACTAACGCGTTACCATGAGAAACGGGATATTCCGTCTGTTTTTGGAACGAGCAAGCTGTCGCGTTTTTTAAAAACAGGCACTATTTCGATTCGAATGATCTTCCATGCGATATATGAAGAAGCACTCTATGAAGACGAGGGCAGAGAGACTTTTATCAAAGAACTGGCATGGCGCGATTTTTATCATATGATTTATGCGCATTATCCTGAGATGAAAGAAAAAGAAATCAATTCGGCGTTTCAAGGGATGAAATGGAATGAAGATGAGACGCTGTTTGAAGCTTGGTGTAAAGGAGAAACAGGCTTTCCGCTCGTTGATGCAGGGATGAGACAGTTAAATGAGGAGGGCTGGATGCATAACCGCTTGCGAATGGTTACAGCCTCATTTTTAACAAAGGATTATTTGATTGATTGGAGAAAAGGCGAATCGTATTTTTCAAAAAAACTTGTCGATTATGATGAGGCGTCAAATATCGGAGGATTTCAGTGGGCAGCCTCGGTCGGAACAGATGCGGTGCCGTACTTCCGTATTTTCAACCCGACGACTCAGTCAAAGCGATTTGATCCGAGCGGGGAATTTATTAGAAAATATGTACCAGAGCTGGAGCATGTCGATGAAAAATGGATTCATGAACCAAGTAAAATGCCGATTGATGAGCAATTGAAATCGGGATGTGTGCTAGGTGATACATATCCGCTGCCGTCAGTTGACCACCAGGAAAGACGCAAAAAAGCCATTTCGCTATTTGAAGAAGCAAAACAACAATAAAACAAATCCCCCATTCCGTATGGAAGGGGGATACAAATTCTTATTTGAATGGTTCTTTGCTTTCATATTTAAACCGGGCAATGAGTAAGCAGAAGTAACAGAGTACTCCAAACAAACAGGAAATAAAGAATGAATGAGCCAGCGCATAACCTAGTGCGAGCTGAGAATACACAGACATCACACCTGAAATCGCTTGAAGTGTAATGAGAATGGCTGAAATGATCCATCCATAATACAGCTGCTTCTGTTCTTTATAATGTTTCATGGCATGAAACATCGCAACAAATATCCAGACGAATAAAAGAAGTGCTGCTGCTCGGTGAGACATTTGCACCCACTGATTAAAGTATGCTGGAAGTGCACCGTCTTTTGAACAAAACGGGAAAACAGAGCAAGCAAGGCTTGATTTTGTATGTCTCACATAAGCACCCGTATACACCACAATATACGTATATGTGATCAAGCCATAAATATGGAACTGCATTCTTTTTCCGATATGGAGCGGCTTCACAAGCTTTGTTTCAGATCTGGTTGCCTCAAACACAAGAAGGGCAAGCAGTAAGATTGAAGCAAAAGAAATCAGTGAAATACCGAAGTGCAGTGCCATCACAAGTGCGTTAGAACCAAACACAACGGCGAGTGCCCCTAATAGCGCTTGTAGAAGTAAGAATATAATCGACATGATGACCAAGAATTTGGTTTCACGGAATACTGGACTAATTTTTTTCCAGCATAAGACCGCCAGTGCCAAGACAAGAATGGTTGAAACCCCTGTTGACATGCGGTGACTCCATTCGATGATGGAAGCAGGGTTCATTTCAGGGAAGAAACGACCGTGACAAAGGGGCCACTGCCTGCCGCAGCCAAGACCCGAGCCGGTTTTCGTCACAAGCGCACCACCAATCAAAACGATCAGCATCACAAACGTTGTGATCACGCTCAATAACCTTAAAGCAAATTTCATCAAATTATTTCACCTTCTCTAAAAAACTTCTGATCTAAATGAAAAACCTCACATGCTCTCAAGTTTAAGCCAAATGCGTGTTCTGTTGCAATTCATAATCACCAAAGTTCACAAAAAAATGATATGTTAGTTCACAAAGTTTACAGATTTAGAGTGCTTGATCTTTCTTTCACAGTCTGATAGAAATAGAGGAGAGCATAATTCATATTGCACCGCCTTCTGAACACACGTATATCCTAATAAATTCACGAAACGTTCACAAATAACTTCAAGTTTGTCGTTTATTATTTAATAGGATGTTTTTTTACAGCTCTTTATCTTGTATGATAGAGTTGTAACGATTTTACGTTTTATTGTTAGTTTGAAGGTTTGGGCAAGGGAGGTTATACACATTGGCAAATTCCAAAACAGCCGCGGAAGCAGCTATTCATGGACAAATAGAAGAAACCACAGCTTTGAAAGATTTTCTTGCACTTATTAAAATGGGCATCGTCAATTCCAACTTCATTACAACATTTACTGGAATGTGGCTTGCTTTTTATTTTACAGATATGAGTTTCCTTGGGAATCTTGATATTGTGCTGTTAACAATGATTGGTTCTTCTCTTATTATTGCCGGTTCATGCGCCATTAATAATGCGTTTGACCGTGATATTGATATAGTTATGGAAAGAACAAAAACAAGACCGACCGTCACAGGTAAAATTCAGCCGGGGCAAGCGTATGCATTTGGTATTTTGCTTGTTGTACTTGGACTCATCATGCTTCTGATGACAACCATAACATCAGCAGTGATTGGATTTATCGGAGTCTTTACTTATGCGGTTCTATACACCATGTGGTCTAAACGTCATTACACCATTAATACCGTTATTGGAAGTGTATCTGGTGCGGTGCCGCCATTAATCGGTTGGACAGCTGTCACAGGTACAATCGATACAACGGCTTGGGTTTTGTTTATGATTATGTTCATTTGGCAAATCCCGCACTTCCTGTCACTTGCAATTAAGAAAACGGAAGATTACCGTAAGGCAGGTATTCCAATGCTGCCAGTCGTTTATGGCTTTGAAGTCACAAAGCGCCAAATTATCATTTGGACAGCATGTCTTCTTCCACTTCCATTTTTCTTAGGTGGATTAGGATGGCCGATTGTCGCACTTGGCACATTGCTGAATATTGGATGGCTTGCCATTGGCCTTATGGGCTTTAAAATGAAAGACGTCATGAAGTGGTCAACGCTCATGTTCGTTTATTCATTAAACTACTTAACCATCTTTTTCGTCGCGATGATTATTATTACACTATTCTAGAGTAAAATACACTTTGATCACATCAAAACAAGGCTATATCTTATAACACAACATTTTCTAACAACTATGAAAGCCGCCTGATATTCAGTTCTATTTAGGCGGCTTTCTGTTTATACATAGATGGTATTTTGAGTAAAAACATCATTTTTTTATGAAAAGAGGAAATGTAAGTGCTTTTATAAGAGGCGGGGGTTATGGATGGGTGAAAAGTGATTTTATAAATAAGAGGTAAAAAGCGAAAGGCAAAGGAGATCAAGCAAAAGGGGTTGGGACAAATTATGATAAGAAAATGGCGTGTTTATTCACTGTTTCTCTTATTGACGCTCGTTTTGGCGGGCTGTGGTGAACCATACTTATCAACACTCAAACCAGTTGGGGAAGTAGCAGATAAACAATTTTTCCTAACGGTACTGAGTACACTCATTATGGTTCTTGTCGTCATTGTTGTATCGATCATTTTCTTTTACGTCATCATTAAATTCAAACGTTCTAAAGTGGGAGAAGATACGATTCCAAAGCAGGTGGAAGGGAACCGTAACCTAGAAATTACGTGGACAGCGATTCCGATTCTTCTCCTCATTATTCTCGTTGTGCCTGTCGTGGCATACACGCTTGAGCTTGGGGATACAAGCGCTATGGATAAGAAAAAACGAGATCCTGAAAAGACACTTGTTGTCAATGTAAGAGCCAGTTTATATTGGTGGGAATTCGAATACCCTGATTATGGGATTGTCACAAGTCAGGAATTGATTGTACCGACAGATCAAAAGGTTTACTTTAAGTTGAAAGCATCTGATGTGAAACACTCTTTTTGGGTTCCATCGGCTGGCGGTAAAATTGATACAAACACAGACAATGAAAACAAGTTTTATTTAACCTTTGATTCAAAACGAACGAAAGATGCAGGAGAATATTTCTACGGGAAATGTGCGGAGCTTTGCGGTCCCTCACATGCTTTAATGGACTTTAAAGTTAAAACGCTTTCTCAAGATGAGTTTTTAGGATGGACGAAAAAAATGGCTGATTACAAGAAGCCTACATCCACAAAAGATCTCGCCCTTGAAGGTGAAAAATTATTTAAAGAGAAAAACTGCTTGAGCTGTCACGCAGTTGAGCCTGGGGATGAACGGCCGGAAGCGGCAAGGACAGCACCAAACCTTGCAACCTTCGGAGAGCGAACGAAAGTAGCTGGAATTAAAGACATGAACAAAGAAAACGTAAAAGCATGGCTGAAAGATCCAGAGAGCTTTAAACCAGGGAATAAAATGACAGGGACGTACCCTAAATTAAATGACTCAGAAGCAGATGCACTTTATGAGTATTTAAAAGGACTTAAAATCGAGTAATTTCTAATAAGCATGTGTAAGAGGGTATGTAATTGATGTGAAGTTTTTGTTAAAAGCTCCCGAATATGTCTCTACAACCAAGAAATAGCCATCTGTCAGACACAGTCTGTGTAAAGTTAAAATAGACATCTATATGAAAAGGGGCAAATGGGAGATAAGAGGGGGATTTCATGGTGAGTACTATAGCTAAAAAGCGGGGGTTTGGCGCTGTCTTATGGGATTACTTGACGACGGTTGACCACAAAAAAATTGCCGTACTATATTTAGTGGCAGGGGGATTTTTCTTTTTAATTGGCGGCCTGGAAGCGATGATAATCCGTATTCAGCTAGCCATCCCTGAAAATGATTTTGTAAGTGCAGGGTTTTACAATGAAGTCATGACGATGCATGGAACAACGATGATTTTCCTTGCAGCAATGCCGCTTTTATTTGCATTAATGAATGCGGTTGTACCTATTCAAATTGGTGCACGTGACGTAGCATTTCCGTTTGTGAATTCACTTGGTTTTTGGCTGTTCTTTTTCGGAGGAATTTTCTTGAATCTAGGATGGTTTATGGGCGGGGCACCGGATGCAGGCTGGACTGCATACGCTTCGCTCACGCTGAATTCAGAAGGACATGGCATGGATTTCTATATTTTAGGTTTGCAGATAGCGGGTATTGGTACACTAATTGCCGGAATCAACTTTCTTGCAACGATTATTAATATGAGAACGCCTGGGATGACGTATATGAGAATGCCGCTCTTTACTTGGACGACATTTGTCGCCTCAGCACTGATTTTATTCGCATTCCCGCCACTTACAGCAGGGCTTGCGATGCTGATGCTTGATAGAATGTTTGATACGAGCTTTTTCAATCCAGAGCTCGGCGGTAATACAATCATCTGGGAGCATTTGTTCTGGATTTTCGGACACCCAGAAGTTTATATCTTAATCCTGCCAGCATTCGGAATATTTTCTGAAATCATTCCAGTGTTTGCAAGAAAAAGGTTGTTTGGCTATTCGTCCATGGTGTTTGCGACTGTATTGATTGGTTTCCTTGGATTCATGGTGTGGGCGCATCACATGTTCACAACAGGACTTGGTCCAATTGCCAATGCGATCTTTGCTGTAGCCACAATGGCAATCGCGGTGCCAACAGGAATTAAAGTATTTAACTGGCTTCTCACCATATGGGGCGGTAATGTGAAATTTACAACGCCGATGCTGTATTCCGTTGCCTTTATACCGTCGTTTTTACTTGGCGGGGTAACCGGCGTCATGCTTGCAGCAGCTGCAGCAGATTATCAGTTCCATGATACGTACTTTGTTGTGGCGCATTTCCACTACGTCATTATCGGCGGAGTTGTATTCGGTATTTTAGCTGGTGTGCATTACTGGTGGCCGAAGATGTTTGGAAAAATACTGAATGAGAAGCTTGGGAAAATTAGCTTTGTGCTATTTTTCATCGGTTTCCATTTAACTTTCTTTATTCAGCATTTCCTAGGTCTTTGGGGCATGCCGCGCCGAGTCTTTACATTCCTGCCAGGTCAGGGGTTAGACCTTGGGAACTTGGTCAGTACGATTGGGGCGCTGTTTATGTTTGTAGCTGTTGTCATTCTGCTGATTAACGTCATCTGGACGACAGCAAAAGGAGAGCGTGTATCGGGCGATCCTTGGGGAGACGGAAGAACGCTTGAATGGGCAGTGTCTTCACCTCCGCCAGAATATAACTTTAAACAGCTTCCACTTGTCAGAGGACTAGATCCATTATGGATTGAAAAAATGGATGGTAAAAAAGGAATGACAGCATCTGAACCGCTCGATGATATTCACATGCCGAATAATTCCATCTTACCTGTCATTATCTCATTCGGTCTATTTGTGTCAGCGTTTGGCTTCATGTATCGTCAAGAGCATAGCTGGGGGCTTCCAGTGATTCTCATTGGTCTTGGCATTACATTTGCGACCATGCTGGTTCGCTCTCTTAAAGACGATCATGGGTACCATATTCACAAAGAAGATTTGACCGATGACGATGATAAAGGGGTGAAAGCATAATGGAACCACAAAAAATGACAGCAGAAACTTTTCCGGCTTCTCCTGAGAAAGCCACGTTAGAAGGAAAGAATAAGTTCGTCGGGTTCTGGTTGTTTCTTGGGGGAGAAACCGTTTTGTTTGCATCGCTATTTGCCACGTATTTGGCGCTGAAAAACTCTAATGCAGGCGGAGCAAAAACAACGGATATGTTTGATCTCACACTTGTCTTTATTGCCACGATGCTTCTTTTGACGAGCAGTTTAACGAGTGTGTATGCAATGTATCATATGAAAAACTTTGCCTTTAAAAAGATGCAGCTTTGGCTTGGCGTGACTGTGCTATTAGGTGCATCATTTCTAGGGGTTGAGATTTATGAGTTCTATCATTATGTGCATGCGTATGATTTTACCATTACCAGCTCAGCTCTTGGTTCCTCCTTCTATACACTTGTAGGAACTCACGGGGCTCACGTCGCCTTCGGACTTTGCTGGATTACCGCTCTTATGATTCGAAATATGAGACGCGGACTCGATTTATACAATGCGCCGAAATATTATGTGGCAAGTCTGTATTGGCACTTCATTGATGTTGTGTGGGTCTTCATCTTTACCGTTGTATATTTAATGGGAATGGTGGGATAAGAATGGGAAATAAAAGCACAAATCAGTCTAAAGTCGATCTTGTATACCGTAAAAAGAAAAATGCCGAAGAAATGAAGCATCAGCTCATTTCTTTCGGCTTGATGATTGGATTAACCTTTGTTGCCTTTTTAACAATCGCTTCTGAAGACGTAGGAAACTGGTTCGCAGTACCATTTATTTTACTGCTTGCCGTTATTCAGGTGGCTTTTCAGCTTTATTATTTTATGCACATGAACCAAAAAGGGCATGAAACACCCGCATTGTTTCTTTACTCAGGTGTGTTTGTCGCGTTTATTACCGTATTAGCCTTTTTGACCATTATTTGGTGGTAAGCCCGCTTTGCCCTTGAAGGAGGCGCAGCAATGGAGAACTTAGAAATATTCGGATTTCGGGCATTATGGAGCCCTTACTATTTGACTAGTATTGTCATAGCAGCTGCTCTTTATCTGCTTCTTGTGACAAAGGGGAAGCATCGTGCGACGGTAAAAGAGAAAACGTTGTTTCTGACGGGGCTTGTTCTGTTATACGCCGTAAAAGGAAGCCCAATTGATTTAATGGGGCATATTATGTTTAGTGCACATATGGCGCAAATGGCGGTGCTCTATTTAGTCATTCCGCCTCTCCTTATTACAGGATTACCTGCGGCCATTTGGGAGCGGATCATACAAACACCAGGCATTCAGCATATGTTTCGTTTGTTTTCCAAGCCTTTAATTGCATTGCTTGGGTTTAACGGCTTGTTTTCGATGTACCATATTCCGCTTGTGTTTGACTTTGTGAAAACAGATCCGTTTTATCATGCGCTGATGACAGTGGTCATTTTTATCGCTGCCTTTTTCATGTGGTGGCCGCTCGTTCATAAAGTCCAAAGTCAGCCTCAGATTACAGGCATTTTAAAGCTTGGTTATATCATGGCAGACGGGATATTAATGACTCCTGCGTGTGCACTTATCATGTTTAGTGAGGCACCGATCTATGCAACCTATTCTGATGCTGGTGCTTGGATACAGGCGCTGCATCTATGCGTACCAAGTGATACGCTGGCAGGTCTTGCGCTCACAGGTCCTGAAATGTTCCATACCTTGCCGCTGCTAGAAGACCAGCAGCTAGGCGCGATTTTGATGAAAATTATTCAGGAGATTGTGTACGGCTCGATTCTTGCTGTTGTCTTCTTTGACTGGGCAAGAAAAGAAAGAGCGAAAGATGCCGTACCAGATGCCCTGATTCCGAAATATGAATGAAAAAAGCACAGCCATAAGGCTGTGCTTTCGTTTATGCTTCTGCAGTCATTGCTTCTAGTTTTTCTTTCAGCTGTTCAAGCGTTTTTTTGCTTGATTGGATGAGAGACTTAGGGAAATCTTCGCCTTCACCGTATTCAACACCGTGCGGATAATAATGTTTTCCGAGTAAAGGTGTGAGAAGCTGTATGTGTGCTCTTTTTGAACCAACATCTCCTTCGGTGGCGTAGCCGGAAATGCGTAAATAAAAGGTTCCCTCTACCATGTTATACTTTCTGTCGTACGTCACACGCTCATAATCCCATTGATCGGCTCGTACAAATCCTTCACTTTCCAAGATGAAATCTAATTTATTTAAGTCAGTTGCTACCTTTTCAATCCCCGTACCTTCAAACTTCACCCAAAACCCCTCCTTATAAAAATTCCCTTTACTGACAATCATAGTATGAAAGCGTTAAACTTTCAACTGTGAAAGGTATGTTCTTTTATAACCTGGTTACAGTAATAAAGAAAATAACAGATGGAGGAATCAACGTGAAAACGAAAAAAATCAAAGATATTATGACAAAAAAAGTAGTGACATGTCAGCAAGATGACAATACGTATGAAGCGGCAGTCAAAATGAGAGACGCAGACATTGGAGCCATTCCCGTGGTTAACGGAGATCAGCTCGTTGGTATCGTGACAGACCGTGACCTTGTACTCAGAGGCATTGCAGAAAAAAAGCCAAACTCACAGGAAGTAGGCTCGCTGATGACGAAGGAAGTACTGACAGCAGAAGAAGATGCAACGCTTGAAGAAATTGTCCGGCTGATGTCAGAGCACCAGCTTCGCCGCATTCCTGTTGTGAAGAACGGTGCATTAACAGGGATTGTCGCTCTTGGAGATTTATCCGTCGAAGATTTATCGAATGATCGCGCAGGGGATGCACTGACAGAAATCTCTCAGCAGGATCAAGATCATGGGCAAGGATTTCTTCATTAAGAGGGGCATATTTTAAATTCGTGTTAAATAGGCTGTATTGTCGTTGATAAATAGAGCGAGTTTTGTTTAAATGACAGTAGAAGGTACTTTTTGTACCTTGCCAATTTAACGGAGGTGTTTATTTGAAAACTGTGCTCAAAACACTCCTCATCCTCCTGATTATATCTGGAACGTACGTTCTGTTTATTCAATATGGATCTTCACCAGAAAAAGAAAACAGCAATGAACCGAAGGTGTCTAATGAAGAAACATCTAGCGATAAGCCGATCAACATCCCGAAAAAGGGGCTCATGTCCTTTATGGGGAAATCTTCAAACGAAGTGCTTAAACAGCTGGGAGAACCAGATCGCATTGATCCTTCCGCATATGATTATGACTGGTGGATATACAATCAATCGAAGAAGCACTATATTCAAGTAGGGGTAAAGGATAGTAAAGTGGTGACGTTGTTTGCAACAGGAGACGGGCTCAATGTTGAACCGTTTAAAATCGGTCAAGCCACAAGTGAGGTATTTAAAAAAACACAAATTGCACCTTACATTCATGTAGAGGATGAACAAAATTCATACCGCTTTGAATTCTCAGAAGATGATATGAATACAAGACCCACCGTGAAAGTGGACGATGATGTATATGTTCAGCTTTACATGGATAAGTTTGAAAGCACCCTTTCAAGTATCAGGGCGTTTAACGCAGATACATTTGTGAAACAAAAGCCATACGAGGTCGTCTATCGTGGTCAATTGATAGAACCAGAGGCAATATCGGGTGAAAAATGGAAAGAGATCGAAGCTTCCAGTCAAAAACAAATTTTTGATATGACCAATATTATTCGTCATAAGTACAAACTGCCAATCTTAAAGTGGGATGATGAAACCTCTGAAGTCGCATTCATGCATAGTGAGGACATGAAAGAGAATCATTATTTCTCCCATGAATCTAAAAAATACGGTACGCTGAAAGACCGATTAGAAAGAGGCGAGGTGGCATTTCAGCTCGCAGGTGAAAACATTGCCTATAATTATGTAGATGGACCTGCAGCGATAGAAGGCTGGCTCAATAGTGAAGGTCATAGAAAGGCGTTATTAAATAAAGATTACACACACCTTGGCGTCGGTGTGAAAGAAAAATACTACACCCAAAACTTCATCAAAAAAACATCTTAAACGAAAGCAGCTGCACCATCACAGCTGTTTTTTTGATTGAAAAAGAGGCTCACCAAAATAACTGCTGATGTATATAGTATAGTAGGCATTTGTATGGGGGGTGAGGATATGACAAACAAGCAAAAACAAACATCCATTGATGAATTTAAACAATTCGTCAGACGCCATCCGAAGTTAATTCAAGAAGTGCAAACGCAAGAAAAAAGCTGGCAAAGTGTATACGAAAATTGGGTCATGTTTGGTGAAGAAGATGAGATGTGGTCTCCTTACCGGCAAACGCAGTCTGAAGACGTGAAAGAAGAAAAAGCCTCTAAGCCAAGTGAAGCGGGAAAAGCCGATTTTATGTCTAAAATGGTTTCTGCTGTGAAAAAAATGGACGCTGATCAAATGAATGAACAAATCAACAAAATGAGCCAGTCTATTTCCTCTTTACAAAGCTTACTCGGACAATTTTCATCAAATGGCTCAAAGAAAGGTTCATCTGGAGGCAGTCAGCACCCATTCTCCTTCAGGAAAGATTAAGTGAAAGGGGATGCTTTTGGTGCGGAAAGAAGTACAGGAGTTTGTCATGGCCGAAGAGGATCGAATCAAATTCATCAGACAGCGTCCTCTCTGGTACAGACAGCTGACTCGACATCCTGATAAGCTATCGTCCTTTGAATTAGATAAAATGAATTTTTACGAAAAAACCATTCCTCATCGTGTGAGTCAGTTGAGTAACAGTGTCCAAATGGCTGAAATGATGATTCAAATGTTCCAAGCAATGCGCAATCAAAATGGAGCCGGATGAGGCTTTTTTGAGTTGATTAAGATGTCCATTTCCTGAGCATCCTATAAAAGTAGATGAAAGGAGAATCAGATGATGAAATGGATGCTGTCAATATGCGCATTGCTTTTTCTTGTCACCGGGTGTCAAAGTCAACATGAAGAGAAGCAAGTCATGAAGCAAGATCCAGCTGTACCCGTGATGCAGCAAGCCCAAAGTGAAATGAAGCAGCAAGGCTTTTTAAAATACAAAGTGAAGGGGTCTTCTGTTTATATAGAAAGTACACTGCAAGATTTTCATCTTGAGCCTACGCGACTAAAAAAGGATGAGAAGGCGGGATATTTTACAGTGTATGTAGACGGAAAACGTGCAGGCAATGAATATACTGCTGCATTTGTGGTCAAGCATCTCTCAAAAGGAAAGCATAAAATGACCGTTGTGCTCAATTCTCGTCATCCAGAATATAGGCAGAAAAGAGAGACATGGGATGTATTTGTGACGTAAAAGCATTTTCTGATCCATAGGTTTCGTGGTAAACTATGAATTGGAGGTGCATCATTTATGTATGCGACAATCGAATCTGTGGAGCTCCAAGAGGAAGCGAATCAATTGGCTGCCATGATTCTTCAGTCGGAGGAGGCTGAACATTACCGCAACTGCTTTAAGCGTCTCCAGCAAGACGAAGAAGCCCAACAAATTATTGCCCATTTTACAAAAGTAAAAGAGCAATATGAGGATGTGCAGCGGTTCGGCAAATACCATCCGGACTATAGAACGATCTCAAAGGAAATGCGTGAGGTCAAAAGAAAGATAGATCTTCACGATACAGTGGTTGATTTCAAAAAAGCAGAAACAGCGATTCAATCCATCTTAGATGAGATTAGTATTGAAATCGGTCAAGCTGTATCAGCATATATCAAAGTTCCAACAGGGAACCCATATTTTGATGGTCTATCATCATGCGGCGGTGGCTGTGGATCTGGTGGCAGCTGTGGCTGTAAAGTATCTTGACGAGACTTGAATGTCTCGTCTTTTACATAATGACTTAAAAGAATTGAAAAAGCGGCAGGTGAAAAGATGGAAACCAAACGTCAAGGGATGGTCGTTTGGCTGCATTCGTTAAAGCAGTCAAAGGCGCTAAGAAAATTTGGAAATGTTCACTATATTTCAAGGAAAATGAAATATGCAGTGATCTATTGTGATATGAATGATCTCGAGCGCCATATGGCTAAGCTCAGCTCATTGCCATTTGTGAAGCGTGTTGAGCCTTCATATAAACCTTTTATTAAATTAGAGTACGAATCCAAATTGGACAAAGCAAAAGAGTATGATTATAAAGTGGGCTTTTAAAGACACAAAAAAACCCCCGCGGCATCACCCGCGGGGTCCTTCTATTCTTAATGATTCATTAAGGAGAAGGCAAAGGGAGAGGAGAAACCGGAGGAAGAACTTATGGGGAAACGTAAGTCTTCTCCGCGGTTGGCAACAGCACCACATCAGATGCTGTTATAAGTAGTATGACCCCGCTTTCCTTGATCTATACATAGAAAATGAATGAAAGTCCGCGCATTGTCCCCTGCGGAGTGTTGTGGTAAGATAATGTTGGATTTTTTGTCATACACAATAACCAATAGAAGCAAGCAGAAAAAGTGGTGGGAAAATGAGAGTCATCTCTGGAACGAGAAAAGGCCGCACACTTAAAGCGGTACCAGGTCAATCAACAAGACCGACGACAGATAAAGTAAAAGAATCGATATTTAATATGATTGGCCCGTATTTTGATGGCGGATGGGCCCTTGATTTATTTGCGGGAAGCGGTGGTTTAGGGATTGAAGCGCTTTCTAGAGGATTCGATCATTGCATATTCGTTGATCGAGATATGAAGGCGATTCAAACGATAAAAGGAAATCTCAATCAATTGGAGCTGATTGATCAAAGTGAAGTGTTTCGAAACGAGGCAAAGCGTGCACTCGCAGCCGTTGTGAAACGAGAGGAATCCTTTCAAGCGATCTTTCTTGATCCGCCTTACAAAGATCAACAGCTGAAAGCACTTCTTGACATGATTGACGAGCATGCCTTATTAACAGATGACGGCGTGATCGTGTGTGAGCATGATAAGGACGTTATACTGCCAGAGGAAGCTGGACAGCTTTACATATCAAGACAGGAACTGTATGGGTTGACTGGTATTACGATCTATAGAAAGCGGGGAAATTAAAGCATGGGGAACATAGCCGTTTGTCCGGGTAGCTTCGATCCAGTCACATTGGGCCATTTGGATATCATCAAAAGAGGTGCAAAGATCTTTGATGAAGTGTATGTATGTGTACTAAATAACTCATCCAAGAAACCGTTATTTACCGTTGAAGAACGGTGTGAGCTCATTCGCCAAGCGACGAAGGATCTGCCAAATATCAAAGTTGAATCCTTTCACGGTCTGCTTGTTGATTATGCGAAACAAAAAGAAGCCAAAGTCATTTTACGCGGATTAAGAGCTGTGACAGACTTTGAATATGAAATGCAAGGCACATCAATGAATAAAGTGTTAAACGATGACATTGAAACGTTCTTCATGATGACCAACAATCAGTATTCCTTCTTAAGCTCCAGCATAGTCAAAGAAGTAGCGAAATATGATGGTTCAGTCAAAGACCTTGTGCCAAAAGAGGTAGAAGAAGCGCTGATAGAAAAATTTAAAGGATGAGTGCACCGTGTACTCATCCTTTTTTTAATTTCTGATAGTATAGCGCCGTATACAAGATCAAGCTGCATAGCGTGATCAAAGGGCCAGCTGTCACAAGCTGATTCCAAAGCACACTGCTGTACATGACGACCTGCTGGCTTGCTTCAAAGGCACCTGCTGGGAGAGCCATGTCAGATCGAGAGACATAAAGAGGCTTGAACAATAAGAAGGCAAAAACAGCTGCATAAATCCCGTGAAGCAAACGAGCGAAGAAAAACGGTTTAAAGCGTATATCTGTTGCCGCCAAAATGCCAGCGACCTGAGCTTGAACAGAAAACCCGCTGAATCCTAATATAAAGCTGACGACAATCGTTTTAGCAAGAAGGGTGACTTCCTGTGACCCTGTCAGCTGACTTCCTAATGTGATTTCAAATAAACCAGCAATCATTGCAAGATCTAATTCTGGCGGAAGATGCATCGTTTGCAGCATATATCCGATCCCTATGGATAAGAGGTCCGTCACATGAACAACTGACAGCATTTTGCTAAACACAGAAAATAAGATAATAAAGCCGCCAATCATAAAGAGTGTTTGGACTGATGACATGACCGCATCACTTAAAATTTGGCCGAGCGGTCTTTTCTCTGCGAGTCTTGCTGTATGAAGAGCGCTGAATGCCTCTTGAAACGGTGGGAATAAAAATCGCTTACGGCTCCTCAGATGTGCATCATGCCGTGCTTTATATCCCCGCATCGTCACCCCAACAGCGAGATTACCTAAATAATGTGCGCAGGCCAAAACAATTCCTAAAGCTGGATGATGAAAAAAACCAACAGCCACCGCACCGAAAATAAACAATGGATTCGATGAATTTGTAAAAGAAACGAGGCGCTCTGCTTCGATTTGTGTCAGTTGTCCTTCCTGCCTGAGTCTTGTGGTTAATTTCGCACCAGAAGGAAAGCCTGATGCCATTCCCATTGCTAGGACAAATCCGCCTACACCAGGTACTCGAAAGATAGGGCGCATAAATGGTTCTAATAATACCCCGACAAATCTGACAATCCCGAAACTAATTAATAGCTCGGACAAAATAAAAAAAGGAAGCAATGATGGAAATACAACCTCCCACCACATTGCAAGTCCATTTTTAGACGCTTGCAAAGAGGCTTGTGGATGTGTAATCACAGTGGCTGTTAAAAAGATAAAAAAAGCAGCGATGAACAGAGTGTTCCATTTTTTCATGGAGATTTCGCCCCTTGCCGTTATGATCTATTGGCGAGCTCGTGATCAAAAAAGAAAGAAACTAGCCGAGCCTGTCTTCTATTACTATACGAGCAGAAGGGGCATGTTTAGACCAATAGATTCGTATATATGCATAGAAAAGAGGAGGGTGGATTTTCATGAGGCGACCAGTCATCGGGCTTGCGTTAGGCTCTGGGGGTGCGAGGGGAATGGCACATATCGGAGTTTTATCTAGTCTTGAGAAACAAGGTATTCAGGTAGATATGATCGCTGGCAGCAGTATTGGCGCACTTGTTGGGAGTTTTTATGCAGCAGGACAAGACGTAGAAAAAATGAAAAAACTTGCACTTGTCTTCAGAAGAAAGTATTATGCTGACTATACACTGCCAAAAATCGGTCTTTTAAAAGGAAATCGAATTTTGCAGCTGATTCACACGTTTACATATGGGAAAAAATTCGAAGAATTAAGAATGCCCCTTGCAGTGGTTGCCTGTGACCTCGAGACAGGGGAAAAGGTCGTGTTTAAAAAAGGGTCTGTCTCACAAGCAGTCAGAGCAAGCATCAGCATTCCAGGCGTGTTTGTTCCTCATGAAATGGGTGGCAGACAGCTAGTGGATGGAGCGGTTGTGGACCGCATTCCTGTGTCTGTTTTAAAAGATATGGGCGCAGACCTCATTATCGCCTCTGATGTATCAAGGGTGAAAAAAACAGAAAAGGCGACGAGATTATCGGATGTGATTATGCAAAGTTTGGACATCCTTCAAAATGAATTGGTCCGTCATCAAACCATTCACGCTGATGTCATGATCCGGCCGAAGCTTGAAACATTTAGCTCGAGTGCGTTCGCGCAGGTGCAGGAGATGATTGAAGCAGGTGAGCTTGCCGCAGATCAACTAACAGGTAAACTGAAAGATGTCATTGATAAATGGGAGTGTTAATCGAATGAAAAAATTAAATATTCGCTGGCTCAGCTTTTTTGTCGTTATCTTTGTATTATGTGGCTTAACCTTTGTCAAACTGCCATATTACGTGACAAAGCCGGGTGATGCAACCGAGATTGCTCCCCACATTCAAGTAGACGGCGGATATGGCGAGAAGGGCAGCTTCTCTCTTATGACAATTAAAGTAGGTCCAGCCAATCCGTATACGTATTTGCTTGCGAAAATGAATAAATATGACGAAATCGTCCCAGAAGAAAATATGAAAGCAGACGGGGAGTCGGATCAAGATTATATGAAAAGGCAGCTTCAGCTGATGAAAAGCTCTCAAGAAAATGCCATGATTGCAGCATATACAAAAGCAGGTAAAAAAGTAGATTATACGTTTAACGGCGTATATGCAAGCTACGTGATGAAAGGAATGCCTGCTTACGGCAAAATTGAAGTGGGCGACCGAATCAAAAGCGTTGATGGTAAGACCTATGATTCTGCTGATAAAATGGTTTCATATATCAGCAGTAAAAAAGCAGGTACATCTGTCCGTTTTGTCCTTGAACGAAATGGCAAAGACATGACGGAGAATGTGACGTTAAAACCATTTAAAGAAGAGCCGAATCGAGTTGGAATTGGCGTATCATTATTTACAGACCGAAATGTGAAAGTCTCACCTTCTATTAAGGTGGATATTGAAAATATCGGCGGACCGTCAGCGGGTCTTATGATGTCACTTGAAATTTATAACCAGCTGACAAAAGAAGACGAAACACATGGCTATGCGATTGCAGGAACGGGAACAATTGACGCCGATGGAACGGTCGGTCCAATTGGCGGAATCGATCAAAAGGTCGTGGCGGCAGATAAAGCCGGAAAAGATATATTCTTTGCACCGAATGATAAAGGTGATCCAAATTCAGACTATCGAAATGCTGTCAAAACAGCGAAAGATATTAAAAGTAATATGAAAATTGTGCCTGTAGATACAATGCAAGATGCGCTGAACTATTTAAACAAATTAAAAGAGAAAGCATCTTAAACAAAAAGAGCAGCCTAACGCAAGGCTGCTCTTTTTGCTAAGACTGGAAGAGACCAGTCTCTTCATCATATCGGATCGGTGAGGTTTTAAATTCCGCTTCCGTTAAGTTCGTTTGCATCGGCTCACTAACGGGCAGGCTGAAGACGCGGGATGCGCGAATATCAAGATCAAGTGCGGGATGTGAAAAGGCAGACAGTTTACTAACGAGCGGCACGTCCAATTCTTTTTTCACAAGAGATAAGTATTGCTGCCCTTTCTTTGACATACCAAGTAAACGAATATAAGGCGCTTTTTTCTCTTTCAGCAGCTCATGCATGGCACTCTTTTTCACCCTCATTAAGAGGTGTGTGTTCATCCGTTGCAGCCTTGTCCACGTATAGCGTTTTGTTTTCACAAGTGATAGATATTCCTCGTAGGAGGACGCATGTGTAATCGCCTTTTGCATGCGGTGTTCGATGCCTTCTTCGATTTCATAGATGCCTTCTAGTTCTGCCGTATCCATTGTGTGAAAGACGTGTTTTAAGAAGCTAAAGTAGGCTTCTTGTGTATGTAGAAGACCATATGAAGAATGATAGTCATGTAATTGCTTGAGCGTAGCTTCTGGGAGATAAGGGGCGACTGTTTCAAATGTACCATGATCTTTTAACGCTTTTCGTATGCTTGTTGCGCTTGCGATTTTCTGATTTTCAGGTAGTTCTTCATCATGATAACCAGATGAAATCCTTTGAGAGGTAAAGGGCTGTATGTGAGGGGATCTCTCCAAGATGGCTTTGACATAATGGAAACCTAAAATGTTATTGGGCAGAGACAGATCCAGTAAGTGCTTAGGATCAATCACCTCTTGAAACGCAGCAGCAGCAGCAGCTGGATAACTAAGGCCCTCTTTTACTTTTCCTTTTGTGAAAAGGTCAATTTCTTCTTTTTTCTCATGCCAAGCACGAGCCGTTCGCTCAAATGCTTTGATGTCACCATCCTCGCTGCCGAAAAAAAGGGAGTGGCATTTTAAAGCATCTAGAATCGCCACAGCACCGTTTGC
Organism: Bacillus sp. FSL M8-0266; assembly: GCF_038613425.1. Classification (NCBI taxonomy): domain Bacteria; kingdom Bacillati; phylum Bacillota; class Bacilli; order Caryophanales; family Bacillaceae; genus Bacillus; species Bacillus sp. FSL M8-0266. The sequence continues at coordinate 1,536,554 of NZ_CP152015.1, forward strand.
AAAGGTTTCTGCCTTTTGCACTGCGTATATGTATGGAAGCTCACACACAATGTCTACACCGTTTTGCAGTGCCATTTTTGTCCGCGCCCATTTTGAGACGATGGCAGGCTCACCGCGCTGGAGGAAGGAACCGCTCATGACGGCAATGGCAACATCTGAGGAGGTATGTGTTTTCGCCTGACGAACATGATAGGCATGTCCATAATGAAATGGATTATACTCGACAACGACTCCTGTTGCTTTCAATAGATGTTCCGCCTTTCTTGCTATGGTTAAATGGTCTATGCTACAGTAGCATAAGGGAAAAATGAAGCCCATTTTTTTCAGTGTAGGCATTCCGAGAACTGATGTCAAACAACGCTCTGACATCACAAAGGACTGTAAAGAAAAAATATTGACAAATAACATGATGAAAGCTATAATCATGTTTGTTGCTCTTAGAGGTGATACAATTGAAATGGACAGTTTATCAGTTACATCAAAAAGCTAAAAACAGCTTCGATTTTCATGAGACGGTTGACTTAAATGAACTTACTAGCCTTCATTCAGATATACGTCGCATTTCACCGGTAGAGGTGAAAGGGACTGGAGTGATCGAATCAAAGCAAGTCGCATTTGATTTAACCATCACAGGTGAAATGACATTGCCTTGTTCAAGAACGCTTGTTGATGTAAATTATCCATTTGCGATTTCAACGAAAGAACTATTTGTACTTCATAAGACAGACGACATAGAAGATGAAGACGTTTCTATTGTAGAAGACGACATCATCGACTTAACGCCTTTAGTCAAGGAAGAAATTCTTCTTGAAGTGCCGATGCAAATCTTTTGCGACCAAACTGACGTAAAAGGTGCTGCACCACAAGAAGGGAATGACTGGGCGGTCATTTCGGAAGATGCACATCAAAACCGAATTGATCCGCGTCTGGAAGGCTTGAAGAAGCTCTTAGAAGAAAATAATGAATCTTAACTCTTTAAGGAGGTGGGAATAATGGCTGTACCTTTTAGAAGAACTTCTAAAATGAAAAAAAGATTGCGTCGTACGCATTTCAAACTACAAGTACCTGGTATGGTAGCTTGCCCAGAATGCGGTGAAATGAAAATTTCTCATCGTGTCTGCAAATCTTGCGGAACATACAAAGGCAAAGACGTAAAAAGCAACTAATGCTTGATAAAAAAACGTGAGGGAATCTTCCCTTGCGTTTTTTTATTTGTCTATTTTTTAGGTTTCTCCCCTGCAAATAGTCTATCTACTCTAGTAGGCGCATATGATGTGGTATTCAGATTCAGGGGGGATGATCAATTGACAATTACAAGGCAGGACGCATGGACACAAGATGAAGATTTACTTTTAGCAGAAGTCGTCTTAAGGCACATTCGAGATGGAGGGACGCAGCTTTCCGCATTTGAGGAGGTCGGGAAAGCATTGTCAAGAACAGCGGCAGCATGTGGTTTCAGGTGGAACTCATACGTTAGAAAACAATATCAGGCAGGCATAGAGCTGGCAAAAAAACAGCGGAAAGAATTGCGTAAAAAAATAGGTATTCATTCCTCTGGTTTACCACAGCATGCGTTAACCATAGAAGAGAAGACTTCTTCAAATCAGGCTGAATTGACCCTTCGAGAAGTGATTCAGTTTTTAGAGCAACTTGAAAAAGAACCTGATGGACCTGCTCATTTACGCGAAGAACTGGCTGATGCACAGCATCAATTGAAGTCACTTACAGAAGAAAATGAACACTTAAAGCGGCAATTAAAAATGACAGAAGAAGATTACCGGGCACTCATAAGTATTGTTGAAAGAGTCAAACAGAATATTAGCTTAAAAGAATATGCTAAATAAAGAGACGCCCCTCAAGAGAAAGGAGGGGCGTTTTGTGATCAGCCTTTAAGCGGACTCACCTGTATTTTTTTGAATATGTGCGGGCTCCCAGATGAGTGGATTTTCACCCTTATCGCGCTCCATATCATATTTGACTGCTTCAAAGCCCATTTTATCCCAAAAACCGGCAGATTTGACGCGTGGATTGGTCCGAATTGGCAATCCGAACGATTTAGCGAATTCAACAAGTGCTTCGCCGTACCCTTTGCGCTGATACCCAGGAAGCACTTCCAGTTTCCACAGCTCTAAATAATCATGGTTGTGGTTAAAATACGTTGTCGTTGAGCCGTCCACTTGATAAAGGCTCATACGTGCCACTAGTTTATCTCCAAAATAAATCCCATAAAATGGAGAGTTGCTGTCATTTTCAATCATATTGCTTTCAAGGTCTTCGAGCATGGATAGCTCTTGTATGCCGTATTCCTTAAATTGTTTAAATTCCTCTAAAGTTTTGTAATTAATTAGAAGTCGTTTTACTTGTGCCATATGATCTTCCCCCTTACACACATAATGTCGACAGTGATGTCATTGAAGGCGTTTTCATCCCATCCGCCTCAAAAAGTTTTTACACTTATTATTATAGTTTTTAAATTAAAAAAATTCAATCATAGCGCGTCATCTGCTTTTTGCATCACGACATGAACCTGTTAAAATAGTTGATATCATGAAGTAAACGAAAAAGGGATGTGCGGCAGTTGAACATTGGAATCATTGGCGGCGGTGCGATTGGTCTGCTCTGTGCTAGTTATTTAACGCAGCATCATGACGTCACAGTCTTTACAAGAAGAAACGAACAGGCAGAAGAGATTCGAGCAGTAGGCATAGAGCGAACAGTAAAAGGAGAAACACGCCAGGCGGCTGTTCATGCACAGACAGGAATAACAGGAGAATTTGATTTGCTCATCGTGACAGTGAAATATCATCATTTGCAAGATGTGCTTGGTGAACTATCGACATTACCTCCTCATCGTATCTTATTCTTACAGAACGGAATGGCTCACTTATTAGATTTGGAGAATTGGAAAACGGGACATTCATTATACATAGGTGTGGTAGAGCACGGAGCGATGAAGATGTCAGATCATGCAGTGAACCATACAGGTATCGGTGTCATCAAGTGGGGGGCATTTCAGCATGAAGAAGCAGTTGATATAAAAAAAGCATTGAATGAGACATCATCTCATTTTCAGATGATCTATACGGATGAATGGAAAAAGGTGCTGGAGGAAAAACTGCTTGTCAATATCTGTATTAATCCGCTCACGGCTTTGTTGCATGTGAGAAACGGGGAATTGATCGCAAACCCCTCATATGAATACATGATGAAGTGTGCATTTGAAGAAGCAGTTTCCATCTTGGGCTTACCTGAAAAAGAGCGGCTCTGGTCTTATGTAGTCTCTGTTTGTGAGAAAACAGCTGAGAATCAGTCGTCTATGCTTCAAGATATAGTGAAAGGCCGCGAAACCGAAAGAAAAGCCATCCTTGGCTATCTTTTAAAAAAGGCTCAAGCTCACGGCGTTGCGGCGCCACATCTCACTTTCTTTGATCGAAGCTTGGAAGTATTGGAAAAAAAGCAAACAAAATCTTTTGAGTGAGCTCATTTACATGCTATACTTTTTTCGGGAAACTAACTATTTATTGAAGAAAGGAAGTTCTAAACATGCAATTGACTGAACTTTCCATCCGAAGTCAGAATTTATTCATACGTGATTATATAGAAGAAAAAAAAGAGATGACGACTTTTTTTGATTATGATATACATTCTGAACACACATGGAAAAAGAGATACGACGATCTCATGGAAATGAGCTTCCCGCGCGAGGCTTTAGCGGATTATATGAGCGCGTACCATGCAAAGTTTGAATCGAAAGCGATGCGCCAGAACATTGAAAAGATCCGTGATGAACGGAGTGTGATGGTGGTCGGAGGACAGCAGGCTGGTCTATTAACAGGACCGCTTTATACCATACATAAAATCATTTCCATCATTCAGTTTGCAAAAGAAAAAGAAACAGAGCTTGGCGTCCCAGTGATTCCGGTCTTTTGGGTAGCCGGTGAGGATCATGACGTAGATGAAATTAATTTTGTGTACACATCTGGCGAAAAGGGGCCAGTGAAACAAAAGCTGTCATTACATAACGTCAAAAAAGCGGCTGCGAAAAGAATCCCGCTTGATCAAGAAAAAACTGAGAAATGGCTCCGTGATGTGTTTTCAACGTATGAAGAATCTGCTTACACCAATGACTTGCTTGAACAGCTTCTTCGATGTTTACGCAAATCACAAACGTTTACTGATTTCTTTGAATGGATTGTATGTGACCTCTTTGAAGAAGATGGACTGCTTTTATTTAATTCAGGTGACTTAGGTGTCAAACCGCTTGAGCGTTCGTTATTCAAGCACATTGTCGAGACAAATGATGCGGTTACTGCTCGCTTAAATGAATCGCAGGCTGCTATGAAACGAGCAGGATATCAGCCAATTATTGAAGCTGGTGACAATCAGGCGAATCTGTTTTACGAATATGATGAGGAACGTTTCCTGATTGAAAAAGAGAACGGCCGGTTTTCTATATCAGAAGTGGGGCTTACGTGGACGAAGGAAGAGCTTTTGCAGGAAGTCGAGGAGCACCCAGAACGGTTTAGCAACAATGTGGTGACGCGTCCCTTGATGCAGGAAACCCTTCTCCCGGCACTTGCCTTTATGGCAGGACACGGTGAGGTTAACTATTGGGGAGAGCTGAAAGGAATCTTTGAGCATTTTAAATTAAAGATGGCGCCTGTTCTTCCGAGACTGCATGTGACCATTCTTGAAAGGCACATCGACAAGAAACTGCCAGTTAGAGAACTGTCGGTAGAAGAAGTGCTGACAAATGGAGTAAAAGAAAAGAAAGAAGCGCACTTTCAGCAAAGTCTTCCAGACAGCTTTGTTCAAGCGGTTCAACACGCCAAACGTGAATTAGCAAATGCTCATGGTGTGATGAGACAAGAAGCACTGGAGATTGAACCAAACTTCGAGCAGCTACTAGATAAAAATGCCAAATTTATTGAAGACCAGCTTCAATTTGTGTATCAAAAGGTGGCGCAGCGTGTGGAGGAGAAGGAAGGATACATCCTTCGGGACTTTGAACGGATTGAAAATAGTTTAAAACCATTAGATGCCCCGCAGGAAAGAATTTGGAATATCATGTACTTTTTAAACAAATATGGTCCAGAATTCTTCAAAACATTCAAAAATATGCCATTTTCATTTCAAAACAAGCAACAAATTGTCAAACTTTGAAATAAAGTTTTAATGAACCCTGACTAGTTCAGGGTTTTTTTTTATGTAGAAACAGTGTAGAATAAGTTTTGTGGAGAGAAGTGGTGGATAGTGGAGAGTAAGGGTGAGAAAGTGGGGCTCTGATTATCATGTTCATGGGTGAATACCAACATACGATTGATACAAAAGGGCGCATGATCATCCCTGCTAAATTTAGAGACGGTCTCGGAGAACAGTTTGTGCTGACGAGAGGGCTTGATCAATGTTTATTTGGCTACCCTATGAGTGAGTGGAAACTAATCGAAGAGAAACTCAAAGCACTACCGCTAACGAAAAAAGATGCACGTGCGTTTACCCGGTTCTTCTTCTCTGGCGCAGTCGAATGCGATCTGGACAAGCAGGGGCGTATTAACATCGCATCAAACCTACTCCAATATGCAAAACTCGAAAAAGAATGTGTGGTCATCGGCGTTTCAAATCGAATTGAGTTGTGGAGTAAGTCGATCTGGGAACAATATACAGAAGAGCAAGAAGATTCTTTTGCTGAAATTGCTGAAAACATGATTGGATTTGATATATAATAATCCCTTGTGCAGCAAGCTTTCTACACATTCATTTCTATTTGAAAAAGGTGGGACCATAACATCATGTTTCAACATGAGACAGTATTATTAAAAGAAACAGTTGACGGTTTAAACGTAAAAGAAGACGGTACATATGTGGACTGCACGCTAGGCGGAGCAGGTCATAGCTCATATTTACTATCTCATTTATCAGAAAAAGGAACATTGATTGGATTTGACCAAGACGATGCTGCACTGGATCATGCACGAGAGAAGCTCGCGGATTCTAAAGCGAACATTCTTTTCATAAAAAGCAACTTCCGATATTTAAAAGAACGTCTGAATGAACAAGGTATTACAAGCGTAGACGGTGTGATTTTTGACCTTGGTGTATCATCTCCTCAGCTCGACACACCAGAGAGAGGCTTTAGTTATCACCATGATGCACCTCTTGACATGCGAATGGATCAATCAGCCGCATTGTCGGCAAAAAAAGTGGTAAATGAATGGCCATTTGAAGATCTAGTTCGGATTTTCTACAAATATGGGGAAGAAAAGTTCAGTAAGCAAATCGCACGCAAAATTGAAGAAGCAAGAAAAAAAGCGCCAATTGAAACAACGGGTGAGCTTGTCGACATTATCAAAGAAGGAATTCCGGCACCTGCAAGACGAACTGGCGGACATCCAGCGAAAAGAGTGTTTCAAGCGATCCGAATTGCCGTAAATGATGAATTGAAAGTATTTGAAGAAGCACTAGAACAAGCAATAGAGTTACTCAATCCGAAGGGGAGAATTTCTGTCATTACATTCCATTCACTTGAAGACCGGATTTGTAAAAGTACATTTAGAGAAATGTCTTCTCTTCCAGAACTTCCGCACGGACTACCAGTGATTCCAGAAGGACTTGAACCAAAGCTGAAGCTGATCACGAGAAAACCGATCGTTGCATCAGAACAAGAGCTGGAACATAACAACCGTGCCCGTTCAGCGAAGCTCCGAATTGCAGAAAAAAAGTAAAACGACACCATAGATGATGATAAAAAGGAGGTTTCTTATGAGTAATTTGGCTTATCAAAGAGAAGTGAAGCAACATCAAACAGAGCAGCAAGGCCAATCGGTTTTCATTAAAAGAAGAGGTTCTATCACACTTGGTGAAAAAATCTTACTTGTCATGTTTGTCATGGCTCTTATGTGTAGCTCGATTCTCATCATTTCTAAAGCCTTTGCTGTCTATCACGCCAATATCGAAGTGCAGAAGCTAGAACAGCAAGTATCTTTAGAATCGAAGAAGATCACTGAGCTACAAAAGGAAAAAGATTTGCTGAGTGAACCAGAAAGAATCATTGATGCTGCGAAAAAAGCAGGCTTAACTATTTCGAAAGATGTTAAGAAGGTCGATTAACATGGCGATGCCTAAAAAGAATAAAATGATGAACAGAGGCGCGGCAATTGCAAGTATTTGCTTCGCCCTGTTTTTCTTTATCATCCTAGCACGTTTTATCTATATTCAAATTACAGGAACAGTTGATGGACAAGTATTAGCTGCCAAGGCAAATGAACAATATCAATCGAAGAAAACACTTGAAGCCAAAAGAGGATCTATTTTAGACCGGAATGGGAATGTGATTGCTGAGGATACATCTGTGTATAAGCTCATTGCGGTCATGAGCAAGAAAATGACAGTGGACCCTAAGCATCCAATGCATGTCGTCGATAAAGAAAAGACAGCAAAAGAGCTCTCGAAAGTCATCGATATGAGTGAAAGCGAAATTTTAAAGCGTCTCAATACAAAAGATGCATTCCAAGTGGAGTTTGGTAAAGCGGGGAAGGATATTAGTTTTTCAACGAAGGAAAAAATTGAAAAGCTAAAGCTTCCAGGTGTTGCTTTTGAAAAAGACACGAAGCGATATTATCCAAACGGCATGTTTGCTTCTAACCTAATCGGTTATGCCAGATTAAATGAGGCGACAAAGGACATGTCAGGTGCAATGGGACTTGAGAAGGCACTGAACAAATTTTTAAAAGAAAAAGACGGCTATGTGACATATAACAGTGACAGAAGCGGATGGGCATTGCCGAATAGTAAAGAAGACATTGTCGCCCCGAAAGACGGGAAAAATGTCACGCTGACCATCGATCAGAAAATTCAAGCGTTTCTTGAAGAAAGTATGACGCAGGTTGCCAAAAAGTATAAGCCGAAGAAAATCATTGCCACAGTCGTTGATCCGAAAACTGGGAAGGTTCTCGCGATGGGGCAGCGACCAAGCTTTAATTTAAATGAACTAGACATTACGAATTATAACAATGATGTGATTTCATATGCGTTTGAACCAGGTTCAACGATGAAGATCTTTACCCTCGCTGCGGCGATCCAAGAAGGGGTCTACCAAAGCAGTGAAAAATATCAATCTGGTACTTATAAAGTAGGTGGCGGCCTTGTGCGAGACCACAACAACGGAAATGGCTGGGGGAAAATTGACTTTCATCAAGGAGTTCTTCGCTCGTCAAATGTGGCCTTTGCAAAGCTGGCAAAAGAAAAACTAGGCTTCACACGATACGAACAATATTTGCAGAAGTTCCATTTCTATGACAAAACGGGGATTGACTTGCCGAACGAAGCGTCTAGTAAAATCAATTTTAGATATGAATATGACAAAGCATCGACAGCTTATGGTCAAGCATCAGCCATCACACCGATTCAACAAATCGAAGCAGCCACTGCGATAGCAAACGGCGGAACAATGATGAAACCATATGTCATTGATCATATTACAGACCCGAACACAAACAATACGATTTTGCAGCACGAACCAACAGCAGCAGGAAAACCGATTTCATCTGATACAGCGAAGCAAGTCCGTGACATTTTAGGTGAGGTTGTTTCTTCGAAAATTGGAACAGGTCAGCCTTACCAAATCAAAGGCTTCGACGTTGCTGGAAAAACAGGAACGGGACAAATTGGCGGTGCCGGCGGTTACCTCCAAGGACGAAACGATTACGTCTTTTCATTTATGGGAATGGCGCCAAAAGATGATCCGAAGCTGCTTGTTTATGTGGCTGTTCAGCAGCCGCAGCTGTCTGAAACAGAAACGGGGTCAGCTCCAGTTTCTCAAATCTTTAACCCTGTCATGAAAAATAGTTTGCTATATTTAAATATTGCACCAACAAAAGCAGACGATAAAAAATCCGGCGAACAAAAAGTGAAACAAGAAACGATGCCTTCATACCTGGATTTAGAAGTGAAGCAGGCAGAAACAGAAGCCAAAAATAAACACTTAACACCTGTTGTCATCGGCGACGGTCTCTCCATTAAACGCCAGTGGCCGAGTGCGGGCTCTGAATTCTCTGAAAGCCAGAAAGTGTTCTTGAAAACAGCAGGGAAAACCATTAAGATGCCTGATATGACAGGCTGGTCCAGAAGGGAAGTCCTTCAATATGCTTCGATTGCCGGTGTGCATATAGAAACAAATGGACAAGGCTATGCTGTGAAACAAAGTGTCAAAAGTGGAGCAGAGATTTCAGACAAAGTCGTCACTGTGACATTTAAAAGCCCAAATTAACTGTAAACCTAGCAAATCACTTGCTAGGTTTTTTCTTTTGCTCCAGCCAGCAGAATATCACGGTGCGTTCTACAAAAGGACGGGCCTGCATATGATGAAAACAAGCCATATGTAAGGAGTGAACCGGGCGTGCGAGTGTCGAGTGTAACAGTGAGAAAACGATTGCTTTTCGTGCTACTGTTTGGGGTGATCATTTTTTTCATCATAGATACTAGATTAGGATATGTGCAGTTTATTATGGGTGAGAAGCTGACAAGCTTAGCAAAAGATTCGTGGAGCCGAAACCTTCCATTCGAACCGGAACGAGGAGATATTTTGGACCGGAATGGGGTAGAGCTTGCGACGAACAAAAGTGCTCCATCTATTTTGGTCGTCCCTCGGCAAATTAAAGACCCTGCCGAAACAAGCAAGAAATTGGCAGCTGTGCTGAATATGTCTGAAGAGAAAGCGTACAAGCACGTCACGAAGAAAACATCAATTGAACGAATTTCTCCTGAGGGCAGAAAGGTATCTCATGAAAAAGCAAAAGAAGTAAGAGAGCTTGATTTAGAAGGCGTGTATGTAGCAGAAGACAGCATCAGACATTATCCGTTTGGCAGCTTTCTTTCACATGTACTGGGCTTTGCTGGAATCGATAATCAAGGCTTACTTGGACTTGAAGCCTACTATGACGATGACCTAAAAGGCGAAAAAGGGTCTGTGAAGTTTTATTCCGATGCAAAAGGGCAGAAAATGCCAGATGAAGCAGACGATTATACTCCGCCTAAAGATGGTCTTGATATGAAATTAACAGTCGATGCAAAAGTACAAACCATCATAGAACGGGAATTAGACAACGCGCAGGCAAAGTATAATCCAGATGGTATGATCGCGATTGCGATGAATCCGAAAAATGGTGAAGTGCTAGGGATGTCAAGTAGACCAGATTTTGATCCAGCTGACTATCAATCAGTTGACTCAAAAGTGTTTAACCGAAATCTTCCGGTGTGGAGCACATATGAGCCGGGTTCGACATTTAAAATTATTACACTTGCAGCAGCATTAGAAGAGAAGAAAGTGAATTTAAAACGCGATTCATTTTTTGACAGCGGATCTGTGACAGTTGATGGTGCAAGACTCAGGTGCTGGAAAAAAGGCGGGCACGGATCACAGTCATTCTTGGAAGTAGTTCAAAATTCCTGTAACCCCGGCTTTGTAGAGCTAGGAGATCGTCTTGGTAAAGAAAAATTATTTTCTTATATCAAAAATTTCGGATTTGGCCAAAAAACCGGAATTGACCTTCAAGGAGAAGGGCGGGGAATTTTGTTCCCGCTTGATCGTGTAGGTCCTGTAGAGCAGGCGACCACGGCCTTTGGTCAAGGTGTATCTGTTACGCCAATTCAGCAAGTAGCTGCAGTAGCAGCTGCAGTAAATGGTGGGACACTTTACACACCTTATATTGCAAAAGAATGGATAGATCCAATCACAAAAGAGGTCGTGAAAAAGCAATCACCGATTGCCAAAAAGAAAGTGATTTCAGCAGAGACATCTAAAGAAATCAGGTATGCACTTGAAAGTGTAGTCGCTCAAGGAACTGGCCGAAATGCATTTGTTGAAGGGTATCGGGTCGGCGGAAAAACAGGAACAGCACAGAAGGTAAAGGACGGAAAGTATATGGAGAATAACCACATTGTGTCGTTTATCGGATTTGCGCCTGCAGATGACCCAAGTATCGTAGTCTATGTAGCTGTGGATAACCCAAAAGGCACCATTCAATTTGGTGGTACCGTTGCCGCACCAATTGTTGGTCATATTATGCGGGATAGCCTGCCTGAGATGGGTGTGAAAAAAAGAAAAGGACAAATTGAAAAGAAGTATCAGTGGCTGGACACAAAAACCATTGAAGTACCGAATCTTGTAGGAGGATCTGTTTCAGATCTTGAATCCCTCTTGATCAACCTAAAGATCGATGCCTCAGGAACTGGCAGTAAAGTAGTGAAGCAATCACCTGCTGCTGGGACAAAGGTCAAAGAAGGCTCCACGATCAGATTATACTTAAACGATGAATAATAAAGAATGAACAGAGGGTAGCCGCACTCATTTGGCTGCCTCTTTTTGTTGAAAGAGAAGGACAGTTTGAAAAAAAGAGTCCAAAGTGTGTTTTTTCCAACAGAAACTTAAGGAATACGCTGGATGTATCCTTTTTTTTACGATAAAATATAGACTGTGTGTTTTTTTCACAAGACATGCACGTGAACGAATTTGAGAGGTTTGATATGAAAATGAAATTACAAGAACTGCTTACATACTTTAAAAGTGAAAACAACGAATTGATAAACGAAAATCCTGATATCACTTCCATTGAGATGGATTCAAGAGAGGTGAAAGAGGGAAGCCTTTTTGTCTGTATAAAAGGCTATACAGTAGATGGACACGATTATGCTGAAAAAGCGGTGAAAAGCGGGGCTGCAGCCATTGTAGCAGAACACCCTCTTAACATAACAGAGGTACCAGTCATTATTGTGAAACACTCTCAAAGAGCACTTGCAAGAATAGCTGATGCGTTTTATGAACAGCCCACTCATAAGCTGAATCTCATCGGGATCACAGGCACAAACGGAAAAACCTCAACAACACACATGATCGAACAAATGATGAGAAAAGCCGAGAAGAAAACAGGCTTAATCGGTACGATGTATATGAAGGTGAATGATGACATTCTCGACGTGAAAAACACCACACCTGAAAGTGTCACACTTCAAAAAACGTTTAAACAGATGCTTGATCAAGATGTAGACACAGCCATCATGGAAGTATCATCGCATGCCCTCCATCTTGGCAGGGTGCATGGATGTGACTATGATATTGCTGTTTTCACAAATCTTTCGCAGGACCATCTTGACTACCACAACACAATGGAAGAATATAAACATGCGAAAAGCTTACTGTTTTCTCAGCTCGGAAGTGCCTTTCATCATAATAAACCGAAGCATGCGATTTTAAATGCAGATGATGAGGCTTCGAGTTATTTTGAAAAAGTCACAGCTGCTGAAATCATGACGTATGCCCTAGAGCGAAAAGCAGATGTCATGGCAAAAAATATTCAAATCATGCCAAAGGGAACTCAATTTGATTTGGTCACTCCAATCGGCACCAAGAAAGTGACGGTTGCTCTCGTCGGAAAGTTCAATGTGTATAATATCCTCGCAGCTGTATCAGTTGGGATCGTATCTGGTTTAACATTTGAGACGATCGTGAGTGCGATTGAAGAGCTGGAAGGAGTCAAGGGCAGATTTGAACTTGTAAACTGCGATCAAGATTTCCCTGTCATCGTCGATTACGCACATACACCTGATAGTTTAGAAAATGTCCTCACAACATGTAGAGAATTAACAGAGGGCAAAATTTTCTGTGTAATTGGCTGCGGCGGCGACCGTGATAAAACAAAGCGTCCTCAAATGGCTCAAATCGCTGTGAAATATGCAGATGAACCTGTATTTACATCAGACAACCCAAGAAGCGAAGATCCTTCAGCCATTTTAAAAGATATGGAACACGGGGTGCCAGACGCATATTATCATAGCTTTGTGAATCGAAAACAAGCGATCTTCTTTGCCATTGCCAATGCGAAAAAAGGCGATACAGTCTTAATAGCGGGTAAAGGCCATGAGACCTATCAAATTATTGGTGATCAAGTCTATGACTTTGATGATGCAAAGGTTGCTATTGACGCTATTTTAGATCTAAACAAATCTTAAAATGATGAAAAGAGTGTAATGAAATGAAGCATTTTGTACAAAAACAACATACGAAGAACGCGAATGAATACCATAATAATGAATGCAATTTTCTGATGGAAAACGGCTTTGGAAATTCGGAAGGAGTAAAGAACGATGCTTGAACAGGTGATATTGTTTACAATCATAATGGGATTTTTAATCAGTGTTCTTTTATCCCCGATTTTTATACCGTTTTTAAGAAGACTAAAATTTGGTCAAAGTATTAGAGAAGAGGGCCCGCAGTCCCACCAAAAGAAATCTGGGACGCCGACAATGGGCGGCATCATGATTATCTTTTCTATCACTATTACAACAATTGTGATGATCAACAAATTTTCTGAGATTAGTCCAGAAATGTTTTTACTGTTATTTGTCACACTTGGTTACGGCCTATTAGGGTTTTTAGATGATTATATTAAAGTAGCGATGAAACGAAATCTTGGATTAACATCGAAACAGAAATTAATCGGTCAAATTGTGATCGCTGTGATCTTTTATGCAGTTTTCCATTATTATCAGTTTGCAACAACGATTCGCATTCCAGGAACAGACGTCAGCTTTGATTTAGGATGGGCTTACTTTATCCTTGTTGTTTTCATGCTTGTCGGAGGTTCTAATGCTGTGAACTTAACGGATGGACTGGATGGTCTCTTATCTGGAACCGCTGCTATTGCTTTCGGAGCATTTGCTATACTGGCTTGGAATCAATCCCAGTATGATGTAGCGATCTTTTCAGTAGCTGTTGCAGGAGCCGTCCTTGGCTTCCTTGTGTTTAACGCACATCCTGCAAAAGTATTTATGGGGGATACAGGTTCTCTAGCATTAGGCGGAGCCATTGTAGCAATTGCGATTTTAACGAAGCTTGAAATTTTACTTGTCATTATTGGTGGAGTATTTGTTGTTGAGACGTTATCCGTTATTCTTCAAGTCATCTCCTTTAAAACAACCGGCAAAAGAATCTTTAAGATGAGTCCGCTTCACCACCACTATGAGTTAGTTGGCTGGTCAGAGTGGAGAGTAGTTGTCACCTTCTGGACAGCTGGTTTATTACTTGCTGTTTTAGGAATTTACATCGAGGTGTGGTTATAATTGAATAAGATGCAAATGTTAAAAAACGAACATGTACTAGTATTAGGTCTTGCTAAAAGCGGATATGCGGCAGCTTCAATTCTTCATGAACATGGAGTAAATGTGACGGTAAATGATCAAAAACCGTTTGAAGAAAATAAACCTGCTCAGCTACTTTCTGAAAAGGGGATTGATGTCATTTGTGGCAGTCATCCTCTTCGTATATTCGAAGATAAAGACATTACAATTTTAATTAAAAATCCAGGAATTCCATATGAAAATGTGATGGTTCAAGAAGCGCTTCGCCGCCAAATTCCAGTTTGGACGGAAATAGAATTAGCGTATCATTTAACCTCATCTCCTTTTATTGGGATTACTGGATCGAATGGAAAAACCACTACCACGACATTGATTTATGAAATGCTGAAAAAAGACAGCCAAAAAACATTAGTGGCGGGTAATATTGGAACAGTTGCCAGTGAAGTCGCTGCAAATGCAGCTGGCGATGAGTGGATCGTAACGGAACTGTCTTCTTTTCAGTTAATGGGAACAGTTGAATTTAGACCTAAAATCAGCTTAATATTAAATATTTTTGATGCACATTTAGACTATCACCATACTCGTGAAGAATATGAAAAAGCAAAGCAGAAAGTATTCGCACATCAACATGAAGATGACATTGCTGTAATTAACCTAGATGATCCTTCCGTTGTAAAACTAGCAGAAGGTTTAAAAGCAAAAAAAGTGTTTTTCTCAGTGAAAGAGCCAGTAGAACATGGTGCGTTTATTCAAAATGGTGCAATTTACTACATGAATGAACATATCATTGATGTAAAGGATGTTGTCCTTCCTGGTGAGCATAACCAGGAAAACATTCTGGCAGCTATTTGTGTTGTGAAAAATGCAGGCTGCTCAAATGAAGCAATCGTTCACGTTCTCACGACATTTGGTGGAGTGAAGCATCGTCTGCAATTTGTAGATACAATTCAGAGTCGGAAATTTTATAACGATAGTAAAGCAACCAATATTTTGGCAACAAGTAAAGCATTGTCAGCCTTCGAACAACCAACTATTTTATTAGCAGGTGGACTTGATCGAGGCAATGAATTTGATGAGTTGAAACCTTTTATGAAACATGTAAAAGGAATTATCACATTTGGTGAGACTGCACCCAAGTTTGTGAAGCTTGGTGAAGAGCTTGGAATACATCACGTAAAACATGTCGATAATGTTGAACAAGCAGTACATGCGGCGTTTAACATATCTGAAGAAGAAGACGTGATTTTATTATCTCCGGCTTGTGCAAGTTGGGATCAACATAAAACATTTGAAGAACGTGGAGACATGTTTGTAAACGCCGTGCATATGCTTAAATAAGGGCTTGTCTCTCATATGACTGACAGCCCAAATGAAATTATGCTTGGGGTGTCGGTCTCTTGACGAATAAGAAAACTTCTCCGGATTTTTTGCTTGTTGTCATTACGTTACTTTTATTGACGATTGGTTTAATTATGGTGTACAGCGCTAGTGCTGTGTGGGCATCGTATAAATTTGATGATTCGTTTTATTTTGCAAAAAGACAGCTTTTGTTTGCCGGAATCGGAGTTATCGCAATGTTTTTCATTATGCGAGTCGATTATTGGACGTGGCGGACTTGGTCAAAGATATTGGTTGCTGTTTGTTTCCTCCTTTTGCTGCTTGTACTTATTCCTGGCATTGGTATGGAGAGAAATGGATCAAGAAGCTGGATCGGTGTCGGTGCGTTTAGTATTCAGCCCTCTGAATTTATGAAGCTTGCGATGATTGCGTTTCTTGCAAAATTCTTATCTGAAAAACAAAAAAATATCACATCCTTTCGCAAAGGTTTTGCCCCAGCTTTAGGCATTGTATTTTCTGCATTTGCCATCATCATGCTTCAGCCGGATCTGGGAACAGGAACGGTGATGGTTGGAACCTGTATTATTATGATATTTGTTTCAGGTGCGAGAATTGCTCACTTTATATTTCTCGGTCTTATAGGGCTCAGCGGGTTTGCTGCACTTGTCTTATCAGCACCCTACCGAATAAAACGAATTACATCTTATTTAAACCCTTGGGAAGATCCACTAGGCAGTGGGTTTCAAATTATTCAGTCCTTATACGCTGTTGGTCCAGGTGGTCTGTTCGGAATGGGACTTGGTCAAAGTAGACAAAAATTCTTCTATTTACCTGAGCCCCAAACGGACTTCATCTTTGCGATATTGTCTGAAGAGCTTGGCTTTATAGGGGGATCACTCATTTTACTCCTCTTTAGTGTACTATTATGGAGAGGCATACGAATAGCACTTGGAGCCCCAGACTTATATGGGAGTTTCCTAGCAGTTGGTATTATTTCAATGGTTGCCATTCAAGTAATGATTAACATCGCAGTTGTCACTGGACTTATTCCTGTGACAGGTATCACGCTCCCATTCCTTAGTTATGGCGGCTCATCATTGACATTAATGCTGATGGCGATTGGCGTACTTCTGAATGTCAGCAGGTACGCAAGATATTAGCGTGCTGAAGCTAATGAAACCATGTTGACGTTTATTTTGCAAAAGTATAAAAAAATGATTTGAAGAGTGAAAATGACAGTTTTTGTTTCGAAAACGTGTATTTTGACTCTTCTTTACAGGTTTTAACGGAGCCCTGTTGTTTAAAACAGGGTTTATACTTTGTTCAGAGCAGAAAAAAAATGAGGGGAAATGGTATAATGCGTATAGTAATCAGTGGGGGCGGAACAGGCGGACATATTTATCCGGCCTTAGCCTTTATTAAAGAAGTGAAGAGACTGCATCCTGATGTGGAATTTTTATATATCGGTACTGAAAATGGACTTGAAAAGAAAATTGTAGAAAGAGAAAATATCCCTTTCAAGGCGATAGAAATTTCAGGTTTTAAACGAAAGCTTTCCTTTGATAACGTCAAAACGGTGATGAGATTTTTGAAAGGCGTTCAAAAAAGCAAATCTTACTTAAAAGAATTCAAGCCTGATGCGGTTATTGGAACAGGCGGTTATGTGTGTGGTCCTGTGGTTTATGCGGCTTCTAAGCTGAAGATCCCGACTATTATACACGAACAAAACAGCCTGCCTGGTATTACAAATAAGTTCCTAGCGAGATATGTTAATAGGGTAGCCATATGCTTTGATGAAGCAAAGGCACATTTTCCTTCTGAAAAGGTTGTATTTACGGGAAACCCTAGAGCCTCTGAAGTCGTCTCTATAAAAGAGGGGAAATCTCTTAAAGAATTCGGGCTCGATGAAAAGAAAAAAACGGTTCTTATTTTCGGCGGGAGTCGAGGTGCTGCTCCTATCAATAGAGCAGTGATCGAAATGCAAGATGATTTAAAGGCTAAAAACTACCAGCTTTTATATATCACAGGTGAGGTTCATTATGAAAAAGTGTTGAATGAACTAAAGGAAAAAGGTGCAGCACCTAACATGATCACAAAACCTTTCTTGCATCAAATGCCAGAGTACCTGAAATCGATCGATGTGATTGTTGCAAGAGCAGGAGCTACAACAATTGCTGAAGTAACGGCTCTTGGAATCCCAACCATTTTTATTCCGAGCCCATACGTGACGGCAAATCATCAGGAAATCAATGCAAGATCACTTGAAAAACATGATGCTGCGATTGTTTTAAGAGAATCAGAGCTTTCAGGGGATCGTTTGCTACATGCCATTGATGAAATTGCTGGTAATGAAGAAAAACTCAACCAAATGAGCCGTTTAACGAAAGAACTCGGAGTACCAGATGCGGCTACACGTTTATATAATGTGTTAAAAGAAATAACGACTACATGATGGAATGATATTAGGTAAGGCGGAGGGTAATATGGAGAACTTGAAGAATGAATTATTAGAAGCGCAAGTTGGTAAAGTACTTGAAAATGAGCCGCTTGCGAATCATACAACAATGAAAATAGGCGGACCAGCAGATCTTTTGATCATCCCAAAAGATATCGATGCAGTGAAAACGATCATGGATCATGTGAAAAAACACCATACAAATTGGACGGTCATTGGAAGAGGATCGAATTTACTTGTCCTTGATAAAGGAATTCGAGGAGTTGTCCTAAAGCTAGGTGCTGGACTGGATCACCTAACTGTAAATGATGAAGAAATTACAGTCGGCGGCGGCTACTCTGTCGTAAGGCTCGCGACATCACTTAGTAAACAGGGTCTTTCAGGACTGGAATTCGCAGCTGGTATTCCGGGATCTATTGGCGGCGCTGTTTATATGAACGCAGGTGCACATGGATCTGATATCAGTAAGATTCTTGTGAAAGCCAGAATCTTATTTGAAGATGGAAGCATCGAGTGGCTCACAAATGAACAAATGAATTTTAGCTATCGAACGTCAGTCCTACAAAAGGAACGACCTGGCATTGTTCTAGAAGCTGTGTTTAAGCTCAAGCAGGATGACCGCGAGAAAATCACAAAGAAGATGCAGCAAAATAAAGATTATCGTAAAGAAACCCAGCCTTATAATCGGCCATGTGCTGGCAGTATTTTTCGAAATCCGCTGCCTGAATATGCAGGACAGCTTGTAGAAAAAGCGAATTTAAAAGGATACCAAATCGGCGGAGCTAGAATTTCTGATATGCACGGCAACTTTATTGTCAACGCTGGTGGAGCCAATGCTCAAGACGTGTTGGACTTAATTCAGTTCATCCAAAAGAAAATTAAAGAAGACTACAACGTAGAGATGCATACAGAAGTAGAAATTATCGGTGAAGAAAATTAACAGGTAGTTTTTATGAATGATGACATCAGAGGAAAACAAACGGCATGAAAGAATGCCGTTTGTTTTCTCATCAAAATGATGACCCAAAGATGTGGACAAGCAGCTTTGAATGAGGTGAAGAGTATATATGCGGCCTGATCATGAAAATGAAAAGATCGTCAATATAGAAGAGCGAATTCCTAAAATTAAAGAACAAAGGAAGCAAAAAGCGAATCGGAGACTGATCTCTTTTATACTACTGTTTTTTATCATGGTTTTAATTATTATTTATTTGCAGACACCTATCAGCAAAATTTCTTCTTTAACCATCACAGGTAATGAGCATGTCTCAACAAAACAGCTTGTTAAACTTTCACAAATTAAAGAAGGCGAAACAGAGTTTTGGAATTTAAATAAAGATTTAACAGCAGATCATATTAAACAAAATAAACTGATTAAAAGTGTCAGTATCAAAAAGCATTTCCCAAATAAAGTGAGTATTGCTGTCAAAGAATATGCAAATATTGCGTATCTTCAAAAGGGAAATCTATATTATGAGCTTCTTGAAAATGGGACCGCTTTACCAGAAGAAGTGACACCGAGTCATGCAGGACCTATTTTTGTCGATTGGGACAATAAGGAGAAGCTGAAGCAAACTGTTAAATCTTTAAATCAACTGCCAGCCTCTATTCAGGAACTCATCTCAGAAGTATATTATGTGCCAACAAATTCAAACAATTGGCTAGTTAAATTTTATATGAATGACGGAAACACTGTGATTGCATCAATTAAAACGTTCGGTGATAAAATGAAAACCTATCCAGCCATTGTAAAAGAACTTTCATCATCTGAAAAAGGCACAATCCATATGGAAGTCGCTACGTATTTCGAAGCGTTTAAATCTAAGAAAAAGGAAGATGAGCGTTGAGAGGCAAAACAGTTATATTCTCGATTGTCATGCTTGTTCTTGGTTTTCTGATTTCTTTTTCATACCAATATACAAAGCAGCATCAGGCAGATGTCATTCGAACAGAGCAATGGAAAAAAGAATACTCTCTGAAAAGTCAGCTCACAACGCAAGAAAAGGCAAATCAGAAACTCGAAAAAGAATTATATAGTCTTCAATCAAAGGTACAAGCAACAGAGTCCAATTTGAAAAATGAAAAAGAGCAGTATTTTAATGTGCTGGAAGATGTTGAGAAATATAGAATGTTTACAGGAGAGATCGGTGTAAAAGGAAAAGGGGTAAAAGTGTCTCTTGAAGATGCATCTTATATCCCGAGTGGACAAAATGTTAATAATTACATTGTGCATGAGAGCCACATTTTTCATGTGATAAACGAACTATTTATATCAGGGGCTTCTGCTGTATCTATTAATGGGCAAAGAATCACACACCAATCATACATACATTGTAACGGTCCAGTTGTCACAGTAGATGGTGTTCAGCATCCAGCACCATTTGTCATATCTGCTATTGGTGATCCTGCTGTGTTAATACCTGCTTTAAATATTGCAGGGGGAGTGGTCGATCAGCTGACAAGTGATCACATTTCAATGACGATCGAGAAAACGGATATTCGTATGAACCCTCTTTTAAGAAACAAAGATTAAAAGTGAAAAGGTGAGTGGTGTTGAGGAAAAAGAAGCCTTTACTTAGTTTAACAGCTTTAATGATCATATTTGGCATCATGGTTTCCATCCAATTCAATTCCTTACAAAAGCCCAAAGTTCGTGATACTCGTGATGTGTGGGAACTGAGAGAGGATTTATCTGCATCTAAAAGTAAGGAATTGGATTTGCTCAAAGAAATTGATAAATACGACGAGATGCTAAAAAAATATGGTCATCAAGGAGATCGATCAAAAGAAGCACAATTAACAAAAACGTTAAAGGATTTAAAAGAAAAGGCTGGTTTTACAGAAGTGGAAGGGGAGGGGATTGAAATTGAAATATCTCAGCTTTTTTCCAAGGACCTTACTGGAGAAGAAGTGAAAAATATCCCACCTGATCTTCTGAAAAAGTTAATTAATGAAGCCAATATGTTTGGGGCAAAACATATTTCCATCAATGATCGCCGTGTCATTAATACAAGTGTGATTCGAGATATTAATGGCACGACAAAAATGGATGGCTACAGCTTAGATAGTGATGAAGTCACCATTAAAATGATTAGTGAGCAGGCCGACAAATTATACAGCCGTTTAAATGTATCAGATATTAGTGATTTGTTTGCTCAGGAAAACTTCAGCTTGAGTATGAGCCAGCCGAAGAAAAAAATCCACTTAAAAGCATATGACGGTGCAATTCAAGTAAACGAATTGAAGCCTCTTGACGATGTAAAGGAGGAAAAATCTTAATGTGGCTTCCTGTACTTGGCTTAATCATAGGAGTTGCGATCGGTTTCTTAACTAATTTTACGATACCGAATGAGTATTCTAATTATCTTTCCCTCGCTGTACTTGCTGCACTTGATACATTGATTGGTGGAATCCGGGCACATCTGCAAGGGGCATACGATGAACTAGTGTTTGTATCAGGCTTCTTCTTTAATATTATACTGGCAATAAGTTTAGCTTTTCTGGGCGTCCATCTTGGTGTAGACTTGTACTTAGTCGGAATGTTTGCATTCGGCGTTAGATTGTTTCAAAATATAGCAGTGATTAGAAGAATTCTCCTAACAAAATGGACAATTTCTAGAGAAAAAAAGAAAAAAAGTGAGTCATAAAAAAGGATATACATATGATGTAACGAATATTTTTAGTAATCCTAATAAAAAATGTTGATTTTTTAAGTTTTGTTACACACTTGTAAAAACACATTCATTGTATTGTTGTTCAGCAAATAATAGAATAGAAAGTATTGAAATGTGAGGAGGTGCCATAGAATGAACAACAATGAAATTTACGTCAGCCTTGACATCGGTACATCCAATATAAAAGTCATCGTCGGAGAAATGGCGGATGATTCGCTTAACATTATAGGTGTTGGAAATGTCCCTTCAGAGGGGTTAAAAAAAGGATCGATTGTTGATATAGATGAGACAGTTCATTCTATTAGACAAGCATTTGAACAGGCTGAGAGAATGGTAGGTTTTCCTTTACAAAAGGCGATTGTCGGAATTAACGGAAACCATATTCATATTCAGAATACGAGCGGCGTAGTCGCAGTATCTAGTGAAAACAAAGAAATACATGCTGAAGATGTGAGACGTGTCTTAGATGCTGCACAAGTAGTATCTATTCCTCAAGAACATCTCGTCGTAGACGTAATTCCGAGACAATTTATCGTCGACGGAAGAGATGAGATCACAGATCCGAAAAAAATGCTTGGTGTTCGGCTAGAAGTGGAAGGATCGTTAATTACAGGTTCTAAAACGATTCTACATAACTGGCTCCGATGTGTAGAAAGAGCTGGAATTGAAATAATGGATATATGCTTGCAGCCACTCGCATCGGGCTCGGCAGCATTATCGAAAGATGAAAAAAATCTTGGGGTAGCTCTTGTCGATATTGGCGGCGGATCTACAACGATTTCCGTATTTGAAAACGGGCATCTCTATTCTACTCACAGTATCCCTTTGGGCGGAGAGAACATAACAAAAGATTTGTCTATAGGACTTAGAACTTCCACTGAAGAAGCTGAACGAATCAAAAAACAATTTGGTCATGCGTTTTATGATGAGGCATCGACGGAGGAGACATTTGAAGTTTCTGTAATCGGTACCGATCAAAAACAAACGTATACACAGCTTGATGCAGCCAACATTATTGAAGCGCGGCTGGAAGAAATCTTGCTCTTTGTGGCGGAGGAATTAAGAAATATGGATGTGCATGATTTGCCTGGTGGATTCGTTCTAACAGGTGGACAAACAGCTATTCCAGGTATCCTTTCTCTTGCACAAACGGTCTTGCAAAACAATGTTAGGATTGCAAGTCCGAATTATATCGGGGTGAGAGAGCCTCAATATATGACAGGAGTGGGTCTGATCCACTTTGCTTATCGCAATGCAAAGATTCAGGGCAGACAGGTTGGATTCCAAATGCCAGATGAGGCGTTTCATGAAGTAGGCGCATCCATGGAGCCGGTTTCTTCTGCACCACAAGTGAAAGAAGCGCAGCCAAGACCGAAAGTAAAACAAAAAGCACAACAAGAGACAAATAAAAAACCGGGCAAAATGAAAAAACTATTTAATATGTTCTGGGAATAGAATTAGATTTTCGACGGATTAGGAGGATTCAGCATGTTGGAGTTTGAAACAAATATAGACGGCCTAGCATCAATTAAAGTAATCGGAGTAGGTGGCGGCGGGAATAACGCTGTCAACCGAATGATTGAAAATGACGTACAAGGTGTCGATTTTATTGCAGTCAATACTGATGCACAAGCGTTAAATCTATCAAAAGCAGAAACTAAAATGCAAATCGGTGCTAAGCTGACAAGAGGGCTTGGAGCAGGTGCGAATCCTGAAGTCGGTAAAAAAGCTGCTGAGGAAAGCAAAGAACAGATTGAAGAAGTATTAAAAGGCGCAGACATGGTCTTCGTTACAGCTGGTATGGGCGGTGGAACTGGTACGGGTGCTGCACCTGTCATTGCAAAAATCGCAAAAGATTCTGGTGCATTGACAGTTGGAGTTGTGACTCGTCCTTTCACATTTGAAGGAAGAAAGCGTCAGCTTCAAGCAGTAGAAGGAATTGCTTCTATGAAAGAAGCAGTTGACACATTAATTGTGATTCCAAACGATCGCTTGCTTGAAATTGTTGATAAAAACACGCCAATGCTGGAAGCATTCCGCGCGGCAGATAACGTGCTTAGACAAGGTGTTCAAGGGATTTCCGATTTAATTGCAACACCAGGTCTGATTAACCTTGACTTTGCTGACGTGAAAACCATCATGTCCAATAAAGGTTCGGCTCTAATGGGTATTGGCGTTGCAACAGGCGAAAATCGTGCTGCGGAAGCCGCGAAGAAAGCCATTTCCTCGCCACTTCTAGAAACAGCAATCGATGGTGCTCAAGGTGTCATCATGAACATTACGGGTGGTACGAACCTAAGTCTTTATGAAGTGCAAGAAGCGGCGGATATTGTGGCTTCTGCATCTGACGAAGATGTAAACATGATTTTCGGGTCTGTCATCAATGATAACTTGAAGGATGAAATTGTGGTGACTGTGATCGCTACTGGATTCATTGAGCAAGAACCAGAAGTGACAAAATCACAAAGAAACCCATTAGGACAAGGATTAAAGCAAAATCAATCCATTCCTCAAAAACGTGAAGTAAAACGCGAGGAACATCAACAGCCATCATCTCAGCCAAGACAAAATACACAATCAAGTGATGATACGCTAGACATTCCAACGTTCTTACGCAACCGCAATAAACGCTAATCGAGTATAGCTTAACCCCTTCCAATGGAAGGGGTTTTTTTATGTCTCAACTTATAAGGGTTTCTAATCAAAAAGTCTTAAATACGTGAGAGGTCTTTCAATTTCCATATGTAATTTGACTTATGGTGTTTAAGAAAAAAGAATCATTTTTACTCCCTCCTACAAAAAACGACAAAATGATGAACTTTATTTGACTACATTAAATAGAACACCATGAATCTTGTCATGAACAACAGAAGGAAAGGAGTGAGACCTATACTCTGTTTGGCCACTTGAGGAGGAGGGATTTGATTGAAATTGAAGTTTCGCAAGACCGCCGGCTATCGTTTGATGAGTCTTTTGGTGATTGGTACTTTAACGATGACAAGCTTTGGGACGGTTCAAGCAACATCGACTTCTACCTCATATCAGGAGGAAGCTGTCTCCTCTAAGACAACAAAAGCAAAGATCTCATCTAGATTAATGAAGCAGTTTCAACAGGATGATCAGGTGACTTTTTTAATCAAAATGAAAGAGCAAACAAGTACGCAAAAAGTGGCGAAGGAAGCGGTGTCCGAAGCCAAAAAACAGAAATTAACAGCGGCTAAAACGCAATACACAAAAAGATCAGCTGTCGTATCCGAATTAAGAGCAACGTCTGAGGAGACGCAGGAAGCGCTCCTTACGTATTTACAAAAGGAACAAAAGAAAAAGCAAGTGAAGGAGATTCATTCGTACTATATTGTGAATGGTTTAGCGGTGACGGGAACGAAAGAAGTCATGGAAAAGGTGGCTGCCTTCCCAGAAGTAGATCAAGTGCTGCCAAATGAAACCCGTCAAATTCACCGGCCGGTTGATTTGAAGACGAAGCAGAAAAAACAAATGAAAGCAGTAGATGGAGTCGAGTGGAACATTTCTCAAGTTCATGCTCCAGAAGCGTGGGCTTTAGGTTATGACGGTACTGGTACAGTTGTGGCAAGTATTGATACAGGAGTGGAATGGGATCATCCTGCTTTAAAGGAAAAATACCGCGGATTTGATCCAGCACATCCGAATAAACCAACTCATGAATTCAATTGGTACGATGCTACGACAGGATCTGAAGCGCCATATGATGATTTAGAGCATGGTACACATGTAACGGGAACAATGGTTGGCTCTGAGCCAGATGGAAAGAATCAAATCGGAGTCGCTCCGGGCGCAAAATGGATTGCGGTGAAAGCTTTCTCAGAAGATGGTGGTACAGATGCTGATCTGCTTGACGCAGGTGAGTGGATTTTAGCACCAAAAGATGAGGCCGGCAACCCACATCCAGAACAGGCACCAGATGTCGTCAATAATTCTTGGGGAGGTGGGCCTGGCCTTGATGATTGGTATAAAGATGTCGTCAATGCTTGGAGAGCGGCGGACATCTTTCCAGAGTTTTCAGCTGGCAATACCGATTTATTCAACCCTGGTGGTGAAGGATCCATTGCGAATCCTGCGAACTATCAAGAGGTCTTTGCAACGGGTGCTACGGATCAAGATAACAAATTGGGGTCTTTCTCGCTGCAAGGTCCGTCTCCATATGGTGTCATGAAACCAGACATTGCGGCCCCAGGGGTAAACATTCGTTCATCCATTCCTGGGAAAGGGTATGAGGATGGCTGGAATGGGACGTCGATGGCTGGTCCGCATGTTTCAGCTGTTGTGGCTCTTCTTCGCCAAGTACAGTCAGATCTTTCTGTTGAAGAAATTGAACAAATTCTGATTAATACAGCGAAGCCGTTAACTGATCAGCAATTCCCGGAATCCCCAAACAATGGCTATGGGGCAGGTTTAGTTGATGCAAGAGAGGCGATTACGGCATTAACAGATGGAATTGGCATGATTGAAGGACAGGTGACAAACGAAGATGTTCATTTAGATGATATGAAAATAACAGATCAAGTCTTGCCTCAAAAAGATAAGGCTGTACACCCACTTAAGAAGCCTGCGAACATAAAAGAAATGAAAAAGGAAAAAAATCTAGCTGCTTCGTCCATCAAAGCTCTTCCTATGAAAGCGGAAATTAGTATTCTTGAAAGCGGCAAGTCAACGTACACAGATGAAGCGACAGGGAGATATCAGCTTCCTCACAGTGCAGGAGAATTCACAGTAAAAGCGGAAGCTTACGGATTTGAATCACGCACACAAACCGTCCATATTTCTTCAAATGAAACGGCAGAGGCGAATTTCGCCTTACAGCCACTAAAGAAACGAACGATATCTGGCACAATTGCCAACGAAACAACGGGTGAAAAAATAAAGGATGCCACGGTTTATCTTGTAGAAGATGCGAAAATTAAGCCGGTGAAAACAAATGAATCTGGCGAATTTTCTCTAAAGGCATTGAGCGGTGTCTATACCGTCAAAGTATTTGCCAAAGGGTTTAAAGGATATTCTTTTACAGCAGATGTGACAGAAAAGCCGGTGGAAAAAGCCATTCAGCTAGAGCCATTCATCGGCTTTGCTGGGGAAATTGGCTATGATGATGGAACAGCTGAAAATGCGAGAGCCTTCTATGATCCTGGCAATGGCTGGGCTGTGAAATTTTCATTAGAAAAGGGGAAGAAACAAGCGCAACTCACAGGAGGGCTTTTCCGTTTCTGGTCATCAGAGTGGCCAGCTCCTGGAGGGAATGAATTTGCAGTTGAAGTGTATGACGCTTCTTGGAAGAACGGAGCTCCAGGGAAGAAAATGGCAGGACCTCTAAAAGCGAAAGCGCTGCGTAATGGGGAATGGACAAAAGTAGATTTAGAAGATCAAGCCATTACGGTGGATGGAGATTTCTATCTTGTCTATATTCAAACGAAAAAAAATACGGAATCTCCAGGGCTTGCAACAGATGAAGATGGACCAAATGCTGAAAGAAGCTGGCAGCTGACAAGCGGTGCATTTTCTCCTTCTCCAAAAGAAGAGGGAAATTATATGATTCGTGCGCTTGTTGACTATGAAGCAGATGTGCCAGAGATTACATCTCCAAAGACAGGAGTTATTACGAGCAAAGATGAACTGGAGATCGAAGGAAAAGCCTCTCCTGGGCTCGATGTAGCGATCTATCAAAACGATGAAGAGATTGCCAAAGTGAAAACAGATCAGTCAGGCGCCTTCAAAGAAAAGCTTACAGTTTCAAGTGGAGAGCATGTATTCACGGCTGCAACTGTTACGGATAAAGGTGCAACAAAACGATCCAAACCAGTAAAGGTGATCATTGATCAAACAGCTCCGGTGCTCACCATCGATACACCGAAAAAAGGGGAAAAGACGAATAAAGAATCGCTCATTGTAGAAGGAAAGGTCACAGATGATCATCTTGATCAAGTCACTGTAAATGGAAAAAAGGCAACCATAAAAGGTGGAAAATATTCCGCAAGAATACTGCTTGAGAACGGGAAAAATACGATCAAAGTCACAGCGAAAGATGCAGCAGGAAACAAAACGACTAAAAAAATCAATATCGATGTCCAATACGAGGCACCTGAGATTTCTAAGCTGACTCCAGCAGAAAATGTCTATCTGGCATCAGGGGAGTCTGTTAAAATTTCATTTCACAGCAGAGAAAAGCTAGACGCAACATTTGTCATTCACATGCCGCTGACAAACGCGAGATCAAAGCTTCAAAATACTACAGAGCTGCCGCTTCGCGAAGTATCGAGCGGAACGTATGAAGGTTACTGGACTGCTACTTCTACCGCCAAAGCAAAAGGTGCGGTCATTGAGGTGATTGTGCGAGATGATTATGGAAATATCACAAGACAAAAAGCTTCAGGCACATTAAACATCAATGAAAAGTAACTTAAACAAAAGACACGACTTCTAGGAGCGTGTCTTTTTTCTTTCAACAATTGTTTGAAGGCTTGTCTAGAAGAATACTCTCTCTCATTCCTCGACAAAAACAATAACAATCCACCAAAAGTTCTCTATCATCCCCAACAAGAATTGACAGACTTCCATCTCATGACTGTTTTATACTGGTACAAACAAGTGCAAGTACTGCTTTTGATTCTTTGTTTCAGATGAAAGGAGCAGAAGGTGGTCATTTATTTAGATGTGATTTGGCTGTTAAACTTTTGTTTTGATCTATTGCTTCTCTTACTCACTGCATTTATTCTCAAACGACAAGTAAAAAAAAGGCGATATATGTTAGGAGCTCTCATTGGATCGAGCATTGTTCTCTTGCTCTTTACACCATTTGCAATGGTTGTGTCACACCCTTTAGGCAAACTACTTTTTTCTGTTTTCATCGTTCTTGCAACCTTTGGTTTTCAAAGATTTCGTTCCTTTTTTCAAAATCTGTTTGCTTTTTACTTTGTAACATTTTTGATGGGAGGAGGTATGATCGGGGTTCATTCATTTTTGCAAACCAATACAGTCATTCAAGATGGCCTGCTGATTTCACAAAATGATGGCTTTGGTGATCCGATTAGCTGGCTTTTTGTTTTAACTGGGTTTCCTGCGATTTGGCTGTTTTCAAAGAAAAGATTAGGCGAGGTGGGTACGAAAAAAAGACAGTATGATGAACAAGTGCTTGTGGAAATACACATTCATGGAGAGACCATCCGTTTAAAGGGACTCGTCGATTCTGGTAACCAGCTGTATGATCCTATGACAAAAACACCTGTCATGATCGTCCAGGCCGACCAGCTAACGGCCATTTGCGGAGAGCCATTTATAGAGCTCATGAAACAGTCTCATCCTGTTGAAGTCATGCAAAAGATCGATGATCAATTTCCTCTTCTTGATCGATTAAGACTTGTTCCATATCGAGCGGTCGGTCATGATCACGGCTTTCTACTATGCCTAAAACCAGATACAGTCTTCATTTATTCAAAGACGCACATGATTCAGCCAGCTAAGTGTTTTGTAGGGTTGAGTCTGAGCGGTTTATCGGCAGATCAGGAATTTCAATCCATCATTCATCCAGATATGTTAGACGGGAAAATCATTCAGGGGGTGTCGTAGTTTTTTGGTGATGTCTTTTATCTTACGAGGTCAACTTGACATTTAGAAGGGAGAAGAAGATGAAAAAATTAAAATTTAAACTCACTTACTACTGGTATAAACTCCTCATGAAGCTAGGTCTAAAGAGTGATGAAATTTATTATATTGGTGGAAGTGAAGCGCTACCGCCTCCATTATCAAAGGATGAAGAGCAGGAGCTGCTTGTCAAATTACCAAAGGGTGATCAAACCGCAAGAGCGATTCTAATCGAAAGAAATTTGCGTTTAGTCGTTTACATCGCAAGAAAATTTGAAAACACAGGTATTAATATTGAGGATTTAATCAGTATCGGAACCATTGGTCTGATCAAAGCAGTCAATACATTTAACCCAGAAAAAAAGATCAAGCTTGCAACATATGCTTCGAGATGTATTGAAAATGAGATTTTGATGTACTTGCGTCGAAATAATAAAATCCGGTCAGAAGTTTCGTTTGATGAGCCGCTCAACATTGATTGGGACGGAAATGAACTGCTTTTATCAGACGTACTTGGAACAGATGATGATATTATCACGCGGGATATCGAAGCAAATGTAGATAAAAAATTGCTGAAAAAAGCGCTCGAGCAATTAAATGACCGCGAAAAGCAGATCATGGAACTAAGATTTGGCTTAGTTGGCGGTGAGGAAAAAACCCAAAAAGATGTCGCTGACATGCTTGGGATTTCACAGTCTTATATTTCGAGGCTTGAAAAAAGAATTATTAAACGATTACAAAAAGAATTTAATAAAATGGTCTAAAAATTTTTTTAAAAAAGCTCTGTTCCTGCACTGTCAAAGGAAACAACCTTTTTTCTCATAATTCTCGTCATCGCTCGTGCATATTTTTCCATCCCAAGGAGATACTGAACTTTGTACAACAGCTCCTGTAGGGAGGGAAAAAAGTGTCCAGAAATAAAGTGGAAATCTGCGGAGTCGACACCTCCAAGTTGCCTGTTCTGAAAAACGACGAGATGAGAAAATTGTTCAGACAGCTGCAAGATGAGGGTGACGATACAGCAAGAGAAAAGCTAGTCAATGGCAATTTACGGTTGGTTTTAAGTGTGATTCAGCGTTTTAACAACAGAGGCGAATATGTCGACGATCTCTTCCAAGTAGGCTGTATCGGATTAATGAAATCAATTGATAATTTTGATTTAAGCCACAATGTCAGATTTTCAACTTATGCGGTTCCTATGATCATAGGAGAAATCCGTCGATACTTGCGTGATAACAACCCGATTCGGGTGTCTCGCTCGCTAAGAGATATTGCCTATAAGGCACTTCAGGTCCGTGAGAGGCTGATTAGTGAGACAAGCAAGGAGCCAACAGCAGAAGACATTGCCAAAGTGCTGGAAGTGCCTCATGAGGAAATTGTCTTTGCCCTAGATGCGATTCAAGATCCTGTATCTTTGTTTGAACCGATCTATAATGACGGAGGAGATCCGATTTATGTGATGGATCAAATTAGTGATGAACGGAACAAAGACACACAATGGGTGGAAGAATTGGCCTTAAAAGAAGGCATGCGTAGGTTGAATGACAGGGAAAAAATGATTCTTCGCAAACGCTTCTTCCAGGGCAAAACGCAAATGGAAGTTGCCGAAGAGATCGGGATTTCTCAAGCACAAGTCTCTAGGCTTGAAAAAGCAGCCATTAAACAAATGAATAAAAACATCTTTTAAAGCCGCCGCTTCATGTGCGGCTTTTTTCATTCTTGTGAGAGAACACGCCTCTAGTATTGACTCTGTTATTTTTTTCATTTAATCTGTTTTTAACAAATGTTATTTTAGATAGCATTTGTTAGGGAACACTTAAGCGGAAAGAAGGGTTATTATGACATTCCATGATGAAAGAAGGCTGCTCATTAAAGTTGCGCATATGTATTATGAAGAAGGCGCCACTCAATCTAACATCGCAGAAGCGGTTGGGGTTAGTCGTTCGCTCATATCGAAATATTTGGCAAAAGCACGTGAAGCAGGAATCGTGGAAATCATTATTCATGATGAAGTCAACCAACAGTATGGATCGTTAGAAAGAAAAATAGAACGCAAATATGGGCTGCGAGAAGTCTTCTGTGTGGAAACACTCAGCAAAGACACAACCAAAAGCCGAATCGGTGCCGCGGCGGCAAGCTTTTTATTAAAAGTGATGAAGGATGGACAAGTTATTGGGTTTTCCTCAGGGACAACGCTGCATGAAATGGCGAAAGCGCTTACGTCTGTTCAGCATTATCCATCCGTGACATTTGTTCCGCTTGTCGGAGGTGTGGGAAATGAAGATGTCGATATCCACGCCAACTATATTATTGCGAGATGCACAGAGGCACTCAAATCTAAATGTGAGTTTTTACATGTACCCGTCATGCTTGATACGAAAGAAGCGAAAGATGTACTGATCCGGCAGCCGTCGATCAAAAAAGTGATTGAACTAGGAGAATCATCAAATATCGCGGTTGTCGGAATTGGTGGTGTTCCGCAGCATTCAACGATGGTGAAATCCTATATGACAAGCGGCGAAGAGGACATCCTTCAAGCAAAGGATGTAGCAGGTGACATTTGCTATAACTTTATTGATCATCAAGGGGAAGTATATCCCCACCCATGGAACGACCGGGTGATGGGCATAAGCCCCCAAAAGCTAAAAGAAATTCCGCTTGTCATAGGTGTCGCTGGTGGCGAAGAGAAAATTGAAGCAATTCGGGCGGCATTAGCAGGTGGATTAATTCATGTATTAATTACCGATGAACGAACTGGAGATGCCTTATTAAAGTAACTACCTAATATCATTAGGTAGTTTTTTTGAGTCTTTAGACTCAAAAAGATTGAAAATTTTATCGATTTTAGCTTGACACAAAGTTGACACATCATATAAACTAAGTTCATAACAAATGATAAACAAAATAACAAATGTTAAAAGAAACAGATTTTTGTTAATTTTTATAACATTTGTTAAAAGTTTCAGATTATATTTCTAGCAATCTATTGAGAAGCAAGAAAACCTGAAAGGATGATTTAAATGTCTATCTATCAACAATTGTTAGCTCGAGAACGCAGTGGAGATCCAATCAAAGTAGGGATTATTGGAGCAGGCCAAATGGGCTTTGGACTCATTTCACAAATTTCTAAAATTCCAGGCATGATTGTTGCTGGTGTTTGTGATATTCACCTTAGTGCAGCAGAGAAGGCAGCGAATTTTTACAAGCAGCATGCAAAGCCGCATCAAATGGTTGTCACAAATGATTACAGAGAAGTGATTCAATCAGATTCCGTAGAAGTAGTCGTAGATGCAACAGGTGTCCCAGAAGTCGGAGCAAACATTTCTTTGGAAGCGCTTAATTCGAAAAAACATCTCGTTCTTTTAAATGTAGAAGTTGATATTACCATCGGGTTGGTCATGCATAAGTTATTCACAAATGCAGGACTTGTTTACTCAGGATCAGCTGGAGACGAACCAGCAGCAACACTAGAATTATATGAATTTGCGAAAACAATGGGTCTTGAGGTACTCGTTGCAGGGAAAGGAAAGAACAACCCATTCTTCCCAGAAGCAAATCCAGATACGTGTAAAGCAGAAGCAGATAGTAAACATATGAGTGCACATATGCTGGCTGCATTCCAGGACGGAACAAAAACAATGGCGGAAATGAACTTATTAAGTAACGCGACAGGGCTTCTGCCAGATAAAGTCGGTATGCACGGAGTCGAAGCCAATTTAGAAAATGTAGCAGATAAATTGAATCAAAAACAGCAAGGCGGCGTGCTCGATAACTTCGGAGTCGTTGAATATGTAAATGGACTTGCACCAGGTGTATTTGTCATCGTGAAGAGTGACCTTGAGCCAGTAGATGAAGAGCTTCGCTACTTAAAAGTTGGAAAAGGCCCACACTACACACTTTACCGTCCTTTCCACTTAGCGAGTCTTGAAACACCTGTTACCATCGCAAAAGCAGTTTTACAGCATGATTCATCCATCCACCCAATTGGTGTACCAGTATCAGAAACAGTCGCTGTGGCAAAAAGAGATATTAAAGCTGGAGAATCACTTGACGGGATTGGCGGATACTCCGTAAGAGGTGTTCTTGAAACACATCAAGACATGAAAACGAACGGTCACATTCCAATTGGTTTAATCAGCGGAAAAGTCGTAGCGAAAAAAGACATCAAACTAGGACAATTCCTGACTCATGATGATGTAGAGCTTGATTCAAACACAACGGTCTGGAAGCTGCGTTCATTACAAGATCATTTATTTCAATCATAAGGACGTGAAGCTGTGGAAAAATTAGCGATCGTACTTTGTATCATTCTCATTGTGCAGTACGGGTTATCTTTTATTCAAATCAAGTACTACCGCAAGAGCATGGATTCACTTATTGATGATTACAGAGGGAAGCAAGGCTACCACTTATTTTCAGGAATGGAGCGGCGCAAAGTTGGCCCTGGAGCCATTGCGCTCATCATTGTAGATGAATCGTATATCATTCAAAAATGCCATGTGCTTGGCGGTGTGTCGATCTTATCTAAATTTAAAGAAGTCCCTTCATATGAAGGAAAGCATGTAGGGGCTGTGTTAGACGAACACCATATGATGAAGCAGACGTTGAAAAAACGCAAAAAGGGGCCAGCTGTCATGCACGCACTTTCCATGGCGGCTGAACAGGCACTTGTCTCGATTTCGAAAAAAAATATAACAAATGTGAACTAAAGAAAGGGGAGATGAAACATGGAATGGATTCAATGGTTTGGAGAGCACTTTATCGGAATGTTTGAAGCCGGCGGAAAGCAATTCATGGGTCTTGTTACAGGTATCGTTCCAACGCTTGTTGTGTTACTTACTTTCACTTATGCTGTCATGAAGTTTATTGGAGAAGAGCGAGTGAATAGAGCGATTCAGTTTGCTGCGAAATATACCATTTTGCGCTACACGTTAATGCCGATCTTATCCGTTCTTATTTTGACAAACCCAATGGCTTATACGTTTGGCCGCTTCTTACCCGAAAAACAAAAACCAGCATTCTATGATTCAGCTGTTTCATTTGTTCATCCGGTGACATCACTGTTTCCGTATGCCAACGCAGGAGAACTGTTTGTCTACTTAGGGATTGCGAACGGTATTAAAGAGGCAGGATACTCAATGTCAGAGCTTGCTGTTCGGTACTTCTTAGTCGGGATCGTCGTCATTTTACTTCGCGGTATTATTACTGAATGGATTACAAAGTACTTAGCAGGAAAAATGAAAGCGAATTCACAATAGGGGAGGGTTAGACATGACAAACCACAAAGTATTTGTTGCAAAAGGTGCTGGCGGATGGGGACAAGGCTTGGAGCTTGAACCAACCGGTAAAAAAAGAAAGGTTGTTTCCATTACAGGGGGAGGCATTCACCCAGTTGCACGTAAAATTGCAGAAATGACAGGGACAGAAGCATGTGATGGCTTTAAAAACTCGATACCAGAAGATGAAATGATGTGTGTTGTCATTGATTGCGGAGGAACCGCGCGAATCGGACTTTATCCAATGAAGCGCATTCCAACTGTAGACGTTTTGGCATCCTCTCCTTCTGGACCGCTTGCAAAACATATTACAGAGGATATCTTCGTATCAGGCGTTACAGAAAAAGATA
Source organism: Bacillus sp. FSL M8-0266 (assembly GCF_038613425.1). Taxonomy (NCBI): domain Bacteria; kingdom Bacillati; phylum Bacillota; class Bacilli; order Caryophanales; family Bacillaceae; genus Bacillus; species Bacillus sp. FSL M8-0266. Next base: position 1,571,388 of record NZ_CP152015.1, read on the forward strand.
TTTCCTTTGCGGAAGCATCGGGTGGTGAGGCAAAAGTAGAAGGTCAGGAAAACAGTGAGCCGATTGACAAGGAGAATTTCAAAGAAACCTATTCAAAACTGAAAGAGGAAAATCTCGAGCGTCAGGAAAAAGGTAATTTCCTGATGAGGTTCTCAAGAGGAATTGGGAAAGTCACCGGTACGTTCTATCAGGCTGGTCGTGATTCCGTTGATATGCTTTTGAAAAACATTATTCCATTCATGGCATTTGTCAGTATGTTAATTGGAATTATCAATTATACAAAAATTGGTGACTTGATTGCCCATTTTCTATCACCACTGGCAGGATCTATTTGGGGACTCTTACTGCTCGTTGTGGTCTGTACATTGCCATTCCTATCACCTGTCTTAGGACCTGGTGCAGTCATTGCACAAGTGATCGGTGTTCTGATTGGTAGTCAAATTGCACTAGGAAATATTCCGCCTCAATTTGCACTTCCTGCATTATTTGCCATCAACGGTCAAGTAGGGTGTGATTTCATTCCAGTTGGGCTATCACTTGGTGAAGCGAAGCCGGAAACGGTACAATATGGAGTACCAGCTGTTTTGTATAGCCGTCTCATTACAGGGGTTCTATCTGTTGTGATCGCATACGCTGCCAGCTTCGGTATGTATTAAACGTATTAAAGGAGGAATCGAGATACATGGTCACACAATCTGTTGTAAAAGAAATCGGGATCTTAGTCCCGCAATTTAAAGAAGATAAGCTGATTGTTTTATTTGGACCCGCAGCGCCGCAGGAATTAAGAGATATGTCCGTCATACATGAGTTCGAACATTTAGAAGAAGAGCCGTTGAAACTGGGCGGTACCATTCAAGTGGGCGATCAAACGTACACGATCACAGCCCTTGGCAATAAAGCAAATGACAACTTTAAAGAACTCGGCCATATTTCGATCTACTTCCAAGAGCCGTTTGATGATGTATTACCGGGAGCTGTCTTTGCATCCCCGCACACGTTTCCTGATATAAAAGAAGGCGTACGAATTGAAATTTCGTAGCTATGAAGAAAAGCTGTTCCGTAAAAGGAGCAGCTTTTTTATGTGAGGTTTACCAGAAAGAGCATTTGCGATATGCTGTAAACATTCATTATTTGTTTATTCAGAATTTTTACTCAGGGGGAAATGATGGTGTCACTTGAATTGAAGAATGTTTCTTTAAAACGAAATGGAAAATGGCTGCTTCAGTCTGTTGACTGGCATGTGAACAAAGAGGAGCACTGGGTGCTTTACGGTTTAAATGGTGCGGGGAAAACCGCTTTATTAAATATGCTCTGCTCATATTATTTCCCTTCATCAGGTGAGATGACCGTGCTGGGACATGTCTTTGGCAAGGAGGCTCTTGGCGAAAAACTCAGGAAGAAAATTGGCCTCATTTCTGCGGGACTTGAAAAGAAACTGCACAGAGACGACAATGCATTTGAAATTGTTCTCAGCGGGGCATTTGCCTCCATCGGGCTTTATGAAACCCCGACAGATGAGATAAGGGAGAAAGCCATTGATCTATTAAAAGCATTTGGTTCGTTCAAATATGCAAACCGGACATATGAAACCCTCTCACAAGGAGAAAAGCAGAAAGTCCTGATTGCGAGGGCTTTAATGAATGATCCCAAGCTCCTGATTTTAGATGAGCCTGTGACAGGTCTTGATTTTTTAGCAAGAGAACAGGTGCTGGAGACCATCTCATTCATTGCTTCAAAGCCTGATGCGCCTACTTTGCTTTACACGACCCATCATGCAGAAGAGATTTTGCCTGTTTTTCAGCATACCTTATTATTAAAAGATGGGACTGTTTTTGATCAAGGGAAAACAAAAGAGATGATGACAAGCGACTTGCTTTCTACCTTCTTTGAATGTCCGGTAGATGTGATGTGGAGAAATGGCCGTCCTCACTTAAGTAAATTGTAGATAAAAGAAACTATTGGTCTGCATCCCTGCTTTTCCATCATACATATTATAGTAGAAAACGAAAGGCGGGGAAGGACAGATGATCAGTATTTCTGAATTCCAAATCAAGGATGTTGTCGATGTGTCTAGCGGAAAAAAACTAGGCACCATTGGGGACATTGATATCAATGTTACGAGTGGTAAAATACAAGCAATCATTATCGGCGGCACAGGTAAAATGATGGGATTTTTCGGAAAAGAAGAGGAAATGATTGTCCCGTGGCGAAATATAGTAAAAATTGGCGAAGATGTGATACTTGTCCGATTGTCTTCTTAAAATTCGTATAACTCCTCAATGAATCATTTAATGATCCTTAACATAAGCTCTCCATTCTCAGCAAACAATGTCTTTTTCGGGTAAAAAGATTACGTTTTCATATCAATTTGCAAAAAAACCTGTAGAAAGGGCACATTTGAGTGTAATATTTAATGAATCCCACTAACTGTCTACGCATGTCTTGTGGTAAAATAGGAGCGATATAAAGAGAGATGAATGAAAGGTGGGAGGGCAGCTTTGACACACAATTATGACCCCTTTCAGCAGAAATCACCTTATGCAATGATGATTCATGATTGGACGAACATGACATGTTCTGGTAAAGAGGTATTGGCCGGATTTACGACAAAAAATGGCGGCTTCAGCCTTTCTCCATATCAATCATTGAACACTGGACTCCATGTAGGAGATGATGCTTCTAGTGTCCAACTGAATCGTCAAGTCATAGCAGATGCTACTGCTGTGCCGCTCTCTGATTGGGTGTTTGCAGACCAAACACACGAGGACCGTATCAAGAAAGTCACCAAGGAGCAAAGAGGAAAAGGAAGTCTTCATTATCATGAGGCACTGCCTGGAACAGACGGCTTATATACGTCTGAACCGAACATCATGCTCGCTCTTTGTTTCGCCGATTGTGTTCCGCTTTATTTTCTAGCTCCGCAACATGGACTCATCGGAACAGCCCATGCCGGGTGGAAAGGAACCGTCAAGCAAATTGGTGCAAAAATGATAGATCTATGGGTCAATCAAGAAGGTGCTAAGACCGATCAAATACAAGTCGTCATTGGACCATCCATTGGCAGCTGCTGCTACATAGTTGATGATGTGGTCTTGAATCAAGTGAAACAGCTTCCCTTTTTGACAGAGGATGTGTATTCCGAGATATCACAAGGACAATATAAATTAGACTTAAAAACATTAAACAAAAACGTATTGCTTCATGCAGGGATGAAAGAAGAAAACATACATGTCAGTTCGATGTGCACAAGCTGCAATGATCAGCTATTCTTCTCACACCGGCGTGATCAAGGAAAAACAGGACGTATGATGTCTTTTGTCGGGTTTAAGGAGGCATAAGAGCAATTGAATGTACGAGAGAATCTCAGACAAATAAATGAACAAATAAACGAAGCATGTAAAAGAGCCGGCCGGAACCCAGACGATATATCAGTCGTCGCTGTCACAAAATATGTCTCGATTGAGCGAGCACAAGAAGCCAAAGAAGCAGGAATTTTGCATTTTGGAGAAAATCGTGACCAAGGGTTACTTGAAAAACAAGCGGCCATAACCGATGAAAGCATTAGCTGGCACTTCATCGGCAGTTTACAAACACGAAAAGTAAAATCTGTCATTCAGAGCATTGACTACTTACATTCGCTCGACAGGATCTCTCTTGCGAATGAAATTGAAAAAAGAGTGGATCACACGGTTCGCTGTTTTGTACAGGTGAACACATCGCTGGAGGAGTCAAAACATGGCTTACAAAGTGAAGACGTGATTCCATTTGTGAAGCAGCTCGCCGATTTCAAAAAGATTGAAATTGCTGGACTGATGACGATGGCTCCATTTACAGACGATCACACTGTGATAAGAAACTGCTTTAAAACATTAAAAAACCTTCAAGAAGAAGTAAAACATCTTAACCAAGTAAATGCACCTTGTCAGCATTTATCGATGGGCATGTCAAATGATTTTGAAATCGCAATTGAAGAAGGTGCGACATTCGTTCGGATTGGCTCTTCACTTGTTGGAAATGAAACAGGAGGTGCGTGACATGAGCATAAAAAATAAGTTTAAAAGCTTTTTCACTCTCGACGATGAAGAGTATGAGTACGAATATATTGATGAAGAAAGAGAACCAGTCCAGGAAGAAAAAGGAACGAAGGACAAAGCGGCATTTCAAGAGCGTCCGCAGACAGGAAAACAAAATGTCGTCAGCTTGCAAAGCGTGCAGAAATCCTCTAAAGTGGTGTTAAGTGAGCCGCGTGTTTATGCAGAAGCGCAGGAGATTGCAGACCATATTAAAAACAGACGTGCAGTCGTCGTGAATTTGCAGCGCATTCAGCACGATCAAGCAAAGCGAATCATCGACTTCTTAAGCGGAACTGTTTATGCAATCGGTGGAGACATCCAGCGCATTGGCTCGAATATATTCCTCTGCACACCTGATAATGTGGATGTATCTGGCACAATATCAGAACTTTTGACAGAGGAAGAACCTCAGAGGTGGTAAATCATAGTGATTCTAAATTTCATTTTTAGTATTTTAGAAACGGTATTAACGATTTACTCATTCGCGATTATTATTTACATCTTTATGTCATGGGTGCCATCTGCAAGAGAAACAGCAATTGGGCGTTTTCTGACAAATATTTGCGAACCATATTTAGAACCATTTCGTAAAATTATTCCGCCAATTGGCATGATTGACATCTCGCCAATTGTGGCATTGCTTGTGATTCGTTTTGCATCAACATATGGACTAACTGGTCTTTACAATATGATTGCACGCTTCATGTAGACAGGCTGCCGGGCTTGGCGCTGCCAGGCTCTTTTACATAAGAGGGGAACAAAATGAGCGATATTTATCAACATTTTAGAAAAGACGAACAGCCATTTGTCGACCAAGTGTTAGGCTGGAAAAAAATCGCACTCGACCAGTATCGAATGAAATTAACAGACTTTCTTGATCCGCGTGAGCAGTTTATTACCGAGTCCATCATCCAGCATGCTGATGAGCTTGGAATCATGTTTTTTGGCGGGTATGAAGGAGCGGAGCGGAAAAGAGCGTTCATTTATCCTGAATATTTAGAACCGGCTACTCAGGATGCTGAGCTGTCTTATTTTCAGGTGAACTATGCGAAAAAATTTATTTCGCTAGAACACCCGAAGCTCCTTGGTTCACTTATTGGGACAGGCTTGAAGCGTCAAAAATTTGGAGATTTGTTATTTTCAGAGGAAGATGTGCAGTTTATTTGTACGAGTGATGTCGCCGATTTTGTTCGAGCGCAGCTGACGCATGTCGGCAGAGCCTCCGTTTCATTAGAGGAAATCACGCAAGCAGATTTAAAGCCGGTTATCAGCAAGACTGACATCAAAGAAGATACAATTTCTTCACTGCGGCTTGATGCGGTATGTGCTGCAATCAGCCGTCAGTCTCGACAAAAGGCACAGCTTTTGGTCAAAAATGGGCTTGTCAAAGTTAACTGGAAAGTCACTGAGGACCCTTCCTTTACAATTGGCGAAGGCGATCAGCTCTCTGTCAGGGGATTTGGCCGCTTTAGCCTCAAAACGATTGATGGGAAGACCAAAAAAGATAAATTTAAAGTAACATTTGAGCTTCTGATATAACGAACTTGAATCTGGAGGTGGCGAGGTTGCCATTAACACCTAATGATATTCATAATAAAACGTTCACAAAAAGCTTTCGCGGATATGACGAAGATGAAGTAAACGAGTTTTTAAGCCAAGTACGTAAAGATTACGAAATCGTGCTTCGCAAAAAGAATGAACTCGAAGAAAAAGTAAACGAGCTTGACGAAAGACTAGGTCATTTTGCAATAATTGAAGAAACATTAAACAAATCAATTCTTGTGGCGCAGGAAGCAGCAGAAGACGTCAAACGTCATTCTGATAAAGAAGCGAAATTGATTATTCGTGAAGCGGAGAAAAATGCAGATCGTATTATCAACGAAGCGCTATCTAAATCACGAAAGATTGCGATGGAAATCGAAGAGCTGAAGAAGCAGTCGAAAGTCTTTAGAACTCGATTCCAAATGCTCATCGAAGCTCAGCTTGATCTTCTAAAAAATGACGATTGGGATCATTTACTGGAATATGAAGTTGACGCTGTCTTTGACGAAAAAGAATAAGCGCATCATCTTGACATGATGTGTGCAAGTTGCATATAATACCATCATAAATTAACAAGAGATAAACGTTTGAAAGGGACACTCGCAGTTGTCATATGCGTAATAAAGCGAATCAGGGATGGTGGAAGCCTGACATTACGAGACGCTGCAATGAGATCACCCCTTTAGTTCCTTTTCTGAAATGACCAGTAAGAAAAGGCGTCTGATCACGTTACGATTTTAGAGTGGATAAGCGGCTGTGTCATAGCGCTTGTCTAAAAGGGTGGTACCGCGAGACAAGCCTTCTCGTCCCTTATGGGATGAGAGGGCTTTTTTTATTGTTTTTTAATCAGAATTTGCATATGGAGGAATGGGTATGAACTACAAAGACACCTTATTAATGCCGAAAACAGAATTCCCAATGAGAGGGAACTTGCCGAACAAAGAGCCTGAAATCCAAGAGGAGTGGGCAGAAAAAGACATCTATCAAATGGTTTTAGAGCGTACAAAAGGACGCCCGACCTTTATTTTGCATGATGGACCTCCATATGCGAATGGTGACATTCATATGGGGCACGCACTCAATAAAATCCTAAAAGATTTTATTGTCCGTTTTAAATCAATGAATGGCTTCCATGCACCGTACGTACCGGGCTGGGATACACACGGCTTACCAATTGAAACAGCGCTCACTAAAAATAAAAAAGTCAAACGTAAAGAAATGTCGACAGCTGAATTCCGCAAACTATGCGAGGAGTATGCTTGGAAGCAAATCGAAGGTCAGCGCAATCAATTTAAGCGATTAGGCGTCAGAGCAGACTGGGACAATCCATATGTCACGTTAAAGCCTGAGTATGAAGCGCAGCAAATTCTTGTCTTCGGTGAAATGGCGAAGAGAGGCTATATTTACAAAGGACTAAAACCTGTTAACTGGTCTCCTTCAAGTGAGTCAGCTCTTGCTGAAGCGGAAATTGAATATAAAGACAAACGTTCACCATCCATTTACGTTTCATTTAAAGTGAAAGATGGAAAAGGCGTACTTGAAAACGGTGAACAATTCATCATCTGGACAACAACACCTTGGACACTTCCTGCAAACCTTGGCATTTGTGTTCATCCAAACCTAGAGTACAGCGTTCTTCAAGTAGGTGCTGAGCGATATGTTGTCGCATCTGAGCTTGTTGAACAAGTGGCAAAAACGCTTGGCTTTGAAGAGTATGAAGTCGTGAAAACATTAAAAGGAAAAGAATTAGATAACGTCGTTGCAGAGCATCCGATCTATGGTAGAGATTCACTTGTGATGCTTGGTGACCACGTGACAACGGATGCAGGTACAGGCTGTGTTCATACAGCACCAGGTCACGGGGAAGATGACTTTATTGTCAGCATGAAGTACGGTCTTGACGTACTATGTCCAGTAGACGAAAAAGGTGTCATGACAGAAGAAGCGTCTGGTTTTGAAGGACTATTCTACGAAGATGCCAATAAAGCCATCACAGAACAGCTTGAAGCAAAAGGCGCGCTGAAAAAGCTCGACTTTATCACGCACTCTTACCCGCATGACTGGAGAACGAAAAAACCAACGATTTATCGTGCAACCGCTCAGTGGTTTGCATCGATTAAAGACTTTAGAGAAGCGCTACTAGACAATATTAAAGAAACGAAATGGGTGCCAGCATGGGGCGAGACACGCCTATTCAATATGGTGCGTGACAGAGGTGACTGGTGCATTTCAAGACAGCGTGTATGGGGCGTTCCAATTCCGGTCTTTTATGCCGAAAATGGTGAGCCAATCATCACAGATGAAACAATTCAGCATGTCTCTCAATTATTTAGAGAACATGGCTCGAATATTTGGTTTGAAAAAGAAGCGAAAGAACTATTGCCAGAAGGCTTTACACATCCAGGCAGCCCGAACGGAGAATTCACAAAAGAGCAGGACATCATGGATGTATGGTTTGATTCTGGTTCTTCTCACCAAGCTGTTTTAGAAGAAAGAGATGACCTTGTTCGTCCGGCAGACCTTTACCTTGAAGGCTCTGACCAATATCGCGGCTGGTTTAACTCTTCCTTATCAACAGCAGTTGCTGTCACTGGAAAAGCACCGTATAAAGGTGTTCTCAGCCACGGCTTTACGCTTGATAAAGAAGGACGCAAGATGAGTAAATCATTAGGCAATACGATTGACCCAACGAAGGTAGCGAAGCAGCTTGGGGCGGAGATTCTGAGACTTTGGGTATCTTCTGTCAACTATCAAGCCGATCACCCGGTGTCTGATGATATCTTAAAACAAGTAGCAGAGGTCTATCGTAAAATCCGTAACACATTCCGCTTCCTGCACGGTAACCTATTTGACTTTGATCCAGCAGTCCATGCAGTACCTGTAGAAGAGCTTCGCGAAGTGGACCAATATATCTTAATCAAATTAAACAAATTGATTGATAAAGTGAAAAAAGCATATGACGACTACGAATTTGCGGTCGTGTATCATGCAATTCACAATTTCTGTACGATTGAGCTAAGCTCATTCTATCTCGACTTTGCAAAGGATGTCGTGTACATTGAGCATGCAGATCATCCAGACCGCCGCAGCATGCAGACAGTCTTCTACGAAACATTAATGGCGTTAGTGAAGCTGACTGCACCAATTCTTCCGCATACAGCAGATGAATTATGGAGCCACTTAAGCTTTGTTGAAGAGCCAAGTGTTCAGTTAACAGATATGCCAGAAGGTGTGGCTGTTTCTCAAGCAGAAGCGACAGAAGCGAAGTTCGACCGCTTCATGGAAGTGCGTGACGATGTGCTAAAAGCGCTCGAAATTGCGCGTAACGAGAAAGTCATCGGACGTTCTCTTGAAGCAAGTGTGACACTTTACGCGACAGATGAAGTGAAAGACCTTCTTGCATCCATTAAAGAAGATGTGAAGCAGCTCTTTATCATCTCTGAACTAGCGGTAGAAGATAAGCAGAATGCAGATGCATCAGCACCTGAATACACATCAGGACGTATTGTGGTTCAAAAAGCAGAAGGAGAATTGTGCGAACGTTCTCGCGTTATTTCAAAAGATGTTGGTGCAAATCCGAAATACCCAACATTGTCGCTTAAAAATGCTGAAATCGTGGAAAAATATTACCAGAATTAACAGTGTGATATGACCAACTAGCGCCCCGCCATAAGCGGGGCGTTTTCTATTCTGAGAAAATGACAGCGTTTAGAACGAAAGGAAAAATCTTATGGCTTTAAAGTGATCAGGCGGGGTAACAATATGATTATCACGACAGGGCAGGAGTTGAAATAGCGACATGAATGGCGATCTAGAGACGATTTACACGGAACTCCTTCAAATGAAAGAAGAGCTGCAAGCTAAACTGTTTGAATACGCATCATTTCGTTCACCCGCTGAGCATGTCTCAATGAACGAGGTCCAAACGACCACGCTTCTTTATCACATCAAAGAAGAGCTGCAAGATGTGTCTCTCGCTATTGCAAAAATTGAGCAAGGAACCTATGGTATATGTGAGGCGACAGGTGATGTCATTCCGCTTGAACAAATGATTATTCTTCCTACCGCCCGCACGGCTGACGACTTTTTATATCATAAGCAATACGAGAAAAAAGCATTCACTCCTTATCCTCATGAATCAGATGATTCTCATTTTGAAGCCTTCCACATGTAGGGAGGTTTTTGTCTGTCAACTAAAGTTTCTTTACTCCTCCCTGTTTTCTTGATAAAATGCTTAAAGATCAAAGTATGAAAGTGGAGGAACGTGTGTGTTCTATTACATAATCGCATTCGTGATGATTTGTTTAGATCAATTAACAAAATGGCTCATTGTCAAAAATATGATGCTCGGAGATTCTTATCCAGTGATTGATGGCTTCTTTTATATCACGTCACACCGAAATTCAGGCGCCGCGTGGGGAATTCTCCAAGGACAAATGTGGTTTTTCTATGTGATCACACTCGTTGTTATTGCGGGAATTGTTTATTATTTGCAAAAGCATGGACAAAAGGACAAGCTGCTTGGAGTTGCGCTGGCCTTAATGCTTGGCGGAGCGATTGGGAATTTTATCGACCGCGTTTTCCGTCAGGAAGTGGTAGATTTTGCTCATTTCGTCTTTGGGAATTATCACTACCCAATCTTTAATATTGCAGATTCTTCTCTATGTGTAGGGGTTATTCTGCTCTTCATTCAAATGCTTTTAGATGGAAAGAAAACGAAGGAGTCAACTACATGAATCAAGTAAATATTGCCGTTTCAGAAGAACAAACGAGTGAACGGCTTGATAAATTTCTAAGCACGACAGAACCAGAATGGTCAAGAACCCAGGTCCAGCAGTGGGTAAAGGATGGGCTGATCGAAGTAAACGGGAAACAAGTGAAAGCCAATTACAAAGTACAACCTGGAGATCAGATTAAAGTCGAGATTCCAGACCCAGAAGTACTAGATGTAGAAGCAGAACCAATGGATCTTGATATTTATTATGAGGATGCAGATGTGCTAGTGGTGAATAAACCTCGAGGAATGGTTGTTCATCCAGCGCCAGGTCACGTCTCCGGAACACTTGTGAATGGCCTGATGGCACATTGCACGGACTTATCAGGGATTAATGGTGTGATGCGTCCTGGAATTGTCCACCGAATTGATAAAGACACGTCTGGACTGTTAATGGTCGCGAAAAACGATATGGCGCATGAATCACTCGTCAATCAGCTTGTGGCTAAGACCGTCACAAGAAAATATACGGCCGTTGTCCATGGCATTATCCAGCATGATACAGGCACAATTGATGCCCCAATTGGCAGAGACAAAAAAGACCGCCAAAGCATGACGGTGACAAAAGAAAGTGCAAAACAAGCCGTCACTCACTTTGATGTGATTGAACGCTTTGAGGACTTCACGGTGGTGGAGTGCCGACTTGAAACAGGAAGAACACACCAGATTCGTGTTCATATGAAATATATCGGTTATCCGCTTGCAGGAGATCCGAAATATGGACCGAGAAAGACAGTCGATTTCAATGGTCAGCTGCTGCATGCAGGTGTTTTAGGATTTGATCATCCTAGAACAGGAGAATATATCGAGTTCACAGCACCGATTCCTGCTGATATGCAAGCTTTTATCGATTCATTAAGAAATAACGATTGACAGGCCGTTCTTTTTTTGAAATAATAAACGAAGAAATGAAGATTCTTTAAAACAGTCCAGAGAGGCTGAGAAGGATAACGGATCAATTTGTGCACGTGTATGCACAAATGAACGCCCCTCTCTGCCCTTTGCAGAAGGGGCTTTTTATTTGTCAAAAAGAGGTGTAAAAGATGGAACAAAAAGCAGTCATTCTTGATGAACAAGCGATCAGACGAGCGCTTACCCGAATTGCACATGAAATGATTGAGCGCAACAAAGGGATGAAAGATGTCATCCTTGCGGGGATCAAGACAAGAGGCATTCATCTTGCAAAGCGCCTTGCAGAGCGCATCGAGCAAATTGAAGGAAATCCAGTCATAGTGGGTGAACTTGATATTACGCTATACCGTGATGACCTGACAAAAAAGACAGACAACCAAGACCCGCTTGTAAAGGGTGCAGACATCCCAGCTGACATTAATGACAAAACACTGATCGTCGTTGACGATGTCCTGTTTACAGGCAGAACCGTCAGAGCGGCCATGGATGCCCTTGTGGATGTAGGAAGACCATCTTCCATTCAGCTTGCTGTTCTCGTCGACCGGGGACACCGGGAGCTGCCGATTCGAGCGGATTATATCGGGAAGAACATTCCGACATCAAAAGCAGAGACAGTTATGGTTCAGCTGAATGAAGTAGATCAAAACGACCTTGTCGCTATATATGAAAAATAACCTTTTTAAATGCATTCCAGAGAGTTTGCAAAGAGGGCAATAACAGAGATACCGAGCACGGCAAACATGACGTGTACGGTTTTTCTAGGCCTCTTTGCGCATACTCGCAAAGAGGCTTTTTTAATGAAGAAGGACACATCTAGGAGGAAAAATCATGAGTCAGCAAAAAGCCAATTTAGGCATTCGAGATATCCCAAAACCGTTCACATGGCTATCACTTAGCCTTCAGCATTTGTTTGCCATGTTTGGTGCGACCATACTTGTACCAAAGATTATTGATATGAGTCCAGCAGTCGCGCTCATCTCAAGTGGTGTTGGAACCATTGTTTACTTAATCATCACAAGAGGCCAAATTCCGGCGTATCTTGGATCGTCCTTTGCCTTTATCGCCCCCATACTGAATGTGAAAGCCACAGGCGACCCTGGAGCCGCAATGGTCGGTGCCTTCATGGCGGGTGTCGCTTATGCACTCATTGCACTATTTATTAAATGGCTCGGCACAGGCTGGCTGATGAAGCTTCTACCGCCTGTCGTCGTAGGACCGGTCATTATGGTCATCGGACTCGGACTCGCTGGAACAGCTGTCAACATGGCGATGTATGTTGATCCGAATGCAACCGAGCTTGTTTACAGCCTGAAGCACTTAATGGTCGCCGGCTTCACACTGGCTGTCACGATTATCAGCATGATTTTCCTAAGAGGATTCCTTAGCTTGATCCCAGTATTAATCGGCATTATCAGCGGCTATCTCTTTGCCTTATCACAAGGAATTGTGAACTTCCAGCCGGTCATTGATGCAAAATGGTTTGCTGTACCAGACTTCGTTGTACCATTTGTGGACTACACACCAGCTGTGACTTTAAGCATTCTCACCGTAATGGTGCCGGTTGCCTTTGTGACAATGTCTGAGCACATCGGCCACCAAGTGGTGTTAAGTAAAGTTGTAGGGCAAGATTTCATTAAAAAACCTGGTCTTCACCGCTCCATTTTAGGAGACAGTGCGGCGACAATTTTCGCTTCACTCATTGGCGGACCGCCGACAACAACGTATGGAGAGAATATCGGCGTCCTTGCCATCACAAGAGTGTTCAGTATCTTCGTCATCGGCGGAGCAGCAGTATTTGCAATCTGCTTCGGCTTTGTCGGAAAAATTTCAGCATTAATCAGTACAGTGCCGTCCGCGGTCATGGGAGGCGTTTCATTCCTGCTCTTTGGGATCATTGCCTCAAGCGGTCTGAGAATCCTGATTGATCATAAAGTGAATTTTGAAGAAAAGCGTAATCTCATTATCGCATCAGTCATCTTAGTCATCGGAATTGGCGGGGCATTCATTGAGGTGAAACAAATCAACCTCACACTATCTGGAATGGCACTTGCTGCCATCACGGGTGTCCTGTTAAACCTGATCCTGCCGCAGCAAAAAGCGGATGATGACGAGTCAAATGAATCGAATACAGAAAACCTTTTAAAAGAAGTCCAGTGAGGCTGACAAGGGTTCTAAAATGAGCAGAATGCACGAACGTGCCGCTGCTTCTTTTGGAGAACCCTAAGCTGCCGAGGCTTAGGGTTTTTTTGAACCTGAAAGTGATGAAAAACTAGAGGGGGAAGAAAAAATGAATGATCTATCGACTATGAGCAGCTTGTCTACAGAAGAGATTTTACAGCTGATTGAAGAAGCAACGGCTCTCAAAAAGGGGAAGCAAGAGCCTGGCTTAGCGGGAGAATTTGTAGCAAACCTCTTCTTTGAACCAAGCACAAGAACACGATTTAGCTTCGAAGTCGCCGAAAAGAAACTGGGGATGAATGTACTGAGCTTAGATGCGGCAAGCACCTCCGTTCAAAAAGGCGAAACCCTATACGATACGGTAAAAACGCTTGAATCCATCGGTGTGAAAGCTTGTGTGATCAGAGACAGCACTGATGAATATTACAACGAGCTAATCGGGAAGGTTGGGATTCCCATCATCAATGCTGGAGATGGCTGCGGGCAGCACCCGACCCAATCACTGCTTGACCTAATGACCATCTATGAAGAGTTTGGCGGCTTTGAGGGCTTAACGATTTCGATTCATGGAGACATCAAGCACAGCAGGGTGGCAAGGTCGAATGCTGAAGTACTCTCAAGGCTCGGAGCGACAGTCCTTTTCTCAGGGCCTGCTTCCTTCCAAGATGAGCAAAACCCTCACGGAACGTATGTCCAAGTAGACGAAGCCATTAGACAATCTGATGTGGTGATGCTGCTTAGAATCCAGCATGAACGGCACGCTGAAAAAATGGGCAATGAAGATTACTTATCGACTTATGGATTAACAGTAAACAGGGCAAACAACATGAAAGAACGAGCCATTATCATGCATCCAGCACCAGTAAACAGAGGTGTGGAGATAGATGATTCTTTAGTGGAATCAGAGCAGTCACGAATTTTCAAGCAAATGGAAAATGGCGTTTATGTCCGAATGGCGGTATTAAAAAGAGCTTTTCAAAATAGCAGACTATATCAAAAAGGGAGAGATTCTGTCTATGTCGTATCTCATTAAAAACGGTTTTATCTTAACAAGCACAGGTGAAAAAGTGAAGCAGGATATTAGGGTAGAAGGAGAAGTGATTCAAGCGATTGGTCACTTAGAAAGAGAAGATGGAGAAGAGGTCATTGATGCTAAAGGGCTATTTGTTTCACCAGGCTTAATTGATCTGCATGTACATTTAAGAGAGCCAGGTGGAGAGAAAAAGGAAACGATTGAAACAGGCTCTAAAGCAGCAGCAAGAGGCGGCTATACAACGATTGCAGCGATGCCGAATACACGCCCAGTTCCGGATACAAAAGAGCAAATGGAGTGGCTCATGAATCGGATCGAAGAGACCTGTTCTGTCAGAGTACTGCCATACGCCTCCATCACAACTAGGCAAATTGGGGAAGAGATGACAGACTTTGCAGCACTAAAAGAAGCAGGCGCCTTCGCTTTCACAGATGACGGGGTTGGCATCCAAACAGCAGGCATGATGTACGAAGCGATGAAAAAGGCAGCAAGCCTTGATCAAGCGATTGTGGCACACTGTGAAGATAACTCGCTCATTTACGGAGGATGCGTTCATGAAGGAGAATTTTCAAAAGCAAATGAATTAAACGGAATACCGTCCATTTGTGAATCGGTGCATATTGCAAGAGATGTTCTTTTAGCAGAAGCAGCGAACTGTCATTATCATGTATGTCATATCAGTACGAAAGAATCTGTGCGAGTCGTTCGCGATGCAAAAAAAGCAGGCATCCGTGTGACGGCAGAGGTGTCACCGCACCACCTGCTCTTATGTGATGCAGACATCCCAGGACTTGACACAAATTATAAAATGAACCCGCCGCTCAGAGGAAAAGAGGATCGCGAGGCACTAATTGAGGGACTGTTAGATGGAACGGTTGATTTCATCGCAACAGACCATGCACCGCATACAGAAGAAGAAAAGAACGAAACGATGCAGCGCGCACCTTTTGGAATAGTCGGACTTGAAACAGCGTTCCCGCTTCTGTACACACGATTTGTCAAAACGGGCGAATGGACATTAAAAGAACTCGTTGATTATATGACGATCAAGCCAGCAGAAGCTTTCTCCCTTCCTTATGGAAAGCTGGAAGAAGGACAAACAGCTGATATTACACTCATTGATTTAAACAAAGAAATGGCAATCGATAAAAAAAGCTTCTTATCTAAAGGACAAAATACACCGTTTGACAAATTGACTGTATCAGGATGGCCGGTCATGACACTTGCATCTGGGAAAGTCGTGTATGAAGAGGGGAGACTAGTAAAATGAAAAGACGCTTAGTGCTAGAAAACGGAACAGTATTCGAAGGAACAGGCTTCGGCAGCTTAGAATCGTCAGTCGGAGAAGTCGTCTTTAATACAGGGATGACGGGCTATCAAGAAATTTTGTCTGATCCATCATACTGCGGACAAATTGTCACACTCACTTACCCGCTTATCGGCAACTATGGCATCAACCGTGATGATTTTGAATCGATCACACCGTTTGTAAAAGGGCTGATTGTGAAGGAGCTTTGTGAAAAGCCCTCAAACTGGCGCTCTTCATACTCGCTTGATGAGTATTTGAAAATGAAAAACATTCCAGGCCTTAGCGGAATCGATACACGGAAGCTGACGAGAATGATTCGAAGTGCAGGTACTTTAAGAGGGGCATTTGCAGGACCGGATGAACAAGTGGAAGATGTGGTCCGCCGCCTTCAAACAATGCAGCTGCCAACTGATCAAGTAAGTCAAGTATCTGTGAAAAATGCGTATCCAAGCCCAGGAAGAGGAAAAAGAATTGTCCTTGTCGATTTCGGCATGAAGCACGGCATTTTGCGCGAACTCAATAAACGTGACTGTGATGTCATCGTGGTGCCGTACAATATCACGGCAGATGAAGTACTGCAGTTAAAGCCTGATGGAATCATGCTTTCAAACGGCCCCGGGGATCCTGCTGATGTACCAGAAGCAGTCGAGATGATTCAGCACTTGATTGGAAAGGTTCCACTCTTTGGCATTTGCCTTGGACATCAATTATTCGCGCTTGCGTGCGGTGCAAGTACTGAAAAAATGAAATTCGGTCACAGAGGCTCGAATCACCCAGTCAAGGAACTAGCAACTGGCAAGGTGACATTGACAGCTCAAAACCACGGCTACACAGTCAGTGCGATTAACGAGGACGTGCTTGAAGTCACACATATCGCACTAAACGACAATACGATTGAAGGGTTAAAACATAAAGAAGCACCAGCATTCACTGTCCAGTACCACCCAGAAGCATCACCAGGTCCAGAAGATGCGAACTACTTATTCGACCAGTTCATGGACATGATTCATACAACTGAGAAAGAAGGGGAAGAAGTATGCCAAAACGCGTAGACATCAAAAAGATTTTAGTTATCGGTTCAGGTCCAATCATCATCGGTCAGGCAGCGGAGTTTGACTATGCAGGCACACAGGCTTGCTTAGCACTAAAAGAAGAAGGCTATGAAGTCGTTCTTGTGAATTCCAATCCAGCGACCATCATGACAGATACAGAAATGGCCGATAAGGTATACATCGAACCACTGACACCAGAATTCTTAACACGAATCATTCGAAAAGAACGTCCTGATGCGATCTTGCCAACACTTGGCGGACAAACTGGACTTAACCTTGCTGTTGAATTATCAGACCTTGGTGTATTAGCTGAATGCGGCGTTGAAGTACTCGGTACAAAGCTGTCAGCAATCCAAAAAGCAGAAGACAGAGATCTATTCCGTAATCTGATGAATGAACTAAATGAGCCTGTACCAGAAAGTGCAATCATCCATAACCTAGAAGAAGCGATGGCGTTTACGAATCAAATCGGTTTCCCTGTCATTGTGAGACCAGCTTATACATTAGGCGGAACAGGCGGCGGAATTTGTACAAACGAGCAAGAGCTGAAGGAAATCGTCGAAAATGGTTTGAAGCTAAGCCCAGTCACACAATGTTTACTTGAAAAAAGTATTGCAGGCTTTAAAGAAATTGAATATGAAGTCATGCGTGATAGCGGTGATACTGCGATCGTTGTTTGTAACATGGAAAACTTTGATCCAGTCGGTATCCACACAGGTGACAGTATCGTTGTGGCGCCAAGCCAAACGTTAAGTGACCGTGAATATCAGCTGCTTCGCAATGTGTCGCTCAAGCTAATCCGAGCACTTGGGATTGAAGGCGGATGTAACGTACAGCTGGCGATTGACCCAGACAGCTTTCAATACTATATCATCGAAGTAAACCCGCGCGTGAGTCGTTCTTCTGCACTTGCGTCGAAAGCAACAGGTTATCCAATTGCCAAACTTGCAGCGAAAATTGCTGTCGGCTTAACGCTTGATGAAATGATGAACCCAGTCACAGGTAAAACCTATGCCGCCTTCGAACCGGCACTTGACTATATTGTGTCTAAAATCCCGCGCTGGCCGTTTGATAAATTCGAATCTGCCAACAGACGTCTTGGCACGCAAATGAAAGCAACGGGTGAAGTAATGGCGATCGGTCGTACGTTAGAAGAGTCTCTTCTAAAAGCTGTCCGTTCACTTGAAGCTGATGTGCATCACATTGAATTAAAAGATGAAGCAGATATCACAAACGAAGTGCTTGAAAAGCGGATTATCAAGGCGGGAGATGAACGATTATTCTATATTGCCGAGGCGCTTAGAAGAGGCTATACGGTTGAACAAATACATGAATTCTCAAAAATTGATTACTTCTTCCTTCATAAACTGGAAGGCATCATCGCTTTTGAAAAGACATTAAAAGAAAACAAAGGCAATACAGACGTATTAAAAGAAGCGAAAGAAAAAGGCTTCTCAGACATCTATATTAGCCGCGAGTGGAATATGAATGAAGCGGACGTCTACACGCTAAGACAAGAAGCAGGCATCGTACCTGTTTACAAAATGGTAGATACTTGTGCGGCTGAATTTGAATCCGAGACGCCATATTTCTACAGCACGTATGAAGATGAAAATGAATCAGAACGTACAGACAAGAAAAGTGTCATCGTATTAGGCTCAGGTCCTATCAGAATCGGTCAAGGAGTAGAATTTGATTATGCGACCGTTCATTCTGTGTGGGCAATCAAACAAGCAGGCTATGAAGCAATCATTATTAACAACAACCCTGAAACGGTCTCAACAGACTTTAGTATTTCAGACAAGCTCTACTTTGAACCACTTACTGTAGAAGATGTAATGCACATTATCGATCTTGAGCAGCCTGAAGGAGTCGTTGTCCAGTTCGGCGGACAAACAGCAATCAACCTAGCAGATGAATTATCAAATAGAGGGGTGAAGATTCTCGGCACTTCTCTTGAAGACCTAGACCGAGCCGAAAACAGGGACAAGTTTGAACAAACATTAGAAGCACTCGGCGTGCCGCAGCCTAAAGGGAAAACAGCTACGTCTGTGCCAGAAGCTGTAGCGATTGCCAATCAGATCGGCTACCCAGTCCTTGTCCGTCCTTCCTATGTATTAGGCGGTCGCGCAATGGAAATTGTTTATCAAGAAGCTGAGCTTCTTCACTACATGGAGAATGCAGTGAAAGTCAATCCGCAGCACCCAGTGCTAATTGACAAATATTTGACAGGGAAAGAAATCGAAGTAGATGCCGTGTCTGATGGCGAAACTGTCGTGATCCCAGGCATTATGGAACATATTGAAAGAGCTGGGGTTCACTCTGGTGACTCGATTGCGGTTTACCCGCCGCAAACATTGTCTGAAGAGATCAAAGAGAAGATCGCAGAATACACGATCAAGCTCGCAAAAGGACTCAACATTATTGGGCTGCTAAACATTCAATTTGTTCTCTCAAAAGGTGAAGTGTTCGTACTTGAAGTGAACCCGCGTTCAAGCCGGACAGTTCCTTTCTTAAGTAAAATCACGGGCATCCCGATGGCAAACCTGGCGACAAAAGTCATTTTAGGAGAAAAACTGAAAAACTATGGCTACGAAGAAGGACTTCACACAGAGCAAGAAGGGGTGTACGTCAAAGTTCCAGTCTTCTCTTTTGCAAAACTAAGAAGAGTCGATATTACACTCGGACCTGAAATGAAATCAACAGGTGAAGTCATGGGGAAAGATGTCACAATCGAAAAAGCTCTTTACAAAGGGTTAATTGCATCAGGCATTCAAATTCCTAAAGATGGGACAGTTCTTCTGACAGTTGCTGATAAGGATAAAGAAGAAGGACTTGAGATTGCGAGAAGATTCCATTCAATCGGCTACCATATTTTAGCGACAGAAGGAACGGCGAATTACTTAAAACAAGCCTCCATCCCATCAAGTGTTGTTGGCAAAATAGGAGAAGAAGGCAAAAATCTTCTCGATGTCATTCGAAACGGGGAAGCCCAATTTGTCATCAACACTCTGACGAAAGGAAAACAGCCGGCAAGAGACGGCTTTAGAATCAGACGTGAAGCTGTTGAAAATGGCGTAGCTTGCTTAACGTCGCTAGATACAGCAGAAGCGATTTTAAGAGTACTAGAAAGCATGACATTTAGAGCGGACGAAATGCCAGAAGTGAAAACGAATGCTGAGGTGACAGTAACGATATGAAAAAAGCATACTTGACGGTCGTCTCAAATCGAGAGATCGCTGATCATATTTACGAAATGACATTAAAAGGTGACCTTGTGGACTCCTTTCAAACGGCTGGACAATTTCTTCATATCAAGGTCAGCGAGTCCATGACACCGCTGCTGAGAAGACCGATCAGTATTGCCAATATTCATGCCGAGAAACAAGAAGCAACCATCATCTACCGTGCAGAGGGAGAGGGCACAAAGCTCCTTTCCCAAAGGCGCGATGGGGAATCCATCGATGTATTAGGGCCGCTTGGCAACGGGTATGATCCATCAGTTGTTCAGCCAGGTCAGACAGCGTTGCTAGTCGGTGGTGGAATTGGAGTACCGCCTTTATATGAGCTGTCCAAGCGTTTAACGAAAAAAGGCGTCATCGTCAAGCATGTCCTTGGCTTTCAATCGAAAAAGGATGTATTTTACGAGGAGAAATTCCAAGCACTCGGAGATACATTTATCGCGACAGTTGATGGAACATATGGCGCAAAGGGCTTCGTGACAGGTGTGATTGAAGAGAATGATTTGAGCTTTGATGTCATGCTTTCCTGCGGGCCGACCCCTATGTTAAAAGCACTAAAAGACTCTTACCCTGATAAGCCTGTCTACATTTCTATGGAAGAACGAATGGGCTGCGGAATTGGTGCTTGCTTTGCATGTGTCTGTCATACAGACCAGCACGAAAAAGCTTACGTCAAAGTCTGTTTGGATGGACCTGTATTTAAAGCAGAGGAGGTGGCGTTGTCATGCTAAACGTTGAGTTACCAGGCTTATCTTTAAAGAATCCGATTATCCCTGCATCAGGCTGCTTTGGATTCGGGAGAGAATTTGCTTCATTATACGACTTATCCGTGCTTGGCGGTATCATGATCAAAGCCACAACCTTAGAACCGAGATTTGGCAACCCGACACCAAGGGTAGCAGAGACAGGTGCCGGGATGCTCAATGCCATCGGTCTTCAAAATCCTGGCCTAAAAGGCGTGCTGGAAAATGAATTGCCTTGGCTCGAGCAGTTTGATACGCCTATTATTGCAAACGTCGCTGGCTCACAGGTCGATGATTATGTTGAAGTAGCGAAGCAGATCAGCCAAGCAAAAAATGTCCATGCCCTTGAACTGAATATCTCGTGTCCGAATGTCAAAACAGGCGGAATTGCTTTTGGTACAGATCCTCAAATGGCAGCAGCATTGACAAAAGCGGTGAAGGACGTGTCCTCCGTTCCTGTCTATGTCAAACTGTCTCCTAACGTAGCCAATATTGTGGAGATTGCGCAAGCGATTGAATCTGCTGGAGCGGATGGACTCACGATGATTAACACGTTAATCGGTATGCGTTTAGATTTAAAAACGGGGAAACCGATTCTTGCCAATAAAACAGGCGGATTATCAGGCCCTGCTGTCAAACCTGTCGCTGTGCGCATGGTACATGAGGTCAGTCAAGCGGTTTCTATCCCGATTATCGGAATGGGCGGAGTGCAAAATGCTGAAGATGTACTTGAATTTTTACTAGCAGGTGCGAGTGCAGTAGCTGTTGGCACAGCCAATTTTGCAAACCCATTTATTTGCCCAGAAATCATTGAAGAACTGCCAAAAGTATTAGCAGCCTATGGGTATTCATCTGTAAAGGAATGTACCGGAAGGAGCTGGAAACATGAAGCACTCGCCCATCATCGCGCTTGATTTTCCATCAGGGCAGGAGGCGCTTGCCTTTTTAGAACCCTTTGAAGGGACACCATTATTTGTGAAGGTCGGCATGGAGCTGTTTTACCAAGAAGGACCTGCCATCCTTGACGCACTTAAGGAAAAAAACTGTCGCATTTTCCTCGACCTCAAATTACATGACATTCCAACAACGGTGCAAAAAGCAATGAACCGGCTTGCCGCACTTGGCGTTGATCTAGTCAATGTCCATGCTGCTGGCGGGAAACAGATGATGCAAGCTGCGTTAGAAGGGCTTGAAAGCGGAACGCCTGCTGGACAAAAACGTCCAGGCATTATTGCAGTGACTCAGCTGACGAGTACATCTGAAGACATGATGAGAAGTGAATTACTCATAGACCGTCCGCTGCAAGAGACTGTTATCCGGTACGGTCAATTGGCATATGAAAGTGGACTAGACGGTGTTGTTTGCTCTGTTCATGAATCCAAAGCCCTTCATGAGCACATCTCACCTGACTTCCTCACTGTTACGCCAGGGATTCGTTTACTAAATGATCAAACCGATGATCAAAAGCGTGTGGCAACCCCTGCTTATGCAAAAGAGCAAGGTGTTTCACAAATTGTTGTCGGAAGGTCAATCACAAAAGCTGAAGAACCATTGGAAGCCTATCATCAAATTTTGAAAGAGTGGGAGTGACTGCCAGATGAAAACAAAAATCGCTAAACACCTATTACAAATCAAAGCGGTCTCATTGAAACCAGACGAACCGTTTACATGGGCAAGCGGTATCAAATCACCGATCTATTGTGACAACCGTCTCACCTTGTCCTATCCAGAAGTCAGACATGACATTGCTGAAGGTCTTAAAGAGCTGATTCTCACTCATTTTGAGGGAGCAGAGGTGATTGCTGGTACTGCAACAGCAGGCATCCCGCATGCGGCATTAGCGGCAGACCGTCTGAACGTCCCAATGTGTTATGTCAGAAGTAAGCCAAAAGCACATGGAAAAGGAAATCAAATTGAAGGCGCCGTATCTAAAGGCCAAAAGGTGGTCGTCGTAGAAGACCTGATTTCAACAGGAGGCAGTGTGCTTGAAGTGGTCGCTGCTCTTCAAGAAGCGGGCTGTGACGTACTAGGCGTTGCCGCGATCTTCACATACGGTCTGCCAAAAGCTGCGGCAGCATTCCAAGAGAAAAACATTCCATATGTCACCCTAACAGACTATGATACCCTCACAGACGTGGCACTTGAGCTGAAAGCGATTGAGCCTTCTGCTATGAATAAATTGAAACGCTGGAGACAAGATCCTTCCTCTGAATCTTGGATGGAAGAAACCGTCTAAAAAGCTGCGCGTACCCGCACAGCTTTCAGCGCGCGGACAAACCCTCGCATTCTTTGTCAGGACTGCGTGCCGGTGCTCACGAATGTTCAATTCGCTCCGCTCCGGTACTCGTCTTTCCTAGACTGCAAAGGTTTTCTATCACGCTGAATACAATCTGAAGCTGCGCCTCCCCGCACAGCTTTTTTATTTGGTTAAAAATAGTAAAATAGACTCAAATTTAAATAAAAACTAATCCTATCAATAAAGTCGGGTTGACTTTTGTTTGAATTGTGTTAATATTTAAGACAAATTAAAACACTTATCCAGAGAGGTGGAGGGACTGGCCCGATGAAGCCCGGCAACCTGCGATTTGCAAGGTGCTACTTCCTACAAAATGATTCTATTTTGAAAGATAAGGAAATCGTGAGCTTCCTCATCTTTCTTTCGGACTGAAAGGAAGTTTTTTTATTTTAACGGTGAGGGGGAAGTGAAGCAAAAGCAGGATGAAGACTTAATTGAAGCCTATGCATAAACTGATTGGGGATATGAATTCAGTTTAGTTACACTGATTGTTCAGGACGGTCAAGTGATTCAAGTGGCAGAAGACAGAAAAAAATTCAGTTGACGTAGTGCGGAGAGTAGTGATACTCCGGAAGGGGAGAAACAATGTTAACTTATGAAAATTGGCAAGAGCCGTCCATTACATTTCAAGAAGATGATTTGTATAAAGGGGCCTTATCTGTGCTGAAATGGGCATACGGTCATTATGGTGATCAGCTCGTTTATGCATGCAGTTTTGGTATTGAAGGCATCGTCCTCATTGATCTGATTGCGAAAGTAAAAAAGGATGCAAGAATTGTCTTTTTAGATACAGGTCTGCATTTTAAGGAAACGTACGACACAATTGATGCGGTAAAGGAAAGATACCCGGGTTTAGATATTGTGCTGAAAACCCCTGAGCTGACGGTTGAGGAGCAAAACGAGCAGCATGGTGATCAGCTATGGAAAACAGATCCTCAAAGCTGCTGCCATATGCGTAAGGTCATTCCTTTGCAAGAAGCGCTATCTGGCTATCCGGCATGGCTTTCTGGCTTAAGGAGAGAGCAGTCACCTAAGCGAGCAGGGACGAACTTTTTAAATAAGGATGAAAAATTCAAATCAGTGAAAGTATGTCCGCTTATCCACTGGACGTGGAAGGACATATGGAGATATGCATCTAGAGAGGAACTTACTTATAATCCGCTGCATGATCAGGGATATCCAAGTATCGGGTGTGCCCCGTGTACACAGCCAGCATTTACTGCCGAGGATCTGCGGTCTGGCAGATGGTCAGGCACAGCTAAGACTGAGTGCGGATTACATGAGTAAGGGAGCATAGTGTATGGAAATTGCCGCAATTTTATTTAGTTTATTTTTCGCTCTAAACATTGGCGCGAGTGGTGCAGCAGCTTCGATGGGAATCGCGTACGGATCAGGTGCGATTCGAAAGCCGATCTATGCACTCAGTGTATGCGCAGTTGGGATTTTAGCAGGTTCAGTTATTGGCGGTGGTGAGGTTGTCAAAACGATTAGCTCTGGGATTATGCCTGAATCCGTCATTACACTTGAAATTGTTTGTATTATTATTGGTTCTGCTGCATTATCACTCTTTATAGCGAATCTGATGGCCATTCCTTTGTCAACGAGTGAGGTGACAGTAGGAGCTGTAGTTGGTGTCGCGGTCGCATATAAAGTATTGTATGTGAAATCCATTTTAGTCATTGTGGCATTTTGGGTCATCATTCCGCTTGTCGCCTTTCTTTTTACCTTTGTTGTAGTCAAAATCATCAGAATGTTCCCTAAACGTAAGTTGTCTAAAAAAGGAACAATTATTTTATCCATTGTTTTAATCCTTAGTGGATTTTTAGAAGCATTTTCAGCAGGCATGAACAATGTGGCAAATGCAGTCGGTCCACTTGTTGCCGCGGGCGTTTTGTCAGTTGGGCAAGGAACGCTTTACGGCGGAATCTTTGTCGCCATTGGAGCCCTCTTGCTTGGTAGAAGAGTACTAGAAACAAATGGAAAGAAAATTACCCGCTATCAAACGGGCGAAGGGATATTGCTTTCGAGTACCGGTGCTGGACTTGTCATCGTCAGCTCTATTTTTGGGCTGCCAGTCCCACTTACCCAAATCACCTCCTCGTCTATCATTGGGCTTGGCATGGCAAAAGGCGGACCTAATATTTTTCATAAACATGTGGTGAAAAAAATGCTGAAAGTGTGGGTTGTATCACCCTTTTTATCACTCAGTCTATCGTATTTGCTGGTGAGTCTTTTCTTAAAAGGAGACTATTACTCTATCTTTATCATGATGAGTGTACTGCTTGCCTCACTTGGTGCGCTAAGTCTGATGAAGGCAGTCAAAAATGAAAGCAGCTCGATTCATGAACAGGGCGGCGGGATTTAACGACAAATCCGACTATTTACATCTAATAAATAAGAACATTGAGAGGAAGATGAACAAATGAGTTTAACACCACATGGTGGCGTATTAATTAATCGAGTAAATGAAGAGTATGACCTCAGCATGGCTGCGAAGGAAATTGAACTAGATGCTATCTCTTTTGCAGACCTTGAACTCATAGCAATTGGCGGGTATAGTCCAATTGAAGGGTTTTTAACAAAAGCTGATTATGAAGCGGTTGTGAGCAGTATGCGGCTAGCAAGTGGTGTCGTTTGGTCTCTTCCTATTACACTGCCAGTGACAAAGGAAAAGGCAACGGAAATCCATCGAGGCGATATTGTGCGTCTATCGTATAATGGAACTGTATATGGCGTGATTGAAGTAGAGGATCAATACACACCAGATAAGGAAAAAGAAGCGGTGAATGTGTATAAAACTGATGACCGCAATCATCCAGGCGTGAAAAAATTATTTGAACGCGGTGACACGTACATTGGCGGTAAAATTACACTGACAAAACGCAGCGAAAAACCATTCCCTCAATTTACGTATGAGCCAGAAGAAACAAGACGTCATTTTAAAGAGAACGGCTGGAAAACGATTGTTGGTTTCCAAACGAGAAACCCTGTTCACCGTGCCCATGAATATATTCAAAAGACAGCACTTGAAACCGTCGATGGTTTATTTTTAAATCCACTTGTCGGTGAAACAAAATCAGACGATATTCCGGCAGACGTGAGAATGAAAAGCTATCAAGTGTTATTGAACGGTTATTACCCAAAGGATCGCGTCTTTTTAGGTGTTTTTCCTGCGGCAATGCGTTATGCTGGACCAAAGGAAGCAATCTTTCACGCGCTTGTTCGTAAAAATTACGGCTGTACTCACTTTATTGTGGGAAGAGATCATGCAGGTGTTGGTGATTATTACGGCACATACGAGGCGCAGGAGTTATTTGAACAATTTACAAGCGAAGAAATTGGCATTACCCCGTTAAAATTTGAACATAGCTTCTACTGTAATACATGTGAAGCAATGGCAACACCAAAAACATGTCCTCACGATAAAAGCGAGCATGTCATTCTTTCAGGTACAAAGGTTCGAACGATGCTGAGAAACGGAGAATTACCGCCAAGCACGTTCAGCCGAAAAGAAGTCATTGAAACATTAATCGAAGGATTAAAAACGACGGTATCTTAATGGGAGGGTATGACATGAGCAACGAACATATCGTGTGGCATGATTCATCTATTACAAAAAAAGAATATCAACAAAAAAACAATCATAAAAGCGGCATTATTTGGCTCACAGGTCTAAGTGGATCAGGTAAATCAACAATCGCAAATGCAGCGGCTAGAGAGCTGTTTGAACAAGGTTATCAAGTCACTGTTCTTGATGGCGATAATGTGCGGCATGGACTGAATAAAGATTTAGGGTTTTCAGATGATGACAGAAAAGAGAACATCCGCCGCATCGGAGAAGTGGCGAAATTATTCGTTGAGCAAGGAACGATTGTCATCACGGCTTTTATTTCACCATTTCAAGAAGACCGCCGCATTGTCAGACAGTTAGTTGAAGCGGGAGAATTTCACGAAGTTTTTGTGAAATGTGATCTGAACGTATGCGAAGAGCGTGACCCAAAGGGTTTATATAAAAAAGCTAGAAATGGCGAAATTCCATTTTTCACCGGAATTGATTCACCATATGAAGAGCCAGCAGCACCTGAGCTCGTTCTAGATACAGGTGAATTATCGCGTGAAGAGTCCAAACAGCGTCTTGTTGATTATGTAAAGGGAAGAGCGAAATAATCGCCTGATGGCAGGGGGAGAAAAGCACGATGGGGAAAGTATACATTGTGGGGGCTGGACCTGGGGATCCAGACTTAATTACATTAAAAGCCCATAAGGCAATACAGCAGGCAGATGTCATTTTATATGATCGCCTTGTCAATCAAGAAATACTCGCCCACGCCAAACCCGAGGCGGAATTAATCTATTGCGGCAAGCTCCCGAATCATCATACGATGAGACAGGAAGCCATCAATGAAGCCCTTGTGACCTATGCAAAGGAAGGGAATGTTGTCGTCCGTCTGAAAGGCGGCGACCCCTTCGTATTTGGCCGCGGCGGTGAAGAAATCGAATGCTTAGCTGAGCACGGAATTCCATATGAAGTTGTCCCGGGGATTACCTCTGGTATTGCAGCAGCTGCTTATGCAGGCATTCCTGTGACGCACCGTGAATTCAGCTCGAATGTTGCGTTTGTCACGGGTCACTATCAAAAAGATGAGCATTTTGAAGAAAAGTGGGAGGCACTGGCTACGGGGATTGATACCCTTGTGATTTACATGGGCGTCAAAAACGTAGAAAGAGTGCAGCAGCTTCTTTTAAAAAATGGACGTGATCCTGAAACGCCAGCAGCGTTTATACACTGGGGAACCACGACGAGGCAAAAGACGACTTGCTGCACTGTGGCGACACTATCTGAAACCGTTGAAAAAGAAGGCATCGAGCATCCAAGCTTAATAGTTGTTGGAGATGTCGTTCATTTTCACCAAAAGCTGAACTGGTTTGAACCTGCCCTTATTGAGAAATGAGATTGATAAAGACAAGACACGTACATTGATCGTGTCTTTTCGTCTGAACAAAACAAGTGAGAGGGAGGAGCCGCATGAAACAAGCTGTACTTTATGTTGGGCATGGAAGCAGGGTAAAAGAAGCACAAGATAAAGCCATTTCTTTTATGAAAAGCTGTATGCCGTTAGTAGAAGCCGAAATACAAGAAATTTGTTTTTTAGAACTGACAGCCCCTTCTATAGAGGAAGGTTTTGAAGCCTGTGTGAAAAAAGGAGCTACACACATTGCAATTGTCCCGCTCCTCCTTTTAACTGCTATGCATGCTAAATCGGATATTCCAGTTGAGATTGAGAAAGTTCAAAAACGATACCCGCAAGTGAAGGTCACATACGGGAAACCAATTGGGGTCAATCAGGAAGTGACAAAAGCAGTTGCTGCAAGAATTGAAGAAGCAGGATATCAAAGCGGGAAAGCACGGATTCTTTTAATTGGCCGCGGAAGCTCTGATCCAGATGTGAAACGAGATGTGTTTGGCATTGCGGACGATGTCCGGCGCCTGCTGCCTCTTGCTGAGGTCTTGCCATGTTTTATTACAGCATGTGAGCCAGATTACCGAGATGTTCTGGCGCAATTAACAGCAGATGATGATACGCCTGTCTATCTCGTTCCTTACTTGTTGTTTACGGGTATTTTAATGAAAGACATTGAAAGCGAAGCGGCTAAGGCGAGAGAGAGGCTGAAAGATGTCCGGGTATGCCGGTATATTGGCTTTCATCCGCATGTAAAAGCAGCTTATATTGAACGCGTGCAAGAAACCATTTTAAACAAAGACGATGCGTTTCATTTCCAAGGAGAAAGCCATGCTTCCAGTCCATCTTGATTTAACCAATCAACAAGTGCTCATCGCCGGCGGTGGAAAAATAGCCGCAAGAAGGGCAGAGGCGCTATGCATAGAGCCTTGCCACATCACCATCGTGAGTCCTGACATTTCTAAAGAGATGGCACGTCTCATTGATACATACAACCTGAATTGGAAAGAAAAGAAAGTGGAAGCTGAAGATGTAGAGGATGCTTTTTTCATTGTCGCTGCTACAAACGATCCGGCGGTAAATGAATGGATTGCACAAACAGCACGGCCTTACCAGCTTGTGAATTGTGTGAGTCAATCAGAGCTTGGCAATGTGATCGTACCAAAGGTGGTCAAAGCAGGGAAAGTGACGATTTCAGTCTCTACAAGCGGTGCAAGCCCAGCCCGGACAAAACAGCTGGCTGCGGAAATTGAGACATTGCTTGAACAAGAGGATGTAGATGCACTTGATGCTCTCTATATCGAAAGAAAAAAACAACAAAGAAAAAGCCGATAAAATCTCTTGAAAGGATTTTATCGGCTTTTATTATTTTCGCAGCTTTAGCACCACATCTTCGTCAGGCGTGACAAATAATGTTTGCTGTTGATCATACGTCACAAATCCGGGCTTGGCTCCCTTTGGTTTTTTCACATGCCGGATTTTCGTGTAATCGACAGGAACGGAGCTCGACTCTTTTGCCTTTGAGAAGTAGGCAGCGATTTGAGCCGCTTCAAGTAGCGTCTGTTCATCAGGCGTTTGATGCCGGATGACGACATGTGATCCAGGAATATCCTTCGTGTGTAGCCAAATGTCGTCACGGGCAGCCGCCTTTGTGGTTAAATACTCGTTTTGTTTGTTGTTTTTTCCGACTAATATCGGAATCCCTTGAGACGATTCATACGCTTCAAGCTGAATGGCCGCCGTTTTTTTCTTTTTGGCGTTACGCTTTTGTTTGGCGCGTAAATATTTCCCTTCAACAAGCTCTTCTCTCATTTCCTCTAAATCCTTCGGTGAGGCAGAGGAGAGCTGCTGAATCAACTCATCAAAATAAGCAATCTCTTCATGCGTCCGCTCAATTTGCTCATTGACCGCTTCTACTGCATTTTTTGCCTTTTGATATTTTATGAAATATGCTTGCGCATTTTCAGAAGGGGTTTTGTTTGTTTTGAGCGGTATTGTGATTTCTCCGCCATCTTCATCGTAATAATTGATGACAGTCGCTTCTTTATCCCCTTTTTTGATGGCATATAAATTGGCTGTTAGCAATTCGCCATAGAGCTGGTATTTATGGGCATTTTGAGATTCTTCAAGGGTTCTGTTCAGTTTTTTGAGTTTGTTTTCATTTTTCTTTTTTTCATTTACGACAAACCGTTCAAGGTCAGACGCTTGTTGTTTCACTCTGTCTCTTTCAGCTTTGCCGAAATAAAAGCGGTCAAGCAGCTGGCTGAGAGAGTCGAATGTCTTTATTTCACCATCGACATGCTGCAGTTCTAATAAATAGAAATATTCTTTCCCGTCTTTTCTTGTGAGCTGCGGGGTAAAGGAATGCATGCGAATCAGCTGGAACATGTCGAGTAGCGTATTTGGAATAGTTTCCTTATTGGCAAGACCGGCCCTGTGTACAGCTTCCTTTGCAAACAGCGGAGAAACCCCAGAGAATGTTTCGACAATTTGCTTTGCGATCATTCCTTCTTGAAAGCGTAAATGCTTTAAAATATCGTCCTTCGTTACTGCAAACGGATTTAATTTTTGCTGCGCAGGCGGCAGAAGGTATTCGTGACCAGGAAGCACTGTTCGATAGCTGTTCACAGATGGAGAAAGATGCTTCAAGCCATCGATGATCTGCTGCGTGTCATCTTCGACAAGAATCAAATTACTATGCCTTCCCATGATTTCAATGTAGAGCTTTCGAGTCTGTTCGTCGCCAATTTCATTGCGACTTCGTACATGAAGTACGATCACACGGTCAAATCCAATTTGTTCGAAACGCTCAATGAATCCGCCCTCAAGATGTTTTCTAAGGAGCATACAAAACATTGGAGGTTCGCTTGGATTGTCATATTGCTGCTCTGTGAGCTGCACTCTAGCGTAGCTCGGATGAGCGGATAAAAGGAGCTTGTGATTTTTTCCGTTTGCCCGGATATGAAAAATCAACTCGTGCTTATATGGCTGATGAATTTTTGAAATTCTTCCACCAGTTAATGTCTCTTGCAATTCATTTGTCATACCATATGTAAAAATGCCGTCAAATGACATGTTGGATACACCCTCTTCTTTCACACAAATCTACTGAAAGAACCTTCCATTTCTCGTTCTTTAGGCAGTCTTATTATTATAGCATGATTTAGGACGAGTCTGAATAAACTGGCTTATAGAACACTGCATATGAGAGAGAACAAAAGAGGAGTGGACGAGGTCAAATGAATTGGCATGAACTGAACCAAACCGATTTATTAAAAACAATGAATACATCGATAGGTGACGGACTGTCAGAAAAAGATGTACAAAAACGGCTTGAAAAACACGGGCCAAATGAATTGCAAGAAGGGAAAAAGGCGTCGGCTCTGATCATTTTTTTAGCGCAATTTAAAGACTTTATGGTGTTAATCTTGCTTGCAGCAACGATCATTTCTGCTTTTCTAGGCGAATACATTGATGCAGTCGCCATTGTAGCGATTGTTCTAATTAATGGAGTGCTCGGATT
Source organism: Bacillus sp. FSL M8-0266 (assembly GCF_038613425.1). Lineage (NCBI taxonomy): Bacteria > Bacillati > Bacillota > Bacilli > Caryophanales > Bacillaceae > Bacillus > Bacillus sp. FSL M8-0266. The sequence goes on from NZ_CP152015.1 coordinate 1,603,026, forward strand.
TTATCAAGAACGCCGGGCGGAAAAATCCCTTCAAGCGCTAAAGGAATTATCAACTCCGCATGTATATGCAAGGAGAAATAATGAATGGATCAAGATCCCGTCCAAACATCTCGTGCCAGGGGATATTGTGAAATTTTCAAGTGGAGACCGGATTGGGGCAGATATTAGATTACTAGAAACAAAGAGCCTGGAAATCGAGGAGTCTGCTCTCACTGGCGAATCCATTCCAGCAGTCAAACACGCAAGTCCGCTTTCTAGTAATCATGTCTCGCTTGGAGATTTGACGAACATGGCCTTTATGGGGACGCTTGTCACTAGAGGAAGCGGCGTGGGCGTTGTCATTGGTACAGGAATGAATACAGCGATGGGACAAATTGCCGGCATGCTGGATGCAGCAGGGAATATGGAAACACCGCTGCAAAGACGTCTCGAACAGCTGGGGAAAATCCTCATTGTGGCTGCTTTATTTTTAACTGTGCTCGTTGTGGTTCTTGGCATTGTGCAAGGACATGATTTGTATCATATGTTCCTGGCGGGAGTATCTCTTGCGGTTGCTGCCATTCCTGAAGGGCTGCCGGCGATTGTCACCGTCGCACTTTCCTTAGGAGTACAGCGGATGATCAAACAAAAATCGATTGTCAGAAAGCTCCCGGCGGTGGAGACTCTTGGCTGTGCGTCGATTATTTGCTCAGACAAAACAGGAACCATGACGCAAAATAAAATGACTGTGACCCATGTATGGGCAGAGGGCAAAACGTGGAATATTTCTGGTACGGGCTATGAGCCATCTGGTGATTTCACCTTGAACGGAGAACTTGTCCATGTAGACAAACATCCAAGCCTGAAAAAGGTGTTATTATACGGGGCGCTTTGTAATACATCGACCATCGTTGAAAAAGATGGCGAAATGAGGCTTGATGGTGATCCGACAGAGGGGGCACTTCTCACCGCAGCACGTAAAGCGGGTTTTACAGAGCAATTCATTGAAGCAGGATTTCACGTAGTAGAAGAGTTTCCTTTTGATTCAGAAAGAAAGATGATGTCAGTCGTCGTCGAAACGAATCAAAAAGAGCGGTACGTCATTGCAAAAGGTGCGCCGGATGTCTTGATGAACCGTTCAAGCCATATCATGCACGGCGGACGCACAGCTTCATTTTCAACCACTCACAGGCAAGAAACAGAGGCTGCGATTCAAGGATTAGCAAGACAAGCGCTGAGAACGATTGCCATTGCGTATAAAAAAGTTGGTCTGACAGAGAAAATCACCACTGTCCAGCAGGCTGAAACTGATTTAACATTTATCGGACTAGAGGGCATGATCGACCCGCCTCGTCCTGAAGTGAGACGAGCGATTAAAGAGTGTAGGGATGCGGGCATAAAAACAGTCATGATTACAGGGGATCACGTGGAAACAGCCAAAGCGATCGCAAAAGACTTGAGCCTTTTACCAAAGCAAGGAAAGGTGCTCGACGGAAAAGCGCTGGATCAGCTGAGTGACAAAGAGCTTGAGCAAACGGCTGAAAATGTATACGTCTTTGCACGGGTATCACCGGAGCATAAGCTGAGAATTGTGAAGGCTTATCAAAAAAATGGACATATTGTAGCGATGACAGGTGACGGGGTCAATGATGCGCCTGCAATTAAGCAAGCAGATATCGGTATCTCCATGGGCATCACTGGAACAGACGTAGCCAAGGAAGCGTCCTCTCTTATTTTACTTGATGACAACTTTGCGACCATTAAATCGGCCATTAAAGAAGGCCGAAATATTTATGAAAACATTCGTAAATTTGTTCGCTATTTGCTCGCATCAAATGTGGGAGAAATTTTGGTTATGCTGTTTGCGATGCTTCTAGCGCTTCCGCTTCCTCTCGTTCCTATTCAAATTTTATGGGTCAACCTTGTCACAGATGGTCTTCCGGCGATGGCGCTTGGTATGGATAAGCCAGAAGGCGATGTCATGAAAAGGAAGCCGAGGAATATGAAAGAGGGGATTTTTGCTAGAGGGCTCGGCTGGAAGGTTGTATCTAGAGGGTTCCTCATTGGACTTGCGACCCTTTTAGCATTTATGTTTGTGTATCACCGTGATCCAAACAACCTGCCATATGCACAGACTGTTGCATTTAGTACGCTTGTGTTGGCGCAGCTCATTCATGTATTTGACTGCCGAAGTGAACGATCTATCTTTGAACGCAATCCATTCGGGAATCTCTACTTAATCGGTGCGGTTTTGTCATCACTTTTACTGATGTTTGTGGTCATTTATTATCCGCCGCTTCAGCCGATTTTCAAAACGGTGGCGATTGCACCAATTGATTGGCTGCTGATCATCGGTATGTCTGCACTGCCAACTTTTTTACTGGCAGGATCACTTTTGACAAGAAAAAAATAATTCGTTATGGTATAATTTTGAGGTAATAGTGTCTGCTATTACCTTTTTCATTTATTAATATGAAAGAATTGGGTGTTTTGACATGATACGCAGTATGACGGGATTCGGTCAAGCGAGTAAAACGGATGGAGAACTGACAGTGTCAGTTGAGTTAAAATCGGTCAATCACCGTTTTAAAGAGGTTCATGCCCGTTTGCCGAGGCCGCTTTTATATTTCGAAGACACATTAAAAAAAATCATTCTTCGTCACGTGCAGCGTGGTAGAATTGAGTTGTTTGTTACGATTGAAGGCGGTAAACTAGCAAGCCGGTCCTTGCAGATCGACTGGCCGCTACTTGATGAATACATGAAAGCCGCAAAAGATCTCGAGAAACGCTATCACATTTCAGGCATTCAGCATGCACATGACTTACTGGGGCTAGAGCATGCCGTTCAAGTAGAAGAATCGTCCAGCCGAAATGAGCAATTAGAGCAATTGCTGATGGAAGCTTGTGAAACGGCTGTCAAGGAGCTTTGCTTCATGAGAGAGCAGGAGGGAACATCACTTCAAAAAGACTGTGAGTTGAGGCTTTCTGAATTAGAGGCCTATACAGAAGAAATCAAAGTCTTTGCACCAGAGGTTGTGAGTCAGTATAAAGACAGGCTCAATCAGAGATTGCAAGAATGGATCGGAAAGGCGCTTGACGAAAGCAGATTGACAACAGAGGCTGCGATCTTTGCTGACCGCTGTGACATTACAGAAGAGATTACGAGATTGAAAAGTCACTTTCAGCAATTCCAGCAAATCTTGATGCAAGGCGGTGCTGCTGGCAGAAAACTTGATTTTCTTGTACAGGAGCTCAACCGTGAAGTGAACACCATTGGCTCAAAAGCGAACCATCATCACTTAACAAAGCTGGTGGTTGAAATGAAAAGTGCTATTGAAAAAATAAAAGAACAAGTGCAAAATATAGAATAGTCATTGTGTATGCTGTTTACAGTACGTCTCTTTCGGCGAGACTAGAGACGTTTATAATACAGGGGGACGTTAGAAGATGACCATAAAGTTGATCAATATCGGATTTGGAAACATCATTTCAGCGAATCGGATGATTTCGATCGTCAGTCCGGAATCAGCACCGATTAAACGAATGATACAAGACGCAAGAGATCGAGGCATGCTCATAGATGCTACATACGGAAGAAGAACCCGTGCTGTTGTCATTATGGACAGTGACCATGTCATCTTATCTGCCGTTCAGCCTGAGACTGTCGCGCAAAGACTTTCTGTAAAAGAAGAAATCATAGATGAAGGGCAGGGGTAATACGCCATTATGAAAGAAAGAGGACTATTAATCGTTCTCTCTGGACCTTCGGGAGTTGGAAAAGGAACGGTCAGACAAGCCATTTTCTCCCAGGAAGATACGAAATTTGAATACTCAATTTCTGTGACAACACGTAAACCGCGTGAAGGTGAAAGAAATGGTGTCGATTATTTCTTTAAATCCAGGGAAGAATTTGAACATATGATTGAAAACAAAAAGCTGTTAGAATGGGCAGAGTATGTCGGGAATTACTACGGCACGCCTGTTGACTATGTAGAACAGACATTAAGCGAAGGAAAAGATGTTTTCCTTGAAATCGAAGTGCAAGGTGCACTTCAAGTAAGAGAAGCATTCCCAGAAGGTCTTTTTATTTTCCTTGCACCGCCTAGTCTTTCAGAACTTCAGAACCGCATCATTACACGTGGTACAGAGTCTGAGGAGCTCATTCGAAATCGAATGGCTGCTGCAAAAGAAGAGATTGAAATGATGGATGCTTACGACTATGTCGTGGAAAACGATGATGTCGAGCTTGCTTGTGAAAGAATCAAAGCGATCGTCCTTGCAGAACACCTGCGCAGAGACAGAGTCGCACCAAGATATAAAAAAATGCTGGGGGTAGAATAAACTATGTTAGATCCTTCAATTGACTCATTGATGAACAAACTTGATTCAAAATACACACTTGTGACAGTGTCTGCACGCCGTGCACGTGAAATGCAGATCCATCAAGATCAGCAAATTGAAAATACAAAGTCTTACAAATTTGTAGGCAAAGCACTTGAAGAAATTGATGCCGGTCTTTTGACATTTGAAAAAGAGGATCAAGAATAACACATCGCTTCTGCTATGCAGATACGATACGTTCAAAAAAGTCAAAACTATGATTGGTTTTGACTTTTTTGAATTGTAGACGAATTTGTGAAAAAGGCCGTTAAGGGGGACAAACGAATGTTACAGTCAAAAAATATTTTGCTCGGCGTCAGCGGAGGAATCGCCGTATATAAAGCAGCTGCACTTACTAGTAAACTCGTACAGGCGGGCGCAAATGTAAGAGTGATTATGACAGAATCTGCCCGTGAGTTTGTGTCTCCGCTTACCTTCCAAGCACTGTCTCGACATGAGGTGTATGTGGATACATTTAAAGAAAACAATCCAAAAGTCATTGCGCATATTGACGTAGCTGACTGGGCCGACCTCATTCTTGTTGCCCCTGCAACAGCACATACGATTGGTAAAATGGCGGCAGGGCTTGCAGATGATATGCTCACGACGACCTTACTTGCTTCAACTGCTCCTGTATGGATCGCACCAGCTATGAATGTGCATATGTATGATCACCCGGCTGTAAAGCGGAACATTCGCACATTATATGAGGACGGCTACCGGTTTATTGAACCGAGTGAAGGTTATTTAGCCTGTGGCTATATTGGAAAAGGGCGATTAGAGGAGCCTGAAAAAATAGTTGAGCACATCCGTGCATTTTTTGAAGAGCCAAAAAACTTACCGCTTTCAGGTAAAAAAGTCGTGGTGACAGCAGGTCCTACACGAGAAGTCATCGATCCTGTGCGTTTCTTTACAAATCGATCGTCAGGAAAAATGGGCTATGCAATTGCAGAGGCTGCGCAGCAGATGGGAGCTGATGTCACGCTTATTTCAGGACCTGTTTCTTTAACGGCACCTGATCATGTACATGTGGTACACGTTGAATCGGCAGAGGACATGTATCAAGCCGCATTAGCTGTGTACGAGGAAGCGGACCTTGTCATTAAATCAGCAGCAGTCGCCGACTATACCCCTGTGACCTCATATCCTCATAAAATGAAAAAACAGGACGGCGGCTTAGAAATTGAATTCACCCGGACAAAAGATATTTTAAAAGAGCTGGGGAAAAGAAAAGAGCATCAAGTGCTTGTCGGTTTTGCAGCTGAAACGCAGGATGTAGAATATTATGCGAAAAAGAAAATCGAATCCAAGCATTTAGATATGATTGTAGCCAACAATGTCACAAAAGAAGGTGCAGGTTTTGGCACAGACACAAATGTAGCAGCAATCATCAAAGCAGATGGTACAACAACAGAACTGCCGATGATGAGCAAAAAAGACCTCGCTTTTGAAATCTTAAAGGAGGCAAAACAGCTGTTGCCAAAAGAGCGTGATCGCGCATGATTGCTGAAGTCATCGTAGATGTCACAACGAAAGCCATTGACCGGCCATTCGATTACCGTGTACCAGATCGATTCAAAGATCTCGTCAAAGCGGGAATGAGGGTGGTCGTCCCCTTTGGCCCGAGGAAGATTCAAGGGTTTGTGACAAAAGTCAAAGAAGAAACAGATGTAAAAACAGGAAGCATAAAGGACATTGTCGATTTATTTGATTTATCACCTGTTCTGACAGATGAGCTATTGGAGCTTTCCCACTGGCTGACGGAAAAAACATTGTCCTATCACATTACGGCACTTCAATCGATGCTGCCTGCAGCCATGAAGGCGAAGTATGAAAAAGAAATTCAAGTGCTGTCAGATGAAGAACTTCCGCAGTCATTGAAAGAGCTTTTCGGTCAGCGAGACAGCATTCTTTACGCTGACATCCCAGCCGAACAACTAAAACAGATTCAAAAGCATGTCCAAAAAGGTCATTTAGAGGTAAGGTATCACGTCTCGCAAAAATTTGGAAAGAAAAAAGTGCGCACGCTCCAACTAGCTGCATCAAAAGATAAGCTTGAAGAAAAACAGCAGCAGCTGAAGAAAAATGCGGTGAAACAAAAGGCTCTGCTCTCCTTTTTGCTTCAAGCGAGTGAGACGACCTTTTTAGCGAAAGACTTGCAGCAGCAAACAGGCGCGAGTTCTCAAACGCTTAAAACCTTTATTCAAGAGGGGCTGCTAACAGAAAGCTATGAAGAGGTCTACCGGGATCCTTATCGTGACCGGGCATTTACACCTTCTGCTTCACTTGACCTTATGCCAGAACAAGCAGAAGCGGCAAAACATATTCATCAAGCAGTCAGCGGTGACCGGCATGAAACCTTTCTGCTGCACGGGGTGACAGGAAGCGGTAAAACGGAGATTTACTTGCAGACGATTGATCATGCCCTTCAAAAAGGAAAAGAAGCGATCGTCCTCGTTCCTGAAATCTCGTTAACCCCTCAAATGGTTCAGCGGTTTAAAGAACGATTCGGTTCAAATGTGGCTGTACTTCATAGCGGATTATCGACAGGGGAAAAATATGATGAATGGCGGAAAATCCACCGCAAGGAAGTCAAACTTGTCGTGGGCGCGAGATCGGCTGTTTTCGCACCATTTGAAAATCTAGGCATGATTATCATAGATGAAGAGCATGAATCTTCTTATAAACAAGAGGAAATGCCTCGTTATCATGCCAAGGACGTCGCCATTGAACGAGCCAGAAGGCATCGTTGCCCAGTTGTTTTAGGTAGTGCAACTCCTTCACTTGAAACCTATGCGCGTGCCAAAAAAGGCGTGTTTACATTGCTGACGCTCAAAAACCGAGTCAACCAGCAGCAGCTGCCGCACGTTTCGTTAATTGATATGAGAGAAGAATTGAGAAATGGCAACAGGTCCATGTTTTCAGAAGAATTAATGCTCAGATTAAAGGAAGTGCTTGAAAGAAAAGAACAAGCCGTCTTATTTCTGAATAAAAGGGGCTATTCATCCTTTGTGATGTGCCGTGATTGCGGATATGTGGAGCAATGTCCTCATTGCGAAATTTCTCTCACCTATCACCGCTATCAAAAACGGTTGAAATGCCATTATTGCGGTCACGAGGCACCGGTGCCAGCTGAATGTCCAGAATGCCATAGTGAGCATATTCGCTATTTTGGTACGGGTACGCAGCGTGTAGAAGAAGAGCTGACAAAAGTACTGCCAGAGGCAAGAGTCATCCGAATGGATGTGGATACAACGTCTCGTAAAGGTGCTCACGAAAAACTCCTCACATCTTTTGGCAATAAAGAAGCAGATATTTTGCTTGGGACGCAGATGATTGCAAAAGGGCTAGATTTCCCAGATGTCACACTTGTTGGTGTTCTAAGTGCGGATACGTCTCTTCATATCCCTGATTTCCGTTCAAGTGAAAAAACATTTCAGCTTCTCACGCAGGTCAGCGGCAGGGCAGGACGACATGAAAAAGAGGGCTCTGTGATCATTCAATCGTATACGCCTTCTCACTATAGTATTGAATTAACGAAGCAGCATGACTACGAAGCCTTTTATGAACAGGAGATGCTGCATCGCCGCCACCAGTCCTATCCGCCGTATTACTTTTTGGCGATGGTGACAGTATCACATGAGGAAGTGACGAAGGCAGCACATGTCACGGATCAAATTGTTCAGTTCCTCAAAATGAACTGTGCACCGAATACAAGAATTCTTGGTCCGGCTGCATCACCAATCGCTAAGATCAAAGATAGATATCGATATCAATGCGTGATAAAATACAAAAGGGAAAATGAACTGGCAAGTTTACTACGGAAAATACAAGATCATTATCAAAAGGAAATGGAACAAAAACAATTGATGATTTCAATAGATATGAATCCATATATGATGATGTAAAACGGAGGGCTTTAAGTGGCAGTAAAACCAATAGTCATGCATCCGGCAGAAGTACTTGAACAAAAGGCAGAGCCTGTCGATACGTTCGATAAAAAGCTCAAAAAACTGCTTGATGATATGTATGATACAATGCTTGAGCTAGATGGAGTCGGACTAGCAGCACCACAAATTGGCATTTCACAAAGAATTGCTGTTGTCGATATCGGAGAAGAACCTGGCAGAATTGATTTAGTGAATCCTGAGGTTCTTGAAATAAAAGGATATCAAACAGATATTGAAGGCTGCCTGAGCTTTCCATCTTTATACGGCACAGTAGAAAGACCGAGCTATGTGAAGGTAAAAGCCTTTGATAAGAAAGGCAAACCATTTACAATAGAAGCAGAAGGATTTTTAGCAAGAGCCTTATTGCACGAAATTGATCATTTAGACGGGATATTATTTACGTCCAAAATCATTCAAACCTATACAGAAAAAGAACTTGCGGAAATGGAAGGGTGAAGAAAATGGCACGTATTGTATTTATGGGAACCCCTGATTTCTCAGTACCTGTGCTGCAAACACTCATAACAGAAGGATACGAAGTTGTCGGGGTCGTCACGCAGCCAGATCGCCCGAAAGGCAGAAAACGAGTACTCACGCCGCCTCCTGTGAAAGTGGAAGCCTTAAAGCACGGCATTCCGGTCTTGCAGCCTGAAAAGGTGCGCCTTGATGAAGAAATTGATAAAGTGCTTGCCTTAAAGCCGGATTTAATTGTCACGGCGGCATTTGGACAAATTTTGCCAAAACGATTACTAGATGAACCTCAGTTTGGCTGTATCAATGTACATGCCTCACTGCTGCCAGAACTAAGAGGGGGCGCGCCGATCCATTATGCGATCCTTCAAGGCAAAAAGAAAACAGGCGTCACGATCATGTACATGGTGGAACGACTTGATGCAGGGGACATGATCAGTAAAGTAGAAGTAGAAATTGACGAATTAGACAATGTCGGAACATTGCATGACAAATTAAGTGTTGCAGGCGCTGCACTATTGAAAGATACTGTGCCAAATGTTCTGAGCGGATCTATTTCGCCAATTCCGCAAAATGAAGAAGCGGCAACGTACGCACCTAATATTAAGCGGGAGCAAGAAAGAATAGATTGGGCAAAAACTGGTGAAGAGCTTTACAACCAAGTTCGCGGCTTAAATCCGTGGCCAGTTGCCTATACTGAATGGAACGGGGCTCATCTAAAAGTATGGGAAGCGAAAAAAGTTCCACTCGAAGCGCAAGAAGAACCTGGGAAAGTGATTGAGCTTCAAAAAGAAGGTCCAGTCATTGGAACTGGGAATAAACAAGGCCTTTTATTAACAGGTGTACAGCCAGCTGGTAAGAAAAAGATGAGCGGCGAAGACTTCCTAAGAGGCGCAAATATCGAAATGGGACAGAAATTAGGGTTAATGAATGAAGAAAAGTAATGTGAGAGAAGTAGCGCTGGACGCTTTAATCAAACTCGAACAAAACCAAGCTTACAGTAATTTACTTTTACAGTCAGTCATGAAAGACAAAGACTTGGCAGATCAGGACAAACCGCTCTTAACAGAGCTTGTGTACGGTACACTGCAAAACAAGCTGGCATTAGATTATATGCTGGTACCATTTGTGAAAAAACCGCAAAAGGTGGCTCCGTGGGTCATGCAACTTTTGCGGATGTCCCTTTATCAAATGGTGTACCTTGAAAAGATTCCAGATCGTGCAGCCATCCATGAAGCAGTTGAGCTAACGAAAAAGAGAGGGCACAAGGGTATATCTTCACTTGTGAACGGCGTTCTTCGATCCGTGCAAAGAGAAGGCGTTCCGGCTTTTGATGACATCAAAGATCCAGTCAAGCGGCTTTCGATTGAGACAAGCCACCCATTATGGCTCGTGCAGGAATGGGTTCAGTCGTACGGATTTGAAGCGGCAGAAAGCATGTGCCGCATTCATTTAGTACCGCCAAAGCAAACCCTTCGTGTCAATCGAATGAAAACCGGCCGCGCAGCACTGCAGCAAGAACTGCTGGATGTCGGAATTGAAACGGAGCTTGGCGACTTATCAGAAGATGCACTTAAGCTGATGAAAGGGTCCATCGTTTCAACCCCTTCTTTTCAAGAAGGCTATGTGACCATTCAAGATGAAAGCTCAATGCTTGTCGCAAGAGCACTAGACCCTCAGCCGGGAGAAGCTGTGCTTGACGCCTGTGCGGCTCCAGGCGGAAAATCAACACATATCGCAGAGCGTATGAACGACGAAGGACAAATTGTTTCACTAGATTTGCACGAACATAAAGTGAAACTCATCAAACAAGCAGCAAAACGTCTGAACCTTACTCAAATTGAGGCAAAAGCGCTTGATGCAAGGAAAGCAAAGGGCGATTACAGCGAAGCTTCATTTGACCGGATTCTGATTGATGCGCCGTGTTCTGGATTTGGCGTCATTAGACGAAAACCAGATATGAAATATACAAAGTCTAAAGAAGACTCAGCAAGGCTTGCTGCAATTCAGCAGGCAATCTTAAAAGAAACAGCTCCGCTTTTAAAGCCTGGCGGAACCCTTGTATATAGTACATGTACAATGGACCCAACAGAAAATCAACAAGTGATCCATGCGTTTTTACAAGAACACCAAGACTTCGAACCCGATCTATCTCTTAATGAACGGCTGCCTGAGCAGGTTGCTCCGTTTGTTCAAAACGGAAGTGTGCAAATTCTTCCTCATTATTTCGGAACAGATGGTTTCTTTATTTGCAGCATGAGAAAGAAGGGATAAAAAATGACAGAACAAAAAGTAAGAAAAGAACTGAAAACAGATATGCCATCGATCTATTCATTTGAGCTTCACGAAATGAAAGAATGGTTAAAAGAACAAGACGAAAAGCCTTTCCGCGCAGCGCAAATTTTTGAGTGGCTTTATGAGAAACGTGTGACATCCTTTGATGAAATGTCTAACCTCTCCAAAGATTTAAGAGAAAAATTAAAAGATCAATTTACAATCACAACATTAAAAACCGTGATCAAACAAACGTCTCAGGACGGAACGATCAAGTTTTTATTTGAACTGCATGATGGTTATACAATTGAAACAGTGCTTATGCGTCATGAATATGGAAACTCTGTCTGCGTGACAACACAGGTTGGCTGTAGAATCGGCTGTACATTCTGTGCATCTACACTTGGCGGTTTAAAACGAAACCTTGAAGCCGGAGAAATCGTTGCACAAGTATTGAAAGTACAGCAGGCACTTGACGAAACAGACGAGAGAGTCAGCTCTGTTGTCATCATGGGAATTGGCGAACCGTTTGATAACTTTGAAGAGATGCTTGCTTTCCTTAAAATCATCAACCATGATCATGGCTTAAATATTGGTGCGCGCCATATTACGGTTTCGACAAGCGGAATCATTCCAAAGATCTATCAATTTGCTGATGAGCAAATGCAAATCAATTTTGCTGTGTCATTGCACGCACCGAACACAGAGATCAGAAGCCGCCTAATGCCGATCAATAAGGCATATAAGCTGCCAAAATTAATGGAAGCCATCGAATACTACATTCAAAAGACGGGTAGACGTGTCAGCTTTGAATACGGCCTGTTTGGCGGAGTAAATGATCAAGTTCACCATGCAGAAGAACTTGCAGACCTATTAAAAGGAATTAAGTGCCACGTGAACCTCATTCCGGTGAACTATGTACCAGAGAGAGATTATGTGAGAACACCTAGAGAACAAATCTTCCTATTTGAAAAAACGCTGAAAGAACGAGGCGTAAACGTAACGATTAGACGAGAGCAAGGCCATGACATTGATGCTGCTTGCGGTCAGCTAAGAGCGAAGGAGCGTCAGGAAGAGACGAGGTGACGAATGTTGATAAGGGCAGCCTTTCTTACCGATACAGGAAAAGTCCGTCAGCATAATGAAGATGATGCAGGTGTTTTTGAAGCAAAAGAAGATTCACTTCTCGCTGTTGTAGCAGACGGCATGGGAGGTCATCTTGCTGGTGATGTCGCCAGCAAGATGGCAGTCTCTTCTTTAAAAGAATACTGGGAAGAAACATCTTCAATTCCAGAAAAGCCAGCCGATCAAGAAAGCTGGTTAATCTCAAAAATCAGTGACATTAATGACCAAGTTTATGAACATGCGCAAAACAATGAGGAGTGCCAAGGAATGGGGACGACCATTGTATGCGCGCTCGTTCATTTGCAAACGGTCACAATTGCGCATATTGGAGACAGCCGCTGTTACCTGCTAAGAGAAGGAGCGCTGACCCAATTAACAGATGATCATTCACTCGTGAACGAGCTTGTGAAAACGGGTGAAATTTCAAAAGCGGATGCAGAATATCATCCAAGAAAAAATGTGCTCACGAAAGCATTAGGAACAGATAAACGTGTTCAAATTGATGCACGCACTTTTGAAGTGGACCCAGGAGATCAAATCCTGCTTTGCTCAGATGGTCTATCGAATAAAGTAGAAGAAGAGAATTTGACTCATATATTAACGCAAACGACCGCACCAGAGGAAAAAGTAACAGAGTTAATACAAACAGCGAATGACAACGGCGGTGAAGATAACATTACAGCAGTATTGTTAGAAATCTCCTCCCAGCCAGAGGAGGGTGACAGCAAGTGTTGATCGGAAAAAGGATCAGCGGCCGTTATCAGATTCTTCGCGTCATAGGCGGAGGCGGAATGGCAAACGTCTATTTGGCGGAGGATATGATTTTAGATCGCGAAGTAGCGATTAAAATTTTGCGGTTTGACTTTGCGAGCGATGATGATTTTATTAGACGTTTCCGGAGGGAAGCGCAGTCAGCTGCAAGCTTAGATCATTCGAATATTGTCAGCATCTACGATGTCGGGGAAGAAGATGACATTTATTATATTGTCATGGAATATGTCGAGGGAATGACGCTGAAGGAATACATACATGCTAATGGCCCGCTTCATCCGAAAGAAGCCGTTCGCATCATGGAGCAAGTCGTTGCGGCGATGGAAGAAGCCCATGCGAAACAGCTTGTTCACCGTGACATTAAGCCTCACAATATATTAATAGACAATATGGGGAACATCAAAGTCACTGATTTTGGGATTGCCATGGCACTCAGCTCAGCGACCATTACCCATACAAATTCTGTCCTAGGCTCCGTGCACTACTTGTCTCCAGAACAAGCACGCGGGGGACTTGCAACGAAAAAGTCAGACATCTATTCGCTTGGGATTGTGCTCTATGAACTCATCTCAGGACGCATGCCATTTGAAGGTGAATCGGCTGTCAGTGTTGCACTGAAGCATTTGCAATCAGAGCCACCATCTGTGAGAAGATGGAATCCTTCTGTTCCACAAAGCGTGGAAAACATCATTTTAAAGGCGATGGCCAAAGATCCATTTTATCGATATGAAGATGCATCTGAAATGCAAAAAGACTTAAAAACCGCTTTCGATCCAGCCAGACTAAAAGAAAAACGCTTTGTTATTGAAGAAGACCATGAAGCAACGAAAGCAATCCCAATCATTCAAGATCATCAAATTGATCAAGACAATGAAAAAACAGCCGTCCACTCGGCTCAAAAACCGAAGAAAAAAAAGAAACAAAAGCCGAAAAAGAAACGAAAAAAATGGCCATGGATTGTGGCATCCATCTTATTTATATTGACTGCTGCGACAATTTTAGCCATCACTGTGTTTCCAGGGCTGTTTTTTCCAAAAGATGTGGAAGTCACAGACGTATCTGGCATGACGGTTGAAAAAGCAGAAGATACCTTGAAGAAAGCTGGGTTTACCGTCGCTTCGGAGTCAATAGAGATCGCTGATGAGAAAATTGAAAAAGGTCTCGTCGTCAAAACAGACCCGAAAATCGGCACAAAGGTCAAAGAAGGAACAGAGATTCAGCTTTACGAAAGTACTGGCAAGGAAAAGACCGAATTACCTGATGTTACAGGGGAAAAGGTCGATAAAGCAAAAGAAATATTAGAGAAAAAAGGGTTTAAACAGGTCGTTGTGGAGGAAGTGAATGATAATGACACCGAGTCTGGGATTGTCATGGAACAGAGTCCTTCAGCGAATACTGAGCTTGTAGCAGCAGATGAAGAGGTCACGTTGACTGTCAGCATAGGTCCTGCCGATATTACATTACGTGATTTAACGACGTATAGTAAGCAAGCGGCATCGAATTATTTAGAGGATAACGGTTTAAAGCTCGATGAAAAAGAAGCGCATTCTGACGATGTGCCAAAAGGCGAGGTCATGAAGCAGGAACCGGGAGCAGGGACGGCTGTTAAACCAGGTGACACGGTCAAGATTACATTCTCTCTTGGACCGAAGGAAAAACCAGCCAAAACGGTGACTGAAAAGATTGCGATCCCTTATGAACCAGAAGCGGAAGGGCAGGAGATGAATGTCCAAATTTCCATTGATGATGCGGAGCATAGCATCTCTGATTCATACGAAAGCTTTAAAATCACTGCGCCGACTGAACGGACCATTAAATTTAAGATTGAACCAGGTCAAAAAGGATATTATCAAGTGACGGTGGATGATAAAGTCGTCAGCTCGAAAACGATCGAATACCCTGATGATGAATAAAGGAGGGACTTTATGCCTGAGGGCAAAATTATAAAAGCATTAAGCGGATTCTACTATGTGCTGGATGAGTCGCAAGAGAGTGGAAAAGTGGTTCAGTGCAGAGCGAGAGGCATCTTTCGAAAAAACAAAATTACACCTCTTGTTGGCGATTACGTCGTGTATCAAGCAGACAATGATAAAGAAGGCTACTTATTAGAAGTAAAAGAACGGACAAACGAACTTGTTCGTCCGCCTATTAGTAACGTCGATCAAGCGGTACTTGTTTTCTCAGCAGCAGAACCAACCTTTAGCACATCACTCTTAGACAGATTTTTAGTACTTGTTGAAGCCAATCATATTGAGCCGATTATCTGCATCACAAAAATGGACTTATTGAAAACAGACGAAGAGCGTGAAACGATCGAGGCATATGCAGACGACTATCGGCAAATGGGCTATGATGTTCATTTAACCTCTACGATTGAAGGAGATGGCATTGAGAAGCTGACCCCGCATTTCCACAATAAAATCACGGTATTTGCCGGTCAGTCTGGTGTAGGCAAATCCTCCCTTTTAAATGCGATGAGTCCTGAATTGGCGCTGAAAACAGATGATATCTCATCCCATCTCGGACGAGGAAAGCATACGACAAGACATGTCGAACTCATTCGAACAGCAGACGGGCTCATTGCAGATACTCCGGGCTTTAGCTCGCTCGAATTTACTGGCATCGAAGCAGAAGATCTAGGTCTATACTTTTTAGAGATTAGAGACCGAAGTGCAGATTGTAAATTTCGAGGCTGCCTGCACGTGAAAGAGCCTGGCTGTGCGATAAAAGATGCGGTCGAGCATGATCAAATCAAAGAGTATCGCTATCAGCATTATTTAGAGTTTTTAACTGAAATCAAAGACAGAAAGCCGAGGTACTAAATCATGGTTTATATTGCCCCTTCCATTTTATCAGCAGATTTTGCCAATTTGGAGAAAGATATCCGTGATGTGGAACAAGGCGGTGCAGATTACATTCATATCGATGTCATGGACGGTCATTTTGTTCCGAATATGACATTTGGGCCAAATGTCGTCGAAGCGATTAGACCGCATACGCGTCTTCCGCTAGATGTTCACTTAATGATTGAGCAGCCAGATCGGTATATTCCTGCATTCGCAAAAGCAGGCGCTGATATTATCTCTGTTCATGTGGAAGCTTGTCCGCACTTACACCGAACAATACAACATATAAAAGAACAAGGTGTAAAAGCAGGGGTCGTCTTGAATCCGCACACACCTGTTTCTCACATTGAGCATGTATTAGAAGATGTGGACCTTGTGTTATTTATGACAGTCAACCCTGGTTTCGGGGGACAGGCATTTATTCCATCTGTCCTCACGAAGGTAAAAGAAGTAAAAGCACTGAGTGAACAAAAGGGCTTAACCGATTTACTGATAGAAATAGACGGCGGTGTCAATGTAGAGACTGCAAAGAGCTGCAAAGAAGCAGGCGCTAATTTACTAGTAGCGGGCTCTGCGGTATACGGTAAAGACAACCGCGCAGCAGCGATCCAGGCAATTCGAGAAGCATAAAGGAAGGAACCAAAGTCATTGTGATCTTTGGTTCTTTTTACATGGAGAGGAGCGTATATCATGCACATACATATCGTAGCTGGCGGTCCTTTTGAATACATCCCGCCACTTGAACGTGAAGCATCACAGGAGGATATTCTCTGGATTGGCGTAGACCGTGGAACCCTCTTCTTACTAGAGCAAGGCATCATCCCAGCCAAAGCTTTTGGTGATTTTGACAGTGTGACAGAAGAAGAGCTTCAGGAGCTGAAAGAGAAATTGCCTGCCCTGAATGTATTTCAAGCTGAAAAGGATGAAACCGATTTAGAGCTTGCACTGAACTGGGCACTGAGTCAGCACCCAGCACATATTTACATCTATGGTATTACAGGAGGAAGGGCGGATCATTTTCTAGGAAATATCCATCTTCTTTACAAAGGGATTCAGCACAAGCAGAATATCACCCTTGTAGACAAACAAAATATCATTCAAATGTTTGAACCTGGTACATACGAAATAAAAGAAGATCAGGATAAACAATATGTGTCGTTTCTACCCTTTGGAGCACCGGTTGAAAAGCTGACATTAAAAGGTTTCAAATATCCTCTGAAAAATTGTCATATTGAGCCTGGTTCCACACTATGTATTAGTAACGAACTCATCCACTCAAATGGTACTTTTTCTTTTCATGAAGGCATATTAATAATGGTAAGAAGCAAAGATTGACCAACCTATCAATGTGGATGGCTGATTAAGCTCAATTGTGCTGCAAGCGGTACTTTTAGGAGGGGGACAAAATGAAATTTTATACAATCAAACTGCCTAGATTTCTTGGCGGCATTGTCCGTGCGATGCTTGGTTCATTTAAGAAAGATTAATGAGTAATCTCCTTTATTTCCACATAAAAACGCCTGCTACAATTCATTGTAGCAGGCGTTTACTCTTGCTTATACACGCTCAACTTTACCAGATTTCAAAGCTCGAGCTGATACATATACTCTTTTAGGCTTACCGTCCACTAGAATACGAACTTTTTGAAGGTTCGCGCCCCATGTACGTTTTGTAGAGTTCATTGCGTGAGAACGATTGTTCCCAGCTTTTGTTTTTCTGCCTGTGATAACGCATTTACGTGCCATTTGTTTCCCTCCTAACTGCGAAAACATCATCATATTCTTCATATACGTACTTAGAGATGCCTCAAGATACTTTAATAATTTACCACAGCTTCAAGGGGTTTGCAAGGATTGTTTACTCCTCTTTCAAGAAAAATACCTTGACATCTTGATAAAAAATCAAGGCTATAGTATAAGTAGGATTGGGTCGGATTGAATGATTTCTTTTAAAAAGAAGGGTCTTATAGTAAAATAGTGATAACTCAGGGCAATTTCTCAAAAAGGGGGAACCAATGTGTCCATTGAACTTAGAACGAAATACGGACAAATTGATATATCAAATGAAGTCATTGCAATGGTGGCAGGAGGCGCTGCGATCGATTGCTATGGTATTGTTGGGATGGCGTCCAAAAATCAAATCAAGGACGGCTTGACGGATATTCTCCGTAAAGAGAACTTCAGCCGGGGTGTTCTTGTGCGTCAAAAAGAAGACCGCATTCATATTGATATGTACATCATCGTCAGCTACGGTACAAAAATATCAGAAGTCGCACATAATGTTCAAACGAAAGTCAAATATACGATTTCTCACACAGTTGGACTTTCTGTTGATTCGGTCAACATTTATGTACAAGGAGTAAGAGTTACGAACCCGTAGTAAGGAGGAAATATATTGTCTATTAGAAATCTTGATGGCCGCTCATTTGCAAAAATGATTCTTGCAGGTGCTCACCATCTTTCTCAAAACGCACAAATTGTGGATGCGTTAAATGTTTTTCCAGTGCCAGACGGAGACACGGGGACAAATATGAATTTGTCAATGACTTCAGGGGCAAAAGCAGTTGAAGAAACAAATACCGATCATATTGGGAAGGTCGGCGTGGCCTTGTCAAAAGGGCTATTGATGGGCGCAAGAGGAAACTCAGGCGTAATCCTATCACAGCTCTTTAGAGGTTTCAGTAAAAATATAGAACAAAAAGAGACGATTGACGCCAAAGAATTTGCCCTTGCCTTGCAGGCCGGTGTTGATACAGCCTATAAAGCCGTGATGAAACCGATTGAAGGGACCATCTTAACGGTCGCAAAGGATGCAGCAAAGAAAGCGGTTGCTGTTTCAGCAACCGAAAATGACATTGACCGCGTTCTTGAGTTAACGATTGAGGAAGCGAGAGCATCACTTGATCGAACGCCAGATCTACTTCCTGTTTTAAAAGAAGTAGGCGTTGTCGATAGTGGAGGTAAGGGACTTCTCTGCGTATATGAAGGTTTCCTTGCTTCATTAAGAGGAGAGGATCTCCATCTGAAAGCGGCCTCTTTGCCAACGTTAAAAGAACTTGTCAGTGCAGAGCATCATAAAAGTGCACAAAGCCATATGAACACTGAAGATATTGAATTTGGTTATTGTACTGAATTTATGGTGAAATTTGAAGAAGACAAACAGTCCTTTGATGAGAATGCCTTCAGAGAAGACTTAAGCGAATTCGGAGATTCACTACTTGTGGTATCTGATGAAACGCTGGCGAAAGTTCATATTCATGCAGAGCAGCCTGGAGATGTCTTATCCTATGCACAGCGCTACGGCAGCCTGATCAATATGAAAATTGAAAACATGAGAGAGCAGCATAGCTCGATTGTGAACGAAGAAAAAGAACATGCGCCCGCTGCACCAAAGGCACCTGCTGCTGAAAAACAGCGCTTTGGAGTCGTCAGTGTCGCAATGGGAGAAGGAATTGCTGACTTGTTTAAAAGTATCGGAGCTTCCGTCGTCATTGAAGGCGGACAGACAATGAACCCGAGCACAGAAGACATTGTCACAGCAATTGAAAGCGTACATGCCGAAACCGTCTTTATCTTACCTAATAATTCTAATATTGTCATGGCAGCGAAACAGGCGGCAACTGTCTCAAGTCGTGAGGTTGTTGTCATTCCAACGAAGACCGTTCCTCAAGGAATGTCGGCACTTCTTTCTCTCAATGAAGCAGCTTCAAATGAAGACAACGAAGCGGCGATGCTAGAAGCGATTGACCACGTGAAAAGCGGCCAAATTACCTTTGCGGTGAGAGATACCCAAATTGATGGAATCGACATTGCCAAAGGAGATTATATGGGTCTCTTTAACGGAAAAATCACCTTAACTGCGAAAAATCAATTAGATGCAGCAAAAGAACTTTTGACCAACATGGTGACAGAAGATGATGAGATTGTTACGATCATTAAAGGAGAAGATGCATCATCTGAAGAGATGGATCAGTTAGAAGCCTTTATTGAAGAAACATTTGAAGATATAGAAGTTGAAGTCCACGATGGAAAGCAGCCGCTTTATTCATATATTTTGGCTGTGGAATAACGAAAGAAGGGCAAATAAAGCCCTTCTTCTTCTTTTGCAATTTTTTACTAACGATTCAACGGTGAAATGAGTTGCGGGAAACGATTGAATCCATTAGTCTAAAGAAAGAACCAAACCAATATGTGAGTGGTTATGAGAGGGGAAGACCTATGAAATTTAGAAGTGTGTTTGATATTATTGGACCCGTCATGATTGGTCCATCAAGTTCGCACACAGCGGGTGCGGCTCGAATAGGAAGAGTGGCTCGCAGCTTATTTGGAAGAGAACCGAAGCGAATAGTCGTTTCATTTTATGGCTCTTTTAAAGATACGTATAAAGGACATGGTACAGATGTCGCCATGATCGGCGGCGTTCTTGACTTTGATACATTTGATGAACGCATCAAAACAGCGATCGATATTGCAAAAAGCAAAGGGATCGACATTGAATTTAAAGAAGAAGATGCGGTACCAGCGCATCCGAATACAGCAAAAGTAGAGATATCAGATGCGAACGGAAGCCTTGAATTAATCGGGATTTCCATCGGCGGTGGTAAAATTGAAATTACTGAACTGAATGGCTTTGAGCTCAGACTTTCAGGAAATCATCCTGCCATTCTTGTGGTTCATAACGATCGCTACGGCACGATTGCGGCAGTTGCCAACGTGTTAGCGAAATTTGCCATCAACATCGGTCATATGGAAGTGGCGCGTAAAGATGTCGGGCAAGAGGCTCTGATGACCATCGAAGTGGATCAAAATATTGACCCAGCTGCCTTATCAGAGCTTGAAACGCTGCCAAACATTATTCAAGTCACACAAATTGCAGAGTAACAACAAGGAGGTTATAAATGATGTTTAAAAACGTCAAAGAACTCGTGCAGCTAACAGAAGAACGCAATACCTCCATTTCAGAAATCATGATTACGCAAGAAATGGAAGTGACAGGGAAGTCGCGTGAAGATATTTTTTCCCAGATGTACCGCAACCTAGAAGTGATGGAGCAGGCCGTAGAAAACGGGCTGAAAGGTGTGAAATCATTATCCGGTTTAACAGGCGGAGATGCGGTCAAACTTCAAGCGTATATCGCATCAGGCAAAACACTGTCTGGTCATACGATATTAGATGCTGTTAGTAAGGCAGTGGCAACAAATGAAGTCAATGCCGCAATGGGGACGATCTGTGCAACGCCTACAGCAGGCTCAGCAGGTGTTGTGCCAGGTACATTATTTGCAGTAAAACAAACATTAAAGCCAACAAAGGAACAAATGGTCAGATTCCTATTCACTTCTGGCGCATTTGGTTTTGTTGTGGCCAATAATGCGAGCATCTCTGGTGCAGCAGGCGGCTGTCAGGCTGAGGTAGGTTCAGCCTCGGGGATGGCGGCAGCAGCCATTGTCGAAATGGCAGGCGGTACACCTCAGCAATCGGCTGAAGCAATGGCGATTACACTGAAAAATATGCTTGGACTTGTTTGTGACCCAGTAGCTGGACTTGTCGAGGTACCGTGCGTAAAACGAAACGCCATGGGTGCATCAAATGCGATGATCGCAGCAGATATGGCACTTGCCGGCATCACAAGCCGTATCCCATGTGATGAAGTCATTGATGCGATGTATAAAATCGGTCAAACCATGCCAACGGCACTTCGCGAAACAGCACAAGGCGGACTTGCTGCAACACCGACAGCAAGAGAGCTTGAAAAGAAGATTTTCGGAGGTGTGACCTCATCTCGTGATACAGAAACTGCAAGATAACGTCTCTGTCCTCAAGGGGATTGGAGAAGAAACCGAAAAAACACTCAATGAACTTGGAATTCACACAGTAGCCGATTTACTTGGCTACTTTCCTTATCGATATGACGACTATGAGCTTCGTAATTTAGAAGAAGTAAAGCATGACGAACGTGTCACAGTTGAAGGAAAAGTGCACAGTGAGCCCGTCCTCACCTATTATGGAAAAAAACGAAGCAGGCTGACATTCAGGCTGCTTGTCGGGCGTTTTCTCATCACAGCGATTTGCTTCAATCGCCCTTATTTAAAACGAAGCCTTGTGTTAGGTGATACGGTATCCGTCACTGGGAAATGGGATAAAAACCGTCAATCCATCATGGTGCAGGAATTTAAAAAAGGGACGCACGAGCAAGATGGCAGTATAGAGCCTGTTTATTCAGTAAAAGAAAATGTGACCGTGAAGATGATGAGGCGTTTTGTAAAACAAGCCTTGACACTTTATGTAGATAAAGCTGAAGATCCACTGCCAAAGCAGCTTGTCTCTACCTATAAACTCATGTCCTATCAGGAAGCATTAAAAACCATTCACCTGCCAGAAACAAGAGACTCGCTCAAGCAAGCAAGACGACGCTTTGTGTACGAGGAATTTCTTATTTTCCAGCTGAAGATGCAGGCCATCAGAAAGAAAGAGCGAGAAAAAACATCGGGCATCCAGCATCCGTTTTCTAAAGACGCTGTTTTTGAGTTTGTTCACAGCCTGCCATTTCCGCTGACGAAGGCACAATCAAGAGTGCTTGATGAAATTATGTCTGATATGGCGTCCCCGTACCGGATGAACCGTCTGCTTCAAGGGGATGTAGGTTCAGGGAAAACAGCTGTTGCAGCTATTGCACTATATGCCGCTCATTTATCCGGCTATCAAGGTGCATTGATGGTCCCAACAGAGATTTTGGCAGAGCAGCATGCAGATTCCCTTTATCAGCTGTTTGAAAAATGGGGACTAAATATCGCTCTACTAACAAGCTCTGTAAAAGGAAAGCGCCGCAGAGAATTGCTGGAACGTCTAAAAGAGGGCGAGATTGATATATTAGTCGGAACGCATGCGCTCATCCAAGATGAAGTCGAATTTCAGCAGCTCGGTCTTGTTATCACAGATGAGCAGCACCGGTTTGGCGTCGAACAAAGGAAAAAACTAAGAAGTAAAGGGCAGGACCCAGATGTCTTATTCATGACTGCCACACCTATTCCGCGCACACTTGCGATCACTGTTTTTGGAGAAATGGACGTTTCCGTCATTGATGAATTACCAGCCGGCAGAAAACAGATCGAAACGTATTGGGTCAAGCATGACATGCTTGAGAGGATTCTTGCATTTGTGGATAAAGAGCTAAAAAAAGGAAGACAGGCATATATTATTTGTCCACTCATAGAAGAATCAGACAAGCTAGATGTGCAAAATGCGATTGATGTCCACAGCATGCTGACAGAGGCATACCGCGGTAAGTGGTCGATCGGCTTAATGCACGGGAAACTAGCAAGCGATGAAAAAGATCAGGTGATGAGAGACTTTACAGCAAATGAAGTACAAATTCTCGTTTCAACCACAGTCGTTGAAGTGGGCGTCAACGTGCCGAATGCCACCATCATGGTCATTTACGATGCAGACCGCTTCGGACTGTCTCAGCTTCATCAGCTCAGAGGCCGGGTTGGACGCGGAGAGCATCAATCATTTTGTGTTTTAATGGCGGATCCAAAATCGGAAACCGGGAAAGAGCGGATGAGGATTATGTCCGAAACAACCGACGGCTTTGAGCTGTCTGAAAAAGACTTAGAGCTAAGAGGACCCGGTGATTTCTTCGGTAAAAAACAAAGCGGAATGCCTGAATTTAAAGTAGCAGATATGGTTCATGACTACAGAGCACTGGAAACCGCTAGAAAAGATGCGGCAGAACTTGTGCAATCAGATGCATTTTGGACAGATCCCGAATACAAAGAACTTCGGCAAACACTTGTAGACAGCGGGGTGCTGGGCGGAGATAAATTAAGCTGATCAAGCGCTGGAGGAATTTTCTTGTCTTTTTGAAACAAGGATTGATTTATCATCTATGAGATTATATACTACTATTAGTACCTAGTCATAAATGTACGGATGGTGTCTGCATATGAAACTAAATAAAAAAGAACGTCAAAAGCTTCTCCAGCAAACGATCAGCTCGACTCCGTTCATTACTGATGAAGAATTGGCAAGTAAATTCGGTGTAAGCATTCAAACGGTTCGTCTTGATCGTTTGGAACTGTCAATTCCTGAATTACGCGAAAGAATTAAGCATGTGGCCGAAAAGACATTAGAGGATGAAGTGAAGTCACTTCCGCTGGATGAAGTGATTGGAGAAATGATTGATGTAGAGCTTGATGACCAAGCCATTTCCATTTTAGAAGTGAGAAAAGAGCATGTATTTAGCCGAAACCAGATTGCCAGGGGACATCATCTCTTCGCCCAGGCAAATTCGCTTGCAGTAGCGGTCATTGACGATGAACTGGCTTTAACAGCAAAAGCGAATATTAAATTTACAAGGCAGGTTAAACAAGGCGAACGAGTTGTCTCAAAAGCCAAAGTAGCCTCGCATGATAAAGAAAAAGGCAGAACTGTAGTTGAAGTAAACAGCTATGTCGGTGAGGAAGTTGTCTTCTCAGGTGACTTCGTCATGTATCGCTCAAAACAAAAGTAAAAGGTGGCACGTAATATGAGAATTGCAGTCGATGCAATGGGGGGAGACCATGCCCCTAAAGCCATTATTGACGGTGTGCAAAAAAGCTTAACGGCATTTTCAGATATCGAGATTACACTTGTCGGCGATGAAAATAAAATCAAACCATACATAACAAATAACGAGCGCATCACGATTTTAGATGCAAAAGAAGTCATTGAACCGACAGATGAACCAGTGCGTGCAGTCAGGCGTAAAAAGGATTCATCTATGGTGAAAATGGCGCAAGAAGTATCCGAAGGACGAGCAGATGCTTGTATTTCAGCAGGAAACACTGGCGCACTCATGACAGCAGGACTGTTTATCGTAGGAAGAATTGATGGCATCGATAGACCGGCACTTGCTCCAACACTGCCAACACTTGATGGCAGTGGGTTTTTATTACTAGATGTCGGCGCAAACGTTGATGCCAAACCAGAACACCTAATGCAATATGCCATGATGGGTTCAATCTACGCAGAGCGTGTTTTTCCAAAGAGCAATCCGCGTGTAGGATTGTTAAATGTAGGAACAGAAGATAAAAAAGGCAACGACCTCACGAAAAAAACCTTTGAATTGTTAAAAGCATCAAATTTGAATTTCGTAGGAAATGTGGAGTCTCGTGATTTACTAGAAGGTGTAGCTGATGTCGTTGTCACAGATGGTTTCACAGGAAATATCGCCCTGAAAACGATTGAAGGCACAGCTCTTTCTGTATTTAAAATGCTGAAAGAAACATTAACATCCAGCTTTACAGCAAAAATAGCGGCTGGCATGATGAAGCCGAAATTGATGCAGATGAAATCTAAAATGGATTACTCCGAATATGGTGGTGCCGCTTTATTTGGTTTAAAGGCACCTGTCATTAAAGCGCACGGTTCCTCTGATGAAAACGCCATTTTTCATGCCATTCGTCAGGCACGTGATATTGTAGAAAAAGATGTTTCAGCCATCATTCATCAAGAAGTCCAAAAAGAAACCACGAACGAGTCTTAATGGAGGTATAGCAGCATGACTAAAATTGCATTTTTATTCCCTGGCCAAGGCTCTCAAAAAATTGGCATGGGAAAAGATTTATTTGACCAAGAAGCAGTATCTAAAGCTGTATTTGAAGAAGCAGACAAGACCCTCGGTTTTGACTTATCTTCAATGATTTTTGAAGGAGATGCAGAAGAACTGACGCTCACTTATAACGCGCAGCCAGCTCTTTTAACGACAAGTATCGCCATCTTAAAGAAATTTGAAGAGAGCGGAATCAAAGCAGATTACGCAGCAGGACATAGCCTTGGTGAATATACGGCCCTCGTTGCAGCAGGCGCACTTTCGTTTCAAGATGCTGTGTATGCCGTAAGAAAGCGCGGCGAATTAATGAATGAGGCTGTTCCAGCAGGAGAAGGCGCTATGGCAGCGATCCTTGGCTTAGATCAAGCTGCGCTTTTAGAAGTGACAAAAGAAGTGACAGAGAGCGGTCATCTTGTAGAACTCGCTAACTTAAACTGTCCTGGTCAAATCGTGATCTCTGGTACAGCAAAAGGGGTCGAACTCGCTTCAGAGAAAGCGAAAGAAAAAGGCGCAAAACGTGCGATTGCCCTTGAAGTGAGTGGACCTTTCCATTCTGCCTTAATGAAACCAGCCGCTGAAAAATTCACAGGTGTTCTGTCAAAGCTAAACATTACAGATGCCAAAACTCCAGTGATCTCAAATGTGACAGCAGACATCGTTACATCTCGTGATGCTATTGAGACAAAGCTCATTGAACAATTGTATTCTCCTGTTCGATTTGAAGAAAGCGTGGAACGTCTGATTGATTTGGGCGTGACAACGTTTATTGAAATTGGCCCGGGCAAAGTGCTTTCAGGTCTTGTGAAAAAGGTCAATCGCCGCCTGACAACCATTTCAGTTTCAGATCAGGAAACAATTGAAGCAGCCATTCAAACATTGAAGGGGGATTCTTGATGCTTACAAATAAAACAGCCGTTGTAACAGGTGCATCACGCGGGATTGGCCGTTCCATCGCGATCGATTTGGCAAAGAATGGTGCGAATGTTGTCGTCAACTATTCTGGAAACGAAGCAAAAGCAAATGAAGTCGTAGACGAAATTAAAGCACTTGGCCAGCAGGCATTTGCCGTTAAAGCTGATGTTTCAAATGCTGAAGAAGTACAAGCACTCATGAAACAAGCGATTGACACATTTGGTTCAATTGACATCCTTGTCAATAATGCAGGGATCACAAAGGATAACCTGCTCATGAGAATGAAAGAAAATGAATGGGATGACGTCATTAACATAAACTTAAAAGGTGTCTTTAACTGTACAAAAGCCGTGACACGTCAAATGATGAAACAGCGCAGCGGAAGAATCATCAACTTGGCTTCGGTAGTTGGCGTATGTGGAAATCCTGGACAAGCAAACTATGTTGCAGCAAAAGCTGGTGTCATCGGATTAACGAAAACAACAGCAAAAGAGCTAGCAACCCGTCATATTACAGTCAATGCAGTAGCACCAGGCTTTATTTCAACAGATATGACAGACAAGCTTGATGAAAATGTACAGACTGAAATGCTCAAACAAATCCCGCTTGCACGCTTTGGTGCACCTGAAGATATTAGCAACGTTGTTGTCTTTTTAGCTTCAGAAGGAGCAGGTTATATTACAGGCCAAACCATCCAAGTAGATGGCGGAATGGTCATGTCCTAAGAAATATCAAAATTTCATTAGGTTTTCTCTAGTTTTTTAAAAACGAATCAACTATAATACTTTGAGGGGAGGTGAAAGGCAATGGCAGACGTATTAGAGCGTGTATCAAAAATTATTGTAGACCGCCTTGGCGTTGATGAGGCTGACGTGAAAATGGAAGCTTCATTTAAAGAAGATTTAGGCGCTGATTCCCTTGATGTAGTTGAGCTAGTTATGGAACTTGAAGATGAGTTCGATATGGAAATTTCTGACGAAGATGCTGAAAAAATTGCAACAGTCGGTGACGCTGTGAACTACATAAATAGCCAGCAATAAGCGTAACAAAGTCCCGTCTGTTTTCATGACGGGACTTTCAAAATTTATGTTAGTTTCAACATATTCAGCTGATCAATAGTCAGCCTTTTTCAGATGCTAAGGAGCAATGTTTCCTTGCATGTAGAAAGAGAGACTCCATATAATCAGTATCCTTAAAGGCGATTAAGCCTACCTGGAGGTTGCTATGCCAAAACACTATAAAGACAAACAGAAACAGAGCAAAAAACTAGAGCAATTTAGAGAATTCCAGCAGCGCATTTCTGTACACTTTCAAAATGAAAAACTTCTATATCAAGCGTTTACGCATTCCTCTTATGTGAATGAACACCGGAAAAAGCCATACGAGGATAATGAAAGACTTGAATTTCTAGGAGATGCTGTTTTAGAATTGACCATCTCTCAATTTTTATTTGCGAAATATCCTGCGATGAGCGAGGGAGATTTAACAAAACTAAGAGCAGCGATCGTATGTGAACCGTCACTTGTGTCTCTGGCACATGAGCTGTCCTTCGGAGAACTTGTTCTTTTAGGAAAAGGCGAAGAAATGACAGGCGGGAGAAAACGCCCAGCACTTTTAGCGGACGTATTCGAGGCGTTTATCGGAGCACTTTATTTAGATCAAGGGCTTGAGCCAGTGGAGCGATTCCTAGAAGCCTATGTTTATCCAAAAATTAATGATGGAGCGTTCTCGCATGTCATGGACTTTAAAAGCCAGCTGCAAGAATTCGTTCAGCGCGATGGAAAAGGTGTACTCGAATACCATATCCTGCATGAAAAAGGACCAGCACACAACCGGGAATTTGAAGCAAATGTCTCCCTTCGCGGAGAAGTGCTTGGAATTGGAAATGGCCGCAGTAAAAAAGAAGCAGAACAGCATGCTGCACAGGAAGCACTTGCTAAATTGCAGAAACATCATATGAACCAATAAAATCCCCCTCGTCATTCAGGGGGATTTCACTCTGTTTTCCATCATCTTTTTTCACTTCATATGGTAAGATAATAGTACTTTAAATACATAAGGAGGATCACTCTCATGTTCCTCAAACGTTTAGACGTGATAGGATTCAAATCTTTTGCACAGCGAGTGACCGTGGACTTTGTCAAAGGGGTCACCGCTGTTGTTGGACCAAACGGAAGCGGCAAAAGTAATATTACCGATGCTATCCGCTGGGTACTTGGAGAACAATCAGCGAAAAGCCTCCGCGGAGGAAAAATGGAAGACATCATTTTTGCAGGAAGCGACTCAAGAAAAAGAGTCAATCTAGCAGAAGTGACTTTAACATTAGATAACGAAGATCACTTTTTACCGATCGATTTTCACGAAGTCAGTGTGACAAGAAGAGTCTATCGTTCAGGAGAAAGTGAATTTCTCATAAACAATCAATCTGTCCGCTTAAAAGATATTATTGATCTTTTCATGGATTCAGGTCTTGGAAAGGAAGCTTTTTCGATCATCAGCCAAGGGAAGGTAGAAGAAATTCTATCTAGTAAGGCAGAAGAGAGAAGAAGCATCTTTGAAGAAGCGGCTGGTGTTTTGAAATATAAAACAAGAAAGAAAAAAGCCGAGAATAAACTGTTTGAAACGCAGGACAACTTAAACCGAGTAGAAGATATTCTGCATGAACTAGAAGATCAAGTAGAACCATTAAGAATGCAGGCATCTATTGCAAAGGACTATTTGCAAAAAAAAGAAGAGCTTGAAAATGTCGAAATCGCCTTAACTGTCCATGACATCGAAGCACTTCATGAAAAATGGACAACACTTGGTGAAGCTGTCGAGCGCTTCAAACAAGATGAAATGAAGCAATCCACAGATATTCAAGCAAAAGAAGCCAAAATTGAAGAATCAAGAGACCGCATTCAAGCACTTGACGAATCAATTAATGACCTGCAAGAAGTTCTTCTTTTCACAAGTGAGGAGTTAGAAAAGCTTGAAGGTAAAAAAGAAGTACTAAAAGAACGGAAGAAAAATGCAGCCGCAAACCAAGGACAGCTAGAAGAAACGCTCATTCGCTTAACTGAAAAGCAGGCGCAGCTAACCGAAAAGATTCAGCAGCAAAAAATTACGCGGGACAGCCTTCAAAAAGAAGTGCAGCAGCTAAAAGATGAAGTGAAAACAAAGCAGCATCAACTGTCGCTTCATAGTGAAGATGTAGAAGGTCAAATTGAACAGCTAAAAAGCGATTATTTTGATCTGCTCAATGAACAGGCTTCTATCCGCAATGAACGCAAATTGTTAGAAGAACAGCAGCGCCAAGCGGCTATGCAGCTGGATCGGCTCACGCAAAACAACCAAAAACACATTGAAGAACGTGTGTCTGTCAAAGAGAAAAAAACAGAGGCTGAGCAGCAGCTTTCAGCCCTAGAAGAAGACATTCTAGCTCAAGTCAAGCGTTTTAGAGAAGCGGAACAAAAGCTTGAGCAAATGAAACGTCAATACGATAAAAAAGAAACGGCTCTTTACCAAGCCTATCAATATGTGCAGCAGGCAAAATCAAAAAAAGAGATGCTAGAATCCATGCAGGAAGACTTCTCAGGCTTTTTCCAAGGAGTAAAAGAGGTCTTAAAGGCAAAAGAGCGGATAGGTGGTATTCACGGTGCCATTGCAGAGCTAATTCAAACAGATCAGCAGCATGAGACAGCGATTGAAATCGCGTTAGGTGCAGCAACGCAGCACGTCGTCACAGAAAACGAAGCCGCAGCGCGACAAGCAATTGCATACTTAAAGCAGCATTCCTTTGGACGTGCGACCTTCCTGCCAATGAATGTGATCAAAGAAAGAACCATTCAGCATAGAGACGTCCAAACAGCCGAGCAACACGCTGCATTTATCGGTGTAGCGAGTCACCTTGTTTCCTTTGACGAAAAGTATCAAAAGGTCATACAGAACTTGCTTGGAACGGTTCTGATCGTTAAAGACTTAAAAGGCGCCAATGAACTGGCAAAAATGCTTGGTCATCGCTATCGCATCGTGACCCTTGATGGAGATGTTGTGAACCCCGGCGGTTCAATGACCGGTGGCGGTGTAAAGAAAAAGAACAACTCCCTTCTTTCAAGAAACCGAGAAATCGAAACATTAACAAAGCAGCTTGTTGAAATGGAAGAAAAAACAACGATCCTTGAAAAGGAAACAAAAGAAACAAAACAATTGATTGCAACAAACGAAAGCCAATTAAACGAACTGCGTCAGCGGGGAGAAACGCTTCGAGAACAGCAGCAAGAGCTCAAAGGGAAGCTATACGAACTGCAAGTAGCAGAAAAAAATATTAATGCTCACCTTGAACTCTATGATCAAGAAAAAGACGAATTGCAGCTGCGTTCTACTGAACTTACGGATAAGGACAAAAAGCAGGCAGCTCTTGAAGTTTCTATAGGGGAGAAATTGACCACCCTAGATCAAGAGATCAATACATTAACAAAGCGTAAGCAGACCCAAAGCTCAACGAAAGAAACCATTTCTGCCGAATTAACTGAACTGAAAATCTCACTTGCCAAAAAAGAGCAGTCCTTAGCAAATGAACAAGAAAAACTTTCGAGCTTAATGGCCGAATTAGAAGAGGCTGAACAAACGCTGACGGAAACAAAAGAAGATCTGTCACTCTTAACAAGTGAAATGACGTCTAGCTCAAGCGGGGCAGAACAGCTGGAAGAAGCGGCGAAAGAGAAACTGGAAAACAAAAACAAAACAACTACACTCATTTCAGAGCGGCGTAAACAGCGTCTTGCTCTTTCTGAAACGTTAGAATTTGCTGAACGTGAACTGAAAGAACAAAAACGCCTTTACAAGCAGCTCACCACAAGCTTAAAAGATGAAGAAATTAAGCTTGGCCGTATGGAAGTTGAGCTCGACAACCTCATCGCTTATTTGAACGAAGAGTATGCTCTTTCGTTTGAAGGGGCAAAAGAGATGTATCATCTAACGTTATCGCCAGATGAAGCAAGAAAAAGAGTGAAGCTGATCAAATTAGCCATTGAAGAGCTAGGAACAGTGAACTTAGGCAGCATTGATGAGTATGAACGAGTAAATGAACGCTATCTCTTCTTAACAGAGCAGCGAAACGATCTGACAGAAGCGAAAAATACATTATTTCAAGTGATCGAAGAAATGGATCAAGAGATGACAAAGCGCTTCTCTGAAACATTCTCGCAAATTCGCGGGCATTTTGAATCAGTTTTCCAAGCATTATTTGGCGGCGGGAAAGCAGATCTTAAGCTGACAGATCCAACCGATTTACTAAACTCTGGCGTTGATATTGTCGCGCAGCCGCCAGGGAAAAAGCTGCAAAACTTAAGCTTGCTTTCAGGCGGAGAGAGAGCATTAACAGCGATCGCTTTACTATTCTCTATTTTAAAAGTCAGACCTGTTCCATTCTGCGTGTTAGATGAGGTAGAAGCGGCGCTTGATGAAGCCAATGTTTTCCGCTTTGCACAATATTTAAAAAAATACAGCGAGGAAACACAATTCATAGTCATTACGCACCGCAAAGGAACAATGGAAGAAGCAGATGTCCTCTACGGTGTTACGATGCAGGAGTCAGGCGTTTCAAAACTTGTATCTGTCAAACTAGAAGAAACGAAAGAGCTTGTCCAGTAATTAAAGGAGGTTTTTGAACCAAATGAGCTTTTTTAAGAAATTAAAAGAAAAATTTACGCAGCAAACCGATTCAGTATCAGAAAAGTTTAAAGATGGTCTTGAAAAAACGAGAAACTCCTTTCAAGGAAGAGTAAACGAACTAATTTCTCGCTACCGTAAAGTCGATGAAGACTTTTTTGAAGAGTTAGAAGAGGTTTTAATCGGCGCGGATGTCGGTTTCACAACGGTGATGGAACTGATTGATGAGCTGAAAAAAGAAGTGAAACTAAGAAACATTCAAGACCCAAGTGAAGTACAATCAGTCATCTCTGAAAAACTGGTTGAAATCTATAATAGCGGAGAGGAACAAATCTCTGCGCTGAATATTGAAGATGGGCGATTAAATATCATTTTATTTGTGGGTGTCAATGGCGTTGGGAAAACAACGACGATCGGCAAACTTGCAAATAAGCTGAAAAATGAAGGGAAATCCGTCATTTTGGCAGCAGGTGATACGTTCCGTGCCGGTGCGATTGAGCAGCTTGAAGTATGGGGAGAGCGTTCAGGTGTCCCTGTTGTTAAACAGACGGCTGGCTCTGATCCAGCAGCGGTGATCTATGATGCCGTTCAATCAGCAAAAGCGAAAAATGCGGATGTCCTTATCTGTGATACAGCAGGAAGACTGCAAAACAAAGTCAACTTGATGAAAGAGCTAGAGAAGGTCAAGAGAGTCATTGAACGTGAGGTTCCAGATGCACCGCATGAAGTGCTACTCGCTCTTGATGCAACAACGGGTCAAAATGCGATGGCACAAGCGAAGGAATTTTCTAAAGCGACGAATGTGACAGGAATTGCTTTAACAAAGCTGGACGGGACTGCAAAAGGCGGGATTGTCCTTGCAATTCGAAATGAGCTAAACATCCCCGTGAAGCTCGTCGGTTTAGGTGAAAAGGTAGACGATCTGCAAGAATTCGATGCAGAATCGTATGTGTATGGATTATTCTCAGACGTGATTGATCAAGAGGACTAACAAAAATGCCGGCAAAAACTGCTGGCATTTTTATTTATACGCCGCTTCATGCAGTGACAAGATAAAAACTTGACACACAGTAGAGAACCGTGTAAACTTAGTTGATGTAAAGGGAATGAACTTAACAAAGGGGAGAGAGCCCATGACGCTTGAAAAAACAACGAGAATGAACTACTTGTTTGACTTCTATCAATCGTTGTTAACCGCAAAGCAAAAGAGCTACATGTCGCTTTACTACCTAGACGATTTTTCCCTCGGTGAAATTGCGGATGAATATGAAGTATCAAGACAGGCTGTTTATGATAATATTAAACGGACTGAAGCGATGCTTGAACAATATGAAGAAAAGCTGCTCTTGTTTAAGAAATTTAAAGATCGTAAAGAACTTCTCAAAAAAATGAGAGAGCTCGTAGCAGATTCCGCTCAGATGGAAGAAGCAGAAGCTTTAATTGAATCGCTTGAGAAATTAGATTAGGAGGCGGCACAGTATGGCATTTGAAGGATTAGCCGACCGACTGCAGCAGACGATTTCAAAAATCCGCGGCAAAGGAAAAGTGTCAGAACAAGATGTAAAAGAAATGATGCGCGAGGTACGCCTTGCCCTTCTTGAAGCTGACGTCAATTTTAAAGTAGTCAAAGACTTTGTGAAAAAAGTAAGTGAGCGGGCAGTTGGACAAGAGGTCATGAAAAGCCTTACCCCTGGACAACAGGTCATTAAAGTTGTAAAAGAAGAACTCACTGAATTAATGGGCGGGGAAGAGAGTAAAATCGCTGTAGCGAAAAAATCTCCGACCGTCATTATGATGGTTGGTCTTCAAGGTGCAGGTAAAACCACCACAACTGGGAAGCTTGCTAATTTACTCCGCAAAAAACATAATCGCCAGCCGATGATGGTGGCTGCAGATATTTACAGACCAGCAGCGATCCAGCAGCTTCAAACGCTAGGGAAACAGCTTGATATGCCTGTGTTTTCATTAGGTGATCAAGTCAGTCCTGTCGAGATTGCCAAACAGGCAATTGAAAAAGCGAAAGAAGAACACCATGATTATGTCATTTTAGATACAGCAGGACGCCTTCATATTGATGAAGAATTGATGGATGAACTTCAGAAAGTAAAAGAAGTAGCGAGTCCAGAAGAAATTTTCCTTGTTGTTGACTCTATGACAGGTCAAGATGCTGTCAATGTAGCGAAAAGCTTTAATGAACAGCTTGGTTTAACAGGTGTCGTTCTAACGAAACTAGACGGGGATACACGAGGCGGTGCAGCACTTTCCATTCGAGCTGTCACCAATACGCCGATTAAATTCGCCGCGCTTGGTGAAAAGCTTGACGCGATTGAACCATTCCACCCAGAACGGATGGCTTCAAGAATTCTTGGCATGGGAGATGTGCTTACACTGATTGAAAAAGCACAGGCAAACGTGGACCAAGATAAAGCGAAAGAGCTTGAACAAAAAATGCGGACCATGAGCTTTACACTCGATGATTTCCTCGAGCAGCTTGGCCAAGTTCGTAACATGGGTCCACTTGATGAATTGATCCAAATGATGCCGGGAGCCGGTAAAATGAAAGGGCTCAAAAACGTCCAAGTAGACGAAAAGCAGCTCAATCACATCGAAGCGATCATAAAATCAATGACGACCGAGGAAAAAGAACAGCCAGAGGTCATCAATGCAAGCCGAAGAAAACGGATTGCAAAAGGAAGCGGAACATCTGTACAGGAAGTCAATCGCCTTTTAAAGCAATTTGACGAAATGAAAAAGATGATGAAGCAAATGACCAACATGTCCAAAGGAAAGAAAAAAGGCTTTAAATTACCATTTATGTAATTGGTTATACATGATAAAACCGTTGTTAAGAAAAAACACTTTACAAACCCTTTTATCATTGTTAATATACTATCTTGTTGAAATATTTTCGGAGGTGCTAGTAAAATGGCAGTAAAAATTCGTTTAAAACGTATGGGATCAAAAAGATCTCCTTTCTATCGTATTGTAGTAGCAGATTCTCGTTCACCACGTGACGGTCGTTTCATCGAAACAGTTGGAACATACAATCCAGTGTTATCACCAGCTGAGGTGAAAATCAACGAAGAATTAGCTCTTAAATGGCTTCAAAATGGTGCGAAACCATCTGATACAGTTCGCAACCTTTTCTCAAGCCAAGGAATTCTTGAAAAATTTCATAATGCGAAAAACAGCAAATAATGAATGAGCTGTCCTTGGAAGAATTGATTGTATCCATCGTCGAGCCACTTGTTGATTTCCCTGAAGATATTCACGTATCTTCATTAAAAAAAGATGAGCAAGTGATTTACACACTGTCTGTCAATGCTGAAGATACCGGAAAGGTGATCGGAAAGCAGGGACGTACAGCAAAAGCGATACGAACAGTCATGTTTGCAGCAAGTGCAGAGTCTTCTAAGAAAGTTCAACTTGAGATTGCTGACTAAAAAGGGAGAGGGCTTAGGACCTCCCCTTTTTTTACACGTTTAAATCTATTTTTCGTTATAATGTAGAGGACAAATGCCTTCGGATAGGGGGACAAAAAGGAAGATGCAGATCATTCAACATGTCACCGTCATGCAAGTATTAACTGAAAGCAGTAAGGACAAACTGTTAACGACTTTTTTGGAGAAAAAAGAAAGACTAGAACGTGAATGCAATCAACTATATTTTCAACTGAAAAAACATGAAAAAGAACCACATCAGCAAGAAGCCATCCCTCAATTTCAAAAAGCCATCGATAAACGGCAGGAGAAAATCCAGCAAATTGACTTTCAAGTAGAGCAGCTGCATATTTTACCGCTTGGAAGTGAAATGAAAGAGACAGAAGTGGATGCGCTGGTTGAAGTGAACATAGGTGATAAATGGGATGACAAGATGCAAGACAATGTCATCGTCGTGAAAGACGGCACCATTGTGGAAATACGTCAGGGGTGATTGAGAACATGGAACAAGAATGGTTGAATGTTGGAAAGATTGTCAATACACACGGAGTGCGCGGAGAAGTACGCGTCGTGTCAAAGACAGATTTCCCAGAAGAACGTTACAAAAAAGGAAGCGTCCTCTATATTTTTAAGCAAGGTCAAGGGGAGCCGCTAAAAGTCACTGTCGCATCACACCGACAGCACAAACAGTTTGATTTGCTCACATTTGAAGAAATTAGCTCATTAAATGAAGCAGAGCTATTGAAAGAATCAATCTTAAAAGTAGAAAAAGAACATCTCGGCTCTTTAGATGAAGGAGAGTTTTATTTCCACCAAATCATTGGCTGTGAAGTATACGATGAAGAGGATCAGCTTGTCGGCCAAATCAAAGAGATTTTAACACCAGGGGCAAATGATGTCTGGGTGGTCGGAAGAAAAGGCAAAAAAGATGCCCTGATTCCTTATATCCCATCTGTCGTCAAAAAGATCAATATCGCATCCAAAACCATACACATTGAAGTGATGGAAGGACTCATTGACGAATGAAAATCGACTTCTTAACACTTTTTCCTGAAATGTTCGAAGGTGTGCTCCACTCATCGATCTTAAAAAAGGCACAGGAGAAAGAAGCTGTCTCATTCAATGTTGTCAATTTTAGAGAGTATTCGGATCATAAGCATAAAACAGTAGATGACTATCCGTATGGCGGCGGTGCTGGTATGGTACTGAAAGCACAGCCCGTATTCGATGCGGTAGAAGATTTGACGAAGAAAGCAAGCAAGAAGCCCCGAATCATTCTTGTCTGTCCTCAAGGAGAAAGATATACACAAAAGAAGGCAGAGGAACTTGCAAAAGAAGAACACCTTATGTTCATTTGCGGCCATTATGAAGGCTACGATGAGCGCATCAGGGAGCATCTTGTCACAGATGAAATCTCAATCGGAGATTTCGTTCTCACAGGCGGAGAGCTGCCAGCGATGATGATTGCAGACAGTGTGGTCAGGCTTTTGCCTCATGTGCTTGGAAAAGAAGCGTCTCACATTGAAGATTCATTTAGTACAGGTTTGCTAGAGCATCCTCACTACACAAGGCCAGCCGATTATAAAGGACTAAAAGTGCCGGATGTGCTCCTCTCTGGAAATCATGCCAAAATAGAAGAGTGGCGGCGCAAAGAATCCTTGAAGCGAACTTATACAAGAAGGCCAGATTTGATCGATTCTTGCAAAACGTTAACAGAAGAAGAAAAAAGATGGCTTTGGCAGCTTCATAATGACTAGATTGTATTGCACACTGCATAGAGGTATGGTATGATACTACTTGTGACTTGGACGGCTTGCCGATTCAAGTTTGAAAACGATGTTCCGCTGCAATGAAGAAAGAGGACATGAGCATCTGTTGGAAGGAGTTGAAAACGATGCAACATTTGATTGAAGAAATCACAAAAGAACAATTACGCACTGATCTTCCTGCGTTCCGTCCTGGTGACACTTTACGTGTACACGTTAAAGTTGTCGAGGGTACTCGTGAGCGTATCCAGATCTTTGAAGGTGTTGTAATTAAGCGTCGTGGTGGTGGAATCAGCGAAACTTTCACAGTTCGTAAGATTTCTTACGGTGTAGGCGTTGAGCGTACATTCCCTGTACACACACCAAAAATCGCTAACATCGAAGTTGTACGTCACGGTAAGGTACGTCGTGCGAAACTTTACTACCTACGTGAACTTCGCGGTAAAGCGGCTCGTATCAAAGAAATCAGACGATAATGATATCAAAGGAAAGAGCTTGTTACCTGTAACAGGCTCTTTTTTTGTACGATGTATAGAGATAATCGATAGAAGAGAAGGTGCACATATGACGATTCAATGGTTTCCAGGCCATATGGCAAAAGCAAGACGTGAAGTCACAGAAAAATTAAAGCTCATCGACATCGTATTTGAATTAACTGATGCTAGAATTCCGATGTCCTCTAGAAACCCAATGATCGAAGAAATCCTTCAGAACAAACCCAAAATCATGCTATTAAACAAAGCAGATAAAGCGGATCCTCGTGTGACAAAAGAGTGGCAGACGCACTTTGAGCAGCAAGGCGTTCGGTCACTTGCTATTAACTCTGTCGATGGACAAGGGTTAAATCAGATCATCACAACTTCAAAAGAAATCTTAAAAGAAAAATTCGACCGCATGAAAGCAAAAGGTGTTAAACCACGTGCAATCCGGGCGCTGATTATCGGGATTCCCAACGTCGGGAAATCGACCTTAATCAATCGTTTAGCGAAAAAGAACATTGCCAAAACAGGAGACCGTCCTGGTATTACCACCTCACAGCAATGGGTGAAGGTAGGGAAAGAATTGGAACTGCTCGATACACCTGGAATCCTCTGGCCGAAGTTTGAAGATGAGAAAGTAGGACTCAGGCTAGCGGTAACTGGAGCGATCAAAGATTCTATCATCAACTTACAGGATGTCGCTGTATATGGACTTCGCTTTCTAGAAGAAAACTATCCAGAGCGATTAAAAAAACGCTATGACCTAACGGAGATCCCTGAAGATACGGCTGAGCTGTTTGATGCAATAGGTACAAAGCGCGGCTGTCTCATGAGCGGTGGATTTATTAATTACGACAAAACCACCGAAATCATTATTCGGGATATTCGAACAGAAAAATTTGGTCCCCTCACTTTTGAGAAGCCTGAAAGCTAAAAGACACGCAGCTCATGCGGGTCTTTATTTTTTGCGGAAAACTGCCGATATAAAGAAGGAGGCTGACGAAAAGCTGATGTACACAGTGAAACAAATAAAAGAACTGATAGAAAAGCATTCGCAAGACGAGTCATACATTCATGAGCTTGTAAAAGATGATAAGAGAAAAAGTGTCCAAAAACTGATAGAGAAGTGGCACAAAGAGAGAGAAAAGCAGCAGCAACTTCATGTAGCATGGAATGAGATGCTGCAATTTGAAAACAATGCTAAGGCGCAGGGATACACATGTATTGCTGGAATAGATGAAGCAGGAAGAGGACCGCTGGCAGGCCCCGTTGTAGCAGCAGCTGTCATATTAAAGGAAGATACAGTCCTGCTTGGTTTAAACGACTCAAAGCAATTATCTGAGAAAAAAAGATTGGCATATTATGACCTGATCCAAAAAGAAGCACTTGATATCAGTATCGGCATTGTTGATGCGGCTACGATTGATGAAATCAATATTTACGAGGCATCAAGACTGGCGATGGTGAGAGCGGTGGAGCAGTTAACTCATACACCTGATTATCTACTCATAGATGCCATGACGCTCCCACTTCCTATTCACCAGGAGAATATCATCAAAGGAGATGCAAAAAGTGCATCCATCGCAGCAGGTGCATGTATTGCAAAGGTGACAAGAGATCAGATGATGGAAGAATACGGGCGTAAGTACCCTGAGTATCAATTTGAAAAACATAAAGGGTACGGAACAAAAGAGCATTTGGCTGCCATTCAAACACATGGAGCTGCCCCAATCCATCGATTATCGTTTGCACCAGTGAAATCCGTTATATCATAAATTTTTGACCTAAGGAGGCTGCCTGTGATGACAAGAGTTGAGGACATACATACAGCACTGAATAGCCGGTTAAGTGCGGCAGAATCTATTCCATTAAACACCGAAGGAAAGGAAAATGTGCATCGGCTGATTCTCGGTAAAGTACTGAAAATGCTTGGAGATGATACAGCCCTTGTTCAAATAGGCTCAACAAAAATAAAAGCACAGCTAGCGGCTCAGCTTAAAGCAGACGCATTTTATTGGTTCCAATTTGAACAAGAGGGTGGAGACAGCCTCAATAAACTAAGGCCAGTCCAGCAATTTGACCAAGATCCTAAGACATTAAAGGATGCAGCTGCCAAACTATTAGAAGGTCTCTCTCTGAAAAACGGACTTGAAAACATTCTAACAGCCACAGCTTTTTTAAAAGAAAAATCCGTTATCAACGAAACAGAGTTAAAAACGGCAGTGAAGTGGATCGAACAGCTTCAAGGAGCTGATGTGAAAAAAGGTCTCCAGGCACTTCTATTTGCTTTAAAGAAAGACTTGCCGATCCAGGAAGGAGTGCTTCAATCAATTTTAGCTGTGAAATCATCCTCTGCTCTTCATCAGGATATGACAGCGCTGCTAGAACGCTTAACACAGCTCCCGAAGAACTCAGACGCCACACAGGCGCTTACACAAGCCGTTCGATCAGTTATAGATGCTGAGACGTCTGTCCATGCAGAAAAGCTCTTATCGGTCCTTCTAGCAGCGAGAGAAGGGTCTGCGAAGCAAGGAGGAAGTCTATCTGTAACGCCTCAGCCCAATCTGTCTCAACCAAAAGAAAATAGCCAAACTCCAATCGCTCAAGAGCGTCAGACGACACAAGTTCTTCAATCTAACGTGCAGCAATCAACAAGCCCAAAAGAGCTGCAAATCCCGCTTCATCAAATTGAGCGGATACTTACAAGTTTGATAAAACAAGGTGCAGATGGGCAGCAAGAGCCTAGCTTAAAACAGCTCACGTCATTGCTACAAGGGCTTCAGCAGGCAGGATCTCAGCCGGATGCAAGAGCATCTGTGCTCCAAAAAGAATTTCCGTTCCTGTCAAAAACAGAGGCGAAAGCATTGGCTCAGGTGGTACAGCAGACGGAACCCGCATTAAGCAATAAAACCGATGTGCTCGATTTACTCATGACGATGAAAAAGGCAATCGGTGTACGTGATGAAATCGGTATGCTGAAACTACTCGAAAAAGGCAGCCAGGATGTAAAAAGTCAGGAACTTCACCAATTAAAGCTCGTCTTAAATGATGTGAGACAGTCTGATTTACCAGAGCCTGTAAAAAAAGAAGTCGATCAATTGTTTCATAGATTGAACGGGCAGTTATTTGTGCAGCAGGAGAATCAAACCATCAGCCAAATGATGGTCTCTTATCCGCTCTTTTCAAAACATAGTGTTCAAGATTTAACCTTTATTCTAAAAGGACATAAGAAAAAAGATGGCTCTATTGATATTTCTCAGTGTCGTCTTATGTTTTACTTAAACATGGAAAACCTCGAAGAAACATTAATCGACTGTACGATTCAGCAAAAGGTCATGTCAATTACAGTTGAAACCGGTCATGAACTTCAAGGAACCATTAATCCAATGATTCCAGCAGTTCGGGAGAATTTAAATGCCTTAGGATACAGCCTTACGGGAATTACAGCAAAGAAGAGACAAGAGCCAGTAGATCCGTCTCACTTTCTAGATGAACACTTTCATAAAATCAGCGAGAAAGGGCTGGACTTACGAGTATGAAGGATTCAAAACCGCTTAGAAGGGCGGTCGCTCTACATTATGATGAAGAAAAACAAAAAGCGCCAAAAGTCGTCGCAATAGGTAGCGGCTATGTGGCAGATCATATTATTGAAGAAGCAAAAAAGTCGGGAGTTCCTATCCAAGAAGACCGTAATTTAGTCGAACTCATGCGCCACTTAACACTGGATGAGGAGATCCCTGAAGCGTTATACGATACTGTAGCAGAAATATTTTCGTTTATCTATAGGTTAGATCAAAAAATGAAAAAATAAGGTAAAATAAGTGATTTGGATGAAAAATTTATATTTTTAATAAAATAAAAGTTTGAATGTTTAGAAGGATTTTACGATTTTACATAGAACCCTAGACATTCTCTTTTTTATTCTTTAAAATGAAAGCGCAGTCTATTTTATATTTTTTGTTTCTACATATGTTGGGAGGATGGGAAATGAATATCCATGAGTACCAAGGAAAAGAAATCCTAAGAAAATATGGGGTTTCAGTTCCAAATGGTAAAGTAGCATTTACACCTGATGAAGCAGTCAAAGCATCAGAAGAGCTAGAAAGCTCTGTATATGTCGTAAAAGCACAGATTCATGCAGGCGGCCGTGGCAAAGCAGGCGGGGTAAAAATTGCAAAAACAAAAGATGAAGTGAAAGGTTTTGCAGAGGAATTGCTCGGCAAAACACTTGTCACACATCAAACTGGGCCTGAGGGGCGCGAAATAAAACGCTTACTTATTGAAGAAGGCTGCGATATTCAAAAAGAGTACTACGTTGGGCTTGTTTTGGACAGAGCGACATCAAGAATTGTATTGATGGCTTCTGAAGAAGGCGGTACTGAAATTGAAGAAGTAGCAGAAAAAACGCCAGAAAAAATCGTCAAAGTGGTCATCGACCCAGCGATTGGATTGCAAGGCTATCAGGCGAGAGAAGTAGCGTTTAAAATTAATATTCCAACAAAATTAGTTGGCCAAGCTGTTAAGTTTATGACAAGTCTTTACAATGCGTTTATTGAAAAAGATTGTTCAATTGCTGAGATTAATCCACTTGTTGTAACAGGCGATGGAAAAGTCATGGCACTTGATGCAAAATTAAACTTTGATAGCAATGCCTTATATAGACAAAAAGATATATTAGAATACCGTGACCTTGATGAAGAGGATCCAAAAGAAATTGAAGCATCTAAATATGATCTAAGCTACATTTCTCTAGATGGAAATATTGGCTGTATGGTCAATGGTGCAGGTCTTGCGATGTCTACAATGGATATCATCAAGCATTACGGCGGGGACCCTGCAAACTTCCTGGATGTTGGCGGCGGTGCAACAGCTGAAAAAGTAACGGAAGCATTTAAAATCATCTTATCTGATCAAAATGTAAAAGGGATTTTCGTGAACATTTTTGGCGGCATCATGAAATGTGATGTCATTGCAGAAGGTGTCGTTGAAGCGACAAAACAAGTCGGCTTAACATTACCACTCGTTGTACGTCTTGAAGGAACAAACGTTGAATTAGGGAAGAAAATCCTGAGCGATTCAGGCTTAAATATCACTTCTGCTGAGTCTATGGCTGACGGGGCAGAAAAGATTGTATCTTTAGTCAAGTAGAGCAGAAAGGCAGGGAACCTAAATGAGTGTATTTATTAATAAAAATACGAGAGTAATTGTTCAGGGGATTACCGGTTCAACCGCAT
This sequence comes from Bacillus sp. FSL M8-0266, assembly GCF_038613425.1. Classification (NCBI taxonomy): domain Bacteria; kingdom Bacillati; phylum Bacillota; class Bacilli; order Caryophanales; family Bacillaceae; genus Bacillus; species Bacillus sp. FSL M8-0266. The sequence goes on from NZ_CP152015.1 coordinate 1,645,893, forward strand.
TGTTCCATACAAAACAAATGATTGAGTACGGAACAAATATTGTTGGCGGTGTCACACCTGGAAAAGGTGGAACTGAAGTAGAAGGAGTTCCTGTATTTAATACAGTATCTGAAGCTGTTCAAACAACTGGAGCAAATGCTTCTGTTATCTATGTACCAGCACCATTTGCAGCAGATGCCATTTTAGAGGCTGTTGATGCAGAAGTCGATCTAGTCATTTGTATTACAGAACATATTCCAGTACTTGACATGGTCAAAGTAAAACGGTATATGGAAGGGAAAAAGACAAGACTTGTTGGCCCTAACTGCCCAGGTGTCATTACACCTGAAGAATGTAAGATTGGGATTATGCCAGGCTACATTCATAAAAAAGGTCATGTGGGGGTTGTTTCTCGTTCCGGAACGCTTACATATGAAGCGGTACATCAGCTTTCAGAAGCTGGCGTTGGTCAATCGACAGCTGTAGGAATCGGCGGAGACCCTGTAAATGGGACGAACTTTATTGATGTATTAAAAGCCTTCAATGAAGACCCTGATACGCATGCTGTCATTATGATCGGAGAAATCGGCGGTACGGCTGAAGAAGAAGCAGCTGAATGGGTAAAAGCAAATATGACCAAACCAGTTGTTGGCTTTATTGGCGGTAAAACGGCGCCTCCAGGAAAACGCATGGGACATGCTGGTGCCATTATTTCCGGTGGTAAAGGGACAGCTGATGAAAAAGTAAAAACAATGCGTGAATGTGGAATTGAAGTGGCAGAGACTCCATCTGTCATGGGAGAAACCTTAATTAAAGTGTTAAAAGAGAAGAATCTCTTCGAAGCTTGTAAAACGCATTAATGACACAAGAAGACTTGTTCTTTGACAAGTCTTCTTCTTTCTATCTTAAACAGGAGGAATGGTATGTACAACGTGTCCGAAAGAATGATTTTTCACCGCTTAAAAGGCCTCATCTCACCCTCTTTGTTAACAAAATGGTGGAAAGTCGATCCTAAGCTATATATAAATGAAGAAACACATCATTTCAAACAGGATCGATCATTACAAACAATCGACTTTACCCGCTTAAAACAAGCCGAAGAAAAGGAATTCCCCATTTTTCAACACATCGTTCAAGCCTATTTAAAGCAAAACATTCACATGATTCCCATCACATCACCCTTATATCCCAGCACACTAAAACATATTTATGATCCTCCCCCTGTGTTATTCCTAAAAGGAAACGTGTCATATTTAAATGAAGAAAAAAGTTTAGGTGTAGTAGGCACGCGTGTTCCATCGTCTTATGGAGAAGCATGTGTGAAGAAAATTGTTGGTGAACTTGTTAAGGAAGATTGGATGATTGTCAGTGGCTTAGCAAAAGGCATTGATGGACTTGCACATAAAGAGTGCATTAGGAATAAAGGGAAAACGATCGGTATTATAGCAGGCGGATTTCAGCATTTATACCCAAAGGAACATGTGCAAATGGCTGAATACATGGGCGAGCATCATTTGCTTTTATCCGAGCATCCGCCTTATGTCAAACCAGAAAAGTGGCATTTCCCTTTGAGGAATCGTTTAATTAGTGCGCTGACAAGTGGGACCATCGTGATTCAGTGCAAAGAAAAGAGCGGTTCACTCATTACCGCGTATCAAGCACTTGAGCAAGGCAAAGAGGTATTTGCGGTTGCAGGATCAATCTTTGATCCTAATTCCACAGGTCCAGCCAGACTTATACAGCAGGGAGCAAAGCTTGTTCATTCAACGAAGGATATTTTAGAGGAATTCTCCTTCCGCAGTGTTCAATATACTGAACTCTTATAAAAATATCGTTTGACAAAAGACATAGGAATATTTAATAATAGTGAGGATTTAAGTTTACACTTTGTTTTTCGTGTTTATAATGATGTTCATCATAAAGAATTTTTCATGATTGCCTGTTAAATAGGTGCAATTAACATAAATATGAATTGTGAAATGTATAAAGAGAGAACACCTCTTAAGGGGGATTTTGAGTATGGCTGATTATTTAGTCATCGTTGAGTCGCCAGCCAAGGCGAAAACGATTGAGCGTTATTTAGGTAAAAAGTATAAAGTAAAGGCTTCAATGGGGCACATAAGAGATTTACCGAAAAGTCAGCTTGGTGTTGACACTGAGCATGACTTCGAACCGAGGTATATTACGATTCGCGGGAAAGGCCCCGTATTAAAAGAATTAAAAACAGCTGCGAAAAAAGCAAAGAAAGTCTATCTCGCAGCTGACCCTGATAGAGAGGGAGAAGCGATTGCTTGGCATTTAGCGCATAGCCTTGACCTTGACCTCTCTTCTGACTGCCGCGTTGTCTTTAACGAGATTACAAAAGATGCTATTAAAGATTCCTTTAAGCATCCACGTATGATCAATATGGATTTAGTTGATGCACAGCAGGCAAGACGGATCTTAGATCGTCTCGTTGGGTATAAAATCAGTCCGATTTTATGGAAGAAAGTGAAAAAAGGCTTAAGTGCCGGTCGTGTTCAATCAGTTGCACTCCGCCTGATCATTGATCGCGAGAATGAAATTAATGAATTTAAACCAGAAGAATACTGGACAATTGACGGTACATTCCTAAAAGGAAAAGAAAGCTTCGAAGCGAGCTTCTTTGGCGTCAATGGCAAAAAGCATCCACTGAAAACAAAAGAAGATGTAAAAGAAATCCTTTCGAAACTAAAAGGGAGCAAATTCTCTGTAGAGAAAGTGACGAAAAAAGAGCGTAAACGCAACCCAGCTGTTCCGTTTACAACATCTACTTTACAGCAGGAGGCTGCGAGAAAATTAAACTTCCGTGCGAAAAAGACGATGATGATTGCACAGCAATTATATGAAGGAATTGATCTTGGTAAAGAAGGTACAGTCGGACTCATTACATACATGAGAACAGACTCAACACGTATTTCCAATACGGCGATTGAAGAAGTATCTGCTTTCATTGATCAGACGTATGGTAAGAATTTCTTAAATACAACAAAACGAACTGCTAAAAAGAATGAAAATGCACAAGATGCTCACGAAGCCATCAGGCCGACTTCTACGCTAAGAAAACCAGCAGATGTCAAACATGTCTTAAGCCGAGATCAGCTTCGTCTGTATAAATTGATTTGGGAACGATTCGTCGCAAGCCAAATGGCTTCGGCTGTTCTTGATACAATGAGTGTGGACCTTGATAATAACGGGCTTACATTCCGTGCTAACGGAAGCAAAGTGAAATTCCCTGGATTCATGAAAGTATATGTAGAAGGGAAAGACGACCAGCTAGAAGAAAAGGACAAAATGCTGCCTGATCTTAAAGAAGGTGATACGGTTCTTTCAAAAGATATCGAACCTGAACAGCACTTCACGCAGCCGCCTCCGCGCTACACTGAGGCAAGACTTGTCAAAACGCTTGAAGAGCTAGGTATAGGCCGTCCGTCTACGTATGCACCAACATTAGATACGATTCAAAAGCGCGGCTATGTCGCACTTGATAATAAACGGTTTATCCCAACAGAGCTTGGGGGAATTGTTCTCAACTTAATCATTGAATTCTTCCCTGAGATCATTAACGTGGAATTCACAGCGAAAATGGAAAAAGAACTTGATAGCGTTGAAGAAGGTACGATCGAATGGGTTCGCATTATCGACAGCTTCTATCAAGACTTTGCAAAACGGGTCGAAAAAGCGGAAGCAGAAATGCAAGAAGTTGAGATTGAGCCTGAATACGCCGGAGTTGACTGTGAAGAGTGTGGACATCCGATGGTGTACAAAATGGGTCGATACGGTAAGTTCATGGCTTGCTCTAACTTTCCTGACTGCCGTAACACAAAACCAATTGTCAAAGATATTGGTGTGAAATGCCCGACATGTCATGAAGGAAACATTGTTGAACGAAAATCTAAGAAGCGCCGCATTTTTTATGGCTGTGATCGTTTTCCAGAGTGTGAATTCGTCTCTTGGGACAAACCGATTGAAAGAAAGTGTCCAAAATGCGAAAATATGCTTGTAGAGAAAAAGCTGAAAAAAGGCATGCAAGTTCAATGTGTGAACTGTGATTATAAAGAGGAACAACAAAAATAGCGGTGAGCAACCTTGTTCACCTGCTTTTTTATGTCATCAAACAGAACTTACGAAATAGGAGAGTTGTACAATGAGTCAATTTGTAAATGTGATCGGAGCAGGTTTAGCTGGAAGTGAAGCGGCATGGCAAATTGCTAAACGCGGAATTAAAGTCAACTTGTATGAAATGAGACCTGTCAAACAAACGCCAGCTCACCACACAGATAAATTTGCAGAGCTTGTATGCAGCAATTCACTGCGTGCCAACGCTTTGACAAATGCGGTCGGTGTATTAAAGGAAGAAATGCGTCATTTAGATTCAGCGATTATCGCAGCTGCAGATGAAAGCTCAGTTCCTGCTGGCGGAGCGCTTGCAGTAGATCGTCATGAATTTGCAGCAAACGTTACTGATCGCGTAAAAAATCATCCGAATGTGACAGTTTTTCAAGAAGAAGTGCAAAGCATTCCAGAAGGTCCAACAATTATTGCGACAGGCCCGCTTACATCTGAAGCACTTTCAAAAGAATTAAAATCGTTAACTGGTGAAGAATATCTGTACTTCTACGATGCAGCGGCACCTATCCTAGAGAAAGATAGCATTGATATGGATAAGGTGTACTTGAAATCACGTTATGACAAAGGAGAAGCTGCTTATTTAAACTGTCCAATGACAGAAGAAGAATTCGATCGTTTTTACGACGCGCTTATTTCTGCTGAAACTGTGCCATTAAAAGAGTTCGAAAAAGAAATCTTCTTTGAGGGCTGTATGCCAATTGAAGTCATGGCGAAAAGAGGAAAGAAAACGATGTTGTTTGGTCCGATGAAGCCAGTAGGACTTGAAGATCCGAAAACAGGAAAAAGACCTTATGCTGTTGTTCAATTAAGACAAGATGATGCAGCAGGTACTTTATATAACATCGTCGGCTTCCAGACACATCTGAAGTGGGGCGACCAAAAGGAAGTATTCCGCTTGATTCCAGGTCTTGAAGAAGCAGAGATTGTTCGTTATGGCGTGATGCATCGCAATACATTCATTAACTCACCAAGTCTTTTAAAACCAACGTATCAGTTTAAAAATAGAGAAGATCTATTCTTTGCCGGACAAATGACAGGCGTTGAAGGCTATGTCGAGTCTGCAGCTTCCGGACTAGTGGCTGGAATTAATGCCGCTCGTTTTGTCAAAGGAGAAGAGCTTGTGACACTTCCGGAGGAAACAGCGATCGGCAGCATGGCTTATTACATCACATCGACAAACAAGAAAAGCTTCCAGCCAATGAATGCGAATTTTGGTTTGTTGAAAGATCTTGGTGTTCGCATTAAAAACAAACAAGAGCGTTATGCGGAGTACGCTAAGCGCGCAATCGAAACTATTCAAACTATTTCGAAATCTCTGTAGTAAATCATTGCACGGAAAGCAAGATATGTGATACCATTTAAAAGCCTTAAAGAGGTGTAAAAATGATGAATAAACAGCGTCTTGTCCACTTATTCATTGAATATCTGCAAATTGAAAAAAACTATTCTGCTTTAACCATCTCAGGATATACAGAAGCGATTGAAGAGTTTGTCAGATTTATGAACGTTCAAGGAATAGACGGTTTTGAAGAGGTATCCTATCAAGATACGAGAATTTATTTAACAGAAGCTTATGAAAAAGGCCTGACAAGAAGAACGATTAGTAAGAAAGTCTCTGCGCTTCGCAGCTTTTATAAATTTCTATTAAGAGAACAGCTTGTGAAAGAAAATCCTTTTTTACTCGTTAGCTTACCAAAGCAGGATAAGCGAATTCCTTCATTTTTGTATGAAGAGGAACTGAAAGAGCTTTTTATAGTTTCTGATGTCAGCACACCGCTTGGGCAAAGAAACCAAGCCATTTTAGAACTTCTTTATGCAACAGGTATGAGGGTCAGTGAGTTATGTTCATTAAAAGAATCTGATCTTGATTTATCGATGGATACAGTGCTTGTTCATGGGAAAGGCAACAAGCAGCGGTATGTTCCTTTTGGTTCATATGCTCATGAAGCGCTCATCACTTATTTAGAGGATGGAAGGCTAAAGCTGAAAGCGAAGGGGAATGATCGTGCTGATGCATATGTATTTTTGAATCAGCGCGGGGCGCCTCTTACAGACAGAGGCGTTCGATTCATTCTCACTGAACTAATGAAAAAGGCGTCAGGCACATTACATATCCATCCTCACATGTTAAGGCACACCTTTGCCACACACCTCTTAAATGAGGGGGCAGATTTGAGAAGTGTTCAAGAACTTCTTGGTCATTCGAATTTATCATCAACTCAGGTGTACACGCATGTATCAAAAGATTCTTTAAGGAAAACGTACATGTCTCATCACCCAAGGGCTTTTAAACGATCCTAAAAGGAGGTTTTTTCATGTCATCATTTCATGCAACAACCATCTTTGCCGTTCAACATAAAGGAAAAAGTGCGATGGCTGGAGACGGTCAAGTCACTTTCGGGCAGGCTGTCGTGATGAAACACACGGCAAAAAAAGTGCGCCGTCTTTTCGGAGGCAAGGTGCTTGCAGGTTTTGCAGGTTCAGTAGCAGATGCATTTACACTGTTTGAAAAGTTTGAAACGAAGCTTGAAGAATATGGTGGTAACTTAAAGCGAGCAGCCGTAGAACTAGCAAAAGAATGGCGTAGTGACAAGATGCTTAGGCAGCTTGAGGCTATGCTGATCGTTATGAACAAAGACAGCATCCTGCTTGTCTCTGGGACAGGAGAGGTCATCGAACCAGATGACGGTATTTTGGCCATCGGCTCAGGCGGCAATTATGCGCTTAGCGCCGGGAGAGCACTCAAAACACATGCAGGTGATCACCTCACAGCAAGAGATATTGCAAAGGCAGCTCTTGAAACCGCTGGAGAAATCTGTGTCTACACGAACGATCAAATCACTTTAGAAGAGCTTGAATAGAAAGGACATGAGACGTATGGAGAAAAAGCCGTTCACCCCAAGAGAGATAGTTGAAAAGCTTGATCAATACATTATTGGTCAGCTTGATGCGAAAAAAGCAGTGGCGGTGGCTTTAAGAAACCGTTACAGAAGAAGCCTTTTACATGATAAGCTAAAGGATGAAGTCGTTCCGAAAAACATTTTAATGATCGGCCCAACAGGCGTGGGGAAAACAGAGATTGCCCGCAGAATTGCAAAAATTTCTGGTGCGCCTTTTATTAAAGTGGAAGCGACGAAGTTTACTGAAGTTGGTTACGTTGGCCGTGATGTAGAATCGATGGTCAGAGATCTAGTTGAGACAGCGATCAGAATTGTCAAAGAAGAAAAGATGAAAAACGTTCAAGAAGAAGCAGAAAAACAAGCAAATAAACGTCTTGTTCATTTGCTTGTTCCTGGCAAGAAAAAAAGCCAGTCAGTGAAAAATCCTTTTGAGATGCTGTTTGGTGGTTCTGATGAAGATGACCGTGATCGAGATCAATCAAGTGAAGAAGTTGAACTTGAATCGACAAGAAAGCGAATCGCTCATCAGTTGGCTATGGGCGAACTTGAAGATCATTACGTCACGATCGAAGTAGAAGAGCAGCAGCCATCCATGTTTGATATGCTTCAGGGCTCGGGTATGGAGCAAATGGGCATGAACATGCAGGATGCGCTCGGCAATCTCATGCCTAAAAAGAAAAAACGCAGAAAGCTGACCGTCAGAGAAGCAAGAAAGGCGTTAACAGCTGAGGAAGCTTCAAAACTGATTGACATGGATGAAGTCAGTCAAGAAGCTGTCTATAAAGCAGAGCAGCAAGGGATTATTTTTATCGACGAAATCGACAAAATTGCCAAAAGCGGTGGTGCATCATCTGCAGATGTTTCTCGTGAAGGGGTTCAACGTGATATTTTACCGATTGTAGAAGGTTCAACTGTGATGACGAAATATGGGGCAGTGAAAACAGACCATGTGCTTTTTGTAGCAGCAGGTGCATTTCATATGGCAAAACCATCAGATTTGATTCCAGAGCTTCAAGGGCGCTTCCCAATTCGTGTAGAATTAGATAAATTAAGTATCGAAGACTTTGTGAAAATCTTAACGGAACCAGATAACGCATTATTAAAGCAATATAAAGCTTTACTTGAAACAGAAGGTATATCTCTTGAATTTTCTGACGATGCTATTCATAAGATTGCCGAAGTGGCTTATCATGTCAATCAGGAGACAGATAACATCGGTGCAAGAAGGCTTCATACTATACTTGAAAAGCTGCTTGAAGAGCTTTCATTTGAGGCGCCTGATATTACACTAGGGACAGTGACCATTACCCCTCAGTATGTAGAAGAGAAGCTAGGAAAGATTGCAAATAACAAAGACTTAAGTCAATTTATACTTTAACAAATGAATAAAGTAATCTAGGAGGATCATTAATATGGCGTTACTACAAAAAACAAGGATTATTAACTCAATGCTGCAAGATGCAGCGGGGAAACCGGTTAATTTTAAGGAAATGGCAGAAACTTTGAGAGATGTCATTGATTCAAACATTTTCGTATTAAGCAGAAGAGGGAAGCTTCTAGGCTACTCGATCAACCAGCAGATTGAAAATCCGCGTATGAAGAAAATGCTTGAAGACCGTCAGTTCCCTGAAGAATATACAAAGAGTCTATTTAACATCCCTGAAACATCTTCAAATCTTGACATTAACAGTGAGTATACAGCTTTCCCGATTGAGAACCGTGATTTATTTGAATCAGGTTTGACAACCATTGTTCCAATTATCGGAGGAGGAGATCGTTTAGGAACGTTAATCCTGTCTCGTTTGCAAGATACATTCAAAGATGATGATTTAATTCTTGCTGAATACGGTGCAACAGTTGTTGGAATGGAGATCCTTCGTGAGAAATCAGAGGAAATCGAAGAAGAAGCAAGAAGTAAAGCTGTTGTCCAAATGGCGATTAGTTCTCTTTCATATAGTGAGCTTGAAGCCATTGAGCACATCTTTGAAGAACTTGATGGCAACGAAGGGCTTCTAGTGGCAAGTAAAATTGCTGACCGTGTAGGAATCACTCGTTCAGTGATCGTGAACGCCTTACGTAAGTTAGAAAGTGCAGGCGTCATCGAATCTCGTTCTCTTGGAATGAAGGGAACGTATATCAAAGTGTTAAACAACAAATTTTTAATTGAACTTGAAAATTTAAAATCTCATTAATCAAAACCCCTTTTCAGCAGAAATACAAGCTGAAAAGGGGTTTTTTTTATAAAAAAAGAGGATTTGTCCGAAAAATGACACTCTTTTTTCCAAGAAAACCCTTACAATTCTTAGTTCTTTGAATCTAGGTCTTTATACCTATTCGTAAAATAGATATATATTACGAGTTTTTTTTACATATACATCATAGACTTTAATCCTATTATTTCTTACAATGAACATATGGTTTTACAAATCTCGACATGATTAAATGGAATGAAATACATATGATTGGAGGTATATGGTTTTGGATATATTTTCTGGAACGATAAGCAACCTTGAGAATGCCTTGGGCAGAGCGAATGTTAAGCAAAAAGTCATAAGCAATAATATCGCGAATACAGACACACCGAACTACAAGTCGAAAAACGTCGCATTTCATGATATGCTAAACGATGCGTCGATCAAGTTAGATGCTAAAAAAACATACCAAGGTCACATTGATTTTTCTAAAACAGGGTCTAATTATTCAGTTGTTTCGAGCAACCGTACTTCATATCAAGAAAACGGAAATAATGTCGATATTGATCAAGAGATGAGTGAACTCGCTAAAAACCAAATTCAGTATAATGCGTTGGTTGAAAGAATGAGTGGAAAATTCAATTCTCTTAAAACAGTTTTGACAGGAGGTAAGTGATGTCAATTTTTTCAGGCGTTAACGCTTCGGCCTCTGCATTAACAGCACAGAGGCTCAGAATGGACGTTGTATCCTCTAACCTTGCAAACATGGATACAACAAGAGCGAAACAGGTTGATGGCAACTGGGAGCCTTATAGACGTAAGCTCGTCACATTACAGCCGTCAGGTGAATCGTTTTCATCTATATTAAACTCAAGCATGAATTCGAGCGGTAAATTAGGAAACGGCGTGAAAGCAACGAAGATTACAGAAGACGAAACTCCATTCAACCTTCAATATGATCCTACAAATCCCGATGCCAATGAAAATGGATATGTTCAAACACCTAATGTTGATCCATTAAAGGAAATGGTTGACCTCATCAGCAGCTCAAGGTCATATGAAGCAAACGTGACCGCGCTAAATGCGAATAAAAGCATGTTGATGAAAGCTTTAGAAATAGGAAAGTAAGGTGAAAAGAATTGGTTAACGCAATATCTCCTTTCCAGCTTCAAGCTGCTCAGCAAGCAAGTGAATTGACAAATGCATCGTCCGTTCATGCGGCTGCACCTAAAAGTCAAACGAATTTCTCTGATGTGCTGAAGAATTCCATTGAGGCATTAAATCAATCACAGCTGAAATCAGACCAGTATACAAATGCACTTGCACAAGGAAAAAATGTCAATCTCGATGAAGTCATGATTGCCTCGCAAAAAGCGAGTGTGACACTCACAGCTGCAACGGAGTTTCGAAATAAAGCAGTCGAAGCATACCAAGAGATTATGAGAATGCAGATGTAGGAGGTGCTGACGGACAAAAAAAGACTGAATGGAATGACCGGGGGTTAAGATGAATCGTACTTTAATGCAATTAAGAACAAAGACAGTTGAGTTTTGGCGAAATCGATCAAAATTACAAAAAATACTTATGATTGGCGGCGTTGCTGCCCTAGCAATCATTATTACGGTTGTTAGCATCTTTGCTTCTTCTGAAAAAATGGTTCCATTGTTTAGAGATTTGTCTGAGGCAGAAGCTGGGCAAATCAAACAGGAACTGGATGGCAAAAACGTTAAATCGGAACTTGCGAATAATGGAACAACGATTCTCGTTCCAGAAAAGCAGGCCGACACTTTAAAAGTAACGCTCGCATCTGAGGGTCTCCCTAAGACAGGGAATATTGATTACTCCTTCTTTGCGAACAATTCCGGCTTCGGTTTAACAGATAATGAATTTGATGTTCTGAAAGTAGACGCAACTCAGACAGAACTATCCAATCTAATCAATACGATTGATGGGATTAAAGATTCAAAAGTTATGATTAACCTGCCAAAAGATTCCGTTTTTGTTGGAGAAGAGCAAAGTAATGCATCAGCATCCATTGTGCTGCAAGTTGAACGTGGCTACACGCTCTCGCCGCAGCAAGTAAAAGGCCTTTATCATCTTATTTCAAAAAGTGTGCCGAATTTAAAGACAGAAAACATTGTCATTATGGACCAAGATTCCAACTACTACGACTTAAACAGCAGTTCCGATTCCTATGCAAGTGGAATGGATGCACAGCAGCAGAAAAAAGAAGAAATTGAAAAGAACCTTCAAAGAAAAATTCAACAGCTGCTCGGAACAATGATGGGTCAAGAAAAAGTGGCTGTATCGGTCACAACAGACATTGATTTTACTGAAGAGAAAAGAAAAGAAGATCTTGTAGAACCAGTTGATAAAGAAAACATGCAAGGCATCGCTGTCAGTGCTGAAAAGATTGCTGAAACTTATTCAGGAAATGGTGCAGCAGCTGGTGGAACCGCTGGAACAGGCGACGATGATGTCACAAACTATCAAGGCGCCGATGGAGCGAATGGTAGCGGAGATTACGAAAAGAGCGAAGATCGTATCAACTATGAAGTCAACCGCATTCATAAAGATATCAAAGAGAGCCCTTATAAAATTAGAGATGTTGGCATTCAAGCATTGGTCGAACCACCAACTGCAAACGATGTGAACTCTTTAACAGCTGAAAGGCAAGATGATATTAAAAAGATTCTTTCAACGATCATTAGCACGTCAATTGATAAAGAATACACAAATGGTCAAGCGCTCACTCAAGTGGACTTAGATAACAAAATTGTTTTATCTGTATCAAAATTAGACGGTAAACAGCAAACTGCAGCAGAAAACCCATCAAACAATATTCCAATTTGGGTTTATATTGTAGGCGGTGTGCTACTACTTGCAATTATCGCTCTTATTATTCTTCTTGTGCGTAAACGCAGAAAAGAAGAGGAAGAAGAGTTTGAGTTTGATGAACATACACCAATCCATGTTCCTGATATCGACACTGAACCAGAAACAGAAGAAATGGTGAGGAAAAATCAGCTTGAAAAAATGGCAAAAGATAAACCAGAAGACTTTGCTAAATTGCTACGCAGCTGGCTGTCCGAGGATTAGGAGGAATACACATGTCGAGAAAAGATTCAAATCGACTAACAGGCAGACAAAAAGCAGCAATCCTAATGATTTCCTTAGGGCTAGAGGTGTCAGCATCTGTATACAAACATCTGTCTGAAGACGAAATAGAAAAATTAACATTGGAAATTTCCAATGTACGAAGTGTAGATACTGCTAAAAAAGATGAAATCATTGAAGAATTTCACAGCATCGCCATCGCGCAGGACTACATATCACAAGGCGGTCTTATGTACGCACGACAAGTGCTTGAAAAAGCGCTTGGTGAGGACAAAGCGGATAGTATCTTAAACCGATTAACATCCTCACTTCAAGTGAAACCGTTTGATTTTGCTCGAAAGGCTGACCCAGAACAAATCTTAAACTTTATCCAGCATGAGCATCCACAAACCATTGCGCTCATCCTTTCCTACTTAGATCCAGTTCAAGCAGGGCAGATTTTATCTGAATTAGGTGAGGAAGTACAAACAGAGGTTGCGAGACGTATTGCTTTAATGGATCGCACATCTCCAGAGATCATCAATGAAGTGGAACGCATTCTTGAACAAAAACTTTCTTCAACCTTTACGCAAGACTATACGCAAACGGGCGGAGTCGAAGCGGTTGTAGAAGTACTAAATGGTGTAGACCGTGCGACTGAGAAGACCATTTTAGACACTCTTGAAATTCAAGATCCTGAGCTTGCTGATGAAATTAAGAAACGTATGTTTGTCTTTGAAGATATTGTCACTCTTGACAGTAGAGCGATTCAGCGCGTGATCAGAGATGTTGAAAATGATGACTTGTTGCTCGCACTCAAAGTGGCAAGCGAAGAGGTCAAAGAAATTGTCTTCCGCAACATGTCACAGAGAATGGTCGAGACGTTCAAAGAAGAAATGGAGTTTATGGGACCTGTCCGGCTTAGAGATGTCGAGGAAGCACAAACCCGTATTGTCAGCATCGTAAGACGACTCGAGGAAGCTGGAGAAATCGTCATAGCTCGAGGCGGAGGAGACGATATCATTGTCTAGGATTATCAAACATGAAACATCTGTTATTCCTGAGCAAGGCCGGCAAACAATTCCTTTGCAGCAAGTGGAGTTCAAAAAAGAACATCATGAAGAAGAGCTTGTTAACGAAACAGAAGTGTCGCAGCTTGTACTAAGTGATGCTGAAGATCAAGCAAGCCGTATAGTAGAACAAGCAAATAGTGAGCTTGAAAAAACAATGGCTGAAATCAATCAGCGCCGCGCTGATTTTGAAGAAGAAAGAATGCAGCTCATTGAAGAAGCGAAACAAGCAGGTTACCAAGATGGCTTCCAAAAGGGTGAAGCAGATGCGATGAGTCAGTACCGATCAATTCTTGATCAAGCAAATGACATTGTCAGTCTTGCCAAGCAGGATTACGAAGAAAAAATTGAAAGCTCCGCAGAAAAAATTGTGGAACTGGCTTTTGAACTCGCCAAACGTGTTTGGTACTCGGCTGAGGACACGAAAGATCAATTTTTGGCTCTCGTGAAGCAGGTCATTTCTGAAGTGAAAGAATATGACGATATTTCCATCTATGTTGACCCTGAACATTACGATCATGTGATGGAGTATAAAGACGAATTAATCAGAATCCTTCAAAAGGATACACACCTTGCCATTTACTCGGATGAAAAAGCGCCAAAAGGGACTTGTTACGTAGAAACAAGCTTTGGAAAAGTGGAAGCGAGTGTTGATACACAAATGAATCAGTTGAAAGAAAAGCTACTAGAAGTCATTGATTCAGGTGATCACAAATGAACATCGATGTGTTAAAAGAAACGATTGAAACCGCAGATCCTTATAAACGATTTGGTAAAGTCAATCGAGTTGTTGGACTGATGATTGAATCTAAGGGGCCGGAAAGTTCTATCGGAGACGTGTGTCTCATTCATAAAAAGGGGCGTAAGCACGATCCAATAAAAGCAGAGGTCGTAGGGTTTAGAGATGAAAATATTCTGCTCATGCCTTATGTAGAAGCATCCAATATTTCACCAGGAAGTCTAGTTGAAGCGACAGGTGAGTCGCTGAAGGTCAAAGTTGGGACTGGGTTAATTGGCGAAGTTGTTGATGCCTTCGGTGAACCGCTGGACGGCAGTATGCTGCCAAAGGGACTTGCACCTGTTTCGACAGATCAGTCACCTCCAAACCCGATGGACAGGCCGCCTATTCGTGAAAAAATGGGCGTTGGTGTCAGAGTGATCGACAGTCTGCTTACAGTCGGCACTGGTCAGAGGATCGGTATTTTTGCCGGAAGTGGTGTTGGAAAAAGTACCTTAATGGGGATGATTGCAAAGCAGACAGAAGCAGACCTCAATGTCATTGCCCTTGTTGGAGAGCGTGGCCGTGAAGTTCGTGAGTTTATTGAAAAGGACTTAGGTGCCGAAGGACTAAAGCGATCGATTGTTGTCGTCGCAACTTCTGATCAGCCTGCACTGACGAGAATGAAGGCTGCTTATACAGCAACAGCTATTGCGGAATATTTTAGAGACAGAGGAAAAAATGTCATGTTCATGATGGACTCTGTTACACGGGTCGCTATGGCGCAAAGGGAAATAGGTCTTGCAACTGGCGAACCGCCAACGACTAAAGGTTATACACCTTCAGTGTTCGCTATACTGCCAAAATTACTTGAACGAACTGGAACGAATCAGCTTGGTTCCATCACAGCGTTTTACACAGTGCTTGTTGATGGTGACGATATGAATGAGCCAATCGCTGATACAGTCAGGGGGATATTAGATGGCCACATTGTACTTGATCGTGCTTTAGCCAACAAAGGACAATTTCCTGCTGTCAATATTCTGAAAAGTATCAGCCGTGTTATGAGCAATATCGCAAGTCATGATCACAAGGAGGCGGCTAACCGGTTCCGCCAGCTTTTATCCACTTATCAAAACGCTGAAGACCTCATTAACATTGGAGCATATAAAAAAGGCTCCTCGAAAGACATTGATGATGCCATGCAGGCTTATCCTCATCTGATTTCATTTTTGAAGCAGGATGTAGAAGAGGCTGTATCTATTGAAGACAGTGTGAATGTATTGCTCGGTTTGATGAATAGAGAGGATTGACGAAAACAGTGAGATATCAATACAAATTTCAAAAGCTCTTAGAACTGAAAGAAAGTGAAAAAGACAAGTCACTCGCAGCGTACCAACAATCCGTTTCGGCATTTGAGCAAGTAGCTGAAAAACTCTATGAAAATATGAGTAAAAAAGAATTAATGGAAAAAAGCAAAGAAGAAAAGCTGAGAAGTGGTATGAGTGTTCAAGAAATGCGTCATTATCAGCAATTTGTGACCAATTTAGATAACACGATTCAGCATTATCAGCAGCTTGTGATCATGAAACGCCATCAAATGAATGAAAAACAATCTGATTTAACTGAAAAAAACATCGAGTTTAAAAAGTTTGAAAAAATGAAAGAAAAGCAGTACGAAAAGTTTTCCCTTGAACATAAGGCCATTGAAATGAAAGAAATGGATGATATCTCTATCAGCCAATTCATGTTTCAAGGACATTAGGAGTCGAGATGAATGCCTAAGAAGGAAAAAACGAAAGAATCAAGCGGCGGTAAATTTCAATGGATCTTGTTTATTGTCATCATCCCATTGATTGTGCTTGTATTAGTGGCTGGCACAATCCTTTCTATGGCAGGTTTTGATCTAAAGAAACCGCTCCAGAACATTCCGGGCGTTAGCAGTTTGGTTGGTTCAGATGACACCTCAAAAACGTCATCTTCACATAATGATCAAAGCGATGCAGAATTGAAGGAACTGAAAAAGACCATTAAAGAGCAAAAGAATGAACTTGAAATTGCACAAAAAGACTTAAAAACAAGTGATGAAGAGATTAAAAGACTGAATCAAAAAATCAGTTCACTTGAAAAAACATCTGAAAATGATGCGAATGAGAAGTCAGCGGATGACAGTTCATCAAATAGCAGCTCATCGAGCGATACATCAGGTAATAATGCGTCAGGGACAACTTCTGATGGGGCAGCAGCCTCTAACCAGAAACCGAAAGGGAAGATTGCCAGTATCTATGAAAGCATGGACGCAGGGAAATCCGCCAAAATTTTATCAGAATTAAGTGATAAAGAGGCATTGAAGATCCTCGAAGAGCTGAGCAAAAATAAACTAACAGACATATTAGCAAAACTAACACCTCAGAAGGCAGCTACGTTTACGAAAGAGCTTGCTAAAAAAGAAAGTGAAAATGGGGGTGGACAATAAGTGAAGCTATTGGATATTGGAGCCTTACAGCAATCGTCTCAAGGTCTCTCGGGACCAAAGGGGAGCGGCGCGGCATCTGCAAGCGGGTTGTTTAAACAATTACTTAGCGGGGCAGGTGCACAAAGCGGCCTTGTAGATGCTGAGACAGCGGGTGCCACTCTTTCCATCAATGATGCGATGCAAATCATTGAAAAATGGATGCAATCGCCTGAAGAAGGCATCAACGGAGACCTTCTTAGCGCGCTTCAAACACTTCAAGGTCAAACGCTTGATTCGTCTGATCTCAAGTCACTAGAAGAGCTATTTCAAAAAATGGAATCATACATTTACGGTGATCAAGCGGATAAGCCAGCTACTGAACATAGTGAGCAGCTCATACAAGTCCACTTTTTCATATATCAACTACTCAATCAACAGCCGCTCAGCTTTGATGCAAAGCTAGTGCAAGATATTGAAGCAAAGGGTCAAGACTTCATTCACTTTCTTTCAAAAAATGGAGTAGATGAGAAACTGATTCAGCAAGTAAAAGAGCAGTTTTTCTCGCAGGGTTCAGCACCAAAGCTGAATTCGATGTCTCAAAGTGAGCTGAAACACTTTAATCAGTTAATCGACCATATGATGGCAAATGCAAAAGGGTCAGACAAAGAGTTGAAGATTGCTTTAGGAGAGTTAAAAGAATTGGTCTCTCCAAGACAAGAATCTACTCTTGCTACTCCTGCAAAAGGGGCTGCCTCTCTTGAATGGCTCATCAAAAAGGAAGTTGTCAAAGGACAAAGCACTGCTGCACCTGCTTCTGAAAAAACGATCACTCATACGCTGTTGCCAAGTCATAAGCAGTTTTTTCAACTGCAATCAGCAGCTCCTGTTCAACAGACACAAACAACTGATGAAAAGCCGGGAACGGTTGATCAGCAAATTCTAAATACGTGGAAGCAAATGAAATTCACGCCATTTGGCAACTCAAGCGGACGCTTTACAGTTCGATTAAATCCAGAAAATCTCGGATTTATCACGATTCAGCTGACGAAGCAAAATGGTATGTATGCGAGTAAAATTACAGCTTCGACACAGGCAGCAAAAGAACTGCTAGAGCATCACCTTCCGCAGCTCAAGCAGGCGCTTCCGAATATGTCGGTTCAAGTGGACCGTTTCCATATACCGCTTCAATCAAATGAGCAGCCGTTATTTGGACAATTTAACGAAGAAAACAAGCAGCAACAGTCAAAAGGGCAGAATTTCCAAAAGCCTGATGAACAGGAAGCAGAATTCCAAGATGTACTGGATGCTCTTGTTGGGTCAGATGAAGAAGAGGAGGAAATCTAATGGCAACAGTTGATGCTACGAATAGAACAGTCGCACAAACAGACATTTCTTCAAAAGCAGAAAAGAAAACAGATACGCTCGGCAAAGATCAATTCTTGAAAATATTGCTGACACAGCTTCAAAACCAAGATCCGACAAACCCACTAGATGACCGTGAGTTTGTCACACAGCTTGCAACATTTTCATCTTTAGAACAGCAAACCAATATGAACGATTCTATCACCAAGCTGAATCAGCTCATGTCTACTTTTGTTGCACACCAAGATCCGTTTACGACGTATGTAGGTTGGATTGGTAAAGAAGTATCGGGCAAACTGGATGATAAAGAGATATCAGGCACTGTGAAGTCTGTTAAAAACATAAACAATGAATACTTCTTGTATTTAGAAGATGGAACGAAAATCAGCCCTTGGGATGTTACAGCAGTTGGAGAAAAAACGAAGTAATTCGAGGAGGAAAATAAATGTTACGCTCACTTTACTCAGGAATTAGTGGAATGAAAAACTTCCAAACAAAATTAGATGTTGTAGCCAATAACGTAGCCAACGTCAATACACACGGATACAAAAAAAGCCGTATCACTTTTAAAGATATGGTCAGTCAAACCCTTGCAAGTTCTGGTGGACCGACGAACAACTCTGGTTCAATCAACTCGAAACAAGTTGGTTTAGGATCATCTTTATCTTCTATTGATAAAGTCATGTCATCGGGGGCTTCTCAAAATACAGATGATCCATGGGACTTCTATATCAATGGAGATGGATTTTTCCAGATACAACAGCAAGGAGAGACCCTATATATGAGAGCAGGGAACTTCAAACCTGATTCTGAAGGGGATCTAGTAACGCCTGATGGAAACTACCTTCTTGGAATGAATGGACAAAAAATAACGATTCCAAAGGGCATTTCAAGTGTAAATGTTGGTCCAGATGGAACGATTTCGGTTGTTGAAAACAATGTATCAAGAACCGTTGGTCAAGTATCACTGGTATCTTTCCGTAACGCAGGTGGGTTAGACAAAGTTGGTGACAACCTTTACCGTCAAACGTTAAGCTCAGGTGCACCAAGTAACCCTATCGTACCTGGTGAACAAGGAACGGGCGTCATCCAAACGGGTAAACTAGAAATGTCAAATGTTGATTTAACAGACGAGTTTACCGAAATGATTATCGCGCAGCGCGGATTCCAATCGAATGCAAAGACGATCACAACATCTGATGAAATCCTGCAAGAGCTTGTGAATCTGAAACGATAGGAGGTAGGGGGAGCGGATGATCGCTTCTCTGCTTAATATGATTGAAGTGACAAGATTGAATGGCAAAGGATTTATGCTGAACGCTCTCCATATCGAGCAAATCGAAAGCTTTCCAGACACGACCATTACATTAGCCAATGGAAAGAAATTCGTTGTGAAAGAAAATGAAGATCAGCTTCAAGAGAAAATCATTTCTTTCTACAGAAAAATCCAAGTTATTTCATTGAATCAAGGAATAGAGGAATTTGAATGAAGAAGAAATTAGTCGTAGTAATGCTAATCATGATTATTGCCATCGGCGGAATAGGAGCAGGCATCATTTTTCTGGTGAATGGCTCAGACGAAGCAAAAGCTGAAAAAGAGCCAACAGCAGATGAAGTCGTAAAAGCTTCTGTTGAAATTCCTGAAATTATTACTAATTTAAAGTCTGAAGGAAATGCCGTCAAACTTGTATTGAATATTGAAACGGACTCTGAAAAAGCAAAAGAAGAGCTTGAGAAAAGAAGTTTTCAAGTGAAAGACGCTGTAATCGACATTTTATCAGACACGAATGCAGATGAACTTGATGGCAAAAAAGGCAGAGAACATTTTAAAACACTAGTTAAAAACAAAGTGAATAACTATTTGCAAGATGGCAAGGTGAAAGAAGTATATATAACCTCCTTTAATCTGCAATAGAGGCGATTAATTGACACGATGGAGGTGAAGAAATGTCAGGAGAAGTGCTTTCCCAGAATGAGATCGATGCATTATTATCCGCCATATCTACAGGCGAAATGGATGCAGAAGAGCTGAAAAAAGAAGAAACGACGAAAAAAGTAAAGGTGTATGATTTTAAACGTGCACTGCGCTTTTCGAAAGACCAGATTCGAAGTTTAACAAGGATTCATGATAACTTCGCTAGACTGCTCACCACACACTTTTCAGCTCAACTAAGATCATATATTCAAATTACTGTCAGCTCGGTTGACCAAGTACCATACGAAGAATTTATTCGTTCGATTCCTAATATGACATTATTAAACTTATTTTATGTCAGCCCGCTTGAAGGAAGAATCATGCTTGAAGTGAACCCAACAATCGGCTATGCCATGATGGACAGGCTGATGGGCGGGATAGGCATTAGTCATAATAAGACAGAATCACTTACAGAAATCGAAACAAAGATTATCTCAAACATGTTTGAGGGAGCTTTGGAAAATTACAGAGAAGCGTGGCAGTCCATAACCGACATCGAGCCTGAAATGGCAGATTTCGAGGTAAATCCCCAGTTTGTTCAAATGGTCTCACCAAACGAAACAGTTGTCGTCATTTCTCTTAATACACAAATTGGTGAGGTAAGCGGGGTAATTAACCTATGTATTCCTCATGTTGTATTAGAGCCTATTATTCCAAAGTTGTCTGTACACTACTGGATGCAGTCTGAACGAAATGAACCAAAACAACAAGAAACAAAGGCCATTGAAAAACGGATTATGACGGCAAAGATACCGGTAGTCGCAGAGCTAGGGGAATCGGAAATGACGGTGGAAGAGTTTTTGAATTTGGAAATTGGTGATTGTATTGCCTTGGACAAACCAGTAAATGCGCCTCTTACTGTTATGGTCGGAAATAAACCGAAATTCTTGGGACAGGCCGGCCGCGTGAATCGGAAACAGGCGATTCAAATTCTAGATCACGACATAAGAGGTGAAGAAGATGGAGAATAACGGAAGTAAATTATCACAAGACGAAATCGATGCGCTCCTTAAAGGAGGTAGCAATGACGATATAGAGCCTGAAACAATCCTTTCTGCAATGGAGCAAGATGCCATTGGAGAAATCGGAAATATTTCATTCGGCAGCTCTGCTACAGCACTTTCAACCCTATTAAATCAAAAAGTGGAGATTACCACTCCAACTGTTACAGTGATTCAAAAAAGTATGCTGAATGAGGAATTTCCTCATCCGTATGTCGCGATTGAAGTGAATTATACGGAAGGCTTCAGCGCAAGTAACCTGCTTGTCGTCCAGCAAACAGATGCAGCAGTCATTGCGGACTTAATGATGGGTGGAGACGGGACAAATGCTGACCCTTCTTTAAGTGAGATTCACTTAAGTGCAGTTCAAGAAGCGATGAACCAAATGATGGGTTCTGCTGCGACATCCATGTCGACGGTCTTTAATAAAAAGATTGATATTTCTCCGCCTCGCGTCGAATTACTTGATGTGAAAGAAGGAGAAGGAACAGACCGGATTCCAGCTGCAGAAATGCTTGTCAAAGTGTCCTTCAGATTAAAAATAGGTGAACTCATTGATTCAAATATTATGCAGCTTTATCCTATTACATTTGCGAAAGATTTAATCGCAGAATTAACAGACCCAGCGCAAGAGGAAGAGACGGTTCAAGACACGCAAGTGAGCACACCTGAACCTCAGCCGGCAGCACCTCAAACGCAGTCTGCACCAGCGCAGCAAGCTGCTCCGCCGAAAAGACAGGCGAAGCCAAAGCCGGCAGCACCTGTAAATGTAGCGCCTGTTGAATTTGAAGCGTTCAGTGAGCCTCAGCATACAACAAACCACCTTGGAAATCTTGATATGCTGATGGATATTCCGCTTTCTATTACGGTGGAACTTGGAAGAACTCAGCGCAGTGTCAAAGAAGTCCTTGAACTTTCAGCAGGAAGTATCATTGAACTGGACAAACTTGCTGGTGAGCCAGTAGACATTCTAGTGAACAAACGAATCGTCGCCAAAGGGGAAGTCGTTGTCATTGATGAGAACTTTGGTGTTCGTGTGACTGATATTTTAAGTCAGTCAGAAAGACTTTCTAATTTAAAATAAACAAACATATAGGGAGAGAATAAGTAAATGGCTACTAAGGTATTAATCGTAGATGATGCAGCATTCATGAGAATGATGATAAAGGATATTCTTGTGAAAAACGGATTTGATGTAGTAGGAGAAGCAGAAAACGGCGCTCAAGCTGTTGAAAAATTTAAAGAAACATCTCCTGATCTTGTCACAATGGATATCACAATGCCAGAAATGGACGGGATCACAGCACTAAAAGAAATTAAACAAATTGACGCTTCTGCAAAAATCATCATGTGTTCTGCAATGGGGCAGCAGTCAATGGTTATTGACGCGATCCAAGCAGGTGCAAAAGACTTTATCGTGAAGCCGTTCCAGGCAGACCGTGTACTTGAAGCAATTAATAAAACGTTAGGCTAAAAAAGGGTGTAAGACTTGTTGAAAAAACGTTTGATATGTATAGCAATGATCAGTTTTATGCTTTTCTTGACGATACAGCCTGCCTCACTGTTTGCTGAAACGAAAGATCCTGAAAATGGCACAGTGAATGACTGGATCAAAGAAGAGAAGGGCAGCAAAAAGGATACAGAAAAGACAACCACTGACAATCAAACGAATCCGGCAGAAGAAGTTCCCTCTTCTTCTGTCTCCATTATGGATTTTGTCAAAATGATTGGTGCCTTACTTTTTGTCATCCTGCTTATATATGGATTGGTGAGATTTGTTGGTAAGCAAAACCGTTTACTTAAACCATTTCGCTATGTTGAAAATATTGGCGGAACGACGGTTGGCCAAAACCGTTCAGTCCAGCTTATCAAAGTGGGCAAACGAGTATTAGTTGTCGGAGTAGCGGACTCAATCCAGCTGCTAAAAGAAATTGATGATGAACAAGAATGTGAAGCGATCGTGAAACAATATGAAGAAGCGATGGAAAGCAAAACAGATTTACCAAAAATCGTTCAAAAATTCACATCTCAGATAAAGAAACAAAATCAGCCAACCACTTCTTCTTTTTCAGCCAATTTGAAGGCGCAGCTAGCCGAATTGAAAAAGACCCAATCAGAAGTCAGAAAGAAAGGCCCGAAACAAAATGAATGAGTTTATCGATTTATTTAATTCCAGCGGTGCAGGGAATATTAGCACGTCTGTCCGTCTTCTTTTACTTTTAACCGTATTTTCGGTTGCACCAGGCATTCTCATTTTAATGACGTGTTTCACACGAATTGTGATTGTACTTTCATTCGTTAGAACGTCACTTGCAACCAACTCAATGCCGCCAAACCAAGTGCTTGTAGGGCTTGCTTTGTTTCTCACATTTTTTATCATGGCACCCACGTTCTCAGAGATTAATAAAGAGGCACTAACGCCGCTTTTAAATGATGACATTACGCTCAATCAGGCATATGAAAAAGCCGAAGTGCCCATTAAAGAGTTTATGAGTAAACATACGAGACAGAAGGATTTGGCTTTATTTCTTAGTTACGCAAAAATGGATACACCTGAATCGATAAAAGATATTCCGTTAACGGCGATGGTACCCGCTTTTGCGATTTCAGAATTAAAGACGGCATTTCAAATTGGTTTCATGATCTTTATTCCATTTTTAATTATTGACATGGTGGTCGCAAGTGTCCTGATGTCAATGGGGATGATGATGCTTCCGCCGGTTATGATATCGCTCCCTTTTAAAATATTGTTATTTGTTTTAGTCGATGGATGGTATTTGATTGTTAAATCTTTGCTGCAAAGCTTTTAGAGTAGGTGCTTAAAACATGAGTTCAGAATTTGTCATTACGATGGCTGAAAGATCAGTGTATGTGGTATTGCTTGTCAGTGGGCCGCTTCTAGCGCTCGCTCTTATTGTGGGACTGATTGTCAGTGTGTTTCAGGCGACAACCCAAATTCAAGAACAGACGCTTGCGTTCATTCCTAAAATTGTTGCAGTTCTTATCGGGCTTGTTGTGTTTGGTCCATGGATGCTGTCAACCATTGTGTCCTTTACGACAGAGCTGTTCTCGAATTTAGATCGATTTGCAGGTTAACGAGTGATGTCAATTATAGAATTATTCCCTGCATTTCTATTAGTTTTTATTCGGATCACCGCTTTTTTTGTGACAGTACCGCTTTTAGCGCATAGAACGATCCCAGCTGTACACAGAGTTGGATTCTCGCTGTTTTTAGCCGTGATTAGTTTTAGCACGATTAAGGAACCGCCAGCACTCGACATAGACGGTCTTTATATGATGCTTGCGGTGAAAGAAGCAATGGTCGGACTTCTGCTTGGTTTGATTGCATATATCATGGTGTCCGCTGTTCAAATTGCCGGCTCATTTATTGATTTTCAAATGGGCTTTGCGATTGCCAATGTGATTGATCCGCAAACAGGCGCGCAAACGCCGCTGATGGGGCAGTTTTTTTATACGGTCACATTGCTATTGATGCTAGCAACCAATGCACACCACCTGCTGCTTGATGGAATCTTTTACAGCTTTCAATATATTGCAATTGATCAGTACGCACTGAATTTCGGCAGTGAATCCTTTGCTTATTTTATTGCAAAGAGCTTCAACCAAATGTTCATCATTGCCTTTCAAATCTCAGCACCGGTCGTTGCTAGCTTGTTTTTGGTCGATTTGGCACTGGGCATTGTGGCACGAACAGTTCCGCAGATGAACGTTTTTGTTGTCGGACTTCCTATTAAAATGGGTGTGAGTTTTGTTATGATCATCATCTGTATGGGCGTCATCTTCGGGGTTGTCCAAAATACATTTGATACGATTGTACTCACCATGAGGAATTTCTTAGCATTGGTCGGTGGTTCGTCATGATGACAAGACTTAGACTAGACTTGCAATTTTTCGCAGGTGAAAAAACAGAAAAAGCAACGCCGAAAAAGAGACAAGATTCACGTAAAAAAGGTCAGGTTGCCAAAAGTACCGACGTCAATACAGCCATCTCATTTCTATTAATCTTTTTATCATTCTTTTTTATTGGGCCTTTTATGAAAGAGCGTATTATTGCGCTCATTGAACGTTTTTATTCAACAACCATGCTAATGAAAGTTAGCACATCTAATATTCATCAACTATTCGTGGAATTGCTTCAGGAAACAGGGCTCCTTCTCATGCCAATCCTTGGTGTTGGTATGCTGGCAGGCGTCATCAGTAACTATTTACAAGTTGGCTTTCTCTTTTCAACAGAAATCATCAAACCGAAATTAGAAAAGCTAGATCCTATTAAAGGGTTTAAACGGATATACAGTATTCGAGCCCTCGTAGAGCTATTAAAATCCATTTTGAAAATTGGTTTAATTGGTTTTGCGACATTTATTGCACTTTGGATGCACTTTGACGAAATCCTGAGGCTTCCTTTATTAACAGCAGAGGAAACCCTTCATTTCGTCGCAAATATGACCTTGATTATGGGTCTGTATGCAGCAGGTGCTCTCATGATCTTAGCAGGGCTTGATTATATGTATCAGAAATTTGATTATGAAAAAAACTTACGGATGTCCAAACAAGACATCAAAGATGAGTATAAAAAATCAGAGGGTGACCCGCTCATAAAATCAAAGATTAAACAGCGTCAGCGGGAAATGGCCATGAGACGGATGATGCAGGAAGTCCCAAAAGCCGACGTCATCATTACAAACCCAACCCACTACGCAATTGCTTTGAAATATGACGAAGAAAAGATGGATGCGCCCTTTGTTGTGGCAAAGGGAACAGATATTTTGGCTTTGAAAATTAGAACGATTGCGAAAGAGCACGATATCATGACCGTAGAAAATCGGCCGCTCGCTCGTGCACTATATGATCAGGTCGACATCGACCAAGCGGTCCCAGAGGAATACTTTAAGGCGATCGCAGAAATTTTAGCTTACGTATATAAAACGAAACAAAAGATTTTATGAATTTTTGGTTTTAAAAGGAGAGAACAGGCATGGCAGCAAGAGATTTATCTGTTTTATTCAGTGTTATTTTAATTGTGGCGATGCTGGTCATACCGTTTCCGCCAATGCTATTAAGTATTTTAATCATTATTAATATTTCTCTTGCGCTTATCGTGCTTCTCACCACAATGAACATGCAAGAACCACTGCAATTTTCAATATTTCCATCATTGCTTTTGCTCTTAACGCTGTTTCGCTTAGGGCTTAACATCTCTACAACACGATCTATCCTATCAACTGGAGACGCTGGAAAAGTTGTAGAAACGTTTGGTTCATTTGTTGTTGGTGGAAATATACTCGTTGGTCTGGTTGTCTTCCTTATCCTGATCATCATTCAATTTATAGTGATCACCAAAGGGGCTGAGCGTGTATCTGAGGTTGCGGCAAGATTTACCCTCGATGCGATGCCAGGTAAACAAATGAGTATTGACGCTGATTTAAATGCAGGAATGCTGACAGAAAGTGAAGCAAGAAATCGCCGTGAAAAAGTAGCGAGAGAAGCAGACTTTTATGGTGCGATGGATGGTGCAAGTAAGTTCGTCAAAGGGGATGCCATCGCAGGTATTATCATTGTCATTATTAATATTATTTTTGGGATTATTATTGGGATGCTTCAGCAAGGAATGTCGATTCAAGAATCAGCTTCCCACTTTACACTATTAACGGTAGGAGACGGAATTGTTTCACAAATTCCTGCACTTCTCATTTCAACAGCGACAGGAATTGTCGTCACAAGGGCTGCTTCTAATGGGAACCTTGGGTCAGATATCACTGAACAGCTGTTTGCATTCCCTGCTATGCTTTACGTCACAGCAGGCACGATCTTCCTTCTTGGGTTGTTTACTCCAATCGGCGTACTGTTGACTGGACCGATCGCAGGTTTACTTGCTCTCGGCGCATACTTGATGTCGAAAAACAAACAGGATCAAGAAGAAATCGAAGAGGTGCTAGAGGAACAGGCAGAGGTAGAAGAGATGAAAAGTCCAGAAAGCGTCATTCACCTTTTGCAAATGGATGCCATTGAATTTGAATTTGGCTACGGTTTGATTCCGCTAGCCGATGCAAATCAAGGCGGTGACCTGTTAGACCGAATTGTAATGATCCGAAGACAGCTTGCCCTCGAATTAGGTCTTGTGATTCCAGTTGTTCGAATTCGAGACAACATTGCACTTAACCCAAATGAGTATCGGCTTAAAATAAAAGGGAACGAAGTGGCAAAAGGGGAGCTACTGCTTGATCACTACTTAGCGATGTCTCCTACGCCGGATGATGATCCGATTGAAGGGATTGAAACAATCGAGCCATCCTTTGGTCTTCCGGCTAAATGGATCTCAGAAGCAGAAAAAGATCAGGCTGAGATGCTTGGCTATACAGTTGTAGATCCTGCATCGGTTGTGTCTACTCACATCACAGAGAAAATCAGACAAAACACACACGAACTGCTCGGACGCCAAGAAACGAAGCAATTAATCGATCATCTGAAAGAAAGTTATCCTGTCTTAGTGGATGAGGTGACGCCAAATCCACTAGCAGTTGGTGATATTCAAAAAGTGTTGGCAAAACTGCTGAAAGAAAAGGTTTCTATTCGAAATCTTGTCACCATTTTTGAGACACTTGCAGACTACGGAAAATTAACGACGGATACAGATTTGTTAACAGAGTATGTCAGACAGGCGCTGGCAAGACAGATTACCGCACAATATGCGAGAGAAAATGAATCGCTCAAAGTCGTGACATGCTCAGGCCGAGTGGAAAAGGTGATTGCTGACAGTGTACAGCAGACAGAGCATGGCAACTACTTATCGTTAGATCCAGAATCCTCTGAAAGTGTGATTCAATCAGTGGCTAGAGAAATTGAGCAGCTTTCGCTCCGTCAGGAAACGCCGGTTCTATTGTGCTCACCTCCTATAAGAATGTACGTCAAGCAGCTGTTAGAAAGATATTTCCCGGACTTACCGGTACTATCTTATAACGAACTAGAAGCAAATGTGGAAGTACAGAGCATCGGAGTGGTGGATATCTAATGAAAATGAAAAAAATCATAGCGAATTCAATGCAAGAGGCGACGATTCAAATTAGGCAGCAACTTGGGAAGGATGCCGTCATTTTAAATTCCAAAACTGTTGTGAAACGAAAGCTATTCGGTTTAAAGAAACAGCAAATGGTTGAAGTGATTGCAGTGCTGGATCAAGATTTTGAAGAAAGAGCGGGTAAAGGTGGACACCCTGCGCCTCCTCTTCCAGTATTTCCGAAAAAGGAGCAAATTCAACAGCGGCCTGAAGAGCCGTCTTTTGCTCCTGAGGCAGTGAAACCAGTACCTTCTCAAGCTCAGCCTTTAGAATATGCGAGGAATGAGCGGCATGCTGGTATTCTGCCTGATCCTCTCATGGTAATCGATCAAAAGCTGAAGGATCAAGGTCTTGATGATGCCATTCGAGACGAATGCCTCAAAGGTCTTTTAACAAAGGGTGCTGTCAAGGAAGATCAAATTCAAAAAGAACTTGAACAACTGCTGGCAGATATGCTGCCGGCTCACACCTCTGATGAGCCGATGATTCGTTCAAAATACATTGTGCTGTTTGGTTCAACTGGAGCTGGTAAAACAACAACGATTGCAAAGCTCGCTGCCAAAACGGCCATTCAGAAGCAAAAGAAAATCGCTTTTATTACAACAGATACGTACCGAATTGCAGCGATCGAACAACTGAAAACATATGCGGAACTGCTCAATGCACCGCTTGAGGTTTGTTATTCGAGAGAGGATTTTGTAAAAGCTCAAGAGACTTTTAAAGAGTATGATCATATTTTCGTAGACACAGCGGGTCGTAACTTTAAAGAAGAAGCGTATATCAAAGAACTGACAGACATCATTCCATTTGATGAAAGCATTCAAAGTTTCCTAGTGATGAGTGCGACCTCGAAGTATCAGGACATGAACGCCATGGTCAAACGCTTTGAACATGTTCCAATTCATCAATTCATTTTTACAAAAGTAGATGAAACAGACACGATGGGAACCATCTTTCAAATCATTGCAGACTCTCAAATTGGACTTGGCTTTTTAACAAATGGTCAAAATGTTCCTGAGGATATTCTTGAGGGCTCTCCTCTTGAATTAACAAGGATGGTCTTACAATGATGAAGCCCGACCAAGCAGAAGGTTTAAGAAAGCTCGTTCAGCAGAATCAAACGATCACACCAACTCCTCTTGGTATAAGCGGACAGGCAAAAACCATTGCTGTCATCAGCGGTAAAGGCGGGGTTGGAAAATCGAATTTGACGCTGAATATGGCGCTGTCTATCGCAAATGCAGGGAAGCGAGTGTTAGTCATCGACCTTGATTTTGGTATGGGGAATATTGATATTTTACTAGGGAAAACATCGACTAGCTCTATATTAGATGTTCTTGTCAGGAAGAAATCCTTCCAAGCAGCTATGACTCAAGGAACGAACAACCTTTATTACATTTCTGGCGGAAGCGGACTTGAACAGCTGTTTTCTTTAGATAAAGATCAATGGTCGTTTTTTCTAGTGGAAATGGAAAGAATGATGCACGACTTTGATTGTATCTTCTTTGATATGGGGGCTGGCTTGTCTAAAGATCAACTACCTTTTGTTTTATCAGCAGGAGAAGTTGTGGTTGTGACAACGCCGGAACCAACATCGATCATGGATGCCTACAGCGCAATTAAACACTTAGCGATTCATCAGTTCGAACAATCTGTGCAAATCATTGTCAACCGGTGTAAAACCCCGTCAGAAGGGTCAGAAACCTACCGGAAATTAGCAGGAGTGGTCACATCATTTCTACACAGAAAACTAGTATTTGCTGGTGCTGTGCCGGATGATCCTGCGGTTCCAAAAGCGGTGGCTGAACAAATTCCATTTTATATGAAGCAGCCTCATTCACGGCTGAGTAAAACGATCAAGATGCTGGCAGAAACACTTTATCAACAGCAGATAAGAGAGGCACAGAGAGAGCAGCATACGTTTATAGATAAGTTGTCCTCTTTTTTTAAAAGGAGGAAGGTGGACTCATGATTAGAGTGCTTGTAGTAGATGACTCGGCCTTTATGCGAAAGCTCATTAGTGATTTCCTAAGTGCCGAGCAAGAAATAGAAGTCGTCGGAACGGCGCGAAATGGGGAAGATGCCTTAAAACGGATCAAGGAACTGAATCCAGATGTCGTCACATTAGATGTGGAAATGCCTGTTTTAAATGGAACAGAAGCATTAAAACAAATTCTGGCTGAACACGACCTTGCCGTGATTATGGTGTCAAGCCAGACAAAGCAAGGGAAAGATTTAACCATCCATTGCTTAGAACTTGGTGCTTTTGACTTTGTGACAAAGCCTTCAGGAAGTATTTCGCTCGATTTACACAAAGTAAGAGGCCAAATTGTAGAGCGGGTGCTTGCGGCAGGGCTGTCAAGGAAACGCACTGAAGTACAGGTTTCTCCAAAGCCGCCGGTGATGAAGCCGCCAATTCCAGTGGCTGCACCTCGGCCGTCAGCAGTGAAAAGCGGCTCACTCCGAAAGATTATTTCAATCGGAACATCAACGGGAGGGCCAAGGGCACTTCAACGAGTTGTCACGAAGCTGCCCAAGGACATAGAAGCACCTATTTTGATTGTGCAGCATATGCCGGCAGGATTTACGGCATCACTTGCTACTAGGTTAGACCATTTATCTCAAATTTCGATTAAAGAAGCACAAGATGGAGACATCGCTAAAAATGGAGTAGCCTACATAGCGCCTGGTGGAATGAATATGTCACTTCATGAACAAGGGGCATCCTTAGTCATCAGGCTATCTCCAGAGGACACGGAAAGCCGGCACAAACCTTCTGTTAACTATTTATTTGAATCCATCAGTCATATAAAGGGTTACGAGAAAATTGCTGTCATTATGACAGGCATGGGTAGTGACGGCACAGAAGGTGTCAAAAAAATGGTCGCAAGCGGTCATACAAAAGTCATTGCAGAAAAAGAAGAATCATGTGTTGTTTTCGGAATGCCTAAATCAGTCATTAAAGCAGGCCTTGCACATGAAACAAGGCATGTGGATGACATCGCACATGCAATTATAAGCTCCATGAAAAAAGAGAGGGCGTGAACACGTTGGATGTAAACCAATACTTAGATATCTTTTTAGATGAAAGCAGAGAACACTTACAAACTTGTAATGAAAAACTTCTTGATTTAGAAAAGAACCCAACCGACTTGCAGCTAGTGAATGATATATTCAGAGCGGCTCATACATTGAAAGGCATGAGTGCAACGATGGGCTACGCTGATATGGCTCAGCTAACACATCATTTAGAAAACATGTTTGATGCCATTCGAAATGAACAAATGATTGTCACACCTGAGTCAATGGACACGATGTTTGAAGCACTTGATCACCTTGAAGCAATGGTTCAATCAATTGCAGAAGGCGGAGATGGGAAACGCGATGTCACAGAGATTAGTAAAAAGCTAGATGTGACAGGAAGCCATGCTGAGGCAGCTCCTAGTGTTGAAACAGCGGCTGTATCAGCGGCTGCTGCTAACGACTTAGACTATAACGAATTTGAACGAACAGTGCTTGATGAAGCGAGGGAACAAGGCTTTAAATGTTATGAACTCAATGTAACATTAAGTGACGCATGCTTATTAAAAGCCGTTCGTGTCTATATGATCTTTGAAAGACTGAACGAAGCAGGCGAGGTCGTCAAAACAGTTCCAAATGCAGAACTTTTAGAATCAGAAGATTTCGAATCTGAATTCAGTATTTCTTATTTATCTAAACAACCGATGGACGTAGTGAAAAAAATCGTGATGACGATCTCAGAAGTTGAACAAGTTGAGATCTCAGAAGTTTCTGCATTTGAAGAAGCGACTCCAGCTGAAAAACAAGAAGCAAAACCTGAACAGAAAAAAGATGAAGTCTCCGTGCCTGCTGCGAAAGCACCAGCAAACGATGCGCCAAAAGCAAATGGCAATAACGGTGCAGCTGCCGGTGGCACGAAAACGATTCGTGTGAACATCGATCGTCTAGATTCTCTTATGAATCTATTTGAAGAACTGGTTATTGATAGAGGACGTTTAGAACAGATTGCAAAAGAGCTTGAAAATAACGAACTCACTGATACGGTCGAAAGAATGACACGTATTTCAGGCGATCTGCAATCGATCATCCTGAACATGAGAATGGTACCTGTAGAAACTGTGTTTAACCGATTCCCTCGTATGATCCGTCAATTGACAAAAGAGCTCAATAAGAAAATTGAACTGATCATTGAAGGCGCTGATACTGAGCTTGATCGAACAGTGATCGACGAGATTGGAGATCCGCTCTTACACTTACTCAGAAACAGTCTAGATCACGGGATTGAATCGCCAGAAGAACGTGTGAAAAAAGGCAAGCCAGAAAAAGGAACCGTTCTATTAAAGGCTTATCATAGTGGAAATCACGTCTTCATTGAAGTAGAAGATGACGGCGGCGGGATTAACCGTAAAAAGGTGCTTGAAAAAGCACTAGAGCGCGGGGTTATTACCGAAAGAGAAGCGGAAACCATCGAAGATCATCAAATTGATTCATTGATCTTTGCAGCAGGATTCTCTACAGCTGATGAGATATCTGATATCTCAGGCCGCGGTGTAGGTCTTGACGTCGTGAAAAACAAGCTGGAATCACTAGGCGGATCTGTGAGCATCAACTCAACAGAAGGACAGGGCTCATTGTTCTCTATCCAGCTCCCGCTTACATTGTCAATTATTTCCGTTCTTCTTGTGAAGCTGGAAGAGGAAACATTTGCGATTCCGATTTCTTCTATTATTGAAACGGCTGTTATTAAGAAAAGCGACATCCTTCAAACGCATGATCGTGAAGTGATTGATTTCCGCGGATTTATCGTACCGGTTGTGTACCTGAAGAAACAATTCCACGTACCAAATGCGAATGAATTAGAGGAAGAACTGCACATCATCGTTGTTCGTAAAGGAGACAAGCTGACAGCATTTGTGGTCGATTCATTCATTGGTCAGCAAGAGGTTGTATTGAAATCACTAGGAGATTACCTGCCAAACGTGTTTGCGATCTCAGGCGCAACAATCCTAGGCGACGGTCAGGTTGCACTCATCGTTGACTGTAATGCACTGATCAAGTAAAAAACAATAGAGGAGCGGTCTGAAATGAGTACAGATATCAAAACTGGCGAAAAGATGATTGTGTTTATCGTAAACAAAAAAGAATACGCCATTTCAGTATCAGAAGTAAAGTCCATTGAAAAATGGCAGCAGCCGACAAGAATCCCTGGCGTTGCCCCTTATATATGCGGTGTTATTAATCTGCGCGGTGTCGTGACGCCTGTCATCGATCTTAGAGTGAGACTTGGATCTACTGACAACGAGATTACAGATGAAACTAGAATGATTATTGTACAGGTTGGTGACATTGAAGTCGGCTGGGTTGTTGATGAAGCAAATGATGTCATTACAGTCCATCAGGAAGAAGTAGAATCTTCTCCTGAATCAGCTGAAAAAGAAGGACAATCATGGGTGACAGGTATCATTAAGCATGATCAGCGTCTATTTAATATCATTCATCCTGGTGCTGTCCTCGATAAGAGCGTTCAAGATGCACCTGTTCATTAAGGAGGATGTGAAATGAGCATTTTCAATGAAATAAAAGATGAACAGCTGGATGTGTTAAGAGAGGTCGGGAATATTGGAGCAGGCCACGCCGCGTCTGCTCTTGCCAGCCTATTGGATCGCAAAATAGATATGGCTGTTCCGTTTGTCAAGGTTCTCTCTTTTGAAGAATTAATGGATTTCTTTGGCGGTGCAGACCTCCCAGTTGCAAGTATTTTCCTGCGAATGGAAGGAGATTTATCTGGCTCTATCTTTTTCATTATGCCCTTTGAGCAAGCCGAGCAATTTGTAAGAGAGCTTGTACGAGATCCAGCATTTGATATTGATACCATTCACGAGCATGTGATGGGGACGTCAGCACTACACGAGCTGGGAAATATTTTAGCAGGCTCTTATTTATCAGCCCTTGCCGATTTAACAAAATTGCAGCTTTACCCAAGTGTTCCAGATGTTACGCTCGATATGTTCGGGGCAGTCATTAGCGAAGGATTAATGCAATTTAGCCCTCTAGGTGATCAGGCAATTGTGATTGATACATCAATTTTTGATGATCAAAATAAGCAAGAGCTGAAAGGAAATATGTTTCTATTACCAGACTTTGAATCGTTTGAAAAACTATTCAAAGCATTAGGTAACCTGTAATGAACGTTCAGATTCCGGCAGTTGTAAAGGTTGGTATTGCGGATGTTCAGCTTGTGAAAACACCGGACCGCATTCGGACATCCGGACTTGGTTCTTGTGTAGGGCTTGTTCTGTTTGATCAAGAAAAAAAACTGGCAGGTCTTGTCCATGTCATGCTTCCAGACGCATCCCTTGCAAAAGGGGCAGTGGAGAACTTGGCTAAATATGCAGATACAGGTGTCAAGCATACAATTGATCTGCTCCTTAAAGAAGGAGCGCGCAAACATGCGCTAAAGGCAAAACTTGCTGGTGGCGCAGAAATGTTTAAGTTTAAGACAACCAATGATCTAATGAGAATTGGACCTAGAAACGTATCAGCTGTTAAAGAACATCTGTCTCTTTATCGCATCCCGATCATTAGTGAGGATACGGGCGGGAACAATGGCCGTACGATTGAATTTGACCCGCTTACGACAGAGCTTGAGATCCGCACTGTGAAGCAAGGCATTATGAAGATATAACTAAGGAAGTATAGGGGGAGAAAGATGCAATCCTTAAATTACGAAGATCAGGCGCTATGGGCTAGATGGAAAGAGTGGAAGGACCCAGCTGCTGGAGATGATCTTATGCGCCGCTATATGCCGCTCGTCACATATCATGTTGGAAGAATTTCCATCGGTCTCCCGAAGTCAGTGCATAAAGAAGACTTGATCAGTCTAGGGATGCTCGGTTTATATGATGCCCTTGAAAAATTCGACCCCGGAAGAGATCTGAAGTTTGATACATATGCATCCTTCAGAATCCGCGGGGCCATCATCGACGGTCTTCGTAAAGAGGACTGGCTGCCTCGTACATCAAGAGAAAAAACAAAAAAAGTAGAAGCGGCTATTGAAAAGCTTGAACAACGCTATTTACGAAATGTGACGCCGACAGAAGTGGCAGAGGAACTTGGCATGAGTGAACAGGATGTTGTCACAACAATGAATGAAGGTTTCTTTGCAAATCTGCTTTCAATCGACGAGAAGCTGCATGATCAAGAAGACGGTGAAAACGTCCAAGTCATGATTCGCGACGAGAAAACTGTGACACCTGAGGAGAAGATGCTGAAAGATGAATTAATAGAACAGCTTGCTGAAAAAATGACCGAGCTATCTGAAAAAGAAAAGCTCGTGATCAGTCTATTCTATAAAGAGGAACTGACGTTAACGGAAATCGGTCACGTGCTCAATTTATCGACCTCACGCATTTCGCAAATTCATTCAAAGGCATTGTTCAAGCTTAAGCATCTGCTTGATAAAGCCATTCAATCTTAAAGAGTTAGTGAGTGAAAAAATATGTTATGGCTGATTAGCTTCATGCTTCATGCTGCACTTATTTATTTTGTGATCATTTTATATACGAGAATGAATTCGCTGAAGGCAACTGAACAAAAGCAGCGAGAACTTCTAGAAGAAACGGAAAATACCCTGACTGCATTTTTGATGGAAGTCAAAGAAGAGAATGACAAACTATCAAAAGTGGCAGCCGCTTCCCCTGATTTTTCTGCTGTAGAGCTGAAATCGGATTTTCAGACACCAAAGCAGCCACAAACACCAATTGAATCCCAGCAATCGGTAGAAAGTGAAGAGCCAGTACCAGAGCACTTGTCGGCTCTCCTGAGCGAAGTTGAAGTGCAGGAAGAGAAGGTAAACGAACCCGTTCCACATCTTGAATCAGAAGCTTCTGTGCCTTCTGAAAATGAAATAGAAGAAACATTCGAGGATCAGGTGAAGACCTTATATGACCAAGGGCATTCGCTAGAAGAAATAGCGAAAGAACTGAAAACTGGAAAGACAGAAATCGAGCTTTTATTAAAATTTAGCGGAAAGCTGTAAAGGATTCTTGATTGTCAGTCCATCATGTGTTATATTATTTCTTGGTGTTAAATACACACGCTTAATGATTCGTATGAAGGTGCTGCCGTGGCGCAGTTTTATGTGAACATGACTTGAGCGGAGGAAAAAAAACCATTATATTAGGAGGCAACAACATGTCAGTTATTTCTATGAAACAATTGCTAGAAGCTGGTGTACACTTCGGTCACCAAACACGCCGTTGGAACCCAAAAATGAAGCGTTACATCTTTACAGAGCGTAACGGTATCTACATCATCGATCTTCAAAAAACGGTGAAAAAAGTAGAAGAAGCTTACAACTTCACGAAAAACCTTGCTGCTGACGGAGGAAAAATCCTTTTCGTTGGTACGAAAAAGCAAGCACAAGATTCAGTGAAAGAAGAAGCAATCCGTTCTGGTATGTTCTATGTGAACCAACGCTGGCTTGGTGGAACTTTAACAAACTTTGAAACAATCCAAAAACGTATCAAACGTTTAAAAGATATTGAAAAAATGCAAGAAAACGGTACATTCGATGTTCTTCCTAAGAAAGAAGTCGTTCAACTGAAAAAAGAATTAGAACGTCTTGAAAAATTCCTAGGCGGAATCAAAGACATGAAAGGTCTTCCGGATGCACTTTTCATTATCGACCCTCGTAAAGAGCGTATTGCAGTTGCAGAAGCTCGTAAATTGAATATCCCAATCATCGGTATCGTTGACACAAACTGTGATCCAGACGAAATTGATGTTGTGATCCCTGCAAACGATGATGCAATCCGTGCTGTAAAACTTCTAACTGCTAAAATGGCAGATGCGATTCTTGAGTCTAAACAAGGCGAAGAAGAAGCTGTTGTAGAAGAAACGACAGAAACTGAAACAACAACTGCGTAACCTATTCAAAAGGTGATAAGAGGGAAATGCCTTTTATCACCTTTTTTTCACCTAGTAATCCGTGTTTTAACATAGAAGGAGGAAATGTAAAATGGCTATTACTGCTCAATTAGTGAAAGAACTGCGTCAAAAAACTGGTGCAGGTATGATGGACTGTAAAAAAGCGTTAACAGAAACTGATGGTGACATCGATAAAGCAATCGATCTTCTAAGAGAAAAAGGAATTGCAAAAGCTGCGAAAAAAGCAGACCGTATTGCTGCAGAAGGATTAACTCTTATCAAAACTGACGGCAACACAGGCGTGATCCTAGAAGTGAACTCTGAGACTGATTTCGTTGCGAAAAACGAAGGATTCCAATCACTTCTTAACGAACTTGCTGATCATTTGCTTGCTGCTAAACCTGCAACAATTGAAGAAGCTCATGCTTCTAAAATGGAAAACGGTTCAACAGTTGAAGAGCATATTACATCTGCAATTGCGAAAATCGGAGAGAAAATCACTCTACGTCGTTTCTCTGTTATCACGAAAGAAGATAACGCAGCATTCGGTTCTTACTTACACATGGGCGGACGCATCGGTGTGTTAGCTGTTCTTAACGGAACAACTGACGAAGAGCTTGCAAGAGACATCGCAATGCACGTTGCTGCTGTAAACCCTAAATACATTTCTCGTGACCAAGTGTCAGAAGAAGAAGCAAACCGTGAGCGCGAAGTATTAACGCAGCAAGCGCTTCAAGAAGGAAAGCCTGAAAACATCGTTGCTAAAATGGTAGAAGGCCGTCTAAACAAATTCTTCGAAGAAATTTGTTTACTTGACCAAGCTTTCGTTAAAAACCCAGATGAAAAAGTGAAACAAGTAGTAGCTGCGAAAAACGCAAGCATTCAAACTTATGTTCGCTATGAAGTGGGCGAAGGCATCGAGAAGCGTCAAGACAACTTTGCTGATGAAGTGATGAGCCAAGTGAAAAAATAATGTTTGAAAAGCTCTCTGGGGCTTTTTTAGGGAGCACAAGCACTGTGTTCCCTATTTTTTAGAGGATATTGATTTACAAAAGGCAGTTTCTTACGCATAATAAGAGACGGTATAGTATACACTTGGAGGTTATCATGAGCAAACCGAAATATAATCGCATTGTACTGAAGCTAAGTGGCGAAGCACTAGCAGGTGATGCTGGAAATGGAATTAACCCAACTGTCATTCATTCAATTGCAAAGCAAGTAAAAGAAATTGCAGAGCTAGATGTTGAGGTTGCAGTTGTTGTAGGCGGAGGAAACCTTTGGCGCGGTAAGACAGGTAGTGACTTAGGAATGGACCGTGCAACAGCAGACTACATGGGCATGCTGGCAACAGTGATGAATTCACTCGCGCTACAGGACAGCCTAGAAACGCTTGGCATTCAGTCTAGGGTACAAACCTCTATCGAAATGAGACAGGTTGCAGAACCATACATAAGAAGAAAAGCGATCCGTCATCTTGAGAAGAAACGTGTCGTGATTTTTGCTGCAGGTACTGGTAACCCTTATTTCTCTACAGATACAACGGCAGCACTTCGTGCAGCAGAAATTGAAGCAGATGTCATTTTAATGGCGAAAAATAATGTAGACGGTGTCTACAGTGCTGATCCTCGTACAGATGCGGATGCAGTAAAATATGACAAGCTTTCATATCTTGATGTGCTAAAAGAAGGGCTTGCAGTAATGGATTCTACTGCGTCCTCATTATGTATGGACAATGACATTCCATTAATCGTATTCTCTATTATGGAAGAAGGAAATATTAAA
This sequence comes from Bacillus sp. FSL M8-0266, assembly GCF_038613425.1. NCBI lineage: Bacteria > Bacillati > Bacillota > Bacilli > Caryophanales > Bacillaceae > Bacillus > Bacillus sp. FSL M8-0266. The sequence goes on from NZ_CP152015.1 coordinate 1,684,596, forward strand.
CGTGCCGTAAATGGCGAATCAATTGGAACGATAGTGAGGGGGAAATAACGTGTCAAAAGAAGTATTGAACCAAACGAAAGAAAAAATGGAAAAAGCCGTTCAAGCATACGGACGTGAACTTGCAACTGTTCGTGCGGGCAGAGCAAATGCTTCATTGCTTGATAAAGTGACGGTTGATTATTACGGTGCACAAACACCACTTAACCAAATCGCGTCAATCACAGTGCCAGAAGCACGTATGCTGATTATCACACCTTATGATAAAACAGCTATCGGTGATATCGAAAAATCGATCCAAAAGTCTGATCTTGGCATCACGCCAACAAGTGACGGAAATGTGATCCGTATTGCGATTCCTGCACTAACAGAAGAAAGACGTAAAGAGCTTGTGAAAGTGGTAAGAAAATATTCAGAAGAAGCAAAAGTAGCTGTTCGTAATGTTCGTCGTGATGCAAACGATGAGTTGAAAAAGCTCGAGAAAAATGGTGAGATCACTGAGGATGAATTAAGATCATCAACAGAGGATGTTCAAAAATTGACAGATGAATATGTCGCTAAAATTGATGATGTGACGAAAGATAAAGAAAAAGAAATCATGGAAGTTTAAGAAAAAACTATGTACAATAGATAATAGTGAAAAGACCCTCTTCATGTTTACAGGGGGTTTTTTTGTTAATACTGTTGGTGACTATATTATTAGCGGAAACGCAACCTTTTTGGGTGATGGAGGAATCTCATGCTCAATATACTCAAAAATTGGAAGAATCAGCAAACTGCAGCTTCCAACTTAGAAAGTCTGACAAAAGAAGACATATTAAATGGAGAAATTCCTGCACATATCGCCATTATCATGGATGGGAACGGAAGATGGGCGAAAAAACGTGCTCTCCCGCGGGTAGCAGGACATCATGAAGGAATGAAAGTCGTCAAGCGCATGACTAAGCTTGCAAATGAGCTGAATGTCAAAGTGCTGACTTTGTATGCTTTCTCTACGGAAAATTGGAAACGTCCAAAACTAGAAGTAGACTTTTTAATGAAACTTCCTGAAGAATTTTTGAACATCTACCTGCCCGAGCTCATCGAGGAAAATGTCCGTGTGCGCTTAACAGGTGATCCAGACGGCCTCCCGCAGCATACGAAAAGAGCGGTAGAGAACGCAGTAAAGAGTACGGCGAATAACGACGGACTCGTTTTGAATTTTGCGCTCAACTATGGAGGGCGCACAGAAATCGTCTCCGCATGCAGACAAATTTCTGAAAAAGTCAAAGAAGGTAAGCTTCAAGCAGAAGACATCACAGAAGAGATGTTTTCAGCTTATTTAATGACAGAATCTCTTCAAGATCCGGATTTGCTTATTCGCACAAGTGGAGAAATTAGATTAAGCAACTTTATGCTTTGGCAAATTGCGTACAGCGAGTTTGTCTTTACGGATGTGCTTTGGCCTGACTTTTCTGATGAGCATCTTATAGGCGCTATCGGAGAATACCAGCGCCGCGGCCGGAGGTTCGGTGGAATTTAGAGGGTGGTGCAGATGAAACAAAGAATTTTGACGGGTGTTTTGGCAGCTGCAGTCTTTTTACTTGCAGTTATATATGGACAGATGCCATTTACCCTGCTGATTTACTTAATGGGAAGTGTCGCTCTCTTTGAGCTTCTAAGAATGAAAAAGATATCGATTTTCAGCTTTCCTGGTATTGTCAGCTTAATATTGCTTTGGCTTTTAATGGGCGGAGAGAACAGCTTCTTCCCGAACGCAGACGAATCAAAATTGCAAATTGCTTTATTTGCAGTCTTAATCCTTTTAACTTATACAGTGTTGAGCAAAAACTCTTTCACATTTGATGAGGTTGCTTTTGTGATATTGGCGACATTATATATTGGCGTCAGTTTCTATTATTTTATCCAAATTAGAGGCTTATATGGTATGACTGGGATCTTCTTCGCAGCAGTGATTATTTGGTCCACTGACTCAGGTGCCTATTTTATTGGGAAATCGATGGGGAAACGAAAGCTCTGGCCAGAGATCAGCCCAAACAAAACAGTAGAAGGATTTATCGGAGGGATTGTCACAGCTGTCGTGTTGTCATTTGTGTTTCAAGCGGTTACAGATTTTTTGCCATCATATCTGCTTGTTATGTTTATTACGCTTTTGCTCAGTATCTTTGGCCAGCTTGGCGACCTTGTGGAATCTGCTTTAAAGCGTCATTACCACGTGAAGGATTCAGGGGCAATTCTCCCAGGACATGGCGGGATTTTGGACAGATTTGACAGCTTTTTATTCGTTCTACCGTTTTTATATTTACTGCTGGACACGTTTGCCAGCTAACCTCATAGAAACTTATTGAACGAGAGAAGGAGTGGCAATTTGAGATATATTTCGCTATTAGGCGCAACAGGATCAATTGGAGAACAAACATTAGATGTGATGAGGCAGCACCCAGACAAATTTAAGCTGAAAGCCATGACTTTTGGCCGAAATGTAGACAAAGCCATACTAATCATTGAACAGTTTCAGCCTGAATTTGTCGGATGCTTAAGTGAAGAGGCCTATCACACGCTAAAAGGTCATTCATTTGAATACGATGTCAAGATAGCTGCTGGTGATGAAGCCAACATCGAAGCCGCGACCTATGAAGCAGTGGACGTTGTGGTCAATGCCCTTGTCGGAAGTGTCGGGCTTGTTCCAACATTAAAGGCCATTGAACAAAAAAAGACGATTGCACTCGCAAATAAGGAAACACTTGTGACAGCTGGTCATATAGTAAAAGAGTACGCGAAAAGATATGATGTACCTTTACTTCCTGTCGATAGTGAGCATTCCGCTATTTTTCAATGCCTGCAAGGTGAACAAGCTAAAAACATTGAACGCTTAATCGTGACAGCCTCAGGTGGTAGTTTCCGAGATAAAAAACGAACTGAACTTGAAGGTGTTACGGTTGAAGAAGCGCTGAACCACCCAAACTGGTCAATGGGAGCGAAAATTACCATTGATTCAGCGACGATGATGAATAAAGGGCTCGAGGTGATTGAAGCGCATTGGTTGTTTGATATACCTTATGACCAAATTGATGTGCTGTTACATAAGGAGAGCATTATCCATTCGATGGTGGAATTTCACGACAAAAGCGTCATGGCTCAGTTAGGGACACCTGACATGAGAGTGCCCATTCAATATGCACTCACATACCCTGACAGGGCGTCATTACCAGAAGCGAAATCATTGAACCTTTGGGAGATTGGACAATTGAATTTCCAAAAAGCGGATTTTGACAGGTATCGCTGCTTACATTTTGCTTATGAATCAGGTAAAATAGGGGGGACAATGCCTACTGTGCTCAATGCAGCAAATGAAATGGCAGTCGATGCATTTCTGAAAGGCAAAGTAACGTTCCTGCAAATTGAAGAATTGATTGAAAAGGCACTAAACAGACATCATGTGATTTCAACGCCTAGTTTGCAAGATATCCATGAAGTGGACAAAGATACACGAGACTTTGTTCAATCAATCCTCACATAAGGTGGTATGTTCGTGAATACAGTGATTGCGTTTATTATTATTTTTGGAACGCTCGTTTTTTTCCACGAGCTTGGCCATTTAATTATGGCGCAGCGAGCGGGGATTTTATGCCGTGAGTTCGCAATTGGTTTTGGACCGAAGATTTTCTCCTTTAAACGAAAGGAAACCGTTTATACCATTAGACTTCTCCCTATTGGCGGATTTGTTAAAATGGCAGGAGAGGACCCTGAAGTCATTGAAATTAAACCAGGTCATACAGTGGGGCTCTTATTCAATGAGCAAAATGAAGTAGAAAAAATCATCTTAAATGATAAAGAAAAATATCCTGATGCACTTGTCATCGAAGTTGAGCAGATTGATTTAGATCATGCCATGAGAATCTCAGGATATGAAGCTGGAAATGAAGATATTTTGACTGGCTACAATGTGAGTCAAACAAGCTTTTATATTGCAGATGGTGAAGAGATTCAAATCGCACCGTACAATCGTCAATTTGGATCAAAAACGGTATGGCAGCGTATTAAAGCGATCGCAGCTGGACCGATTATGAACTTTATTTTGGCGTATGTGATTTTAGTTGCTCTAGGATTTATTCAAGGGGTCACCGTTGATGATCCTGTACTCGGCAAGCTGACGAAAGACGGCCGAGCGGCAGAAGCTGGACTCATGCAGGGAGACCACATCGTGTCCATTAACGGGGATAAAATGAATTCTTGGACAGACGTCGTTCAAACCGTTCAAAAGAACCCTGAGAAAAAAATGAATGTCGTCATTGACCGAGACGGTAAAGAAAGCACTGTGCAGGTTGTACCAGAAGCTGTGAAAGCAGACGGAAAAAACATTGGCCGTTTCGGATCTTATCCGCCAACGGAAAATGGATTTCTGAAGGTTATTTCATCCTCAGGAACGACTGTGATTTCAACAGCAGGTTTGATTTTAACGAACTTGCAAAAAATTGTCACAGGGCAATTTTCATTAGATATGTTAGCAGGTCCTGTTGGGATTTATGACATGACAGGAGAAGTAGCTAAGCAAGGTGTGTTAACATTAATGCAGTTTGCGGCGTTCCTTAGTATTAACTTAGGCATCGTGAATTTATTGCCGATTCCTGCACTAGACGGAGGACGTTTACTATTCTTGTTTGTTGAAGCCATTCGCGGTAAACCAATTAATCGTGAGAAAGAAGCACTTGTTGTCTTTATCGGTGTTGCATTCCTCATGCTGTTAATGCTAGTGGTTACGTGGAATGACATCCAGCGATTATTTTTATAAAAACCAATGTCTCTTGTTTCTCATTACGGGAAACAAGAGTTTTTGTGAGAAGTCCTATTTCATAAATGAGGTGTAACGACATGAGACAATCCCTGACTTTTATTCCAACTCTTCGAGAGGTGCCGGCAGATGCTGAAGCAAAAAGTCACCAGCTATTAGTAAGAGCTGGGTTCATTAGACAAAATACAAGCGGAATCTATCATTATCTTCCGCTTGCTCATAAAGTCATCCAGCATATTCAATCCATCGTTCGCAAAGAGATGGAAAAGGCGGGAGCAGCTGAGCTGTTAATGCCAGTGCTGCAGCAGGCAGAAATGTGGCAAGAGTCAGGAAGATGGTATACATACGGTCCAGAATTGATGCGTATGAAAGATCGTCATGGCCGTGAGTTTGCACTTGGCCCAACGCACGAAGAAGTGATTACATCACTCGTACGCAGCGAAGTGAAATCGTATAAGAAACTTCCTTTAACTCTTTATCAAATTCAATCAAAATTCCGCGACGAACAGAGACCGCGTTTTGGGCTGCTGCGCGGACGTGAATTTATTATGAAAGATGCGTACTCATTCCACTCTTCACCAGAAAGCCTTGATGACACTTACAATAAGATGTTTACAGCTTACTCCAATGTATTCTCAAAAGTAGGTCTTAATTTTAGACCAGTCATTGCAGATTCTGGTGCAATGGGAGGAAAAGATACACATGAGTTTATGGCACTGTCAGAAGTAGGAGAAGATACAATCGCATACTCTGACACATCTTCCTATGCTGCGAACATTGAAATGGCTGAAGCTGTATATCAAGGGGAAGAAGCAAACCCTGCGGACTTCAAAGAACTTGAAAAAGTCCATACACCGCAAGTGAAAACGATTCAAGACATCGCTGGATTTTTAGAAGTTGATCCTTCTCTTTGTATCAAGTCTGTTTTGTTTAAAGCAGATGATGCGTATGTTCTCATCCTGACGAGAGGCGACCATGAAGTAAATGATGTGAAAGTGAAAAACTTGGTAGGAGCACAGCTTGTAGAGCTTGCTACTCGCGAAGAAGTACTGGAAGTCATTGGAACAGAGCCCGGATTTGTTGGCCCAGTGAAGCTGGAAGCAGAAGTCGATATTTATGCAGACCTTGCGGTTAAAGGCATGACAAATGCTGTCGCAGGTGCAAACGAGGCGGATCATCACTATGTCAATGTCAATCCTGCGCGTGATGTGTCAGTGAAAGAATTCACAGATCTTCGTTTGATTCAAGAAGGAGACGTTTCTCCAGATGGAGAAGGCACAATCCAGTTTGCCAAGGGGATTGAAGTAGGACAAGTCTTTAAACTAGGCACTCGTTATTCTGAGTCAATGGATGCGACGTACCTTGATGAGAATGGTCGAGCGCAGCCAATGATTATGGGTTGCTATGGTATCGGTATCTCTAGAACGCTTTCAGCGATTGTTGAACAGCATCACGATGAGAAAGGAATCATTTGGCCGGAAGCTGTTGCGCCATATGACCTTCACCTCCTTGCATTAAATATGAAAAACGATGCTCAAAAAGAGCTAGCTGAAACGTTATACGAGCGCTTAGAAGATGAGGGCTTTGACGTACTTTTCGATGACCGCCAGGAGCGTGCCGGAGTGAAATTTGCAGACAGTGATTTAATTGGGCTGCCAATTCGCATTAGCTGCGGAAAACGTTCAGAAGAAGGCATTGTTGAAGTGAAGTTTAGAAAATCAGGGGAATCACACGAAGTATCTGTTGATGAGCTGATTTCATTTATACGCCAAGCATAAAAAACGAACAAAAAAATGAAGGTACCTCCTGTAGAAAAGAGGTACCTTTCTGATTGACAAAAGGAGGGTCCTGTCTTGGATGAACAATTACCGATCACACGGCGGCAATTTCATATATTACTCAATCAGATTCAAATGACAGATGATGACCTCAGTCGTTACTTTGAAGAAGGAGAAATCGTCAAATTGACGGTGCATAAAGCGACGAAAACGTGGCATTTTCTTTTTAAATTTAAGGCGCTTCTGCCTTACAAGGTATATGCGATGTTTCTCAGCAGGCTGACAAATGCATTTTCTCATATTGCACAAGTTACTTGTACGATTGAAGTCAATGATCCAAGCATCTCTGAAGAGCTCGTTCAATCGTATTGGTCACATTGTGTGGAAGAGCTTCAAGGAATTTCTCCTCCAATCATCAGCTTGCTTCAGCAGCAAAAACCATCGCTGTCTGGACATAAAATCATTATCAAAACGAAAAGCGAAACAGAGGCTTTGGCCATCAAGAAGAAGTACAGTCCAATGCTCCAGGCTGCTTTTAAACAAGTAGGCTTTCCAGAACTTCAATTTGATACAGAAATTTTTGTATCAGATCAAGAGATTCAGAAGTTCAGAGAACAAAAGCTTGCTGAAGATCAAGAAAGAGCGATGCAAGCCCTCACTGAGATGGAGAAGAAGGAAAGTGAGGAGCAGGAGGAAGGTCCGTCTGGCCCTCTCATGATTGGCTATCAAATTAAAGACAATGAAGAAATTCGTACGCTTGATAGTATTATGGATGAGGAAAGAAGAATCACCGTCCAGGGCTACGTATTCGATGCAGAAACGCGTGAGCTGAAAAGCGGCAGAACGCTTTGTATTTTTAAAATTACAGATTATACAAACAGTATTTTAATCAAAATGTTTGCAAGAGAAAAAGAAGATGCCCAGCTGATGAAATCATTAAAAAAAGGCATGTGGGTCAAAGCAAGAGGAAGCATTCAAAACGATACGTTTGTTAGAGACCTTGTCATGATTGCCAATGATGTAAACGAAATGAAACCTCAGCTGAAAGAAGATACGGCACCTGAGGGTGAAAAGCGTGTCGAGCTTCATTTGCATTCCCCAATGAGTCAAATGGATGCTGTTACTGGCATCGGCAAGTTGGTAGAACAAGCAAAAAAATGGGGACATGAAGCAATTGCCCTGACGGATCATGCGGTTGTACAATCCTTCCCAGATGCGTATGCAGCAAGTAAAAAGCATGACATCAAAATGATGTATGGTGTGGAAATCAACTTGGTTGACGACGGAGTACCTATTGCCTATAACCCAGAGCACCGTTTGTTAGAGGATGCAACGTATGTCGTATTTGACGTCGAGACAACTGGACTTTCAGCTGTGTATGACACGATCATTGAGCTGGCAGCAGTGAAAATAAAAGGCGGAGAAATCATTGACCGTTTTGAGGCATTTGCAAATCCTCATCACCCATTATCAGCGACAACGATCGAATTAACAGGTATCACGGATGATATGGTCAGAGATGCTCCAGATGTCGTCGATGTCGTACGGGATTTCAAAGAATGGATTGGACAAGATATCCTTGTTGCGCACAATGCAAGCTTTGATATGGGCTTTTTAAATACAGCGTACAAGCGCCTGTTAAAAACAGATAAAGCGTCAAACCCTGTGATTGATACACTGGAACTTGGCCGATTCCTTTACCCTGAATTTAAGAATCACCGGCTGAACACACTTTGCAAAAAATTCGATATAGAACTGACGCAGCATCACCGGGCCATTTACGATGCAGAGGCGACGGGCTACCTCATGCTGAAAATGCTAAAAGATGCCGCTGAAAAGGATATTGCCTATCACGATCAATTGAATGAAAACATGGGTCAGTCTAATGCTTACCAGCGCTCACGTCCTTACCATGCCATTCTGATCGCACAAAATGAGACTGGGCTGAAAAATTTATTCAAGCTTGTTTCTCTTTCTCATATTCATTATTTCTACCGAGTGCCGCGCATTCCGCGCTCACAGCTTGAGAAATATCGAGAAGGTTTAATTATCGGGTCTGCCTGTGATAAGGGTGAAGTGTTTGAAGGAATGATGCAAAAATCACCTGATGAGGTGGAAGACATTGCAGCATTTTACGACTATTTAGAAGTTCATCCGCCAGAAGTGTATCAGCATCTGCTGCAGCTGGAGCTTGTTCGAGATGAACGGGCGTTAAAAGAAATCATCACAAACATTGTGAAGCTTGGCGAAAAGCTGAATAAACCAGTCGTAGCAACTGGAAATGTACATTATCTTCATCCAGAAGACAAAATTTATCGTAAAATCTTAATTTCATCACAAGGTGGAGCAAATCCGCTGAACCGTCATGAACTGCCAAAAGTTCATTTTAGAACGACAGATGAAATGCTTGAAGCATTCTCCTTTCTAGGAGAGGAAAAAGCGAAAGAGATCGTCGTGACAAATACGAAAAAAGTGTCTGAGATGGTCGAAAGCATTAAACCAATCAAAGATGACCTATACACACCAAAAATTGAAGGTGCAGATGAAGAAATACGGGAAATGAGCTATCAAATGGCGCGTAGCATCTACGGAGATGATTTGCCGAAAATCGTAGAAGACCGTATTGAGAAAGAATTAAAAAGTATTATCGGCCATGGATTCGCCGTTATTTATTTAATCTCTCATAAGCTTGTAAAAAAATCACTTGATGACGGATATCTTGTTGGTTCAAGGGGATCTGTCGGCTCATCTCTTGTTGCAACTTTAACAGAGATTACCGAAGTGAACCCGCTTGCGCCGCATTATGTATGTCCAAGCTGTAAGCATTCCGAGTTCTTTAACGACGGATCTGTTGGTTCAGGCTTTGACCTTCCTGACAAAGACTGCCCGGAATGTGGCACGCCGTACAAAAAAGACGGGCATGATATTCCGTTTGAAACGTTCTTAGGTTTTAAAGGAGACAAAGTCCCTGATATCGATTTGAACTTCTCAGGTGAATATCAGCCGATTGCTCATAATTATACGAAAGAGCTGTTTGGTGAAGAGTATGTATACCGAGCAGGTACGATTGGTACTGTTGCAGAAAAAACAGCGTATGGTTACGTGAAAGGCTACGCTGGAGATCATAATCTTCATATGAGGGGCGCAGAAATCGACCGGCTTGTACAAGGCTGTACAGGGGTAAAACGGACAACGGGCCAGCATCCAGGCGGTATTATTGTAGTGCCGGATTATATGGACATTTACGATTTCTCACCAATTCAATTTCCAGCAGATGCGACAGGTTCTGATTGGAAAACGACGCATTTTGATTTCCACTCAATCCATGACAACTTGCTTAAACTTGATATACTAGGGCACGATGATCCTACGGTTATTCGTATGCTTCAGGATTTAAGTGGAATTGATCCAAAAACGATTCCAACAGATGATCCAGAAGTGATGAAAATTTTCCAAGGAACAGAGCCTCTTGGTGTAACAGAGGAGCAAATTGGCTGTAAAACAGGTACACTCGGTATTCCAGAGTTTGGGACAAGGTTTGTTCGGCAAATGCTTGAGGATACAAAACCAACAACCTTCTCAGAGCTCGTTCAGATCTCTGGATTATCACACGGGACGGATGTATGGCTCGGGAACGCGCAAGAGCTCATTCACAATAAAACGTGTGAACTAAGTGAAGTGATTGGGTGCCGTGACGATATTATGGTCTATCTCATCTATCAGGGCTTAGAACCGTCACTTGCCTTTAAAATCATGGAGTCTGTTCGTAAAGGAAAAGGACTTCCCCCTGAATGGGAAGAAGAAATGAAGAATAATAATGTACCGAACTGGTATATTGATTCTTGTAAAAAGATCAAATACATGTTCCCTAAGGCCCACGCAGCTGCTTACGTATTAATGGCTGTACGGATTGCCTACTTTAAGGTGCATCATGCACTTTTATACTATGCGGCTTACTTTACCGTTCGTGCAGATGACTTTGATATTGAAACAATGACAAAAGGATCAAATGCGATTCGAGCGGTCATGGACGATATTAACTCAAAAGGTTTAGATGCATCACCGAAAGAAAAGAACCTATTAACTGTACTAGAGCTTGCACTTGAAATGTGTGAAAGAGGCTACCATTTCAAAAAAGTGGACCTTTACCGATCAAGTGCATCAGAGTTTATCATTGATGGTGACGGATTGATTCCGCCATTCAACTCAATCCCTGGACTCGGAACGAACGTTGCGTTAAATATTGTTCGCGCACGACAAGACGGGGAATTCCTTTCAAAAGAAGATTTACAAAAACGCGGAAAAGTGTCGAAAACGATCCTAGAATATTTAGATCGTCAAGGCTGCTTAGAAGCACTTCCCGATCAAAACCAGCTTTCTTTGTTTTAATGCGATTAATGAAGAGCGCCCTTAAAGGGGCGTTTCTTTTTTTATTTATACAATAATATTATTATGTTAACTAATAAAGAATTTCCACCAAATGGAATCATTTTCTAATTCATTCATATACCTTGATTTAGCGTGATGTTTTAAAAGAAGAGATTGTATGTCATTCTTTCTACCCAAATAGAGCAAAAAAGAGAATTTCGCCGTCTGAAATGTTCTCATGCGACATATGATCATTCTGGGTACAGTCACAGAAAGAATCAAGAGAAAAAAACTTCGATGAGCGCAAAGCTGATTGCTGTTTACTATGCTTATTTTTGAAACATATTTGATTCTTTTCAAAGCTGTTCAAATCACGTTCTGAATAAAAGGAGGTGGCTTGTCTATTCATGTTTGACTAAATAGAAGGGGTGAGTCATACAGAAATGGCATCTTATAACTATGTAGAGGTTCTTCAAAAATCCTTGTTGTTTTATGAAGCGCAGCGGTCTGGAAAGCTACCTAAAAGCAACCGTCTCAACTGGCGGGGAGATTCTGGACTAGAGGATGGGAAGGATGTAGGGCATGACTTAACTGGCGGCTGGTATGACGCAGGTGATCATGTGAAATTTGGACTTCCGATGGCCTACTCAGCAGCTGTGCTTGCATGGACAGTATATGAATACCGAGAAGCCTATGAAGAGGCAGAACTGCTTGATGACATCTTAGATCAAATCAGGTGGGCAACAGATTATTTTTTGAAAGCACATACAGGTCCGAATGAGTTTTGGGCGCAGGTAGGTGATGGGAATGCTGATCATGCTTGGTGGGGACCGGCAGAAGTGATGCCGATGAGCCGGCCAGCTTTTAAAATTGATGAAAATTGCCCTGGAACAGAAGTGGCCGCCCAAACTGCGGCAGCTTTAGCAGCGGGTTCTATCATTTTTAAAGAGACAGATGCCCCTTATGCAGCAAAGCTTCTGACGCACGCGAAACAGCTTTATGCATTTGCTGACAGGTATCGCGGCGAGTATACAGATTGTGTCACAAACGCTCAGCCGTTTTACAACTCATGGAGCGGCTATATTGATGAACTCATTTGGGGCGGAATCTGGCTGTACTTGGCAACAAATGAAGAAACCTATTTAAATCAAGCATTAAAAGCAGTAGAGGAATGGCCGAAGGATTGGGATTATACGTTTACCATGTCTTGGGACAATACTTTTTTTGCTTCGCAAATCTTACTCGCCAGAATCACGAAAGAGAATCGATTTATAGAATCGACAGAGCGTAATCTCGATTACTGGACGACGGGTTTTGTTCAAAATGGAAAAGTCGAAAGAATCACTTATACGCCTGGCGGTTTGGCATGGCTAGATCAATGGGGCTCACTGCGTTATACAGCAAATGCAGCATTTTTAGCCTTTGTTTACGCTGATTGGGTGTCAGATAAAGAAAAAAAGAATCGATACCAAACGTTCGCGATCAACCAAACTCACTATATGCTTGGTGATAATCCGCTTAATAGAAGCTATGTCGTTGGGTTTGGCCAGAACCCGCCGAAGCATCCACACCACCGAACTGCACACGGTTCATGGTCTAATCAACTGACAAATCCTTCGAATCATCGTCACACTCTTTATGGGGCGCTCGTTGGCGGACCTAATGCACAGGATCAATATGACGATGACATCTCTGATTATGTATCAAACGAGGTGGCGACGGACTATAATGCCGCTTTTACAGGAAATATAGCCAAAATGGTGCAGCTGTTTGGAAAAGGGCAATCAAAACTGCCCAATTTCCCGCCTAAAGAACAACCAGAGGATGAGTTTTTTGTAGAGGCAGCAGTGATGAATAACGATGTAACATCTACTCAAGTAAAGGCGGTTCTATACAATCGGTCCGGATGGCCGGCTAGACGTAGTCAAACGCTCTCCTTTAGATATTACGTCAATCTGAGTGAGGTCTTTGCAAAGGGATTCACAGAAAAAGATATTCAAGTGACAGCAGCCTACAATGAAGGCGCTTCCTTATCTCCGCTCAAGGTATATGACGCATCAGCTCACGTGTATTATGCAGAAATTGATTTTACAGGCGTAGCGATTTTTCCTGGAGGAGAATCAGAGCATAAGAAGGAAATACAATTTCGATTATCTGCACCAAATGGGTCGAATATATGGGATGCCTCAAATGATTATTCCTTTCAAGGCTTAACATCCAATATGCAAAAAACAACGAGAATTCCTGTTTTTGATGATGGTGCTTTAGTATTTGGTACACTTCCAGACAAATAAAAATCAAGATTTTTTGAAAGGGTGAAGGATTTGTCAAACAAAGAACGGTTTTTAACGCTTTATCATCAAATTAAAAGTGATGGGAATGGATATTTTTCATCAGAAGGAATTCCGTATCATTCAATTGAGACGCTTATTTGCGAAGCGCCTGATTATGGGCATATGACAACGTCAGAAGCGTATAGCTATTGGCTGTGGCTAGAGGTGTTGTACGGACATTACACAGGGGATTGGAGCAAATTAGAGGCAGCCTGGGACAATATGGAGAAGTACATCATCCCAGTAAATGAAGATGGAAATGATGAGCAGCCGCATATGAGCGCCTACAATCCTTCTAGCCCAGCCACATACGCAGCGGAAAAACCATATCCAGATCAATATCCTAGTCAGCTGAGCGGAGCTCGTGCTGCTGGTCAAGATCCGATTGATGGTGAATTGAAATCAACCTATGGAACGAATGAAACGTATTTAATGCACTGGCTGCTTGATGTCGATAACTGGTATAAATATGGGAACTTGCTCAATCCATCACATACAGCCGCATATGTGAATACGTTCCAGCGCGGGCCGCAGGAATCTGTATGGGAGGCGATCCCACATCCATCACAAGATGATAAATCTTTTGGGAAGCCAAATGAAGGCTTTATGAGCTTGTTCACAAAAGAAAACCAAGTACCAGCTGCTCAGTGGCGCTATACCAATGCGACGGATGCTGATGCGCGTGCAATACAAGCGATGTATTGGGCAAAGGAACTCGGCTACAATAATTCAACCTATCTTGATAAAGCGAAAAAAATGGGTGATTTTCTCCGTTACGGTATGTACGATAAGTATTTTCAAACGATTGGAAGCGGCAAGCAAGGGAATCCGTACCCTGGAAACGGAAAGGGTGCCTGTCATTACTTAATGGCGTGGTATACCTCTTGGGGCGGAGGACTTGGCGACTATGCAAACTGGTCATGGCGTATCGGAGCGAGCCACTGCCACCAAGGGTATCAAAACCCTGTCGCCGCTTATGCTTTGTCCTCAGACAATGGTGGTTTAAAGCCATCTTCCGCTACCGGTGCAAGCGATTGGGAAAAAACATTAAAAAGGCAGCTTGAATTTTATGTATGGCTTCAATCAAAAGAGGGAGCGATAGCAGGAGGCGCAACCAATAGCTGGAATGGAGACTATAGTGCATATCCGGCGGGAAAAAGTACTTTTTATGATATGGCATATGAGGATGCACCTGTATATCTTGATCCGCCTTCTAATAACTGGTTCGGGATGCAGGCATGGCCGATGGAGCGCGTAGCAGAGCTTTATTATATTTTTGTGAAAGACGGAGACAAAACATCTGAAAATGTCCAAATGGCCAAATCTTGCATCACAAAATGGGTCGACTATGCATTAGATTACATTTTTATCGGCAGCCGTCCTGTGTCGGATGAAGAGGGTTATTTCTTAGATGACCAAGGACAAAGAATTCTAGGAGGAACAAATGCTGCTGTTGCCACAACGAGTGCACCTGGCGAGTTTTGGCTTCCTGGAAATATTGCATGGAGCGGACAGCCTGACACTTGGAATGGATTCCAGTCTGCAACAGGAAATCCAAACTTAACAGCTGTCACAAAAGATCCAACTCAGGATACGGGCGTACTAGGGAGTCTCGTCAAGGCTTTAACATTCTTTGCTGCTGCCACTAAGCTAGAAACAGGGGATTATACAGCGCTTGGTGTTAGAGCGAAAGATGCCGCCGCACAGCTCCTTGAGGTTGCGTGGAATTACAATGATGGCGTGGGCATTGTGACAGAGGAAGAAAGAGAGGACTATGACCGCTTCTTTAAAAAAGAGGTGTATTTCCCAAATGGTTGGAACGGGACATTTGGTCAAGGGAATCAGATTCCTGGATCAAGCACTATTCCTTCTGATCCGCAGCGAGGAGGTAATGGGGTCTATACGAGTTTTGCTGATCTTCGTCCGAACATTAAACAAGATCCAGCATGGTCTTCACTCGAGAGTAAATATCAGTCTTCATTTAATGAAGCAACAGGCAAATGGGAAAATGGGGCACCGGTTTTCACTTATCATCGTTTTTGGTCACAAGTGGATATGGCCACTGCCTACGCAGAATATCATCGTCTGATCAACTAACAGGTGAAATTTAAGCTGCCGGTTTCTTTGAGCCGGCAGTTTGTTTAAGAAATATAAATCCAGTGAAAATAAGGGTGTGTTTACATGGTCAAAGAAAGAAGCTTTCTTCATCAATCAATAAACAAGGGCGAAAATGAGCAGAACAATCTGATGTGGAAAAAAGAGGCGAATGATCGAATCTCAGAGCATAGACAAAGAGATCTTGAAATAAACGTCACAAATCACGATAAAAAGCCAATAGCAGGAATAGAGGTTGAGTTGAAGCAAATCAGGCATGAATTCGCATTTGGTTCAGCGATGAATGACCAAGTGTTATTTAATCAACAATATGCCGATTTTTTTGTGAAGCATTTTAATTGGGCTGTTTTTGAAAACGAGGCAAAATGGTATGCGAATGAGCCGGAAAGAGGGAGAATCACCTACGAAAAAGCAGATGCGATGCTGAATTTTGCAGATAAACATCAACTTCCAGTAAGGGGGCACGCTTTATTTTGGGAGGTAGAGGAGGCCAATCCAAGCTGGCTGAGGTCACTACCGAATCACGAAGTGTATGAAGCCATGAAAAACCGGCTTGAGCATGCAGGCAATCATTTTAAAGGGAGATTCCGCCATTGGGATGTAAACAATGAAATGATGCATGGTTCATTTTTTAAAGACCGATTCGGGAAAAGTATTTGGAAGTGGATGTATGAAGAAACGAAAAAAATTGACCCTCAAGCACTATTGTTTGTGAATGATTATAATGTGATCTCATATGGTGAGCACCAGGCTTATAAAGCACATATCAATGAACTGCGTCAGTTAGGCGCACCTATTGAGGCGATTGGTGTTCAAGGACATTTTGAAGAACGGGTCGATCCAGTCATTGTAAAAGAGAGGCTCGATGTGCTTGCTGAGCTTGGTCTTCCTATATGGGTTACAGAGTACGACTCTGTTCACCCTGACGCTAATAGAAGAGCGGATAACCTAGAGGCTTTATATCGCGTCGCATTTAGTCATCCAGCCGTAAAAGGAGTGCTAATGTGGGGATTTTGGGCAGGTGCCCATTGGAGAGGTGAGCATGCGGCCATCGTAAATTACGATTGGACTTTAAATGAAGCAGGCAGACGTTACGAAAAGCTTCTAAATGAGTGGACGACACAAAGAGTTGAAAAAACAGATGCTAATGGCAATGTGACATGTCGAGCATTTCACGGGACATATGAAATTCGAATCGGTAAAGAAAGTAAACTGTTGAAACAACAGACAATTGAACTTGATTCAAAAGAACAAACACCGCTTCGGCTCGATGTGATTGTACCTGAAGAAGGATAGATTGTGAGGAGAATGTAAATGAAAAAATGGACTCAAAGAGTGTCCTGCTTCATACTTGTGGTCGCTATATGGGCCGGCTGGTTTTCACTTACGATTAAAGCCGCCGCATATGTGCAGACATCTGGTACACAATTTACGCTGAACAATCAACCATTTTACTTTGCTGGTACAAATAATTACTATTTCCATTACAAATCTAAAAAGATGGTAGATGCAGTGTTCGATGATATGAAAGCAATGAATTTAAAGGTCTTACGTATTTGGGGATTTCACGACGGGGCCCCTCAAGAAAACTCCGTTTTACAATCTAGTCCAGGGGTCTATGAAGAATCGGGTTTTCAAAAACTAGATTATGCGATTTATAAAGCGGGACAGGAAGGAATAAAGCTTGTCATCCCGCTAGTGAACAATTGGGATGACTTTGGCGGGATGAATCAATACGTAAAGTGGTTCAATGCAGGATCACATGATGCCTTTTATACAGATCCTCGTATTCAACATGCTTACAAAAATTATGTGCGTTATGTTTTAGAAAGAACGAATACGTACACAGGTGTTCAATATAAGGACGATCCAGCTATTATGACTTGGGAATTGGCCAATGAGCCGCGTGTGCAGTCAGATCCAACGGGTAATATACTAGTCAAATGGGCAGATGAAATGAGTACATGGATTAAATCGCTGGATCGTCACCATCTTGTTGCAGTAGGAGATGAAGGGTTTTTTCGCATACCAGGCCACGAAGATTGGTTTTACAGAGGCGGAGAAGGCGTCGATTGGGACCGTTTGACAGCTCTCTCTAATATCGATTATGGAACCTATCATCTGTACCCAGATCACTGGAACAAGTCTGCTGCTTGGGGAGTGAAATGGATCGAAGACCATATCACCCGCGGGAAGACAATCGGAAAACCAGTTGTGTTAGAAGAGTTTGGCTATCAAAATCAATCAGCACGTCCTGACGTATACCAAAGCTGGCTGTCAGCGGTTGAGCGGCTCGGAGGGGCTGGCAGTCAATTTTGGATTTTAACAAGCATTCAGGACGATGATTCGCTCTATCCCGATTATGACGGTTTCCGCATCATAAAAGGGAGCAGGGAGGCAGCACTTATCAGTGAACATGCGAAAAGAATGAACGAAAAGAACTGATGGCGAATGCCTGCTGAATAAGGAACTTCATTTGCATAAAAAATTTGGATATGGTATAGTTTTTATGGAAATGCTAACGATTACCGAGACAAGAGTGGGGAAACCCGCTCTTTTGTATTGAACAGGCAATTTTTGTCTCGACATTATTCATCCGTTTTCTGCTCCCCCTGCTCACATAAAGCAGGGTTTTTATGCAGAATGATTGATAAGAGCGTTTATCGAAAGCACAAGGAGGAAGAGAATGAGCAAAAAAGTAGTGGATGTCGTAAGCGAAATGGTACAGCCAATTTTAGATGGCTTACAGCTTGAACTCGTTGATGTTGAATTTGTCAAAGAGGGTCAAAACTGGTTCCTTCGCGTGTTTATTGACTCTGATAAAGGCGTCGATATCGAAGAATGTGCCAAAGTGAGCGAAGCCTTGAGCGAAAAGCTTGATGAGGCAGATCCGATTAGCCAAAACTACTTTCTTGAAGTGTCCTCTCCTGGAGCGGAGCGCCCATTAAAGAAAAAAGCTGATTTTGAAAAAGCACTTGGAAAAAATGTTTTCATGAAAACATATGAACCAATTGATGGTGAAAAAGCGTTTGAAGGTGAGCTTACAAGCTTTGATGGTGAGATTGCAACAGTGACAGTGAAGATCAAGACAAGAAAGAAAGAGATCAATATTCCATACGAAAAAATAGCTAACGCAAGATTAGCAGTTTCGTTCAATTAACCTTTTCATTGATATAAGGGGGAACCATAAAAATGAGTAGTGAGTTGTTAGATGCCCTGACTGTTCTCGAGAAAGAGAAGGGTATTAGTAAAGAAATTATTATTGAAGCGATAGAAGCTGCACTCATTTCTGCATATAAGCGTAACTTTAATCAAGCGCAAAATGTTCGTGTTGATTTAAACCGCGAAACGGGAACAATTCGCGTATTTGCAAGAAAAGATGTTGTAGATGAAGTGTATGATTCTCGCCTTGAAATCTCTGTAGATGATGCAGCCAATATGAACCCGAATTACATGGTAGGTGACGTCGTTGAAATTGAAGTCACGCCAAAAGATTTCGGACGCATTGCAGCTCAGACTGCGAAACAAGTGGTGACGCAGCGAGTGAGAGAAGCAGAGCGAGGTGTGATCTACACTGAGTTTATCGATCGCGAGGAAGACATTATGACGGGAATCGTTCAGCGAATTGACAGTAAATTCATTTACGTGTCACTTGGCAAAATCGAAGCCCTTCTTCCGGTCAACGAACAAATGCCAAATGAGGACTACAAACCACATGACCGCATTAAGGTGTTTATTACAAAAGTCGAAAAAACAACAAAAGGACCACAAATTTATGTGTCTAGAACACATCCAGGTCTATTAAAGCGTTTATTTGAAATTGAAGTGCCAGAAATTTATGATGGTACTGTAGAGCTTAAATCGGTTGCTAGAGAAGCTGGGGACCGTTCTAAAATCTCTGTTCGTACTGATGATCCTGATGTTGACCCAGTTGGTTCTTGTGTTGGTCCAAAAGGCCAGCGTGTACAAGCAATTGTCAACGAGCTAAAAGGCGAAAAAATTGACATTGTCCATTGGTCTAATGACCCAGTTGAATTTGTTGCCAATGCATTAAGTCCATCAAAAGTACTTGATGTTATTGTGAATGAAGAAGATAAGGCGACAACAGTCATTGTCCCTGATTATCAGCTGTCGTTAGCCATTGGTAAAAGAGGTCAAAATGCTCGTCTTGCAGCAAAGCTGACTAGCTGGAAAATTGACATTAAAAGCGAAACAGATGCAAGGGAACTCGGTATTTTCCCAAGAACTGAAGACTCTGAATCTCTTTTCTTAGAGGCTGAACCAGTAGCTGAGGAATCTGACGAATAAGAGGTGATGTAAAAGGTGAATAGCCGAAAAAAAATCCCGCTTAGAAAATGTGTCGTGACGGGAGAAATGAAACCAAAGAAAGAACTGATCCGTGTTGTTCGTTCTAAAGAAGGTGAAGTGTCTGTTGACGCAACCGGAAAAAAGAACGGACGCGGAGCTTACCTTTCTCTCGATAAAGAAACCATTCTTGCGGCAAAGAACAAACGCAGTTTACAACAGCAATTTCAGACACAGATTGACGAACACATATTTGAAGAATTACTAGAACTAGCTGAAAAGGTGAAAAAACCAAATGACTGATTCTAAGTGGTATCCTTTGCTTGGTCTAGCAAATCGAGCTCGTAAAGTCGTGTCAGGAGAAGATCTTGTGATCAAAGAAGTTAGACATGCGCGTGCTAAGCTGGTTCTTCTTGCAGCAGATGCCTCACCGAACACAGAGAAAAAGGTATCTGACAAATGCAAATTTTATAATGTTCCGGTTAGAAAAATTGAAGACCGTTCCGTTCTCGGACGTTCTATTGGGAAAGAAGCTCGCGTAGTTGTCGCTGTCACTGACCAAGGCTTCGCTAAGAAGCTTATAAGCTTGCTCGATTAATTTATTTGGGGGTGAACGAATGGCTAAAGTGAGAGTATATGAATATGCAAAAGCCATAGATGTTTCAAGTAAAGATATTATAGCAGCGCTTAAGGATATGAACGTGGAAGTGAACAACCACATGGCGACGCTTGAAGACGACATTGTGAAAAAGCTAGACGCTAAATATAAAAAAGCCAAAGCAAAAGAGACAGCTAACGAGAAACCCGCAGAACAAAAAAACCAATCATCTAACAAAATCAATGATAGAAAGAAGAATGACGTGCAGAATAATCAATTTAATAAAAACAAAAAAAACAACAACCAAAACAAAAACAAAAACAAACGCGGTGGCAACAAGTCACAGCATCAGCAAGCTAGACCTGTGAAGCCTAAAAAAGAGCTTCCTGAAAAAATTGAATTTACAAATTCAATGACAGTTGGCCAGCTTGCCGAAGAGCTTGGAAAAGAATCAGCTGAAATCATTAAGAAGCTGATGATGCTTGGTGTTATGGCAACTATTAACCAAGAGCTTGATAAAGATACAGTTGAATTAATCGCTTCTGAATATGGCGTTCCAGTAGAGGAAGTTATCATTTTAGAAGAAACTGAACTTGAAAAGTATGAAGTTGCAGATAAAGAAGAAGATATGCAAGTACGCCCTCCAGTTGTTACGATCATGGGACACGTTGACCATG
Organism: Bacillus sp. FSL M8-0266; assembly: GCF_038613425.1. NCBI lineage: Bacteria > Bacillati > Bacillota > Bacilli > Caryophanales > Bacillaceae > Bacillus > Bacillus sp. FSL M8-0266. The sequence continues at coordinate 1,705,559 of NZ_CP152015.1, forward strand.
GGAAAACAACGCTTCTTGACAGCATTCGTAAAACGAAAGTCGTTGAAGGCGAAGCTGGTGGAATCACGCAGCATATCGGTGCATACCAAATTGAAGAAAACGGCAAGAAAATCACGTTCCTTGATACCCCTGGACACGCAGCATTTACAACGATGCGTGCACGTGGTGCCGAGGTAACTGATACAACAATCCTAGTTGTTGCAGCAGATGATGGCGTGATGCCGCAAACGATTGAGGCCATTAACCATGCGAAAGCGGCAGAGGTACCAATCGTTGTCGCTGTCAATAAAATTGACAAACCAACAGCTAACCCTGACCGTGTGATGCAGGAATTAACTGAACATGGCCTTGTACCAGAAGCTTGGGGCGGCGAAACGATCTTCGTTCCACTATCTGCAAAAACAGGTGAAGGCATCGATGAATTGATCGAGATGATCCTTCTTGTCAGCGAAGTAGCAGAACTGAAAGCCAACCCAAATCGTGCGGCTAAAGGAACTGTCATTGAGGCTGAGCTTGATAAAGGAAAAGGGTCTGTTGCAACCCTTCTTGTTCAAACTGGTACACTTCAAGTAGGTGACCCAATCGTTGTTGGAAATACATTTGGCCGTGTACGAGCAATGGTCAATGACATTGGACGCCGTGTGAAAACAGCGGGACCATCTACACCTGTTGAAATCACTGGTTTAAATGATGTACCAAATGCGGGCGATCAGTTCCTCGTATTCAAAGACGAAAAAACAGCTCGTCAAGTGGGTGAGGCGCGTGCTTCAAAACAGCTTGATGAAAAGCGTTCAGACAAAGCAAAATTATCTTTAGATGACCTATTTGAGCAAATCAAACAAGGCGAAGTGAAAGATATCAACCTGATCGTGAAAGCAGACGTACAAGGTTCTGCTGAAGCACTGACGGCAGCTCTTCAAAAAATTGAAGTAGAAGGCGTAAAAGTGAAAATTATCCATACGGGTGTTGGAGCGATTACAGAATCTGATATCATTTTAGCAAGTGCTTCTAATGCGATCGTGATCGGATTTAACGTACGTCCTGATGGAAATGCGAAGAGCACAGCTGAAACAGAAAACGTAGATATCCGCTTGCACCGCATTATCTATAAAGTCATCGATGAAATTGAAGCTGCGATGAAAGGGATGCTTGACCCTGAATATGAAGAAAAAGTCATTGGTCAAGTTGAAGTTCGTCAAACGTTCAAAGTATCTAAAATCGGTACAATTGCTGGTGGCTATGTCACTGAAGGAACCATCACAAGAGATAGTGGTATCCGCTTAATCCGTGATGGCGTCGTCATTTTTGAAGGCGAAGTCGACGTATTAAAACGATTCAAAGATGACGTGAAAGAAGTTTCACAAGGCTATGAATGTGGTATTACCATTAAGAAATACAATGATATCCGTGAAGGCGATGTTCTGGAATCATTCGTTATGCAAGAAATCGAAAGAAAATGATCGGTTATACCGAATGTGAGTGTATCATCTATGATGCATCCTCACTGAAGGAAAAACGTGCGGTTCTTCAGCGTATATTGACAAGAACGCGCCATAAATTCAATGTGACCATGGCTGAAATGGATTATCAGGATACATGGCAGCGTACATCAATTGGAATCGCCGTGATTTCTTCATCTCGGGTTCAAGTGGAAAAGGAACTGCAGCGTGTATTAAGCTTTATTGATTCTTTTCCTGAAATTGAACGAACGATCACGAAAACTGAGTGGTTTTAATTAGAGGTGATAAGATCATGAGTATGAGAGCGACCCGTGTGGGTGAGCAAATGAAAAAAGAATTGGGCGACATCCTTGGCAGAAAGCTGAAAGATCCAAGAATCGGCTTTTTGACTGTAACCGATGTCGAAGTGACCGGTGATTTGCAAATTGCCAAAGTCTACATTTCTGTTCTTGGCGACGAGAAGAAAAGAGAGGAAACCTTAAAAGGCCTAGCAAAGGCTAAAGGGTATATCCGCTCTGAAATTGGCAATCGAATTAGACTTCGCAAAACACCAGAACTACACTTTGAATTCGATGAATCCGTGGATTACGGAAACCGAATTGAAAGCCTGATTGCTGAACTAAACACAAAAGATCACGAATAAGACGTTGAAATAAGGATAGGCGATGATCGTCTGTCCTTTTTCATCGTTTATGAAAGGAGAGAACGCAGATGATAAATGGTGTTCTTTTATTACATAAAGAAAGAGGAATGACCTCTCACGACTGTGTGTTCAAAGTGAGAAAGATATTGCACACAAAAAAAGTCGGACATACAGGAACCCTCGACCCAGAAGTATCAGGTGTTCTGCCCATTTGTATTGGAAGAGCGACGAAAATCGTTGAGTATTTAACAGATAAATCGAAAACGTATGATGCAGAAATCACGATTGGCTTTTCTACGACGACAGAAGACCAAACAGGTGAGATCGTAGAAGAAAAAAAGGTGCAAAACCCCATCTCAGAAGAAGACATTGATGCTGTGCTGAAACAGTTTCAAGGAACCATTGAACAAACTCCTCCAATGTTTTCTGCTGTGAAAATTGGCGGGAAAAAGCTCTATGAATATGCGAGAGAAGGCATTGAAATTGAGCGGCCGAGCCGCGAGATTACAATTCACCGTATCGAGCGGACAACACCTGCTGTATTTGAAAACGGAAAAGTATCTTTTAGATTTACCGTTTTATGTTCAAAAGGAACGTATGTTAGAACCTTAGCAGTTGATATTGGAAAGAAACTAGGATTTCCAGCTCACATGTCACACCTCATACGCACAGGGTCAGGTGATTTTACACTAGATGAGTGCATCACCCTTGATGAGCTGCGTGATATAAGCGAAGAAGGCACAGTAGATGAGCACCTTGTCCCGATCGAGCGTGCGCTCAATCATTTGCCGAAATGGGAGATAAATGATACATTAGCAAGTAAAGTGGAAAACGGTGCAGTCCTGCCAATGCCTGATGAATTCGCTCATTTCGCAGAGGAAGATCGTGTCGCTGTCTTTGCTCCTTCAGGCCGGTGTATGGCGATATATATGAAGCACCCGACCAAACAGAATCTGATGAAGCCGGCGAAGATCTTATCTCAGGACAAGCAATCTTAAAGAAAAGGTGACCATCTCGTGAAGACTATACATATTTCACACCCACATACATTGAATCAAAAGGATCAAGACCCGTCTGTTATGGCTTTAGGGTATTTTGACGGTGTTCACCTCGGACATCAAAAAGTGATTGGCGCAGCAAAAAGCATTGCGAGAAAAGAAGGATTGGCTTTAGCGGTCATGACCTTTCATCCGCACCCATCACATGTTTTGCAAAAAGCACGTGAACCCAAGGACTTAATTACACCGCTTGAGGATAAAATTGATTTCATCGAACAGCTGGGCGCTGACTATTTATACATTGTGCAGTTCAGCGAAAGCTTTGCAGCGTTATCTCCTCAAGAGTTTGTCGATCAATATTTAGATGAGCTGAATGTAAAGCACGCAGTAGCTGGTTTTGATTTTACGTTTGGCCGTTTTGGTGCAGGCACAATGGAAACCTTCGATGAGTACGGAAAAGGGCGTATTACAGCCACCATCGTTCCTAAGTTGTCCAATCAAGACCGAAAAGTCAGCTCAACACTCATACGCTCTGCATTGAAAAATGGGGATGTTGAATATGTGAGTGAGCTTTTAGGAAAACCTTATCAGCTGCGCGGTATTGTCATTCATGGTGATAAACGAGGACGGACGATCGGCTTTCCGACTGCGAATGTCGGTTTATCTGCTGAATATATCATTCCGCCAACAGGGGTTTATGCAGTAAGAGCAGAAGTGAAAGGCAAAGTGTATGACGGTGTTTGTAATGTTGGCTATAAACCAACCTTTTATGAAAAACGCCCTGATCAGCCTGCCATTGAAGTAAACCTCTTTGATTTTAACGAAGAAATATATGGTGAACCGATTAAATTACAGTGGTTCAAGCGCATTCGCAGTGAGCAAAAATTTAACGGAATCCAGGAGTTAACGGCTCAAATCAGACAAGATAAAGAAGAAGCGATTCAGTTTTTTCAACATCAGCGAAATTAAACAAAAAAATCATAGAAAAACAGCTCTACCATTTGCAAATTCAGCATATTTTTAGTATGATTATTCCTGTAGCTTTAAAACCACTTACTTGGCAGGCCGACTTCACCGACGGTTGCGAGGTAGATGGGGCTAACATGATTTGGAGGTGAAACAGGATGGCTATTACTCAAGAGCGTAAAACTCAATTAATTAATGAGTTCAAAACACACGAATCTGATACTGGATCTCCAGAAGTTCAGATCGCTGTCCTAACAGAATCAATTAACAACTTGAACGAGCATTTACGTACTCATAAGAAAGATCACCACTCACGTCGCGGTCTTTTGAAAATGGTAGGTAGACGTCGTAATCTTCTTACGTATCTACGTAATAAAGACGTAACTCGTTACCGTGAGTTAATTAACAAACTAGGCTTACGTCGATAATCGTAAAAAGCGGGAGGATTCCCGCTTTTTTATCGTATAATCACTAATATTTTATGGTTAAAATGTTGAAAGAATGGCAAAAACCCTTCTACATACACCTTTCACATTGATATGTGAAAATCATTTTGTTCATAATAAGAATTAACTAAAATTTCAAGATAAGAGAGGAGTTTTTCTCAGAATGGGACAAGAGAAACATGTCTTCACCATAGACTGGGCTGGACGTCAACTGACAGTTGAAACTGGCCAGCTTGCAAAGCAAGCAAACGGAGCGGTCCTCGTACGCTACGGAGATACAGCTGTGCTTAGCTCAGCAACAGCTTCTAAAGAACCAAAACCACTTGATTTCTTCCCGCTCACTGTGAACTACGAAGAAAGATTATACGCAGTAGGTAAAATTCCTGGTGGCTTCATTAAAAGAGAAGGCCGTCCAAGTGAAAAAGCGATCCTTGCGAGCCGCTTAATTGATAGACCAATCCGTCCATTATTTGCAGATGGATTTAGAAACGAAGTACAAGTTATTAGTATCGTCATGAGTGTGGATCAAGATTGTTCATCTGAAATGGCTGCAATGTTTGGCTCATCTTTAGCATTATGTGTGTCTGACATTCCATTTGAGGGACCAATCGCCGGCGTTACAGTAGGACGAGTTGATGGAAAGTTTATCATCAATCCAAATGTAGAACAGCTTGAACAAAGTGACATCAACCTTGTAGTCGCTGGAACAAAAGATGCGATCAACATGGTCGAAGCTGGTGCTGATGAAGTACCAGAAGAAACAATGCTTGAAGCTATCATGTATGGTCACCAAGAGATCAAACGTTTAATCGAATTCCAAGAGGAAATTGTCAAAGCAGTTGGTAAAGCAAAGATCGATATTCCTTTATATGAAGTAGATCAAACGTTAGCAGACGAAGTAAAAGCACTTGCTGAAACAGACCTGCTGAAAGCGATTCAAGTACATGAGAAGCATGCACGTGAAAATGCAATCAGTGCTGTGAAAAAAGCTGTGGTTGAGAAATTTGAAGAAGAAGATCGCGACGAAGCGACAATTAAACAAGCGAAAGACGTATTAAACAAGCTTGTCAAAAATGAAGTTCGTCGTCTGATCACTGAAGAGAAAGTACGTCCAGATGGACGTGGTGTAGATCAAATCCGTCCACTTTCTTCAGAAGTAGGACTTCTGCCAAGAACGCATGGTTCAGGTCTATTTACAAGAGGACAAACACAGGCGCTCAGTATTTGTACATTAGGTGCACTTGGCGATGTGCAAATTCTTGACGGTCTAGGCGTTGAAGAATCAAAACGCTTCATGCACCATTACAACTTCCCTCAATTCAGTGTTGGTGAGACAGGTCCAATGCGTGGCCCAGGCCGCCGTGAAATCGGACATGGAGCGCTAGGTGAACGGGCATTAGAACCAGTGATTCCATCTGAAAAAGATTTCCCTTATACGGTTCGCCTTGTGTCTGAGGTACTAGAATCAAACGGATCTACTTCACAAGCAAGTATTTGCGCAAGCACACTTGCGATGATGGATGCGGGTGTTCCAATTAAAGCACCAGTTGCAGGGATTGCAATGGGACTTGTGAAATCCGGTGAATACTACACAGTGCTGACAGACATTCAAGGAATGGAAGATGCACTTGGCGATATGGACTTTAAAGTTGCAGGTACATCAAAAGGTGTAACAGCACTTCAAATGGATATCAAAATCGATGGTCTATCAAAAGACATCTTGGAAGAAGCTCTCCAACAAGCGAAAAAAGGAAGAATGGAAATCTTAGATAGCATGCTGTCAACGATTCCTGCTTCTAGAGGTGAATTGTCTCGTTATGCACCAAAAATCTTAACGATGAAAATCAATCCTGATAAAATTCGCGATGTCATTGGACCAAGCGGTAAACAAATCAATAAAATCATCGAAGATACCGGTGTGAAAATCGATATTGAACAAGATGGTACAATCTTTATCTCTTCTACAGAAGAAGACATGAACCAAAAAGCGAAGAAAATCATTGAAGATCTTGTGAGAGAAGTTGAAGTAGGACAACTTTACTTAGGTAAAGTAAAACGCATTGAAAAATTCGGTGCTTTCCTTGAAATCTTCAGCGGCAAAGATGGACTTGTTCATATTTCTGAGCTTGCGCTTGATCGTGTAGGCAAAGTAGAAGATGTCGTGAAGATTGGCGATGAATTACTTGTCAAAGTCACTGAAATCGATAAACAAGGCCGTGTGAACCTTTCTCGCAAAGCTGTTTTACGTGAAGAAAAGGAAAAAGAAGAAAAACAGTCTTAATGAAATATGTTAGAAGCCAGGTATCCGTACCAGGCTTCTTTCTTTTCTTGCGCTAACAATAGTTCTAGCTTGTTTCTCCCCATCATAATTTGTGGTAAAGGGGAGGGACAACCATTGAAAAAAACGTTACCATTCATTGTGTTTGTATTTTTACTGCTCGTGTCATATCAAACGATGAAGCAGCCGGCTGCTGTTACATATATTGAATCAATGAAAGAGCATGCTGAGGTTGCATCTGTTTCAAAAGATATTTTATATCAAGAGATTGAATCGAAGTCTTCTGACTATGAAGTGAAGGCGCAAAATGCTAAGATTGATAAAGTGTGGAAAAAGATGCCTGGTCTAAATGGACAGACGGTCAATATCGATGCCTCTTACGAAAAAATGAAAAAACAAGGGTCATTTGATGAAAAGCTGCTTGTTTTCAATGAAACAAAACCTTCTATTCATTTACATGAACTTGGTGCTGAACCCATTTACAAGGGACATCCAGATAAAAAAATGAATGCTTTCCTCATCAACGTGGCTTGGGGTGACGAGCATTTAATCAAGATGTTAAAGACACTGGAAAAGCATCAAGTCAAGGCGACCTTTTTCTTAGAAGGCAAATGGGTGAAAAAAAGCACGGATCTTGCTAAAAAAATCGTGGCAGATGGTCATGAAATTGGAAACCATTCATACAATCACCCGGATATGCGCACACTGACAAGAGAACGAGCATTAGAGCAGATTACCAAAACAAATCGTCAAATTGAAGAATCCCTTGGAAAAAAACCGAAGTGGTTCGCCCCTCCAAGCGGTAGCTTTAAAGAAGAAACAGTGAAGCTTGCCGCAGAAGAAGGAATGGAAACCATTATGTGGACGGTAGACACCATTGACTGGCAAAAACCGTCACCAAACATACTACAAAAACGGGTGCTTGGGAAAATTCACAATGGGGCGATGATATTAATGCATCCAACAGATTCGACGGCGAAAAGTCTTGACGCACTTATCACTCAAATCAAGGAAAGAGGATATGAATTAGGAACGGTTTCTGACCTCCTAAGTGAAAAAAGACATCCGTGATCCGATCTGTTTGTTGAATAGGAGGAGCAAAACTTGGTCAAAACGTATACATGCCAAAACGGAGTAAGAATTGTACTTGAAAACAATCCCACTGTCAGATCTGTCGCAATTGGCGTCTGGATTGGAACGGGTTCTAGACATGAGACACCAGAAATTAATGGGATCTCACACTTTCTAGAGCATATGTTCTTTAAAGGGACAAAGACGAGATCTGCACGTGATATCGCAGAATCCTTTGACCGCATTGGTGGTCAAGTGAATGCCTTTACGTCAAAAGAATACACTTGCTACTATGCAAAGGTGCTTGATTCACATGCTGGCTACGCCCTCGATGTATTAAGCGACATGTTCTTCCACTCCGCTTTTGATGAACAAGAGCTGAAAAAAGAAAAAAATGTAGTATATGAAGAAATCAAAATGTATGAGGATACACCTGATGATATCGTTCACGATCTGTTGAGCAAAGCGATTTATGGTGATCATTCTTTAGGGTTCCCGATTTTAGGAACAGAAGAAACACTTTCTACCTTTAACGGTGACTCTCTTAGAGCTTATATGGATGAATTCTACACGCCGGATCGCGTCGTCATCTCTGTTGCAGGGAATGTGGATGACACATTCATTAGTGAAGTTGAAAAGTTGTTCGGTTCGTATGAAACGAAAGGAAAAAAACAGCCTGTAGAAGCGCCGCAATTTCACTATGACAAGCTCACACGCAAAAAGGAAACAGAGCAAGCGCATCTATGCATGGGGTTTAATGGCCTCCCAGCTGGAGACAAAGGCATCTATGACTTAATCGTCTTAAATAATGTTCTTGGCGGAAGCATGAGCAGCCGCTTGTTCCAGGATGTAAGAGAGGACAAAGGACTCGCCTATTCTGTTTTCAGCTATCACAGTTCATTTGCAGATAACGGCATGCTGACAATTTATGGCGGGACAGGAGCGAAGCAGTTAAACCTGCTCTCTGAAACCATCTTACAAACGCTAGACGTCTTAAAGCGTGAGGGAATCACGCAAAAAGAGCTTGAAAACTCTAAGGAGCAAATGAAAGGAAACCTGATGCTCAGTCTTGAAAGCACAAACAGCAAAATGAGCCGAAACGGTAAAAACGAACTGCTCCTTGGCAAACATCGTACACTTGATGAAATTATTGACGAAATCAACAAAGTCACATTAGACGGTGTGAATAACTTATCAAAACGAATCTTTACAGAGGATTATGCACTCTCGCTTATTAGTCCTACGGGTGATCAGCCATCATAATGTAAACAACACGGCAGGCTTCTTAAGAGGTCTGCCGTTTATTGTATATCAAGTAGAAAGGGGTACTGCTTACATGGAACTTGAAAAACTGAAACTCCTCTCTCCGCTTCTGACACAAGCCATCTCCTTTCAGCCGATGACATCTGGCTTTTCTGGAAACCGTACTTATCTCGTCACAACATCCTCAAGTGAAAAGCTGGTGCTCAAATTATCAAATCTCAAAACGTATGCTAATTTTAAAAGAAAAGCGTCAGTTCAGCAAAAGTTTAAAAATCGAGGGCTTCTATGTTCTGAAGTCATGGAGGTTGGAATGAATCCTGAACTTAAGTGTACCTATCGTATTTTCTCTTTTATTGAAGGAGAGAACGCTAGAGCATCCATCCATCTGCTTACAAATGAAGAGCAGTATGAAATCGGAAGACGGGCAGGCAGAGAGCTGAATTTCATGCATACATGTCCCGCACCTTCTCATGTCGTGCCATGGGATGAGAGAGTCATGGCGAAATATGAGCGGTATGTACATGCCTATCAATCAAGTGGAGTGACCTTTACGAAAGAGCAATTCGTATTAGATTTTATCAAATCACATGCTGATGCGGTAAAGGCGAGACCTAATCAATTCCAGCACGATGATTTTCATTTGGGGAATATTATCATACAAGAAGGTGAGTATGCCGGCATCATTGATTTTGATCAATCTGACTGGGGTGACCCGGTTCATGATTTTTATAAACTGTCCTTATTTAGCCGAGAAAATAGTATTCCGTTTTCAGCAGGGCAACTGGATTACTATGTAAGTAAGCAGGCCACAGACGATTTTTGGCTTCTTTTTTCTATCTATACAGCAATGAGCTGCTTTTCTTCTATTGTTTGGACGCTTTCTTATGACACTGAACATGTAAAAGGTATGGTGAACCGAGTGGAGAAAATGCTGGCAGACCATGATCACTTTCATCAACTGAAACCAGCTTGGTATTCAAATTGGCATCATTCATAACTTGAAAAAGCGTGACGGTCTATTTCTTCTTGTGGCTGCATATATGATACGGAAGGGAAGTGATGCGATTTTGAGGCTAAGTGAGCTGTCAGGAAAAGAGATCGTCGATATCAAAAGAGCGGAGCGGCTTGGCGTGCTTGGACAAACCGACCTTGAAATCAATGAACAGGACGGTCAAATCACAGCACTCATCATACCTTCGGTGAAGTGGTTTGGCTTTCGAAAGCAAGGAAATGACATCCGCGTCCCGTGGAATCACATTCAAAAAATAGGATCAGATATGATCATTCTCGATGTGCCTGAAGGACTTCAGCCGCCCGGGGAAAAAGAGCATCCATCATAAATGGGTGCTCTTTTTCTTTTCTCTCTTCGATTCGTTCACAGGCTGAATCCTCTCCTCATATGCTAAAAGGGAGATTCAGAAAATATTACAGACTTTTTTAAATAAAGAAGGTGAACGGTCAGTATGTTGAGCGGTTTAACGGTTGCGGTGATCGGGGGAGATGCAAGGCAGCTTGAAATTATTCGCAAGCTGTCACAGCAGCATGCCAAAGTGTTTTTGGTTGGATTTGATCAGCTGGATCACGGATTTATTGGGGCTGAAAAGCTAAAAATGTCAGAACTTCCATTCGAACAGGTAGACAGTATGATCCTGCCAGTATCAGGCGCAACGGATGAAGGTGTTGTCGCGACAGTTTTCTCAAATGAGCAGGTGTTACTAGAAGCAACATATTTAGAAAGAACCCCTGCCCATTGTACCTTGTACTCAGGTATTTCTAATACGTACTTAGACAATCTGGCAAAGCAGGTGAACCGAAAACTTGTGAAGCTGTTTGAGCGAGATGATATTGCCATATATAACTCTATTCCAACAGTTGAAGGGATTATCATGATGGCCATTCAGCAAACGGATTATACGATTCATGGATCACGTGTCGCTGTTCTCGGACTCGGAAGAACAGGACTCACCATTGCCCGCACATTTCGGGCACTCGGTGCGGATGTAAAAGTAGGGGCAGCAGATACAGCGCATTTAGCGCGGGCATTTGAAATGGGACCCGATCCATTTTCAATGGATCGGTTAAAAGAAGAAGTAACAGATATAGATATCATCATCAATACCATTCCAAGCCTTGTATTAGATTCATCTGTCATCGTCAGCATGACACCAAAGACACTCATTTTAGATATCGCCTCCCGCCCAGGAGGAACAGACTTTGACTTTGCACAAAAACATGGAGTGAAGGCGCTTCTTGCACCAGGACTCCCGGGGATTGTCGCACCAAAGACAGCAGGGCAAATCATTGCAAAAGTGCTTTCTGGGCTCTTATGTGAACTTGCAGAGGAAAAAAGGGGGATGGAATCATGACAACATTAAAAGGGAAAAGAATCGGTTTTGGCTTAACTGGTTCCCACTGTACGTACGAAGCTGTTTATCCGCAAATCGAAGCACTTGTAAAAGAAGGAGCAGAAGTGCGTCCAGTGGTGTCATATACGGTCCAGAACACGAATACAAGATTCGGAGATGGGGCGGACTGGATTGAGCGGATTGAGAAGCTGACTGGCTTTAAGGCGATTGACTCAATCGTGAAAGCAGAGCCGCTCGGACCTAAGCTGCCACTTGATTGTATGGTCATTGCTCCATTAACAGGGAACTCGATGGCGAAATTCGCAAATGCTATGACAGACAGCCCTGTTTTAATGGCTGCAAAAGCAACCATTCGAAATCATCGTCCTGTCGTTTTAGGAATTTCAACAAATGATGCGCTAGGCTTAAATGGTACAAATCTGATGAGGTTGATGTCGACAAAGAATATTTTCTTTATTCCATTTGGTCAAGATGATCCATTTAAAAAACCGACCTCCATGGTCGCGAACATGGATTTGCTTTCTCAAACAGTAGAAGAGGCACTTCAGCATAGACAAATTCAGCCAATTTTAATTGGACCAAACGAATAATAGATTCACTAGAAAATCATGAAAGATTCAAAAAAGATGCTTCAAGCCTTGCTTTTCTATGGTAAAATAAAATGTAAAAAGTCATAGGATGGCCATCCGAAAGAAAAGAATCATGGATGGGTCGGAAGGAGTTTTACTGATGGGAAGAGGATTGCATGTAGCTGTAGTTGGAGCGACTGGAGCTGTCGGTCAACAAATGTTAAAAACACTAGCTGACAGAGATTTTGAAATGGATACACTGACTCTACTATCCTCAAAACGTTCTGCTGGAACAAAAGTGACATTCAGAGGTCAAGAGTATACCGTACAGGAAGCAACACCTGAAAGCTTTGAAGGAGTGAACATTGCATTATTCAGTGCTGGAGGAAATGTTTCCAAGGTGCTAGCTCCTGAAGCGGTCAAACGAGGTGCGATTGTTGTAGACAACACAAGTGCTTTCCGTATGGACGAAAACATCCCTCTTGTCGTACCAGAGGTAAACGAAAAAGACTTGCATGACCATAAAGGAATCATTGCAAACCCTAACTGTTCAACGATTCAAATGGTAGCGGCATTAGAACCGCTTCGTCAGGCGTATGGCATGAAAAAAGTCATCGTGTCCACTTACCAAGCAGTATCAGGTGCAGGACATGAAGCCATTGACGAGCTATATAACCAATCACAAGCCATTTTAAATAAAGAAGATGTGAAGCCGGAAGTCATGCCTTATCAAATTGCATTTAATGCGATTCCGCAAATTGATAAATTCCAAGACAATGGCTACACATTTGAAGAAATGAAAATGATCAACGAAACGAAAAAAATCATGCATATGCCAGAGCTGGAAGTAGCGGCAACATGTGTGAGACTTCCAATTGAAACAGGACATTCAGAATCTGTTTACGTCGAACTAGAATCAAACGACGCAACAGTTGAAGACGTCAAGTCCATTCTAAAAGATGCTCCAGGCATTACACTGCAAGATGATCCGTCTCAGCAAATTTATCCAATGCCTGCAGATGCTGTTGGGAAAAACGACGTATTTGTCGGCCGCATTCGGAAAGATTTGGACCGTCCAAACGGGTTCCATATGTGGATTGTATCTGATAACCTGCTAAAAGGCGCTGCATGGAACTCCGTTCAAATTGCAGAAAGCTTAAAAGCATTAAAATTAGTTTAACATTCAATGGATGATGAGGACGAACAGAAGAGAGTTAGGCATCTTTCGCCTGCTCTCTTCTGTTACGTCAGAATGAACTTGGAGTGAAAACAGTGAAAATAATTGTCCAAAAATTTGGCGGTACATCTGTCAAAGATGATCAAGGTAGAAAAAGGGCACTTGCACATATCTTATCGGCAAAAGAGAAAGGCTATAAGTCGGTTGTCGTCGTATCTGCAATGGGACGAAAAGGCGATCCTTATGCGACAGATACGCTGCTTGGTCTGCTATACGGCAGCGCGCAGCATATGACAAATCGAGAAAAAGACTTGCTCGTTTCCTGCGGAGAGAATATTTCAGCTGTTGTGTTTTCAAGTATGCTGAATGAAAACGGGCTAAAAGCTGTAGCGATGACAGGCGCACAGGCTGGTTTTGTGACAGATAAGGAACATACGAGTGCGAAAATTATTGATATGAAGTGCGAACGTCTCGAGGCGGCACTATCTGAACATGATGTAGTCGTTGTTGCTGGGTTCCAAGGAGCCGCGAAAAATGGAGACGTGACCACAATTGGACGAGGCGGCAGTGATACGTCCGCAGCCGCTTTAGGTGCTGCATTGCAGGCAGACTTTATTGATATTTTTACAGATGTAGAAGGCGTCATGACGGCAGATCCCCGCATTGTTGAAAATGCAAAGCCGCTCAGAGTCGTGACATATACAGAAATTTGCAACCTTGCATATCAAGGAGCAAAAGTCATTCACCCGAGAGCTGTCGAAATTGCGATGCAAGCAAAAGTACCAATGAGGGTTCGTTCAACATACTCTGATGAAGAGGGCACACTTGTCACGTCACACTACTCAGATAAAATGAGCCATGATGTGTACGACCGCCTCATTACGGGTATTGCACATGTCAATGATGTGACGCAAATCAAAGTCCCGGCAAAAGAAGGGCAATACAGCGTCCAAACAGAGGTCTTTAAAGCAATGGCTAATGCACAAATCAGTGTCGATTTCTTCAACATTACACCGAGTGAGATTGTGTATACCGTGACAGGTGCAATGACTGAAAAGGCAACCTCGATCCTAAAAGATCTTGGTTATACGCCAATTGTCACAACAAATTGTGCGAAAGTATCAGCTGTTGGCGCAGGTATCATGGGTGTACCAGGTGTCACATCTAAAATTGTATCGGCTCTATCCGAGCAAAACATTCCGATTTTACAATCGGCTGACAGCCATACGACCATTTGGGTGCTAGTGAACGAAGAAAACATGAGAGCAGCTGTCAATGCCCTGCACGAAGTGTTTGAACTTTCAAGATAAATGTGATTGAATCATGATGAGGTGAAAAAAATGAATTTCGGAAATATCGCAACAGCTATGATTACACCTTTTGATAAAAAGGGCAACATTGATTTCCAAAAGCTATCAATTCTCATTGATTACTTGTTAAAAAACGGCAGTGACTCGTTAGTCGTTGCAGGGACAACAGGCGAATCGCCAACTTTATCGACTGAAGAAAAAGTCGCTCTTTTTCAGCAATCGGTAAAATTAGCAAATGGTCGTTGTAAAATCATTGCAGGAACAGGCAGTAATAATACAAATGCGTCTATCAAACTAACGAAAAAAGCAGAAGAAGCGGGCGTTGATGCAGTGATGCTTGTCGTACCTTACTACAACAAGCCATCACAGGAAGGCATGTATGCACACTTTAAAGCCATTGCCGAGTCTACATCTCTTCCTGTCATGCTTTACAATGTACCAGGGAGAACGGTTGCGTCATTAGCCCCAGAAACAACCATTAAGCTTGCACAAATACCTAACATTGTCGCGATCAAAGAAGCAAGCGGTGATCTTGATGCCATGACAAAAATCATAGCAGAGACACCAGAAGATTTCGATGTCTATTCAGGTGACGACAGCTTAACACTTCCAGCTGTATCTGTTGGTGCAAAAGGAGTGGTCTCTGTGGCGTCTCATATCGTAGGGCTTGATATGCAGCAAATGCTGAAAAGCTATGCTTCAGGTCAAACGGCCAATGCCGCATTAATCCATCAAAAGCTGCTCCCAATCATGAAACAGCTTTTCACAGCGCCAAATCCAACGCCTGTCAAAACAGCTCTTCAGCTGAAAGGACTAGATGTCGGATCGGTTCGTCTTCCGCTTTTACCTTTGTCAGAAGAAGAGAGACTGGATTTAAGCAGCGTCTTAAACAGCTGATCAAAACAAAAGATTTCGTAAGCGGTCATTCTCAGATGTCCCTGAGTATGACCGTTTTTTATACATAAACACTTTCTTAAAATGTGACTTCATCTTGTTTTCTAAAATTAGATTCAGTTATAATAGCATTAAGCGATGATGGACGGGCTTGAGACTAGGAGGAAAAGAATTTTGAAAAAGAAAAATACAGAGAACGTAAGAATTATTGCACTGGGAGGCGTTGGAGAAATCGGAAAAAACTTATATGTCATTGAAATTGATTCGGACATATATGTGGTAGATGCAGGCTTGATGCATCCAGAAAACGAAATGCTAGGCATTGACGTCGTCATTCCTGATATCTCTTATTTAACAGAACGTGCTGATCGGGTGAAAGCAATCTTTCTTACCCACGGACATGATGAAGCAATCGGAGGCGTATTCCATTGCTTAAGCAAATTGTCTGTACCAGTTTACGGAACGAAGCTGACCCTTGCGTTACTTCGAGAAAAATTAAAACAGTATGGCTTCAATCAAAAAGCTGACTTGCGTGAGGTACATGCAAAATCAGTCATTACGTTTGAAACAACAAAGGTATCATTCTTTAGAACGAATCACAGCATCCCTGATTCAGTTGGGATCAGCTTCAAAACCTCTCTTGGTTCAATCGTATGCACAGGTGATTTTAAATTTGATCAAACCCCAGCGCTTAACCAAGCCTGTGACATCGGAGAGATTGCGAAAATTGGAAACAATGGCGTTTTAGCACTTCTTTCAGACAGTGCCAATGCTGAAAAACCAGGTTATACACCTTCTGAGGCGCTCGTCCAAGACGAAATCTCAAATGCGATGTACAATGCTGAAAATCGTGTCATTGTGGCTGTATCTTCATCTAACATTAACCGAGTGCAGCAGATCATTAATGCAACAAATCAAAATGGCCGTAAGCTTGCGGTAGCAGGAAAGAATATGATGACGACTCTACAGCTGGCGATCAAACTTGGTTATGTCACAGCAGACGAAGAATTATTTGTACCAGTTCAAGAAGTGAAGAAAATGGCGAAAAACGATGTGGTCGTTCTGACAGCTGGAAGCCACGGAGAGCCTCTTGCTGCGTTAACAAAAATGGCGAAACAAAATCACAAACAGCTTCATATTGAAAAAGATGACACGGTTGTGATTGCATCTACACCTCTTCCTGGACAAGAACTCACCTATTCAAAAACAGTGGATTTCCTTACAAGAAGCGGCGCACAAGTCATTTTTGCGCAAAAACGTGTGCATGTTTCTGGACATGGCTGCCAAGAAGAGTTAAAGCTCATGCTGAACTTACTAAAGCCGAAGTATTTAATTCCGGTGAATGGCGAATATCGTATGCAAAAAGCACATTCTCGTGTTGCTGAAGAAGTGGGAATGAAACGCAGTGACATTTTCTTGATTGATAAAGGGGATGTTGTGGAGTTTAGAGGACAGAACGTCAAGATTGGTGAAAAAGTTCACCAAGGCAATATTTTGATCGATGGTCTTGGCGTTGGTGATATCGGAAACATTGTGTTACGCGATAGACGCCTATTGTCTCAAGATGGTATCTTAATTGTCGTCATTACACTTGATAAACAAAAGAAACAATTAATTTCTGGACCTGAAATTATTACAAGAGGGTTTGTGTATGTCAGAGAATCTGAAGAGCTGATTGTGAAAGCGACAGAAATGGTCAAAGGGATTGTCAAAGAGCAAACGGAAAACTCAATTGTTGAATGGTCAACATTGAAACAATCCATGCGCGACGTACTCAATCAATTCCTATATGAAAAAACAAAACGTAAGCCGATGATCATTCCAATTATTATGGAAGTATGATGAAAAAGCCCAAGGTGCATAAGCTCTTTGGGCTTTTTTGATGTGGTGTGAGGAATGCGGATTGAATACGGCCTTCTTGTTCATAATAGGAGGAGAGTTTGAGGAAAGGATGGAGACAAATGGACGAAAAAAATGAACAGCAGCCTGAGCGAAAGCCAGAAGAAAAAGACAGCATTATGAGCAAAATACAGCAGCTTGGTGAAACAGCCATACCACAGCTGCCGCAAGATACAAATATCCATTGCCTTACCATTATTGGACAAATTGAAGGCCACATGCAGCTTCCACCACAAAATAAAACAACCAAATACGAGCATGTCATACCGCAAATCGTAGCAGTAGAGCAAAATCCAAAAATTGAAGGGCTTTTGATCATCTTAAATACAGTAGGCGGCGATGTAGAAGCGGGACTAGCGATTGCAGAAATGCTTGCATCTTTATCAAAACCGACTGTATCGATTGTACTTGGCGGCGGCCACTCTATTGGTGTCCCGATTGCTGTATCGTGTGACTATTCCTATATTGCGGAAACAGCCACGATGACCATTCATCCTGTGCGTTTAACTGGTCTTGTGATTGGTGTCCCGCAAACCTTTGAATACTTAGATAAAATGCAGGAAAGAGTCATTAACTTTGTGACAAGCCACTCCAATATTACAGAAGAGAAGTTCAAAGAGCTCATGTTCTCAAAAGGCAATTTGACAAGAGACATTGGAACAAATGTTGTTGGTCATGAGGCAGCAGAATACGGACTTATGAATGAAGTAGGCGGTGTAGGACAAGCGATTAAAAAGTTGAACGAGCTGATTGGAGAAAGGGCATCTCAAAACGAGGGGCTGATCCAATGATTTTATACACAACTATGCCATATGAAGCCATTTACGCGGAGGAACAAGGAGACCGGAAACTTCAGCAGGTAAACATCCAAGGCGTGCCAGTTATGGTTGAAATGAAAGAGGATGAAGCAGAAATCGTTCAAGTCATGAGCACCAACCCAATGGACTTTCTGAATCAAGAGCTTGCACCAGGCAAGCGATTGAAGTTACAATTAGGCTCCAATCAAACCGACTCATATGAATGATTCTATGCTATAATAAAGGGAAAACTTACAACAAGATGCAGCAGCCAAAACCAGGCTGCTTTCTTTCTGATCTTTCGGTAGGTTATATTTTCTTTCGTAGTAAGGTGATGAGTATGGCTAAAAAGAGAAAACGGAAAACGAGAAAAAAACAAAATAAACAGCTAAAACTGAAATATGAATTAAATGGGTTAGTCTGTATTGCCATAGCGATCATCGCCATTTTACAGCTAGGCGTCGTAGGACAAACCTTCGTACATTTATTCCGATTTTTTGCAGGTGAATGGTTCATTCTCTGCCTTATCGGATTATTTCTTTTTGGCGTGACCATCTTCTGGAAAAAACAAATCCCAGATATGTTGACAAGGAGAAAGGCAGGGCTATACTGCATCATTGCGAGTATCTTGCTTTTGTCTCATGTGAAGCTTTTTCAGCACCTTTCATCTGCGGGTGCGATAGGCTCTCAAAGTGTGATTAGAAATACATTTGAGCTTTTCTTGATGGACATGAAAGGTGAGACGGGGTCGCCTGATTTAGGAGGCGGCATGATCGGTGCCGTATTATTTGCTGCTTCTTATTTCTTATTTGCACAAGCAGGCTCTCAAATCATGGCAATCGTTCTGATGCTGATTGGAATTGTTCTGATTACAAATCGATCTCTTCAAGAAATGGTGAAAAAAGTGACGCTGCCTGTCTCGCAATTTATGGTGAAGCAGTGGAAAGCGTTTGTTGAAGATATGAAAGGAATCAGGCAGGCGAAAAAGAGCGCGCCCTCTCAGAAAACGGTCGAAAAGAAAAAACGGTCTCGTATTCAAGAAGAGGACGAAGATGATCAGATCTTAATGGAAGAGGAAACACCGGTGCCTGACAATAGTCAGCCGATTATCTCAAGCTTTGCTGACAGAGATGACATTCTCACACCGCTCGTTCAAAAAGAGCAGACGGCAAAAGAGACTTCACCTCTTCAAGAATCTGTGCAAAGTACGCCGGTTCCATCAGATTCAGCTGATGAACCAAAAGAGGCGCCGCCGATGACGTTTACGGAACTTGAAAACAAAGATTACGAATTGCCGTCACTGGATATTTTGGCAGAGCCGCAGCACTCAGGGCAGCAAACAGACAAGAAAAATATATACGAAAATGCAAGAAAGCTTGAAAAAACGTTTCAAAGCTTTGGCGTCAAAGCAAAAGTCACACAGGTTCACTTAGGACCAGCCGTTACCAAATATGAGGTCTATCCAGATGTCGGCGTGAAGGTAAGTAAAATCGTCAATCTAAGTGATGACTTAGCCCTTGCTCTCGCAGCAAAAGATATTCGGATTGAGGCGCCGATTCCTGGTAAATCAGCCATCGGTATTGAGGTTCCGAATGCAGAAATTGCGATGGTTTCTTTAAAAGAGGTATTAGAATCGAAGCAAAATGACCGTCCAAATGCCAAGCTACTGATTGGACTCGGCCGCAATATTTCGGGTGAAGCCGTTCTGGCTGAAATGAACAAAATGCCGCATTTACTTGTAGCAGGTTCGACTGGAAGCGGAAAAAGTGTGTGTATCAATGGCATTATCACAAGTATTCTGATGAGAGCGAAACCTCATGAAGTGAAAATGATGATGATTGATCCGAAAATGGTTGAACTAAATGTGTATAATGGCATTCCGCATTTGCTCGCTCCCGTTGTAACGGACCCTAAGAAAGCCTCACAGGCACTGAAAAAAGTCGTCAGTGAAATGGAACGCCGCTATGAATTATTTTCTCATACGGGGACAAGAAATATTGAAGGGTACAATGATTACATTAAACGAATGAATCAATCAGAAGAGGCGAAACAGCCAGAACTTCCTTATATTGTTGTCATTGTAGACGAGCTTGCAGATTTAATGATGGTCGCTTCCTCTGATGTGGAAGATTCGATTACAAGACTTTCGCAAATGGCTCGTGCAGCCGGAATTCATTTAATTATTGCCACACAAAGACCTTCTGTCGATGTCATTACAGGTGTCATTAAAGCCAACATCCCATCTCGCATTGCCTTTAGCGTGTCCTCGCAAACCGATTCAAGGACGATCCTTGATATGGGGGGCGCAGAAAAACTGCTCGGCAGAGGGGATATGCTGTTTCTACCAGTTGGAGCAAACAAACCAGTTCGTGTGCAGGGCGCCTTTTTATCAGATGAAGAAGTAGAACATGTCGTTGATCATGTGATCACTCAGCAAAAAGCACAATATCAAGAAGAAATGATTCCAACTGAAGAAACACAGGATCAGCTTACAGCTGTGGATGACGATTTATATGATGAAGCAGTGGAACTCATCATCGGCATGCAGACGGCTTCTGTCTCTATGCTTCAAAGAAGATTCCGTATCGGCTATACCCGGGCCGCCCGCCTGATTGACGCAATGGAAGAGCGAGGCGTTGTCGGTCCTTATGAAGGAAGTAAACCGAGAGAAGTCCTGCTTTCAAAAGAACAATATGACGAGCTCTCTTCATAAAACGAAGAGAGCTTTCTAAAAAAAGTGAACGATAGTATGATTATGTTAACTGGAAGTCAGACTATTTATTTATTTGCAAAAACATGATATAGTTATGTTCAACTTATCTCGGAATAGAGATTTCTCATCTTATCATTTGCATTGATTAGACGGAGGGAAAACATGTCGACCAAAACAGACAATCGCCATTTATATTTGAAAGTGATTGACCGTATTAAAGAAGATATACAATCAGGCGTATATGCCGAAAAAGAGAAACTACCTTCTGAATTTGAGCTCTCAAAGCTTTTAGGCGTGAGCAGAGCGACACTGCGTGAAGCCCTTCGTATATTAGAAGAAGAGAAATATTTAATTAGAAGGCATGGTGTGGGTACGTTCGTCAACACAAGACCACTCTTTTCAACAGGCATAGAACAGCTGGCAAGTGTCACGAAAATGATAGAGCAGGTCAATATGACGCCTGGTACCATCTTTTTATCCTCGCAAGAAGGGGAGCCAACAGAGAATGATGTGATTCGTTTTCAGTGTGATGAATCTGATGAGATTTTTTCAATGGAGCGCGTTCGAACGGCCGATGGACAGCCCGTGGTTTACTGTTTAGATAAAATTCCGGTCAAGCATCTTCCTGCATCTTTTACCCATGAAGAAGAGTCTCTTTTTGAGCTGTTTGGAAGAGAACCACACAGCGGGATTAAATATGCAGTTGCTGACATTGAACCAATCGGCTACCACGATCAGGTTTCACCGATACTAGAATGTGACCCTGAAACAGCATTATTATTACTGAAACAAATACACTATGATCAGGATGATCAGCCGGTCTTATACTCGCTAAATTATTTTCGAGCGGATAAATTCAGCTTTCATGTGATACGTAAACGATTTTAACGAGCAGTCGCTTTCATAAGCGGTTGCTTTTTGTTTGCCCATACATAATACCCGTAAAACTTGCCACACTAATACGTAACAGTATATAGAATTGGGTGAATGATGTTGGGCGAGAAAACAGTCAGTAAAAAGAATATTATTGCATTATCATCAGTGCCTTTAATCATGACACTTGGGAACTCGATGCTCATTCCCGTATTGCCACAGATAGAAAAGACACTTTCCATTACTTCCTTTCAAGTCTCCCTCATTATTACGGTATACTCCGTTGTCGCGATCTTATGTATTCCGATCGCCGGCTATTTATCAGATCGAATCGGGCGAAAAAAGGTACTCCTGCCGTGTCTGTTAATCGCAGGACTTGGAGGGGCTGTGGCAGCAGTTGCCTCAACGATCATGAAAGAACCGTACATGTGGATTCTATTTGGCAGGGTCCTTCAAGGTGTTGGCTCAGCCGGGGCAGCGCCTGTCGTGATGCCGTTTATTGGAGATTTGTTTCATGATGATGAAGAAGTCAGTGCGGGACTAGGCGCCATTGAAACCTCTAACACAGCTGGAAAGGTATTGAGCCCGATTATTGGGGCGCTTTTGGCTTCATGGTTTTGGTTTGTGCCGTTTTGGTTTATTCCGTTCTTCTCAATCATCAGCTTTCTCATGGTACTGTTCATGGTAGAATCCGCGAAAAAAGAGGAGGACCCGCCTTCATTTAAAGAATTTTTAAAATCAACAAAGACCATATTTAAGCATGAAGGACGCTGGCTGTATGCCATTTTTGCAATTGGCGGTTTTATTATGTTTCTTCTTTTTGGTGTGCTTTTTTACTTATCTGATAACCTAGAGGCAGCTTATCAAATTAAGGGTGTCAAAAAAGGGCTCCTGCTTAGCATTCCGCTCCTTTTTCTATCCATCAGCTCATACGTTGCTGGGAAAACGATTGGAAAAGAAAAAGGGAAAATGAGAATCTTTTTAATCGTAGGCATGGCCTTGTTATCACTTTCCTATATGTTTTTATGGTGGAATCACAGCTTTTACGTATTGTTTACCTGCTTAAGCATTGGTGGTGTTGGCATCGGTATTGTCCTGCCTGCACTTGATGCCCTGATCACAGAAGGAATTGAAAAAGAGCAGTGCGGAACCATTACGTCGTTTTACAGCAGTATGCGTTTTATCGGTGTCGCTTTAGGACCTCCGATTTACGCTTATCTCATGGATAAAGGGGACTCCATCGTTTTTATTCTCTCGACCATTTGCAGTCTTATTTCTCTATTTTTGGTCATCTTCTTCATCCAGCCAGATGAAGAAGATGAAAGTGAACAATTAAAAACGGTTTAATCTAGAAAAAAGACGGTATTTTGCCATCTTTTTTCTTTTTTATAAATTGACATGTAAAATTTTGATAGTTAAACTAATGTATAGTAATATCTTTTAAATTATTCCAAGCGGGAGGTGTTCAAAAACATTCATTTTCTGTCCTTCTTTAGGCAGAAATTGAGTTCGCGTGGTGATGATGAATGTGTGTTTCTTCAACACGAAAAGACAATTGAATAGGTCATCCTGCCATTAGCACGTTGAAGGAGACGCAGTCAGCACTTCAGACACGCTCAAATATAGCAAATTGATTGATGAACTAGAAGGAGCTTGAAGCAGCTATGTTGCAAATAATTAAAGCAAGATGGATTGTATTAGTGGTGTGGATGATAACAGCTGTGATTCTGTTTATTACTGCGCCCAATTTAGAGGAATTAACAAGAGAAAAAGGGCAATTAAAGGTTCCGGAGGGGACACCAACAGCTGAGGCACTTCACTTATTGGATAAGCTCACAGATCAAAACGGGAAAAAAGATACGGGTGTTATTGTATTCTCCGAACAACATCTGTTCCCTAAGAAAGAGCAGGAATTAAAAAAGGCTTTATCTGCACTCATGACACATGCTCCAGACCTCCACATTGACGGAATTACTTCGTATTTTCATGTAGATCCGGACATTCAAAAACAACTTTTATCAAAGGATAAAAGTACACTTCTTGTTCCATTCAAATTCGACCACTACGAAACAAAAGCTGTGAAGATTAAAGAACAAATTGAGGAAGTTTTAAAGCCCTATCATGTCTCATATGAAATGACGGGACAAAAATTTGTGGATTCAGATGTCATTCAAAGCTCTCAACAAGGTCTGAAGAAAACTGAACTTATAACGATCATTTTTATTTTCTTTATTTTAATCATTGTTTTCAGATCGATTTTGGCACCTGTTGTTCCGCTCATTACGATCGGCATTTCTTATGCTGTCAGCCGTTGTATTGTGGCTTTTCTAGTAGAATATATGCAATTTCCTCTATCTAATTTTACTCAGATTTTTATGGTAGCGATTATGTTCGGTATAGGAACAGATTATTGTATTTTGCTTTTAAGCCGTTTTAAAGAAGAAATCGGTCAAGGTCGTGATGTCAAAGAGTCAATTATCATCACATATAAATGTGCAGGGAAAACGGTCCTTTTCAGTGGCTTAGCCGTGTTAGTCGGCTTCTCAAGCATTGGGTTTGCCAAATTTCAATTGTATCAATCGGCTGTTAGTGTTGCTGTAGGAGTTGGCATCCTGCTGATCGCCCTTGTCACCATCGTTCCCTTTTTTATGTCTGTTTTTGGAAAATCCCTTTTCTGGCCATCTAAAAGAGAAAACATTCGCCACCCGCAAAGTAAAATGTGGGAATGGGCTGGGCGTTTTTCATTTAAAAGGCCACTGATCAGCCTAGGTTTAGTTGCACTCATTACGGTGCCTCCTATTCTGATGTACGACGGGACTCTTTCTTATAACAGCTTAAATGAGATTGGGACAAAGTATGAATCAGTGTCTGCATTTAATACGATATCAGAGCAATTTGGCTTTGGGGAAGCGCTGCCCCTGAATGTACTTGTTGAAAGTGACAATAAGTTAGATAACCAAGAAAAGATTGTCATGATTGAAAAACTGACCCGTAAATTAAATGACATTGACGAAGTAAAAACGGTCCGTAGTGTCACTCGGCCTGTTGGAGATGGGCTAAGTCAGCTTTACGTCACCTCTCAAGCAAAAGAGCTGGGCGGAGAACTAGGAAAAGGCCATGAAGGAATTGGGAAAATTTCAGATGGTTTGACCGAAACAAATCTTGCCCTTCTTAAACAAAAACCAAAAATTCAAGAATCCGCTAAAGGCATTGATCAGCTGATTGATGGAACAAAAGCGATCAAAAGCGGCATTGGAGAAGTAAGGGTGTCCCTGATCTCTTTAGAAGATGGGGTGAGGCGCAGTAAAGATGGCGTCGGAACCATTCGAAGTAAAATCAAAGAAGCAAAAAAGGAATTAGAGCAAGAATATCGAAGCAGTGAAGCGATGATTCAAGAGCTTAAACGAATGGTGAGTACGCTTGAACGTCATGCGAAATCAAATCAGCAGCTGATAACCACCATTAAAAAAGTAAAAAGTTCGTATGAAAATGTATCGTTTGAAGCACTTGAAAAACGGCTGCCAGAAGTAAAAGATATGGATGAATATAAAGAAATCAAGGAAGTATTCAAAAACACAAAAGGAATGCTTGATCAAGCAGGGGACCAAATGAATCTGTATGAAGAGGAAGCCTCTGTCTTTAAAGAAAAGATCAAGAAAGCAGATTCAGTGATTCAAAGCCTATCAAGCAAGCAAAAAGAAGTAAAACGTCAAGTACAAGCGCTCATGGAAGGGCTCGATCAAGTTTATAACGGTCTTGAACAAACAAATGAGGGCCAAAAACAATTGATTAAAGAAATGCCTAAAATTGAAGATGGCGCAGACCAGCTGACAGACGGCCAAAAAGCCATCAAAAAAGGATTTAGTCAGCTTTCATCAAAACTCACATTGTTAACAGATGGTTTAGATGAAAGTATTGAAGGGCTTGAGCAGGTCAAAAGCGGCTTCACAGAGGCGGACGGTTATTTAAAGCAGCTTCAGAAAGCGCCAGATGAAGAAATAACAGGCTGGTTTATTCCAGAAGAAGTGCTGAAACGCCATGAATTTAAGCAAATCTTTCATACGTATATGTCTCCAGATCGTAAATTAACATCCTTTGAAGTTATTTTAAATGTGAATCCATACAGCAATGAAGCGATGAAAGGCGTTGCGAAAATTGAGGACACCCTTGATCAATATTTACCTGTCAGCGGGTTAAAGAATGCAAATTACGGTGTGTCTGGTATCTCAAGTTTAAATGTAGATTTAAAAGAAACATCTGACGGTGACTTTATTCGAACGGTCATTTTCATGTTAGTTGGCATCTTTATCATTTTAATTATATTATTACGGTCAATCGTCATGCCGATATACTTAACACTTTCACTCATTTTAACGTATTTTACATCCGTCGGTTTAACAGAATGGATCTTTAAAACATTTTTTGGCTACGACGGTCTCAGCTGGGCTGTCCCATTTTTCAGCTTTGTCATTCTTGTCACCCTTGGTATTGATTATTCGATCTTTCTAATGGATCGCTTTAATGAATGGAAGGGAGAGCATGTGCAAGCATCAATGATATCAGCGATGAGAAATATGGGTTCCGTCATTATTTCAGCAGTCGCAATATTAGCGGGGACCTTTGCCGCTATGCTGCCGTCCGGTGTATTATCACTTGTTGAAATTGCAACGGTCATACTCATTGGGCTTTTATTATATGCGCTTGTTGTATTACCGCTCTTCATCCCGGTCATGGTTCGTATTTTCGGTAAATGGAATTGGTGGCCTTTTAGAATGAAATAACGACCGGCGTCTCTGCTTATAGCAGAGGCGTTTTTATTTCCTATCCTTTCCTCTGATTGATATAATGTCTATTAAATGGCTGTTTTACGTATATATCAGCTATGTTCTAATACATAATAAATAGGATGAACAAAGGAGGTTTCTCATGACGTACTTACAAGAGAAGACACTAGACACACCTGGTCTTCATACTCATATTGTCAAAACAGAAAAATTTAAAACGGTCACAATCCTTTTTAAAATGCTCGCGCCTCTATCGAAAGATGACGTCACCATGCGTTCACTTTTCCCGCATGTGCTGTTAAGAGGAACAGAGAAAATGCCGAAAACAGGAGAATTGCGTGCTTATTTTGATGAGCTTTATGGTGCTACGGTTTCAGCAGACATGGCGAAAAAAGGGGAGAATCACATCATTACCTTCCGCCTGGAAATGGCGAATGAGAAATATTTAAAGGATCAAACCCCTTTACTAGAAAAAGGGATTGCCTTACTATCTGATCTACTATTCCATCCGTATGTTGAAAATGGAGCGTTTAGTCAATTATATGTAGATCAAGAAAAACGCACTTTAAAACAGCGAATTCAAGCAGTGTATGATGATAAAATGCGTTACTCGAACTTAAGGCTTGTGCAGGAAATGTGCAAAGGTGAACCGTATGCACTGCACGTCAATGGAGAAATGGAAGATATCGAAACGATCACAGCTCAATCGCTGTTTGAAGCATATAAGCATGCGCTTCAAACAAATCAGCTTGATCTTTATGTTGTGGGAGATGTAGACGAACAAGACATCAGCCGAATGGTCTCTCAATACTTCAAAACAAGTGATAGAGAACCGGTTAAACAACACGCTGAATCAACAAGCACGCAAAGAGAAGCAAAAGAAGTCATCGACGAAGAAGACGTGAAGCAAGGCAAACTGAATATCGGCTTTCGCACGCATACGACGATTGCAGATGACGATTATCCGGCTTTGCATTTGTTTAATGGCATATTCGGCGGCTTCTCGCACTCGAAGCTATTCATCAATGTTCGGGAAAAAGCAAGTCTTGCGTACTACGCTGTGTCTAGACTTGAGAGCTTTAAAGGCTTGATGATGGTCATGTCAGGGATTGAAGTCGGCAACTATCAGCAGGCAGTAGACATCATTAAAGAACAATTTGAAGCGATGCAAAAAGGTGATTTTTCAGATGAAGCGATTGACCAAACAAAAGCTGTCGTCAAAAATCAGCTACTTGAAACGATCGATACATCTTATGGGACAGCGGAATACCTGTATCAGCATGCCGTTGTGCCAACAGGGGAAACACTTGATTCCTTTTTAGAAGCACTTGACCGAGTGACAAAAGAGGATATCATCAAAGTGGGTCAGAAAATCGAATGGGATACGACCTATTTTCTTAAAGGAACGGAGGGAGCTTCATGACAGTGAAAACAATTCAATTCGACCAGCTGCAAGAAACGGTCTATCACGAAAAAATGGAGAGCGGACTTGACGTCTATGTGCTCCCAAAGCAAGGGTTTAACAAAACCTATGCGACTTTTACAACCAAATATGGCTCTGTCGATAACGAATTTGTGCCGCTTGGCAAAGCAGACATGATTCGAGTGCCTGACGGAATTGCCCATTTCTTAGAGCATAAACTGTTTGAAAAAGAAGACGGAGACGTATTTCATACATTTAGTAAACAAGGAGCATCCGCAAATGCTTTTACGACATTTACGAGAACAGCTTACTTATTCTCAAGCACCTCAAATGTCGAACAAAATCTTGAGACACTCATTGATTTTGTTCAAGAGCCTTATTTTACTGAAAAAACGGTCGAAAAAGAAAAGGGCATCATTGGTCAAGAGATTAACATGTATGATGACAATCCGGATTGGCGTTTATTCTTCGGTCTGATTGAAAATCTATATCAAGAGCACCCTGTGAGAATTGATATAGCTGGAACTGTAGAAAGTATTGCTCCGATTACAAAAGATCATTTGTATGAATGCTATGAAACGTTCTATCACCCGAGTAATATGCTTCTATTTGTTGTCGGTCCCGTTGACCCGAAGCAAATATTAGACCAAGTTCGAGCGAATCAGGCTAAAAAGCCATTTACAGACCAGCCAGAGATCAAACGAAAAGACATCAATGAGCCTGAAGGTGTGTACCGAAAAGAATACGAACTTCCAATGAACGTACAAGGCTCGAAATGTATGTTCGGTTTGAAAACTAAGAATCCTCATAAAAAAGGAAATGAGTTGCTAAAACATGAACTAGGAATGAATCTCATTTTAGAGACGCTGTTTGGTAAAAGCTCCTTACAATATGAACAAATGTATGAAAAAGGCTTAATTGATGAGACCTTCAGCTACGATTATACGGAAGAAGGCGGCTTTGGCTTCACGTCAGTTGGCGGAGATACAAATGATCCTGATCAGCTGGCAAAAGTATTAAAAGAAACCCTTCTTCAAGCAAAGAACTTGATCTCAGAAGAGAAAATTGTGCTCGCGCGTAAGAAGAAAATCGGCAGCTTTTTAAAAGCCATGAACTCTCCTGAATACATTGCGAATCAATTCACTCGATATGCATTTTTAGACATGAGCTTATTTGATGTCGTGACCATGCTGGAACAGATCCAATTAACCGACATTCAGCAAATTTTAGAGGAAGAAATTGACGAAGAACGGATGTCCGTTTTCAAAGTCGTCCCGAAAACAAAATAAATAAAGAGAGACAAACTCAGATAAATGAGTTTGTCTTTTTTGTGTCTAATGAATAAAAGCCTGTGATTTGTGAGGATTTTCATTGACAATCATTTTGTTCATTAGTTAAACTCTTTAATAGTTAAACACTTAAACTAAAAAGGAGCAGCGTATGGAACAAAAAAAAATTGCACAGCTCATTCAGAGATATGCAGACGTCTATCTCATGATGGAAAAAAAGGTATCGAGTATGATCACGGAAAAGCTTGATAAAGAGCTGACGCTTGATCAGTATTACTCGCTTCGATACATTAATTTACATCCTGGATGTACGTCTACTGACCTTGCAAATGTATGCAATGTGAATAAAAGTGCGGTAACCTCCATGACCAATCGTCTTTTTACAAAAAACTATATTGTCCGTGAGCACGATAAAGCCGATCGAAGAAATGTTCACCTGTACGTTACGCCAGAGGGCAAAGATGTGGTCAGCCGAATGGAAAAGCAGCTTCAGGATCTCGTTCGATCTTATTTTGAAAAGCTGGAAGAAAAAGAAATGGAATCATTTATTCAAACATATGAAAAGATCTATCAAGTAATCATCGAAGAGGAGGCACAAAGTACTAATGAGAGCAATCATAAAGGGTAGATGGCTGATCACGATTTTATGGATCGTATTAGCGGCAGTGTTACTCATCACCGCTCCTAATATGGCGCAATTAACAAAAGAAAAAGGGCAAATTTCAGTACCAGACGGCTATCCGTCCTCATATGCAAATCAGTTATTAAAGAAAATGTCTGAAAACGGTGATACAGAAAAATCAATTGTCATTGTCTTTCAAGAAAAGAACATCGTCAAAGAAAGAGAAACATCTTTAAAAAAGGCAATGGAGATTTTAGAAAAGGACCAAAATCTACATGTCGAGGACATCACTTCTTATTTTGACGCCAATAAAGATATCAAAAAACAGATGCTCTCTAAAGATCGCACGACGCTCCTTGTTCCAGTTACATATGACTCAAACAAAATCAAAGCTTCCGATTTTAAAGAAAGAGTCAATGAAAAGCTGAAGAGCTTAAATCTGACATATGAAATGACAGGACAGCCGTTAATTGATGATGACGTGATCACAAGCTCGCAAGAAGGTCTGAAGAAAACAGAGTTCATTACGATTGGGTTTATTCTCATCGTTCTTGTCCTTGTCTTTAGATCAGCTGTGGCGCCTTTCGTTCCATTAGTCGCAGTAGCTTTGTCTTACTTGGTGAGTCAATCCATCGTGGCTTATTTAGTTAAATATCTCGACTTCCCGCTCTCGACCTTTACCCAAATCTTCATGGTCGCGATCATGTTTGGAATAGGAACAGACTACTGCATTCTACTTCTCAGCCGCTTTAAAGAAGAGATCGCACACGGTAAAGATAAAATTGAGGCGATTCTTATTACGTATAAAACAGCAGGAAAGACTGTTTTATTCAGCGGAATTGCTGTGCTCATCGGTTTTACATGTATTGGTCTGGCACAGTTTCAGCTCTATAAATCAGCTGTTGCAGTAGCAGTTGGTGTCGCTGTGCTCATTGTGGCGCTTCTCACGATTGTTCCGTTCTTTATGGCGGTTTTAGGAAAAGTGTTATTTTGGCCGATTAAAGGTGATATTGCGCATCCGCAGTCAAAAATGTGGGAAACAGCAGGACGCTTTTCATTTAAAAAACCACTTTTCAGTTTACTAATCGTAGGAATCATTACGCTTCCTCCCATTCTCATGTATAAAGGAACGCTTTCTTATAATAGCTTAGATGAAATCGGTAATAAATATGAATCAGTCAATGCATTCAATACGATTTCCGACAAATTTGGGCCAGGAGAAGCTCTACCGGCAACGATTGTCGTGAAATCAGCTGATCTGTTAGACAACAATAAAGGGCTGATTGCTGTTGAAAAACTCAGCCGTGCAATTGAACAAACAGATGGCGTAAGTAAAGTGAGAAGTGCGACACGTCCTGTCGGTAAAGGGCTAAGTGATCTATACGTGAAATCACAAGCCAAAGAACTGAATACCGGACTTGATAAAAGTAATGAAGGCTTAAAAAAAATCCAAGATGCACTGACGACAATGAGTCAATCCATTGAGGATCAAACGCCGCAAATCAAATCATCTGGAAAAGGCATTAACAAATTGATTTCTGGTACAGAATCAGTGCAAACAGGCATTCAAAATGTCGAAAAATCGTTAAGAGATTTACAAAGCGGAATCGATCAAAACAAAAACGGTGTTGCACAGATTAAAGAAAAAATTAAAGGTGCGAAAAAAGAATTAACGGCCCAAGTCGCACAAGTGAATCAGCAAGTGTCGCTGTATAAAAACATTTCCAAAGAATTAAAGGCAGCATTGGCGCAGGTGGATACGTCATCCTCTGCCGCAGCGGATGTAAAAGCATTAATCACACAAGCAAACAAACAATTTAGTACACTTGAAAAACAAATTCCGCAGGTGAAAGAAAATCAATCGTATCAAGCCATCAAAGCTTCATATAATGAACTTTCTACGACGTTGCAAGAAGGGGCGAAACAGGCAGACAGCTATGCCAAACAAGCGAAAGAAGCTAGAAAACAGCTTGAAGCAGCAGATGCCTTTATCGCAAAAGCTAGAGAGCAGCAAAAAGTTTTGACGAGTCAAATCGATGAACTCGTTGCTGGCTTAGATGCAATTGAAACTGGATTGGATAAAACGTCTAAAGGTCAAGGGCAAATAGCTGATAATATGCCAAAGCTTGCAAATGGTGCCGGGCAAGTGATTGATGGTCAAAAACAAATGAAAGAAAAGATTGGCGGCTTCGGTGATGACCTGACCAAGCTGACAGACGGGCTGAACAAAAGCGTCGATGGCTTGGAGAAAATTTCAAGCGGACTAATGGGTGCAGGTGACTACTTAGACGAACTGAAAAATGCACCAGATCAAGACATGGCCGGCTGGTTTATTCCAAAAGACGTGCTGAAAAACAAAGCATTCAAGCAAGTATTTGATTCATACATGTCGGATGACCGCAAGATGACAAAGATTGATGTCATTTTAGAAAAAAATCCATATGGCAATGAAGCCCTGTCGACGATCAAACAAGTAGAAGCTTCTGTCAAGCGGGCACTTCCTGAAACGAATTTAAAAGATGCATCATTCGGCGTTTCAGGTGTATCAAGTATGAACGCTGATTTAAAACAGCTGTCAGACCAAGATTTCAATAAGACGGTTCTTTACATGATGATCGGTATTTTCCTCATCCTGGTGATCCTGTTCCGTTCGCTTGTGATGCCGCTGTACTTAGTAGGTTCACTTATTTTGACTTACTTTACAGCTATCGGAATGACAGAATTTATTTTCACTCATTTCTTCGGATATCCGGGCATTAACTGGGCGGTTCCTTTCTTTGGATTTGTCATATTAATGGCGCTCGGAGTCGATTATTCGATTTTCTTAATGGAGAGGTTCAATGAATACAAAACAAAAGACATTCAGTTTGCGATGACCGAATCAATGAAGAATATGGGCTCTGTCATTATGTCTGCTGCTGTTATTTTGGCAGGAACATTTGCAGCCATGCTTCCTTCAGGAGTGCTGTCTCTCCTGCAGATTGCAACACTTGTTCTCACAGGACTTTTGCTGTACGCACTCGTTGTGCTACCATTGTTCGTACCTGTAATGGTGAAATTGTTCGGATCAGCGAACTGGTTCCCATTTAAACGAAAAGAATAGATATTTCAAATAGAAAGTAGGAATCCATGTGATGAGTCGATGGGCGCTGATAACAGGTGCCAGTGGCGGGATTGGGCAGGCTGCGGCAAAAAAGCTCGCCCAGGAAGGCTGCCATGTGATACTCCATTATCACAAAAATGAACAGACAGCCGTGCAGCTTGCCGCTGAGCTGGAAGAAACATGTCATATTCAGACGCATGTCGTTCAAGCAGATTTAGCCAAAATGGGCGGTGCAGATGAGCTCGTCAGCCGTCTGCCCGTATCTCCGGATATTCTTGTGTTAAATAGCGGTAAGAGTCATATCGGATTAGTGACAGATACAGAAAAAGACGTATTAGCCAGTATGGTGCAGCTTCATGTGACAAGTCCATATGAGCTCACCCAGCACCTATTGCCAGCCATGATTCAAAAAAAAACAGGTCATATCGTTGCGATAAGCTCGATATGGGGTGAAACAGGTGCATCGTGTGAAGTGCTGTACAGCATGGTGAAGGGGGCGCAAAATGCGTTTATTAAAGGTCTGGCAAAAGAGCTTGCCCCAAGTGGAATTAGAGCAAATGCTGTTTCACCAGGTGCTGTCCATACAGACATGATGAAAAGCTTCACACAAGAAGATATTGAAATGCTGGAGGAAGAAATCCCGCTTGGCCGGCTTGCATCACCTGAGGAGATTGCTGATGTCATTTGGTTTCTCGCCTCAAAGCAGTCAAGTTATATGACAGGTCAAATTTTATCCGTTAATGGCGGCTGGTACTGTTAAAAAACGTGTATAATTCGTCTCTCCATGACAAAAGCTATGGCTGTAATTCATCTTTTCGAATGGAGGAATCGACATGTCAGTACTTGAGAACTGGGACCATTGGAAAAACTTTTTAGGTGACCGTTTAAATCATGCGCAGGATAAAGGCTTAAAAGATGATACCATCAATAACCTTGCGTATGAAATTGGCGGATATTTAGCTAACGAAGTTGAAGCAAAGAACGAGCAAGAAAGAGTACTTGCTGACCTTTGGAGCGTTGCATCAGAAGATGAGCAGCGCGCAATTGCCAATATGATGGTCAAACTGGTTGAAAATAATAGCTCGCACTAAACAAAAAGAGGGGTCGTTTGTGCCTCTCTTTTTATTTTAACTGTTTCACAACATTGTGCTTTCTAAAAATGTGAAAATGCTTTATGATATAGGAAGGTAAAAATTTGCCACAATGAAGGGGGTAATATCATTTGGCAAAGCTCGAATGGTATTTTGAATATGAGATACAGGTAAACCGTCCCGGACTTTTAGGAGACATTTCATCTCTAATGGGGATGCTTTCAATTAATATTGTGACAATTAATGGTGTTGATGTATCAAGACGCGGAATGCTTCTGCGCTGTGACCATACAGATCAAATTAAGCGCCTTGAATCAATTTTAAATACAATGGAAACGATAAAAGTAACGAAATTAAGACAGCCAAAACTTCGTGACCGCTTAGCGGTTCGTCACGGCAGATATATTCAGCGTGATGCAGATGACAAAAAGACGTTCCGATTTGAAAGGGACGAGCTTGGTCTTCTTGTTGATTTTATGGCTGAACTATTTAAAAAAGAAGGGCATAAATTAATTGGGATTCGCGGGATGCCGCGTGTCGGAAAAACAGAATCAATTGTGGCTTCAAGTGTATGTGCCAGCAAGAGATGGCTTTTTGTATCATCCACTCTTTTGAAACAGACGATCCGAAGCCAGCTGATTGCGGATGAATACAGCCCAGATAACGTCTTTATTATTGATGGAATTGTGTCGACGCGAAGAGGTTCTGAGAAGCACTTGCAGCTTTTAAGAGAAATTATGAGACTGCCGGCAACAAAAGTAGTTGAGCATCCAGACATCTTTATTCAAAATTCAGAATATACAATGGATGATTTCGACTATATCATTGAATTGCGTAATAGTGCAGACGAAGAGATTACATATGAGCACGCTGAAGAACCACAAGTGTTTGATCATTCTGGTTTTTCTGGCTTCGATTTTTAATATGGTAATGGTAGGTGTTTGTTTTGACTGAATTGGGAAAACGGCTCATTGAGGCCAGAGAGGAAAAAGGGATGTCGCTGGAGGATCTTCAGACGGTGACCAAAATCCAAAAGCGCTACTTGCTAGCAATCGAACAAGGAAACTATGATATTATTCCAGGTAAATTTTACGTCAGAGCGTTTATTAAACAATATGCCGAAGCCGTTGGACTAAATCCTGAACAATTGTTCGAAGAATTTCGTAAAGATGTGCCGAGCACGTATAACGATGAAGTATCTGATAAATTATCAAATATTAAGCCGCAAAGAGAGCTGCCTAAGCCTGCCTCGAAGGTGCTTGAGCTGCTGCCGACCATTTTGATTATTGGAGGTGTCCTAGTGGTCATCGCGATCATTTATGTCATCGTGCAGGCGGTCAATCATGATAGCGGACAGAAGAACAACCAGACGGCTCCTCAGCAGTCAGAATCTAAGTATGAAGTATCTGAGGATTCATCTCTTGCAAAGGATCAAAAGAAAAAAGAAAAAGCTTCGTCAGATGATCAAGAAAAATCATCTAAAAAAGATGACTCATCAAAGGATTCATCCAAAGACGATGAAACGGTCTCTTTGAAGGCAGCGAATACAGAAGGCTCAACGACAACGTATGAAGTGTCAGGCGCAGATGAGATGGAGTTAACCATTTCTGCTACAAAAGCTTCTTGGCTGCGCGTCAGAGACGAATCTGGAAAAGTGCTGAAAATGGGTGAACTAAAAGATGGTGAATCGTTTAAAACAGACCTGTCTGAGCTCTCTCAGGTCGATATCCGTCTAGGCAATGCGACTGGAATTGATATTAAGGTGAATGACGAGACACTTAAGTACGAATTAGACCCTAAGAACACCATGACACAAAACATTGTGATTGTGAATAAAGGAAAGGAAAAGTCATCTTAAGCAAGTAGATGACTTTTCTTTTGTTCCTACTATTATATATACATAAAAAAATGGCTTATTGGAGGATTGAAATTCATGTTTAACTTACCGAATAAAATAACTCTTTCTAGGATCGCCTTGATCCCTGTTTTTATGATTATTATGCTTGCACCTTTAGATTGGGGCGTTGCACGTTTTGGTCACGTCAGCATCGAAGTGACGCATCTTGTTGGAGCAATCCTGTTTATTGTTGCTTCGACAACGGACTGGATTGATGGGTACTATGCGCGTAAACTGAACTTAGTGACGAATTTTGGTAAATTTTTAGATCCGCTTGCAGATAAATTGCTTGTTTCAGCTGCTTTAATTATACTTGTTCAGTACAACCTCACGCCGGCATGGATGGCGATTGTGATCATTAGCCGTGAATTTGCTGTAACTGGTCTAAGACTTGTACTAGCCGGAGGCGGTGAAGTGGTAGCAGCTAATATGCTTGGAAAAGTGAAAACATGGGCGCAAATCATTGCGATTTCAGCTCTTCTATTGCATAACCTGCCGTTCGAACTTGTATCATTCCCGTTTGGTGACCTTGCGATGTGGGTAGCAGTGTTCTTCACTGTTGTGTCAGGCTGGGATTACTTTGTGAAAAACTGGGAATCTTTAAAGAATGCTAACTAAAAAGGACGTGTACGCTTTGAAGTCAGAGAGAAAAGCAGAAATTATTGCAGTCGGTTCCGAACTTTTGCTAGGGCAAATTACGAATACGAATGCACAATTCATCAGCAAACAGCTAGCTGAAATTGGTGTGAATGTGTATTACCATACAGCAGTTGGTGACAATCCAGAGCGTTTAAAAAGGGCCATTCAAGTGGCGCAGGAAAGATCGAATTTTATTATCTTCTCAGGTGGTCTTGGACCAACGAAAGATGATTTAACAAAAGAAACCATCGCGATTACACTTGGAAAAGAGCTCGTGCTAAATGAAGAAGCATTTGAATCCATTCAAGAATACTTTCGAAAGACTGGACGAGACATGTCACCGAATAACCGGAAGCAGGCACTCGTTCTAGAAGGATCTGATGTGCTCGTGAACCGGTTTGGGATGGCCCCAGGTATGTTTATTCAAGAAGACGATACGTTTTATATGCTACTTCCTGGACCACCAAGTGAACTGCATCCAATGTTTGAGAACGAGGCGAAGCCGCTGATATCTGAGAAACTGGACTTAAAGGAAAAAATCGTGTCTGTTGTTCTCCGCTTTTTCGGAATCGGTGAATCACAGCTTGAAACAGACCTAGAAGATTTAATTGATGCTCAAACCAACCCAACGATTGCACCTCTCGCATCTGACGGTGAAGTGACACTTAGGCTCACGGCTAAGCATGAGGATGAAAAAGAAACGGAGCGTCTGTTAAAAGAGACGGAAGCGAAAATTTTAGCGCGTGTAGGAGAGTACTTCTACGGGTATGGTGATACATCACTTGTCCGTGAAGCTTCCAAGGCCCTGCACGAACACGGGAAAACAGTGGCGGCGGCTGAGAGCCTGACAGGCGGGATGTTTTCTGAATGGCTGACAGACCTTGAAGGTGCATCGTCGATTTTAAGCGGCAGTATCGTTTGTTATACAAACCAAGTCAAACAGCAGGTGCTTGGCTGCCGTGAGGAAACATTGTCTTCTCATGGTGCTGTTAGCAAAGAGTGTGCTTTAGAGCTTGCTGAAGGTGCTAGAAAGCTTACGGGAAGTGATATTGGCATTAGCTTTACGGGTGTAGCGGGCCCTGATACCCACGAGGGACAGCCTGTCGGAAAAGTGTTCATCGGGCTATCTACGAAAGACCACACAGACGTGTTTGAATGGATGTTTACAGGAAGCCGGTCGGGTATTCGAAAGCGCGCTGTGAAATACGGACTGCATCACTTGCTCAATTTATTAAAAGAAAGTTAATTTTGTTTTTTTGTTAGGTTTACTCCTTTATAAAAGAGTGTTTTTTCTAATAGAAATCACTCTTTTCTTAAAAATCTGCCAAGAAAAAATCGAATATGTGTTCGTTTTTTTCTTGGCAAATGACGTGAAACAAGGTATAGTATAGATAGTGGAATTGATAAAGGAGGAAACAATAGAATGAGTGATCGTCAAGCAGCCTTAGATATGGCTCTTAAACAAATAGAAAAACAGTTTGGTAAAGGCTCTATTATGAAACTAGGAGAGCGAACAGATACACGTATTTCAACAGTACCGAGTGGTTCGTTAGCACTTGATACTGCACTAGGAATAGGTGGATATCCTCGTGGCCGTATTATTGAAGTATATGGTCCAGAGAGTTCTGGTAAAACGACAGTAGCACTTCATGCCATTGCTGAGGTTCAGCAGCAAGGAGGACAAGCTGCATTTATTGATGCAGAGCATGCGCTCGATCCAGTCTACGCTCAAAAACTAGGTGTCAATATTGATGAGCTGTTACTTTCTCAGCCTGATACAGGAGAACAAGCACTTGAAATTGCAGAAGCTCTTGTCCGCAGTGGTGCAGTTGATATTGTTGTTATTGACTCAGTAGCTGCTCTTGTACCAAAAGCAGAGATTGAAGGAGACATGGGTGATTCACACGTTGGTCTACAAGCACGTTTGATGTCCCAAGCACTTCGTAAACTATCTGGTGCCATTAATAAATCAAAAACCATTGCCATCTTTATTAACCAAATTCGTGAAAAAGTTGGGGTCATGTTCGGTAACCCTGAAACAACGCCAGGTGGACGTGCGCTGAAGTTCTATTCATCTGTTCGTTTAGAAGTGCGCCGTGCTGAACAGCTGAAGCAGGGCAATGACATTATGGGGAATAAAACGAGAATTAAAGTGGTGAAAAACAAAGTAGCACCGCCATTCCGTATTGCAGAAGTAGACATTATGTACGGTGAAGGAATCTCAAAAGAGGGCGAAATCATCGACCTTGGAAGCGAATTAGATATCGTACAAAAGAGCGGTGCTTGGTATTCTTATCAAGAGGAACGTCTTGGACAAGGCCGCGAAAATGCGAAACAGTTCCTTAAAGAAAACAAAGATATTCTTCTCATGATTCAAGAACAAATTAGAGAGCACTACGGTTTGGATACAAACGGAGTGAAAGCAGCTGAAGAAGAAGAAGGTCAAGAGGAATTGGAAATTTAAAGACTAAAAGACGCTGAAAAGCGTCTTTTTTTTACATTTACATGACAGCTAGCAGGTCAAAAGTTCTGTCTTTGCTTGAAATAACGACTTACGCCTCAGTCTGACTAGCTTGACAAGTATTTCCGACACAATTACAATGGAAATGTATCACTTGTTTTTCTTAACATGATTGATAACTAATTTAAACTTGACAAGGGCAGTGAGGATCTCATTCCCTGTGAAGGCCCTGTATGTTGAGACACAAAACAATGTACATGCCGACACTTTATTTGTAAAACCAAGTTCATAGCAAGAGGAGGTGAAAATATGTCGCCTACGATGTTTACGATCATCTCCATTTTGCTGAGCCTAATCTGTTTAGTTGTTGGCTACTTTGTTCGTAAAACCATTGCAGAAGCAAAAATATCCGGCGCAAGAAACATGGCCGAACAAATTGTTGAGGATGCAAAGCGTGATGCGGAAGCATTGAAGAAAGAAGCGCTCTTGGAAGCGAAAGATGAAATTCATTCGTTTCGTGTAGAGGCGGAGCAAGAAGTTCGTGAAAGACGTAATGAGCTTCAAAGACAAGAAAACCGTTTACTTCAAAAAGAGGAAAATCTTGATCGCAAAGACGAATCTTTAGATAAACGGGAGTCCCTGTTGGAGAAGAGAGATCATTCTCTGAATGAACGACAACAACATATTGAAGAGATGGAAAGCAAAGTGGATGATATGATTCGTTTGCAGAAAGCCGAGTTGGAACGTATTTCAAGTTTAACTCGAGATGAAGCGAAACAAATCATTCTGGATCAAGTTGAAAATGAGCTTTCCCACGACATTGCAGTCATGACGAAAGAATCTGAAAACCGAGCGAAAGAAGAGGCTGATAAAAAGGCGAAAAACATTCTTTCACTTGCGTTACAGCGTTGTGCAGCTGATCATGTAGCTGAAACGACGGTATCTGTAGTCAATCTTCCAAATGATGAGATGAAAGGTCGTATTATCGGACGTGAAGGACGAAATATCCGTACGTTAGAAACGTTAACAGGTATTGACTTGATCATAGATGATACACCTGAAGCTGTTATCCTATCGGGCTTTGATCCGATTAGACGTGAAACAGCGAGGATAGCTCTGGACAAGCTAGTCCAGGATGGCCGCATTCATCCTGCACGAATTGAAGAAATGGTGGAAAAATCACGCCGTGAAGTCGATGATTATATCCGTGAGATGGGTGAGCAAACGACATTTGAAGTCGGAGTTCACGGTCTGCATCCGGATCTCATCAAAATTCTCGGTCGCTTAAAATTCCGTACAAGTTATGGACAAAATGTCCTGAAGCATTCAATTGAGGTTGCACATCTTGCAGGTCTCATGGCTTCAGAGCTTGGAGAAGATGCAAAGCTTGCAAAACGAGCAGGTCTTCTGCATGACATTGGAAAAGCCATTGATCATGAAGTAGAAGGAAGCCACGTAGAAATTGGCGTTGAGCTTGCGACGAAATATAAAGAGCATCCTGTTGTCATCAACAGTATTGCCTCTCACCACGGTGACCAAGAACCGACATCTATTATCGCTGTTCTTGTTGCGGCAGCAGATGCATTATCTGCAGCACGCCCTGGTGCAAGAAGTGAGACGCTTGAAAATTACATTCGGAGACTTGAGAAATTAGAAGATATCTCTGAATCTTATGAAGGTGTTGAAAAATCGTTTGCGATACAGGCTGGACGTGAAGTGCGTATTATGGTGAAGCCAGATTCAATTAATGATCTTGAAGCTCACCGTCTAGCAAGGGATATTCGTAAGCGAATTGAGGACGAGCTCGATTACCCTGGTCACATCAAAGTGACGGTCATTCGAGAAACTCGCGCAGTAGAGTATGCAAAATAGAGCGGTGCGCTTAGCGCCGCTTTATTTTTTTGTGTAAATATGCAACACTGATAAGAAGTCAATTTATAAGAGAAAGGGTTCAAAGCGCATGAAAATATTATTTGTTGGAGATATTGTCGGTTCACCTGGACGAGACACACTGAAAGAATACTTACCAAAGCTAAAGAAGAAATATCAGCCCCACTTTACCATTGTCAACGGAGAAAATGCTGCTCATGGGAAAGGGATAACTGAAAAAATCTATCATGAGCTGCTGCAAGCAGGAGCTGACGTGCTCACAATGGGCAACCATACTTGGGATAAAAGAGACATTTTTGATTTCATTGATGACGCAGCCAACATGGTTCGTCCGGCGAACTTCCCAGAAGGCACACCTGGTAAAGGTCTGACGTTTATAAAAAAACAAGGGAAAGAATTAGCCGTCATCAACCTGCAAGGACGTACTTTTTTACCCCCACTTGACTGCCCATTTCAAAAAGTAGACGAGTTAATTGCGGAAGCATCCAAACGTACACCGTTTATTTTTATTGATTTTCATGGTGAAGCCACAAGTGAAAAGCTAGCGATGGGCTGGTATACAGACGGCCGAGCATCATGTGTCGTTGGAACGCATACACATGTTCAAACAGCAGATAATCGCGTTTTGCCAAAAGGAACTGCGTATATTTCAGATGTGGGAATGACAGGACCTTATGATGGCATTTTAGGTGTTGATCGGGAGACGATTATTAAACGATTCAAAACAAGTCTTCCAGTCCGTTTTGAGATTGCAGAAGGACGCACGACATTAAGTGCAGTAATCGTAGAAATTGACGAACAGTCGAAAAAAGCTGTCAAAATTGATCGAATTTTGATAAATGATGACCATATTTTCTTTGAATAAATGTTCACATATTTATTTCAGAAAAATATTAATCAGAAAGAAGGAATATGCGCCCTCTATCGTGAATATAGTAAAAATGGTAGGTAGCCTGCTATTTTTGAAAAACATTTTGGGGATGGATTTTCAAAAAATAGCATCATCTAACAAAGATTGTTCTAATGAACACTCACTTATCCATTGTAAATTTAAGGGGGAGCAGAAATGGAAATTTTAAAAGTTTCAGCAAAGTCAAATCCGAATTCAGTAGCAGGAGCATTAGCAGGCGTTTTACGTGAACGCGGTGCAGCGGAAATACAAGCAATCGGCGCTGGAGCGCTGAATCAGGCGGTCAAGGCTGTAGCCATAGCAAGGGGATTTGTTGCACCAAGCGGAGTGGATTTGATATGCATTCCAGCCTTTACTGACATTCTTA
The DNA here is from genome assembly GCF_038613425.1 of Bacillus sp. FSL M8-0266. Lineage (NCBI taxonomy): Bacteria > Bacillati > Bacillota > Bacilli > Caryophanales > Bacillaceae > Bacillus > Bacillus sp. FSL M8-0266. The sequence goes on from NZ_CP152015.1 coordinate 1,747,758, forward strand.
TCGATGGAGAAGAAAGAACAGCCATCAAATTGATTATTGAGCCACGATAATTCTAATTTTATTATTTTCAACCTGCTTACATCATGTAAGCAGGTTGTTTTTGTTTACCACTATACATTTCTTATATAACATATTCAGTTCATGAAATAGATAAAAATGACATATTAGAGCTTGCATTTTTTCACCATGATGATAAATTAAGATTAAGTTAAAAATACTTCATCAAAAATAAATATTTAAGTAGGTGAAATAATGGTTGAAGCTTTTTTGAAAAGAGGAAAGCTTGTTTTTATTTTATTTTTTATTGTTCTCATTGCTGGCGGCTATTTATTTACGCAGCTTCCTAAGCGAGAACTGCCAGAATTCCAAGCAAATATCGTCACGATTTCCACCGTGTTTCCGGGTGCGGATGCAAAACAGGTGGAAAGTGATGTAACCAATAAGCTCGAATCAGCCATATCTGATATCAATGGTGTAGAGAAAACGAGCTCTGTTTCTGCCATTGGTTTTTCAAATATTGTGCTTGAAATTGATGATCAAGCCGACTTTCAAAAGGTGGCAAGTCAAATTAAGAATGAAACCACGAGTGCTGCGTCGTCCTTTCCTGACGGAGTGATGGAGCCTGATGTAAAGGATGAGTTTGGCAACGTGCCGGTTGGTTCTTATATGGTTGTGGCAAGTCAATCAACAGACTTAGCAAAAAGTCAGGAATCGCTGCGTGCGTTGAAGGAAAAGGTTGAGGACATCAAAGGGGTAGACAGTGTCGTCATCAAAGGATTCAATGATAAGCAAGCGGTATTAAACTTAGATTCAAGCAAACTGGAGGATGAAGGGTTAAATGTAACGGATGTCACAAATGCCATCAATCAGGAATTTGATACATCTCCACTAGGCGACATTCGGACAGGCGGCGAGAAGGTCAAGCTGTCCATCAATACCTACGACCGTTTGGATCAAGTGAAAAAGCTTGAGCTTTTCTCCAAAACGAACCGTGAACCGGTCACAATCAGTCAGCTTGGCATTTTAAAAGAAGTAGAAAAAGAGAAAAGTGACATTGTGTCGTATAACGGAAAGCCCGCCTATTCATTTACAGTCAATATCAAACCAGGGCTTGATATACCTAAAATGTATGACAAAGTCAGTGATGTTATTGAGAAAGAGAAGCAGCTTCCAAGTGGTGTCGAGTGGGTAAACTACTATTCACAAAAAAGTGAAGTGGATGCCATTTTTAATGATTTGATAAAAGAAGCCATTGTTGCTGTCATCGCTGTTATTGTTGTCACCACACTTGGTCTTACCATTGGCGGTGCGTTTATCGTTTCACTTGCCATCCCATTATCAATCACAATCGGAACGATTCCGCTGCCATTTTTACAAGTGGACCTCAATCAGATTTCGATTATCGGCTTTATCATTGCCCTAGGAATACTTGTCGATGATGCCATTGTCGTCAACGATAATATATTAAGACAGATGAAAAAATATGAAAGTCCGCTGAAAGGAACGATTGCAGGGGTCAAAGAAGTTGCAGGGTCTATTTTGACATCAACACTAGCGGTTGTGTTTGCTTTCTTGCCGCTTGTTTTCCTATCAGGTGCAAACGGTTCATTTATACGAGCATTACCGTCTGTTCTCGTAACGACTGTACTTGCATCTATGGTGATTTCTCTGACACTAGTGCCAGTCTATCAATATACCGTGAACCGAAAAAGACAGAACAAGAAAATTCAAAAAGAGCCAGGATTCCTAGGCAAACCGTTAAAAAAATTAGCTGATTTTTATGCAGACCGTATGCTGACGAACATTGTGAAGCGTCCGCTGCTTATTGGCTTAAGTGGTTTGCTTGTTGCAACGCTTGCCTTTTTACTGATTTTCGTCACACCATTTGAATTTTTCCCTGCAGCGAATAAGAAAGAAGTGGTTGTCACTGTCACACTTCCAAGTGAAACAACATTAGACAAAACAAATGAAACATTAGAGAAAATAGAACAAGAGATGAAACAGCAGAAAGGCATTGAAGAAACGGCGATCTTTGCAGGCGGCGGTGTACCGAACCTGTTTAATGAAAGTATTTCAAATGCAAGTGATCATACTGGTCAGGTTGTCGTGAGAGTAGACAATGATCAGATGACGAGTAAACAATTAATAGATCGTATGACAGAGCCATTGCGTAAGAAATTTAAAGATGCTGATATCTTTATGAAAACCATTGTTCAAGGACCGCCAACTGGTGCGCCTGTGACAGTAACCATTGCGGGTGACTCTTTTGCAAAGCTCATTGATGTCAAAGAAACGCTCACAAGTGAAATGAAAGAAAAAGGAGCAAGCTTGATCACTGACGATGTCAATCAGCCAGTAAAAACGATCTCCTTTGAACTAAACCGTGACCGAATGGCAGAAGATGGTCTCAGCGCTCAGTTTGTCAGCAGACAGCTCGGTCTTGTGACAGAAGGTATGCCATTAGGCAGCTTTAAACAAGGAACAAAAGATATCGACTTAGTGGTCAAACAGGATGTAGGTACACATCAAAATGGATTAAAGCTAAACAAAATAAAAGTGCCTGTGAATTCAAATGAAGGAGGTATGCCTTCACTTGAGCCACTTAGCCGATATGTAAAAGAAAAAGAAACAGAGCAGTACGAAAGCATTCCACATGAAAATGGAATTCCGACCATTACGCTGAAGGCGTACCCTGGCACGTCAGACTCGTTTAAAGACGACATGAAAGAAGTTGTCGATCAAGTAGGAAAAACGGATGCAGCAAAGGATTTAGCCATTTCTCAAGGCGGAGAAAATGAAGATCAAACCCAGTTCTTTATTGAAATTAGTCTCTTATTTGGAGTTGTCTTGCTGCTCATTTATGTGACCATCGCTTTCCAGTTCAATTCATTGATGCTTCCACTATTAGTTCTAGGAACGGTTTACTTAGCGATATCTGGAGCTGTTATCGGACTGTTTGTCACCCAAACGCCGTTCAGCTTTATGGCAACAATGGGAATTGTCTCATTAGCTGGTATCGTGGTCCGAAATGCGGTTGTCTTGTTCGAATTTATTGAGCAGCGGCGTAAGCAGGGATTCGATCAACAGACAGCTGTCATTGAAGCGGGAAGAGCAAGGATCAGGCCAATTTTACTAACAGCATTTACGGCACTTGTCGCCCTTTTGCCTGTAGCATTAAGTAATGATCCGCTCTTTAAGCCGCTGGCCATCTGCATTGTATCGGGTGTCTTTTTCTCAACAATTTTGACACTATTAATCGTACCTGCCTTATATATTGCCGTTTCAAAAAGACGATGACGCAAAAAGCAAATCTCCTTTTCTACGGGGATTTGCTTTTTTTTTAGAAAAATATCCAAAAAAATATGTGGAGTGTTCATTTGTCTTTTTGTAGAGGACAATGGTATTTACGACGAAAATAAGACGTGTTAAAATCTCATTGGGAGAAGTTTTTTAACAAAGGGGTTGTACGTCATGCGTGGAACGATGAAAGCGATTGTTAAAAAAGAAAGCGCTTACGGAGCGGTGCTGATGGAGATGCCGATTCCAGAAATCAATGATCATGAAGTATTGATTCAGGTAAAAGCCACATCGATATGCGGAACAGACGTGCATATTTATAATTGGGATGACTGGGCAAAGAGAAGAGTTAAAGCGCCCTACATTTTTGGACATGAATTTACAGGGGAAGTTGTCAAAACGGGGAACCAAGTCTCACGAGCAAAAGTAGGGGATTTTGTATCGGCAGAGACACATGTTGTATGTAATCAGTGCTCTATGTGTTTAACTGGGCAGCAGCACTTGTGCAATGAAACGAAAATTTTAGGGGTAGACATTGACGGCTGTTTTGCTGAATATGTCAAAGTACCTGAACAAAATGTGTGGCACAATCCAGCTCAAATGCCAGTAGAGCTTGCGTCTATTCAAGAGCCGCTTGGAAATGCGGTTCATACAGTGCTGCACACACCTGTTTCAGGTAAGTCAGTGGCGATTTTTGGCTGCGGACCAATCGGTTTAATGGCGATCGCCGTCGCGAAAGCTTCCGGTGCTGTCCAAGTGTTTGCTGTCGATCAAAACGAATACAGACTGAATCTTGCTCAGAAAATGGGGGCAGACCATATCGTGGATATTGGAAAAGATGATCCTGTTGAGGTGATTAAGCAGTTCACACGGATGGAAGGGGGAGATGTGGTATGCGAGATGTCAGGACATCCAGTTGCCATTAATCAAGCTCTCGAAGCGTGTGCAAATGGAGGAAAAGTCAATATACTAAGCTTGCCAGAACGACCAGTGACCATTGACATTACGAATCAAATTGTTTTTAGGGGATTAACCGTGCAAGGAATCACGGGGAGAAAAATGTTTGAGACGTGGCGTCAAGTATCTGAGCTATTAAGAACGAATACCATCGATGTCCAGCCAGTTATCACCCATACGCTGCCATTTGAACAGTTCGAAAAGGGATTTGAACTCATGAGAAATGGTACGTGCGGAAAAGTCGTACTGATAATGCCATCAAACCAAAGGGGGAAGAAATGATGAAAGAATTCACGTATTTACAAAATGAACTGGAAACAATGAAGCAGCAAGGCACCCACCAAACATTGAAAGAGATTGACTCAAAACAATCATCCACTGTGACATTAAATGAACAATCTGTCATACAGCTCTCCTCAAATAACTACTTAGGACTCACCTCACATCCAAGGCTGATGAAAGCGGCAAAAGAGGCCATTGATGAATTCGGTGCTGGTACGGGGTCTGTACGAACCATCGCTGGCACAATGACGATGCACGAACGTCTTGAAAAAAAGCTCGCTGCATTTAAAAAGACCGAGGCATCCCTTGTGTTCCAATCAGGCTTTACGACCAATCAAGGGGTCTTATCAAGTATCCTGACAAAAGATGATATTGTGATTTCAGATGAACTGAATCATGCCTCAATCATTGACGGCATCCGGTTAACAAAAGCAGATAAAAAAGTATACGGTCATTCCAATATGGAAGAGCTTGAGAAAATTTTAAAGAAATCTATGAATTACCGCGTGCGTCTCATCGTCACAGACGGTGTGTTCTCAATGGATGGAGATATTGCGCCACTTCCTGAGATTGTCAGGCTCGCAGAAGCATATGATGCATTTGTGATGGTAGACGATGCGCATGCCTCGGGCGTGCTTGGTAAAAATGGCCGCGGGACAGTCAACCATTTTAAACTCGACGGCAGAGTGCACATTCAGGTTGGGACACTTAGTAAGGCTGTCGGAGTCCTTGGCGGCTATGTAGCGGGTTCAGCCGTTTTAATTGATTATTTAAAGCATAAAGCAAGACCGTTTTTATTCAGCACCTCACATCCGCCAGCTGTGACTAGAGCGTGTGAAGAAGCGATTGAAGTGCTGTTAGATGAACCGGAGCGAATCGATACACTTTGGGAAAACGCCGCCTATTTTAAAGAAAAGGTCGTCAGTCTCGGGTTTCAAGTTGCACCGACAGAGACACCGATTATCCCCATCATGATTGGAGACGAAGCCCTTACTTTTCGCTTTTCAAAGGCTTTAATAGAACGAGGCGTGTTTGCTCAAGGCATCGCCTTCCCAACTGTGGCAAAAGGAAAAGCGAGAATTAGAGCCATCATCACAGCCGAGCACACAAAAGAAGAACTAGACCGTGCACTGACGATCATCGAAGAAGAAGCAAAAAAACTAAACATACTTGATTGAGAGAGCGCGGGCTCTCTTTTTTTTGCACTATTCTTTCCATATTTCATCAAATCTACCGTTTGTTATGTATAATGTATGTAAAAAGATCTATTGAGGTAAGTGGTGAGACAAATGCTATTTAATAAAGAAGATTTTTATGAGCAATTTTTAGATTATAAGAACAAAGGGAGAACAGATAAGAATCACCCTTTTCACAACATGTTTAATAAAGAAATCCCAAACAACATTCATTATGAATTAGAAAAACGTCATATGAGGAATTTGGATAGGATCGATATTAAAGCATCTACAGGAAATGGAAAAGTTGCAGAATGTTTTTGGATTGCACTTTTAGACAGGAGATTAACGACAAATCCTAATTCCCAAAAAACAACGACACAAAAAGGAATATTTATTGTTATTTTATTTGCTGAGAACGGGGAAGATTTTTATTTAACAATTGAAACAGGAACTGAAAATCTATCTTTATCTGAAATTAAGGAAGAGGCAGCCATTTGGAGGAAGAGGCTACAGCCGGAATTAAAGCACCATAAAAGACTAGAGGGCTTTCATATAGGTGATTTTCATTTGGGTAAATCATTAAGACCTAAAAAATATGTAGCAAGCTCATTGGTCTTTAAAAAGTATAATATTGATCATTTTGACCATCACCAATTAATACAAGATATCAATTCTTTAAATGATTTTTTTTATGATTTTGTTTACGAAGTATATTTGGATCAGGACCTTACTCCAAAATTGGAAGATCAGAACAAATTTAAAAGAAAAAGAATCATTCATAGAGATGTTTATAAACAATTAAGAGAAGAAAGAGCAAAGCAAAACGAAGAGACAGGTAGAATAGCAGAGAAATTTGTTTATCGTAAGGAAGTAGAGCAATTAAAAGCAGTGGGTCGGGAACAATTAGCGGAAGCTGTCAATTGGGTGGCTGAGACGGAAGATGGTCATGGATTTGATATCAAATCTTATTTCCCCGATGGAAAAGAGAAGCTCATAGAAGTAAAAGGATCTAAATTGACTCACCAAGACTTTCCATTCTTCTTATCTGAACAAGAAAGAATGGTAGCAGAAGAGGAAAAAGAATCATATGTGATTACTTTAGTTGAGAGTGTTGGTACACAGCATATGAAGATTGTCAAAGAAATACAAAACCCTTTAGGTAAAGACGATCTACATCTGAAACCTACTCAATATTCATGCAAAATTCGTGTGGATTGAAAAGTGGTGGCACGTATGAATTTATTTTCAATTCACGACAAAATAGTCTATACTGTAGGGTGGAGCTTGGTTTGAAAGGAGTACAAATTCATGAATGAAGAGCAGAGAAAAGCGAGCGGACAAGTAAGTTCTTCGGACAAAAAATCCGAGAAGGACTACAGCCAGTATTTTGAAGCTGTGTACATTCCGCCTTCCTTAAAAGATGCAAAAAAACGGGGTAAAGAAGAAGTCGAATACAATCAATTTCAAATTGACGAGCGTTTTCAAGGGTTAGGAAACGGGCGCAAGTTTTATATTCGCACATATGGCTGTCAAATGAATGAGCATGACACAGAAGTGATGGCTGGTATTTTTATGGCGCTTGGTTATGAACCGACAAACTCAACGGAAGATGCAAATGTCATCTTATTAAACACTTGTGCAATTCGTGAGAATGCGGAAAACAAAGTGTTCGGAGAGCTTGGTCATTTAAAAGCATTAAAGCGTGAAAAGCCAGATTTAATTTTAGGTGTTTGCGGATGTATGTCGCAAGAGGAATCTGTCGTCAACCGAATTTTGAAGAAACATCCATTTGTTGATTTGATTTTCGGTACACACAACATTCATCGCCTGCCAGAGCTGCTATCTGAATGCTATCTTTCAAAAGAAATGGTCATTGAGGTTTGGTCAAAAGAAGGCGATGTCATTGAAAACCTTCCGAGAGCCCGCCAAGGAAAAATTAAGGGCTGGGTGAATATTATGTACGGTTGTGATAAATTCTGTACATACTGTATCGTCCCTTACACGCGCGGTAAAGAAAGAAGCCGCCGCCCTGACGAAATTATTCAAGAGGTTAGACGTTTAGCGGCAGAAGGATATAAGGAAATTACCCTTCTTGGTCAAAACGTGAATGCGTATGGAAAAGATTTTGAAGACATGGAATATGGTCTTGGACACTTGATGGATGAGCTGCGTAAAATCGATATTCCGCGTATCCGTTTTACAACAAGCCACCCACGTGACTTTGACGATCACTTAATTGAAGTGCTTGCTAAGGGTGGGAACCTTCTCGATCATATTCATTTGCCAGTTCAATCAGGCAGTTCTTCTGTCTTGAAGCTTATGGCGAGAAAATATGACCGTGAACGTTACCTTGAACTTGTACGCAAAATCAAAGAAGCGATGCCAAATGCTTCATTAACAACGGATATTATTGTTGGGTTCCCAAATGAGACAGATGAGCAATTTGAAGAAACACTTTCCCTCTATCGCGAGGTTGAGTTTGATGCTGCTTATACGTTCATTTACTCTCCAAGAGAAGGAACACCAGCAGCGAAAATGCAAGACAACGTGCCAATGCATGTGAAAAAAGAACGTCTGCAGCGCCTGAATGCCCTCGTGAATGAAATTTCTGCGAAAAAAATGAAGGAATATGAAGGGCAGACTGTCGAAGTATTAGTAGAGGGTGAAAGTAAAAACAACCCTGAAATCCTAGCCGGATATACAAGTAAAAGCAAGCTTGTGAATTTTAAAGCACCAAAAGAAGCGATTGGCAACATCGTCAAAGTGAAAATAACACAAGCCAAAACTTGGTCTCTTGACGGAGAAATGGTTGGAGAAGCTATCGAGGTGAATTAAAATGACGCTTTATTCAAAAAAAGAGATTGTCGAGCGCGCAAGAGAGCTCGCTAAAATGATTTCTGAAACAGAAGAAGTTGATTTCTTCAAGAAAGCAGAAGCGCAAATCAATGAAAATACAAAAATTTCAACGATTATTAATCAAATTAAGGCGCTTCAAAAACAAGCTGTGAATTTAAAGCATTACGGCAAACATGAAGCCTTAAAGCAAGTGGAAGAAAAAATCGATGCCCTGCAAGAAGAACTGGATGAAATCCCAGTGATTCAAGAATTCAAAGAATCACAAGTGGTAGTCAATTCCCTGCTTCAGCTCGTAGCGCATACGATTTCTAATCAAGTAACAGATGAAATTATTCTTTCAACCGGCGGTGACCTCTTATTAGGAGAAACCGGTTCAAAAGTCAAAAACTCATCACCAAGTTGCTCCATTAAATGAGAAAACCCCGCAGATGCGGGGTTTTTTGTTTTGCTATCATCATTTTTTGAAAGAACAAAAATCTCACTTCCCATTCTACTTCTTGCTTCGTCACCCCAAAATCTCTCACTCTCCAACTTTTCCAATTTTCAAGGCAAGTTTATGGGCGACCATGCATACACTGAAACAGAAATGAATTTAATTGAACATGAAGTTCAAAATCGTGACACACTAGACGAATGCCCAGCATAAGATAAAACGATCAAGAACAAGGAGGCATGCCGGAATGTCTGAATACAGAGAAATTATTACAAAAGCGGTGGTTGCAAAAGGGAGGAAATTCACCCAAAGCACACACACCATTTCTCCATCGCAAAAACCAACCAGCATCCTAGGTGGTTGGATCATTAATCATAAGTATGATGCTGAAAAGGTCGGTAAAACTGTTGAGATTGAAGGAACCTTTGATATTAACGTATGGTATTCTTACGCTGATAACACAAAAACAGAAGTCGTCACAGAACGGGTGAAATATGTAGACATCATCAAACTGAGATATAAAGATAAAAATTTCCTTGATGATGAGCACGAAGTGATTGCAAAAGTGCTGCAGCAGCCGAATTGCTTAGAAGTGACCATTTCTCCAAACGGCAATAAAATTATCGTTCAAGCAGAGCGGGAGTTCATTGCTGAAGTGGTAGGAGAAACAAAAATTGTTGTAGAGGTCAATTCAAGCTGGAAAGAAAAAGATGATCATGAGTGGGAAGAAGAGGTGGATGAGGAGTTAGAGGATATTCATCCAGAATTCCTAGCGGGTGATCCAGAAGAGTAATTGATGACTAGGGCGCATATCCCCCTAGTTTTTTTGTGTCCTATCTAGGGGAAAAAAGGTGATTTTTTATGCTATAATGAAAGATGGTATGAATTCGAATGTAATATAGTGAGGGATTAAAAATATGGCAAGTTATACGCCCATGATACAGCAATATTTAAAAATCAAGGCAGAGTATCAAGATGCCTTTTTATTTTTTCGCTTAGGCGATTTTTATGAAATGTTTTTTGATGACGCAAAAGAAGCGTCACAAGAATTAGAAATCACGCTAACAAGCAGAGATGGCGGGACCATACCAATGTGCGGTGTTCCTTATCATTCTGCTTCTGCATACATAGAACAATTGATTTCAAAAGGCTACAAGGTCGCGATTTGTGAGCAGGTGGAAGATCCTAAAACGGCAAAAGGTGTGGTCAAAAGAGAAGTCGTTCAACTCATTACACCAGGTACGGTGATGGATGGTAAAGGCTTAAGTGAAAATGAAAACAACTTCATTGCCTCTGTGACAAAATTTGAAAGTGGATATGGACTTGCACTTTCCGATTTATCTACTGGTGAAAACATGGCGGCTTTCATTGATCGATTAGATGAAGTCGTGTCTGAAATTTATTCTGTCGGTGCAAAAGAAATTGTGGTGTCAAAGCAGCTGGATGAGGAAACAGTCAAGACCTTAAAGGATCGGTGCCAAGCGACCATTTCATACGAAGATAGTGATGAATTGATCGATGAAGCTGAGCGGCTCGTGTCCCGCCTGAGCGAGCAACTTAGATCGGCCTTTTTGACATTATATGCTTATTTAAGAAGAACGCAAAAAAGAAGTCTCGATCACCTTCAGCAAGTTCAAGTGTTTGAGCTCGAACAAACAATGAAAATTGATCTTTACTCAAAACGAAATCTTGAATTAACAGAGACGATCCGCTCAAAAAGCAAGAAGGGCTCTTTGTTATGGCTGTTAGATGAAACAAAAACAGCGATGGGTGGAAGGCTGCTCAAGCAATGGATCGACCGGCCGTTAATTCGGCTTTCGCACATTAAAGAACGCCAGGAAATGGTGCAAATTCTCATGGACCATCTCTTTGAACGAGAGGATCTGCGTGAACGGTTAAAGCAAGTATATGATCTCGAACGTTTAGCGGGCCGTGTCGCATTTGGCAACGTAAATGCCCGTGATCTCATTCAGTTAAAGGAATCCTTAAAACAAGTACCAGCCATTAAAGAGCTTGTGCACTCACTGCCAGAGGAAATGGCAAAATCAAGAGCGAATGAGATTGATCCTTGTGGCGACTTGCTTAATTTATTAGAAGATGCACTTTATGAAAATCCGCCGATGACGATAAAAGAAGGCAATTTGATTAAAGATGGCTACAATGCAAAATTAGATGAATACCGTGATGCCAGCCGAAACGGAAAGGACTGGATTGCACGTCTTGAACAGCAGGAAAGGGAATATACCGGCATTCGCTCCTTAAAAGTCGGGTTTAATAAAGTGTTTGGTTATTATATCGAAGTGACACGCGCAAATACACATCTGCTGGAGGAAGGCCGTTATGAAAGAAAACAAACGCTTGCCAATGCAGAGCGGTATATCACACCTGAATTAAAAGAAAAAGAAGCACTGATACTTGAAGCAGAATCAAATATTAACGAATTGGAATATGAACTATTTACAGCTCTCAGAGAACAAGTGAAAGGTTATATTCCTAGATTACAACTGCTTGCAAAACAAATGAGTGAGCTGGATGCGCTTCAATGCTTTGCGACTGTCAGTGAAAAACGCCGTTATATCCGTCCTGAATTCTCAGAGGATGAGGTGGATGTCATAGATGGTCGTCACCCAGTCGTTGAAAAAGTGATGGATCACCAGGAGTATGTACCGAATGACTGCCATATGGGAAATGGCCGGCAAACCTTACTCATTACTGGACCAAATATGTCAGGGAAAAGTACGTATATGAGACAAATGGCGCTTATCTCCATTCTTGCGCAAATTGGCTGCTTTGTGCCGGCATCGAAGGCAACTCTTCCGATCTTTGACCAAATCTTTACACGCATTGGGGCGGCAGATGATTTGATTTCTGGTCAGAGTACTTTTATGGTAGAGATGCTCGAAGCAAAAAATGCAATGGTGCATGCAACGAAAAACAGCTTGATTTTATTTGATGAAATTGGACGCGGGACAAGCACCTATGATGGAATGGCTCTTGCACAGGCGATCATTGAATTTGTTCACGATCATATTGGTGCCAAAACGCTTTTTTCCACACATTATCACGAGCTGACAGTTCTTGAATCTCAATTAAGCGAGCTGAAAAATGTTCATGTACGTGCTGAAGAGCATGAAGGCACGGTCGTTTTCTTACATCAAATCAAAGAGGGTGCAGCTGATAAAAGCTATGGTATTCATGTAGCGCAGCTTGCTGAATTGCCTGATGCGATCATCGATAGGGCCCAGACCATTTTGACGGAGCTTGAGAGCGGATCACATGAAGTGACCCCGCACGTATCTGCAGCTCCAAAAACAGAAAAGGCTGAGGAAAAGCAGCAGCTTTCTTTCTTTGAAGTAGAAGAAAAACCGCAAACCAAACCAGTTCTAAAACAGAAAGATCAAGCGGTGATCGAGGAATTAAAGTCATTCAATCTAATGGATATGACTCCGCTCGAAGCGATGACTAAGCTATATGAATTGCAAAAGAAATTATCATGTAAGGTGAGGTGAGCAAAATGGCAAAGATTATTCAGTTATCCGATGACCTATCCAATAAAATTGCTGCAGGTGAAGTAGTCGAGCGTCCAGCTTCTGTCGTAAAAGAGCTTATGGAAAATGCAATCGATGCAAGTAGTACAGTGATTGAAATCGATGTAGAAGAAGCAGGTCTTTCCTCTATTAGAATGATTGATAATGGTGTTGGAATCGATGCTGAAGATTGTAAGCTCGCCTTTCAGCGCCATGCAACGAGTAAAATCAAAGATGAAAATGATCTGTTCCGTGTCAGAACGCTCGGATTTAGGGGAGAGGCACTGCCAAGTATCGCATCTGTCTCTCATCTAGAAATGAAAACAAGTACTGGTGAAGGAGCTGGAACGCACCTGGTGCTGCAAGGCGGAAAGATCATTTCAGAGAAAAAAACCTCTAGTCGCCGCGGTACCGAGATCGTCGTTACCAACTTATTTTACAATACACCGGCCCGCCTAAAATACATGAAAACCGTTCATACGGAGCTTGGCAATATATCAGATGTCGTCAATCGAATTGCGCTGGCTCACCCAGAAGTATCGATTCGCTTGCGTCACCAAGGAAAAGTCCTGCTTCAGACGAATGGAAACGGGGATGTGCGGCATGTGCTTGCGGCCATTTACGGGACAGCTGTTGCGAAAAAAATGGTGCCACTTCATGTGCAATCACTTGATTTTGAAGTGAAAGGATATATCTCCTTACCAGAAGTGACAAGGGCATCACGGAATTATATGTCTTCTGTTGTAAACGGCAGATATGTCAAACATTTTCCTCTCGTGAAAGCGGTCCATGAAGGGTATCACACGCTGCTACCGATTGGCCGCCACCCGATTACATTTATTGAGATGAAGATGGACCCCATTTTAGTGGATGTGAACGTTCATCCTTCGAAGCTTGAAGTGAGACTTAGTAAAGAGCAGGAACTTCATGAGCTAATCAAACAAGGAATTAAGGAAGTATTTCAAAAGCAGCAGCTCATTCCAAGTGCTTCGGTGCCAAAGAAAGCACCAATGCCAGCGATCAAAAATGAGCAGCAATCCTTAACCTTTGATGCGAAAAAAGGAAACACAAACGAGGCGAAAACATCGCTATCCTATCAGCCGGAGCCTTTCGAATCGGTTGTATACGAGACGAATCAGATGAGCATATACGGGACGCCTACGCAGGAAATGACAGGTGCATCATCACCCGTATTTAATGAAGATGCTCCATCTGAGCGTGTTCATGTAGAGGAATCCGCCGCTTCTCTTGAATATGAAGAGTCAGAACTTAGAGAAGATGCTGCAGAAACCATTTCAGAAAACGAACGTGTTCCAGTCATGTATCCCATCGGGCAAATGCACGGCACATATATTTTGGCTCAAAATGAACGTGGACTTTATATTATCGATCAGCATGCGGCCCAGGAGCGAATCAAGTATGAGTATTATCGTGAGAAAGTAGGAGAGATCAAACAGGAAGTGCAAGAAATGCTCGTTCCATTAACATTCCACTACTCGAAAAACGATATGCTGATTATTGAAGAGCATAAAGAAATACTAACGAAAGTGGGTGTCTTCTTAGAGCCTTTCGGTTCAGGAAGCTACATTGTTCGGTCGCATCCACAGTGGTTTCCAAAAGGGGAAGAGGCTGAACTGATCGAAGAGATTATAGAGCAAGTGCTGGATGAGAAACGTGTAGATATCAAAAAATTAAGAGAAGAAGCGGCAATCATGATGAGTTGCAAAGGCTCTATCAAAGCAAATCGTCATTTGCGAAATGATGAAATCAAAGCACTATTAGATGAACTCAGGCAGACAAAGGATCCTTTCACTTGTCCGCACGGCCGGCCGATTATCATTCATCACTCGACATATGAAATGGAGAAAATGTTTAAACGGGTCATGTGATCAAATAAAAAGAAGACAAAGGGCTAAAATAAAAATCATTTTAGCCCTTTGTCTTCTTTTCAGCGTGATAGAAAGCCTTTGCAGCCCTAGGAAGGACGAGCACCGGAGCGCAGACCTGACACCGAATGCGAAGGTTTGTCTACACGCTGAAGCGCTCTTATTAGAGCGCTTTTTTATTTAGCATCCACACGGATCTGGCGGTGTGACCACAACTGGTCGTGTTTGAATATCAAGGGTGTCCTCTGCATAAAATTTAGAACCAATGCTAAGCGCACGGTTTTCTGCGCGGAACGTGTATGTACCTGCAGCAGGAAGTACTTTATGTGAAAGTTGTAATTTATATTGTGAGATTCCTAATAAATCGATTCTAGCTGGAATGCGGACAGTTTTTCCACTGTTCAAAATGTAGCTGTCTTTTAATGCTTTTCCGTTGAAGATGTCTTTTGTTGTCGCTTGAAAGCCTGCAGGTAATGTGAACTCAATGGCACCGATACTTAACACAGAATTTGGGCGGTATGTTAGCTCAATGTCAGAAAAAGACCATTCCTGCTTACTTGTACCTGTAATTTTCGCATAAAGTTCTGCTGGTCTGGCATTTGTTGATGCCTTGCCCTCCTGTGTGGCTCCTTCAGCGGATGCGGCAATCGGTACCGAGAGTGCCATGACCAGTGTGAGCATCCCCATCATGATCATTGTCCATGTTTTTTTCATTTCTTCATTCCCCCTTGTTGATTATAGGTAAATAATAGATGATTTAATCCATTATTTACCTATAATGTTACCATATCCCTGTGTGGTATTAAATGGTATATTGTACCCTTATTTTGTCATTTTGTTTAGTAATAACGGGGAAAATGCGCATTTGGTTGGTTCATTCCGTACCCAAAGCCTGGCATTTGTTGATTCGGCATCATCATTTGCATATCTTGATATCCGTATGGATGATATGGCATCATTCCATATCCACCATAGTGGCCATGATAATGGTGATCCTTCATTGGAACATGCGAAAAGGGGTCATGCTGATTTGGAAAAGGCGGATAGGCTGAATGATGATGCGGATAATGTCCGCTGTACTTATCTTTTTTACCATGATAATGGTTTGGCATATTCATATGATCATGCATGTTTGGCGCGACCACATGCTCATGATTGGCTGTATACACATTCTCAAACGTATGGTACGGATTTCCTTCGTGATGATGATTCATTTGGCTATTCATATTGTTCATTTGATATCTCATCCTTTATGTCAGGTTGCCATATCCTATGAGCATGATCCGTTTCATGAGCCTATCCATATGAAAAAAACCGGCTTTTCAGCCGGGAAAACAAAAAGCAGTTGAAAGCGTCAGGTGCTAATATGAGAAGCCATGTCTTCTTCTACGACGCTTCTTACAACTGCTGCAGACACTTTTAGGGTAATAATAGGGATCGTAGCTTCTAGAAGTATCCCAGAAATCGCTCTCAAACCAATCATCTTTTTTATGATGAAACTTTTTTTCTTTACATGGGTCCTCATGGCAATGATCGTCATGCTTTTTATAACAGTTTGAGTGGGAATGTTTGCACTTGCATTTGCACATTGTCATCCCTCCTAAATGTGACTCAATGCTAGTATATGCACGAATAAGACAAGGGGACTGGATGGTGGCGCATCTTTTGTAAAAAAGGCTTTTCTGAAAAATTTAAATGAAAAGAATTGACTAGTGCTAAAATAACATGATAAAATATAAATTTTTATTCGCCGATGAAATGTGGTATAATCAAATTGTGAATACTTTCGGAGGTGGCGGATTTGTTTCAAATAGGTGATAAAATTGTTTATCCTATGCATGGTGCCGGTGTGATTGAAGGAATGGAAGAAAAAGAGATTTTAGGTAAGACGGAAGAATATTTTCTGATTCAAATGCCGAATATGCAGATGATGATCCCAAGAGGCAGAATCAATCAACTAGGTATACGTCAGGTAGCAGATCAAGCAACGCTGAAAGTTGTGATGAACAATTTTGCAGAAGAAACAAACGACGACACGCTTACTTGGAAGCAAAGATATGATGAAAATATGAAAAAGCTAAAAACAGGTGCGATCGAAGATGGTGCAGACGTTGTCAAAGATCTGATGAGACGAAATCAGAAGAAAGCATTAAATTCAAGTGAAAAGAAGATGCTTGAAGATGCTCGAGGCATGTTAGTGAGTGAAATTTCTCTTGCACAAGGGCTTTCACAAGATGAAGTCCTTTCAGCTTTAGAGAATGAACTAAGAGTTTAATGATGGATATACAATAATTAGCTGTAAACAGAAGGGTATCCCTTTTGTTTACGGCTTTTTTTGTTTGAAATCAGAAGAATATGTCTATTTTTGTAGGTGATTTTAACTAAATCTAAAATAAGGTCATACGATGCAGTTTTTATTCAAGCAGCGAATGATTCAAAGAAGTCAGAAATACCTAGAGAGGCATAAAAAAACAGGTAAGTTCTCCTGATTCGTTTAAATGAGCCGGACAACCTTTGAATTCTGTTAGCCATTGATAGTAAAATAATGCGATAAGATGACACCTTAGAGAATGAAAAGGAGCGGTGAAATGAAAAGGCTACTGATATGTGGATTCATCTTTCTGATCCTATGTGCTCTTTTAATGGTGAAATGCGGCCATTCTGTTCAAGAAAAAAAAGAGCAAAAGCAACATCAAGTAGAGGTAGAAAAGTATCAAAAAGAGCGAAAAAAAGGGGATCAATATGAAAGCTTTAAACAGCTTATCAGGCATGAAAAAGAAGGCTATGAAATAGAATTTCACGAAAAGGGTGGAAGTGATTTACTCGTCTTTTCTCCTCATGGAGGGGAAATTGAACCAGGAACAAGTGAAATTGTAGAAGCATTTCAAGAAAGGTACTCGACGTATTTGTTTGAAGGAACGAAACAAGAGAATAATCGTGATTTGCATATTACAAGCACCAAGTTTGATGAACCGATATTGGTTCAAATGATTAAAACGTACCCCTTCTCCATTTCCATCCACGGCTACAAAAGTGATAAAAGGCACACGTTAGTTGGCGGTACAAATGAAAAAATGCAAAGAGCAGTTGTACGAGAATTAAAAGATCGAGGATTTTCTGCAGAAATGGTGCAAGAAGGCGAACGGCTTTCAGGAACAGACCCTAAAAACATTAATAATCGAAATGCAAGTGGTGAAAGCGTTCAGTTAGAAATTAGTACGGCACAGAGAGAGGCTTTTTTCGACCATTTTGATACGAGAAAAGGAAAGAAAAAAGCATTCAGACGTTATATCCGTGCTTTAAAAGAAGTATTAAGAGAATTTGACCCATCTTCATAGAAAAATCGTTTTGATGGGCAAAAGTACTCTATTTAAACTTGGTAAAAAAGATAGAAATATGCGAAATGAACATAAATTATGCAATAAATTACAATTTGCCTTGAAAACATAAATTATGTAAAATAATAGTTATCAGTTTGATATGATAGAATGGGGCTGAAGTGGATGGCACATAAAATACCATCTTCCGAAGTAGGTGTAAAGATCAATCAATGGTACACGCATATTTGCAAATTTGAAGTCGAACAAGCAAACGATATGAAGCGCCTTGTTGAAGAAGAAATTCATGAGATGGAAGAAGATCAAGATTTACTTCTATATTATTCTCTAATGGATTTTCGCCATCAACTGATGCTTCAGCATTTAACGCCAGTCCATGCAGCGAGTGAAACACTTCAAGCCGTGTCTTTTCCGAAAGAAATGGAAGATGGAGAAGATGAGATGACAGGCTTACTTGGCTATTACTTTCATTTTTTTCATGGAATGTATGCGTTTATCCAGCGCCGGTACATCGAGGCCATTTCCTATTACAAGCATGCGGAACATCAACTGATCTTAGTGACAGATGAGATTGAAAAAGCGGAATTTTACTATAAAATCGCTGAAGTATACTATCATATGAAACAAACTTATTTCTCCATGCATTATGCTAAAAAGGCGAGAGACATTTATAAGAAACATCAGCTTTATGGAAAAAGAAGCATTCAATGTGATTTTGTCATGGCAGGTAATTGGATTGATGTGAGTCAGCACCAAAAAGCGCTTCCTTACTTAGAAAAAACGTTAAAGGTCTGTGAAGCGATGGAGCGGAAAAAGTGCACATCTTATTTTAAAGCAATGGCTCTTAATAACTTAGGAGCTTGTCATTATAGTATGGGAACGTACCATACAGCGACAGTCTTTTTTGAACAAGCCATTTCCCTTTATCAAAAAGATCAAGCATCCACGATGATCAAATCATTATTTTCACTTGCTCTTACCTGGTTTAAACTCGGAGATATCGAGCGAGCGGGTGAGGCTATACGTAAAGGAATGAACGAGGCTTGTTTATTGGAAGATGAAATTTATCAGTTGAAATTCCAATTTTTACAGGCGCTTTATATAGAAAAAGACAGCTGTGAGCAATTAAGATCGACACTATTTGGACTGCGAAGCAAAAAAATGTTTGCTGATTTAGAGGAATTAGCACTTGATGCGGCTAATTATTATAAGGAACGCGACATGTACAAGGAATCCTCCACTTTTTTTGAGATTGTGATCGAAGCGCGTACGCACATTCAAAAAGGAGATGAGATGTATGAGAACGAAGCATAACATGTCAGCTGATCAAGTAGATGAAAGACTTCACACGTAATAACAGACAAAAACAACACCCTTTACGAATCAACGTAAAGGGCTTTTTTATTTATTCTTTGATGGCTTTTTCTGCGTCAATGGCACCTGCTCCGTAAATCATCGGGTCATCCCCAGGCCACTTGCTTGTATTTTCTTTTAACAGGGTTTTGACCTCATCTGGCGTTAAATCTGGTGAATGCTCTAATAGAAGAGCACAAATACCAGCGCAAATCGGTGTTGCCATAGATGTGCCAGATAACGTCGTGTAATCATCATCGACTCTACTTGATTTGTCGAGTTTATCTAGAAAGGATCTTGGTGATCTGAGAGAGACGATGTTTACTCCTGGTGCAAGGATATCAGGCTTTGTCTCACCATAAACAGTAGGACCTCTGCTTGAAAATGGTGCCACGATATCATCGTTTGATTCTGGTGTATTCCGGTCATCAAAAGCGCCAACCGTAATCACTTTTTGACTGACGGCAGGGCTCGCAATCGTTTGGCTGTTAGGACCAGAGTTTCCGGCTGCGACGCATACTACAATGCCTTGATCCCAAGCAGCATTGACAGCACGCACCATCGGATCGTCCTGTTCGTCATCATAACGCTGAGCATCTCCGCCTAGTGACATACTCATAATATGAATCGGATCATCAGGGTGATCTTCATTGAACTGAATGCACCATTCAACCCCTTCTATAATAGTAGAAAGCGATCCAGCCCCTTGTTTATTTAACACTTTTACGCCAATTAAATGAGCTTTTGGAGCAGGTCCTTTGTACAAGCCATCTGAGGCCGCTCCGTCTCCAGCTACATCTCCAGCGCAGTGAGTGCCATGCCCGTTATCATCATAAGGCTTTGTTTTTTGCTTGACTAAGTCCACAAAATCGCGAATCCTTCCTTCTAAATCTTCATGTGGATAAATTCCTGTGTCAATGACAGCGACCGTAATGCCTTCCCCAGTTAAGGCTGTACCGTTTCGGATGACTTCATCCGCGTGACTTGCTTGTGTGGCAACATCCAGAAGTGCATGAACTTTCCGGTCTAAATAAATTTTACGAATATGCTCACCATTTGCTAACAGCTCCTCTAAAGCAGCCGGTGTTAGGTCTGCAGCGCAGCAGTCGATATGTGAAAAGTGCCGTTTGATATTTGTTTTTCTACTTTTTTTCATGAGCTGTTTTGTGCTTTGAATTCCTGCTTCGACCGCGTCTTCCTTAAATTCAATAATCACACGAAGTTTCTTTCTCTTCTTTAATCTTCCTTCAAAGAAACGATGAAGAAAGCATGGCGTCCATTTAAAAGGTTTATAAAGGTGAAGGACGGCCTCTCTTAAAGGCTGATCCAGTTTACTAGCATGTGTCCTGACCATTTGTACCATCGAAAATCCAAACATGTGATGCCCTCCATTCTAGCTATCCATTCTTGTACACTCTTACGTTATGAGAATGAGAGCTGCTTTGTTCGGATTCTTGTCCCTTCTTTTCTTCATATTGGCGGCTTACTCATTTCTGATGAAAAAGAAAAGCGCTTACATTTTGTAAAATAATAGAAAAAGGTGGAAAACATGTAGAATCAGCCGATGATAGGTGGGAGAGTTCTTCTTAGAGAACCGGTGAAACAAACGATTTTGCAGAAAAAAAGGAGGGGTTAGACAGGGTCAATGCTCATACAAATGTGACTTGTCACAGAGGGGAAAAATCAAATCCATATAAAAAGTAGCCGAATTAAAGAAAACAGACTGGATAGAACTAGGTCATTTTAAACATAACTTCATTTGTCTGTCATACTATTCTAACTCTGTTTTCAAAGACGAGAGGCGTTTCTGTGTATATAAATGCAATTATCTTATTTTTGAGGAATCTCATGATCTAGAGTGTTATGATCAAATTTGAAGAGAAAAAGTGGAAAAAATGAAAAGAAATGATGATTCAATATAAATCATAGAAACGGCTTAGAAATCTGTTAAAGGAGAACGGGAATGAAGAAGTTTTTTGCTTTGCTTCTCCTGCTTGCGATCGGATGGGGCGTTTATTATACAATGCAAGCACAGGAACCTGATGAGCCATTGTCATCAGGTGGGGAAGACGAAAGCGGTTCAAATGATATTTATAGCAATTTTAAAGAACTGGAAGAAAACGAATCAACAAGCAGCTATCAAATTACAGCCAACCCAGTGCCTGGAAGCCGTCTTCTTGTGATGTCACCCCATGGCGGGAGAATTGAAGGCGGCGTGAGTGAGATCGTCCATTTTTTCGATAATGATTTCTCTACGTATTTGTTTGAAGGTTTAAGAGAGAATGCGTCAGAACTTCATGTGACAAGTACAAACTTTGATGAGCCAGTCGGCGTCGCGCAGGCAAAAGCACACGATTATATCTTAGCAGTGCATGGATACAAAGGTGAGGAAGGCATTGACCATACGCTCGTTGGCGGAACAGATTACGACCGTGCAGAAAAAATAGTGAACTCATTAGAGCGGAACGGATTTTCTGCTGAACTGGCTGTCGCACACGCAACCCTGAGCGGAACAAGCAATCATAATATTAATAATCTTACTAAAACAGGGCAAAGTGTACAGCTAGAGATTAGTAGAAGTCAGCGTGAAGCTTTATTTGACAGTTTTGACTTTCGGCGGCGGTCGAGTACAAAAAACGAGACGTTCTACCGGTATGTCAGGGCGATTCGGACAGTGCTGGATGAGGAATATACATAAAGATGGTGCACATGTTAAGACAAGCAGCGTGAATTCTTGTTACACTATAAAAAGTGATAACAAAAGGAGAGACAAATATGGCGCGTCATCATTTTCATCTTCAGGCGAGCTGGCCTGGCCTGCGCAACGATGTGGGTACAATCTCATGTGAACAGTTAAAAACGAAGATTTCAATTCCAAAAGAAATGGACGGTCCCGGCATCGGAACAAATCCAGATGAGATGCTCTTAGGTGCAGCGGCTACGTGTTATATTATTACACTTGCCGCTATGATGGAGCGGAGCCAATTAGAAAAAGAGGATCTCACAATGAGTTCTGAGGCTGTCGTAGATGTGACAAATGGTGTGTTTACATATGAAAAAATCATTCACCGGCCTGTCATCATCCTCAAAGCCTCTGCTTCTCCGCAAGATATTGAGCTTGCCCGTAAGCTCGCGCACAAAGCCGAAAGCTCATGTATGATCTCAAGAGCTGTTCAAGGAAATGTGGACATTTCCTTAGAAGAAACCATTCAAGTCGGCGGGTAAAAACAAAAAGTCATTTTCTCTTAATGAAATGGAGAAAATGACTTTTTTTATGACGTCCATTTGGTTTGATCGATTTGTTCTTTGTTTTCTTTCTTTTGTTTTTTTGACAGGTTCAAGACAATCACGCCGCATATCACTAGTGCAAGTCCGATGAAGCCTTTTATGTGAATGGTTTCGTTAAACAGCACGAGTCCGATAAGAGCAGTGAGTGCTGTTCCAACGCCAGACCATGTTGCATAAGCAGACGAAAGGTCAATCGTTTTAAGTGCCAGACTGAGGAAGGTAAAGGCACACCCAAATCCGATCAGGACCCCAATACTCGGCAGCAGTTGCGAAAAACCTTGGGAAAGCTTCAGCATCGTACTCCCAAAAACCTCTGTCAAAATAGCCCCTGTTAAATAGAGCATTCCTTTCATGATCTCTCACATCCTTTATGACATATTTAAAAGTACGATCCCTAAGACAAGCATCGCCATCCCAATGATTGCTCTTTGGTTCAAGGTTTCTTTGAAAAAAAGCACGCCAAAAATAGCCGTGAGGACTGTACCAACGCCAGACCATGTTGCGTAAGACATGCTAAGCGGAATGATATTCAGTGTCAATGACAGCATATAAAAGGCAAGTGTATATCCAGCAACAACGACAGCGCTAGGCTTAAAGCGAGTAAAGCCATTTGAGAATTTTAACATCACGGCGCCAACGGCTTCTGAAAAAATGGCCACAGCTAGAAAAAGATATCCGAGGATCATCATGTTCCCTCCTCTAAAAGGTGTAAAATCCGATGAAGTAAAAGGGTTTTTTCCTCTCGGTTCAGCGGTTCAAGCTGAAACATCTCTGAAAACCATATCCCATCACATGCAAGTCGGATCAGTTGGCTCAGCGCAGGATCATTTATTTCCTCTGCTGCTTTCTCTTTAAACTCCGCATAAAAATCACGCCAAGGGTTCAATAACGCTTCATCAAATGACATGGTGGCCAGCATGCTTGTACATAACTGGGTCGTGTTTTTCATATCAAGATCATTTAATGTCGCCAAAATATATGCACGTACATAAGGAGCCTTTTCGTTTTTGTATGTTTCCTGATACGACTCAAGCTGCTGACGAAAGCAGACAATCGCGTGCTCATTCATTTTTTGAATGAGCTCTTCCTTGCTTGAAAAATGATAAAGCAGGCCGGCCTTGGTCATATGTGCATGCTCTGCTACCTTCTGAAGGGTAAGCTGACTTAATCCTTCTTTTAAAATCGTACGAGCAGCTGCCTCAAAAATTTGCTCTTTTTTGGTTTTAGACATAAAAAAACACCTACTTTACTGAACGGTCGGTAAAGTAAATGTTAACCCATGAAAAACTAATGTGTCAATCGATTCATTTTATGAAAGGTTGTTTTCACTTAAAAGTCATATTTATTAATAAGGGTATGGTCCATATGGCGGATATGGTGGTGGATAAGGATAGCCATAGCCATAGCCTGGCGCAAGCAGGGATCCTGCAAGTAGTCCTCCAGCAAAACCACCTAAAAATGGAGGTCCAAAAAATCCAGGTCTCCCAAACCCAAATCCAGGTCTTCCAAACCCAGGGCCTCCAAATCCAAATCCAGGTCTTCCAAATCCAAAAGGTCTTCTCATGTCTTCTTGCATAAATGGCGGTGCATCAAAATAATTCATAAAAAAAGGCTCCTCTCACATAAAATCACTGTAACTGACATCAGTGTATTCGATTGGCCTATATGTGTTTGGATG
The DNA here is from genome assembly GCF_038613425.1 of Bacillus sp. FSL M8-0266. Classification (NCBI taxonomy): domain Bacteria; kingdom Bacillati; phylum Bacillota; class Bacilli; order Caryophanales; family Bacillaceae; genus Bacillus; species Bacillus sp. FSL M8-0266. Next base: position 1,771,831 of record NZ_CP152015.1, read on the forward strand.
AACGCCTATTATAAGGAGGAATGTTAAAAATGGGCCTGTATCCATCTGATTGGGCAAAATGCCCGCCGCATGCTCATGCCTATAAAGCACGAACGGATGTAACAGAAGAGCATTATCATTTAATAGAAGGTATTTCTCAGCCTGTCAATGGGAGCAATACCGATCAGCATACTCATTACTATCGCGGGGTCACCTCTTTTGAGAGAGGGCATTTCCACAGATACTACGGCGTCACAGGGCCTGCGATACCGAGATTAGATGGTACGCACTATCACGAGATTGAGGAAGTCACGTTTTCAGCCTATAACGATTCTGTCCCCATTCCGTACGGAGGAGTCGTCTATAGTCCGGACGAAGAGCGGCCGACGCATACGCACCGATTAAAAGGAAAGACATATGAAGTGGTCGGAAATGAACCACTCGGCTGGTGATAGGCCCTATATAGGAGAGAAAGAGAAGTTATGCTATACTGTAGGCAGTTTGTAAAAGAGAGTGATGTTATGAAAAAAACGAAACAACCAGTGATTGTATTAGTAGGACCGACGGCTGTCGGCAAAACAAAACTGAGCATTCATATAGCCAAAGCATTTAATGGAGAAATTATCAGCGGTGATTCTATGCAGATTTATAAAAGAATGGACATTGGAACAGCTAAAATCACCCCTGAAGAAATGGATGGTGTCCCGCACCACCTAATTGATATGAAAGAGCCAGATGAATCTTTTTCTACAGCTGAATTTCAGCAGCTGGTCCGTATGAAAATCAAAGAGATTGCCGCTAGAGGGAAAACACCCATGATTGTCGGCGGAACAGGTTTGTATATCCAATCTGTTTTATATGATTACACATTTACCGATGAGAAAAGTGACCCTTCTTTTAGAGAAGAAATGGCGCTGTTTGAACAGCAGCATGGCTCCCTTCAGCTACACGAAAAGCTAAAGGCAGTAGACCCTGATGCTGCAAAAACCATTCATCCGAATAATGTCCGCCGCGTGATCCGGGCGCTGGAAGTGATCCATACAACAGGTCAGAAAATGTCGGAGATGCAAAATGGTCATCAAGAAGTTCCTCTTTATGATACAGCCTTCATTGGGCTGAAAATGGATCGAGAGCTTTTGTACGAGCGCATTCACCAAAGAATTGATATGATGATAGATGAAGGCTTAATTGAGGAAGTGAGCGCACTTTATCAATCTGGCTTGAAGGATTGTCAATCGGTTCAAGCGATTGGTTATAAAGAGCTGTATGCGTATTTTCAAGGTGACTGCTCACTTGATGAAGCTATCCTGCAATTAAAGCAAAATTCCCGTAGATATGCGAAACGTCAGTTCACGTGGTTCCGTAATAAAATGGATGTCACTTGGTTCGACATGACACCGCCTTGCCACTTTTCAGACAAAAAAGAGGAAATTTTCGCATATATAGCAGGAAAGCTTGGACTTAAAGCGAAACTGTAGTTATCAGAATCAAGGAGGACGAAACATGAAACCGATTAATATTCAGGACCAATTTTTGAATCAAATTCGTAAAGACAATACATTTGTCACAGTATTCTTACTGAATGGCTTTCAGCTTCGCGGTCAAGTGAAAGGCTTTGACAATTTCACGGTGCTGCTTGAAACAGAAGGGAAGCAGCAGCTTATTTATAAACACGCCATTTCTACATTTGCACCTCAAAAGAATGTAAATCTAGAATTAGAATAGGATATGTTCGACCTAATAGCCCCATGCATCTGCGAATAAACCGGCCGGAACCCGCTACGTTTTTTGTCAGTGCAGAGGGGCTATTTTGCATGCCGTGAAACTTTTCTGCCTATTCTGCGTATAATCCCTTATTGGATATGAAGAAAGGTGAGGGAAGCGATATGGAAAATGCAGAGCTTGAATTAAGAAGGATTAGAGTGATCCTTCTACTAGTTGGGATTGTTGTCTTATTTGGATCATGCGCCATTTCAAACATTGAATCGAGACAGGAAAGCTGGCATAACTATTCTAATCAAGATGATCATGGACATATAGATGGCCTATTACAATCAGCTGTTGCACTAAAAAATAATCACTTTGCAGTTGTGAAAGATGATGAAGTACATGTGTACCGGTTTGATGAAAAAGAGGGAGAACTGACCCTTATTAAAACAAAATACATAGATGAGTGGGACGAAGATTATGATGATGACGATTCTGTGGAAGAGTAAGCACGTAAATTTACAAATGAATGTGAAGTCGCTACACTATAATCATGCATCAGACATCTAGACAGAAAAGGATGAGTTCATGACACACAAAATTAAAATTAATCATTGGGAACAAACTTGTGAAGACGACTCCTGTTTTGAATATGGAACAAGCGTTTCTGTAAATGGGAAAGAATTAGTCAGAGAAGCTTCAATCGTCTCTGCGCTTGAAGCGGTGCTAAAAGAATTAGGTGTTGAAGTGGAAATTACAGAAGTGTCAGAAGATTTACAGTGCGATGCCTACAAAAAATAAAACAAAAAGTCTAGTCTACTAAGCGATTTTTTTTCGTGTTATGATAGATTTCGGTTTCAGTTGAATAGAGAGTAGAGCAGTCTATTTTTAGATCCTGTTCTGCTCTATTTATTTGAACGTACGAGTTTGGCTATGAATGTTCGGCCGGGTTGGTTGATTTTTTTCGTTTCGAACATCTATATATTGTGTTTTGAAAAAACATAGTATACTATATATAGTGAATAACGAAATGATCAACAATACTAAAAACTAGGTCGTGATGGAATTGATTCAAATCGTATTTGATTCAAAAACAGGAAATGTTCAACGCTTTTTGGACAAGACCCCTTTTACAGACAAACGAAAATTGACTGGAGAAGAGTTTTTGGATACGCCGTTTATTCTCGTCACCTTTACGACAGGATTTGGACAAGTCCCAAGTACCACTCAATCCTTTTTAGAGAAAAATGCTCACCTTTTACTAGGTGTAGCGGTGAGTGGAAACAAAGTGTGGGGAGATAATTTTGCCAAAAGCGCCGATACGATTTCTAAACAATATCAAGTTCCTATTTTGCACACCTTTGAACTAAGCGGAACAAAAAGGGATGTTGAATTGTTTACACAGGAGGTAGAAAGAATTGTCACAAAATCAGGTTCCAAAGTGGATACAATTAAATAACGAGATTATGATTCAAAAAGAAGGAAAGTTTCAGTTCGATAAGGACAAAGAAGCTGTACATAGTTATTTCGTAGATTATATTAATCAAAACACAGTCTTCTTTCACAACTTAGAAGAGAAGATTGATTACTTAATAGAAAACGACTACTATGAGGAAGAATTTTTAAGACAATACAGCATGGCAGATATTAAAGAAGTATTCGAAGCTGCATATGCGAAGAAATTTAGATTCCCATCATTCATGAGTGCGTTTAAGTTTTACAACGACTATGCACTGAAAACAAATGATAAAAAGAAAATCCTTGAACGCTATGAAGACCGCATTTCAATTGTAGCGCTTTTCTTTGCGGGCGGAGATAAAGAAAAAGCTCTTGAGTTTGTAGAATTGATGATCAATCAGGAGTACCAGCCAAGTACACCAACATTCTTAAACGCTGGGCGTAAAAGACGCGGTGAGCTTGTGAGCTGCTTCTTGCTTGAAGTGAATGACTCATTAAACGATATTTCAAGAGCGATTGATATTTCCATGCAGCTTTCAAAATTAGGCGGCGGCGTCAGCTTGAACCTGTCAAAACTTCGTGCAAAAGGCGAAGCAATCAAAGATGTTGAAAACGCGACAAAAGGTGTCGTCGGTGTGATGAAGCTTCTTGATAATGCATTCAGATATGCAGATCAAATGGGACAAAGACAAGGATCAGGCAGTGCCTACCTCAATATTTTCCACAGAGATATTAATGATTTCTTAGATACAAAAAAAATCTCTGCAGATGAAGATGTTCGTGTGAAAACATTGTCCATCGGTGTTGTCATCCCGGATAAATTTATCGAGCTTGCAAGAGAAGATAAAACAGCTTACACCTTCTATCCGCACACAGTCTATAAAGAATATGGACAGCATCTTGATGAGATGGACATGGAAGAAATGTATGATGAGCTTGTAGAAAACCCGAAAGTCAAAAAAGAAAAAGTCAATCCGAGAAAGCTTCTTGAAAAATTGGCTGTTCTTCGCTCAGAATCTGGCTATCCATATATCATGTTCCAAGATAATGTGAATAGAGAGCATGCATTAAACCATATTTCACGAGTGAAATTCTCAAACCTTTGCTCAGAAGTGCTTCAAGCTTCAGAGGTCTCTTCTTACGCGGACTACGATCAAGAAGATGAAATTGGTCTTGATATTTCTTGTAACCTTGGTTCATTAAATATCATGAATGTCATGAAAAACAAATCGATCGAAAAAACGGTCAAACTTGCAACAGACTCACTAACGCTTGTATCTGAAACAACAGACATTCGCAATGCACCAGCTGTTCGAAAAGCGAACAAAGCGATGAAGTCAATCGGACTTGGCGCGATGAACCTTCACGGGTATTTGGCTCAAAACCAAATGGCCTATGAAAGTGAAGAAGCAAGAGATTTCGCGAATACGTTCTTTATGATGGTAAACTATTATTCAATTAAACGTTCAAGTGAGCTTGCAAAAGAAAAAGGAGAAACATTCCATCGTTATGAAGGCTCTGGCTACGCAACGGGCGAGTACTTCAATAAATACGTGGAGAATGATTTCACACCAAAAACAGAAAAAGCAGCAGCATTATTTGAAGGCATGCACATTCCAACAAAAGAAGACTGGGCAGCACTCAAAGACTTTGTAGCGGAAAATGGCATGTACCATAGCTACCGCTTATGTATTGCACCAACAGGTTCCATTTCTTATGTGCAATCGGCAACAGCCTCTGTTATGCCAATTATGGAACGTATCGAAGAAAGAACATACGGCAACAGCAAAACGTATTACCCAATGCCAGGTCTTTCAGCGCAAAACTGGTTCTTCTATAAAGAAGCGTACGATATGGATATGTTTAAAGTGGTCGATATGATCGCAACGATTCAGCAGCACGTCGATCAAGGAATCAGCTTTACACTATTCCTGAAAGATACGATGACAACGCGTGACTTAAACCGCATCGATCTGTATGCACACCATAAAGGCATTAAGACACTTTATTATGCAAGAACGAAGGATACAGGGCAGGAAGGCTGTCTTTCTTGTGTTGTTTGATTAAAGGAGAGTTTAACGTGACAAAAATTTATGATGCAGCCAACTGGTCAAAACACGAAGACGATTTTACACAAATGTTTTACAACCAAAATGTGAAGCAGTTCTGGCTTCCTGAAGAGATTTCCTTAAACGGGGATCTCTTGACATGGAAATATTTAGGTGAAAAAGAGCGAGATACGTACATGAAGGTACTTGCTGGACTGACTTTACTTGATACAGAACAAGGAAATACAGGGATGCCGATAGTGGCTGAACATGTAGAAGGCCATCAGCGTAAAGCGGTATTAAACTTTATGGCGATGATGGAAAATGCGGTACATGCGAAATCATACTCAAATATCTTCATGACACTCGCACCAACTGAAACGATCAGTGAAGTGTTTGAATGGGTCAAAAAGAATAAATTCTTGCAAAAGAAAGCAGATATGATTGTCAGTTTATACCGTTCGATTCAAAAGGACGATCCGATTTCCCTCTTTAAAGCAATGGTTGCTTCTGTTTATTTAGAAAGTTTCCTATTTTACAGTGGTTTTTACTACCCACTTTATTTTTATGGACAAGGAAAGCTCATGCAAAGCGGTGAAATCATCAACTTGATTTTGCGTGATGAAGCGATTCATGGTGTGTACGTTGGATTATTAGCACAAGAAATTTACAACAAACAAACACCTGACGTGCAAAAAGAGCTGTACGATTTCTCGATTGACCTCTTGAACGAGCTTTATGAAAATGAACTTCATTACACGGAAGATATATATGACCAAGTCAATTTATCGCATGATGTGAAAAAGTTCATTCGTTACAATGCCAATAAAGCGTTAATGAACCTTGGATTTGCCCCTTACTTTGAAGAAGAAGAGATCAATCCAATTGTATTGAACGGACTCAATACAAAAACAAAGTCGCATGACTTCTTCTCAATGAAAGGGAATGGCTACAAAAAAGCGACGGTTGAGCCGTTAAAAGATGACGACTTCTTCTTTGGAGATGAATCATAAGTAAGGCGTAAAAGTCAAAACGCATCACTCGTTTTGGCTTTTTGCCATTTCATACAATGCGTTACATACTGGAGGTTAAAGAACATGGGAAAAATGGATGAAATCATACTAGTTGCACCGCGCACACGCGTATTCCAAAACGAAACGCTTGCGTTTAATGGTGTGAATAGTGAAGAGAAAACAATCAACACAATTATGAAAGAAATCGAAGAGCACTTCAAGCAGATGCGAAGAGGCGATGCGGAAGAAAATCCTGACTTCAAGCAGCCGATTCCTTATGTCGTGATTAAGCGTGAGGACGAAGTGTATGTATATGAAAGGCTTCAAGGCGGGGGAGAGACTCGATTGCATCATAAGTTATCTCTTGGCTTTGGTGGTCACATGAATTTCATCGAAGGCAAAAACTTTGCTGAAATTCTAAAAGAAAATACGGATCGTGAACTAGACGAGGAACTTTCTATTCAAGAAGAAGACAAACTTGAGATGAAAACCCTTGGTTTAATTAATGATGATGACAACAGTGTCGGCCGTGTGCACATTGGACTGTTATCAGCGCTTGAATTATCTCCAAGTGCTCATGTAGAAGTGAAAGAAACAGATCAAATATCAGGAAAATGGATGAAAGCATCTGATTTGAAAAAGCCTGAATACTTCGATCGACTTGAAACGTGGTCTCAATTTGTCGTGAACATTTTAGCATAAAGGAATCAATCATAAACCGGCTCAGCAGCAGACTTGAGCCGGTTTATTTCGTTATAACAGCTTCAGTTATTGGAAAACGAATGCGTCGTGACCGGCCTGTTTCAATCTTGCGACGAGGTCATCCGCATTTTGCTTTGTACGAAAAGCTCCGGCTTGTACTCGGAACATACCTCCCTCTAATACAACAAAGGCGTCAAAGCCTTTTGATTTCAGCGTGGCTGCTAATTCATCTGCATTGGCTTTCACCTTGAAAGCTCCAGCCTGTACTTTATAAAGATTACTTGCTTTTTTTTTCAGCTGAAAGGCTTTCTCTAATCCAGTGGCATGAGCGCGAGCGATGCCTTGAAGGAAGGTCGCGTTGCGGAGCTTATTTGCATCAGCTGCCGTATCAATGAAACCATTCTCTGTTAAAATAGCGGGCATAGAAGTTTCTCGAAGAACGTGGAAGTTCGCTGTTTTCTTACCGCGGTTGGCAAAATCCACCGAGCGAACAATTTCATCATGAAGGGCATTGCGATACGTGGTGGTTGGTGCTGAAACGCCAGGATACACAAAGCTTTCAAAACCTGTGCCCCCGCCCGCATTAACATGAATAGACACGAAATAGTCAGCTCCCCAGCTGTTTGCCGCATTTGTACGCTGGGCCAAAGTAACGGATTGATCAATTGAACGACTTAAGCGGACGGAAACGTCATCATAATCACTAATCAACATATCTCTCAATAAAATCGCGATTTGCAGTGTTATATTTTTCTCCAAAAGTCCATTAACAGCAGCTCCAGAATCTGTTCCTCCATGGCCAGGATCAATAAAAATTTTCACCATCTATTCATCACCTCGTCTTTATTTTATGAGAAAATAGAAAAATTGCCTGTACAAAATGCGGAAATCATTGAGACTCTTTTCTGCACAATTTGTGATGAGAAAGCTACATTTTTCTAAGAAAAAACAAATTGTTGGTTTGTCCGCCTAAATGGGATGAATACAATGGAAATAGCACATCATTTCCTGGGAAACCGCAGAAATCCCTACAATATTCGGTATCTCGGGTCATTTTGACAGCAAACTTGGGCTTAAGCGGGCGATTGTCACGATTACAGCTCCACCCGAATAGAATAAAGAGAGAAGAGCGAGAGGTGAATACGTTGGAGCGAGCTGTCACATATAAAAACAACGGCCAAATCAATATTATACTTAACGGACAAAAGCAAGTATTGGTTGATGCAGATTCAGAGGCAGAATACCTAGAAGCCTTGCAGAAAAATGAGGCAAAACACAGCATCTTACGGGAAATAGAGCGTGAAATGAACAGCCTTGTCGGTATGGATGAAATGAAACGAAACATAAAAGAGATTTATGCTTGGATCTTTGTCAATCAAAAAAGGCAGGAACAAGGGTTAAAGGTAGGTAAACAAGCGCTTCATATGATGTTCAAAGGGAATCCGGGCACAGGGAAAACGACGGTTGCAAGACTTGTCGGGAAGCTTTTCTTTGAAATGAATGTCCTCTCAAAGGGTCACTTAATTGAAGCGGAACGCGGAGATCTAGTCGGGGAGTACATCGGTCATACTGCTCAAAAAACAAGAGACTTAATTAAAAAATCACTAGGCGGCATTTTGTTCATCGACGAAGCCTATTCTCTTGCCCGCGGAGGCGAAAAGGATTTTGGGAAAGAAGCGATTGATACCCTAGTAAAACATATGGAGGACAAACAGCACGAATTCATTCTCATTCTTGCTGGCTACTCCAAGGAAATGGATCATTTTCTATCATTAAACCCGGGGCTGCAATCCAGATTTCCAATCAATATCAGCTTTCCTGATTATACCGTCGATCAGCTCATGGACATTGCCAAACGGATGATGGCTGACAGAGAATATATCTTTACTCAAGAAGCTGAATGGAAGCTGCGAGATTACTTAATGCACATTAAAAGCACCACGAGTCCTGCAAAATTCAGCAACGGCCGTTTTGTGCGAAACACGATTGAAAAGGCCATTCGAACCCAAGCGATGAGACTCCTGCTTGTGGATCATTATGATAAAAAAGATTTGCTCACGATTAAAAGTCACGATCTCCAAATGAAAGAGGATACGCCTACTTAAAATGGCGTATCCTTTTTATAAAGAGATACTAAAATAAACCATCCGAATAGTGGTATACGTGTGATGTGTTTGGTATGATGGTACTACTGAAAACTTAAGTACAGAAAGGAAACAACTGACGTTGAATGAACATGAAATGACAGAAAAAGCGATCCTTGTCGGCTGTCAATTGCCGCATGTCACGGATGAACGCTTTCAATACTCAATGGAAGAATTAGCTTCCTTAACCAAAACGGCTGGCGGTGAAGCTGTCAGCGTAATGACGCAGAAGAGAAATAGACAAGACAGCGCAACATATATCGGTAAAGGGAAAGTAGAAGAGCTTGAAGTGCTTTGTGAGGAATTCGAATGTGATGTCATTATTTTTAACGACGAACTGTCTCCAAGTCAGCTAAAAGCTTTGGCAACTGCCTTAGATGTGAAAATTATCGATCGGACACAATTGATATTAGACATCTTTGCAAAAAGAGCCCGGACAAGAGAAGGGAAGCTGCAAATAGAGCTTGCCCAGCTTCAGTATGCCTTGCCGAGACTAAGCGGACAAGGGATCAGCCTCTCAAGACAAGGCGGCGGAATTGGCGCAAGAGGTCCAGGTGAAACAAAACTTGAAACAGATAGACGTCATATTCGAAACCGTATTCACGAAATTAATGGACAATTATCTACAGTCAAAGAACACCGTACAAGATACCGGGAACGCCGGAAGAAAAATGGTGTGTTTCAAATTGCCATTGTTGGGTATACGAATGCCGGAAAATCTACTTTGTTTAACCAATTAACAGATGCAGATAGTCATGAAGAAGATCTGCTGTTTGCGACACTTGATCCAATGACACGTAAGATGACATTAGCATCTGGCTACAGTGTGCTGATTTCAGACACCGTTGGTTTTATCCAAGACCTCCCAACAACACTCATTGCGGCATTTCGTTCCACTCTTGAAGAAGTGAAGGAAGCTGATTATTTGCTTCATGTCATTGATTCTTCTAATGAGGATTACGAAGGTCACGAACGGACGGTTCATGAGCTTTTAGAGGAATTAGAAGCAGATCGTATTCCAATGCTGACGGTTTATAACAAAGAAGATCAAATCAGACCGGATTTCATCCCATCTTCAAAGCATCGTCATCTGTTAATCAGTGCGAGACGCGAAGAAGATGTGAAGCGGTTAAAAGCGGATATTATGGCAGAACTGAAACAAAACTTTTTAAAGCCATATCATGTGAAAATTCCTGCGTATGAAGGAAAACTCATTTCCGCATTAAAATCAGAAACGCTCGTGGAATCACTAGAATTTCAAAAAGAAGCAGAACTTTATGACATCACCGGGTTTAGCGGTGAGGAGCAGACCATATTAGGTCAAATCAAGAAGTATATGTTGTAAGAAAGGAATTAAATCAAGATGTTTCATACATTAAAACACGGCAGTATTTTAGAAAAAGTAGCAGCAGAAACAGAACAAGACATTTTACACATGCATCAGCAAATTGATCAAAAGAGCGAACAAAATGAGTGGCGGGTGCTTGAAAGCTACCGAAAGCATAGAGTCAGTGACTCTCACTTTAATCCAACAACTGGATATGGCTACGATGATATGGGAAGAGACACGTTAGAAAAAATTTATGCGGACGTCTTCGGGGGAGAAAGCGGCCTTGTGCGTCCGCAGATCATTTCCGGCACGCATGCGATTTCCATTGCGTTATTTGGTGTGCTAAGACCTGGTGATGAATTGATCTATATGACGGGAAAACCATACGATACGCTAGAAGAAATTGTAGGGATTCGCGGCAAAAAAGGGACAGGCTCATTAAAAGACTTCCAGATTGATTACAAGGCCATTGATTTAAGGCAAGATGGATCCGTCGATTATGACAAAGTAAAAGAGTCGATCTCCTCTAAAACAAAAATGATCGGCATTCAGCGTTCGAAAGGTTATGCGTCAAGACCTTCCTTTACAATAGAAGAAATCGAGCAAATGATTTCATTTGTAAAAGAGATCAATGAAGAAATCATTGTGTTTGTGGACAACTGTTATGGTGAATTTACTGAATTACAAGAGCCATGTCATGTGGGAGCGGATCTTATGGCGGGTTCACTTATTAAAAACCCGGGCGGCGGGCTTGCCAAAACAGGCGGCTACATCGTTGGAAAAGAAAAATGGGTCGAAGCTTGCTCTTATCGAATGACATCTCCGGGCATCGGCAGTGAAGCGGGTGCCTCGCTGTATGCGCTCCAAGAAATGTATCAAGGATTTTTCTTAGCACCGCATGTTGTGGCACAAAGCTTAAAGGGTGCGGTGTTCACGGCTCGTTTTCTTGAGAAGCTCGGGTTCCAAACGAACCCAGCGTGGAATGCGAAAAGAACGGATTTAATTCAATCCGTCGAATTTGGCGATCCTAACAAAATGATTGCATTCTGTCAGGCGATTCAATATGCATCTCCGATCAACAGTCACGTCACACCGCATGCAAGCTATATGCCGGGATACGAGGATGATGTCATTATGGCAGCGGGCACCTTCGTCCAAGGAGCTAGTATCGAGTTATCAGCCGATGGACCGATCAGACCTCCTTATACAGCCTACGTTCAAGGCGGACTCACGTATGCCCATGTGAAAAATGCGATTTGCAGTGCTGTAGATGCCTTATTGGAACAAGGTTTTATCGACATACCTGCTCGATAAAAAAATCCATGTTAATATTCCTAACATACTGTTGACACATAATATAACATGACATATAATAAATTTAAGCAAAGAGGAGGAGACAGTTGAGATGAGTGATAACATTCGCCGCTCAATGCCTTTATTCCCAATTGGGATTGTCATGCAGCTAACAGAATTATCTGCAAGACAAATTCGCTATTATGAGGAAAATGGTTTAGTATTTCCAGCAAGAAGTGATGGGAATCGCCGATTATTTTCTTTCCATGATGTTGATAAATTACTAGAAATTAAAAACCTCATCGAACAAGGTGTAAACATGGCAGGAATCAAAAAACTTTTTGCCAAAGCTGAGGCAGAACATCCAGCGTCTGATGCAAAGACCGAGGAGAAAACCACAGCCAAGCACAACTTGACAGATGATGAACTCAGGAAGCTACTGAAGAAGGAACTCATTCAGGCTGGACGTTTCCAACAAGGAACGACCTTTAGGCAGGGGGATATGTCAAGGTTCTTCCGTTAACCAATTAGCAAAAGCATTGCTATACAATTTTACCTTTTGTAGGGGAGGAGTTTTACGAAATGGCAAAATACACAAGAGAAGATATCGTAAAATTAGTAAATGAGGAAAACGTAAAGTACATCCGTCTGCAATTTACAGACATTCTCGGAACGATTAAAAATGTTGAAATTCCTGTGAGCCAGTTAGAAAAAGCTCTCGATAACAAATGTATGTTTGACGGTTCATCTATTGAAGGCTTCGTACGTATTGAAGAATCAGATATGTATCTATACCCAGATCTCAACACATTTGTTATTTTCCCTTGGACAGCAGAAAAAGGTAAAGTTGCACGCTTTATTTGTGACATTTACAAGCCGGACGGGACGCCATTTGATGGAGACCCGCGTAATAACTTAAAGCGTGTCTTAAAGGAAATGGAAGATCTAGGATTTAGTGATTTCAACCTTGGACCTGAGCCAGAATTCTTCTTATTTAAATTAGATGAAAAAGGCGAGCCAACGCTTGAATTAAACGATAAAGGTGGATACTTTGACCTTGCACCAACAGATCTAGGCGAAAACTGCCGCCGTGATATCGTGCTTGAGCTTGAAGAAATGGGCTTTGAAATTGAAGCGTCTCACCACGAAGTAGCACCTGGACAGCATGAAATTGACTTCAAATATGCAGGCGCCATCCGTTCTTGTGATGACATTCAAACGTTCAAACTCGTTGTCAAAACGATTGCGAGAAAGCACGGTCTTCATGCGACATTCATGCCAAAACCATTGTTCGGTGTAAACGGATCAGGTATGCACTGTAACCTATCATTATTCAAAAATGGCAAAAACGCATTCTTTGATGAAAAAGCAGATTTACAATTAAGCGAGACTGCTAGACACTTTATCGCGGGTATCGTCAAGCACGCAACAAGCTTTACAGCGGTCACAAACCCAACAGTTAACTCTTACAAGCGTCTTGTGCCTGGTTATGAAGCACCATGCTATGTGGCATGGAGTGCACAAAACCGCAGCCCATTGATCCGTATCCCTGCATCACGCGGCATCAGCACACGTGTAGAAGTACGCAGTGTAGACCCATCTGCAAACCCATACCTTGCATTAAGCGTATTACTTGCAGCAGGTCTTGACGGAATCAAAAACAAACTAGACGCACCAGCACCAATTGACAGAAACATCTATGTCATGGACAAAGAAGAGCGCCTTGAAAACGGCATCGCTGACCTACCTGCAACACTTGCAGAAGCTCTTGAGCTGCTGAAATCAAACGAAGTCATGGTCAACGCACTAGGCGATCACCTATTTGAGCACTTTATTGAATCAAAAGAAATCGAGTGGGATATGTTCCGCACCCAAGTACACCCATGGGAACGCGATCAGTATATGTCTCAGTATTAATAAAGAAAACCCCTTGGAGCCATTGGCTTCAGGGGGTTTTTATTTTTGTGGGTGTTTCTAATATTTCAAAATGAAAAAGCCGCCACCCACAATTCACCCACAAAAAAATGATAAAAAAATCACTCCATTATCTTGGAGATATACTCTTCATATTTATTCATTGAATTTGTGTCTATTTTTTCTAGTATGAGGTCCAAGCCAGCGAAGCTGTACCGATGCAGAAAGATTGAAGTAGAAATGATAAGATTCCCCTCAAAGTGTGAAAGACGATTCTGACGGGAATGATCAAAAAGAAGAGGAAGACAGGACTGCCTAAGATGGCACGCAAACGAATTCTTAGAAGGAGACTGTAACAAAGCATCTAGGAAAGGGAAAAAACCAGGTTATGTAATTAAAGTATCTGAAGATGACATTTTAGTAAGGTTCCTTAGTGGTAATACCTTGGTTGTCCAAAGTCTTTGGCTGAAAACTTGGATGAGGCACTTACTGAAGATGATCTGAAGGCTTTGATTCATTTGTCTTTAGATTTAAGGGACGAACACTTCTTTAAAATGTGTGTACGTGATTTGCAAGCTCTTCAGGGCAAATAAAAAGAACCGAAGCACAAGGCTCCAGCTCTAATGAATCTCGACAATTCATTATAACATGGGAGGCCTTGTGCATGAATAATCCTTACAAACATATAGACTCTAACATCTCAATTGATCAGCTTTTTGAAAAAGGAGAGGTTAAAGTCATTATCCTAGATGGCCATTCCAACGAAGCGTTTTTGGCTGAAGCACCTATTTACGGAAAAACGGAAATCACTACACGTGACGGCCAGTTCACAAATTTAAATTATACAAGTTCTCACAGAATAGATATTTAGCAGATAGAGTTCCCTAATTACTTGAAAAAATCTAAAAAATGCCGATTCAATAAAGAAGAATATTGAAAAGGTGTGTATTTATGGAGTATTTTGGATTTCTTGAAAAAATGGGGATACCAGGTAATTTGGCTGCTGCAATAATAGTTTTATTAATCATTTTCAAATTAATAAGACCTATTAATTTATTATCATCAAGTATCTTTGAACAAAAGTTGTTAACTAAAGATATGGTTATACTATTATTAAGTATTAAATATCTTGGACAGACTTTATGGTGGGTATTGATTAATCTGTCTATACTTTATACTTTTGGTGTACCGTCCTGGACTGGGGATCCAAATTTATCTCCCATGATAGGATCAATTTTTTTCACAATTGGTGCTCCAATTTTCACTATAATTTATGTTATAAACAGTCAATCCTCTTCAAAACTTAATCGGTTTGGGGTAAGAGTATTATTAGCAATACTGTTCATGGTTTGCTTATTGTGCTATTATTTTCCGTTGAATGGAACAGTTGTAACAAATGTATTCGTGGAAAATCCAATTGGAAAATTAGCAATTATAATAGGATGTATGACCGTTCTATGTCTCCCTATACCAGCATTAATGAAGCAAATTTCAAAGTTTTTATATTGGACAAAAGAAAAGTATATACTCGTTTCTGACATTGATTTAGCTAATGAACAAAATATTCTTGAAAGTGATTTGAATAAAAAATCTTGGTATGTACTACACGCTATAAACAAAGAATTAATTTTATTAGGAAATAATCCTAAGCCAAAGTTATGTACAGAAACAAAAATTATCAAGTTAGAAGACTTGTGCAATATAAAAATGTCGATTGAAGAGGTCGATCAAGATTCTACAAACGAGGAATCTACGAACGATAGTACTACAAACAATAATTCAATTATATAATTAAACAGTCTGCTTATAAGATTTTTTAGAGAGAGGGTATAAATTTGTTAACCAACCAATTATGCCTTATTCCTGAGGTCAATGAAAAGCAGGTCCGTCAGACATTAATAAATGAATTGAAGCTTTATAAAGCATTAAAAGTTAAACAAGAGAATTTAAATGAACAAAAAGAAAATGGTGTTTTTACTTTATTCCCAAGATTAAGAGATCAAAATGTTTGTTCGGAGCTGAAGGTGCGGCAAATAGAAAGAGCATTAGAGTACAGCTTGGATAAAATTGAACAAGACATTATTCGAAGTACCTTACTTCACGAATGGTTAAAGATCTTGAGGTATGCGAAGAGCTAGGATTAAAGAAAGATCGATTTTACAAATTGAAAAAGCAAGCTACGTTTAAACTTTCGACAGCACTTGGAATCATCTGAGTGCTGTTTTGTATTTGAAAAAAAATAATGGTAAAATACATCATGTTTCTCATAATATGTTTAAAAGAGGTGCGATGATTTTGAAGAAACTTACACTCCTTCTAGTAGTATTAATTCTAACTGTGACATCTATAACATTAATAGTAAATAAAACCAAAACTGAAAAATTTAAGAATGAAAATTGGGCCTATGAATATCTAAAAATTAATAAACTGCATAACCAGAAAAAACTAACTGGAAAAGGTGTTAAAGTAGCATTAATTGATTCAGGTGTTTCATTTAAGCAGGAGATCAATGTTAAGAAGGGGGTAAACGTTTTAGATCCCAAAAGATCATATCAAGATAATCATGGTCATGGAACTCATTTAGCTGGAATTTTAACTAATAAAGACATTGGTGTTGCGCCAAACATCGATTTATATGTAATTAAAGCCTTGGATAACAATTTAAACGGTGATATTAATAATGTAATAGAAGCAGTGAATTATAGTATTGAAGAAAAGGTTGACATTATTCTAATGTCATTTGGCACTTTAAAATATTCTAAAAAACTGGAATCTGTAATAAATAGAGCTTTAAGAAATAATATTGTTGTAATATCATCGGTTGGGAACTATGGGTTACAAGAAAAGAGCGAGATACTCTACCCTGCTAAATTTGAAGGTGTTATTGCTGTAGGAGCTTTAAATATGAACGGTGATATATGGAAAGGGACAACTGTAGGTAATGGATTAAATGTGTTACTTCCGGGGCAGTATATAAAAAGTTATTCAAAAGATGGTTCTTTTTTATATAGTAGTGGTACTTCAATGGCGGCTGCCTACATGGCAGGTCTTGCTGCTCTCTTTTTTGAAGAATATTCTTCTTATAATAAATCCACAATCTCTAAAAAAATATGGAAAAAAATCAAAAATTTAGATAAAATAAATGGGTATTCAGTTATGAATACAGATAAATTTTTTTGAGAAAGAAGGGTTTATATGAAGAATAAGCTTATTTTAGTAGTACTGTCTTTTATTCTATGTTTTTCGGCGGTGACTCCAGTATATGCTGAGAGCGTAACTTCACAGGATAGTGAATTTGTGGTTAGTGATCAATTGATTGAACAAGTATACGAGGATACCGGTATAGATGTTTCAAATGTAGATGTATCAAACTTTAATAAAGAATTTGACTTTCTTTTGAATGATCCAGTATTTATTGAATTAGAAGAAACTTTAGCGTTACAGAGTCAGAATGCTGAATTGAAAGAAGACAGTGTAACTGGTCAGTGGATACCGGTGGTGGCTGCTGCTTTAAGATTATTAATTTCTCAAGTTGGAAAAAAGGGAATGCAAAAAGGATGGAAAGTAGCTAGACCATATGTGCAGAAAGCATTAAAGGCGCCTCAAAATTATATTATTGATGGCCCTGGATCAGGAGGGCGCATTATACAGGTACGTAGCAAAAAAACCAAAAAACCACTATTCAGACTAGATTATGCACCTATAAAACATGGAAGACCTGCTGTTCTGCATTATCATGTTCCACCTAATCTAAAAGATCATCATGTTATTTTCTAAAGGGGAGATCAACGTTGCTTAACTTAGACGATACAATGCATTTGCATGTAGGCTATTATGAAAATGATTTAGATTATGAAGGTGTGTTTTTTAAAAGTTTAGATTCAGGGAAATGGTTATTGTTTTTTGATCAAGAAAACTATGGTATAAAACTTAAACAAAAATATGAAAAATATGATGATTTTGGTTTGTTGGTTGGAGAGTATAATATTGATGATGAAGATATTGAGGATAAAGGTGATGCATTATTCGAACGATTTCTAAAAGAAAATGGTTTAATTAAAGCATAGCGTTTTTGTGTGATACGTTACAATAAATAAAATGATATAGAAGAAGACATCTTTATCTGTTTGAAGACTGTTATGCAGTCTTTAAGCTTTTCTAGAAGTATATTGATTCTGAAGGCGATGCGTTTTGGGAATAATTGAACCAAAGTGTCTATGTTTATGGGCACTTTTTTATTTGTATTGCAGAGAAAAAGCCGACAAAAAGGGGACCTTTTTTCTTAAGTGGATCATCGTAAGATAGAGACAAGCAAAATGAACGTGAATATTTTGTCCAGAAGGAAGAACCTGCGGACGCTGATCATTGAGCACTTTACGTGCCTTGATTGGTGTCCGCTTTTTTTATTGGGAGACGCGTCTTTCCTTTATCAATGGCGTATCTGGATACGGAACAAAGGTGTTGAGAAATGTGGCCATACGAGAGGAACATTCTGAGCCTGGATAGCAGCTGGTCTGCGGCAGCCGTATCGAGGACAGTTTTCACTTGATGATTGACTGTACTTGGCATCCTCTCGGAGTGTAGTCATCATTGCAAAATCTATTTAAGCGAATAGCGTAAGGTGGTGCTTATTCGGCAAGGAGAGTATGAACATGAAGATCAGAGATTCTTTATCCGTAGAAACAACGAAGCAATTAAAGCGCATTGCTCCTGGTTCTAATCGAAAGAAGAAGAGCAATGCTGATCCGATAACAAAGCGATATTGGGAAGAAATCATGGGAACGAGACGTGAAACGTACCAACGACAAGGCGGACGTATCCGGAGGAAACGCTGATTTGATGGGAACAGTCGTCTTTTGGGTGTATGGCTGCAGGTGCTTTGGTGTGGGATAGGAGCGCAAAAGCAAAAAAGGAGATGATGAACATGGCATCAAAATTTGGTGTATCTGCTAATCCAAAAAAAGCGAATCATACTTTAGGAAAGGACAAGGTTGTGGTTGTTGCGATTCAGAATCACAATGATTACATTTGTGGACCAAATCTTATTCCTCAACGAAAAGTTGCAGGGAAATGGGTCACAATCAAGACGAATTCACCTAACCCGCTTAACCCAGCAGAGAAACAGTACGATGAATTCGGCATCAAGGAATCACTAGGTAATAGAAAAGGTACGTATCGATTCAAAGTAGATTTAGAGCGATACGACAAAAACGGAAACCACGTTGAAACTGTTGGTACGTTCTATACATCTGAATTTTACGTTAAATAAAACCAATGCACTGAATACCTGGAAATTTTCAACTCACCTCCGATATAAGTCTAGGAGGTGAGTTTTTTTTCAACAAAACTAACAGTAAAACGTCATTTGATGATGCTACAGACGCAAGATTATATTTGCAACAGTTTGGGAAAAATATGCATAGTGCTAAGTTTTCTGAACAAGAAAAATTTAAAGACCAAATTAAGAAACATGATAGGAAACACATTAAAATGCTTTTGGGTAGGATTGAGGATATGTTAGATAACAAAAAATCTTTAAATCATGTTTTTACAGCTTTTTTTGTAATATTGGCTTTCATTATTGGAAATCAAATAAAATTTAGTGAAAGTCTTTTTGTATATATAAAAGAAATAAGCTATCAATTTATTGCTGTATGTCTTGGTGCTGTTATGGTTTTTATAGTATGGGCCATTCTGACTTACCGTGATAAGGCTTTACTAGAAGAATTGAACGGTTACAAACGATTACTACAAGAATGTTTAGATGAAATTCCAGATAGAAGTTTTAAATTAGATAAGTACTGAACGCCTTAGGAGATAATGTGTTTTTTTATTGGAGGCGATACAATACATCATGAATATCAAAACAATTCCCGTACATAAAATCCTCCAATATACCCCTAGTGTCAATACTCTCGTACGATTAATAAAACATAGTTTATATGGACTGAATATATTTTCTTTATGATCTAATTAAAGAAGAGCATTAGTGTATTAATCCGTTATTTGTTTACTTTATGCATTAAAATGGTGAAACAAGAAGTTTCTTGAAGTATATTTAAGAATATCAAAATCTAATTATTAATACTAATGGGGGAGAACTAATGCATCAGTTAATGGACAAAGAAAGATTTCTCAAAAAATATTTAATCAATGAAGAGGAGTTTAAAGAGACTGGTATAGTATGGAGTGAATTAAAATCAATTTTTAATGATTATACTTCTTGTAGAGAATTACTTGAACATACAGGTAAAACAATAGCGGATATTTTAAGGACACATTCTGATGCTCATACGGTACGAATGAGAATAAAAGACCCTGAGCATCTTATTGAGAAATTAATTAGAAAAAGCATTAACAACTCCGAGTTTTCATTTGATATTGATGATTACAAGTCAAAAATAACTGATTTAATTGGGCTAAGGGTTCTTCATTTATACAAAGATCAGGCTATAAATCTTGATAACATGATAAGAAATTATTGGGATTTGGAAGAGAAGGTCATAATTTATATTAGACAGGGTGACATAGATGATGATGAGAAAGCTAAATTAGAAGCAGAAGGGAAATTCAATGTAAAAAAACATTCAGCTGGATACCGTTCTTGGCACTATTTAATAAAAAGTCGTTTAACTAAAGAGCTAACTTTAGCTGAAATACAAGTTCGCACAATTTTTGAAGAGGGTTGGAGTGAGATTGACCATCAACTTCGTTATCCTTATTATGTTGGGGATAAAATCTTAACTAATCAATTACTAGTGTTAAATAGATTGGCTGGTAGTGCAGATGAAATGGTTAACTCAATTAAAGAAACATTAGAGCGTTTTACAGAGCTGAATCAAGAGAAACAAGAGTCGAAAAATACAATTGAAAAATTAAGGCAAGAAATAAGTAATCTAAACTTGAAGGAACCACAATCAAAGTCACTTTTAAATTTAGTAAGTAATATTGAAAGACAGCAAGGAGATGCAATGTTTCCTGCAGCGATTCGTTTCCAGCAAGTATTAGAACAGGCTAGAGCAGTCGATTCTGACTTGATTACAAAAGCTATTGATAGAATGGGATCAATTGCGTTTACAGGAAGTCGAAATAAATAAAACAAACTCAAACTTAATTCAGCAGCTCGGAGGTGGGTGATATGTAATGGCTAGACGGCGCGATCTAAGAAGAGATGAGGCTTTTCGTCTTTGGAAAGAAAGCGATGGAACCCGCTTGCTTAAAGACATTGCAGATGAGTTGGGTGTGACAAGCAACACAGTCCGTAAATGGAAAGCGAACGATAAATGGGAAGACAAATTCAAAGGGAGCGCTCCTAAATTAAATAGGAGCGCTTCTTTACGTTCCGGCGCACCTAAAGGGAACAAAAACGCCAAAGGAAACAAAGGTGGTAAAGCGCCAACTGGTAACCAAAATGCTAAAGGTAATAGGGGCGGCGCAGCTCCAAAAGGAAATAAAAATTCTTTACGCACGGGTGAATATGAATCTATCATGTTTGATTATATGGACGACACAGAAAAGGAATTCTTTGAGCAGATTGAGACCGATCCGCTCTATCAAATTGAATTGACCATACGTGAGCTTAGTATTCGAGAGCGGCGCATGATGCACAGGATCATGAAGTATGAGAATGGTTTAACCGATAATCAGCGGCGTGTACTTCAACAACTTAGGAAGACAAAAGACGTTGCACCATCCACAAGTGAGAATGGTGTTGTCAAATACGTTCCGATTATCAATGAACGTCTTGTAGTCACTGAAGTTGAAGAAACTCAATTACCTGTTATTGATCGCATCCTAGAAATAGAGGAAGCATTGACGCGAGTAACAGACAAGCGTCTTAAAGCCATTAGGCAGAAACACGACATTATGAAAACTATGTCAGAGCATGAATTGAGGCTGCGTGGTCTTGATCTTGCAAACCGAACGAGAGAGGCAGAACTGGAGCGAATCACCGCTCGACCTGTCGATGACTCTGTACAGATAACGATTAAGAGAGCAAAGAAAAAAGGTGATGGCTGATGCAACTGATGGAGAAGGAAGTCAATCCACACTTTGAGGACTTTCTTTTTGACTGGGATCAGAAGTTTCAGTTCTTGGTGGGTGGTTACGGGTCATCTAAAAGCTATCACATTGCCCTGAAACTCATCTTAAAGTTACTGGATGAAAAGAGGACAGCCCTTGTGATTCGTGAAGTCTATGACACGCACAGAGATTCCACGTTTTCTTTATTTGAAGAGATCGTGAATGATCTAGGACTCGACCATGTCATTCAGTGCCGGACATCACCGCTCATGCTGAAATTCCATAATGGGAGCCGGATCATCTTCAAAGGCTTGGACAAGCCAGCCAAATTGAAGTCGATCAACAACATCTCAATCATATGGATTGAGGAATGTTCCGAGGTTAAGTACGAGGGATTTAAGGAGCTGCTTGGTCGTTTGCGTCATCCAACGTTGCAGCTGCATATGATTCTATCAACGAACCCTGTCGGGCAGGATAACTGGACATACCGTCACTTCTTTAAAGACGATCAGAACAACCGCTTTATTATGGATGACGAGACATTGTACGAAGAGCGAACCATTGCTATCAACGATACGTACTATCATCATTCTACAGCGGAAGACAACTTATTCCTTCCGGTCAGTTACATTAAGCAGCTGGACGAACTGAAGGAATACGATCCAGACCTTTATCGAATAGCCCGAAAAGGTCATTTTGGCATTAACGGAATTCGTGTTCTTCCTCAATTCGAGGTGCAGCCGCATGAAGATGTGATGCTGGCCATCTCAAATATTAATCGTCCTTTGCTTAAAGCGGGCATGGACTTTGGTTTCGTAGAGTCATATAACGCTTTGATTCGACTGGCCGTCGATCATGAGAAGAAATATCTATACATCTATTGGGAGTATTATCAAAAAGGCACAACCGATGATGAAACTGTTCAAGAGCTTATCGAATTTGCAAAAACAAAAGAGCTTATCAAAGCGGACGCAGCTGAACCGAAAACCATCGCATACTTCAGGAAGATGGGATACAACATGGTGGCCGCTCATAAGTTCCAGGGATCACGTTTGCAGTACACAAAGAAGATCAAGCGGTTCAAGAAAATCATATGTTCCGATTCATGTAAAAACACGATTTATGAGCTTCAGCCGCTCACATACAAGACAGACAAGAACGGTAACATCATAGAAGACGAGTTTAAGATTGATCCCCATACGTTGTCGGCCATCTGGTATGCGCTAGATGATTATGAGGTCACCGATCTGAAAGAGAAACCAAAAGAGCGGACACGCCCGAACAGAGAAAGGAGGTCACGCTGATGAATAAAGTGAAAGCTACTGTGATTAAATCAACTGTTTCTGAAACGACCAAACAAATTCATGAGGATGGCTTTAATTATGAGGCTGATGGCGTTATTGAGCCGCCATACAATATCAAGGAGCTCAAACAAATAGCCGAGTATTCTACCATTCTTCAACAATGTATAGATACATATAAAACGAATATTCTAGGATTCGGCTTGGGAGTTGAATACACTTTCGACTTCAACGCTGAGAACGCAACAGAGGGAAAGAAAAAGGCAGCTGAGAAAGAATGGACAAGGCTTGAAGAGTTCGCCAGATATATGAACTATGATGAGTCAGCCGAAGTGGTCCTTGGTTATGTGATAGAAGACCGAGAAAAAAACAGGTAATGGATTTGTCGAAGTGCTTCGAGATGGTACAGGGAAGCCTGCAGCCTGCAGGAATTGAATATCTGGATGCACAATACTTGAGAGTCTGTAAGCTTGGTGATCCTGTTGAGGTCGATTTCCGATACACAGAAAACGGCCAGGTAAAGTCATTGAAGCGAAAGAAGAGATTCAGAAAATATGTTCAGAAAATCAACACTATAAATGTTTTCTTCAAGGTTTAAGGTTTAGAGGAAAAGAAGTTGTATCCTTATATTGAAGAGTTTGCTTTAAGCCTTGCAAATCTCTATGAGAAAAGGAATGATTCGGAGAGGGTAGCAGATTATTATAGAACTGCCATAGAAGCTCAAACCGAAATCCAAAAAGGAGAGTGTTTATATGAATATTAAAATGAAGATATTGATTAGCACCGCTTTATTGGTAGGTGCTGCTTGCCTGGGTTCTCTAAATTACTCACAAGAATCAACTGATCGAAATACCACTGTATTTCCTCAAAAAACCGATCGAAACACGACGATGATTGACCGAAATACAACTTCTCTAAACAGATAGACAAAATTAAAAGAGACTTCGAAAAAGAAAGTGGGAACAAATGTTTGATTGACAATTTGGATTTCGTTATAATAAGAATAAGATTGACCCCTTCATGAACCTGGCTGATATTCAGTCAGGTCTTTTTTATATCTACTGGTAAACTCGTTTTTCTTGCAGGAGGTGATTTGATATGAAAGTCAAAATCATTGAAGGGCCGAAAGTTGACGAGCGTCTTAATGATTGCTATCACTATTTAATTAAGTGGTGGAGCAAGGAGTTAAAACGGGATAATCTTGTCTGTCAAAGTGTAAGCAATAAAAGGATAAATGAAGAGAAGCTTGATTGAAGCATATATGAAGAAATCAAGAACTGTAATTTCATTAAAGATGAAGGTTTATCCGGTGTTTCTAATTAGACTTCGCAATAAAATTAAAACAGACCTTTTAGGTCTGTTTTATAGAAAGGATTTGTTATCTTTTATCAAACTAGGTTTATAATGAATTCTCATTCTTTTAGGAAACACCCACAAAATGCCCACGAATCACCCACAATTTAAAAATATTTTATGATTTTGTATTATTTTTTTAAGATGAAAATCTCTATAAATCAACGTTGATGATTCACTAAGACATATAAAGACAATATAGGTTATAATCCGCACCCAAGTACACCCATGGGAACGCGATCAATATATGTCTCAGTATTAATAAAGAAAACCCCTTGGAGCCAATGGTTTTAGACTAACCTAGTCAAATGGGACATAAAAAAACACCCTTCAAGTGATACACTTAAACTGGAGGATATTTTTTATGAAAAAAAACAAATATTCAGCTGAAATAAAATGGGCAGTTGTGAAAGATAAATTAAGCGGGCAGTTTACCAATCAACAAATTATGGATAAATATCATATAAAGAATGTGTCTCAGATTAAAACATGGATGAAGTGGTATCGAGAAAATCAGTTACATCGATTCGATCAGCCAATTGGAAAACAATATAGCTTCGGGTATGGACCTGACAATGTATCAAAAGAGGAAAAAGTGAATAGGCAGATTGAACACCTTAAGATGGAGAATGAAATTCTAAAAAAGTATTTGGAGATCATAGAGGAGTTGAAAAGGGAGTAGCCTTGATTTGATCGAGAGACTACGGAAGAAATATACAGTAACGTCTATCTTAAGTATTTTGCAGGTCGTTAGATCGACCTATTATCGTTGGGTATCCGAAGGAATACGTAAAAAATCATAAGTCGAGAAGGCTGTTATTTCCTTATGTACCGAAACGTCGTTCCGGTACGGCCACCGGAAGATTCGAAAGCTACTTCAGCATCAATATGCTATCAAACGAAACCGAAATACTGTACAGCGCATCATGCAAAAATACCATCTTCAATGTCGTGTGAAGCGTAAAAGAAATTGGAAATCACAAGGGGAATCTGTCATCATTGCCCCAAATATATTAAATCGGAACTTCACCGCAATACACCCGAATTTAAAATGGGTAACAGATATTACTTATATTCAGTATGGACCGAGAACGCTCTACCTTTCGACCATTATGGATTTATACAACAACGAAGTTGTTGCCTATACCCTAGATGATCACCAACAAACATCACTCATATTGGACACATTGAGGATAGCTTTAGAGAAAAGGAATTTGCCTAAAGGTGTACTTGTGCATTCAGATCAAGGAAGTGTATATAGTTTGTATGCATATCAAAAGGAGCTGGGGGCAAGGGACCTTACAAGCAGTATGTCTAGACGAGGTAACTGTTGGGATAACGCAGTGATTGAATCATTCCATTCCAGCTTAAAATCAGAGGAATTTATGTTTACAAAATTCAATTCTATATCAGAAAAAGATGTCAGACAACGAATCGACCATTACATCAAGTATTATAATGAAGAGCATATCCAAGAAAAATTAGGCTACCACGCACCAAAAACATTTGGTAGCATGTCAGCCTAATAAGGGTGTTTTATTCGTGTCTCATTCTGCTATGTCAGTCTATGGAACTGACCCCATAAGATGAGACAAATAAAAAACACCTTCAAGTTTGAAAATGGATCGTTGTGATCCGAAATAAAACATGGAGGTGTTTTTTCTATGGGGACAAGAGTGAGTTATCCGGTTGAAGTCAAACAGAAGGCTGTAGAAATGAGATTGGCAGGCGTACCTATGAAAGAGATCATGCAGAAATTGAATATCAAGAATAAGACGCAGGTTCAGACATGGGTGAGGTGGCATAAAGCTGGGGATACACACCGGTTCGAACAGCCTGTTGGAAAACAATATACCTATGGAAAGGGTCCCGAGTACTCTTCCGAATTAGAGAGACTGCAGGCAGAAAATCGCTATTTGAGTCAACAGAATGAAGTTTTAAAAAAGTACAACGAATTGGAAAGGAAGTTGATAAGGAAACGTCAATCAAACTGGTAGAAGAATTGTGCAAAACGATGACGGTACAGGACATCTGTGTCCATTTAGGCATCTTACGTACTTCGTATTATAGATGGAAAAAGGATCTGACTCAGAATCATTCTAAAAGACAACTAGAGAAACAGGTCGGCACGTTGTGCCGAAAGCACAAATATCGATATGGTTATCGAAAAATCACAGCTATACTAAAAAGGAGAATGCGTATTAACCATAAAACTGTTCAACGCATCATGCAGAAAAACCAGTGGCAATGCCGGGTTAAAATGAAAAAGCGTAAGAAGAATGGGCAGCCCTATGCCGTGGCCAGTAATATACTGGATCGGAACTTTCAGTCTGATCGCCCTCTTGAAAAACTAGTAACGGACATCACGTATTTGCCTTATGGACAGAAACAATTGTACCTTTCCAGTATATTGGATTTATATAATGGAGAAGTGATTGCTTTTACGATTGGTGATAAGCAGGACACAGACTTTATCTTAAACACACTTAATCAGCTCCCAGCACTGCCTGAGAATTGCGTGTTACATAGCGATCAAGGTTCTGTGTATACATCTTACGAGTATCAGAAAGCTGTTCATATAAAAGGCATTACCATGAGCATGTCCCGTAAAGGGACGCCCGCTGATAATGCCTCCATCGAATCGTTTCATTCCTCACTAAAGTCTGAAACGTTCTATCTTAACAGGATTGACCGCACTACGACCAGCATCGTAGAACGCACTGTCAAAGAATACATTTATTATTATAACAACATTCGTATTCAAACGAAACTAAACAACCAATCACCGATAAACTATCGGCAATTGGCTGTATAAAGGTGTTTTGATCCCTGTCTCAAAAACGGGGGTCAGTCCCCTATTTCAAGGGGGTTTTGTTTTTGAGGATGTTTTTAATATTTCAAAATGAAGGAGACACAACTAACAAGTATGAATATATGAGCCTTAATTGGTCAGAAAGCTTGGGGGATAACTGATCTAATTATTGACCCAGAACCTTTAATCCAATCAAAAGAAAAAGCACTTGAAGATTTAGGGATTGAATTTAAAGACAAGTCACAAGAATTTAAGGATTTCGAGACCACAATAAAATTTCATTAAAAATAAGTGAGACATTTTATAATGGTTATAAATAATAAAGATAGCGGTAGGGAAATTCATCTGAAAGTTAATGAAATACTCGAGTTGCATTTAGCTGAAATAGAGAATTCTAACCATCAATCTTCAGGAATGTTGCAATACTATAATGTCTTTTTTATAGGTATGTATGAGTTCAGTAAAAAAGAGTATGTACAGACTATTCAATATTTATAAGATTTCTGAGAGGCAGCTGGCGTTTGTTGTAGATGAAATTGAAATCTTTATAAATAATCGTTTGAGAGTTTAAACTGTCTGTAAGTGAGCTCTAAAATTACCTGGCTTGATTTTGCTAGAAAAAAACATAAATTCTTGTCCTTTTGTTGGTGTAGCGATTGAATAATTTAAATAATATTTTTGATAGTTGTATCTTGAATAAAGCTTTTTAATTTCCTCAGCAATATCGTATGTTAAGATCCAATAGCGATTCCTCATCTGCTTTTGTATTACTTTTGCTAATTTAACATGATCTTCATGACCATAAAAATTGGTATACAAATCTGGTCCTTTATCGTAATAAGGCGGATCAAAAAAAGTTAGAGATCTACGAGTATTCTTAACGACTTTTTCAATAAATTCTATCGCATCATAGTTGTAGACTTTTATTCTAGAAGCCTTTGCTGCAATTAACTCTATTCGATTTATAATATCATTTTTATTGAATCGACAATCCATTTTGTCATTACCGTCCTGATTCTTACCACCAATGACACCAGCTTTGATTATTCCAGAACGATTTGTTCGATTTAAAAAGAGTGTAGAAAAAGCTAATGATAAGTCATCTGCAGTCTCTTTATTTTTTTGAATGTTCTTCTGTTTGTACCATTCATCCATTGTTAAAGGGGTTAATTTGATTTTTTCTATAAGGCTATCTGGATGGTTAATTATTGTTTTCCATAAACAATAAATACTTTTATCAACATCATTAATATATATTCTTTCGACATCTTCATTTATCAACAGTCTTATTGCTACTGCGGCTCCTCCTGCGAAAGGCTCGATATAACTAGTTAATTTGTTTTCAAGAATGAGGTGTCTTACATAGTTATAAGTTTTATCTTTGCCTCCAGGGTATCTTAGTGGAGTTAATGTGGCTCTTGGCAAAAAATCACCTACTTTAAAATTAGTTTATTTCTACAGAAGGATATCCATTTATCTCGCAAATTTTATTAATTTTTTTTATGAATAGAGTTGTGAATTCTTCACGACCTTCGACTTGTTTCACAAAAGTATTAAATACTTTATTAACAATATCCTGATTATTTGAAAACCACTTTTTATATCTTTTTGTGTCAATATCTCTAAATTTATTAATATCAGATATAATGCTAGGGTTAATATTTTCTTCAATTAAGGTGGAAATAATATGATCTTTAGGCTTTTTAATCTTACTAAAGAAAAGTGTATCATTTTTTTCTGTATCTAATAAGTACTTGACAAATAATTTTTCAATAGGAAGTTTGAGTGTTTTGTTTGGAAGTTGAATTATATTGTCATCTTTCTTAACTTTTGAAAGTGCTGTGTTAGGTACATCCGCATCAAAAACAATAATGGTACTTGCCATAAATGCACTAGTATTTCGACATAACTTAATTAACAAGTTATAAGGTAAACCTTCATTTTCATCTGGTACAATAAAATTTACTCTTCTTAATACTTGTTGTGATGTTACTAATCGCTTTATGAAATTGATTGCTAGTTTATCTTCACACAATACATCCACTTTGGGAATTTTCACTTTAGATTCAAAGTCAAAAGTAAGTTCTTTATAAATACTTTCATAAGGGTGGTTGCGTTTAACTTGAACATCCTCAGAATATAATGATGACAAATAGTAAGTTGTAATCTCCTGTCCACTTTGTGCTAACTGTATGGCATGTCTAATTAGAGGTAGGGAGTGGGAGTTAACTAATATTTGAACTTTGTATTTACCAGACCATTTATACAAAAAATTAAACAAATTTATTTGTGCAACGGGATGAAGGCTGGCCTCAATTTCATCAATGCAAAAAATTCCATTATAAAGATCTTTATTTTTGTTTTTTTCTGCAGCTCTCATAAATGAAATCAGACTAATAGCGATTCTACCTAAATTATCTTCACCAGATGATATTGATTCAAAATTATAATGTGAATTTTTGGGTCCAAAGGTTTTTTTTGAGGATGCATTAGCAGTTCCTTTTCCTTGCACACTCTCGATAGAATTATAAGAGTCTTTAATTAAAACTGTATTATAAAATTTAGAAATGAAATTTTTTTCTTGATCAGTTAAGTTTAAAATCACCGGAATTGCATCAGATGAGTGAATTGAATAGAGACGATTTAAATTAAGATAATTAGTATTAAAAATTAAATTTCCGTCACCTTTAGTGTTCCCGCCAGTTACTATACGAATATTTGGATCTGATTTACTCCTTGGTTTTGTATAAACGGGAATCTTAACAGATAAGCCTTCAGTATCTTCTATAAAAACATCGTATTCGTAGCGTTCTTTATCATATTCAGAAGAAAGGCGAAATATCTCCCTGAAATTGGTCTTCAGCGGACTTCCAAATATATCATTTACATCTGAATTAAACGGTTGAACACATAAACCAATTAACGTTGATTTCATAGTTCCATTATGGCCTGATACTAAGGTAATTCTATTTGCAAGGTCAATTGTAGAATCTTTTCCCATATTCCTGAACTTTTTGATATTAATTCCTGAGATCTTTTTCACTTTAATATCTTTATTACTAAGGCCTAATTCTTTTCTTGATATAGCACCTGAAAAATTAATTGTTTCAAGAGCTTCTACTTTATTTATTGATTTCATTCATAGTCCCTCCATTTTTATAATATAAGTAGCAATTATTGATTCAAAA
Source organism: Bacillus sp. FSL M8-0266 (assembly GCF_038613425.1). Classification (NCBI taxonomy): domain Bacteria; kingdom Bacillati; phylum Bacillota; class Bacilli; order Caryophanales; family Bacillaceae; genus Bacillus; species Bacillus sp. FSL M8-0266. The sequence continues at coordinate 1,802,095 of NZ_CP152015.1, forward strand.
ATATGTTTATACTAACATTAACGTTTAGTTTCCAACAGTTTCATTATTTCAAGAATAATAAATCAACACAATCTAGCTGTTAACAAAATATAATTTGATTATGTTTATCCTATTTTTATGTACACAGGTATATATCGGAAGAATGTATAAAATTTTTAGGTAAATGGGGATTTTGTCAATTGAATTATTAGAACAAGTGCTGTAGTGAGTTGTTACGTAATCAATAAATCAATAGCTGTGGTAGAATTAGGTACACTTTTCTTTACAAATGGTTTCATTCAACCTCAACATGATGATGTCCAAACCGTCGCATCAAGAGGGAGCTCTGGAGGATAATTGGTTAAAAAACGATAAAGTGGATTAAAGTGTCAGGCTCCTTATGGTATTCTAGTAAAAGAATATTCCATAAAAGGAGTCTTTTTTATATGAAAATATTAGATGCTCCATCTTTACTATCAGCTGTCGAACAGAGGTCAAAGGCCTATCATGAGCTTCAAGAAGAGATGAAACTTGTGAAAAAAGCATTAAAAGGTGTATCGGGATTAGGTGATGAGTTTACTGGAAAAGGTGCAGATAATATCAAAGCTTTTTATAATGATCTTGCACTATACGCAGACACTTATCTTGATTTTATCGATATGCAAAAAGCTTTTTTAGATGGAGTGAAAGGAAAGCTGGATGATGAATCATTAGGCGGGAGTACATTTATTGATGAGCACTTCCTAGATGCTCAATTGAAGCAAGGCATTCAGAACAATAAAGATATGGTTAAGGAACAAAAAGAAGCCCTTACGGCTATTTTTGACGATGTCAGTGATCTAATTGAATTGCAGACGTTTTCCAGCAAAGAGGTAGATGAGCATTTAGATGATGCGAACGAAGAAAGAAAAGATGCGATTGAGGCTGTACATAGGTTAGATCATGCTCTAAAAACAGAATACGCAAAGTCAGAAGCGATTGAAAAACATCTTGCAACTTTTTATGCAAAGATGATGGCTGCTACAGGAAAAGGTAAGAACGCTCAGCCCATGTATTATGATGCAAAAGCATTTCACGAGACAGATGTGTACAAGAATCATGATAAAATCGATGCACAGGTGAAAGCATATTTAAAGGTGAAAAAAGAAGAAAAAGAGAAACGAAGAATCAAAGAATTGAAAGAAAAGCTCAATGATCCTTCGTGTATATCAGAAGCGAAATACTTTGAGATTGTAGATGAAATTGGATATGAAAATCTTTCTTACGATCAAAAAATGTATTACAGCCAGCTGCTCCAAATCAAAGCACAGGAAGAAGCATCAAGTGTCTTTATTGATGGTGTAAAAGGCGCAGCAGTTGGTATATACGATGTAGCAAAAGAAACAGTGATCGGAATATATGATCTTGTCGCTGACCCTGGTGGGGCTGTAGAATCAGTTGTGACAGCTATTTCTCATCCAATTGAAACATCGAAAGCGATTGGAAAATCGATTTCAGACTCATTCCAAAAAGAAGTCATAGATGGTGATGCGTATTCTCGATCACATTGGTTCGCCTATGCGACTGGTTCTCTAGCCGAAATCGTCTTTGGTTCTAAAGGGGCAGGAGCCATTACAAAAACAGGAACAACAGCGGCGAAAACAACAGTGAAGAAAGGGCTTGAACAAGGAGCAAAATCAATCGACAGAGTCTCCATTCCTAGCCTATTGCCATATTCACCAAAGTTTCAAATGGCTGGTGGACCGAAGCTACCGTATAACGTTTTTGACGGCGAAAATCTCAAAAATAAACTCCTCTCCATGGCAAAGCGACTCGACAACAATTCAGGCTACGGAATCTCTCAGACAGGCAGACGATTACCAGCACCTAAATCATCACCGGCTGTTGTCAGTTACGGAGATCACTATGTAAGATGGAAACGTAAAAAAGTATTAAAACCAAATGTCGTTTATTCAACAAAGCAAGGGTACACCTACACAACCGACCACTACGGAAGGATTGTCAAAGTCGAAGCAAGTGATTTAAAATACGGAGAGGTCAAAAGAAACCAATACGCCCAATCCAATTCAGGAAAGCCTGACAGATTACTAGATGACGATGGTGGTCATTTAATTGCATCTATTTTCAAAGGATCTGGCGATATAGACAATCTTGTGCCGATGAATGGGAATTTAAACAAAGGGGAGTGGAAAAAGCTTGAAAATACTTGGGCTGATGCTCTTCAAAATGGTGATGAAGTTAAAGTGAAGATTACCCCTAACTATAAAGCGGATTCTCTACGCCCAGAAACTTTTGATATTAAATATAAAATCGGTGATGATGAATGGGAAATCAAAAGGTTCGACAATGTGTATGGAGGTAAAAAACAATGAATGAAGAAAAAATAGAACATTTATATAAAGAGATAGTTGATGTTGTAGTGGGAACAATACCAATTGAATGGGGAAAGGTGTATTTATATGGGGAGGTAGTTGAAGGTTCTCAAACTGTTTACTTTTATTTTTCATCTAAAGAAAATGAGAGCAAACTGATATATAGTCATGAGATCACTGAACTTTTTGAAGTGAGTGAACTTGAATACAAAGAAAGATGGCATCAATTAGTTGACTGTATCCAAGAACTTAAGACAGAGTTTGAACAAAATGGTCAAAAACCTTGGACAAACTTCACAATGATATTTGATGAAACGGGGCATTTTAATATAGAATTTAATTATGATGACCTTTTGAATACAAACCCTCATGAAAGAAAAACTATTTGGAAATATAATCATCTAGGTATTATACCTAAAAGCAACTCTGGAAAAAAACATTTAGAAAAATACCTTTCTACATTGGAGTAACTTTTAGAGATGTTATAAAATTCGTTTTGATAGATTAAAGAAATAAAGACTAGAGAACATATTGAGAGCATCATTCCAAGCAGAAATGGTGCTCTTATTCAATAATGCCCCCTATTAATCAATAACAAAACAGACACACTTAGCAATAAAATAAAAATCAATACATATGGAATCAACTGTGTATTGATTAGCATGTCAAAGAAACCGATTCACGAAAGCAAAAATATCGAAAAACACAATATTCTTTTCTAATTAAATCTTTCTTTTCACTTTATTTAAACCGATAAACCGTCACTTCACAATCACTAAGCACCTCTTCAATCATGTCTTCCACAATCGCCCAATCGCCGCCCGCCAGTCCGCAGCCGATCCCGTAGGGAATGGCGATGGAAGTATGGTTTTTCTTTTCATGTGAATGGGTTACTGTGTCTTTTAGGCTTTGTAAGCAGCTACGTAAGGCATCGTAATCCGTTTGCATTCTTTTTCTTCCATACCCAGTTTGAGCAAATAAGTTGGCAATTGTTTTTCCGTCATTAGTTGTGATGAGTTGAACGGAGCTTAACAAGTCATCTCCATGTTCTGTACATAATTGTTTATACTCTTTGTGCACATTGGGATATTTGCTTTTGATTTGTTTGGCTAATCCAGCACCCATGACCCCTTTACAGTTCACCTGGTGACAGATGATGTCTTCACTTGCCTCTAAAATGTTGCCATCCACTGTTTTGATCATATCGTGTAACCCCTTTTTCATAAAATAGAAACTTATGTTCTATTTTATCAGTTTTAATCAAATGATTTAATAGCAAAATGCTTTTTATGAGTTTCATTTATTGAAGACAGTTTACAACAACTTGATTGTCAAAGCTTGTTCATGTCATCTAAAATATGGAGAGACTAGAAAATACGAAATGATGCAAAGAGGAGTTATTTATGAATCAATTAGAAACGAATCGTTTAATTCTTAGACCGTTTTGCAATGAAGATGCGGCAGGGATGCTTGAGTACTTGTCTAATCCAAGAGTAAATTGTTTTCTCGCTGATCGAATTTCTTCATTAGAAGAAGCTTTGGCTATAGTGCAAAAGAGAAAAAAAGACCATTCATATGTAGCGGTTTGTTTGAAAGAAAACCAACAGATTATCGGTGAGTTGTTTCATTTAAAAGAGGAGCCTGATACGTATTCAATCGGCTGGAATTTCAATGAAGCATATGAAGGAAAGGGGTATGCACGAGAGAGTGCTGAAGCATTTTTGTCCTATTTATTTGTAGAAAAGGGAGCAAGGCGGCTTTATGCCTATGTAGAAGATGATAATGTCCGTTCGCAGGCATTATGTGAGCGATTAGGCATGCGGAGAGAAGGCCTTTTTCTTGAGTTTATTTCATTTACTACATATGAGGATGGCACCCCTAAATATGAAAACACGTACCAATATGCTTTACTAAAAAAGGAATGGGAGCAGCGTCATTCTCTATAGAGCAGTAAGTAAATGATGTCAGTGACAGCAAAGTGACAAACATGTCATATGGTTCCATGGTTTGTTCGTTCAATCGATGGAAGAGTCATCTTATTTCAATTATCCTTGTCATAAATCGAGGAAAAGGAATGAAATGAGATGCAGGGATATAATGAAGATTTATTTAGGTGGGTGAATCAGCTCAGTATCGATCATGGTTATTTGAATCCGATATTCATTGGACTAGCTGAATATACTGTGCTGTTAGCAGCGCTCACGTGTCTGTTCATATGGTTTCAAAATCGAAGTAGAACCAATAGGGGGATGGTTGTATCTGCCGGACTTACTTTCATATTGGCAGAGTTAATGGGGAAAATCGCAGGAATTTTTTATTACAACCAGCAGCCCTTTGCCGAAATGAGTCATGTCAATCTTTTGATTCAAAAGGAAGTGAATAACTCTTTTCCGAGTGATCATACCATCTTTATTTTTTCTATATGTCTGATCTTTTGGCTTTTTCACAAACGCCATGTTTATTGGCTGATCATAGCGTGCGCTGTTGGTTTTTCAAGGATTTGGGTAGGTGTCCATTATCCATTTGATGTCTTAGCAGGTGCTGTCATAGCGAGTTTAACAGCGGTCGCTGTTGTCTATTTGCCGATATGCCAAAGGAGCGTGAATGCCATTTTGTCATGTTATGAGTGGCTTGAGCAGAAAATTGTAAGGAAGAGAACAAAATAACATGTTGCAGCAAAATGCCCCGATCTGTTAATGGCTCAGATCGGGGTACTTTTTATTTTCGCCAAAACGTTGAACAATCCGCCTTGTCTTCGATATTAAATTCGATGATTTTCTTTAGGAGAGGATAATCAACTGGCAAGCTTTCCTTCATGCGAAACATCTTTTTTCCATGATCGTAACCCGCTTGTACAATGTCAGCTGAAAAGTGATCAATTCCTTTACCTTCTGGTGCGACAGAAATGTGATGTTTTGCCACACTAAACCCAATAATAAATGTGCCATGGTCCGTGAACATGGGCTGATTCCAAGCAATTTTTGGCTCTAATTGAGGGAATGTGTCTAATATCCATTGTAAAATGTCTTGCGTGCGCTGCTTCAGCTCTGGATTACCGATATTGCCAACATATTCTTCAAACACATGCATGATGTTTTATCCTCCAATTTCATCGACCTCATAAGCCTCAGACGGGATTCGAACCCGCACTCCTTTCGTAAGCATAGGCTAGGGGCAACACGCTTCCCTACGGAATTTCACCAACAGGAATTTCGCCTGTCTCAGCTAGTGTGCTTTTCGGTGCTTCTGAAACCCTTGCCTTGCGACCCGCCAGCTACAATTTGTTTTACGGCGCTCTTCCCTTCTAGAGCTACTGAGGCGCGGAAGTTAATTGACCATATGATTTATAGTAAAATGCTAATAGGGGTATTGTAAAGAAAAATCAAAAGGAAGAGATGATCTTCAAACTAACCATTAAAAGATAAAAAATGAAATCAGTATGAGTGAAAGATTGTATACATGTTTAAAAAAGCCTTACCTAAACCTATCTTACGCTCTCAATGAGGTTTTATATAAAGCTCCCGTTTATAGTAAAAAACGACCCCGAAATTGGAAGTCGTTTTGTGAAAGTTTTATTTTGAAACAAAGCATTTTCCGTTAGATAATACTTCGCATTTCACAAGGAAATAACTGTTGCTACTTGTCCAAACTTGAGTGTAACTGACCCCATTTTGTTTAATTAATACGTAGTCCCACTGATCAGGATAAGCATCTCTGACCCACTCTAACGGAGCAGCACTTGCAGTATTCATAGAAAATAACATGGTTGCTGAAAAGGCGATAGATAATACAGCTTTTTTTAATGTTGATTTTTTCAAACAAAACAACTCCTTAATAGTAATTTACCTATTATTTGTAAATAGGTTGATTCAATAGTATCAAAGAGAAAGAGTATTTTGTGTCGAAATTTGTAAAAATACCTTAAATTTACCTATTTTTATAAGGTGATCATTTTCACAATTTATGAATAACCTTTTAACTCCTTTATAGGCGTATTAATTTGGCTTTTTATTTAGGAATAGCTGGCATCGTTTTTGGCGGAGCATGACAGAAAACCGGCGTAATATCCCAAGATTCAATAGGAAAATGACAACTTCTAAGTAACTTTTCGTTCAGTACATTTTGCGGTTAGTTCCCTGGTGACTTTTCCAGTCCCTAATCTTTAGGCGAATTGCACAAAATAGTCAAAGACACATATGATAAAAGACCATATGGATTTGTATACAGCATTGAATTGGGCTGATGGAAAGTGACAAACCTGTTGATGAGTAAACTGAAAGAGATCAATAATCAAACAAAAAATGAAGGCTTTACTCACAAACGTTCAATAAGTTCTCCTTTTTTGCTCATCATGGAAGATGGGGAACCTTTCTACTCATGGGTGTTCTTTGAAAGAAGTGTGTTTAAGACTTGCTATTTTTCTTTGATTTCCATCAATGAAGAACAGAATTGTGTGGTGTTAGAGCTTCTTGTTCCGTGCTGCATGCGATCGACGTGCTGTCAGAAAGTTTTATATCGATCCAGTTCAAAGATCCTTGTTGATCTTTCTTTTTTATGCGGAATGATTGAAACAGAATTGCCAGTCTATGATGCGTTCATTTTAAAGAACATAGAGCCTCACCACCTCCTTCTTGATTTTTCAACATCGCCCAGTGCGGTTGAAATCTGGCGGAATGGAACAAAATTACCAAATGCAGCAACAGTGGTTTTGCATCATCGTGATGATCAAGATGTGCCAGTTTCTATCACGATTCAAACGAAAAAAGCATGTCATGATATATGTGTTCAAAAAGGAGAAAGTCGATCGATTACTGTAAAAGATATGATGTTGATTTTAAATCATCAAACCGCTGAAAAGGTGCAAGCACGCTTAGATATTCAATTGAACATGGTACAAAGGAAAAAAATAAGGCTTTGAGTCTGGGGTAATCGCACAATCTTCGTAGATCACTAGATCATAGTCTATCAAGAATAGGTTAAAGGAGGGTTAAAATGGCTATTTTAGGCGGGTGTAGTAATGAGCAAACAGGTTTTGTGAATGATGCGGTATGCTTCACAGTCGATTTAGCAGCAGCAGCGGATCCAGTTATCGTCTGGACGGATGGAACACCATTTGTCATAAACGGGACCATTATGGTGGAAAACAACGGAATCGTGGCTGTAGCTCCAACTGTGACATTAGAGGTCAACGGTGCGGCTGTTCCAGATTTCACTGTACCCCCAGGAGAGAGTCGATCCATTACGCTAAGTGATCTTAACTCCATTGGGATTGTAGCTACTGGTGGGACCTCGACTGGAAGTATTGTCGTTTCTTTTTCTCTCAATTATCAGTATTAGTGTGTATGTCTTGAAGATTCCACAGTTTGAAAGAAGTGAGAGGCATGTGTGCCCAGCTTAATATGTGTGGAGGAATAATGGGTCCGACCGGCCCGACCGGATCAACGGGCTCAACTGGAGTAACCGGCGCAACCGGGTCAACGGGCCCAACGGGCGTAACCGGCCTGACCGGATCAACAGGTCCAACGGGCTCAACTGGAGTAACCGGCGCAACCGGGTCAACGGGTCCAACGGGCGTAACCGGCCTGACCGGATCAACGGGCCCAACGGGTGTAACAGGCCCGACCGGAGTAACAGGTTCATCAGGCTCAACTGGAGTAACCGGCGCAACCGGAATAACAGGTCCAACGGGAGTAACCGGCCTGACCGGATCAACCGGCCCAACCGGCCCAACCGGCCCAATTGTAACCGCTAACTCAATGTACGCGTCTAATACGTCGGGAAGTACAGTGCTTGTTGTCTTAGGCGGGGCAGCGGTTTCTTTGCCTAATAATCAGAGTTTAGATGGCTTTACGGCAAGTGGTGGAAATACGATTTTTACAGTGCCTGTCTCAGGTCGCTATTTCATCACATATCAAGTGAACACAAGTGCAGCGCTGCTTGCTGGAACAAGGCTGATTAACAGCGGATCTGCCATTCCTGGTTCTATATTAACACCCGCTTTATCAGTATCTACCTACAACGTATCTCTCATTACAACACTTGCAGCAGGTAACCAAATTTCTCTCCAAATTTTCGGTTTAGTCGCAACAGTGGTGTTACTTGGGGGAGGGTCTGTTGGAGCGGCACTTACCATCATACGATTAGAATAATGAAAAAAGCCCCCAAAAAGGGCTTTTTTCATTTTTTCAAAGGAAACGGTTATTGAAGATTCAAGTGATTCATATTAAAATGATCTCAAATGGACTAATTAGCAATTGCTAATAGAAGTTCCATATTTAGTGAAATCATGTCATGTAGCTGAAGGTGATTGGGGGTGTAGAATGAGCAAAGTTCCTGTTGCGGAATTGGCATCACTATTAAATGACTGGAACATGGAAATCAAAAAAGATCATGCAGATGAGGCAGAACGGCTATTTGCTAAAGCGAAACAAGCAGTAGAGGAAATTGACGATGCGGACATCCTTATGTACTATTCTCTTCTTGAAAAGAGGCATCACATTCTCATGTACAATTTAAGAGGTCAAAAGGGCAGTGTTTCAACGAAAAGTATAGAAGGTCTTCACGGGAAAAAAGAGGATGACTTATCTAACCGCCTTGCCTATTATTTCGATTTTTATGAGGGTGTGTATGAGCAGCATCAAGGGAATTACGAGGTTGCATTGCAAATGTATCAAAGTGCTGAAAAGCTCTTAGATAAAATTCCAAGTGAGATAGAACGAGCTGATTTTGATTTTAAGGTGGCTTGGCTTTACTATCGTCTTAGTCATATTATGCTCTCATTAAGCTATATTCGCAAAGCCCTCCACGTCTATAAACGTCACAAACAGTATGAAAGAAGAACGGCACTTTCATACTCACTCGTTGCAGCGAATCTAACAGAGATCGGCCGGTACGAAGAGGCTCTTGAGAATTATCGTCTGGCGGAAGAGGTTTTGACAAGCGAGCAGGATGATTTTATGCTTGCTCAACATCACCACAATGTGGCTATTTTATATTCATTTTGGAACAAACCGAAAGAATCAATACGTCATCTTGAAAAAGCGCTGTCCCATCAAGAGTATTATGATTCAGATTTCTTTTTCCATTCTACGTATCTGATCAGCCGGGAACTCTGTGTGATTGGTGAAAAGCAGCGTGCAAGCCAATATATAGAGGCTGCATATGCCAAAATAAAAGATGCTTCTCATGAAGTGTTTCAGCTCAAAATAGGCATCGTACATGATCTTTACTTAACGAATGCGCCACAAAGATTTCAGCAAGTTGATGAGAAATTAAGAAAGTTAGAAGAGAAGAATGAATATCATGAAGTAAAAGAGCTTTCACATTTTGCGGCAAAATATTGTGAAAAGCAAGCACTTTTTGAGAAGTCTGTTTTTTACTTGAACAAAAGTTTAGAAGCGGATTTACATATGAAAAGAATGGGGTTGATTTAAGATGAAAACAGGATTAAAAGTATTATTCGTTGTAGGTTTAGCTATCGCTGCGTCTGTTCTAACTCAAAACGTTGCGGGTTCATTCGAAGTAGCAGAAAAAATCATTGGTGGTTAATCACTAATCCATATCTCGCCCTTGTTGATGATCGTCAGCAAGGGTTTTTTGTTTAAATAGGCTCTTCTTATTAAACGCTACAAGAGCGTTTAATAAGAAGAATTCGCAACAAAGGGGGTGTGCAAATTTGTTACCTGCCCCATTATTCTAAATAAACATAGGGCAGAGCAACAAGTTAAAAAGGTCACCTTTCTTTGCTTAATTTAATTTTTTGCAGGACTTTTCATTCAAATTTTATCAGATTGGTCTATTGTACATAGAATTGAAAGAAAAAGTGTGAACACCGCTCCGTTTGTCATACATATGATGAGATGAAGTGTATCTAGAAGGTAGGTGATTGTATGGATCCACGGGTGTATGGAGGCTTTCACGGCGGCGGTTTTAGTGGAGGAGCAGTGGGCCCTCATATCGGCTTTGGCGGGTATTATGTGAGCCCTGGTGTGTTCTCTGGTTTAGGCGGTTTCCCTGGATACGGTGGATTCGGGACTTTTTCTGGATATCCGTATGGCTCCACGTTCATTATGGGGCGTCCTCCTGGTTTTTATGTAAGAAGTTATTAGTGTTTCATTACAGTGATTGAAATAGCCATCTAACGATTGGCTATTTCAATTGATGAAAGTGCTTAAATGCAGCAGTTATCACAATGACTCCCAGGATAGAGATAGGCAGCCAAATGATGATAAACGGATCGTATGCATCAGTGTATGCCGCTAAAGCAGCACCTAGGCAGTAAAAGACAATAGAGCCTATTCGCATGAAACTGACATGCTGAATGGGAGCTTTTCTTTTTTCCCGATGTGAAATGCGCTGAGCCAAATCCTCAAATAGGTTGGCGAGTGTATTCGTTAGAACCGTTGTGGAAATGCCAGCCACATTTAATTTGCGGGCGGCCGCTGTCTGTAGGCCCATGGCCATACTTAAAAGGATAATCAGCATAAAATAAGCACCTTGTGTATAAGGGAAAATGGTCATGAGAGCAAATAGAAGCAGTATCAGGACTTCTATGATAAAGATACGTGTAACGGCTTTTGGCCAAAACGTTTTCTCATTCTTTCCGCCTATCACAACAGCAAGTAAAACCCCTAAAACAAATCCACTCAGTGCGGTGATGGAATGAAGGGCCGTAAGCTGCAAGGAGCTTCCTGCTGCAATGCCAAGCAGCACAATATTACCTGTCATATTGGCTGTAAATACATGCCCTAAGCTCAAATAGCCAATCACATCCACAATACCTGCTGCAAGGCACAAGAAAATAAGTGCTATATTTCGAAATGAAAGTGCGGTCAAAATGGTCATCCCTTTCTTACTCTCTAATGAGTAAGTGTAACGCTTAATGACCGCGTATGTCCATCTTATGTGCCGGGATAATGTCCTCAAGCCGGTGCAAAACTTGTCTGAAAGTGTCATCATTTACAAGGTGCCTCATGCGGCGGAATGGATCGCCTTTTTCCTTTAGACGCTCTATCACAGCTGGCATGGTAAACAAAGAAGGATGAAGTCCATCTTGATGGAGTTCGTCCCATTCAAGCGGTGTCGCTACAAGTCCAAGCTCATTTCCTCTTGGTGAATAGGGCGCAATGATTGTTTTTCCAGCATCGTGCTGAATATAGTCTAAATACAAGCGATTGCCGCGTTTTTTCTTAAGACGTTCCAGAGTAAATAGCTCAGGGGCTTGTTCACATAAAAATTGGCATATAAACGCGGTAAATGTTCTCGTTTCTTCGTATGTGAAGGCATTTTTCTTTAATGGAATATACACTTGCAGTCCTTTACCACCGCTTGTTTTAATAAAGGCTGTGAGAAAGAGGCCGTCTAAAAGCGTTTTGATTCGCTTGGCAGCTTCTATCGCTAGATGAAACTCGTTAACAGACGGCGGGTCTAAATCAAAGACGATTTCGACCGGCCGGTTCGTATCCCTTGTTTCAAAGGGAATATGAAATTCCATTGCAAGCTGGTTGCCGAGCCAAAGAAGCGTCTGAGGGTCATTACAGACAGTGTATGAAATATCATCAGCTTGATCGGTCAACACATAATCTGGCGCATAATCAGGTGTCGACTTTTGATAAAAGAATTCATCCCCGGCGCCATGAGGAAACCGAATTAAAGTCAGCCGTCTTTCACGTAAAAAGGGCAAGAGATAGGGAGCTGCTTGTCTCAAATAAAGTAAGTAATCTGCCTTGTTCAGATGAAGAGCTGGCACAATCGGTTTTTCAGGATGAGTGATGTCAATCACAGCAGGGAGCGGATTTAGCTGTTTGAGCATTTGCTGAAACGTACACGTCGCTGGATCAGTATCTAGTAAAAAGGAAGAAAAACGCGGCTCTCTTAAGGCGGATCCATCAAAGGAGATACAAGCAATGCTCGCGACGATAGAAGGTGGGATTTCATATCTTGATGCCCCTGTTTGATTGCCTTTTGTTTGAAAGAGCGTACGCAGCATTTGTTCTTCTTCTTTAGAAAATCCATGCTTGAATTGGACAACCTCGGTGAGATGATGACCTTGATAAATACAGCCTTGGAAGTAGCCATTTTCTTTATCAAAACGAGTAACAATGACAGAGACATATCGCCAGTTTTTGATTTTCAACCATTCTTTTGACCGGGTATTGTCGTGCCATTTACTCGCCCCTTTTTTCGCGACGAGTCCTTCTGCTAAATACGTCGTCATCAGCTTTTTCATATGTTCAGGATTTGTGTCTGTATGAATGAGTTGAAGAAGGGAAGGGTGCTCAAGCTGTACAGATGGCGGAAGTTTTGCTACTTTGAAAACTTGCTGTAACTGTTTTTTCCTTTCCATCAACGGCAAATCAATTAGAGATTGCCCTTTGCATCTTAATAGATCAAATGCGATCAAATGACATGGAAACCGCTCAGCCTGCAGCTTTATAGCCTCTTTGTTTTTCAGCCTGCCTCTTTGCTGAACCCTCGCAAAATCGCTTTGCTGTTCATCCAGTAAAAAGACCAATTCCCCGTCAAACGTCAGAGGTAAAAAAAGAGCAAATTGATCCCTTAATTGTTCGCACTGTTCAATCACCTCAGGAAACTGTTCGTTTAATCGTTTTCCGGCTCTGCTTTCTAAATGAATTTTGTTTTGATCCCACGTCAGAATGACTCGAAAGCCGTCATATTTTAATTCATACACCCAGTCTGCACCGGTAGGAACATCATGTGCAGCCGTTAATCGCATAGGTTTCATTTGTGCATGTCACTTCCTCATATGATGTGTTCTTAGAGTGGGATGAAATTTTCATTCACATACATAAGTCTAACGAAAACATTGCATAGTAAGGAGAAAAGAACGGAGGCGACGCGATGCATACAGTTTGGAAAGGCGGCATTAGCTTTGGACTAGTCAATATTCCAGTGAAGCTGTTTACCGCTACAGAGAACAAAGATATTAAGTTAAGACAGCTGCATAAAGAGTGTCATACGCCCATTAACTATAAAAAGGTTTGTGCCAACTGCGGGGAAGAGGTGGCACCAGAACAAATTGTAAAAGCGTACGAGTATGCAAAAAATAAATTCATTGAATTAGACGAGGAAGAGCTTGAAAAACTGCGAAAAGAAAATGAAGAAAAAGCCGTGGAAATCATTGATTTTGTGAAAATAGAAGAGATTGATCCAATCTATTATGAAAGAAGTTACTTTTTATCACCAGATACCGGCGGAGCGAAGGCTTATTCATTATTAAGAAAAGCTTTAGAGGAATCGGGGAAAATTGGTGTGGCAAAGATTATGATTCGCTCAAAGGAGCAATTAGCAATTGTTAGGTGCTATGAACATATTTTGCTGATGGAAACCATTCATTTCCCTGATGAAATTAGACAGGTATCAGATGTACCGAATATCCCCCAAGAGGAAAACATTGTGAAAAAGGAGTTAGATACAGCGCTTCTTTTAATCGAGCAATTAACCACAACTTTTGATCCAGTTGCCTATCAGGATGAATACAGAGAACAGCTGATGAATTTAATTGGAGATAAAATATCTGGAGAACATACAGTTCAGCCAGAAACGACAGGTAAAAAAGATCCTGCATCCAATGTGACCGATTTAATGGCGGCTCTTCAGGCTTCAATCGACCGATCAAAACCAGCCAAAGCGAAAAAGGCAGCACCTAAAAAAAGAAAAGCACCAGCTAAAAAAGAAAAGAATGCATAAGAAAAGACCGCTTTCGAGCGGGCTCTTTCTTCTTTTCAGCGTGATAGAAAACCTTTGAAGTCTAGGAAGAACGAGCACCGGAGCGCAGACCTGACAACGAATGCGAGGGTTTGCCTACACGCTGAGACTGCTTACGGGCGATCTTATTGCGGTTTTAACACGTCCTGAATGTTCCCATCTTTTCTATGGATAACAACAGAAGTCCCTTTATTAGATGCAATCTCCTTTGCCCGGTCAATTGCTTCTTGTTTCGTTTCTTTGATCTCACTTACTCGTTTTGCTTTCTCTGTTTGAACCGCCCAGCCTTTTTCATGTTTGACGACATGCTGCGCATGATCCATGAGCTCTGGTCTTGCGGAGCTGCTGTCTTTAGATGGCGTGACAGAACCATGAGCTGAGAAATTCTCGATCTCTTTCTCCGTTGCGTTCTTTTTCCATTCTTTCGCTTGACTGATCGCAATTGGGATGGCTCTACTTTCGTCATAGCCTTCCTGTATCATTTTGTTCGCAATCTCAAGCGCTTTTTTTCGAATGATGTGATCTAACGATTGAAATGAAGCCGGATAATCATTCATCGTCCAAGGCATAAAAAACGCTCCTTTCTTTTATTTGAACACCTTCCCCCATCTGCAATGGATCAAACATCTCATTCTTCTCAAACCAATGAAGGGGATAAAATACATCGTTTTGCTGAGGTGTAATTTCATTAAATCCCGCAGAATAGAAGGTAGAAAAGGAGTGATTTTGATGATGATAAAAGGTTTGTATGAAGCCCATTTACCTGTGAGTGACTTGAAGGCGTCTATTGCGTTTTATGAAAAATTGGAATTGACACTTGCTCACGAAAATGAACGAGTTGCTTTTTTATGGATTGAGAAAGGTAAGAGCTGGCTTGGCTTGTGGAAAGTAGATATCAATGACTTCCCGTACCATCCTTCGACCCGGCACGTTGCTTTTCAAATTACAACGTCTAGTATCGAACAAATCAAGGATTGGCTGGTTGAAAAAGGCATCGGCATTCACCCAATGTTCGGCTTTTCAGAAGAGAAGCAGCCTTTAGTTCTAGATAACCCGCCGCAATTTCATGCAGCGATCTATTTTCTTGACCCAGATGGAAATCTGCTTGAATGCATTGCACCGCTAGAGCTTGATACAGGAGAAGACTACGATATCATGACATATGAGGACTGGGATCGAAAGAAAAATCCGTTTATTGATTGACAAAACCACTCATTGTAACTATATTGATTACAACGGTGGTGAAAGATTGTGAAACAAATTAGCAGCAGGTATCCGATTGCTGTTCATATTTTGTCATTTATTGCAGGTGTTCAAAAAGAGTGTACAGGGGATTTTATTGCAGAAAGTGTGAATTCAAATCCAGCCATTGTTCGAAAAATGATGGCAATGCTCAAACGGGCGGGTCTCATTGAGATACGCCGCGGAGTAGGCGGTGCTTATTTAAAAATACCGGCAGAGGACATCACGCTGTTAGATGTGTACCGCGCTGTCGATGTAAGCGAGGATGAAGAATTGTTTAACTTCCATCAGCCAGTCATCGCATGTCCGATTGGTCAAGCGATGGATACAAGACTGAGAAGTGAACTAAAAGAAGCTCAAGCGGCGCTTGAAAATCACCTCAAACAAGTGACCATCCAGCAATTGTTGACAGAGTCAGAATAAAAGAAGCTCAGGCTGAACTTGGGCTTTTTTTACACCAATTGTTGTAATCGAAATGGTTATAACGAATAAACGGATACGTAAAGGTGTACCAAAACATCACCGTGAATCACAAAATGAGGAGGTCAAACATTATGAAGTTATTAGTAACAGGCGCAACAGGACAGCTTGGATCGCTCATCGTCCAGCATTTACTTAAAAAGGTACCAGCTGAACAAATTGCGGTGAGTGTTCGAAATCCGCAAAAGGCAGCACATTTGAAGGAAGCTGGGGTGGATGTACGCCACGGAGACTTTACTCAGCCAGACACCCTTAAGGCAGCCTTTCAAGGCATTGACCGCCTTTTGATCATTTCAACTGCGGATGGTGACCGCGTGCAGCAACATACGGCTGCCATCCAAGCGGCGAAAGCAGCTGGTGTATCTTTTATTGCTTATACTAGCGTTGTGAATGCAAGAGAGAGTCAGCTTGTCCTTGCACATGACCACGCAAAAACTGAAGAAGCCATTGTGTCCTCTGGCATTCCTCATGTGTTTCTAAGAAACAATTGGTATGTAGAAAATGAAAAAGATACGATACTAGCAGCCGTTAGCGGCGCACCATATTTAAGTCCAATTGGTGATGGCAAGGTTGGCTGGGCAACAAGAAATGACTACGCAGAAGCGGCCGCAAATGCGTTAACACTTTCTAAACATGACAAGGAGAAATATGAACTGTCAGGACCTCTTCGGACGCATACTGAACTTGCTCGCATTGTCAGTGAAGTGAGCGGAAAAGAGATCAAAGTGGAGCAAATTGATGTCGACACATTTGGGGAATTTTTAGCTTCTAATGGTGTACCAAAAGAAGCTGTGCCATTTGTCAAAGCCATTCAAAGCGGAATTCGCGATGATGCCTTAGCCATTGAAAGCGATGATTTCAAAACCTTATTAGGCCGCCCCTTAACACCTATCAAAGAAAAAATTCGTGAAATGATTTCAAAATAAATTTTCTCAAACGTCCTATCAAAAGGGCGTTTTTTCATTCAATCTACACGAGCACTTCATTGAAATTTCAGGAAGTTGGGACTAAAATGGAATTTAGGCTTATTATTTGTTTATTCTTCCTGTTTAATTGAGAAAGTGTACCCTAGCATAGGGAAGCTAATAATAAGGGTTAGATTTTCAATAAGTTCTTATGGAAAATGGACGTATATAATGGCTATCACTCTTTCTTAACATATGCAACCTTTTTAAACCATAAGCAGGTGATGAAATGTTACGAAAAGCCTCACTTTCTTATTTTATTGCAAGCATTATTACAATAATAGTCATTTTGATTGAAGTTGGTATCCGTTCAGCAGTTGTTTCTCCATTTGTTCTACTTGATTCGAATAAAGATAACAATCCAAAAGTATTAATCTCTCATTCTCTTTATCAGGGTGGTTTTTTATTAACCTATCAAGATGGTCACTCCAAAGATCGTTCAGAAGCAGCCTTTCAATTGGGGGGAAAGCAAATAAATTTCACGGAGATTCCCTCTAGGAATGGAATTAGCACAATTGAAACTGACAAATTAATGAAAGATCAGGCAACGGTTTTTCTAAGAAGAGGTTTTGTACTTATTCATGATGATAAAATTAAGATGGAACAGGTATCGCAAAATCCTTTTTTCTCTAAATACAATCTAACGAATCTAACAGAAATTACTAAGGTCAAAACAGGTTTTAAGCATAATACCACATATATTATATTCATTACCTTAATGGGAATCCTTTTTCCAGCTATGTTATTTTTATTTTTTAATCTTCATGAATCTATGAAAAACCTGTTCACATTATTTATTCCCTTTGTTTTAGCCATTTTTCTTCCCTTGGGATTAAATTATTATTTCTTAATGGGATATGTGCTATCAATAACAGGCTCTTATGTATTAAGCATTATTCTCTCTATACTTGTACCTAGTTTCCTGTCAATTTTATTGACAGCTTATTCATTTGAGTATACTACAAAAGATACGCCTGAAGATTTAGAAGAACATGAAGGCGCGTCAGGAAATTCGTTCTTAATGAATGTTAGGGAGCAAGTTGTTTTGTTTGGTGCTGCCACATTATCTTTGCTATATTTCGGATCATATTTATTACTTCCTTTGTCATTTCAAGCGAAAATCATGGATAACCTTTTTCTATTTTGTGGCTGGTACTTCGCCCTAATCATATTATTTATTTTTGGTTACTCAATCATTCAAAAAATAATAAACAAATATGAACTTTTAAATACGGAAGCATTCATGAATATTCGCAAGGATATTGAGAATAAGACAAACCAAAAAGTGAATATTTGGGTGAAAAAAGACTCTAAACAGGATGTGAATGCATGGATATATTCTTTTAAACTTCCATTTAAAAGAAGAGTCGATGTGTATGTAACAGAAGGGTTGTTAGATAAGTTTGAAAAAGATGAAATTCGTGCTATCCTATATCATGAAATGGGACATGCGAAGTTAAAACACGCACATTATACCTTGTACCTAACTTTGATCGTAACATTCCTTATGGGCATCAGTATGTATTACGCTAGACAGGTTATGCTTGCTAACGGATGGTGGCAATATGTTCTTATTTTCCCAATAGGAATAATTCTCATGGTTTTCATAACGGAATGGCTGCCAAAGAAAATCAGCCGGTTGTTTGAAATTCAAGCTGATAACTTTGCTGTTTCCCATCTTGAGAATAAAACATTGTACCTCAATACTTTGATTAAATTAAGCAATCTTATTGAAGAAGAAGATGGAGATTATGGAAGAAAGTCTGAATGGCGTGAAAGTCACCCCTCTTTCGAAAAAAGAATTGAGAACATAAAGAAAAATTAGGCCACCTCACACCTATCAAAGAAAGAATTCATGAAATGATTTCAAAATAAACATATGAAAAACGTCCTATCAAAAGGGCGTTTTTTTCATTCATCCACACGAGCCATAATGTCCAAATTTAGACAAATCACTTCGTTGAAATTTCAGAAAGTTGGGATTAAAATGAAAATAAGGTCTGTTATTTCGTCATCAGATGACCAAATTGATGAATCAAATTGCAGCAAAGAAAGGAAGTTCGCCGATGAAAGTTCATTTATTCGTTACCTGTTTAATTGACACCATCCAGCCAAATGTAGGAAAGGCCACAGTGGAAGTATTAGAAAGGCTCGGTGTAGAAGTGGAATTTCCAGAGGCACAAGTGTGCTGCGGGCAGCCAGCCTTTAACAGCGGCTATACAAAAGAAACCATTAAAGTAGCAAAAAACATGATCAAAGCCTTTGAATCAGCTGAATATGTCGTGACACCGTCAGGTTCTTGTAAGGCGATGTTTTTAGAATATCCTCAATTTTTAAAAGAAGATCCAGTGTGGTCAGCAAAAGCTGAGGCACTTGCTGAGAAAACATATGAATTAACAGAGTTTATTGTTGATATATTACACGTCACAGATGTAGGGGCGAGCCTGAAAGGAAACGCAACCTATCACACATCCTGTCATATGACGAGACTGCTGCGAATTAAGGAAGCCCCTTTCACACTGTTGTCAAATGTCAAAGATTTGACGATGACACCATTGCCGCGCGCAGAAAATTGCTGCGGATTTGGAGGAACCTTTTCAATAAAAATGACACCTATTTCTGAACAAATGGTCGATGAGAAAGTCCAAAGCATAGAGGAGACAGACGCCGAATACATCATTGGTGCTGACTGCGGCTGCCTGCTCAATATTGGCGGGAGACTGAATCGTCTTGATAAACCCATTCAAGTGATGCATATCGCAGAGGTATTAAATAGCCGCTGACTTTAAGAGGGGGAACGGCACATGAGTATGAAAATTGGAGAGAAGGCCTTTAAAGAACGAATCGGGGAAGGATTAGAAGATACGGTCATGAGAGGGGCTGTTTCCTCAGCGCAGGAACGCCTGTATGAAAGGCGGCTATCTGCGAGCGAAGAGCTTGGCAACTGGGAAAAGTGGCGAGAACTTGGCGAGGAAATCAGGCAGCATACGCTGAAGCATCTCGATGACTACTTATACCAACTAAGTGAAAGCGTTAGTGCACGCGGGGGACATGTCTTTTTTGCAAAAACAAAGGAAGAAGCATCGGCGTATATTCAACATGTGGCACAGAAAAAGGCGGCCAAAAAGATCGTTAAATCAAAATCAATGGTCACAGAAGAAATTGAAATGAATCAAGCGCTTGAAGAGATCGGCTGTGACGTGGTGGAAAGCGATCTTGGTGAGTATATTCTGCAAGTAAATGATCATGAACCTCCTTCACATATTGTGGCACCTGCTCTTCATATGACGAAAGAACAAATACGAGAAGTCTTTCACGAAAAGCTCGGATATGAGATGTCAGAGACACCTGAAGATATGACGAGTTTTGTGAGAGCCATCTTACGTGAAAAGTTCCTCGAAGCAGATATTGGTGTCACCGGTTGTAATTTTGCTGTCGCCAATACAGGTTCCATTTGCCTTGTGACAAATGAAGGGAATGCCGATCTTGTTACGGCTATACCGAAGACACATATCGCCGTTATGGGCATGGAACGGATTGTTCCAACGATGGAGGAACTAGATGTCCTCGTTGGTCTTTTGTGCAGAAGTGCAGTCGGTCAGAAATTAACGAGTTATATTTCTGTCGTCGGACCAAAAGGAGAAGAAGTGGATGGACCAGAAGAATTTCACTTGGTCATTGTGGACAACGGGCGGTCCAATATATTAGGTACTGCCTTTCAGCCTGTTCTCCAATGTATCCGGTGCGCAGCCTGCATCAATGTGTGCCCAGTTTACCGGCATGTGGGCGGACATTCATACGGATCGATTTACCCGGGGCCAATTGGTGCTGTTTTATCGCCGCTTCTTGGCGGCTATGATGACTACCAAGAGCTCCCCTTTGCATCTAGTCTTTGCGCGGCCTGCACAGATGCTTGTCCAGTAAAGATCCCGCTTCACGAGTTATTAATAAAACATCGACAAGTCATCGTTGAAAAAGAGGGGAGAGCGCCTAAAGCTGAAATGATGGCGATGAAAATGTTCGGAATGGGCGCATCGACTCCCGGGATGTATCAATTCGGAACAAAAGCAGCTCCTGTATTGATGAATCGTATGGCTTCAAACGGACAGATTTCAAAAGGAATAGGTCCTTTAAAGAATTGGACAGATATTCGTGACCTGCCAGCTCCAAGTAAAGAAAGATTCAGGGATTGGTTTAAAAAGAGACAGAAGGAGGAGCAGTGATGAAGGGAACCATTTCTCACCGAGAGTCGTTTTTAGCTCATATCCGTAAGCAATTAGGGAAGGATTCCTCCCCGTCTGCATCTATTCAGCGTCCAGCTTGGAAGCATCAAGTTCAGTGGGAAACAAACGGACTTTTGTCTAAAGAAGAACTAGTCGAGCAACTGAAGAAGCAATGTCAACGAATTCACACAAGAGTGGTCGAAACAACACCACAGGAAGCGCCCTCTGTATTACGATCATTGATGACAGAGTATGGAGAGGGTTCTGTGATGACATCGGGCGATCATCGTTTTGAACAATATGGATTTTATCCGATGTTTGACAGCTTGCAGCACGAAGGATTCGCAGTCACCAGCTGGAATGCTGAGGCTTCAAGGGAAGAAAATATCAGGCTGGCAGAACAAGCGGCGTATTCGGTTGTATTCAGTGATTACACTTTAGCAGAATCAGGGACAGTTGTCCTTTCATCCCATCAGGGCCAAGGAAGAGCGCTCCATTTTTTACCGATGATGTATATCGTGTGTATCGAAAAAAGCACGGTGGTTCCGCGGATGATTCAAGCTGTTTCGGCTCTTAATCGCTCGGTAGAAGAGGGAGAGCAGGCGAAAGGTGCGATTCATTTCATATCAGGTCCGAGTAACTCTGCGGATATTGAGATGAATTTAGTGGTAGGTGTTCATGGTCCAGTTCGGGCCGTTTATCTATTGATAGATGATGAGTAGGGCTTTCGAGATGAAAGCCTTTTTTCATGCAAAAAAGCTCACACAAGTTTTAAAATCATCTTGCCTCTAGCGGATTGGACATAGTAAGATGACGACATACAAGATGAACTTCTCATCTACTGCTGATGTAAAGGAAGCTGCTTATGGACATGAAGTCAACTGCTCAAAAGAAATCAATTGCACTACCGCTTGTGATTTCAATTATTGCCATTTCGTTTTCTGCTATTATTGTGAAATGGTCAAATGCACCTGCTGCTATTTTAAGCATGTATCGAATGATCTTTGCTGCGGTTTTTATGCTGCCGTTTATTCTGCCTCGAAAAAAAGAATTTCTCTCGATTCAGCGAAGAGACTGGTTTTTCTTATGTATGTCAGGTTTCTTTTTAGGACTCCATTTTGTGTTGTGGTTTGGCTCACTAAAGCTGACGACTGTGGCAAGCTCTACTATTATCATCGCTCTTCAGCCGATGGTCTCCTTATTAGGCGGCTTTCTCATTTTCCGTGAACGAACGACGCTGCCTGCACTTTTGACGATGTGTGCCGCAATTGTTGGTGCACTTATGATTGGGTGGGGAGACATAGGTCATAGCCAGGAAGCCATCCTAGGAGACATTTTATCCTTTTTAAGTATAATAGCGGTTGTTTGTTATTTATTAATAGGTCAACAGGCTGTCAGAAAGATATCTCATTGGATTTATAGTTTTTGTGTGTTTGGTTTTGCCGGTCTTTTTTTAATTTTATTCAATTGGATTCAGCAAACTCCTTTTACAGGCTATCCAGGTAAAGAGTGGGGAATCTTTTTATTGCTTGCGATCATCCCCACCATGTCTCATGTTATTAATAATTGGCTTTTAACCTATGTCAATGCCACAACCATTTCAATGAGTATCCTTGGCGAACCTGTTGGAGCCACGATTCTTGCTGTATGGCTGCTTGGAGAAAAAGTCACGCTGCTCCAAATGTGTGGCGGTTTTCTTGTCCTTTTAGGCGTCTTTTTCTTTTTGATGCAGCAGCGTCAAAGAATTGTGATGAAACAAAAAAAATCCGGTTAAATTCCGGATTTTTACTCTTTTAAATCGTTTTTTTCAATCACTTTGTTCAATCTTTCCTCAACCTTCTTCAATTCCATTCGTTTTCTTCTGATCATTCGAAAAGCAATGACAAAGATCGTCACGATAGCAGCAATGAATAGAAGAGAGAACACTTGAAATAGAAGATCACCCATGTTAAATGCCATATTCTCCCCATTAGGCATACGTAAAACCTCCCTTTCTATCTATATATTACCATAATCGATAAAAGATTGAGATTTATCCATCATTTATCTATAATAGGTAAAATATCACTTATTAAAGGAGAACCAATATGAGAACTTTAGTCCTTTTACGAGGTCTCCCAGGGGTAGGGAAATCAACTTGGATCAAAGCCCAAGGCTTAGAGCCTTACACGTTATCAGCGGATCAGATTCGTCTTTTGACCCAGCCTCCGCAGTTATCTGTCAATGGGAAACCAGAAATTTCAAGCAAACATGACCACAAAGTCTGGTCTTTATTATTTGAATTGCTTACAGCACGTATGGAACGCGGAGACTTTACTGTGATTGATGCGACACATATTTCAAGCAAATCGATATCTCAATATAAATCGCTGGCCACATCGTATCGTTACAGGGTGTATGTCGTAGATTTCACGCAGGTGCCGCTTGAAACAGCTCTATTGCAAAATCGCTCACGGGAAGCTCACAAAGTTGTGCGGGAGTCTGTTTTATATCAAATGAATGAGCGGCTAAAAACAGAAAAGGTCCCGTCATGGGTGACTGTCTTGCAGCCTGAGGAATATCCACAAGTGATGACCTATCAGCCTCGATCCTTCGATCAATATGAGGCCATTCATGTTTTTGGAGATATTCACGGCTGTCATACCGCTCTGACCACCTATTTGCAAGGAGATATTAAAGAAAATGAACTTTATATCTTTGCAGGTGATTTACTTGATAGAGGTATAGAAAACAAGGAAGTATTAGAATGGATGCTCGCACATAGAGAATGCCGGAATGTCATCGTGATTGAGGGTAATCATGATCAGCATTTATACCGGTTTGCACATGGTGAAAAAGTAAGAAGCAATATGTTTAACCGGCATACTGCACCTGAAATCGAAGCAGCAGACTTTGATTTAAAAGAAGTACGGAAGTTTGTCAGAACATTTCATCAGCTTACGTATTTTACGTACCATGACAAGACATTTCTTGTTACCCACGGGGGGCTTGCTCATTTGCCAGAAGAGCTTCTGCATGTCTCAACACAGCAGCTCATTCACGGTGTAGGTGAATATTCAGATGACATTGATCACTTGTTTGTTCAAAATACTGCTGGATTAGATGTCATTCAAATTCACGGGCATCGCAATTTATACAGGCTGCCTACTCAAGCAGCGGAAAGGTCTTATAATCTAGAAGGCCAGGTTGAATTCGGGGGACAGCTGAGGGTGATGAAAATCACAGCTGACGGGATTGAGACTCATGAAATTGACAACCCAATCTATAGAGCTTCTGAGAAAAAACCATCAGCCGCTATTCAACCAGATATCTCACTAGATGACTTTTTAGCTCACTTAGATCAACATGAATATGTACAGGAATTAAAGCTTCCGCACCACATTTCATCTTTTAATTTTACGAAAAAAGCGTTTAGTGAACGGCAGTGGGATGATGTGAATGTGAAGGCAAGAGGTTTGTTTGTCAATATGGTGTCAAAGCAGATTGTTTCAAGAAGCTACAACAAATTTTTTAACATTGATGAGCGTCCGGAGACAAAAATGCATCATTTAGTGAACCACCTTCAATTTCCTGTCACCGTCTATGATAAAGCAAATGGATATTTAGGGACGGTTGGGTATAACGAAATGGAAGATGAATTGGTGTTTACGTCCAAATCGTATACATCTCATGTGAAGCAAAATCAGCATGCTTCCTGGGTCGAAGAGTTATTCTATCAGACCTTCGGAGACGTGCAGGTCGACTACATCAAATCATACGTACGTGACCACAATGCATCTCTTGTGTTTGAAGTCATTTTGCCAGATAAAGACCCGCATATTATCACATATGATCATGATCAACTCATTTTGCTTGATATAGTGAAGCGTCAGCTAAGCTATGAAAAGGCACCATTTACTGAAGTGAAAAGAGTAAGCGAACAGCTTGGAATATCCAGCAAGCAGGAAGTGGCTGTGTTCCATAATTGGACGTCTTTTTATAAATGGTATCAGGGCGTTTCTCATGACGACTCGATCAAAGAAGAGGGATATGTCATTGAGGATGATCGCGGCTTTATGACTAAGCTCAAGCTTCCTTATTATCAATTCTGGAAGCAGATGCGCGCGATCAAACAGCGCGTTGCAGAGAAGCGTTCCACGCAAAAATATATGCAGGCATTACAAACAGCGGAGCAAGCTAGATTTTATACGTGGCTTCTTGAGCAAGATGCCAATGCTGTCAGAAATAGCTCCATTATTGAGTTGCGCTCACAATTTGAGCAAAGCGATGCTGCCCAATTGAATACTGATGGAATAAATGCATAGTCTAAAAAGGAGTCTTTTCTAAAGAAAAGGCTTTTTTTGATGCAATTGAAAGGTGGACCCTTACATGCCTGACCATATTGAAGTCATTTTACGGACGATGTTTGCTTTTGCGATTTTATTTGGCGGAGCACGTCTTCTTGGAAAGCAAACCATAGCGCAAATGAATATTTTTGATTTTATAGCAGCTATTAGCTTAGGTTCAATTGCGGCGAGTCTCGCGTTTAATACAACGCTTCCGTTTCATCACACGACGATTTCCTTTGTCACGCTTGTCATGATCATTTATGTGATTTCGCTGATAGCTTTAAGGAGCCGAAAATTGAGAGGATTTATGGCAGGTAAACCAACCCTTGTCATACAAAATGGCAAAATTCTTGAAGAGAATATGAAGGGAATGAGGTATACACTTGATTATTTAAATCAGCAGCTGAGAGAAAAAGACATTTTTGATATTAGCGAAGTTGAATTTGCCATGATTGAAACAGATGGACATATGTCAGTGAAAAAATATCCTTCGTTTGAAAATGTCACTCGGAAGGATCTTCAATTGTATATGAAGGCAGAGGGCTACATGCCTATCGAAGTGATCATGGACGGAAAGCTCATTTTGAAAAACATTCAAGAAAATCAATTAACTGTGGAGTGGATAGATGAAGAGCTTAAGAAAAGGCAGCTCTCCTTAAAGGACATTGTATACGCAGTCCGTTCAAGTAATGGCAGTTTATATATTGATACATATGACGACCACATTCACTCTCCGATTGATCAAGAATGAAGATGTAGTGCTGATGTCACCCGCCTGACACATATCTGACAATATTTATAAGTCCTTTGGTTGCTGTCTGACTAGGCATCATTTCTCAATTATTATTATTTTCAGAAAATGTGATGACGGAAAAAAATAAATGTGTTTAAGTGTATATAGAAGAAATTAAAATATTAATATAATATACCGTTTGCGGAATGAATGTTCATTCCTATGGTGAGGAGGGGATGAAGTGCCAGCAGTGACTGATAAACAAGAACAGATTATGAAGGCTTCGCTGGACTTATTTATTGAACGGGGCTTTGATGGGACCACGATGCCGATGATTTCAAAAAGAGCAAACGTCGGAGCGGGAACCATTTACCGTTATTTCGACAGTAAAGAGGCACTCGTCAATATTTTGTACCAGCGCAGCCTTTCTTCATTTATCGAAAAAATGAACACAAACAGTCCAGATCCAAAGGCGAGTATTCGGGCGTACTTTAAGCATGTATTTTATTGCTTGGTTTTATTTACAAAGGAGAATCCAAGCGGGCTATATTTTTTAGAAATTGATAAGCGATCCCATTACTTAGACGAGACGAGCAAAGAGAAAATGCAGCATTTGTTACATGAGCTATTCCTTATCTTTGAAGAAGGGAAAAAGGATGGGATTCATCCAAATCTTTCAGGTAGAACCATTCTATCGATTGTATTTGGTGCCTTTGTACAGCTGCATAAACAAATTCTTGCAGAAGAAATAGAGCCAACGATTGAATTTCTAGAGGACATTGAGCAATGTTTATGGCGCGCCATTAGCGTTGCTTCTTAATGATATAAAGGGAGTGGGCACATGCAACAAACATCAATCATTCCAAAACCAAAAACATACGGACCTTTTAAAAATATTCCCCATATCAAAAAGGGGGAGCTTTCTCAAACCTTTTGGAGGCTAGCAGATGAATTAGGACCGATCTTTCAGTTTGAATTTTCAAAAGCAACAAGTATTTTTGTTTCTAATCATGAACTTGTCCAAGAAATATGTGATGAGAGCCGTTTTGATAAATACATTGGGACTAGTCTCAATAAAGTAAGAGCATTTGCAGGGGATGGGTTATTTACGAGCTGGACAGAAGAACCGAACTGGAGAAAGGCTCACCACATCTTGATGCCGGCGTTTAGTCAGCAGGCCATGAAGGGCTATCATGAGATGATGCTCGATATTGCCACACAGCTTGTACAAAAATGGCAAAGAACAGGCCGTGATGAAGAAATTGAAGTAGCAGAGGATATGACAAAGCTTACTTTAGATACGATCGGACTTTGTGGTTTTGATTTCAGGTTTAACAGTTTTTATAAAGAAAATCAGCATCCATTCATCGAAAGTATGCTGAATGGTTTAAACGAAGCGATGGATCAGGCGAGCCGGTTGCCGGTTGCAGATAAGCTAATGATCAAAAGAAGAAAAAAATTTGAAGAAAATGTCGATTTTATGAAGAAATTAGTAGATGACATTATTCAAGAACGGAAAAAACAAGATAAAACGGGCAATGATTTACTGTCCCTCATGCTGCATGCAAAGGACCCTGAAACAGGAGAGCGCCTGTCAGATGAAAATATTCGCTATCAAATCATTACCTTCTTGATAGCTGGGCACGAAACAACAAGCGGGCTGCTATCCTTTGCGATTTATTTCTTATTAAAGAATCCAGAAAAATTAAAGAAAGCCGTCCAAGAAGCAGATGATGTGCTGCAAGGCGGACTGCCAACATTTAAGCAGGTACAAAAACTAAATTACACTCGTATGGTTTTAAATGAATCTCTTCGCCTCTGGCCAACAGCGCCTACGTTTTCTCTTTATGCGAAAGAGGACACCGTCATCGGAGGGAAATATTCGATTGAAAAGAACCAAAGTGTCTCCGTGCTGCTACCTAAGTTACATCGTGATCAAGCGGTATGGGGAGAGGATGCGGAAGAATTTAAACCAGAGCGGTTTCTACACCCTGAAAAGATCCCGCAGCATGCCTACAAGCCTTTTGGGAATGGACAGCGTGCATGTATTGGTATGCAATTTGCTCTTCATGAAGCCACAATGGTGCTAGCAATGGTCTTGCACAACCTGGAATTGATTGATCACACATCATACGAACTTGATTTAAAAGAATCTTTAACGATTAAGCCAAACGATTTTAAAATCAAAGTGCGGCCAAGGAAGCAGCAACTCTTTATGGTACCACCGAAAGAAGAGACGAAAAAAAGCACCACAACTGATGAGTCTAAAGTGAAGAGTCATGGTACACCACTGCTTGTTTTATATGGATCAAATCTTGGCACGGCGCAGCAAATCGCAAACGAATTGGCTGAAGAAGGAAAAGCAAAAGGGTTTGATGTGACCACTGCTCCGCTTGATGACTATACACGCCAATTACCAGATAAGGGTGTAGTCTTCATCGTGACCGCTTCATATAATGGACATCCGCCTGACCATGCGAAAAAATTTGTGGATTGGGTCACGCAGGAGAAAGAGCAGGATTTAACAAACGTGACATTTGCTGTGTTTGGATGCGGAGATCGAAATTGGGCGAGTACGTACCAGCGTATTCCTCGTCTCATTGATGAAGCACTTGAAAGAAAAGGTGCGAAGCGTGTAGCTGATTTAGGAGAAGGTGATGCAGGCGGAGATATGGATGAGGATAAAGAAACATTCCAGAAAACGGTCTTCAAGCAGCTCGCAAAAGAATTTAAGCTCACCTTCCAAGAAAAAGGTAAGGAAAACTCAAAACTATCAGTTGCTTATACAAATGAGCTAGTAGAACGTCCTGTGGCGAAAACATATGGTGCCTTTTCAGCTGTTGTACTGAAAAATGAGGAATTACAATCTGAGAAAAGTGAGCGGCAAACAAGACATATTGAACTGCAATTGCCTGAAGGGAAAAAATACAAAGAAGGGGATCATATCGGAATTGTTCCGAAAAATTGTGATGCACTCGTGCAGCGGGTGATCAATCGCTTCAATCTAGATCCTAAGCAGCACATCAAGCTTTCTTCTGAGAAAGAAGCAAATCATTTACCTTTAGATCAGCCGATTCAAATGAGAGAATTACTTGCGTCACATGTTGAGCTTCAAGAGCCTGCAACACGTACGCAGCTAAGAGAGCTCGCCGCATATACAGTTTGTCCGCCTCACCGCGTGGAGCTTGAGGAAATGGCTGGTGAAGCGTATCAAGAAGCTATTTTAAAGAAACGAGTAACCATGCTTGACTTACTAGATCAATATGAAGCATGTGAGCTGCCATTTGTGCACTTTTTAGCACTTTTACCAGGTTTGAAGCCGCGCTATTATTCTATTTCTAGCTCACCAAAGGTCGATGAAAAAAGAGTCAGTATCACAGTGGCGGTTGTGAAAGGGAAAGCGTGGAGCGGCCGCGGAGAATATGCCGGAGTCGCATCAAACTATTTATGTGGTCTGAAGGAAGGTGAAGAAGTCGCCTGCTTCCTCCACGAAGCGCAGGCAGGATTCCAGCTGCCGCCTTCATCTGAAGTACCGATTATCATGATCGGACCGGGTACAGGAATCGCTCCATTTAGAGGGTTTGTTCAGGCAAGAGAAGTATGGCAGAAGGAAGGCAAACCACTAGGGGAAGCTCACCTGTATTTTGGCTGCCGTCACCCTCATGAAGATGATCTGTATTTTGAAGAAATGCAGCTTGCAGCGCAAAAAGGAGTCGTTCACATCCACCGGGCTTATTCTCGTCACAAAGACCAAAAAATATATGTCCAGCATTTGTTAAAAGAAGACGGCGGTATGCTAATCAAATTACTCGATGAAGGTGCGTATCTTTACGTGTGCGGGGACGGAAAAGTCATGGCACCTGATGTAGAGGCTACACTGATCGACCTCTATCAACACAAGAAACAATGCAGGAAGGAAGCAGCTGAAAATTGGCTAACCACTCTTGCAAATGACAATAGATATGTAAAAGATGTGTGGAGCTAACAAAAGGAAAGACCGCCAATTAGGCGGTTTTTTCTGTTTCATCAAGAGAGGTGAGATCGATAGAATGAAAGTTGGAAAGATACAAAACACCTAATTTAAAAATGAAATATTTTGAAAAAATAAGAATATTCTCTCATTTACTCCAATATGAAACAATCGTATCATTTTTGATATAGGACATAAAGGAGGAATATGATGAAAAAGGTGAAAATGTTACTCCCTTCTCTACTCGTTTTTGGTGCTTTAAGTGTGCCTAGTTTTGCCCACGCCGCATCGGATTTAGTACTAACGTCTGATTATGACATGGTGACTTCTGATGGAAAGGTGATCTCTTCAAGTGATTTCCACAATGATACGAAATCCCCCTCATCCTTTGACAAAGTGGATGATCTATCTTCAACTGTTGGCGAAAAAGTAAAACCACTATCAAAATATTTAAAAGACTTTCAAACAAAAGTCGTCATTGGAGACGATGGTAGAACAAAAGTAGCAAACACAAGAGTAGCACCATATAATTCAGTTGCTTATATTACATTTGGCGGCTCAAGCTGTACGGGGACACTCATTGCCCCTAACAAAATTTTGACAAACGGACACTGCGTGTACAATACAGCATCAAGAAGTTATAGTGCAAAAGGATCGGTGTATCCAGGGATGAATGATAGCACTGCGGTAAATGGGTCAGCAAATATGACAGAGTTCTATGTACCAAGCGGATATATCAATACAGGTGCGAGCCAATATGATTTTGCCGTGATCAAAACAGATACGAACATTGGCAATACAGTCGGTTACCGTTCCATCCGTCAGGTGACAAACTTAACTGGAACAACGATTAAAATTTCTGGATATCCAGGTGATAAAATGAGATCGACTGGCAAGGTGTCGCAGTGGGAGATGTCAGGTCCTGTGACAAGAGAAGATACGAATCTCGCATACTATACGATTGATACATTTAGCGGAAATTCAGGCTCAGCGATGCTAGATCAAAATCAGCAAATCGTTGGGGTTCATAACGCAGGGTATTCAAACGGAACGATTAATGGCGGTCCAAAAGCGACAGCTGCCTTTGTTGAATTTATCAACTATGCAAAAGCGCAATAAAAGCTAGATCATAAAGCTTGTTTCCTTCATAGGGGACAAGCTTTTTTATGTGGATACAAGTGTCTAACTGTCTATGCTTGAAAGATCCATTGACTTCTCAGCCTCTTCATTTTTTTCACATGTCATTCGTGAACGACTCATACATTAAAATGACACATTTCCTTTAAGTCAAGATTTTGCTTGAGAAAAATGAGGAGGTCTCACACTATTGAAGATGAGAAGAGGCTGGATTACTGCTGTCGCCTTATGCTTTGTGATATGGATGGTCACGCTGTTAGGTGGATTTGGGGAGGAACATGCGGCAAAAGGTGCGGATCGATATGATCATGTCATTCAATTTCCAAAGGAACGATACCCTGAAACAGGCAGTCATATTCAAGAAGCCATTCGAAAAGGGCATTCCGATGTGTGTACGATAGACCGAAATGGAGCAGATGCCCGCAGGCAAGAATCATTAAAAGACATTCCGACTAAACCCGGATTCGACCGAGATGAGTGGCCGATGGCAGTTTGTCTTGAAGGAGGAAAAGGGGCGAGTGTTCAATATGTCAGCCCGTCTGATAATAGGGGAGCGGGCTCATGGACCGGACACCAGATGAGCGGGTATCCTGATGGGAAAAGAATTTTATTTATTGTGAAATAAAACTAAAAGAGAGGCGCCTGTGAGTAGGTGCCTTTTTTGATGATGATCAGAGCGTATTGGAGCTAGCAGGGACAAAAGATCCAGTGGTACAATGGATCCTATAAGGTACAAAGACAGACAAGAAGAAAAATGTGAAGGGACATATGCTTATGGATAAGAACCGTGCATTATACGATTATTTCATGCAACATGCAGAGAAACTGACTGAAACTTGGTATGATTCAATTGAAGATGATGATCCAGAATCAATCTATCGTTCAACAGATTCCAGCATCATATCAGAGCTAAAACGGCAAAATCAGGATTATTACCAGCATTTTATACGTGCTCTTATTGAAGACAAGACGTATTTACATACTGAGTTTAAAAAGTGGTCTGAAGACTTAGCCAGTGACCCAAAGCATTTAAACACACCATTAGATTACGTTGTGAGAGAATACATGTCCAATCAAAGTAGTCCTTCATTACTTAAAAGAATTTATTAAGCAGCGTCAAGATGAAATTGATATTGACCGCATCTTTTATTGGTATGATTTAATTTCAGAGGCGTTTAATATTTCAATTCATATGTTCATCCAACAATATGTGAAAAATACAACGAGGAAGCTCGTGGCACAAAGAGACATGATTTACGAGCTGAGCTCACCTGTCATTGTTTTAAAAAGTCATATTGCGTTATTGCCGTTAGTAGGTGATATTGATACAGCGAGAGCGAAGATTATTTTAGAAAATACGTTGAAACAGTGCTCACAAAAAGGTGTACAGCATTTATGTATTGATTTATCGGGCGTTGTCATTATTGATACAATGGTGGCTCATCAAATCTTTGATCTTGTCACATCACTTCGGTTAATTGGAGTAGAGACGACCATTTCAGGGATCAGACCAGAAATTGCCCAAACCGCTGTGCAGCTCGGGCTTCCTTTTAATGAATTTCGCACGGCATCATCACTTGCTCACGCCCTAGACCGCATGACTGAATTTACTTCAATATAAAAACCAGGCCGATTGAATGGCCTGGTTTTTTATTTAGATAACAGCGTCAATTTTTGTGACTTTCCAATCTTTTTGTCCTTTTTCGAACGTAACCGTTCTTTGTACTTTGCGTCCATCAAGTGTTGGGACAGTGAATTCATATGTGCGGACTGTTTGTTTTTTAGAGACAAGTTTAGGTGTCGCTTTATCCCAATTAAGCATATTGTCTCCGTCGCCGACTGGAACAGCCATTTTGCCTTTATGAACAATGAACTGGTAGTCTTTTAAACCTTGATTGATGGCTTCTTTTGTGAAAACTTGAGATAGGTAGCTGTTTAGTTTTTTCTTTGTATCAAATGTTTTAGAAAGATAGTTGTAAGTCATGTCTTTATAGCTAAATGATTTTAATTTGTAATCAGAATGTTCATTAATTTTGTAGCCTGACATCGCACTCCAAAAGTGTTCTCGTGCATCAAGGGCAATATGTAACGCTTCTTTATTTGTCAAAGCGGCTGGTTTTTTAGAAGCGGCCAATGTTGTAGATTGTAATGAGATCATAAGCATAATAGCAGTTAATAAAACGAATAATTTTTTCAAGGCGATTGCCTCCTTTTTTAAATGAAAACTTCTTATGTTACAAATGTTACAATAATTACAGTGATATTACAAGTGTTAAATCTAAATGTTTTTTATTTCTTTTCTTTCTATATATATAACGTTTGAGGGTGGCAAAAAGTTTTCATTTTTTTATTTTTTCTTTATATCTACTATTTAACCGTTCTAAAGAAGAACAAAACGTTTTTTGGAAAAGTTTCTGTTTGGACGTTCAACACGCTTTTTTATTTATGACATATACTATCGTGATGAATGTCTAAGAAAGTGGTGTTGAATATGTATTATCCGTATGAAGGTATGTGGAATGGGTACTCATATGATAGGCAGATGCAAGGTTGGCCGTCGCTCCCTTCTCAAGGTGGAGGATTTCCAGGGTTTCCAATCGGAGGAGGAGGCACTGGGCCCGGATCTAGTGGATCAGCCCCGCCAGCCCCACCACAGCATATCATTTCGCAATATCATCAAGCATTATCACAGCCTCAAAGCATGCAGTCACTTATTTCAGGGCAAACAGGTGGAGGTCAGCAATCGGTTCAATTTGCCGCGGGATGTAATAGAAGGTGGACGATTGTGTTTATGAGAAACGGTCAAGTATTTTTAATGTATGTCCTATCCTCACAGCCTTTCGGGAGAACAACTGGCTTTATTTGGCCGAACTTTACCTTTGGTTCCTTCCCAAGCTCGAGTATTCTTGCCTATTCTTGTTCATAAAAAAAAAGCCGGTTCTCATCATTAACTGATGAAATACCGGCTTTTTTTAGTGAATATTTCTAAATACGCCAATCACTTTACCTAGTATACTTACATTCTGTAAAATAATCGGTTCCATAGATGGGTTCTCTGGCTGTAATCTAAAGTGTGTATCTTCTTTATAGAAACGTTTCACTGTCGCTTCATCTTCCTCTGTCATGGCGACGACAATATCTCCATTGTTAGCAGTGCTTTGCTGACGCACAATGACATAGTCCTTGTCCAAAATTCCTGCGTCAATCATACTTTCTCCCATAATTTCAAGCATAAATACTTGTTCATCTGGTGCTGCAAAAGTCTCTGGAAGAGGGAAGTATTCTTCAACATTCTCAACAGCCGTAATAGGCAGGCCTGCTGTTACTTTTCCGATGACTGGTACGTTCATTACAGCACTCTTTGGAATATTCATTTCCTCTTCATCTAATACTTCGATCGCTCTAGGTTTTGTTGGGTCTCTTCTAATTAAGCCCTTCGTTTCTAGTCTAGCTAAATGTCCATGAACTGTTGAACTGGATGCTAGACCGACAGCTTCTCCAATTTCACGAACGGATGGGGGATAGCCCTTACTTTTTACTTCTTCTTTGATGAATGTCAGGATATCGAGTTGTCTTTTTGATAGCTTCGTCATCTTTTGCACCTCAAAACGTCAATTTTAAAGAAATTATAGCATGTTTTTCCTAACAGTACAAACATAGGTTCGAAAAAAACGTTTGACAGAAACGTTTGTTCGTATTTATAATAAGTGACAGAAAGAACGAACACACATTCTATTAGGAGAGATGACATTATGAGGTTAAAAGAATCTATTATTTTTATTGGGGTATTCTCATTCATCGTTGGCATATTTCTCTCACTTATTGCATTCACAAGTCATAATGATCCAAATCAATATGTTAAAATAGAAGTTCAATCAGGTGATACTCTTTGGGGGTTAGCTGATCAAGTAAACGACAGCAAATCAATCGATAAAAATGCGTTTATTGACTGGGTCACTCAGCACAATGATCTTGCTTCAACAGAAATCCAGCCTGGTGACATCCTTGTCATACCAGTCAAAAAAGAGCATCCAGTCGTATATCAACTTGCAACAGTACAGTAGAAAGGTCGATTGAAGACATGAATGCAATCATCTATGCGAGAGTAAGCACTGTCAAAGAAGAGCAGGAAACCTCGCTGAAGAGACAAGAAGAAGAATTGCTAGCTTTAGCTGCTATGCACAAGATGAATGTGGTTAAAGTCATTAAAGAAAAAGCAAGCGGGTATGATCTAGATCGCGATGGTGTGTTTGATATGCTAGCTACACTAAAAGATGAGTCAATTGATGCTGTTCTTATCCAGGATGAAACACGTCTCGGAAGAGGACAAGCAAAAATTGCGCTTCTTCATTGTCTTTTTAAAGAGAATGTGAAGGTGTACAGTACGTTTCATAGAGGCGAGCTTGAGCTCTCAGAAGCAGATGAAATGGTGATTGAGATCGTAGGAGTCGTTGAAGAGTATCAACGAAAAATTCATAACCTGAAAATTAAGCGGGGAATGAGAAGAGCCGTAGAACGCGGGTATCAGCCCGAACTGAATTTAAAACAGCAGGATCATGCGCCTGGCCGTGAGCGTATTGAAGTGCCGATTTCAGAAATTGTTCGATTAAGAAAAAATAACATGACCTTCGCAGAAATCGCAGCAACTCTTCAGGCACTAGGTTTTGACATTTCAAAAGCAACGGTCCATAGAAGGTATCAAGAATATGAAAAAGGTCTGACTACCTAAAGCTTGATTTGTTGTCAAAATGATTGATATTTAGTAGTATGTAGAGAAAATGCTTTAAAGGAGTTTGTCATGATTTCTAAAGAACAGCTTGCAAGAATCAATGAGCTTTCAAAAAAGTCGAAAGAGACCGGTTTGTCAGACGCTGAAAAAACAGAACAAAAGCAATTAAGAGAAGAGTATTTAAAAGCTTTTCGTTCTTCTATGAAAAATACACTTAAAACCGTGAAAATCGTTGACCCTGAAGGAAACGATGTCACACCAGAAAAATTAAAAAGAGAAAGAGATCAAAACCTTCATTAAGCTTATGATTTCTTGAATTTTGAAAAGATGGGAAGAATATTCTCATCTTTTTTCATATTTGCATAACTTTTTAAGTGATCGATAAACTAAATGTGACAAAATCCTTCTTTTTCAGCGTGAAATAGTTGTGAAAAAAGGACAGTAGATTTATGATAATGGTGTACACAAGATACGGAAGGGGATTTATATGGAAACGATTGAATTGAAATCTATTGCAACAATACGTACTCTCTCCATAGACGCAATTGAAAAAGCGAATTCCGGTCACCCTGGAATGCCGATGGGTGCTGCACCAATGGCATACGCTTTATGGACGAATCACTTAAACGTAAGTCCGCAAAACCCAAATTGGTTTAACAGAGACCGCTTTGTATTATCTGCGGGACATGGTTCTATGCTTCTATATAGCATGCTTCATTTAAGCGGATACAACCTGAGCATCGATGATCTAAAACAATTCCGCCAATGGGGTAGCAAAACACCTGGACATCCTGAATTTGGACATACAGAGGGTGTAGATGCTACAACAGGTCCTTTAGGGCAGGGGATTGCCATGGCAGTTGGTATGGCACTTGCAGAAAGACATCTTGCGGAAACGTATAACAAAGACAACTTTAATGTTGTAGATCACTATACATACAGCATTTGCGGAGATGGAGACTTAATGGAGGGAATTTCCTCTGAAGCTGCTTCACTTGCTGGTCATTTAGGCTTAGGCCGTTTAATTGTTCTTTATGATTCAAATGATATTTCTTTAGATGGCGACCTAGATCGTTCATTCTCTGAAAATGTGAAGAATCGTTTTGAAGCGATGAACTGGGAAGTTCTTTATGTGAAAGACGGCAATAACATTGAAGAAGTGACGGCTGCTATCGAAAAGGCAAAACAAAGCACAGACAGACCTACACTGATTGAAGTGAAAACAACAATCGGTTTCGGATCGCCAAACCGTGCAGGAACGTCTGGTGTGCATGGTGCACCACTTGGCAGCGATGAAGCCAAGCTGACGAAGGAAGCTTACTCTTGGACGTTTGAAGAAGATTTCCATGTACCTTCTGAAGTGTACGATCATTTCAAAGAAGCTGTAAAAGACGCTGGTCAGAAAAAAGAAGCAGTTTGGAATGAACAATTTGCGCAATATGAAAAAGAATACCCTGAGCTTGCAGCTCAATTGAAGCTTGCGATTGAAGGAAAGCTTCCTGAGAATTGGGATCAAGAGGTTCCTGTTTATGAAGCAGGTTCAAGTCTTGCCTCCCGCGCTTCTTCAGGCGAAGTATTAAATGGCATTGCGAAGCAAGTACCTTTCTTCATTGGCGGATCTGCTGACCTTGCAGGTTCAAACAAAACAACGATTAAAAACACAGACGATTTTGGTAAAGATCATTATGCCGGCAAGAACATTTGGTTCGGCGTCAGAGAATTTGCAATGGGTGCCGCATTAAACGGTATGGCGCTTCACGGCGGCCTTCGTGTATTCGGCGGAACGTTCTTTGTTTTCTCAGATTATTTAAGACCAGCGATTCGTCTTGCTGCCTTAATGGGACTTCCGGTCACTTATGTCTTTACTCATGACAGTATCGCTGTTGGTGAAGATGGTCCGACGCATGAGCCGGTTGAACAGCTTGCTTCATTACGTGCGATGCCGAACCTTTCTGTCATTCGCCCTGCGGATGGAAACGAAACAGCTGCAGCGTGGAAACTTGCTGTATCTTCAACGGATAAACCGACAGCACTAGTTCTGACTCGTCAAAACCTTCCAACGATTGACCAAGCACCTGAGAAGGCATATGAGGGAGTAGAAAAGGGTGGATACGTCGTCGTTGAAGCTGCTGATGCACAGCCAGAAGCACTTCTACTCGCATCTGGATCTGAAGTCGGTTTAGCGATTGAAGCGCAAAAAGCACTTGAGAAAGAAGGGATTCGCGCGTCTGTTGTCAGTCTTCCTGCATGGGATCGTTTCGATCAGCAGTCAGACGAATACAAAGAATCAGTCCTTCCTACAGCAGTGCGGGCTCGTATTGCGATTGAAATGGGGGCTTCACTTGGCTGGGAGCGTTACACTGGTCTTGATGGTGATGTAATTGCCATTGATAAATTTGGCGCTTCTGCACCTGGTGAAACCATTATTGAGAAATACGGCTTTACGGTCAGCAATGTCGTCAGCCGCGTGAAAGCGAAGCTGAACAAATAACCAGTCTCCAAGCATCATGCTTTTTTTCATCTGTTTGCAGAGCATTTTCATCCGCTCTGCAAACTTTTTTCTTTTTTCTCGTTTTTTTGACAAAACTAGTTTCTTCTTGCTTCATATATAGACAATTCTTTCTTTCACATTTTTGTATAATACAAGCAATATACGAGATTGACGAAATGTGAAAGGAAGGGATAGACATGGAACGCCATTATTATATTTATTGGATTGAGGATGAATTTGCGCATCATTATTTTGGCAGAGAATCAATTTTGTTTCATTTGTTTGAGTCGTTACACTGGACGAACCGCACGGAAGATGAATTGGTGATGCTTGTGAAACAAGTGGATTACGTGACGAAACGAATCCCTGCTTTTCATATGCATCAGCGATTAATGAACAACTTAACGAACGTTCACTATACACAAATTGGCTCGATATACAGCGCTTCCTTACCTGATGGAAAAGGAACGGCTGCATTTATCATAAAAGATCGTTATATCCAAATGTCTGCTACCGGCAGTTATGAAGCAGAAGCAGTGTTTTTTGAAGTGCTGAGAAAAATTAGTCCTTGCTTCCTGGCAATGGACTTCGGTTCAAAGAAGCACGGGTGGCTCAATCCGGTAAAAGTGAGGAATTTTGTTTAAAAAAATAAAATTGAACGTGAAATGTTGTATAATAGCCTTTTGTTTAGTACACTTTATACGAGACAACATGAAGGAGGAAGAATTATGGATTTATGGGTTGTCATCCTTGTAGGCGTTGTTGCACTGCTTGCAGGAGTTGCACTCGGATTCTTTATTGCTCGTAAGT
The DNA here is from genome assembly GCF_038613425.1 of Bacillus sp. FSL M8-0266. NCBI lineage: Bacteria > Bacillati > Bacillota > Bacilli > Caryophanales > Bacillaceae > Bacillus > Bacillus sp. FSL M8-0266. Next base: position 1,841,281 of record NZ_CP152015.1, read on the forward strand.
ATATGATGAGCTACTTGAAAAAGAATCCACCAATTAATGAACAAATGCTTCGAATGATGATGATGCAAATGGGCATGAAACCGTCCCAGAAGAAAATCAATCAAATGATGAAAGCCATGAACAACCAAGCGAAATAATACGTAAGATATTATGATCATAGATGGAACATGGTTATAAAGAGTGGACAAGCGTTGTCCTTTCTTTATGAATTCACCTTCATCAGACGCTTTAAAACCACTGTACTTGCCTAAATGAAGCAGGGAAGGTGGTTTTTATTTTGGCTTCAGCTTCCTGCTAAAAAACAAAAACCCCTGTTATCAGAGGTTTTTGTTTCGTTTATGGTCACACATATCAACTGTTCTAAAAATCGTGCAGCATGATAAATATCATGAGATATGATTAGTTGGCTGAGTTTGAGTGTAAGTGTCGTTGATATTGTAAGAGGAGATGATCTAGCTGCTGGCTATGTTCAATGGTTACTGTTGATGTCATCCCATTGTGCATCACAACTTTCATCAGCTCTTCTCTTTTTTCTTCGATTTGAGTTAATAATGATGTTTTTACCAAAGTCATGTTCCTTTCATGCAAATCTTGATAAAAAGAATCGATTCTATTATATCCATTTTCAGGTTTATTTTCAAATTTAAAGGATTCGTTATCTCGATGTCAAATTAAATTATATAAGGTTTTAAGAGAATAGACCATCTTTATTGAGAGGATGTAAAAAAAATGAAATGATTTTGTCATCTCTTATTGTATATTGTAAGAAGGGGGTGTTCTTTTGACAGATTTGAATTACTTTTTAGCCTTTGGAGCAGGGTTTCTTTCTTTTATCTCACCGTGCTGTCTGCCGCTTTATCCAGCGTTTTTATCTTATATTACGGGCGTTAGTATGGATGAAGTGAAATCTGAGAAGGTGATGCTGAGAAGAAGAAGTCTGCTTCATACCTTATTCTTTTTAATTGGTTTCTCTATTATCTTTATTGCGATAGGCTTTGGGACATCGTTTGTTGGGAAGTTTTTTGATGATTACCATCAAGCGATTCGCCAGGTTGGAGCTATCCTCATTATTTTCTTTGGTTTTATGACTCTTGGTGTATTTCAGCCTTCTTTCCTCATGGGCGAAAAGAGAATGCAGTTTAAAAATCGTCCTGCTGGTTTTTTTGGATCGATTCTCATTGGAATGGGCTTTGCCGCTGGTTGGACACCTTGTACAGGACCTATTTTATCTGCCGTTATCGCACTTGCTAGTAACAATCCAGAGTCGGCTGTGCCTTATATGATTGCGTATGTATTTGGATTTGGCGTTCCATTTTTTGTTCTCTCCTTTTTCATTACGAAAATGGCGTGGATCAGAAAGCGTCAGCAGCTTATCATGAAAATTGGCGGGATCATTATGATTGTGGTAGGGCTATTGCTGTTCTTTGATCTTCTCACATGGATTATCATCATGTTCTCATCATTGTTTGGCGGATTTACAGGCTTTTGAAATCGTTTTCTACAGTCGCGGCGAATGGTTTTTTTTCGTCAATTGGAGTATATTATACATAGGCTGACCTTAAAGAATAAAGGAATGATTTGATATGATGGTCTTAATCTCTTCTATAATTGCAATATGTATGGCGGTAGCCGTCATGTTTATTCGCATTAAGTCATCTGCGAAACCGGCAACCGCAAAAAAAATTATATTACCTCCTATTTTTATGAGCACTGGTGCACTGATGTTTTTTGTTCCAATGTTTCAGGTAACTGGAGCTGAATTTCTTGAAGCGATCACAGTGGGGATGTTTTTCTCCATCTTTTTAATCAAAACATCAAAGTTTGAAATTAGAGGGAACGAGATTTACTTAAAGCGGTCAAAAGCATTTGTGTTTATTCTCATTGGACTTCTTGTTCTTCGTATCGGGATGAAGACGATCCTGAGTTCTTCTATTGATTATGGCTCTCTAAGCGGAATGTTTTGGATACTTGCTTTTGGCATGATTGTACCTTGGCGCGTTGCTATGTATTTGTCGTTTAGAAAGATATCTAAGCAATTAGATCCGCAACAGGTTCAAATGAATTAAACCTCCTTTTTATAAGGAGGTTATTTTAATAATGCTTCATATGGCGTATGATCGATGTTTTTTTCTTGAAGGCGCTTCAATAAAAACTTATGATCACGCTTTGGTGTAGCGATAATATAGCCGCGAATGATTAAGTCTAAATTAATGCTGGCAGCTTGTTCTTTTAAAGCCAGCTCGCCAATTTTTCCTGCAATTTTTTCTTTGGCGACATCTCTAAACAGCTCTGGAACAGGTAATACAAGATCATTTAAAAGCTGTTTGTCTTCTTCCCGCCATAGGTGGAGGCTCTTTTGAATATATTCATCCTGCCAATCAAGCTCTGATTTCCCATCTTCCTTCGGCAATCGTTTTAAAAATTTGCGAAACATAAAAAAGCCACCGATTGCGAGTAATCCGATCATCACCGTGCCCCAAAATAAAATGAACAACAAAAACCAGCCGCTTAACATGTTCTCACTCCTTATACCTCTCGTCTCTCTATCTTATTTTACATGAAGACATGATAGAAGAAAATAACAAAAATGTATGTCTCTCATCTCTATGAACGCCTTTTTTCATTCATAACTGCCCATTTACTAGAAAGACCCAAACCATCTAGTAGAAAAAGAATACCTTATCATATAGCGACTCTACTATTTGGCCATGGTGGTTCGCAAAAGGTATTGACTTGACACGAACGGAAGAGAGCCCACCAAATGAAGGTGGGCTCTTAATGTTTGAAGTGCGGGATTTGAAAGGAAAATGCTCCGCTTGGATGGTCGGAACTTTTTTTAATTCTTATCGAAATGATTCGGTTTTCGTATTCTGTTTCAATCTCTTTGTCGTTCAAGTAAAAAGGGAGCATGACACTTTTTTCAATTGGCTGTTCGCCTTTATCATTTGGCTTTTGTACTGTGTAAGCGAGAGTGAGTTCATGTCCAGCGAAGGTCAGCTTTACATCAGCGATCGACAGGGTGGAGACATCAATCTCAATAATATAATCACGGCTTGTTTCATAAAGGTCAATTGGGAGATGTTCATCATACCAGGCAAATGGATCATCCATTAAAACATTAAGCCAATCATCTATTTCTAGAAAATCAGAGGAATTCGATTGCTTTTCATTCTCCATAAACACTCCTCCATCACATCTCATAATAAATGATATGTTGAGAACTGAAATGTGTGAAAGACCTAAAACATCCCGCTTTGCCACGGAATGAGAGGAGAATGTTTACATATCGTGATGAGAATTGTGCTTTTGTCTTGTATGGTTGCGGTTTTTCACTTTTTTACTGCCTGATAATGGCTCAGGCTGTCCGCCTTGATGCTCCTTAGGCGAGTTTTGACGGGTGTCTTTCCCTGAGTTTTTATTCGTCATGATGCTTGCTCCTTTCTTATTGGTTTTTTTTACGTTTTTTATTGTTTTGTCTTTGTTCTTCTGTTAAAACGAGTTGGTCATCTTCAATGTAGCCTGCACCATTCCCTTGGCTTTTGGCTGCGTTCATGCCGTCAATCACATGATTTGCTTTACGTTTTGTCATGTTCTATCACCTCAATTGTAGTATGAACCTGCCCTGCTTGGATTATGAAGAGTAATCATTTCCTAGTAATAAGATAAACTTATTGAATTTAATAAAAGCATTGTTATTTACTTATGTATGAATTTGTTTTAAGATGAAATTGTGAGAAAATTGTGGTGAAATACGACGATTTTTCTGAGAATTGAAATTGATCTTGATCATCAAAAGGGGGATTTTGGATATGTCGAAACAGCAGCAAGTCGCTAAACAAGACGCTTTTCAATCTAGAAAAACGTTTTCGACAAATGGGAAAACGTATCACTATTATTCGTTAGAAGCACTAGAGAAACAAGGAATCGGAAATGTTTCTAAGCTGCCTTATTCCATTAAGGTACTTTTAGAATCAGTGCTTCGCCAAGTAGACGGTAGAGTGATCAAAAAGGAACACGTTGAAAACTTGGCAAAATGGGGAACTGCCGAGGTCAAAGAAATTGATGTTCCATTTAAACCTTCTCGTGTTATTTTACAAGACTTCACGGGTGTACCAGCCGTCGTTGACCTTGCTTCTTTAAGAAAAGCAATGGCAGATGTAGGCGGGGATCCGGATAAAATCAACCCTGAAATTCCAGTTGACCTTGTCATTGACCACTCAGTACAAGTTGATAAAGCTGGAACTGAAGATGCATTAAACATTAACATGGATTTAGAATTCGAACGTAACGCAGAGCGTTATAACTTCCTTAGCTGGGCAAAGAAAGCGTTTAATAACTATCAAGCTGTTCCGCCTGCAACAGGAATTGTTCACCAAGTAAACTTAGAGTATCTTGCAAGTGTTGTTCATGCGATTGAAGAAGATGGCGAGATCATCACTTACCCAGATACATTGGTTGGTACTGACTCTCATACAACCATGATCAACGGGATCGGCGTACTTGGATGGGGCGTTGGCGGTATTGAAGCGGAAGCTGGTATGCTCGGTCAGCCTTCATACTTCCCAGTACCAGAAGTCATTGGTGCTAAATTAGTTGGAGAGCTTCCAAACGGAACGACTGCAACTGACCTTGCATTAAAAGTGACACAAGTTCTGCGTGAAAAAGGCGTAGTGAACAAATTCGTTGAATTCTTCGGACCTGGAGTTGCACAGCTGCCGTTAGCAGATCGTGCAACGATTGCGAACATGGCGCCTGAATACGGGGCTACTTGCGGATTCTTCCCAGTAGATGAGGAAGCTCTTGCTTACCTTCGCCTTACTGGACGTGATGAAGAGCAAATTAATATCGTTGAAGAATATTCTCGCGCAAATGGCTTATTCTATACGCCAGATGTAGAGGACCCAATTTTTACGGATGTTGTGGAAATTGATCTTTCTAAAATTGAATCAAACTTATCTGGTCCAAAGCGTCCACAAGATTTGATTCCACTTTCAGATATGAAAGAGACGTTCCATCAGCACATTGAAAGCCCAGCTGGTAACCAAGGGTTTGGATTAGAAAAATCAGAGCTGGATAAACAAATTGAATTTGATCTAGCAAATGGTGAAAAAGCTGTGATGAAGACAGGTGCGATTGCGATTGCAGCGATTACGAGCTGTACGAATACATCGAACCCATATGTCTTAATTGGAGCAGGTCTTGTTGCGAAGAAAGCAAGTGAGCTTGGTATGAAGGTGCCAAACTACGTGAAAACGTCACTAGCGCCAGGTTCTAAGGTTGTTACAGGATACCTCGTGAACTCAGGACTTCTTCCATACTTAAGAGACCTTGGATTTAACATCGTTGGGTATGGCTGTACAACATGTATCGGTAACTCAGGACCGCTTGCGCAAGAAATTGAGGATGCTGTCTCTGAAAATGATCTGCTGATCACTTCTGTTTTATCAGGTAACCGTAACTTTGAAGGACGTATCCATCCGCTTGTGAAAGGAAACTACCTTGCATCTCCACCATTAGTTGTGGCGTATGCACTTGCTGGCACGGTGAATATTGATTTAACAAAAGACCCTATCGGTGTGGATAAAAACGGTGAGAACGTTTATTTCAATGACATTTGGCCATCAATGGACGAAATCAACAGCGTCGTGAAAAGCACAGTCACACCTGAACTCTTCCGTTCAGAGTATGAAACTGTATTTGACAGCAATGACCGCTGGAATGAAATTAAAACGACGGACGATGCATTGTACAAATGGGATGAAAATTCCACATACATTGATAACCCGCCATTCTTTGAAAACCTATCAGTTGAACCTGGTAAAGTTGAACCGCTTAAAGGCTTGCGCGTAGTGGCGAAGTTCGGTGATTCTGTCACAACGGACCATATTTCTCCTGCTGGAGCGATTGGTAAGGACACACCTGCGGGTAAATACTTGCAAGAAAGAGGCGTATCGCCTAGAGACTTTAACTCATACGGATCTCGCCGTGGTAACCACCATGTCATGATGAGAGGTACTTTTGCAAACATCCGTATTAAGAACCAAATCGCACCAGGAACAGAAGGCGGATATACAACGTACTGGCCAACTGGTGAAGTAACATCCATTTATGATGCATGCATGCGTTATAAAGAAGATGGAACAGGTCTTGCGATCTTAGCAGGTAAAGACTACGGTATGGGTTCTTCACGTGACTGGGCTGCAAAAGGAACAAACCTTCTTGGAATTAAATTCGTTCTAGCTGAAAGCTTTGAGCGTATCCACAGAAGTAACCTTGTCTTCATGGGTGTACTTCCGTTACAGTTTAAAGACGGAGAAAGTGCAGAAACTTATGGACTAACAGGAACAGAAACATTTGAAGTTGAAGTTGATGAAACAGTTCGTCCACGTGATCTTGTCACTGTGAAAGCAATTGATACAGATGGCAATGAGAAAACATTTGAAGTGGTTGTTCGCTTTGACAGTGAAGTCGAAATTGACTACTATCGTCATGGTGGTATCCTTCAAATGGTACTTCGTGAAAAATTGGCAAGCAACTAATACTCATACAGCAAAGAAGAGAAGGCGCCTAGACAGCTTTCTCTTCTTTTTTAAAATAGTGGAGGATCCATCATGTGGAAAAAAGGAATAGCAAGCGCTGTTTTACTTGTATTGATTGGTTTACTTGTGTGGAATTTACTTGAACCAAAAGAGCCCGCAATCGGTCTTGAAAAAGGGGATCAAGCCCCTGATTTTGAACTTAAAACCCTTGATGGTCAAACGGCCTCGTTATCTGATTACCAAGGGAAAAAGGTGCTCGTTAATTTTTGGGCGACATGGTGTAAGCCATGTAGGACAGAAATGCCAGATCTAGATGCGATTAGAAGTGAATATGATCAGGTCGAAGTACTTGCGGTGAATTTGACGACCACAGAAAAAAGTGTAGATCATGTTGCAGCATTTGCAGATGAATTAAAGCTGAGCTTTCCTATTTTATTGGATCAAAAAGGCATTCAAGCACGATATCAGGTGCTTTCATACCCCACGACATACATATTAGATGAAAAAGGACGCATCATGTCTGTGAAGCATCAAATGCTGACAAAAAAAGAAATTGAGCAAGAGCTGGATCTATAATGATTCAGCTTTTTTGCTTATTTTCTAAATGTTTTGGCGAAAATGAAATACAACACTGGAGGTGAGTACAATGAGAAGAAGAAAACGACGTACATTTGAAGAGCTTGTACTTGAAAATAAAAAAGAATTATTAAGCAATGAGGAATTTTTAAACCAGCTTGAAGAAAAGTTGGAAGAGCGATTTAGACAGAAATAAGTTATGAATTATCCTTTTTCGTTCATCCTAAAGAAGAGGGAGGGATGAATGATGGGTAGAGAGCATGATAAACAAGCGCAGTTTACACCAGACCATTTAGGGACAAAACCTGTAGCATACAAACGCAATAAAGGTAAAAAGATGCATAATAAATCAAATGAACAGCCTGATGTGATCCAGACGAAGGGCGAATAAGGAGGGTATTAAGATGAATGAAAAGTCATATCAATCCAATCCAGATGATCGTTCTGATAATGTTGAAAAGCTACAAGATATGATCGAAAACACCCTTGACAATATCGATGAATCTGAAGCAGCAATGGCCCTTTCGACAGATCAAGAAAAACAGATGATCAAGCAAAAAAATGAAAATCGAAAAATGAGCATTGATGCCATGCGTTCTGAGATTAAGGACGAAGAAGCAGCAAGAAAAAATGGCTATACTGAATAAACCAGGGATCCCTGGTTTATTTTATTGCCTCCTTTTAGAAGAACCATTTCGATTGTGGTAAAATGGCAGAGATCTTAGGTTTTGATAGGAGAGCGATGAAAACGTGTATGTATCTAAAAAAGAAATAGAAGTCCGTTATGCAGAAACAGACCAAATGGGCATTGTGTATCATGCCAATTATTTAATCTGGATGGAAGTCGGCAGAACTGCACTGATTAAAGAATTAGGATTTTCCTATGCACAACTAGAAGCAGACGGTGCTCTTGCACCCGTTATAGATTTGCAGGTGAAATATAAAAAACCACTCTTGTACGGTGAAACAGCGACAGTTCATACTTGGATTGAAGAATACAATGGACTCAAAACGGTGTATGGCTACGAAATTCAAAAGCCTGATGGACAAACAGCGATTACAGGGACAACCTCGCATATTTGTGTAGACAAAGACACATTTAGACCGATTCAATTTAGAAAAGCATTTCCTGCCTGGCACAAAGTATATGAACAGTCGAAAAAGCAGGTTTAATTCATGGCGTTTGGTATTAAAAGAAGCGATTTAAATGCGTGGAAATCAGCTGTTCAGAAAGGAGAAATGGCTTTTTTAACCCATTATTGGCTTGATGACCGTTTCCCGCATGCCAATACCGTCACTAAAGCAGCCTGTCAGGATATGAAGCAGTTAATTGAGTGGGGAGAAAAACATGGGCTCAAAAAAGAATGGATTCACGACCGTGCAGGGTTTCCTCACTTTGACTTGATCGGTGAAACGCAAAAAAGAATTATACAAAAGGAGCGGTCTTTAGGAAACATTCAGGAATATGGGCTATATATTGAAGGATAAAACAAAAAAGATACCCGAGGGAGGAGGTATCTTTTTTGTTTATTCATAATGAAATTCTGGTTCTTTTACAGACTCGTTATAATCAATATGCAGATCATGGTTGTCAAAATACCAAATATCACTTTCTTCCACGAAGAAAGTAATACCTTCTATTTCAGCGGTTGCGCCGGCATTTTGAGGTTCATCTTTTGCGACGCCGAGAGAAAAGCCTTTTTGTACATTACTGCACCCGCCATATCTCACAAAAAAGCGAACTTGATCACCTTTTTCTAAATCTAATTCATCCTTGTACCAATTGAGTGCATCTTCTTTAATCGTTAATTTCAATGTGATCGCCCCTTTTTTGAAGTCATGCTGTTTTTTAAAATGCAGGATGCAAAAAACAGCTTTTCTTTACTTTTACCACAGAATGAAACTTATGAAACGGCTAGAGCCATTTGATTTTCGGTTCAGTTTTGTTGAGGATTCGTTTGAGGTTGGCGATGTGTCTGTAGATCACAAAACCAGCAAGAACGGCAACAACAATGATTAAGAATACGTCTTTGGTGAATATGCTGTAAATGAATGTATAGATGCCGGTCAGCATAGATGATAATGAAACATATTTACTAATGTATAAAAATAAGAAAAAAGCAGCGATCATCGTGATAAATAAGAATGGGGCATAAAATAATAACACGCCGCCAGATGTAGCGACTGCTTTTCCCCCTTTAAATTTTGCAAAGATAGGAAAGCTGTGACCGATAACAGCAGCAACCCCTGCTAATAAGGGATGAATGTCCAGTTGCATGAAAAACGGTAAAGCAGAAGCGAGAGTCCCCTTTAAAATATCAGCAGAAATAACAATAGACCCTGCTTTCACGCCAAGCGTACGAAATGCATTCGTCGCACCTAGGTTTCCGCTGCCATGTTCACGGATATCAATACCCTTTGCAGCTTTCCCGACAATGAGACCGGATGGAATACTGCCGAGAAGATAAGCCAAAATAAACATCAAAGCAATTAACATCTGCATAACTCCTTTATATTCTCCCTCTTGTCTTACATTTTAACATGATCTTATGAAAAACATGGGGATCTTTTTTTGAAAAAATCAAATGCAGATGGATTCGGCTTTGTTTTTAAGCAGAAGTTCGCTAAAATAGAGGAAAAGGGGTGTTTGGATGAATCATCCTTCGAAACAAGAAATTGGCCGTATATTAAAAAGCAGTAAACGAATTGCTGTTGTTGGTTTATCAGATCAGCCGCACCGAACGTCTTATATGGTGTCTAAAGCGATGCAGGATGCCGGTTATGAGATCATTCCGGTGAATCCAACGATCGATGAAGCACTTGGTGTGAAAGCAGTCGCTTCACTAAAAGAGATCAAAGAGCATGTTGATATCGTCAATGTATTTAGACGTTCAGAGTTTTTGCCCGAGGTGGCTGAAGAATTTCTCGAAATAGACGCACCTGTTTTTTGGGCGCAGCAAGGCATCTATCATGAAAAAGCGAAAAGGCTGATTGAGGAAAATGGCAAGGTCGCCATCATGGATTTATGTATCAAGGTGGCTCATGCAATGACAAAAACTCATTAAATCGTCAAAAATCCTTGGTTTTCAAGGATTTTTGCTTTTTTGTTGTAGAAATATATTTGCGATTCTAGAAGAAAGCGATAAAATAAGGCGACAGGGACATATCGGTGATCTTGCATATCAAGAAAAAGAGCGATAAGATAAAGATAGAACATTTGTTCTGTTTTGTAAAAATCATCATATGATTGCATTTGGCTTATCAAACAGTCTTGTTTATAATGGACTTCTAGTTCTCATTGCAGAATGTAGAACATTCTCATAGCCGTGCAAAGGAGCATGTTTTGTTGAACCACACATGCATGGTGATGATGCAGCTTATTAAAGTGGACAGTAATGAGCAGCATGATCATCATTAAATTCTAGAGAGATCATTTGATGGTTTGCCGGTTATGTTTGTTAGTGAAAGGGGATTAAGCATTTGGTTAAAAAGCAGCAAGTAGATTATAACGATGATTCTATTCAGGTGCTAGAGGGACTTGAAGCGGTCCGTAAACGTCCAGGAATGTATATTGGGTCAACGGATTCACGCGGTCTCCATCACCTTGTCTATGAGATTGTAGACAACTCTGTCGATGAAGTACTCGCTGGCCATGGAGATCATATCGTTGTCAAAATACATAAAGATAACAGCATTTCCGTTCAGGATAAAGGACGCGGGATGCCTACTGGTATGCATAAGCTTGGAAAACCGACACCTGAGATCATTTTAACGGTCCTTCACGCAGGCGGAAAATTTGGTCAAGGCGGATATAAAACAAGTGGTGGGCTTCACGGAGTTGGGGCATCTGTTGTAAACGCGCTGTCAGAATGGCTCACTGTCACAATTGAACGTGATGGCTATATATATCATCAGCGGTTTGAAAACGGCGGAAAACCTGTGACGTCACTTGAAAAAGTCGGAAAAACGAAAAAAACTGGAACACTGATTCATTTTAAACCAGATCGATCCATGTTCAGCGTTACAGCCTATAATTTCGATACGTTATCAGAACGTTTAAGAGAATCTGCCTTTTTATTAAAAGGATTAAAAATAGAGCTGATTGATGAACGACATGATGTACAAGAAACCTTTTATTATGAGACAGGCATTGAAGCCTTCGTTGCTTATTTAAATGAAGAAAAAGATGTTCTGAGTGAAGTGGTCTCATTTGAAGGAGAGCATCAATCCATCGAAGTAGACTTTGCATTTCAATTCAATGACGGCTACTCGGAAAATATTCTTTCTTTCGTCAATAACGTTAGAACAAAAGATGGCGGTACGCATGAGTCTGGTGCCAAAACGGCGATGACAAGAGCCTTTAATGAATATGCGCGCAAAGTAGCCCTTTTAAAAGAAAAAGACAAAAATTTAGAAGGCACTGATATTCGCGAAGGGCTGTCTGCTATTATTTCTGTTAGAATTCCTGAAGAACTGCTTCAATTTGAAGGCCAGACAAAAGGAAAGCTTGGGACAAGTGAGGCTCGCTCAGCTGTTGATGCTGTTATTTCTGAAAAACTGGCTTATTTCCTTGAAGAAAACCGTGAAACAGCGACTCTTCTTGTGAGAAAAGCGATTAAAGCGCAGCAGGCAAGAGAAGCTGCTAGAAGAGCACGTGAAGAAGCAAGGAGCGGCAAGAAACGGAAAAAGTCCGAAGCAACACTGAGCGGTAAATTAACACCTGCTCAATCTAGAAACCCAGCAAGAAACGAATTGTACCTAGTAGAGGGCGACTCAGCGGGCGGGTCAGCAAAACAAGGACGTGACCGTAAATTCCAAGCAGTGCTGCCGCTTCGTGGAAAGGTCATTAACACAGAAAAAGCGAAACTTGCTGATATTTTCAAAAATGAAGAAATCAACACCATTATTCATGCGATCGGTGGAGGCGTCGGTGTCGATTTTAACGTAGAAGACATCAATTATGACAAAATCGTGATCATGACAGATGCTGACACAGATGGAGCCCATATTCAAGTGCTTCTGCTCACGTTCTTCTACCGCTATATGAAGCCGCTGATTGAGCATGGCAAAGTGTTTATTGCACTACCGCCTTTATATAAAGTCAGCAAAGGCTCAGGGAAAAAAGAAGTTATTGAGTACGCATGGTCTGATGAAGAAATGGATGACGTACTGAAGAAAGTTGGAAAAGGGTACACGATTCAGCGCTATAAAGGTTTAGGTGAAATGAACGCCGACCAGCTATGGGAAACGACAATGAATCCAGAATCGAGAACACTTGTCAGAGTCAAAATCGACGATGCTGCACGTGTGGAACGCCGCGTCACGACATTAATGGGTGACAAAGTAGAACCACGACGTAAATGGATTGAAAAGAATGTCGCCTTTGGACTTGATGAGGAAAGTAACATTCTTGAAAATGAAAACTTGTCGCTAGCTGAGGAGGTTTAAACATGGCACAACAAGAACGATTTCATGATTTACCATTAGAAGAAGTAATCGGAGACCGGTTTGGTCGCTATAGTAAATATATTATCCAAGATCGTGCGCTTCCAGATGCGCGAGATGGACTAAAGCCTGTACAACGAAGAATTTTATATGCGATGTACGCAGAAGGAAACACGCAAGATAAAAACTTCCGTAAAGCCGCGAAAACAGTCGGTAACGTGATTGGTAACTATCATCCGCACGGTGACTCATCTGTTTATGAAGCGATGGTGAGAATGAGTCAGGATTGGAAAGTACGGAATGTGCTCATTGAGATGCATGGAAATAACGGGAGTATCGATGGTGATCCGCCTGCTGCCATGCGTTATACGGAAGCAAGGCTTTCTGCGATTGCTTCAGAGCTATTAAAGGACTTAGACAAGGAAACGGTCGAGTTGGTCGCAAACTTTGATGATACAAGTAAGGAGCCCGTTGTTTTACCAGCGATGTTTCCAAACCTTCTCGTGAATGGATCAACAGGGATTTCCGCTGGTTATGCCACTGATATCCCGCCGCATCATCTAGGAGAAGTGATTGATGGTGTCATTAAACGAATCGAACAACCGGATTGTACGGTTGAGGATTTAATGACGGTCATCAAAGGTCCAGATTTCCCAACAGGCGGTACCATTCAAGGGGTAGACGGCATTAAGAAGGCTTATGAAACAGGCAAAGGAAAGATCATGATTCGCGGAAAAGCGGAGATTGAAACCATCCGCGGCGGGCGCCAGCAAATTGTGATCACAGAGATTCCTTATGAAGTGAATAAAGCCAACCTTGTCAAAAAGATGGACGAGTTCCGAATTGAAAGAAAAGTGGAAGGAATTTCAGAGGTTCGAGACGAGACTGACCGGACTGGGCTTCGAATCGTAGTAGAGCTGAAAAAAGAAGCAGATGCAAATGGTGTTTTGAATTTCTTATATAAAAACTCAGATCTGCAAATCCCGTATAACTTTAATATGGTGGCGATACATAATCGTAGACCAACCTTAATGACGCTGACAACTATACTTGATGCATATATTGCCCATCAAAAAGAAGTGGTGACGAATCGCTCAGCATATGAGCTTCGAAAAGCGAAGGAACGCCACCATATTGTAGACGGATTAATTAAGGCGCTATCCATCTTAGATGAAGTCATTGCCACAATCCGCTCTTCTAATGATAAGCGAGATGCGAAAAATAACTTGATGGATAAATATGACTTTACAGAAGCACAATCAGAAGCGATTGTTTCCCTCCAGTTATATCGTTTAACGAATACAGATATTACGCAATTAAGAGACGAAGCAAGTGAGCTTGATGTGCGTATAGCAGAACTTGAAGACATTTTAGGTAACGAGAAAAAGCTGCTAAAGGTCATTACAAACAGTTTGAAAAAGCTCAAAAAGACATATGCTGATGAGAGACGATCTGTCATTGAGGAAAAAATCGAAGAAATTAAGATTAACCTTGAAGTGATGATCGCCTCAGAGGATGTTTACGTCACGGTGACGAAGGATGGGTACATCAAACGGACAAGCCAGCGCTCCTATGCTGCTTCTAACGGTAAGGACTTTGGCATGAAGGATACAGACCGCCTGATTCATCAGTTTGAAATGAACACAACAGATGTCCTTCTATTGTTTACGAATAAAGGGAGCTACATTTATTGTCCTGTGCATCAACTGCCAGACATACGCTGGAAAGACATGGGGCAGCATATCACGAATATCATTTCAATTGATCGTGATGAATCGATCCAAAAAGCCATTCCAATTAAAGAATTTGATGAAACGTCGTATCTTCTGTTCTTTACAAAAGGCGGAATGGTGAAGAAAACAGAGCTTCTGCAATATAAAGCGCAGCGCTATTCGAAACCGCTTGTCGCCTTGAACCTAAAAGGGAACGATGAACTCGTGGATGTCCATGTGACATCAGGACAGCAGGAATTGTTTATTGCGACGAAAAATGGTTATGGATTGTGGTTTGATGAAGAAGAAGTAAGTGTTGTTGGTCCGAGAGCGGCTGGTGTCAAAGGCATCAACTTGAAGGATGGGGACGAAGTAGTCTCTGGCCAGATCATTGATCCGAAAAACAATGTCCTCGTGCTGACAACGCAAAGAGGGGCTGTGAAGCGAATGAACCTCTCTGAATTTGATAAAACATCTAGAGCCAAACGCGGAGTTCTGATGTTAAGAGAATTAAAGAAAAACCCGCACCGTATTGTGGCTGTCATTGCTGCATCACTGCACGATACACTTGAAATTGATACGGATAAGGGTTCAACGATTCCGCTTGATATCTCTACTCTAAGGGCGAATGACCGCTATAGCAATGGATCATTTATTGTAGATGAGGAAGAGCAGGGAGAAGTAACGCATGTCCTTGTCACACCTCAACCTGCACCAGATGACAATAAATAAGCAAACGAAAACCCCCTGCGATAAACAGGGGGTTTCTTTTATATACGGGTCATTTAGCTCTCGTGGCTGCCAAACATGTTTGTAATGGCGTGCACTACTTCAATTCCTTGGTAGACGAAAAGAGAAAGTGAAGTGACAGAGAATAGACCTAGAATGAATACTCTTAAGAAAAATAACATCGTGTAAAACCTCCCAATTTTTGTTTTGATTTAGATGGTTGGGTTAAACACGAGATAGTCGGAAATAAGAAGATTGATAGAACACTGCAAGTAAATGCTTCTTTTTCCGGTCATATTGATCAGTATGAGTGATGCGTGCAAATCCAGCTGTCATACTGCCAATCATCAGCAGTACTGTAAATGCGGCAAATACTGCGCTCACATGTTTTTGTTTCTTTTCATCGCCCATGGTCTGAGCGATTTTCATCTCATGTGATTCTTGATCGGCAACCACCTTTGCATGATGGTATACCTGAACGGAATGAGGCATTGAGAACAAATGAAAACTTGCGAGTGCTATGAATAAGACAGCTAATTTTAGCAGCATATTTTTTTTCATTTATCTCACCCCTTCCTCTTTATTTTCATGATCTTACCACGTTTTCTGTTATTTGAAAAGTCTTATTTTTTTACTTTCCCTCTTTAAAAAAGCGATAAACATCAGGACATCTATAGGACTGTTTCACTTCATGAAAGGTTTCAATTTTATTTTTTAATTTAAAAAAAGTGCCATGATCGAGGATCAGACACTTTTTAGTGAGAATGTAATGAATGTGGTTTTGCTACAGCTTTTGTAAAGATTCCCGCCATACATATAGCGAATAGAACAAATATAAAGGCATGAAGCAATCCCACCTCATTGGCGAGCAGTCCTAAAATAGGAGGACCAGAAAGAGAGGCTGTGTAACCAGATAAGGTCACAATGCTAACGCGTTTGACGGCGTAGCGGCTATCATCACCAGCTGCCGAAATGGTTAGCGGGAAGCCTAAAGAAGCGCCAAGTCCCCATAAAAAGATGGATATCATACACACTACGAGTGAAATCTTTAAAATGACTAACAAGAGTCCGGCAGCTGCTGAAAAAATAGCGACTCTTAGTAATAACACCCTGCCAAATCGATCAATTAAACGCCCGCTGATCAGTCGTCCACTAATCATCCCGCACAAAAATAAAGCATAGATGACGGTACTCATGGAATGTGAAACCTGGTACCCATCTACCATCGCAAGGGGAATCCAATCATTTGCAGAGCCTTCTACAAATGCAAGACATAAGGCGATCATCGCAAGAGATATCGTCCGTTTGTTCAGCCATGCCGCATGAGAACCATCAGTTGTATCTGTTTGCTTCTCAAGCTGATCCTTTCCTGTCCCGTGCGGAATAAACCGTGTACAAATCAAAATGCTGAGAAAGAAAAGAATGGCAATGATCAGAAGGTGAATCAACACAGATACCCCTAGATGGATAAAGAGAATGCCAGCACCTGCACCGATTAACGTGCCAATGCTGAAGGAAGCGTGCAAAATAGGCAGGATGGTTTTCCTGATGCTGTACTCAATTTCTGTCCCTTCTAAGTTCATGGCCACATTGCACATGCCTGAGCCCGCTCCAAAAAGAAAAAGACCGGCTGTGACAACAAGGGTAGAAGAGAGTGTTGAACCAATAGCGAGAGTCGTGAATCCAGTGAACATCAAAAAAGCGCTGATCACAATGGCCACTCGTCCGCCTTTTTTTCGAACGAATATATTGGAAAGGACAAGTCCAACAATAGAACCAACAGATAAGCCAAGTAAAATAAGTCCCATTGTCCCTGTATTCGCTTGTAATAAATCTCTAACTTCTGGTGTCCGTGAAAACCATGTAGAGATGGAAATACCAGACATCGTGAAAATGATGATGATTGCTTTATACCATTTTAATTCCATCTAATCCCTCACATTTAATGATATATATTACAGAACAAATCTACTCGATTATAAATGAGACTTCCTGATTCGTAAATAACATGAGAAAAGGTCATGCTGAAATTTTAGTAACAAGAAATGGTGCCTTCACAATTCTTCTAGTGAGAAGTAAAATAAAGACAAAGGAGGCGGATTTTATGCAGTCATATCGAATCGGTGTATTGAAAGGTGATGGAATTGGACCAGAAATTGTACAAGCAAGTATGTGCATCTTAGAGGCAGCGCTGTCACAGTTTCATGAGTCATTTGTGGAATTTGTAGAATGTCCAATCGGTTTTGAAGCCATCCATTCTCTTCACCAAGATCCTGTGCCGACATCTACTAAAGACGAATTGAAAAAATGCCATGGATGGATTTTAGGGCCTCATGATTCTGCTTCATACCAGAACATATTTAAAGAGAGGAGAAATCCAAGCGGAGAGCTCCGTCATACGTTTGATCTATTTGCGAACATTCGTCCATCTCAATCGTTACCAGGGGTACAAAGCCTTGTACGAGACGTCGATCTCGTTATTTTTCGAGAAAATACAGAAGGCTTCTATCCAGATCGGAACATGTATCATGGGGTAGGAGAGTGGATGATTACACCAGATGTCGCTATATCTACAGGTGTATTTACAAAAAAAGCGATAACACGTATTGCTCATGCAGCCTTTCAAAGTGCGATGAAGCGCAGGCAAAAGGTTACTATTGTTCATAAGGCAAATGTTATCAAATTAGGGTCTGGCTTGTTTTTGCGAACATGCCAAGAGGTAGCAAAAGCGTATCCGCAAGTGGCGGTAGAGGATGTACATATCGATGCAATGGCGGCTCACTTAGTGAGGCGTGCAAGTGATTTTGATGTCATTGTGACAGAGAATATGTTTGGTGATATTTTATCTGATCTAACAGGTGAGCTAGTCGGAAGTTTAGGAATAGCGCCTTCATTAAATTGTAACGAAGACCAAGCCATGGCACAGGCGGCACATGGATCAGCACCGGATATCGCTGGGCAGAATATCGCCAACCCAATTGGCATGATTCTTTCTACAGTGATGCTTTGTGACTGGTTACATGCGAAATATCATGATGAAAGGTTAAAAAAGACGGCAGCTCTTATCGAACGTACACTTCATAAGATCATGAAAATGAACATTAAAACGAAAGATTTAGGAGGAAACGAGACGACGACCCAATTCACAGAGGCATTCCTTCAAACCATGAATCTATATAAATAGAAGGGAGGGTCAACAAGAAAAGATGATCCACGGAGAATCTTTTCTATCTAATGATCAAACGCTGATGACAGATCGGAAAAAAAACAATCCATTTTAAAGGAATTGTTGGGCGCTTGCAGTGACAATGTAGTTTTTGAAGGTAGGTTGCAATGTGATGATGAATACAATATCGAGGTCGATGAGCATTTTTTCACGAATTTTGATATTGGGCAAACGAAAAATCATAAAGCATTTACATGAATCAAAATCATGAATCAAAATCTGAAGATTGAATGTTGGATTTTGATTTTTTCTTTTTTGTCTCAATAAGATAAGTATACTTAGTGTTGAGACAACGAAAATTCATTCATGCTTTAACTTCCTAGAATATATATTATGTAAACTAATAAAAAGAAATGAATAAATATCAAAAACCTCTACTACCTCTTCAATAAATCAAATCGGTCATAAAGGTTTTTGAATCAAAGTGCATTTAATGAGCTGTCATCGGATCAGTTGACGTAACCTAACAGCAACGGTCTTACAAACATCTGGCATTAAGTAACTATCAGAATCCGAAAGATCCAGCAATGGAGGGTTATTTTGATTTAATCCCTGCACCACAAAGAGGTATGACAATGGTTTCTTCTGGTTCCTTTTGATATTTCATGTAGCCAGCTAAATTGACTGCAGATGTCACTTCAACATAAAATCCTTTCTCACTTAGTTTAGAACGTGCATTCAGAATTTCATCTTCTTCAATATCAATAAACGTACCATTCGTATCTAGTACAGCTTCTAAAATTTGTTTGGAGCGTGCTGGAGCAGCAATGGCGATCCCTTCTGCTAAGGTCCCTTTATTCGTCACAGGTGATGCTGATTTTTCTTCATTTTGATAAGCTTTCACAAGGGGTGCACAGTTTTTCGCTTGTATGGCCACGATTTTCGGTATGTTATGAATGAGACCATTTTCAAATAACTCTTTAAAGCCATAATATGCACCGAGGAGGAGAGTACCGTTTCCAACCGGAATGATTAAAGCATCAGGTGCTCCTTTTAGTTGCTCATAGATTTCATAGGCGTATGTTTTTGTTCCTTCAAAAAAATAAGGGTTATAAACATGACTTGCATAAAAAACGCTTTCATTGTCTACTGCCTTTTGTGCCGCAGCTGCAATGTCCTCTCGCGTCCCGTGAATTTCTTTAATCGTTGCTCCATGTGCTTTTATTTGAGCGACCTTTTTAGGTGAAGTGTCATCGCTTAGATAGATGTCACAGGCAATCTCGCAGCGTGCTGCATAAGCTGCAATCGCTGTTCCTGCATTCCCACTACTATCAGCAATCACTTTTGATACCCCGAGTTCTTTAGCCTTTGTCATTAGAACTACGGCTCCTCGGTCTTTAAAGGATAATGTCGGCATCATATAATCAACTTTTACATAAGTGTTTGGCTCATTAGGATCTAGAACGATTAAAGGGGATTGACCCTCCCCCATTGTGACAGTTTCCCAAGTCTTAGAAGCTTTTGAAAATGGCATGGTTTCAACATAACGCCATAATGAATTTGGATAGTGATCCCAAGCTGCGACGTCTATTTTCGGGGTATCTTTCACTAGATTTAATACTCCACCACAATCACATTTCCATAGAGTTGGTGTCATCTCATATTTTTTCCCGCAATGGTTACAAATCAATTGATTCATCAATCATCAACCCCTTCAAATATTTTTTTATACGAAATATAATTTTTTATATAGAGTAGACAAAAAAAGGTCTTAAATATATGCAATGGCATCAATTTCAATTTTGAAACCAAAATGTAATTCATTCGTTGGTACAATAGTACGTGCTGGTTTATGTTCACCGAAAAATTCAGTATAAACAGCATCGACTTTGTCCCATAAATGAATATCCGAAATGTATAATGTCATGCGCAAAATCTTTTCTTTTTTACTTCCAGCAGCCTCTACAATCATCTCTACATTCTTAAGCGCTTGTAATGTCTCTTCTTCAATGGGACCGAACTCTTTTTCTCTCGTTTCGGGATTGATGGCAAATTGTCCTGAAACATAGACCGTGTTTTGATGAATGGTTGCGAATGCATAGTGTCCGTTTGATTTTAAATTTCCTACCTCGAGTATGCTTTCCATTTTGACACTCCTTATCTCGATTTATTTTTGATTTCATCCAAATAGCTATAGACGGTTACTTTGGAAATGCCTAACATAGATGCGACCTTCTCAACAGATCCTTTCATTAAAAAAATGCCCTTTTCATCCATGAATTTAATTAGTTCAATTTTTTCATGACGTTTCATGACTGGATGAACACTGTTTTGAATGATCTGTTGAATCAATTGATCTACTATTTCTTCCACATTTTCAAGATCATCATTTGATGTTGTTTCTTTCTCTTGAGCTTCCACTTGTGTAGAAAGAAAAGTATCCATAAAATGTTGCATTTGATTTAGGGCTTCAACATCAAAATTGATACAGAAAGCACCGATCACTTTTTGCTTTGAATCACGTATTAATGAAGTCGAAGAACGAATCGTACGCTTATCTTCAGTTACAAATGTATAACCAGCCAGATAATCTTCTTTAAAATCTTCTGATTGTAATACAGTCTTTACTAGATGATCAAATGATTGACCGATTTCTCTTCCTGTCACATGGTTATTTACTGTAAACATGACAGATGCTTGAGGGTTCGTTAAATCATGAATCACCACTTCACAATTTGGTCCAAACATTTTTGCAGTAGATTTTGCTAAAGGAATATAACTCTCTAATAACTTTTTAATATGTTCCATGCCTAAGCACCTCATTTTTTTATTCCACTAGATTATATAATTTTTTATATATAAATACAATATATAGATTTATTTATATATCATGATGCTCACAAGATCATAAATGTGAAAATAACCATATAAAAAAAGCAGCCATTGACTGCTTTTTGCTTGTGCTCCTTTCTAATTGATTTCTTTCTGGATTCCATACAAAATGACGTCAATTCCCCATCGGAACCGTTCCATTGATACGGGATCACCTGAAAACATTTCTTCTTTTACACTATGAATGAAAGGAAAACGCGTTTTGTCTGCATTATGAAATGTTTTTTTTGTGTCTGAAATCTGCGAAGAGTCATGTTTCTTCCAAGAGACCTTTTCGTAAGCTACCGAAGATACGTATAACAGTAATAGGTCTACTCCCCATGCAGCGGATGTAGATTTGATCCCGCCTTCATGCAATGCAGCGAGAATATGTTCGGTCAACTGAAGAAAGTTCGTTCCTTGTGGAATAGTGGAAAGAGAAATTTCAGCGAGACCAGGTTTTTCGAATAGCAGTAGGAAATAAGTCTGCAATATGTCAAATAACTGTTCTTTCCATGTGCTATCTGCTGAATCTGGATAAACCATTTGGCCGAGACCATAATCCAATACGTAAGCACTGAGTTCTTGAAAATTGTTCACGTAGACATACAAGGATGCAGGTCCCGTATCCAATGCTTTAGCCACCTTACGCATACTCATGCCCTCTATTCCTTGCTCCTTAAGAAGCTCATAGGCCGTTTTCACAATGAGCTCACGGCTTAAGGGCTCTTTAGCCGGCCGAGACCGGCGACTTATAATACGACGATTTGAATTGTTCATACTCTCTTTATAACATGTCAAAGTAAAATAGTAAATTGAGCATCAATCACCGTTTTCTTGAAAAGAATTCATTATATCTGCAAGCTTGACCGCAGCGTCTTTTGAAAAACACAGTTTTAAACTATTCTCCGAATCATGAGCCTTTTCCGATGAATATTCGTACATCATGTCTTCGTATTCCTCAATAGCCTTTTCAATATCATGAGGATGTCGGACAATAGCAAGTGCAAGCTCCATTGCATCAAACATCGCCATGTTTACACCCTCGCCTGCGAATGGTGACATGACATGAGCTGCATCACCGATAAGCGTTACTCCTTTATGACGATTCCATTTAAAACCGACAGGAAGCGTATAAATCCGTCTTGGGATGATGGCATCTTCTGCATAACGAATATAATTTTTCAGCTGATCATCCCAATCACTAAATAACTCTAATAATTGTTCTTTTGCTTCTTTCGCTTGATGAAACGGTATACCACAAGTCTCGATCCAGTTGCGGTCTACCATAAGGCTTGCATACACTTTGATTCGTCCATCTCCGTTTAATTGACCAATCAGTCCTTTATGGTCTGCTAAAGCAAACATCTTACCACGTTTATTAAATTCAGCTAAATCAGGGTGGTTCCCCTCTACGCTTAGGACATTCAATTCCAGCATCGTGAGCCCAGAGTATTCAATCTCAATATCTGTTAACAGAGGACGCACACGAGAAAATGCACCATCAGCCCCAATCAAAAGGTCAACTGTCTCGACAACCCCGTTTTCAAAATGAAGCTCCGTCATGCCGTTTTCTAATGAAACGCATCTTCCTAGTTTATATCCATATTTGATGTTTGCAGCATCAATTTGATCTAACAGCAGTTCGCACAACACACCACGATCAATTTCTGGACGAGTGCCTTTTTGATCTGATTCCGTTTCTTCATCTAAATAAATTCTTCCTGATTTATCAAGTAATCGGAAATCTTCTCCTTCATAACGGGCGTTCTTTTGAAATTTCTCATAAACTCCTGCTTCTTTTAATGCTTTTTGGCCTGTTTCTTCGTGAATATCCAGTGACCCCCCTCTTTCAAGACTCATGTCATACATCTCCCGTTCATAGATGGTTGTTTGTATACCGTAATTTTGCAGAATTAAGGCGAGTGTTAGCCCCCCAGGTCCCCCTCCAATAATAGCGATTTGCTTTTGGTCCTTAGATAATGCCTTCATCGTATGCATCTCCTCTTCCTTTATGGAAATCGTTTAAAACTACCTCTCATTTATATTATAACGAACATTGTTCGTTTAAAATCGTTTGTTTCATGATTGTGTTTTAATGAAAAGAAACCAATCACCTGCTATCATATGTTACACTCCATCTAGGAATGTTAAAGGATGTCGAATCATAGCAATGATTCTTGGATCAGTAGGCTTCCATTGTTCTAACTCTAAGTATAAGAGGTGTTTCTATGAATAAATTATTGGCAATGTTGATATTAGGATTGGGCTTTAGTGGTGCCGCTCTCATTCTTTCTGTCCCTTTGTTATTCAAATTCAAACTAGAACAATCTGGGCTGATGTTTGCTGCTGTATCAGCAGGCGCTTTCGCAGTTTCATGCCTAGTTCTTCGAAAACGATTCAATCGCTAAAAAAACCTAAACAAAATCTATCATTGGAACAATGGAGATTTGTTTAGGTTATTGTGACTTCTTGATATGAATTTAAAGAATGTGGTATAAGCTGACCCCAATACTGATAGCGAATAAAACAAGTGCAGGGATTGCTTTTTTAAAGGGATCTTTGGCCAATACGATCAGTGTAAATGCAGCTGCCAGCATCGTGCCTCCTAACAATAAGCCTGATAATAATGCTAATGTTGGCATCCATATGCCGGCTAGCATTCCAGCAGCGCCTATTAGCTCAAGAGCCCCCGTTAAAACATTGAAAAATGCGGGTAAACCAAATCGTTTGAACTCTTCTGCCATTTTTCCAGATATGATTTTCGTTCCTGTTAGGAAAAAGAAAACGGCCAATACAATTTGTAGAATAAGAATGAAAATAGTGATCACATCTTTCTAAGTTATTTGACCAAAAGGTGAAATTTATATGTCATAGCATATATCGTACAAAAATAGAGGTTGTTCCTACTTTACAGATTTATCAAGATGGATAGTCTGAATGGAATAATTTGTTTAAAAGTAATTTTAATTGTTGGATCTCTTCATCGCTTAATTGATGTGTCACAGTTCGATGTGCATCCATGACGACAGGAAGAATCGCCTTTTTGATCTCGTCCCCTTTTTCTGTTAAAAACAGGTGATGCGAGCGCCGGTCTTGTTCATTATAGATTTTTTTGACAAGCCCTTTTCGTTCCATTGACTGGATCATTCTTACGACAGTGGTTTGATTTTTATCAATGCCTTCTGCCAATTCCTTTTGAGTCGAGCCTTTTTCACGGCTAAGAATACTAATAATGCTCCACTGTTCTGGTGTAACTCCGTACGGCTTTAACCTATTCGTAAAATAATTCGTCATTTTCACATCAGTGCGATGAACGAGATAACCTATTAAATCATGTAACTTCATGTAAACACCCTCTAACAATTTTATATGCTATAGCATTTATATTAGTGGAGCGATTAAACATTGTCAAATTGTCTACCTGTTATGCTTAAAATCAATTCCTGACATGATATACGGTAATGCTGATTTGATAAATTCTTCTGAAGATATGTGCGAACTATTCTTTCTCCACTCAACAGAAGCTCCGTGAATTCCCCAGCTTAAAAAAACAGCCGTGACCTTTAACACTTGTTTTTCGACATTTGTATATTGATTCACTAACAATTGATAAAAAATAATTTCAAGCTGTTCTCGAACAATTGGAGCAAGTTCAGTTTCATATTCTACTTGGCAGCGATTATGCAGAGATTGTTGAAAACTGGCTAGCGCTTTAAATATATTCATCATTGTATCTTCATCTAGTTTACTATTATTAAAATTGATACTTTCTAAATTAATCGACAATACTTCTGAGAGTGTTTTATCTAATAAATCGTATTTATCCTCAAAATGATAATAAAACGTCGCCCGGTTAATCACGGCTGAAGCTCATGCATGGTCAAAAAAAGTGAGTGAGCTTGATGGTTTTATCTTTGTCACGCCTGAATACAACAAAGCGGTCACAGCTGGACTGAAAGATGCAATTGATTACTTATATACTGAATGGAACAACAAGGCAGGTGGAATTGTCAGTTATGGTTCTTCTCTAGGTGTGACAGCAGCAAATAACTTACGTTTAATTTTATCTGTTCCGGCTGTTGCAACAGTTCGTACTCAACCTGGGCTAAGTCTTTTTACTGACTTTGAACATATGACAACCTTTAAGCCAGCCGCATTTCATGAGCAAACGGTTGATACGATGTTGTTTGAGGTCGTATCTTGGTCTACTGCTTTAAAAACCATTAGACATTAATGATCATGGATACTTAAATAGAAAAGAGGAAATAACTTGAAAAACAATGGCATGTTTTGTGATTTAGAAACTGGTGTATGCGGTGTAGGTGAAGAAGATATCCAGGTCATTGACTTTCACCAACCTAAAAAATCCATTAAGCTCTACTATGTAACAGATCCGATTTGTTCTCATTGCTGGGCAATTGAACCTGTCCTGCGTCGATTTAAAGAGCAATACGGACATTATTTTCATTTCCAGACTGTGCTGGGTGGACTGCTAGAGAAATGGCATGACGGTCCAATAGACCCCGCAAACGGAATTTATAAACCTGCTGATGTTGCGGGTCACTGGAGAGAGGTCGGAGAACATTCTCGCATGCCAATTGATGGGTCCTTAATGATTGACAATCCTGTTCAATCCTCCTACCCGTCCTCTCGCGTGTTCAAAGTGATTCAAAAACATCACGGTGATGAACAAGCCTATACGTTTTTACGTCGTGCAAGAGAAGCACTATTTGCATTTAATCAAAATATATCTGATATCACGGTTTTGATTGATATCGTCAACAACCTTAGACTGAACGGAGATGTTATTTTACATGAAGCGGAACTCCCTAGCGGACAAGACTTATTAAATCAAGATTTTGCTCTTGTTCGAGAACTCGGTGCAAGAGGGTTTCCTACCATCATCTTCGTCAATGAAGAAAATAAAGGAGTTAAAATCACGGGTGGTCGACCATTAGACGTCTATGTTGATGGATTAAAGCAAGCTTTAAACTCTGTAGAGCTTCAACCGAAGAAGCTCCCAGCTGTTTCTGCCTTACTCGAAAAAGAAAAACTTCTATTCTCTAAAGAGATTGAAGTGATGTACGATATTGACCAATCGGATGCGAGGTCTTTTATGGAGAAAGAATTTTCACAAGAATCGTTTCAAATGAAAGAAGTTCTAGGAGAACAGTATTTCACAACTTCAACATAAGGAGAATGGAGATGGCTTACGTATTACAAGTGGATTTTAAGATGAATGGCCCTTTCGGAGATGAATTGGCAAAAGAGTTTTCTGATTTAGCGAGAACTATTGATGAAGAGGACGGGTTCATATGGAAGATATGGACGGAGAACCCTGAGAAAAATGAGGCTGGCGGGATTTATTTATTCGAAACAAAAGAAGCAGCTGAAACATATCTCGATGTGCATTCTAAAAGAATCACTAGCTTTGGCATAACAGACATCAATGCGAAAATCTTTGACATAAACTCTGAGCTGACTCATATCACAAAAGGTCCATTAAAAACGCATAAAGATTGATACACGAAAAAAGAGCGGTTGTTTGCTGCTCTTTTTGCTTATGAATTAAATAAGATATTCACCTTTAAACTGACTCTTTAAAAGGCTGCTATCAGCAGCTTCTCCTATCTCACTTGTTGCTGGTTTTCTTGATTAAGTCTACACCATCATATGACAGGCTTTCCACAAGTACAGCCTTTTGCAGGATGTTATGATCAAAAAAGGTCTTCGTATAGTCCGTCACAAGATTACGCATCTCTAATGCATCCCTTGTGCCTCTAAGTTCCTCATCTACGCCGGTAAACACGATGTCACAGTAATCTAAATGTGCAGCACGATCAACGGAGAAATAATAGGTTTCCATGCTGTTGTTAGCGCCAATGATCGCATTCATATAATAATTCGGTTCAGAAAACAGCAGCAAAAAGGGTTTATTGAGGTCGCTGTCGAGAAGTCCGAATGCACCACTATCTAAGCCAACCCCGCAGACAAACCGGTCGTCATCCCGGCAAACAATAGCCGCTGTAGGCCCGCCATAAGAATGCCCGGCGATACCCATGCCCGTGTCGAGTAGCAGTCTGTCATGAAAGATGGACTTCCATTCTCCAGAGTCTAGTTTGTGAAGATAATCAGCTACGTACCTTACATCTTCTGCCTGTTGTTCACTATATCTTGTTAACTCGTTAATGATTGGCAAGGTAAGGATGTTATGGCACATCTCAATAGCCGTTTCATCGTCAGGGCGCATTTTCATCTTACTAGCCAGCGCCATCATCTCTGGATCTTCAGAAAACGCCATAATGACATCCGAAAAACCCTTTGATACATTCAACAGTTTCCCATCTTTCCGTTTATACATGGTGCTATCCTGATGACCGATACTGACGACAACATACCCTTGGCTTGCCATGTCTGTACAGATGGCTGTCCCCCATTCTGGTGAACCACCCCCGCCGCAAACATAGAATACCACTGGATAGCGCTCTTCCTTCTGAGAAAGAGCCAGGTCGTCGTAACAATGCGTTTTGATATCGATAGAGAAGAAGTTTATTTCCTTCAAATACTCAGTGACAAGCGGCTGGTCATGAATCATTTCGTAGACTTCAGGAAACATGTATGTGGATGGAGTCTTTCCTTTACTGCTATCAGATGGATAGTACATAAATGCGGTCAGTTCTCTTTTGGAGTGATCTGATGCCGTATACTCAAAATCCATCTGGATTCGGCCGGCTATATAGCTACCGATTGGTTCTGGGAATGTGTCATACCTTTTCATTCTTTTATGCCCCCTTCATCATGAAAATGGATATCTGTTCTTTGCTGGGTGAGTATCGTTTTGTGATATAATCTTGAGTCAAAGACAAGTGCTAAGAGAAATGAAATGAACTTGCTGAATGGACATCATAATGGTGAAAAGTTCTGAAGAAATGATAGGGTGATAGCGATGAGAAGACTTGAGTCTGGTATATCAATAGACAACGAATCATTTTCTGATATTGCCAGGTATGAAAACGAAACAATCAGCAAAACGACGATCATCAACTCAAATGTTCGTTCTCCTATTTTTTGGAGCTGTCACCTGGATCATCTTGTATTTGATACGTGTGATCTCACGAATGCAAGATTTTTTGCTGGTAGTACGATTGATCATTGTACTTTTAGTCGTTCAGACTTGCGTTCTGTGGGCATTGGCAAAAACGAAGCTGTCTTCACCAATTGCGTATTTTCTTCTTGCGATATGAGAGGAATGACATTGGAGAATGCTACGTTTATCGATTGCACTTTCTCTAAATGTAGATTCAATGACCGCGTATTACAGGCAGCAAATATCGTCAATTGTACCTTTGGTGGTAAGCTAATAGATATAACGTTTGAGGGAAATGGCAAACAAAAGCTGATCGCCGATTTTGAAAACTGTACCCTTGACGGTGTTCGTTTTACAGGCTGTGACCTGTCGGCATGTATTCCGCCAGCATCCAAAAACCATCTCTATATTGAAAAGGTATCTGCACGTGTGAAAAAGGCCTTGAAGATGATAGACGATGACCCTGCACTTTCTGACGATGAACGGAAAATACTGGTGCGCAGTCTACGCAAGCTTGAGCATATGGAACAATATATTTTTAACACGAAACATATGGAGAAAATATATGGGGCTGCTTTTGTTGAGCGATTTTTCAGTCATCTTGAATGCAGCAAGAATCACACTTAACGTTTGCTGCATCCCTCCTACTTTATCTTTATGTGGTATATCAGCTTCGAGTATATTTGAGCGGGATGAGTTCTTCGATTTTCACCTTGACCAGCTCCCCATCCATCTCAATGATGACAAAACATGCTGGTCCGAAGTCTGAAATGAGCTCTCGGCAGATGCCGCAAGGGCTTACTACCCTAATTCTTCTATCTTCTTCATCTGAATAAGGGTGTCTCACTGCAACAATTTTGTATCAAAATCCTTATATCCATTCGATAAAGCGCTGCCAATTGCAATGGCTTCTGCACAAACAGTTACCCGTCCGATATAGGCTTCTATATGGACAGCCGACATTATTTCTCCTGTTTTCATGCGGATTGCTGCCCATACATGGTGTTTATCATCTTCATAAAGACTGATAATCTTCTTTTTTGCTTCGTCTATTAATTCTAAATCTTCTTGTCATAGGTCAAAAGTTTTCATCGTGTTCTCCTTCTACTTCACTGCTCGTATTTATTATACCAAACATTAGGTGATGAACTGTTGCGTGAGATGAAATGAATGGGAACAAATACAGCTTATGTTTGCACATATCATCTTCTTCTTATCCTTTTTTATAGCGACGAATCATATAGTGGATGATTTTTGTGATGAGAGAGGTACACATGCATAGAAAGGTCATAGCGATGACCCAATACATATTCGACATATCAAACCCCGTATAGGCAAAGATAAAAATGGTTGAAGCTGCAAATGTGATCATTAGAACGATGTAGACCCGCTTAAAGATGATATAGCCTACAATCCCCCATATTAAAAATAACAAAGGCAATGTAAATAAGATCAGAGCCATAGGTTGAAGAAAAGAAATCATCATTATCCACTCTCCTTTACTAACCAGCCATTTGTTTCATCCCAATGATAAAGCGAACAATCATTATATTAATGGGAAAGATGCTCCTTGTAAACATAAATTGGAATTTAAGGAAAGTTTAATCTGTAGTGAATGGACATTGTGGATGTATTTCATGTTGAATTGAAAAAGGCTGCTTTCATAAAAGCAGCCCATTCACTAAACTTTCGACTATTTCAATCAAATCATTCTACATTTCTTAACGATTGATCACCTGAATGATTTTCTCCTGAGCATCTGCTTCAGGGATTGGCATGACAACAAATACATGAAGCATTTCGGGATAAACAAAGGTTTTTATGTCAATTCCTTGTTCTGTTAGTTTTTCATCGAGCTTTATGGCATCTGGATATAACATATCATGTGTTCCAATGAAATGAGTAATCTTCGCAAGTCCTTTGAAGTCACCGTAAATGGGACTGATCAATGGGTCAGTTACATGTTGATCAGCTGTCCAAATCTTTGCAATGGCTTCCATTCCTTCATAACCTAGAATCGGGTCCTTTTTTGCATATTCAAACATGAGAGGATTGCTTAAGCTCATGTCAACACATGCAGATAATAAAATAATATCCTTCGGCTGCGGCAGATCCTCCTTCTTTAAAAGGTGAGCCAGACCAAGTGAGATATTTCCACCAGCTGAATCTCCCATGATCGTCAATTGATTGGCACTTCCGGCAGTTTTCAGAAGGTCTTTATATAGGTTAAGTATTTTCGGATACGTATCCTGGTAGCTATAATGAGGCACTTTTGGGTAAATAGGAGCGACCACTTTCGCATCGAGTGATTGCGCCATTTTATCCATGAACCACCAATGGACATTCAACGGCTGATTTGTCCATGCGCCACCATGTAGATAGAGAATGACTTTTTGGTTTTGTGATGCTTGTTCGTTCAATGTGAAAACTTGCATGCCTTCGAATGTCTGCTCTTGTACCTCACTCATTAACTTCACATCATCCCCAATGGCATAAGGCTGCGTATTTTCAATTCCTTTTTGCTCAAGAAATTTTTTTGTTTGTTCGATACTAGAAAAACTCTCTTTATTACTTTGCGAAGCGAATAATGTTTCAAATTGAACACTTTCTTCAGAACGTTCACCATGATACATTTCTACACTCATTTTTTTCTCTCCTTTCACTCAATATGATGATTGATCATCCTCATTTGGTACACGAAATGATTCCAGGTAGACTTGTACTTTTTTTTCACGGGTCTTTAATAAGTTAGATAAAAGGTCTTGAATGAGACGAAGGCTTTTAATTTTCCTTTCAATTTCTTCATGTTTAAGATGGACAATTTTTCTTAGGGTATCAAGGTCTATGTCTTGACTTAGCATTTCCATAATTTCAGCTATTTCCTTTAATGAATAACCCAGTGTTTTCGCATCTTTGATCAATTGAATCTTCACAACATAGTCTTCTGTATAGAATCTGTAACCGTTTGAACGTCGTCTTGGAGCAGGCAATATGTTGTGCTCTTCATAGTAACGAATTGCGGCAGGACTTACTCCTGTTTTTTTGGCAAGTTCTCCTCTAGTCATCAACTCCATCGTTACTCCTTTGTCATTATTTAGTCTTACTATATGTACATTATAAAGGTTGAACTATACTTCAAGGTCAAGGTGAAACATTTATTAGCCAGCTTTTGCTTTCAGATTAGTAGAGAGAAGATATTCCTTGTGCTTGCTATGACATGATTTGGGTTTCTTTTCGGTGAACAAATAAAACACCATCGCACCCGGCAAATAAAGTCGGGCGCAATGATGCTTTTCATCATTCAATCTGGATTATGATAAATCTTCTCCATTTGTTGCAATCACATTTTTGTACCAGTAGAAGGAATCCTTTTTGTAACGATTCAATGTACCATTCCCTCTATCGTCTTGATCCACATAGATCAAACCATAGCGTTTACTCATTTGAGAAGTTCCGCAGCTAATTAAGTCGATGCATCCCCAAGGCGTATACCCCATTAAGTCGACACCTTCTTTGACTGCTTCTTTCATCTGTTCAATATGTTTTTTCAAATAATCAATTCGATAATCATCGTGTATTTTTCTGTCTTGTGTCAATGTATCTCTTGCGCCAAGTCCATTTTCACAAACAAACAAAGGCTTTTGGTATCTGTCATACAGCTTGATTAATGAAATAACTAGAATCATTTTACGGTATAACATTTTTAATGTTGCTGTAAGGTTCGGATTAATACAAGTTAAGGTTGAGGTTGTACAATGGGTTTATAGGAATTGAGGGATGAGTCAAATGGTCCCCTCTTCTAAATCAATCATAGAGGTGAAAAGGTTTGAGAGAAAATAAAATTTTGTCTTCATTATGTTACTTCAGTATCTTTTTTGCACCGTTTCTGTTTCCGATTATCGTCTATTTCTTAGGAAAGGACGAAGTGAAAGAGCATGCGAAAAAATCACTATGGACACATATTATTCCTTATTTGATTTTCGGAATTGGTATTGCCGGTTCAGGTTTACTTGGCATGAACGATATCAGTCATGCTGGTCCGTTCTTAATTGCAACGTATGCTGTGACATTCCTTGTCGCGATCTACTTCTTCATTTGGAACATTGTGAAAGGCATTAAAGTGTTTTCAGAATAATAGATGAAAAAAACGGTTCTGTGATTGAGCAGAACCGTTTTTTGTATGTCCGTTCAAGCGGGTAATTGGATATCAATCGTTGTTCCTTCCCCTAACATACTTTGTATCGTAATATCTCCGCCGTGTTTTTGGATGATATCTTTTGCAATCGCCATTCCAAGACCAGAGCCTGCATGGGTCCCTCCTGTATTCGTCCCTCTATAGTAGCGGTCAAACACTTTTTCTAGCTCTGCCTCTTCAATTCCTTTGCCGTTGTCTTGAATTTTGATGTGGGTATGTTCTTTTTGTTCAAGCTGTACAATGATGTTCACATCAGCATCATTGTGAACAAGGGCATTTAAAATGAGATTGGTGACCGCTCTTCGTATGAGGATCGTATCAATATTCAGCATAAGCTTGTCTACATTCGTTTGCAGCTCAATGCTTTGATCTGCATATCTCGAATCGTTGAGGATATCAATTAACGTTTCTCGCAGCAACGGCACAATGTTCACCAGCTCTTTATGCAGCATCACATCGTTATTTTTCAGCCTTGTTGTTAAATTGAGATCCTCCATGACATCTTTAATGTACAGTGATTTATTCTCTATGATGCTGGCATAATGTTTGATGTCTTGATCTGAAAGAGGATAATTTGGATCTTTCATGATTTCTGCATAGCCTTGAATAGAGGATAATGGTGTTTTAATATCATGAGAAATATGACTGATCCACTCTTCCCGCATTTGCTCTAATTTGTCTTTTTCTTTTTGGCTTGAAGCGAGCTGCTCTGATAAGTGATTAACATTATAGAAAACATCTTTATATATCCCCTTAGTTGGCAGCTTCGTCGTATAATCTCCATTTGCGAGCCGCTGGATGCCATGAATAGCACGGCCGAGCGGTTTTGTGAGCTGCCGGCTGAATAAGTACCCAATGAGTAAGGCAATGATGGCATCTATTGATAATAAAATCATCGTCCCGATATTAAATCTTGATATTAAGTCTTTCGTATCGAACGAAAATAAATATTTTCCGATGGAAGGGTCCTTAAATCCGATAAAGTAGCTGTATTCCTTGCCCTTTCCTTTTTTTCCCCCGGCATAAATAGTCGATAGCAATTGCTTATCCTTATATTTATGTAAATTTACGATTTCTATAGGTGTATATTTACTCTTTATGCCTTTAGGTGCTTGTGCATGATAAACGTCTTGTCCATTTTCATCTAATATTTGAATCCATGCATTTTGTTGTTTTAAGGCTTGCTGTCCTTCTTTGCTCACGGTGATATCTTGATCGGATAAGGTGATGTATTGTTCAAATGTTCTTGTGAAGGTTTCCGGCGTATTTTCTTCGTTTTGCTGGCTGCTTGCTTGTAGTACAAGCCAAATCATGAATCCAAATAAGTTAATAAAGACCGTGATAATGGTCACGATAATGACAGAGACCATATATCTGCCTGTTAATCGCCATTTCATCTTTACGCATCCTTTACAACAAATTTATAGCCAAGCCCTTTAACCGTCACGAGAAATTCTGGTGTAGATGGGGAATCTTCTATTTTCTCCCGAAGTCTTCGTATATGAACCATCACTGTATTATCAGAACCGAAGAAATCCTCTCCCCAAACCGTTTGATAAAGCGTTTCTTTACTGATCACGCGATTCGGATGCTGCAAGAAATAGGTCATCAACATAAGTTCTTTCGGAGTGAGCTCAATCGCCGCTCCGTTTTTTGTCAGTTCGGCTTGCTGCTCGTTTAACTCAAATGGCCCTTTTTTGATGACGGGATCAGCTTGAGAAGGCTGCAAGTATGATGACCGTCTTAGCTGAGCTTTTACCCGGTAGGCGACTTCTTTTGGACTGAACGGTTTTGTAATGTAATCATCGCCGCCAATGGCAAGTCCTACAATTTTGTCTGATTCCTCTCCCTTTGCTGATAAGAAGATAATCGGAACATGTGAGACGTCTCTGATTTGTTTGCAAATATCGTAGCCTTCACCGTCTGGCAGCATAATATCCAGTATGACGAGATCGGGTTGTTCTTGATGAAATTGCATAAGCCCATCACGGGCAGTTGAAGCTGTTATCACCCGATCAATGCCTTCCCTTGTTAATACTGTATGGATTAATTCCAAGATTTCTTTTTCGTCATCTATAATCAATACTTTGCTTTGAAGCTTTGGCATTATGATCACTCTCCTGAAGTCATTGCTATTATTATACCCAAAGTGTAGACGTCGTGAAAAATCAACTTTCTATTTACACAGAAAAAAGCCAATTTTCTTTTTTAATGAGAAAATTGGCTTTTGTGTTTTTTAGCGTTTGATCACAAATGTTGTCACACTTTGAGCAGGGAGGTGTGCCCAAAATTGATTTCCTGATATGTTTAAGTCAGTTCCAGGCTGAAGGTTACTGTTGCTACTCGTGATCCATCTTGAAGCTTGCGAAGCAGTTCCGTTTTGCATAACAAAGTGTTGATTGACTCCTGTATTGTTTTTGTTAATCGCGACAATGACGACCTGATTGTTTCCTTTATAGGCTGAGACGAAAACATTTGGTTCAGGGCTTTTCGTTGCATCAATTCTGACGTACCCTGGACGCACAAACTTGGAGAAATGCGCCATGTTGTATCCGCGCTTGCTAATCATTCCATCTTCTTTCATAGGACCGTATGATCTCCGGATGTACCACCATACATACGCCTGAAAGTCCCCTTCCACCATTGAATGGTGAATATGCTCTGATACCCCTAATGCCTCAGGCCAGCGGTCCGCTGAATTGTTATCACTATTCGGGTAGTAGACCTCTGTCATCCACAGCTCTTTTCCCCCTCCTTTTTGTTTGAAAAGAGGATACGGAAGCTGGCTGATTTGGGTTCCGTACAGATGGGCACCGAGAATGTCCATATTTCTAAGCGCCTGTGGATCGTTTAAGATAGGATCTGAGATATTCTTAAGGTATTGAAAGGATTCTGGTGCAATCACACGTGCATTAATGGAGCCAGCATTTTCTCTCATGAATCGCAGGATTTCCTGAGGTGTCCACCATGTCCATTCATGTGCATAATCAGGCTCGTTTTGTACAGAAATGGCATAGAGGTTGACGCCATTATTTTTCATGTATGTCACGAAATCATTCAAATGCTGAGCATATGCGGCGTATTGATTGTATCTCAACCGCTTTGCAGACGCACCATTACGATTGAAAGTCTCTACCATATGGCTTGGAGGATTCCAAGGCGAAGCAATCACGAAAGCACCGTGCTCTATCGCTCTTTTAGCGGTGGCGACTTCTCTGTGCCAATTATTTCTGTTCTCGTCTACATAAATCCGTAAAATGGAGAATCCTAACTGATTCTGCCCATTGCCAAAGGCGGTTTCCCTTTGAGGGCCGGTCAAATCACCAATCCAAGCCGGGTGGTTCATCCCGCCAAAGCCGCGGATCACTTGTCTTTCCGCGTTGACATTAATATTCGCATCACTTGCCGCTGACACCTCAGTTACGCCGGGTCCTATGAACATGACAGACAACATAGTGAAGCAGACCAATAAAGTGCAAATTGGTTTTTTGATTATGGACATCAAATTTCCCCACTCTCCCATCAACCATTAATCGATGCCGTAGCATCAGATTTTGTTTACCTTTGAGTAAACTGCCAGGAATCAAATTGGAATAGATTGGCACCATTTCCTTTGAAGACAAAAAATACGTTGTGTACTCCCGTTGCCCCGTTTACAGCTGTTTCTATTTCTCGCCAGTTTCCGCCTGTGGAAGGGACATTGAGTGTTCCGGCAATTCTGCCGTCTGGACTGCCAAGACGTACTTCAATTTGTCCGCCTGAAGCGGCTGCTACATTGGCTTTAAAGGTTCTGGCACCTCTCGATCCGAAATCGACATTACTGACAGCCACCCAATCGCCGTTTTGAATGTTTGTGACATGCTGGTTATTGACTGGCCCACCAGGTGCTGAGGAGGCCTCTGTTAAAATGCGTCCATTCCAAGCGAATGTTTCAGCTTCTACCCGTTGATAAGGATTTAGATTGGAAAGCTGTTTAACGCCTTCAAAATTGGCTGCGACCTCTCGAAGGGAGCCGTCAGCATTATGCACAAGCTTATTAATGTGGGGAGATCTGTAGCCTTTCCCTGCTCCGTATAAGGCAGAGCTCACCGTTTGCGTGTGATACACGACATACCACTCGTTTTTAAAATTGAACACAGCATGATGGTTGTTACCGCCGCCACCGAAAAATGCACCTGGATTTTTCAAGAAGTGTCCTTTATACGTAAAGGGACCCATAGGACTTGAGCTCGTCATATAACCGATCTCGCCTGGTGGTTTATCTGCTGGGTGGGAGCCGCCAAAATTGATGCAATAGGAATAGTAATAGGTACCGTTATACTTATGCATCCCTGAATCTTCGAACATAAAAGGAGCATCAATGGTTGATGCACTGCCGACCACACTTGTCATGTCAGGCCCTAGCTTCAGGACTCTTGCTGTTTTAGGGTTGGCCCATTGTCCCTGCGTTGGATTTGAACCGCCTGGAACGCCTCCGCCGGCATATAGATAACCGGTCCCGTCATCATCTACAAATACGGCTGGATCAAACAGCCATACAACACCGGACATCCCTGGTGTATTTGGCGTGACGAGCGCTTTTCCGATAGGATCTTTCCAAGGACCAATCGGGCTGTCCGCTGTCAAGACGCCAATCCCTCCGCCGCTGTTAGCAAAATAAAGGAAAAATTTATCCTTCCCATTGATTTTTTTCACCGCAGCGGCTGGAGCCCAAGAAGCGCCTGCCCATTTGGCAATTCCTTTTCCGCCATTGGCTCCATTTGCGCCAGCTACTGGAATCGCTCCGTGATCTGTCCAGTTCACCATATCCGCCGAAGAGATGACAAAAACCCTATTCAAATTTGCAAAAGAATTGTCCTTAATCGTTCCATTACTGTGATATTCATAGTCATCACTCGACATATAAATGTACACCCTGCCGTTATAGGTGAGCGCAAACGGATCTGCTCCCAGGTGATGATCTATGAGCGGATTTGCATTTCCTACTCGTTTTGCAATGGGGGTACTTGCTGCACTCGCATCATATACTGGTATACAGCTTAGTACCAAAGCTAGAATCAAAAAACCTACACCGCACTTCATCCTCTTTCTCATCGTGTCATTTTCCTCCTGTTTTCATCTTCCTAATCTTGGGGTTTACGCCCAATTTCAAATTATGTTGATAGACGCTGATGAAGAATGAATACAAAGGATGATTTCTTGGGGGATCGCTGCTAACACAACTATGTAAACCCTTACTTTTTGACTAGGAGACAACAAAAAAACGCAGTTCCCCTTTTGGAACTGCACTTTCTTAGCTTATTCATGACTGTTGATCACATATAACGAGCGGTTACCATTTTCTTTCTTGTGTAAAACTCCACTCCGTCTGTTCCATTGGCGTGCAAATCCCCGTAGAAAGAATCCTTCCAGCCGGAAAACGGGAAAAATGCCATTGGTGCGGGAACACCGATATTGACGCCGAGCATCCCTGCGTCGATGTTTTCGCGAAATTCTCTAATGCTTGATGCACTGTCTGTGTACAGGCAGGCACCGTTCGCAAATTTTGATTGATTGGACAGGTCGATTGCTTCTGTTAGTGAAGGGACACGAACAATTGATAAGACTGGGGCGAAAATCTCGTCCTGCCAAATTTTCATTTGATTTGTAACATGGTCAAAGATCGTTGGTCCAACGAAATACCCTTTTTCGTTTGTTTCGTGATCTTTCCTGCCATCTCGAATGAGACTTGCGCCTTCTTCAATCCCTGACTGAATGTATTGAAGCGTTCGCTCCTTATGTTCCTCTCGAATGACTGGACCAAGAAAGACCTCTTCATTTATTCCGTTTCCAATGACGAGCTCGTTCGATTCATCAACTAATTTTTGAATGAGCTCATCTGCCACTTCTTCTTCCACAGCGACAACGGCCGCGGCCATGCAGCGCTCTCCTGCTGATCCAAAGGCAGCACCAATGATTTGTTTCGTTGCCGCGTCTAAATCTGCATCTTTGAGGACAATGGAGTGATTTTTTGCTCCTGCAAGTGCTTGGACACGTTTGCCATGCTCTGTGCCTTTTTTATAGACGTATTCTGCAACTGGCTGAGAGCCGACAAATGAAATGGCTTTGACCTTTTGGTGTTCAAGCAGACCGTTGACGACATCGTGAGCCCCATTGACAATGTTGAGAACACCTTTTGGAAGACCTGCTTCTTCAAATAGCTCGGCTAAACGTGCGGCAAGAATCGGCGTGCGCTCTGAAGGTTTTAAAACAAACGTATTTCCGCAGGCAATGGCAAGTGGGAACATCCAGCAAGGGACCATCATCGGAAAGTTAAATGGAGTAATCCCTCCAATGACGCCAATTGGATAGCGGTACATGCCAGATTCGAGTCCAGATGCGATATCTGGTAATTGTTTTCCCATCATTAAGGTTGGTGCACCAGCGGCAAATTCGACACATTCAATCCCGCGCTGCACTTCTCCTTTTGCTTCTGTTATGCTCTTTCCATTTTCAATCGTTACGAGTTCAGCCAGCTCATCCCATTTTTCAACGAGTAACTGCTGATATTTAAATAAAATGCGTGCACGGCGGGGAACGGGTGTTTTCGACCAAGTGGTAAATGCTTCTTGTGCTGCCTGTACCGCACGTTCGACATCTTTTTTTGTTGAAAGCGGCACTTCTGCGATGATCTCGCCAGTAGCTGGGTTATATACTGCCTCTGTTTGACTAGTTTCTGCCTCAATCCATTGTCCGCCAATATAATTTTTCAACATTTGTACATCTGTTTTGGTCATGTTCCCTCTCTCCTTTTTATGAAAAAATGTGTCATGCTTATAGGATGTGTTTGGTTGTCATTGTCTCATCTAACGGGCGTCCATCTGTATACACTCTTTGTCAAATATTATTGTCGTTTTGGTTTACGTTGTGATAAAAGCTTGCTCTAACGTGTGAAAGGTTGCCGCCCATCCATTTGTTTATGAGAAATAATTCCGGAATGTGATTCATTCATGGTGTATTTTTGATTAACTTTTGGTTAACTTTAGAAAAATCATAATATTAAAAACGCTTTCAGTCAATCCTCTTTTTTGCAGCATAAAAAAACCTGATGCGCGTTGCATCAGGTAGAGTCTGGTTTATTTCTGTAAGTTGGTTGATGCGGCATATTGATTCGGTTCTGAAAAATGTGGGAGCATTTCACCATGTGCTTCAATGAGTTCATCGCATAATTTGATGATGTCATCAATCGATAGTTCAGCGCTTGTGTGTGGATCTAGTAATGCCGCTTGATAAATGTGTTCTTTTTTGCCGCTGATTGCTGCTTCGATTGTCATGAGCTGTGAGCTGATATTGGTCCGGTTGAGTCCAGCCAATTGTTCAGGGATCTCTCCGACATAGCATGGCATGATACCGCTCCTATCTGCAACACACGGCACTTCGACACACGCTTTTTCAGGCAGGTTGTGAATGAGGCCTCCTGTATTCAGCACATTCCCGGCAAATTTAAAGGGAACGTTCGTTTCGATCGCTTCAATGATACGAGAACCATATTCTTTTGAGCGAGTAT
Source organism: Bacillus sp. FSL M8-0266 (assembly GCF_038613425.1). Taxonomy (NCBI): domain Bacteria; kingdom Bacillati; phylum Bacillota; class Bacilli; order Caryophanales; family Bacillaceae; genus Bacillus; species Bacillus sp. FSL M8-0266. The sequence continues at coordinate 1,881,150 of NZ_CP152015.1, forward strand.
GTGTGATCTGTGTATTGCCCACAAGGTCATGCTTCATGGTATTCCAGTTGTTGATTTGTTCCTCGCAGCGTCTCGGGTATTCATCAAGCGGAATGTTAAATTGACCGATCAGTTCTGGATAGCGTGATTTAATGAAATAAGGATGATATTCGGCATTATGTTCTGAGGATTCTGTGACATAGTAGCCGAATTTATCCATCAGCTCAAAACGTACCATATCATGATGCCGTGATTTCTGCTTTTCTTTCGCTCTTCTTTTGATGTCAGGGTACAAATCTTTTCCGTCCCGTTTCACTTCTAATAACCACGCCATGTGATTGATGCCAGCAATTTTTTCTTCAATGCCTTCATGATCCATTTCAAGTGATTCAAATAGATCCTTTGTACATACCTGCACACTATGACAAAGACCCACCGTTTGAACCGGTGTATAGCGCAGCATCGCACCTGTCAGTGTGGCCATTGGATTTGTGTAATTTAACAATAAAGCATTTGGGCAAACCTCTTCCATCTCCTTTGCAAAATCAAGCATCACAGGAAATGTTCGAAGGAAGCGGAAGATCCCGCCGATGCCAACCGTATCCGCAATCGTTTGTCTTAACCCATATTTTTTCGGAATCTCAAAATCAATCACCGTGCTTGGCCGGTAGCCTCCAACCTGGATAGCATTGATCACATATTTCGCATCCTTTAAGGCTTCTTTTCGGTTGTGATAGGACGTAATGGTCACATGTGCACCGTAGTTCTCTTTTAAATGGCGGAGCATCGTTTCGGATTCTTTCAGCCGGTTGTGGTCGATATCATATAAAGCGAATTCAAAACCGCTTAGTGCAGGGACGAACAAACAATCTCCTAATATATTTTTAGCAAACACGGTACTCCCTGCACCGATAAATGTAATTTTAGACATAGACGACTCTCCTTTTCGCATCCATATTGAACTACCCTTTGACAGAGCCTTGTGAAAGCCCTGCGATAAAATATTTTTGCAACAGTAAAAACATCGTCACCATTGGCAGCATTGCAATGAGCGCAGCAGCACCAACGAGCTGAAGCTGATGTTGATTTTGACCAAAAAAATGGGATAGGGCGACTGTGAGTGTATGCATCTCTTTATCTTGTAAAAAGAAGATGGCAAATTGATAGTCATTCCAAATATACACACAGGCAATGATTAAAACAGAAGCGGTAATGGGTTTCAGAAGCGGAAAAACGACGGTGAAAAAAACTCTAAGTGTCCCAGCTCCATCAATACGGGCTGCTTCTTCAAGCTCCTTTGGAATGGTTGACCGGATAAAGCCTGCGTATAAGAAAATCGTTAGCGGCAAAAAAGCAGCGACATTATTTAAAATAGCGATTTGATAGGTGTTCATCATCCCAATTTGAACGACCAATTTATAGAGCGGGACAAGGGCTGTGAGTGGTGGAATGACCATAATGGCGATGAATAAAACATAAACTGTTTTATTTAGCTTTGTGCTTCTTCTTGCGAGCGGATAGGCTGCAAGAGAGCCAAGAAAGATGAGGCATACAGCAGAGCTGAACGTAATGATCACGGTATTCAAAAAGGATTGGCCAAGCTGAGCCTCTGTCCATGCCGTGCGAAAGTTTTCAAGATGAAGCGCTTTTGGAAATAGCCATTTTGAACTGAAATCTCCTATCCCCTTTAATGATGTCGTTACCAAGATATAAAATGGAATGAGATGAAGCAATGTCACCAAAAGGGCGAGGAAGGTGTACCATCTCTTCTTCCGTTTAAAGGCATTTTCCATCACACCTCGGTCTCCTTTCGTTTGAAATACATCAACGCTGCGACACTAATGACAAGGATGATGACCGCCATGAAGACCCCTTGAGTTGCTGCATAGCCTGCATCCTGACGTTTGAAATACAGATCATACATAAAGGTCGACATCGATTGTGAGGAATCTCCCGGTCCGCCGCCAGTGAGCGCCACAATGACATCAAAGAGCTTGAGCCCGCCAATGACATTCAGCACAACATTAATGGTGATAGACGGTATAAGGAGCGGCAATGTGATTCGCCTGAATTGCTGGAGGCTGGATGCACCGTCTAATTGTGCCGCTTCATAATAATCCTTAGGAATACTTTGCAGTCCTGCTAAATAAATGATCATCGCAATCCCGACGAATTGATAGGTGTTGACGAGCACAATGATCCATGTGTTTAATTGGGGATTGCCAAGCGCATTCATTTGATCAAATCCAAAAAGCGTCACCACATCGTTTAAGGCACCGCCTTGGTAAGTAAACACGAAATACCAAATATAGCCCATCGCAATCGGACTAATCATGACAGGTAAATAGATGACTGTTCTTGTGATCGCTCTCATCTTTAAGCTTTGATTTAATAAAAGAGCATATCCAAGTCCGATGATATTTTGTAAGATTGTGCTACCGATTCCGTATAGAAGCGTATTTTTAACAACAAGCCATGTGGTTGGGTCCTGAAGCAGACGCCTATATTGATCAAGCCCAATCCATTCATAAGTTTGTGAGAACCCATTCCAATTCGTAAAAGATAGCTGAATTCCGTTCAAAAAAGGATAAATGATAAAGGTACTGACAATGAGAACAGCTGGCAAGTACATCCACCAAAGGGATGAATTTTGGCTTTTTTTCATTTTCTGCTTTGGTAAAGAGGTGAATGCGGCTGGCTGCTGTGCTTTTGTGATGTCATTCATTGGATTCACTCCTGTTTCAGCATGAGCCTGCTATTGTTTTTTCAGACGCTTATATTCCTCTTCCATCTTCTTCGATAATTGTTCTGGTGTGATGGAGCCTGCTAATAATTCTTGACTCGTTGTTGACATGACAGCCCACATGCCGCTTGGTAAGTATTTTCGATCGAAATACGGTTCAACCTTCACCTCTTCGTATTGATCGTAAAACATAGAGTAATAGTTTTTCGCTTTAACTTGCTTTAAGGCTGCTTCAGAGGAGGTGCCTTCTGCGATTTTTTTCGCATTTTCAGGCTTTGCGAGAAAATCGATGAATTGTTTTGCTTCTTTTAGATGTTTGGAGTCCTTCCATGCAGCGACCGTAAACCGTTCTCCTCCAATCCAGCTTTGCTTATCTCCTTCATGAATGGCAGGAACAGGCATCGTGCCTACTTTGATCGATGGATTGAGTTCTGTCGCCTCAGGTCCTAAAGACCCTCCGACAAAGGTGAAAGCTATTTTGTTTTGTGCCATCAGTTCAGGTGCTTGAGATAGTTTTGCTGTGAGGACATCTTTGTTTAAAAGATCTTGATCCTTCAGATCCTTCATGAACTGTGCAAGCGGTGTATAGAGAGACCAATCAAATGATCCGTTTTCAAGGTCTTTTCCGTATCGATGGTTTGGACTGGTGATCAATAAAGGTGTGGCGAGTTCATCAAAAACTTGGGCGATATTTGAGTTGTCTCCTCCTGGTATCCAGAGCGGCACAACCTCTCCTTTGCTCTTTTCCTTAACTGTCAGCAAAGCCGATTTGAATTCATCAAGTGTTCTAGGAACCTCAATGTCATAGTCCTTTAATAGATTGGCATTAAAGCTAAGCCCGTCTTTTGCTTGATTCAGCGGATACGCGTATACTTTTCCATCTTGGTCCTTTAAAATTTGATCGAGTGAAGGATCAAGCTGTTTCACCCAATCCATTTCTTTTAGATCAGCGACATACTCGCTGTAGCGCAGTTTGGCCCAGCCGTGTGTGTCAAACAGATCCGGCATATCATTTGCCCCCATTTTGACACGGATCGTATCTTCATAGCTGTTGCCTGGGAAGTTGGCATCGATTCGAAGATGTGGATGCTCTTTTTCAAACTTACGAATCACTTCTTCAAACGCTTTTCTTTCCCCGCTGTTGCTCATCGTCGAAAAGAGAGTTAGGGTGACCTTTCCGTTTGCTTCGGACGTTCCGCTATTGCTACAAGCAGACAAAAGAATGGTCAAGATAAAGGCCGCAGTGAGTAGCATGATTTTTTTATTCATGGTTTCCTCCTTTTAATCACTGAAAATTCAGACGATAATCGGTAGAATTCATGCAGTTGCGGAAACAAAAGAAGTCCATTATACTGGAATTCTATTCTTTTCAAAGAGATAAGAGAGCATACCGGTAGGCTGCCTTGTTCTTCGCATGATCTGGCCATCATGCGAAGCAGCTTGCTTTCTGCTTTTTTGTCTCTTTTTTGTTTGCTAAAAACGCGGTTCACCCCCTTTCATGGATGAGGCATGTGCTGCCTCTTTCGATGAGTTTTGTTGGCATGACAACTTTTAGAGGAAGCTTTCTGCCGTTTATTCTCTCAAGCAAAAGCTTCAAACCGACTTCCCCCATTTCTTCTGTATATACTTTGACGGTTGTAAGCGGCGGGCTTGAAAATGAAGCAGCTTCAATGTCATTAAACCCAACAATAGATACATCTGAAGGAACACTTAGACCGGCTTCGTTGAGCGCGCGCATTGCACCGATCGCCATTGAATCACTTCCGATAAAAAAGGCTTGTGGCAGGTTTCCTTTTTTAATGGCCTTCTGCATGAGCGTATAGCCTTCTTGCATGGAGTATTCTCCAATATGGATGTCATCCAGATGAAGACTACCTGCCTCTTGCATTCTTTTCATAAACGTCGTTTGTCTTTCGTCCTCAATCACAGCATTACCTTCGAAATAATGCTCTCGCTCCTTTCCGCCAAGATAACCTAGATGTGTATAGCCAAGCGATTGCAGATGGCGAATCGCTCGATCTGCCGCTCTGACAAAATCGACATGTACACAATCATATAAATCCTCATCCGCATAATGATTGATAAAAACAATGTGTTCCATTCGATTTGTCATTTTTTCCACCGTATCAGGGCTAATTCGTCCAATGACGATCAAACCGTCAATATCCTTTAGCATCGCCCCTTTATCCATGCTTCTCAGGCGAAAGGTATGGAGGGTGGAGAGCCCTTGTTTGGCATATTCTTTTTCAATTCCTTTTCGAATCGATGAAAAAAAGGGGTCATTTAATTCTTCGTCAATGGATTGAGCGACAACGATACCGATGACTGGGGATTCAGATGGGCTTTTTTCCTCTGCTTGATCGGCTTTTCTTGCTCTCACTGGGGTATAGTTTAACTTCTTTGCAATGTCGAGGATGTTTTGTCTTGTTGCGTGCGAAACGGCAAGGGTTTGATCGCCATTTAACACACGGGATACAGTAGAAACGGACACTTTTGCATCATGAGCAATATCTTTGAGTGTGGTCATAGGCAAACTCCTCTTGGTTTTTGACTAAATATTTACTAAAGGTATTTGAAGGATAACATGTTGATAAAGCGCTTTCAAGTGTGAATTCGTGATTTTTTATTTTGTTTTTGAGTATGTTTTGGTTAGATGTGAGGTTTTAGTAAAGTTGCGTAAAAAAGAGGATGGGTTTCATCCTCTTTTACTAACGTGATTCAATTGAGTCTGTTTCTTTTGAAAACAATTGCTTCATTGTCTCCCAAGCTGTATCAAGTTGATGGTGAAGTCCAAATAAACCTGAGTTGCCGATAATATAGATCTCGTTTCCAGCCTCAGCAAGCAGCCGGAACGTGCTCTCATTACAAGAGCCGTCTACTTCAATTGAAAACGTGTAGCCTCCCTTCTCTTTTACATCTTTCACCTGTTTCATTTTCTGAAGCATTTCTTTAATAAAAGGCTGCCCTGCAAAGCCTGGATCAATCGTCATGATCGTCACTCGGTCTATTAAATGTATATAGGTATCTAACACTGCAATTGGTGTGGCGGGGTTTAAGACAAAGCCGACCTCGCATTTTCTTTGATGGATATGCCGAATGATTCTAAAGACGTCTCTTTGCACGACCTCTGGGTGTAAGCAGATCATGCTTGCGCCTGCATCAATGCAGGCATCGATTAAAAATTCTTGGGGGTATTCTGCCATAAGATGCACATCAATTGGTCTATCTGTCAGTTTTCGAAGCTGTTCTATGAAAAAGGGTGATAAGGTGATATTTTTCACGTAATGACCATCCATGACGTCGACATGATATCGATCTGCTCTTGTGTTGAGAATATGAATATGTTCGCGGAAATGCGTTAAATCCATGCACATCAGTGAAGGTGAAAAAATGGCTGTCATTCCCAGGTTCCTCCTTTTTACAGTTGAAATAAAAGCTTGATCAATCCAATCAAGATTCCGATGATACCAAAGTCTGTATCTCCAAAAGTTGTCCCTTCAAAACCAAGGGTTCCTAACACAGGTAATAAACAAGCAGGTAAAAAAGAAAGAAGCAACCCATTCGCAAATGCCCCAGCGACAGCCCCTCTCACGCCTCCTGTTGCATTGCCATACACTCCTGCTGTAGCGCCGCAAAAAAAGTGAGGGACAAGACCAGGAACAATGACAGTTAAACCAAACAAAGGTAAAAGAAAAATGGATACGATGCCTCCTGCAAAGCTGCATAAAAAACCGATAATGACTGCATTTGGAGCAAATGGAAAAACGGTTGGTGCGTCAAGTGCCGGTTTTGCCCCTTTCACAAAACGATCGGCAATCCCTTTGAAAGCAGGCACGATTTCACCGATTGCCATCCGCACCCCGGCTAAAATAATGTACACACCAGCAGCAAAGGTTATAGCCTGAATGAGAATGAAGACAGCGAAGTTCGTGCCCCCACTCATTTGTTCTATAAAGGGAATCCCAGCAAATGGTGCAATCGCAAAGAACAGCAAAGCCATCGTGATTGAAATGGCCACAGATGTATCTCGTAGAAAGCCGAGTGATTTAGGCACTTGAATGGTTTCTGTTGATCTCTCCGGACGACCGATCCATTTTCCGATCATTCCCGCTGTAAAATAACCGAAAGTACTGAAGTGTCCAAGCGCGAGATCATCGCTTCCAGTGACTTTCCTTGTGAATGGCTGAAGAATAGCGGGTGCAATGACCATAGCTGTCCCTAATATAATCGAACCGGTGGTGACAAGAAACGCTCCTTGCATTCCAGCTGTCGAGAGAACGACTGCGAGCATTGCAGCCATATACAAGGTATGGTGTCCTGTTAAAAAGACGTATTTAAAGGGCGTGAATTTTGCCAATAATAAATTGACCAGCATGCCAAAAATCATTATGAGAGCCGTCTGTGTCCCGAATTCCTTTTGAGCAATGGCCGCCATGGCATCTGTATTTGGGACAACCCCTTGAATGTGAAATGCTACTTCAAACATTTTTCGAAAAACTCCAAGTGAATCAGATACGACTGTGGCGCCCGCTCCTAATATTAAAAAACCCATCGTTGTTTTCAAGGTGCCTGACACGGTATCTGCGGCTGATTTTTTCTGCAAAAGTAAACCGGCCAGTGCAAACAACCCGATGAGAATGGCTGGTGTGCCCAATATATCGTTCATGATCAGTTCTATCATGATGTGAATCCCCCTTTTTCGTGGCTTAAATGTGTTTACGAAGGACGTCTTTAATGGCTTTCTGGTCTAACAAGTTATTTAACCCAGCGACCTTTCTTGTGCCGTCATCCAGCTGATCGATAATGTCTGTTGCTCCGATATATAGATCAGCCAGTTCATTTTTACTTGTGCTGAGATCGGTATGGTCCACTTCAGCTACAAGTCCTAACTCTTCTAATGCTTTTTTGACATTCATTTCTACGATAAAGCTACTTCCTAATCCGTTTCCGCACACAACAAGAATTTTTTTCATTCTCTTTTTCCTCCTTTATCGTTGTGAAAATTGATCAATTAGTTTTTGCACCGATGCTAATTCATTTGCTTCAACCAGTTGTTCCCTCCGTTTTTCATCACTTAAAAGCATGGTCAGTTGTTTGAGTGCTTTCAAGTGGGTCATACTGTCAATGGCTGCTAGCACGATGATGAGACGAACCTGTTTTTTTTCATCCTTAGAGAAAAAGACGGGCCGTTCGAATGACATGAGTGACATGCTTAATTCGTTCACGCCGTCCTCTGGTCTAGCATGTGGAATGGCTACTTGTGGTGCAATCACAATATAAGGTCCATTTTGATCAACGGACTGAATCATGGCCTCCACATAACCTTTCTGAATGGCATTTTGATCGAGTAAAGGCTGCGCTGCTTTTGTGATGGCCTCTTGCCACGTTTCTGCTGTTTGCTGGAGTTGAATGGTTTTTTCTGTTAATAAATCGTTTAACACTGGTTTCCACCCTTTCTGATGGGATACATATGCGGGATGAAGTAGCTCTTTAAGATCACGAAGCAGTGCTTTTTCATTTTGTACGATAGTATGCTGTTGAATGATGTTGAATAAAGCGTTCACATTTTTCTCATCAAACCTGGTTACTTCACCTTCTCCATATTGAAGTAAGGTTTTTTTCTCATAGGCAGTAAGGATGGGATGAACGAGATGAACGGGCTTTCCTTTAAACGAAATAGGTGTTGTTGACACAACAAAGTCGACATCAATGGATGACATTTCTTCATATGATCGCTTTGATAATAGATCACGAACTTCGATGTAACCGATTAATTCGATAAGCTGTGTTTTTAGCATATGACTTGTGCCAATTCCTTCGCCGCAAACAATGTATACAGAACGCCGCACAATTGGCGAAATTCCTTCTCTTCTCATCCAACCACCAAAATGCATCGCCACGTAAGCAATTTCATGATCACTTATCTTTGAGCAGGTCGCCTTTTCTAAATGGCATACGACCTTTTGAGTGATGTCAAACACTTCTGGCTGTGTTTTTTTAATAGATTCTGTTAATTCATTGCTGATATCAATGTGATAGATGAGTCTGTAATAGGCTGGGATGAGATGCATGGTTAAGTTTTGCTCCAAGGCTTCGTACTCTTGAAAGGAGATACAAGCATACCGCTGAAAATCAAAAATCATTTGTCTGGCAATGGTGCGAATGAGATGCTCTTCTGGCTTTTGACTTGATGGAAGCTTTTGTTTCTTGGCGCTGAGCCATAGAGTGCTAAGAAAATAGATTTCATCATCATGAACTTGAAGGCCGGTTTCTCTTTGAATTCGTGCCATGAAACGAATAGCCGCCAAACATTCATCTGTTTCCTGCAATGTACGCTTTTCTTCGTTTGAAAGGTGTACAGCACGCCCTAGCTTCATCCGCTTAAAGTAGAAAAAGAGATCTAAAGACAGCTGATCCAGCATGTCATCTGCAAACTCGAGCTTAAGCTCTTGTTCTGACTGCTCGAGGAGATGCTTTAACCTGTTATATGAAATTGGCCCCTTTAACCAAAAAGATGGAAACGCTTTTTCATTTTTTATCATGGTGCGAATGGAATGAATATAAGGTTTCAGCGCCAATCGAATCGCTCTTTCTTTTCCTGAAATCAAATAGCCGCAGGCTGCCTGATAGTGAAGCGTGAGCAGCTGCTTTGAAAGTGCTTCTTTTAGCTGTTTCATATCTTCAAGCAATGTATTTCTGCTCACTTTGGTGAGCTTCATAAAATCATCTATTTTTAGATATTTCTCATTGCATGCAATGGATAAGAGCAGGATCGCCCTTCTTTCCTTTACACATGGTTCATAATCGTGACCGACAAGAATGGTGTCAGCTTTTTGAATAATGACTTCTTTTTCATGTGTGTGTAAGTAGTAGCCAAGTTGATCTTTTCGCTGAACGCCACTAAGCTCATGAGTTTTCAGCCAGCTATTCATTCGTTTGATTTCAGAGTAGACGGTTCGAGTAGAGACATTCAGTCGATTCTGTAAATCTTCAATTGATAGATAAGAGGTTGTGTGAAGCAGCATCGATAATAAAGTCGTGCCCCTTTTGGTTAAGTGCAGTTCGAATTCCTCCCTTCTTCCCTTTGGTTATAAGTCTAATCAACTCACATGCATCAAAGAAGCCCAAATGTCTTCAGCAAATGCTGTGCAGCTTTTTGGGTGTTCTTTTGCTATAAGAAAAAGCACACCCGCTTGAGTGTGCTTTGAGACTTGTATAAAAAGGCTAAATTTATCCTTTGGTCTTCTTTTATGTAATAGAAAACCTTTGTAATGAGGTTAGGTTGTGAAAAATTTTGAGTACCTTTTATTACTTCATTTTCACTTCTTCTTTTCATTTTCTCTATTATTTTATTAAGCCACTGTAGCGGGTTTAATGAGATCTCTGGAAAATAGATTTCTACATTATTAACGATAAAGCATTCTTTTTCCTGTAAATTTAAAGTACTATTCAAAAATCCTGACAATCCTTTATAGTAGACAGCAGACATTCTTCGCTAGCTAAATGAATAAACTCATTTAACGCTTCTTCTTGTGAATGAATATCCTGATGAAATGTCCCACCTAAAAAATCTTCTAACTCCTCTAAATAACTGTAGCTCTCATTCATTGAATCATCTCTACAATGTATTATAATTAAAATCACCAATTATATTAGACAAGTGAAACCTTGATTCCATTAGTGGTGATGGTTATTCTATTTATTGTTAACTCAGTTGCCACAATAGAAACTCGACTTTTTCTATTAATTCGCCTTTTTGATTCGTTTCAAATGATGTGACTGGATTTTCCCAATTAAAGTCTTCTACTACATCCAAACCATAAACCCCTTCCGGATCAGCTTCCGGATACCATCCAACATCTAGCAGTATATTTTTCTTACTATTCTTGATTTGCAATAAATCTTCTGTGAAATTTAGCCATTTATCATGTTCATCTTTATTGAGTAATGCCGGATCTAACTCTGTTAAAGAATTGTAACTAATTTCCCAGCCTGAAGGTATTCTAAGTGGCTGAAGTTTATATTTAGGAAGTTCTTTCTCAATTTTCATTTTAAATACTTACGCTCCTTATGATCTTGGTTTAGCTATTTTTAAATACTCTTGTAATCGATTACCTGCTATTGGATGACCATGAAAAACTCCACTTGAAGTTAGTTCCGCTCTAACCCAAGACGTTTCGACTCCTAAATCAAAACCAACTGGACGACCAGTATTATAAATAAAATATACTGCACCTTTCTCGTTTTCTACAATGAACCCTTTTTTTAATGCTTCTTTCTCAATAACTTTATTTTTTATATTAGGCAAATACTGTGCCTGCTTTCGTCCTGTTTCGCTAAATAGCTTAGCTTGTTCAGTTGTTTTTGCTTTTAAATGTTTAAAACCATGTTCTGTAAAGGTAGAATTGTTGATTTGAGTTCTAAAGTCTTTTCTACTGTAGTAGTGATTATGAGCTATTTTGTCGTGTCTCTTCGAGATGTTTGGAGTTAGTCCCATCTTCCCATGAAACCCTTTCGCCCCAAACGGCAAAAGCATTCCCAGCGCAACATTCATACTCGCTTCCTGCTGTTCTTTCGAGACCTTATTTCCAAACATGTCTCGACAGTAATGTTTAATCTTTGAATATTTCTGGTATTTTCTCTCTCCAAATTAACAACAGTTCTATGAACTCCTTCGTTTCAATTTTATTTTCAAAGGGTTCTTCAATCCTATAATGATGTTCAACTACTGTCTCATCTTTTTTGATATTTACACTGGTAGCATTCAATGTAATTTCAAAGTTTTCGTATACTCCATCTATCACATTTTGAATATATCCTATATACTCATCCACTTCTTCTTCTGTTGAAATATCTTGTATAAAATCTGAGAAAATACTTATTTCTTCTGGTAGTATAATTGCTAAATCTCCAAATTTGTCTTCCTTAAATTCATATGAATATCTCATATAAGCTAATCACCTTCATATTATTTTTTATATAATGGATACGCTGTAGCTATTGATCCATCTTTTTTCAGATACATCTCTATTTTAATTCCTGATGATGTTACACCTTTAAATTTATTAGGACCTATCTGTTGTTTATTTTGGTAAGCTTCATCAATAGCTTTTAACACATCAACGCGGTTCCATTCCTTAGGAAAGAAACTTGATTTAGCTACTTTTTCAACTCCATCAATTTCAACTTTAGCTCTATAAATACCGTGTTTATCTGGTAGACTTTCACTTCCTGGAATAACCTTTCCACCCTGCATACTTTCATGGTGATAACCAACTGCTTTTCCTCTTTTGTTAATTTCACCATGATAAATGTGTTTCATTGTATGGGTATTATATTTTTCAGCATCCTTAACCCCCATCTTCCCATGAAACCCTTTCGCCCCAAACGGCAAAAGCATTCCCAGCGCCGCATTCATACTCGCTTCCTGCTGTTCTTTCGAGACCTTATTCCCAAACATGTCTCTACCTGTAATTGCTTCACTGAAACCGTTGGTGGCGGTGAGGCCATATAAGCCTTTTTGAGATGTTTTTAAGGCGTCAAAAGACTTTTGCGATGTCTTGTAAATGTCGACTGCTCTGACTGCGGCTGATGTGGCTTGGGTGGTTTTATAAACAGCTTTCCCGCCTTTGAAAATGCGTCCTGCCCATCCGACGATTGGGATATAACCCGCTGCTGCCATGCCGCCTGCGGCGACGCGCTGACCTGCGGCGAGTTTTTCCCCTGTAATTGGGTCAACGCCAGTTGCAGCTCGTTTTGCATCGTTCACACCTGTCAATTCATTGACGATATTTCCGCCATAATCGAGTGCTTTTTCATACCAAGGGCGGTTGGCGAGTGCTTCTTGTTCCTTTGCGATCTCGCGGGCTTTCTGTTGTTCTTTTTTAATGTTGAGATATTCGGAAGTTTGCTTCTCAATATCGCTTTTTGCCTTGTAGATTTCGCTATTTTGATACGCTTTCTTGTCAAAATTCATCGGAGAAATCGCTTTTCCGTCATTTGTGGCATTCATCATTTCTGCGTACAATGCCATTGTAGCTTGCTGCTCCGTTTCTGACAAAGCATATTCATCTTTTAAATTTTGATCAAGCTCTCTTAGGTCTTTCACTGTCTTTTTTCGCTCGTCTTCCGCATCTGCAATTTTTTCATCAAAGGTTTGACTATCAAATACCTCTAGAGAAATGAGGTCGTCGATGTCTTGAAAAATCGTTTTAAGCGCCTTTTTTTGATCCTTCACAATGCTTTTGGCATTTTTGACGCCCATATGTACAGCGTTGTCTAAAAAGTGTTCTTCTACAAAGGTGTCGCCGCCAAAGTTTGTATCATCTAGTGTCCCAGAAACACCTTCATGAAAGGCTTTTTGCTTATCAATGAAGCTGATAAACATATCTACATTTCCAGCCAGTTCTTTATAAAAGCTTTTAATGTTATCGGCACCTTTTCCAGTGAAATCATCACCGAGGTTAGCCACGCCTTGAAGTGCTTTTTTTAAATCTACCATTTGTTCACGGAGTTCCTGGTAGTGTTTTGCCCTTGCATCCATGGCACTTGTTAGTGCTTTTGCATCAAGTATCTTCCCCAGAAGAATTCACTCCTTCCCATTCATTGACAAGGTCAATTTTACCAACACAAAGTTTGTCATTAAATAGGAATAAAGATACAAAAAAGTACTTAATATGTCATGAACCGTGTTTTATTAGAACGCTTTAGCTCCGCTATCGTCAGTAATCATTAAGACGCGATTTTTAAATCATTGTAAACAAGGTTATAGAGCAATTCCATGGTAAGAAGAGACCACTAATTGAGCCAATTATAATCCTCGCTACCTTATTTGAACAGCTCATAGAAAAAGCACACCCGCAACAGTGTGCTCTCTTACGACTTAGACTTAAGCAATTGCAGCTCTTGGTCCATAATATCTGCTGCTTCGGTAATAAATTGAATGATTAAGTCTAATTCTTCTCGTTTGTATTCGTTTGTAAGCTGTTTTGTTGATGCCGATAAGGATTGGAAGAGTTCTTTTACTTGTGATTTCCCTGCCGTTAATGGAACGATGATGACTCTTCGTTTGTCCTTTGGGTCCTTTTCTCTTTTGACGTAGCCTGCTTTTTCAAGGCGGTCAATCAGAGCTGTGACCGCACCTGAGCTAAGACCTGTTTTTTCACTTAATTCTCCTGCTGTGAGCGGCCCGAGTTCGTTTAATAAATCGGCTGATTTGAGGTCTGTTGGGAAAAGACCAAGCGATTGTGCGGCCGCTTGGTGGAATAAAACCGTTCGTGTGGCGAGGCGCCTCATTGTATGGATGATCAGGTCTGCTCTGTCTTCTGCGTCGTTCTTTATTGACAACTTGTTCTCCTCCCTTTAAAATCAATTTATCTTGATCATCAAGATAAATGTTCTCTTCCTTTATATTTAAGTTGATCATAGCAAAAATAAGGAGAGAACGTAAGCAGGAGGTAAATGAATGAATCATGTGGATAAAGGCAAGGCATCCACTCGCTTAGTTGTCATCGGTTTGCTGTTAGGAATTTTTATGGCGGCGATGGACAATACCATTGTTGCAACAGCAATGGGAAGCATCGTAGCAGATTTGGGCAGTTTTGATAAATTTGCTTGGGTGACGGCTTCTTATATGGTGGCAGTAATGGCTGGAATGCCGATTTACGGAAAGCTTTCTGATATGTATGGTCGAAAGCGTTTTTTTCTGTTTGGACTTATTTTCTTTTTAATTGGATCTGCGCTGTGCGGTATCGCACAAACGATGGATCAGCTCATTATTTACCGAGCCATTCAAGGGCTTGGAGGCGGTGCCCTTCTTCCAATCGCGTTTACGATCATCTTTGATATCTTCCCGCCTGAAAAACGCGGAAAAATGTCCGGTATGTTTGGTGCAGTGTTTGGTTTATCGAGTGTACTAGGACCACTATTAGGAGCTATTATCACAGATTCAATCGGCTGGCATTGGGTTTTCTATATTAACGTGCCAATTGGTATTGTTAGTGTGGTCTTGATTGCCAGATACTACCGGGAATCGCTAGAACATCGCAAGCAGAAAATTGACTGGTCAGGTGCTATCACACTTGTCGTGGCGGTTGTGAGCTTGATGTTCGCTCTTGAGCTTGGTGGTAAATCTTATGCGTGGGATTCAGTGCAAATCCTCACACTTTTTGCCGCGTTTCTTGTGTTTGGTACCATCTTCTTTATTGTTGAGCGTAAAGCGGAGGAACCGATTATTTCATTTTGGATGTTTAAAAATCGTTTATTTGCGACATCTCAAATTTTGGCGTTTTTATATGGCGCAACATTTATTATTCTTGCCGTCTTCATTCCTATTTTCGTTCAAGCTGTGTACGGTGAATCTGCCACTAGTGCAGGATTCATTTTAACACCAATGATGATTGGGTCTGTCATTGGCAGTATGATTGGCGGAACGATGCAGACGAAAGTGCCTTTTAGACGTCTTATGGCGATCTCTGTTATTTCATTTTTCGCGGGAATGCTGCTCCTTGCCAATATGTCACCAGATACAGCTAGACTTTGGCTCACAATCTTTATGATGATATCAGGATTTGGTGTCGGCTTCAGCTTCTCCCTTCTGCCGTCAGCTTCAATGAATGATCTTGCCCCTCGTTACCGAGGCAGTGCAAACTCGACCAATTCATTTATGAGATCACTTGGGATGACACTTGGTGTCACGATTTTTGGGACGATTCAAACCAATGTCCTATCGAATCGCTTAGCAGATGCCTTTAGCGGAATGAAAGGCGCACCTTCTCAAATTGGCGATCCACAAGCCATTTTTCAAGAAGGTGCCCGTTCACAAATTCCGCCTGATATTTTAAATAAAGTCATCGATGCGATGTCACAAAGTATTACGTACGTATTTTTGATTGCATTGTTTCCTATTGCCCTTGCAGCGATTACGGTCCTGTTTATGGGAAATGCACGGGTACACACATCAAATGAAATGAAAGAAAACGAATAATGTGAAAAAGCAGAGCTTAAGCGGCTCTGCTTTTTTGTTTCACTGATATAGAGGAAGGGCTTTGCCCTCACTGCCAACGATCCGTATTTTCGATGTGACCATATCTTTTGCTGCTTGTTTTGCTTTTTGTAAATACATACGTGGATCTAAGCTTTCTGGTTCGTTTGAAAAATGATCGCGGATGGCTTCAGAGTACGCATTTTTTAATTCAGTTGAGACATTGACCTTTGCCATACCAAGTGCCACACATCGTTTGACGTCTTCATCCGGTACAGCGGAACCGCCGTGCAGCACAAGGGGAACATTGACCAGTGATGCAATTTGTTCAATGCGGTCAAAGTCAATATCCGGAACCCCTTTATAAATGCCATGTGCGGTACCAATTGCAGGTGCTAAAGTTGGTACCCCAGTTTCTTCTACAAATTGACGGCATTCTGATGGAATGGCTTTTTCAGCATCCTTTTCATCGACGACGATATCATCCTCTACGCCGCCTACCTTACCTAATTCTGCTTCAACGTTCACCCCTACTTTTAATGCGAGGTCCACAACTTCTTTTGTGCGACGAACATTTTCTTCATATGAATGCATTGATGCATCGATCATGACGGATGTATATCCCGCGCGAATACAGGTGAGAATCACATCAAAGTCCGTACAGTGATCGAGGTGCAGACCGATTGGGATTTGATATTGATCAGCCGCCGCTTTGACTGTATCTGCAATCGCTTTTGCTCCAAGAGATTGAACTGTTCCAACCGTTGTTTGCAAAATGACAGGTGATTTTAATTCTGCGGCCGTTTCGAGCACCCAATAAATACTGTCAAAGGAATGTACATTGAATGCAATGATTCCGTATTTTTCTTTTTTCGCAGTCTCAAGCATCGGTGTTGTTGATAGTAAAGGCATGATCAAACATCCTCTCTCGTTAAAATATCTGTTTCTAAAACAGTCAGCATGTCTTCATTTGTTCTTGTTTCAAGCAGCTTTTGTCGTTTCGCTTCATCCATTAATCCTCGTGAAAGGGCAGAAAGGGCCTTTAGATGAGTGGTCCCTGCTTCATTTTTGGGGATCAGTAAGGATAAGAAGAAAAAGCAAGGCTTCCCATCAAAAGCGTCCCATTCAATGCCTGTTTCCGTGCGTACGATCACGAGTGCTGGTTTTGTGATGGCGTCTGTTTGTGTATGTGGAATAGCAAATCCATCTTGAAATCCAGTTGTGCTCAGTGCTTCTCTTTCAGCTAAGCCTTTTTTAACATCTTCTGGTGATGTGCAAATACCTGCTTTGTAGGCAATGTCAGCAATGGCTGCGAAAACGCCAGCTTGTGACGACGCGGTTTCATGAAGATTCATATAAATATGTTCCATCATTTCTCTTCCTCCCTATTAAACTGCGGGTTTGTCTATTTTTTTACGATACAGTCCGTATAAAATGGCACCTACAAGTGATCCAATCAGTATGGATAGTACCCACTGGAATGCGCCTGTGACGACTGGAAGGACAAGGAATCCGCCATGCGGAGCTGGAACCTGTACGCCAAAGAGATACGTCAATATAGCAGAGATGGCGGAACCAAACATGATAATTGGCAGGACAACGATCGGGTTCTTTGCCGCAAATGGGATGGCCCCTTCTGTTATATGTGTCGCTCCTAGAATATAGTTGATTGCTCCTGCATTTCGTTCCTGCGGTGTGAAATGTTTTCGGAAAATCGTTGTGGCAATCGCAATGATAAGCGGTGGTGTGATACATGCTGCTGACACACCTGCCATGAAGTAAAGGTTACCTTCTGCAAGTAAAGCCGTTCCTGTGACATAGGCTGCTTTGTTAAAAGGTCCTCCCATGTCAAATCCACACATCGCTCCAACAATTAAACCTAAGAGCAGCGGATTCGTGGATTGAACAGCTGAGAGAAAATCCATTAATGAATTATTTAGCCCCGTGATTGGAACTAATAGAGGTGTCATCACAGCCCCAATTAAGAAAATACCGATGACAGGATAGATGAAGATTGATTTTAATCCGTCAAGTGATGCAGGTAATTTTTGAAGCAGGAATTGTAGGAGTACGATGATATACCCTGCTGCGAAACCTGCGATAATACCACCTAAGAATCCAGCGCCTCCATCGTTTGCAAGCAGGCCGCCGATAAATCCGACAACCATCCCTGGTCGTCTGGCGATTGAATCAGCGATAAATGCTGCTAAAATAGGCACCATTAAGCTAAAGCTGAGTCCACCAATGCTTTTCAAATAGGCTGCAAACGGATGATACGTTTCATGCTGAGGATCAGCTGAGTAAATACCGAATAGAAAAGATAAAGCAATTAAGACCCCGCCTCCAACAACAAATGGAAGCATGTGTGATACACCGTTCATTAAATGTTTGTAGATGGTGTGTATCCACTTATTCGCCGACTTTTGTTGAGCTGGTGAAGAAGAAGCAGATGTTTTTTCTGTTCCAGTAGCTCTTCCTTTCACTTGATGAACGGGAGCTTCTCCATTGATAATGCCTTGGATCAGTTCATTTGGCGTGCGGATACCCTTCGCAACAGGCACTTCAATCAGTGGTTTGCCGTGAAAACGATCTGTATTTACATCTTTGTCAGCTGCGACAATGACCCCATCGGCCTCCAGAATGTCTTGATCGGTTAAAGCGTTTTCAATTCCTACTTGACCATGCGTTTCGACTTTGATGTCGACCCCTAGTTGCTCAGCAGCTATTTTTAATGCCTCAGCTGCCATAAATGTGTGTGCAATGCCTGTTGGACAGCCAGTTGCAGCGACAATTTTTTTGCGGCTCATGTCTATTCCCCCTTATATCTTGTCAATGTGTACTTGATCAATTAATGAATGAATGTCATGTAAATCACTTAAGCCTTTAGAAAATGCAGTAGATGCGCCAGTTGCAATGCCGTAACGTAAGCACTCTTCAGGTGAATGACCTTCAATCTGTTTACTAAGAAAGGCTGCGAGCATCGCATCTCCAGAGCAAGCTGTATTTACTACAATGCCTGTCGGTGCGTTTCCTTTTAAGACGGCGTCTTTCGTAATGAACAAAGCCCCTTCTCCCCCGCGGGAAATAAGCACTTGCTCTGCACCCATCTCAATGAGCTTTTCTCCTGATTCAATGAGTTCTTTTTCTGACATAGGCTGTGTTTTGCCGAAAAAAGCAGCGATTTCTTCTTCATTCGGTTTTAATAAATACGGCTTGTATTGAAGCGTCTCAAGAACTGCTGCGGAGCTTGTGTCTAAAATAAACTTGACGTTGTTCTGATGACAAATAGCTGCTACTTCTGAAAAAATGCTGGCTGGTACGCCTTTTGGCAGGCTGCCTGACATGATCAGGATGTCCCCCTGCGGGATGGCCGCTATTTTTTCACGAAAGGCGTGAAGTGCTTTTTCTTCAATCGCAGGTCCTTGGTTCACGAGCTTGTATTCTTCTGTCGTATTAATAAAAACATTAATGCGGGTAATTCCTTCAACTGAGATAAAATCGGTTTGAATGGAAAGGTCCTTTAAGGATTGTTCAATATAAGAGCCTGAAAACCCAGCAATAAATCCTAATGCAGTGCTGGTGAATCCATATTTCTTTAGCATAATGGAGACATTGACTCCCTTGCCATTCGGCTGATAATCTTCATCTTCGGTGCGGTTGACTGCATTTGCCTTCATTTCTTTTAATGCAATATATAGGTCAATAGCAGGATTTAAGGTGCAGGTATAAATCAATTGGTTTCACCTTCTTTCTTTTCTCTAAAGAAAGTATCTCATACGCTGGAGTGAAAATGTTTTCAGATTGTGTAAAGGTATAAAAAGCCTTCTAGATCAAAGTCTCGAAGGCTTCTTTATCGGTTATTTCATTCGAATCACGTAGGCATCTAGTAAAATGCGGGCAATGACATGAAGAGACAAACGCGATCTGACCTCATAATCTGGGAAGAAAGATTGTTCGCCTTTATATCCGACTAGAGTCATATCTGATATTTTGCTTAATGTAGAATCTATTCTCGTTGTGACGGTAATGGTCGTGACTTGCCTCATGCTAAGATTTTGACACGCTTCAACGAGCTCTGCTGTTTCGCCATTTAATGAAACAAAGATCGCAAGTTCGTTTTTACTGATGTCTCTCGATTTCAGCCGAATGATATTCGGATCGTCATGTACTTCGCATGTTTTTCCGATGAGCTGTAATTTGATGGTCATTTCTTTGGCAATCATCTCTGAGAAACCTCTGCCGAAAATATAAATTTTGTCCGCATTATGTATTTTTTGAACGGCATCTTCAATTTGCCCAATACTTTGCAGCTGGATCGTTTTTAAAACCTCTTCTTCGTTTTTCCGAATCGCTAGTTTGATGTCTTCATCAATGTTTTTGAGCTGATCGCTTGCATCGGTCATTTTCTTTTCTTGTTTCAATCGATATTTAAAGGATGTATAGCCGTTGTAGCCAATTTTTTTCATCAGCCTGACAATTGTGGCTGTCGACACATTCGCTCTTTCACTCAATGTGACGATGGATAAGGTGGAGATATCCTCTAAATGTTGGTGAATATAATGGAGTAAATAACGTTCTGTTTCACTTAGCGTTTGATACACTTCGCTTGGAATGTTAAATAGTGGTTCATTCAATTCGATTCCCCCTTACTCATTTCATACTATAATTAAATACCTAATAAAAACAAGATGATTCTTTTGTCATATATTTTGTTAGAGAGCCAAAATGAGTGAAATTTCATTTTTGACATACACTAAGGAAAAGTTGTGTCTGTGTGAAAGGAGCTGATCATGTTGCTTCATCTTTTGTTTTATCTCATCCTTCTTTATGTCGTCTATGTATTTTTGACCGCATTTGTCTTGTTTTATTTACCGTTTCGAAAAACATGCAAAGAACATTGCATTTATAAAGCCTCTTCTATCTCAGGAGACGATCAGGGGACAAATCAAGTGATGCTTCTTGACGACGGGTTTGAATCTGGTCAGGTGAGGCTCCAAATGATTCGTGAGGCAAAGAAGATGATCCGCCTCAGTTACTACTCCATTCAAAAGGGAAAAACAGCCGAATGGATACTAGGTGCTTTAATTGAAGCAGCTGATCGAGGTGTGAAAGTGCAGCTGTTGTTAGATGGCATCTGCCACAGTTTGCGCGGGCCGCTGAAGCATTTGCGCTATGCAGTAGCAAATCATCCGAACATGTCGATTCGTTTTTATGAGCCCTTTCGTTTGTTCAAGCCATGGACGTGGCATAATCGGCTACACGATAAGCTGCTACTAGCAGATGGCCGAGTGGCTGTGATGGGCGGAAGAAATATCGGTGATAAATACTTTGCAGACCAGCCGCCCAAAGACTTTGCTTTTGACCGTGATGTGCTGCTATATAACGCGAAAAAGGGAAAAGTGTTAGATGAAATGGAGCAATATTTCGTTTATTTATGGAATCATGATTTTACGAAAAGAACAAAAGATGTGTTTTCCAAGGCAAAAGCGAAAAAAGGGTTAAAGCTAAGAAAACAGCTGCTCAGATCCTATCAAGAAGCCATGCGCACGAAAGAACCTTTTGTGATGTCATCCTTTAACTGGGCAGCAGATACCATTTCTGTGAAACAGATTGCCTTTTTTACAAATCCTGTGGAACGCTTTAATAAGCGGCCGCTTGTGTTGAAAAAGCTGAACGATCTTGCGCACCGAGCAAAGCGTTCTGTGCTCATACAGACGCCATATGTCATCCCAACACGCCCAATGAAAGCCGGACTCACTCCCTTACCTAGTGAGATCCAGACGACAGTTGTTACGAATTCTCTTACAGCGACGCCAAATCCGTTGGCCTTTGCAGGGTATTTAAGCACAAAAAAGGAACTGATGAAAACAGGCGTTCACTTGTATGAATATGAAGGCCCGTATTCCATTCATGCGAAATCAATGGTGATTGATGATTACTTGAGTATTATTGGGACATATAACTTAGATGCGAGGTCTAGTTTTTTAAACACAGAGTCAATTTTGGTCATTGACAGTGCCCCGTTTGCGTTATCACTTACACAGGCAATTGAACGAAAAATCGCCTACAGTTATCTCGTAGCTAAAGATCGAACAGTCCTTCATGCGAGCGCTTATGGACAGAAAAAAAAGCCTTTGATGAAAAGGCTCCTTTTAAATGGATTATCCGCGATAACGGTTTTATGGCGGCGATTGATATAAAGTAGGGCAGCTACTCTTGTGGCAGCCCTTTTTCTTGCGATTGATCTGTTTCTGCCGACTCCAATTTGGTCAATTTAAACACCAAAATCCCAGCTACAATCACAATAACACCTAATAGTTTTGTCAAAGAGAATTCTACTTTTTCTAACCCAAGCCAGCCAAGCGAATCAAACAAAAGCGCGCAGCCCAGCTGTGACGTGAGGACAATCGAGATGCCATAAGTCGGTCCAAGACGTTTGATACTCTGAACAAGACAAATGACCACTCCTACCCCAATGGCCCCGCTGATCCAGTACCAGGCTTCCATATGTCTTAATCGAAACATGCCAGTCCCCTCTAGTAAGAGCCCCATCAGGAGAGAAGCAATAAAGCCCATTCCAAGAACGAGGGTTGTCGTTGACCAAGAGCCTGTCTGCTCATTGACCTTACTGTTAAAAATGGTTTGTAAGCTGACGAGTGCGCCAGCCGTGATGGCTAATACTATTCCTATGATCATATATAAATCCCTTCATTTCTTCTATTCATAAATGTTGTGCTCTGCTATTTCTAGGAGCCCTTTGCGGTCACAAATCGTAATCTTTCCTCTCTGCCTTTCTATCAATCCTTTTTCACTAAATTGCTGAATGACTCGGTTAATATGACGGTAGCTCGTACCGATTAAGCTTGCTGCATCAACGAGACGAAGGGCGCTCGCGCTGTCATCATCTGTGACAACAGACAATAAGTAGCTTGCAAGCCTGACCTCCACAGGATATAACAGGTGGAAACTCAAATCGTTTGATTTTGTATAAAATTTGTTTGTGATCCCTTTTAGCAGAAAGGTTAACACGCGTGGGTCCTCCTTCGCATGACGCATGAGCGCTTGATGAGAAACCCTTAACATATGTACTTCTGTGACCGCTTCGACTGTATTGACCATGTCAGTCTGCTGAACGTATTCAATATCTCCAATCGCTTCAAGGGGATGTTTAAAGCTAAGAATAAAGGTTTTCCCTTCTTTTGTTGTCGTGAAAATCTTTAATTTTCCTTTCACTAACAAGTACAGGTACTCCCTCTTATCCCCTTTTGAACAAATGAGCTCCCCTTGCTCATAGCGCCACAAACTCACGTGTGATATGAGCTTTTGATGAAAGACACTTTCTAATTGATGTGCCTTCATATATGAGGCAAAAAGAGATTCATCTTGAAGTTCCTCCATCTGACGCCCTCCTTTATAGTTTTAAAATGATCACACCTGTGACCATCAATAAAATTCCTGCGTAATGTGGCCATTTCATTTTCTTCTTCTGTACACCAAACCATCCTTTTGCATCAATTGCAAAGGTAAAAGCAAGCTGTGCAATGAGTAACGCTGCGATAGTGAGTGTCACACCGATGATTTGAATCGCGGTGACTTCATTAAAAATAATAATCGCTGCAAATGCGCCGCCTATTAAATAAAGTGGCTGCACCTTTCGATATTCCCTGAAGTGTCCGTCTCGTACGATGAGTAAAATGACGAGCGAGATGATAAAGCCGGTCAGCTGCGTGATGGTGGCTGCCTGCCATGTACCGATATCCTGGCTAATTCTTGCGTTGGCTACGCCTTGCAGTGTAATACAAGCGCCTCCTAATAAAGCGAAAATAACACCTTTCATTCGTTCAAAAGCTCCTTCTTTTTTCAGTCTAGTTCCATTAAATGATACATGCCCGTCGGTTGAAAAGGACATATGTCCCACTTTGCGTATTATATCAGAAACTTTTTCTTTTGCAGTTTGTTCGTTTTAGATTTTTCACAGTGGGTACAGTTTTATATCAGCTGAAAACAGAATATTGAATGAATCACATATAAAAAGGAGACATGTCATAATGAGAAATCAAGAGAAACATTTTATTAACGGAGAATGGGTTGCATCAACAGGAAACGAAACGACAGAGGTCATCAATCCTGCGACGGAGGAAGTCATTGGCACCATTAGCTTAGGAACAAAAGAAGATTTAGATAAGGCAGTGAAAGCAGCTCGTGCCGCCTTCCCTTCTTTCTCCAAAACATCTCGAAATGACCGAGTGAAGATGCTGGAAAACATTGTGCGCGGCTACGAAAAACGCAAAGATGAACTTGTAGAAGTGATGACACAAGAGCTCGGTGCACCGCTGAAAGTATCAGAAGAAGTTCATTACAAAATGGGCTATGAACATTTTTCTAAAGCAGCGGAAGCACTTAAATCTTATACATTTACCGAGGACCGCGGCGGACATACCATTATAAAAGAAGCGATTGGTGTCAGTGGATTGATTACACCGTGGAACTTCCCGACGAATCAAACATCTCTTAAAATCGCAGGTGCTATTGCGGCAGGCTCACCAGTTGTCTTAAAGCCAGCGGAAATTACACCTTTTGCTGCGATGATTCTTGCAGAAATTATTGATGAAGCTGGTGTACCAAAAGGAGTCTTCAACTTAGTAAACGGAACGGGTGACGTGATTGGTGACGGCATTAGCTCACATCCTGATATTGACTTTGTTTCATTTACTGGATCAGGTGCTGTTGGCTCTAAAATTATGGAAAACGCAGCGGACAATGTGAAGAAAGTGGCTCTTGAGCTTGGCGGGAAATCCCCTCTTATCGTCTTAGATGATGCAGATGTGGATGTGGCTGCTGAAACTGCCATTCAGCATATTGCGATGAATACAGGGCAAGTGTGTTCTGCAGCTACGCGTGTGCTTGTTTCAGAATCAATGAAAGACAAGTTTGAAAAAGCGCTGCTGAATGCCCTGCCGAAGTTTACAGTTGGTGATCCAAGAGAAGATCATGCTACAGGCCCGCTTGTATCTAAAAAACAATGGGATACCGTGCAATCTTATATTGAAAAAGGAATCGAAGAAGGTGCTACCCTTCTTGCTGGGGGAACTGGAAAGCCAGACGGAATCGATAAAGGATATTTCGCCAAGCATACCATTTTCACCAATGTGAAAAATGACATGAGCATTGCACAAGAAGAAATCTTTGGACCAGTCATGAGTGTCATCACGTATCAGAATCTCGATCATGCCCTTGAGATCGCCAATGATACAGTGTATGGTCTTGCCGGGTATGTTGTTGGAAAAGATGAAAAAACATTAAAATATGTCGCTGAACATATTCGCGCTGGCCAAATCACCATTAACAATGCCGAAACAGATTACTTTGCCCCATTTGGCGGTTTTAAGCAATCAGGTATCGGAAGAGAATGGGGAGACTTCGGCATCGAGGAATATTTAGAAGTGAAAGCTGTGATGGGACTTCCAACGGCATAAATTGAGAAGGGAGAAAAACTCTAGGGTTTTTCTCCCCTTTTTATTTAATTAATAAGAACCCATTTCGAATTTTAAGAACTGCTTACTACTCCCTTATTTATTCTTATCCATAAGGATGTTGTATTTTTCGACTGTTGCTTTTGGAGGAAACGATTCTTGTAACTCATCAAACCAAATCTCAATCGTTTGCCCCTGTGACAGCTCTTTAGTATCAACTTTCGTTAAATCCATTATGATGAGATCGTGTTTATATTTATCGACAAGAAGAGGAGTATCTAATGAATAATCGCGTTTTATAGGAGTTTTATTGTTAATAAGAAGTAAACCAGTCTCCCCTTTATATAGCACTATGCCTTTTTTTGAAAAAGGCGTTGCTATTTTATTTTGATTGTGTGGATTCTTTATATTGTCCTTTGTTGTAGAGTGGCACCCTCCTAATAAAATGAAAAAAATCACGATGACAAATCGAACACTTATTATTTTTTTAAATTTAAATTGCATCAACTTTATACGCCCCTTCAATGCTTCTTCAAGTCTAGCATTCTTAGATCAAAACGGCTTATATTACAGCGCATTTTCTTAAGATACTTTATACATTTAAGATAATTTACCCTCAAGCTCATTCATCTTGTAAAGGTATTAGAAATCTTAATCATGACAATCAATATTATATATTTTACTTAATGGCAAACTTTCGGTAAAGTTCAAATTGAACCTATATATATAATTCCTATCGAATTAATCTATGTTTATATTCCTTGTGAGGTGGATATCGTTGCAACTTCATGTATTAAACAGTCCGTTTAGTCAGCAGCAGGCAGACTTGCTCAATCAGCTGCTTCCGACTTTAACAGATCAACAAAAAATTTGGCTTACCGGTTATTTATCAGCACAAGCAGCTCTAGCCGGATCAGAAACAGCTACTCTAGCCCCTTCTCCTTCTGCCGCAGCACCTGCGCAGCCTGTCAGTAAAGATGTGACCGTCATTTATGGCTCACAAACAGGCAATTCTGAAGGATTAGCGAAAAAGACAGCGCAGCATCTTGAGGAGAAAGGTTTTCAAGTGACGCTCTCTTCTATGTCAGATTTTAAACCAAATAATCTGAAAAAAATACACAATTTACTGATGATCGTCAGCACACATGGCGAGGGAGATCCGCCTGATAATGCCCTTTCTTTCCATGAATATGTCCATGGTAGACGTGCGCCAAAGCTTAATCATTTAAACTTTTCTGTTCTTTCGCTAGGCGACAGCTCCTACGAATTCTTCTGTCAGACTGGAAAAGAATTTGATGAGCGCTTCAAAGAACTTGGCGGAACGCGCCTGACAGATCGAGTGGATTGTGACCTTGATTATGATGAGCCGTTTTCTGAATGGCTTCAAGGGGTGGCATCGTCACTTAGCGAAGGAGAAGCCGCAGCATTCCCGCAAGATTCAGCAGGAGCATACAGCCAAACAGCAGCTTCTGAATACTCAAGAACGAATCCTTTTTATGCGGAAGTTCTTGAAAATATCAATCTAAATGGCCGCGGCTCTAACAAAGAGACCCGCCATTTGGAGCTTTCACTAGAAGGATCAGGACTTGTTTATGAACCAGGTGACAGCCTTGGAATTTATCCAACAAATGATCCTGCGCTTGTTGATGAACTGATCACGACATGTGGATGGAGCGTGGAAGAAGCCGTAACTGTTCATAAAAACGGTGACACTCTTCCTTTAAAAGAAGCACTTACCTCACATTTTGAGATTACAGTATTAACAAAACCCCTTCTTCAAAAGTTGGCGGACTTGACGAAAAATGAAGCACTCCATGCCCTTTTTGAAGAAGGAAATGAAGAAAAGTTAAAAGCGTATTTAGCAGGAAGAGATTTAGTCGATGCTGCACGCGACTTCGGTCCTTTTGAAGGAACAGCCGCAGACTTTACTGCGATTTTAAGAAAAATTCCTGCCCGCCTTTATTCGATTGCAAGCAGTCTGAAAGCGAATGAAGAAGAAGTTCACTTGACGATCGGTGCTGTGAGATATGATGCGCACGGGAGAGAACGTCAAGGTGTCTGCTCCATTCTATGCGCAGAGCGCTTAGAACCAGGTGATACGCTGCCTGTTTATATTCAGCACAATCAAAACTTTAAGCTTCCTGAAAACCCTGATGCACCGATCATTATGGTGGGACCAGGTACAGGTATCGCCCCTTTCCGTTCGTTTATGCAGGAACGAGAAGAAATCGGTGCAAGCGGAAAATCGTGGTTATTCTTCGGCGATCAGCACTTTGTGACGGACTTCTTATATCAAACCGAATGGCAAAAGTGGTTAAAAGATGGCGTCTTAACGAAAATGGATGTGGCCTTTTCAAGAGATTCAGAGGAAAAAGTATATGTTCAGCATCAAATGAAGAAGCAAAGTAAAGAATTATTCGAATGGCTGGAGCAAGGTGCCTATGTATATGTTTGCGGAGATGAAAAGCATATGGCGCATGATGTTCATCATACCCTTCTATCGATTATCCAAGAAGAAGGAGCGATGAGCAAAGAGAAAGCAGAAAGCTATCTAGCTAACTTGCAGCAGCAAAAACGCTATCAGCGCGACGTATATTAATGGACTTGATGCTTGAAAGAAAGGAGCTTTTACTTACATGGTGAAGACAGCATTAACAGCGCCGGATGGACCTCCGAGCGACGTAGAAGAAATCAAAGAAAAAAGTGATTATTTACGGGGTACGTTAAAAGAAGTAATGCTTGATCCGATTTCAGCGGGAATTCCTGATGATGACAATCGCCTGATGAAGCATCACGGCAGCTATTTACAGGATGATCGAGACCTCAGAAATGAACGGCAGAAACAAAAACTTGAGCCAGCCTATCAATTTATGCTGCGCGTACGCCTGCCTGGCGGAATCGCCACATCTAAGCAGTGGCTTGTGATGGATGAGCTTGCTCACACATACGGAAACGGTACGTTAAAGCTGACTACTCGTGAAACTTTTCAGCTTCACGGTATTTTAAAATGGAACATGAAAAAAACCATACAAGACATTCATTCTACTATGCTTGATACAATTGCTGCTTGCGGCGACGTGAACCGGAATGTCATGTGTACATCAAACCCCTATCAATCAGAAGTGCACCATGATGTCTACGAGCTGGCGAAAAAATTAAGTGATGACCTGCTCCCGCAAACAAGGGCGTATCACGAAATTTGGCTTGATGAGGAAAAGGTTGCGGCAACGCCAGATACGGAAGTTGAACCGATGTATGGCCCGCTTTATTTACCAAGGAAATTCAAAATTGGTGTGGCGGTCCCTCCTGCTAATGATATTGATGTCTTTTCGCAGGATTTAGGCTTTATTGCGATCATCGAAAATGAGCAATTGATCGGCTTTAATGTCGCAATTGGCGGCGGAATGGGCATGACTCATGGGGATACAGCGACCTATCCTCAGCTTGCAAAGGTGATTGGCTTTTGTACACCTGAACAAGTTGTAGAGATTGCGAAACAAGTGATTACCATTCAGCGTGACTATGGAAACCGTTCGGTGCGAAAAAATGCCCGTTTTAAATATACAGTGGACCGCCTTGGTCTTGAGAATGTAAAAGAAGAGCTGGAGCGCCGCCTCGGGTTTGCCCTTTTAGACGCAAGAGGTTATCACTTTGATCATAATGGGGACCGCTATGGCTGGGTAAAAGGCATCAATGGCAGATGGCATTATACGATGTTTGTAGAAGGCGGACGCATCATAGATTATGATGATTATCCGCTGATGACAGGTATTCGTGAAATCGCAAAGATTCATTCAGGTGACTTCCGCTTAACAGCGAATCAAAATTTGATCATTGGAAATGTCACTTCTCATAAAAAGAAACAAATCGAGCAGCTCATTCAGGAGTTCGGCTTATCAGATGGTCAGCAGCACTCTGCACTCCGCCGCAGTTCAATGGCCTGTGTTTCTCTTCCAACATGCGGCTTAGCGATGGCAGAAGCAGAACGCTACCTCCCGCGCTTGATTGATAAAATAGAAGAGATTGTTGAAGAAAACGGCTTGAGTGATAAAGAAATCACGATTCGTATGACTGGTTGTCCAAATGGATGTGCCCGTCATGCGCTAGGTGAAATTGGCTTTATCGGCAAATCACCTGGCAAATACAACATGTATCTTGGCGCTGCATTTGATGGCAGCAGATTAAGTAAGCTGTACCGTGAAAATGTTGGTGAGGAAGAGATTTTAAACGAGCTTGGCTCTCTTCTCCCCCGCTATGCAAAAGAACGAGAAGATCAAGAACATTTCGGTGATTTTGTCGTTCGTGCAGGGATTGTCAAAGAAACAACAGATGGCACGAATTTTCATGTGCAATAGAAAAAGACAGGACACTCTCCTGTCTTTTTTCAGTGTGATAGAAAATCTTTGCAGCCCTAGGAAGAACGAGTACCGGCACGCAGACCTGAACACCGATATAAGGGCTTGTTTACATGCTGTTCTGTTTCCGTTTCAAGTACTCGCAAATGCTTTTGTACACATGAGGATTGTCTAAAGAAGAAAGATCTAGTGAAGGCTGCTGTTCATAAGCTCCTTTTAATAAACGCCGGACGATTTTTCCGTTTCTTGTTTTCGGTAAAGCTGAAATAAGATGAATTTCCTTTGGCGTGAGCGCTTTTCCTGCATATGAACCAACATGAGTTTTGAGCTCTTGAATCAGTTTTGTTTCGTCACAAGACTGCGGGCTGGTCACGATGAAGCACACGAGTGCCTCCCCCTTCACCTCATCCTTTACCCCAATCACTGCTGCCTCGTGTACAGTTGGGTGTCCGACAAGAATGGATTCAATTTCTGCTGGACCGACTCGTTTTCCTGCTGTATTAATGACATCATCTGATCTGCCAGTGATATGAAACGTGCCATCCTCTGATTGCACCACCCAATCCCCATGTGTCCATGCCCCATCAAATCGTTTGAAATACGTATCTTCATAACGCTCAGGATCTTTCCAAAACCCACATGTCATGCCAACCCATGGCTTTTTCACAACGAGCTCTCCTACTTCATTTATGACGCTCTGACCTGCTTCATTATATACATCAGCTGCCATTCCTAAAATCGCCGCATTAAAAACGACTGGCTTAATTGGGCGAAGCAGCGTACTTCCTACAATTCCGCCAGAGACTTCTGTTCCTCCTGAATAGTTTAGGATCGGAATGTGCTTTTGACCGATTTTGTCAAAAAGCCATTGCCATGGTGCTTTATTCCACGGCTCACCTGTAGAAATGATGGCTTTGACATGCGGCAACTTTATACCTGCAAGATTTTGCTGCATCGCAGATCGAACAAACGTAGGAGAAAGCCCAAAGTGGGTGACCTTTTGCTCGTGAATGAATGACCAGAGGTGCTGTTCATCTGGATAATCGGGTGCGCCGTCATATAAAACAATCGCAGCTCCATTGATCAAGCCCCCAAAGACGAGAAATGGCCCCATCATCCAGCCCATGTCTGTGAGCCAAAACAAGCGGTCTCCTTTTGCAACGTCCATACAAAGACCGGCATCAAAAGCTGCTTTTACAGGGAATCCTGCGTGTGTATGGACTGCTCCTTTTGGCGTACCAGTCGTTCCAGAAGTGTATAAGATCATGAGAGGCTCTTCATTTGAGAGATAGGTCGTTTCACTTATCGGCTCTTCTTTTAACAAATCATTTAGCCTGATATCTCCTTCATATTCAGTATGAGAGGAGGTGTGTACAATGACGGTTTTGACGGTCGTGGTTTTGCCTATGGCTTCTGCTGCACATTCCCGCATATTGATCGTCTTCCCGCGGCGCGTCATGCCTGAGCCTGTGACGACAATGGTTGCACCTGCCGCACGAATACGCACGGCAAGAGGCTCGCTTCCATAGCCGGAGAAGACGGGGCTAAAGATGACACCAATTTTTGCAAAGGCTAGCATGACAGCGACCGTTTCAGGAAGCATCGGCATATAAATGACTGCCACATCTCCTTTTTGAAGCCCATTCTTCAAAAAGCCAGCAGCGAGGCGATTCACCTTTTTCTGAAGTTCGAGATACGTCCATCTCCTCTCTTCTCCCGTCTCGTTTTTCCAAATCACGGCTGGCTGTTGCTGCGCTTCTTCGTTCTCTGCCCATTTGTCCACGGCCGTTTCGGTTATGTTGAGTTGACCGCCTTTATACCAGTTCGGCCACATGAATGAATCTTGACCTAATGCGGCTTCGTACGGCATTTTCCACTTGATACCGACCGCCTTTTCAGCTTCTCTCCAAAACCAATCGGTACGCTCGATACTAGCTTTATAGAATGCATCATAAGTAGAAAAACCAAGTGAGTGCATCCATTTGTAAAGACGTGTCTGTTTGATCATTTGCTCTTCCGGTATCCATGCTGGTTTCAGGTTCATCATGAGGATGCCCCCTTTAGACCGGATAGACCGGATGTTTTCGTCTTGTAAATGTCATCTCTTTTGAGGAATAGGCTTGGAAGCGATGACAAAGCTCGTCTCGCAAGTGGTCGAACGGGATGACGCCGTCGACAATCATTTCAGAAGCAAGCTCATATATATTCATATCTTCTTGATATTCCTTGCGTTTCTCATGGATAAATGCAGCTCTCTCTTCAACAGGCAATTCAGTAATCTTATTTGCATAGACAGCATTTACAGCCGCTTCTGGCCCCATGACAGCAATTTGTGCCGATGGAAGAGCGAGACAGCAGTCTGGTTCAAACGCTGGTCCTGCCATTGCATATAAACCTGCACCGTATGCTTTACGCACAATGACTGATATTTTCGGAACGGTTGCCTCTGACATAGCGGAGATCATTTTCGCCCCGTGTCTGATAATACCAGCTTGTTCCACTTTTGTTCCGATCATAAATCCCGGTATATCCGCAAGGAAAAGGAGCGGGATATGAAAGGCGTCACATAGCTGAATAAACTTAGCGGCTTTATCAGCTGAGTCATGGAACAGCACCCCGCCTTTTACCCTCGGCTGGTTAGCAATAAGACCGACAGGCTGCCCGTTCATTCGGCCAAAGCCTGTGATGAGCTCTGCGGCAAACAGTTTTTTGATTTCAAAAAATGATCCTTCATCAATGAGTAAATCAATGAGCTGATACATATCAAAAGGGGTATTTTGCCCTTTAGGAATAAGGCCTTGGATGGTCATCTCAGATGCTTTAGGTGCTTTTGCGGCTGCCGGTTTTGGTTTCTCTGTATAGTTGGCAGGCATGTAGGTTAAATAGTCGCGAGCGATTTGAATCGCTTCTTCCTCGGTTTTGGCTAAAATATCACCACATCCTGATATGCTGCAGTGCATGTTTGCTCCGCCCATTTCTTCAAGTGTTACTTTTTCTCCAATCACCATTTCGGCCATTCTCGGAGAGCCTAAATACATCGAGGCATTCCCTTCGACCATCACAACGATGTCACAAAAAGCAGGAATGTAAGCACCTCCTGCCGCAGAAGGACCAAATAGTAAACAAACTTGCGGGATACGTCCAGACAGCTTCACCTGGTTATAAAAAATGCGTCCCGCTCCCCTTCTGCCTGGAAACATTGCAATTTGATCGGTGATTCTTGCACCCGCAGAGTCGACTAAATACAGCATCGGGCAGTTGAGCTTTTCCGCTGTTTCTTGGATTCTAATGATTTTTTCTACCGTTTTGACGCCCCATGATCCAGCTTTGACAGTAGAATCATTTGCCATAACGCATACGGTTTGCCCATTCATCCGCCCTGTCCCTGTGACAACACCATCTGCTGGTAAATGCTCATCTTTACACTCGGCAAACATCGCATCCTCAATGAACGAATCCTGATCTAATAGCAACTGGAGCCGGTCACGGACGAACAATTTTCCTTTTTCTTTGTTTTTTTGATGGTATCGTTCCGCTCCTCCTTTGACAATCCGCTGTTTTTTCACTTCGTATTCTTCAATCATGCCCATTCCCCTTTCTTGCTAGTTGCCTCTGTATTGAGGCGTTCGTTTTTCTTGGAAAGCTTGAAGGCCCTCCATTCGATCTTCTGTATCAATGAGCCGTACATAGGCTTCGTATTCCTTCATCAAACCTGTACGCAGATCGTGATCAAGACTCATTTGAATCGCTCGTTTCGCTTCTTTTAAAGCAATTGGGCCGTTTTTGGCGATTTGTTTTGCGAGGGAAATGGCGTCATTCATAAGGGAATCTGCTAAAGAGAGGTGCTCAATTAGTCCAATTTGAATGGCTTCTTCAGCTTGTAATGAAGCACCTGTAAAAATCAGTTCTTTTGCTTTACCAAGTCCGACGACACGCGGAAGCCGCTGCGTCCCTCCTGCCCCTGGTATGATAGCTAGTCCTGTTTCTGGCAGACCGAGTCTTGCTCCGGCTCGTGCGATGCGAATATCACAAGCTAGCGCGAGCTCAAGTCCTCCGCCAAGTGCGTGTCCATTCATGACGGCAATAACAGGTACAGGAAGGGATTCAATTTCTGTAAAGGTTTGCTGAATTGACAGAACTGCCGCTTTTGCTTCTTCTTCTGTCATCAATCGTCGCTCTTTTAAATCAGCACCTGCGCAAAAAACGTTAGAACCAGCTCCTGTCATGAGCAGGCAGCGGATGCTTTCATCATGTTTGATTTCTTGAATGAGTTGATTGATCTCCTCAAGCATCGCAGCAGATAGGGAATTTGCTTGTTCTGGTCTGTTTAAGGTCATGATCCCAATCTGTTCATCTTGTATCGTAAAATTGACCAATGATGTCATGTCACATTCATCCTTTATGAAGTAGTATGAGAGTGAAAAGCACGTAAACAATGACTAGGCAGGGTTCGATTTACTTTTGTTTCGATCCATTCTGCCGCTTTTATCAATGCTGGAAAATCGATATTGGTTTCGATTCCTAGTTTTTGAAGCATATGCACTACATCTTCTGTCGCGACATTTCCGCTAGAGCCAGGCGCATATGGACAGCCGCCTAGCCCGCCGCTAGAGGCGTCAAATGTGGTGATTCCCGCTTTTAATGCCGTATAAATATTGGCAAGACCCATCCCTTTCGTATCATGAAAATGAAGAGCGATTTTATCAGCAGGAAAACGTTCAAGTAAAATGTCTAAGCGCCTTTCTACTTGAAGCGGATGGGCTTCTCCAATGGTGTCGCCGAGTGATATTTCATCAATGCCATAAGAGAGCAGTATATCCGTTAACCGCAATACTTGATCCATTGGCACTTGATGTTCATAAGGGCAGCCAAACACGGTGGAAATATATGCGCGTGTGTGTTTTCCGGCTGCTTTTAAATCAGCTGTCATTTGTTTGATGACAGGAAGTGTTTCGTGGATGGATTGATTCATATTCTTTTTGTTATGCGTTTCACTCGAAGAGATAAACATAGCGCCTGTGTCAAGATTTGCTTCAAAAAAGTGAGCTAAGCCTTTTTCGTTAGGAATGAGTGCTGCATAGGTGATGTCGCCTTTTTTGTGTAAGGATTGGGCTAATTCTTTGGCATCTTTTAAGGCTGGGACCCATTTAGGATGAACAAATGAGGTGACTTCAATATAAGGGAGCCGGGCTGCTGTGAGCAGTTCAATCCATCTTTGCTTCTCACTTGTGTCCAGCCAAGTGGATTCATTTTGCAATCCGTCCCGCGGGCCGACCTCCCTAATAAGTACACGTTTTGGTAATGCCATCTCGCTCCCTCCTATTCTGTCAGCTCTAAAAGAACCTCCCCTTCATCGACAAATTCTCCCTCTGCTTTATACACTTTGCTGATGACACCTGCCTCTTCTGCCACTATTGGAATCTCCATTTTCATTGATTCCAAGATAGCGACCTCCTGCCCTTTTTGCACTTCATCGCCTTGTTTCACAAGAAGCTTCCATAAGTTTCCCGCCATTTGTATCGTGACCGTTTTCATGAACGGTTCCCCTCCCTTTTTTTCATGAGAAAATCGGTTGTGATGCTGCCAC
The DNA here is from genome assembly GCF_038613425.1 of Bacillus sp. FSL M8-0266. NCBI lineage: Bacteria > Bacillati > Bacillota > Bacilli > Caryophanales > Bacillaceae > Bacillus > Bacillus sp. FSL M8-0266. Next base: position 1,916,269 of record NZ_CP152015.1, read on the forward strand.
GTAAGAAAGCAGATGATCCAGCCATTTCCCTCAAAAGCGGTAAGTTGGTTTTGACCCCTTCTATTTCATATGCTTGTAACGCAGCGTTTAATCGTTCTATTGCAAGTTTTCGTGTATCACCGTAAACGACCATCTTCGCAATCATTGGATCGTAATATGGGGTAATGACGCTCCCGTTTGTCACACTTGATTCATGGCGTATATAGGGAGCTTCTGGTATAGACAGCCGAGTGATTGTTCCTGGTGACGGATAAAAGGTGACGGGATCCTCCGCATAGATTCTGACCTCGATGGCATGCCCGATTTGATGAATGTCCTCCTGATTGAAGGAAAGCGGCTCTGATGCAGCGATTTTCAGTTGCTCCTCGACAAGATCAATACCTGTAATTTCTTCTGTGACAGGGTGCTCTACTTGTAATCTCGTGTTCATCTCTAGAAAGTAAAATTGTTGATTTTGATCGACTAAACATTCAATTGTCCCTGCATTTTCATAACCGATGGCTTTGGCTGCTTTCACCGCCACCCGTCCCATCTCTTGTCTTACGGATTCATCGAGACAGGCAGCTGGTGCTTCTTCGATGATTTTCTGGTGTCTTCTCTGGAGTGAACAGTCGCGCTCAAATAAGTGAACCCCGTGGCCGAATGAATCAAAGAGGACCTGGATTTCAATGTGCCGCGCGTCTTCAATGACCTTTTCCATATAAAGCGTCCCGTCGTTAAAAAAACTTTGCGCTCTTTTTTGATTTCCCTCAAAAGCTTTACGCAGCTCCTCATCATTTCGGACAAGCTGCATGCCGATACCTCCGCCTCCGCTGGATGCCTTGAGCATGATCGGATAACCGAGTGACTGCGCTTTACTGACTCCTTCTTCTGCGTCATGGAGAGGTGCTGAAACGCCAGGTACAATGGGGATTCCCGTATGATCTATCGTTTTTCTCGCTTCAATTTTATTCCCCATGCGCTGAATGACCTGTGCAGATGGACCAATAAAAGCGATTCCTTCGCTGCGGCACCGTTCAGCAAAGGCGGCATTTTCTGATAAAAGGCCATACCCAGGGTGGATGGCGTCTGTATTTGTCTGCTTGGCTACCTCAATGATCACTTCCATGTTTAAATAGCTTTCAGATACTTTTGCACCTCCAATCAGATAGGCGCTGTCTGCTTCTTGTACATGAAGCGCATGCTGATCTGCCTCTGAATAAACAGCCACGGTGTTGATCCCGAGCCTTTTACAAGTCCGAATAATTCGACGAGCAATTTCGCCTCGATTGGCAATCAATACTTTTTTGAACATCGCTGCCCTCACTCCTTTATTAGATCAAGCGCCTGTTTTTTCAGACGAAATTTTTGAATCTTCCCTGAGGCGGTCATCGGATACTCGTCTGTGATGAAAAAATATTTCGGAATTTTGTAGCGTGCCATTTGTGACTGACAGTAGCTGGTTAATGTCTCAATCGTCACCGCGCAACCTTGTTTGAGCCGAATGAATGCGGCGGCTTCTTCTCCGTAAGTCTCGTCAGGAATACCGACGACCTGTGCATCAAGAATGGCTGGATGCGTGTAAAGAACGTCTTCAATCTCTTTTGGATAAACATTTTCTCCGCCTCTAATGATCATATCTTTCAGCCGTCCTGTGATTTTCACATAGCCATCCTCATCCATCTCCGCTAAATCTCCTGTATGAAGCCACCCGTCCTCATCAATGACTTCATTTGTGGCTTCTTCATTTTTATAGTAGCCTTTCATCACGTGATAGCCTCTCGTGCACAGCTCGCCTTGTTCTCCTCTTGGTACTTCATATGGGGTACCTGGGGCGGTGATTTTCACTTCGATGTGAGGAAGCGCCCGGCCGACTGTTTGAACCCGCCTTTCAAATGAATCATCCGTTCTCGTTTGGGTAATGACAGGTGAGCTTTCGGTCTGGCCATAGGCAATCGTGAGCTCCTTCAGACCCATTTGTTCAATGACGGCTTTCATCACATGGGATGGGCAGAGAGATCCTGCCATAATGCCGGTGCGTAATGAAGACAGATTGTACTTGTGGAAATTCGGATGATCAAGCTCTGCAATGAACATTGTCGGGACGCCGTGAAGAACCGTGCACTTCTCTTTTTCCACTGTTTGAAGGACTCGCTCTGGGTGGAAAGATTCAATTGGAATGATCGTGCCACCTTTTGTGAGACAAGCAAGTACGCCAAGAACAGACCCAAAGCAATGAAAAAACGGAACGGGGATACACATGCGGTCTTCACGGGTGAGCTTCATGCAATCTGCGATTTGACTGGCATTGCAGACGATGTTTGTATGGCTGAGCATGACGCCTTTTGGGTAGCCGGTAGTCCCTGACGTATATTGCATATTAATGACGTCATCAGGCGTCAGCTTCTCCATTCGTTTCTCCCATTCATCATCCTCCGTTCTTTTGGCAGCAGCTTGAATACTGTCCCAGCTGCGCATGCCCTTTGGCGTGCGCTCGCCAATATAGACGACACTTTTTAAATATGGAAATGCTGTTGAAGTGATTTCGCCCTGATGAGCAGTTTGAAGCTCTGGGATGAGGTCTTCAAGCATCCTGACATATGATGTCTCTTTAAACCCATCAACGATAAACAGCATGCTGCTATCAGAGTGCTTTAGTAAGTATGCGAGTTCTTGTGATTGAAAGTTCGTATTCACGGTGACAAGAACGGCTCCAATGGAGGCGCAGGCGAATTGCAGCATGAGCCATTCAGGTACATTGGGTGCCATGATGGCGATATGATCTCCTTTTTGAACGCCTAATGCCATAAGACCTTTTCCTGTTTCTTTGACCTCGCTAAAAAACGCTTCGTATGAATAACGTAATGAACGTTCTGGATACACAATGGCTTCATGTGCTGGGTGCTGCTCCTTTTTCTCTTTTAATAGGGAGCCAATCGTTTGCGGATGAATCGACATCATGATTTTCCTCCTCCATCATTAGTAAGCGTTTTCATAACAGGTTTAAGCTAACAATTGTCTTGCGATGACTAAACGCTGAATTTCAGAGGTGCCTTCTCCGATTTCCATGAGCTTGGCATCTCTCACAAGCCGTTCTACCCCGCACTCTTTCATATAGCCTGTTCCTCCGTGAATTTGGACAGCATCAAGACTTGCTTTTGTCGCCATTTCTGAAGCGAAAAGCTTGGCGTAGGCAGCTTCTTTTGTAAATGGCTTGCCATGATCTTTCAGCCAGGCCGCTTTCCACACCATTTGTCTAGCGAGTTCTATTTGCATCGCCATATCTGCCAGCTTAAACTGAATGGCTTGAAAGGAAGAAAGAGTCTGCCCAAATTGCTTCCTTTCCTTAGCATAGGATAGTGAGGCATCAAGTGCAGCCTGCGCGATGCCAACTGATAAGGCAGCAATGGATATGCGTCCCCCGTCTAATGTATATAAAAATTGCTTGAAGCCTTTGGCTGGGTCTCCTAATATATGATGCGCTGGTACACGTACGTTGTCTAAAATGATTTCAGCTGTATCTGAACCGCGCACCCCCATTTTGTCGTATGGATTTGTAATGGTCAGTCCTTTTTGCCCTTTTTCTACAATGAAGGCGGAGATGATCGGCTGGCCGTGCTCATCATGATCCGTGACCGCTGTGACGATAATGGTTCTGGCAAAATTGGCATTTGTGATCCAGCATTTCTCCCCGCTAATCACATATTCTTGTCCGTCTTTGACCGCTTTTGTTTTCGTCCCTTTTGCATCTGATCCTGCATTTGGCTCCGTTAATCCGAAGGAACCGAGTGCTGTTCCAGATGCCAGCGGGACGAGGTGATCCATTTTTTGTTCCTCTGTACCGAAGTAATAAAGCGGGCTTGCGCCTAAGGAAACGGCCGCGGCATAGCTAAGACCTGTACTGGCACACTGTTTTCCGATTTCTTCTACAGCGAGCGCATATGAGATTGTATCTCCTCCTGAGCCTCCGTATTTCTCTGGAAAAGGAATGCCCATCAAGCCGAGCTCCCCCATTTTTTGAAAAGTTTGGGCTGGGAATACAGCTTGTTCATCAATGGTTTGAGCGAGTGGTGTAATTTCTTCCTTGGCGAATTCTTTGACCATCTGGCGGATCATTTGCTGTTCTTTCGTTAATTCAAAATCCATCATATTTCCCCCTTTGGCTCTTTTCTATCATATTTATTAATCAAGTGGCTGCTTCATGCCAAGCTTGGGTGAATTCAGAAAATTAAAACAAAAATAATAGAAAAAAAGCATGAACGAAGAAAATCCTCATTCATGCTTTTTCGTTATCTCACTCTTTTTGTAGAAGGCTTGCTTTCGTGATGTAGTCGATTGAGAGCCGTTACTTTGTAAGTATCACTCTTATTCTGGTGAACTGAAAGATCTTTGACAGATGTCAGCGTGCCGGTTTCTTTTCTTACAGTTTGAAGCAATTCGTATGTTCCTTTCGTCGTCAAGCGATAGACCGCATAATAGGATGCGGTAGAGTGCGGATCATTTTTGATCTGTAAAGCCGCACCATCTGCTGTTTTTTTAATAGATTGAATGGTTGGTTTTTTTGGCGCTTTCTGATGAAGCCAAGGCATTTCTGGAATGAGAGCCGGTTTACGGTAGGCGTCTTCTATCAATCGATTTTTGACATTCAAAGGGTTACGGTTGATATCTTTTAGGCTAAAGTGCATGCTTCCCTGCACAAGAGGTGACTGTCTGTTCAGCTTGATCTGTCGAAAGTATTCATCTGGATCAGACCAAGCAGGATCACTGTTTTGATTAATTTTATACGTTGCCTGACCAATGTACAGGTGAACAGGCTCTCCCTTCACTTCATTTGACCACCATTTCGTGAGCACATCATAGGCGGCTGCCTGAAAACCGATGCTCCAGTAAATTTGCGGGGTAACATAATCGATATCGTGCTGCTGAATCCACTCTCTTGTATCAGCATACAAATCATCGTAATTGGTCATCCCTGCTGTGGTGTTTGAACCAGTCGGATCATCCTTTATATTGCGCCAGACTCCAAATGGGCTAATACCAAATTTCACATACGGCTTTACTTTCTTCACGGTGTCGTTGATTTGCTTGACCAATTGGTTCACATTATCTCTTCGCCAATCCTCTATATGCGTAAATGCCTTTTTTCCATATGTTTCATACGTTTCTTGATCTGGGAACGGCACACCAGCTATTTTATTCGGGTAAAAATAATCATCCATATGCACTGCATCAATATCGTAGTTTTTCACGACTTCTTCTATACCGCCGACAATGAACTCCTGAGCTTTAGGAATGCCTGGATTGTAATAAAGCTGATTTCCGTATGCAATGGTCCAATCAGGATGCTTTTTTGCTGGGTGATCGGCTGATAAACGGCTGAGGTCTGTATGATTCATTGTGATACGATACGGGTTAAACCAAGCGTGAAATTCGAGGCCGCGTTTATGAGCTTCTTCGATCATGAACTCAAGCGGGTCATACCCAGGATCTTTCCCTTGCGTGCCGGTTAAATATTCGGACCACGGACCGTATGCCGAAGGATAAAAGGCATCTGCTGTCGGTTTAATTTGCATGATCACGGCATTCATATTCATCGCTTTGATCTCATCTAACAAATGAATAAACTCTTCTTTCTGCTCTTTGACAGGCAGTCCTTTCTTTGAAGGCCAATCTAAATTATAAACCGATGCGATCCATACCGCGCGCATCTCTCTTGTGCTTTCAAGCTTCCCTTTTGGCATTGGACGAGCTAGACTGCTAGAAGGAATCAATAAGAATACAAACATCAAAATTATTGTTAGACACGTCATACTGATCTTTTTCACCATTTTTTGCATCACCTCATCATCAGTTTATTCCGCTTTTTGAGATCGAATGCCAGCAGATGGTGTCAGCAAGATTTTTTTCATTTCCTTGAGCTGATCTTCAGGGATGTCGCAAGCCTCGATTAAATACCGCTGTGCACTCCCGTATGTCTCCATCATCTCGTTTAGCACATCTTCCAGATAATCTTGCTGCACACCGAGAAGCGGCTGAATTTGCTTTTTTGACACCCGGTATAAACTCATCAAGCGGACAAATCGCTGCTGCCTTCTGACAAGCATTTTCACCCCTTCGTTAGAGCGCATGTATTCACTTAAAACGGCAGATACCGGTACACCTGCTGCTAATTGAATGAGGGCAGATAAAAAGCCTGTCCGGTCCTTACCGCTTGTGCAGTGAAGCATCAGCGGGTAATTGCTTTTATCTGAAAGCAGAGTGAACAGCTGCTGAATTTCTTCTTTACGCTCTGTGAGCATGCTTTGATATAAATCTTTCATAATCGGTGTGAAAGTGAAAGATTTCCCTTCTGCTACCAGCATACGAAACATGGTCCATTTACTTGGCATCTTACTGTCAGGATGCATGGGGATATGGACGATTTTGTCAGGTTCCTTGATTTTTGGCGGATGTGATTTGCGTTCTGAGGCTGTACGAAGATCGCAAACGGTTTGAACGCCAAGGGTTGAAAATGTCTCGATATCTTGTTTTGTCAGGCGAGACAAATCTGCGGATCGATAAATCATCCCCTCCCTGATCACCATTTCATCTGTTGTGTGAAGTCCCCCTACTTCTCTAAAATTCGCAAGCTTTGAAAATGGGTTGTTTGATTGATTCATAGAAGTAAAAGTCCTTTCCGTTACGTTCTTTTCTCTATCATACGCTTTTATCGAGATGGGGAAAAGAAAAGCCATTTGGTATAATGGAAAAAGGACATACGGTTGGATTGGAGATATGTAGCATGATCAAAACAAAACGGATTCAGCAAATCAAAGAGTATGTGTTTGACCGGGAATCTGCCTCACTGGATGAGCTTGTGGCGCATTTTGGCGTTTCAAAAAACACGATACGCCGAGATGTACAAGCATTGGTCGAGTCCGACGTGCTCAAAAAAGTATATGGCGGAGTGGCTGTGAATCATTCAACATTAGTAGTATATCAGGAGCGAAAGACCCGTCAGCTGAATAAAAAGCAATTGATTGGTCAAACGGCTGCTGCTTTTGTGGAGAATGGGGATATGATTTTTGTTGATTCTGGTACAACAACACTTGAGATGCTTCCCTATTTGACTGAGAAACAGGTGACTGTTGTGACCAATAATGTAGATTTTATTACACAGGCGATGCCTTATGAGAATCTCACTATCTTTTCCACCGGCGGGATGCTTGAGAGAAAAACGAATTCTTTCGTTGGCTATCAAAGTGTAGAGCGTTTGAAAGCCTACAATGTCAATAAAGCCTTTATCGCATCAACTGGTTTATCCATTGATCACGGCGTCACGAATTCGTCCCCGCTTGAAACGGATATTAAAAAGACGGTTGTTGAAAAAAGTGCCAAAACGTTTTTATTAGTGGATGATAGTAAATTTAATCATTACGCTTTGACCACATTTTGTCATTTGCAAGATCTTGATGTCGTCGTGACGAATAAACAGCCAAGTGAAGACTATCTTCAATATGGAAAAGAGCATGATGTACAGTTTGTCGCGCCTTCATCAAAATAGATGGATCACAAAAAAAACGGCTCAGGAATTTGAGCCGTTTTTTGATTCATTCATTTCAAGCTGCATGATCAAGCGGAATAAAAAGCGGTACACGGCTAAGACGACTTCAATGAAAGGCATATCTTCATAGATGTCCTCAAGCTCAAGAAGCTGTATATTCACATCGAATAAGCCGTCTTGTCCATTAAATTGAAGCTGCGCACCATTTAATGAAGCCAGCATGTCCTTTAGAATGCCTGTGTCTTTTTTAGGACGTTTGAAGCCGAATAACACGGTATACGTTTGAAATACTTCGTCCCATTCAATGGCTAATCCATCGACTCTCACCACATCAAACCACTTTGATTCGATATAAATGAATTCTTTTTGATGTTGTTTTACATATGTAAGCGGTGTGTTTAGAAATGAGGCGCCCTCTGATTGAATCATGTCCTCGGATTCTTTGTCTACACGCTCTATATATACATCGATAAAGCGTGCCTCTTCCTTTATTTTTGCACCCTCTAAAGGCCAATTGTAGCGCGCTGCTTCGTCATATTCAAAGTCTGTCAGCGCTTGTCCTTCTTTCAATAGATCTTGTAAGCGATTTTGTAGCGACATGGCTATGTCTCCTTTCTTCTCCTTCACGTGCGTGTATTATTTTAGCATAACTCATGAAAAGAAAGATATGACTCAGCATATGATGGTATGATAGTGTCAAAAGATACATCTCGGAGGGGTACGTTTTGCTCACAATGACATTGGCAGAAAAAATCGTAGACGAGGTCAAAAAGGTGCTGACTGAGGAAATCATCATTACACAAACAAACGGCACCATCATAGCGGCAACAGATCCAGCGCGCATTGGTCAATTTCATGAAGGGGCATATTTGACATCCTTTGAAGGACAAAAACGAATCCTCACAAAGGATGATGAGCAACGAATGAAAGGGGTCAAAGCTGGCATCAATCTGCCTATTTATTTTAAGCAAGAGGTCATTGGTGTGATTGGGATGACAGGAAATCCCGTCCATGTCTCTCCATTTGGCGAAATATTACGAAAAATGACCGAATTGCTCATTCAAGAACATGAATTTTTTCTAGAAACGGAAACCGATGAACGGCAGCTTGAAGCGTTTGTGTTCGACTGGCTTCACCTGCCAGAGACAGCCATCGATCTCACTGAAAAAGCAGCGCGGCTTCAGCTTGATGTCAATAAGCAGCGTGTGGTCGTCCTCATTGATTGTCACGATGAATCATTTGTGAAGCAGGATCAATATAAAAAAGTGAAGGAAATGCTGCATCTCACCAATCAGGAAATGATCGTCCGCTGGGGACATGCCCGCTTTTTGCTCATGCTGCAAACTTCGGCAAATGATCGTGATACTTTGCGGCAGCGTCTTTTTCACATCCATGCTGCGCTCACCGCACGTCCTAAGTCAAAGGTTTTGATAGGTGCGGGAAAACCTGCAGCTGGACAGATGATGAAGCAATCATTTCATCAAGCCTTTCGTGCCTTAAAAATGGCGAATGCAGATACACCGATTGTGTTTGATGAAGATTTAACACTTGAACTTTTTATAGAAGAAGTGAGTCAGGAAACAAAAGAAGTGTTCCTTGATCGAACGATTGTCCCGCTTCTCCCCTACCCTGAGCTAGTGAAAACATTGCGTGTACTCATGACGTCAGATTGCTCATTGAAATATACTGCGGAAGCGATGCACGTACATATCAATACACTGCATTACAGGCTAAAACGTATCCAAGATTTAACAACACTTGATCCGAAACGCATGCAAGATGCGATGCTCTTTTATTTAGCCTTGATGCTATTAGATCATCATCCAAATAAACGAGGCGAGAAGCCCAATATTTTGTAGAATCGTCCATAGGCATGAGGCGATTCTTTTTTTATACTGAAAGAAACGGTATGTCTAATCAGTAGGAGTGAATGCGTATGTTAAATTCTGAATTTTTTAGTCAATTAAAAAAGATTGTCGGTGCGTCTCATGTACAGGGCAGTAAAGCCGATCGGCTTGCCTACTCTTATGATGCAACGCCTAATTTTCAGCATATGCCAGATGTTATCGTAAGCCCGCGGACGGCTGAGGAGATCCAGCAAATTGTTCGGCTCTGCGCCTCATATAAGGTGCCAATTGTGCCAAGAGGATCCGGAACGAACCTTTGTGCAGGAACCAGTCCTACACAAGGGGGACTTGTGATGTTGTTTACAAGAATGAACCAATTCATCGAAATAGACGAAGAAAACCTGACCGCAACGGTCCAGCCTGGTTTGATCACACAGGAACTCATTCACCAAGTAGAGGCAAGAGGCCTTTTCTATCCACCAGATCCAAGCTCGATGAAAATTTCGACGTTAGGCGGCAATATTAATGAAAATTCAGGTGGGCTCCGGGGGTTAAAATATGGTGTGACGAGAGATTATGTACTTGGACTTGAAGTGGTTCTTCCAAACGGTGACATCATCAAAACGGGCGGTAAGCTCGCAAAGGACGTGGCAGGGTATGATATGACCCGCTTATTCGTTGGATCAGAAGGAACACTCGGCATTGTTACAGAAGCGACGCTGAAGCTTTTACCGCTTCCAGAAACCAAACAAACGATGCTTTGCTTATATGAAAGCCTTGAGGAAGCAGCTGCATCAGTTTCGGCGATTATTGCAGAGCGGATCATCCCCGCCACATTAGAATTTATGGATCAGCCGACACTAGAAGTCGTCGAAGACTTCGCCAAAATCGGCCTGCCGACTGACGTTCAAGCGGTGCTATTAATTGAACAGGACGGCAATCCTGAGGCTGTTTCCCGTGATATGCAAAGCATTGCAAAGGTTTGTCAGCAGCACGGTGCAAAAGAAGTGAATATCGCACACTCTGAAGAAGAAGCAAGTGCCCTTTTAACAGCGAGGCGAGCCGCTTTATCTGCCCTCGCCCGTTTAAGCCCTACGACGATTTTAGAAGATGCCACAGTTCCCCGATCTGAAATTGCGAACATGGTGCGCGCGATCGAAGACATTGCGAGAGAGTACGACGTGAAAATCTGTACATTTGGTCATGCAGGTGACGGAAATCTGCATCCTACTTGTGCAACTGATGCAAGAAATGAAGAAGAAATGAAGCGGGTTGAAGAAGCCTTTCAGGCCATTTTTGAAAAAGCAGTCTCCCTCGGCGGCACCATTACGGGTGAGCATGGTGTGGGTCTAATGAAAGCCCCCTATTTGGAGCTAAAGGTCAAAAAAGAAGGAATCGCTGCAATGAAAGCGATCAAACAAGCGCTAGATCCGGCAAATATCATGAATCCTGATAAGGTGTTTGGAAAAGCAGCAAGGAAGCGAGTGGTGATCTCATGAATTCCTCTAAACAAACAAAGATTCAGCAAACATTTCAACAGCAAATGGATGAAAAGGAGCTGCTCAATTGCATGCGCTGCGGCTTTTGCCTTCCTTCCTGCCCTACTTATATTGAATCGGGTCAACAAGAAACACACTCGCCCCGCGGCCGAATTGCTTTAATGAAGGCTGTAAGAGACGGCGTGATTGAGCCTGATGAAGATGTCGAACATTCATTGAACCTTTGTCTTGGCTGCCGTGCATGTGAACCGGTCTGCCCCTCAGGCGTCAAATATGGACGTTTACTTGAGGATGCAAGAGACATCATTCAGCAGCACAAAAAACAATCCCTTCCTGTCAAATTTGTGAGACGTGTTGTGTTTAAAGGACTCTTTCCTTCCCAAAGCCGGATGCGTCAAGCGGCTGGACTACTGCGATTTTATCAAACCTCTGGTCTGCAAACGGCCGCCCGCAAGTCTGGCATGCTAAAGGTACTTCCGCCGCATTTACAGCTGATGGAAGAGGCTCTTCCAAAGGTGCCGCGTCAACAAAAAAGCCGTGCGTTAGAATACAAAGCCATTGGCACAGCAAGAAAACGTGTCGCCTTTTTTACTGGCTGTTTAATGGATACCGTTTTTTCCAGCACAAACGAAGCGACCATCCAGCTTTTGCAACTGGCCGGCTGTGACGTTGTCGTCCCTCCTGTTCAGACGTGCTGCGGTGCACTTCATGGTCATAGTGGAGAAAAAGAGCAAGCGAAAGAGCTAGCAAGGCGGAATATTGAAGCATTTGAGGAGATTGAGGCAGATGCCATTGTCATGAATGCGGGCGGATGTGGTGCCTTTTTAAGTGATTATGATCATTTACTAAAGAATGATCCGTCTTTTCAAAAGCGAGGTGAAGCCTTCTCACAGAAAATCACGGATATATCAGACATTCTCGTGGAGCTGGAATTTCACGGCCGTACGCCGCTTGCTTTGCCAGAGCAAGTCATCACCTATCAAGATTCCTGTCATTTGCGGAACGGAATGGGTGTACAGCAAGCGCCAAGGGTGCTCATGAAAGCAATTCAAGGGGTATCATTTAAAGAAATGAAGGATGCCGACCGCTGCTGCGGATCCGCCGGAATTTATAATATCTTGCAGCCACAAATGTCGATGCAAATTTTAGATCATAAAATGACAGAAGCTAGTCAAACAGCTGCGGCTGCTATTGTCACGTCCAATCCAGGCTGCCAGCTGCAAATGGCAGCAGGTATCAAACGTTCAGGACAATCGAACAGCATGCGTGCTGTTCATCTCGTAGATTTATTATTAGAAGCGGTTCAATATGGAAAAGAAGCGTCCAGCACATCAAGCTGAACGCTTTTTTTTCATGCATATCTTCCGGCAATTGGTTGGATAATAGAGGCAAATTGCGGAAGGAGATGGTTCAAGTGCTGAAGAAAAACAACCAACATCAAAAGGACCCAAATTCAGTATTTGAGGCATTGTCACGTTCCTCTGATTTTACAAACGAGTTGTCACGAAGTGAAGGTTTTTTTTATCGAATTTCTTTTTTTCGTTCTTTAATTAATGGGCATCTACTCCATGAACAAATTTTGCCCTGCATGAAAGAATTACATCTCACCCCCACTCTTGAGGAGCTGAAAGAACGAATTCCCATTGAACAGTCTGTCATCACGACCGATCTTCAGGAAGTGGAAAAAGCGCTTCATCAAGGGAATATGGCCATTCGTCTTGAAACGGACTGGGGTAAAGCGCTTCTGATCCCGATTGAAGAAAAGAAAGGCAGACAAGTAGGTCCGCCCGAGATAGAATTTGGCATTATTAGTGCACAGGAAGCATTTGTGGAGGTTTTGGATACCAATTTAAATTTGGTCAGACGGCGGCTGCCGACACCGAACCTGAAAGTGTCAGAAAAGATGGTTGGCACGCTTTCGCAAACAAAAGTAGCGGTGTTATATATTGAAGAGATTGCTAATCCGGCAAACATTGAAACCGTTCTCCAGCGTATTGAAGACATTGATTTTGATCAAATTTTAGATGCAAATTACCTTGCACAGATGCTTTATGATGTGTCCAATACGATCTTTCCGTTGTTTTTAAATACAGAAAGACCCGACCGCGTCTCTTCAGGTTTATCAGAAGGGAAAATTGCCATATTAGTGGATGGCTCGCCTCATGTCTTACTTGCCCCGACGATTTTACTTGAGTATTTTTCCACTATGGAAGACTACAATATGTCGTGGATTGCGGCTTCTTGCTTTAGACTGTTACGCATATTTGCTGTGATATTTTCCATTTTTGCGACACCTTTATATGTAGCCGTTTTAACGTTTCATTATGAGCTAATTCCAAAAGACTTATTAGAAACCATTGTGTCCTCCCGCTATCTTGTTCCATTTCCTCCAATCATTGAGGCTCTGTTTTTAGAGGTTTCGATTGAATTACTAAGAGAAGCAGGTTCAAGGCTTCCAGCTAAAGTCGGTCAAACGCTCGGGATTGTTGGAGGGATTGTCATTGGACAGGCTGCTGTGGCAGCAGGATTAACAAGTAATATTTTACTCATTATTGTTGCCCTTTCTGCTCTTGCCTCATTTGTCACCCCTATATACAAAATGGGCAGTGCCATTCGGCTGCTGCGATTTCCATTTCTACTTGCGGCACAGGTGTGGGGCGCATTAGGTATTGCAGTGATGGGATCATTCCTTCTCACCCATTTAATGAAATTAACGTCTATTGGACGTCCGTATCTAGAGCCTATTTTCCCATTGCGTCTAGCTGATTTAAAAGGCAGCTTGATTCGTCCTCAGCTTCGATTTTTGAATAAAAGACCGGAAAATTTACGCCCGGAAAATGAAACCATCCATCGACAAAAGCCTAAGCAAGGCCGTAAGGGGAAAAATGATTTTTATGAATAAGGAAGTGAAAGCATGAGTTCTTCTTCTGTAAAAGAGAAATTTCAAGTTTCCCCTTTTTTTGTGTTTTTTCTCGTTAATGCCAATCAAGTTGGTGTCGGCATTTTAAACTTTCAAACAAACCTTGTTCGTTCTATGAATAATGATGGATGGATCGCCATTCTGATTTCTGGCTTCAGTGTCAATGTCATGATCTTTCTTATGTACATGATGTTTAAAAAGGCCCCTTCGGATGAATTTGGTGATATCACGCAATATGTATTTGGCAAGTGGGTTGGGCAATTATTCAACATTCTCTATATCTTATATTTTGCTTCTTTGTCGTTGACCGTTCTCGTCCACTATATGGATGTGATCCATGTATGGCTGTTTAAAGAAATTCCTGGTCTATTGTTTGCGTCTGTACTTCTGCTGCTCGTGTATTACATTCATACCGGCGGGTTTAGAACGATTGCTGGATGGGCATTTTTTAGTATTGTACTGACGTATTGGATGACGTTTATTTGTTTTTATGCCATGAAATATAGTCACATTCGTTTCATGTTCCCGATGTTTGATCATACTTTTTCGCAGCTGTTGATGGGAGTCAAAGATGCTTCATTATCCATGTTTGGTTTTGGCACACTGCTTGTCTATTATCCCTTTATTAAACATGCGCAGACGTCTCAAAAATTTGCTCACATGGGGGCATTATTTACGACATGCTTAAATTTACTCGTCTTTCTCGTCTCCATTGCGTATTACTCAAGTGCTCAGCTTAAATTAACAAAATGGCCGACGTTAACGTTAACAAGTATTGTGAAGCTCCCGTTTATCCAGCGCTTTGAATTTATCGAAGTGTCTCTTTGGCTGCTATTAATCATTCCGAATATCGCGATTCCACTATGGGCTGCGAGCCGAATGGCAAAACAAGTGCTTCATACAAGCCAGCGCGTCACGTTCATCGGGCTCAGCATCCTCATTCTGGTCATGTTTTCATTTTTTACGGGGGCAACTTCTTTTGAAACCTTTAACCAATGGGTGGAATATAGCGGATACTTTCTTGTATATGGCTTGATTGTCTGTATGGTTATTGGACTGATGCTGAAAAAAAGGTGGGTGAAAAAACGAGCATGAAACGTTATATACTCACGGGTCTCATGTTGTTTAGTCTATTCTTAACTAGCTGTGCACAGCCTCGCCTTTTAGATGAATTAAATATCTCTCAGGCGGCAGGATTTGATTTAATCGAAGATGGAGAAATGAAGGGCTTCTTTGTCTTTCCTGTCTTTAAAAGTGAGGAACAAGGAAGTTATCAAATATTAAGCGCAAGGTCAAATACCATTAGTAATATTCAGTTTCTCGTATCAGAAAAATCACCTTTTCCAGTCGTCATGGGTCAAGTGCTGGTTATTTTAGTGAGTGAAAAATTAGCAAAGGAAGTCGGAATGATCGATTTAATGAATTACATTTATCGTGATCCTATCATTGGTTCACGCCAAGTGTTTGCGATTGTAGGCGGAGAAGTTGAAGACTTATTATATACAAAAATGAATCAAACGAACTTAAATATAGGTGTGTATCTCTCTGATCTGTTGTCCCAAAATATGCGAAATGGCAATCAACCTGTCACTAATCAGCATATTTTCATGAATCAGATGCTGGCAAAAGGAGTCGATGCTTACCTGCCTTACATCAAGAAAACGAGCAATGCCATTAAAGTCACAGGAGTTGCTCTGTTTGATCAGGAAAAAATGGTCGGTCATATCCCTGGAGAAGACACGTTCACATTTAAAGCGATGATTGAAAATCATAAAAATGGTATCTACGAGTTTCAATTGGCTGATCAAGAAAAGACCCATGTCGTCATTGAAAATATCAAATCACATGTGTCCTACCAGGTCAAACCAACGAATAACCTAACAAAAAAGCCTCATATCACGATTGATATCAAGCTGAAGGGCGAATTAAAAGAATTCATGAAGTCCAAGAAAATTGATAAACCGAATATATTGGACCAAGTCGAAAAAGAAGTAGAAAAACGTGTCGTTCAGCAAGGACAAGACCTTGTTCAGTCCTTTAAAAAGCAACATATTGATCCGCTTGGGCTAGGCTTAAGGTATCGATCAAAAGACAAATCCATGACACCAGAAAAATGGCAGGAAATCTATCCTGATGCGGATGTACAAGTTAAATGCCATATGAAAATTGTGCAAACTGGTGTCAGTCAATAAAGGAATTGAAAATTATTCAAAAATATCTTCTTTATTGTTCAATATGGTAGACACGTTCGTTTTGACTCTTGGAACGCCATCTTTTTGAAGATAGTCATTTAAAGTGTTCTCTACTTCACTTTTATCTGTGTGAAGGATCTTAGGTGAACATTGTTCCACAAGGACCGGTCTATTCCCTTTAGCACAGTGTGTCATTGTTTCAAGGGCAATTAAACTGAAAGGTCTTCCTTTGTCTAGCCATGTTTTCATTCTATCCCAGGTTGGACAGCTTAAGGCTGCCAGCCTTCCCCAATGAACGTGAAAATGAGTGCAAGTGACCTCCATCCAATTTAATACTTTGTTAGAGTGGAAACGGTACAGACAGATAAAAGCAGCTGTCGGTAATTCTTTTTCACTGATCGACTTCAATTTTTCTATTACATGTTGTAAACCTTCATCTTCTGGCAAACTGCTGGCCGCTGCCCATGAAAGTGGATAAAGAAATTCTTCGTCAGCCTGATTCACCAGTTCCCTTACCCACCCAGCGGCAGATGTACCTAAAACATCAGCCACAATTTCTAACATGCGTGATTTCACTTCGATATGCTGAGTCTCATCAAACTGGCTTTGAACAGAGTCTAAGGTCCTTTGCTGATCATGCTGTTTCAGCGCATCAATGACATCATCCTCAAGAAACCACCTAGTAATTGAGAAGTTTATTAAAGACGCCAAATCTTGCCGCACGTCTTGTAATGTGGGGGCTTTATCTTCTTTGGTGACGATGACATCATCCTCTGATTGGAAAGCCTGTCCATCCTCTCCATAAAAGTCATCATGCAGTAAAAATTGTTTAGGAGAATGGAGAACGGCTAAGTTATACCATTCAATCGGTCGTAAAGAATTGTTGAGTAGTCTCTTGTGACACGGCTGACATAATTGATAAGGTTGTTTCGGTTCATCAGTATCTTCTACCAAATCCATTGCGTTTTTTTGACAGGCTTCACATAAGACGACTTTTTCCACTCCATTCACTTCCTTTGAATCTAATCTTCGTCCTTTACATCTAGATCTTCAGGAATCGGTTCATTTAAAATCTCTTGGACGAGCTCTTTGTATTGTTCAAGCTGCTTCATATGCGTTTGAAACTGTCCTTGATAAATGAGATATGATTCTCCGTCAAATACAAAGCGGATCTTTTTTTGCTGAATTAATTTCTCAATATACGCCTCTGATACTTCTAAGTATTCAGCTGTTTCTTCGATTGTTAAATACATGTTTATGCACCACCCGTTCGTTTCATCTAACAAATTATATCATGATCTGTTGAAAAAAACGGAAGCCGCCTGTTCATATTTTCTTTCCTGATATCATGATAACAAGTGTTCAGCAAGTAGATCGTCTAGGTGCGAGCAAATATGGTATGATAAAGTTTGCTTGATGGGCGTTTTTCGGTTTGACCTTCAGAGAGGTAAGCGGAAAGCAGACTCATGAGAAAAGTAAAACAAGCATAGGCTTTTAAAAGGATGCTTGAAGAAAATTCGTATTTAAAGGCAGAGTGAAATGAATGGGAACCTTGTTTAATGAAATTTTAACTTGGCTGACAAGCCTTGGTTATGTAGGTGTAGCACTAGGTCTGATGATTGAAATCATTCCGAGTGAAATTGTTCTTGCTTATGGCGGATATATGGTGTCGACAGGAACAATCGGTTTTGTTGGAGCTGTTATCGCTGGCGTCATCGGAGGTACGCTCGCACAGTGTTTTATATACTGGATCGGTCTTTATGGCGGAAGACCTTTTTTAACAAAGTACGGAAAATACTTATTCATCCATGAGCATCATATCGCCACTGCAGAGCGCTGGTTTGATCGATATGGTACCGGTGTAGTGTTTACAGCACGCTTTATTCCTGTTGTGCGCCATGCCATCTCCATTCCAGCGGGTATTGCCAAAATGCCTTTTTTGAAATTTGTTCTCTTGACGGGATTAGCTGCCATCCCTTGGTCTATCTTGTTTATTTATCTTGGCATGCAGCTCGGGACAAAATGGGATCACATTCAAAGTGTTGCTCACGCTTATACAACCCCTATTATGGCCATTGCGATCGGCCTGATCGTTCTCTATTTCGTCTTTAAAAAAATTCGTACGAACCGAAAAAGGACAATCTAATGAAAAACGCCTTCCACTGATCTAGTGAAAGGCGTTTTTTCTATGAGTGTAAGGATTGTTTTTTCATATATTGGGATAATTCCATAATCATTGCACCCATTCTCTCAAGTGACGGGGCAAGAAGCCGTTCAATTCCCTCTTCTTTTAAAGCTTCAGCTGTGACTTTTCCAACAGCTACTGCCAGTACGTGATGCTCAAATAGCGCTTGGAGTTCTTCTTTTCTTTCCCATTTTGCCGCTAGTGTGAAAAAGGCGTGCACCTGAACAGCGGTTGTAAAACAGACGGCGTGGACTTTTCCATCTTTCATTTCTTGAAGTAATGTTTCTGCAGCTTCTGGTTCAGGTGGTGTGTGCTGATAAGGTAAAAGCTGCAATACATCTGCCCCTTTGTCATGTAAAAACTTCATGAGAGCCGGAGCGTTTTCTCCGTGCAGCTGCACCATGACACGTTTGTCTTGAAACTCTTTGCCTTCAAGCTTTGAGATTAGGTCACGCACCGTTCCATCTTCATCAGACACGTCTGGCTGAATTCCGCGTTTTTTGAGTGCAGCATAGGTTTTGTATCCTCTTGAAGCAATCTGGGCATTTGATAGAATGTGCATAAATTCTTCCCCTAAATGAAGCTCTTCTGCACTCTCAATTAATGTATCAGTCCCGATACCCGTTGTTAAAATCACCCAATCGGCGCCTTTTTTCACAAAGGTTTCAATGCCTGGCTTTAACTCCTCTTTGGCTAAAAATACGGTTCCTTGAAGAGAACGAATAACGGCTTGTCCCCCTTGTTTTTCGACAAGTGTACGCATTTCTTCTGTTTTTCTCGTTCCACAAATGGCAATCGTTTTTCCAGCTAAGCCTTTACTCAATTTTATCCCTCTTTTTCTATCACATTTGATATGTATTAAATATAGATTTATTTGGAAGACGTTGCAAGTGTCTACTAAAAAAGAGCTTGACGTTTCGGTGGAATTCGAGTATCTTTTGTAAGTGCAAATTGTAGGAGGTCATTATGGAAAAACAGAATGTTCAAGCTTATCGATTATCAATTGCAGACCCAACACCACTTGGTTTGTTTGGTTTAGCAATGGTGACGCTCGTTGCGTCCTCACAAAAACTAGGAATTACAGATGGCACTTCCCTTATTTTACCTTGGGCTATCTTCCTTGGAGGCATCGCGCAGCTGATCGCGTCCATACAAGATTCAAAGCACCACAATATTTTTGGAGCCACTGCCTTTGGCGCATTCGGTCTTTTTTGGATGGGCGTTGGAACGACTTGGCTCATTCAAGCGGGCGTTTTTGGGAAAACGCTTGCGGGAGCAGCAGATCCAAAACAACTAGGTTTTGCGTTTATCGGGTATTTAATTTTCAGCTTGTTTATGACGATTGGTGCAATGGAAACACATAAAGTATTATTTTTGATTTTCGTCTTTATTGATTTCTTATTCCTTGGTCTTTCCCTAAGCTCATTTGGTGTGATGTACGACGTGACTCATACCATTGCCGGCATTGCAGAATTGATCATTTCCCTACTTTCATTTTATGGTTCAGCAGCAGTTGTGCTCAATACTCATTTTGGCCGTACTGTACTGCCAATTGGACAACCATTTCGTATTTTTACAAAAGCATAAGTAAAAAAAGAACTGCTTTGTGCAGTTCTTTTTTATGTTTATTTTTCTTGTGCTTCTTGGAAGATCTCGCCGATGATTTCATATGAACGCATTCTTTCTTGATGGTCAAACATATCCGAATTAATCATCACTTCGTCTGCTTGAGTGGTTTCAATAAAGGCTTCCAATTCTTTTTTCACCTTTTCTTTATCCCCGATCATTGTCGAACTTAATTGTTCATCCACCATCGCTTTTTCATATGGACTCCAAAGGCCGTCCATACTGTCGACAGGCGCTTTGAGTTTTCCTGGAGTATTTCGAATGAGACTCAAAAACCGCTGATAATGAGAGGTTGCCAAATATTCAGCCCGCTCTGTTTGATCTGCAGCAAAAGCTGTCACCCCCACCATGGCATAAGGCTCTTTTAACACATCAGAAGGTCTAAATGACTGTCTATACAACTCTAAAGCAGGAATTGTATTTTTAGGTGAAAAATGTGCCGCAAAGGCAAATGGCAATCCAAGTTCTCCTGCAAGTCTTGCGCTAAAACCGCTTGAACCAAGCAGCCAAATCGGGATGTTTAGACCCTCTCCCGGAACGGCTCTTACATGTTTTTTGACTTGTCCGGTTGGTTTAAAATATTGCCGAAGTTCTTCTAGCTGCTCAGGGAAATCTTCTCCATTATGAAGATTACGTCTAAGCGCCCTTGCCGTTAACTGATCTGTCCCTGGTGCTCTGCCAAGACCTAAATCAATTCTCCCCGGATATAATGTCTCAAGTGTCCCAAATTGTTCAGCAATGACAAGTGAAGAGTGGTTTGGCAGCATAATTCCGCCAGATCCTACTCGAATTTTTTCGGTTCCGCCAGCAATATACCCAATTAAAACGGACGTTGCAGAACTCGCAACACCTTCCATATTATGGTGTTCTGCCAGCCAGTATCTATGATAACCCCACTTCTCCGCCTTTTTTGCTAAATCCATACTATGTTCAAAAGACTCCTTGATGGTGCCTCCTTCTGTTACAGAGGATAAATTTAAAACGGAATAAGCTGTGCGCTGTAAAACTGATTGACTCATAAATGATGTCCCCATTTCTGTCAAAAATCATACTAGTTCCATACTTTCAACACCATAACATAAAATCATCAAACATTTAAATGATTTGATTCGATGATTTTCGAAATGATGATTTTCTAGGTTTTACTTCCAATTTAAAAATTTGCTCATAGAATGAAATATCAATTTTAGGAGATGGGCAATTTGTACAATCAATTCGATCACAAATGTCCCTTTTGCGGTAAATATCATGAACAGCCTCATTACAAAAGATCACGTCATGACCGTCATCAAAGAAGAGACTGTCCATTTGTTAAACAAAAACACCCAAAACAAAGCGTTCCTCAAGTTAATCACCCTTGTCACATTGCAAAAGAAGAAAATGACCCAAGGCATACGATTGGAAGAAGAGGTCCAGCAGGCCCATCTGGTCCTACTGGTTCGACGGGTATCACTGGAGCTACAGGTATTACTGGTGCAACAGGTATCACTGGCGCAACGGGTACCACTGGAGAAACCGGACCTACTGGACCGACAGGTATTACTGGCGCAACGGGTATTACTGGTGCGACAGGTATTACTGGCGCAACGGGTATTACTGGAGAAACCGGACCTACTGGAGCCACGGGTGTCACTGGAGCTACAGGTATTACTGGAACCACGGGTATCACTGGCGCAACCGGTATTACTGGTGCTACAGGCAGCACGGGACCAACAGGTCCTACTGGTTCGACGGGTATCACTGGAGCTACAGGTATCACTGGTTCTACGGGTATTACTGGTGCAACGGGTATTACTGGCGCAACGGGTATCACTGGAGCTACGGGTATTACTGGTGTAACGGGTATCACTGGTGCGACAGGTATTACTGGCGCAACGGGTATCACTGGTGCGACAGGTATTACTGGAGAAACCGGACCTACTGGAGCCACGGGTGTCACTGGAGCTACAGGTATCACTGGTGCAACGGGTATTACTGGAGAAACCGGACCTACTGGAGCAACAGGTATTACTGGTGCAACAGGTATTACTGGCGCAACCGGTATTACTGGTGCGACAGGTATTACTGGCGCAACGGGTATCACTGGTGCGACAGGTATTACTGGCGCAACGGGTATCACTGGAGCTACAGGTATTACTGGCGCAACGGGTATTACTGGCGCAACCGGTATCACTGGAGCTACAGGTATTACTGGCGCAACGGGTATTACTGGAGAAACCGGACCTACTGGAGCAACAGGTATTACTGGTGCAACAGGTATTACTGGCGCAACGGGTATTACTGGCGCAACCGGTATTACTGGCGCAACCGGTATCACTGGAGCTACAGGTATTACTGGCGCAACCGGTATCACTGGAGCTACAGGTATTACTGGCGCAACGGGTATTACTGGAGAAACCGGACCTACTGGAGCAACTGGTATTACTGGTGCAACTGGTATTACTGGCGCAACGGGTATTACTGGAGAAACCGGACCTACTGGAGCAACTGGTATTACTGGAGCAACAGGTATTACTGGCGCAACGGGTATTACTGGTGCGACAGGTATTACTGGCGCAACGGGTATCACTGGTGCGACAGGTATTACTGGCGCAACGGGTATTACTGGAGAAACCGGACCTACTGGAGCCACGGGTGTCACTGGAGCTACAGGTATTACTGGAACCACGGGTATCACTGGCGCAACCGGTATTACTGGTGCTACAGGCAGCACGGGACCAACAGGTCCTACTGGTTCGACGGGTATTACTGGCGCAACGGGTATCACTGGAGCTACGGGTATTACTGGTGCAACGGGTATCACTGGTGCGACAGGTATTACTGGCGCAACGGGTATCACTGGAGCTACAGGTATCACTGGTTCGACGGGTATTACTGGTGCAACGGGTATTACTGGAGCTACGGGTATCACTGGAGCTACGGGTATTACTGGTGCAACGGGTATCACTGGTGCGACAGGTATTACTGGCGCAACGGGTATCACTGGAGCTACAGGTATTACTGGAGAAACCGGACCTACTGGAGCAACGGGTATTACTGGAGAAACCGGACCTACTGGAGCAACGGGTGTCACTGGTGCGATAGGTAGCACGGGACCAACAGGTCCTACTGGTTCGACAGGTATTACTGGCGCAACGGGTATCACTGGCGCAACCGGTATTACTGGTGCGACAGGTATTACTGGCGCAACGGGTATCACTGGTGCGACAGGTATTACTGGCGCAACGGGTATTACTGGAGAAACCGGACCTACTGGAGCAACGGGTGTCACTGGAGCTACAGGTATCACTGGTGCAACGGGTATTACTGGAGAAACCGGACCTACTGGAGCCACAGGTATTACTGGTGCAACAGGTATTACTGGCGCAACGGGTATCACTGGTACAACGGGTATCACTGGCGCAACCGGTATTACTGGCGCAACGGGTATTACTGGAGAAACCGGACCTACTGGAGCCACAGGTATTACTGGTGCAACTGGTATTACTGGCGCAACGGGTATTACTGGTGCGACAGGTATTACTGGCGCAACGGGTATCACTGGTTCGACAGGTATTACTGGCGCAACGGGTATTACTGGAGAAACCGGACCTACTGGAGCCACGGGTGTCACTGGAGCTACAGGTATTACTGGAACCACGGGTATCACTGGCGCAACCGGTATTACTGGTGCTACAGGCAGCACGGGACCAACAGGTCCTACTGGTTCGACGGGTATCACTGGAGCTACAGGTATCACTGGTTCTACGGGTATTACTGGTGCAACGGGTATTACTGGCGCAACGGGTATCACTGGAGCTACGGGTATTACTGGTGTAACGGGTATTACTGGTGTAACGGGTATCACTGGTGCGACAGGTATTACTGGCGCAACGGGTATCACTGGTGCGACAGGTATTACTGGAGAAACCGGACCTACTGGAGCCACGGGTGTCACTGGAGCTACAGGTATCACTGGTGCAACGGGTATTACTGGAGAAACCGGACCTACTGGAGCAACAGGTATTACTGGTGCAACAGGTATTACTGGCGCAACCGGTATTACTGGTGCGACAGGTATTACTGGCGCAACGGGTATCACTGGTGCGACAGGTATTACTGGAGAAACCGGACCTACTGGAGCCACGGGTGTCACTGGAGCTACAGGTATCACTGGTGCAACGGGTATTACTGGAGAAACCGGACCTACTGGAGCAACAGGTATTACTGGTGCAACAGGTATTACTGGCGCAACCGGTATTACTGGTGCGACAGGTATTACTGGCGCAACGGGTATCACTGGTGCGACAGGTATTACTGGCGCAACGGGTATCACTGGAGCTACAGGTATTACTGGCGCAACGGGTATTACTGGCGCAACCGGTATCACTGGAGCTACAGGTATTACTGGCGCAACGGGTATTACTGGAGAAACCGGACCTACTGGAGCAACAGGTATTACTGGTGCAACAGGTATTACTGGCGCAACGGGTATTACTGGCGCAACCGGTATTACTGGCGCAACCGGTATCACTGGAGCTACAGGTATTACTGGCGCAACCGGTATCACTGGAGCTACAGGTATTACTGGCGCAACGGGTATTACTGGAGAAACCGGACCTACTGGAGCAACTGGTATTACTGGTGCAACTGGTATTACTGGCGCAACGGGTATTACTGGAGAAACCGGACCTACTGGAGCAACTGGTATTACTGGAGCAACAGGTATTACTGGCGCAACGGGTATTACTGGTGCGACAGGTATTACTGGCGCAACGGGTATCACTGGTGCGACAGGTATTACTGGCGCAACGGGTATTACTGGAGAAACCGGACCTACTGGAGCCACGGGTGTCACTGGAGCTACAGGTATTACTGGAACCACGGGTATCACTGGCGCAACCGGTATTACTGGTGCTACAGGCAGCACGGGACCAACAGGTCCTACTGGTTCGACGGGTATCACTGGAGCTACAGGTATCACTGGTTCGACGGGTATTACTGGTGCAACGGGTATTACTGGCGCAACGGGTATCACTGGAGCTACGGGTATTACTGGTGCAACGGGTATCACTGGTGCGACAGGTATTACTGGCGCAACGGGTATCACTGGAGCTACAGGTATCACTGGTTCGACGGGTATTACTGGTGCAACGGGTATTACTGGAGCTACGGGTATCACTGGAGCTACGGGTATTACTGGTGCAACGGGTATCACTGGTGCGACAGGTATTACTGGCGCAACGGGTATCACTGGAGCTACAGGTATTACTGGAGAAACCGGACCTACTGGAGCAACGGGTATTACTGGAGAAACCGGACCTACTGGAGCAACGGGTGTCACTGGTGCGATAGGTAGCACGGGACCAACAGGTCCTACTGGTTCGACAGGTATTACTGGCGCAACCGGTATTACTGGCGCAACGGGTATTACTGGTGCGACAGGTATTACTGGCGCAACGGGTATCACTGGTGCGACAGGTATTACTGGCGCAACGGGTATTACTGGAGAAACCGGACCTACTGGAGCCACGGGTGTCACTGGAGCTACAGGTATCACTGGTGCAACGGGTATTACTGGAGAAACCGGACCTACTGGAGCAACGGGTGTCACTGGTGCGATAGGTAGCACGGGACCAACAGGTCCTACTGGTTCGACAGGTATTACTGGCGCAACGGGTATCACTGGTACAACGGGTATCACTGGCGCAACCGGTATTACTGGCGCAACGGGTATTACTGGAGAAACCGGACCTACTGGAGCCACAGGTATTACTGGTGCAACTGGTATTACTGGCGCAACGGGTATTACTGGTGCGACAGGTATTACTGGCGCAACGGGTATCACTGGTTCGACAGGTATTACTGGCGCAACGGGTATTACTGGAGAAACCGGACCTACTGGAGCCACGGGTGTCACTGGAGCTACAGGTATTACTGGAACCACGGGTATCACTGGCGCAACCGGTATTACTGGTGCTACAGGCAGCACGGGACCAACAGGTCCTACTGGTTCGACGGGTATTACTGGCGCAACGGGTATCACTGGAGCTACGGGTATTACTGGTGCAACGGGTATCACTGGTGCGACAGGTATTACTGGCGCAACGGGTATCACTGGAGCTACAGGTATTACTGGAGAAACCGGACCTACTGGAGCAACGGGTATTACTGGAGAAACCGGACCTACTGGAGCAACGGGTGTCACTGGTGCGATAGGTAGCACGGGACCAACAGGTCCTACTGGTTCGACAGGTATTACTGGCGCAACCGGTATTACTGGCGCAACGG
Source organism: Bacillus sp. FSL M8-0266 (assembly GCF_038613425.1). Classification (NCBI taxonomy): domain Bacteria; kingdom Bacillati; phylum Bacillota; class Bacilli; order Caryophanales; family Bacillaceae; genus Bacillus; species Bacillus sp. FSL M8-0266. The sequence goes on from NZ_CP152015.1 coordinate 1,942,330, forward strand.
GTATTACTGGTGCGACAGGTATTACTGGCGCAACGGGTATCACTGGTGCGACAGGTATTACTGGCGCAACGGGTATTACTGGAGAAACCGGACCTACTGGAGCCACGGGTGTCACTGGAGCTACAGGTATTACTGGAACCACGGGTATCACTGGCGCAACCGGTATTACTGGTGCTACAGGCAGCACGGGACCAACAGGTCCTACTGGTTCGACGGGTATCACTGGAGCTACAGGTATCACTGGTTCGACGGGTATCACTGGAGCTACGGGTATTACTGGTGCAACGGGTATCACTGGAGCTACGGGTATTACTGGTGCAACGGGTATCACTGGAGCTACAGGTATTACTGGCGCAACGGGTATCACTGGTGCAACTGGCCCTACGGGTGCAACAGGTACCAGTTTAACTGCTAATTCGATGTACGCGTCCAATACATCGGGAAGTACAGTACTAGTTGTATTAGGTGGAACGTCAGTTTCTTTACCCAATAATCAAAGTTTAGATGGATTTACAGTAGGTGGTGGAAATACGGTGTTTACTGTACCTGTCTCAGGTCGGTATTTCATCACGTATCAAGTCAATGCAAGTGCAGGACTTCTTGCTGGAACAAGGGTGATTAACAACGGTTCTGCCATTCCTGGATCTATTTTAACGCCCGCTTTATCTGCGTCTAGCTACAACGTATCTCTCATCACAACACTTGTAGCAGGTAACCAACTTTCTCTCCAAATATTCGGATTGATCGCAGCAGTTGTATTACTTGGCGGAGGATCGGTAGGAGCGGCATTAACCATCATACGATTGGAATAAATACAAAAAGCCCATCTCGGGCTTTTTCAGGACGTATACTACCTCTCGCATTCGCTGTCAGTCTTGCGCTTCGGTGCTCGTCCTTCTTAGTTTTCTATTACATTGAAAAGAAGACAAAGGGCTAAAATAAAGATCATTTCAGCCCTTTGTCAACAATCTGGAAAAGCTACTTTAGCCTTTCATTTTTATTTCTTCTATTGCGTTTATACAGGTTTCGATATCATTTGATTGTAAGAGCTGAAAAATGGACTGTATGCTTGAAAACTCTAGATTCCACCATTCCAATGATTGGAGTTTTTCAATTGTGTTAGAAGAAAAACGATATTTCATTAGCTTCTGAGGGTTTCCTGCGGCAATTGCATATGGCGGCACATCTTTTGTGATTACACTATTTGCTCCGATCACTGCTCCGTTCCCTATACATACTCCTGACATAATCGTCGCGCCATACCCAATCCATACGTCGTGCCCTATGTGTACATCTCCCTTCGATTTCGGATGTCCTTTAATGTGGGCAGCTTCCTTGAAAATTTGATTAAACGGATACGTTGTGACCCAATCTGTACGGTGTTCACCGCCAAGGAAAATTTTTACTTCGTTTGCGATGGAACAAAACTTTCCGATGTTTAATGTCGTTCCTTCCCCCCACGTTAGCACTTGGAAATCTGGTCCGGCATAAGAAAAATCACCGATATTGTACAAGTTCAGTTCACTTCTTTGATTCAAATACATAGAAAATCATACCTCCTTAAAAGTGATAGATCTTCGTATGTATATGCTGCTTCACACTTTTACATTATGACTGCACTAGCGCTACAATCTGTTTTTTCTTCCATACGAGCTGATAGTAGCCGTATTGAAGGAGTAAGTTCACAAAGAAAGCCGCAGGATAGCCAATCCAGATGCCCTTGATGCCAAGGGTTGTGTAGTGCGATAGCACATAAGCGACTGGCACTTCTACAAGCCAAATCGAGCAAATACTAAAGATTGTTGGCCATAAAACTGTTCCACTTGCTCTCATCGTGGCTGCGACAATTTGGGCTGTTCCAAAAATAAGATAGCTCCATAATGTAATGACGACTAAACTATAGGCAATGTCGATCGTCTTAGAATCTGTTAAAAAGATAGATAAAATCTGCGGTGCGAAGAGATAAACAATGATAATAATGAATCCGCCTATGGCAAAATTGAGCCCTAACCCGATTTTTATCACATCTTTCAATCGGTTGATATTCCCTGCGCCGATGAATTGTGCTGCAAAGATAGAGACCGCGATGCCAAGACTTACTGCCGGCATCTGCACATAGCTCACAACTTGATTGACAACACCATAGGCAGCAGTCGCCTGTGATCCATAATCATTGACAAAGGAAATAACAGCAATTTCTGATAAAGAAATAAGGATCATATTAATGCTCGATGGAATGCTGAGCTTTAATAATGTTTTTAGTAGATCCCCTTTCATTAAAAAATGCTTTCTAACCGATGCATCGATGCGAAGCGGGTGTTTTGTTTTATATAAGTAGATTTGTAGAATGATAAATGTCACAATTGTTGATATCACAGAAGCATACGCAGCGCCGTATAAACCAAATGCCGGCAGCCCCAGCCAGCCAAATAATAAAATGGGCAGCATTAAAATATTCGTTGCCGTACTAATCATTAAGAAATAAAAAGGCGTTTTTGAATCCCCTGTCCCTCGCAGGAAAGTCGTGTAAACAAAATAAAGAAATAAGATCGGCATTGAGATGAATAGAATTCTGGCATAAGCCGCACTTTCCTCCACGATATTCGCAGGTGTTCCCATGAGATTTAAGATATCTGTTGCAAAAAAACCTCCAATGATTGCTAAAGAAAGTCCGATCAAAAAAGTGAATGAAAGTGTTGTGCCAATAATTTCTTTTAATCTTTGTTCATTTTTTGCTCCATACGCTTGTCCAATAAGGATTGAACTTCCCGATCCAATTCCGATGGAAAAAGAAACGAGTAAAAAGAAAAGCGGAAAGAATGCAGAAATGGCAGCTACTGCATCCTCTCCAATCCATCTGCCGACAAGGACGATGGATACAAGTTGTCCGATTGATTGCAAAATATTGCTAAGCAAAAGCGGGACGAGAAAAATGGACATGGTTTTTACTAAAGATTGATTGTTATCTAACGTCATGATGGTTCTCCTTCTCTATCTAAAGATTCTCAGCTAAAATGCTGACAATGTGGTCTTCTATCTCTTTCCCTTTCTCGTCATCAACAAGATGATTTAATAAAATGGAAAAAGCGACCGTCTTTCCGCTCTTTGTGTCAATATATCCAGAAAGTGTACTGACCGTAGTTAATGAACCTGTTTTTGCACGAACTTTTTCTAGTGTAGCAGGTTCTTTTAATCTGTTCCTTAACGTCCCTCCGACCATTCGGTCACTTGCCCCTGCTAACGGAAGCGCATGTTCATAGGTCTTAAACCATTTTTCCTTTTGAATGTTTGTCAAAAATAACGTGAACTGATTGGCAGAAACAAGGTTAATAGGTGAGATGCCCGACCCATCTCGCAGCACAGTATGGGAAGAATCGATGCCAAAGGCGGGAAGCCGTTCATTCATGACATCCAGTCCATCGTCAAAGCTCCCTTTATTCTTCACTTGTTTTCCAAGTTCCTTCAGCAATATTTCTGCATGGGTATTGTTGCTGAGTTTCATCATGGAAACAAGGAGCTCTGATAAAGGCATCGATGAATGGGTGGCAATTTTCTTGGCTTTTTTAGGGACTTGTTTTGTTTTCAGCGATCCTTTTACATGAATCCCTTCCGCCTTTAACGCTCGTTTCATTAAATCTAACGCATAAGAGGATGGCTCCCATAACGCTACCCATTGTCTAGATACACTAGCTTTCACCGGAATGGTGCCAGTTAAAGTGATTTTGTTTGTGCCGTGAGAGCGCTTAAAAGAAATCTTCTTTTTCCCTCCTTCTGGCACGGTTTTTACTTGATTGATAACTTGAGGGACAGAAGTCTTCGGAATCATGTCATAGGTCGCTTTTTGCCCTGCTTTTTTGCCTGGCTTTACTTCGAGAATCACGGTTCCTGCATCATAATCTTGATTCGGTGAAGCTGTGAGAGCAGATATTTGTGCGCCGTAGTATTGATCCTCATCACTCCACGGCAGATCAATAGAATATCTCGTGTCATCAAACCAAGTGTCATCTGCCACAAGCTGCCCGCGAACTGTATGTATTCCACCCTTTTTGACTTGTTTGGCAAGTTTTGCAAAATCCTCATCTAATAAAGTCGGATCTCCAGTGCCGCGAAGATACAGGTTGCCATGTAACGTTTTCTTTTGAATAGAACCATCTATCCAGATGTCTGTCGGAAATGTGTGTGTTTCTCCTAGTATATCAAGAGCGATGGCTGAAGTGAGCAGTTTCATATTAGAAGCAGGAGTAAGACGAATATCGGCTTGATGTTCATAAAGAAGAGAGGAGTCAGAAGTATTGCGGACGCTAATGCCAGAGATCGCGCCCTCTAAATCAGGTACTGTTCGTATAAATTCATCTAAAGCTGTTACCCACGGCAGTGAGTCGTCACGAGCTGTAAGTTGATCATCTTTTGCTGAAAAAGGGAGAAATAAAATCGACAGGATGCATATTTGTAAAAACAAGATCTGTGAAAAACGCTTCACCCAATCCCTCCTTTTTTGTCGCAGCTAATTTTAGAAGAATATGTTCATTATACACAAAAGAACGTTTGTTCTCAAAGGTTTTTTAAACAGAAAAGTCAGCTTTCTTTGACGAAAACTGACAAGCTCTTTACCTTTTTTCTGGATTCCAGCCATCGGTTCCGCTAAGAACAGCTTGCACTGTGATTTGACTTGCTTCGTTTTTCGTTAAAATGCTGGACCATTTTACGCGGTTTGTCGAATTGCTTCCTGCCCCTGTCGATCCGTATTCTTTATATCTAGCTGTTCTTTCGTTATCACGGTTATCCCAGTTATGCCATCCATTTGCCTTTATATGATCATCCATTTTTGTATAGAGGAATGTCACAGCAGAATGAGGCCGCCACGGACGTCCTAAATAAACTGATTGAACAGCAGCCGTCCCCTTTTTGAGCGTAGAATCGATGAATACATATCCATACTTTTGAGCTTCTGTTGTGGATGCTGCAGTAATATACCCATTTCCAAGACTTTTTATTTCAGCTCTTTTAAACACGGCTGTAGCTGATCCAAAAATAAAATCGACCGTGCCTTCGATATAGCAGTTTTCATAATATTGCCGGCCTGTACCTGTTGCATAAAGCGTATCTTGATAGCCTAAGACCCGTATTTGTTTGAACGCAGCCCGGTCACCGGACACGTATAGTGCAACCGCCTGACCAGCATGTCTGCCGGCCGTATTTTGAAAGGTGATATTTTCTGCGTAAAAGTCGTTCGCACGAATCATTGTGCTTGAGCTATTTGTTGTGCTACCAGTACTTGCATTTGTATCATTATACGTCAGAATCGTCTTGTGTTGGTCTTCCCCGATAAAGGACACGTAAGGTTTATTTTGCGGAAGCAGGATTTTTTCTTTATACACACCATTTTTAATATAGATCGTTACGCGCTGTTGATTGTTCACTGGAATCGTATCAATGGCAGACTGAACGGTTCGAAACGAGCCATTTCCCTTTTGATCGACCACAAGGACGCGATTTGTTTGATTCTGATGTCCGGCTGCTTGAAGTGAAGCTGCTGAGTTCAATAGTAATAAAGACAAGACGACTACAAGCCATACCTTTCCATACTTCATCGTACATCTCCTCCTCTTTGTGAACGTTTTCAATCAAACATTCTTTTTGATCCTATTCATGACACGCACAAAAAAACACCCACTTATAGATGTTATGGATGTTTTTTAGACTTTTCATATTTCATTGCATAAATCCCTTCATTTTCAATCCATTCACAAAATAGAACGTCTCGATAAGAAGAAATGTGCTGCTTTTTTAATTGCTCACTCAGCCATGTTTCATCGAAGCCAGCTTCTTGTAAATCTTTTTTTAAAATTTCACCATCAATAATAAACGTTCTGGGCAATTTGACTTCTTTTCCCTTCACGTTCACATCTTCTGCGGTGGCTGTTGCGTATTTCATTTTCGGAAGAACGCTCACCGATCCATCTGTTTCCAAAATGGCATATTCAATTTCATTCAAGGCAAAATGACCCTTCGCACGAATCAGTGTCTGCAGTTGATTGAGATCAAGCATATTTTTCTTCAAGCGATTGTAGTGAATCTTCCCTTGATCAATGACAAGTGTCGGTCTTCCTTCTAAAAAGGCTCGAATACCTTTAAAGCGCTGTGAAAACCATTCAACTGTATAGATGAGAATGCCCCATACCGCAACAGCAAACAAAATATGCTGAATCTTGACTTCTGGGTCAAAAATGGCGTTTCCGACCATTTCCCCTAAAATCAGCGCAGAAATAAAATCAAATGGCGTGATTTGTGCGAATTGTGTTTTTCCTAATAATTTTGTAATAGAAAATAAGGCGAAAAACCCGATAAACAGTTCAATCAAAATGTTAAAAAACGGCACAAGCTTACCTTCCTTTCTTACTGCATTTATCTACAGCATGTACATGAAAGGAAGGATCTAAACCGGTTATACAAAGGCAGTAAAATCAAAACGTCGTCTTCCTAACCAATATGTCACACGTTTTGACATACCCGTAAATCTAGTGCTTGAACGTTACCTAATGAAAGATAGATTTTCCAATCAGCTCACCCTTCCTTCAGCCAGCACGCTGCCTTTAGTTCGTTCTTTTAGCTGCATCTCCACTAGAGCGGGAAAAAGTGATAGTAAATCAAACCATATCTGAATCATAAAAAGCCATGATCACTATTGGATCATGGCTTTTCTATATCATAAACACCCTTTGTTTGACCTATTTTGGCAGAACCGAACTCCCCATTAAATAACGGTCTACCTCGTGCGCCACTTGTCTGCCTTCATTAATTGCCCAGACAATCAAGCTTTGCCCGCGTCTTGCATCTCCCGCTGCAAATACGCCTTCTACATTTGTTGTATACTCCCCATACTTTGCGTCAATGCGATTGTTTTTGCTGTCCACGCCAAAGTGTTTCACGAGTGGCTGTTCAGTTCCCTCAAAACCAATTGCAATAAAGACTAGCTGAGCCGGCCATACTTTTTCTGTCCCTGGAATCTCATGAAATTCAAACTTCCCATGTTCGTTTTTCACCTTTTCCATTTGAATCGTATGAAGCTCTTTTAATTTTCCATTTTTATCTGCCACAATTTTTGTGGTTTGAATGGAATATTGACGCGGATCTTCCCCGAATTTAGCTTGTGCTTCTTCATAAGCATAATCGAGTGAGAAGACGTAAGGCTGTTCAGGCCACATGTTATCCCCTACACGTGTATCCGGAAGCTTCGGATGCTTCCCGAACTGAACAACACTTTTTGCTTTTTGGCGAAGGGCAGTTGCAACGCAATCCGCACCTGTATCTCCTCCGCCAATGACAATCACGTCTTTTCCTTTTGCATCAATAAAGTTTTTGTCTTTAAATCCTGAATCCAGCATGCTTTTTGTTGCGAGGGTTAAATAATCCATCGCAAGGTGAATCCCTTTAGCTTCCCGGCCTTCAATCAACAGGTCACGCTGCTTTTGTGCACCTGTACACAGGATGACCGCATCAAACTGTTCTTTCAGTTCATCGGCAGTGACATCCACGCCGATTTCTGTGTTCGTTACAAAATCAATGCCTTCTTGTCTCAGCAGTTTGACTCTTCGCTCCACTACTTCTTTGTCCAGTTTCATGTTTGGAATACCGTATGTCAGCAGTCCGCCAAGGCGGTCAGACCGTTCGAACACTGTGACGGCGTGACCTGCTTGGTTTAATTGATCAGCACTTGCAAGTCCTGCTGGTCCTGAGCCGACAATGGCAATTTTCCTGCCTGTACGGCTTGAAGGAATTCTCGGTGTGATCCATCCATTTTCAAAGCCTTTATCAATGATCGTGCGTTCGATATTTTTAATTGAAACAGCTGGATCATTGATGGCGACTGTACATGACCCTTCGCAAGGCGCTGGACATACTCTCCCAGTAAATTCAGGGAAATTATTTGTTTTTTGCAGTCTTTCGAGCGCTTCTTTCCATCTCCCGCGATACACAAGGTCGTTCCATTCTGGAATTAAATTGTAGATCGGGCAGCCTGACACGCCGCCTTTGATCTCCATCCCAATTTGACAAAACGGTGTGCCGCAATCCATACATCTAGCGCCCTGCTTCTTCAATACGTCATCTGTATAAGGAGCTGAATATTCTTTCCAGTCATTTTGACGAGTGAGAGGGTCACGTTCATTTGGCTTTTCTCTTTTATAATCCATAAAACCTGTTGCTTTGCCCATTGTCCTCTCCCCTTTCTTAATGAGCGAGGGCTGCTTTTTGCCCGTTTGCCGTTTCTTGATTTTTCGGTTTCGTGTTTGCTTCAAAGGCATACATGACCGCTTCCTCATGACTAAGGCCCGCTTGTTTTTGTTCTTCAATGCTTTGAAGCATCATTTTGTAATTTCTCGGAATGACCTTGATGAATTGATCCTTTTCTTGCGCCCAGTTTTCTAAAAGTGCCGAAGCTTTTGCGCTGTTTGTATAGTGAAGGTGCTCTTGAATCAGCTGTTTCACTTCTTGCTCTTCATCGTGATCTGTGAGTTTTTCAAACATGATCATTTCCATGTTGCACATTCTTTTGAACTGTTTCGCATCGGATGTATGGACATAAGCTACGCCGCCAGACATGCCTGCGCCAAAGTTTTTCCCGACGTCTCCTAAAATGACGACACGTCCGCCAGTCATATATTCACATCCATGATCACCGATTCCTTCAACAACCACCTGCACGCCTGAATTACGAACGGCAAAGCGCTCACCTGCACGCCCGTTAATAAAGGCTTTTCCGCTTGTCGCTCCGTAGAATGCGACGTTTCCGACAATCACATTTTCATGTCCATTTTGTACAAAGTGATCAGATGTTTTGACTGCAATTTTGCCTCCAGAGAGTCCTTTGCCGATATAGTCATTTGAATCACCTGTTAAATAGAGAGACATGCCCTTTGGCACAAAAGCACCGAAGCTTTGTCCTGCGGAACCAGTGAACCTTAGTGTGATCGTATCCTCTGGCAAGCCTTCTTCCCCGTAGCGCTTAGACACTTCACTTCCAGTAATGGTTCCGGCCACACGGTTGATATTGCGAATATTCAATGATAGATCAACCGGTGTTTGATGATTCAGCGCTTCCTGTACATAAGGGAGGATTTCATTCATATCCAGTGATTCATCAATTTTATGATTTTGCGGTGTTCTGAATGTACGAGCTCCTTCTGGCTGATAAAGCAGTGTTTCAAGGTCTAGCTGGCCTGCTTTCCAGTGAGCTTTTGCTCGTTCGCTAACTCCTAGAACATCCGTGCGTCCAATTAATTCATCCATTGATGTAAAGCCAAGTTCCGCTAAGATTTCTCTTACTTCCTCAGCAATAAACATCATGAAATTCACAATGTGGTCAGGGTTCCCCATGAATTTTTTGCGAAGCTCTGGATTCTGTGTAGCAACGCCGACTGGGCAAGTATCTAAATGACATGCTCTCATCATCACACAGCCCAATACGACAAGTGGAGCTGTCGCAAAGCCGTATTCTTCTGCTCCTAAAATCGCAGCCATGACCACGTCGCGGCCAGTCATTAACTTTCCGTCCGTTTCAAGAACGACTCTTTCGCGAAGGCCGTTTAACACAAGGGTTTGATGCGCCTCTGCCAAACCGAGTTCCCAAGGAAGTCCTGTGTGTTTAATACTCGTTTTCGGCGAAGCTCCTGTACCGCCGTCGTATCCACTGATGACAATGACATCCGCCGTCCCTTTTGCAACACCTGCTGCAATCGTACCAACACCTGCTTTAGACACAAGCTTGACACTGATGCGGGCATCACGGTTCGCGTTTTTCAAATCATGGATCAGCTGCGCTAAATCCTCGATGGAATAAATATCATGATGCGGCGGTGGTGAAATCAATCCGACGCCTGGTGTAGATCCGCGTACATCGGCGACCCAAGGGTATACTTTATTTCCTGGCAGCTGCCCGCCTTCTCCCGGCTTTGCCCCTTGTGCCATTTTAATTTGCAGTTCATCTGCATTGACCAAATAATGACTCTTTACGCCAAAGCGTCCAGAAGCAATTTGTTTAATCGCACTTCTGCGATCATCGCCGCGCTCATCAACTGTAAAGCGAGCAGGATCTTCTCCGCCTTCTCCGCTGTTACTTTTACCGCCAATTCGGTTCATGGCAATGGCAAGTGCTTCGTGCGCTTCTTTACTTAAAGATCCAAATGACATGGCGCCTGTCTTGAATCGGCGCACGATGGATTCAGCAGATTCAACGTCTTCCAAACGAACTGGTTTTTGTTTTGGCTGGAAAGCAAATAAATTTCGAAGGAAGCCGATTCTTTCTTCGTCCGCTGCCTTTGTATATTGCTTAAATAGATCGTAATCTTCATTGCGGCATGCCCACTGAAGCGTATGGATCGTTTTTGGATTAAAGGCATGGTGCTCACCATTTTTTCTCCACTGGAAGTCACTTCCTGATTCGAGTGTTTGGTCAGTCGCTGCCTGATACCCTGCTTCATGACGAAGTTTTGCTTCATGTGCAATGGTCTCAAGGTCAATCCCGCCAAGCTGAGAAGCTGTTCCCGTGAAATACGCCTGAATGACGTCTTCACTAATGCCGACGGCTTCAAAGATTTGCGCTCCTCTGTAGCTTTGCACAGTGGAGATTCCCACTTTAGACATGACTTTGACGACACCTTCGGTTACGCTTTTACCAAACTTTGTGACTGCTTCATCAAAGCTGAAAGAGATCGCTTCTTCTGCAATCAACTGTTTGTACGTTTCATAGACAAGGTAAGGATGGATTGCATCTGCTCCATAGCCAATCAGTGCGGCAAAATGATGAACCTCTCTGACTTCTCCAGATTCAACGATCAGACTCACCTTTGTCCGTAAGCCTTGACGCACAAGATGCTGATGCAGTGCACTTAGCGCCAGAAGTGGTGGAATCGGCACTTTTTCTTCCGTCATTTCACGATCGGAAAGAATTAATAAAGATACACCTTCACGGATCGCTTTTTCCGCCTCTTCAAACATCGCATCCAGCCCGCGCTTTAAATCATCGGTGAAAAGAGTATGAATCGTTTTGCTTTTAAAGGCATTATGAACAATTGTTCTCAAACCGTTAAACTGTCCGCTTGTTAAGACGGGTGTATACAGTTTAATTCGTCGGCATGAATATTCATTCGGATGTAAAATATCTCCTTCAGCACCTAACCACGTCATCGTAGATGTCACAAGCTGCTCACGAATGGCGTCAATCGGCGGGTTCGTCACTTGTGCAAACAGCTGCTTGAAGTAAGAAAACAGAGACTGCGCACGATCTGATAACACAGCAAGCGGAGTGTCGCTTCCCATTGAACCGATTGGGTCCTTGCCTTCTTCTAGTAAAGGAATTAAATACTTTTGAATGTCCTCGTACGTATAATGGAAGGCACGCTGGCGCGTCAATAAATCATCCATTATACTAGAATTTTCTGAATTTTCTTCCGAGCGATTGACGTGCACCATTTCTTCATCAAGCCATTTTTGATAAGGAAGTTCATTGGCAATCGTCGATTTCACTTCTTCGTCAGAAATAATTCGCCCTTCTTCTAAATCAATTAAGAGCATTTTACCTGGCTCAAGACGATCTTTATACTTCACATCCTCTTCATTTGTGTCGATCACACCGACCTCAGAAGAGAAAATGATATGATCATCATTTGTGACATAGTATCTTGCCGGTCTTAATCCGTTTCGGTCTAAGATGGCTCCGATTTGTTTACCATCAGTAAAGGAAATAGCTGTTGGCCCATCCCACGGTTCCATGAGAGAACTATGGTATTCATAAAATGCCCGTTTTTCTTTCGACATGTGCGTGTTTTCAGTCCATGGCTCTGGAATCAGCATCATGGCTGTATGAGCAGGTGTACGGCCTGCAAGCACAAAGAATTCAAAGGCATTGTCTAGAATGGATGAATCACTTCCGTCTGCATTCAGCACTGGCAAAATCTTGTCTAAATCGTCTCCGAAAGCTTCAGATACGAATTGTTGTTCTCTTGCTCTCATCCAATTGATGTTTCCTCTTAATGTGTTAATTTCACCGTTGTGAATCAAATAGCGGTTTGGATGGGCTCTTTCCCATGTAGGAAATGTATTTGTACTAAATCGTGAATGAACAAGTGAAAATGCAGAAACAAATGTTTCATCCTGAAGATCAAGATAAAAAGCATCGACTTGATCTGATGTTAAAAGCCCCTTGTATACAATGGTTTGACTCGACAGGCTGACAAAGTAAAATTGTTTTTCCTCTGCTGTCCCCCAGTTCTCAGCCTGTTTACGAATGACATATAATTTTCTTTCAAATGACAAACGATCTGTGATCTTGTCATTTGCCCCGATAAAGACTTGCCTCACAACCGGACAGCTCTTCGCTGCGACAGTACCAATTTTCCCTGCATCAATAGGAACTGTTCTCCAGCCAATTAATGTTTGACCTTCTTGTTTAATGAACCCGTTGATTTTTTGCTCGATGGCTTGGCGCGTTTTCTCGTCATCCTCTTTTGAAAAGAAGACCATTCCTACCCCGTAACGGCCCTTTTCAGGAAGTGCAAAGTCTTTGCAGCTTTTTCTAAAGAAAGCGTCTGGTAGTTGTACCATTAAGCCGGCACCATCACCTGTATACGGATCACTGCCTTGCCCACCGCGGTGATCAAGCTGGCACAGCATTTGTAATCCCTTTTTGACGATGCTGTGTGTCGCTTCCCCTTTTAAATGAGCGTACAGTCCGATCCCACATGCATCATGTTCAAATTCAGGACGGTAGAGACCTTGTGGTTGTGGTAGTTGATTATAAGTCATCGTTTCTCTCCCCCGTTTAAAAGATCCGTTTTTTCACAGTAATAAAATCTCACAAACTCTGTAACTTATTTTAAGTTTTCAAATTAATATAAACAATATATAATTTAGATGAAAACAATCTCTTTTTGAGATAGATGGGTGTGAAGTGTAAAAATGGAGCTTCGTCAGTTGCGTTATTTTGTAGAAGTCGCAGACCGTGAACACGTGTCAGAAGCGGCTGAAAACTTACATGTTGCCCAATCTGCGATCAGCCGGCAGATTGCGAATTTAGAAGAAGAACTTGGAGTGGCCTTATTCGAACGAGAAGGACGAAATATCAAATTAACGAAGATCGGCAGACAATTTTTAGATCATGTCAGAACGGCACTAAAAGCCATTGATTATGCGAAAGAGCAAATTGATGAATATTTAGATCCGCACAAAGGAACCGTCAATATCGGCTTTCCTACTAGCCTAGCAAGCCAAGTGCTACCTTCTGTTATTTCCGCCTTTAAGCATGAATACCCAGAGGTCGATTTTTTACTTCGTCAAGGATCCTATAAATTTCTCATTGAAGCTGTAAAAAATCGAGATATTGATCTCGCCTTTTTAGGACCTGTACCGACAAACGATCCTCAAATAGAAGGAAATATTTTGTTTTCAGAAAGCATTTATGCCTTGCTGCCTGTCAGTCACCCCTTTAGCGGACAAAGGAGTATTCATTTAAGTGATTTAAGAAAAGATCATTTCGTGTTATTTCCAGAAGGTTATGTGCTGAGACAAATTGCGGTTGATGCTTGTAAGCAGGCAGGCTATGAGCCAACCATTTCATCAGAAGGAGAAGATTTAGACGCTATTAAAGGTCTCGTATCAGCGGGTATGGGCGTTACCTTATTACCCGAAAGTGCCTTTTATGAAACCACACCGCGCTTTACAGCGAAGATTCCGATCGATTTTCCGCAAGTGAGAAGAACTGTTGGAATTATTGCTTCTAAATCACGAGAAATGTCACCTTCTGCTCATGATTTTTATGTGTTCGTGAAGGATTTCTTTTCTAAAATTGAACAATATAAATAATTCATTAAAACAAGACATTTCATTTGTGGAAATAATCCCTCTTTGTATATGATGGGTTACAGAACAACACACTATATGGAAGAAAGGTATTCGTATGAAATCAATTTTATCGTTTTTAAAGCCGTATCGGCTATCCGTTGTGTCCATTGTGATCCTCACCTTTTTAAGCAGTATGCTCCAGCTGTATTTACCGACGCTTACGGCAGATATCGTCGATGTCGGGATCGTCCAAGGAGATATTGCTTACATATGGAAGGTTGGCGGCTGGATGGTGGCTTGTTCTTTACTTGCCATCTTACTCACGATCTGGAAGTCTTACTTGTCATCAAAGACTGCACTTGGCTTCGGGCGTGATATGAGAAGACAGCTGTTTGTGCATGTCGAACAATTTTCACTAGAAGAATTTCAAAGGATCGGGACGTCTTCCTTTATTACAAGATCAACAAATGATGTGAAACAAGTCCAAGATGTCACGATCATGATCTTACAAATGATGACGAGAGCACCACTCATGCTTGTGGGCGGAATTATTTTGGCTGTATCCCGAGATGCTGTCCTGTCTCTCATCTTTCTAGCTGCTCTTCCCCTTCTTGGCGGATTTATCTACTTGGTGTCGAGAAAAGCCATTCCTTTATTCGGTCAGCTTCAGAAAAAAACAGATCGGCTGAATTTAATTATGCGAGAATCTCTTTCAGGCATCCGGGTCATTCGTGCTTTTAACCGTGTAGATAATGAAAAGGAGCGTTTTCAAGAAGCCAACACATCCTACAAGGATACTGGTCTGAGAGTCAACCGTTTAATGGCTTACTTGTTTCCATTTATGCTCATCATCATGAACTTCACAAATATCGGCATTGTCTGGCTAGGTGCAAACCGAATTGATGCCGGAGAGATGGAAGTAGGGAATCTTATTGCCTTTATCCAATATGCGATGATGATTTTAATGGCACTGATTATGCTGTCGATGAGTTTTATTATGGTCCCAAGAGCACAAGCATCAGCTAAACGGATGAATGAAGTGTTAAACATGGAACCGAAAATTCAAGACAATAAAGGAACGGTTACTGACCTGCACGCGCCCGCACAATCCATTCGCTTTGAGGATGTGTCATTTTATTACTCAAATGCTGAAAAGCCGGCAGTTCAAAACATTTCGTTTGAAGCCAAAACTGGCGAAACGACAGCTATTATCGGAAGTACAGGTTCAGGGAAAACCACTCTTCTCCAGCTAATGACGCGCTTCTACGAAGCAACTGAAGGCCGGATTACACTAGATGGTGTAGACATTAGAAAGCTGCCTCAGGAGAAACTAAGAGGCCAGATGGGCTACGTTTCTCAAAAAGCGGTTTTATTTAGTGGAACCATTGCCGATAATGTACGCTTCGGCAGGCAGAATGCAAGCGATGAAGACGTCTGGCAGGCGCTGCGCACGGCGCAGGCAGAAGAATTTGTTTTGCAAAAAGATGGCGGAATCAATGCGGAAATTGACCAGGGCGGATCGAATCTATCTGGCGGTCAAAAGCAGCGTCTTTCTATTGCAAGAGCGCTAGTGAGAAAACCGTCATTCTATCTGTTTGACGATAGTTTCTCAGCACTTGATTACAAAACAGATGCGAAGCTTCGGGCATCATTAGAAGCTGAAAAAGCGCATGCAGCCCTCATCATTGTGGCGCAAAGAATCAGCACAGTGAAGCATAGTGATAAAATCATCGTACTAGATGATGGGAAAATCGCAGGTATCGGAACACATGAACAATTACTGAAGGACAACCTTGTCTATCAAGAGATTGTTGCATCACAGGAAGGTCAGGAGGTGGAGCGAGGATGAGTAAAAAAATGTCTTCCGGCATGGGCCATAAAGGCGGCCACCCTAGAGGACCTGTCGCAAAACCAAAGGAATTTAAGAAAACACTGCTTCGTTTGATTGGCTATTTAAAACCAAGAAAGATTCAATTGATCATTGTCTTCATTGCAGCAGTCGGTTCAACCGTCTTTAACGTCATTAGTCCAAAGCTGCTAGGGGATGCCACCTCTTCCCTGTTTGACAGCTTTACACAAGGAACAGCTGTACAATTTGATGTCATTTCACGAATCTTATTGCTGCTTGTCGTGCTATACGTCGTTGCTGCCCTCTTTTCATTCGTACAGCAATATGTCATGGCGGGTGTCTCCCAACAGACCATTGCTGAATTACGGCAAGAAGCAAATGACAAGCTCACACGTCTCCCCCTTCGGTATTTTGATAAAACAACCCACGGGGACACGCTGAGCCGTGTAATGAATGATATCGATAATATTAATACTTCGCTTCAGCAGGCACTCACCCAAGTGATTACATCTGTCATTACGGTCATTGGGATTGTCGTCATGATGCTATTGATTAGTCCGCTGTTGACCTTGCTTGTTTGTTTAACACTGCCGCTCAGCCTGTTTGCGATTCGCGGCATTACGTCATTTTCTCAAAAGCATTTTAAAGCGCAGCAAAAAGAGCTGGGGATGATCAATGGACATATTAATGAAATGTTCACAGGGCATCAAACGGTTCGTGCGTATGGCTACGAAAAGAAAGCGATCGATACATTTGATCAATTAAACGAACAGCTGTATGAATCATCGAGGAAAGCGCAGTTCATATCCGGTTTAATGATGCCATTGATGACGTTTATCGGGAACCTTGGCTATGTAGCAGTCAGTGTAGCCGGCGGTATTCTTGTGATTAACGGGAATATTCGTGTCGGAGATGTGCAGGCGTTTATCCAATACACGCAGCAAATGTCTCAACCGCTCGTGCAAGCATCAAGCGTCGCCAACTTGGTTCAATCAGCGATTGCTTCTGCTGAAAGGGTGTTTGAAATCCTGGATGAGAAAGAAGAAAGTCCCGAGGAAGATGCAGCAATTGATCTTGAATCACTTTCAGGTGATGTGAGCTTTGAACAAGTTCAATTCGGATATGAAAAAGACCATCCAATTATTAAAGATTTGACTTTAGATGTCAAAGAAGGTCAAACGGTTGCGATTGTCGGGCCAACAGGCGCTGGAAAAACAACCATCATCAATCTTTTAATGCGTTTCTATGAATTAGATCAAGGCTCGATCCGTATCGGCGGCGTCAAAACAACTGATCTCAGCCGTCAGCAAGTACGCGACTTATTTGCAATGGTTCTTCAGGATACGTGGCTTTTTGAAGGGACGATTCATGATAATATTGCCTATGGCAGGCAGAACGTCTCAAAAGAGGATGTCATCAAAGCCGCCAAACATGCTTATGCTGATGACTTCATCCGCACGCTTCCAGACGGATATGACACACTCTTAACAGAAGATGCCGGCAATCTATCCCAAGGTCAGCGCCAGCTGTTAACCATCGCCCGTGCGATTTTATCTGATCCAAAAATCTTAATATTAGATGAAGCGACGAGCAGTGTGGATACACGGACAGAGATGCACATTCAAAAAGCGATGAATGAATTGATGAAAGGCAGAACGAGCTTCGTCATTGCACACAGACTGTCGACGATTAAGGATGCCGACCTTATTCTAGTCATGAAAGATGGCACCATCATTGAAAAAGGAACGCACAGAGAACTCTTAAAACAAAATGGTTTCTATGCAGACTTATATATGAGCCAATTTACGGAGAATCAAGTCGGTTAAATATAAAAAAGGATAGACACGCATCCATGCGGTCTATCCTTTTTTGGTTAATCTAAACGCTTTTTCACTTTTACACTGAGTTTCGTTATATACTCTGCTTCATTTTTAGACAAGAGTGAATGAAGCAAATACTCCTCAAAGACATCTCCATCCAGCATCATGTCCTCTTTCTCGATTACATCTAACAAGCGCGAATAAGCAGATTCAATCTCTTCATATGATCCTTGATCATACATCACCGCATAAAGGCCCGCAGGTTTTTTAACTGCTCCCGGCGCTTCCATTCGGCAAAACAGCTGATCTGACTGATGATAGTGGCGCTGAAGAAACTGCTCCTTTTTTAAGACAGCACCATTTGCCGCAGCCCCTTTTATGCCAATTTCTTTTAGAAAATGTCCAACAATACGAGATATTTCTTCTACGGATGTATTCATGTCAATCGGGTTCGGTGCACTTAATACAACTGGTTCTTCTGGGAGCTCTTGAAACAAGACCTCCCCTATTTTCACAGATGATAGTTCATGCGTCGTCTCCATGACCCGCATAAGAAAAGACTGGATATCTTGAAGTTTTTCAATCTCTTGTTTGACCTTGTCTATTTGTTCTGCTGCTAGGCTTTGGAGCCTTTCGCGGGACGGCTCAGTGAAATATTGTTTTAACTCTTTTATCGGAAATTGCACAGCTCGAAGGGATTGAATCGCTATAAAATGATCAAATTGCTCAAGTGTATAGTAACGGTACCCATTTTCATGAACACCAGCTGGCTTAAATAAATCAATTTTATCGTAATAAAACAAGGTATCTTTCTTTACATCAAATAGCTTGGCAAATTCTCCAGTGAAAAATGTTTTTTGCACATCATTCATCATCATTAAGGCTCCTCTCTTGACTATGGAGTTACTCCACCCTTTATGATAACATGCAGAACACTACTACGCTTGGAAAGGATAAAAACATGAACAACATCACTCAACATGAAGTGACATTAGAACTGGCAAAAAAAGAGGACTTCCCTTCAATGAAAAAAGAGCTGCAGAAAGCTTTTACAGCTGGCGTGATCGATGCATTTGGCGATGCGCATGATGGACCGATTCCTCCAGGTGAAGTGATTGATGAATCTTTTCATTCGAATGAACACATTGTTTATCATATTATGCTAAATGGCGAAAAAGCAGGCGGCGTTGTCATTAAAATCAACCACGAGACCCACCACAACTCAGTTGACTTATTATACATCTCTTCATCCTCACACGGAAAAGGCATTGGTCAGGCAGCATGGAAAGCCATCGAGGCGCAATATCCAGAAACGATTGTTTGGGAAGTTGTGACTCCGTATTTTGAAAAACGCAACATTCATTTCTATGTCAATAAGTGCGGCTTTCAAATTGTGGAGTTTTATCATATGAAACATCCAGATCCGAACGCACCTCATGAAACTGATCAAGAAAATCAGCATACTGCACCTGAGGAATTTGAATTTTTTAAGTTTGAGAAAGTGATGAAGAAAACCTGCTCTAGCCAATAAATATCTGCATCAAAAAAACACTACCCCATGAAAAAAGGTAGTGTTTTTTGAATCTCATCTAGCTTCTAATCTGACCGTCTCCAGACAGAAGTAACTTCGTTGTTGTGAGTGCTGGAAGCCCCATTGGACCTCTGGCGTGCAGTTTTTGAGTGGAGATACCAATTTCAGCCCCGTATCCAAGTGCACCGCCGTCTGTAAACCGAGTAGATGCGTTATGATAAACCGCCGCCGCATCGACTTCGTTTAAAAACATGAGTGCTTGCTCTTCATCCTCTGTCACGATGGCTTCTGAATGTTTTGTACCGTACTTTTCAATATGGTGGATCGCTTCCTCGATGGAATCGACTACCTTTACGGCAAGATCAAGACTTAAATACTCATCTGTCCAGTCCACTTCCACAGCAGGAATGGCGTTTGAAAAATGAGGCAGTGCAGCCTCGTCGCCATGTACGGTGACATGGTGCTCTAGCAGGGCTTCATTCAGCGATGCCGCATTTTCTTTCAGCCAATCGCGATGGATGATTAGCGTCTCAAGTGCATTACATACAGCTGGACGATTCGTTTTTGCATTGATGACAATCTCAATGGCTTTTTTCACATTGGCTGTTTGATCAATAAAGACATGACAGTTTCCTGTTCCTGTTTCAAGGACGGGAATGGTAGATTGTTCAACCACTGTTTTAATTAAAGAAGCTCCGCCTCGCGGAATTAAGACATCAATCCATTCTTTTAGATGAAGCATCGCTTGAACCGATGAACGGTCTGTTTGTTCTATCAATTGCACCGCATCACGCGGGATCTTTGTTTGATCCAATGCTTCATGAATCACACTCACAATGGCTTTGTTGGAAGAAATAGCGGAGGAACCGCCTTTTAAAATCACTGCGTTGCCTACCTTGAGGGCAAGCCCTGCTGCATCGACAGTGACGTTCGGTCTCGCTTCATAGATCATCCCGATCACGCCGAGCGGTACTCTTCGGCTTTTCACATACAAGCCATTTTCAAGAGTCCATTCATCCAATATTTCTCCAACAGGATCTGTTAATCTCGTCACAAGCCGCAAGCTTTCGGCAAACTCATGAATTCTTTCTTCATTTAACATTAAACGATCCAAGAGTGCCTCTGAAAAGCCCTTTTCCTTCCCGGCATCTATATCCTTTTGATTCTCTTGCAAGATGAACGTGCTATTTTGTTCTAACGCTTCTGCTAGTTTCAGCAGTGCCTCGTTTTTATCCTCTGTATGAAGTAAACCTAGTTTTTTTGAAACGTACTTTGCTTTTTTTGCTTTTTCTTTGACCGATGTGACAACTTCAGCTGTCAGTGTCATGGAATTCCTCCCTTTTGGTTAGCAAACTGGTATCGATAGATCTAAATGACAAACAAATGCTTCAAGATCGACGACATGCACTACTTCATCCTGCAAGAAGTCACGCTTTTGGATGAGTTCATCTGACGAATAATTCACAATGCCCAGTCCGATTTCTCTTTCATCTTGATCTAAAATACGGACGACATCCCTTTTTTTAAACGAACCCTTCACATTGACAATGCCATCGGAATCGAGGCTTCTCTCACGGTGCATGAGGAGTTCCTGTGTTTTCTCACGAATGACGATCTCGCCTTTTGGTCCAGAATGAAAGGCAATCCACTGCTTCTTGTAATTCAGCGGTGCTAAATTTTCATCAGCAGTAAAATAAGTGCCGTCCTCTGTTCCATTAATGGCTTTGTCTAAAATGTGAGGCGTATCCGCTTTTCCTAAAAAGCCATTGATACCAGCGGCCATTGAAATTTTAAACGCATCGAGCTTTGATTTCATTCCGCCTGTGCCCACACTGCTGCCTGCATCTCCAGCCGCTGCTTCGATGTCTTCTGTGATGTCTGTGACTTCCAGAATTCGCTTCGCATTTGGGTTTGTATGCGGGTTATCTTCATACAAGCCATCAATATCAGATAAAATGGCAAGGAAATCCGCATCAATGAGTCCAGCTACTTTTGCAGACAATGTATCGTTATCTCCGAACTTCAAGCGGTTAATCGTCACTGTATCATTTTCATTGATAATCGGAATAATGCCTCGATCTAATAACACATTCATCGTGTTGCGCACATTTTGATAGCGTGTTTCATCTGAAAAATCACTTCTTGTGATTAAAAGCTGTGAGGCAATATAACCGTGTGATAAAAATAAAGTAGAATATGATTCCATTAAAAGGCCTTGCCCGATTGAGGCAGATGCCTGTTTTTCCGGCAGTGTTTTGGGTCTATCGATAAATCCTAGTTTTCGGTAGCCAGCTGCAACCGCACCAGATGAAACCAAAATGACTTCGTGCCCTTCATCTTTGAGTTTCACAATTTGATTGACGAGGTTTTCTAGTTTTTTTAAACTAATCTCTCCTTGAAAGCTAGTAAGAGAGCTGCTTCCGATTTTTACAACAATTCGTTTTCTCTCTTTATCTGCGTACACCTTATCACTCCTGTACCTAAGCTCTATTTATATAGATACTTTTTGTTTTTGCTGTTTGCTGATCTCTTTTGATCGATTGGTAGCATGTTTGACGGCCTGCTTGATTGCTTCTCCTCCGCCAAAATCATCTAATGCATTCAGTCCTGCAGCTGTTGTTCCATTTGGTGACGTAATTTTCTCTCTCAGAGTAGAAGGGTTTTCCTCTGTTTCTTGCAGCATTTTCGCAGCACCGAGAAGTGTCTGCGCGCCAATTTGGCGAGACAATTCCTTAGATAAACCTGCTTCTTCTCCTGCTTCTTCGATTCTTTCCATTAAGAAATAAAAATAGGCTGGTCCGCTTCCGGCAATTCCAGTAAAAATATCCATTTGCTCTTCCTGAATGGTATACACTTCGCCCATTTCAGATAAAAGAGCCTGACTCATGCTGATATGGTCGTCTTTCACATAACGTCCAGCACATAAAGCGGTCGCTGAAGCCCCGATCGTACTTGACGTATTCGGCATGACCCTCATCACGGGCTGCCCTTCATGCAGCATATCTTCAATATACGATTGCTTCACGCCTGCAAGGACAGACAAGATCAGCTGGTCTCTCTGAATATGAGGTTTTAACGATTCAAGTGCTGTTTCAGCATCCTTTGGCTTCATGGCCAGGATCAACATATCCATTTCTTCAAAAGGAAAAGAATCCATTGTGGCTGTTTGTATTCCGTAACGTGTCGTTAGTTCATTCAATCGAAGTTGATTTTGTCTGTTTGTTGCGTAAATTTGGCCTAGCGGCATTTGTCCTGATCGTACAATCCCTGCAATCATTCCTTCCGCCATAGAACCTGCTCCAATGAAAGCAACTTTCTTTTGATCAATGATATTGATCCTCTCCCTTGTTCGCTTTTTGTTCGTGTTTTTCGCACGTAAGTTATCGTAACATGATGAGAAATCGTGTCAAGAAAGAGCCAGCGCTTTTCAAAAGTCCCGAATACGCGTTCAACCGCTTGCTGTATGTATACTGACTGCGCTTTTGCAAAACAACATTTTAGATCTAAAGAACTATATGCATTTGCATCATAGTACCCTTTCGTTCGACTGAATTCCCCATTTTATTTTTGGTTTCGGTGACTTCAATTCTATTTTATAGAAAGCGCTATCATTTCTAATGGATTTCTATTTTCCTATATGACGAATGTGCTTGAATCTTCCGATTAGACTATTGACATATTTTAGAAAACATGTCCGTTGAAATGATATTTTACGGGTGATACCGTGAAAGGGAAACTAAGTGAAAAAGGAGCGTTCATAATGAAAGTGAAAGAAAACTATATCAATGTCATTCCAATGAAAGAAATCCGTTCGACCGATGACCTTCTTTTCCCGTTCCCTATTTACAATGAGCTACGTGCGCAGAGTGATATTAGATATGATGAAACAAGAAAGTGCTGGGATCTCTTTCGATATGCGGATATCCAGTCTGTTCTGAAGCAGCCAAAAGTGTTCTCATCACAGCGAGGAAGAAGCACGACAAAAACGAGTATTTTAACGATGGACCCACCAAAGCATACAAAAATGAGAGCACTCGTCAATAAAGCATTCACGCCAAAAGCGATTAAACAATTAGAAGATAACATTAAAGACCTGACACATGACCTGCTGCAACAAGTCAAGGATCAGCGTACGTTTGATATCGCGGAAGATCTAGCAGCTCCCCTGCCTGTCATGATTATTGCTGAGCTTCTCGGCGCAGAGGTAAAGGATAGAGCGTTCATTAAGAAACATTCTGATGCCCTAGTAGCAGGTGCAAAGGATGAATCAAAAGAAGCCATTCAAGCAGTAGTCGATATGCAGAAACGCGCAGAGGAAGAGCTGTCCACTTATTTTGCTCACTTGATCCAAAAACGAAAAGAATCCCCTGCTGATGACCTGATCTCACTTCTTATTCAAGCAGAAATCGACGGTGAGCGTTTAACCGAGAATGAACTACTTGGTTTTTGTATTCTATTACTTGTTGCTGGTAATGAGACAACGACCAATTTGATTACAAATGCAGTAAGACTGCTAACAGAGCAGCCGCATATCGCCGAAGCAGTACGGCAAGATCCTTCTCTTATTCCTCAATTGACCGAGGAAACGTTACGCTATTACCCGCCTGTTCAAGCCATTGGGCGAATCGCGGCCGAGGATGTTGAGATTGCAGGCTCGAAAATTAAAAAAGGAGACTATCTCATTAGCTGGGTCGCTTCAGCAAATCGTGATGAACAGAAATTTGACGATCCGGATACGTTCCGTCTTGACCGGAAATCAAACCCACATATGAGCTTTGGCTTTGGCATTCATTTTTGTCTCGGTGCACCGCTTGCCCGCCTTGAGAGCAACATTGCCCTTGAGGTTTTACTCCAGACGTTTCAAGACATCACCTGTGCGGCAGATCAGCTAAAACCTATTCAAAGCACATTTGTTTTTGGGGTAAAAGAATTTCCTGTACAGGTCACCCGTTTTTAAAAGTCCCTTTTGAGGGGCTTTTTTTCATTTTCTTCAATTCATCATCTCTTTCTTACCTTCCACCTCCGAACATGCTAAAATAAAGTCCATATAAAGTGATAACGGATTTCAGAAAAGGAGCCAAAAATTCATGACCGATTATACAGCAATGAAAGACGGAATATTCAAATCAGTTTGTTCGTTAGATTGCCCGGATCAGTGCGGTCTTTTGATACATAAAGAAAATGGAAAGATCGTAAAAGTGCAGGGAGATCCAGACCACCCCGTCACCCAAGGCAACATATGTAACAAAGTGCGGAATGTCACAGCCCGTTTATATGATGAAAAGCGACTGACCACTCCTTTGAAGCGTGTTGGCCGCAAAGGCGATGGACAATTTGCCCCGATTACGTGGGAAGAAGCCATTGAAACCATTCGGCAAAAATGGACAAAACTGATTGAAGAAAAAGGTCCAGAAAGTATTCTGCCTTACAGCTTTTATGGGAATATGGGCAATCTGAATGCAGAAGGCATGGACCGCCGCTTTTTCTATCGTCTTGGTTCAAGTCAATTAGACCGGACCATCTGTCAGTCAGCAGGAACGACTGGCTATAAATATACAATGGGTGCAAGCATTGGGACAGATCCAGAAGAGACCATTCATACGAAACTATTCATCTTTTGGGGCATCAATGCCGTGTCGACCAATATGCACCAAATCACCCTTGCACAAAAAGCGCGAAAGCAAGGAGCAAAGATTGTCGTGATTGATGTTCACAAGAACCAAACTGGACGGATGGCAGATTGGTTCATTCCGCTTCGACCTGGTACTGACAGTGCACTTGCCCTTGGCATCATGCATGTCCTTTTTAAAGAAGGACTGACAGATGAAGCCTTTTTAGAATCTTATACAACCGGTCATAAGGAGCTGCGTGAGCATGTGAAGCAGTATGATCCAGACACTGTTGAGGGCATCACGGGGGTTTCTAAAGAGGATATCCTTACACTTGCAAGAATGTACGCAGAAACATCGCCATCTCTTATTCGTATTGGCAATGGTTTGCAGCACCATGATAATGGCGGGATGAGTATTCGAACCATTTCCTGCCTCCCTGCCCTAACTGGTCAGTGGCTCCACAAGGGCGGCGGTGCGATGAAATCAAACTCTTCTTTTCTCAGCTATAATGAAACAGCTCTTCAGCGGCCGGATTTATTAAAGGAACGCACGCCAAGATCATTTAATATGAATCAGCTGGGCAGTGTGCTGACAAATGCAGCGCCTTCCATTGATTCACTCTTTGTTTACTCGTCTAACCCAGCCGTTGTCGCGCCTGAAGCAAATAAAGTAAGAGAAGGTTTGCTGAGAGATGACTTATTTACAGTCGTTCATGATCTATTTCTGACAGAGACAGCTAAGTATGCAGACATTGTCCTGCCGGCCACATCCGCTTTTGAAAATGAGGATTTCTATACATCATACTGGCACCATTATATTCAAATTCAAGAGCCAGTGATTGAACGCTATGGAGAAAGCAAATCCAATACGGAAGTGTTCCGCTTGTTAGCCCATGCGATGGGCTTTGAAGATGAAGCCTTCCGCGAGACAGATGCGGAACTCATGGAACAAGCCCTTCATCATCCAGAAAATCCGCATTATGAGGACATTTCATACGAGGCATTAAAAGAAAAGAAATGGATCAAAGCAAAACGAGGACCTTTCCAAGACTTAAAGCTCTCTACCCCGAGCGGCAAAATTGAGCTTTATTCTGAACAAATGAAAAAAGACGGATATCCAGCACTGCCAACCTACGTGCCCCTTTATCAGGAAAGCGAATATCCGCTTACCTTTATACCGGGACCGAATCATAATTTCCTTAACTCGACCTTCTCACTTCATGAAAAGCATCAAAAGCTCGAGAAGTTTCCTAAGCTTCACATGAATGAAGTTGATGCAAAGGCAAGAGAGATTGAAGATGGTGACATGGTGCGTGTGCTGAATGACCGAGGAGAATGCGAGCTTGTCGTGTCAGTCGGTCACAATGTATTACCTGGTGTTGTGGTCAGTCAAGGATTATGGGCAGATCAAAAAGGCAAAAAACAGCTAGTCAACGGACTAACACCTGATCGGCTAGCAGATATGGGCGGCGGTGCGACGTTCTTTTCTGGCAGAGTGGAAGTTGAAAAATGATCATAGACAGAAGAAAAGCCAGCAAAAACTGCTGGCTTTTTAATGCTTTCTATTGACCAATAAACAACTGGTTGGTCGTTACATTCGCACTTCCGTTGCTTTGATAGCCTTCTACAGTAAATGCCGTTTCATACATTTTGCCCATTGGCATCCCTAAGCTTTCCCATTTTTTGAAATGTGCACTGACAGATACCGTTCCACTCGTACGTTTCGATTGACGTACACTCCAATATTGCTTGAAGGTCGCAATTCCAATAATGGAAGGCTGATTGACACGGGTCGTTTCATAAATGTCATACGTGCCCCCATCTGCATAAAATGATCCTTTATACGTTCCTGTTGGGCGATAGGTGCCCCATGAATCAACAATGTAGTATTCTGCTAATGGAGATTGTGTCCAGCCATAGACACATAAGTAGGAATTCCCACCTGGGTTAAAGTTTGCGTTGTAATTGATAGAGATGTTGCCAAGCTGATGATGAGTTTTAGTGGAATCAAACTTCTTTCCTTTTCTAAATAAAGCATTATTAATATTGTTCCAGCCTGCACTAAATGCCCCGCCGTTATTAAGTGTCATCGAGGTGTTTCCATGATCCTTCCATAATTCGTAATCATACCCGCTATGTGTACCTACTTCATTATTATAAATCGTTTTCGCATAAGCTGGTACAGCAGTTAGTGTCAACACAAACCCAATACACATCACAAACAACAGCCTCAATCTTTTCAAATTCATTTTCCATCCCTCTCCTTTTTTCATTAAAATTGTTCTGCCTTCTCTAAGATGAAGCGAGCTCATCACCTCCTTTCATATCACCATTCTCTGCTAGACGGAACGGTATTGTTCTAACCCGGCATGGATGTCTCTTGTTTGTGTATAGATCTTTTGATACAGATGAAATAGATCAGCATATATACTTGCATGTTGCTGCTCTGGCTCATAGACAGCAGCTTGATGAATAAACTGATCTGCACATGTCTCAAGCGATGGATACCAGCCGCAACCAACGGCGGCCAGCATAGCTGCACCTAAAGCAGGCCCTTGTTCATTTTCTAACTGGATGACCTCAGCCTGAAAAATGTCTGCTTGCATTTGAAGCCATGTCCGGCTTCTTGCACCGCCCCCAATGGACACAATAGAATCTATGTGTTTTCCTGCTTGCCGGAATAAGGCAATAGATTCATTTAACGAGAAGGTAATCCCTTCTAGCACAGCCCTGACGACATGCGCCCTTTCATGTCGGCTGTCTAAACCAATCAAGCTTCCACGAATGGTAGAATCCGCATGAGGTGTTCTCTCCCCTACTAAATATGGCGTGAAGAGCAATCCATTCGCTCCTGGCGCGACATCAACTGCACCCTCTAAAAGTGATTGGAACGATTCCTCTGGAGCCAGTAAATGTTTTACCCAATTAAGGCTATATCCTGCTGAAAGGGTGACACCCATTGTGTAGAAAGCATCTTTTTTTGCATGATGGAACAAATGCAAGTTTCCTTTAAGCTCTCTTTCATGATCCTCTTCGTAAGAGAGAATGACGCCAGATGTACCAATGCTGCATAACGTGCGGCCAGAGGATAAAATACCAGCACCAATTGCTCCGCAAGCATTGTCTGCCCCGCCAGCAAAGACTTTTGCCCCCTCTTCGATCCCCGTCTCACGTGCAATGTGCGGAAATAGTGTACCAACCTCTTCCTCTGATGAGATAAGCGGCGGACAAATATGAGGAGGAATATTAAATGCCTGACAAATTTCTTTACTCCACGCTTGCTCTCCAATATTTAACAGCAATGTGCCAGCCGCATCAGAATAATCGATATGAACAGTCCCTGTTAAACGAAATCTGACATAATCTTTTGGGAGTAAAAACATGTCGATTTGTTGATCAATTTCTGGTTCATGTTCCTTTACCCATAATAATTTTGGCAGTGTAAATCCTTCTAACGCCTGATTTTTCGTGATCTTTTGCAGCTGTTTCCCCAGCTTTTTTGTGATGCGTGTACATTGTGCAGTCGTTCGTGTATCATTCCATAAAATCGCAGGGCGGAGCACCTCGCGGGATTCATTTAAAAGAACCAGACCATGCATCTGTCCAGAAAAGCTGATGCCCTCTACTTTCTTTGAAAGAACAGGCTGTCTTGCCATCAGTTCTTTCATCGCAGCCACTGTCTGCTCAACCCAATCCTCTGGGTTCTGTTCACAATATCCAGGTTTATGTTGAATGAGGCGGTAAGGCTTAGTGGCCTCGCCGCACACCTTTCCATTCTCATCGACTAATATGGCTTTGACTCCGCTCGTTCCAAGATCAATTCCCATCACATACTTCATGTCTTCACTCCTTCAAAACAGGTCCGCTTCTTCAATCAATCTTCTAACAAGTATTGATTTAACCGGGCTTTCAACTGTTCCTCTCTTCCCGATTCGTTTCTGATTAAAGGGTGTTTGAGCGCATACTCTTCTAATGTATGAAAGTTTGCCTTTCCTTCTGAAATGTCACGGCCAATCCCTTCAGAAAAACTGCGATACCGGTGCTTGATCACATCTTCAAACACACGATCTTCTATGAGTCTATGAGCGACCCGCAGTCCTTTTGCGAATGCATCCATACCCGCAATATGGGCATACAAAATATCTTCAAGCTCAAAAGAAGCTCTTCTCACTTTTGCATCAAAATTGAGACCGCCAGTTCCTAGTCCGCCATTTTGCAAAATTTCATACATGGCAAGAGTTGTGGCATATAAATCGGTTGGAAATTCATCAGTGTCCCAGCCAAGCAGCGTGTTCCCTTGGTTCGCATCTACAGAACCGAGCAATCCATGTATTCTTGAGACGCGTAATTCATGCTCAAACGTATGACCAGCAAGCGTCGCATGATTGGCCTCGATATTCAATTTAAAATGTGAATCTAGTCCATATTGCTTTAAAAAGGCAATAGATGTCGCTGCATCTGCATCGTATTGATGAGTGGTTGGCTCCTTTGGCTTAGGCTCAATTAAAAATTGGCCAGTGTATCCAATCTCCTTTGCATAATCAACAGCCATATGCAAGAATGACGCCATGTGGTCAAGCTCTCTTTTCATATCAGTATTCAGCAGAGTATCGTATCCTTCTCGTCCTCCCCAGAAAACGTAATTTTCTGCGCCAAGTTCTTTAGCTGTTTCGATGCCTTTTTTCACCTGTGCGGCTGCATAAGCAAAGACATCTGCATGACAAGATGTCGCTGCGCCGTGTACAAACCTAGGATGCTTAAACATATTGGCCGTATTCCACAGCAGCTTGACTCCGCTATCACGCATGTATTCTTTCATTCTTTCTAAAATGATGTCTAATTGCTGATTCGTCTCTTGAAGCGTATCTCCCTCCGGTGCAATGTCACGGTCATGGAAGGAAAAATACGGAACATCCAATAGATCAAACAGTTGAAAGGCTACTTCCAATCTAGCTTTTGCTAAATCCATCCCGCTATAGGAGTCCCAGGCCCTCTGCATCGTACCAGTTCCAAACATGTCTGTTCCATCAGCAGTCAATGTATGCCAATAAGCGACTGAGAAGCGCAGATGATCTTTCATAGTTTTTCCGCCAATCACTTCGCTTGGATCATAGTGTTTAAAAGCGAGTGGGTTTTTTGATTGTTTTCCTTCAAATTGTATTTTTCCGATTCCTTCTAAGCTGTGTAACGTTTTCATATTTGAGTTGGCCATCTTTTATTCCTCCTATGAATATCTTAGTAAGTTGATTCAACAAACTAATGTTCAATTGATGATCAATTCACTTCGAATTTTCCACATTTTTTAGTTTTTTAGAAATATTTTCGTTATAATAAAGTTAAAATCATCCTTCTTACAGATTACAGGCGAAGAAAAACAGCTTTTTTCTTCACTTAATCTAAAGACGAAACAAATGGAGTGGATAACATGGATATCGCTGATCAGAACTTTGTGAAAAAAATAAATCAAAAGCTATTATTAAAAGAAATTCTCCAGCATGCGCCAATTTCTAGAGCCAAATTATCTGAACGCACTGGGTTAAATAAATCGACTGTTTCCTCTCAAGTGAGTACATTAATGAAAGAGCAACTCGTCTATGAGATCGGCCAAGGTGAGTCTAGCGGCGGGAGAAGACCGGTTTTACTGATGTTTAATAAACGTGCTGGCTGCTCCATCGGGATTGATGTCGGCGTTGATTATGTCAATGGCATTTTAACCGACCTTGAAGGGTCCATCCTTCAAGAAGAGCAGATCAGGCTCCCATCAAGCGCTCCTGATGTGACCATACGCATATTAACTGAATTAATACAGCAGTTGATGGCACAAATCCCCTCTTCCCCATATGGGCTCATAGGTATTGGCCTATGTATACCCGGGCTAGTGGATGCCGATCAACAAATCGTGTTTACGCCGCATTCTAAATGGAAAAATGTTGACCTAAAAACAACGCTCCAAGACGCATTCCAAGTACCCATATTCATTGAAAATGAAGCAAATGCTGGTGCATATGGTGAAAAAATCTTTGGTGCCGCTAAACATTATGATCATTTGATCTATGCCAGCATCGGCACTGGCATTGGAATCGGGATCATTATCAATCATCATTTATACAGAGGTGCATACGGCTTTTCTGGTGAAATGGGACATATGACCATCGACTTTAATGGACCAACTTGCAGCTGCGGAAACCGTGGATGTTGGGAGCTGTATGCATCTGAGAAAGCCTTGTTTCAGTCCCTTCAAACAA
Source organism: Bacillus sp. FSL M8-0266 (assembly GCF_038613425.1). Classification (NCBI taxonomy): domain Bacteria; kingdom Bacillati; phylum Bacillota; class Bacilli; order Caryophanales; family Bacillaceae; genus Bacillus; species Bacillus sp. FSL M8-0266. Next base: position 1,973,222 of record NZ_CP152015.1, read on the forward strand.
ATGATCAGCCCATCTCTCACCAAGATGTGGAACAGCTGGCAATGTTAAATGACATGAAAACGCTCAATGCCTTGCGCAACTTTGGTTTTTATCTTGGAGTCGGCCTCACAAACGTCCTGCATACCTTTAACCCGCAAGCGATTATTTTACGAAACAAAGTGATTGAAGCGCAGCCGACGGTTCTACGTGTGATTCAAGAGGAGGTATCCTCAAGGATAGACACTCTATTCAGTTCACATGTCGAGCTGCTTCCTTCGTCATTAGGACACAACGCACCGGTATTAGGGATGACATCTCTCGTCATTGAAGCTTTTCTGCAAGATGCCACCCTCTCACCGTGACAGATTCATAGATAAAAAAGACAGCTCTTACCGTGTTGTCTTTTTTATTTATCTGTTTCCTCATAACGGAAATAGTTGAAATCAGCAGGAAGACGCTCACCACTTGTATCCTGGCACTGCATGCCGACAAATGCCCCTGTAAAAAATCCTCCTCCTCGAATGAAGTCATCAGATAGATGGCTAGATTCAAATATCACATCAATTTCCTTCCAGTCTTTTTGATCAAAAGAATAAGAATAGGTATATGTTTCTTTCTGAACGGTCACTTTTAAATACACATAGGTGACCTCCTCTGGAATGACGATTTTTTGTGTCAATGGCTGAGAAAAGGAAAGGTTTTGACAGGCAGATAATTCAAGAATGCGGCCAAGTTCTTCGTCATATGTCACCTGAAGCGCTGTCCAATTTTCAGTATTGTAATAATTCACAAGACCAGCGGCTTGCTGAAAATTCTCTGGAAAGAACAACACAGCTGTCTCTGCTTCAAAATAAAAGCTTTGCCAGCGCCTTGCAACGAAAGCTTGAGTAAACTTAGATGTTAGAGATTCCTGACCGTATAACCTTAAATGCTGAGGTTTTTCCGTTAATGAACCGATCTGTTCAGTAAAAGGAATTCTTAATGTTTGGAAGTGTCTATTTAACGTTGATTCTTTAAACTCATCGACTGTATGGTAGGTAGGAGCAAAAACCTTTTCGTTGATCGCTGGCGCTTCAACCTCCAGCGTTCCTTCTTTTCCGCCCACAACATACGGCCAGCCATCCTTCCATTCAAGCTTTTGAATCGCTGTTTCTCTTCCTAAAGGACACCACCCTCTCTGTTGAAAAATAGATTCCTTGCTTGATTGAATAGGGCGGCCAGTCAGATGGGCGAGATACCATTCATTTGTATGCGTTTGAACAATGGAAGCATGCCCACATTTTTGAAGCGGATGTTCAGGCGTGTGAAAAGCACTTAAAATTGGGTTATCAGGATGAACCTCATAAGGCCCTTCAATCTGCGGGGAACGGGCAATTGTTGCCGCATGCTCGTACCTGGTGCCTCCTTCTGCTGTTAATAAATAATAGTAATCACCGATGTGATAAAGATGCGGTGCTTCTGTCAATTTAATCGGTGTGCCTTTAAAAATGACCTTCCGCTCACCAATGAGTTTCTTTTCCGTCACGCTATATTCCTGCAGAGCAATACCCGCAAAGGAATGGTGCTTTTCCCTATGATCCCACAGCATATTTAAGACGTATTTCTTCCCGCTTTGGTCATGAAATAAAGAGGGATCAAAGCCAGAGCTATTAAGCTTAACCGGTTCACTCCAATCACCGTCAACTTCACTTGCCGTAACCAAATAATTATGACCATCTTTAAAAGGACCATCCACTACTTTAATATCTGAATAAATGAGCCAAAACTGACCATCTGCATAGCTTAGGCACGGTGCCCATACTCCGCCAGAATCAGGATTCCCTTTCATGTCCAGCTGCGACGTTTTTTGCAAAGGACGCGCAGCAAGCCGCCAATGGACGAGATCCTTCGAATGATAAATTTGCACCCCTGGAAACCATTCAAATGTAGAGACCGCCATGTAATAATCTTCTCCTACACGGCAAATACTTGGATCTGGGTTAAATCCTTTGAGTACTGGATTGGTAATTTTCATTCAACTTCCTCCTCTTTCACGACCTACATTTTAAAATCGTCCATATGATCGATATATACTTGATCCCTATTCTCAAGCTCCCTCACGACTTTTTGGTGCTCTTCTTCATCTAGGTTATAAAAATTAATATCAATCATCGCTAAAATCAGTAAGCATACAGGAATCACTGTTACCGTGATTAAAATGCCAAGCAATGCTTCTGGCGTCTGTATTTGGTTTGCAACATAGCCAAATCGATCGAGTACAAGCCCCGGAACAATTCCGCCTAATGCCATTCCAAATTTAAAGAAAAATCCAATGACTGCGTAGATCAGTCCGCCCATCCTTTTTCCAGTTTTATATTCGCCATATTCAACAGTCTCAGGAATGAGTGCCCACATGTAAGCACCGGCTGTAATACTCCCAGCAGCAGCAACGAGCCTGAAAATCAGTATTAAAGTGATTTGACTCGGCGGTATCACAAGTAAAGCAAGGAGACCTACGATATTCAGCGATAAAGAATAATTCAGCAGCTTTTTCTTTCCTAACAGCTTGTGCAGCTTCGGAATAAACGGCAGCACCATTAAAGCTGGCAGACTGCCAATGAGTCCGTACCATTTCACTAAATCTTCTCTGCCAAGGTTATACGTCACATAATAGATCCCAACAGAGTTGCTGATCGAGTTCACACCAAAAATAATAATAAAGAAAATGCTTAATACAACAAGCGGGCGATTCACTCGTAACTGGACAAAGATATCACTGAATTTAATCTTTTCCTCTGGCTTTTGAAGCGTGACACGTTCATTCGTGCTTTTAAAACAGAAAATCAGTAATGCGCCGCCAAGAACGCCGAGAAAAGCCATCGTCATCTGCCAGCCAAGTGCTGTATTTCCTGTCGTATCACTTAAAAAGGTCGCAAGAAAAGGTACAAAAAAAGCCACAACTAGACCGCCTAGATTGGCAAACACCATACGAACGGACGTAATACTGACAACTTCTTGGTTATTTCTTGTCATTGCAGAAGTTAAAGCACCATAAGGAACGTTGATGAATGTGTATGTAAGCGATAAACCAACATACGTGATGTAGGCATAAATGAGTTTACCCATTTCGGAAAAATCAGGTGTTGTAAAGCAAAGAATGGCAAGTACGACAAAAGGAAAGGCACCGAATAACAAATAAGGTCTGAATCTACCAAAACGGCTGTTCGTCCGGTCCACCATTGCACCAATAAATGGATCTGCAAGCGCATCGATGGCGCGAACAACCAAAAACATCGTCCCTGCTGCTGCCGCTGATAAACCGTACACATCTGTATAGAAAAATAATAGATACGTAGAGACAGTTGCATAAATCAAATTACATGCGAAATCCCCTGAAGCATATCCCACTTTTTCAGACATACGAATCTTCTTTAAATTCTCACTAACCATGAGCTTTCTCCCTTCTTCACTTAACCTCTTCTAACGAACAGATGATGGAGGGCAGCAGCAATCAATACAGGAAATATAAAGCGCTTTCAATTTGTTATAAAAATGTAGCTGAACATCTCTTCCTTTCAGCTTAGCCCAAATACGCAGCAAAACAGTCGAATGACAGAATCATCTCCTTCAATATAGGGATCAATACTTGAAATTCATCTTAGTTTATTGACCAAACAAACTAAGATGAATTCATTTTATAAAATCTGATCTGACTTTTCAATATATTTTGAAAAAATAATCCAAATAATTGATTTCTTGTCATTCGTCTTGTTAAATGATAAGAAAATCTGAAAGAATTCATTTAAAGGTTGCATTCAAGCTCATCCCATGCTATATTAATCAAGCGATGAGCTGAATTGTGTAAGTCGGGTAACATGTCTCTTTGAGACACACACGAATGTGGCGTGTGGTTATTCCGCCTCAATACGCAAAAGACATCTTCTTAGGAAGATGTCTTTTTTCTTACCCTATTTTTGTTCCATTCTCAACCGGTTCATCTGTCGCTAACAACACCACGTCTTCTTTTGACGGCATGCCTCCTAAGACAAGCACTTCTGATTTGAACCCTGCAATTCTTCTTGGCGGGAAATTAACGACCGCTACGATTTGTTTGCCGATAAGATTCTCCGCAGTATAACGCTTTGTCAGCTGAGCACTAGATTGCTTTACACCAATTTCTTCACCAAAATCAATCTTGAGCTTCAACGCAGGCACTCTTGCCTCTGCAAAAAATTCTGCTTCTATGATCGTCCCAACGCGAATATCTAACGCCAAAAACTGTTCAATATCTGCCATCTGACTCTCTCCCCTTCATAAAAGGTAACGTCATCTATTGATTATCCATTGTAGCACATTCATTTTGTCATAGAGGAGGTTCAAAAAGCCTATACAGCGTTAAAATCGCCTTTATAGTTTACATAATAAATTTATTGTCATGTATTAAATGTTTGCATCCTGAAAATGAATTCAGTAAAATGGCAAATAATCCTACTGCTTCCTCCCAAATATATTGGGGAGGGTTCACACTTGTTTACATTATCGGATATGTGGACGTTTTGCTGGTCGTTTTTTGTCATTCTTCCTATTGTTGCCATCCTTCATCAGCTTGGCCATATTGTGGTCGCGTGGATGTTTGGAGCAAAGGTATCCTTTGCGCTTGGCAGAGGGAAAAAAGTGTTGAAAGTAGGCGTCGTTGAAATTAGACGAATCTATTTTCTAGATGCATTTTGCCACTATGAAGAAATGAGGAAAAATAACCGATTGTCGCACATTCTTGTCTACTTAGGCGGTTCATTATGCAACCTGCTCAGTGTTCTCATACTGAATACAATGATCGCCAATGATTTCCTGCCAGAGCACCAATTTTTCTATCAATTTGCTTATTTCTCAGTCTACTATGTATTTTTTGCACTGCTGCCAGTCCAGTATGCAGATCATCATCCGAGTGATGGGCAAGCGATTGTGAACATCATTCGGCACGGTGAACCATGTGACATCATTGACTAACATGATGACTTTCACTGTCAATATGATAATGAATCGTTAAAAAAGGAATACTGAACAGCTTCATTTGATGTACCGCTGTGAGACTTTGATCCGTCTCCGGCTTCATATGAAAGCTTTCTTCCATTGGCAGTTTCATGGTGATAAAAGGCGTATGCAAATACAATCCTTCGTCACCGGTACTGCCTTTTGGACATGCGCTTTTTAATAGAAAATCTTCTTTCTCATTAAAAGGTTTTAAAATAGCTGTCAGCTGAGAATACGGAAGTGGCAGCGTAATATTCATATAACCCGCAGCTGCATCGTAATGAAGAGCATAAAGTGCAAAAAAGACTTGCTCTCCTTTTACATTGTGACGTATCCAAGCCCGAACATTTTCCCTTTCTTCCTTCGGATGTTGAAATCTAGTCAGACGTCCCTTCATCTCATATGGATGACGAGAAAACCCCAAATATAGCTGACCTATTTTCTTAAACAGTGGCTGAAGTAAAAAGACGAACGGCCTTACCCACCAATGAAAGCTGACGGCTGCTTTTAATGTAAAAGCCATAGGGTCTTCATAAAATCTGCGAATCACAGGTGAGACCCTATCAGCTGAAAACGTCGTTCCATTTAATTCATCAAGCGAATCGACTAAACCCAGCTTCTCAGGGTTATGCACGCTTTCCTCTTGAAAAGAGATCATTTGAAACCGGCCATGCACTTTCGAAATCGGAAAGTTCTTCTGCTTTAATTGATCCTTCGGCCCTTCAATCAGCCAGCCAATCAAACCCGGCAAAATCACAAAAAAAGCATTGATACTGCCATGAAACCAAATCATCTGATCAATGCTGATGTAGGTCACACGCATCAGCATACCAGCGGAATAAAGAAGTGATAACACGATCGTCCCCATTAAAACTAAGCTAGAAAACACAACAAGTCCTTTTGCCAAAGTCGACCGAAATCTTGTTTTCATACAAAGGATGCCATATATGTAGAGGGCCATCACATAAAGAATGACGCTGAACGTATCAAATAGACGGGAAAAGCTAATCCCCACAGCAATCATCACAGGCGACAGCAAAATCACCCAGCCCGCCGCTTTGTATAAAGCTGTCTCTTTTGCTTGCTGCCTTCCTAATAATCCATAAAAAAGCGGGATAAAAAAAGCAGAGTAATGAAAATGAATAGCGGTCAAAAGAACAATGATCGGCGAAAATGTCATCACCTGTATATCTGCTGTGTACAGCCAAAACCACAGACCGCCTAAAGCGAGATACATCCATGCGCCATCAATCATCAGCTCATGAAGCGGAAAGATTCCTCTTTTCAGCAAACGACAAAAGCCAAATAACGCCAATAACATTGTATATAAAAGCCATCCCGATGCAAACCAAGCAGAATGATAGATAAAAGCAGTGGTTGCACAAAGAGCTGCTAGTGGAAAGGCTTTCATTAAAAAGCCGATCAGCCTCTCTGGCTTGTGTTTCTTCCCTTCTTTCTCAAAAAAGTGTAAGGCAGCGGGAAGAAAAAATAGAATTGCCATGAGAACAAAAAATTCTGCTATCGAACCTGTCATGAAACGGGTGGCGATAAAACAAGACATGAAGATCAGACTGGATGTCAAATGCCACTTATTCATCATGAGACACCCTTTCTGTAAAACGGCCTTTATATGTAAAAAGAGTACCAAACAGTCGATTTTCCACGTGGACATCAATGGTATATTCACCTGCATGCTCATCGTAGCCTTCCGTTACAGCTGACACACCATAAAGCCATGAAGGCAGCGGCCATTCCATGCCGAACATCAAAAACTTCTGCCGGCCGGATTGGATGTGCAAGAAACCATGCTTTGTTACTGTAAAATGAAGCTCTGACACAAGAAGTCTAGGCTTTCCAAAGTAGTCTAGTACTGTATGACTCTTCTGATCAATGATCATATCAGCATCAAAGTGCCGCTCCTTCTTTGGGAAATAAAACGTTCGATACCAGTGCATCCCTTCCTCCCCCTTATTTGTCACAAAGGGCTCGTTGACAATTTGGAAAGGAATGTTTTTCCCTCTCTCGGGGAAAAAACAACGAAACAGTGGACCCATTCTGAAGATCAATCGAATGAGTCTTGACCCGCCGCCTATTTCCTCCATCGTACCTTCGGCAGTAAACGCGCAGTTGTATCTCTCTTTTAGTTTTGGATGCAGTTTATCGTAATCCTTTACTTGATGACGATGAACGACCATGTCTACCTCCCCTTTTTCGTTTGATAGAAAATACATCTACACAATCTTTTAGGTTGATCATACCTGCAATCGACAAAATGAAAAATGCACTCATCACAAGCGGCTCATGAAGCGTCGTTTGCGGGGATAGGATGCCTATACAAAGCATAATGAGAAGAAACAAACTTTGTAAAATGTAGAGATATTTCTTTGATAGCTTGGGAATTAGCCATAATACGCCTAAAAGCGCATAAAACAATCGAAAACTCGTGCTATGATCAAAAGCCGAATGTGAAAAAGGAATGACCGCTTGGCATAGCCAGACGATGGCAAACAGCAAACAAATCCCGTAATGAGCAAGTGTTCTCTCTAGTAATAACCGAGGATGCGTTCCCTTTTCAAGCCACGTCTTTAATGCACCAAAACTAAAGGCTGTCATAAACCCGATCATCGGGCGAAAAAGAATCCGGTCTGCCCATGTCCATCCTTTTCCTTCTTTCGTTTTGTAATCAAATTGAGTTTGAAACACAATGTGGTCGCTTGTTTTCATATACTTCCAGTAGCCACTGCCTTCTTTGATAAAAGACAATGGGTGTGACGATTTGAAATGAAGTGAGGATGCCCTCTCATTCCGTTCATCCATCATTCTTGTTCGATAAGCTCCTGTCCCTGTGACACTTAAACCAAACCCAAGATGCTTTTCATACAAAAAGGATTGGGGCTGTTCATTTTGAGGTTCATTTAATGAAATGGTTGAAAAGCGCAAATCCCATTGTTCATGAAGCTTTGGATTTTGCGTATATTCCCATACTTTCTCTATCGGTGCATGAATGGTTGTTTCCACATAAACAGGCTTTCTTTTCATCTGCCTCTACTCCTCTATGTGAATTATTTCACATAACAAGCATACCATGTTTCACAAAACTGTCAAATCTTTATTGGTTTTCTGTCAAAAGAATTTGGTCTCCACATTGCCGTCCCCTTCATGATATCGGTTCACTACATAAAAAAGACCTGTCAATGAGACAGATCTTCTTTTTGCTGTACGCCTGCGATATAAAGACGGACCGCATAACTCACACTATCTTCAAGCTGTTCTTTTCGTTGAAATCCCTTTTTATTTGAAATGTCTCCAAAGCCGTGCAGTAAGCTTCTGAGTCCTCTTACTACATGCGTCATTTCATCTTCTTTTACACCAAATCGTGACATGATGGATTGGACAAACTCAGTAAGGCGCTCGGCAGCAACACTCACTTCTTTTTCATTCATCTGTGAAAAGGCGGCTTCATAAAGACCTGGATGTTCACGGACAAATTGAACATATTGTCTTGCAAAGGCTAAAACGGCGACTTCTTTTTCTAGCCCTTCCGTTTCCTGAATTCCTTTTTCACAAAGCATTGACAGCCCTCTGACTGAGAGAGCCGCCTGAATCTCATGAAGACCAGATACATGATTATAAAGAGAAGGTGGTCTGATGTTCAGCTTTTTAGACAATGTAGCAATTGTCAAAGCGGAAAATCCCTCTTCATCAACAAATTCAGCAGCTGTATCGATGATTTTTTCTTGCGTGATACCCATTCTTGGAGACACGATTTACTGCCTCCCTTTCTTTAACTGATGTTGCCTTTTTGTAATGGCAGCTTGAAGCTTTGCATGAGGTTCCATGATAAGATCACCATGTCCTACTGCAAGACAAGATAAGGGAAGTGCCAGCAATTTTTCGGCACTTTTGAGTGCTGTTTCTGCATCCCAAGTGGCAAAAGCCGGGAACGGGAAGGTCAAGCGAAACTCACCCGTTACGAATAAACCGCCTTTTGTCACAAGTGCATCTCCTGCAATGACAACCCCTGACCTTTCATCGTATAAAGAAATGCTTCCAGGTGTATGTCCTGGTGTTGCGATGACTTTAAGTGACCCAATCTCGTCCCCTTCTTCGACAAGCACATCTGGTTTTGTGTGAATGTCTTTTGAAAAACTGCCTTTAATTTTTTGCTGAGGTTCACCAGGAAGCAAGGAAAAATCACCTTCAAAAAGGAGGGCATCGCGTTTTGATAAATAAACGACTGCCTCTGGAAAAGCCTTTTTCACTTCATCTAGTGCACCGATATGATCCATATGACTATGAGTGAGAATAATCTTATCGATTGGCTTGTCTTTTTTGTGCGCAAATTCAATGATCGAGCTTGCTGCCATTTTTAAAGCAGCATCAATTAATATCAGTCCATTCTCTTCCTCAAATACATAGCAATTTACCGGAAATAGACGCGGCATCAATGTGAGCTGGTGCAGGCGATCAAAAGTTGTCAATCTCATCATATGTCCTCCTAAAACTAATGTTGTTAGTTTTATATTAACTAATGCTATTAGTTTTAGCGAGCATTTCTTCATCAACCGCAATATAAATATCAATTTGCGCTTCTTTTGGATCTATAGATCTTTCATCATACCATTCAAAGTCGCCTGTATATGTGCGGTAATGTCGCTCATCCCACGCCCAAATCTGCTGCCATGTCTCCAACACAACCTCCTCAATTGGTCCCTTTCTCGTTCGGAATTTTGCGTAGGTGGATGCAGGAATCTCTATGATATGTTCTAACTGCTGATCCACGAATTGCCCAGCAGTAAATAAATAAGAGCCATGCTCATCTTTTTCATAATCTGAATATAATCCTATGACGGGCGCTTGCCCTCCGTGAAGCTGCTGCGCAAAAAATTGTTGCCAGAGTGGAGCAATCTTCCGCTCTTTTGTTTGCTCCATTTCGTTTGTTGTTCGAACAGACAATCCTTTCATCCATTGTTTCTCTAATGTCACGATATCGTACATACATTCTCATCTCCTTTTTTTCTATCATATAAAAAGAAACCTGACAACATTGTGTCAAGTTTCTATTCGTTTGAGAAATTGTTTCAACTGAATGTCAAACGCTTCTTTGACATGCTTCGGGGAAAGAATGTCAACATCTGGACCTAAATGGAATAGGAAACTATTTAACCAATCATCAAGAGGTACGGTAATGGTGGCAAGGTAAGTGCCGTCTGAACAAACATTCAATTCGTTCTCATCTACCCATTCCTTCACTTTCCCCACTGATGCTTCCGTTAACCTGAGCGTGACAAAGCTGACCGACGGTTGTTTTTGCCATGAATCATTCCAAGGCTTTTCTTCGTTTTTGATTCTTTTCGGTTGAAAATACCCTGAAATGGTGACAAGACCCGTCATTCTAGTCAGCTTGAACAGACGAAAAGCTTTTTTCACACAACAGAACGCATACAAATACCAATGTCTCCCTTTTAAAACGAGTGTATAAGGCTCCACTTTGCGTGGAAGTGTTTCACCTTTCGCATTGCGGTAAGTAAACTGAATGTATTGGTGCGCTGCCGCAGCTGTATGAATGAGCTGGAGCTTCTTCTCTGCCTGGCTGTCTTTTCCCCAGGAGCTTAAATCAATGAAGATATGGTGCTGCTTTTCGCTTTCATCCGTATGCGTGGGAATAAGCGATTTGATTTTTTTCAGTACATGTTCGCTTTCTTTAAAGGAGTACGCACTCGTCATGCTTTCGAGGGCTGTTAAAATGACCTCGATGTCATCATCAGTAAATAATTTTTTCTCTAAACGATAGTCCTCAACAAGTGAAATGCCCCCTCCTGCTCCTTGCGTTGTCACAACAGGAATCCCGGCTTGATTGATGGTATCAATATCACGATAAATGGTTCTCACGCTCACTTCATGAAGTTCAGCGAGCTCTTTCGCTTGAACTTGCTTCTTGCTAATGAGCAGCATCACAATAGACAAAATGCGATCAATTTTCATGACTTTTCCTCTTTTTCATAAATGTAGGTTTTGATTTGATAAAAAAAGAAAGAATGGTAAAGATAAGTAACAGCCAGCATTCGTTTACATCCCTGCACGTGCAGGAGGAGGTTGCATCATGACACATAACGTGTGGCAGTTGTTCATGATTGGGCTCATCATATTGATCTGCATGATCATTCGAATGAATCGAATGAGACGCTATCAGCTTGTACGCCCTATCAGGCTTTTGATGAGAATGTATCTCTTTGGACTTTCTGCCCTTATTCTCCTATCAGAAGGATGGCAAAATCATAGTATCATCATCTATGCCGCTATTGGTATGCTTTTTGGAAGCAGCCTCGCTGTTCATGCCTATCAGACGATTCGCATGAAAGAAGAAAATGGCCGGCTGTATATGAAAACGAGTAAATGGATTGAAAGCTTCATTTTATGTTTGTTTTTATCTAGATTTGCCTTTAAATTGGTTGAACTGACAAAACATTCAATGACAAAGATCGATGTCATTGAATTGTATCAGCATATAGTGAGTGATGATGCCTTGACCATGCTCAGCTTTTTTCTGCTAGCTGCTTACTATATTGTTTTTTCTTATCACATGATGAAAGCAAATAAAAGATCAACTCATGTGCATCATGCATAAAAACCTTCCTATATGAAAGTAGGAAGGTTTTTTATCAATCGTGCTGTGCATGGTGAATCATCTGTTCAAGCACTTCCATCACATGCTGGTCTTCAGGACTGTAGAAAATCGAAGTCCCTGCTCGTCTAGATTTCACGAGACGAAGGTTTTTTAAAAAGCGCAGCTGATGAGAAACGGTTGATTGCATGAGATTCAGTGTTTCTGCTATATCATTTACCGAGTGTTCACCTTGAGACAACAGGTGCAGAATTCGAATACGTGTCGGATCAGATAAAGCTTTAAAGGTTTGGGAGACAAGAAATAGACTTTCTTCATCCAGCTCCATCCGTTCCTGTTCTTGATTTGTATTCAGTTCTTCCTTCATTTTTCTTCACCTTTCTTGTCCGTCAAATCACGACTTATTCTATGTATCATCATATACCAAAACGTCCGGCGTGCAAAGAGAGCACACTTTAGAAAAAAGATTTACTCAAATAGCATTGACACTTGGTAGCATTCTTTTTAAAATGAGCATTATTTATTCATTTTTTTAGAGGAGCTGATAGGCAAATTGACTGAAGAGCCAAGACTAAAACGCAGCCTGACTGTCTTTCCACTTGTTGTGATCGGGCTTGCTTATATGGATCCACTTGTCGTATTTGATTCATACGGCATTGTGGCTCAACTGACGAAAGGACACGTCGCTACAGCTTATATATTTACGTTACTTGCATTACTATTGACAGCGCTTAGCTATGGGAATATGGTGAAGGCTTTTCCAAAAGCAGGATCTGCTTATACATACGCGCAAAAAAGTATACATCCTCATGTTGGCTTTCTTGTAGGCTGGACACTTTTACTGGATTATTTATTTTTGCCTATGGTGAATTTTGCGATTGGAAGTGCTTATTTAACCGCAGCCTTTCCTGATGTACCTCATTACATTTGGATCATCATACTTGCTATCGCCATAACGACTGTCAATGTAATCGGTATCCGGCTTACAGCCAACATCACGGCACTATTTGTGACCTTTCAGGTCATTGTCGCCGTCACTTTTGTTGGGTTTATTATGTATAGGCTCACGCAAAATGCAGGCAGCGGAGAATTATTGTCCGCCCGGCCTTTTTATTCGGCGAGCTTAGATCCAGCGCTTATTTTTTCAGGAGCAACCATTTTATGTTTTTCGTTTCTAGGATTTGATGCGATTTCGACCCTTTCTGAGGAAACCATTAAGCCAAAAAAGACGATCCCACTTGCCATCTTTTTAACCGTCGCCATTGGAGGCGTACTGTTTACCTTGACGTCTTATTTTTTGCAGCAAGTATTTCCAAATTTTCAGCAGTTCAAGCATCCCGATGCGGCCTCACTTGAAATTGCGGAATTTGTGGGCGGCGCCTTTCTCCACTCGTTCTTTTTAGCTGGCACAATGGTCGCTGTTATCTCTTCTTCCTTATCGTCACATGCAAGTGCAGCAAGGCTATTATATGCAATGGGTAGAGATGAGTCGTTACCGAAGCGTTTCTTCGGATATATTCATCCGAGATTAAAAACCCCTGTTTTTAACATTTTATTAATTGGTGCTTTCTCCTTAACCGCAGTCGTTGGCGAACTTGAAGTCATTTATTCCTTTATCAGCTTCGGCGCGTTGATTGGATTCACATTAGTGAACTTATCGGTTTTTGCGTACTATTTCATTAGACAAAAACAAAGAGGTGTACTCAATACATTGAGATACGCAGTGATTCCTCTGTGCGGGACGGCCTTTTGTATATGGCTGTTAACGAGCATCAGTACAAATGCATTAATCATTGGTTTGCTTTGGCTGATTATCGGTTTTGTTTATTTCTGCTACAGACTGAAAACAAGACCCGAATTTACATTTGGGTACGATTGATTATAAGGTTTTCACTTGGTATCTTGTGCAGGATATGGCATAATAAAAAGGCTGTACTTCCCTTTTAAAAGCGGGGCAAAACAGGGGTGAACTGACCTTGAAAAAGAAAAAAACAGGATGTTTTGCCATTTCAGGCTGCTTCACGATTTTTCTGTTTGTTTTCGTATTAGTAGCCATTGTCATGTCCTTTAATCAAAAGGAGTTAAAAAAGCTGCCGATTGATACGGAATCAATTGTTTTGTCGAGATTGGATGATTTCAAACCGCTTGTAGAAACAGAGTTAAGAGATCAAGATTTAGATCAATATACCGCGTTAATCCTCGGTATGATGTATCAAGAATCAAAAGGCAGAGGCGGAGATCCAATGCAGTCCTCTGAATCTCTTGGTTTGAAACGAAATGAAATCAATGACCCTCAGAAAAGCATTAGACAAGGAGTCCATCATTTTTCTACTATGTACAAGCATGGGAAGAAAAAAGGCGTTGATTTGGAAACCATTATCCAAAGCTATAATATGGGAATTGGCTATATTGATTTTGTTGCAAAAAACGGGGGAAAACATTCCGAGAAATTGGCAAAGCAATACTCTAAAAAGCAAGTGAAACGAAACCCAGAAGTCTATACGTGCGGAGGCAACAAAGATAACTTCCGCTACCCATATTGCTTCGGTGACTTCACATATGCTGAAAAAGTTAAAGAAAAAACGAAAACAGTTGAAGAAAAGATGAAATTGGCTTCGTCATCCTCACCATCATCGTAAAAAAAGCACTTCCTAAATGGAAGTGCTTAGATTGGACAAAGTGCTAAAATGATGTTTATTTTAGCACTTTGTCTTCTTTTCAGCGTGACATGAAAACCTTTGAAGTCTAGGAAGGACGAGTACCGGAGCGGAGCGAATTTGACATTCGTGAGCACCGGAGCGCAGGACTGGCAACGAATGCGAGGGTTTGTCTACATGCTGAAGCACTTCCTAAATGGAAGTGCTTTTCATTTTATCGCTGTTCTTTTCCGATTTCCGGCAGGATCGTTTTCGCTAAATGCTGATCCATTTCCTCATATTCATCATAATGAATCGTTTCATATAGCTCTTGTCTCGTTTGCATGTCCTTTAGCATTCCTTGCTGCGTCCCCTTCTCCATGATTTCTGTAAATAAACGCTCATACGCTTTTGCAGCAACTCTGAGTGATGACACAGGGTAAATGACCATTTGAAAGCCAAATACAGAAAATTCGTCTGCATGATAATAAGGCGTCTTACCAAACTCCGTCATATTTGCAAGAAGCGGTCCTTTAATATTGTTTGACGCATGCGTGAAGTCCTCTGCTGTGATGAGTGCCTCAGGAAAAATAGCGTCAGCTCCTGCTTCTACGTAAAGATTGGCCCTGCGGATGACATCCTCCATCCCATTTACGGACCTTGCATCGGTTCTCGCAATCACCAAAAGCGTTGGTGCCGCTTGTTTGATGGCTTTGATTTTTGCGACCATTTCTTCTACTGGAACGAGCGATTTTCCGTTTAAATGTCCGCATTTTTTTGGCATTTGCTGATCTTCAATTTGAACAGCTGCCACCTTACTTTCTACCATTTCCTTTGCAGCCCTTGCAGCATTCAATACACCGCCATAGCCAGTATCCATATCGACCAAAAGCGGCAGCTGAGAAGCTCGAATGATTTCCTTCGCTTTTTCAGCCATTTCCGTTGAATGGATCATGCCGAGATCAGGCAATCCTTTGCTGGCACAAAAAGCGGCTCCGGATAAATAGAGCCCTTGGAAGCCCATTTTTTTTGCATAGAGCGCAGACATTCCATCGTGAACGCCTGGGATTTGAAATAAAGCTGATTTGTGCATTTGTTCTTGAAAGGCTGCGGCTAATTCTGCTTGACTTGATTCATCATTCACGATCCACACACTAGTTCCCCCCTTATATGACGAATAGGTCCATAAATGCTGGTACGGTTGTTGTTTTTAATTGATTTGGATTTTGACAGAGTGACACAATTTGATCCACTTGTTTTTGTGGAAATCTCGTTTTCAAATGATAGAGCCATTTCTTTTCAAGCAGAGGAATGCCTTCCTGCCTTCTTCTGCGATGACCAAGTGGATATTCAATTTCGATTCGGTCTGTCATCGTCCCGTCTTTAAAGAAGATCTGCACACTGTTTGCAATGGATCTCTTTTTCGGATCTAAATAATCCGCTGTATATTGTTTATCTTCTTTGATGACCATTTGATCCCGGAGACGATCAATGACCGGATTTTGCGCCGTTTCTTCTTCATAATGGTCAGCTGTGAGCTCACCATAGATCAATCCAATCGCAGTAATATATTGCAAGCAATGATCGCGGTCTGCTGGATTATACAGCGGTCCCTTCTTATCGATAATCCGAATCGCTGATTCATGTGTTGTAATCTCTACTCGGTCAATGTCATCTAATCGACCTTTTACAGCGTCATGCAGGATCATAGCAGCCTCTGCAGCCGTTTGGGCATGAAACTCAGCAGGATAAGCAATTTTGAAAAGCACATTTTCGATGACGTATGATCCTAGCGGCTGAGCAAGTGTGAGAGATTTCCCTTTCATCAGAACATCTTCAAAGCCCCACTTCTCTGCACTAAGCGGTGTTTGATAGCCCATTTCCCCTTTGAGTGTCATCATTGCGAGTCTCACCCCGCGGCTTGTTGCATCACCCGCTGCCCATGATTTCCTTGATCCTGTGTTCGGGGCATGACGGTATGTTCTAAGCGGTGAATTATCAACAAACGCTTGCGATAAAACATGCTGCACGTCTTCCTTTGTTCCGCCAAGCAATGCACATACAACAGCACTTGTTGCTACTTTGACAAATAGCACATGATCCAAACCATTGCGATTCAGACAATTTTCTAAAGCCAGCACGCCTTGAATTTCATGTGCTTTGACAATCGCATGCAGTACGTCATTCATCGAAAGCGGCTCTTCTCCGTTTGCAAGCCGTGTTCTGCTGATGTAATCACTTACAGCTAATATTCCGCCTAAGTTATCTGACGGATGTCCCCACTCCTCTGCAAGCCACGTGTCATTATAATCTAACCAGCGAATCATACAGCCTATATCAAAAGCCGCTTGAACAGGATCTAGCACAAAGGAAGTACCTGGAACTCTTGCTCCATTAGGTACAACTGTTCCAGGTACGATCGGTCCAAGATGCTTCGTACATTCAGGAAAATTGAGCGCCAGCATTCCGCAGCCAAGTGTGTCTATGAGCACATAGCGTGCCGTTTCAATGGCTTCTTTACTCGTAATTTCCCCGTCTACTGCATAGGCTGCGATTTCTTCTAATAGCTGATCCGTTTGATTGGCGACTGCTGTTTTATTCATGTTCATTCCCCCATTTTTCCATCATCATCTGAAACTTTTAATCCTCTTGGCCCTAAATAACGAACTCTCGGTCTGAAAATGCGATTATGCAAATGCTGTTCAATGACATGAGCAGCTAATCCACTTGCCCTTGCAGCAAAGAAAATCGGTGTATAAAGTGAAATTGGAATCCCGAGCTCGTAATAAATAGGTGCGGCGTAATAATCAAGATTCGGATAGAGGTTTTTCTTCTCTTTCATGTATGCCTCTCCTGCTACACACATGTCATAAAGCGCTGTATCTCCCTTTGATTCCGTAAGCGTTTTCAATGATCGTTTTAAAAGAGCGGCTCTTGGGTCCATTTTTCTCATGTATACCCTATGGCCAAAGCCCATCATTTTTTCCTTTGCTGCTAATTTTCGCTCAATCAGCGCAAGGAAGCCTTCCGTGGTTTTCCCTTCAAGAAGCATATGCATGACAGCTTCATTCGCTCCTCCGTGCAAGTCACCTTTTAATGAAGAAATTGCTCCAGTAAAAGCACCATACATATCAGAATGTGTGGATGCGATGACTCTAGCGGCAAACGTTGAATTAGGCAGCTCATGTTCACTATATAATGTGAGTGTTTGGTCAAAAGCGGTGATTTCGTCTTGGGTTGGCGTGCGTCCTGTTAGCATGGTTAAAAAGGTTTCAGTGTAGGATTTGGTCTGATCTGGAGAAATAGCGGCGTCTTTTGTGAGAATATGGTAGCTTCCAGCGACAATGGCCGGCAGCTGGCCGAGTAATCGAACAGCACGCTTTTGCTGGCATGCTTCTGATCGATCTTGTAATGCATCATCGTACCCACTAAGAGCAGATATGCATGTTCTCATGGCATCCATCGGATGGGTGGTTTTTGGCAGCTTTGTTAAAATGGTTTGAATGGTTGGATGTAAGTTGGTTTGTGAGGAAATGTCTTGCTGAAATTGGTGATATTCCATCGCATCTGGCAATCTTCCATAAATAAGCAGATAGGCTGTTTCTAAATAGGTCTTTTTTTGTGCCAACTCGATGAGGTCATACCCGCGAATTACAATCTCTTCTTGCTGCACATCTAAGTATGAGATAGACGTTTCGCTTGCCACAATGTCTTCAAGCCCCGGTTTATACTGCAGTTGTTCAGTCATCATATAACCCCCGTTTCGTTCAATTGTTGTTCTCCAAACGAGCAAACGGCCAGAAATGATGTGAATCTATAGATGGGAAGATACCGTGCAAGTCGGATACCCAATTCCCATTTTATCCAAAGCACTGCATCTTGTAAATAAAAGAACGTATGTCCAGTTGGACATACGTTAGCTGTAGTATGGAGAAATCATCATATACACAATGACGCCAGTGAGACTGACATAAAGCCATAGCGGCATGGTCCAGCGAGCAATTTTACGGTGACGCTCGACTTGCATCTGTGCACCTCTAAACAGCGTAATCAGGGCAAGCGGTACAATGACTGCTGATAAGACAATATGTGTGATTAAAATAAAGAAGTAAATTGGACGGATGATCCCTTCTCCTCCGAAATGGGTATCAGCTGCCATTGAGTGATAGGTCACATACGAAATTAAAAAGACAAGTGTCGTTGAAAATGCAGCAAAGATAAATCGTCGATGCGCTTTAATGTTCTTTTGTTTAATCATGATGAGTGCTGAAAGTAAAAATATAAACGTAAAGCTGTTCATCACGGCATTAAGTAACGGCAAAAATGTAATATCCAGATGGCTAAATTTATCTGATTTTGGCATTAAAAATAATAAAGCGATTAATCCGTTTATGGCAATTGTTAAAATGATCACAATACCAGTAAAATTTTTCGGTTTTTGATTCTGTTCGTTCATGTTTGAAAACCTCTCTTTATTAGTTCCGACTAAGAGTATGTTATTTAAATTTCTCTATAAAGTCAATGAATTCGCTGTCTTCGTCGAATTTTAGACAAACTTGCAGGTTGCAGGCGTTCTAACGGCTTGAAAGATCCATCCACTTCCTTTAAAATTGGAATTTATGTGATTTTTATCATTTCTGATAGGAAAGGAGTAATGGACTTGTCAATCTTACAGGAAACAGCCAAAGATGTGAAGACGTTAGAGCAAGAATTACAGCAATTGCAGTTCCAAATGTATCGAATGCAAGAAAATATGAAAGATATTTCGAAAAAAGCAAAAATCATTGGCATCGATCAAGCGAAAGAAGATGAGTGGCTGATCGTCTCTGCCATTGAAAGTGCAGATACATGTAAAATTATGCTCAGCGATTGTGAAAAAGCTTTTCGCGGACAATCTGATTTTTCCTTAATTGCGGAATATCCTGAAGAAGGAAAGATTCATATTGCCGATATTAAAGGTCCGCCAGATAATGGGTATGGCTCCATCTGCATGAAGCATTTAAAAGAAATCGCAAGAGATCAGAACATCCCCGTGATTACTGGCGACCTCGTCAAAAGAGACTGGGATCACGTGGACCGCTTGATTCATTTTTATGAAAAGCATCAATTTGATGTCCAGATCAATTGGAAAGAACAAAGCGGAGAAATTTATTGGGTGGACAGCTAACGACAAAAAACCAGCGTGTATCATAAGATATGCGCTGGTTTTTTTGTCGAAAATGCAAATTTTTCAGAAAAATATGTGTATTTTTGACCAAAAAAAGGGTACAATAAAAGCATCAGGCCGCCACCTGATGCTTTCTTCCAAAAAACAATTGTTTACTAGTTAAGTACTTTTACTTTGACTGATTTTACGCCCCAATTTTTCGCTTGGGATTTGCTTGGTACATGTACATCAATTTTGTTACCTTTAATTGCGCCGCCAGTATCTGCTGCGATGGCTTCACCGTAGCCTTCAACATAAACCTTACTTCCTAATGGAATGACATTAGGATCTACTGCAATGACTTTTGCATTTGGGTTTTTGTTTAAGTTTACCCCTGTTGCAGTGATACCTGAGATGCCACCATCATTTGCTGTATAAGCCGTAGCCGTAACAGTCATTTCTTTTTGTACACTTTGACTAGCAGAAGATGATTCTGCTTTAGCTGTTTCCTTTTTAGGAGCAGCTTTTTTCGTTGTTTGCTCTTTTTGGACAGGTTCCTGTTTTTGAACAGGTTCTGAGCTTACCGGAGCCGAGCTTTGGCCAGCAACACTTAGTGTTGAACCAACCATAATTATATCTGAGTTTAAGTTATTCCAAGACTTAATATCGCTAATTGACACATTGAATTTTTGAGCGATTTTCCAGAGGCTGTCCCCCTTCTGGACTTTATACTGCTCCTGAGTTTTCTCTTTTGAAGAGATTGTCAATTTATCACCTACATAGATCATATCAGTAGATAAATTGTTCCAACCCTTTAGGTCCTTTAGAGACACATCATTTTTTTGTGAGATTCCCCAAAGTGTATCACCTTTCTGTACAGTGATTTCCTTTGCAGAAGCTTGCTGCGCTCCAAATGCTGTTGTTGAGATTGCTGCAACAGCAACCAAGGACATAATAGTCTTCTTCATAAAGTAAATCCTCCCTTGTTAGCTTTTTATGGCGGCTAACGAGTGCTATCGTAACACATGTAAATGTCAATTCAATAACAAAACGATATGTTTTAGATTACAGTTCCTTTACATGAAACATCTCTCTCCATTGGTAAATCAGACCACAAAACGGCTTGATTCCCCGCCATATCAAGGTTTTAAAAGGATCAAAAACGGCCTGATGAAAACGTGTCCAAGTGCAGTGAAAAAAATTTATTTTTCTTCTTCAAACTCTTTATTTTTTCTCTTTTTCTATAAAAAAACGAATTTCTTCTAAAAAAACATCTCCGTATTTCTCTCTTTTTTGAGCGCCAATCCCCTTAATTTGGAGTAATTCATCATCTGTTTTAGGCTCTACCGCTGACATTTCCTTCAATGTTTGATCAGAAAAAACAACAAACGGCGGGACACCTTGCTCTCTAGCTAGCTTCATTCTCAGCGATCTCAATCGCTCAAATAATGCATCGTTTTCTTGAATAGCCTCTGCTTTGATCGCCTGCTTTTTATACACAGCCTCTTGTCCAACTAACACTTTCTTCCCTTTATGGGTCACCTTCAGTGTTGGGTAAGCACCTTCAGACATGTGCAAATATTCTTCTGTAATTAAAAATTCAATGAAGTCACTGATTTGCTGAGCCGAATGTTGTTTCATTAAAGCATATGTAGGGAGACGATCGAAACCTAGCTCTAGCACTTTTTTGTTTTTAGAGCCTGCCAATACTTGGGCGATCATCATTTTACCGAATCGCTCATTCATTCTCACTGTACAAGATAACACCATCTGTGCTTCTCTTGTGACCTCTTCACGCTCTCTTTCATCAAGGCAGTTGCTGCATTTACCGCAAGGCGAACTAGCTGTTTGATCAAAATAATCCATCACAAATTGCTGCAGACATTGCTCAGTATGACAGTAATCCACCATTTGCCTTAATTTAAGCAGCTCATGCTGGTAGCGCGTCTCATCTTCTATTGACTGCTCAATGAGAAAGCGCTGCACTCTTACTCCTTGAGGTGAAAACAGTAAGATGCATTCACTTTCAAGCCCATCTCTGCCGGCACGGCCAGCTTCTTGATAGTAGCTTTCAATATCCCTTGGAATTTGATGATGGATCACAAAACGTACATTCGACTTATTGATTCCCATGCCAAATGCTGATGTGGCGACCATCACCTGGATATCATCATTTAAAAAGAGGTTTTGCTGCTCTTCTCTCGTATGATCATCCAATCCACCATGATAAACACCAGCTTTGATCTTTTGTTTTTTCAGTCGATGATAAATGTTATCCGCTTCTTTACGAGTGGCGGTATAAATAATGCCAGACTCAAGACTGTTTTTCTTCATATATTGTGTGATGAAACGTTCACTGTTTTCTCCTTTGATCACTTGAAAGGACAAATTTTCTCTAGCAAACCCAGTAAAGATGGTTTCTTCTTCGTTGATACCAAGCTGTTCACATATATCTTGATGGACCTTTTTCGTCGCTGTAGCTGTTAATGCGACAATCACCGGTCTTTTTGACAGCTTGTTCAAGCATTCTTGAATGAAGCGATAACTTGGCCTAAAATCATGTCCCCACTCGGAGATACAGTGCGCCTCATCAATCGCAATTAAAGGAATCGTTAACCGATCTAACAGCTGAAAAAAACGTTCATTTTGTAAGCGTTCAGGTGTGATATAAAGCAGTTCATATTCCCCTTTTTCGCATTTTTTCAGCCTTTCATTCATTTCAGCTGCGGACAGAGTGCTGTTTAAAAAGGAAGAACGTATGCCCATCTCATTTAACGCATCAACCTGATCCTTCATTAAAGAAATAAGCGGAGATACCACGATCGTTGTACCTTCCATCATTAGTGCAGGGATCTGATAGCAAACTGACTTCCCTCCGCCTGTCGGCATAATGCAGACGGTATCCTTTTGTTTATTTACAATCGCTTCAATGGCTTGTTTCTGTCCTTTTCTAAAGGCATCAAAGCCATAATATTGTTTCAGGAGTGCTTCTGCTTGTTCTAACATCCAATTCCCTCTCTGTCATTTGTTTTGTCCATTTTAACATAGATTCTTGCCTCTACAGGCGATCAGTTGAATTTCGTCTTTTTACAAAATAAAAAGCCATTTTCCGAAATGGAAAATGGCTTGAATCATCCTAGGAAAAGCTGCGGATGCCGTAATCTAAGTAAGAAAGTTTTAAACCACCACTCCTCAAAGTGGGTGTTTGCAGAAACGTTCCTGTCTTCCTCTCTAAAGAGGCATGACATTCCGGCTTCAATATAAAACTCCCTATTACAGCTTAAAGGTTAAAACTTAATTAACATTACGCGCATCGCAGCCTTTAAACTATATTACACGAAAGTTTATTAAATTTCAAGAGATCTTTTTTCTATAAAAGACTCGTGTATACAAAAGTTTTGTCCTTGTACACATAAGAAAAAATTATTCTAAAAAAATGTAACTTACACTTATTTCCCTATTTTTCATCGTCTATGTCAACATCCTGCTCTTCCTCTAATCGTTCATACGTATCTGAATGCATCTGATCCATTGTTTGTCTATTTGTTAAATCACGCATTTGATCAGAGAAATTACGGTCAAACTCGTTTGGGTCTTGAGTGGTTTCTTCATTTTTCTTCGCATCAATTGAATAACGTGTATATGGGACTGCTTTTAAACGTTCATATGGAATGTCTTTCCCTGTTTTCTCACAAACCCCATATGTTCCGTCTTCCATTCGTTTCAGTGCTGCATCAATTTCGTCTTCAAGCTGGCCATCAACTTGGTCCAGTGTTTGTTCAGTCATGCGGTCTAAATAGATGCTCCCATGATCAGCGATATGGTTTCCAACACCATTTGAAATCTCGCTGGATTCACTTAGCATAGATTCTTCTTTCTTTTTTGACCCTTTTACATCTTCCTTTAATTGATTCAATCTTTCGTATAAATCAGCTTTTTGTTCTTTCGTTAAGCCCACGGTCAATCACTCCTTTCTTATTACCTTCCCGCTGCAAACGAAATGAAAACATCAAAAAAGCCGCCGCCTTTTTGGCAGCAGCTTTCTTCTCTTACAGGGTGCGAAGTGCTTCTTCTACTGGTTTATCCCCTTTAATTAAGTCAAAGGATTTATTTTTCACATTGGATTCTGTTAAGCTTTCCACAAGTACAGCGGCTACGTCCTCTCTTGAAATCTCAATGTTTTGATCATCTTGAATATGCTCCGCTGCTTCGATCTTTCCTGTCTTTTCCTCATGCAGCAAAGCACCTGGACGGACAATGGTGTAGGAAAGCCCAGACTGTTTTAAATGTTCATCTGCTTTTCTTTTCGCTTCATAATAAATTTCCATACTTCCTTGCCCTTTTCCCTGGTTTGGATCATCGGCATTATAGGAACTTAACATCACAAAATGCTGAATGTTTTCTTTTTTCGCTGTGTCAACAAGACGTTTTGCACCTTCTTGATCCACTGCAATCGTCTTATCTGCACCTGTTTTTGAGCCTGAACCAGCTGCAAAGATGACAGCATCTGCTTGTTTCACAGCATCTGTCACATCCTTTTCAAGATCACCGATGACAGGTGCTGCACCAAGTTCTTTTAGCGCATCCGCTTGTTTTTCATCTCGAATTAGAGCAAAAGGTTCATGTCCTTTTTCTTTTAAATAACGAATGACGAGCCTGCCTGTATGTCCATTTGCTCCAGCAACTAATACTTTCATTGTTCATTCTCCTTTCTGTATCTGTTTCATCTTTATCCTTTTTTGCTATCATTCAAACACCTAAACAAAAAAAGCCCCTCCCAGCAAATATGGGGAAGGGCTCAGGCAATGTGCGATCTATTAAAAAAAGTAGAATGAGAAAAGTGCATGTGATCTATGTAATCGCAAGGTTGATCAGCAAAGATGTTTTGTCAAAATGGCTTGCACATCACTCAAATCCGTCTCTTTTGAAAAATCGAGTTCAAATACTTTTGAGCTTGTGACAAGCAGCATACCTGTGTCCTGATCAAACACGCCAGCTTCTTGAATGGCAAAACTTTCAATTGATCGATACGGCAAGGAGACCCTGACTTTCTTCTTAGAAAATACGCGGTTATCGCCAAAGATCAGTCGTTTATTGGTGAAACAAATTTGGTCGTGACGCAGTCTGTAAACAGCTTCAATTCTTTCCCCTTCAATTAGTAAGGATTCGAATTTCTTATCATTTTGTTTACTGACAGAAAAAATACCCACGTAAACCCCCTCTTCCTCCATCAAATTCCTTTATGAAAAAACGGCCACACGCTCTGTGGGTACGTTTTATTCTCACTTATAGAATACGCTATAAATAGTCGTTATTCCATTACGAATAGATTAAATTTCATTTAACTTTTTCTTTTTGATTCGATGCTCTTTCCTCTACTTATTTAGACAGTTAAAGCAGGAAAAAAGTTTCAGTTCTTTTTGAGAAAAATGGTTGAATTGTGACCAATAAAAAAACAGTGATTTTTTCAAATCACTGTCAGCGTGTAGACAAACCCTCGCATTCTTTGTCAGTCCTGCGAGCCGGTGCTCACGAATGTCAAATTCGCTCCGCGCCGGTACTCGTCCTTCCTAGGGCTGCAAAGGTTTTCATGTCACGCTGAAAAAAAAGACAAAGTGCTAAAATAAAAATCATTTTAGCACTTTGTCAACAATCTGGACTATTCGTCTTTTGGTGTTTCAATGGTTCCCTCGGCATATACATCGGAAATCTGCTCAAGCGTAATTGCCATATCAGCATCTTCGTTATCATGCCAAGCATTTTGTTGATTCTGCTCATCTGTTTGCTTCTTTTTCATCATCATCACCCTTTACTGTTTTTCTTAGTATGAGTGATGATCACCAAAATCATTCAGCAGAAAAGTCTTCGAAATACTCTTTATAATACCCGCCTACTTTACCTGTATTATCAACGACAAACAGGAATTCTTCTGTTTCATTTTGCACTTCATATGTGCTTCCAACCGTTAGTGCACGGTCGACCATATATTTTTTCGCATTCGTATGTATACATTTTACTTGTTTTAACGTTTGAGCCGTTTGCCAGTTTTGATGGATCATGATTTAAAAACTCCTTTTTAATTTATTGTAGCCAATTTTTCATGAAATGCAATGAGTGTTATGGATTGCTTTCGAACATGTGGTGTAATATGATGAATGTATACGTTTACATCCATGTGCGTATACTAGATCATTTGCTTCAGGTCCGCTTTTTCACCTAGAACTCGCAGAACAATCCATATCTTTAAGGAGGTTTGTTTATTTATGAGCTCTACAACACTTCAAATTAGTTCAAAACTCGAATCTTTTCTCCAAGGGACGAAAAAACTCTACATTAATGGTCAGTTTGTCACAAGTCACGATAACAAAACCTTTTCAACTCCTAACCCAGCCACAGGTGAAACCCTTATTGATGTATATGAAGCAGGTGCAAAAGACATTGATGAGGCAGTAAAAGCAGCCAAAAAAGCCTTTCATGGTCCTTGGCGCTCCATGTCTGCCGCCGAACGCGCCCGCCTCATGTTTAAGCTTGCTGATTTAATGGAAGAAAACCTAGAAGAGCTCGCTCAGCTTGAAACTTTAGATAACGGAAAACCAATTAATGAAACAACAAATGCAGATATCCCACTCGCAATCGAGCATATGCGCTATTATGCGGGCTGGACAACCAAAATAAGTGGGCAAACCATTCCTGTCAGCCAAGGATACTTTAATTATACCCGTCATGAGCCTGTTGGCGTTGTTGGACAAATCATACCTTGGAACTTCCCGCTGCTTATGGCCATGTGGAAAATGGGTGCTGCACTTGCGACAGGCTGCACCATCGTGTTAAAACCAGCAGAACAAACACCCCTCTCTGCGCTTTATTTAGCTGAATTAGTGGATAAAGCCGGCTTCCCAGAAGGTGTGATTAACATCGTACCTGGATTTGGCGAAACAGCCGGGAATGCGTTAACCGATCACCCTGATGTGAATAAGCTTGCCTTCACGGGGTCAACAAGTGTTGGGAAACTCATCATGGAGAAAGCAGCCAAATCCATTAAGAGGGTCACATTAGAACTTGGCGGAAAATCACCAAACATTATTTTACCAGATGCAGATTTAAAGAAAGCCATTCCAGGTGCTTTAAACGGCGTCATGTTTAACCAAGGTCAGGTATGCTCTGCAGGTTCGAGGGTCTTTGTTCACCGGAGTCAATATGATGAGGTTGTCGATCAAATGGCTGAATATGCGACATCCCTCAAACAAGGAGCCGGTCTTCATCAAGATACGCAAATCGGACCTCTCGTAAGTAAAGAACAGCACGAGCGCGTGTTAGGCTATATTGAAAAAGGTAAATCAGAAGGTGCAACAGCCGTTGTCGGTGGCGATTGCCCTTATGAGGCTGGTTATTTTGTCTCCCCTACTGTTTTTAAAGATGTAGAAGATGACATGACCATCGCAAAAGAAGAAATCTTTGGACCTGTCCTATCTGCGATTCCTTACGATTCCATTGATGAAGTGGTCGAAAGAGCCAACCAGTCTGACTATGGATTAGCCGCAGGACTTTGGACAGAAAACTTAAAGCATGCCCATGATATTGCTGCACGTCTTGAAGCAGGCACGATTTGGGTCAACTGCTATAACGTCTTTGATGCTGCCTCCCCGTTTGGAGGATATAAGCAATCAGGTTTAGGCAGAGAAATGGGATCATACGCTC
Source organism: Bacillus sp. FSL M8-0266 (assembly GCF_038613425.1). Taxonomy (NCBI): domain Bacteria; kingdom Bacillati; phylum Bacillota; class Bacilli; order Caryophanales; family Bacillaceae; genus Bacillus; species Bacillus sp. FSL M8-0266. Next base: position 2,000,316 of record NZ_CP152015.1, read on the forward strand.
TTAACAACTATACAGAAGTCAAAAGTGTGTGGATTAATCTCCAAGACTAATGACGCCTATAAAGCCGGTGACTATGTCATCGGCTTTTTTATGATTGCATGTGACAGGCAGGCTCCTGAATATAGTAATAAAGGAAAGGAGCATGGCCGAATATGCAAGATTTTAAAACAAAAGTAAACGAATATATTGATGAATTGCACATGCAACTGCAGAGCAGACAACGAGAAGATGGTGGTTTTGTCTTCTGCTTTGAAGGGCCAATGATGACAAATGCTTTTTTGATTATGCTGTTAAAGGCTGTTGGCGATTCGGATCAGGCACTCGTTCATCAATTGGCAGAAGCTATACGCGAAAAGCAAAATGAGGATGGTTCTTTTTCTTTGTATCATGATCAGGCGGGACATGTAACCGCGACTGTGCAAGGCTATTGTGGAATGCTCGTGTCAGGCAGGTATCAACAAGATGAGCCGCATATGGAAAAAGCAGCACATTTTATTCGATCAAATGACGGCTTGAAGAACGTTCATTTTATGACAAAGTGGATGCTTGCTGTCAATGGCATGCACCCTTGGCCATACTTCTATGCACCACTTTCATTTTTACTCATCCCTACATACTTCCCGCTTCACTTCTATCATCTTAGTGCATATGCAAGAATTCATTTTGTCCCAATGATGATCGCACTCAACAAACGATATACCTCTCATGAACAGTTTCCAAACTTAGCACATCTTGATGCAAACATGTCTAAAAATCCTTTTGACTGGTTTATGGCAAGAGAAGAACGTTCCACTCACCACTTTCTAGCATACATGCGGTCGTATACTGCACTCGACAGCCGGCTCGACTTTTTCGGGTATGAGGCAGCGAAGGGGTATATGTTTGACCGCCTTGAAAAAGATGGCACGCTGTACAGCTATTTAAGTGCCAGTATTTTTATGGTCTATGCACTCATGAGTCTTGGATACTCTCCGGGCCATCATCTCATTTTAAAAGCAGTCAAAGGGATGAAACAGCTAGTCACTGACTGTGGGTGCAGGAAATATGCTGAGAATTCTACATCCACTGTTTGGGATACAGCGCTTGTCAGTTATGCTTCTCAGCGAGCAGGCAGAACACAAGATGATCCAGTTATCAAAAAGTCTTTTACGTACTTACTGAACCGGCAGCAAATGAAGAAAGCAGATTGGGCGATCCATAACCGGCATGCGGCTCCGGGAGGCTTTGGTTTTTCAGATTTGAACACAAATAACCCAGATTGTGATGATACGCAAATTGTGTTAAAAGCCATTCCTCAAACTTACGCTCCCGTTCAGTGGAAACGAGGATTTGATTGGCTTCTTTCCATGCAAAACCGGGATGGCGGCTTTTCAGCTTTTGAAAAAAATCAAAATCACTTCTTGCTTCGTCATCTCCCGCTCGAATCTGCTGAGGATGCGGCCATTGATCCTTCTACTCCTGATATTACAGGTCGTGTGCTCCATCTTATCGCTCTTGAAGAGAACAACAAGTCACCACTCATGCAAAGGCAAAAAGATCATTGTGTGAAATGGCTGCTTGATCATCAAGAGAAAAACGGATCGTGGTTCGGCAGATGGGGCGTTTGCTATATTTATGGTACTTGGGCTGCGTTAACAGGACTAAAGGCTGCTGGCATCTCCTCATCGCATCCTGCTGTTCAAAAAGCATGTCGATTTTTAAAAACAATTCAATTAGAAGATGGCAGCTTCGGAGAATCGTGTAAAAGTGCAGAGGTTAAAAGGTACGTCCCGCTTCCATTTGGGACAGTGGTTCAAACGGCTTGGGCTGCTGAGGCACTTTTACAATATGTGCAGCCAGATGACAAAGTGATTTTAAAAGCCATCTCATTTTTGATTCAACATCAGCACTCGAGTGAAGCCTTGCACTATCCAGTAGGCATTGGTCTTCCAAAGCAATTTTATATCACCTATCATAGCTATCCATTTGTCTTTCCAATGGTGGCTTGTTCCACATTTTTAGAAGAAATGAGGCGTAAAAATGAATAAGGAAGAATATCGCATGCAGCTTAAAGATTGGCTTAGCTCCATTCAAGGTGCAGTTCAAGATGAAAACATCCGTCAGAAAGCAGAACATTTATCGTTCATCATGAATGATGAACATTCCAGTGAAGAAGAGTGGTACGAATTGGCTGAAAGTATTGCAGAGGATATAATTCCACAAGATGCAATGCGAGATGTTGCAGTTGGCGGCCATCAATTACCCCCTCTCCCGTACCGCTATGATGCATTAGAACCGTTTATTTCAAAAGAGATTATGTATTTGCATCACCAGAAGCATCATCAATCATATGTTGATGGTCTGAACCAAGCTGAGCTTGCCTTAAAAAGAGCAAGAAGAACCAATGATTTTAAAATGATCAAGCATTGGGAACGGGAGCTTGCCTTCAATGGTGCGGGACACTATTTACATTGCATTTTTTGGTTTTCTATGAGTCCTTCAGGGAAACAAAAGCCCACTGGGCAAATGCTTCGTCTTATTGAACAGTCGTTTGAAAGCTATGATGCATTCAAATCCCAATTTTCAGCTGCAGCCAAACAAGTTGAAGGTGTTGGATGGGCCATTCTCGTATGGGCACCAAGATCTCAGCGATTAGAGATTTTACAAGCAGAACGCCATCAATTTTTATCACAATGGGATGTAATCCCTCTTCTAACTCTTGACGTATGGGAGCACGCCTACTATCTGCAATATCTTAATGAAAAAGCGACATATGTAGATCGTTGGTGGAATGTCGTTGACTGGCGTGAGCCAGAAGCACGTCTTAAGCAAGCTCAGCAAGTGAAATGGGCCCCTTTTTAAAAACGCTACTCCATGTAGGCATTTGCTTATATGGAGTATTTATAGTTTACATAATATTATTATCAAAACTAAAAGAACGGGTTGTTTTTTCAGAAAATTCATTTAAAATAAGAAAGATATGTGAGGAAAGAGAGCTGAAGCAATGAATGAAGATTTTATTAACCATTAGTCACTTTGCAGGAAGAACCTTTGCAATTTGGGTCATTTTATTTGCGTGTCTTGGATTTGCCTTTCCTGCCGAATTTTCTAAGATTGGACCTTATATTCCTTTTTTACTCGGTATTATTATGTTTGGGATGGGGCTTACCCTGTCTGCTGAAGATTTTAAAGAGCTGTTTCGAAAACCTCTCTATGTGCTGATTGGGGTTCTAGCGCAATACACACTCATGCCGCTTATCGCCTTTCTATTAGCTTACGGATTACAGCTTCCTTCTGAAATTGCAGTAGGCGTTATTCTTGTGGGCTGCTGCCCAGGCGGTACAGCATCCAATGTGATGACCTTTTTGGCGAAAGGAAATACGGCATTATCTGTAGCCGTCACCACCTTATCGACCCTTCTTGCTCCATTTTTAACACCTGTCTTTATTTTACTCTTTGCAAGATCATGGTTACCTGTATCGCCAGAAGCGCTATTTTTGTCAATTGTACAAGTTGTGTTGATCCCAATTATCTTAGGCGTTATCGTTAAATTGTTTTTCAAAAAACAAGTGACCTATGCGGTTCAAGCACTGCCGCTTGTATCTGTCGCCGGAATTGTAGTGATCATTGCAGCGGTTGTTAGTGCAAATAAAGAGCAGATTCTTCAATCTGGGCTGCTGATATTGGCCGTTGTGATCTTACATAATGGACTTGGTCTTTTATTTGGTTACCTTATTGCAAAGTGGTGCAAAATGGATATCCCTTCTCGAAGAGCCATCTCGATTGAAGTAGGCATGCAAAACTCTGGACTTGGTGCAGCTCTAGCGACAGCACACTTCTCGCCACTTGCAGCCGTACCAAGTGCCATTTTTAGTGTGTGGCATAATTTATCTGGTTCCTGGCTTGCGACGTATTGGTCAAAGAGAGGAAATGCTGAAAATGAAAAGAAAAAAAGCTAGCACCTTAATGGGTGCTAGCTTTTCAAATTGAAGATTATCCTTCAAGCAATAGCTGCTCTGGATCTTCAAGTAAGTTTTTAATCGTGACAAGGAATCCAACTGCTTCTTTACCATCGACAATCCGGTGGTCGTAAGAAAGAGCTAAATACATCATCGGTCGGTTCTCAAAACGTTCTTCATCAATTGCCACAGGTCGAAGCTGAATTTTGTGCATCCCTAAAATTCCAACTTGAGGGCTGTTTAAAATTGGTGTCGAAAGCAGTGAACCAAATGTTCCGCCGTTTGTGATCGTGAATGATCCACCTTGCAGCTCATTTAGAGATAATTTATTATCTCGTGCTTTTTTCGCAAGATGACCAATTTCCTTTTCAATCCCTGCAAACGACAATCTGTCTGCATCACGGACAACCGGTACGACAAGTCCTTCGTTAGCAGCAACAGCGATGCCGATGTCATAGAATTTCTTCAAGACGAGCTCATCACCTTGAATTTCTGCGTTAAGCAGCGGATATTTCTTCAGTGCTGCTACAACTGCTTTTGTGAAGAAAGACATGAAGCCAAGCTTTACATCATTTTGTTCAAGGAAGGCATCTTTACGGCGTTTTCTTAAGTCCATCACAGCCGTCATATCTACTTCATTAAATGTCGTCAGCATTGCAGCCGTTTGCTGAACCTCAACTAAACGTTTTGCAATCGTTTGTCTGCGGCGCGACATTCTCTCACGTTCAATTGGCTTTCCTGGTTGTTCATTTTGCACCGCAGCATTTGCTTTTGGCGCGGCTTTTGGTGCACTTGCAGGTGCTTCATTCTTTTGATAAGAAGCGACATCCTGCTTTCGTACCCTGCCCAGCGGATCTACGGTTGGAATTTCAGATAAGTCTAGTCCCTTCTCTCTCGCTAGTTTTCTAGCTGCAGGAGAAGCGATAGTTCTGCCATTACTAGATTTCGGCTCTTCTTTCACTGCTTCTTCTTTTTGAGCAGCTGCCGGTTCATCTTTCGGAGCTGGTGCAGACTCTTGCTCAGGTGCTGGAGCTGCGGACTCGCTTCCGCCAGCTTCACCCGCTGCAATTGTTCCGATGACTTCTCCAACTTGTACAGTGTCACCAGAATCTTTCAGCACTTCTTTGAGTACACCAGATTCTTCTGCTGTCAGTTCGACATTGACTTTATCTGTTTCAAGTTCTAACAGGTACTCTCCCTGCTCCACATAATCGCCCGGCTGCTTTAGCCATTGAGCTATCGTTCCTTCCGAGATCGATTCCGCTAATTCAGGTACTTTAATTTCCGCCATTTTTCATTTCCCCCTTAGTTTTTGCGAGTCAAGCTATCAGATACAATTCGTTCTTGTTCTTTTTTATGCACAGTTGGATCACCCTCAGCCGTACTTGAACGTCTTCTTCGGCCGATGTAACGTACTTTTACTTTTTCAGGCGCAATTTCACGTAAATATGGCTCAATGTATCCCCAAGCCCCCATATTTTGTGGCTCTTCTTGCGCCCATACGATTTCTTCTAAGTTTGTTAGTTTTGATAAAATCGCTTTAATATCTTTGGCTGGGAATGGATATAGTTGTTCCACTCTCGCAATGTGAAGCCAATCTTTCGGCTCTTCCATTTGAGTAAAACGATCACTAATATCGATTGATACCTTCCCGCTAGATAGCACGAGTCGAGTTACTTTTTCGTGATCATGCACAAGGCCTGGTTGTTCAAGAACTGGTTGGAACTGTCCATCCGTTAATTCCTGGACTTCAGACAATGTGTTCGGGTTACGAAGCAAACTCTTCGGTGTCATGATGACAAGCGGACGAATCTCTTCACGAAGCAGCATTTTCGCCTGTCTTCTAAGAATGTGGAAGTATTGCGCTGCACTAGTCAAGTTCGCCACTGTCCAGTTATTCTCAGCAGCTGATTGCAGGAATCGCTCTGTTCTTCCACTTGAATGCTCAGGACCTTGTCCTTCATATCCATGAGGCAAGAGCATCACTAGACCTGATTTTTGTCCCCATTTTGCGCGTCCAGCTGAAATAAATTGATCGAAATACACTTGAGCCGCATTTGCGAAGTCTCCAAATTGAGCCTCCCAAATGACTAACGTTTCAGGAGAATAGACATTATAACCATATTCAAACCCGATGACTGAGCCCTCTGACAGTGGACTATTATGAACAGTAAATGATGCGTTTGCATCACTCAGCTCATGAAGAGCAATAAATTCATCTCCAGTTTGACTGTCGTGAAGAACAAGGTTTCTTTGAGCAAAAGTACCGCGCTCTGAATCCTGTCCAGTCATTCGAATTGGCGTACCGTCTTTTAATATAGATGCAAATGCAAGTGCTTCCCCAAGTGACCATTCTACTTTACGGTCATCTGTAAACACTTTTGCACGTTTTTCAAGGATCCGTTTAAGCTTACCAAATACTTGGAAATCGTCCGGCCAGCTGATCAATTCTTCATTCAGCTTTCGTAATACATCAAACTCTACGGATGTATCCACTGCTGGGAAGCCATTTGATACTGGTTCTGGCAGTTCAATTTCTTGAATCGTATGCTCTTTCTTTGAAGGCACCTTTTGATAGGCTTCTTCTATTCTTGTCGCTACAGCCTGCTCGATTTCTTCTCGTTGTTCTTTTGTCAGAAGACCTTCTGTGACAAGTTTATCTGCAAAGATATTCTTGACCGTTTTATGCTTTCTGACTGCATCATATAGCATTGGCTGAGTTGTAGAAGGCTCATCCATTTCGTTATGACCGTATCTGCGGTAACCAATCAAGTCAATTAAGAAATCCTTCTTAAAGCGTTTGCGGTATTCTACAGCTAATTGAACAGCCGCTAAACATGCTTCCGGATCATCTGCATTGACGTGAACAATTGGAATCTCAAACCCTTTTGCAAGGTCACTTGCATATTTCGTCGAACGAGATTCATTGCTTTCCGTTGTGAACCCGATCATATTGTTTGCAATGATATGGATGGTTCCACCAACTTGATAGCCTACAAGTTGACTTAAATTTAATGTTTCTGCCACAATTCCTTCTCCAGGAAATGCCGCATCACCATGAATTAAGATGGCTAATGCCTTTTCAACGTCTTGTACTGGATAGCCCTTTTGAGTACGTAATTCCTGAGCAGCACGTGTGCTTCCTTCAATGATTGGATCAATGAATTCCAGGTGACTTGGGTTATTAGCAAGCGTGACTCTCGCACTCTTTGTATCTTCGTCTTTAATTTGACGATCTGCTCCAAGATGGTACTTTACATCACCTGTCCAACCGTAGCTGATGCCAATAGAGCCTTCTGATGGAACAAGCTCTTTATTTGGCGCATGCTGGAATTCTGAGAAAATAATCTCATATGGTTTTCCTAACACATGTGCTAATACATTTAAACGGCCTCTGTGTGCCATTCCAATGTTAATATTTGAAGTCCCTTGTGTAACAGACTCTGAAATAATTTCATCAAGTACTGGGACAAGTGCGTCTAAACCTTCTATCGAGAAGCGCTTTTGCCCAACAAATGTTTTATGAAGAAACTGTTCGAACTGCTCAACTTCTGTTAATCTCTTGAATACAGAAACTAGTTTATCGGCTGGTTTTTTCTTAAATAGTTCACCAGACTCGATTGATTTTGAGAGCCAGTTCCGTTCTTCGAAATCATGTACGTGATCAAACTCAAATGAAATGGTACGCTTATACGTATTTCTCAAATGGTTAATGGCTTCTATGCCGTTTGAAATGTGTTTTGGTGCGTCAGGACTAATAATAGAGATTGGAATATTCTTGACGTCATCTTCTGTTAAACCGTATTCCTTTAAAGGAAACAGCTCTTGTAATTCCTTTTCTTTGCGAAGAGGATTGACGGAAGCATTTAAATGGCCATACGTTCTGATGTCTTCTGCCAGTTTAACGACTGATGCTATCTTTTGGATTTGTTCAGAAGTAACTACGCTATTTTCTTTTTTCCCAATTTCCTCCTTCATTTCACTCGGTGGTGCACCAAGTTCATCAAATATGCCTCTTAGATCTTCATCAACACTAGTAGGATCCTGGACATACTGATCGTAGAGCTCGAGCACATAGCCGAGGTTCGGACCATGAAATTCTTCCCAACTCAACGGTTGTTTCACATCATTTTGAAACATTTTGAACACTACCCCCAACTTTGATCATCAAGTGATTGAACACTATCTCGATATAACTTCCAGAACACAATGACCAAATTTATGTAATAAAACGCTTCCAATAATATTCTACCACTGTTTCGGATTACTTTCTACATTCTTTGTTCAATTAAAGATAAAAAATTCACAGAAAAACAAAAAATTTAAATCATTCCGAAAAATATTTTGAAGAAAGGGGCAAAACCTTATGCCCCAATGCTTTTATGCAGTAATTTCTTCAGTAATGGATATAAAACATCTGGCAATGTATCGACATCTGGTACAAAAATGCTGAACTTGCCATACATATCTTGAATGGTTTTCATCTGCGCTTCTTCGATCGGTGAATTGGATAAAAACACATTGATTACCTCAATGCCTTTTTTCCTCGCCTCAAGAACTGCTTCATGTGTATCGACGATCCCATTTTGTTCGTAGCTGAATGCAGCTGGCTCTCCGTCGGAAAAAACAATGAGAAACTTTTGCTCTTCTCTTCGTTTTAATATCATTTTTGTCATTTGGCGAATTGCATAGCCATCCCGGTTATCCTCTTCTGGTTCAAGAGACATAATGGAAGGACCTGCATCAAATAAAGAATCTTTGAACGACACGACTGTGTTGAAATAGTTCGGCTGACTTGTTTCTGATGCATCGTTTGTATCTTCCCAAAACCCCACAATTTGATGTGGGACTTGAACGGACTTTAAGGCTTCATGAAATAGAACAATGCCTTTTTTCGTCTCGTCCATCTTGTCAAACATGCTGGCAGAACAATCCACTAATAAAGTGAAAACAGCATCAATCTCCGAAGAAGGTGCCTGTTTTTTATAGAAAAGACGCGGATTCGACTCTGTAAAATAACGAATGAGCTTTTTACTCAGACGTCCTGCATGAAGATCCGTTTTTGGCCATGTTTTTTTATGTTCGAGCGTTTTTTGAATCATCTGTTTTAACCGTTTCTGATAAGGCTCAATCTCCTTGGCGTGCTGCTTGTATACATCGATTTGTTCTGGCGCGGGAGGATCTGGTGAAATCATGACTGGAAACGCATATTTGTTCTCTTTTCCATTCTCATGAGCATCCGCTCCGCTTTCCTCGCCTTCAGCCTCTTCCAGCGCCTCAAGCTTTGAATAATCTTTTCGGTGAGTCTGCTTGGCAGAGCCTTGGACAGTGCCAAGTGCTTGATCTCCGTCATCGCCTTCTCTTGCTGCATCCTTCCCGAGATCACTTTTCCCGCCGTGCTCTAAATCAAATTGAAGGAAGCTTTTTGACGGCGCTTCTGTTTCTCGATGCCACACTTCCATATACTCTTGGTGGATGTCTTCATCGCCCTCTTTTTCCCGGTCGACTTTGATGTCTTCACTTAATTTAGGTTTTCTTTTTAAGTCATGAAACAGCGGTTCTTTTGCCGCTTTTTCATAGTCCAATTCTGGGAAGAAAAAGTACGTATTCAGCATATCTTTATCAAGAAGCTCATCAAAGCCTTCCATTAATTCTTTGACGATGACCGCGATATCTCCGGTTGAACGCGCTTCATATACACGCTCAAGACTTGATTCAATAAATGGAATCATTGGGTTGATCCGCTCGTGAAGAGGCGGAATTTCTTCTAGCGGTGAATCCGCTGTCAGCTTCACATACATTGCACAATAGAGTGCATCCGTTAAAATGCTCCGCTCTTGGTTAATCGTTAATTGCGTCTTAAAATGACGCCGGTACAGTTCTCTTCTTCGTTTAAATACCTTTTTTGTTCCTGGGCGGTCTCGTTTAATCTGCTCTTCAATCCGGATATCTTCAAAGAGCATAAACAATTGTTTACACAGGTCAGGAATGGACATTGTATGAGCATAGCGAATGATTTCCTGAAAGACAGTCAGATCACTATAAACGGTTCCTACTGCACGGAGGAATACATCACTTTTCAGTCCGGCTGTCATGTCTTCTTGTTTACGGTCATCCCAAAAATGACTGATGAAAATTTTCTTTTCAAAAGGATCATAGTAGGACTGCACCCCGTATTCAAGCTCGACATCATCACTTTTTGCTAACGTTTTGGCTAAATCCGTTAATTCCATAAATAAAAATGAATCGATTCTGCTGTCATTAAATTTGATGAATTTCAAAACTCAGAACCTCACTCGAATAATGTTTGGGCAATATTTCTTACCGCTGCTTTTTCCCGGTCATCTTCTAGCTTTTCAACAATCCCTCGTTCAACTGCACGAAGCGGCGGGATGTATTGCGCAAGATCACATGTGTCTAGGAGTGCGCGAATGGATGCTGCTTCTTCACTTACCTGCCCGTTGTGCGCCTGTGTAATGAGGTCTGATGAGAGCTGCACGAATTGATCGATTAAACGTTCATCCTTTAATACAGATTGAGATTGCAGTACATCCTTTAAGATGCCGCCGCCGATATATGGAACGTCAATGACAACAAAACGGTTTTTTAACGCTTCATTTAGAGGCACTGTGCCGACATAGCCTTCGTTGATTGCCGCTATCACGCCAAAGCCTTCATCTGCTCGAACGACCTCTCCTGTAAATGGATTTGTCATCATTTTTCTGTAGTCGAGTACACCGTTTAAAATAGGCAGAGTTTCTGGCTTTGCCATGTTGATTTCATCAATATATAAAAGATGGCCTTTTTTCATTGCTTTCGTTACGGGTCCTTCAATAAATTCAATAGAAGCAACTTGACCATCATTGTGAATGGTTTTATAGCCAATTAAGCTTTCTGCATCAAGATCAACCGAGCAGTTCACACTGTGCATCGGCTGCTGAAAGAAAGCAGATAAAGTTTCTGCTAGTTTTGTTTTACCTGAACCGGTCGGCCCTTTTAAAAGAACGTTTTTGCCGAGTGCTAGTGCAATCATCGCATCTTGTATGATAGATGTATCCTGTGATTCATAGCCGTCTGTTCCAATAAGCGGACGGAATTCTTCTTCTAGTCCTTTTGCTTTTGCTTCAATCATTGCTTGAATTTCTTCTGGGAGTGATTGTTCGTTAAACATGAGTGATTAATTCCTCTCTTCGATCATTTTCCTCACCAAGTATACTAAAAAAACCTTTATGCACTCAATACATAAAGGCTAGACATCTGTTATTTTACCATTTCTTTTGTGATCGCTCCGCATGCGATGCGTTTCCCTGAATTTCCAGAAGGGTTGCTTAAGTAATCATCTGCTTCTGCATGAATGATAAAGCTACGCCCATTTTGATCGATTAATTGGTGCGATCCTCCCTTTAACGTCACATCTGGTACATTCACGACAACATCAATTTGTCCATCTGCCCCAACTTCTAAATTAGGCATATCTCCAGCATGGTGGCCTTTTGGGTTATCAAAGCCATGCTCCCGGTGTGTTGGATTAAAGTGAGCCCCTGCCGTTTCAAAATCTGGCGCTTCACACCTTCCTGTTTCGTGAATATGGAAGCCATGAGGACCTGGCGGCAGATTTTTTGCTTTCACATGTAAATCCAGCCCGTTTTCTGAGGAGTCTCTTACTTCGATACTTCCTATTTTTTGGCCGTTTTCATTGATGAGTGACGTGGTAACTGGTGCTTGTTTAGGTGCTGCAACTTCAATGGTTTCTTCTGTCATTTCTTTTTTCGGCGGTGCATGACATGCTGTTGCGACAAAGACCAGACACATCATGATCAACCACATTGACTTTTTCATATGACTGCCCCCTTTTGATATCAGTATGGACAACCTGATCAATAGGCAAACAAAAAAAGCCGAAAATCGGCTTTTTTAGAAGAAACGTTTTGCACCTAAGTAGGCTTTTTTCCAATATGAGTTGCTTAAGTTCGAGATCCCCACACCGCTGTCACTTGCATGAAGGAAATCTCCTCCGCCAAGGTATAGCCCCATATGAGATGGACCCGCTTTGTACGTTGTGAAATAAACAAAATCGCCAACTTGAGGTGTGCTCACAGGTTTCATCATACTCCAGTAGCCTGCTGTGCTTAATCTGGATACAGACGAAACTTTATTAATGAGGTAATAAACAAAGCCGCTGCAGTCAAATCCAGATGGTGTATTGCCGCCCCATCTGTAAGGAATGCCTGTCAGCTTTTTCCCTTCTTGGATCATCGTCGTGATTTTTGCATTCATCGGCACATCATTTTTGTTATTATTGACCGGCGTTGTCGAACCGTTAGACGTAGAACCATTCGACCCTGAAGCTGCACCATTAATTTTGAGAACTTGTCCAATTCTAAGCACATCACTTTTTAAGCTGTTAGCTGTACGGATGGATTGAACTTGCACTTTAAATTGATTCGCAATTTTCCATAAAGAATCGCCTGATTTTACAGTATAAGATGTCGCTTTCCCATTTGAAGGCGGGTTGCTTGGTTTAGCAGGTGCTTTCGGCTGACTTGGTTTTGATGTAGCCGTCCCTTTTACTTTCAATACTTGATTTGGATAAATCATATCAGATTTTATCCCATTCAATGTTTTGATTTCACCAATCGACATATTGAGCGAATTCGCAATTTTCCAGAGTGAATCCCCTAATTTGACCTTGTATGTACTTGATGATGAACTATTTGAGTTCGTTGTCTTATTGTTTGTGCTGGAATTTGAAGAGGAGTTTGATGACTGGCCCCCGCTTGTCTTCGTGCTTCCAGATACCTTTAGCTTTTGTCCAGGACGAATTAAGTCACTGTTTAAGCTGTTTAGACTTTTCAAACTTGCGACTGACATTTTATGATTTTTTGCAATGAGCCATAAAGAATCTCCAAGCTTTACAGTGTAGCTTGATGTCGTTGAAGCATTTGATTTCGTTGCTTTTGATCCAGTTGACGAGCTAGATTTTTTGCTTTTTGCGCCAGGAATTTTCAAGCTTTGTCCTGCAAAAATCATCGTCGTTTTTAGTTGATTAAGAGATTGAAGCTCCGAAATACTTGTATTGTACTGTTCGGCAATCTTCCAAAGTGAGTCACCGCTTTTCACCTTGATCGTCTGTGCTTCTGCCGGTGCAGCAAACACAGCTGAGCCAGCGATCGCTGAAACTGTGAGGCCGGTTACTACTTTTTTCTTCATAGATGAATCTCCGCCTTTCATGATTTCATTCAATAAGACTTATGTACTAGTTTTAAGTTTGGCATTTAATGATTCTGCTTCTCTTGCACTATTTTATCTTTATTTCTATTATATTACTAGACATGTAGACGTTGGGCAATAACAAATAGGCTAAAGCAGTCAACTCAAAATGCTAAAACAAAGCCATATCGTTTCTATCGGCAGTTTGCTTTATTTATAAACATTTTTTAAGGAATTTTTAAGTTGACGTTTAGAAAATTGTCAAAACAAGCACGTTGCTAGTTTCATAGTTCTATTCTACATGACAAATTTTTCTGTATCAAATGACTTTTTACTCAATTGCCTGTTTTTTCTCCTTGAATGAAAAAAGCATTCTTCCGAATGAAGAATGCAGCGATTCATTTTTATTTCCTTATTTCAGGTTCTTTTACAGTGAGCGGATAAAGGATTCCTTCTTTCGCAAATGACATTTTTCCCGTTTCCTCTGAAACGACGAGAACAAGTGCATCGGTCATACCAGAGAGTCCGATCGCAGCCCTGTGTCTTGTCCCGAGAGAAGGACTGACTTTTTTTGAAGTAAGCGGCAGCACATTTGCCGCAGATACAAGTGTATTTTCTTTGACTAAAAGAGCACCATCATGAAGTGGATTTCCTGGGTAGAAAATACTTTCTATTAATGAAGCACTAATTTTCGCATGAAGATTTGTCCCTTTTTGAATAAAATCCTCGACCTCATCCCGCCTTTGAATCACAATCAGTGCCCCGTGCTTTTGTTTTGATAAGTTCTCAATGGCTAACGAAAATTGCGCAAATCCAGGTGTGAATTCTTCCATATACGATTGCAAATAAAACGAGGAAGCCTCTGCATGCATTTCATTAAACTCATCATGTAATGATTCGAGATCACAAAGTAGACATTGCTCAATCTCTTCAAGGGAATCGATAATGTCACTTGCATCTTTCATAATTTTCATCAAGTGTGTTCTCATGCCCACTTTAAATTGGACTTCTTCATTCGTACGATTGATCATTGGATCTTTTCCCTCCTCCTTTTCGTTGTCATAAAATAACAAGTTATGCGCATTCTATTGTTATGGAGGTGACTTAATATGACCATTCAAAAAGTGATTCAATATGCTTGCAGCATTTTAGGTGTTGTCAGTCTTTCCTTTATTTATGCCCAAATGTTTAAAAAAACGAAGCCAACTAAGAAAAATAATCCGACAGAGAATTGATTTTTTTACATAGCATGATATAATCCTCTCGTTATTTCTGTTCAGAGAGGAACTTATGATGAGAGAAACAAATAGCATTCGAGCTAAGGTGACACTATTTTCAACCATTTTAATTCCGATTTTAATCACTCAAGCGGGTCTTTCGCTTATTACGTTTTTAGACACCGTGATGTCTGGAAAAGTGAGTGCAGAAGACCTTGCGGGTGTTGCGATCGGTTCAAGTATTTGGACACCCGTTTATACAGGGCTTGCTGGTATATTAATGGCCGTTACGCCAATTGTCGCTCAACTGATGGGCGCAGGGCATAAAAAGGATGTTCCCAAGGCTGTCTTTCAGGCGATTTATTTATCCTTTCTTTTAAGTATCTGTGTGATTGCTATTGGAACAATTAGCATCCCTTACGTATTAGGGGGACTTGGACTTGAGCAATCCGTAGAAGATATTGCGCGGCATTTCTTAAGTTTTCTTGCTTTTGGTATCATCCCGCTGTTTGGTTATTCGGTGCTCAGGTCATTTATTGATGCATTAGGGAAAACACGTGTAACGATGTTCATCACGTTAACAGCACTTCCTATTAACTTTGTTTTAAACTATGTATTTATTTTTGGGAATTTCGGCTTCCCAAAGCTTGGCGGCGCGGGAGCTGGTCTTGCTTCTGCGATGACATATTGGGCGATTTTCATCATGAGTATTTGTATTGTCATGAAAGCAGAACCATTTGCCTCATTTCGTTTGTTTCAAAAACTGCCTCGAATCAATATCTCCCGTATGGGACAAATACTGAAAATCGGTCTTCCTATCGGGTTTGCGATCTTTTTTGAAACGAGTATCTTTGCAGCAGTCACACTATTAATGGGTCACTTTGATACTGTGACGATTGCAAGTCACCAGGCTGCAATGAACTTTGCTTCTATCTTATATATTTTACCGCTCAGTATCTCGATGGCTTTAACGATTGTCGTTGGGTTTGAAGCTGGTGCCAAGCGTTATAAAGACGCGCAAAGCTATAGCTATATCGGAATTGGAACGGCGGTATTATTCTCCTTGTGTACGGCAGCACTCATTTTATTATTTAGACCAGAGATTGCTGGTTTATACACAGCTGAATCGGCTGTTTTACAAATGACACAGCACTTTTTGATTTATGCGATCTTTTTCCAGCTGTCAGATGCCATTGCTGCACCCATTCAAGGGGCACTGCGGGGCTATAAAGATGTGAACTATACGCTCATTGCCGCATTTGTTTCATACTGGGTGATCGGTCTTCCTTCCGGCTATCTGATTGGCACCTATACTTCATTTGGAGCATTTGGCTATTGGATTGGTCTCATTGCCGGACTTGCCGCAGGTGCCATTGTCCTCTTTATCCGTCTCAGATTGATGGAAAAACGATTGCTTCAGCAAGCGCCCAATCACTAAATACGACACAAAAAAAGCAGCTGATCGATGTCAGCTGCTTTTTTATTTAGTCATTCCATTGATACGTCCAGAAAATTTCTTCATCGAACCATTTTTGAACAACAGGTTCTTTGTTTTTCAGCTTCTGTTCAAGCTCTCTCAGCATGCCTTCTGTTTGCGTTCTATGTGCTCTCAGTGCATTTAATTTGATATCTGCTACATCTGTAATGTCGATCGTAATGTCTGCATTACCCAGCACTTCTTCTCTATTTTTCGTAATGGCCATGCAGTATGTGACAGGACGGTCTTCTTTTTTCTTACGGTAAAGAGCGCGAATAACTGCTTCCCCTGTCGCATCATGATCAGGGTGTACACCGTGTCCAGGATAAAACGTCACAATCAGTGTCGGTTTGACTTCATCAATGATGGTTTCCATCACATCAGCTAAATACTCGTCGTCTTCAAATTCCAATGTTTTATCACGAAGTCCAAGCATACGTAAGTCTGTGATATCCATTTCTTTGCAGGCATTGATTAATTCCTGTTTTCTTAACTCAGGAAGTGTTTCGCGATTGGCATATGTTGGGCTGCCCATATTTCTGCCCATTTCCCCAAGTGTCCCGCATGCATACGTGACTGGGATGCCGCGTTTTCTGCTTTGTGCAATGAGACCTGCAACCCCAAACGATTCATCATCTGGGTGAGGCAGCATCACTAGTACATGTTCATTCATGACTCGTCACCCTTTCTTCTACACCTGAAATGGTGTTTCACTAATTTGTAATGAGATCGCTAGTTTCCCGTCTGGCAAGTGCCCTGCTAACAGCAGGCGGCCATGGTCATCAAACTCATAATCGGTTAATCCTTCTGCATAAATCCAGCCATCTTCTGTTTTCATTCCAACACGGTACGGACCTTGTCCTTTTATTTTCGCCTGTGAATAGACGACTTTCGCATTGCGGATATAGGCAACGACCGTCATATTTTGTTCATTTACATGAGCTGAATAAGAACCAGTGGTCGTTTCAAGATGAACGAAGACTGGACGATTTAAAAACGATTCAAGATGTGCTGTGACATCTTCCGTTTGAATTGGTTTCATGAGTGGTTCCTTCCTTCATTTTGAATTAATTCGCGCAGCTTTTTTGTATGTAAGCTGATCAGCTGCAGCTGATGATCATGCCGAAGCCCACTTTCTAATATTCTCTCTACAGCGAGTACATATTTTTGATGAAATGATTTTCTCGCCCTCGGATGAGTGCGCGCATCGCTTAAATCATCACATATTGCCTCGTGTAAAGAAGACATATCATCGACATCAAGCTGACGATTTTTCCATAAAGATTGATAAGCAGCTGTAAGCTCATTGGCTGATGACATGTAATCACCTCTACAGTTTTGGTAACAACTTATTATGACATGATCCGCCTTCAAAAAAAAGCAAACTGCTCGTAGGACTTAATGAGAATTCGCTGTTTTTTTCATGCGTAATTGAGAGGTCGTAAACAATAAAATCGCCACCCAGATACAAAGAAACGTCACGATTTTAGCTGAAGATAAATGCTCGTGATACACAAACAACCCCAAAAACAGCGTAATCGTTGGTGCAATGTATTGCAAAATGCCCACTTGATAAAGAGGAATTCTTTTTGCCCCTTCAGAGAATAAAAGAAGCGGCACCGCAGTAAAGACCCCTGCAAAGAATAAGAGACCAAGCGATCCGAAGCTGTTAGGATTCATTGTCACCACAGGTTCTTTTAAGAAGAACAATAAGTACACAAGAGCTGCCGGGGCTAGAAGCAGCGTTTCAATTGTCAAACCAATGGCACTCGTGAAGCTCATTCTTTTTTTAATCAATCCATAAAAACCGAAGCTAAAGGCAAGTAATATTGCAACGACAGGAAATGAACCGTACTGAATCGTAGAAAGAATCACCCCAGCGGCGGCAATTAGAATCGCAACGGTTTGTAATTTATTGAGCCGCTCTTTCAAGAAAATGATCCCTAGTAAAACAGAGACAAGCGGATTAATATAATACCCTAAACTAGCTTCTAGCATAAGATGATGGTTGACTGCCCAAATGTACACATACCAGTTAACCGATATTAAAATAGCAGATAATAGTAATGAAAAAAGTGCCTTACCATCGAGCATGAGACCCTTCACTGTCTGCATTGCCGGCCGGACTTGTTTTAAATACAGAAGAATACCGCACATAAAAACAAATGACCATAAAATTCTGTGCGCTAAAATTTCGCCTGACGAAATATGTTCCATCAGTTTCCAATATAACGGGAATAATCCCCATAATGTAAAAGATGCTGCCGTGTAGAGAACACCTTTTGATTGCTGTTGTTCGTTCAATCTAACCATTCCTTTCTAAACCTATCGTATATTATAGCACGCACTCAAGCGAATGGGCATATACTAATTCAGGGCATTTAGAAAGGATGATTTGCATGTTTGACTGGAACCGATTATTCCCTTTTCAAAAGCAATTTTCAAAAGAAGCCTTAAAGAATTCAGACCCTAAAGACGTCGAGCAGTACGTCAATCAAGTGATGGAAAGTGTATTCGGATCCAATTATCCTGCTCAGTTCCCTTTTCAGGACCCACTCTCTCAACATCAAAAAACGAGAGAAACAGACGTCAAAAAAGAAAAAGAACCCGAAGTGGAAGTGTTCGAAACCACTGATCACGTGTTCGTTAAGATTGAGCTTGCTCGGCCGAGCACAGAAAAAGTAAAAATCAAACATACAGCCAACCTGCTGTTTATTGATCATTTTCCTGAGGAAGGCACGCAGAAGAAAGTCGTCCTCCCTGCTGCTGTCAAAAGAAAAGGAACGAAGGCTTCGTATCAGGACGGTATTTTGGAGATTATGTTTTTAAAGCATGATGATCCGGGGATTTCTGAAATCGATATTCCTTTATAAAAAGCCTGCTTTGATATAGAAGCAGGCTTACTCTTTTTTCTTAATAGTATGGTGGATATCCTCCGCCATAAGGTGGTGGAACAGGCGGTGGTGGTGGGTAATAGGGACGGGGATAATTAAAAATCGCACTTCCTAAAAATCCGCCAAGCAGTCCGCCGACTAAAGGAGCGCCAAAACCAAAAAACAAAGGGACTCTGGATTCATATGGCGGAATGCCAGGGGCGCCGCCTCGGAAATACGGAGTATGAGGGTACATGCATTTCTCCTCCTTTGTCATGTGCCTAAGATCAGCATATTCATCAGGTGTCAAAACGTTTGGGCAAACCTGAAACTAGGCTTGTTCCTTTTTTTCATGAGATTCTGTATATTCCCCTGCCCACCTAGATACCTCATGAAACACATCATTTAGCGCATTTCCTTTTTCAGTTAAACAATAAATGACCTTAACAGGCGTTTCAGGCAATACAGTTCGCTTTATAATCCCTTCTTGCTCAAGTTCCTTTAAACGCTCTGCGAGCATTTTTTGACTGATAGATGGGATAATGTCCGTCATGTCTTTGAATCGCTTTGGACCATCAAGCAATACATGAATAATGAGACCATTCCACCTTTTGCCTAGCAGTAAAAAAGCTTGCTGAATGTGTGGACATAATTGAAATTCCATAAATTTCAGCCTTTCTTTTCATGATTGTTTGACAAACTAACGGTATACAATTTAAAATATCACTAGTTACAATAAGTAAGTTTCTCACTTTTTTAGTTATTGTACCATACTATTTGCAAAAACGGGAGGAAATATCCATATGGCGACTGATCAAAAAACGTTTGACATTTTAAAACAAAGAGCTTCAGTAAAAGAGTATGATACAACTCATGAAATGACAAAAGAAGAGCTAACAGAGCTACTTGATATCACAACAAAAGCACCATCTGCGTGGAACCTTCAGCATTGGCATTTTACTGTTTTCCACAGTGCTGAATCCAAAGCGAAGTTACTTCCAATCGCTTATAACCAAAAGCAAATCTCACAAGCATCAGCTGTTATTGCTGTACTAGGTGATCTTGAAGCGAATCAAAATGGAGAAAAAATCTACAGTGAGCTGGCAGAACAAGGGTTCATTACTGAAGACATCAAAGAAACATTGATGACTCAAATCAATGGCGCATACCAAAGCGAGCAGTATGCACGTGAAGCTGCGTATTCAAATGCTTCATTAGCTGCTATGCAATTAATGATTGCTGCAAAAGCAATGGGCTATGATACATGTCCAATGGGTGGTTTCAGTAAAGACGCCTATATCAAAGAATTCAATGTAAGCGGACGTTATGAGCCAGTCATGCTGATTTCAGTTGGTAAAGCAGCGAAAGAAGCTCATAAAAGCAATCGTTTCGACATCGAAGAAGTATCTGATTTTCTTTAAAAAATGGCAAGGCCTCAGCTTTCATGCTGGGGCTTTTTTTATTTGGTTTAAATATTATTTCTGCATATTTTCTTTTCGCTTTACCCCTTTCCATCTCCACTTTTTCTCCTTTTTAAGAATGAAAGCGTTATATTAGTATGATATTCTCCAAAATGATTGTTTTTTCTGAAAATGGTCTTGTGATCTAATCTGACAACTGTTATTATTATGAAATTACAAAAAATTCAGGAGGAAATCATGAATAAAAAATTGATGCTCGCACTACTTATAGCGATTCCATTCATCGGACAGCTCGCACTGCTGCCCTTTGCGAATCGTATCCATCCATTTGTGATAGGCCTGCCTTTTTTCCACTTCTGGCTCTTACTATGGATTGTTCTCACACCAGTCTGTACATTCATCATTTACCGGATGCAACATTCAAATGGAGGAACTGACTAATGCAAGGAAATTTGACAGCTTTATTGATTACAGCAAGTATCATTTTCATCGTCGTGGTCATTGGATTTGCCGCTGGCCGTGATAAATCATCCAGACAGTCAGTAGAGGAATGGTCTGTCGGCGGGAGAAAATTTGGCGGGCTGCTCGTCTGGTTCCTCGTTGGTGCAGATTTATATACAGCTTATACCTTTTTAGGGCTCACTAGTACAGCCTATACAGCTGGAAGTGTCGCTTTTTTCGCTATCCCCTATTCAGTTCTAGCGTATTTTATTGCTTATTTCTTCTTACCAAAGCTATGGACGGTGGCGAAAAATCACAATCTCACAACGCTCGCTGATTATGCACGTGAGCGCTTTGACAGCAAGCTGTTATCCAGTCTAATTGCAATTATTGGAGTACTTATGCTCATTCCTTATATTTGTCTTCAACTGAGCGGGATTCAAGATACGTTAACTGTCGCTGGAACTAGTTATATTAATGTGAATGCAGTTGTTATTATTTCATTTATTTTAGTCGCACTTTATACATTTTTCAGCGGGATTAAAGGCCCTACATATACAGCCATTATTAAGGATATTCTCGTTTGGGTCATCATGCTGTTTATGGTGGTTTCACTGCCAATCATTCATTTTAACGGCTGGACTCCGATGATGAATACGTTAGCTAAGGAAGCGCCACAGCTTCTGACAATTCCTGACGGGGGTCCTAAAGGCATTTTATGGTTCATTACCGCTTCAGGTGTTTCTGCCCTTGCTTTGTTTATGTGGGCACATGCGGCAACAGGCGTATTTACAGCAAAAAGTGCAGATGCTATCCGTAAAAACAGCATGTTTTTGCCTCTTTATAACATCGTATTGATTTTGGTCATCTTCCTTGGATTTATTGCCTTTTTGGTCTTACCAGAAGATACGAATCCAAGATTTGCACTTCTTCATTTAATTCAAACATCATATGGCGGCGTGATGCAGGGTCTTGCTTATTCAACGATTGCACTGGCTTCCCTTATTCCATGCTCGATCATGGCCATTGGTGCATCGAATTTATTTGCCAATAATTTATATCGTGACTTAATTCATCCGAATGTATCACCTAAAAGATTGACCATCATCACTCGTTCAATGGTGTTTATCGTGATCGGACTGGCTCTTCTATTCGGAATGCTCTTCCCAACAGCACTTGTGACGCTTCAGCTCATTGGTGTTTCAGGGATGGTTCAAATCTTCCCAGCCATTGCGATCAGCTTGTTCTGGAAAAAACAATCGAGAGAAGCAACGATTGCGGGGCTAGTTGTTGGCATCATTGTCACCTTTACAGCCAATATCTCACAAGTCACGTTCGGTCTTTATGAAGGTTTTCTTGGTTTACTAGCAAACGTTGTGGTCATCCTAATCTTAAATCCATTCTTCCAAAAGAAGGTCACATCCAATTCTGTCATGAATGATCTATTTGAAAAAGATCAAGACAAAACAGAAGCGATTGGAAACAACGCGTAAACATAGAAAGAGCAGTCCCCCTAGGAGGACTGCTCTCAGCATGTAGACAAACCCTCGCATTCGTTGTCAGGTCTGCGCGCTGGTGCTCACGAATGTTCAATTCGCTCCGCAAAAGTAGCTGCCCTTCCTAGACTACAAAGGTTTTCTATCACGGTGAAAAGAAGACAAAGTGCTAAAATAAACATCATTTTAGCACTTTGTCAACAATCTAAGAGCAGTCCCCCTAAGAGGACTGCTCTTTCTTTATTTCATTTCTTTTTTCAAGACTTCAATGGCTTTTTTCATTTGAGTATCATTGTTCTTTAGCTTATTTTGGATCTTTGTCATCAGTACTGTCGTTGTATCTCCCGTCAGAATTCCGTCTGCTTTCAGATCGTTGTCTGTTTGGAAGCTTTTGACGATCGTCTGGAAGGCTTGATCGTACTCACCATTTGCTTTTGCTTTGTAGTCAAGCGCTTGAAACATTTTTTGAGCCGCTTTGACTTCATCTCCATTGTCATTCAACTGATACGTTTTTTTCGGGCTTAAGTATGGCAGCTTTGCATAACTTGGGAGCGATGCTTTAACCTGTGGTTCAATTCCTTTTTTGTGAATCCACGAACCATCCGGTGTCAGCCACTTGGCAATGGTTAATTTGACGCTAGAACCATCATTATAGCTTTGTGCATTTTGAACAGTTCCTTTACCAAATGTCTTTTCACCAATAATTTTGATACCTGAAGATTGGTGCAGAGCCGCCGCCATGATTTCTGCAGCGCTGGCTGAGCCTCCATTTACAAGGACAACTGCCGGCTGATGAACTTTACGTTCTTTTTCAGCCTTGTACTCTTCTTTCTTCCCTTTTTCTTCAACTTGCATGATGACTTTCCCTTTATCGATAAAGTCATTACTCATTTCAATCGCTTCTGTCATAATGCCGCCAGGATTATCTCTCAGGTCAATGACAAACCCTTTTGCCCCTTTTTTCTCGAGGTCATCAATGGCTTTATCTAACTCTTTTGACGTTGTTTCAGCAAAGGACGTAATTTGGATTTCCCCTATTTTGTCTTTTGTGAGTTTTGCATACACTGTTTCAACTGGAATGGTGTCTCTTGTGATGGTCACATCAACATTTCCCACTCCTTGACGGTTAAGGTGCAGCTTGACATCCGTTCCTTTTTTCCCTCTGATGAGAGAGACTGCTTGATTGACCGACATGCCTTTTGTGCTTTTTCCATCCACCTTTAAAATACGATCATGAGGTTTCAACCCGGCTTTTTCAGCAGGAGAGCCTTTAATCGGTGCGACAATTAAAATTTGTCCATCCTTCTCTTCTACTTGTGCACCAATTCCTTCAAATGATGAAGAAATGGTGTTGTTAAATCCTTCGGCTTCCTCCTGATCCATATATGTAGAGTATGGATCATCAAGTGATGCGATCATTCCTTGAATCGCACCATCTACTAGTTTTTGATCATCCGTTTTTTCGTAATACTCATCTTTTACTTTCGTATACGCAGCCATGAGTTTACTAAACTTCTCATCTCCTGAGACATTGACAGTCCCTTGTTTTGTGATCACAAATGTAATCGCTGAGGACAGTGCCGCTGTCACCAAAATAGCGATGACGATCTTAAATTGTTTTTTCAAAAAAACACCACCTTTATCTCCTTTCATTATTATCAAGGACGATGCATCATCCGTCAACCAAAGGATCGAAGTTCTCTTTGAAAAGATAAGCCATTTGACCTTACATTGCATAATCTTTAAAGAGGAACTTGATAAGGAAAGAAGGGATTTTATGAGTGATTATGTAGAAATGCTTGCCTATTTTGGCGTATCTAGTGCCCATCCTGGTGGAATTGAGTTAACAAAAACGATGCTTGAGCATATAAAATTGATGCCTGATGCGCGCATACTGGATGCGGGATGCGGGACAGGACAAACGGCGGCATATTTAGGCAATATCGGTTATCAGGTAGAGGCGATTGATACACACCCTTTGATGATTGAAAAGGCCAATTTGCGATTTGAGCGAGAAGAACTGCCGATCCGCGCATTGCAAGCATCGATTGAACAGCTGCCATTTCCAGATGAAGCGTTCACTCTTCTGATCAGTGAATCTGTTTTGAGCTTCACCAACCTTCCTGTTGCACTTGCTGAGATCAAACGCGTGCTTTCCCCTGGAAGTCAAATGATTGCAAATGAAGCGGTATTAAAAGCTCCCCTTACACAGAAGGAGCTTGCCGCCGTTCGAGATTTTTATGGGTTTCACGCACTCTTTTCACTTGAAGAATGGAAGGAGCAGCTAAAAGCAGCAGGATTTCATGACGTTCGCATTCTCTCATTTGATGAACACATGGTACAAGAGGAGCCGACGGAAATGGAATTATCTGAATATATCCCGCCTTCTCTTTACGAAACGATGCAAACACACTACGATCTGATTCAAGCGCACCGAAAGCAGCTAAGCCACATTCTATTTGAATGTACCGTATAAAATGAGCGAATCTCCTATATGTTTTGTCCAAACTCTATGAGGTCTCTCGCATAGGATAAGAGTGAATAGAGTTTGTCATAAGGAGGAAAAATATGGAGCGCTATCAAAAGCTTTGTCAGCAGCATATGGGGAAAGTCGCTAGAATCACAGATCGTAATGGCAGAGTACATGTCGGACGCATTGAGCGGGTGACAAACCGCAAAGTGTATATTCGTCCAGTCGGCGGTTCTCGCGGCGGCTTTGGCTTTGGTTATTACGGAGGGTATTACGGCTGGGGTGCCGCTTATGGCATCGGGCTTGGTTTCATTACAGGTTTCGCATTAGCAGGATTGTTCTTTTTTTAAAAGAAGAATAAAGAAGGCCCCCCGAATAGCTGGGAGGCCTTTTACTTTGATTAAATTTTCTTCACTTTGTTCATGTACTCTTCAAATGTTAAATCGTGATCATGCATCGCTTTTGCTGCTTCTTTTCCAACATAGCGCAGATGCCACGGTTCATATTCATATTTTGTAATGTCTTCTTTTCCTTTTGGATAACGAATGATAAAACCATATTTATAGGCGTTTTTAGCCACCCATTTGCCATCAGGTGTTTCACCAAACTTTTCAGAGATGTCAAAACCGGCACTTTTTGAGGAAATGTCCATCGCAAGGCCTGTTTGGTGCTCACTTTCGCCTGGTAAAGCTACTGCTTCTTGCGCTTTGTCTTTGCCTTTTAACTTGACTTCACTATCAAAAATGACCTTTTGACGGTCATAGGAGCGATAGCCAGATACGGCAGCCAGCTCGAAGTTTTTCTTTTTCGCATCTTTGAATAATGTCTCAAGTGCTTCCGCTGCTTCTTTACGAATATATCGTTTTTCAATATCCTCTGAAAAAGAGAATTCTACTTTTGGTACAACGAGGTCAGAAGGTTTATAGGTTCCTGGTAATGCGTATTCTTTGTTGACAAGTGCTAGCACGTTTGCAGGATTTTGAATGGTTTTCAGCCCGCTTACCACTTTGATGTCATTGAAATATTCACTCTTTAATGTCAGCTCTTGATCCGATGAATCTGCTGTATTGTTTGAGTTTTGCTGGGTAGATGAATTTGCTGCGCTCTTTTGTTCGTTTGTTTTGTTCGATTCAGATGTACCGCTTTTTTGATCCAGCAACTGGCAGCCCGATAGTGCGGCTGTCAAACCAAGAATCGATGCGATTGAGAGTATTTTATAGCTTTTCTTCATGACATACCTTCCTTTTGCTCTTCTAAAAAAATAAAGATGCGCTACATCGTAGCACACCCTTTATACTATTATAAAACGGAGTCTAGCGCAATTAAGATCATTTCGTCAAATGTCGTTTGACGCTCTTCAGCCGTTGTTTCTTCTCCTGTGAGAACATGATCACTCACTGTCAGAATGGATAACGCTTTTCGATCAAATTTTGCTGCAAGCGAATATAGAGCGGTTGTTTCCATTTCAATTGCTAGAATTCCGTATTGAGCCATGAGCTCAAGTGGTTTTTCATTGTAAAATTGGTCTGCTGTAAATACATTACCGACACGTACAGCGACATTTTTTGCTTCTGCTGTGTCGTATGCTTTCTTAAGCAGTCCAAAATCAGCGCAAGGTGCGTAATCAATCGGTCCAAACGCCACACGATTCATTTGTGAATCTGTTGAAGATGTCTGAGCTAAAATAACATCACGTACGTTGACATCCCTTTTGATAGCCCCGCAAGATCCGACGCGGATTAAGTTTTGAACATCATAGCTTTGAATGAGTTCATTCACATAAATCGAAATAGAAGGTACGCCCATTCCGGTCCCTTGTACAGAAACACGCTTTCCTTTGTAGGTCCCAGTATAACCATACATTCCGCGCACTTCGTTATAGCATTCGACATCTTCTAAATATGTATCTGCAATATATTTCGCACGAAGCGGATCGCCTGGCAGCAATACCGTTTCTGCAATTTGTCCTTTTTCTGCTCCAATATGTACACTCATTTTTTTAGCCTCCACTTACGTTTACTATGTGATTTGTCCTATTTAGTATAAACGATTGAGCCCAAAAAAGAAAATACCAGCTGAAGCTCAAGCTGGCATCGAAATTCTCTATTTAACTCATCGTCAACAGTCGCTCACTGCGTTTCCATCCTGCCGGAAAAAGCTGATAATAGCACTTTCCTTTTTTCTTATCATCAATCACAACAATATCGCCTGTTGTCATAAACCGTGCATTGTAATCACTAGGGACTGTATCATGTACATTAAATGTCGAGAATGCTTTTTCCAGAACATCCAGGTGTGTTCTGCCGCCAATCTTTGTCCGGTACACAGGCTGATGCCCGCTTGCAGCGCCATATTCAGGTGTCTGATAAATGGTTAAGTGAAATGCTGAAGGTTTCTTTTGAAAAAATCTCAACGTCAATTGCATTCAAATCCCTCCCCTTTTATATAAAATTGGCTGGGATCTGTCAATTTCCTTCTTCTATTTTTGTCGAATGACAGACAATTTTTCGTCAATCTTTTTACAAATGAGAAATAAAGCAAGTCCTATCGCAAAACCGCCTGCAACATCTGTCAAAAAATGAACGCCGATATACATTCTGCTGATCCCAATCATAAGAACACAGATCCCTGTGATCAAGTAGACGATTTTTTGTCTTTCTTTCAGCCATGGAATCAGTTCAACGAATAGATAAGCTATAAATGGATAGATTGTGGCTGCATTCATCGAATGTCCGCTCGGAAAGCTGTAATACGTTTCATTGACAAGATGATCAAAGGTCGGGCGTTCTCTAGCAAACAGCCCCTTTAGTTCATGATTGATGGTTTTTTCTGTGAGAAATAATAGAAAAAGCATCATGATAGAGTAATAGCGCTTATACATGAATAGGACGACACTAAAAATGAGCATGATGGGCACGAGAAGCGCACTAATGCCAAAGTCCGTCAAAGTCAGCATGACATCATTTAAAAAAGGGAGTCTGATGCTCTCAAACCATAAGATGATCTGGTTGTCCAATGCTTGACCAGCTCCAGATACCATGAGCGCAGCTATGGCGCCAAATAAAATCAAAAGAAATAGGATATACACGTGAAAGATTCTCCTCCCTCTCTCTTCAGAATCTCTTCAAAGTATAGTGCCTACCACGCCTCTTCTTCAACTATCATTGTTTTTTTCAGCATATATTCAAACGTAATGTCAGCCAGCTCAAACGTTTCCAGCTCAGCAGGTATGTACCCTCTTTTGACCAGCTCCATGTAGAAGAATTCCGCAATTTCCTCTGTATCGATCACCAAATCTGCTTCTTTCATGACATTCCGCCTCCTTTTTTATGATGTATGAACGACGCCTGTTTTTTATTACAGTTTGTCATAATGGCTCATTCCATACATATAAATGCAATAAACAAAAAGAAAAGGGGTTTGAGGCAATGAAATGGTTCAGCATATTAGATGGAGAAACGTTTGATCAGGTGATGGGCCGTATCTTGAGGGGATGGTTTTATGTGATTGTTTTTTTCTGTGTGCCTTATTTTTTATTCGTGTTAGGGCAAGTCTTTCTTTAACCAAAATGCTCGTGTAAACTTTCCAATATAAAATCCATCATGTCCTTGTATTCTGGATCTTCGAAAAATTCGTAGAGAATTTTATAGTCATTATAAATATCAAGAAGCTCATCCACTATAGATACAGCGAGAAATTCTAGTGATGCTTCGCTTTCTTGTTTCTCTTCTAATTGTAATAGAGCCGTTTGCACCATATCTTCTTCCATTTCTTTTGAGGTTTCACCGACGTAATGCACAAAAAGAAGCTGATGCACGAACTGGTCCATTTCATATTTCCTCAGGACAAGCGTTAAGTCTTCCTCTTCTGTTTCCAGCCACTCTCCGTCCTTTAGCCTTGTGAGTTCGTAAATGACATCTTCCCAGCCGTCATCAAGGTATCGCCATATTTCAGTCCGATGGCCAATAATTTTAAATAGCTCTTTTCCGTAATCTTTTACATATACAACATCGCCAATGAGGAACTCATATTCAATGTCCAGCTTTTCTGTATCCACAATCACCCCGTCGTACTCATCGTAAAGCTGAAGTGATGTTTCAAAATAAAGCACCTCATTATGATTGACCTCATACAAATAGTGCTGGTCAATTTGATGGACTTTTGTAATCGTTCCGACTGTGCCGTACATGACAACGACGACAATATCCCCTACTTGATATTTTGGTGCTTTCGCCTTCATTCTGTCTCCCCCTTGCCCGACTTTTGGTCTTAACGTATCGTATGCCGGCGCAAGGAATTCTGCATGGGCAACCACACCATGCAAAACGCCATTTTATTTCTCATCAAAAAACCGCTTCTCCCATCTGGAAAAAGCGGTTGTGTGTTATTTTTTTTTGACTTCTACATCATATTGCTCAAACGCTTCGTCAAATGTTGTCATTGAGCTTAAATAATCGCCGTTTAATTCTAAATAGGCACACAGCTCATGATAATCAGTGGACGCTTTCGGGAAGCTGTGATCCTCATAAGCAGCATTTGCAAAATGGCTGATTTCATCTTTCGGTTTTGGATGTCTGTACTTCATTAAATAATGGTAAAACGACTTCACCTGTTTTTCCCTCCGCGACACTCTATTTTGTTGTTATATTATACAGCAATTTGATGACTTGTATAGGCGGAGGTACAACTTATGATGAAAAGTCAAAGTAATTTCGCTTTAATAACCGCTCCATGCTCATTAATTCTTCGTATGAAATTTTTTCTGGAAGTTTTGTCTGATCCACTAAAATTAATTGATCCTCTATCTCTTTGACCGTCTCATCCTTTTGATATGTCATACCGCAGTGCGTGCAGGAAATGGACGGTGTTTCGATGATTTCAATGGATTGTGTGCCAGTGATCAGTTCCCAATAGACGGTTGTCTGCTCTGCGTTTGCTTTGTTTTCCTCACACCAATCACATGTCAGCAAGGTTATTTCTCCTCCTTTACAGTTTGATCTTTTTTGAGCTGCGCTTGATATTTTTTCTCTTTTAATTCATCTCGTTTTTCACGTTTGTTTTTGAGTGTGTCATGCTCAGGATTTGTCTCATATGCTTCTCTTCGTTTCATCCGGCTTAAATTCTCTGGCGTAAACGATTTCGCTTCATCCTCAAAAAGTGCGGTAATACCAATTGCGGGATCTTGTTTCTCTTCATAAATTTCATTAAAATACGCATCTGCCTGACCTGCGACGTAATGCTCTGGTTCAGGGTAAGAGGTGATGACACCTTCAAAGTTACGAAGGACGACTTTGTCAGGGCTTTGCGATAATAAATAATTGGGCTGCAGGGCGATCTTTCCTCCGCCTCCTGGTGCATCCACAACAAAGCTTGGCACGGCATAGCCGCTCGTATGCCCTCTTAAGCCTTCAATGATTTCAAGACCTTTTGATACTGGTGTTCTAAAATGGCCAATTCCCTCAGATAAATCACACTGATAAATATAATAAGGTCTGACCCGTATCATCACGAGATCGTGCATCAGCTTCTTCATAATCGGCACACTGTCGTTAATACCTGCGAGGATGACGGCCTGATTACCAACAGGAACGCCGGCATTTACAAGTCGTTCGCACGCTTCTTTTGCTTCTTTTGTAATTTCAATGCTTGTATTGAAATGGGTATTCAGCCAAACCGGATGATATTTTTTCAAAATCTCGCACAGCTCATCTGTAATGCGCTGCGGAAAGACAACCGGCGCGCGGGTTCCTATCCGAATGATCTCAACGTGCGGAATGTCTCGTAAGTTTTTCAAAATGTATTCAAGCACTTGATCATTGATTAAGAGCCCATCTCCGCCGGAAATTAACACATCCCGCACCTCAGGTGTTTCTCTAATATATCCAATGGCAGCATCTAACTGCTTTTTTGGCACGCCCATACCGATCTGGCCGGAAAAACGTCTTCTCGTACAATAGCGACAGTACATGGAGCACTGATTTGTTACAAGAAAGAGCACACGATCTGGGTACCGATGCGTTAACCCCGGGACAGGTGAGTCTTCATCTTCATGCAGCGGGTCTTCCAGGTCATATTTTGTTTTATGAAGCTCCTCAGCAATTGGCACAGATTGCATACGTACTGGACATCTTGGATCGTCTGGATTCATCAATGAGGCATAGTAGGGTGTAATGTTGAGTGGAATGGTTTTGGTGGAAATCTTCACCCCTTCTCTTTCCTCTTCTGTTAAGTTTACGACTTTCTCTAAATCTTCAAGCGTTTTCACGGTATGCGTCAGCTGCCAAATCCAGTCGTTCCATTTTTCCTCAGGTACATCTTTCCAAAGCTCAATGTCCTTCCAATGACGCGCCGGTTCATATAGTTTTTGATTCATATCCATTCCCCCTATCAGCATTCACCTTATACTATGCAAGTTATGTGCCAACATGGGAAAATGCCCCTATTCTTTATAAAAGGAGCTTTACCCGTGGTATTCAATGGATGGTGATGCCTATATTTCGGCATCTGCATATTTCTTCAGTTTATATTGCAGTGTTTGTCGAGGGATTTTTAAAGCGGCGGCGGTTTTTTTAATATTGCCATGATGCTTGTTTAAAGCTTCTTGAATAAGTGTTTGTTCAAATGAAGAAACCTGACTTTTTAAGGAGGCATCGAGTGTTTCTTCCTCAAGATTCTGCGTACGTAAATGAGCAGGAAGGTATGAAGGTGTGATGTCTTCTGCTTCCTTTGGCATCATCAATACGGCATGCTCAATGGTATGTTTTAATTCTCGAACGTTTCCTGGCCAGTGGTGAGCCATAAACAATTGCTTTGTTTCTTCAGAAAGGCGTTTGACGTTTTTTGAAAACTGCTGATGATAGGTTTGAATGAAATGGCGGGAAAGCAGCGGGATGTCTTGCTTTCTCTCACGAAGTGGCGGGATATGAAAAGATGACACATGCAGTCTATAAAATAAGTCTTCTCTTAATATTTGCTTTTTCACCGCTTCAAATGGGTCCATATTGAGTGCCGTAATGAGTCTTACATCTACTTGAATCGCTTTTGCATCCCCAATGCGGCGCACCACGCCATCTTCTAACACACGTAATAATTTCGTCTGCAACGTGATCGGCATCGCTTGCAGCTCATCAAGAAAAAGCGTGCCTCCATCAGCCAATTCAAAGAGCCCCTTGCGATCAATTGCGCCTGTATAGCTCCCTTTGACAGATCCGAATAATAGGCTCTCAAGTAGCGATTCTGGGAGTGCTGCACAGTTTTGCGGAATGAACACTTTGTTTTTCCGGTCAGATTCATGAACGATGGCTTGAACGAGCACTTCTTTCCCTGTCCCTGTTTCCCCGTAGACAACAACTGATGACGGATAAGCAGCAGCTTTTTTTGCCTTTTCAAGCATTTCTTTTAAGAGTGGATCATTTGTTAAAAATGAAGAAAAATCATGCATTTGTTCAGCCCCAGCCGCATCGTGTATTCGTTTTTTTTGATCTAAACGATTTGAAAGGGCTGACAGCTTCGATACATCTTTTGCGACTTCGACCGCACCTATTAACTGGCTGTCTTCAATAATAGGCAATGTCGTGTTGACGGTCTCAATTCTTTCGCCGTTTTTATTCAAATAGGTTTGCAGCGAATGATAAATGGGCTTCCCTGTTCTCAAAACATGCATGAGTGTACTTGTTTTTTCTGTTAAAGAGGGATACACATCAAGGATGTACTTGCCAATCACCTCTTCTTTTTGTAAACAGTCAAACTTAGCGGCATTATGATTGTAAAAGATCGTCATTCCTTGATCATCTACAACATGGATTGCTTCATCAATGGCTTCTAAAATTAATTCAAACCAGTCCGCTCTTTCGACAACCTTCCCCATTCTTTCCCCCTCACTTTCAGTGCCGAAAAACCGGCATCTATTGCCGGATTTTCAGCGGCTTGATCATCTTCATCACACGTTCTCCTGTCCTTTCATGTTTCGCTTTTTCCTTGTAACTTCCTGCTTTTTTTGTCAATAGCGTCAAAAAAGCACCCCTCTTATGAGGAGTGCTTTCGCCCTGATGTTTGATAAAGAGACATATCGAATTCTTGCAGCGATTCCATATACAGCGGCACGATCGACTTTCCTTCCTCGAATAACGTAAATTGGGAAGGGTATAAATTAATTGGCTGATGATAAAAAGCAAATCGCTTTACAACCCCAGGGTCAATACGGCAAAAAGTATGATGCATCAGTAAATAGACATCTTGTTTCCATTTAAAGAGCCGCCTGTTTGGCGGATTAAATACTGGTGACACTTGAATCATGCCGCCCTCTTCATACATCTGAAGCCGTTCATTTGAAATCGTATAGATATCCTTAGGATGAAACTGAAAATATTGCACGTCACGCTTTGAAGCAAACCGCCTTTTTTTCTGACCTTCAATATAATAAAACGTTTTCCCATGATCTGCCGTGACAACTGTATAATTAGGTACTACCAGCATGTCTTTCATCTCATATTTCATTGCACATAACGACGGAACCCGTATGGCGCGCCTGTTTTTTTCGTTCACCCAGCACCTTTCAATTTCATGAAGATTCCCGCCTGCGATTTGGTAGTAACCCCCTTCCTTTTCAATCACCGTTCCGTCAATGAGATCATACGGCATACTCGAAAACAAATGATGAAAGGAATGAGGCGTTTTATACGTTGTATCAAGTACATCTCTTAATGGAAAAAAAGCAGCAAAATCATTCAGCCTCATCCAAAAAACAGAATCTGCATGATGCCAGTATTTAGGCTCATCAGCCCAATATTGTTCGTATTTTTCATGAATGAGCGGAAGCAAACGCCTTCTGTGCATGACCGAACAATGGTCCACTTGAAAGGACGCATGCTCCAATATTTGGTCTGCTTCACGCACAAAACTCATCGTCTCTACTAATTGCTTATTAACATGCACGACCCGCTGCGAGGAATACACGATATCGATATGAGGCTTCGACTGAAAAACATCCACCATTTTCTGCAAACGATCTTGATGATACACAGTATCATCTGTTAAATAACAAATGAGCTCACCTGTTATACGGGTTAGCGCTTCATTAATAAGCGTCGCATACCGTACGGTTAACAGCCGTTTTGCAGGATGAACCGTGCGTGAATACAGATGAATGCGCTCATCGTCTAAATAGGGCTGGATCTTTTGGATGGTGCCTTGTTCTGAGCCATCATCCATAATCAGAAGCTCCCAATTTGAATACGTTTGTTCCACCATACTCTTTAGCACACGATCAATGAAATCAGGTTTATTGTAGCTTGTTAAAATCACCGATACTTTCATGATCATTATCCTTTTTAGTTAGATTAAAAAGCCCCCCAGCTGACGATGTTCACGTAAGGTACATTCACTCTCAGCTGATTTGTCGCGTTTTTAAAGACCGCTACTGTATCAAAGAGCTGCACAACAACTACGTTTTGAAGGACATCTCCATTGACTAAATGAACGCGTGGCACTGGAATGCCAAGTTCAAGCCACGGACGAAGTAATTCTTTAATATCTGACACACTCTCTTCCTCACTTTCTTCTAAAAGACGAAGAAGAAGTAAAATCAAGATGACTTCAAGTACTCCTTCTGTTTCTAGTAATTCTTCGTTCCAACCATTTAATAATTGATCAAATTCCATTCATAATCCCTCTCTCTTCGCATTTAATCTTTACTAGAGTATGAGATTCACTTCATTTAGCCTCAGCATTTGAAAACATTTTTAAAAATGTGTGAAGTGATTAAATGATAAAAAGAACAAGGAATCAGCGCTCTGCTTATACCAAAAAAAATGAACGGCATATACATAGGGGTGAGTTTGAATTGATGAAGAAAGGATGGGAAAAAAATGAGCGACAAGCGTGCCGAATTAAAAAAAGAACTATTGAAAGTGTTTTTCAAACCGCTTACTCGTACATTAACAGTTAATCTTGAAGAAGGAGGAGTACAAATGGAAGAAAAATTAAATGATTTATTAAGTGAAGTGGCAGCCGAGGCATCACCTTCAGATTCTGCTACAACACTCGATGTATCTCAGCCAGCAAGATGGATTTTTGCAAGACTTGCACCAGGAACCGTCATTAGCATTGTCACTGACTCAGGAGATTTAATCGGGCCAGTTCAATTCGTAGCATTCAATGCTTTAACGGGTGTTGTATTTGTTACACAAGAAAGCTCAGTTACACCAACAGGCTCTGCAACGACTTTATTAGATGTAGATAAAGTTGAAAGTGTTACGTTCACATCTTAATGTGAGAGGGTCATCATGAAGTTTCTTTATATCAGCTCTGGCTACGGCGGAATCTATCACATGTTTGATCAATGGGTAGAAGAGAGCTTCATTGATTCCCCCTTTTCATGTGTAAAGATCGACCGAGAAACTCTACCCGCTCACATGCACAAAATCCGGACATTTTCTCCGGATTTTGTTTTGATGATGATCGGTGATCATGTTCCGAGCGAAGTGCTTCATCAATTCAAACAAGAAAAGATCCCGATCGTTTTGTGGATGACAGAAGATCCCTTTTATACAGATGTGTCAGCTGCTTGCACGCGTGATGCGCGGCTCATATTAACAATTGATGAAGGAGCTTTGCCATTTTACAAGCAATTGGGCATAGTTGACGCCTACTACTTTCCCATTCCGGCAAATACACGTATTTTTCAAAGAAACGAATCGTCTGAAAAGATGTGCATCTACGACATTGCACTCATTGGCTACCCTTATCCCAACCGTATGAAAGCCATTGATACACTCTTACAACAGAAAAAATGGCGGATTCTCGTTGCAGGTAAGGAATGGCATCGTCATTTAAATAAGTCACGAAGGCATGATCGAGATCTCACATTAATGACCAATTGGCTAAGCCCTCAGCAAATGGCAGACATCTATCTGCAATCAGCGATTGTTCTTAATCCGCACAGACCGGCTCAATTTGCCTATAACAAAAACAAAGCCATGATTCAAAATGTAAGTCTGAACAACAGAGCGTTTGATATCGCTGCAGCGGGAAGCTTTCAATTGACGGATCTACAACCGCCTCAAGCTTTTTCAAGCTTTGCTTTTTATAAAAATGAGGACGATTTGCTGGAACAGGTTGAATATTATGGATCAAATGCTGAGAAAAGAAAAGCAATCGCACGAAACAATTACGAACAAGTCGTTTCCTGGAATACATTTGAGTCATTTCCACACAGACTTTATGAAATCGTAAAAAGCGCCCTATGACTGGGCGCTTTTCTCGTTGAAATTCATCTTATACATAACCCTCCGCATCTCGGCGAGCCAATAAGACTTTCTCCGCTTTCTCAAGGTCTTCCTCCTGTTTCACCACGAGTGATTTTTCGGGATCCATGATATACGCTCCAACAGATCCTTCTAAAAAGGAATGAATGCATTCTTTTGCATATGGAACATGAAAAGCATACACTGCTCCATTTAAACGACCATACGTATATGGCTGCTCATGCTTTGGCATGAAAAAGTAATGATTGTCCTTATATAAAGTGGCTTCATTATTCTCATGCAGTGTCCATGTTTCATTTGGGTTTTCTAGCGCCTCTGTAAAAGATGCCATGCAATCATAGCTCCCTTCTACTAGAAGCTGCAAGCATTTCTCAATATCTTCCGGCTCTCTTAAAGGAGACGATGGATGCAAATATAGAACAATATCAAAGGTCTTCCCCTCACGCTCTAAATAAGCAAGCGCGTGTTTCACCGCTATGAGTGACGGTGTTTGTTCTGTTACATGACTGTCTGGCAGTTCAATCACACGAGCCCCGTAGTGAGAAGAAATGATTTGTGTATTGACATCCTCTGTAGAGACGATGATTTCGTCTAACTCAATCATTTGCAGTAACGGCTGAATGGTCCAATAGATGAGCGGCCGCTCCGCCAATACGCGAATGTGTTCATCATGCTGATCGCGCCTGCTTCTAAAAGCTGGTATCAAGGCTAAAATACGATTTCCCCTATACATGTATTCCCTTCTCCCCTCGCGCACAGCTCTCTTCATTATCTTCCGAGCTGATCGCAGTACTGAAGTGTTCAGGTCTCTCATTTTTCTACTTATTCTCTTATCTCTCCATATTCTATTAAAACGTCAAGCAGATGGTTATAATGTGTTCACCTAATTTAGATAGAAAGTGGTTCTTTTCCTCAAACGGATACCACTCTTTCACATATGATGCAAAGTAGAGAAATGAGAGTTGGGGGATTAGATATGTCCAAAAAAATAGAAACGAGTTTGAAGGCTTTTTTTCGTGACAAAACGATATTAGTCACAGGTGGTACAGGTTCGATCGGCCGTCAAATTGTAAAAAAATTAACATCATGCTCTCCAAAGAAGATTATCGTCTTTAGCAAAGATGACAGCAAACAATACATGATGAAAAATGAGTATGGGGATCACCCAGAAGTTGCCTTCGCTTTAGGCGATGTACGAGATGCAAGCCGAGTGAGACAGCTCGTCAAAGGCGTTGATATCATCTTCCATGCAGCCGCCTTAAAACAAGTACCCACTTGTGAAGACAATCCGTTTGAAGCCGTACAAACAAATATTATCGGCGGGCAGCACATCATTGAAGCCGCAATTGAACATGAAGTCAGTCATGTTGTCAACATCTCCACTGACAAAGCAGTTTCTCCGACAAATGCCATGGGTGCAACAAAATTGATTTCAGAAAAACTATTTTTCCAAGCAAACGAAAGTATTGCGAACCAAAAAACAATGTTTTGCTCTGTGCGTTTTGGCAATGTGCTTGGCTCAAGAGGTTCCGTCATTCCCATCATGCTTCAGCAGTTGTTAAATGAAAAACCTTTGACCGTAACTGATCCTCATATGACACGTTTTTTTATGTCCATCGAAGAGGCTGTCTCCCTCACACTTCAAGCAGCCATCATGATGAAAGGCGGCGAAACGTTCATTCTCAAGATGGAGTCATTACAGCTTGCTGATCTCTTAAAAGCGTTTCATGAATATGCTACTCAAATCAATGTCACATCTCCGGAAGTTCTCGTTGTCGGGAAAAGACCTGGAGAAAAGCTTCACGAAGAGCTTACATTTCCGCACGAAGCAGATGCACTATTTGAGCATGAACAATTTTATGCCATTTTACCACGACCAAAACTGCACGCTGACTTTCAAAAAGTCGACTTAACTAATTACACATCCAATGAAGCGCCTCTCATTACAAAAGAAAAGCTATTCCGCATCATTGAACAATTACATCACACGCATCATAAAAAATAAAAAATCGTCACACGGAAGCAGATGCTTTCCATGTGACGATTTTTCAATAGATCAATTAAATAGATGTTTCAAATCCCCATAGCCTTCTTTTTCAAGATCATCTTTTGGGATAAACTTCAAAGCGGCTGAGTTAATACAATACCGAAGACCATTTGGTCCTGGTCCATCAGGAAAGACATGCCCTAGATGAGAATCTGCTGTCTTGCTGCGCACCTCTGTCCGCACCATCCCATGGCTCTTATCCACCTTCTCCGCTACTTCCTCATCTTCAAGCGGCTTTGTAAAACTCGGCCAGCCGCAATGGGCATCAAACTTATCTAAAGAAGAAAAAAGCGGCTTGCCTGAAATGATATCTACATAAATGCCTTCTTCTTTATGATCCCAGAATTCATTTTGAAATGGCGGCTCAGTGCCATTATTTTGTGTGACTTCGTACTGCATTCGGTTTAATTCTTTTAGTCGTTTTTCTTTATCGTTTGTCATGATTTATCACTCCAATGGGACTCAATAAAACCCGCTCTGCCAGAACCGACATGATATCGTTCGTAGTGCATTTTGTTCTTTTTATAATAATGCTGATGATATTCCTCTGCGGGATAAAAAGGAGCAGCATCTAAAATTTCTGTCACAATTGGCTTTTGGAAAGTGCCGCTTTCGTTCAGCTTCTCTTTCGATGCCTCTGCAAGCTTTCTCTGCTCGTCATGATGAACATAAATACCTGTGCGGTAGGACTCTCCTCTATCACCAAATTGCCCGCCATCATCTGTTGGGTCTATTTGCTGCCAATACAGTTCTAATAGCTTTTCATACGGGAAAACGTCTGGATCAAACGTGATTTGAACCGCTTCTCTATGTCCCGTTGTATTTGTACATACTTCTTCATAGGTCGGATTCACTGTATGTCCGCCAGTATACCCTGATTCAACTTTGATAATGCCTGGCTGTTCATCAAAAGGTTTAACCATACACCAGAAGCAGCCTCCTGCAAATGTGGCTAATTCTTGTTTTTCAGACATATTAGTGCCCCCTTCATTTAAAAAATGGTATCATCATATTATAACATGATGAAAAATAATGAAAATGATACGACTTGTATACCTAAAATATAAGAAAGCATTTTGTCGTATTTTACAATATAATGGGGGTTTGATGATTGGAACAAAGAAAAAAAATGATGTATGAAATGGATACTTTACTGAGAACCGTATTTAAGCAGATCCGTTATGAGATTAACAGCCTGCTCGAAAACGAATTATCTCGGAATGAATTTCTTATTTTAAATCTGCTTCGTGAGCAAGGTGCAAAAAAAGTAACGGAATTTGCGTCCATTCTAGGGGTGTCAGCAAGCCATATCACAGCTGTGACCGACACACTCGTAGAAAAGGGCTGGATCACCCGTATCCGTTCTAAAGAGGATCGCCGCATCATTAAAATCCACTTAACCGATAAGGGTAAGGAAATTACTGAGCATTTTGAGAAAAAGAAAACAGAATACTTTATGGAGCGATTTGAGTCATTCGACGACGAGGAACTAAAAACAATGATTAAATTATTTAAAAAGCTGGATAAAAGTCAAAAGGATTAAGCATAGAATTTAGCGCATTGGACATGCTACGGATAAAAAGAGGTGGAATGAACCATGACAAGCCCTTATCTTTGTCCAAACTGTAAAACGAACAGAACGCGCTTTAATCTGATTGAGCAGCTTTCAGAACCTGTGAAGCTGGACCCTGCGACCGGAGAAGTTGTCGAAAGATACGATGGAGAGCAGCTTTCTCCTTTTCACATGAGCTATCAAGGTCCTCAAATAAAGGTCCAGTGCGGTGTTTGTGGTCTCATTGAGGATGAAAAAACGTTCATTAAGCTAGCTGAATATCATCAATATTCTTCTCCTTCTTAACATGCGGGCCTGACGGAAAACGTCAGGCTTTTTTCTATGCTTCTTTTGCCTATACAGATCGTCTTTTTCATGCATACGCTACAAAAAACACCATCGCATAAGAAAGTAGGGATTGATACATGCAGCAGCTCTTTTATCATAACCATCCATACCGTCCACTCGCTGCGGGCTTCGAGCACCCTCAAAGCAGCCCTTCATCCAAAGCCTTTGTTCGGCTCTTTCACGCTGCCCCAGATCTTAGTGAGCTCGCTGTTTATGTGAACCGGAATGAGGTTTTGAAAAAAATGCCTTACAGCCAGTTAACAGCTTATATGGAGTGGGATGAGGGGATGTATGAGATAGAAGTGTTCAAGCTAGCTACAAAACAAAGAGTTCTTCATTCTCGTATGATGATTAAACGTGACGAGATTTATACCCTATGTATCACAGGTGCGCATGCAGGTTTTGCGCTGCTGACAGAGCGGCAAGACCCTCTAATTCAACATGAGGATCTGTCAGCCCTTACATTTGTCCACCTTTCTCCAGACCTTCCTTCCATTGATATATATGAACGTGATCAAGGGGTGTTAGCTAAGGAGCTTCACTATGTAAACAGCACTCACATTCATCATTTCTCCCCGAATAAATATCATTTTGAATTGAAAGCCGCCGGCACTCAAAGTATACTGCTTGATATCCCAAAAGTTCATCTGCAAGTCAATCGCGCATACCTCATTCTGCTTCATGGATTTGCTAATGGAGAGCCAGAGCTCATGGCGAAGGTGGTCTTGTCTCAGCAAATATAAAAAGAGCCTTTTCCATAAAGGAAAGGCTCTTTACGAGACATCTTCAGCTTTTTCTTGCTTTTGAAAATCAAAAGCAAGAATCATGATACCTAGAAATAATGCACAATAGGCAATATTTAAGTAAAACTGATCGATATTTTCTGCTCTTAAATCAGTGGCAGCTGTCATGCCAAAATACGCAGCAAATAAAAACGACAGTAAACTAAAATATTGATAGACTCGCTTCATGATTTCACTCCTGACTCACTTTCTATTGCTTTGGATGATAATATGAGAACTCAATTTCATCGTTCTGTAGATCAATTTTGTTTGCTTTTACATACATATCATTCGTCAGCGGCATTTCTGAAAGGCGCACTTCAACCGTTTTTTGATCCGGTTTCACATGAACGAATTCTGGCAGTTCATAGAACTGACCCATGTAGCTTAGAACAAAACTAATCGGAATGCTCAATTGTCCAATTGAAAGGCCATCCACTTTCAAAAGCACATCACCATTATCTTCGACAGTTGGCGTAAATGAGACGTTTGCATCAATCGTCGAAGAGAAAGCTTTAATGGCGCCTGTTACTTTCACATCTTGATCGATCGCCACATGAAAGTCTGGCATATCACTAGACCCTTGATTTTTCAAGTAATCATTGATAAAGCTAGTGAGTGATTCCTTTGAGCTAGATATATTAAAAGAATACTCGCTTTTCAATTCTTTAGTTGAAGCGGATTGACCGCCTGGCAGCAACATCAAAATACCGCAGGCAAGTACAATCAATAGATTGATTGCAAGTAAAATAAAAAATAAGCTTTTCCACTTTTTCATACGTTCACCCTATTCCTTCGGCAGTCCTTCTTTTTTCACTTTGGAGAATAAACGATTTGCCATAAGAGAGTACCCCTTTTGGTTTGGGTGGAAATCATCATCTGCCAGTAATTTTTCATCAGAATCTTCTTCAAATAAATCGGCCACATTGATCATATCAGCGTTGCCGTCTTTTTTCAGTTCTTTTTTGGCGACGGCATTCCAGTCTTTGACGACTTCATCAATATCTCTTAGCTCAGTGAGACTGAATTTAAAAGGATTATACATGCTTACATACATGATCTTCGCATGGTCATTATGTTCTCTCAGTTGAGCAAGAATGGTTTTAAAGCGCTCCTCAAAAGGCCCCTGCTCTTTTTGAAAAGGAGCAAACGTCAAATTGAGCACATTTTGACGAACGACATGCATTAAGTCATTGCCGCCGATCGTAAAGAAAATATAGTCAGCATCTTTCAGGCCGTCTTGCACCTTTTTTTCTTTTAATCTTTTTAATAAATCTACCGTTCTACTGCCTTTAATGGCATAGTTTTTTAATGTGACAGATTGCACGCCGTCCACCGCTTCTAACTTGTCACGAGTCATGCCTGCATATCCTTTTTTTTGTTGATCTCCGATTCCTTCTGTTAAAGAATCTCCAACCGCTGCGATGGTAATATGTTCTTTTACGTCTTGTGTGTCTTCTAGTTTATCCTTTATGCCAGCCTCTTGCGCGGAACATGCAGAAAGAACAAAAGCTAGAGACATCACAATCAAAATCAAACGAGCCTTCAAACGATGATGTCCCTCCTTTTTCTGATTAAAAAAGTGTATCATGTTTTTGCTCATTTGAACATCTTTATGCTAGCTTCGGATCAGCGTTTTGATGTCCTTGATGATGTCATCATATGGTGTGTTTTGTACACCATCATAATTTTTCATCACTTTCCCTTCTTGATCAACTAGGAAAAACAATGACTGATGGATCACTTGGTCTTCATCTTCAGGTTTCTTCACAATGGTTTTAAAGCTTTTCATTGCGAATTTTTCGATCGCAGACTGTGAATAGCCAGTGAGGAAATCCCAATTTTTAAAGGATAAAGGATATGCTTTTGCAAATTCTTTTAGCTTTTTCGGTGAATCTACCTCCGGGTCCACGCTAAAGGAAATGATATGCGCATCCAATTTTTCTTCTTTTAACCGTTTTTGCAGCTCTGTCATATGCGCAGTCATCGGCGGACAGATCGTTTCACAGCTTGTGAAAATAAAATCTGCCACCCATACTTTCCCCTTCAAATCATCCAATGACACCTTTTGTCCATCCTGATTTTCATATTCAAACGGCTGTATTTGATAATTTAACGCATCTTTGATTTGTCCATTTGAACATGAGACTAAAAGAAGCACGCTTATGATAATAAGCGCACCAAGTGAGGCTCCCCTTTTTTTAAGCATGGTACGTCCATCCCCTTTTTCAAGTCAATCGGTATAAAAAGTAAAGCCTATTGCGCCTTTTCCAGTGTGACACGAAATAATCGGTGTTGTGTAGGCGATGTCAACAGGTGCTTCAGGTGTATGATCAAGCAGCGCTGATTTAAGCTTTTCAGCGAGTTCTAATGCATCTGCATGCGCTATCCCAATGGCTTGAACTGTTTTTCCTTTCACCGCCTGTACATACTGTTTGGTTAAATAGCGGACAAGAGCAGAATAGCTTCGCACATTCGCTTCTGGCGTGTATACCCCGTCTGTTAAGCTGGCAATTGGTTTGATGTGTAGAAGTGAGCCGATCAGCGCCTTCCCTCTTCCAATTCTTCCACCTTTCACGAGATTTTCTAATGTATCAATTGTGACAAATAGCTTTGTTCCAAGTCGGATTTTATCCATTTCTTTGATGATGTCTTCACGGCTTGCACCATTTTGTGCAAGTTCAGCTGCTTTGGTGACTTGAAACCCTAATCCATATGAAATAAAGTTTGAATCAATCACCGTGATGTTTCCGTCTACCATTTTCGAAGCGCTTTCAGCAGTTTGAACCGTACCACTCATCCCACCCGTTAAATGGATACTAATGACTTCGCTTCCATCTGCCGTCAGCCTTTCATATAATTCGACGAATTGACCGATCGCAGGTTGAGACGTTTTCGGCAATTCCTCAGCAGCCTCCATTTTTTCAATAAATTCATCTGGCTGTATATTTACTCGGTCAATATAATCAACCCCAGAAATGGAGATATTGAGCGGAATCACGTGAATGGAAAGATCATTGATTTTTTCTTGCGGAAGGTCCACAGTTGAATCTGTTACAATTTTAATTTGTTTCACTATCGTCTCATCCTTGCTGTCTTAGTCTTTACTTATGATATTACCTTATTTCGTGCTTACTTGAAAACAACTGTCATGACGTTTTGGAAATTGTCACATTTTCTTCTTTTCATGAAAAAAATCCTTGCCAAGCTGAGCAGCAGCCATTTTAAAACAGCCGCTCACTCCCTTTGACAAAGATTCCTTTTTACGCATTGTGTTTCAGTGTAG
The DNA here is from genome assembly GCF_038613425.1 of Bacillus sp. FSL M8-0266. Taxonomy (NCBI): domain Bacteria; kingdom Bacillati; phylum Bacillota; class Bacilli; order Caryophanales; family Bacillaceae; genus Bacillus; species Bacillus sp. FSL M8-0266. Next base: position 2,044,138 of record NZ_CP152015.1, read on the forward strand.
GCTCCTGATAGATCTGCTCATATGTGCTCCACTTGACGTTACGTTTCACATCCTCTCTGAAAGAGTACACAGCTCTCTTTCCTTTAGATACATAGACTTTTTTCAAGAAAGCTTCAAGTCTAAAGGTGAGCATGAAACGATACGGCTCATCTCCCTTTAGTACAGGAACTTCTGTTACCTTGATCTGAGCTCCATCCATCCGTCTAAAACATATTGTTTTGAGCAGCACAAACGATCAATCCTCTTTTCCAATGTTCTGTTACGCCTAAATAAATAGGTGGAATAAATCTTGATCTTTATTCACTTCAACATAATGGAATCCTTTTTTATTCATCCGTTCAATGAGCGCCGCATAGTCATCTCTTTCTTTCAATTCGATGCCAACAAGCGCGGGTCCTTTGCTTCGGTTATTCTTTTTCGTATATTCAAAGCGGGAGATATCATCATTTGGCCCTAATACTTCATCTAAAAATTCTCGAAGCGCACCTGCTCTTTGCGGAAAATTGACAATGAAATAATGTTGAAGCCCTTCATAGATCATCGACCGTTCTTTGATTTCCTGCATTCTGCCAATATCATTATTTCCTCCACTGACAATACAGACAACATTTTTCCCTTTAATCTCCTCGCGATGGGCATCCAGCGCAGCGATCGGAAGTGCGCCTGCCGGCTCTGCTACAATCGCACATTGATTATAAAGCTCTAAAATGGTTGTACATACTTTTCCTTCAGGTACAAGACTAATTTTATCGACAACAGACTGTAGCGATGTAAACGTCTTTTCGCCAATCCGCTGAACCGCTGCTCCGTCTACAAACTTATCAATGGAATCAAGTGTCACAACCTTGCCCTTTTCATGGGAAGCATGGAGTGAAGCTGCGCCAAGCGGTTCGACGGCAATGATTTCGGTTTCTGGGGCGATATTTTTGATATATGTACCAACTCCAGATAACAGACCTCCACCTCCAACACTTGCAAATAAAAAGTGAGGCTCCACTTCGATATCATTTAATATTTCTACAGCAGTCGTTCCTTGTCCTGCCATCACATCCAAATCATCAAACGGATGGATAAACTCGCGCTTCTCTTCATCTCCGCATTTAACTGCTTCATGATATGAATCATCAAACGTATCTCCGGTTAAGATAATTTCAACATATTCTTTGCCGAAAAGCTCCACTTGAGATACTTTTTGTCTTGGTGTCGTAGCAGGCATAAAGATTTTCCCGTGGATGCCTAGATATTTACAAGAATAGGCAACACCTTGTGCGTGATTTCCTGCACTTGCGCAGACAATGCCGTTTTCTAGTTTATTTTTTGGAAGCTGACTCATTTTATTAAAAGCGCCTCTTAATTTAAAGGAACGAACTACTTGCAGATCCTCTCTTTTTAAGTAGACATTACATTCATATCGTTCAGAAAGTCGCTCATTTTTTTGAAGAGGTGTATGAATGACAACATCCTTCAAATTTTGATGGGCCTTTAAAATATCTTTCACTTGAATTAGCGTGTTTTCTTTGAGCAACGGTTTCATGTACAAGATCCTTTCTCTTTAACCTTATTTAATTTGTCATTATAACATGAATATTCAAAAAATAAACCGATAGATCATGGATCAAGTATAAATTTCATAAACTTTTTCGTTTTTCTGTACATTTGGTTTTATTGGGTGTTACAATTGAACCAATAAGAACCATAAAGAAAGGAACCACCCGATGACCACACATTCGTTTACGTCTATATATGGAGAACATCAAGAAATGAAGCGTGCCATTCACCTGGCAAAGCAATTCACAAAGCACGAGCAGCCGGTCTTGATCACAGGAGACATTGGCACAGGCAAAACACGATTTGCCCATGAAATTGCTCATGCATCGGCTCCAAACGCTTCACTGAAACATCTATATTGCCCCATTTTAGATGAAGATACCTTGCAGAAAGCCTTCACGGAAAAGACCCGTCAAATCCTTTATTTAGACGAAATCGCCGCATTAAGTATTCCTATGCAGCATCAGGTCATTCGTTTTCTGGAAATCTCTCCTGCAACAAAAATCATTACCACTTCGTCTTTATCAATAGAGGCATTGAGGGTTTCATCTACCTTTTTACCTGAGCTGTTTTATCGCTTAAATGTTTTCCATTTGCCTTTACCTTCATTAGCAGATCGAAAAACTGACATTCCTGTGTTAACAACTGCTTTCTTTCAGGAGCTGAGCATGGCGCCTGATATTGATCCAAGTGTTTGGGAAACCTTGCAGGAGTATCCGTTTGAAGGAAACGTACAGGAACTCAAAAATATCGTTCATTATGCTGCAGTCATTCTCGAGGGGCAAACGGTATTTTTACACCACCTGCCGCCTTTTGTGTTAACCCCTCTTTCGCCGGAGGTAAAAGGAAAAAAGGAAGATCATCAGCTCACACTAATGGAAAAACAAGAGTTTGTTTTCCTGCTAGAAGCCATTAAATCTCTCAATGAGAAAGGTGAAGCAGCCAGCAGACGCATCTTATCTGAATTAAGCAAACAAGGCGACATTCCGCTGACCCCTCAGCAGGTGAGGAGCCGATTAGATGATCTTGAGAAAAAAGCATACGTGACGAAAGGAAAAGGCAGGGCCGGCACGAAGATTACACTTGAAGGTCTTTCATTCCTGAAGTCACTTGATGGTTATATACCGGTTCAATAAAAGGAGGACATCCATTGTTTACTGTAAAAGAAGAAATTGCCAACGCCATTACACATGGCATTGGCGTTATTTTATCCATACCAGCCATTGTTTTTCTCGTGTTATTCGCTGTTCAATACGGCACTGTCACAGAGATCATCAGCTTTTCGATATTTGGCGCGTCCATGTTGCTGCTTTATTTAAGCTCGACCTTGCTTCATAGCATTCGGCACAAAAAAACAAAAGATGTATTTGAAATCCTCGACCACTCGGCTATTTATGTATTGATTGCTGGTACCTATACGCCCTTTTTACTAGGACCATTAAAAGGCGCACTCGGCTATACGCTTCTTGCGATTGTTTGGGCTCTTGCTGCTGGCGGAATTGTCTTTAAAATCTTTTTCGTCAAACGGTTTATCATTGTGTCCACCCTCGTTTATTTATTAATGGGCTGGATGATTATCATTGCCATTAAACCACTTTACATTCAATTAACGGGCGCAGGATTTGGCCTCTTACTATTAGGCGGTCTTTTGTATTCGGTCGGAACCATCTTTTATATTTGGCGTAAAATCCCCTATCATCATGCGATTTGGCACAGCTTTGTGCTCGGCGGAAGTGCGTCGATATTCTTCTGCATTCTCTTCTATTGTGTGAACATTCCTGCTGCATGAAAAAAACCAGCATCCGAAAAATGGATGCTGGTTTTTTTATGCGCGCTTTTGGGCGTAATCGCTCATCATGACAGGCGCTTTAATATGAATATCAACGTTAACAGGCCGCAGCCTTTTCACGACTTTTCCAGCTAATAGACGATCCGTTCCACTTGTTTCAATCGGTACAAGCGGACAATCACAATCTTCAGCAAGTGCCTCTGCCATGTGACGATGTGCTTCTGAAAGCAATACACTCTGCCCCGATAAGATTCTTTCCTTTGCTTCTTCTAACAAGGCATCATCAGATTGATTCTGATGCATAACCGCCATCTTCTTCAGCCATTGTTTTAAAATCGGATATCGAAAAAGATTCGGCTTTGCCATGAAAGCAAATGGCTTCTCAAGGTGACCAATCAATAATGTCGTCGTGACTGGATTCAGTGCCTGTGTGATATAAATAACGGGTCCATTTGGCAGCTTCTTTTGCTGGTGAATGGTCATGACTGATCCTGACTGGTCAATACATCCCCGGGCAAACCTTTTTGCATGCTCATGAATGAGATGCATTCGTTTCGTATAGGAAATGCGTGGATCAGTTAATTCATGGGCATGCAAATGCCTCAAACTTTTACAAAAGGATACAACAACATAAAGCGTTAAAACCCAATAACGAAACAACCGTACTCCTCCTACTCATTTATCCTTTTTTGTCATATACGACAAATTCATAATTGTAGGGGTTCTTTTCGTCACGATGGCCTTTTTCGCGTGATACAACCGTCCATTCGTTTTCATTGTAATCAGGAAAGTAGCGGTCTCCTTCAAACGCATGGTGAATATGCGTGATATATAGACGATCCGCATATGGCATCATTTCTTCATACAGCTTAGACCCGCCGATGATAAATAACTCTGTCTCGCTTTCCCCAATTGCCAAAATATCGGCAATGGAATGGACAACCTCGCATCCTTCTGCTTCAAAAGAAGAACTTGTTGTCAAAACGATATTTCGACGGTTAGGCAGCGCTCGTCCAATTGATTCAAACGTTTTTCTGCCCATGACAATCGTATGACCGCCTGTGACCTTCTTAAAATACGCTAAATCAGCTGGTAAATGCCAAGGCATTTGATTATCTTGACCAATGACTCTGTCTTTTCCTGTCGCCACAATCATCGAAATCATACACTGACTTCTCCTTTGATATGCGGATGCGGATCATAGTTCTCAAGTACAAAATCATCGAACGTGAAATCAAAGATGCTCTTCACATCTCTTGTGATGCGAAGCTGCGGAAGCGTGCGTTCCTCGCGCTCTAGCTGCATGTTCACCTGCGGAAGATGATTCTGATAAATATGTGCATCTCCTAGCGTATGAACAAACTCTCCTGGCTCAAGATTTGTGACTTTGGCAATCATCATCGTGAGAAGAGCATATGAAGCAATATTAAATGGCACGCCTAAAAAGATATCTGCCGATCTTTGATAAAGCTGGCAAGAAAGCTTCCCGTTTGATACGTAAAATTGAAACAGACAATGACATGGTGGCAGTGCCATTTGATCAATTTCAGCCGGGTTCCAAGCGCTGACGATCAGTCTTCTTGAATTCGGATTATGCTCGATATCGTGGATCAGCTTTGTGATCTGATCCACAGTCTCACCGTCCCCGCTAGCCCAAGATCGCCACTGCGCTCCGTATACACGGCCCAGTTCGCCATTTTCATCTGCCCATTCGTTCCAAATACGGACACCATTTTCCTGAAGATATTTGACATTTGTATCACCTTTTAAAAACCACAGTAACTCATGAATAATTGATTTCAGGTGCAATTTCTTTGTTGTTAACAGCGGAAATCCTTCCTGCAAATCAAATCTCATCTGGTAACCGAACGTGCTGATTGTGCCTGTTCCCGTTCTGTCACCTTTTTCATCCCCGTGCTGTAATACATGACGGCATAACTCTTTGTATTGTTTCATTTTTTTCATCCTTTATTTATGTTCTTGTTGTAGTTTACCTTATTTCTGCTTTTGTTTAAACACCAAAAAAACATGCCTGCATAATAATGAGCAGACATGTTTTTCTTTTATACTTGATTCACTCGATCCTGCTCTTCGTCCTTAATATCTTGGTGTGAGTGAGCAATACGGCTAGCTGCTGCTGCGGCAAGCGCGGCGACAAGATCATCAAGGAAGGTATGCACTTCACCTGGACGACCTTCATCTAATTCCCTGATAATACCAAATTTCTCTTTATCTAAATAACCGAAGTTGGTCAAACCGATTGATCCATATACATTGACAATGGAAAGCGGAATAATCTCATCAATTCCATATAGCGGCTCATCTGTTTCAACTAAGTGCTGCAAAGGTTCTGGCAACAGCTTTTTTTCAGCCAGCTGATCAAGGGCAAGTCCTGTTAAAACAGCATGGACAATTTCCCTTTTATTCAACACTTTTTCAACATTTTCAATACAGACACTAAGTGGAAGGTTTGGATGATATTTTTCTTGAAGCTTTAGCACAATGTGTGCAATATCTTCAATTTTCACTCCGCGTTCGTTTAACATTCGTTTTGTAATCTGCACCATTTCGTTCATTGTATACTTTTTCAATTGGCATGACATCTCCTTCTAGTGGCTCATCCAGCTCGGCGGGGTGTTTTTGTCCCAGTAAATATTACCGAGTTCATGATGCGTCTGGAATCCATCTTCTGCTGTATGGTAGTGAAAGTTAAACCAATATCCGCTGTGTGGCGGCTGATCTCTTCTCACATGAAAACGGAGCAAATCTTCTCCAGTCTTCCGGTTGTATATGTGAAAGATTTTTTCGCCATTTCCGCTTGAAGGCTGATCAGTTAACACAACATCTTGAAATTTTTCGTCATCTTTGAAATTTGTTAAAACATCGGTTAACACTTGTTCAATTTTCGGTTGAATCTCTTCTCTGTACTCGTCTTCAATGACAGGTGTGATTTTACGGCCGAATTTGAGAAAGGATTGATTTTCTGCACTTGATAGAACCTCTTCCTTATATTGCTCAAAGGGGTCTACCTGCTCTTTGCTTGCCTCTTGCGATCGTTCCCAGCTGCGCAATTCATCTGATGTATCATAAACCGCTGTATAAGGCGTTTTATCAGGTGAAGAAAGTTCAGATGGCTTGTCTGTCATCAAAGCCGACGGAGGAGAGACCAAACCAAAAGTTGCAATTGTAAAGAGCGCAACAAGCGTTTTTCTCATCCACATCTTCATGATATCTAATTCCTTCCATAAGTTATCATACTGCTATTCTAGCATATAATGAATTTTCAGTCATTCAATTTGGTCACTGATTTGAGACTTTCTTTTTTATAATAAAACGTTTACAATGACAGTACAGGCAACTAAAATTTGGGAGGAATGGGTATGCTTGAAGGCTTTTTCGTCACAGCTTCCTTGCTGACACTGTTTTATTTTGTCTATATGGAGATTACGGATTAAAAGCCCTTAGAGAGGGCTTTTTTCTTTCTCGATATATCCATAATGAAATTGGGCTGTTTTTCGTTTGATGACATGAAATTGGTAACAGTCCGCTGTGAATCGTGTGCTTTTCCAATGATCTTTTAACACCACTCTTTTTCTTGCCACCCTTAATGCTTCTTGCACGGCTGCTTCGTGATCAAAGTCGTGCTCTGCCGCATGACGCAGCGGCGCTATACTTGTAGATTCTTGAATCGTTTCCTCAAACATCGGATCAAAATAGACGATATCAAATGAACAGTCAGGATACTTCTTTAGTTGCTCGATACTGTCTCCACTAATAACAGAAATCCGTTTCATCGCTTCATCAGCTTCCTCTATCCCCGTCTCCCATGTATTCAGTCCTTCTCGCACAAGTAATGCCGTAATGGGATTCTTTTCAATACCGACGACCCTTCCATTCCTGCCTATCGCACAGCTTGCAGTTATCGCATCAGACCCTAAGCCCAGTGTGCAATCTAAAAAGGAATCGCCCGGCTTTAGCTGTGCTGCTTCAATTAAGGGATCCTTTTCTTCGCGCAAGATCCGCTTCACCCTGAACATCGCTGAGCTTGGATGAAAGAAGAACTTTTCACCATTTGGCTGATACCATTCAAATCTTTCTTTCCCGACAACAAGGACATCTCCTCGTTTTATCGCAAGCTGTTTGACAGATTGTTTGCGTCTTTCTACATACTCACCATGTAAATCCTCTGCAAGTGCCTTTGCTGTTCCAATCGTTTGTTCATTTGCTCTAAAGCTTGTTGTAATGAGCATATCGTTCCTCCATCATGATCAAGAAAAAATGCCCTGATCTAGTTCCAGGGCATTTCAACACGTGTATTAGCAATGTTTTTCAAATGCAGTTAAGACATTTTTCATGATATCTTCCATTTCATGACCTTCAATTTCGTCACGTGGGATAAAATGAACGAGTTCATTTCCTTTTAAAAGGGCCATAGAAGGAGATGATGGCTCTTCACCAGTGAAGTATTCTCTCATTTTTGCTGTTGCTTCCCGGTCCTGCCCAGCAAATACTGTGACGATTTTGTCGGGCGCTTTTTCTGCCTTCATCACAGCTTGAGTCGCTGCTGGGCGTGCTAAGCCGGCAGCACAGCCGCATACAGAATTAACAACAACAAATGTTGTTCCTTCAGCTTCTTGCATCGTTTGTTCTACTTCTTCTTCCGTCGTTAGTTCTTGAAATCCTGCACTTGTCAACTCTTGGCGCATTGGCACAACGAGCTGACGCATATATTCTTCATATGCCATTGACATAAAAAAGCCCCCTCTAAAATCCTTATGTTGTGAATAAAGGATACTATAGAGAGAGCCAATTTTCAAATGTTCTATTTCAGATTAAATTTTCATGATTCCGCCTGTATTGGCTGAGGTCACAAGTTTTGAATATCTGGCAAGATAGCCCGTTTTCACTTTTGGCTCAAAGCCTTTCCAGTTCGCTTTTCGTTTTTCCCATTCTTCCTCTGGAACCTCTACGCTTAAAATGCGCTGCTCAATATCGACGACGACATGGTCACCATTTTCAACAAAGGCAAGCGGGCCGCCCTCAGCTGCTTCAGGAGAGACGTGTCCGATAGACAAACCACGAGAAGCGCCGGAAAAACGTCCGTCCGTAATTAAAGCAACCTTTGGTCCAAGTCCCATCCCGACAATTTGTGAAGTAGGAGCAAGCATTTCTGGCATACCAGGTCCGCCTTTAGGTCCTTCATAGCGAATGATGACAACATGTCCTGCTTCTACTTTTCTATTAATGATGCCTTCAAGAGCTTCTTCTTGGGATTCAAATACGATTGCAGGTCCTTCGTGACGTGTGATTCCATCTTGTACCCCGCCCGTTTTAATGATGGCTCCATCAGGCGCAAGGTTTCCAAATAAAACGGCTAAACCGCCCTTTTCAGTAAATGGCTTATCGATTGGATAAATGACGTTATAGTCTTTGACCTCATGACCTGCAATGTTCTCACCAAGTGTTTTCGCTGTGACGGTCATTGTATCTAAATGAAGTGCGCCTTCTTTTTTGGACAATTCATTTAGCGCAGCTGTGACGCCGCCTGCTTCATGTAAATCCTCAATATAAACATCCGAAGCTGGAGCAAGTTTTGATAAATGAGGCACACGCTCTGCTACTTCATTGATACGTTCAAGTGAATATTCAACACCTGCTTCATTTGCGATCGCCAGTGTGTGAAGAACTGTATTCGTTGAACCACCAAGTGCCATATCTAATGCAAATGCGTTATCAATTGCTTTTTCAGTCACAATATCACGTGGTTTAATATCCTTTTTAATGAGCTCCATTAGTTGTTTTGCTGACTTTTTCGCAAATTCTCTTCGCTCTGGTGATGTCGCCAAAATCGTTCCATTTCCAGGAAGAGCAATTCCAAGCGCCTCTGCTAAACAGTTCATTGAGTTTGCTGTAAACATACCTGAACAAGATCCGCAGGTCGGACAGCCAAACTGTTCTAATTCATTTAATTCCTCTTCGTTAATTTTACCTGACTGGTAAGCACCGACGCCTTCAAATACAGAAGAAAGAGAAATCTTTCTGCCATCACTTGTTCTACCCGCTTCCATCGGTCCACCGCTGACAAAGACCGTCGGAATATTGACACGCATTGCTGCCATCATCATCCCCGGTGTAATTTTATCGCAGTTAGGAATACAAACCATTCCATCAAACCAGTGAGCAGATACAACGGTTTCGACAGAGTCAGCAATGATTTCACGGCTTGGTAGTGAATATCTCATCCCGATATGACCCATTGCAATTCCATCATCGACCCCAATCGTATTAAATTCAAATGGGACCCCGCCAGCTTCACGAATGGCTTCTTTCACAATCTTTCCGAATTCCTGAAGATGGACATGACCTGGGACAATATCAATATAGGAATTACATACAGCAATAAATGGCTTGCCGAAGTCCTCATCCTTTACCCCCGCTGCTCTTAGTAAGCTTCGGTGAGGTGCTCTGTCAATTCCTTGTTTAATCATATTACTACGAAGTTCTGCCATCTGTTTAAAAAGCCTCCTATACTACAAGTCTTGTTGACTGTATGATTTTGAGTTGATTTTATTTTACAAATTTTCTGTTTATTTAGCCACCGATGAATGACCGATGACCAACATGGCTGCTGAATCTAGCGCTCAGCAAGGTTCGTGTCATAAAATCTGACCTCCAATATTCTATATTGGTACTACTATATAGAGTTTTTTCGTATATTTCAACAATATTCAAAATAATTTTTCTAAAAAAATTTTTCTGTCTATGATTTTAGAAAAACAAGCTGCCTATCATTGGCAGCTTGTTCATAAGTCTCATCATTCTGATGCATTTTTTCTACTTTCTGTCATTTGCTTCCATACTGAGCCTTTCGCTTCTTCTCCGTGCTCAATGCGCTCAATCGCCATTTTCACTTGAAGGCTGACTTCAAATTCTGGGTCTTGCTCAGCTTCTTTTAATGCGTCAAGTGCTGTTTCGTCACCTTCTTCGTAAAGAAACATCGCTGCACGCCAGCGAACAAGTTTACTTGGGTCCTTTAATGATTCGATCATTGCTTCTATAGCGCTCGGGTCACCAAGGTCTGAAATGCAGTCTCCAGCAGTTCTGCGGACCGTCACTGTTTTATCTTTAAGCCCTTTATATAAAATAGGCAGAATAGCAGGATCTTCAATCATTCCAGCATTCACAACGGCTTGTCTGCGAATCGATGTTTTAGGGTCCTCCATTGCTTTCATTAAAACAGGTATATCCTTTTGCTCTGGCTGCATTTGCTCTAGATGGGCAAAGCGCTTTTTCCAATCTTCCTCACGCAGCATTTCTTCTGTCACGTCATATGCCTTACGGTTCACCTGTCGATCTACAGCTTCTTGCCCTTCTTTGACCGCTTCTGTTAAGCGAGCTAAACGCTCATCATCATAGGCTGCCTGCAGCTCTTCTGTCACTTCCTGACCGATATCTGCAAAGTCGCCAAAACGAACGCCATGTTCTTTCCACACACGTTCAAATACGACATTGTCTGAACTGCTTCTGAGCTTTAAAATGGCTGCTTGGAAGCGTTCAGGCATGCCGAATCGCTCTTCTCTTTCACCGTCTGTTAATTTGACTTGCATCGGAATCCCATTAAACATTTGGACAAACACTTTGACTTCGCCAAATGTGTCACCGCCAGACTGCGATCCTTCCTGAAGGCCTTCTGTTTCTTGACCAAAGGCTTCTCTGACCTGCTGCAAGATGCCCTGCCAGTCAAACTTTGCATTACGCTCAACCGCTAAGAAGTCTGCGACATGATAAACACCTTTTACACCTTCAATGTTCAAAATACGCTTAATCATCTCTGGCGCTTCGTCTTTTTGATCCTTTTTGTAGTTGTTGCTTTTACCGCCGGCAAGTGCTTCTGTCAAAATGACCTTCATCGTATTTGGACTTGGCGTCGGTTCTATCGCTGTTATTTTCATCTATACATCCTCCTTACACACATAAAGACCCTACTCATCTGTAAGGCCGCATTCTTCTTTCCATGTCTTGATAAATAGGCTCATCAAATCGTGCCGATCCTCAGCAAGCTGCTTTCCTGCATGAGTGTTCATTAAGTCTTTTAATTTGAGCAGTTTTTCTTCCATATGTTTTAGCACGGAGCCCTGCTGCGTGTCCTTTGAATAGTGGGGTTCCCCTTTTGCGCCTGCATAAGTAAACACCCTCGCAATACCGGTTGCTCCTATCGCATCGAGCCGATCTGCGTCTTGAACAATGGCCCCTTCTAACGTTATTGGTCTATTCTGCTTATGTCGATGACGAAAAGACATCGTTGTAATGATGTCCATGATATAACGAATATCTCGCGTATGAACTTCCCAAAAAAGGAGCTGATGCTCAAGCTGCTGTGGTGAAAGCTTCCATTCACTCGACAGTTTTTCATCAATGATATCATGAACAATCGCTGCCATTTCAATCACAAAAAGAGAGCCGCCTTCTTGATTTGCAATCTGGCGGGCAAGCTGCCGCACACGATCAATATGAGCCGCATCGTGTCCAGTCGGTTCATATTTCAGCCGATCTGAAACAAAGGAGGCAGCTGCCTCCAATTGTTTTTTCTGCATGACGGTAAGCACCTTATTTGTCCAAAAGAGCGATGATGGAGCTTTCTAATTCTTTTGGTGATGTTTTCGGAGAGAACCGCTCAGTGACTTCTCCGTTTTGATCCACGATAAATTTTGTGAAATTCCATTTCACTGTTTTCGTGCCAAGTACACCTTTTGCATGACTTGTTAAATGTTTAAAGAGCGGGTGCGCGTTGTCACCATTGACATCTACTTTCGCAAACATAGGGAAGGTCACCCCATAATTCAAAGAACAGAATTCTTGAATGGCTTCTTCTCCTTCTGGTTCTTGGTTCATAAATTGGTTACATGGAAATCCTAAAATTTCAAGGCCCTTTTCATGATATTGATCATATAGCTCCTGCAGTTGTTTAAATTGAGGAGTTAGTCCACATTTGCTTGCTGTATTGACAATAATGAGTACTTTTCCTTTGTAATCTGCCATTGATTTTTCTTGACCGTTAATGGTCTTGACCTGAATATCATAAATTGACATCTCATAGCCTCCTAGGATTCACTTTTCCCTATCGTAACATGCTTCTTTTATAAAATCGCTTTTTATGCTTCCGGTTAAAAGAGTCCTGTCACACTGCCGTCTTCTAATAAATCCATCTCGAGCGCCGCTGGTTTTTTAGGTAATCCTGGCATTGTCAGAATGCTTCCGGTTAAAGCAACAATAAATCCTGCTCCTACAGATGGTTTTAACTCACGAATCGTAATGGTAAAACCTTTTGGTCTCCCAATTAAAGCTGGATCATCCGAAAGTGAATATTGCGTTTTTGCCATACACACCGGTAAATGCCCCCAGCCGTTTTCCTCGATGGCTGCCAGCTGCTTTCTTGCTTTTGAAGTGAGTGTGACCCCGTCTGCTCCGTAAACCACTTTGGCAACCTTAGATAATTTTTCTTCGATGGAATCATGCTCTTCATACAAATAGGAAAAGCTGTTCTTCTTCTTTTCAATAAGTGTTGCGAGTTCTTCGGCAAGTGCTGTCCCGCCTTCGCCACCTTCTTCCCATACATTCACAGCTTTGACTGGATGGTCATGTGCAAGGCACCAATCTTCTATCGCTTGAATCTCTTCTTTTGTATCAGTGATAAACCTGTTTATTGCGATAATGTACGGAAGACCGAAGGCTTGCACAGTTTCAATATGCTTTTCTAAATTATGTATACCTTTTAATACGGCTTGTGCATTCTCTTCTTTGAGTTCTGCTTTCTTCATTCCGCCATGCATCTTTAATGCTCTGACAGTCGCCACAATGACAACTGCACCAGGCTTGAAATCACCAGCTCTTGTTTTAATGTGCAGGAACTTTTCCGCTCCAAGATCTGCTCCAAATCCAGCTTCTGTTACGACATAATCGGCTAATTTCGCCGCCATTTTAGTTGCAATTAAACTATTACATCCATGCGCAATATTGGCAAAAGGACCGCCATGAACGAGGGCCGGAGTTCCTTCAATCGTTTGTACAAGATTCGGTTTGAGTGCGTCTTTTAAAAGTAACGTCAAAACACCTTCATATCCAAGTGCACCAACAGTGACTGGCTCCCCATCTTGATTATAGGCAACAACAATAGAAGAAAGACGTTTTTTCAAGTCGGTTAAGTCTTCTGCTAAACAAAGGATGGCCATCATTTCGGAGGCAACCGTGATGTCAAACCCGTCTTCTCTAGGATACCCATTTACCTGTCCACCAAGTCCGACAACGACCTGTCTTAAAGCACGATCGTTTAAATCAAGCACTCGCTTCCATACAATGCGGCGCGCGTCGATGCCAAGTTCATTTCCGTGATGGATATGGTTATCAATGAACGCAGATAAGGCATTATGTGCAGAAGTAATGGCATGAAAATCTCCTGTAAAATGAAGATTGATTTCTTCCATTGGTAGCACCTGTGAATATCCTCCACCTGCTGCACCGCCTTTTATGCCCATTGTAGGACCTAATGAAGGCTCTCGCATTGCAATGATTGCTTTTTTCCCTATTTTTTCAAAGGCTTGACCGAGCCCGACTGTGACGGTGGACTTCCCTTCACCTGCTGGCGTTGGATTGATCGATGTGACAAGGATCACATGTCCTTCTTTTTGTTCTTTTAAACGGTCAAAAATAGTCAAAGATATTTTCGCTTTTGTGAAACCATAGCATTCTAATTCTTCGTCATGTATTTGCAGCTTTGCTGCGATGTCTTGAATAGGTCTCAGCTTTGCCTTTTGGGCGATGTCAATATCTGATAAATGCTTTGTGATCATAAATAAACGGCCTCCTTTTTTTCGAGAAACAGCTTTGTTTTTGCTCTGTTTTTCATTGTAACATAATTGAAACATTGAAATATCGCCAGAAAGTTCCTATAATGAAGTGAAATTAGCTTTGATTCAGGGGGTGGCGAGTTGCCTATTAACATACCAGTTCATCTGCCGGCAAAACAAATACTAGAGAGCGAAAACATTTTCGTCATGGATGAGACAAGGGCATTCAAGCAAGATATCCGTCCTTTGAATATCGTGATCTTAAATTTAATGCCAAAAAAAATACAAACTGAAACGCAGCTGCTAAGAATGCTCGGAAATTCTCCTTTGCAAGTGTACTTTACGTTTTTGATTCCAAGTACGCATACACCGAAGAATACGTCGAGAGAGCATCTAGATGAATTTTATACGACCTTTGAATCGATTCGCCATAAGAAATTTGATGGAATGATCATCACCGGCGCACCAATTGAGCATTTAGCTTTTGAAGAAGTTTCCTATTGGAAAGAGCTGCAGGACATCTTGGACTGGAGTAAAACGAATGTGACGTCTACTCTTCACATTTGCTGGGGTGCACAGGCAGGCCTATATCACCATTATGGTATTGAGAAAATCAAGCTTGCTGAGAAAAAATTTGGTGTATTTGAGCATCTTGTGAAAGAGAAAAAAGAAAGATTAGTCAGAGGTTTCGATGAAGTATACTATGTCCCACATTCGAGGCATACAGATATTAATACAGAACAATTAAAAAACACGCCGAATTTAAAAGTATTGAGTGTCTCTGAAGAAGCGGGTGTTTGTTTAATTGTTTCAGATGATGATAAACAAGTATTTTTAACTGGACATCCTGAATATGATACGGACACATTGAAGCAGGAATATGAAAGAGATTTGTTGAAGGATGATACAGTCCAAAAACCTGTCCACTATTTTATAGAAGATGGTGACACATTAGTCCCAGTGAATCGATGGAAAGCCCATGCCACTTTACTGTTTATGAATTGGCTCAATTATTATGTTTATCAAGAAACACCATACGTTTGGGAATAAAATAGACTGTAGTCTGATGATAAATGGCCAAAATGTGTTAAAATACAAATGGCTCTGTCTTCCATTATCAATTTAGTCTTGTTGTTTTTTAAAATTAGTTTAATTCTTTCGTAACGAATGATATGCTCTCGCTGTTTATATGTTATCTTTATGTATATGTAGACCTATGAGATTAATAGTTTTCGTACGAAGTTTTGTTGTTGTTGATTACATTTGAGGTGAATATTCTTGAATACCAATAAAAAAATATTAATCTTGACCGCAAATTATGGAAATGGACATATGCAGGTGGCTAAAACACTGTATGATGAGTGCAAATCTCAAGGCTTTGAGCATGTTGTAGTTTCTAATTTGTATCAAGAATCAAATCCCATTGTGTCGGAAGTGACTCAATATTTATACTTGAAGAGCTTTTCCATTGGGAAACAATTTTATCGCTTGTTTTATTACGGTGTAGATAAAATTTACAATAAACGCAAATTTAACATTTATTTAAAAATGGGAAATAAGCGTCTTGATGAACTTATTCAATTACACAATCCGGATATCATTATTATTACATTCCCGATGATTGTTGTTCCTGAATACCGGAACAAAACAGGAAAAGTCATCCCGACATTTAATGTCATGACAGATTTCTGTCTTCATAAGATTTGGGTACATGAAAACATCGACCGGTACTATGTTGCAACCGATTATGTGAAACAAAAATTAGTGGAAATCGGCACACGTCCAAGCGATGTCAAAGTGACAGGCATTCCTATTAGACCACAATTTGAAGCAGACGTGCCAAAATCGAAGATTTATAAAAAATATGGATTATCATCAAACAAAAAAGTTCTTCTGATTATGGCCGGTGCTCATGGTGTACTGAAAAATGTCAAGGAATTATGTGAAGCGTTGCTTCTAGACAGTGAAGTACAAATTGTTGTTGTATGCGGAAAGAACGCAGCGCTGAAACAATCACTAAGCGATCTTGAACAAGCACATCCAGATCAATTGAAGGCGCTTGGATATGTGGAACAAATTGATGAATTGTTCAGAGTAACAGATTGTATGATCACAAAACCAGGTGGCATTACTTTAACAGAAGCAACTGCAATCGGCGTCCCAGTCATTCTTTACAAGCCTGTCCCTGGACAAGAAAAGGAAAATGCTCATTTCTTTGAAGATTATGGTGCAGCCATCGTCATCAACAGACATGAAGACATTTTAGAATCTGTGACCAACTTGCTTCAAGATGAAGAAAAGTTAGAAACCATGAAACAAAACATGAAAAATCTTCACTCAAAGCATTCTTCTCAAACCATTTTGGAAGATATCGTTGAGCAATCAGATCTCATCACGAATAACAAAACGTATGCTCGCGCATTATCATAAAAAGGTGTCCGTCAATGACGGACACCTTTTTTCTTTATCCTTGATTTCCATTTGTTGTGTACACTTCTTCAAACGGCTGCACGACAACAAATCCGCTTCCGCTAAATTTCATTTGAATAGACTCTCCGCTTCCTCTGCCAATAAAGGTTTTGAATGAAACATCTGTTACAAATTCAGTTTTTAAATCCCCTGACCATGCAACTGTCGCATTTGGATCTGTATAGACAGAGTCACCCGGCTGAACAATCAATGTGAGCGGCTCATAATGACTCGTAATCGCAGCAAGGCCTGGTCCTTCTAATTTGACATTAAATAATCCGCCTGCAATCATCCCCGATACTTTTTTCATCAATTTGATATCCCAGCGGACTGAAGGCTCAAATGCGAGCAAATCATTCCCATTCACAAAAATGGATTCGCCTTGAGCCAAACGAAGAATTGAGATTTTTTTGCCTTGATCTGCCACATATAATTTTCCATCACCTGTTGCCTTCATGAGTGAAGTGCCTTCTCCTGACAGCATTTTTTTGAACATCTTTGAGACGCCATGTTCAAACACGCCCTCACGTTCAAATTTGATTTTGCCTCGGTACGAAACCATGGAACCTGTTTTTGCCCAAATGGTATCAGTCAAATTAATTTCTAAAAGTCTTGGTGTTTCAAGTTCGAAGACCCCTTCTCCCTTATCTTCCTGCTGCGTATTCTGAACAAATTCTTCGAGTGTATAACGATTCATGATAGCACCTCTTTCTATATTTTTTTTATATACGGACAAACTGTGCATAAAGTTTCAGAAAATGGGGACGGTTTAGCTATTATTGTTATTTGTCAAAAAAAATCAAACATTCTGCTCAAAATTTGGCTCTCCCGCTTGACGCTTTACTTTTGATGGTGTATAGTGGAACCATCATTTAACAACTGCAAAGTCGTTAGGTGATGAAAATTTTTTTTAGTATGCCAAAAGGTATGCTACAGTACTAGGAGGAAAAAGCAATATGCAAAACGGTAAAGTAAAATGGTTCAATAATGAAAAAGGTTTCGGCTTCATTGAAGTTGAAGGCGGAGACGATGTATTCGTTCACTTCACAGCTATCGAAGGTGACGGTTACAAGTCTTTAGAAGAAGGACAAGAAGTTTCTTTTGAAATCGTTGAAGGTAATCGTGGACCTCAAGCTGCAAACGTAACAAAAATCTAATCAACCAAATCAATGATGCAAAATAAAGAGAGGCTTATGCCTCTCTTATTTGATTTTCAGCTGAATTTCAATTGCTAAAATATTTTGCTTCAGTCGTTGTTCAATTTCAGAGATATCTTTTTCGAGAAAAGGTCTTCCCTTCTTTGCTACATCTACAAGTTGCTCTAGATCGCTGTACACCTCTTGAAATGTTCGATGTAATACCGTTTCGAACTCCTTATTATTCATACCGGCCTTCCCCTTTTCCTCTAATATCCGTCACTTAGTCAAAAAGTAACTCAACCAAAACTTTCTATAGTTATATCGGCTCATTTTTCGGAATATGTTCTTTTTTTACACATTCTATCCGTTTTTTTTCAAGAGCGAATGTTTGAGCAGGGAAAACCGGTGCGTCCGTTTATTTTTTGAGCAGAGTCTGACCATATTCTTTTATCTTCTCTCCAACGGTGCATTGCTGTATACAAAAGGAATGGGCGTATTTTTTGCCAAATTCTTTTCGAAAATGCTTCTTAATCAAACAATCTGAACAATACGTGTCTTGAAGATCGGTCAATTCTTGTACTGCTGTTTTTTTATCCACATTATTCAGCTCCGTCTGCTTCTAATTTCAATGTACTTTCGATTGGGACGTCTGCAAGAATCTGTCTTGCAAGCTGATCCGCTTCTGCATTTTGTTTCCGATCGATGGCTTCATAGGTTGGCGTCAGCTTCAGCTCTTTTAAAGCCGCTTCAATTCGATCAAGCCATTTGTTATGTACATCATCATAACAAGGCCACTCTCCTTTTAACTGATTCATGACAACAAGTGAATCTCCTCTAATCGTGACAGAATTTCTGCTTGCCCCCAGGTGTTTTAAAGCTTTCACTGCCTCAAATAAAGCCGCATACTCTGCTTCATTATTGGTACTCCCTTGGAAAGACTGATTTTTTCTCAATCGATAAGCGTCTTTTCCTAGCTTATAGTAGATGACAATCCCAAGACCAGAGTCACCTGTTTCTTTGTGAAAACTTGCATCAAAATAGACTTGAAGCTGATCCGGTTCAAGCTTTAATTCTTCATTTAGCTTTTCAAGCTCTTTTATAGACCACATAGCCCCTTTTTCATCTTCAAATGACAGAAGTGACTGGGGTTCTTTTTTGTCGATATGTTTTGCTAACCTCAAGGTCTCTTTTAGCTCCAACCAATCTTCTTGGTAAAAAGCAACGGACCCAATTGATTTCACTTTCATTGTGTAGTGTGCTCTTAATTTCATCGATCACATCGCCTTCCCGTGCTTTTAAGGTAAACATACGTTATGCTATAATCAAAAAGTTACATTTTACAATGAGAAAGGAAGTTCATGTCACTTGTTTAATGAAGGTATTTGGATCTTATTTGCGATCATTAATTTTATCATTGTTCTTCTATTTTATAAAGGATTTGGCAAGATGGGTCTTTTTGTCTGGATTGGCTTTGCGACGGTTGCCGCAAATTTACAAGTTGTCAAAACCGTTGAATTATTCGGCTTAACGGCAACACTTGGAAATATTTTATATGGCAGTGTGTTCTTTGCAACGGACGTATTGAATGAAAAATATGGACAAAATGAAGCGAGAAAAGCTGTCTGGATTGGTTTTGCCACCCTTTTAACACTAACTGTTGTCATGCAGGAAGCATTGCTTTTCCATCCCGCTCTATCTGATATCTCACAATCATCGCTGGAAACCATATTTGGCTTTATGCCAAGGGTTGCACTTGGCAGTCTCGCTGCTTATATCATCAGTCAAATGCTAGATGTTTATGTATATTCGTTTATTCGCCGGATATTTCCTTCCGATGGCGCGCTCTGGGTGCGCAATGCCGGAAGTACGATGATTAGCCAGCTTCTTGATACATTGATTTTCACGACCATTGCCTTTCTTGGCACGTATCCATTTCATGTATGGATAGAAATCTTCATCACGACATATGTCATTAAATTTATCGTCGCTGCAATTGCAACACCTTACGCGTATGCAGCGAAAAAAATGGTTCCGCTTGATGAAAGGGTGAAATGATGTGCCTGCAGAAATATACATTGACGGTGCCAGTGCAGGGAATCCAGGTCCCTCTGGCATCGGCATTTTCATCAAATATGATGGAAAGGCTGAATCCTTTTCCATTCATCTTGAACCCATGAGCAATCACGAAGCAGAATTTTCTGCTCTGATCGAGGGGATGAAAATATGCGTAGAAAAAGGATTGCGTACCGTTTCATTTCGAACAGATTCACAAGTAGTTGACCGGGCAGCGAATGCAGGATTTGCTAAAAATCCAGCCTTTCAGCACTTTATCAAAGAGATGATCGAGCTTCAAAGCCAGTTTGATTTATTTTTTATTAAATGGATTCCGAGTAAGGAAAATCAAGTAGCAGATCAGCTCGCTAGAAAAGCGATTCACCTATCTAAAGGATGAATCGCTTTTTTTCGGTTATGCTAATGTGTGTGAGGTGATACTGATTGGATAAAGAAAATAAAGGTCGTGTCACAAATGGGACAACCCCACAAGGTGATGCGCAAACAAAAGATAAACAGCCACTATCTCAGCTGGAAAATAGAGCGAAGAAAAGCAATACAAAAAGATGAACCTGTCAGCGTGATAGAAAACCTTTGCAGTCTAGGAAGGCCGAGTACCGGAGCGGAGCGAATTGAACATTCGTGAGCACCGAAACGCAGACCTGACACCGAATGCGAGGGTTTGTCTACACGCTAAAGAGATCGGCTTTAGCTAATCTCTATTGTACTTAAACGATTCATCATCGGTTCGATTCCTTTGATTTGATGGTGCCTCAGCATAGCAGCAGCACGTTCTTGATTGATGTTCATTTTCGTCTCATCCATTGGACAGCTGAGCGGGACATCACATTTAATCTCTGCCAATAGACGAGAAAGCTTCAAATCTTCTAATCCTGCTTGCATTTTTTTTTGCTGTGCAGCCGTTAGTTCATGGACATTTTCTAACAAACCGTCAATCGTTTCATATGTTTGAATAAATTTTAAAGCAGTTTTTTCTCCGATTCCTTTGACACCTGGATAATTATCACTTGCATCTCCCATAAGTGCTTTCATATCGATGAGTGCCTTTGGCGAGATTCCCATTTCCTCTTCAAATAAGGCTTTTGTATAATGCTTATAATTGCCAATTCCTTTTTGCATCAAGGCAACAGTCACTTGTTCATTCAAAATTTGCAGCAAATCTTTGTCACCAGTTAGGACAGTCACGCGTGCTTCTTTTTCGTAAAGCGCAGCAAGTGTACCAATACAATCGTCTGCTTCAAAGCCCTTTAAACCAATGTTCACAATTCCTAGTTCTTCTGTAGCCTCTTTTGCTAAATCGAATTGCGGAATGAGCTCGACAGGCGCCTCTCCTCGATTCGCTTTATAATCTTGAAACAATTCGTTTCGATAGGTTTGGCTTCCCATATCCCAGCAGCACACAATATGAGTTGGCTCAAATGTCTGTACAGCTGTTAATAAGTGCTTCAAATAGCCATTGACTCCATTTGTCGGCACACCGTGGTCATTTATCATAAAATTGCGATGGACAGCCGTTGCATAAAACGATCTGAACAAAAGCGCCATTCCATCTACAAGCAGTACGTGTTTATTCATTCTTATAAACTCCCTTTTTCAAAACAATACTCCTATTCTATCACAGAACGCAAAACTAGACATAAAAAAGGCGCCTTCTTCTTTTAGAAAAGAAGAGGCAGCCCATTTACTTTTGACCGTATTGCATTTTTTTCGACTCTGCTTCTGCATAGGACGGCATGTCTTTTTGTTTAGGGTCACGCTCATCCTGCTGCTTTGTCTGTTGCTTTTTTTTCATGATCATTCCCCTTTCTCGGTACATTCATTAAGATGACCAAAAAAGAGAGATTTACTCTTTACTTCTGTTTCCGCTCGACATACTCCCTGACCATATCATTCGTCACAAGCTTACGTAGCGGAACAATACCGCCTCGTGCAAGCTCATTCATCTTCGACGTAATGGCGTTGATCTCGTCTGTTGTAAATGGCTCGTTTTGCTCACATTTGACGACAGCCGACTCTATTGCTTGTTCTCTTTTCTGTTCAAGCTCAAGAAAGGACTGAATATGAGCATGCTGTTTTTGTGAGTGTGCTGAAATCTCTTCGTGTACGCTCGTCATTTTCTATCAACTGCTTTCTTTTTTATTTAGTCTACCATGAATCAAATGGTTTTCAACTGGTTCTTCCATTCGGTTGTTTGTTCATAAACTTGTTCAATAACCGCCTGCTCTTTGGCATCTGTCGTTAGGCTCGTGATAAATGTTTGTTTTTGTTCACTTAGCTGCTCGAGCGCTTCTGTTTCATATCTTTCCGTAGACGTCTTCACCATCATGTCGTACCTGCTCAGTAATTCTTCTTTTTCTTTATCAGCCCATTTCGTGGTTAACTGATGAAGAATGTCTCGAATCGCTTCAATAAACGCAGCCTTTCCATTCTGTTCAAAGAAAGCTTTCGCTGATTTTTGTTTCTTTAAGAGCGGTTCGAATGGCGTCAGTTCAGCTTCGACTTCAATTTGTTTCAGCTCAGCATTTTTCTCTTCTGGCGGCGACAGTGAGAAAGAAAAGTAAGGGTCTTCTGCACATGCCGCCTGCAATCCTTTTTCCCACTCCTCTTGGAAGTATTGATGAATAAACGATTCCATCCGGATATCAAGTGCCTTTAACTCCTGTACAAATTCAAATTCATAATCCTTTAGTGCCTTCTCAAGTGCTTTTTTCAATTGCTGTCCGAAATTCCCTTGAGATATTCCAGGATAAAAGGCTGTCTTTAACAGATCATTCGCAAATAGTGATAGGCGCTGCACAATATGATAGAGCTGTTCATGTAAGTCCTTTTTCACGCTTTCTGTCACTAGCTTAGATTGTTTAATATGACTCATTTGATCAAGAATTGCTTCATAGGATGCGTTTATCTTTTTCTTTTCCTCTTGCTTCTCATCTTCTGACTGATGCAGCGTCGCATGCAGTTTGTCGACTGTTCTACATAACGTACGTGCTTCAAAATACAACAGCTCGATCGCATCTTTCGTTAATTCTTCCTCTATAAAATAGTCGAGCTGCTTTCTAAGCTTTGCGTATTGATTATAAGCTGTCTCTCCCTTTCCTTCGATCTCTTCCTTACTGGACACATGATGAAGGTTTGGGTTTCTTATGCCTTCTTTTGTGAGCTCATTTTTTACATAGTCAAAGACGGTGTCAAGCTCTGCTTGATCCTTTGCGAGATCAGCTGCATTGATAATAAAGAACATTTTATCCATGCTAAATGAATCTTTTACAAGCCCAAGCTTACGTAAAAATGACCGATCTGCCTTCGAAAAAGAGTGCTGGTAGTAAGTTAAATAAAGAAGCGCATCTGCGTCCTTCATATATTGAAAAGCGATCTCTGTATGACGCTTATTCATACTGCTAGCGCCTGGCGTATCAACAATAGTCAGCCCTTTATCTGTTAGAGGTGTACTCAAATAAACCGTCACTTCCTTCACCACACAAGAAACAGCTTCTTCCGCCACATATGGCCTCAGTTCTTGAAGGGTGACATGAAGCGGCGTTTGCTTCGTAATCTGATCAACGAAACGGGTATGTGCTTGTAAAAAATGTTCAACAATGACGCGGTGATCTTGTTCAAGCTGTCTTTTTTTGAGCGTTCGTTTGAGCTTGGATGTAAACGTCTCCCCTTTTTCTTCTGAGATCGGAAATCCTAGGATCTGATTGAGCTCCTCAAATATATCCTGTTCTGTTTTGAATACCACTTTGACACTTTCATGCGGGTGATCTTCCGTCGGCCGCGTCAGCTTGTTAATGGTTGCCGTTGTTGGTGTGGGAGAGGATGGCAGCACCTTTCTCCAGACGAGGGCATTTGCAAAGGAAGATTTCCCCGAACTAAAAGCCCCAAATAAAGCGAGTGTGAATTCTTTCGCTTGCAGCCGTTTTGTTCGTTTTTCAAAGGACTTTCTTTGAGATTGGAGCGCATCTAATGGCAATAAAATCTGAGAAAGCTGCTCAAACTGGGCAATCGACTGTGCCGTCGTGACATGCTGTGACTGACGCATTTGAGGTTGATCAATCTGCTTGTTCGGTTTTTCTTGGTCGCTCTCTTCAGGATGAATGGTCGCTTGATCCTGCTTTAGCTGGTCATGCTGCATTTGTCTCTTTTTCGCATAAAACCAATCTTCTTCGATCTGTTCATCCGTTCCATTTTGCCAAATATCCCATACATGCTGAATATCTCGCTTCATTTGTTCATTTTTTTCGATGCATTGCTCGAGCGTTTGGAGCTCTTTTGCAGACTGAACCCATTTGACTTGCTGCTCTGCTTTATCTTCCATAAGCTTGGCTTTCAGCGACTCCACCATTTGTTCAATCAGTGGCATCGCTTGCTGCTTAGCCTGTCTTCTCAAGGCTTCGCCAGCATCTTTTGCATATTGCAGTACGTATTCATTGGAGAACGTTGCTCCATGATGAATCACACTTTTAAGAAGTGATTCTTGTACAGGTGTTTCAAACGCCATCACTTGATTTAATAACTCTTCACCAAGTTGATGTTTCTTGACTTCTTTTTTTAGTAGCTCAGCAATATGCCAGTCCACTTCTGCCTTCATTCTCGCTTTGACATCTGTTAAGAAGTCAGTTGCGCGTTTTTCTTTTTCCTGCTCAGTTTTATTTTTAGCAAAAAGCAGTCCCACTTTAAAGCCAGATGCTTTTGATTCAATATAGTCGCTTGCGAGTTCTCTCATTTTAAATGGAGTTAGGTTGGCATTTTTCAAAATGCTCTCGACTTCAGTAGATACTTCTTTTTCTAACTGTTTGGCTCCATTTTCAATGAAGTGATTTTTCGCTTCCAATTCATTTACTTCTTTTCTTTTTTCTTGGAGCTGTGACCCAAGCTCCTCACCTTGCAGGTCTTCTTTTAACGAGTCAATGTGTTCTTTTAAGACATGCTCAATTTTCTGCTCCGTATAAGCCCGAAGTGATGCTTTCGGCAACGTCTGTAATTCTTGCAGTTTTTTGATTAAACGAATCATTTCATTTCTTGGATGCGTCTCATCGGTTACAGATGTAAAGTATAGATGATCTTCTTCAATGCCTTCTTTAAGGAGCATGTCAACCACTTGATTTTTGTAGTCTTCAAATGCTGTCTCATGCTCATCATGCCGGTCCACTTGATTCACGATGAAATAAAGATTTGGCACTTTTTCTTTAATGGAGCGAATGAAACGAATGTTTTCTTCAGAATGAACATGGTTGTAGTGAACGACATAAAAAAGAGCATCTGCTTGATGAAGAATAGACGCAGCAGACATAAAGTGGGCATGATCCGTTGAATCAATTCCTGGCGTATCAATCAGTGCCACCTTTTCTTCAAGACCTCTATAGTCACCGCTAATTTCCACCATCTCAATCTGTTCTCCATCCTTACAGAAACGCTGTACTGCTTCTTTATCATAAGAGCCGTTCATTTTTGCAAAACGGCCATCAGAGGTGTGAAGCTGCACTTCACTTTCGCCTTTCCTCACGACGACCAAGTTTGCACTTGTAGGGATTGGGCTCGTTGGCAAAATGTGATCATGAAGCAGATGATTCACAAGTGATGACTTTCCAGCAGAATAGTGACCGGTAAATGCGATATATACTTCTTCTGCTGCTTCCTTTTTGATAATCGATGCAAGTTTGGCAGCGCGCTCATGATCATCCCTTTTGAGAAAGCTTTGATATAAAGCGCCTGTAGTTTGAACGAGCGAATCTCGAATAGACAAGTCTTTCATGACGATAAACCCCTTTGTTTTTAGAAAAGTCAGTTATGTATGTGATACCATTTTACACAAAATAAAGAGAATTTTCTTCTCATCTGAGGAAATAAAAAAAATCTGCTGCCCGATCAGTCGCAATTGACTGAAATCAGGAAGCAGATTTTTTGGACACACCTTTTAATACGAAGCCAATTAATAGGCTATATACACACACCGTACCGAGTAAGAATATCATTGTCATGTGATCACCGTCCATCCTTCATGATTGAGAATGCTTATCATTAATGAAAGTGTAGCACAATTGATAATGATTTTCAATATTAATTTAGCAAATACTGATTTAATGCTTTCTCCTCTGTTTGAATTCTTACAGTCATCATCCATGCATTTAAACATGTAAACAAAATGGCAGTCACATACGCTTCAAACAATAGCGGGATCAGCAAAAGCTCAATCGCCACGACTACATAGTTAGGGTGTTTCAACCAGCGATACGGACCTTTTTTTACAATCATTGCGTTTGGCACGACTAAAATTTTCGTATTCCAGTACGTCCCAAGGGAGCACAATGCCCAGTACCGAATGACCTGTGTAGCCATCAGGAAAAGGAGCAGTACAAGAAAATACTGGGATGGCCCTTTATGTAAAAGCCTTATCTCAACTATAAGTGAGAGAAAAAAAGCCATATGCATAGCGACCATATAGGGATAATGACCAGCACCAAATTCTATGGCACCTATTGCTTTTACTTTCTTTTCATTTCTTTTGGCCACAAGCATTTCAATGAGCCTTTGACAAACGAAGAAACCGATGACAAGCCAAATGATCATGACAAGACCTCCTCCCACTTCATAAGCAGCAGCTCTGAGGAAAAGCCCGGACCAAGCGCACCGCAAAGGCCCATCTCCCCCGCTTCAGCTGATTGATGTTTTAGGAAATGCTTGATGACATACAAAACTGTGGCAGAGGACATATTTCCGTGTTGTTTGAGTACTTCTTTTGAAGAAAACAGCTGATCCTCTCGTAAAGATAGACTCTCAACATAGGCATCAATCACTTTTTTTCCTCCTGGATGGGCTAGAAAAACGGACAAGTCTTTAGTTGAATATCCATGCTCCTCTAAAAATTGATCCACCTGCTCTTTTAACCAGCCGGAAATCATAGACGGAATGTCGCGGGAGAAAATAACCCGAAAGCCGTCACTTGTAAAGTCCCAGCCCATCACATCCTCAGAATCTTTCATCGTGACGGATTGCGTGCTTAATACTTTAGGGACCGTTTTTAAATGGGCATATTCAAGAGCAGCTTTTTCTCCAGCTAAAAGAACCGCTGCCGTCCCATCTCCAAACAAGGAGGTGCCAATTAAATTGCTTTTTGATTGATCTTGCGGCTGAAAAGTTAAACTGCACAGCTCACAGGCAACGACAAGTACCTTTGCTTCTGGAAATGCCCTTATGTATTCATAAGCCCGAGACAGCCCTGCCGCACCGCCCCCACACCCTAAGCCCCAGATCGGTACTCGTTTCGTATAAGGAGAAAAAGGAAGGACGTTCATGAGCTTTGCATCAAGGCTTGGGGTTGATAAGCCGGTACTTGAAATAAAAAACAATGCATCAATCTCTTCAACCGGGACTGGTTTTTTTAGAAACGCCTGCTCTTGAAGACAATGTATGATCGCTTCCTTTGCATGAGTCAATGCCTTTTCCAAATAGATATTGTTTTTCTCTTCAAAAGAGTGGTGCGTCTGATACCATTCAATGGGCTGAACAAATTGTCTGCTCTCAATTTCTCCATTTTGAAAAGCTCTCAGCAGGCGGTCAATATCTTTAAACGATCGTTTAAATTGAGACCTTGCAAATTCGGCAGCGGTTTTCTGATCCACGTGATGCTTCGGGTGACTCGTTCCAACTGAAAGAATATACGCCATCGGCTTCACCTCTTTTTTCGGTTAATATCCCCTATCGAAAAAAGGATATACATGCCAAATCGTCACAATTCAGTCAAAACATTTTCCTCCGTCTAACTTTTTGTCTTGACGACAATTGATAAATATTGGATAATATAGGTGAAAACATGATGTAGTTTTCCTCCTTCACAGGTTCGTTCCAAGCCAAGCGAACCTGCTTTTTTTATGCAAAAAAACACCTCTAAAAGAGAAGTGCAGACCGTAGACAAACCCCACCTTTACTTCAAGTAAAAGTGGGGTTTTCACATAATTATAAAGGGGTACGCTGGACATTCAGCATCTACCGTGTCTACATTTAGTTTTCCGATTTTCTCTGTCACCTGTTTTACGAGTGAATCTAACATACGAGTATCATGAACATTTCCACCTGTGACCAGTGATCCAAAAATAAATCCTTTTGAATCACAAGCTGTATGAAAGGAATAAGCAAATGACTTTTCACGTTCACCTTTTACATAGTAGCCAATCTCTGATTTAGTTGTACTGACTTTGATCTCTTTTGTTTCTTCTTTATTTTGTAAGGGTAAGAGCTTTTCTCCATGTTTTTCGCGATTGATAGCCTCTATCTCCAATATCCACATGAGCATCTTTTTTTTCAATGAAATCGTCATTATACAACACTTTCATACGGAATCTCCCTTCGCTTCGCATTAATGGTTAAATCTGATGCTATCTTAGCGTATAAATATCAACGTTTCGGAATTATTTCATTTAAACATGAATGGATCACCTTTTTTTCTGATCAATACAAATCAATAACCATAAAATGCTAATTTATTTGATTATTATATATAAAAAGGCGTTTTTTTCCTGTATACTTAATCAATATGAACACCATGAAAAACAGTGAAAAAAGATAGAATCTACTACATGATTCGGCACAAAATTTAATTGACTGGAGTGATTGTAATGAAAAAGGTGTCCAAAAAACAGACACCCTACAACACGATACTTCTCTCGAAGATAATTGGTTTAGTGCTTCTTACACTGTTTCTCTTTTTTATCTGGGATATGTCTAAACCCCATTTGCAGGCGACACATGGGCAAGCAAAAATTGTTGCCAGCAGTGACTTCCGAGACACAAGCATCAGTCTGAAAGCAAAAGATCATTCTACAAGAACATTGGATACACATTTTAAGACCAATCCAAACCAACAGACAACGAATAAAACGGTCTTTTTAACATTTGATGATGGTCCTTCTGCTACATCAAATCAGCTGTTAAATGTATTAAAAGCACATCACGTGAAGGCGACATTCTTCATGCTTGGACCGCAAATCCAAGCACACCAAGCAGCTGTGAAAAGACTTTATCAAGAAGGACATCAATTAGGGCTTCATGGCATGACGCATGATATAAACCGCTTTTATCAGAACAGTGAGTCTCCCGCAAATGAAATGAGAGAAGCTCAGCGCATTCTTGCTTCTGTTACAGGCGTTTACACCCGTCTTGTGAGAACACCCTATGGCAGTGTTCCAAATTTAACATATCATCAAAAAGTACGTTTAAACCAAAATGGCTTTATTTACTGGGATTGGACGATTGATAGCCTTGACTGGAGATATAAAAACTCACAATATGTTCCAGAGGTATTGAATCAACTGCAAATGTTTGAGAAAAATAAACCATGGGAACCAAAAGTTATTTTAATGCATGATCAACCCTCTACCACAAACTATTTAGATAGCCTGATTACACAGCTAAAAGCAAGGGGCTATACATTTGCAGTCATTAACGAAACAATGCAGCCGGTACAACATTAATAGCGCTAATCACAACAAGCCCGTATCCAAAAGATGCGGGCTTTCAGCTCCAAGAGAAGTGTTTACACAACAGATTTCTTAGGCTCTTCCATCAGGTCCTGCCCGGTTTCTTTTTTAAAAGGAATCATGTGATAAATAATATGAAGCAAAATAGCGGTAAAGCTGCCGACCACGATGCCATTACTTGTTAATAATTTGATTGATTCTGGCAGATGCTCAAACATTTGCGGCACCACGGTGACACCTAAGCCGATCCCAACTGAGCATGCAACAATCAGTAGGTTTTCCTGTTTGGCAAAATCCACACGCGAGAGCATTTTAATACCGTAGGCAATGACCATCCCAAACATGGCAACCATTGCGCCGCCAAGAACTGACTTTGGAATAATCGTCGTAAATGCAGCAATTTTAGGAAAAAGTCCAAATAGCATGAGCAATGCGCCTGTCACAACGATGACTTGATTTTTCTTGACCCCTGTCAACTGGATCAACCCAACGTTTTGCGAGTAGGCTGTGTAAGGAAAAGCATTAAAGATACCACCTAATAACACAGCAATCCCTTCTGCCCGATAGCCTTTCGCTAAGTCCTTCTCTTTTAATGAGCGATTTGTTAAATCACCTAGTGCGAAATAAACACCTGTTGATTCAACTAGTGACACAATTGCTACTAACGTCATCGTCATAATGGGAGCAAATTCAAAGGTAGGCATGCCAAAATAAAATGGTTCAATCATGCGGAAAACTTGTGCGTTCGCCACCTCAGCTGTTTCCACTTTCCCCATAAATGCAGCGACGGCTGTCCCAAGGAGAATACCAATTAAAATAGCGATCGCCTTCATAAAGCCTTTTGTGAATCGATAGAGCAGCACAATGATAAACAGCACAAGGAAGGCGAGACCTAGATTTTCAAAAGAACCATAATCAGCACTTCCTTCTCCTCCTGCCATATTGTTCATCGCTACTGGAATAAGGGTAATGCCAATAATAGTGACGACAGATCCTGTCACGACAGGCGGGAAAAATTTCACAAGCTTCCCAAAGAAAAAGGAAAGCAGAATGATGATACACCCCGAAGCGATAATACTTCCATAGATAGACGAAATCCCGTATTTAGAGCCAATCGCAATCATAGGAGAAACCGCAGTAAATGTACAGCCTAATACAACAGGCAAACCGATACCAAAGAAACGGTTTTTCCAAACTTGAAGGAGCGTGGCAGCCCCGCACATGAAAATATCTGCTGAGATTAAGTAAGTCAGTTGTGCAGGTGTGAGGCCGAGTGCATCTCCCACAATGAGCGGCACAAGAACGGCCCCTGCATACATCGCCAGCACATGCTGAATCCCTAGCGAGAGCGTTTTGACTTTTTTAGTAGCACTCATGATTGTACCTCTCGTACAAACGTGACTTTCCCTTTCTCAAGTGATTCAATCCGTGCAAGGGATTCGACGCGGTAGCCCATTTGAACAAGTGCATCTCTTCCCGGCTGGAATGACTTTTCAATGACAATGCCAAATCCGGCTACTTTTGCCTTCGCCTGCTTTGCGATTGCCGCAAGTCCTTTAGCGGCTTCACCGTTCGCCAAAAAGTCATCAATGATTAATACACAATCTTTTTCACCAAGATGCGTATTTGAGACAGCGATCGTGCTTTCTACTTTTTTTGTAAAAGAGTACACACTCGCTGTTAATAGGTTTTCTGTTAGTGTTAGTGATTGACGTTTTCGAGCAAAAACAACGGGTACTTGAAGAGCTAGTCCAGCCATCACAGCAGGTGCAATGCCCGAAGATTCGATTGTGATAATTTTTGTAATGCCATCATGCTTGAATAATCTAGCAAACTCTTGCCCGATCTCATGCATTAAGACAGGATCAATTTGATGATTTAAAAAGGCATCAACCTTTAACACTTGATTTGACAGAACGATTCCTTCGTTCTCAATTTTTTGACGTAACAATTCCATCATTCTTCCTCCCAGCATATTGGCAAATATTTTCATTTTTCGCATAAAAAAAGCATTGCTGTCCATGAGGAGCAAGCAATGCGAAAACGATCCACGGATCTTCAGCTCAAACAAGAGCTGTTTCATTTGCTCACTCATAGTCGGACGGTATCGGTGTCCGGTAGAAACTTGCGTGCCATCATCACGCGATTATATGAGTGTTATAGTGTTCAAATTATAACAAGATTTCAGACGCTTGGAAAGCACTTTTCTAGAAAAATACCGAACTTAAATAATAGATCAGATCAAAACGTTCGTTTTTAGAATATTCAAGCATCAAAAAAGCACCCTTCTAAGCAAAGGGTGCCTTTTATTTAAGATAAATACAGTTTCGTATATTTATCAGTTAAATAATCGATTAAATATTGTACATTTAATTCCTCACCAGTCGCATCTTGAATGATTTCAGATGGCTTTTTGCGTTTTCCGTGTTGGTGAACATGTGTTGTGAGCCATTCTTTTATCGGTGCAAAAGACCCATTTTGAATTAGCTCATCAAAATTCGGTAAATCTTTGATCATTTGGTGCTTTAGTTGCGCCGCATACATATAACCAAGGGCATATGAAGGGAAATATCCAAAGCTACCATCAGACCAGTGAACATCCTGCAAGATGCCGAGTGCATCATTAGGAGGCGTAATGCCAAGATATGCCTTATATTTTTCATTCCACAGTGCAGGCAGGTCTTCGACCGCCACCTCTTCATTAAATATCGCTTTTTCAATTTCATAGCGGATGATAATGTGAAGCGGGTATGTGAGCTCATCTGCTTCAATTCGAATGTAAGTCGGCTTCGATTCATTCACTGCATGCACAAAGTCTTCTAAAGAGACATCTTTAAACTGCTCAGGAGACGCTTCTTGAAGCTTTTGATAATACGTTTTCCAGAAGTCTTCATGTCTGCCAATAAAGTTCTCAAAGAAAAGAGACTGTGATTCATGGATCCCCATTGATGTGCCATCACATAATAACGTTCCACTCAGCGCCTCATCAATGTTTTGCTCATAGATGGCATGACCACACTCATGAATCGTGCCAAAGATCGCCATCCGAAAATCATGCTCATCATAACGGGTCGTCACACGAACGTCCCCTCTGCTCAATGTCACAGCAAACGGATGAACTGTTGTATCCAGACGTCCTGCGTCAAAGTCATACCCTAATTCTTTTAAGAAGAAAAGACTCAGTTCCTTTTGTTTGTCGATCGGAAAGCTTTTCGATAAAAATGAAGTATCCGGTTTATGAGGAGAGGCTTCGATTTTTTTCACGAGAGGAACAATGGCATCACGAAGTGCACCAAACTTTTGATCGAGCTGTTCAACCGTCATATCTGGTTCATAGTTATTGAGCAGCACGTCATATGGCGTTTGTTTCACGCCCCAATATTGAATAAAACGCTTGTTAAAATCAATGAGCTGTTTTAAGTATGGTGCAAAGAGTGAAAAGTCTGATTTCTCCCTTGCTTCTACCCAGACATGCTCTGCTTTTGATTGTAAAATGGAGTATTCTTTAAATTCTTCTTTCGGAATTTTGCTGTTTTCATCATACTCTTTTTGTGATAATTCGAGCGCCTTTTGTGTATCTTTTGACAGCTCATCTCGGTGTTTATTTAATGCGTGAAGAAGATCTCTCATTTCATCAGAAGTCTTCATATTAAAAATATCACTTGATAATTGACCGATCGTTTCAGCTCTGAAATCGGCGCTTTTTTTAGGCGCCTGTGTTCTAGAGTCCCAATAAAGTAAATGGAGCGCCTCCGTATAGTGGGCGATTTTTCCTAGTAATTGATAAAACGCTTTCTCTTTTGCTTCAAGACTCATATGTTTGTTCCCCCAATCGATAAAATATGTATGTACGTTTCAAGGCTACTTCAAGAAATGTTCTTTTGTCAATGAAAAAGGGAGGATACACAGATGGTATCCTCCTCTTTTTCTCGTTCGGGTGTTATTTAAGTTGTGATGATTGGCTTTACTGGCAGAACGGATTCAATTTTACTTTGAAGCTCTGTATCTTCCTTGCGGTCAAAGTAAATATGAATGGTTCCTGCATCTTGGCTTGTCCGAATCAGTCTTCCAATACCTTGTCGTAAGCGCAGCAGCATATACGGAAGGTCGACTTCAGCACGAGCATCCTTTGCTTCATTCCGTTTCGCCTCAAATACAGGATCATGAGGCGGGTAAGGAAGTCCCCAGATGATCACATTTGTTAATGATCGTCCTGGAATATCCAGCCCTTCCCAAAGGTGAACAGAGCATAACACAGATGTCTCATCTGCTTGGAACTTTTGAACAATCGTGCTGATTTCCTCGTCTCCCTCAAAGTACACATGGAAAGGCAGTGATTCATTCGATGCCTCAAGCTGCTTTCTAAAGAAATGAAGTTCATCAAATGAAGGGAACAAAATGAGAGACCGTCCTCCATTATCTTTCAGCTGAGTGATCACTTGCTGTCCTTTTGTTTCTTGCTCTTGAAGCTGCTGAATCCCGTGGAAATAAATCTTCATTTGTTCATCGTAATCATACGGCGAAGCGACACTCATTGATAAGTAATCTTTAATCCCAAGACTTTCAGCTAAATAATCAAAGGATTGATTTTCAGACAATGTAGCAGAAGAGAAAATGTATGGTCTTTTTTGCGAGAATACCTTTTCACCAAGCACCTCTGCGACAGTCTTTGGCATCACAACAAATGTCGTATCTAATTCCTGCTTTTCAAGCCAGCTAATCGCATTTTTTTGATAAAGCGACAGAGAATACGCCATTTGTTCAATGTACTCTTCCACAACAGACAATTCGTATTGATCAATTGTATACATCTCTGATTCAAATACGAGTGCTTCTCCGATTTTTTCAAGTAAATCACACAATTCACTTGCAGAACGCTTCACCTCATCCACACGTCCAATTTCAAGTCGATGCGAGCCCTTGATTTCTTTGGCATGTGTTTTTAAGAGATAAAAGAACTCATCGTTTGTGGCAAGTGCATCTTCAACGAGCTCGGCAAACTCTTCGCGTATATCGTTTTGAAGCAGGCGCTCTAAAAAGGTTTCGAGCATTGATTGCTTCACTCGGTATGTCAGAGCTTTTTGTGCGGCAAATTCAAGAAGGTGGCCTTCATCAAATACAACGGAGCTATGTTCTGGAAGCAGCGGAAGCTGGCCCTCGCGTTTGCGGGATTCCTTCGTCCACACATGCTCCATATAAAAATCATGAGAACAGATGATAAGGTCTGCTGCTTTCCGGTAATGATCTCTTGATAAATTCAGACCACAGCGATGACGCATATCGCACGTCAAGCAGTCCTGAAACGAGTCATATCCAATGCGTGACCATTCATCATTGGATAGCTCTGGGTACTCTTTTCGATCACCGTACGGATAAAAGTTCTGCATCCCATGTGATTCATGAACAAACGAAGGAAGCGATTCATAAATATCGAGCCACTTCTCATCATCTTCACGCTGCATGGTTTTCTCTAATTTCTTTAAGCATAAATATTGATCATGTGATTTACTTAATCTCGCATCTATTTGAATATCAAGGTGATTGGCAATTTTATAGATATCACCCTCTTGTTTCACTAGCTGTTCAATTAACGTTTCGTCTGCACATGCAATAATCGCAGGTTTCCCTGTATACCTTGCATATGTGACCGCAAATAATAGGTAAACGATGGTTTTGCCTGTGCCTACCCCAGCTTCGGCAAACATCACACTTTTTTCTTTAAAGGCTCTTTCTAGTTGAAAAGCCATGAATATTTGTTCATCTCGAAGATCAAAGCCCTTTTCTGGCAAAATGTCATAGAACACATCACCAATCCAGTTGCCCAGTTCTTCGTAAAAATTATGTTCTTTTGATAATGAAAAAGGCAAACGAGATGCTGTCACCTGCTTCAACCCCCAACTTTTGAATCATTCAGACATTCTATAGTAACATTTATGCTGGGGAATGACAATCTTTTTTACGAACGCAAACGATGTTGATAGGTTTCTTTCATTAAAAATGCATGCTCAGAACGCTCTATGTAAGCCTGAGCAAGCGCTAAATCTTCGATGGCTGCTGTAAGCTGAGCAGATTGTCCACCTTCTTGCCCTTCAATTTCTTGAGCAGTCGAAGCGAGTGCTTTTTGGATTAACTGAAATTGATCATATTGTATCATGGAGACACCTCTTTTTTTAAAATCAAGTTCAGTTTATTCCGTCCCGTGAAGGTTTATACCTTTCTGGGATAAAAAAAGCCACACCTTCTGTAGGTGTGACATTTTTTATAATTCAGTTGTCTGTTTTCTAGGCGGGCGTTTTCCCCAATATTGGTAATAGTCTGTTTTAATAAAACCATTAAACAGTTTTCTCTTTTTCGTTGCTTTTCTACCAAAGCACTCTTCGAACTTTTCATGTGACGTTAAGATGTAAATGGACCATGTGTCTAGGCTTTTAAATGCTTCGCCCATTCCTTGATACATTTTTTCAACAGCTGGTTTATCACTGAGTCGTTCTCCATAAGGCGGATTTCCGACAATCACACCGTAATCTTCTTTTGTTTGAAAGTCTTTCACTTGCATTTGTTTAAACTCAATCAATTCACTTAGTCCCGCTTCTTCTGCATTCATTTTTGCAATGTCTATCATCCGGTGGTCGATATCACTTGCAATAATGTGGAGCGGCTGATCATAGTTCGCTTTTTCTTCCACTTCGTGACGCGCTTTGTTCCATACATCTTCACCAATCCATTCCCATGACTCGGACGCAAATTCCCGGTTAAATCCTGGGGCAATGTTTTGTCCAATCATGGCCGCTTCAATAGCGATTGTTCCTGATCCGCAGAAAGGATCAACAAACGGACGGTCAGGTGTCCAGTTCGTTAATAGCACGAGTGCAGCCGCAAGGGTTTCTTTAATAGGTGCTCCGCCTTGATCCATGCGGTACCCCCGTTTATGAAGACCTACACCAGATGTATCAAGCGTGAGCACAGCTTTATCTTTTAAAAGAGCAACCTCAATTTTATACTCAGGTCCTGTTTCTTCAAGCCATTCAGACTGTATGTTGTAAGTGGATATGAGCTTTTGCGCGATCGCCTTTTTGACGATACGCTGGCAATCCGGCACACTGGCAAGCTGTGATTTCACAGATTTACCGATGACTGGGAACGTGCTGTTTTTCGGTAAAAAAGCGGCCCAGTCAATCGCCTTTGTGCGTTCAAACAGCTCATCGAATGTTTTTGCCGAAAATTCAGCAACTTGTACCTTTATGCGGTCTGCTGTACGCAGCCAAAGGTTCGCACGGCAAATCGCAAGAGCGTCTCCTTCGAAAATCACTTTTCCGTTGTCTACTGTGCAGTCATAGCCAAGGTCTCTTACTTCTTTTGCAACAATCGCTTCAATTCCCATTGGAGCCGTTGCGATAAGTGTATAGGTTTTCATTAATTTATCACCTGTTTTCTCGTCCTTTTATGTATTCCAAGATAAAAGCTCTCCATATGTTGAAATAGGAGAGCTTTGTTTTCATCATGTTTATCATAACGGATATAACGTTCTGTAAGCCATGTTTTGTTCCATTGTACTGCAAACGGCAAATGCCTCGTACTCAGGTGGTAATCATCTATCTACAGAATTCTCTGTCCTTCTCTCCGTTTGGTTCCTTTGAGAAAGTTCCCCTACCAAGTTTGGGTTTCTCGCTCGAGGGGTTTACCGCGTTCCACTCTCACCATTTCTAGTGAGACTTCGTCACTGTGGCACTTTCAAGGATACTTTGCCATATCCTAAAAGGACGTAGGCATTTTTCCTGCCGTCAGCCTTTCCCAGGCTGCCCTGGCTTATTTTTTCGCCAGGCACGAACACTACGGGCATCTCAGCACCGTGCGAGCATGGACTTTCCTCTGCAATGTCTAAAAGCATTGCAGCGATTACCCGAACGTTAATCAACAAGCGTTATTATAAACGACAATGACATCAGGCACAAGCTTTTTTCAGCAATGCTCAATCATAAAGTTTGCTGCCGAAAACGTGTTTCTCAAGGTTAGATAGTCTTTTTAAAATATCAGAGTTTGTTGTATTAGACTGTGCAGGCTGTCTTTTCCCTTGCTCAACGGCTTCTTCAAGCTGTTTAGACAAATGGAGGTTTTCTTGTTGAAGCTTTTCGATTTCTTGGTTGAAGGTCTCATAGTCTTTAATGACCATATCTAAAAATTTATCGACTTCTTCTTGTTTGTATCCTCTGACACCTGTTTTAAATTCTTTTTCTAAAATTTCTTTTGCAGAAAGCTTTACTTTATCAGCAAGCATCTTTTTCACCTCATATCGTGAATTCATAGTATATTTTTTCAGAAATACGTGACGTTGTCAAATTTTCTCTTGCTTTTAGTCAAAAAACGGATCTTCCGCCTCAACTTGCGCTCTCAAATCATCCATTGTGATGTACATAATGGGGTAATCGGTATAGTTTTCCGCTTCTTTGATCATGTACTTTGGTGAGCCATCATGCTCCGGATCATAAAGGACGAGGAGTCCATCTGTTTTTTCAATAAAAAAACGGTTCTTTTGTTTAAATTGTGCCGGACTTTCATACGGTCTATGCGTGACACTTTCTACAAAATCGGCCTGTGCAAGAATTCCTTCATACAACTCTTTGTTTTGTTCATTCCAGCGCTCTTCCTGTTCATAAAATGGCGTAATGACGGCAAGTTTTAACGCTGGATACTCCTCTTGAAGCTCAAATACCACTTCAGCTGTCCAGATTTCTGCCCCAAGCTGGCCTGATATGAGAACCCATTCCAGGCCTTCTTCAATCAGGGCTGTCAGCCTTTTTTGAAGCTCCGCTTTTATGTATTGAAGTGCAGGCTCGTCTTGTTTGAATATCCCAAGCTCAAATGGCTTGTACCCTGTGACAGCAATAATTTTCATTTTTCCACCTGCTTTTAAAAAAAGGGACTTATAAAAGTCCCATTCCACTTTATCTGTTACAGCAAGGTCCACCGCAGTTAAAGTGTTGATGTGTTGCTGGGTCCACCTGAGAAAACGTATGCGGGAAGTAGTGAACATGTTTGAAATTTTGATGGTGAACATTTGTCACATGTTGCGGATGGATATGCGGCACAATTGTTGTTGAATCACTGTGTGTACAGCAATGATTCGTCGGATGAACAATTGGCTGTGTAACATTTGGTTGGCAATGATGATGATGATGGTACATGTAGCATTCCCCTCTCCTTAATTTTCTTACATTAACAATGTATGAATTAAGAGGTGTACATGTACTAATGCATTAACCTATTTTAAAAGTTTGCAAGGAAAACATCCTTATAGTTTGAAAACACAAATGCGACCAAAATGACAACAAGAAAAAACAAGTAGAAAAGACCCTTATACATGCTCTACGCTCCTCATTCAATATCTAACGTTATTTTACAGGATTCATGACTTTTCTACAATAAAAGTGCTAAACAATTTTTATTTTCGGCCGAGAGCCGAACGTTGTCATGTTTTGCGCTTTCCCGGGCAATAATGTTTATTGCCCAGCTTTTCTCAAAAGTCGTTTTTTTCGCTTTTCAAGTTCTTCTATGTCTCGCTGACTTAACGATGAGAATGATAACAAAGATTCAGTGATGGATAGAGCAGAGCTTGCATCTTTTTCACGATGTTCTTTATACTTCGCAAGCTCTATACCCGCTTTTAATGCTAAATGGAGATCGCTTGATTCAAATAATCCCCCCCATATTTGAACCGCTTCATCCCACTCGTTTTGTCGTTTATATTGCAAGGAAAGATCATAAGACGCCTGATTCGCATGCTCAAAATCAGCATCCGTTAATTCTTGCAAATGCTTCGTTGCTTCCTGTACATCACGATGAGCAAGATGCCACCTAGCGAGCGCATACTTCTCATTGTATTCCTTTACCGCATCCTCAGATAGTATTTTTTTGGATAGATGGATGTAGAGGCTGATTAACGATAAGACATCTAGTTCATTATGAGTCAAGATTCCTTCAATCAGCTTTGGGTTTTGTTCCTTTAAAAAATGAAAATAAATCATCGGTGCCAAAAACCCCGGCGTGTCGTTTTCACGCTGCACGTGCAGCTCTTCTTTTTCCACAACGGATAGCGCCATTCGTTCATATTTATGCTTCCACAATCGTCTTGATCCGTGCAGTAGATCAAAATGGCCGAATTCAGGAAGTGCAGGGATTTGATCTCGTAAAAGTGTATGTCTCGTTTTCACTTGCGGCCAATCGAACGATTTACCATTATATGTAACTAACGATTCTGCATTTACTTCATCCAGAAAGCTTTTGTAAAGAGCCGCTTCATTTCCTGGATTGGTGAGCAGGTGTTGTTTCACCACCACTTTGCCTGAAAAGACACGTGCGTGTCCAAGCAAGAAAATCATATTTCCTGTACCGCCAGATAATCCTGTTGTTTCAGTATCAAAGAAAAACAGCTCGTGCGGCTCGTACCCTTTAGCCGATAGCGAATGCTGGATGCCGCTTTCGTTCCATGCCTCGATGATCTTCGGCAGTTCCGCAAACGAATAGCGTCCATGCTGATCATCTAATGAATAGGTGACTTCCCGAATCAGACAAAAGGAATCCTCAAAATGATAAGGAGACACACCTAATGCTTCCCATTCTTTTAAAAATGGGATATTTTCTGAAGTTACAGGCTGAGGTTTTCCTTCCGATGTTTTCTGCCGGTTTTCATGTGTCTGATTGTGTGATAGATGCTTTTTCATTCTGTTTAATTTTCCTTTTAAAGACATGAGCAGGTGTCCCCCTCCTTTCCTTAAAATACGGACATCAATTCAACGATGCTGCTTTTTCCGTTGACTTCTTTCATTTCCATGCCAATGCAGGATGGACAGCCATTTTCACAGCGGCACCGCTCAATGAGCTGAATGGCTGCGCCTGCTATTTCATCGAAACGAGCTTGTACTTCCTTACTTAAGCCGATGCCGCCAGGATAATGGTCATATAAGAAGACCGTCGGTTTTCCGGTATGTGCCGCTTTAATTTGTGAAACCACATGAATATCAGAACGGTCACACATCACAAAAGCAGGTACAATGTGCTGAAGAACATTTGCGATGCCTAGCAGCAGCTGTTCAAGTGTCTTCTCTTCAAATCTCCGCTCTGCTTCGTGTAATTCAAACCAAGCCGCACTCGTATGAATTTCTTCTTCCGGTAAGTGAATCGGTCCAGACCCGATATTTTCACCGGTACTTAGTCGGATTTTTTTAAAAATCGTCGGCATTGCGTTGACGGTCACATCACCGTAGTGAACAGATACAGCTTTCTTCTCTGTCGTCTGATCGATTTCAAGCACCTTAAGTTGGACGGCTAAATTCGCATCTGTATAGTATTCTACATCTACTTGTTTCACATAAGCCTTCAGATGCTCGTAATCTAGCTTTTCCACTTGATACTGAACCCCTTCGTGTAAATAAATGGCTTCATCATGAAGCAGCGTCATCGCACTGAATCGATCCATCTCTCCAATAATCCGAACATTTGCCACATCTGATTGATCCACAATCACGACATTTTCCTGGCTTGCAGATCGAAGGCTGATGCCATGCGCCGGGAACGATTGATCTGACCAATAATACCGATTCCCGCTAAAATGGAGAACGCCTTCCTCATGTAAGTATTGCAAAATCTCTTCTACGTCCATACCGCCAAACTGTTCATCCTCCCGAAACGGAAGCTCGTAGGATGCACATTTTAAATGATCCACTAAGATAATGAGATTTTCAGGGTTAATTCTGGCAGCTTCAGGTGGTCTATTAAAGAAATATTCAGGGTGTCTGACAATATATTGATCAAGAGGTGCGGAGCTTGCCACCATAATAATAAGTGCTTCCTCATGACGCCTTCCAGCACGGCCAGCCTGCTGCCATGTACTCGCTACACTGCCAGGATACCCGGTCATGATACAGACCTTTAGCTGACCTATATCCACACCTAATTCTAGTGCGTTCGTACTGACGACACCTAGAATGTCTCCTTCTCTCAATCCTTTTTCAATCACACGCCGCTCTTTTGGTAAATAGCCTCCGCGATATCCACGAATTGATTTTGGGCCGATCTCTTTTTTCACTAGCTCTTGAATATGACTTAAAATCACTTCAACTCTTACTCTGCTTCTAGCAAAAACAATCGTTTGGATTTTTTCCTTTAAAAAAGTTTTAGCCAGTTGATTAACGACAGTGGCGGCACTTTGTCTAATATTTAGTGGTTTATTCACAACTGGTGGATTGTAAAACACAAAATTCTTTTTACCGCTTGGTGCCCCGTTTCGCTCAATCAAATGCATCTTGCTTCCCGTTAGCTGCTGCGCAAGCTCTTTTGGATTCGCAATCGTTGCGGACGTACAAATGAAAATCGGATCACTTCCATAAAATGCACAAATTCGTTTTAACCTGCGAATGACATTGGCCACATGACTGCCAAATACGCCTCGATATGTATGAAGCTCATCAATGACAATATACTTCAAATTCTCAAACAAGCTGACCCATTTCGTATGATGAGGCAAAATGGCTGAATGTAGCATATCTGGGTTTGTGATGACAATATGTCCTGCTTGTCTGACTCGCTGCCGAATGGCGGGAGAGGTATCTCCGTCATATGTTTCACTATGAATCGGAACATCCATCTCGTGGATGATCTCGTTAAGTTCACTCTTTTGGTCTTGTGCGAGCGCTTTTGTTGGGAATAAATAAAGGGAGCGGCTTGTCTGATCTTCTACGATCGACTGAAGGACTGGCAGGTTGTAGCAAAGTGTTTTACCTGAAGCTGTTGGTGTGACAGTTACCACATGCTCTGCGTCCATCACACGTTCAAAGGCTTCCTTTTGATGAATGTAGAGTTCGCTCACGCCTCGTTTCTCAAGCGCCTTTTTCAGCTTTTCGTTCACTCTTTCAGGAACCGGAGAGGTCTGTGCAGGCTTCGCTTCAATTTCATGCCAATGTTCTACCTGTTCGTCTTTTTTTAATTCTTCTATGAGTTCGTTCATTGTTTTCTTTTTCATATCGCATCACCTCTCTTACATAGTGTACCGAATATTTGTTTGCATGACTAGACGACAATTTTCGATATGTTTTTTTGAGCAAATTATTTGTTTGCATGTAACCATATCAATTACACTTCAGATGAGAAAACATTTCAAGAAAGAAGGAAATCGTATGAAAAAAGATTTTGAGCCATTATTTGAACCATTTACGTTTCCAGGAGGTGCGTCTATTAATGGCCGGTTAGTCGTTGCGCCAATGACACACTTCGGTTCTCACGAGGATGGCACTATTTCTAAAGAGGAAATTGATTTCATTACAGCTAGATCTAGTGATATGGGCATGGTGATTACAGCATGTGCGAACGTGACTCCAGATGGTAAGGCATTTGAAGGACAGCCTTCTATCGCAAGAGATGAAGATATACCCGGCCTGAAAAAACTAGCTTCTGCGATTCAGGCAAAGGGAACAAAAGCCATCATTCAAATTCATCACGGCGGCTCTCAGGCTCTCCCTCACTTAGTTCCAAATGGTGATGTGGTTGCGCCAAGTGATGTGTTTAAAGATGGAAAGCAGATTGCACGCGCTTTAAAAGAAGAGGAAATTGTCCATATCATTGACTCTTTTAAAGAAGCGGCAAGACGTGCGGTCGAAGCAGGATTTGACGGCGTGGAAATCCACGGTGCAAACGGTTATCTATTACAGCAATTTTACTCTCCGCATAGCAACCAGCGGACAGATCAGTGGGGAGGAAATGAAGAAAAGCGTCTAGCTTTCCCTATCGCTGTTGTGGATGCAGTGAAAGAAGCAATCGAAAAGCATGCGAAAAAACCGTTAATCTTTGGATATCGATTATCCCCTGAAGAACCAGAAACGCCTGGTTTAACGATGACAGAGACGTTTACCTTAGTCGATGTTCTTAAAACTAAAAACCTTGATTATTTGCATATCTCTTTAA
Source organism: Bacillus sp. FSL M8-0266 (assembly GCF_038613425.1). NCBI lineage: Bacteria > Bacillati > Bacillota > Bacilli > Caryophanales > Bacillaceae > Bacillus > Bacillus sp. FSL M8-0266. Next base: position 2,087,429 of record NZ_CP152015.1, read on the forward strand.
TGGAGATTGACTCTAAAGCAAGACGCGGTGCAGATACGGATAAGACGCGTATGGAGCTGCTAAAAGATCGCTGCGGCGATAACCTTCCGCTCATCGGTGTAGGCAGCGTCATTACAGCCGAAGATGCACTAAGTGCCTATAACCAAGGAATTCCGCTTATCGCTGTCGCACGTGAGCTAATCGTCGACCCAGATTGGGCAAAGAAGATTAAAGAAGGCAGAGAAAGCGAGATTGAAACTGTTATTAAACGCAGCCAAAAAGATCAATATTTGATTCCAGAAGGATTGTGGTCTGTTATGGAAGCAAGTCAAGGCTGGGTTCCGATGGAAGATTAATGTCATCAAAAAACTACCCTCATGCGATTGGGTAGTTTTTTTGTGTCCTGATTATTTTAATTTAACGGTAAAAAGCTTAGATGTCTGTTTTTCAACAGATCCCTTTGGTTCTTTATCGAGATGCTCGATCAAGTCACCATTCATAATGACAATCGGTGTCACTGTACTTGCCGCTTTCTCTTCAATCAGTTCTAAATCACACGTAATGAGAGGATCACCGATCTTCACTTTATCGCCCTCTTTGATGTGCGCTTCAAATCCTTCACCATTTAATCCCACTGTTTCAAGTCCGATATGAATCAGAAGCTCAAGCCCTGAGAGTGTTCGAATTCCAATTGCATGTTTTGTATGGAAGAGCTGGATGATTTCACCCTCTACTGGTGACACAATCGTGCCACTATTTGGTTTGACTGCTACGCCGTCTCCCATCATCTTTTGAGAAAAAACAGGGTCTGGTACATCCGTCATATCCATTAACTCTCCATCAGCTGGAGAATAAATGATTTCTTCCTTTACATCATCTTGGTTTTTCCCGAAACCGAATAATTTTTTCAGCAATGTCAATTGCTCCCTTCAAGCTTTGCTTCTAGATCTATTCCGTGTATGAAACGCTGCACTCATACACCTTGCTTCATTCAACACTATTTAATCATAATTTTTTCCTCTCATCAATTGATAACCGCCTGAGCCCTTTCTGCATAGGCTGTAGATGAGAGGTGATTCAAATGGAACATGAAGGCGAAAAGAAACATGAATTGCTGGCAAATGAAGATATTCTCTATGAAGCGATTGAACAATTTTTCGCATCCTCCCCGTTTCATGAGATATTAAATAGTGCGGAGGCGCTCATGACCACATCGCATTCACTTGCATCGATTACGACCGATGTGACAGAGGATGAGCAGTTTGTGTATATCGCAATCCAATTTCCAGACCATTTTGTCGAAGGCGATATCGCGCTAGAAGTAAAAGCCCAATATTTACACTTATCCGTGCAGGAAACAATTAAAACGGATACAACTTCCTCGTATTCGAGCTTTACAAAAACCATTTTAATGCCGGCAAAAATAGATGAAACGAACATGAAAAGCGTGTGGAAAGATCAAACGCTTCGTGTGACGGCACCAAAGCAAAGAGCCCAATAGATCCTTCTATTGGGTTTTAACTATGCTTTAAAAATGCTCGTAAATCCTTTCGCTAATGAGCCTACTTGATTCATCGTACTCATCATTTGCCCAGCTGTATCAAACATTTTGTTAAAGTCGAATTGTCCATTCGTTTTTTTGAATTGCGATAGCACACTTTTAAATTGAGATGATTGCTGTTTTTGCGGTCTGGGCAAAGGATAAGGGTTCATAGGCTGCTGCATGGGCATCATGCCTGGTGGTGGCTGCATCTGGGGTTGATTGATCGCTTCGGGCGGCTGATAAGGCGGCACATTTTCTTGGTATCCATAAGGCGGCTGATAGACAGCAGGTGATGCCTGGCTCATGCCACCTTGATGTGGCGGCATGAAATATTCTGGAGGTTGCGGAGGCTGCTGCTGCATTTCTGGATACGGAAATGGCCCTTGATTGAATGGATTGAATTCATACGGCTGTTGGTTTGAATAAGGGATCATATATCTCGCTCCTCTCGCTCTCAACACATAGTCTTGTCACTCATATATTATGATGAAAAGCAGAAGATGTGCCTAAAGCAGCCATAAGAAAAACGCAGCGATGTCTTCAGCTGCGCTTGTTGATTTCTTCTATTAAAAGGTTCAGGGTGTAAATTACTGACTCAACTAAATTTTTCACACGGGGTGCATGCTGTTTGCCAAAATAAGATTGCAGGACAACCTCTTTCCCATTTTCTTTGACGGCTTCAAGCTGTTCTTCGTGTAAATATCTAGGTTTCGCCAGATGAATAAACGAGATCGCAGCAGTGAGCCACTCTTCCATTTTCTGATCAAATGTCTCAACGGCCGGCTGAATTTCTGTGTGAAAATCATATACGGGGTATTCCTCTTCAGCCTTTCCCTTTTGGTACTGCTCATACGCCTCTTCGATCCATATTCTCAGCTCTTGTGTATGTTCAAGTAATGTTTGATTATCCAAAGTGTTCACCTCTATGAACCATCCTATCAAACGTTTACTTATTGCTCAAATAGAAAGCTACCCTGCGTGGTATGCCGGTCTTGCCGCCAGTTGATACTCAGCTGCGTGAATCTTCACTTCACAGTCCTTTACTTCTGATTCAAGCCGGTCTATCATTTGTTCTTGCTCCTCTATGGCTGCACGTGTTGTTTCGTTCACAGCAAGAGACAGCTCTTCTTCCACCGCATCAATTTTTCGCTCGATTTCCTCTAATAACTGCAAAATGGATTCTTTTGATACAAATTCGCTCATCATCAGATTCCTCCTTTATCGTCTCTCGTTACATTCTCTTTTCTTTCACACCCTCCTTCACACATGACAAAACTAGAAGCAAATCGCCAATCTAAGTGTAGATGAGCGCTATTTCTTCCTTTTCGACATCTGCTTGTCCTTCTTTGTATGATTGCGTCCGATTGTGTAAATTCTAAGGACAAAGGAGGTAGATTTCATGAAAAAGCAGCCAGCACCAAAAGAGCAAAAGCCAAAAGGGAAAGAAAACAGTACAGATCAGCTTGATAAAAAGCTCGGCGGTCCTAATCGACCATCCACGTAAAAAAAGCAGGTACCCCCTGCTTTTTATTTATGCAAAAAATAGTGCTCTAATGAGAAAAGAAAACGAAGCTGTCTTTTTTTATGAAAATACCAGTTGGTCAGCTCAATTTGTTTTGGCAACGTCTCTGCATCAAACAAAGATGGGCTCAATTTGTTTTGAAACCAATCTTCTCTTTGATCGTCTAATGAATGTGTCATCACTGGATAAACAGTTCGAAGAAAAGGTGTTGACCTTCTAGCGATCCCTAAAAACGGCTCAAAATCAAACCGTGATCCGGTATGCGGAACAGTATGCAAAAAATGATAAAAATCCGAAAATAAATCGGCCCGAAATAATAGTTTCGCTAGTTTTTTCCCTAATGAAATACGCTCCTTTACGTGGGAAAACTTCCGTATGGTTAACCCGTACAAATGCCCGTCCACCGTTGGAAAAACAACGGTTTGAAAATGTCCCCACTCGCTAAACAGATATTGAATCGAGTGAAAAACATTCTTTTTCAGAAGAGGATTTTGTATAATAGGAGATTGTATAGTATATTGTTCATTTATGATGAGTGCATAAAGCAGGCGCTCTCTGTCACGCTTTAGCCAAAAACGTTCCCACTCAGTGCTCATAAAACGAGATACAGAAAAATACGGAAGCAGATGGAACAAGGGTTTGCCGCACCGCTTAGACCATTCATACAAAAGAAGCTGAGGGTAAGCATCCGAAAATATCAGCCAATTCGCTCTTTCATATGCTGTGAAAAAAAGGTTCCCCTGCTGATCTGTTAAACCTGGATGGAAGAGCTCGCCCTTTAAATCCGTCATAGACCATCCAGCATTTCTCGAGACAAAGGAAGCAAGCAGCGACCATTTCATCTCTGGATGACGGTCATAAAAGCGCTTATAAGCATTTGTCCTCGTCAGGTTGTCTTTATTTTTCACTTTCGTTTCACGCAATATATGCTGAGTGATGATGTGCTCTTCTTGTGACAACATAGGTATCTCTCCAATACAAAATGCATTAAAAGGAGGCTGAAACTTGATGATTCGGTATCCAAACGGAAAATCGTATCAGCCCATTCAACCAATTGGGACAAAAAAAAGAATCAGCGGCGAATCCTCTTATAGTAACCGCGGGATGACGCTTGAGGCTGACTTAAATGAAACCAACCAGTACTATTTGGTCAACGGGATCGCAGTCATTCATAAAAAGCCTACCCCCGTTCAAATTGTGAATGTGGATTATCCAAAAAGAAGCGCTGCTGTGATCAAAGAAGCCTATTTTAAACAATCATCCACAACAGACTATAATGGAGTGTACAAAGGGCGCTATATCGATTTTGAAGCAAAGGAAACCAAAAGCACTACCTCGTTTCCGCTCAAAAATTTTCACGACCATCAAATTGAGCATATGAAACAGGTTGAAAAGCAAGGCGGTATTTGTTTCGTTATTATATCCGCATTTGGCTCCGTTTATTATTTGCCCGCTTCAGATCTCTTTTTCTTCTGGGAGCGGCAGAAGCTAAACGGCCGGAAATCCATTAGTAAAGACGAATTAATGGAAGCCGGCCACTTAATGACACTTGGATATTCGCCAAGAATTGATTATATTAAAGTAGTGGAGACACTTCATTTTTCGGATGAAAGTGAGTAGCAATGACGTTCGAAAAAGGTTTAACACGAAAGGTTGAGATGTGATGTCTGATCAATTTACAAGTCGTGAACAGCGACGTAAAGCAAGTCAAGAAAACAATAAGAAGCAAAAGAACAAAAAAGGCAAAAAGAAAACAGGCCTATTTAAAAAAATATTTTTATCTTTACTCGTGATCGGTCTTCTTTGTGTAGTAGCCGGAATCACAACTTTTGCCGTTTTTGCATCGAGCGCTCCTTCAATTGATGATAGTAAGCTCAAAACACCGTATTCTTCAAAGCTTTATGACATAGACAAGAAAGTGTTTGCAGAAGTCGGTGCGGAAAAAAGAACGTATGTCTCGATTAAAGATATACCCGATGTGGTAAAAGAAGCATTTATCGCAACGGAAGATGCACGTTTTTATAAACACCACGGGATTGACCCAATCCGTATTGGCGGTGCCCTTGTCGCAAACGTCGAGGACGGTTTTGGAGCTGAAGGTGGAAGTACAATTACACAGCAAGTTGTGAAAAACACTCTACTTAACAATCAAAAAACGTTAAAACGTAAAGTACAGGAAGTATGGCTCTCGATTCAACTTGAGCAAAAGTACTCTAAAGATGAAATTTTAGAAATGTATTTAAACCGCATTTTCTTCTCACCTTATGCTTACGGTGTTGGGAAAGCGGCTGAACAATTTTTCGGCGTGACAGATTTAAATAAACTAACGGTTGCACAGGCTGCCACACTTGCAGGTATGCCGCAGAGTCCTTCTGCTTATAACCCAGTGAAAAATCCTGAGGCAGCGGAAAAACGCCGCAATATCGTGTTAGGGCTCATGAAAAAACAAGGCTATATTTCAGAGAAAGACTATGATGTTGCAAAAGCAACCCCTGTCAGCAAAACTGTCATCCCTGCTGATAAATATAAGAAGCAAAACTCAAGTAAGTATTCTGCTTACATTGAAGAAGTCATGGAAGAAGTACAGAAAAAAGCCAAAGTAGATGTATCTACAGATGGATTAAAAATCTATACTTCACTCGATCGAAAAGCACAGGATCACCTAGATGATATTATCAATGGGGATTCAGTTGGATTTACGAAAGGTATGCAGGCAGGTGTTACCTTGCTTGATACGAAAAATGGTGAGATCAGAGCTATTGGCGGTGGACGTGATGTACCAGCCGGCGGCTTTAACTATGCGACTGATGCAAAACGCCAGCCAGGTTCAACAATCAAACCAATTTTAGATTACGGTCCAGTCATTGAAAACAAAAAATGGTCAACGTATCAGCAAATTGATGATGCACCGTATACGTACTCAAACGGTACACCAATTAATAACTTTGACAGAAGACATTTAGGGAAAATGTCGATAAGAAGTGCTTTGGCACAATCACGAAACATCCCTGCCCTAAAAGCTTTCCAAGAAGCTGGGACAGACAATGCCGTTCAATTCGCCAATAATTTAGGTATGGACTTACCGTCTGACATTCCTGAGTCTTACTCAATCGGTGGATTTGACGATGGCGTGTCCTCTCTAAAAATGGCTGGGGCCTTTAGTGCATTCGGTAATAATGGATATTATAACGAACCGCATGCTGTCAAGTCTGTTGAATTTAATGACGGTACAAAGCTGGACCTTACGCCAGATTCCAAAGCGGCTATGAGTGATTACACAGCCTTTATGGTTACAGATATGCTGAAAACTGCTGTCCAATCTGGAACTGGTACACTTGCACAAGTACCGAACGTTCAAGTAGCTGGTAAAACAGGTACAACGAACTTTACACAAGATGATATCAATAAATACAATATTCCTTCTGGCGGTGCGAAAGATTCGTGGTTTGTTGGTTATACGCCGCAATATACAGCAGCCGTTTGGACTGGGATCGGTAACTCCAAAGATGCGGACGGCAAAATGTGGCTCACAGATTATGAACAGCGTGTTGCCAAACTTGTCTTCCAGCGATTAATTTCTCAAATTGATGATGGAAGCGGCTCATTTGAAAAACCAGACAGTGTCGTTGAAGCTACGGTTGAAAAAGGATCAGATCCAGCTAAATTAGCCGGACCAAATACACCTAGTGAGAAGAAGACAACAGAATACTTTGTCAAAGGTACGGTTCCGACAAAAGTGTCTGACACATATGAGAAAAAAGAAGCCGATAAGCCTTCTGACTTAAAAGCGGTGTATGATGAAGAGAAAAAATCCATCACACTGACTTGGGGCTATGATGACGACGCAGATGCTACATTTAATGTAAAACAAGCGGTTGATAACGGCGGCTATAAAGAGATTCAAAACAGTTCTGCTAAAGAAGCCGTCATCTCTGGTGTAAAACCTGGCTCTACTTATAAATTCCAAGTGACAGCCACTGTAGAGGATGTCACAAGTAAAGCAGCTTCTACCTTCCTCACCATCAAGGATGATGAAGATGAGGAAGAAAAAGCAGATGATGAGAACAAAGAAGAAGAAGAACCGCAGCAGCCTGATGACGAGCAGACAGACCAGACTGACGATAACAAAAATCAACCCCCAGGCACTGATGAGCAAAAGCCAGATGATAAAAAAGATCCAGACAAAGATAAGGATCAGGATAAGGATCAGGATCAAGGCGGAAATACGGAAAACGGAAATAATGGTTCTGCCGATGATGGCTCAGACAGTACAAATGGGAACGGCAACTCACAAACTGACAATAAAGATAAAAAGAAAGATGATGCGAAAACGAACTCTCAAAACTCAAGTTCGCAATCAACTTCTCCTAATCGAAAAGAAAATGAATAATGAAAAAGCACTTGCCTATATGGCAAGTGCTTTTTTTTAACGGTTTTGTCTAATCTTTTTAAGTGCTTCATATTTTTCATACTGCTTTTTTAGTTCTGTGTATAGCTCGTCCAGTTGAATGAAGCAGTGATATTGAGTCGGTTTTAGCAAAATGAACTCTAAACGTTCTGTCCAATTAATAGGAGCAACAGGAAATATCTCTTTCTTAATATGTTCCCAATCAAGCGTTTGCAGTCTCTCCCCTTTGATCCAGTAAAACATCGCAATCATACTGACAATCCCTTGCAGCATATCATCTTCTTCACACCGGGACTTTCTTGTTTGAAAACGAGGAAGCATTTTTTCTTTTAATTCATTCCACAGTTCGAACATCACAGGAACAAATTCTTCTGTTTTCTGCCATGGAAGTTCATCTGTTAAAGGTTCTGATGATAGATCATATGCGAGTGGATGATCTCTAAGTATGTCTACTCGATCGCCTTTCATCTCTACCTTTTTCCCTTTTAGTTTTTCGACATATGAGGAAAAAACAACTGCTCCGCTCATGCCAGCTTCACCAATCCTTTTTTCAGCCTCTTCTGCCCTTCTCTACACATATCAAGAAGCGGACAAGACTCGCACTGCGGACGTTGCGCCTTGCAGTGATATCTACCAAAAAAGATCAGGCGGTGATGCGTCACAGACCAATCTTCTTCTGGCACTTTTTTCATTAAGGTTTGTTCTACTTCGAGAACAGAATCCTTCCAGCGGCAGATTCCCAGTCTCTTGCTGACACGTTCTACATGTGTATCCACTGCAATTGCCGGCACCCCAAAAGCGACTGAAACGACGACATTTGCTGTTTTCCGGCCCACCCCAGGAAGCTTCACAAGCTCGTCCCGATCCTTTGGTACTTCGCCGCCATATTCTTCAATCAGCATTTTGCTCAACTTTTGAATGTTTTTGGCTTTATTTCGATAAAGGCCAATCGAACGAATATCTTGCTGCAATTCTTCAAGCGGTACACTTAAATAGTCTTCTGGTGTTTGATATTTTTGAAATAACGTTTTGGTCACTTTGTTGACAAGCACGTCTGTACACTGCGCAGAGAGTGCTACAGCGATCACAAGTTCAAATGGATTCGAATGAACAAGTTCACACTCAGCCTCTGGAAACATATCTCCTATAATATCTAAACATTCATTGATTTGTTTTTTTGATAACATGACTTCTCCTTTATTGGTTATTGTTCCAGCCAATTATAAAAAGGAACTTGTCGCTTATATGTTGACGTCTCTTCTTTTGAAGGTGGCGTTTTTTGCTGAGAACGGAAATGCTGACTATGCTCTTTTGCTTCTTCCGCTGTTTTCAGCCCTTTCTTTTTCCACTCAAACAGAATTCGGTCGATATAACGGAAATTTAATTTTCCTGATAAAACCGCTTCTCTTAATGCTAGGCGAATCATTTCAGCATCATGATGATCTTGATCCATCCAGATCGAGAGTGTTTCTCCTTCAAGAGGAGAGAGCGGTCTGCCAAATTCATCTTCAAATAAAGCATATAAAGACTTTTCAGCCTGTACGTGAAGTTTTTGACCTTCCTTCGCTTGTTTTGCCTCTAAAAAGTCATACAGCACGCCCCATAAAGGCTCAACTGAGTAACGGTCATGCTGAATACCAGACCCATCTTCAAACGGCTGAATCGAAATAAATCCTTTTTGAATTAAATGCTGAACCATATACGCACACTCTTCAGCTGAAATGGTCATGCCATGGGATAGCTCTTCAAATGTTTGAAAGAACACACCTTGTTCTTCATTCATTTTAATCTTAAGCATCACCATCATTTGTGATTCATTCAGTCCTAACTGCTCATAATGAGCAATCAGCAAATTAGGCAAACTGGTCAAACCCATTTGCTGCATATTAATAAATTGCTGCCTATTCATCGGATACACCTCTTCACTTTAAGTATATCACGTTTTATTTCACGTGCCCCTTCAAAAAACGTTTGAAAAAGCCTCCATATGTTGGAGGCTTTCACGTCTTAAGGATATAAACGGTTTAATAATCTTGGGAAAGGAATGGTTTCACGCACATGCGGCGCTCCACTAATCCAAGCAACTGTACGTTCAAGTCCAAGACCAAAACCTGAATGCGGTACAGAACCATATTGTCTTAATTCTGTGTACCATTTGTATGTTTCTTGATCTAGCCCATGTTCTTTCAATCTTGCTTCAAGCAGCTCTAGATCATGGACACGTTCAGAACCGCCAATGATCTCTCCGTAGCCTTCTGGTGCAATCAAGTCTGCACAAAGAACGACATCATCACGATCTGGTGCAGGCTGCATGTAAAATGGTTTTAATGATGTTGGATAATGAGTGATAAACACCGGTTTATCGTAGCTTTCAGCGATCGCTGTTTCGTGAGGCGCGCCGAAGTCATCTCCCCATTCAATATCGTCAAAGCCTTTTTCTTGCAAGAATTTAATTGCTTCATCGTAAGTGATGCGCGGGAATGGTGCTTTGATATTTTCTAATTTTGCTGTATCACGGCCAAGTGTATGCAGTTCCACTTTACAGTTTTCAAGTACACTTTGAACCACATGAGTCACATAATTTTCTTGGTACTCAAGGTTTTCATTAAATTCGACAAAAGCCATCTCAGGCTCGATCATCCAAAACTCAATTAAATGACGTTTAGTTTTAGATTTTTCAGCTCTAAATGTTGGACCGAATGAGAATACTTTTCCGAGTGCCATTGCCACAGCTTCCATGTAAAGCTGTCCACTTTGAGAAAGGTACGCATCTTCATCAAAATATTTCGTCGCAAACAGCTCCGTTGTGCCCTCAGGTGCACTTCCAGTTAAAATTGGCGGATCTACTTTCACGAAGCCTTCTTGATGGAAGAACTCATATGTAGCACGAATGATTTCGTTACGAATTTTCATAATGGCATGCTGCTTTTTAGAACGAAGCCATAAATGACGGTGATCCATTAAGAATTCTGTTCCATGCTCTTTTGGTGTAATTGGGTAGTCAGTTGCTTCGTGAATCACTTCAATGGATTTCACTTGCAATTCAAAACCAAGAGGTGAACGCTCGTCTTTTGTTACTTGTCCTGTCACATAGACAGATGTTTCTTGAGTGACCGATTTCGCAAGCTTAAAGACTTCCTCTTCCACTTCTGCTTTTACTACGACTCCTTGAATAAAGCCTGTCCCGTCACGCAGCTGCAAGAATGCAATTTTACCGCTTGAACGTTTATTGGCAATCCATGCGCCGATGGTTACATCTTCATCGACATGTTTGAACACTTGATTAATCGTTGTTTTCAACATAATTCCCTCCAAAGCCAGAAAGAAGCTCACCTTTTCGATAGGTGTGATTCTTTTTTCATACATTTTATTATAACCGTTCTAAATCAGCATGGTCAACGCAAGACAGGAGAAACTATGGTGTTACATTTTTTTCCACGTGTCCTGTCGAGAAGTCGACATAGCTAAAGCTGTATTGATTGTTTTCATTTAAGTACGTCACTTCCCAAAGGAGTACGTCACCTTCTCTTGCTAATTGAACGTCCTTTAGCTTAGAGACCGTGTTCTCCTTTTGAACGGCTTGTACTGCTTGATTTGAGGTAATGCCTTCTTTTGCTTTTTTTGCAATCACTTTTTCTTTTTTGCTGGCAGGTACCCAAACATAGGTTGTTTCGTCTTGTTTGTTTTTCCCTTCAACAATAAATTGTTTTTCTTTTCCGACAAAGGTTTCTACTTGCTCCACTTGTACGATGTTTGCTTGTTTTTTTGCTCGTTCAATCGCCGCCTCATGACCTTGTTCTTTTTGCCCCATGGCAATCTGATAAATCCACGTAAAGCTGATGATGCCAATGAGCAAAACGAGAGCCACAACGGATGAAATGATCCAAACTATTTTTTTCATGTCAAGCTTCCCCTATGTGCGATATATTGTAAATATCGCTTGATTTTGATCTTCTTGATCTAATGCCAATCCAAACATGAGATCTTCTCTTTTTAGCGTTCTGTTCAATAAGTCAACAATTTTATACAGGTCCTCTGAATGCTTAATGTGAACAGTTGAAAGTACCTCTATTTTACTTTCCACTTCTAATTCCTCCTCGGTACGTAAATATTGTTAGTCATACTTTTCGGCGCGGGAACCGATACTATTTTTACAACGGAACACAAAAAGCCGTTACGATAAATTAACTCCAAACCCACACCAGCTAAAGGCCGCTTATGACAGCGGCTTTTCGTTGTTGAGTTTCTCTATATACGCCTCAAGTGATTCTTTTGACATCTCGTGGACCGGCGCATGAGGGAGTGATTCTAAAAATAGCTTTCCATATGACGCGGTTTTCACTCGGCGGTCTAAAATGAGCAATGTCCCTATGTCTTTTTCAGAGCGCAGCAAGCGTCCTGCACCTTGTTTAAAGGTTAACACAGCTTCTGGGAGAGCAACGGCTTTAAACGGGTTCTTTCCCTGTTTTTTAGCGGCATCACATTTTGCTTCAATGAGCGGTGAATCAGGCGGCCGAAACGGGAGACGTGCCATAATGACTGTTGTCAGCTCTGATCCAGGAAAATCGACACCTTCCCAAAAACTACCCGTACCAAGTAAAATCGCATGTTTTGCTAATTTGAACATCTTCGTTAATTTAACAGGGCTACCGCCCGTCAGACCTTGAGCAAAAAGGGCGGCTTGCATCCCTTCTGTTTTCAGTTCATCATATACTGCTTTTAACATCTCATGTGAATTAAATAACACCAATATCTTCGCTTGTTGTTGCTTTTCCATCATCTTAATGTACCGTACTGATTGCTTTACATAGTCGCGCTCATCACGATTCGTAATCGGCGGCATATCAGCTGGTACGATTACCTTGAGCTGTTTTTCAAGTTCAAACGGTGACTCAATCTGTACAAGATGCGGATAAAAATCCTGCAGACCAAATCGTTCTAAGCAATAATCAAAGCGACCATTGATTGTGAGTGTCCCTGATGTGAGGACAACACTTTTTTTGTTCATAAAAAATCGATCCGCTAAAAGCTCTCCAGTATCTAGCGGCTGTGCATGCATAAAGACAGCATTTTTGGCACCCTTTGCATCGATCTCAATCCAAACCGTTTCATCGTTTTTCGGTTCAAAAATGAATCGGTACAGCGTACTGCAAAATGTATGCATAAACGACATCACTTGATCGTATTCCTCTGCTTCAAACGCAAAGTGCTCTGTCAGCTGATCACTTTTTTGAAGAAGCTCGTTTTTTTGCTGTTCATACAGCTTTTCACAAGCAATTAACAAGGAACAAAGCTTACTTGCCGTCTCTTTAATCCGTTTCCACTGCGCATGCTTCGACTGATGACGGACTCTATGAATGAGACGATTGATGTCTGCTTTTGGTTTTGTCCTTTTGACAAAAGAATGAACGGTACTAAAGAAGGCGTCACTTTCCAGTTGAAGCTGATTGAGATACTCATCCATTTCGATAAAGGTGTCCGTCTGTAAGCCGGCACCGTGAAATCTCTTTTTGAGCTTCTTTAACAGACCGCCCTGCATGGAGCCAAGCTGCGTTAATTTCGCATGAAGCTGAATATACGACGCACTATCCCCTAGCGTTTCATTGGCTGTTTTCTCAAATTGGTGAGCCTCGTCAATCACATATACGTCAGCATGCTGAAAGATAGATGATGCTTCCGTTTGTGATAAGAGCAGGCGATGATTCGTTAAAATTAAATCGGCTGTTTTGGCCCTTCTTTTCGCACGCTCATAAAAGCAGTATTCTTTAAAGCGGCGCTTTTTCGATGTAAACGGCATGTGCACACACGAAATTCGGTCTTTTATATTGGCAGCTCCCGACGGTAAATTTAGTTCAGATAAATCACCCGTTTCTGTCACAAGGAGCCACATTAATATTTGCGCCTTCGTTAAGACCACATCATAGTTATCATCTTCCTCATGTAGCACATGCTCAAACTTATCTAAACAAATATAATGCGCCCGACCTTTGAATACACAGGCTGCTGGATCAAATGGAAGCAATTGATTTAAAATCGGCACATCACGCTGAAGCATTTGCTGCTGCAAAAGAATGGAATATGTACTAATAATGACAGGTTTTCCTGATTTCTTTGCTTCTAATGCAGCGGGTATGAGGTATGCGAGCGTTTTTCCAATACCTGGTGCCGCTTCAATTAAAGCATAAGCTCTTTCATGAAACACATCTCTCACTTTATTCATCATCTTGAGCTGGCCTTCTCTTACTTCATAGCCTTCTACTGTTTGGGGAAGCTTCTTTTTGATCTCCTCAAACAGTTGTTCATCGTCTTCTCCTACTGAATCTGTCGTATCCTTTTCAGAATTGGTGACATCTTTTACAGCAAAAGAGCCGACTTCTACCAAAGAATCTTCGCGTCTAGCATCACTTGTTTCAAGCTGCTGGATTAAAAGTCCTATATCACTTAAGAGATAAGAGGATAATCTGCGCAGCTGCTTTAGCACATTTGGCGGTGTATGTGTTAATTGATGTAGTAAGGTTAAAAATAACATGGCAGTAACTTCCGCATCACTATCCGCCCTGTGCGGGTGGTCATGTGGAAGCATGAGCTCTTCGCTTAATTCAGTGAGCTTATAGCCTTCAAGCTCTGGATAAAGAATTCTAGAAATTTCAACTGTATCAATCGCTAGCACATCCAGCTCATTTTTCCCGCATGCTTTTAGTTCATCATTTAAAAAATTCAAGTCAAAATGAACATTGTGCGCAACAAAATAAGCGCCTTGAATGAGGTCATACACCTCTTGGGCAATGTCCTCAAAAAACACTGCATCGTCTACCATATGCTGCTGAATGCCTGTCAGCTGTTCAATAAATCCAGGGATTGCTTTTCCCGGGTTCACATATTTTGAATACCGTTCGACAATTTGTCCATTTTCAATGACCACCGCAGCAATTTGAATGATTTTATCACCCTTTTTAGGTGAATTTCCGGTGGTTTCAATATCAACGACAACAAACCTTTGATCGGCCATAAAATGGACACCTCAATTCCTCGTTCCACTCGAAGTGAAACACGCTCTGGGCAAAAATAGCTGAAACAGAACAGCTCCTTTTCTTAAACTGTTCTGTTTCATTGCAGCATGCGTTATAAAATCGTTCTCGCAGGCTCTTGCCCAATCATTTGTTCAATTTGATTTTCTTTATTTAACACGACCACTTTTGGTGTATGTGTCTTTGCTTCTTCTTCTGAAAGCATCCCATAAGCGATAATAATCACTTCATCCCCCGGCTGAACCAATCTTGCTGCTGCGCCATTTAGACAAATGACACCGCTCTTTCTTTCACCGGGAATAATATATGTTTCAAGCCTCGCGCCATTATGATTATTGACAATCTGTACTTTCTCATTTGCCATCATACCTGCCGCATCAAGTAAATCTTCGTCAATGGTGATGCTTCCTACATAATGTAAGTTTGCTTCTGTTACTGTCGCTTTATGAAGTTTAGAAGTCATAAAGGTTCTATACATGCTTTTCACCGCTTTCAGGAACATGGAATATCACATTATCAATCAGTCTTGCCCGTGAGAATTTCACCGCAATCGCAATGATGACCTGACCTGCTAACTGCTGAAGCGGCTCAAGCTCTGGATAGGAGTAAATCTCAATATAATCAATTTCCCCGCTCGTTTGAAGAATTTCTTCTTCTATCAACTGATAAATGCGACTGATGTCACGTTCACCTTTTTCAACCGCTGACTGTCCTTTTTTTAATGCGCGGTACAAAGCAGGAGCATCTTGTCTTTCTTTATCAGACAAGTACACATTTCTTGAACTTTTCGCTAAACCGTCTTCTTCCCTAACTGTCGGCACTGAGACAAGATGAAGATCAAAGAAGAAATCCTTGATCATCGCATCGATCACAGCGACTTGCTGTGCATCCTTTAGACCAAAGTATACATTTGTTGGTGCTACAAGATGAAATAGCTTTGTAAGCACAGTCACAACACCGTCGAAATGTCCTGGGCGTTTTTTTCCACATAAGACATCAGTCCGCTTTTGAACCGTCATCGTGATCGATGGTTCATTTGGATACATTTCTTTCACATCAGGTGTAAATAAAATATCTACCCCTGCTTCTTCTGCAAGGCGCTGATCTCTTTCCATATCCCTTGGATAGGATTCAAAGTCTTCGTTCGGTCCAAACTGCAAAGGATTGACAAAGATGCTCATTACCACAATGTCATTTTGATCCCTTGCTTCTTTCGCAAGCGTCAGATGTCCTTCATGAAGAAAGCCCATCGTTGGGACAAAGCCGATGGAATGCTGTTTTTCTTGATGCAGCTTGATCAATTCCTTCAACTCGTGAATATGGGTGACAGCGTTCATTTTTTGATACCCCCATATAAACCATCAAGGACTTCTTCTTTGATATGAAATGTATGCTTGTCTTCTGGAAATGTGTGTGCTTTTACTTCTTTCGTATATTGAATAAGCGCTTCTTCTAATACAGTATCAATTTGCGCGTATTGTTTCACAAACTTAGGTGTTCTAGACACCCCGTATCCTACCACATCATGGTAAACGAGAACTTGTCCGTCTGCCTCAGCCCCTGCACCAATCCCGATCACAGGAATTTTCAGCATGTCGGTAATTCGTTTTGTCAGTTCACCAGGTACGCATTCAAGCACAAGTGCAATCGCACCAGCTTCCTCACATTTCAAGCTGTCTTCAATCAATTTCTGCGCACTTTCGTGGTCTTTTCCTTGCACTTTATACCCGCCAAGTACTCCAACAGACTGAGGTGTGAGGCCTAAATGACTGACGACAGGAATCCCGCCTCTTGTGAGAGCTTGAATGGATTCAAAAACTCCTTCTCCGCCTTCTAGCTTTAAGGCATCCGTACCGCTTTCTTGCATGATGCGTGCTGCGTTTTTCAATGTTTCTGCTAATGAATAATGGTAAGACATAAATGGCATATCCGTCACAATAAATGTGTCTTTTGCGCCTCTTTTCACTGCTTTTGTGTGATGAATCATGTCATCGATCGTGACTTGTACTGTCGAATCGAGTCCAAGTACAACCATCCCAAGTGAATCACCGACTAAGATCATGTCGACTTCCGCTTTTTCTGCTTGCTTTGCAGATGGATAGTCGTATGCTGTCAGCATTACAATCGGTTCATTTTGTTCTTTCATTTTGAAAAAATCTAGCTTTGTCTTCATTTGTTCCTCCTCATTCTGGAGAGGAAATGGCTTGCCTCACATCACATGTTTTGAACTCTCATGCGCGGCGAATCATCCCTCTGTCCAAGTCCCTTAGGATCAAGGCAGAAATTTATCAAATTTTTGTTTCTAACAGGTACAGCTCTTTTTCAGATACTGTCCACACGAAGTATATCAAAAATGTGCCGGGTGTTCCACTTAAGTTGACTTGATCTCGATGTCTGCGGAGTAGATTTTTTGGATCCCTTCCTCCGTTTCAAGCAATAAAACACCTTCTTCATTAATTCCGAGCGCTTTTCCAGTGTATTGCCCATTGACGGTGCGGGCTACAATATGCTGACCAATCGTCATCGCAAACGATTCCCATAATTGTTTAATGGGCGCAAATCCATGCTTCATATAATCAGCATACCTTTTTTCAAATGTGGACATGATCTGTTGGATGAGCGCAGCACGGTCCACTTTTTCATTCAGTTCCATTCGCAGGCTCGTGGCGACATCCTTTAGTTCATCCGGAAAGTCATCTGCCGTTTGGTTCACATTTATGCCCGGTCCAATAATCACCGCATGAACCTGGTCCGCCTCTGCTTTTAATTCAGTCAAAATGCCAACAACTTTTTTCCCATTTAACAAAATATCATTTGGCCATTTAATAGAGGGACTGAGTCCTGTTTGCTCTGCAATGGCTTCTGCGATGGCTACAGATGCCAAAAGCGTCATCTGCGGCGCTTTGTGCAGCGGAATTTCAGGGCGTAGAATGAGACTCATCGAAATGCCTGTCCCATTTGGTGAATGCCACGTTCTTTGAAGGCGGCCTTTCCCGTTTGTCTGATGATCACTGACCACGAGCGTGCCGTGGGGCGCACCTTCATTTACAAGATCATGGGCAATCAGCTGGGTGGAGGCGACTTCTTTCTGAAAATAAATGTGCCTGCCAAAGCTCTCTGTTTCTAGACCAAACAGAATTTCGTCCTCACTGATTTTGTCCGGTTTACGTAGCAGACGATATCCCTTTCTTCTGACGGCTTCTACCTCATACCCCTCTTTTCTGAGGTCCTCTATATGCTTCCAGACAGCCGTTCGAGAACAGCCAAGCTCATCACAAATTTGCTGACTCGAGACAAAATCCTGGCTAGATGCTGTAAATAGTTCAATTAATCGTTTTCTAATTGCTGATCGCATGCTGTAAGCCACTCCTCTATGGCTTCTTTTCGGTTTTCTAAATGATTTTGCAGAACGGCTTTTTTCACCAAATCAAGCTCTTCTGCGATCCATTTTCCTGATGTCTTTTGCCGAAAGGCCATTAAATCTTTTCCTGAAACAGCGAGGTCTTGAAGCGTTTTAATCGGCAGTGCATCATAAGAACGCTTCGCTGCCTCCAGCTCGTCAAAGAAAATGCGACGCTCATGTATTAGCTGTGAGATCTTCAAGCTAGATAAGAGTACGTGTTCACCAGCCTCAAACATCTTCTCTGCATCCCAGTCACAATCGACGTATTGACTAATAGCCACAGCGTCTTTCAAAAGCTTTGTTGACAGCTTCCATTCTTTTAAGAAGAGCACAGCCTCCGCTTCATCTAAGCCAAGCAAATGGATGACAGCCCCCCATACTTCTTCCAGTCCATCCAGTAAATAATACGGAAATGACTGATAGGATTCTTGCAGACAATCCTTTTTGAGACCCGGCAATTCTTCATACAATTTGGTAGAAATGAGCACTTTGATCGCCCGCTCACAATAACGGCCTTTTAAAAGCTTTTCCATTTCAATCTTTTTACGTTCAACGGATATGTTGGCAAGGAGGTGCTTATCTTTTTCCATTGCTTCAGCCGTTTCTGCAGCGAGCTCAAAGCCAAGCTGGCTTAAAAAACGGACCGCTCTCATCATACGAAGCGCATCTTCCTGAAAGCGGCACGCAGGATCTCCTACGGTTTGAATTCGTTTCCGCTCAATATCCTGTTTGCCTCCTACATGGTCAATGATCTCCCCATTTATATCCATGGCCATCGCATTGATCGTTAAATCTCTTCTTAAAAGATCTTCCTTCAAGGATGTGATAAACGCCACTTCTTTCGGTCTGCGAAAATCTTCATATTCTGATTCAGTTCGAAACGTCGTCACCTCATAACTGATCCCATCATGTAACACAATGACAGTGCCATGCTCTTTGCCAACATCAACTGTTTTTTCAAACAAAGACTCGACCATATCAGGCGTTGCATCGGTTGCTATATCGATATCTCCGATTTCCCTGCCTAAAAGGACATCTCTCACTGCTCCGCCGACAAAGTAAGCCTGATGCCCATGTTCGTGCAGTGTATGTAAAATAGGGATCGCATGTGTGAATGGTTCATTCATGTTCATCATCACCTTCGATCAATTCTAGGTAAAGCTCTTCATATTCACTCACTATTTTTTCAGAAGAGAAATGGGCTTGAACGCTAGACTGGGCCGCCGCTGACACTTGCTCATGAAGCGCTTTGTCTTTGAGTAACGACACCGCATGTTTTGCTGCCCCGTCTATATCACCAAGCGGGACAAGAAATCCTGTCTCTCCATGTGCAATGACCTCTGGTATTCCGCCAACATCTGTTGCAATACAAGGGACACCGCAGGCCATTGCTTCAAGAAGTACAAGCCCAAAGCTCTCCTTCTCAGAAAGCAGCAGCTTCAAATCACTAATTGAATAAAGCTCCTCTACCTTCTCTTGCTTTCCTAAAAACAACACACGATCAGTTAGTTCCAGCTTTTTCACAAGATCGCATACGACCGACTTTTCAGGACCATCACCAATCAGCAGCAGCTTTGCATGCACCTCATCAGAAATCTTTTTAAAGACATGAATCACGTCATGCACCCGCTTTACCTTTCGGAAGTTCGATACATGGATGATGACCTTTTCGTCCTGCATGAGACCATAATGTTTCTTCAGCACTTCATGATCTTCACGCAAATACACACGCTCATCGACGAAATTATGGATCGTATCAATTTTTTTATCCGGTTTAATCAGATCATACGTCTGTGCAGCTAATGAATGCGACACAGCTGTTACCCGGTCTGATGATTCGATGGCAAATCGAATCACTTCCTTTAAAGATGGATCATAGCCTAAAACCGTAATATCCGTCCCGTGAAGCGTGGTAACGACTTTCACTGTGTGTCCCGTCATTTGCTTCGCTAAGTACGCACAGACGGCGTGAGGCACCGCATAATGCGCGTGAATAATATCAAGCTTCTCTCGTTTTGCGACTTCTGCCAATTTACTTGCTAATGCAAGGTCATAAGGCGGATATTGAAAAACAGCGTATTGATTGACATTCACCTCATGAAAATAAATATTCGGATACACTTTATTGAGCCTAAACGGAATACTTGAGGTAATGAAATGAACATCGTGCCCTTTTTCAGCTAAACGTTTTCCAAGTTCCGTCGCAATAATGCCCGAGCCGCCGACACTTGGATAACAAGTGATTCCGACCTTCAGTTTTTTCATAATTACCCCCCAAGTAAGTCGTCATCGATCAAAAGTGGTTTCTTTGTGATAAACCCTTCTGCATAAGCTTTATTGACTTCCCTTCCATACATAGACTCTCTCATTTTCACAAAATCAATATAGCCGTTCACAAGAGGTGTCTCAACCGAATTCGCCGATTTCACAAATTGGCTTTGATACGCATGTAAGCTATCAATCTTTTGGTGCATTTCCTCAGAAATATCAATCACAAAATCTGGACGATGATGGCCGTTAATCATGTAATAATACATCTGACTTATTTTATGCGCTGGCTGCTTGTATGAATCTTCAAATTTATGTATACCTGCCGAAAAAGCAGCCTCTTCTACAAGTGAGCCCGCATGACCATGATCTGGATGCCGATCTTGGTGATGCGGAGCAAAAATCAGTTTCGGTTTGTATGTACGAATCACGCCCGCAATGTCCTTCATTGCTTCGTCATTTAAATAAAGCCCTCTGTCTGGCAGCGTGAGCTGGATTCTCGTTGACACGCCTAAAATGGCTGCAGCCGTTTTTGCTTCCTCTTTACGGCTCTCTACCGTTCCATTCGAGGATAATTCAGCCTGGGTCAAGTCGCAAATTCCGACACGCGCCCCTTTTTTTACGTATTTTGCAATCGTTCCGCCCATACCGATCTCTACATCATCGCTATGGGCTCCGAATGCAAGGATATCAAGTCGTTTCATTTGTTCCTCCGTTTTTTGCTACATCTCGAAAATCAAACGTACCTTTATTTAAATTCCTGACTAAAATTTCAGCGGTCCCCATATTGGTGGCAAGTGGAATGGTATACACATCGCAAAGCCGAATGAGTGCAGATACATCTGGTTCATGCGGCTGCGCGGTAAGCGGGTCTCTAAAAAAGAGTACAAGGTCCATTGCATTATCAGCAATTAAAGCACCAATCTGCTGATCTCCTCCAAGCGGCCCTGACTGGAAACGATGAATGGGAAGCCCCGTCGCTTCTTTCACTCTCAAACCTGTTGTCCCTGTTGCGTAAAGTGTATGATTTGCCAATATATCACGGTACGCAATGGCAAATTGGATCATGTCACTTTTTTTCTTATCGTGAGCGATTAAAGCAATGTTCATCAGGAATCCACTCCTTATTAGTCGATGATATTTTCTAAACCATAGACGAGCTGATCAATGTGCATAACCTGTTCAACTGAAAGCTTTACACCTGACATAAATGAGGCACGATTATAAGAATCATGACGAATGGTGAGCGTCTGTCCGTCCATCCCAAACAGTACTTCTTGATGTGCGATCATACCCGGAAGTCTTACGCTGTGCAGACGGATACCGTCATAATCTGCGCCTCGTGCACCTTCGATTAATTCTTTTTCTTCTGGATGTCCTTGCTTTTTGCTTTCTCTGACTTCTGCAATCATTTCAGCTGTTTTAAGCCCAGTACCGCTCGGAGCATCTAGTTTTTTATCATGATGAAGCTCAATGATTTCAACGTCAGGAAAGTAATTCGCTGCCATTTTGGCAAACTTCATCATTAAGACCGCACCGACAGCAAAGTTTGGCGCAATAATACAGCCTATGCCCTTTTCTTCTGTTAATTGCTGTAGCTCTTTCAGGTCAGCTTCAGAAAAACCAGTGGTTCCGACGACTGGACGCACGCCATGTTCAAGCGCCTTTTTTGTATGTACTTTCCCGATTTCTGGTGTCGTCAAATCAATTAATACATCAGGTGCTGTCTCTGAAAGACACACATCAATATCTGTATAAATCGGCGCCTCAGATGTCGTATGAATCACATCAGATAATTTTTTTCCTTCGTGCGCGTGATCAAGGGCTGCCACAAGCTCAAAATGGCTCGTTTCTTCTGCCAGCTTCACAGCTTCTATCCCCATTCTTCCTCTTGCTCCAGCGATTACTACTTTGATGGTTTGGTTCGTCATCGTCTCTACTTCCCTTCTTTTTTCGTCCAGCGGTCTTTGTCTCTTGTATTGAATTTATGCATCACACGATCATGTGCTTCCTCTAGTGATATATCTAGTGAATTAGCGAGACATGTTAACACAAACAACACATCGCCAATTTCTTCTTCCATGCTTTTTTCTGTTTCCGTTGTTTTTTTCGGCTTTTCTCCATAGTAATGGTTGACCTCTCTTGCTAGCTCACCTAATTCTTCTGTCAGACGGGCCATCATGGCAAGCGGGCTGAAATAGCCTTCTTTAAATTGTCCTATGTAATCATCTACTTCTTGCTGCACGTGACGCAGCGTTTTTTCATTCGTCATGAAGCTCATCCTCCTATCCATCTCTTACATGTTAGCGAAATCATAAATATTTGACAAATGTTTAAAACTCAGTTTGCTTGTTTCTCTCCCATACCATATAATATTATCGCTGTCTAAGCAAAAAAAGGAGTGGTCTCTTGCTAAAAGAAATTCGTCTTAAAAATATCGTCTTTATTTTAATAGGATCTGCGATTTTTTCTTTCGGTCTTGTTCATTTTAATATGCAGAACAACTTGGCGGAAGGCGGATTTACAGGTATTACACTGCTTTTATATTTTCTATTCCACATTGACCCATCCATTTCAAACCTTGTCTTAAACATTCCGATCTTTTTTATCGGCTGGAAAATGCTCGGCAGAACCATGTTTACTTATACAATTGTAGGGACCGTCAGTCTTTCTGTTTTTCTTGCCATTTTCCAGCGCTTTCAAATACATATGCCTCTCCAGCACGATTTGGCCCTAGCCGCGCTCTTTGCTGGTGTGTTTATCGGAACAGGCCTCGGGATCATCTTTAAGTTCGGCGGTACTACAGGCGGTGTGGACATCATCGCAAGACTCATCAACAAGCATTATCAGGTGGCTATGGGACGAACAATGTTCATCTTCGACGCTTGCGTCATTACGATTTCTCTTACTTATTTAAATTACAAAGAAGCCATGTATACACTCGTCGCAGTATTTGTTGCTGCGAAGGTCATTGACTTCATGCAAGAAGGCGCTTACGCAGCCAAAGGCGCCATGATCATATCTGAAAAAGATGACATCATTCAAAAGAAAATCACAGAGGAAATGGAGCGGGGTGTGACCATTTTAAAAGGGGTCGGTTCCTATACAAAACAGGAGCGCAACGTTCTTTATTGCGTCGTCCCGAAAAATGAACTTGTCCATCTCAAAAGCGTCGTGACCTCAGTCGATCCTCATGCGTTTGTATCCGTCAGTGACGTGCATGATGTGCTTGGTGAAGGCTTCACATTAGATGAACACAAAAAGCCGCTCAATCCGCATTAAAAAAAGAAGCCCAAAAATGGTGCTTCTTTTTTTATGATTTCGGATAATCAACTTGTCGCTTTTGCTTCTTCTCTTTTTCAGCGCGGTATTTCCGAAATCCAACATACGTTAACGTTAATAAAATGATGCTTCCTGTTGTTAAAATGACCCATAAAAGCGATGGGTCAGCCTCATCTTGATCAACGTGGGCAAACACACTCGATAAATCTTCTTCAAGCTTCGTGAGGCGCTCAAGCTTTGTCCCACTTGATGCTTTTAAAAATTCACCTTGCTCAATCACTTCCATATGCTGCTTAATCGTTTGCAGCTTTTCAGGCGAAACATCAATGGTTAAACTCGGATAGATCATATCGTATAAAGAAACCAGCTCATTCCAAGTTTCATAAAACGTCGTTGACTCCGGATCCTTCACTTCTTTTTTCAACGTAGGAAAAGACCCCATAATGGGCTTTTCCAGCGAACCCCAAAGAGGCTCAGAGTCTGACTGGATCGCATCGAGCAGCATTCTAAACTGAGAGGCATAACGAAGCTTTTCGCGCTCATTCAATTCTTCCTGCGGCAGCCCTTTTATGATATCTTGATAGCCAACTGTAATTTGCCGAATCTGCGTATTTGTCAGCGTTCCGCGCCAATTCTCAGCTTTAAATGTCTTTTCAACATACAATGCGACCTGTAACGCCTCATCATATTTGGCTTGTCTCGTTAATTGAAAGATTGAATCTGATAGTTCCGTTAATTCTTGCAGCACACTAGCGGCTGTTTCCTCGCCTTTGGCAACAGATGGCTGTAATACGAGAAAAAATAATAGAATCATCGCGATTGGCTTTCGTTTCATGCAAGTCCCTCCTAGCCCTTCTCCATACAGCGTATGAAGAAAAGGACAAGGTTAGACCAAGATTGTTAAGGGAGTTCGAGCTTGACCGATTTTTTCGATAGGACGAGATAATATGAAACAAGAAGAACGGCAATGCTTAACCAAAACGTGACGTAGCCGATCTCGTTTGTATAGGCAGACAGCATAGAATAACGCGGCATCATACCAAATACATAATCAATCACATCGTTATGTAAAATCCATATGCCAGCTACCACCAAATGACGCATTTTAAAACGATAATACGGTGCAAACAATACGGCTTGAACCGCCATCGCAAAGTGGGACCCAATCAGCATGTACCCTTCCCACGGAAAATCATCCACAGATAAAAGGACAAAGATATTCATTCCTACAGCCCATAACCCATACTTAATTAAGGTCACGAGGGCAAGTGCTTCAAAATAAGGAGCGTTTCGTTTCATCAAAAACGCAAGTAGAACAAATAAAAAGAAAAAGCTTGCCGTTGGACTGTCTGGAACAAAAGCTAAAAAGATAGCCGGCGTCTCTACAAGCTGTGGAATATACCAATAGTAGCCGTACACAGTGCCAAGGAAATTGATCATCAAGACTAGCACAAGCATATAGCGTGTGGCTAGCAGATATTGAATCCATCTCATACGTCTCTTCACTCACGATCTATTAAAATCAGAAAAAAGCTGACAGCGCCAGCTTTTTCTCTTTTGAGTATATCCTTGTACTTGCATTTAAACAACTGAATTATTTAGATTTGACCTCAGATAAATATTTAGACAGCTTTTCAAGTTCTTCATCGCTGCCTTTAAAGATACCCTTAGGCATGTTGCCTTTACCTTCAACAGCGATTTTAGCGATCTCCTCAGGTGCAAGACCATTGTCAACAAGTGACGGCCCGGCTGCTCCGCCCTGCATGTTATCCCCGTGACAGGAGATACATGTCTGCTCCTGATAAATTTTATACTCTTCCGCTGAGGTATCAATCTCTGCTTCTTTCTTAATTTCACCTTGCTTTGCCGCTGCTTCCCAATCATGAGTAGCAACAGACTCCCACGTTAAATATGTTGCTGCGCCGACTGCAAGGATCATCATCCCCACTGCAACCGGTCTTCTATACGGTCTGCGTTCAGGACCAGAATCAAGAAATGGTGCGAGCAACAGTGCACCAAACGCAATCCCAGGCATAATCATCGCACCAACTACCGTATAGCCACCTGCAGCAAATTCATATTTTAATAACTGGTACAAGAATAAGAAATACCAGTCTGGCAGCGGAATATAGCCGGTATCTGTTGGATCAGCCATCCGCTCAAGCGGAGGTGCATGAACCACAGTTAGGACAAGAAATCCAATTAAAAAAACGGCACCTACAAGCCATTCCTTTAAAAGAAAGTTCGGCCAAAAGGCTTCTGTTTTTCCCGGATATTCGGAATAGTCTTTAGGTATGTTAGGTTTTCTTTCTGCCGGAATTCTAGAGTCTCCGACAAACTTCATCCCTTTTCCCCTATGCAAAGTCATCCCCTCCTCATTGAACATTCATCAAACGCAAATTTTTTATAGCGGTCCAGAAATTCCTTGCTTACGAATCATAATAAAGTGGGCAGCCATCAGCCCAAATAATGCCGCTGGCAAGAAAAAGACATGGATAGCGAAAAATCTCGTCAGCGTTTGTGCCCCTACAATGTCAGGATGACCTGCAAGCAGCGTTTTGATCTCTTTACCAATGAAAGGCGTCGCTTCTGCAATTTGAAGACCAACCTTCGTTGCAAATAGCGCCTTCATATCCCATGGCAAGAGATAACCTGTAAAACCAAGTCCAAGCATCACAAAGAAAATGAGCACACCAACAATCCAGTTGAGCTCTCTAGGCTTTTTATACGCCCCTTGGAAAAAGACCCTTAGCGTATGTAAAAACATCATGACAATAACTAAACTCGCACCCCAGTGGTGCATCCCTCTGACAATCTGACCAAATGCCACTTCATTTTGTAAATAATAGACAGATTCCCAGGCGTTTTTAATATCCGGCACGTAATACATCGTTAAAAACATGCCCGAAAGGACTTGAATGACTGTCACAAAAAACGTTAAACCGCCAAAACAGTACACAAAAGCGGAGAAATGATGTGCTGGATTGACATGCTCTGGCACCTCATGATCCGCAATATCTCTCCATATTGGTGTAATGTCTAGCCGCTCATCTACCCAATCATAAATCTTGTTAAGCATCGTTACCCTTCCCCTTTCGGCACAGCTTTTCCAAGATAGAGGTATCCGTCCTTCACTTGCTGCTTATAATGGTCAAGCGGTGCAAGTGGCGGAGTTCCGGGTACGTTTGTACCATCCTTGTCGTACAGCCCATAGTGGCATGGGCAGAAAAATTTGTTTGGATTTTTCGGATCACTGTTCCAGTTCACTGTACATCCTAAATGTTTACAGATTGGCGATAAAGCGACAATTTCATCCCCTTCTTTGTACACCCATGCTGACCTAGATTCCTTTGACTCATACCATGCATCTACTTGATCAATTTTAAAGTCAAAGCGCTTCGGTTCCTTCGTCAGTTCATCTACACTGACAACTTGAACCATATCCTGATCCTCTGTTCCTTTTAGCACAGGGTCAAGCGCAAAGCGAACCATAGGCATGAGCATTCCAGCGGCCATAAATCCCCCCACGCCGGTCAACGTGTAATTCAAAAATTGACGTCTGGACACTCCATGTCTCTTCTCGCTCATTTTTTTCTCCCCCCCTTAGGTCGTCAGCTACTTTATAACTGAATTAGAAAAAATTTCATAAAACTAGGACACCCTCATAATATATCAATCTATTCACAAGGTCAACAGCCTAAAAAGCTATGTACAATGCAAATGTAAGGGTTTTTATGAAGGGTTCCACTTTTGTAACAAAAAGTTCAAAATTTGTTCTACACTGTCTTGAACAATTTTTTGCTTTAATTCTACCTTTAAATGCTCGAGCGGAACCGCCTTTAACAAAAATAGTGATTCACTAACCGCCGCATGCTCTTTCCATTGGTGATCAGATGAGATCAACACAACATGCTGAAAATGATCTTCTAGCGACTGCTTCATCGTGAAGATGTCTTCTAGTTTTCGGTCATTGGCTTCTACATATGTATGTGGTGGAAAAAGAAAGACCCGCCCTTTCAGCTGTCTTTCAAGTTCCTCTGTTACAAGAATGGTAAACTCCCCTAAAGATACAGTTTGTTTGATTTGATTCACATCTATTCCAACTAATGGAATGATAGCGGTATCAATGTAATCTCTAGATTGCAAAAAGCGATCTGCATCCTCCGCTTGAAACTTCATCAATTTCCCCTCTTTCATGACATAAGCCCTGCCTGGATAGGGCAAGGCTTATTCGTTCAGTTTATGACAATAGGCTTAATTCTCTTGCTAACTTATTAAATGTTTCTTGATCATGACGGTCAAGTGCTTCATCTATCTCTTTCATAAGTCGTTCTTTTTGGAAAGTTGCGATCGAGTGTTCAAGCACTTTCTCCGCAAGATCCTTATCTTTTTCGTTCTCATAAAGATCCTTTGGAATATGAGGATTTGTTTCAAGCACAGCTGCATATTCCGGCGAACGATAAGCAGAACGGAAATTCAATTGAATAAACAAATCTTGCTGTTTATTCAAACGAATATCATGGAATGACTTTTCAGCATCTGTCGTCATGATATTCTCTTTATAAAATCTAAAGGGAACTTCATCCACACAGTGTGTTGACATAATGATTCCCCTTGGGCAAAATTCTGCTTGCTCTACAAAATGAACCTTTTCCATCAAAGAGTCGTGACTCATTAAATAATTTAATATCCAAACACACTCTCTTCGCTTTAACTGATAATGGTTTAAAAACCACCGGATGAATTCCTTCTTTTCATTGACAGAAACAGGGGTCTGCATGTTATTCCCTCCTCTATCGTAAATTAAATTGCTATACATGAATTATTCAACAAACCAGTTCTTCATTCCTGCAAACTATAAGGAAATTTCGTCTTCAATTCTTAAAATCGTTTCTTCGATTTCTTCATTCGTGCCATCTTTCTGAAGAACTTTGCGTAATAGCGGCAATGCTTCTTTTTGTCTGCCTTCTTCTAAAAGGAACGATGCGTATTCATATAAAAAGTCACGTTCTTCATCAAAATCAGGCAGAGCCAGCTTGAAGTACTCAGCTGCTTCTTTGTATTCTTCTCGTCCAACAGATGCAGATGCAGCATACCAATTCCATTTTGGATCATCTTCCCCAAAGCTTTTAACCTCTTTTATGACATCCAAAATTTCATCAAAAAGCTCTTCATTTAAATAGATCGCGAGCAATGTTTGAATCGCTTCAATATATCCCGGATCAAGAGCAAGTGCTTCTTGAAGTAGCTTTTTCGCATCTTCTGAATCCCCATTTTTCAAGTCAATCTTTGCACCATATAAATATAATTCTTTGTTATACTCATCAATTTTAATACCCTCTTTTACTACCTCTAAAGCCTCGTGATATAGTCCTTCTTCCTCATAACTTTTCGCTAAAGGCATGTATAGAGACGAATAAGATGGATCAATATCTTTTAGTTCTGAAAGCTGCTGAATGGCTGTTTTCGTTCGGCCAGCCCTCATCGCTGTAAATCCGTAGCCAAAAAGTGTATTCGGATCTGTTTGACCTCTCACTGCCTTTTCGTACCATTCAAGCGCATCTTCAAATTCTCCA
Organism: Bacillus sp. FSL M8-0266; assembly: GCF_038613425.1. Classification (NCBI taxonomy): domain Bacteria; kingdom Bacillati; phylum Bacillota; class Bacilli; order Caryophanales; family Bacillaceae; genus Bacillus; species Bacillus sp. FSL M8-0266. The sequence continues at coordinate 2,116,438 of NZ_CP152015.1, forward strand.
GCTGTGCTGAGTGATTCAGCGAGCCTCTGATAAACATTGACGCCGCCAACCTCATGTTGTTGATCTGCGACCTTGTAGAAATAGTCGGCCGCTTTCTTTGAAAGACCTTGAGAAAAATACAATTCACCTAACGCAAAATCAATAATGGCTTCATTCGGAAGCAGCTCTTTTGCTTTTAAGAGCTTTTGTTCACTGACTTCAAATAGTCCTTGCATTTGATACAAATCTGCCATTAACAGTAGGCTTTCTGGATAGGCATCATCATCTTCAGGAATCGTCTCTAATACCGAAATCGCCTTTTCTTCTTCATCAGAGTCAATCAGCAGTTCTGCATAAAAACATGTTAACCCTGTTTCCTCTGGATATAAATCATGTAAATCACTGATGAGATTTCTCGCTTTATCGATATCTCCCCAATCATAATATAACTGAGCTGCCTGCGCCTTTTCTTCATCATGCAAATGCTTTTCTGCCTGAGCAAGTGTTTGAAGTCCTTTTTCAGTCTCACCCGCCTCAACTAATTTTATGGCTTCTTGTAATGAACTATTCAAATCAAACCGTTCCTTTCTGTTTTCCAAAAACCTAAACTATTGTTACTTCATATCATAATCGACAGGTACTCATCCAGCAAATATGTTGCACTTTTAAAATGAACCCATTTTTGTGTTTTAAAGACTGGTTTTCATTTCATCCTTTACGAAACGGAAGTTTTGTAAACTGAAAACACCTGAAATTCATTTTTTGATCAGATAAAATGATTTTTTTCCAGGTTTCATCTTGAGACAAGCTATGCTATATTCCTTACAAATATGCAAAAGGAAAGAAAAAGCCTGAGGACATCCTCAGACTGTTTTGGTTAAGTATTCAATGTGTTCAAAGAAATTCGGGTATGAGACGCGTACAGCATCTGTATCTTCAATCTCAACAGCTTGCTTTGTGATACATGCGGCAATCCCAAGCATCATACCGATTCGGTGATCTCCGTAGCTTGACACGACAGCGCCGCCTTGAAGCGTGGTTTTACCATGAATCTTCATACCATCATCTGTTGCTTCAATATCAGCACCTAGTTTTTTAAGTTCTGACACGACTGTATCAATTCGATTGGTCTCTTTTACTTTTAACTCAGCAGCATCTTTAATGATCGTTGTTCCCTCTGCTTGTGTCGCTAGAAGCGCTATAATTGGAATCTCGTCGATAAGTCTTGAAATCATATCACCAGAAATTTCGATGCCTTTTAATGAAGAGGTAGAGATCGTTAAATCGCCATATGGCTCTCCGCCTTTTGCATCTACTTCATTGATCTCAAGATTCGCACCCATTTGTTTCAGTACATCAATAATACCCGTTCTTGTTTTGTTTAGCCCGACATTTTTTAAGACAATTCGGCTGTTAGGAACAATAGATCCAGCAACAAGGAAAAATGCAGCTGAGGAGATGTCTCCAGGAACAAATATATCTGTTGCTTTTAATGTTTGACCACCTTCAATAGAAACACTTTGTTCATCTTCGTCTAGTTTCACACCAAACATAGAAAGCATTCTTTCTGTATGATCTCTTGATTTATGCGGTTCAGTTAATGTTGTTGTTCCTTCTGCTTGAAGACCTGCTAAAAGGACAGCGGACTTAATTTGGGCGCTTGCCACCGGAGACTCATATGAGACACCTTTTAAATGGCCGCCACGAATAGAAAGCGGCGTATACTCGCCGTTTGCTCTGCCATCTATTTTCGCTCCTAGTTGTTTAAGTGGACCTGTTACTCGCTGCATTGGTCTTTTAGCAATACTCTCATCACCGATCAGTGTACTGTGAAACTCACAACCAGCTAATATTCCCATCATTAATCGAATGGTTGTACCAGAATTCCCGACATCGAGGACGTCAGACGGCTCCTTGAGCTCTTTCAGTCCCTTCCCATGGATCACAACATCTGTCCCTTTTTGTTCAATTTCAACGCCCATTTTTCTAAAACAATCAATCGTACTTAAACAGTCGGCTCCAGGGAGAAAGTTTTTCACCACTGTCGTCCCATCAGCAATTGCTCCAAACATCACTGATCGATGAGAAATGGATTTATCACCTGGAATATGAATGACTCCATTCATAGGAGCATGTTTATGAATTTTCATCTTTGTCACCTCAGTCAGCATAAAATGTATCGTAATTCGCTCTATTTTTTATACAGATCTCTGCACGTTTACGGTCGTCTTCCGTTTGAAAACTAATGCGCAAAATCCCATTAATGTCTTCCCGCGTTTCAATAATACGGATATTCGTAATACTGATGCTCTCATTTGCTAAATGTCCTGTAATCTCCGAAATGACCCCAGGGTGATCTGGAACATCCACATAAAGGTCATAAAAAGCAGGAATGGCACCTTTTTTCCTCAGAGGAAGTCCATCACGATATTCCTTTGCCTCTTGAAAATAAGAGAACAAGCCTTCAGCGTCTTCTTGCTGTACAAAGGTCTCAATGCGGTCGATCTCTTTTTTCCATTCATGGAACCGGTCTAAAATCTTGTTTTTGTTGTGCAGAAGGATATCTCGCCACATTGCAGGATTACTTGAAGCAATACGTGTAATGTCACGAAAGCCTCCAGCAGCAAACCGTTTGACAAGTGGGAATTGTTCTTCAAAATGATGTGCTTGATGCACAAGGCTGGCTGCAACAATATGAGGGAAATGACTAATCACACTTGTTACACCATCATGTTCTTCTGGGGTCATCTCAATGAAATGAGCATTTGTCCCCTTTAACAAGTCCTTCAAACGATCAACAGCCTCGCGGTTTGTTTCCTTTGCCGGCGTTAAAATGTAGAACGCATTTTCAAATAAAAAGTCTTTCGCTGCTATAACACCTGACTTGTGAGAGCCTGCCATTGGATGTCCACCAATAAATTGATAGTGTTTAGGAAGCGTTTTTTCAGCAAAATCGACGACCTTTTGCTTTGTGCTGCCAACATCGGTAATTGTGAGCTCTCTCTCAATTCCAGAGTTTGCAATATCACGAAGCATCTTGACTGTTTGCTGAACTGGTGTTGCCAAAATAATAGTCGCAGATTCAGCCAAACCTGCCGCAAATGAATCAGCTGCTAAATCAATGATACCCAGCTTTGTTGCTGCAACCATTTGTTCTTTGGACACATCGTATCCAACAATTTTTTTATGAGGATACTCTTTTTTAATCGACAGTGCGATGGAACCTCCAATTAAACCAAGTCCAGCGATTAATATTGTTTCATTTGCATCATTCATGTTCATCACCTGTTTTTTCGCGAAAATTAAAAAAGCCATTTCAACAGCTTATATGTATGAGGTTGGTACAATGAAAGCCATATCCTGTAAAAGGATATGACTTTATGGTTATGCTACGCACGAATGCCTTGCATTAAATCAGCAAGTGTACTTAGAATTTCTGCATTTTGCTCCATTGTTCCGACCGTAATACGTAAAGACGTTGGAAAACCAAGTGCTTTACCAGAACGAACAATGTAGCCTTTTTTCAATAATGCATTGAATAATTCATCTGCATCTCTTTTAAAATCAATCAGCACGAAGTTTGTTTGAGACGGATAAATAAATAGTCCAAAACGGTCAGCAAATTCTTGATATTGCTTGAGACCTGCTTCATTTTTTTGTCTGCATAATTGAATGAAGTCCTGATCTTTTATCGCTGCACGAGCTGCTGCCTGAGCGATACGACTCGTATTAAACGGCTCTCTCGCTGGTTCAATCGCAGTAATCAACTCTTCTGATGCAATGCCATAGCCTACTCGAAGCGCGGCCAGTCCATACGCTTTAGAAAACGTACGGAGTACGATAACATTTTGATAGTTTTGTAATAAAGATAAGCTGTTCGGAAAGTCTTCCGCACGAACGTATTCGACATATGCTTCATCTAATACTACAAGCACATGAGCTGGTACTTGATCTAAAAACGCCACAAGCTCAGATTCTGACAAATGATTTCCCGTCGGGTTATTCGGGTTACATACCCAGACGACCTTCGTGTTCTCATCAATCGCATCCAGCATGCCCTTCAGATCGTGAGCTCCTTCGTCTAAAAGCGGCACCTCTCGAATCTCTGCCCGCTCAATGATTGCATTGTGACGATATTGCGGAAAAGACGGAGCTGGGATGACGGTATTTGTATGTTGGTCAAGGAATGCCCTAGCAATAATTTGCACAAGTTCATCTGAGCCATTCCCGAATATTAATTGTTTTTCATTTACTTGAAGAAACTCAGCAAGCTCTGTCCTTAAACTTGCGCTGTATCCATCTGGATAAATCGCTAAATGTTCAAGCTCAGCTTGTATCGCCTCTCTTGCATGTGCGGAACATCCAAAAGGGTTTTCATTTGAAGCCAATTTCACAATTTTGTCTAATTGATATTCTTTTTTGACCTCTTCAATTGGTTTCCCAGGTTGATACGGTTTTAGTTGTTTTAATTGATCTTTGATTTGCAAAAGTTTCACCTCATTTGAATGAATAGAGGGGACTAAATGTTTTTGCATAGGTTTCAAATTCTCTTAAAGCGTCTTGACGAGTATCACTTGCTAACAATTGATCCTGAAGTTCTTCAATTTTTTTCACAAGTGCACTTCCTACAACGACGCCGTCACTCAGTTTATTCATTGAGTCTACCTGCTCTCTTGTTGAGATGCCAAAACCGACCGCAACCGGTATGTGACTCAACTGTTTCACTTGTTGAATAAAATCAGTAATCGATTCGTCAAAGGTTTGTCTGACACCTGTTACACCAAGAGATGAAACACAATACACAAAACCTTCTGCCTGCTCTACTATATTTACTAATCGTTCCTTACTGGTTGGTGCAACGAGCGAAATATATGAAATGTCATATGTTTGACAGTTCTTTTGCAGCTCACTGCTTTCTTCAAAAGGCAAGTCGGGTGTTAAGAGTCCCGAAATATGATTTTTGCGCAGTAAAGCGAAAAAGTATTCTGTGTCTAATTGTAACACAGGATTATAATACGTAAATAGAATTACAGGAATTTTTACACCGTTTTTTTTCATCTTCCCTGCTAATTCTATCGCTTTTACGATATTCATGCCATGATTTAGAGCTCTTTTGGAGGCTCTTTGAATGACAGGACCGTCTGCTAGCGGATCGGAATAAGGAACACCTAGCTCAATCGCATGTGCACCGGCTGCTTGAAGGGACAAAGCTAAATCGATCGTGATTTCTTCTGACGGATCCCCTGCCGTAATAAATGGGATGAATAATTTCTCGCCTTGCTCTAATTGAAATGTGATCATTTGATTTTGCCCTCACTTTCAAGCACATTCATTAATGTATGCACATCCTTATCTCCTCTTCCTGACAGGCAGACAAGGATGATTTCATCTTCACTCATCGTCCTGCTCATCTCAAACGCCTTGGCTAAAGCGTGTGCTGATTCAATCGCTGGCAGGATTCCTTCCTTTTCTGTCAGCAGCTTTAGTGCATCCAATGCTTCTTGATCTGTAGCACTCACATATTGAACCCGGCCGCTTGCATGTAAATATGCGTGCTCTGGTCCGATTCCGGGATAATCTAAACCAGCTGAAATGGAATAGGGCTCAATAATCTGGCCGAATTCGTCTTGGATTAAATAGGTCAAAGATCCATGAATGACCCCTTTTGTCCCCTTCGTAATGGTTGCTGCATGAAGCGGGGTATCGATTCCTTTTCCAGCGGCTTCTACACCAATCAAATCAATCTCATCATCCAAAAACGCTCGGTACATTCCAATCGCATTACTTCCGCCGCCGACACAAGCAATGACTTTATGTGGGAGCCTGTCTTCTTTTTTAAGCATCTGCTCTTTTGCTTCATCACCAATCGTCCGCTGGAACTCACTGACGATTTGGGGATATGGATGAGGTCCTACAACTGAACCGATCATATAGAAATGATCACTACAGTGCTGGACCCAATAACGGATCGCTTCGTTCGTTGCATCTTTTAATGTGCCGTTTCCGCTTGTGACAGGTATGACTTCAGCGCCAAGTAGTTTCATTCGGAATACATTGAGAGATTGTCTCTCCACATCCTCTTTTCCCATAAATACCGTGCACGATAATCCAAACTTGGCGGCCACCGTTGCAGCTGCTACTCCGTGCTGTCCAGCGCCTGTTTCCGCGATGATGTTTGATTTCCCCATTTTTTTTGCAAGCAGTGCCTGACCAAGTGCATTGTTGATCTTATGAGCGCCTGTATGGTTTAAATCTTCTCTTTTTAAATAGATTTTTGCGCCGCCGAGGTATGCAGATAATTGATCAGCATATGTCAGCGCAGTCGGTCTGCCTGAATAGTTTTGCAATAGAGAAAGATATTCTTGCTTAAAAGCTGGGTCTTCTTTTAATTCGTTAAATGCTTGTTCGATTTCTTTAAGTGGCTGCATGAGCGTCTCGGGAACAAATTTCCCTCCGAATTCTCCATATCTGCCAAGCTCATTTGGATATGCGTACATCGTTTAACATCCTTTCTTCGAGCGCTTTGATCTTAGCGCTGCTTTTCTTCCCGTTTTCTTCTATGCCGCTTGAAAGATCGATCGCTTTTGGGCCATAGGCAAGAAGTTCTGGCAGTGTTTCTGGTGTTATTCCGCCTGCAATGATGCATGTCTTCTCCAGTCGTTTCGCTTGCTGATTGTATACAGGTACCGCTTCCCATGTAAAAGCTGTGCCAGAACCGCCTCTCATTCCTTTTACTTTCGCATCAATGAGAAAACCATCGACAAACGGCGCAAATGCCGTCATTTGATCAAGTGTTTCTTTTATATTGCGATCGTGATGAAAGACTTTCCACACTACCGCTCCTGTTTGTTGTTTTATTTCTTTTGCATCCTCTTTTGTTTCATCTCCATGCAGCTGCACGATATCTAAAGGAATATGCTTTGTGATGTCACACACTTTTTGGATTTTTTCATTTACAAATACACCCGTAATCTTTTTCCTGCACTGCGACTCGTTGAGCCATTGTTTCACTTGATCTGGATCGACTTGTCTTTTACTTGGAGCAAAAATAAATCCAATCGCATCTGCTTGAGATTGCGCAATGCATTCTACATCTTCTAGTGAGACCGCCCCGCAATATTTTAAAAAAGGCTTCATCGTGGTCATTCTCCAAATAACGTCTGAACGGCTTTTTCTTGTGAGGGTTCTCTCATTAATGATTCACCTACAAGGACAGCACTCGCTCCATGTTTTTTGACAAAGGTTAGATCATCAAATGTCTGAATACCGCTTTCACTTACTAGTAAGACATCCTTTGGAACAAGTGGTGCAATCTCTTTTGTTTGCTCAACTGTTGTTTTAAATGTCTTTAAATTTCGGTTATTCACGCCAATGATTTCGGGGGTGAATAGGTTTAAGATATGTTCCAGTGTATCTGCTGCATGAACTTCAACAAGAATATCTAGTCCTTTTTCCTTCGCTTCAGCATAGAATTCATACAGCTGTTGCGGTTCAAGTACTTCTCCAATTAATAAAATGGCATCTGCACCGATACGTCTTGACTCTTCTATTTGTATTGAATCGATGATAAAGTCTTTTCTTAAAATTGGACGTGCGACGTGTTCTTTAATTAATGAAAGATACTCGTTCTTCCCTTGAAAATATGGTTCATCTGTTAAGACTGATAAGCAATCAGCATTCGATTTTTCGTATGCTTTTGCTGTTTGCAGAGGATCAAAATTCGGCTGAATGATTCCTTTGGAAGGAGAAGCCTTTTTCACCTCAGCAATCAGCCCAATCGAGCGGTGAGGGTTCATGAGTGCTTCTTTAAATGATCGTCTTTCATAGTGTCCATCATGAGGTAACTGCAACGTTTGGATATGTTCTTTTTTGCGTGCAATAATTTGATTAAGCATAGATCTCTTCCTCTTTCGTTTTTTGTTTTAAACGAGCCAATTGTTCTTTGGCTGCTCCGTTTTTTATCGTTTCTAATGCTTTTAATGTTCCTGCCATGAGGCTTTCTGACTTGCCTGCGATATATAAAGCCGCTCCTGCATTCAGAGCTGTAATATGAAGCGGCGCCCCTTCTGTTTGATGATTCAATATATTCTGAATCAATTTCGCGCTCTCTTCCGGTGATTGGACTTGAATATCTGATAAGTATCCTTTTTCCAGTCCAAAGTCTTCTGGGTTTAGCGTATATTCTGTCATGGCACCTTTTTTGAGTTCAATCACATATGAATTGGCTGTAATCGTTAATTCATCCAGCCCGTCTTCCCCGCATACAAACAGGACATGCTCTGGCTCTAATGGAGCAAGGGCTTCCGCCATTAATTTTGCCTTTTCCTTTGCATACACACCGATGATTTGCTTTTTGGCTCGCATCGGGTGGCAAAGCGGTCCTAATAGATTAAATACCGTCCTGAAGCCAAGCTGCTTTCGGACTGCTGCTACTTGTTTCATAGATGAATGGTACAGTGGTGCAAATAAAAAGCCCATGTTTTTTTCTTGTATTTGCCTTCTTGTTTCTTCTGGAGTGGATTGAATGTGAATCCCAAGACACTCTAGCACGTCGGCACTTCCGCTTTTTGAAGAGACTGAACGATTTCCGTGTTTTGCGATTTTAGCACCAGCGGCGGAAGCTACTATAGCAGCTGCAGTTGATATATTAAATGTGGAGAGTCCATCGCCTCCTGTGCCGCATGTGTCAATGACATCAAGCGACCTTTCCACTGGTTCTGCTTTTTGCCGCATGGCCCTCACGAAGCCTGTCATTTCTTCAGCTGTTTCTCCTCTATGCGCTAAAATCGATAGACTTGCAGCGACTTCAGCATCTGTTAAAGAGCCGCTCATCATATCATACATTAGTCTATGTGCTTCATTTTCTGATAGGAAGCCTCCGTTAACAAGAGCTGATAGTCGCTGATTCATCCTGCACACTCTCCTTTTCTGAGAAAATATGTTCAGCAAGCTGAATGGCCCTCAGAAGCGCTCCTGCCTTGTTACACGTCTCTTCCCATTCATTTTCTGGAACAGAATCTGCGACAATGCCAGCGCCTGCTTGTATGGAAGCGGTCTGATCTTTGACGCTCATGGTGCGAATGGTAATACAAGAGTCGATATTACCATCGAATCCAATATAGGCAATACAGCCGCCATACGTTTCCCTTGGCTCAGGCTCCATTTGATTTAATAATTGCATCGCTCTTATTTTCGGTGCCCCTGTTAATGTGCCTGCTGGAAATGCGGACATGAGTGCATCAACTGGGTGTGTATCCTGCTTTAACTTCCCTGTCACAATGGAGATGATGTGCATGACATGTGAAAAGTTCACAACTTTTGTAAAGGTCGGTACGGACACGCTGCCGTATTCTGCTACGCGGCCGACATCATTTCTGGCTAGATCTACTAACATGTAATGTTCTACTTTTTCTTTCTCATCTTCTAGCAGCTCTCTTGCCAGTGCGGCGTCCTCTTCTTTTGTTGCTCCTCTTTTTCTAGTGCCTGCAATTGGATGAATTTCTAGGTGCCCATTTTTGGCATGAATTAATCGTTCTGGTGAGCTTCCGACTAAATCACGGTCTTTTAATTTCATAAAATACATGTATGGAGATGGATTCACAATGCGAAGCACACGGTATAATTCAAATGAACTCACTGACACTGGGATATCAAAGCGCTGTGAGAGTACGCCTTGAAAAATATCACCCGCTCGAATGTATTCTTTGATTGTTTCTACGTCCTTTAGAAATTGTGTTTTTTCATAGGTTGATGTCACATGTTCAAAGGACGGTGATTCGTTCATATTCCCTGATAAAATCAGTTCTTTCATATCGACCTTTGTATGGAGCTTGTGAATCATCTGTTCAAGCCGCTTTTGATTTTCTTTGTAAGCTCGTATTTTTTCGTCTTCTGTTTCATTTCCGGTTAGCTGGGTGTATTGGATAAAATGAACATGATTCGTTTCATGATCAAAGGCAATCATCGTTTGGCAGACAAATAGAGTACAATTGTCTGTCGTTGGTGCGCTTAGGTGAGGCCTGACAGAGGGTTCAATGCTTGGAATAAGATCGTAACTTAAGTACCCAACTGCCCCGCCTGTAAACGGGATGTCAACGTCCGGTGTCTTGATTTGATATTGCTCTTTCATCCAGTCTAATAAGTCTTTCAGTTCTTGTTTTTTCATGACCTCCTGCCCAGCAGCGTCACGTGCAATATATTCGTTTTGGTCATCGTGTAAGGTTAAAAAAGGATGTAATCCGATGAAGGAATATCTCGACCAGCTAGAAGACTCATCTTTGCTTTCTAGTAGATACACAATATCTTGCTTGAGTTTTTCGACAATTTGAATCGGTGAGAGCGTATCAACTGTAATGGTTTCAACAATTGGAATCGTTTTGTGGGACTCGCTGTCCCTTAAAAATTGGGTCAAATTTGATTGGGAATTCATAAACACACTCCTTAAATGGGATTAAGGAGAATGAGGGGACATATAGAGGGTTTGTATGAGTATACGAAATAAGCCTAAAAGAGGGGTGCTCTTTTAGGCAGTATGATGAAATAGACGTATCGTATCTCTGCTCAACTCTACTCATCTCAACTACCCTAGTCTCATTCTCATCTTCTCTAAACTTGCAATGCCGTTTACACCTGTGTGTAAACTTCGGCTGTTCATATCGTATTATAATTCCTTGTTTTTTGTCAACTGTAAATCAGGGCGAAGCGTCACAGCTTCTTCCAAGTACACATGTTGCACATCTTCCTGCTTTGTGTCTGTTTGGACCGTCATTAAAACGCGAATACAATGCTTAAGACCGCCTTGAATGTCCAGCTCCTGCATACAAGTAACAGGCACATACGTCCACCCTTCAAACTGACGAAGGGCTTTTGCCGGAAAAACGGAGTGAATATCTTGTGTAGCTGAAATTAAGATCTGCACGACACGTTCTGGATCTACTTGATTTCTTGAAATAATCGCTTCTAGCAGCTGTTTCGTTTTATTTAACACTTCTGTTTCTGTATCTTCTTTCACAGTTGTAGCCCCACGTATCCCGCGAAACATCATAGACATCCCTCCTCCCGTTTCCATTCTTCGAGCCATTGATGCAGATCATCTTTTGTGAAAGACTGCAAGACAGCCTCCCCAACCTGCTTTAATAAAACAAATTGAACGGTTCCGCCTCTTGCCTTTTTATCACCAATCATCCGGTCAACAAATGTTTTCGTGGAAATATCTTGAGTGACTTGTACCGGAAATCCGAGTTCTTTCATCCACTCTTTTAGTTCCGTCCGATTGAGGCTGAGTCCCAGCTTCTTTTCGCTCACATATAGCGCAAACTGCATGCCGATTGCAATAGCATCTCCGTGCGTAATAACGCCGTATCCATACTCTGCTTCAATGGCATGCCCAAGTGTATGACCTAAATTCAAAAATGCACGCACGCCTTGTTCTCTTTCGTCTTTTTGAACAATCGACGCTTTGACCTCAATCCCTTGATACAGCATATGTGCCAGCTCGCTCTTTGAACATTCCGCCAAAGAACGAATAGACATCAGCTCTGATAAAAAGTCTTCACTTGAAATGAGGGCATGTTTGATGACCTCAGCAAAGCCTGACCTCATTTCAGTTTGAGATAGAGTCTCAAGCATGCTCGTATCATAGATCACGGCTTTCGGCTGATGAAACGCACCGATTAAATTTTTACCGAGCGGGTGGTTAATCCCCGTTTTCCCGCCAACTGCACTGTCATGTGCCAGTAGTGTCGTCGGAACTTGAATAAAATCAATGCCTCTCATATAGCTAGCAGCAACAAAGCCAGCCAAATCGCCAATTACGCCGCCTCCAAGCGCAATGATGCACGAGGAGCGATCCAGCTGAAACTGAATAGCCTTCGTATGAATATGCTCAAACTCAGCAAAAGATTTCGACTGCTCTCCGCTTGGCACAACCACTTTATGCACAGACCACTTCTGCTTAAGTAATCGAACCATTTCATCGCCGTAAATGGCATCAACCGCTGTATCTGTCACGATTAAGAGCTTCGTATAGGAATGCCCCGTGGAAGTCATCAAGTCGACGATATTGCATTTAATCCCATCACCGATGTATACAGGATAAGTGGCTGAAGACGTCTTAACTTCCAGTGTTTTCATTAAAATTCCCTCTGAAGCTGGCGCATTTTTTCAACATTTTCTTTAATGCGGTCAATTTGATCAAGGCCAAACTGCTCCACTACAGCATTGGCGATTTCCCAAGCCACGACTGCTTCTGCGACAACACTTGCGGCAGGAACAGCACAGCTGTCAGAACGCTCAATGCTTGCGGAGAAAGGTTCTTTTGTTTCAATGTCAACGCTTTGAAGCGGTTTGTAAAGCGTTGGGATTGGTTTCATGACCCCTCTTACGACAATTGGCATACCAGTTGACATTCCGCCTTCAAGACCACCTAAGCGATTTGTTTTTCTCGTATAGCCCTTTTCTTCATCCCAGATGATTTCATCATGGACCTCACTACCATTTTTAGAAGCCGCCTCGAAGCCAATACCAAATTCGACCCCTTTAAAAGCGTTGATACTCAGAACAGCACCTGCAAGCTTGCTGTCTAATTTGCGGTCATAGTGAACATAGCTTCCGACTCCAATCGGCATTCCTTCAACGATGACTTCCACAATACCGCCAATTGAATCACCGTTTTTCTTCGCTTCATCAATGGCATCCATCATTTTTTGACCTGCTTCACTGTCGTAGCAGCGAACAGGTGACTCTTCCGTTACCTTTTGCAAATCTTCAATCGATTCATATGCCGTATGAGCTGCTTTCACTCCGCCAATTTCAAGAACGTGGCCAGCTACCTTGATTCCTAAATGAGCCAAGATTTGTTTAGCGACTGCGCCTGCTGCTACGCGAACGGTTGTCTCACGGGCTGATGAACGCTCTAATACGTTACGCATATCACGATGTCCATATTTAATCGCACCATTTAAATCCGCATGTCCTGGTCTAGGGCGTGAAATTTGACGCTTCATTTCACTCTCTTCTTCTTCTGTGATCGGCTCTGCCCCCATCACCTTTGTCCAATGCTTCCAGTCGTTGTTTTCAACGACAAGTGCAATAGGAGAACCTAATGTTTTCCCGTGGCGAACACCACTTAACACTTTTGCTTGGTCTTTTTCAATCTGCATTCTTCTGCCGCGGCCGTGGCCTTTTTGTCTTCTAGCCAATTCATAGTTGATGTCATCCTGCTCTATGTAAAGTCCCGCCGGAACGCCTTCAATAATTGTGGTCAATTGTGGACCATGTGATTCACCTGCTGTTAAGTATCTCATGACTCGATCTCCCTTCATCGCATTAACGCTTTTAAGTAAAACTATGATAACACACTTACTGCTAAAAAGTCAGCTACAACCCCTTCTTTTGATAAAAGAAAGTATCGGCAGATGTCAGTCCAAACTTTTCTGGGTGAAAAATTTGTTCAGTTGAACCAACAAATAATACGCCATTTGGTTTTAAACTGCTGCTCATTTTCATGTAAATCTCTTCTTTTGCCTCTTCTGTAAAGTAGATAAGGACATTTCGGCACACGATAAGATCCAGCTGTTTTTCATAAGGATCTGCTAAAAGGTTGTGTTTTTTAAATTGAATGTGCTTTCGCACCTCATCCTTCACAGTGTAAAATGAAGAATCTTCTTTTGTGAAATATTTTTGTTTGATTTGATCTGGTACCTCTTGCAGTGATCGTTCATGATATCTTCCTTTTTGAGCTGATTGCAGCACTTTATCATCAATATCAGTTGCAATAATTTGGAAGTCCTTCACAAGCGGATGGCTTGATAGCAGCATTGAGAGTGTATACGGCTCCTCTCCTGTCGAACATGCTGCACTCCATATTTTTAGGGTCCCGCTGTTTTTCAAAAGCAGCGGAAGAATTTTTTGATCAAGCACTTCCCAGCGCTGATAGTTTCGGTAAAATTCTGACACATTGATCGTCATTCGATCCATCGTCTCGTCTAATAGTGCTCTATCCTTTTCAAGGGCAGCCGCGAACGCTTCAAAATCTCTATATCCTTTTTTATCATAAAGTGACGTTAATCTTCGTTTCATTTGTGCTTCTTTATATAAATTCAGATCCACCCCGGTTAGTTTTTTCCATTTTCCGACAAATACTTGATATTGATCCATCAAAGTCCTCTCCTGTCTCATCTATCTTTGTCCTAGTATAGCTGTTTTTATCGAAAATTTGTATCATCTCATGCGAAATTTCGTGTAGAAATATTCATATAAAAAAAGCCAAAGTGCTCATTTGATGAACACCTTGGCTTAAATTTTAATAAATCCAGCTTGAGATGGTTTGATCCCAGTTTGTGAGTTCTTCTTGTTTGAAGAATAAGTTGATTTCTCTTTCAGCACTTTCTGGTGAGTCTGAGCCATGGATAATGTTTTTTCCAACCGTCAATCCATAGTCTCCTCTTATTGTGCCCGGAAGCGCTTCCTTCGGGTTTGTTTTGCCGATAATCTGTCTTGTGACATCTACTACCTGCTCACCTTGCCATACCATTGCAAATACTGGTCCTGACGTAATAAAGTCAACCAATTCCCCGAAGAATGGTTTTTCTTTATGTTCTCCGTAATGTGTTTCTGCTACTTCTTTTGGAATACTCATTAGTTTTGCACCAACAAGCTGAAGCCCTTTTTTTTCGAATCTTGACACAATTTCACCGATTAATTGTCTTTCCACACCATCAGGTTTGACCATAAGAAATGTTTTGTCCATATACGTTCTCCACCCCGTCGTTTATGTATGTATAGGCTTACATTGTTACAAAGTGATCGTATCATTTTTTTATATAATAATCAATTTTTGACAAAAAATTTCACAAAAAAACCAATCAACAATATGTTGATTAGAATTTTCGTTTTCCAATATATTTGGCAATGGAAGCGAGTGACGTTTTCGCTCGTCCTCGAGGAAGTTTGTCTAGCTGTTCGAATGCCTTTTTCAAATACATTTCACTCACTCGAATCGAGCGGTCGATCGCATCTGTTTGTTTGAGGTGTTCAATCACAGGCTTTAGCTGCATTTCTGTTGTTTCACTATTAATCAGCTTTAATTGTCCTTCGAGTGTAGGATTCTTCAGTGCATATAAGACCGGGAGTGTGACATTTCCTTGTAAAAGGTCTCCTCCAACAGGCTTACCAAGCTCTTCTTCAGTTGATGTGAAATCAAGCACATCATCAATGATCTGATAGGACATACCGACATAGTAGCCAAACCAGTAAAGGGCTTTATGTGTTTTCTCATCTGTACCTGCTGCTATCGCACCTAACTGACAGCTGCCTGCAATGAGCAAGGCTGTTTTTCGTTTGATTCTTCTTAAATATGTACGCAGGTTTTGATCCATATTGTATTTATCTTTCACTTGCTCGATTTCACCAAGACAGAGCTCGACGACCATCTTTGACAAAATTTCATGCGCCATTGGGTGATTGATCTTTGTCATATACTCAAGAGATCTTGCAAACATATAATCTCCTGTGTACATGGCAATTCGATTGTCCCATTTTGCCTTAATCGTTGGCTTGCCTCTTCTCAGCTCTGCATCATCAATAACATCATCATGAACGAGCGATGCCATATGAATGAGCTCAAGCGCAACGGCAACATATTTAATTTTATTAATGTCATAGTCGCCAAACATGCCTGAAAGGAGAACAAAAACGGGGCGGATTCGTTTTCCGCCCGCTTGCAGCAAATGAAGACCCGCTTCACTTAATAATGCATAATCAGAGCGAACTGTTTGTTCAAGCTCTTTTTCAATAATATCGATATCATGATTTAAAAAAGAGATCATTGCTTTTAGTTTCATTATTTTCACCCAAATATCGTTTATTCAAAGCTTCTTTCCGATATGTGTTGCTGCTACACCGCCCGTAAATGGATGATACGAGACATCAGACAGACCCGCCTCTTCGAAAAGAGCCGCCAGTTCTTTCATGCCAGGGAACGCTTTGGCTGATTCTTGAAGCCATGAATACTCCTGATAGCTTTTGGCAAACAGTTTACCAAAGAGCGGCATGATGTATTTGAAATAGACATAGTAGCCTTGTTTAAACCCAATCATTTCAGGTTGTGATGTCTCTAGACAGACAACCATTCCACCAGGCTTCACGACTCTTGTCATTTCTTTTAGCACTGTTAAGTAATCAGGGACGTTCCGTAGGCCAAAACCGATCGTGACATAATCAAATGTGTTATCCTCAAAAGGAAGCTCCATCGCATTGCCGTGAAGCAATTCAATTTGATTATAGCCCCCAGTCTTCACCTTCGTTTCTCCAACACTCAGCATATTTTTACTAAAATCAAGGCCTTTGACTTCACCTTTTTCGCCTACAGCATCAGCAAGCGCAATGGTCCAATCGGCTGTTCCGCAGCATACGTCTAATGCTTTGGCTCCTTTTTGAACATTCATCAGTTTCATTGTTTTATCGCGCCACTTTTTATGCTGCTTAAAGCTGATGACGGAGTTCATTTGATCATAGTTTTTATAAATTTTTTCAAATACACCGTGTACTCGCTGTTCTTTTGATTGCTGCATGACTTACCCTTCTTCCACTTTCTGATGATACGCAGGTTCATTTTTCATATGATCCAGGCGATTTAATAGCTCTTTTTGAACGACCGGAGATGAAACAAGATGCTCCTTGATTGATCGTTTGGCCTTTTCATAGCCTTCATTCTCAAAGTTGTCAAAACATGTATAGGCGTCCGTATAGCTATCGTTCAAAAAAAGTTTTAAATGTTTGTCATCTTCTGCTTGTTTCATGAAACGCTTATAAACAAGGAAACGACTTGCAATCTCATTCCAATGCGTTAATTGAAAATGCTCAGAAACCCTTTGGAATAACGCAGACTCAACCGTTGCTACACTTTTGTAAAAGTGCGCCGCATCTTGAATGGATCGATCATACAGTCTAATTTTATGTTCATTGATTTCTTTGATCGCCGTTGCGAGCGTGCGAATCATGTAGATGTCTTTCATGTCAGAGAGAAGAGAATAATAGAGACCGCTGAAATAGTCTCCTGCCAGGATAGTCAGCTGACGATTTTTGAATTCGTCTTGTTTGATCGCTGCAGCAGTTGTGACTTCGTCATGGGTATCAAGGGCAATTTGCACAAGCATCGCCGTTAAAATATAATTTTCTTTTTTCTCTGCATCAATTTGAGCTTCATCAAACATTGCATGAAAAAGAAGGAGCTTATCTTCATCGATGAGTGGCGCACGTAAATGTTTCGCCAAATAAGGATGAGAAAGCTTTTTATTTAATTTTATATTTAGATTAGATAAAATTCCGTAGATGTCTTGCAAAGATATCACCCTTGTCCCAAAAATTACAGTTTCATATGTAGCCCTGCACATTGTATAGAGATTTATTATACCATATCAGCTCTCACTTTTATGCTATCAAGTGCATTCAAGTATTTATTTCTTTGCTTCGCTTTGAATTTCCCCGAAGCTTGTTTGAATGACAGCATCGCCTCTTACTTTGATCGCTGACGTATGCTCAGTAAATTGTGCAATGATGACTTCACCTTTATCGAGCTTTTCGGAATGGTGAAATCTTGTATCAGAGCCTCTAGTTAAGCCGATGACATTTACACCATTTTCATTGGCTTTAATCACTACAAAATCAGATGCTTTATTTTCACTCAATCTGTTCACCTTCCATCTATTGAATTAGTCGTTTTTAATAAAGGAAAGCACTTCTGCTCTTGCCGCTGCATCATTTGCAAATGTACCGCGTACTGCTGAAGTCACTGTTTTTGCGCCTGGCTTTTTCACTCCGCGCATCGTCATACACATATGCTCTGCTTCAACGACAATCATCACGCCATGCGGATTGAGTGTTTCCACCATACTATCTGCAATGGTTGATGTGATGCGTTCCTGAAGCTGCGGGCGTTTGGCAACAGCCTCTACAGCTCTTGCAAGCTTGCTAAGTCCTGTCACTTTTCCGCCGCGCGGAATATAAGCGACATGCGCTTTTCCGTAAAAAGGTACAAGGTGGTGTTCACACATTGAATGGAAAGCAATATCTTTTACAAGAACGAGTTCTTCGTGGTCTTCACCAAAAATGGTTTTAAAATGTTCTTTTGGATCTTCATTTAATCCCGAGAACACTTCTTCATACATTTTTGCTACTCGTTTAGGGGTATCAAGAAGTCCTTCACGATCTGGATCTTCTCCGATGGCTTTTAATATATCGCGTACTGCGTGTTCGATTAGTTCTTTATTTATTTCACTCATGTATTATATCCTCCAAAGGCGATTACATTTCAATCAGATTCTAGCACACTTCAGATCCTAAAAGCAAAGGAGAGCGTTCTAAACGAACCTTTTGATTCAAAAGGAAAAGCCCCTTATGAAAGGGGCTTTTCTAGACCAGTGTGAAACTGTATATGTATAACTCCTACAATAGGATCATTACACATAACGATTATTTACCTGCCACCGCGTCTTTAAGTGCTTTACCTGGTTTGAAAGCAGGTACTTTGCTTGCAGGGATTTCGATCTCTGCACCAGTTTGTGGGTTACGTCCTTTACGAGCTGAACGCTCACGTACTTCAAAGTTACCAAAACCGATAAGTTGGATTTTGTCACCATTTTTAAGTGCATCTAAAATTGTATCAAAAACAGAATCAACTGCTTTTGTCGCGTCTTTTTTAGATAACTCGCTTGCTTCAGCAACCGCGTTAATAAGTTCTGTCTTGTTCATGCCTTTCACCTCCTCCCAAAAATATGCATTCAGTAGATTGTTATCATTTCTTCACAATTCATCTTCTTTCTATACACTTTTTTCGAAAAAAAGAGCGTCTAGAAAGCGGTATACATGGCTTTTCATTAGAAAACAACTCTTTGAAGGAATGTTTGTCCAACAAAGTGAAGATTTTCTGTAAGTAGATTAACACATATGAAATACCATATCAAGCATTTTAAAGGGAAGAATCCTTATTCGTCAAGGATTAAGGGCACTTTTACGAACGAATATTCCTAATTTCAGCCTGAATCTGACTAATCTTTATACAATTGTCTTTTTATGACTCATTCCTTACGCAAAAAAAGACCCCTGTCAATGAGAGGTCTCACATGCTATAGAATAATCGCGATCAAACCACCTGATCCTTCGTTGATGATTCTTTCAAGTGTTTCTTTCAGTTTATATCTTGCATTTTCTGGCATCAGAGACAGCTTAGCTTGAATGCCTTCTCTGACAAGGGAGCTGAGTGAGCGCCCAAATATATCTGAATTCCAAATCGAAAGCGGATCATCTTCAAAGTCTTGCATTAAGTAGCGGACGAGCTCTTCACTTTGTTTCTCTGTTCCGATAATCGGTGCAAATTCACTTTCTACATCTACCTTAATCATATGAATCGATGGTGCAACCGCCTTTAGTCTTACGCCGAATCTCGATCCCTGTCTTATGATTTCTGGCTCATCTAAACTCATATCTGACAAGGCCGGGGCCGCAATTCCGTATCCCGTCTGCTTCACCATTTTTAAGGCGTCTGATACTTGATCATATTCTGTCTTCGCATGCGCAAAATCTTGCATGAGCTCTAGGAGATGGTCTTTCCCTCTAATTTCTACACCAACCACTTCTTTTAGAATATGGTCATATAGATCATCTGGGGCGTACAGGTCAATCTCCGCAATCCCTTGACCCATTTCAATCCCTGCTAAGCCCGCTCTTTCAATAAAGTCAAATTCACTGAACTGGCCAACAACACGGTCAACATCTCTTAATCTTTTAATATCCTTTACGGTTTCCTTCACTGAGTCCTGATAGCTTTCTCTCAGCCAATGATCTTCTTTCAGCACCATGACCCAGCTTGGAAGGTTGACATTCACCTCTAGGACTGGGAATTCATATAATGCTTCACGAAGCACACTAAGGACGTCTTGCTCTCTCATACTTTCTACACTCATGGAGAGTACTGGAATATCATATTTTTGGCTCAGTTCCTGCCGCAGCGCCTCTGTTTCAGGATGATAGGGTCTCACAGAGTTGATCACCATAATAAACGGCTTTCCAACCTCTTTGAGTTCATCAATCACACGTTCTTCAGATTCAATATAATCATGTCTTGGAATTTCTCCTATAGAACCATCCGTTGTAATCACAACACCAATGGTAGAATGCTCTTGAATGACCTTGCGTGTGCCAATTTCCGCTGCTTCATGGAACGGGATTGGCTCTTCATACCACGGCGTGTTGATCATTCTTGGACCATTTTCATCTTCATATCCGCGCGCACCAGGGACTGTGTATCCTACACAATCGACAAGCCTGATGTTGACATCAAGACCGTCACTCACATGAATCGATGCCGCTTGATTCGGTACAAATTTTGGCTCAGTGGTCATAATGGTTTTTCCTGCTGCGCTTTGCGGCAATTCATCCTGTGCTCTTGCACGATCTGCCTCATTATTGATATTCGGGAGCACCACGAGCTCCATAAACTTTTTAATAAACGTAGATTTCCCTGTACGAACAGCGCCAACGACTCCTAAATATATATCGCCTCCTGTTCGTTCAGCGATATCCTTGAAAATATCGACTTTTTCCAAGTGATCCCCTCCCGGACTTGCTATCCTCGTTTTCAAATAAAATACTCTATTCTTCAATCAAACTTGCTTGAAAGGTGTCTGGACAATATATGTGTATGACGTTGTCCTATTTGAATATGACACCTTTTTTGTTTTGAGAGTATGTTTAGCCATAAAAAAACCTTTCTCCTCATTTATATGCAGAGGAAAAAGGTTCATTCTTGTTTATGACGTCTTTTTTTCTAAAAAGTCAGGCTCACCTTTTTTGTTGATGGTATATGGGACAGAAAACGCGGGTACAAACGGGGTTTCCTGCCAATAGACATCTTGAATGTTTTCACCTGGTTTCAGCTTTCGTTTCGTATTCTTCAAAATATGAGCAAAGTCACTGCGGTAGTCCACATAGATTTCGCCATTTGATGAAATCAGTAATGGGAGGGAATTCCCTGTCACCGGGCTCATGACCGTAGGCGGCGATTTTAAGCCTAGCTTTTTTTCATTTAACGTATATAAATTGTTTGATACTACTTTGCCATATGGCGGATATGTATGTTCATCTTGATATATTTTGATTCTAAGCCGTAATTCACTGATGGTTTGCGTCATTTTGACATCAAGCAGTTTCACAGTTGGTTTTTTTTCGACGTCTGTGAGGACATACATATATTCCCCCCCGCCTTCAAAAGATGTCGACGGTACATCGTGTAAATATCTTGGTGACAAGCGCTTAAAGTCGATGACGTACTTTTGATAAATCGGCGTGTCTGCTTCTTTCGTTTCAATCGGCAAAAGACCATTTGTTGCTTTTTGAAATCCTTCAATTGCTGTCTGAACGCTTTGCAGCTGCTCTTCATATGGCACACGGTTTTCAGTTTTGCGATTTTCTGGATACAGACATCCTGTTAGTAAAATAAGTGCTAACAACGTGACACTGACTTTTGCTTTGATCATCACATTCTTCCTTTTTCTTTATTCATTGACCGGCCCACTAAATACAACTAAAAACACAATGATACCTGATATCAGCATCAAGCTGTATGCGACGGTCGAGGCTGTTATTTTAAGAAACCGGCTCTTCAGCTTAAATCGACTGAAATAAATGGTTACTACAGCTAAAAACATGAGCCCCATTGAACCAAGTGCAAACCACATCTTGATTAAAGCAAAACTCATCGTGCCTGTCCCCCTTTAAAACGAACAAATTGTAAGCGTTTATATTTCATTCTAAACCAAAAATAAGGTAAATATCAATCATTTTTCCAATCATTCAGAAAAAAGCACATAAAAAAAACTGAAGCAAAGAGGGGGACTCTGCTTCAGTCATTAGGTCGACTATTTTTCCTCATTCTGTAGAGGCAAAGCTCTATTCAAACTTCATTGCTATGTTATGCAAGTCTTCCCCTTCTTGCATCCTCTACATGCCTAAGTTCAGTCTTCCATTTATTTTGTTTGATTCTCAAACATGTTCACAAGGTCTTCCATTTCATGTGTTTTCACACGTGCCATCAATGATTCGACCGCATCGTCGACCTTTTTCCCTTCAAACAGGACGTGGTAAAGCGCCTCTGTAATCGGCATGCTGACCTTGTATTCTTTGGAGAGCTGATAAGCGCCTTTTGTTGTACGGACGCCTTCGACAACCATCCCCATTTTTTCAAGCACTTCTTCAAGCTTATACCCTTTACCAAGCAGATTTCCGCAGCGCCAGTTACGTGAATGAACACTTGTACATGTCACGATCAAATCTCCAACGCCCGTTAAGCCGGCAAATGTCAGAGGATTCCCTCCCATTTTTGTACCGAGACGTGCGATTTCAGCGAGTCCTCTAGTGATGAGCGCCGCTTTCGCATTGTCACCATACCCAAGCCCGTCTGTGATCCCTGCCGCAAGAGCAATGATATTTTTCAGTGCGCCGCCAATTTCTACACCAATCACATCAGGGTTTGTGTATACTCTAAAGTTGTTGTTCATGAACAAATCTTGAACAAATTGAGCCGCTTCAATATTTTCTGATGAGACAGTGACAGTTGTCGGATGACGCAAGCCTACTTCCTCAGCGTGGCTCGGTCCTGATAAGACGACGACAGCTTCTCTTTTCTCATCTGGGACTTCTTGTTCAATCATTTGAGATATTCTAAGAAGTGTATCTGGTTCAATCCCTTTACTGACATGGACAAACGGTACTTTCGATGTGATCAGCTCATTTGCCTGCTTCAACACTTCACGAATGGCCTTTGTTGGCACAGCGACAATAATAGCGTCTGTCCCCTCTAACGCCTGCTTCATGTCTGTCGTCGCCTGGATAGACGCTGGCAGTGCGACATTTGGCAAGTAATCATGATTTTCATGTTTCTCATTGATTTGGTCAATGAGCTCTTGTCTATGTCCCCACATGTGTACATCATGATGATTATCAGCTAATACAAGAGCAAGAGCTGTTCCCCAGCTTCCTGCTCCAAGTACTGAAATTTTCTTCATTCTGCTCACCCTTTTTATTTTCTAGCTCTCGCAAATATTTTAATCGGTGTTCCTTCAAAACCAAACGCATCTCGAATGCGGTTTTCTAGGAAACGTTCATAGGAAAAGTGCATAAGCTCTGGATCGTTTACAAACACAACAAAGGACGGAGGCTTAATTGCCACCTGTGTCGCATAATAAATTTTCAGGCGCTGTCCATTATGAGTCGGCGTTGGATTCATGGCTACTGCATCCATGATGATATCGTTCAAAATATTCGTTTGAACGCGCATCGCATGATTTTCACTAGCTGTAATAATGGACGGCATTAACGTATGAATTCTCTTTTTCGTGAGAGCTGACATAAACAAGACTGGTGCATAATCTAAGAATTGAAAATGCTCACGAATGTTTTGCTCAAATTCCTTCATCGTACGCTCATCTTTTTCAACAGCGTCCCATTTGTTCACAACGATCACAACGGCTTTACCAGCTTCGTGTGCATAGCCTGCAATACGTTTGTCCTGTTCAATAATACCTTCTTCACCATCAAGAACAACAGCGACAACATCAGAACGATCAATGGCTTTTAATGCACGAAGCACACTGTATTTCTCTGTTGTTTCGTATACTTTTCCTTTTTTTCTCATACCTGCTGTATCAACAATGACAAAGTCACGCTGATTGTACGTAAACATCGTATCGACAGCATCTCTTGTTGTACCAGCGATGTTGCTGACAATGACGCGGTCTTCTCCGAGCATCGCATTCACTAAAGAAGATTTCCCTACATTCGGGCGACCGATTAAGCAGAACTGGACAACTTGTTCGTCATACTGCGTATCTGGTAAGTTCTTAAAGTGTTCTGCAACTGCATCAAGTAGATCACCAAGACCTAATCCGTGCGTTCCAGAAATCGGATATGGCTCGCCAAACCCTAGTGCATAAAAGTCATACACGTCACTTCTCATTTCAGGGTTGTCCAGTTTATTGACAGCAAGTACAACTGGCTTTTTCGTGCGATATAAAATTTTTGCGACTTCTTCATCCGCAGATGTCACACCGTCTCGGCCATTCACCATAAAGATGATGACATCCGCTTCATCCATTGCGATTTCTGCCTGATGGCGAATTTGCGCTAAAAATGGCTCATCTCCAATATCAATTCCACCAGTATCTATTAAGTTAAAGTCATAATTTAACCATTCAGCAGAGCTATAAATTCGATCTCTTGTTACACCAGGTGTGTCTTCTACAATCGATATTCTTTCGCCTGCGATTCGATTAAAAATTGTAGATTTTCCAACGTTGGGCCTTCCAACAATGGCTACGACAGGTTTACCCATAGTACCCTTCCTTTCAATCCAGCCGCGATTCAATATGTTCATCATCATGTTTCAACCGGGATTTAAAATTTTCATTCAGTTTTATGAAATAAACCCTTCAAACATGAAGGGTTCAACTTATATATTATATCAATTTTTAATCAGACCACAATGAATAACTTAAAAATGTTTGACAATCAAGTAAAGATCTTCTCCAATTCCGTGTGCAATTCCATCTAAAATGGCCTCTAAATTCATGGCGTACATGTCGAGTTCTTCTTTATTTTCACAGAAAAAAACGGCTGTACCGCCCATGACCCGCTCTTTATTTGTTGTAGCCACAGCGAGTATAAATTGTTCAATGGTGTTCGCCATGCCCTATTACCTCACTTTCTTTTTTATGAACTCTGTCGGCATTCTGATGGCATTTTCTAAAATGGGTACTTCTTCTAATACACGGACAGCCAAATCTTCACGATACCATTGCGGTAAAATGAACACACCAAGTGTGCCGTTATTCAAATCACGCTTTGCGAGCGGACAGAGGGATGGTTCACCAGAGTCGCGATACACACCAAGTACATTAGATAAATCAAATAAAATGGCTTGCCGCTGCCCAAGGTTGGCAATCGTTGTGGCTGCGTTGAAATTTTTCGGTGTCAAAATAAAGCCCATCCCATGCTCTAATATGAGCTTTTGCTTTTCAGGCAGTCCGATATTCATGATGTAAATATCGTTCACATAAAGCCCTGCCCCATCAAAGCGAAGCTCTCCTTTTTGTATGTTGACAATATCCTTTAATTGGCTGCCAGACATTAATAGCTTTGCCAAGAAAAAACAAAGAATACCGACCACTGTCCCTATAACGAGCGAGAAGAAAATACAGGCTGTGGTCGTAATCAGTGCCGTGAGAATCGCAATATAATTTCGGCTTTCAAAGGCAATGGCAATGCCTTCTATATATGTACTGCCTCTTGAGACTAGCTCATATGAATCCATTTGAGTTAACGTATTTCTTTCCATATTGCGGACATCTCGGAATTGCGTGGCCGCCAGCGTGAGAAAGGTAATCGCCGTAAATTCCTCCTGAATGAGTGCAGGCATAATGATCGCACCAAGTCCTGAAGCGATAAAACCAAGCGCAATGTGAATCACTTGTCCATGAATATACGTAGGGTATTGCCGGTAATCTGTTCTTAACATATAAAGCCTGGCCGCCATCCCAAAGATGACACCAATAATCACAGGAAACGTATAATCCGTCATGTTGATTTTGCAGCCCCTTTTACTGGTTTTCTTGATGAACGGGCGTTCAAGAGCTTTTCAAGCTGATCGACACCTAATAGGAAGATGGACCCTTGAACAACAAGGGACAGAAAAGAGAGATCTCCAATGACAATCGATGATGTCAGGCGGTGAATTGTGAGCGCATAAAGGGCTTCGCCAAGACATACAGCCATCATCCATAGGGTGACTCGTTCTGTAAAATGATGTCCATATGTCAAAGACATCAAGATCAGCAAGGCAAATACGACCCAATCCACTTTTATTAGCGTGAACCAAACCGGGTCATATAATGCAAAAATCATAAAAAAGGCATATGCGCTTAACATAGAACCTAATTGTATGATTCTCATTATTCGATGACCAGAGCGGCATAGAACGAAACCCGCACATGCATATAAAAAGGTCATCAAGTATCCTGCATTTAGGCTCATATTAAATATGGATATCATGAAATGACTACATATAATATGGACAAGGACAAAGACGCCTAGTACATTGCGCCATGAGCTTTTTTCCATAATAAATGTCACGATAATCCAAACGAACCATATGGACCAATAATAGTACAAAGCCTCCAACGTCTCATCACCTCAATTACATTATGGGAAAATCCCCAATTTTTAAACGTAAGGGATCACTTTGGGCATTGTATGAAATAAACAAGAGGTGACACCCTAATGGTTGAGGAGGGATGTATGATGGGAAAAGATAGACAGGAAAAACGTTTAAAGGCATCAAAAAGAGTGGAATCTGACCGTGATCAATCCATTCATTATAAAGGGGCAACAGCATTAGAAGGTCCAGATAGCGCGCGAAAAAGAAATCAATAAAAAAAGCATGTGATAACCACATGCCTTAGATGTTTAAGGGCTAAACTTGCTTTTAGTCCTTTTTCTTATTTGATCTTAAACTATAGTACGTTGTGTCGATGCCTCTTTCTTTGAGCCAATGACTTGTTTCACCTGAAATGACAAGTTGGGTTTGTCTCAGTTCTTCAATGGTCTTCACGCCAAGGACTGTCATCATCATCTTCACATCTTCTTGAAGATCTATAACATCCGCGATGAGACCGCTCTCCCCTCCGTCAGTCAGTGATTTTAAGAAAAAGCCAGCTAGACCAGCAGCGGATGCGCCAAGAGCAATTGATTTTGTTACATCAAGGGCGTCTTGTATACCTCCGGAGGCTAAAACCGTTTGATCTGGAAAACTTGTATGTACTTCAGCAAGACTCGCTGCAGTTGGAATCCCCCATTGATCAAAATAATGAAGTGCTTTTTGACGTCGAAGATTTTCGATCTTAGAAAAGTTCGTACCACCAAATCCGCCTACATCAACGGCAGTAGCCCCAGCATGAAATAACTTTTTGGCCGTTTCCTTGCTTATGCCAAATCCAACTTCTTTTACGACAACAGGCACACCAACTGATTCATTGATGGCTGCGATGCGCTCAAGTGCCCCCCTGAAATCACGGTCTCCTTCAGGCATGACAATCTCTTGAATCACATTTAAATGAATCTGGAGCATATTGGCCTCCAGCATCTCAACGGCTTCCTTCGCTTGCTTGATTGTTGCCTCACTGCCTAAGTTCGCAAAGACAATTCCATCTGGATTAACTTTACGAACAACTTCATACGTACGTCTTTCTTCTTTATCTTTCAGTGCAGCCATTTGTGATCCAACTGCCACCGGAATATTGGTTTCCTTCGCTGCGATCGATAAAGAGCGATTAATCTCATAGGTCGATTTTCCGCCCCCGCCAGTCATTGCATTGATAAAAATTGGCGAACCGAAAGTCAGTCCGCCAATTGTTGTATGTGTATCAATTTGTGATGTCGCAAGATCTGGTAAACTGGCGTGAACGAAGGAAACATCTTTTAAACCTGTTGCTGCATGCTGTCCAGTGGACAAGGCATGTTCAATATGCTGTTTCTTTCTTTCTGCTCGCGTCAATTTTGATCACCAAATTATTTTAATTTATTGAGCTTATCTCCGATCAGGTCACCAAGCTGGAATCCACTTGTGTTTTCTTCTTTCGCCTGATATTGACGATAATTCTCTTCGATTTGTTTTTCGGGGTTTTCTTCTAAATCACGGATACTTAGTGAAATGCGCTCTTCATCTTCATTCACATCAAGCACTTTTACTTTCACAGTCTGCCCTTCTTCAAGGACTTCATGCGGTGTACCGATATGTTTATGAGAGATTTGGGAAATATGCACAAGTCCTTCGACGCCTGGCAGAATTTCAACAAATGCACCAAAGCTCACAAGACGTTGAACAGTTCCTTCAAGCACATCACCTTGTTTTACCTTTTCACCAATCTGGCTCCAAGGTCCTGGTAATGTTTCTTTAATAGATAGTGAGATACGCTCGTTATCACGATCAACAGCAAGTACTTTGACCTGGACTTCCTGGCCTTCTTCCACTACGTCAGATGGCTTTTCAACATGCGCATGGGATAGTTGAGAAATGTGAACCAATCCATCAATGCCGCCAATGTCTACAAATGCACCAAAATCAGTAAGGCGCTGCACTTTACCATCAATCACACTGCCAACCTCAAGCTTTTGCAGGAAGTCTTGCTTTTTGTCTAATTGCTCTTGCTCCACTACTGCACGGTGCGAGAGAATCACACGATTTTTTTCGCGGTCAAGTTCGACCACGACAAGTGAGAGTGTTTTACCTTTGTAGTCTGAAAAGTCCTCAACATAGTGCGCTTCTACAAGAGATGCAGGAATAAATCCACGCACACCAATATCTACGACAAGACCACCTTTTACAACGTCTTTTACTTCAGCTTCAAATACTTCTTTTGTTTCAAACTTTTTCTCTAGGTCTTCCCAAGCGCGGTCTGCATCAACAGCACGTTTCGATAAAATCAAAGCATCGTCTTCGACTTTTGTTACTTTAAGCTCTAATTCGTCGCCATCTTTCACGACATCTGATGCTTTTTCAACGTGAAGACTTGATAATTCACTGATTGGGATGATCCCAGGCTGTTTCACATTGACGATATCTACATTGACATGCTTGTCCTCAACTTTAGAAACAATCCCTTTCACTACATCTCCAACCTCTGGTACCTGAACATCGATTTGATTCATTTCCTCTGTCATTTCGATAACCTCCTTGGTCCAAACCTACACAGCTTAGTTAAAACGACTGGGTGAATATGTGTCTTAAGCATGATGATTACCAGCCGAGTATGTATTATAGAAACATTCAAATCAACAGAATTGCTTGAATGATCAATAAAAATAGTATTAGTATAAACTTCTAATAAAAGACCTTGTTTGTCAAGAGATAAACCTCTAACTTATAAAAGTTTTCTAAAATTTCTTACTGTTTCTCCACACGGTCTGCTGCATCTAAAATTTTACCTGCTACCTCTTGAATGGAAAGAGAAGTGGTGTCAATTTCAATGGCGTCATCCGCTTTCTTTAGCGGCGAAACTTCGCGCTCAGAGTCAAGCTTGTCACGTCTTGCAATCTCTTCGATCAGCTGATCGTAATTGACATCGTAGCCTTTTTTCTGATTCTCTTCAAAGCGGCGTTTTGCTCTTTCTTCTACAGATGCAAGCAAGAAAATTTTCACTTCGGCATCTGGAAGAACGTGCGTACCTATGTCTCTTCCGTCCATCACGACACCGCCTTTTTTACCAAGCTCTTGCTGCCTGCGGACCATTTCTTCCCGAACAGCTCTGTGCTTTGCGACAACCGATACTTGGTTGCTCACGCGGTCAGTGCGAATCTCCTCTGTCACATCGGTATTGTCTAGATGAACTTTTTGACCCTCGTCTGTTGAGACAAGTTCAATCACCGTTTTTTTCAGTAATGCATCAAGTGCTTGCTCGTCTTCAAGATCTACACCATGATGAAGTGCCGCAAGCGTAATCGCACGGTACATGGCACCTGTATCGATATAAATATATGATTTTTTTGCTGCGACAATTTTTGCCACAGTGCTTTTTCCTGCTGCAGCAGGACCGTCAATTGCGATAGATAATTTCTTTTTCATAATACCTCTCCTTGATTGAATCTCCCTTATAAATTGTAACACGATCACCGGTCAAACGGGGGAATTTTCTATCAATCCTTCTGCTTAAACGTCTCGATCCAATCTTCAATGCTCATGTTATTTACACCCTCGTATTGCACGACTTTTGACAAAAATAGTTCTCCTTTCGTCAAATGAAGTGTGATCTGAACGGCTAATAATAAGACAAGCTGAATGAGCACCGCTTTCAATAACCATCTTTCCATTGTCTTCATACAAAAAGCCTCCACGCTAGATTCTATCACCTCTAGTATGGAAGCTTTTAACATCCTTTATTCTTATGCTTTTTTTACACGTGTTAAAAGCTGCTGCTGGAAGCAGTACTTCATAATGTGTTGCTGGTGGTCATTTGTGATCTCAGAAAACTCCATGATCGCTCTTGTTTTGCCAGTCTGCTCATCTTGATAGACTCGGGTCATCTCTGCAACCGCTTTAATTTTGACAGGCTCTTTCAGCGGAAGTTCAAACTCTGTGATCACTTCTCCGTATTCTTTCAATGAGACACCCTCAGGAACAGCAATTGCTAAGCCGCCAGCACTCATATTGACAATAAACGTGTCAAAGGATGCTTCACCTGTTTGCGTGATCGTGGTTTTGACCATTGTATCGACTCTCAGGTATTCTCTACGCTGAAGCCGAATCATTTCTTCTTTTGGCGGAATGGAAATGACGATCATCGGAATATCTTCTTTCCTCTTGCCAATGACTTCGCTTGTACATTTGTATGGAATTTGATTTTCATCGAAAAAGAAAACGGTGATTTCTGTTTGCTGGTTTAAATAGATCGTGCGTCCCGTTTCTTTATCAGCTGGATAATTAATGCAAATATCATCGTTATTATTTTCCAAAACTTTCGATTTTGCAGTTTTCACTTCTTTGTTCTCATTGACATATTCAATTGTGATTGCATCCCCTATTTGTAACATTCCTCATCACTCTTTTCATCTGTGAAATCATATCCTCTCCTATATTAAACCATGTATAAAACAAAAGGAAAAGGCTTATTCGCCTTTTCCTCGCTTCCTTTTCTATAGGTCTTTATATATAGGTTCTGCGTTTTTTAGTTTATCTACTCGTTCTTCTTTTCCAGTATCCGCATTAATGAACATTCGGTACGTATCATTTTTTATCGTTCCAAGGAACTCATAGCATAAAACTTCCTCTGACATATCGTTTTGAACAATCGCTACATGAGTATCTTCGATTTTTACATGCTGATTGAGCGTTTTCTTCGCTTCTTTTTGCGAGATTTTAGGTGCTTTGATGTCTCTTGTTTTATGATTCGTTAAATAGTCTTTCGCTGAAAATCCAACCACTTCACCATCGTCTAATGCGACCTTCATGCGTATACTATCTGGATAAAGCAGTACATTTTTTTGAAGAGGTACATAGGTAAATACACCGATATTATCAAATTGCGCACTTTCATCTAAATGGAATGACTCTGCATCAAATCCTTGCTTCTTTAAGAAGCTGAGTGCTTTTTCTGATGCTTGATTTAAACTGATTTTCTGTTTTTTCACGTCTCGATTTTGAAGAAGGTAGACTGGATGTCCTCCTTTTTCAGTTAAGTCTAAATAGAAATTCGCTTTACTATCAGGATCTGACATCGATAAGCTGTACACATCTCGATTGGTTTTGCTTCCGCTTTTTCTCACCTTAAAATGTTGATTATGATCAGGTGCGAATTGCTGAGCAATGCGTATCGCTTCTTTCTTTGAAATCTTTTTGCCCTTTAAATGATTGTAGCCGCGTGTTTCTGCTTCTGTCGACACATTTGTCGGTCCGAGATCGACATCTGCAAATGCATCTGCATTTCTCTCGACTGTTTTCAAGCCGTCAATGATGGTGTTATCATTCTTTCGGTCACCATCAGCAAGTGCCATTTCAACATCCATCCATTTTAAATTTTTGTTGAGGACGAGATGCTGCACTTGTCTCAGTTCGTTTTGGATATCAGATGCTTGTTGATATAAGGACGAAATGGTTTTGTGCGTATTTTTGTTTAATGGTTCATCTGATAAGGATTTAACTGATGATTTGTAGCTAAAGTCTCCGACATTCGCCAAAAATTCTTCCGTTTTGTTAAAAGGCATTAATGTGAGCGGAAGCTGACTCACATTGTTATGTGCTTCTGATGACATTCTCCATACATCTGCAAGTGCTGGTGAAATCGACGATTGGCTGTTCATCGCAAGCGTTGCCCCAAGTTTGTCGTGCAGCTGATCCACTTGGTACGTTAAATCGTGGAAGGCCCTCTGATAGTTGTTCTCTGCGTGCAGCAGCACTGCGTCTTTTTCTTGATGCTCTTTATAGCCCCAATAACCTGTTGAGATGACAGCAATTCCTAAAATGGCAATCAATATTCCTCTGATCATTTATTTACACCTCTTTTTATTCGCAGAAAATATGTTTCCCGATTCGTTTAATTTGTGGTCTTCCCCAAATCCATGGACTTGTTGCTGTATCAGGATTAAAGTAATAGACGGCGCTCTCAGACGGGTCCCAGCCGTTAATGGCATCAAACACAGCCTTTTTTGCAGTTTCATTTGGTGACATATAAAATTGACCATCCGCCACAGCTGTAAACGCAAGCGGTTCAAAAATAACTCCTGCGATTGTATTTGGAAAAGTCGAGTTGTTCAAACGGTTTAAGATGACGGCAGCGATCGCCACCTGTCCTTCATACGGCTCACCTCTTGCTTCACTATAAACCGCTTGTGATAAGAGCTGAATATCATTACTAGAAAAACCACCTGGCATGTTGGCTGCCGTTTGTTTCGGTGTTTGATTTGCTTGCTGATTACCTGACTGTTTCGCAGACTTTCCAGATGCTCCGCTTTGACTTTTTTGATTCTCTTTTGCACCTTGAGCAGTCTTTTTTTGTGAGCTTCTTTTCGCAGGAGCTTTTGTTTGCTGATCAAGAGGTTTCCCGCCATAATGGGTAAACTCATTCCCCTTTTGCAGCTGCTGCTGAACAAAGTCTTTATAGTATTTTGTCTTTTGAACTAATAGGCTTTTTGTTTGTTTACCTACAAGCCCGTCGACCTTTTTTACACCATATTGGCTTTGAAAGTTGCGAACGGCCCAGTACGTTCCCCAGCCATATACACCATCAATTTTGCCATTGTAAAAGCCATTGTATTGGAGCCGTGCTTGCAACTCGACTACATCTTCTCCTGTCGCACCACGCTGGATGACTTGACTGGTGAAGGCTTCACTTTTTTCAGTTGTCATCAGTGAGGTTGCGAGTAGAACGATTGAGAAGATAAGGACGATTTGTTTCATGAAACGAGCTTTGTCCATATTTGATCCTCCTGTACTTTTGATGTTTGAATATATATTTCTTCCAATCCCTATTTTTATACATTCAATACATTCATCACAGGAGTGAAATGGATGAAAAGACAAAAAAACGCCCTATCAACTGATAAGACGTTTTCTACATTAAATTTTGCACCATTTTCACTGAACGAGCTTTTTTTGCTTTTCGCAGGCCAAACCACCACAAAAAAATCATGAATGGCAGCATGATATATCCCCAATTTTTCATTCCTAACAATATGAAATCATATAGGCCGTGAAAAAGCACAGGAAGCGTTAAAGAAAGGATCAGCCATTTGTACTGCTCCTTTTTATCAGAGAAGCGGGCTTTGCCGATATAAAATCCCATCACAACACCGAATAAAGCATGACTTGAGACGGGTAATAAAGCACGGGTGAATGCATATTCAACTCCGTGACCGACCAAATAAAGAATATTTTCAAGTGTTGCGAAACCAAGTGAAACACTGGTTCCATATACAATTCCATCATAGTGTTCGTCAAATTGGGCATGCGCATAGACGCTGACCATTAAAATAAACCATTTTAAAGATTCCTCTAAGAAGCCCGACGTCACAAATGAAATCAAGATAGGGTTCGTTGTGATATGCTCCTCTTGAAGGACATATTGAATAAACATGGTTGGAAACACAAGTATAACACCTAGCATAAAAGATCTGATGACCATGTGTACCGGCTCATTGTCGTACTGATCTTTCAAATAAAAATAACTTAAAAGTGCGATGCCGGGAGCTAAACCTGCTGAGATGATTGCGATCATAACCAGACCTCTTTCCCTACATTATCCTTCATTATCGTACCATGATTTACCCTTTTTTTATATGACTCGAGCCCATTTTTATGAAAATTACTTTCTATATAATCCCATTTTATATCAAAAAGAACCGAATCCCTTAGAAGGATCCAGTTCTTTTTTTATCCGTTCATTCTTTTGTTGATTTCTTCTGCAATTAGCCCCCCATGAAATCTCCCGTTTTCAATGAAAATTTCATTGGCATTATTTCCAGCTGCAATCACTCCTGCGATGAAAATACCTTCTACGTTTGTCTCCATCGTCTGTTCATCAAATGCTGGTCGGCCTGATTCTTGATCAATTGTCACACCCATTTTTTCTAAGAAAGAATGATCTGGATGATAGCCTGTCATGGCAAAAACATAATCACTTTTCACTCGCTCCGTTTGCTC
Organism: Bacillus sp. FSL M8-0266; assembly: GCF_038613425.1. NCBI lineage: Bacteria > Bacillati > Bacillota > Bacilli > Caryophanales > Bacillaceae > Bacillus > Bacillus sp. FSL M8-0266. Next base: position 2,150,654 of record NZ_CP152015.1, read on the forward strand.
TTGTTGGTTAGTAAAAATCACTTCTTCTTCTGTAATTTCCTTCACCTGCGCTCCAAACTCCATTCGAATCGTTCCATTCCGCACAAGTGCTTCAAACTCTGGCAAAATCCAAGGTTTGATGCTAGATGAATATTCAGTTCCTCGATAAAGTACAGTGACTCTACTTCCGCATTTCACAAGTTCTAGCGCAGCATCGACACTTGAGTTTTTCCCGCCGATCACCGTTACATCTTTATCAAAGTATGGGTGTCCTTCTTTAAAATAATGATACACATGTGGAAGGTCTTCCCCTTTGACATTCATATAGTTTGGATGGTCATAGTAGCCAGTAGCAATCACGACATAATCACATACATAGTCGTCTTTTGATGTGCTCACAATAAAATGACCGTCTTTTTTCGTCACAGCGTTCACTTTTTCAAAGGCATGTACACGCAGGCTTTTTCGTCTGACTACTTCTCGATAATAAGAAAGTGCCTGGATACGAACAGGCTTGCGATTTTCAGTAATAAACGCGACATCACCAATCTCAAGCTTTTCACTTGAACTGAAAAAGGTTTGATGTGTTGGGTAATGATAAATACTGTTGACGACATTCCCCTTTTCAATGACAAGTGCATCAATTCCAATTTGCTTGAATGCGATGGCAGCTGATAACCCGCATGGGCCGCCTCCTATTATGATCGCTTTTTCTTGTTTCATTTGTTCCACTCCTGTCGTTTCAATGCAATAACAATTGCTAGCTGTTTCATGAGTTGTTCCATTCCATAAAAAAAATCTCCTATTTAAGGATAGGAGATTTTAAGGCACGATGCAAATGAGCCGCTTAAATCCAGCCTCTGAATCGAGAAGCTTCAGCCATTTTACGTACGCCGACCATATATGCTGCAAGACGCATATCGATGCGGCGATTTTGCGCCATTTCATAAATATTATTAAATGATTTCACCATCATATCTTCTAAACGAGTTTCGACTTCCTCTTCAGTCCAGTAGAACCCTTGGTTATTCTGCACCCATTCAAAGTAAGAAACCGTTACACCACCCGCACTCGCAAGTACGTCTGGGACAAGCAGTACTCCACGATCTGAAAGAATTTTTGTTCCTTCAAGTGTCGTTGGACCATTCGCTGCTTCTACGACAATTTTAGCTTTAATGTTTGCCGCATTATCTTCAGTGATTTGGTTCTCAATGGCTGCAGGTACTAAGATATCACAATCGAGCTCAAGCAGCTCTTGGTTTGTGATGGTATCGTTAAATAATTTAGTAACCGTTCCAAAGCTGTCACGTCTGTCAAGCAAGTAGTCAATATCAAGACCATCTTCATCGTATAACCCGCCGTAAGCATCTGAAATCCCTACGATTTTCGCTCCGGCATCATACATGAATTTAGCCAAGTAGCTTCCTGCATTTCCGAATCCCTGTACGACAACACGTGCCCCGCTAATGTCAATTCCTTTTTTCTTCGCCGCTTCTTTGATGCAGATCGTCACACCTTTTGCTGTTGCAGTATCACGTCCGTGTGATCCTCCAAGAACAATTGGTTTTCCGGTAATAAATCCTGGCGAGTTAAATTCATCCATTCTAGAATATTCGTCCATCATCCATGCCATAATTTGAGAGTTTGTAAACACATCTGGTGCTGGTACATCTTTCGTTGGACCAACGATTTGACTGATTGCGCGAACATAGCCGCGGCTCAGTTTTTCAAGCTCTCTAAATGACATTTCTCTTGGATCACAGATAATACCGCCTTTTCCTCCGCCATAAGGAAGATCCACAATACCACATTTTAAACTCATCCAAATTGAAAGCGCTTTTACTTCTTTTTCAGTAACGTTCGGGTGGAAACGAATACCGCCTTTTGTCGGTCCGACAGCATCATTGTGCTGCGCGCGGTAACCAGTGAAAATTTTCACTGATCCATCATCCATTCGTACTGGAATTTTCACAGTTAATAGACGAATTGGCTCCTTCAGCAATTCATACACTTCTTGCGGATACCCTAATTTGTCTAGCGCTTTATGTATGACGGTTTGAGTTGACTTTAAAACATCTAGCTTATCTTCTGCGTTATGAGCGGCGTTTTGATCGGCTGCCATTAAAATAAACCCCCTAGAAATCTTTCATGATCTACTGCTCCCTTTCAAGCAATAGTATACACCTTCGTACTGGTAAAGCAAAGGTAAAAAACGTTTTTTATCAAAATAAAATATCAGCGTTTATAAATATAAAAAGGATATAAAAAAATACTGTTGTTTCATCACAACAGTATTAAATATAATAGAAAAAAGTGATTAAAAATACATTTGAATCGTTTTCACTGCATCATCTTGCATGATCACTTTTCCGTATTCTTTTAGCCGATGAATCGTTAATGTCGTAGGTGAACCGAACTCCGCTAAAATGGAAATAACCGTATCAGCAGACAGTTCTTCAAAATCATCTAGGCTGAGAAAATATTGACCTTCATAATGGTAAACTGTACCCCCTAAAAGTCCAATACGACTTAAACTATGGGACAGTTGAATCACATCTTCAAACGAGGCAAATTGATAGAGCACATGATTACTCTCGTCGAGCTTGACTTGCATCTCAATGTAATCTTCATCAAACTCATCATCATCAGCATCATCCTGCTGACTCTTTGTGACAATGACGACCATCCCCTGCGCCTGAAGTGAAAATACTTCAACAGCAATCGGTCCACTCGCTTCAAAACCGAGCTCCTGATTCGCTTCGTTCATCATGTCTTTAAACAGCTGATGGACTTTGAACGAATCTTTCCAAAGGTCTTCTTTCGTAAGACCCCGGTCTGTCAGGTCATCTAGTGTGAGAAAAATTTTGATTTTATTATAATTCAGACGCTCCAGTCGCATAACGTTCCCTCCTGCCTCTTCTAAACACACATCATACTGTAGTATATGAGATGATGAGTCATAGGTTCTTAATTTTGTATTCAGTTTACACTGTGTCAAGACGGAAGACAAGCATGAAGCTATGCTTACGGTGACTTTTATGGAAAATATTGAGGGCGCAGCAAGTCATCGCGTTTTGACAGGCATTAAATAGATCAGATGCGTTTCCGGTTCTGCCCCGAGACGCATTGGAATCTTTGTTGTTCCATAGCCATTACTAATGAGAAAAAATGCGCCTTTGACCTGACCTGTTCTTCCTTTTTCATACGGACCAAATTTCCCAATTCGAATCTGACCTCCATGCGTATGACCGCTCAGAACAAGGTCGATCCCCTCATCTTCACTCATTAAATGATGTACATCTGGGTTGTGTGATAAGAGAATATTTACGTCATCTTTCACAAACTCAGGTCGTATCGCTTCATAATCCGCCTTTTCAAGCCGAATATCATCGATGCCTCCAATTTTGATTGACTGGCCTTCGAAATCCCACACAGCTGTTTCATTTTGCAGAGTCGTCACATCGTAAGCATGAAGAATCTCTTTAAGCTTTTGCTGGTGCAGCTCGTGATCATTATTTCCCCAAACAAAATAAACGGGCGCAATTCTTGATAAACGTTTCACATTTTCTTCAATTCTGGCGTAGGGTACACCTTTTTCTGCTAAGTCCCCACCTATCATAATGACATCCGGTTTTTCTTGTGTGACCTCAGCTAATAATGAGTCACTAATCAGCCGCCGGTGTGTATCAGAAATAAAGAAAATCACTGCTGGTCGATCTGATTGAAGTGCTTCTATTGTAAAGTAATGCTTTTTGATGTTGTTTTGTTTTGCCGTTTTCACCATTTTTGCCGTTACACACACACCTGTTGTAACAGCCGCAATGGCGGCAGTAAATCCGATGGCATATTTCATCATAAATGGCTCCCTTGCATATGTGTCGTTCATAAGACGCTTGAATGAAAAAAGACGTTTCAACTATTAAAACGTCTTTTTACACATTTATTTACTTTCATAATAGAGATTAATGTCATATTGCTGCTGCATATAGCGAAAAACCGCTTCACGCTCTTTCCACTGGTCTGATTGCGGCCATAAGTCTGTGCTTTTTTGTATAATCTCACATCTGAGGCGATGATATTCATCCTCAGCCTTTTCTTCTTTTTTCTTATAATAATAAGAAGCATAAAAAGCAAACACCTCAGCCATTATCCAAAATAGAAAGACCTCATGACCGAGCAGTGTTGCAATCATCGCTTCTGGCTGAAGAGAGCCTCCCTTATTTGCCGTTATCACAAAATAAAACAAAAGAATCGCCAGCGACAAAAGGGCTGTCCATTGCCACCTTTTACACTGCTTGGCAAAGCCCTCATATTTGTGCTTTCTTTTGATCAACGTTTCCATCATTTTCTGTGTCGGCTGATCCATATAGCGGCTGATTGCGTGCAAAGTCATCACATACACCCTGTCCCTTTTTTCTACATATGTATGTGCTTTTTCATTCGTTCATGTCAGGTAATTAGTTTTCCAATGGAATGTTGAGTACTTGACCACTGTATACACTGTTCCCATTTAAATGATTATAAGCTTTTATTTTCTCTTCACCCGATCGGCTTTTGTAATATTTCATCGAGATTCGATACAGGTTTTCCTCTGGTCCAACAGTATGCTGCACGACACGAACTGGCTTTTCTTCCTGCTTCTTTTTCTCTTCGGCTTCTTTTCGTTTTTTCTCTTCTTGCTGTTTTTGGAGGGCTAGCTGCTGCTGTTCACGCTTTTTCGCAGCTGCGGCTTTTTCACGCTCTTGTTTCTCTTTAGCAGCTTTTTCTTTTTTCTTCTGCTCTGCTTTTTCTTTTGATCGCTTCTTTTCTTTTTCTTCATCTTTCTTTTTCTTCTCTTCATCAGACGCATCCGCTTTATCAGCGTTTGCGTCATTTTTTGTTTCGGCTAGTGCTGACGGAACTGGGTCTGTGTCAGCACTTGAGGTTTTATCAATGTATACACCCTGATTGTTATTATCGTTAATTTCCTTTGAAGTGTAGTAGATCAATAGAAAGAAAACAGTGATGACGATGATAGGAAAGATAATAGCCAATGTCGTAAACAAAGGATTGCGCACTTTTTTCGTACGCTGCTTCTTATATTCATGAAAGTCTTCTCGCGTAGGAAAGTGAGAGTCATCAGAAGGATGTACTTTTTCTTCAAGAATTTCCTCTACATTGTCGTCATGGTTGTTTGTCAGCTGCTCCTTCTTTCTCTGCATTCTCGACATTTCTTCCATGTTCATCCCTCCCCTTATATTTCAAACGAATTTGACAAGCAAAGACTAAGTCAATGACAAAATGTGTCATGACAGGAACAAATAAATTCCCCGTCCACTCGTATAAAAGTCCTAAAAAAATACTAATGGAAACCACGAGGATAAACAAGAGTATTTTTGATAAATAGCGAAAGTGAAGAAGCGCAAACACGATGCTGGCAATCTCAAGCCCAAATTGCTGTTGAACAATTCCGCGAAATAGTATTTCCTCTGAAAAGGCAATGAGAAGTGCTAACCAAACAATATGCGGGATGCTTCGGTTTTTGAACATCTTTTCATTTAAACCGCCATCATCATACATATGAGCGGGAAACACCTTCATGACAATTGCATCTATAATAATGACGAGCAATGCACCGCCAATTCCATATGTTAGAATGCGCATATCCTGAATCTGCCAAAGGGCTGTAAAATCCGTCCATTGATCGAACATAAATATGCCTAGTAAAAAAGAAACGATAAGCATGAGCAGCTGCGTGAAATACAGCTGTTCTACGACTTGTCGATCGGTTAATTTTTCAATGATTCGGCGATGTTGTTCAATCAATGCTGCGCCTCTTTTGTCAGATGAAACATGCGATCCAGCACAGTCTTCCAGTGTTTCATTTCATTCAGCTCCAATGATTGTTCTTTTTTTTCATAATCAGACAGGTTCAGTCCGCAAGAAGAGCAGCAATCATCAGAGGACGCGCGCTCTGTTTGATCAAGCTGTTCGTGAAAGTATGATAACAGAGATTGTCTAAAGCAGTCATGATCCATGACCCGCTCTTTAAATTGCCACACTTTTCTCAGCTTTTCTGTTTGCCTGTCCTGCAATTTTTCTTTTAGATTCATCAGAATTGCCGGGCGCTGTTCGGACTCATGCATCATGTAATAGTGCGTCAGCATTCTTGCACGCGTCTCCTGAAGCCCTGTTTCCATCAATCGTGCACGTAATTTTTTTTCATCATTTGTCTGCATTTGAGTCAGTTGTGCTAAATAGAAATCAATTTCTGGTTCGTCAAATCCTTCTGCTTGGATCAAGTGTTGCTGAATATCTGCATCCTCTTCTGTATATAAAAGAATGCTCACACTATTTTTCCCGTCCCTTCCCGCTCTTCCAATCTCTTGCATAAATGCTTCAATCGATTGCGGAGGGCTCATATGAATGACAAATCGGATATTTGCTTTATCAATTCCCATGCCAAAAGCACTCGTACAGCAAATGAGATTAAGCTGACCGCTGATAAATTGCTGCTGAATGAGCATACGGTCTCCTGCATCCATTCCGCCATGATAAAACTCAACACGCTGTTTGGTTTTTTGTTTCATACAGAGAGCAAGCTCTTCTGTCATTTGCCGGGTCGGGCAATAAATAATGCCTGGTCCTTGCAGGAAATCCGCAAGCTCAATAGCCCGTTTCTCTTTTGCTTCTTTCGTTTCGTGCATTTCTTTGACTAAGGCAATGTTCGGGCGGTTGACGGAATGTATATGAAAGTCTGGATGCTGCAATCTTAGCGTTTGCACAGTATCTTTTAGCGTTTGTTTCGTTGCTGTAGCTGTAAGAGCTAAAGCCACAGGATGACCTAACGCTTCTCTCCATTCTCCAAGCTTCGAATATTCAGGACGGAAATCATGCCCCCATTCTGATATACAATGCGCTTCATCGACGACAAACAGACCAATACGCATCGATTTGAGCTGTTCTAGCAGCAATTCTGACATTAATGCCTCAGGTGCGACGAATAGAAATTTATATGATGGCAAATGCCGAATGATATGTCGCCTCTCCTGAAAAGACAATGTGCTATTAAGCGCCGCTACTCGTTTTTCTCCGCGCATTTTCATTCGTTCGACTTGGTCCTCCATAAGCGATAAAAGCGGCGAAATAATCAAAACCAACCCGTCTGTCATATAACCGGGAATTTGATAGCAAAGCGACTTTCCTCCACCAGTAGGCAGCATGGCAACCGTATCTTTTTGATGCAGTACACTTCGAATAATGTCCTCTTGACCTGCTTTAAATGTGTCGTGGCCAAAGTATCGCATGAGCGTCTGATGAAGCTTATCCATTTGCTTTCACCATCCTTGTCAGTGCCAATCGTATTTGAAAATAAGTAAATGGATGCTCGAGCTTTTCTTTAATCAGCTTCATTTTATTTGTTTGCAACTCTCTGGCTACAGCAAGGATCTCCCGCTGCTCTTTTATACTCACATAGGGATCTATTGAAAAGCTTGGCTCATGTATCGACAGCTCCACGATATGATCTTCAATCGTTGCCTTTTTTAATGAACGAATGTGAGCAATTTGTTCAATATCAAATCCTTTTTGGACAAGCTCAAGTGTTTTGTGAGTAGAAGTTGTTAACACGCGTTTAAATTCAAGGTCACCTACGAGCTGCTGCAAAATCGGCGCCTCACCTTTTTGGGCAGATTGAATAAAATAATGGAGTACATTCCAAAAAAGCAAGTACACATACCACACATCCTCTTTCATCCACTCCGCCATTTGCTGATACGTACGCCCGATTCGTTCATTTGAGGTCAATGAGTAAACAAAAATCAGTGCCTCTTGATCACTTAGGCTAATTAGGAGTTTTTCTAGTTCATGATGCAGCTCTTCTGAAAGCTTGCTTTTCTGCTGATGCTGTTTCAAAAAAGATTTCGTCCAGCTTTGAACCGAGACATCTCTTTGTATTGGAACATATTGATGTGATCCAGCCATATGGTGAGAAAGCACTTGTACAAGTAAAGAGAGCCTCATCCATAGCATCTTTGCTTTATCATGATATTTTGCACCATGAAAATATGCAGGCATCGGTTTTTCAGAAAAATGTTGGTGTAGCATTCGCTGCCCTGCTTCAGTGATACTCAGTGTCTCATCGGTTTTTCTAATATAGTGCTTCTCTTCAAGCTTTAAAGCAGAACGATTCAGCTGATCTCTCGTAAATCCCGGGTAACAGCCGAAGTACCTGGAAAGCTCAAACAAGCTGGCATCCTGTATGGTTTGAGATGATTTTTTTCCTTTAAAAAGATGGTAGACAGCACTAATGGAGCGTTCGCCGTTCAATTTATATACGCTGTCCATTAACATGACATCCAAATAATGAAGAGTCATTCATCAAAGCACCTGTCTTCCTGACAAAATTCGAATATTTTCTCCCTTTATTTTAACAGATTTCATACAAGAAGAAATGTTTAAACTCAATTTATGGGGGAAAGTTATGAACAAACCCTTATGTGATAAGCATTCTCAATCACTTTACAGTTGAAATGTGAATTTAAAATCATTACAATAAGGTTTGAGGAAATTGTTTTTTATCGGTGAAACTAAAAAGGTTAAACCATGTGTTCCATCGAACTATTTGGGAGGTATTTTTTTAACATGGCAAAATATACAATTGTAGACAAAGACACATGTATTGCTTGCGGCGCATGCGGTGCAGCTGCTCCAGACATTTATGATTATGATGATGAAGGCATTGCATTTGTTACGCTTGACGACAACCAAGGGACTGTAGAAGTTCCAGAAGTACTTGAAGAAGATATGCTTGATGCATTTGAAGGATGTCCAACTGACTCAATCAAAGTTGCGGACGAATCTTTCGAGGGTGATCCACTTAAGCATGAATAGTATAAAAGCCCCTTAAGCAGGGGCTTTTTTTATATTAACTATTTTGAAGTCGGCGTTTATTTTCAAACCATGGACGCATTTTCACAAAAATGAAGCTAAATACGATGGTAATGATGATTCCTTTAATAAAGTTAAAAGGTAAAATCCCTGCTGTAATGGTCGTCTTGAGCGCATGATCTGATAGCTCAGGTGCGTTTAAAAACCATGTGTAAGCTGGCAGGAATAAGAAGTAATTTAAAATGCTCATCATCACAGTCATAAGTAATGTACCCATGATCATTGACCAAGCCATTCCTTTTGCTGATTTAATTTTTTTGAACATAAAGGCGACTGGTAAGATGAATAGTGTGCCTGCAATGAAGTTCGCGACTTGCCCAACTGGAACGCCGGACATACTGCCTTGAATGAGATAATGCAGAACATTTTTTAATGCCTCAACGGCAATTCCTGCACCTGGCCCATAAATTAAAATCGCAATAATCGCTGGGATATCGCTGAAATCAATTTTCAAATACGCTGGAAGCCCTGGGAAAGGGAAATCCAATAAAATTAACACAAACGAAATACTGCTAAGCATACTGGTGACGACTAAACGTTTTACTTTACTTTGATTCAATATTCTCTCTCCTTTTCGATCAAATCTTTCGAAAAGAGGATTGTTCAATTTCAGCCACAAAAAAACCGCTCATGAAAACAGGAGCGGGGAATTTAGGCTAGACAAATAAACATGTGAAAAACCAAGTTTTCAACGTTTACGAACCTCCATCTTCTCCCATCCAGACTATACTGTCGGCTTCGGAATCACACCGAATCCTGCCAAAAAAGGCTCGCGGGCTTAGAGACTATGCTCATCACCGCCGGTAGGGAATTGCACCCTGCCCCGAAGATTGATCATTATTCAATTCGACATCATTATATATGATATATGAGCATTTGTACAGATAAAAATCCTGAGCAATTTGATCAGTTTTAAGAAAACGTAAAAAACTTAAAAATTATAATGACAAATACGAAAAAATTGGTTATCTTTTGTTTAAAGGTGTCCATTCTTTATAAAGACACCAAGAAATGTTCGTGTTTTCTTTTTCGCTTTACTGCTTTAATTTGATTGACACAGTGAAAAGGAATATGGTAAATTATCAGATATTTATGACGTTTATTTTAGGAGGAAATCTTACGATGTTTCGAGTATTAGTCTCAGATAAGATGAGCAATGATGGTCTTTTACCACTTTTAGAATCAGATTTTGTTGAAATTGTCCAAAAAAATGTAACAGAAGCAGAAGATGAATTACACACATTTGATGCCTTACTTGTCAGAAGTGCTACGAAAGTGACCAAAGAGCTTTATGAAAAAATGACTTCATTAAAAATTGTCGGCCGTGCCGGTGTGGGAGTAGACAATATTGATATTGATGAAGCAACCAAGCATGGCGTCATTGTCATCAATGCACCAAACGGTAATACGATCTCCACAGCTGAGCATACATTTGCGATGATCTCTTCGCTCATGCGTCATATTCCACAAGCCAACATTTCTGTGAAATCAAAAGAATGGAACAGAGGTGCCTATGTTGGTGCAGAGCTTTATGGAAAATCTCTTGGGATTGTTGGACTTGGCAGAATCGGAAGCGAAATTGCCCAGCGTGCAAGAGCATTTGGCATGACAGTCAACGTATTTGACCCGTTTCTGACAAAGGAACGCGCAGAAAAAATCGGTGTCAACGCCAAATCACTTGATGAAGTACTCGAAGTATCAGATATTATCACTGTACATACCCCGTTAACAAAAGAAACAAGAGGACTTCTCAATAAAGAAACAATTGCAAAAACGAAAAAAGGCGTTCGCCTAGTGAACTGTGCACGCGGTGGTATTATTGACGAGCGCGACCTTCTTGAAGCGCTTGAAAGCGGCCATGTTGCAGGAGCTGCACTCGATGTATTTGAAGTAGAACCTCCTACTGATAATCCGCTTGTAGACCATCCGCTCGTCATTGCGACTCCGCATCTTGGCGCATCGACGAAGGAAGCACAATTAAATGTGGCGGCGCAAGTATCTGAAGAAGTACTTCAATTTGCAAAAGGACTCCCTGTTATGTCATCTATTAATCTACCAGCGATGACAAAAGACGAGTTCAAAAAAATTCAGCCTTATCATCAGTTTGCAGGGAAGCTCGGACGTCTTGTCTCTCAATCAATGAGAGAACCGGTAAAAGAAGTAGGCATCTCTTACGAAGGCTCTATTTCAAAACTCGAAACATCCTTTATTACAAAAAGTCTTCTGTCAGGCTTTTTAAAAGAGCGTGTTGATTCGACTGTAAATGAAGTCAATGCTGGAATGGTGGCAAAAGAACGCGGCATTAGCTTTAGTGAAAAGATTTCTTCTAGCGAATCTGGTTACGAAAACAGCATTTCTATTGAAGTCAAAGGCGACCTTTCAACCTTTACTCTAAAAGCAACCTATATCCCGCATTTAGGAGAACGCGTTGTTTCCATTAATGGATTTAATATTGATTTTTATCCAGATGGACACCTTGTCTACATCCAGCATACTGATGCACCTGGTGTAATTGGAAAGGTTGGACAAATTTTAGGCGATCATGATGTTAACATTGCGACAATGCAGGTAGGACGTAAAGAAAAAGGCGGCGAAGCCATTATGATGCTTTCTTTCGACAAGCATCTCGAGGACGAAATTGTTAAAGAATTAACCGAAGTGCAAGATATACTTTCTGTCCGTCTGATCGACCTATAAAAAATCATGATAAACCTCATGCACATGCATGAGGTTTATTTTTTTGAAACCATTAAACGATCTCCCGTTCGGATGAGATGAGTGGTCAGCTCATTCATCTGCTTCAATTGTTCCACAGTCATCTCATGCGCCTTTGCAATCGACCAAAGGGTATCTCCTTGTTTAATGAGATATGTATTGTTCTCTTGTCCGTTTACATGTAGAGCCGGCTCTTGGAAGCGATCCACTGCAATGATTGTGAGTGGATCTACCGCATCTTCTTTGCTGACTGACCAATGACCCCTGTGCACCTCAAAATGCAAATGAGTGCCTCTAGACGCCCCTGTGTTGCCGATAATGCCGATCGGCTGTCCTGCTTCTACATGGTCATCCTTTTTAACAAAACGCTCGTGTAAATGTGCATAGACGGTTTCATATCCATTTGGATGCTGAATAAACACAACCTCGCCATATGTAGCAGATACATACGAACGCGAGACCACACCTTCACTTGCAGCAAAGATGGATTCTCCTTCTGGCGCAGCTATATCTAATCCCTTGTGCGAGCCGCCTCTTGTCCCAAACAAATCTGTGACTTCTCCTTTTATCGGCTCCACCCATTCGCTTGTTTCCTGTGCATGAGCAACAGGCGAAAAGACCATCAAAAAACAGCTGGCACATATGAAGCAATACCTTTTCATCAGTGACTCCCCTTCTTTGAGGTTCTTTTTATGACAGCTTAGTATACAGCAAGGAAGCTATTTTCTATACATCAAAAAAGAACGCAATTTCTCGCGTCCTTTAACGGTCTTTTATGACAACTGGATTCGGCAGAGCCGGCACCTCTATCGGTTCTTCTAATTCATACGGACCAACTTGATCTGTTCCCGCCTGTTGAATGGTGACCTCTGTAAAACCAAAATCTTTCGCTGAGAGCAGCAGACCTTCAATAAGTAAAATATGATCATTTGAGTCCGATAATTGCGCTGATGCTCCAAACGTAATGGTCACATGTTTTCCTTTAGACGTCACTTCTTTAATCGGTTCGTCTTTAATTAGTGGATCAAGTCCTGCATCGCTTGTACGCTTCATAGCTTCTACCGCATCTTCATACGATGAATAGTGCGTTTTTGAAGGCACCAAAAAAGTCCCGCTCTTATTCTCTAAAACATAATAAGCGTGTTTTGTTTGTTTTTCAATCGATATTGTTCCAATGCGTCCATTTGCTCCTAATTGAAGGTGAGACCCTTTGGCTGTCTTGACTTGCACCTGCTTATACCTGCTCCATTTTAGCGTTTCTTTTACCATATCTTTAAACCGGTTGGCTTCTTTTAACGTATCAAGGGACAAATCACTTTTTAATTGAAAAATAAGTGTATCTCCTTTTTCGCGAAGGTCCACCATATCCATATAAGATTGAAGAGGTTTTGTCATTTCAGGCAGCTGCACCTGCTCATATGTGTTCACCATATCCTGCAAATGATCATACTCATCCTCTTTTTCAATGCTAATTGGAACCACTTGAGAGGTTGATTCATCTATGTATGCGATGGTCATATACTTTTGCTGCTGCTTACGAGACACAACGTGTGAGGGCCCATCTGTCTGTTTGACCGCCTCTAATGTGGCGTTCACCTGACTTTTGTCAGCACTTGAATCCATTTTCATTTGCTGATCTTGAGCAGCCGGCTGAAATAAATGAGGAGAAATTAAAAACGCCATAAATAAAACCACAACGGTTGCGACCGCTGGACCGATCCATTTGGCACTTTTCTTTTTCTGCCCGCTTGCCATCAGCATCTGCTGGTATATCTGCTTAGATGAACGGTTGTCCTCCACCTTTGGAAGCTGACTTAGTAACACCTTGATTCGTTCTTCGCTCCAATCGGACCTGTTCGTTTTCATTCACTAGCTCCTCCTTCAAAAGCTCCATATGTTTTCGGAGCACTTTCAGGCCTCGGTGCTGCGTTGTTTTGACTTTGCTTTCCGAGAACTTTAGCGCCTTTGCCGTCTCCATGATTGAGTAGCCCTGGATAAATCTTAAAATGATGACAGCTCGTTGATCAATCGTGCACTGATCAAGTGCGGCATAGATTTCTTTTACATTTTCATCTTGTACAGCCAGTTCGTCTGGGAGCAAGTCTGGGTCCTTAACATCCTGCTTATCCCAATCAAACGTGCCGAGTACCCGTTGTCTAATGGTTTGCTGTTTGCGAAACCAATCAATTGCCACATGCCTTGCAATTGAAAACAGCCATGTTTTCTCGCTGCTTCTTCCTTCAAAAGTTTTATATGAGTGAAGTACCCGGATGTAAACCTCCTGAACGAGATCCTCTGCCTGATTTTTATCTTTAACCATATAAAATAAAAACTGGTACAAATCTTGATGGTACGAATCATATATTTTTTGAAAGGTTTCATGCATAGGAAACCCCTCCGTTCACTTATTTTTGTCGAGTGACTCTTACAAAACGTTACATTACAACTTTATGACAAATATATTACAAGTTCGACAATTTGGGAAGGGCTTTTTGTTTAACTTCTCCTTAAAAATATGAAAATAAAAAAAACACTTCTTTTTCTTTCGAAAAGAAGTGTTTCTCATGTAACAAGATTCTTCGTCAGGATTAGACGAGTTCCTGCTTTTTTCTCGGAATATAAAAGGTAAAGTGTGTACCTGTACCCGCTTTGCTATGTGCATGAATGGAACCTTGATGTGCTTCTACGATGTTCTTCACAATCGCAAGGCCAAGTCCAGTACCAGAACGCCCTCTTGTTCTTGCCTTATCCGCTTTATAGAAACGTTCGAAAATAAATGGCAGATCCTCTTCTGGGATTCCGCTTCCTGAATCTTTCACATCCATTTTCAAACCGCTTTCCACCGATTGAACCGAGAAGTGAACCTCTCCGCCCTCTGGTGTATGACGAATCGCGTTATCAATGAGATTCGTAAACACCTGTTCAATCTTATCCGGATCGAGTACAAAGTACGGTTCATCCACTTGAATGTCATATGTGAGATCAACTTGCTTTTCTTTTGCTATGCCAAGAAACTTGCGGTAAATCTTCTCGGTCAGCTCTTCTGTATCTGTTGATTCAAGATTAAGTGTAATATGGCCAGCTTCCATTCTCGCTAGGTCTAGAAGATCGTTCACAAGACGTCCCATTCGAAGTGATTCGTCGTAAATAATTTGCGCAATCTCTTTCTTTTCCTCTTCTGAGCCAGCAATATCATCTACAATCGCCTCACTATATCCTTGCAGCATTGCAATTGGAGTACGAAGTTCATGACTGACATTGGCAATGAAGTCTTTTCTCAGCTTATCAAGTCTTCGTTCCTCTGTCATATCACGAAGGACCGCAACTGCTCCCCTAACGTCCTGCTGATTATAAAGCGGAGACATGAGAAGAACCCAAGTACGTCCTTGCAGTGTGACTTCAATCATTTGCTCTTTTTCCGTACTGACGGCTGTATGAAATAGTTCTCTCGCTTCTGGAGGCAGTTCATCTCCATCTTTGATCTTCATATTTTGCTCGTAATACCATGCCTGCAAGAATCGTTCTGCAGGAGGATTCGTCATGAGGATCGTTCCATCAATATTGATGGTGATCACACCATCGGCCATACTGCTTAAAATATTGGACAAATGCTCTTTTTCTTGATTTAAAGCTGTGATATGAAATTTAAGCTGCTTGCCCATTTGGTTAAAGGCGATGGCCAGTTCTCCAATTTCGTCTTGCGTTAATATAGGAATCTTTGTATCAAATTTCCCTTTCGCCAGATCCTGTGCTCCCTCTTTCATCTTTCTAAGAGGATAGGTGACACGTGTTGATAAGAAGAAAGCGAATATAGTGGTCAGAACAATGGCAATTCCGGCTGCTAGGAAGATATAACGCGTCGTATGTTTTGTTGTTTGCTCTACCGCAAGTAATGATTGAGAAAGAAAGACCATGCCTTTTTTTCCGTTTGCCTCAAATGGAACACCGACAACAATTCGTTCATCTTTATGATTGCCTGCATTTGGTTCTGCACGTTTACTGATTTTTTTACGATCTTTTAGCGCTTGATTCAAATCACCGTCTGCTTCAATTTGTTTCTTTGTAATCGCAGGAAGCTTCCCGTCTTTTTCAGACGAATACCACTCTAGCCCGTCCTCTTGGATAATCGCAATACTCGTCAATTTGTCAGCAAGCTCTGATGTAATCGACCTTGCGAGCGATTGATCGTCGTGGCTTTCTAAAATGACCGCCACTTTATTTGCCATTTGCGTTAAATCTGACTTTGCTTCTTCTACATGGTAATTTTCAATAAACTCTAAAAGAAGCACGGTTAAAATAGATAAAACGATTAGGACGAGGAAGAGAATGGTTAACCATAGCTTTCCAACGACACTTTTCCACAGTTTCATTCAGCGCCGACCTCAAATTTGTACCCGACACCCCATACCGTCACGATTTTTTTCGCAGCTTCTGGTGACACTTTATTCAGCTTTTCGCGAAGTCGTTTGACGTGAGTATCGACTGTTCTCAAGTCTCCAAAGAATTCATACTGCCATACTTCTTTTAACAGCTTCTCTCTGTCATAAACCTTATCCGGTGTTTTCGCAAGGAAATATAAAAGCTCATATTCCTTCGGCGTGAGACTGACTTCTTTGCCATCAGCTGTCACTCTATGCGCGTCGTGGTCAATTGAAAGATGAGAAAACACAAGTACATCTTTTGTTGTTGTACCAGTATTGAGATAAGACGTTTGAGAAGACCTTCTGAGCAATGCCTTCACACGTAAAACAACTTCACGTGGGCTAAAAGGTTTGACGATGTAGTCATCCGTACCTGCTTCAAACCCTTGCACGCGGTTGGCTTCTTCTCCTTTTGCCGTCAGCATAATGATTGGAGTCGCTTTTTTGTCTCGAATTTGATTACACACTTCGATCCCATCTGTGCCAGGCATCATTAAATCGAGCAAAATGAGATCATAATCTGTTTGGAGTCCTTTTTGAATAGCCTCATCTCCATTTTCAGCTTCATCGATTTCATAATTTTCACGTTCTAAATACATTTTTAAAAGGCGGCGAATTCTTGCCTCATCATCTACGACTAATATTTTCGTTTGAGTTGTGTGTTCCATTAGACAATCCTCCTGCTTTCTCCGTTGTTACATTCATTTTAACAAAAAGCCGAATCGATTCATAAAAAGTTGGCCTTTTTCATGTGATTACGCGTAAGAATGAAGCCCTGCAATCACAAGATTGACAAAGATGAGATTAAACATAATGATGGCGAATCCGATGACAGCTAACCAAGCGGACTTTTCGCCATGCCAGCCCCTGGATAAGCGAAGATGAAGGTAGGCTGCATAAAAGAGAAACGTAATCAAAGCCCATACTTCCTTCGGGTCCCAGCCCCAGAACCGAGTCCATGCAATTTGCGCCCAAATCATTGCAAAAATGAGCCCGCCTAACGCAAATACAGGGAAACCAATGGAAACAGCTCTGTATCCAATTTCATCGACTAAATCTAGGTTCACTTGTTTCACGAGCGGTTGAAGCAGAGCGCTCAGTCGTTTGCGAATGATCAAGCGAATCAGTCCATACAAAATCAGCCCCGTGCCGAATGACCATAACACCGTATTGACCTTTCTTCCTGAAAAAACAGGCGGCAAATCAACAAACGGTTCCAAACGATCTTGCGTCACAAGCTCTCCTTTATGAGGTCCAACTAGAGCCGGGAGCTCATAGACCATCACACTTTCCTCTTTATTTTTATCGACCCAATTAAATTTTGCTTCGTATCCTGTCATTCTAAAGATGGACGTGACTGCGATAAATGCAAGTGTAACAACAATCATAAACATGACGAGCTCCAAACCAAATGTCTTCTTCCCTGGCTTTGTTTGATCGACATGCTTTAATAAGAAGATGACACCTGCCACAAAGCTGATCGCTAAAATGGCTTGCCCTAGTGCTGCTGTTGTCACGTGAATATAAAGCCAATTACTTTGTAATGAAGGAATTAGCGGTGATATATCAGACGGGAACATACTTGCATAGGCAATAATCAATAAAGCGATTGGAAGTGTAAATAAACCAAGTACCGACACTTGATACACAAAATATAAAATGATGAATGCGAGCACAAGCATCATGCCAAAAGCCGTTGTGAATTCAAACAAGTTACTGACTGGTGCATGACCAGACGCCATCCACCTTGAAATAAAGTAGCCAAATTGACTTAAAAAACCGATGATGGTGAGCGTAATGCCGATAAGTGCCGCCTTATTCCTGCGCGGTCCATCAACTTTCTTTTTTCCTTTAATGGCACCACCAAAAAAAGGAACTGCCGCTAAATACAATAGAAAAGCTGCAAATAACAGGTTTTCACTGACTGCTGCCATCTAATCCTTCCCCCTTGCTTTTGCTGATACTTGTTGTATCAGGCAGTTCTTTTTGATCAACTGGCTGTTTGATGCCACTGTCACTTAGTAACACGCCAAGATCAGACTTTAAGCCAAACCAGTTTTTGTTTGTGTGTCCTGCCACAAATACTTTTCCATCCTTTGCAGACAGCCAAATTCTTCTATGCTGCCAATACATCCCCTGCACGACACCAATCATGAAGATGATCCCGCCTACGATGAGCACCCCAAGAGTTAAATCTTTTCTCACCGTCAATCCCGTGACGTTTTTCGTTTCCACTCGATCAAACTTCATTTTATATAGGTTATTATCAGAGCCCTCTACTGTCTCTTGAATCGCCACAAAGCTTTTTTCACCTTTAGGCTTTTCAGGAGAAACCATTTCAAACACGAAAGCAGGATTATTTGGATTCCTTGTTTTCGTACTCGGTGTTCCATCATCGTCAAAATAAAAATCAGGGAGATAGCTCATCACTTTGACTTTGTAACCGCTACCAAGATCATATTCTGACTTAGGCTCCAGCAAATTAATCTTCACTGTTCCGAAAGATTTTTCTGTATCTTTACGAATCAGCTGAAAGACCATTTGATCGAGTTCATTTTGTTTAAAATCCACTTGATATAGTGAGAATTGATCAAACTTGAGCGGTTCGTTCACTTTAATATCGTGTTCTGATACCTGCTTCAGCTTGGGCTTTTCACCAAACACAACTTCCCCTTCACGTTTGTATAAAGTGGCATCGGTTTTATAACTTTTCACTACTTGACCGTCGCCAGCTCTTTCAATCGCATTCTCAAACACTTCTTTTTCATTTCCAGTTTCATAGCGGTCAATTGAAAATGCATTATTTTTCAAAAAATATTGACCATCTGTGCCTGGAATTGGGGCAGTTTCACCCTCTCTAACCCACAGCGTTTCATCCACATACATGCCTGGGACAAACCGGAGCATTGATCCAATGAGAAAGATGATTAGTCCAATGTGATTGACGTAAGGGCCCCAGCGTGAGAAGCGGCCTTTTTCCGCTAAAATATGTCCGTTTTCTTCTCGCACGCGGTAACGCTTTTGTTTCATTGCTTTCTTGATGCCTTCATATGTATGCTGATCTAACGTTTTATCTGTCTCACTGAACAGACGCTGTCTTCTCATAAAGCCTTCTTTTTTGATAACCCCTTGGTTTTTGAGTGCTCGATAAAGAGGAATAACCCGATCGAGACTGCAAATGACAAGGGAGATTCCGATGGATGCAACTAAAGCTAAAAACCACCAAGAATTATAAAGATCATGGAATCCAAGTATGTAATACAGCTTGCCAAACGACCCATATTGCTCTTCATAATAGGTGGAAGCAGATGCACCTGGCGGAATAAATCGCTCCTGCGGAAAAATCGTTCCTAATGAGGAAGCAAGCAGTGTGATGACAATCAGCCACACACCCACCTTAACGGAAGAAAAAAAGTTCCATACTTTATCAACAATCGTTTTGTTGTATGTTTGCGAGCGTCTCGCACTGCCGTCATATCTCATATCAAGCAGCTTTGAAGAGTTTTTTTCTTTAGTCGCAATAGGATTCCCGCAAGATTCACATAAAACAGTACCGATTGGATTAATATGTCCACACTCGCATTTTACCTCTTTCATTCTATGACCCCTTTGGTTTAATCAAATTCATATAATCATAGATTTGACGTTCTGTCATGGTTCCCTTTATGACTTTGATTACCCTGCCTTCAGGATTAACTAAAAGCGTGGTTGGTAGTTGTCCAATATCATATGCCTCTGTTACTTGACGATCTTTGTCCATGGCAATAGGAAAATTCACGCCATAGGATTCCATAAAATTTTTCACGGCAATCTTGGATTCTGCAACATTGACTGCAACAATTTCCACACCGCGATCCTTGAACACTTCATATTGATTTGCCATGTAAGGAAATTCTTGTTTACACGGACCACACCAGGTCCCCCAAAAATTAAGAAAGACGCCTTTGCCTTTTAAGTCCTTTAGTTCAATCCGTTCCCCATCCACAGATTGAAGGACAAAGTTTGGCGCAATAGATCCTTCTTTGACCCGATCCTGTTTGGCAAATACTGAGTTATACATGGTATAACATAGTGCAGCAAGCATCACGAGGAGAATGCCCGTCCTTATGAAAAACCGTCTTTTTTTCATCTGAAGTACCCCTTCCCCATAGACATTCAGGTAAATTATAGCATTCTCCTTCTTTTGATGCTTCTTCATTTTTTGAAGTTTATGTGAAAATTAAAAAGCGCTTTTCCCGTGATCTGCAATTGCTCTCAGGCGCTTTACTTCATGCGGTGTTAATTCTCTGCGGTCTCCTGGTCTCATACCTTCAATATGAAGGAACGCATATTGCTCTCTTTTTAGCTTTAACACATCATGACCGATCGCTTCAAACATGCGGCGCACTTGTCTGTTTCTGCCTTCATGAATGGTTAATTGAACAATAGATGTCTGCTTTCGTTTATCGATAGAAAGCATCTTGGCACGAGCACGTGCAGTCTTTTTATGATCTAACATAATCCCTTTTTCTAGCTTTCTAAGCAATTCCTTTGATGGGATGCCTTTTAGCTTCGCTGCATATGTTTTATCAATTTCGTATTTCGGATGCATGAGCTTATGGGCAAATTCCCCGTCATTTGTAATTAAAATCAAACCGCTCGTATCATAATCTAAGCGGCCGATTGGATAAAGGCGCTGCGGGATGTCATCAAAGAAATCTGTGACAACCTTACGTCCTTTATCATCCTCGGCAGCTGAAATGACGCCGCGCGGTTTATAAAGCATAAAGTAAACCGGTTCTTCTCTTTCAAGCTTTAATCCGTTGACTTCAATTTTATCTGAAGAGCCCACTTTTACTCCGAGCTCTGTCACTGTTTTACCATTAACGGTAACTCGTCCTTCTTTAATTAATTCTTCTGCCTTTCGTCTAGAAGCGACGCCGGCATGTGCAATTACTTTCTGTAAACGTTCCATTTTGTCTTTCACCTCATGTACTATCTTACTTGCTTGACTTAAAACAAACAAGCATTCGTGGAAAAATAAGCGATTCGTCTGTTTAATTTCAGCTAAAAAGCAATTTCCCATCCATTGAAAGACAAAAAAGCGCCTCTTTAGGCGCCGCTAAATAACAAACTGACGATGATGACAGATGCAATGATTCCAATGAGGTCCGCTAACAGACCTACTTTCAGCGCATCTCCCATTTTTTTAATACCGACTGCCCCAAAATAGACCGTTAAAATGTAGAGAGTGGTATCAGTTGACCCTTGCATGACAGCTGCGAGCTGTCCGATAAAAGAATCTGGTCCATATGTCGCAATGAGGTCTGATGTCATCCCGAGTGCAGCCGTGCCAGATATCGGACGAATAAACGCAAGCGGCACCACTTCTGCCGGGAAGCCGATCGCTGTAAACACGGGTTTTAACAGTCCCATGACAAAATCAAGCGCACCAGACGCGCGGAATATCGTAATGGCCACGAGCATGCCGACTAAATAAGGAATAATTGAAAAGGCAATTTGAATACCTTCTTTCCCGCCCTCAACAAATGTTTCATAGGTCGGTACCTTTTTAATGGTCCCCGCAATTAAAATTCCTGCGATGATCAGTGGGATCAAAGCAAGTGACAGCCAGTTAATAAATGACACGAGATCACCCCCGCCTGCTTCTGCGATAGTGGAAATAGCGATCAATGAGAATGGCACCGATTCCTGAAATGAGTGTCGCCAAAATGGTTGGTCCTA
The DNA here is from genome assembly GCF_038613425.1 of Bacillus sp. FSL M8-0266. Lineage (NCBI taxonomy): Bacteria > Bacillati > Bacillota > Bacilli > Caryophanales > Bacillaceae > Bacillus > Bacillus sp. FSL M8-0266. The sequence goes on from NZ_CP152015.1 coordinate 2,172,421, forward strand.
CAATGTCTGTTGGCTGATCTGCACCATAGGTCATTCTAATCGCAATGACGGTTGTTGGCACGAGTGTGATAGAGGATGTGTTGACCGCTAAAAATGTAATCATGGACCGGCTTGCTTCATTTTTCCCGCCGTTTAATGCTTTCATCTGCTCCATCGCCTTAATCCCAAGCGGTGTAGCGGCATTCCCGAGCCCAAAGAAATTCGCCATAAGGTTGGACAAAATATATCCCATCGCGGGATGGTTAGGCGGAATATCCGGAAATAGCTTTGAAATAAAGGGACGGCACAATTTACTAAAGAAATTTAACAGACCAGCCTCTTCTGCAATCTTCATCAGTCCGAGCCAAAAAACGAGGACACTAATCAAACCAATTGAAATGGTCACTGCTTCTTTTGAGCCCTTAAATACAGCTTCGTTTACTTCCTCCATCGTTCCGTTGAACATCGCATACACAAGACCGATGACAGTGAGGAATACCCAAATTAGATTGACCATGAAGATCCGCCTATAGATGTCTGAAAGACAGACTTAAACATTTCTTGGAAGCTTTTTTGAGGCATTCGATTTCGTTTATTTTCATAAAAAATCGGTACTTGCTCGATCACCTGACCATCTAATAAAAACGTCATTTGCCCTACAACATCTGGGATGGTTTCGGCGTTTTTTTTCCACTTCTTTTGAGGAGTAAGCATTTCCGTTTCAATTTCTACTAGTTTTTTCTCATCTTCATTTAAAAAATAGTCCACATCACGTTTGATAAATGCCTTTTTTTCGTAAAAGGTTCCTTTTAATGAAGCGAGTCTTCCTTTTTCAGCAAGTTCGTATGTTTTATAGTGATCAAATGCATATTCAAACATAGAGATATGATCCTTCCAATCATCTGGCGCATTAATGGTCACAGCGATCAGCGCCGCATCCCCTTTTGCCGCAGTAGAGACAAGTGTCCGTTTTGCAAGCTTCGTATACCCCGTTTTCCCACCAGTTGAATATTTGTATAATCCGGTGAGTAGCTTGTTTTTATTTTTCCAATAGCCTTCCATCGTTTTCGCTTTATAGAAAGTCGTGCCCGCAATTTTTTGATATTGTTTATGCTCCATGGCGTATTTTGTTAAGATAGCCATGTCATAGGCTGATGAATAATGATGTTTATGATCATCGAGTCCATGCGGATTTTGAAAATTCGTATTCTCCATTCCTAGTTCAGATGCTTTTTGATTCATCATAAAAATAAATCCTTCTAAGCTGCCGCCCACATGCTCTGCAATGGCAACAGCTGCATCATTTCCAGAACGCAGCATAAGTCCGTATGTCAAGTCTTCTAGGCTCACCTTCTGCCCTTCTTTTAAATAAATCGATGAGCCCTCTGCTTGAATCGCGCGCTTTGATACTTTGACGGTGTCTTTCATTTTTCCTGATTCAATGGCTAATACTGCCGTCATAATTTTCGTAATACTGGCGATTCTTCTTTTTTCATGCTCGTCCTTTCCAAATAGGACTCTGCCTGACTGTCCATCTATTAAAATGGCGCTTCTTGCACTCACCGATAATGACATATCTGCTTTGGCATGTGAGGAAAAAGGCAGTAAGAGTGTAAATAGAAGAAGGACTGCTGTTCCAATTTTTAAATAGGGCATGTTCATTCACGTCCTTGTCCGTTTTGTACAAGTGTATGCGCGGCTGAAAAAGTTATGATGCCTCGTCCATAAAAAAAGCGTCTCTATATGTAGAGACGCCTAGATAGTTGACAAAGGGTTAAAATGATCTTTATTTTAGCCCTTTGTCTTCTTTTCAGCGTGATTGAAAACCTTTGAAGTCTAGGAAGGGCGAGCACTGGCGCGGAGCGAATTGAACATTCGTGAGCACCAGTGCGCAGACCTGACAACGAATGCGAGGGTTTGTCTACACGCTGAGCGTCTCTATATGTAGAGACGCTTTTTCCTCTTGCTTATACCATTTTCATTTGCTGATGAGATGTCGTATATTCTAGCTCTTCTCTCATCGCTAAAAAATCTTTTTCTAATGAAGAAAATAATCGTTTGATCTCAGCGGATACTTCATGGTGGAAAACAATGCTGCTCTTTCCTGTATATGCGGAACGGCTGTCTTCATACCATGTATCCTTTTTCGGCGTGAAAAACTCTTCAATACATTGATGATAAATACGGTGAAGCGTCTGCTGCGCGGCTTGCTGCGGGAATGTCTGTTGCTGGCTGATTTTCCTGCAAATTGCCGCTGCATCCTCGCTGTACACTGCAAGCTTCCGTAATGTATTCAATATGTCACAATAATAGGCTTCCGCTTCAGGGTTTAATCGTTTCATACTTGATAAGGTAGCTTCGTTCAGAAAACCATTCATTTCAGTTGCAACCTTTGATAAAAAGACGCCTGCTTGATCAACTTGAGCCTTTACATTCATATGTGCCATTTGTTTTGTGTTTACCTTCCCCTCATGGCTTTATGACCATTTTATCTGACATCAATAGATGTTAGACCTAAAATCTTTTTTATATTTTATCATACATTTTTCATTCTTTTGAACTATTTTATTTCTTCAAATGTTTGATTGAAGTTTTCAAAAAATAGATCAGCTTCTTCTTGTACACCATCTGCTTCCACATTCTCTGGAAGCGGCGGTAATTCATCCAATGCCTTTAAGCCAAACTGCTCTAAAAAGGTAGGTGTTGTCCCATAAAGAATTGCTCGCCCAGGGCCATCGGCACGTCCAACTTCACAGAGCAGCGCTTTGGCTACTAAACTATGGAGCACCCGCTCTGATTTGACTCCTCTGATTTCTTCTACCTCACTGCGTGTGATCGGCTGTTTATAAGAAACGATTGCGAGTACTTCAAGTGCTGCTTGAGACAAACCTTTGGATGGGGTCTCGACTAATTTTTTCAAATAAATGCTGTATTCCTTTTTCGTCAGCAGCATATAAGAATCTGCATATTCAATGAGCTCAATTCCACGTTCTTGTTTTTGATACTCTTCCTTTACGGCAGACATCATGTCGAGTAACGCTGCCTCTTCTACTTCAAGAACAGACATGAGCTGTTTTTTTGTTAAGCCTTCGTCACCTGCTGCATAAAGCAGCGCTTCTATGATGGCTTTCCAATTCACGATATCAAGCGTCATGAATCGTTTCACTCCCTATTATATAAATGTCTTCAAAGTTTCCTTCCTGCTCTAACATGATTTGATGACTTTTCATCAATTCAAGAACAGCAAGAAACGTCACGACAAGGTGCTCCTTTTGATCATGTTGAAATAGAGTCATGAAATTGGTCCGCTTTTTCGTTTTTTTTAAATGTTTCATAATCTCATTCATTTTGTCTTCAATCGGGATTTCTTGTCTTGTAATCCTAGATGGTGCTGGTTTCGTTATTTTCTTTCGGTTCAATACCTTTTGGAACGCACCTAACATATCATACACCGTGACATGCAGGTTTGTGTCCTTCGCTTCCGATTCTTTTGCAAATTCGCTTAAATCACTCGGAGGTTTTGTAAAGGCATTTTGCCTTTCTTCCTCGCGTTCCTTTAGTTCTTGTGCTGCATCTTTATACTTTCGGTATTCAATCAGTTTGCCAATCAGCTCTTCTCGAGGGTCCTCTTCCTCTTCAAGCAGGTCTTCATCAAATAGCTCTTCCTCTTGTTTCGGAAGGAGCATTCTGCTTTTAATACTCAGGAGGGTTGCAGCCATCACCAAATATTCACTTGCCACATCAAGTTCAAGCTCCCTCATGGTATGCACATATAATAAATACTGCTCCGTAATTTTAGCAACGGGAATATCATAAATATCAATTTCCAACCGGTTGATTAAATGTAAAAGCAAGTCCAAAGGACCTTCAAACGAATCTATTTTCACCTGATATTCCAGCATTTTTTCTCACCATTTCTACTGTCTTCTAAGTACCGTTTCACCGGCTAACCTTTAGTATAAGACAGGATAAAGCTCTCGTCCAATATAATTTCGACCATGATGTCCTAGGCGAAATAAGAAAAATAGTGGTTTCGCCCATACCACTCAGGGCATTTATACATAGAATACCATTGTAAACAGAACTGATGAAAAAGGAGGCCGTATCATTATGGGAGATGGCTATAACTTTGGCGGAGGTTTCGCGCTTATTGTCGTGCTTTTCATCTTGCTGATCATCGTTGGCGCGGCTTGGGTTTATTAAAGAAACAGAGCGTCCTTTCACGAAGGGCGCTCTTTCTTCTTTTCTTTTCTTTTCAATATGTTAGACTGAGAGTGGAAAAGGAGATGACCACTGTGTATCCTGAAGCGTACGTGGCTTTTTTACATGAATTTCATACGACAAGAGATTATTTTGAGTGTCATGAAATTCTTGAGGAGTATTGGAAGGAAGACCCGCCTGAGCAGCGCAAAGAATATTGGGTTGGCTTCATTCAGCTTGCCGTTGCTTTGTATCATCAAAGACGGGGAAATGGAAAAGGTGCAAAACGGCTCATTTCAAATAGCCTCCACTTGCTGGAAGCAAACCGGCCCGTATTATCGAACCTCGGTCTGGATGATGAGGCGTTTCTCAAACTTCTGAGAACGCTGAAGAAGAAAATGGCTGAAGACATGCCCTACGAAAGTGTGATGCTCCCGATTAAAGATGAAGCGCTCCTGTCTCTATGCCAAGAAACGGCTCAAAAAGAAGGACTGATCTTTGGTCAGGAGAGCAACTTATCCCACACATTTTTGATCGAAAAACATAGACTGCGTGACCGGACAGATGTATTGCTTGAACGAAAAAAGCAAATCGAACGTAAAAAAAGCAGAGGACTGTAGCCTCTGCTTTTACATGTGTGATATTTAGTTTGTTTCGCTGTGACACTTATGAAAGAAGCCTTGCGTTAATTCATTTGGAATGAGTGTTTTGGTTTTGAATACCTCTTCCACGGCTAAAACCATTTCCTTGCCGATTCCTTGATCTCGATGGGATGGATTCACACTAATATGCTCGATTTGTACTTGGTCGTCTGTTTTCAACACACCAATAGCACCTACGATATCCTCGCCATCTTTCCAAAGGAACAGCTGCCGATTTTCATCCATTTCATATGACTTCATCGTCTGCTGAAGCTGTTTGACGTCTTTCTCACCCGGCATGAAGGAGAGTAGCCCCATGGCAATTTTTTCAAAAGACCTCTTATAACGAATTAACATATATACCCCTCAATATTCAAATTATCCTTATGTCCAGCAAATGTCTCACGAATCATTTGCTCATCACACATTATAAACATTTTTATACCGTTTTTAAACTCTTTTTCACTAAATTAACGAAAGGTACGGTTGAGATTCGCCATTTCAATGGCAGCTGCAGCCGATTCGCTGCCTTTATTTCCAGCTTTTGTACCGGCTCTTTCGATAGCTTGTTCAATGGATTCTGTTGTTAGTACACCAAAGATAATCGGTACCCCTGTTGACATGGCACTTTGAGCAATTCCTTTAGCGGCTTCATTACAAACATAATCGTAGTGAGTTGTTGCGCCCCGGATTACAGTTCCAAGTGTAATGACGGCATCGTATTTCTCTGTTTCAGCGAGTTTTTTTGCCATGTACGGAATTTCAAAAGCACCCGGTACCCACACGACATCAATATCGTCACCGTTTGCTCCGTGTCTGAGCAATGTATCTTCTGCTCCATCAAGCAGTTTACTTGTAATAAAGTCATTAAATCTTGCGACGACAATTGCAAATTTTAGTCCTTCTGCTACTACATGCCCTTGTATTGTATTCATATGTTGATCATCCTTTTTTGTGATTTTTATTTTGTTTCGATCGTTGCTGTTTCTTTATTATTTAAATAGGTCTGCAATGCTTCTATTGTCAGCATTTTTAAACCGTGCTGTTTTTGGATCTCTTTTAGTTCTGGAACGCGCGCCATTGAGCCATCTACATTCATAATTTCACATATGACACCCGCTGGCTCTGAACCTGCCAGTTTCGCAAGATCTACTGCCGCCTCCGTATGACCTGGTCTTTCTAGTACACCGCCTTCTTTTGCAATGAGCGGAAATACATGACCTGGGCGGGCAAATTCTTCTGGTGTTGCGTCTTTATTTAACATGGCAAGCATAGTCGTAGAGCGCTCAAAAGCACTAATACCAGTCGTCGTTTTTACATGATCAATGCTCACTGTAAATGCTGTATGGTGAGCATCTGTATTTTCTTCTACCATTGGATGCAGGTTCAGGTGTTTGGCAATCGACGCATGGACCGGTGTACAAATGAGGCCTCTTCCATGTAAAGCCATAAAGTTAATCACTTCAGGCGTGGCATGCTCAGCAAGTGCCACAAAATCTCCTTCGTTTTCTCTGTCTTCATCATCCACAACGATAATGATTTCTCCTTCTTTTAGAGCATTTACTGCTTCTTCTACTGAATGATACATACAATCGCCTCCTAGAATCCGTGCTCTTTTAAAAATGATGGGGTCAATCGGGATGGCTGCTTTTCGCCTTGTTCTTTTGTTAAAAAGCGATAAATATATTTACCGATCATGTCACACTCTATATTCACGATCTCTCCCATAGATTTAGTCGGGAAAATAGTTCCTTCAAGCGTATGGGGAATAATAGAGACTGTGACGTGTGAATCTTGCAAATCGAAAATGGTTAAGCTGACACCATCTATTGCGATCGAACCCTTTTGCGTGAGCATATCTGTGAGGGTCTTTTCCATCTCTAAATCATAGTAAATGGCATTACTTTTCTTTTCTATTCGGGTAATGACTGCTGTCCCGTCAACATGTCCTGAGACAAAATGACCGCCGAATCGTCCATTCGAGGACATGGCCCGCTCTAAATTCACTGGACTGCCTGATGTCAGCTGATCCAGTGATGTCGCTTTGACCGTCTCTGGCATCACATCTGCTGTGAACTGTGCTTTTGTAAAGCTTGTGACTGTAAGACATACACCATTGATCGCAATACTGTCTCCAAGGTGAACATCTTCTAGCACACGGCTGCACTGAATGACAATTTCCATGGCATCTGCTGACTTTTTGCTTAATGACTGAACCGTGCCTACTTCTTCAATTATCCCCGTAAACATGTGATCCTCCCTTTCTTTTCATTTGTATTTCTCACTTTATAAAAAAGCGATGTTAGGGACATGTGATCGATTGAGCACCTTCGTCGCTTTTTATGGTCCATACAAGGTAGATGAGGGATCACCTAATAAACACTGCATGCCGGTCTATTAACTACATGTACATACAGAAAGCCCCGGAATAAATTCCGGGGCTTTGGCTTTTTTGCATCAGAAATAAAACTATGATCAACAAATATTTTTTGTTCATAGCTTTCTTTATCCTTCTCCCATCCAGACTTTCACTGTCGGCTTCAGCTTTTCACTGAATCAACCGTTAATAAATTAACGGGTCACGGGCTGTAAAGCATTTGCTTTATTACCGTCGGTCGGGATTTTCACCCTGCCCCGAAGGATACAATCGATATTTAGCTGTCCTTGGGGCTATTATAGCGATCCTTGTTGTCAAATGCAACAATCAAGATTTCTCACAAAAAAGCCTCCTTATAGGAAAGGAGACTTGTTAATTAACGACTTTTACTACTTTTATAAGACCATCTATTCTCTTTTCATTACTAAAGTAGGCTTTAATACGATCACCTTTCTTCAAGTCGGCCACATCATCTTCGAATTTCTTTCCACTAAAAATGATTTTTGTGCCGTTTTTTGCTTGACCGTAATATTCATCTCCGTCAATTTTCGTAATGGTATATTCATAGATGGTATAATCTTTATCATTATTTGTTAAGCTTTCACCAATGGCTGTTGGCACATCTTCAATTTTCATGCCATTCATGTATAAATAACCTGCACCTAAACAAAGCAGTAAAACAAATAAGATGGCCATTTTCAATTTAATTTTCCCCATATTTAGAACCTCCATCATCTGCACTTCGCCTATTTGTATGTTTTATTCCTTCTTTTGATGAAATAAAACCAAAAAAGCTGATTTCCATTAATGGTTACTTATATAACGATTGAGATGGACCTTTGGTTCCACCTTTTCATCATTACATATGATACGAATATGCGTTCTTTATTAAGGGGGTCTCTTTCCTCTTTATCGGTTAGCAAGGTACACATCATTAATGATCATCTTTTTTCGAGTGCGAATAAATCTTCCTCTAACAATTGCGATCTCTGAACAGCGATGTTCCGGCTGTCACGAACCCCTTGATTATAATAATAGCTTCCAAGGTTTTTTGTGATAAATTCTAGTATATTGATGGCTGCTAATTCACCAATTTCTTCTTCTCGTTCTTCGGCAAAATAACGCTGAATGGCAATCATCATTTGATTTTTTTCTTCTTTTGTTAATGGTTTCAAATTATCTCCTGCTTTCTTTCAGCATGACCCGCTTTTTAGATTTGTACTGACAATGTGGCGACACCCACAAATACGAATGTTTGTTCTCTTATCATATCACAAAATCGAATTTTGTCCATCACTCTTATAGTAGGAGGATGCCATAGCATGTTGTCATTATTTTAATATGGAAAGTATCGTCGCTACAGAATGATCTACAAATGAACGCTCTGGACGAGATTTCATGAGGACGGTCAGTCCAATGAAAGAAACGACCAGTGTTTGTGCTAAAGCTTTAGCATTCAGGCTTCTTTTGAGCTCACCCGAGCGAATACCTTGAACAATTCTTTCTTCGAAAATGACGGAAAGATACATCTGATGCTCTCTTGTAAGAATTTCAAATTTCTCTTCGTGTGGCGCAAGTTCCACTATTGTATTGATGCAAAAACACCCTTTACTCGGACCATCTCTATATTCCTCGTCTATTAAATCTGCAAATAATGCATGAAATGCTTCCTTGACAGAAAGATTGTTTTGAAGTTTTGTTCGAATATGAGCAGCATGCTGCTTTGTATATTTGCGTAATGCGGCCTCAAATAATTCCTCTTTATCTCCAAACGCTGAGTATAAACTTGGCCGCTGTATTCCCATTTTTTCAGTCAAATCACTTAATGTAGTGGCCCTATACCCCTTTTCCCAAAAAAGCACCATTGCCTCATCCAACGCTTTTTCCTTGTCAAATTCCCGTTGTCGAACCATCAGCAATTCCTCATTTCAACATTAAAATTTCTTCACAAAGTCAGACATCTATTTTTTGATATTATTCTCTATTTGATTACCAATCGGTATATTATAATTTTATTTTATCGACGTATGATTGTCAAATTGCCTTCCTCTTTCAAGATGAAAGTATTGACTTTAAAATGTTTTGTTGGTTATCCTTAACCAGAATCATAATATACCGATCAGTATATTATACTTTTTAGTACAAAAGGAGACGACGACATGCATGGTGAAAGAAAAAATCACTTCCATAGAACATCTTGAATTAGAAACGACTCATTTACAAAACAAACCGAAACAAGCGATGACTCGCTATATGGTTCTGCTTTTTGCGTCAGCCTGCGGGATGGCAGTTGCAAACATATACTTTGCACAACCGTTATTAGACTCCCTCGCATCCGAGTTTGGCATCTCCTATTCATCCATTGGCATCGTCATTACGATTACTCAGCTTTGTTATGCACTAGGACTGGTACTGATCGTACCACTTGGTGATCTGTTCAATCAAAGGCGGCTCATCATGGCTCAGATGCTAGTATCCGTGTTATCTCTGATTCTAGTCGGCATCGCCCCTACTGCCACCGTCCTGTTTATAGGGCTGGCTGCCGTCGGCATGCTTGCTGTGGTCACTCAGGTACTCGTAGCGTTCGCAGCGACATGGGCTGCTCCTGAAGAACGAGGCCGTATCGTGGGCTTGGTTCAAAGTGGCATTGTGATTGGTATTCTTCTCGCACGAACGTTTGCTGGTGTACTAACTGATCTCGCCGGCTGGAGGTCAGTCTATCTCGTGTCTGCGGTTATGATGCTCATCATAACCGCTGTGTTATACCGGTATCTCCCGCGCACTGCCAGCAAGAGAGCGTCTATATCCTATATGAAGCTGCTCGCTTCAATGTTTACATTGTTCAGACAAGAACGAATTCTTCGCATCCGAGGCATTCTGGGTTTACTGATCTTTATCGTGTTTGGCACGTTGTGGACTTCGCTCGTGCTGCCTCTCAGCAGCTCGCCATACAATCTTTCACATACGGCGATTGGTGCATTTGGTCTTGCCGGAGTTGCTGGTGCATTAGGCGCGGCTCGGGCTGGAGGCCTTGCTGATCGAGGCTTAGGACAATTAACAACTTGTATAGCCCTTGTCCTATTATTCGTTTCATGGTTTTTTATCTTTTTCACTGAATATTCACTTATTTTATTAATCATCGGTATTATTATTCTTGACCTATCTGTGCAGGCCGTACATGTGACCAACCAAAGTATGATTTTCACAGTGCTGCCTGAGGCGAGAAGCCGGCTCACTGCTGCTTATATGATTTTTTACTCCATCGGCAGTGCGACTGGTTCCATTGCTTCCACTAGCATATACGCAAACAATGGCTGGAGCGGAGTATGTTTATTTGGCGCCTCTGTCAGCGCCATTGCCCTTTTATATTGGTTCATCACCTACCGCCTCACGGAACAAATAACCGTAAAATCAGATTGATAATAAAAAAACACCGCGTTTAAGCGGTGTTTTGGATTAAGCATCGAAAACTTCGACTTTTTCCATTCCTTGGCCTTGTTCCATATCTAGAACAGCCTCGATACCAGATGTTACTTTGCCAAAAACAGTGTGAACACCGTTTAAGTGCGGCTGCGGGTCATGGACGATAAAGAATTGGCTACCGCCCGTGTCTTTACCAGCATGCGCCATTGATAATGAACCTCTTTCGTGTTGATGTGGATTCCCTTCTGTTTCACATTTAATTGTGTAACCAGGACCACCAGTTCCATTACCGTTTGGATCGCCGCCTTGGCTTACGAAGCCTGGGATAACGCGGTGGAATTTCAATCCATCGTAGAAGCCTTCATTCGCTAATTTTTCAAAGTTTGCTACTGTACCTGGAGCAGCCTCTGGGTATAGTTCAAACTCAAGTTTCTTACCATTCGTTAGTTGTATGTATCCTTTTTTCGCCATTTTTCACATTCTCCTTTCAGGTTAAACAACGCTCATTATAGCACATTTTCGGTCATGTTAAACATCCCCTGCTCTTGATTGTGATTTACCTCTTTTCTTAGGATTGATACAATAGAAGAGCTTGATCCTTTTTTCCTATTAAATTGGTGACAGAATGAGCAACATGTCTTTATTTTTTGGAAAAGGAAAACATCTTAAAAAGAAAATTGAAACGTCGAATCGATTTGTTACGTCTATATGATGGAGTACATTTCTTTACGTGTACTCAAAAGATGAGTTTCTCTTGAAAGAGGAACCCTTTCGACTTGAAGGAGGTCAACATGTTTAAAAAATCAATGCTTAGTATGATGGCAGCGCTCCTTTTCCTCATTGGTGCGCCAAAAGTCAGCTTAGCGGATGCAGCTGTCGGCGATGTCATCGTCACACTTGGGCAAGACTTAACTCCGGCTGATCGCCAAAAGGTGCTTGACGAGTTGAATCCACCTGAAAATGCGACAAAAATTGAAGTAACCAATAAAGAAGAGCATGAATATTTAGGAAAGTATATCCCCCGTTCTTCTATCGGGACGAGAGCATTATCATCTTCATCTATCACCATTGAAAAATCAGGTACTGGTCTGACTGTGGATACACATAACATCAAGACCATTACAGATGAGATGTATTTAAATGCTTTAATGACAGCCGGTGTCAAGGATGCTAAGGTTGTTGTGACTGCACCGTTTGAAGTTTCTGGTACAGCCGCACTGACAGGTTTATTAAAAGCCTATGAAGTGTCTAGCGACAAAGCCATTCCAGAAGATGTGAAGCAGGTAGCAAACGAAGAGCTTGTGACAACGTCTAAATTGGGTGACTCTATCGGGAAAGACAATGCTTCTGCCCTTATCGCAAAAATCAAGGATGACATTGCGAAAAATGGTGTCCCTAAAACAAAAAAAGAAGTAGAAGAAAAAGTGGATCAGGCTGCTTCTGATTTAAACTTAAATCTAACGCAAGATCAAAAGGATCAGCTTATTTCTCTATTCGATAAAATGAAGAACATCAATATCGATTGGAACCAGGTAGGATCTCAAATCGATAAAGCAAAAGACAAGATTACGAAATTCATAGAATCAGATGAGGGGAAAAACCTACTTCAAAAGATTTGGGATTTCTTTGTCTCTATTTGGAACGCGATCGTCTCTGTATTTACTGGAGGAAAATAAGTCATTAAAAAAAGCCGCCTGATGTACAGGCAGCTTTTTTTACGTAGATGATTTCACTTTTGATTGATACGGTAAATCAAGTTTGACAATATCCGCATATGTTTCACGTTCAACCACAAGCTGCGCTTCCCCGTCTTCTACAAATACAACAGCCGGGCGCGGGATGCGGTTATAGTTATTTGACATACTGTAGCCGTAAGCTCCGGTACAAAAAACAGCTAATAAATCTCCTTGTGATAACTCTGGCAGATCGATATCCCAAATAAGCATATCTCCGCTTTCACAGCATTTCCCTGCAATAGAAACTGTTTGATTGTGCGATTGGCTCATTTTGTTGGCACTTGCCGCTTCATATTTCGCTTGATATAAAGCTGGACGAATGTTGTCACTCATTCCCCCATCTACCGCAACATAATCGCGAATGCCAGGTACGTGTTTTGATGAACCGATCGTATAAAGCGTTGTCCCTGCGTCACCAACAAGAGAGCGGCCTGGCTCAATCCAAATCTCCGGCATATCAAACGCATAGCGTGTCACGTTCTCTTTTACAGCTTGGATAATTTTCTCGACGTATTCTATCGCAGGAAGTGGTTCATCTTCTTCTGTATAACGGATGCCAAAGCCGCCGCCTAAGTTTAACACGGTCGAAATAAAACCAAATGATTCTCTCCATTCATCCAGCTTCAAAAAGATCTTGTCTGCTGCAAGGACAAAACCAGCTGTATCAAATATTTGTGAACCAATATGGCAATGAACGCCTAACAGCTCGATCACTTCTGATCCAAGTACTTGTTTCACCGCTTCATCTGCTTGTCCATTGTGAAGGTCAAAGCCAAATTTGGAATCCTCTTGGCCTGTTGTAATGTAATCATGCGTATGCGCTTCGACACCTGGTGTGATACGCAGCAGCACTTTCACCTGTTTTGACAGCTCTTGACCAAGCTCTTCAATGAGCTTCATTTCGTAAAAATTATCTACAACGATACAGCCGATCTCGTGCTCTAACGCCATTTTTAATTCATCTCTACTTTTATTGTTGCCATGGAAATGAATTTTTTCTACCGGAAACCCAGCGCAAATGGCTGTGTGAAGCTCCCCGCCTGATACGACATCAAGAGATAATCCTTCTTCCTTGGCAAGCTGAAACATCGCGATGGAGGAAAATGCTTTACTCGCATATGCTACCTGCGCTTTTACCTCTTCTTCTATAAATGCTTTTTGAAAGCTTTTTGCACGCTCCCGTATTAAAGCCACATCATATACATAAAGTGGTGTCCCATACGTTTCAGCTAAAGAAACGGCATCAACACCACCAATTTCTAAATGACCGAGTTCATTTTGTCTGCAAGTGCCGTGTAAATACAATGTCATTCCCTCTTTCTCCGCCTCGGCTGAAAAAAGACAGCTGCGTGAGCTGCCTTTTTGCCGTTTCTCAAAGTTAAAAATACAATATCACAATCTTCAGCCACTTTCAATGAGCGTTAAGAATTTGGCGGAATTTTTGATCTGTTTTGAGGGTGAACAATGCTTGGCCTTACTTTTGAGCCAGGAACAGACGTCCGAATCAGCACTTGCCACAAAGCCTTCCCATTAAAAGGAATAAATGGCCACATATAAGGCGTCTGTAATGAACGAATGGATGTTAAGTAGATGAGTAACAACGTAAAACCAATGATGAGTCCATTCAGCTTAAAGATCGCCACGAGCGCTAATATGATGAGTCGTACAATCTTATTGGCGACACTCAGCTCATAGCTTGGGGTTGTAAATGTACCAATTGCCGCTAGTGAGACGTATAAAATAACCTCTGGTGTAAATAAACCGACATCAATGGCAATTTGCCCAATTAAAACAGCCGCAATCAGCCCCATGGCGGTCGACAATGCGGTTGGCGTATGAATTGCAGCCATCCTTAAAAATTCCACCCCAAAATCAGCTAGAAATACTTGTAAAATCACTGGAATATGGGACGGTTTGTTAAAGCCAATATAGCTTAAATGATCTGGCAGAAGACTTGGTTCAAGGATAAACAGAAACCAAATTGGTAAAAGAAACGTTGAACATAAAATGCCTAAAAAGCGTACCCATCTTAGGAACGTACCAACTGCGGGTGCTTGGCGGTATTCTTCTGCATGTTGAACGTGGTGAAAAATGGTGGTTGGCGTAATGATGACACTAGGAGATGTATCCGTAATGATGATGACATGCCCTTCTAGTATATGGTTAGCGGCGACATCTGGACGCTCAGTGTAACGTACAAGGGGAAAGGGATTGTATCCTTGTTTAATAATGAATTCTTCAATTGTTTTATCAGACATCGTCAGCCCGTCGACTTTGATTCCTGACACTTCTTTCTCTATGATATCGACAAGATCTGGGTCCGCAATATCTTCAATGTAGCAAACACATACATCCGCTTTCGAACGTTCGCCTACTTTGAGCATTTTGTATCTCAGTTTTTCATCTCGCACCCGTCTTCGTATGAGTGCTGTATTGACAATAATGTTTTCAACAAAACCGTCTCTTGCGCCCCGGACAACCTTTTCTGTATCCGGCTCCTCTGGCATTCTGCCAGGATAGCTTCTGACATCAATGATAAATGCGTAGTTTTCACCTTCAACTACAACTGCCACAAGGCCCGACAGCACTTGGTCTACCGCTTCATCAAGTGTTTCAACCTTTGAGACTTGCTGATTGACAAGACGGTTCTCAATCACACGAGCCATGTCATCTGATTCAGGTTCGTTGTCATTGATTTCAACTAGCTCTTTTAATAAGTAGATGACATACTGTGTGTCACACAGTCCATTTACATAGTAAAGTTGGATTTCCTGATCGTGTATATAAATTTTCCGCACGCCAAGGTCAAAGCTGAGACCCATTCCGACATTTTCTTTAAAGTAATCTTCATTTTTCTTCGGATCTCGGTACACGTTTACCTTGTCTTTCTTCATGGAAACCACTCCTTTCTAAAATTAATTCAACTGCTTTCATTGTGATCGGAGACCCTTTGCTCAGATCATCTTTCCGTCCCATTTTGCCAATATCTCCAATTCCAACAACAAACGGAAGATCGAGCGAATCAAGACAATACACGGTATCTCCACTCATTTTATGAGGCTCCATCTCAGGAAGACCATGCTTGTCGACACCGTATTCTGTCAGTTCACCCTCCCGGTCAATGGAAACATGAACCTTTGTCCATTCAGCTTGATGTGTTTTGGATGCAACGGCGATCGCCCCAATGACTTCAATTTCAGGATGACGCGCCACATGCTTCATCGCTATCTCCCCTGTTCCTTCACCTGTCAGACCAGAATCATCAAACATGACAAACACTGGATCATTCGGCGTTTTTAAAATCATCTGCACAAGTTCAGGTCCTGTTCGTTTGCTTGGATTTCCTTTTGAGCTGGAAATACATCGCCCACCGACATTTTTAGCAGCAAGCTCAATGGTTTTGGCAGCATATATATCTCCGTCTGTCACTAAAATGACTTTCCGTCTTTGCCCCATATTAGGTTATCCTTTCGGTTTAAAGATAAGAGCGATAATAAATGAGAATAAAATCGCAGCTGAAATTCCAGCAGAAGTTAATTCAAAAATACCGATCCCGATTCCGATGAACCCGTGTACATCTGCCTGATGCATCGCCCCATGAAGCAAGCTATGACCAAAGCTGACGATTGGTACGGTTGCGCCCGCACCTGCAAATTCAATAAATTTATCATAAATACCGAATCCGTCTAAGATGGTACCCGCCACAACAAAGGTGGTCATGACATGTGCAGGCGTAAGTTTGAGTACGTCTAGTAAAAGCTGGCCAATGACGCAAATAAGTCCGCCTGCAACAAAAGCGATAAGATAATCCATTAGCTCTCTCCTCCTGCACGCTCAAATACGACACCGTGCGCAATGGTTGGAATGGTCTCTTTTTGCTGGACCATCATTGGACTTAGAAGCGCTCCGGTTGCCACAACGAGTACTCTTTGCAGATTTCCTGCTTTCATTTCTTGAAAAATGTGACTAAATGTCACAACAGCTGAACAAGCACAGCCGCTCCCACCAGCGAATACATTTTGATCGGGTGTATAGATGATTAAACCGCAATCATCATGCTTCCTCCCAAGCTGAATGCCTTCTTCCTTCAGAAGATCCTTTAAAATTGGTGAACCAATACCAGATAAATCCCCTGTTAAAATCAGATCGTAATCGTCCACCGTTCTTCCGAGGTCTTCTAAATGCTGCTTGATGGTATCTGCCGCTGCCGGCGCCATGGCCGATCCCATGTCAAATGGATCTGTAATTCCAAGATCCATCACCCTGCCTACTGTAGCGCTTGTAATTTGAATTGGAGAGGGCTCTTGGCTAATAATAACGGCCCCGCTCCCAGTGACGGTACTTGTGGCTGTATCTGGTTTTTGTCCCCCGTATTCTGTTGGATTACGAAATTGGCGTTCTGCCGTTGCATTATGACTACTTGTCGCTGCAATGGCTCTATTGGCAAAACCGCCATCAATGAGTGCTGACGCAATGGCGACCGATTCCATTGAGGTTGAGCATGCCCCAAACAAGCAAAGAAACGGGATTTTCAGTTCTCTTGCCACATAGTTTGCTGTGACGTTTTGATTAAGTAAATCTCCTGCCAGCAATAGATCAATATCGCTTTTTTGCAAATTTCCTTTTGATAAAGCACTGGATATCGCATCTTCCATAAGTTTTCTTTCAGCCATTTCCCAGTTCTTTTGATCACAATGGATTTCGTCATACGTTTTATCAATTAAATGACCAATCGGTCCTTCTTTTTCTTTCGGCCCTGCAGCTGTTCCCTCTGCATTGACGTAAAGCTTGTGCTCAAAAACCCAAGATTGTTTACCTGTTAGTTTCACGTTTCATTCCTCCTACGAAAACATCTTTTCCAAGACGTATCGAATGATCCCTACGACATATGCCGAAACGACACCAAATACAATGACGTTCCCAGCAAGCTTAAACATATTGGTGGCAACCCCTAAAACAAGCCCTTCACTTCTATGCTCAAGGGCAGCACTTGTCATACTGTTTGCAAATCCTGTCACCGGAACAGCCGATCCCGCTCCGGCAAACTGGCCGATTCTATCATAAATACCGATACCAGTTAATATAGAAGAAATTAAAATGAGGGTCGCCACTGTTGGGTTCCCTGCTGTTTTTTCATTAAAATCAAAAAAGTGAATATAGAAATTTTGCAGCCCCTCGCCTATGGCACAGATCAATCCACCAACAAGAAAAGCCTTGATGCAGTTGAGGACATAAGGAGGTTTGGGCTGATACGTTTTCACCTTAGATGGATAGTTCTCTTTTAAACTCGACACGGTTGTTCCCTCCAAATTTTTAAATATAAATCAGCCAATGGAATAGTGAACCAAATACTTTGCCTAAGACAATGGCCATGAGAAGCAAAACAATTTTCCCGTCCATTCCAATTCTTTTCGTTAATATAGGAAGTACATTTAATACTTCAGTCAGCGCAGCCGCAAGCATGCCGACGAAAATGCCAGCCAAAAGACCGATCGGGAGCGCCAGCCATTTGGATAAATGCAAATGCACCTCGCTCAAGGTTGCCCAGCCGCCAACGACCGCCCCGGTGATGACAGCTGCCTCGTATCCTTGTATGAAGCGCTGCGTTTTCGTTAATTGCATTAAACGAGGGATGATGCCAAGCACTGTGAGAAATGCTACAAATCCTGCTCCTACCGTTAAACCGCCGCCAAGTCCAACTAACGCGACAAAAAGCCACTTACCGATCATGGATATCTTTCATTGTCTCTTTATTTTCTTTAAGGGCGACATAATGATCGAGATCGAGCTGATATTTAAACATCTCCACTTCGAGCGGACTTGGTTCTTCATTTAAACGCTTTTTAAATACATGATTGAAAAATAAAATCATGCCAAAGCCTAATCCAAAGCTGTATGGAATTTGCAATAAATAAGGATGCTCAACCGTTTTTCCTGTGATCATTTCATATAGGCGGATATGAACGAGCCGCATACTGACATCCTCGTGGAAATTCATAATGGCAAGCGCCGCTCCGACAAATAATAGGAGCCACACGAACACAAATAAAACGGGAGAAAGCTGGCGTTTGCCTGTATCAATTTCAACAATGGCTTCAGCGCCTCCGACGGTTTGAATGTCGATGTCTGGCCATGTTTTTTTGATCGTTTTGACCACATGCATGATATCAAGAACGGCGATGTGACGATCCTTTTTACTGACATGATATATCGGCATCTTGCTAAGCTTTTGCACAGCAAACTCATCACCAGTGATTTGGGCGATATCTTCTAAATAAATGAGCTGATCATTACCGGTCTTAATGCGATGGCGCAGCCGAAGAAAGATTTGTCCGTCCATCCAAGTCACTTCCTATACGATGGGTTAAAAATAGTATGTGGTGAAAAATGGTTCTCATACCGAGAGAACTTGATTTACCGGTAATTACCACACGAAAAAAGCCAGCCGAATTGGCTAGCTCTCTTTTTGATCCATTTGCATTTGGATTTGTTTTAAAATTTTCTTTTCGAGCCGCGAGACTTGTACTTGTGAAATGCCGAGTCTCTCCGCTACCTCAGATTGTGTTTGGTCTTTATAATATCTTAAGTACACAATGAGTTTTTCTCGTTCTTCTAATTCCTTGATCGCTTCTTTCAGCGCGATTTTATCAAACCATCTTTCTTCTGAATGATCGGCAATTTGATCAAGTAATGTAATCGGGTCCCCGTCATTTTCATACACCGTTTCATGAATCGACGACGGCGTTCGGACCGCTTCTTGGGCGAGGACGACATCCTCTGGTGTGATATCTAGATATTCGGCTATTTCCAGGACGGTCGGCATTCTTCCGTGAGACTTAGACAATTCATCTCTTGCCCGCCGGATTTTATTACCAAGTTCCTTTAGTGACCGGCTGACTTTGACTGTTCCATCATCTCGAATGAATCGCTGGATTTCACCAATGATCATTGGGACAGCATAGGTTGAAAACTTCACATCATATGACAAATCAAATTTATCAACAGATTTTAGCAGTCCAATACAGCCAATTTGAAACAAATCATCTGGTTCATATCCTCTATTTAAAAAGCGCTGAACAACGGACCAAACAAGACGCATGTTTTTTTCTACGAGGAGGTCTCTTGCTTGCTGATCACCGTCTTGGCTTTTTTTGATGAGCTCTTTGACTTCATCATTTGACAGCTGGGCTTTTTTTGCTTGCTTTTTTACCTCCACATCCATATGAGCAGCTCCTTTAATTACAAAGCGCTTTGCTTTTTGATAGATGCTTTGTTAAACGGATGGTTGTGCCCATTTCTGGAGATGAGTCTATCATGACATCATCCATAAAATTCTCCATAATGGTAAAGCCCATTCCAGAGCGTTCTAAGTCTGGTTTTGTCGTGAAAAGCGGCTGTCTTGCTTCCTCAAGATCTGTAATGCCCATCCCTTCGTCACGGATGGTGAGGTACACAACATGATCATCAAGTGTGACTTCGATATGCACCTTGCCATCTGGATTCCCATCATAGCCATGGATAATAGAGTTTGTCACCGCCTCTGACACAACGGTTTTGATTTCTGTTAATTCATCCAATGTCGGATCAAGCTGGGCGATAAACGCCGCGACTGTCACCCTCGCAAAGGATTCATTTTGACTTAATGCAGAGAAGGTCAGGTTCATTTCATTCCTCATGATGCCACCCCCAATGTTTGCAATGCTGTTTGCTCTGAAGGCTCCATACGGATGATTTTAAATAAGCCAGACATATCAAATAACCGGTTCACTGCTGGCGAAATAGCACAGACGACCATTTCTCCGCCAAGCTGCTTAATTTCTTTATATCTTCCTAAAATCACTCCGAGACCTGAGCTGTCCATAAACGTTAAATCAGCCAAATTGAGCACAATGTGGCGAATGTCCTCTGTTTCCAAATAATTCGTCACCTTTTGTCTCAATGTTTCTGCGGAGTGATGATCGAGCTCTCCTGTTAATCGAATGCAAAGTACGCTCTCTTTTACTTGAAAATTAATATCAAGGCTCATCTTTTTATTCCTCCTTGCTCTAATTTCGGATAAAGATTGTTTCTCTTTTTTATCAAGTAAATCCTTCACCATGACAAAACTAGTGACCATTCGTCACATTTAGATGTTCTTTTCTTCTTTCTCATAGCAAAAAGACTGCCTGTTTCAGCAGCCTTCTCCTTTTTATTTCCATTTCACAAATTCAGCCATCGCTCGTTTGAAGAATGTCCAAACGCCCGCTTTTTCCATTCCTTCTTTGGCTTGAACAGGGCTTTCATGCAGCACTTTTCCGTCTTTTTTCAAGACAATGGTTCCAAGTTCCGTTCCTTTTGAGAATGGGGCCGTAACATCCTGAGACAGTTTGATTTCTTTTTTTATCTGATCCACATTTTCGCCTTTTTTCGTTAAAAGGGAGATTGGTTCAGAGGTGACAAGCTTAATTTTTTTCTTTGTCCCTTTGCTTACCTTGATTTCGGCTACATCTTGTCCTCGTTTGTAAAGCGGGTGTGTGGTGTATTGACTAAATGCATAGTCTAACATTTTGACCACTTGGGCGTTTCTGTCTTTCGGTGTACTTGCGCCGAAAACAACTGCAATGACGCGCATGTTTCCTTTTTTAGCGGATGCAGTCAAACAGTATTTGGCTTCTCCTGTAAAACCTGTTTTCAACCCATCGACACCTGGATAAAATTTAATCAATCGGTTCGTATTCACAAGCCAGAATTTTTTATCCGTGTTTTGACGGAGATAGTCTTCGTAAACACCTGTGAATTTGGTGATTTGTTCATATTTCAACAGCTCTTTTGCCATTTTTGCCATATCATGAGCTGTACTGTAATGGTCTTTTTCAGGAAGTCCTGTTGGGTTTTGAAAGACCGTAGAGGTGAGACCGAGTTCTTTTGCCTTTTTGTTCATTTGCTCGACAAACTGTTCTTCAGATCCGGCAATATGCTCTGCCATGGCAACTGAAGCATCATTTCCAGACGCAATCGCAATGCCTTTCAGCATTTCTTTCACGGTCATTTCTTCTCCAGGTTCAAGGAAGATTTGTGACCCTCCCATTGAAGCTGCATAGTCACTTGTTCTTACCTTGTCAGTCATTTTCAGTTTTCCTTGATCAATGGCTTCCATGATGAGAAGCATCGTCATGATTTTGGTCATACTTGCGGGTGCCAGCTTTTCATCGCTGTTTTTGTTGTAAAGCACTTTTCCCGTGTCACGTTCTATTAAGATGGCTGATTTGGCTTCGTGCACCAATTCTGATGTTTGTTTTTCTTCTGGTTTTTCAATCTTTTCTTTTGCTATCGCTGATGGTGAAACCATTGAGATAATGATCATTAAAATAAACAATGCACATATATGACGTTTCAAGTGGCAGACCTCCATTATCGTAATCCTTTCTATTTTTTCCTCATCGAGGCTGTTTTATTCAGAGATCATATGATTAACATAAAAAAAGCCTTCTGTCGATAAACAGAAGGCTTCTTAAAACATGCTATGAGAGTTGTTTGACAATGTCTTTTACTAAATCAAGGAAACTCGCTTTCACTTTTTCGGTTACTTCAATGACTTCATCATGAGACAGCGGCTGATCTAAAATACCTGATGCCGCATTAGAAATACAAGAAATACCTAGCACTTTGATTCCTGCATGACGCGCAACAATCACCTCTGGGACCGTCGACATGCCTACAGCATCTGCGCCAAGTGTTCTGAGGAAACGAACTTCAGCCGGTGTTTCATATGAAGGACCTGTCATCCCTGCATAAACACCCTGCTGTACAGATATGCCTAAGCGCTGAGCTGTTTCTTCTGCAAGTGCCAGCAAATCTTTATCGTATGGGGCAGACATATCAGGAAAACGAACGCCTTGACTGTCATTTGGTCCAATTAATGGATTGGTCCCCATCATATTGATATGATCTGTAATCAGCATGAGATCGCCTGGATGGAATGAAGTATTCACACCGCCGGCTGCATTTGTCACAATGCATGTCCCAATGCCAATTTCTTTCATCACACGGACTGGAAACGTCACTTGCTTCATATCATATCCTTCATAGAAGTGAAAACGTCCTTGCATCGCACATACGACAGTGCCTTTCAGCGTCCCGATGACGAGCTGTCCTGCATGACCTTCTACTGTTGAAACAGGAAATCCAGGAATATCTTCATATTTCAATTTGATTGGATTTTCAATCTCATCTGCTAAAATGCCAAGCCCTGAACCTAAGATCAATCCAACTGTTGGTACGTATGTCGATGCTTGTTTAATGTATGCCGCCGCTTCTGAAAACTGTGCTCCCACGAGATTTCCCCCTATTTGAGTTTAGATAAAAAGCTTGTGCCGTATTTTGGCATCGTTGTCTTGAAATTGTCTGCGACCGTTGCTCCAAGATCAGCAAAGGTTTTTGAAGTTGGCAGTTCATTTGCTCCTTGATGCTTTTTGCTGTAAGCAATGAGCGGAACATATTCTCTTGTATGATCTGTTCCGTGATGAACCGGGTCATTTCCATGATCTGCTGTAATGACAAGAAGATCATCCTCTTTTAACAGGTCAAATACTTCAGGAAGACGGGCGTCAAATTCCTCTAGTGCTTTTCCGTAACCCTCTGGATCTCTTCTATGTCCGTAAAGGGCGTCAAAGTCAACAAGGTTTAAAAAGCTGAGTCCCGTAAAGTCTGTTTTAAGTGTATCGACCAGCTTGTCCATTCCGTCCATGTTCGATTTTGTTCTGAGGGAAGAGGTGATTCCTTCTCCATCATAAATATCAGAGATTTTGCCGATCGCAATCACATCGAGCCCATCATCTTTCAGCTCATTCATGACTGTACGGTCAAATGGTTTTAAAGCATAGTCATGACGGTTTGGTGTTCTGACAAATGCCCGAGGCTCCCCGACAAATGGACGAGCGATAACGCGGCCAACCATATATTTTTCATCTAATGTGAGCTCACGTGCAATTTCACAAATACGATAAAGTTCATCTAATGGCACCACTTCTTCGTGCGCAGCAATTTGCAACACAGAATCCGCAGATGTATAAACGATTAGATCACCTGTTTTCATGTGCTCTTCGCCAAGCTCGTCTAAAATTTCAGTACCAGACGCAGGTTTATTTCCAATAATGCCTCTGCCTGTTTTTTCTTTTAGTTCATTTAGTAGTTCATCTGGGAATCCGTCTGGAAAAACTCTGAACGGTGTGTCTATGTAAAGACCCATGATTTCCCAGTGTCCTGTCATTGTGTCTTTACCATTTGATGCCTCTTGCATTTTTCCATAATACGCAAGCGGTTTTTCATCCGCTGGAATTCCTTTGATTTCTTTAATATGACTCAGCCCAAGCTTCGCCATATTCGGCATATGAAGCCCGTTCATTTTTTCAGCAATATGTCCTAGTGTATCTGCACCTACATCATTAAATTCAGCAGCATCAGGTGCTTCCCCAATTCCTACTGAATCCATTACGACGAGGAAAATGCGTTTATACTGATAATCAGGCATTAAAAAGCGCCTCCTTCAATATTCTTGTCTTTTAACCTTTCAAAAAGAGAGGTCTGACATCTCAAGTATAAACCGTTTACAAGCCGGTTGACAACCATAAACGGTGCAAACATGAAAAAGCATGACACACGTTCACCGTGTCATGCTTTACTTATGCCCTTGGATGGAATTTGTGATACACATCTTTCAGTCTTGTTTTCGTCACATGTGTATAAATTTGTGTTGTCGAGATATCGGCATGTCCGAGCATCTCCTGCACAGCTCTTAGGTCTGCACCGTTTTCAAGCAGATGTGTTGCAAATGAATGCCTGAGTGTATGGGGGGTGAGTTCTTTTTGAATCCCTGCTTCAAGAGCTCTTTTTTTCAAATTCTTCCAGAATCCTTGCCGCGACATTTTTTTCCCGTGATGATTGAGAAATAAGGCATCTGCCGGCTGTTTTTTTAGCAGCTTGCTTCTTCCCTTTTCGAGATATTCTTCAATCGCACTTGCGCAAGCTTCACCAATTGGCACAATCCGCTCTTTTCTTCCTTTACCGAAACAACGGATAAATCCCATTGTGAGGTGAACATCAGCAAGGGTCAGGTCCAGCATTTCACTGACGCGAATGCCTGTTGCATATAAGAGCTCGAGCATCGCTTTGTCACGGTAGTCAAATGGAGTGTGCTGATTTGGTGTATCAAGCAGCTTTTCGACTTCCTCTAGTGAGAGAACTTTCGGTAATTTCCGCTCTGTTTTTTGCGTTTCAATGTTCCATGACGGATCATCTGTTGTCACTTTTTCCCGGAGCAGAAATTGGTGGAAGGAACGGATCGAGGAGAGATGCCGTACTGACGTTTTGCTCGATTTCCCTTCCTCTTTTAGCTGTTTTAAATAATGAATGATATGCAGGCGAGTGACATCTTTTATATCTGTCAGCTGCTCATGTGTCATTAAAAAAGACAAGTAGTTCTGTAAATCTCGTTTATAAGAAACAATGGTATTTTCAGAGAGTCCTCTCTCTACTGTCATAAAATGAATAAAGTCGGATAATTGATCGTTCAATGATTTCTACTCCCCGTTTTGATAAAAATAAATCAATCGGTCTTGCCAGTTGTCTTGATTCGGCTGATCCATTTCCATCACTTTAATTGCTGCACCCTCTGGTTTATCATAACGATGGTAGCTTTCATATTCTGAATTTATCCATATCATAGCATAATAGAACAGCACGGTAAAACCAGTGAACAAGATAAATACCTTCATCACTTCACCTGTTGTTTTGAGCCATTTTCGCATGATTCTCATGTCCTTTCTCAGCTTCTCATTACTTCAGCATATGCCAGGTGGGACAAGGAATATACAGCGAAAATGCAAAAAACCTCTTCATCTTAAATGAAAAGGTTCCAATTCGGATTATTTGCCGGATTCATCATCATGACACCGGTGGCAAATGCCATGGAATGTCAATCTATGATCCTTAATTTTAAATTTCCAGTCACGTTCAATAATCTCTTCAACGTCTTCTAATAAATCATCTTCTATCTCATCGACTGTCCCGCATTCCATGCAGACAAGATGGTGATGGAAGTGGGCGGCTCCTTCTTTGCGAAGATCATATCGCGAAACGCCGTCTCCAAAGTTAATTTTATCAACAACTTTCAGTTCAGTTAGCAATTCTAACGTCCGATAAACAGTAGCAAGACCAATTTCAGGAGACTTCTCTTTTACGAGGAGGTATACATCTTCTGCACTTAAATGGTCTTCTTCATTCTCAAGCAGTACTCTGACTGTTGCTTCACGCTGTGGCGTGAGCTTATAGCTGGAAGAATGAAGCTGTTTCTTAATTCGATCAATCCGATTTTCCATTGACTTTCCCTCCTACGCCACATTACTTGATCATTATATCAAATGATGTGCTGGGAGCCAACTATAATCATTTTAAATTAATAAATAAATTGATTATTATTTAATAACAATTATAAATTTATGAGAAAAGAACACCTGCTAGCTTTTTCATGAGCATGAAGGAGACATACGATTCAAAAAAGGACGAAAGTGCAGCAAGCGCTAAAATCATCAGAAGAACAGATGCATAACGGGCGAACCACTGAACAGGTGCTTGACTGATGTTTTTTTTCATGAACAGCTGCCCAATGAGACGAATGGAAAACGCAATCGCACATGTCCCAATCACTAAATAGGCCGGAATAAGCAATATGTTTTGCGGAAGAACCGATACGAACGAAAGGAAGAAACCACTCAGCCCCATTTGATTTACTAGAAAACCAACTGTAAACCCAACGACAATTCCTTTTAAAAAGATCATGAGAAAGATGAGCGGCAGGCCAATGATAGATATTCCTAGTATCCACATAAGACCTAAATATTTCATATGATGCAAAAAGCTTTGCAAAAACATTTCTTTTGATTCTGCTGCTTTCTCATTTGTCAGCTGACCAAAAAATTGATTTAAATAATAGAATAAATCCTCTTTCTGACTAATTGTCATACTATTGACGATGATGGCCCCAAAGATTACACCCATTAAAAAGAGTACAGAGACAAACAAATAAATCGATAGATGGTCTTTTACGTGCTGAAGAAGATGTTCCTTCCAAGACTTTTTCCGCATGCGTCTTCCTCCCAAATAGTAAAGGTTACTAGATTCTATGAGAGAGATTACGAAACATGACAGTTTTATTGAAAGAAAAAAGAGAAAGCAGCCTAAACACTGCTCTCTCTTCTCATTTATCGTGCCGCTTTTTGTACGTTCACAAGCCCAGCACCATAGTAAAAAGGATCTCCAAGCTGTGTAGCCGTTTTTGAAAGTCTCTCGCGTACTTCATCGTTTGTCAGATTCGGATGTTTTGATAGAATGACAGCCGCAGCTCCTGCTACATGCGGTGATGCCATGGATGTTCCGCTCTTGTAGCCATATTCATTATGGGGAATAGTGCTGAGCGTTGAAACGCCTGGTGCTGAAACTTCCACTTCTTCGCCTACAGATGAATCAAAAGCTCTTTGTTTTCTTTGGTCAACAGAAGCAACCGCTATCACTGAGCTGTATTTGGCTGGATAGTCAACCGTGTTGAGAGAGCCATAACTTCCTGCATTCCCAGCAGAAGCCACAATGAGAATACCTTTGTCATATGCTCGATCTACCGCTTCTTTCAGCGCTTCAGATTCACTTGCTCCTCCCATACTAATATTGATGACATCCATGTCATTCTCAATGGCCCATTCAATTCCTTTAATAATCCAGCTATAGTAGCCATCACCATTTTCATCTGCCACCTTGACCGCATAGATAGAAGCTTTTGGCGCAACACCAACGACACCTACCTTATTATCTAACGCTGCAATTGTGCCCGCCACATGCGTCCCGTGTTCATGCGGGTCAACAAGCGGATCAGACTCTGTTGGAACAAAGCTGACTCCGCCGGTGACATGTAGATCTTCATGTTTGCCATCAATGCCGCTGTCAAGAACGGCTACTTTGACATTTTGTCCAGCGTATCCCCGTTTATGTACCTTTTGTGCTTTGATGCTTTTGATGCCATATGGGATCGTTTGACCGCTTGTTTTTGCCTTTTGGTCCTCCTCAATGAAGGTCACTTCTTTTGCCTGATTTAGTTTCTTTTTCGATGCCTCATTCAAGGAAACTTTCATCATATCTATCTGCTCTATGGATTCTTTTACATGTCCACCAGCTTCTTCAACAAGCTGTTTTTGTGTATGATCTTGAACGGAAGAAGAAAAGCCGATCATGTACTCTTTTTTTGCTTGTTCCTTTGCAGAAATATGTGAGGCGCCGAACGTGACCGATGCCAGCATCATACTTGCCATACAAAGCCCTGCTCCAATTGACTTGACGTTCACAATACTCACTCTCCCTTTCATCTTTTTGTCATT
Source organism: Bacillus sp. FSL M8-0266 (assembly GCF_038613425.1). Classification (NCBI taxonomy): domain Bacteria; kingdom Bacillati; phylum Bacillota; class Bacilli; order Caryophanales; family Bacillaceae; genus Bacillus; species Bacillus sp. FSL M8-0266. The sequence continues at coordinate 2,200,178 of NZ_CP152015.1, forward strand.
TAACTACATTTTTAGACAAAAAGAAACGACCGTTTGTCCTATTTTTTAAAATTTTTCCATTTATTTGAACTAGTTGTCACAAAAAAGAAAAATAAAAATGCTTATGATCCTCTTGATAGTGATCATAAGCATTCCTTCTTTTATGTTTTTTCATCATGTACTGCAAGGCTTCTTGTTTTGTTTTTGTCTTTCTTTCATGTGTACTAAAGTGCGCCATGTTTCCTCTCGACAGTTCCGGGTTTCGGCTGTGCTGCCTTTCAATATGTTCTCGTTTTTTCTTTGCATTGCTTTTTCCCATTTGGCAAAACCCCTTTCGTTGACGTCATGATACACGATGCGACATAAAAAAGATAGACGTCTACACGCCTATCTTTCTGTTTTCACCATATCAAGATGAGGAATCCCATCTTCATCATAACAATCTGAAACGGCCTTAAAACCAAAGGATTCGTAAAACGATTTCAGGTAGGCCTGCGCCTGAATTTTGACACTTTTTTCACCTAAGTCATTCAGCTTTTCCAAAGCCTTGCTGAGCAGGATTTTTCCATAGCCTTTTTTTCGGCCTGCCTGCGTCACAAGAACGCGGCCAATGGACGCCTCTTCGTACATGATTCCGCTTTGAAAAATTCGGCAATAAGCCACAATCGTGCCGTCCTCTTTTGCCATCAGATGAAAGGCTACTTGATCCCGGTGATCAATTTCAGGGTAAGGGCATGTTTGTTCAACAACAAACACATTGACTCTTTCCATTAAGATCAGGTAAAGATCCTCTTTTGTCAATTGTTCAAACGTTTCACATGTCCAGTTAACTTGATTCATGATTGATATCCACCTTACCGTACACTCCGCCCCCGCCAGCGATCAGTTCGACTTCACCTTTTCTTGCTTTAATGATGTAATTGGCTGTTTTTTCTGGCAGGACAGCTTTTAGTTCTTGTTCTGTTGCTTGATGAAGGATATTCATCTCTGTGTGAAACACGGCTTTTAGCTTCTCCAGCGTTTTGGCTCCAACACCCGGAATAAATTGAAGCGGAAGCTGATGAACATAAGGAGGTCTTGTTCCTTTGTCACTTTCCTGGTCAGCAAGCTCCTTTAAACGCTCACTCACTCCTTTTGTCATCCGGGTATGTCCGCATGCGTGACACTTTTCTTGATCTAGCGCGCGAGGTCTTAATCCGCACTTCTCGCAGGTTGTATGATAGTACTTCCCAAGCCGCGGGGCGAGCCCATAATTTCCTGTGATGGCTCTCCCCCCTTTCCCTTCAAGGGCTAGTTTAAATTCGGCAAAAGAGGCATGGTCCATGCGGATTTTTGTATATTCTCGCGCGATTTTTCCTAAAGAATGAGCGTCTGAATTCGTTAAAAAGGGATAACGGTTCAGTTCGCTTAACTGGGACGCCATTGACGTATCGCAGCTAAGTCCTAGTTCAACAGCATCAATGAGGTCCGGATCGAACACTTCCGTTAAAGACGTGCTGACTCCTTTGCCAAATAAGCTTTTATGCGGGGTGAAAATATGAGCAGGAATAAATAAGCCTCCTAGCTCCTTGACCTTATGCTGAAGTGTTTTCCCATCCACATAGAGGCGCTGTGAACTCAAATGCACATTTTTCATATGTAGCGCGAGCCATGCGGAGAACTCAGCCATTTTGCGCAGTGTAGGCATAAATGCAAGCACGTGAATCGGACCTTTTGAATGGTTATCGTTAATTTCTAATTCACTGCCTAAAAGCAGCACGGTCTGTTCAAATGATAGACCGCCATCACTTAGTTCAGTGTACTTGCCTTCCTCTACACCTTCTATTAATTCTTCTAGGACTTCTGGAGATTGTGCATCAATCACACCAATCATCCCCATCCCTTTACTTTGCGTTGCTTCAATGAGAATTTGGTCAATTGTCAGTGACCTTGCACCTGTAATTTTAACAGCTCTGCCTGTTCTTGTTCTGCCAATATGAATATGGATGTCTGCAAAAAACTCCCTCATTTTGTTGACTTAAGTACCTCTTGCAGTTGTAAGTACTGAATGGCATAGGCTGTTTTTGCATCATAAATATGCTGCTTTTCAATGAGATGCAAGGCTTCTTCTAATGAAACTTCCATCACTTCAACAAATTCATCTTCATCCAGCTCTCTTTTTTCTTCAAGCGGAACTAGCTGATCTGCAAGATACATGTGGACGATTTCATCTGCAAAACCTGGTGATGTATAAAAGGCTGTCAGCTTTTGAAGCTTCTGAGTGGTGTATCCTGTTTCTTCTTCTAATTCTCGCAGTGCTGTATGTGCCGGCTCTTCCCCTGGCTCTAATTTACCAGCCGGAATTTCAACGATGGCTCTCTCTAGTGCTTTACGGTATTGCTTGACCAAGATGATTTTATTTTCGTCTGTCCGAGCAATGACGGCTACTGCACCAGGATGTTTGATGATTTCGCGTTTGCCTTGTTTTCCATTTGGCAATTGTACATCTTCAAGAACCAAATCAATGATTTTTCCGTTGTATAATTCTTTAGTCGATAATGTTTTTTCTTCAAAATCCTTCAATTTTGTCAGCTCCTCGTTCTACTTTCACTTTTTACTTCATTCATTTTAACATAGATGATTTAAGAGAAGCGAAATGCGGACGCTTGCTTCAATGCGCCATTTGAAGTCACCTAGCTTGAATTCCAGATTTTTTTCACTTAATGTGAAGGAATAGGAGTGTGATGGAATTGAAAAAAAGACGAATTGGTACATCGGATCTTTTGGTGAGCGAAGCGGCTCTAGGATGTATGTCCCTAGGAACAGAAAAAGGAAAAGCGCTCTCTTTATTAGATGAAGCCATTGATCTTGGAATTAACTATTTGGATACAGCCGATTTATATGATTTTGGGACAAATGAGGAAATTGTCGGGGAAGCGATTAAAAACAGGCGGCAAGATTTAATTTTGGCCACAAAAGGCGGCAACCGCTTTGAAAAAGGCAAATCTGGCTGGGACTGGGACCCTTCAAAGGCATACATAAAAGAAGCCGTAAAACAAAGCCTCAAGCGGCTGCAAACAGATTATATTGATTTATACCAATTGCACGGAGGCACGATCAATGATCCTATCGATGAGACGATTGAGGCTTTTGAAGAATTAGTGGAAGAAGGCGTTATTCGCTATTATGGCATCTCTTCTATCCGTCCAAACGTCATTAAAGAATACGCCAAAAAATCAAACATCGTCAGTGTCATGATGCAATATAGTTTACTCGACCGCCGTCCAGAGGAATGGTTCTCTCTTCTTGAAGAACAAGGCATTAGTGTCGTGGCAAGAGGACCTTTAGCAAAAGGGCTTTTAACCGAAAAACCACTTTCGCAAGCAAGTGCCTCGATTCAAAAAAACGGCTATCTTCAATATTCATTTGACGAGCTTCAGCAAGTCATTCCTTCTTTAAAGAAAGTCGCTTATGACCTATCACTCACAGAGCTGTCCATTCAATATTTGCTTAAGAATTCTGCGGTTAGTTCCGTTGTTTTTGGCGCAAGCTCGGTGGAACAGTTAAAAGAAAATGCGGCAGCGGCCAATGCACGTTCTTTAAGTGACCAAGAAGTAAAAGCATTGACTTACTATACAAAACCATCTGTGTACGAGGCGCACCGGTTTAAATAAGATAAAAAGAGATCACCTGATGTGACCTCTGATGATTGTAGAGAAACTCATGTTTTTCTACAATTTTTCTATTTTATCGTATGTATGATGAGTGAACTCTTTTTCATATTTAACAAATGATGACATAAAAAAAGAAGCATCAGTGCTCCCTTTTTTAGCTTTTATATTTTCTCCAGTCCAAATGACTTTCATCTAGTAACTCCGAGAAGCTTTTGTTTTTTTCTTTTTCTTTCTGCTGCCGAAGGAGGCCTTGTCGTTTTTGTTCTTCTCTTTTTTCTGTCTCGGCGGCCAGATTCTGCTTCATTTGAAGGAGCTGCTGTTTGAGATCCTCGTTTATGCCGTCCTTTAATTTCGCTTGATCATTGTTCTTTTTCATTGTGCCTCTCTCCTTTTGCCTCTAAGTGTATCATCCGTTTTATTTCCTGAGCAAGAGTCACGCCAATCTCCCAACATGTGGTATGATCATCATAGGAAAAACCTCGGAAAGGAAGAATCAGCTAGATGAGAAAATGGATCGCTATACTTGCCTTCATATTATGTCCGCTCGTTGCAATCGGAATTTTTTTCACCAATAAAATGATGTATATTCGAAAATTAACAGATGAAGAGCTCATCAAACGAGAAGCAGATGAAGGGCATTATCATCATGAAGAGTTTCAACAGCTTAACAAAGAGAAAGTGTGTATTCCTTCAGCATTTGGTTATGAGCTTCATGGCTATTTTGTGCCGCACTCACATCCGCATACAACACGCACCATCGTACTTTGTCATGGCGTCACAGTCAGTTTAATAAATTCCGTTAAGTATATGAAATTATTCCAAAAGCTTGGGTGGAATGTGATGCTTTATGATCATAGACGACATGGAATGAGTGGCGGAAAAACCACGAGTTATGGGTACTACGAAAAAGAAGATTTAGCGCAGGTCGTGAAGTGGCTTAGACAAAGACTCGGGGAAAATGCTATTATCGGTATACATGGAGAATCAATGGGGGCAGTCACGACTTTGTTATATGCCGCAAAGCCGGAAGCAAGTGCCAATTTTTACATAGCTGACTGTCCTTTTGCTTCTTTTGAGGATCAGCTTCTCTATCGATTAAAAACAGATTTTCGTCTTTCAGGGCAATGGATTCTTCCACTAAGTGATCGAGTGTTAAAATGGCGGGATGGATACAGCATTCGGCAAGTGTCACCGCTTGATGTGATCGATCAGGTGAGAGAACCTGTGCTTTTTATCCATAGTCTTTATGATGACTATATTCCATGCGAGCAGAGTCAGCAGCTATATGCTCGAAAAAAAGGTGATAAACAGCTATTTATAGCGCCGCACGGGGCACACGCGATGTCTTTTAGTGAAAATAAAGAAGCTTACGAACAAGAAATTCAAGCATTCCTTCAACCATTTGAATCGAATGATGATAAAAGAGGAGAATGAACAGCAGTTCGTCTCCTCTTTTTGAGCTAACTTATGCGATAGTCACCACTGTTGTATGATGTCTGCCCGCCAGTTCCATATGACTCTCTTCCGATTGCTGCTGACTCATGACCGATAATCCTGCAGTTGCTGCCAATAAAAGAACTATCAAACTCGTTTTCATATAAATGACCCCCATTTTGAATTTTTGATATGGCTTGAATCTTCCGTTCGTAAAACCGTGTCGATGCTTCATACAGTCCAAGCTCATTGTAATAATGAGCCGCATCAAGTGCCAATTCCTCAATGTCTGGGTATAAGCGCTTGTCCTCGAGCAGGTCTAATGTATCGTCTATGATCGTTATTTCTGCATCAACGTATAATGCTTTTAAGAACTGAAATTTGCAGATGTAAATTTCATCTTCTAATTCACAGGCTTTCATAATACCTTTTTGATAGAGGGTTAACGACTCTTCTATTTGTTTTTGTTTAAACAGGATTTGGGTGAGCATAAATAGTGGGTCTAGAGAGCGATTAAGATGGGTTAAATTCTCCTTTTCAAACACTTCAAGAGAGTCTTTCAGATAACGGCTTGCTTCCGCAAGATCGTTCATTTGGTAATAACAGTTACCTAAGTTGAAAAGGGCCGAACCTATGACTCGAGGGTTTCCAATCGAGCGTGCTCGATTTAGAGCATTTTTAAAGTAGGGCAATGCATGTTCATAGCATTTCAAATCATCATAGTTTGCACCGATGACAAATTCACAGTGGATGATTCTCAGCGTGTACGTTCTGTAGGCAGAGTACGTATTTAACGCTTGCAAGGCATAGTGCATCGAAAAGTGGGTTTGTTTCATGTGGTAGTATATTTCAGCTAATTTAAAGTAAAATTCTGCTCTTTCTATATCATCTGATATGAGATTGAGCTTTTTTTCTGCTGAACGGTAATAGGCAATGGCACTTAAATAGTTTTGCTGTTCAAACTCAAACATTCCTGTGAAAAAATGAACATAGTATTCAAGCATGTCCGTTAATTTCGTTTGCGAATGTTCGATCGTTTCTAACAGGTTTTTAATTTCTTCATCATTTGAGGCTTTCTTTGCCGGTTCAAAATATTCAAGCATCACCTTATGGCGAAAATCCATCAGCTGGTAAAACAGCAACAAGTTTTGATCCTGCTCCATCTCCAGAATTTCCTGCTCGATCTCGGCCTTCAGCTTCTCTGCTTTCATGACATGAAATCCGCAAATCTGCCTATACCATTCGTTTATTTTAATTCCAACCTGAGGCGATGACAGCTTGAGCTTCAATTCACTTTAGCACCTCCCTTCTCATATACGATACATGTTGTATTCTATCATATTTCCTCGAATGGAAGAAATATGAAATGTCATTTTTCGCAAAGTTTTCGGTATCCCGCAATAACCGCTTCCATTGCCTATTTTTCGGCATTTATATCCATGATTTTTTCATTTCTATTTTTCTCATTTTGTCGAATTGGTTGTTATAAAACAGTTTTTTTGCGTTGCAAAAGATCATTTTTCAGATTAGACGTTCCCTGTTGTTTAATGAGATGATGAAGGCACGAAAAAAACCCTTTTGTCAAAAAGGGCTTTTATAATACATCTGTTACCTGTTCCATATTCTCTTTGATCCAATTGACAGCTAATTCGAGCGTTGGGAATTCTTCCGTTTCAAATGTGACTTCATCCTGAAGAAGCCAAACATCCTTTTTCACCGAATCCATTCCACCTATTGACCAGTGCAAAAGGGTATAGGGATGATTGTTATTTAAAAACGACACCCATGTTTTATTTTGTGCCGTGTTTTGTATCACTCTAAGCTTCTGATCCACTACGTTTCCACCTTACTTTACAAGTATGCCCATTCTTGGACTGAGTATTTGCTGAGGACTTTTCAGCATCAATGTATTGGCTTTTTCATTAAAATCGATGGTCATTTCCTCATCAAAGAATACCTTCTGTGCAATGTGTATATATAGTTTTAAATGTTGGCTATTATTAAGTTGTTCCCATTCACCTGTTCTTTCACTTGTTAACCAAAGCATTGGTACGCCACTCACTGCACAGCCACAACCTTCTGAATCGTAGCGAAGCAGTAATTCCTTAGTTTCGTTTCCTGTTTGCTGTTTTTCTATATATGTTTTAGCCTGTTCTGTGATGTGAATATACATGGCGAACATCCTTTTTAAATTGATGCTTACATTGTAACACATAAAACACCATAAAACATGACACACGACTAAATCCGAAAGTCATATTCTTTGAAATACACGCTCTTCTCACTATGATTATATCTATCTATTGGCTCTTTTTGCTTCTTGTTTTTTAGAATTATACTTATGACGCTACCAATTTTAAAAAAGAATAAACAGGAGGTTTTAGATCGTGAAAAAAAGATTATCTCTCTGCTTCATCGGGGCACTGATATTTATGTTGAGTTTCGCTGTGCCAAACATGAAAGCGGCATCTGTCCTCGATGAAGTACGAGAAAGCTATGCGACTTATACGGGATCTGGTTACTCAGGGGGCGCCGCATTATTAGATCCTATTCCATCTGACATGAAAATTACGGCTTTAAATCCCCATGACTATAACTATAAAGGGATAAATGCGGCACTTGCAGGGGCTTACCTTGAAGTAAAGGGTCCAAAAGGAAAAACCGTTGTGTATGTAACCGATAAATATCCAGAAGGAGCGAAAGGAGCTCTTGATCTTTCTCATAATGCCTTTGCCAAAATCGGCAATATGGCAGATGGGAAAATCCCAATTAGTTGGAAAATTGTAAAAGCACCGATTAGCGGAAATGTAGTTTACAGAATAAAAGAAGGTAGCAGTAAGTGGTGGGCTGCGATTCAAGTGCGCAATCATAAATATCCGATTATGAAAATGGAATATTACAAAGATGGACAATGGGTGAACATGGAAAAGACAGACTACAACCATTTCCTTGGATTTAATATGGGGTCTAAATCTCTTCCTGTTCGAATCACAGATATCCGCGGGGTCATCGTAAAGGATAAATTACCCGCTCTTCCATCTACTGCTGCTTCACAGGCCTATACTGTAAAGGGCAATGTTCAGCTTCCTAATTAACGAGGAAAAGAGGTAGCTTATTTAAGAGCTTCCTCTCCTCCTTCTCTATCCCAGCGATATGCCTCATTTTCTATTACTTTTATGATTTCATTCTTTCCTGCCATATAGCTTTGTATATCTTCCCGATACTGATTTGCTAATTGTTCCTTGACAGACGCATACGCTACAGCTCGTTCTGGATGGGCCCTTAAGTAATCTCGAAACAATAAATGCCTTTTCACATCAGGATGATTTCTCTCATAAATATGGACATGATGCGTACGATTCAAGCCACCCTTTTGAAAAAAACGTCTCCCTTTTATGCCATTTTCACCGAGCGCTTGATATCCAAGATGTTCAAAGCTCTCTCTTTTTCTATCGATCTCTTTTAGATGACTTACTTCTATTAAGATATCAATAATGGGTTTGGCAACAAGTCCTTCAACTGACGTACTACCAATATGATGTCCTTCTATCCAGCTCTTTTGAATGATTTGCTTGAGTCGCTGCTTTTCTTGATGGAATTCTTCATGCCATTCTTTTTTGAATTCGACAACCTCAACCTTTCGCCTCGGTGTCCATTTCATTTTTGATAAGGTGAGCTCTTTTGCAACATGAATTACATTTGTTTCAAGAAATCCTAATTTTTCGTATAGCCTTTTTGCAGGGGTGTTTTTTTGCCCTGTGGTCAGTTCTATAGGGACATTTTTCTCCATAATTGTAGACATAAGTCTTGTTCCAATACCCTGCTTTAGCGCTTTGGGATGCACAGCCAATCGACTAATGATCAAATAATCTTTCTGCTCTTCATAAGAGGCAACACCTAGTAAGATTCCCTTTTGCTCAAAACCAATAAATTGCTCTTTTGCTTTCATTACATCTTGAATGGTCTCTTTTAATGGCGGAAGATCGGCATAGCCAATTTGTTCAGCTTCTTGTTGGTATGCAGCTAGTTGAATATGTAAGATCTGCTTTGCTACATCTCCTATTGTTTGATCTAAATTGACAATCATTGCATTGCCTCTAATTTTTTCACAAATAAAACACGATCTTCATTTATTCCATCATAGTCTGAAAACACGGAGATTCCTTCTACAGTTTTATCCCCTTTTTCAATTTGAAAGCCCAATTTTGCATGATAGGCAATTGATACTTTATTTACAGGTGCTGTTACCGCTTTAATGGTTGTTCTTCCTTCCTGTTTTGCCACATCATAAAAGGCTTGATATAGGATTTTTCCTATCTTTAATTTCCGATGGTCTGGATGTACACCTACAAAATGAATGTAGGCTTCATCTGAATGAGATTGTGATAGAAAACCGACTAAAAAGCCAATCAGTTCACCTTTTTCAACGACGACAAAACTTGTTTGCTGAAAATGTTCAAAAAATAGCTTCGGCAATTTTGCGCGCAAATCTCTACCTCCCCACCAGCTTTGGATGACGGATGTGACGGCGTAAAAATCTGACGGCTTCACTTGACGTATCATGATGACCTCGCCCCTTTTCATTTTTAACTTACCGCTCTCTTTTTTCACAAAAAACTGTTGTTTCAATAGTCTACCTGTCCGATTTATTGTTTGTAAAGATCACGTGTCAGCCTTTTTCCTTTCAGCTTTGTTGATTTCGTTCTTTCGCCGTCATCTCCTTTTAAATCTTCACACTTATTTCAAAAAGTTCACTTTTTGTGCGAAAGTTTCATTCTTTTGGTATGTTAAGATGGTTCATATAGGAAATGTAACAAATGTTTATTGGAGATGATGATATTGGTTTGGATTGTTACTTCACTTGTTGTGTTTAGTCTTTTAAAGCTTCTTGTCACTTCGCTGCCTTCTGGTGTTGTGGAACGCCTTTTTAGTCGTTATGCAGTGCATGCAAAAGTAACAAGTGATCATACAACGATCATGTTTGAAGATCGTCCGCTCGATGATCAGCAAGCATCTGAAATTATTCAACATTTTAATGATGCGATCTTTATTGAACGCTATTATATTTATCCTGGTGATGAAGAGCGCTTTCTTCGTCCGCAGGAAGGGCCTGCGCCGCTTACTATGCAAACAAAGCTTGGCAAGCATGATGTGACCCTTTATCTGTATCATTACGATGACCACGTGGATGTGGTGCGGCAATTTACTCATAAGCCGAAGAAAAAACTGACGGCCTATCGTTTGCGTTCTGAGCCGCTCCAAACATCTTACAATTTAGCACATGCTTAAAATATGTTGTATCAAATGAGACGAAGTGGAAGACACTTCGTCTTTTTTGTATGGTTTTACACTCTTTTCTTTGAATGATTTACCAGTATCAATTTCGCCTCCTGACGGTTACAATAAGAACGGAACATACGTTCTAAGAGGTGAAAATAATGAATGAACGAGCCATTCTGCTTGTGGATATGCAATCGTTTTATGCGTCAGTCGAAAAAGTGGAGGCTCCCCACTTGAAGAATGTGCCGCTCATCGTCTCTGGAGATCCTGAGCGGCGGAGCGGGGTCGTACTTGCCGCTTGCCCGCTTGCTAAAAAACGGGGCGTACAAAATGCATCAAGATTATGGGAAGCACAGGAGAAATGCCCCGAAGCTGTCGTCGTACGCCCCCGTATGCAGCGTTATCTTGATATCTCTGTCATGATCACAGAGCTGCTTGAACAATACACAGATCTTGTCGAACCATATTCAATTGATGAACAATTTCTCGATATTACAGGCAGCCTGACACTACTCGGTTCTCCCCGTGAGATCGCTCAAAATATACAAACAACCATTATGAACCAGACGGGTATTTACGCACGTGTTGGCATCGGTCCTAATAAAGTGCTCGCCAAAATGGCCTGTGACCATTTTGCTAAAAAAAACACATCTGGCATCTATGAACTTCGCGCAGACAGTGTTGCGGCTGATTTATGGCCGCTTCCGATTGGAAAATTATTTGGCGTTGGTAAACGAATGGAGCACCATTTAAAACGAATGGGTATCAGTACCATTGGGACGCTTGCTACTTATCCGTTAGATCGGCTTAAAAAACGCTGGGGAATCAACGGAGAGCTTTTGCAGCGAACAGCATTAGGACTTGATCCCTCTCCGGTCACCGTTCACACACATAATGAACAAAAAGCGGTGGGACATCATATGACTCTCCCCCATGATTATGCGTCTTTTGAGGATATCAAAGTCGCTCTTCTTGAATTGAGCGAAGAAGTGGCAAGACGTGCACGCTTTAAGCATTATCTTGGTCAAACAGTGTCTGTTGGCGTGAGAGGCGCTGATTTTTCTCACCCGACCGGATTTCATAGACAAATCAAGCTTCATTCACCTACACAGTACGGGACAGATATTGCAGAGGCAGCCATTCAGCTATGTCAGCAGCACTGGGATGGTCAGCCCATTCGCAGTGTCGGTATTACCCTCTCTCAGCTGCAGTCTGACAGCCAGTATCAGCTGACTTTATTTGATCATCATGTTCAAAAAGACAAACTCAGCAAAGTATTTGATGCGATTCACATGAAGTATGGACCTGCTGCCCTGCTGCACGCTTCGTCACTGACAAGCGCGGGGCAGGCGTATCACCGCGCCGAAAAAATTGGCGGACATTACAAATAACGGAGGCGAACAGCCATGAATCCCAATAAATTAACACCTGGATACAACCTCATGTGGGAATCAAGCCGAATGATGCTTCCAGAGCACCGGGAGCAGCTGCTTGCTCAAAAACGGCAGAAAAAAAAATACACCCCTCCCCCGCTGAGCACCGATCAGCTGGAGGAAATGAATTTTTTGATCACACAGTCGATTACCGAGGATCAAGCGATTTGCGTGACATATGCCGAAGCAGGTAGAAAAGAGCAGTTTTGGGGCTGGGTCAAAGCCATTCATTATGAAACGCAGCGCATAAAAATCGTCAATGATGAAGATGTTCTCAACCTGTCCTTGCAGCAAATCGTCGCGATCGACCTTGATTAAATGGGGTCAAATGACCACACGAATCAGTGGCATAAAAGCACCGGCAGAAAAAAGCATGCGTCTCCAAATACGAGCCAATCATGCTTCTCTGCCATACGGCGGATGTCCCCTCCATCAAATTGTGTATTTAATTTGCACAATTTTTCATGTATGATTGGAACATCTTACAAACTCAGGGGAGAAACAGCATGAAAAATAACTTACGTACATTACATCCGCTTAGTTGGACGATCATCATCGGCACCATATTTGGCCGAATGGCGACGTCCATGAGCATTCCTTTTTTGGCCGTTTATTTAACACAAGTCAAAGGCGCCTCAGCTTCTTCTGCTGGATTAATCATTGCCGTTAGCTCTCTGATTGGAATCGTTGCGAGTTTTTACGGTGGATATATTTCTGATCGTATCGGAAGAAAAAAGGTCATGCTTCTATCCATCTTCGGTTGGACACTTGTCTTTGTTGGCTTTGCATTTGCAGATGCCATTTGGGTCTTCTTTATCATGAACGCTTTAAACGGACTGTGCCGGGCACTGTTTGAACCAACATCTAAGGCGCTCTTATCTGATGTCACCCCATCAAGTATTCGGTTGTTTGTGTTTAATTTACGCTATACAGCCATTAACATAGGGGTCATCTTCGGTCCTCTGCTTGGCTTATATCTCGGGTCATCGAAAACAACCTTCCCATTTCTTGTCGCTGCCTTCATTTATTTGTTATACGGATTAACGCTGGCTTGGCAATTTCAGAAACATCCAGTTGCTGCTCCAGAAAGCACGAAACAAATTGGGGTCAAAAAAGCCCTTTCCATTATCCAAAAAGATACAGTCTTTAGCATTATCCTCATCGGCGTTACCTTATGTTCGTTCGGGTATTCGCATTTGAGCTCAACGCTGCCTCAATATTTATCCGCTTCGCCTATGATTGAAGATGGTCCGAAACTGTTTGGATATCTTTTATCTTTAAATGCAGTTGTTGTCATTGTCGTACAATATCCGCTCATCATGATCGCCAAGCGCTACTCCACCATTTTGTCGCTCACCACTGGGAATATTCTTCTTGCCGGCAGTTTGTTTGCCATTGCTTTTTCACAGAGTCTAGGCATGCTTGCTTTCATCATTGTCGTGTTTACAATTGGAGAGGTTCTGCTGTTTGCGATGATGGATCTTTTTGTAGACAATGTGGCAAAGCCCGAAGTAAAGGGATCGTACTTTGGCGCGATCGGATTTTCTCAGCTCGGCAGTGTCGTCGGACCCTTTGTCGGTGGCGTGTGTATTGACTATTTTGGCGCAGCCCACCCCCTTTCTATTTTTTCAGTGCTGTCTATCGTCACGATTGCAGGTGTACCGTTCTTACTCATTGGATACTACCGCCTGAAAAAGCGATCGGCGGCTGCCGTGGCTGTTAAAGTAAGTGGAGATCATTAAAAAAACCGCTCTTGATTTGAGCGGTTTCTCTTTATACTCGGCGGATAGCAATCTCTTCCACCTTATGCTGATCACCTTTTTTCAAAATGAGATCAGCTCGATATTTTGTCGGTAAAATATTTTGATATAAATTTGGGCGATTGACGGTATTCCAAATTGTGCTTGCCATGTAATCTGCCTCTTCATCCGTCAAATCTTTGTATTGATGAAAGAAGGATTCAGGATCTTGAAAAGCTGTTTCCCTCAGCAAACGGAACCGTTCTTTATACCATGATTGAATTTGCGTTTCAGCAGCATCTACATAAATTGAAAAATCAAAGAAATCTGATACAAACACACGCGGTTCATCCTTCAGATCATCCAGCGCTGGGGATTGCAGCACATTGATTCCTTCAATAATAACAATATCGGCATCCTCCACCGTTTCATACACCCCTTCAAGCCGGTCATAGGTCAGATGCGAATATACCGGGGCATGCACAGTTTGTTTACCTGATTTTAATTCATTTAAAAAAGACAACAAGGCTTTGACATCATAGCTTTCTGGGAATCCTTTCTTTTCCATGAGTCCTCGATCCTTTAATTCTTTTTGAGGATACAAAAAGCCATCCGTTGTCACAAGACTCACTTTCAGCCCATCTCCAAGCCTCGATAAAAGCGTTTCGATGATACGGGCCGTTGTGCTTTTCCCGACAGCCACACTTCCAGCAATCCCAATTAGAAAAGGAATTTTCGCATGATGCGGGTAGTTTAAAAAGGCATTCACATGCTGATTTTTTTGTTTTTCTGCAAAGACATGCAATGTCAGAAAACGAATAAGTGGTATGTAAATATCTTGAACTTCTTCAAGAGATAAATAGTCATTTAATCCTTGAAGTGCTCTTGCTTCCTCTTCTGAAACAGATACCGGCATATATTCTCCAAGAGCAGACCAAGCCTCTCTTGTATGACGTGTATATAAAGTATTAAAATCTAGTCGAGTGTCACTCAAAGTCTTTCCCACCAATCTTCACTAAACTCGTAACCAAAAAGACGATAATCCGATTGTAGCTTAAAATGAAGGCGCTGTCTTTATTTTTCCACTAAAGTTTGCTTCTTTTGCGAAAAAAAGCATTAAAAAAAGGAAAATGAGGGTAAATAAGAGTATTCAGTTCGATAGATAGAAGGGAGCACACCAAATGAAATATGTGATAATTGGCGGAGATGCAGCAGGAATGAGCTGTGCTATGCAAATATATCGAGAGGACCCGGATGCACATATTGTCGCTTTTGAAAAAGGAGAGATTTTCTCATATGGACAGTGCGGCCTCCCCTACTTGATCGGCGGTCTCATTGATCACCACAGCAAGCTGATTGCACGCAGCGCTGAAACGTTTCGCGACAAATATGGAATTGATGCTAGATGCTTACACGAAGTGACCTCCATTGACCCAAAGCAAAAAACGGTGTCAGGGTCTCATACAAAAACAAAAGAACCCTTTACCGAAAGCTATGACCGCCTCTTAATTGCGACAGGAGCAAGTCCCGTCACACTGAATTTAAACAATCAGCCGCTAGAAGGCGTACACATATTAAAAACTATTCCGCATGCGCTGTCCATTTCAAACCATTTAAAACAAGATATCACACATGTCACGATCATTGGCGGTGGATATATCGGCTTAGAGATGGCTGAAAATTTAAAAGCGCTGGGAAAAAAGGTACATATCATTCAGCGGGGTTCAACACTTGGTCCGGGCTTTGACACCGATATGGCAAAGCACCTGAAAGAAGAGGCGGATGCCCAAGGCATTCAGGTGACACTCGGGGAAACCGTGCAAACATTAGAGGGAGAGTCACATGTCACAGCTGTTCAAACAGACAAACAAACCATAAAAACAGATATGGTCATCATGGCCATCGGCGTCACCCCGCAAACCTCTTTTTTAGACAAAACAGGAATCAAGCGACTTCCAAATGGCGCCATTGTTGTAAATGAATACATGCAAACCAATGTAAAAGACATCTATGCTGCCGGGGATTGCGCAGCCACTTATCACCGCATCAAACAATCTCTCGATTATATTCCGCTCGGCACAACGGCGAATAAACAAGGAAGAATCGCTGGTTTTCATATGACGGGAACAAACCGGGCGTTTCAAGGCGTGACTGGAACAGCAGTGATGAAATTTATGAGCGTGACAGCGGGACGAACGGGCTTATCAGAAAAGGAGGCACAAGCAGCTGACATTCCTTTTTCCACCATCACCATTGACAGTACGGATCACGCTGGATATTATCCAGATGCGCAGAAAATGAAAGTCAAACTGATTTACAGAAGTGATGACTACACCTTGCTCGGTGCCCAAATCATCGGAAGAAACGGTGTAGATAAACGGATCGATGTGATGGCAACTGCTCTTTACCAACAGCTAACCATAACAGATCTTGAAGATTTAGATATTAGCTATGCACCGCCTTTTAACAGTGTGTGGGACCCGCTTCAGCAAGCAGCAAGGCGGAGATAAAAAGACGGTCACAATGGCAGCTTACTTCAAAAAAAAGAAACCAGTTCACAACCGGTTTCTTTTTTGTTATTTTTTCATCATCGCTTTGCGTGCTACTTTTTCAAATAAAAATGGGAATAATTGATACAATTTACTGCCAGCGTTCATCCATCCAGGCAGATTAATCTCTCTTTTTTTCGTCATCATAGCGGATACGACCTTCCCAGCCACCTTGTCCGCACTAAGCATCATGAATTCCACATTCTTCACATATTCACCGCTGCGATCGGCGATGGAAAAGAAGTCAGTGGCAATCGGGCCTGGATTCACTGTGGTGACGTGAATGCCGATGTCTGACAGCTCCATTCTGAGGCTGTTTGAAAAGCCAAGGACGGCATGCTTGGATGCGGAATAAATGGCTGATTTCGGGGTGGCTATCTTTCCTGCCTGAGAGGCAATATTGATAATATGTCCATGTCCTCTTTGTTTCATCTCTGGAATGACCTTTTTCGTGCAAGCGATTAAACCAAACACGTTTACTTCAAACATCGACACCATTTCTTCAATGGACGCATCTTCAACGAGATCGAACGCACCAAAACCGGCATTGTTAACCAAAATATCAACAGCCCCCACTTCTTCATATGCGCGATCAATGTCCTCAAGGTGACTGACATCTAGCTCCACGATGTGACACACTCCGCCAGCACTCATAATCTTTTCTTTTACACCCGTCAGCTTTTCAATTCGTCTTGCTGAAATAATGATCTCTGCGCCTTCTTCTGCTGCCAAATACGCCATTTTTTCACCAATGCCACCAGATGCGCCTGTAATCCATATTCTCTTTCCTGTTAATCGCCCCATACGTTTCACTCCTTAGTTTGCCCTGTAATAGAGAATTCCATCTTTTTGCACTTCTTCAATTTGTCCAGCCTCTAAGAGGACATCCAGCTGCCCAACTGTCTCTGACATCGTTAAAAATAAGGCCTCTTCGTACAGCACTGGAAATAGCTTGCGGCAAAGATGAAAGGCAGTCATTTCTTTTCGTTTGAGCAGCTGATACATCGTATTTGCCCGTTTTTCTTGTTTCTTAAATCTTTCTTCGATCAATTCATGATGAGACGTGATGAGCTGCCCGTGTCCTGGATAAATCGTCTTGATCGGCAGATGAAGTAATCGATTGAGGGATGCTTTATATTGAAGCAGCGATTTTTGTCGTTCCTCCCCTTCATACGGCGCTTCCATTAACGGGTTTGAGGAAATGGTTGTCAAAAGCAGATCTCCACCAATGAAATGGCCCGTTGTTTCATCTAGAAAGGAAAGATGAGACTGTGCATGTCCCGGTGTTTCCATCACAAAGAACTGTTCATGCCCTTTCAATCGATCGCCTTCTTTGATGACGTCATCTACATGTGCAGTACAAGAATATGTATAAGATTGCTTCACGATTCTTTCACACTCATCAGGGCGAAGCGGCACACCTAACTGCTCAAAAAATCGTTCCGTAAAAGCAATTTGACGCTCTTTAAACACAGGGTCCTGGCTAATATACGGCTCATTTAACTTATGTCCGATCACACGGACATGAGGTTTCATCAGATTTAAAAGACCGACATGATCTGCATGATGATGGGTCAACACCACTTGATCAATATCGTCAATTGATAAACGATGCTCTTGTAATTGCGTGACAAAGGCGTGCTCCGCCTCTTCTGTCATCGGCCCGCAGTCCACTAAGGTCACAGCTTCTCCTTTTAAAATATATGCATGTACATCCCCCACAGCGAATGGTGTCGGGATGGATAATTGAATGATGTCTTCTTTCACTTTTTTATGTCATCTCCTGCTTTTTGACTCATGGTTCATTGTCACTCCGTCTTCTTTATTCATTGTATCCTGCAAAGGACAGACTGTCATGCGGTTTAGGAGGTCAATTTTTTTATCTGTCCCTATTGACACAAACTTGTCCATCGTTGCATAATGAACAACAAATATAAGATGCGCGGGTGACAAGGATTAGTAAGCAAAATAATGATGCAAGAGAGTGAGGTCCGCCGGCTGTAAGACCTCACCATCCTCTTATTTGCTGAACCTGCCCTTTGAGCTGTTAGGCAAACCTAAACGTTTCCCGCGTTAAGGGACTAGAGCTGAGTATGCATATTTGCATGCTAATTGAGGGTGGTACCGCGAAAAACCTTTCGTCCTTTTCAGACGAGAGGTTTTTTTATTTTCTACAAGGAGGAGCAGCTTATGAGTAAAATTGGATTTATTGGTGCAGGCTCAATGGCAGAGTCGATGATGAAAGGTTTATTAAAAAGCGGCATCATGTCAAATGAAGATATTATTGTCACAAACAAAACGAATGAAAAACGGTTAGAAGAATTAAAGGTGCGTTATGGGGTCAAAACGGATTTCTCTCGTTCTTTTATTTATGAAGAAGCGGATATTCTCGTATTTGCTTTAAAACCGAAAGATGCGGAAAGCGGGATATCTGAAGTGCGGCCTCATTTACAAGGGCAGCTGATCATTTCGATTTTAGCGGGCATCTCCATTGAAACGATTCAACACTATGCTGGCGAGAAGACTGCGGTGATTCGTGCGATGCCAAATACATCAGCGGCCATTCAGCAATCAGCAACAGGCATTTCCGTCAGTCAAGAAGTGACAGAGGATCAAAAGAAAAAAGCAATCGAGCTTTTTGAAACGATCGGTCATGTGACGGTATTAGATGAATCACAGCTAAATGCTGTTACGGCTATTGCAGGAAGCGGCCCAGCCTTTATTTATCATTTGATTGAAGGAATGGAGCGAGGCGCTTCGGAACTTGGGATGGACCAAGCAACAGCGAAGCTGCTCATCTGCCAAATGATTGCGGGCGCCGCAAACATGCTTCAAAGCAGCGGTAAAGAACCTGCTGAACTGCGCAAAGAAATCACAAGTGAAGGCGGAACGACAGAAGCCGGCCTGAACACACTTGCTGCCTATCAATTTGAAGAAGCCGTTGTCGATTGTGTCAAAACCGCAACAAAACGCGCAGCAGAATTAAACGAAATGTTTTCAGCAAGCACGTATAAATGATAGAGAAAAGCACCTGTTTTGATGACAGGTGCTTTAGATTGTTGACAAAGGGCTAAAATGATGTTTATTTTAGCTCTTTGTCTTCTTTTCAGCGTGATAGAAAACCTTTGAAGTCTAGGAAGGGCAGCTACTTTTGCGGAGCGAATTGAACATTCGTGAGCACCAGCGCGCAGACCTGACAACGAATGCGAGGGTTTGTCTACACGCTGAAGCACCTGTTTTGAAGACAGGTGCTTTTTTACATATACACATCTATTTTTTCTCACTAGCAACTTGATGTAAACTGCCTGTTTCACACTTCGGTTCTTTTTTAGAAATGGCTTGTTCTAATAAAGAATTACGTGCCTGATAAAAATTCACATCGATTAACAATTCTTGATGCTTCACTATTTAGCACCTCCTCATGCAGATGATTCACTCATTGACATGATGGCTTTGATTTGATCAAGATGATGTTGTTCATGTAAGGCGATCGTTTCAGCTAATATTTGCACTGTCATCACCCCTTCTTCAGGATGCAGACCTGATTGCTCCCATGTATCCTTTTCTAATAGATGAAGTGTCTTGCTTCTTCTCTCTTTCAATCGTTTAATCAGTGCTTTGATCTCCTGTACGTTAAATCTTTCGTAAGCTCTTTCCTTCACATACATTTCAGGATCATACGATTGAAAAGGCGTATGGTCATTTGATATTGCCTGCTCTATCCGCTCTGACCAGACTTCTTCTGTATCATACAAATGGCCTGCAATTTGCTTGATAGACCACTTGCCCTCTCCCAAAGATTGATCTAGTGTGTGCTCATCACATGTCTCCACTAGCTTTTCTAGTTCACGGATACTTTCCTGAAGCGATGTAGTAATTTCTGTTTTTGTTAATTTTCCAGTTTCCATTAAGTAATCAATGTCTCCTTTACAGTGAATGTATTTCTACTTTGGATTTATCTTGATGCTTCCCTTTAAGTAATAGTAAGCTATTCACTAAGCCTGCTACTATCACAAGTCCTGCCATCCCTATAGCAATGACATGTATAGGAATCAAATCTCCGATAAATGCCATGATGATAAACCCACTAATATAAAATATACGTGATAATGCAAGACCTACCGAAAAAACTCGGGCTCTTAAATGGCTGCTTGCATAGGTCATGATATTTGTTGAGTACAAAACTTCGACTGGGCTATATAACAGATTAGCTAATAAAACAACAACCAAAAATCCAATAAAAGACGTTTGTTGATAAGAAAGTGCATGTAATACTCCCAGCAAAATAATCGCTAACGTGGACCACTTTTTATAAAACTGAAAGGAGAATTTCACTTTTTTAAAGTATGCTGCAAGTGTAATCCCACCAATAATTTGCCCGAGCCCACTAATTGTATGACCAAGCCCTAAGCCAAAATTCCCTTCTCTTGCTACTTCTAAAATGTACAAGCTAAATAGAACATACACGATACTTAAAGCAAATTCTCTTGACATCAATATCCATATCGCACTTTGAATTTTGGGTGATCCTTTAATTTCTTTGATCCCCTCTTTAAAGCTTTGAACATATGACACATACTCTTTTTTTTCAGATGCCTCTTTCGCTTTAATAGGAATTAACAGCATGGCTGATAATAAAAATGTCATCGCATCTACTAAATAAATTGTAGAAATGGACCATATTTCTGTCACCAACCCGCCTAACCCTGTCGCAATGAGCATCGATGCGCTAAAAGATGTGGCGAGTAAACTATTTCCCTTAGAAAGCTGCTCTTTGTCTATGATTTCAGGTATCATAGATGAACGAGCAGGCAGATATATACCAGAGAAAGCACCATTTAACGCTAATAATAAATAAAGGATAAACGGTGTAACATCCATTGTGACAACAAAAACAAACCCTAGTCCAATGATAAAACGTGCCACATCAGCGAAGATGACTACTTTCTTATAAGAAAACTTATCTATAATTGGGCTCAAAAGCATAGATGTTAAGATAAGGGGAAGCATAGAACAGATAAATAGAATGCTTAGATGGGTGGCTTTTCCAGTGAGTTCATAAATTAAACCAATTGTCGCTATCGTTCTAAACCAATCTCCAAAAGCAGATAAGTTTTGCCCAATAAAGAAACAGACAAAGTTTTGATCTTTAAAAAGAGATGTCGTTTCTTTTTTTAAAACCATTAGATGAGCACCTCGGTTGACTCATACCAGCCTAACTCTTTTTGCATAAATCCTACGGCTTGATCATAATTTTCTCTTTCTTTTTCTGGTATAAGATCTACTAAAATCGCAGGATACCAAGGCTTTGCTTCTTCCTTTATCACAAAATATTGCTCCGCTTCTTCAACGACTCCCTTCATCATAAGTAATTGTAGTTTACGATAGATTTCCTCACGTTTTGGCATTTGATTGATGTGTGCTTTCTCTATTTTCATAGTTTTAGGGAAGAAGACGAGCCTTCTATCAAAAGCATGATATTCTCTAGATTTAACGATAGGCAATTCTTGATTCGTCAGGCTTTCAATATATTTTTGCGTATTTCCTTCATTTGACCATATCATGCCTTGCATATAGGAAATCGCTCCTGTTCCTAGGCCAATATATTGATCTTCGTAACCTCCGTAAATCACTTCGCCATATTGAAAACGTTTATTCTGATGCTCTGGAGCCATAAACGTATACACATAATTCTGATGCCAGCCATTCGTTTTTAAATGACGGTATAATGTATCACTAAACTCAAACTTTTCTTTAGGATTTGGCGGCATAGGCACCTTGCCTTTATTAATTTTTGATAACCATCCCTTTGAACAAGCAATATATTCTAGTGGATACGTATCAATACTTGTGCTTCTTAATGCCATCACTCCATTGATGTCTGCTATCATCTCTTCTTTCGTTTGACCGGGCAACTGATAAAGTAAATCAATATTATAAGATTGGAAATGACGCTTCATTAAGTCAACAGTCTGAGAGATTTGATCAAAACTAGCCGTTAAATTGAACATTTTTCGATAATGTTCATTTAATGTTTGGACACCAAAGCTTCCTCGATTGGCTCCACCTTCAGCCATGGCAGCCACTCTTTCTGGTGTAGCTGTTTTTGCTTCACATTCAAAGGTCCATTCATAATCAGAAGATAGTGTGAAATTTTCTTTTATGGCGGTCGAAAGTCGATAGATTAGTTCTGGGGGCATAATGGAAGGCGTTCCTCCTCCAACGAACACCACATCAAATGTCATTTTTTGAATACGAGGGGACTGGGATAAAATACGAATCTCACTGATTAAAGCATCTATATACTTTCCGATAATGGGCTCATATTTGGTGGATTTGATAAAAGGACAAAACGAACAAATCGTATCGCAGAAAGGGATATGTAAATATAAAGCATTTTTCCCTTTTTGAAATGTTCGTTCTTTTTGAATGAATTCTGTCACACGAGATTGTGCTCCTTCTTGGCTAGCTTGGCCAAAAAACGGATAAAGAAAATTCCATAAAGGCGGATGCTCTTCATAATAACTTTTCATATTTGACATTCCTCTCATCCAACTTTCGTCTATTTTTAACCCACATACAAATAAATTCACAGAGAAGCTGATTAAATTGCTTCTCTGCGATACACTCTTTCGACAAGTATTGATTCAATTCATTAGATTGCAATCCACTCGTTACGCTTCATCTTAATCACCTCCTTATAATTAGGATAATTGTAATTAAATTACACAATTGATTATAATAGACTTTTCTGAATATTTCAATCATTTTCACTATTTTTTGTAAGGACTATTGTTTTAGATAGCAATTTACATATATAACTTTTGGCAGAACGAAGCAAATATAACACGCACATTCACAATCAAAAGCCCTATCATCACGATAGGGCTCTTCATCATATACTTACTTTTTCTCTAACAAAGCATGAATCGCTGATTCTAGTAATTCTGGCAAAATGCCGAATGAGAACGGGATGTGCAGGCGCTCTGTCCATTTGTGTGGGTCCTTTCCTAATGGACCCACGTTGATGACTGGAACGTAAAGTGCTTCCTTTTCTCCTTCTGGTAAAGAATAGCCTTTCTGGTAAAGCGGCATATTGGTCGTGTAATGACCTACGTCCTGTTTTTCGAGCTGTAAGTAACTTAAATCAGACAATCCCGGAAAATATTTCACTTCTTCTATTTCAAGTCCATAACTCTTCTTTGCTTCTATTTGAATCCTCTTTAAAGTTGCTTGGATATGCGGATCTTCCGTTGAGGAAACGGCTGGATAAAATGGCGGACTATAAAATAGAACAATGAGCGGCCCTTCTTCCTTGCAAAGCGTCGTCAGCTCAGAGACGATTTTGGTTGAAAAATCACGATCTCCAAGCTCACCTCGATTGGCGAACGCATAGTTCACAATACGTTCAACCTCCTGTTTACCTGAGCGTTCAGCAGCTTTTTGATACAGCTCATGATACGTGAGAACGGTAATCCTCGTATCAATTGGTGTAAAAGGTTTAAAGCGCTGAAATTCTGCTGTTTTTTGTTTAAGATCAGCTTCGATTTGGTCTGCTGCTTGTTTCGCCGTGTCATAAAGAAGCCCGTGCAGTTCTTCACTTGAACGATTCATCATCAGCACATTAAATAAAGAAACAGCTGTGTGAGGTGTTTGAACGGAATAGGCTTCTTTTAAATCCTTTTGCATTAAGTTGGTTGGGGGCGGCGTGACTTCACCATCTACTTCCTCACAATAATCACTATTCAGCTCTAACAGCCGATTTAATTCAGATACCATGAAATTCGCATTTAAGCCTGAGAACGGCTCTCCTACATGTGTTTCAATTCCTTTGCAGAAAAATCCAGCCAGCACCTTTCCTATACTGCCTGTATACATATAATAATGTTCATCACCTGGATACTTTTCAAACATAGGCTCACTGTTTAAGCACGCGGTATAGTCAAGGTCATGCTTTTCCTTAAGCTCCTTTAGTTTTGGAACAGCTTCAAGCATTCCTTGAGAATTCACTTCTTCATCCGGGACTGTGATGAGTAGGACATTTCCATCAAATGTCTCTGCCATCGCTCTTTCAAGCATAGACAGCTGTACAGTAAGACCTGCCTTCATATCCATGGCACCTCTTCCGAATAACCAGTCACCTGAAGCTAGATCTTCTCTTGCTCTTTTTGGGAGAAGCACACTTTTTTGAGAAAATGATGCCATTAACTCTTCAGGCTTGCATGCCATGTTTTGAAATTCACCGTAATCTTCTGTATCGACGACATCGAAATGACTAAGCAGCAAAACGGTACGAGAAAGCGAACTGCGCTTTACAAGCGCCGTTAAATAATACCGGCCATCTTTCATCGGATGCAAAGCCAAATCATCAGGGTTCTGCTTGTAATAAGGCCGCTCCCTCAGTAAATAATATAAATATTCAGCTAACGCCACTTCTCCAGTTGTACCCGATATGCTTTCATACTGCATAAGAGCAGTGAGCAGTTCCTTTCGTTCACTCTCTGTTTGCCATTTCATTCGTTCTCCCCCTTTGCTTTCTCTATTTTCTCCATTATACAAAAACGTGTATAAAAGCTATATTCTTTGAGCACCTTTTATGACGAAAGTTTGAATGGCTGTTATAATCGGCTATACAATTCTATGAGGAGGCGAAGGTATTTGGAAACAAAACTCTTTTCACCATGGACATTAAAAGGTGTTACGCTGAAAAACCGCATCGTGATGTCCCCGATGTGTATGTATTCATCCTATGATCGTGATGGGAAATTACAGCCTTTCCACTTTACACATTATATTTCCCGTGCACAAGGTCAAGCTGGCCTGATCATGGTGGAGGCAAGTGCCGTTTCCCCTGAGGGAAGAATTAGTGATCAAGATCTCGGGATTTGGAGTGATGAGCACATTGAAGGCTTCGCTTCATTAAACGAACAAATCAAAGCATACGGAACCAAGACAGCCATCCAGCTGGCTCATGCAGGACGTAAAGCTGAACTAGATGGTGACATCCTGGCACCATCTAGCATTCCATTTGACGAACAGTCTAAAATCCCTGCCCAAATGTCCGTCGATCAAATCAAAGATACCGTTCAGGCGTTTCAGGATGCAGCTGTCCGGGCAAAAAAGGCCGGCTTTGACATTATTGAAATTCATGGGGCGCATGGCTATTTGATCAATGAATTTCTTTCACCGCTGGCGAACCACCGAACAGACGACTATGGCGGTTCACCAGAGAACCGTTATCGTTTCTTAAGAGAAGTCGTCGATGCAGTCAATGAAGTATGGGAAGGACCATTATTTGTCCGTGTGTCTGCCTCTGACTACACGACAAAAGGACTTGATATTGCCGATTACATTGGCATTGCTACATGGCTGAAGGAACAAGGTGTCGACTTAATCGATGTCAGCTCAGGCGCTGTCATACAGGCGAAAATCAGCACATTCCCTGGCTACCAAGTGACCTTCGCAGAAAAAATCAAAGAAGGTGCCGGTATTCAAACAGGTGCTGTCGGTCTGATCACATCTGGTGTACAGGCAGAGGAGATTTTACGAAATCAGCGTGCAGACTTAATTTTTATAGGCAGAGAATTTTTACGGGATCCATACTTTCCAAAAACAGCTGCTGAAGAGCTTCGTACATCCATCGAAGGCCCGCGTCAATATGACCGCGCTTGGTAAAAATGCATAGGAAAAAGGTGTCTATTTTTTGAAATAGGCATCTTTTTTGTTTTTAAGAGAAACATATCTGCCTTTTGTGCCGTCTTTTAGCTAAAGAACCACTTAGAGGAGATGGAAGAATGAACTCGGCAATGATTGAAAGAATGTATCATATAGATGGACATCATTTTTATACAAAACATCGTCAAGGCAAAAGGCAAGCCACCATTATCTTTGAAGCAGGCTACGGCATTTCGGGTGATACGTGGTCGAATATGGCCCGTGATATTGATCCTGAGCTTGGGGTTTTCTTATATGATCGATTAGGAAACGGAAAAAGCAGTGACAGCAGTGAAGGAAGAACATTGCATGATCTTGCAGATGATTTAGATGCGCTGCTAGAAGAAGCCAATATTCAGCCGCCCTTTCTCATTGTGGCTCACTCATTTGGCTCTCTTGTCAGCCGGTTATGGGCAAGCCGCAGAGGAGATGACGTCATTGGCATGGTGCTGTTAGACCCGGCAAGTGAGGAGCAAGAACAGGTCATCCTCCCGCTTTTATCAAAAGAAGAACGCACCTCATATATGGCGCAATTTACAGCAGAATGTACGCATGAGGACTTTCAGCAAATGCTAAGCACAATAAAAGAGGAACAAACCCATTATGGGATGATGCCGCTGCTTGTCATTTCATCAGGTAAGAGCCGATTGTTTCATCCAGCACACGAGGCA
This sequence comes from Bacillus sp. FSL M8-0266, assembly GCF_038613425.1. Taxonomy (NCBI): domain Bacteria; kingdom Bacillati; phylum Bacillota; class Bacilli; order Caryophanales; family Bacillaceae; genus Bacillus; species Bacillus sp. FSL M8-0266. The sequence continues at coordinate 2,226,630 of NZ_CP152015.1, forward strand.
TGGCTCAGACTTCATAAACGGATGCTGTCTTTGTCATCTCAAAGTGGATGGATTCAAGCGCAGAACAGCTCGCACTATATTCATCATGATGAACCGCATATTGTACAGCTTGCGATCTATGATGTATGGTGCGCAGCGAAACAACCTGTTTCCTATTATCAAACAGCCAATTAAAAACAAAAACTCCTTGACTAGTGACGCGTCAAGGAGTTTTTTCTTTATGCCGTTGGAGCGGACTGACTTTTTTTAGACAGCAGCTTTTCAATGCTGACAAGCTGAACACATAATGTAAAGATGTCAATCGCTTGCTCTAGTTCTTCAAGTGATGGGAACGTTGGCGCAATGCGAATGTTACGATCAAGCGGGTCTTTTCCATAAGGATAAGTCGCGCCTGCACCTGTCATGGTCACACCAGCTTCTTTTGCCTTTTGCACAACAGCTTTTGCACAATGATCAAGCGTATTTAAACTAATAAAATATCCGCCATTTGGCTTGTGCCATTCTGCAATGTCTTTCCCGCCAAGTGTTTCATCAAGAATGGAAAGAACGAGGTCAAACTTTGGCTTAATGATCGCAGCATGTTTTCTCATATGTTCCTTCAAGCCCTCTGGATTCTTGAAGAAACGAAGGTGTCTTAATTGATTGATTTTGTCTGGTCCAATCGTTTGAATCGATAATTGTTTTTGAGTAAAGCTCACATTATCCGGGCTAGATGCCATGAGTGCAATACCTGAGCCTGGGAATGTAATTTTAGAAGTAGACGCAAACATAAACACACGATTTGGGTGCCCTGCTTCCTCTACTGCTTGAAAAATATCTTTTAACGTATCAGGCGTATCAGTTAGGTGATGGACTGCGTATGCATCATCCCAAAAAATGCGGAAGTCGTCTGCTTTTGTTTTCATCGAAGCAAGGCGGTCAACCACCTCATCTGAATACGTAATGCCATCTGGGTTGCTATATTTTGGTACACACCAAATGCCTTTAATCGCTTCATCTTCTGCGACCAATTTTTCGACCTGATCCATATCAGGTCCATCAGCCTTCATATCTACCGTGATCATCTCTATGTTAAATAGCTCACAAATGGAAAAGTGACGGTCATATCCCGGGCTTGGTGCAAGGAATTTTACCTTTGGCAGCTTTCCCCAAGGTGTTTTGCTGTCATATACGCCGTGGGTCATGGCACGGGCAATGGTATCGTGCATCATATTAAGACTGGAATTACCGCCGATGATGATTTGTTCTGGTTTCAGATTGAGCACATCTGCAAAAAATGTCTTCGTTTCAGGAAGCCCTGTCAAACCGCCATAGTTACGCACATCTGTGCCATCTTCAGCCGTCATCGCATCCTTTGATGTCACAACATCGAGCATACCCATAGACAAATCGAGCTGTTTTGGTGAAGGTTTTCCTCTAGACATGTCTAAGTGTAAGTTTTTACTTTTATAAGCTTCGTACTCATTTTGTAGTGCTGCATATAGGTCATTTAATTCTGCTTCACTTAACGCTGTAAAACCGCTCATCTTTGATTGTGCCTCCCGTATTCTTCATAGTTTCATTCGTCATTTGTTTTTTCTTCACCATTTTACCACTACCTGAAAAAGAGAGTCATTATAAATATCAAAAAAATCACACAACTTTTTTTGACGATTCATCCAATTTTTACAGGGTGCGGTCAATGGAAAAAGAAGAGAAATCCTGTGCAGCTTCTGTCAGCGGGAATATATCGCGGGCTTCTTTCAATAGTTGTTTCAGTGCCTCTTCTCCTTGGTAACGTGCACTAATATGGGTCAAAATTAATCTTTTTGCGCCTGCTTCCTGCGCTGTTTTCGCTGCTTGCTCTGTCGTGCTGTGATAATAATTGTAGGCTAGATCAGCATCTTCTTTACCGAATGTTGCTTCATGGACTAACACATCCGCATCCTTGGCAAGCCTTGTTATATTCTCGCATAAACGGGTATCTCCTGAAAATGCAACGATCCTCCCTTTTTTAGGGGGTTCCAAATAATCGGTTCCATCAATGATTCTTCCATCTTCGAGTGTCACGGTTTCCCCATTTTTCAACTTCTGATACAAAGGTCCAGGTTTTACACCGATTTCTTTTAGGTCTTCGGCTTTTAATGCACCTGGTACATCTGTTTCCACTACCCGATAGCCGTAAGCTGGAATACCGTGAGATACTCGTCTTGCTTCTACTTGAAAGGTATCATCTTCAAATACGATCCCTTCATCTATCTCTATGATATGCAGCGGATATGTCAAATGCGTTTGTGTAGCTGAAAGTGCTGCGTTCACAAACGCTTTGATGCCCTTAGGTCCATAGATCGTTAGTTCATCCTCTCCGCCTTGGAAGGATCTGCTGCCAAGCAGTCCTGGGAGACCGTATACATGATCACCATGCATATGAGTGATAAATATTTTCTCAATTTTTCTCGGTTTAATCGTTGTATGTAATATTTGATGCTGCGTCGCTTCTCCACAATCAAAAAGCCACACTGCTTTTCTTTCTTCTAAAAGCTTTAGCGCAGTGCAAGTGACGTTTCTAGTTTTTGCAGGAATGCCTGCACCAGTTCCTAAAAAGAGCAGTTCCATTACTTTTCCTCCTAAAGCCGGTATACAATATCTTCATTCATATAGAATACATGAAGAGAAGGTAAATGTGAATTCACCGGAATTTTCGAAAAAAGTCAAACGAGAGCAGAAAAAGTCGAATCAAATGTTTGCTTTACGAACAATGAACCTTTAAAATAAAGAAAATGTACATACATTCTGGTTTTTACAACAATGCTACGAATAAAGTGAGGTACTTTTCGTGAATACAGAAACTAACAATCCAAAAGCAGTCATTGTCATTTTTGGCGCAACAGGAGATCTTGCCAAACGCAAGCTCTACCCTTCTATACATAGACTTTATCATAGCGGAAAACTTGGTGATCAATTCGCCGTCGTGGGTGTTGGACGCCGTCCGTGGTCTCATGAGGATCTAAGAGCTGTGGTGAAAGAATCTGTTTCTTCTAATGATGCAGAAGCGAAAATAGAGGAATTCAGTTCACATTTTTATTATCACGACTTTGACGTATCAAGCCCTGCTTCCTATCAATCGCTTAACACACTTCTAGCAGGCCTTGAAGATACGTACAGTATCCCAAACAACCGGATGTTCTATTTAGCGATGGCACCGGAATTCTTCGGAACGATTGCAAAGTTCCTAAAAAGTGAAGGTGTATCAAAAACAACTGGCTGGTCAAGACTTGTCATCGAAAAACCATTTGGCCATGACTTGCCAAGTGCGAAAAAGTTAAATGAAGAAATTCGAGATGCATTCTCTGAAGATCAAATTTATCGTATTGACCACTATCTCGGTAAACAAATGGTTCAAAACATTGAGGTCATCCGTTTTGCAAATGCCATCTTTGAACCACTTTGGACAAACCGATATATCTCAAACATTCAAATTACATCTAGTGAATCATTAGGGGTTGAAGACCGGGCCCGTTATTACGAAAGTTCAGGTGCACTAAGAGACATGGTCCAAAACCATATGCTTCAAATGGTTGCACTTTTAGCAATGGAGCCGCCAATTAAACTGAATACCGAGGAAATCCGCAGCGAAAAACGGAAAGCATTACGCGCTCTTCGTCCTTTCTCTAAAGATGAGGTCGATCAATTCTTTGTCCGCGGACAGTATGATGCTGGTACGGTTGATGGCGGCATGGTTCCTTCGTATCTTGAAGAGCAAAATGTAGACCCGAACTCAAACACGGAAACATTCGTTGCAGGGAAGCTGCTCATTGATAACTTTAGATGGGCCGGCGTGCCATTTTACATTCGTACTGGAAAACGTTTAGAAAAGAAATCTACTCAGATCGTTGTTCAATTTAAAGACATTCCAATGAACCTGTACTATGGTAACGGAAATTCCATGCATCCAAACTTACTCGTCATCCACATTCAGCCAGATGAAGGTATTACCCTTCACCTGAACGCTCGTAAGCTTGATGGCGGTACATTTGCAAAACCGATTAAGCTCGACTACCAAACAAACTATAACGACATCATGAATACACCAGAAGCCTATGAAAAACTGATTCATGACTGCTTGCTAGGCGATGCTACGAACTTTGCTCACTGGGATGAAGTGGCGCTTTCTTGGAACTTTGTGGATCCGATTTCTGAGAAATGGGCAGAAAACAAAACATTAAAACCAAATTATCCTGCTGGTTCTATGGGACCGAAAGAAGCCGATGAGCTTCTAGAAAAAGACGGGTATCATTGGTGGAATATATAAAATGATATAAAAAAGAGCAGTCTCCCTTGGGGGTTCTGCTCTTTTTTTAACGTCCTGTTTTTGTAATTTCAACCGTTGAAAAGTCGAACTTATCATAGCGGTGATGACTAAAGGAGTACTCAAACGGCCGGCCTGTGTTTAAATAAGCAACCTGCTCGACTTCTAGCACAGGATCCGTTGGGTCACAGCCTAAATATTGCTGGTCCAGCTCGTCTGATTTAGCTGCTCTAATTTTCTTATGCGCTCCTGCCACTTTTAATTTCAAATCATTTGATATGTAGCCATAGATTGATCCCAATAGAACCTCTTCATCTATTCCCTTAATGAGATTGACGGGCATAAACGTTTTTTCTAATACATATGGCTCCTCGTCCACAAGACGAAGACGGATGATGTCATAAATGGGTGTGGTGGAGTCTATGGATAGGTGGGCTGCCACCTCTTTGCTTGGAAAATGGACATCAAAGTGAATGATTTGAGTCGTGACGTTTTTATCCGCCATGACTTTTGTGAACCCTTTATTTTCATGTCCTGACACATTGATTGCCCCTTGATTGAGCGCTGCCTTCACAATAAATGTACCGTGTCCTCTTTTTCTAAAGAGCAGACCTTCTGCTACGAGAAGATCGAGCGCACGCTTCATCGTCATTCGGCTGCATTGAAATTCAGCGGCAAGCGAGTTTTCATCTGGAATGGGTTGATCTTCTGGATAATATGCTGTTCCTATTCGTTTTCTGATTTCTTCTGAAATGAGTTCGTACTTTTTCATCTCACACCACCAACTGACTTGTTTTTTCATAGCTTCCTCTCATTCTACACTAAGCCTAGTGAGCTTAAAAGGTACGAGCCATTTTTGTTTCATCCACTTACCCTCACATAAGAAAAATACTTGCCCTTTTCAAGGAAAGAGCAAGTATTTTGATTAAAAACCGTTATTTTCTGATACCGATTGAAACCAGTATCCGCTTTTCTTAATCGTACGTTTTCCGTCTTCTTGAAGATCAACTGAGACAAATCCATAGCGATTCTTATAGGCATTCGACCATGACCAGTTATCCATAAACGTCCACAGATGATAGCCTTTTACATTACTTCCTTCTTGAATGGCTTGATGCACCCATTTAAGATGCTCAGAAATAAAGTCAATGCGGTAATCGTCATGAATCATTCCTTCTTCATCCTTAAACCGCTCTTCTCCTTCGACACCCATTCCATTTTCAGAAATAAAGCATTCAATATTATCATAGTCTGTTTGGACTTTTTTCAATATATCATAAATGCCTTTTTCATAGATTTCCCAGCCGCGATACACATTCATTTTTCTTCCAGGCATGTCAAACGCATCAAAATAATGATTTGGCATAAATGGTGCATTTGGATGCGGCATATGCTCTTTCGCTTTCACTCTTCTTGGCTGATAATAGTTGATTCCAAGGAGGTCGACGGTATTCTCTTGAATGAGCTCAAGGTCTCCGTCTTGCATACTCGGCATAAAGCCTTCTTTCTTTAACACCTCTACTAGTTTCTCTGGGAAATGTCCCTTCACCGCAGGATCTAGGAAGGAACGGTTAAAGAAAGCATCCGCCATCTCAGCTGCTTCTACATCGCGCGGATTCTGGCTTCTCGGATAAGATGGGGTAAGATTGAGGATGATGCCAATCTTCCCGCCTTGCTTCAACTTTTTATAAGCCGCAATCGCCTTCGCATTTGATAAAAGTTCATGATAACCGACCTGTACAGCCTTTTGGAAATCGACTTCATTTGGATAATGAAAGCTATACATATATCCGCCTTCTACAGGAACGATCGGTTCATTATGGGTAAACCATTTTTTCACCCGATCGCCAAATAATTGAAAGCATAATTCCGCATAGCTCACATAATCATCCACTACCTGTCTGTTGACCCAGCCGCCTTTTTCCTGTAGCGCCATTGGCAGATCGAAATGGTACAGGTTCACAAACGGCTCAATATCATGTGCAATCAGTTCGTTGATCACATCATTGTAAAAAGATACTGCTTCTTCATTGACCGCACCTTTCCCTTCAGGCAAAAGACGTGACCAGGAAATGGATAACCGGAATGAATTGTGCCCAATTTCTTTCATCAGACGAATATCCTCTTTATATTTTCGGTAAAATTGGGATGTCACGTTCGGTCCTACGCCATCAAAAAAACGAGTCGGCTCTTGCTCAAACCAATGATCCCAAATATTCGGTCCTTTTCCATCACCAGGGACGCTGCCTTCTGTTTGCGTGGCAGAGGCAGAAGATCCCCACCAGAAACCTTCTGGAAATGTATATGATTGCTTGTTATTTTCCATCGACATGTATTGAGTCTCCTTCACCTTTGATGTTGGTTGTTTTTGTTTTTTCCGTTGTGGTTATTTTTTCATTTTTCACATTCATACGGTCAATAAATTTCAGGAACGGGAACCAAATGACAAACACGATCATCAGGTTAAACAGCTGAAGCAGGCCGCCCGCCAGTGAATTGGTTGCCATTATTCCGCTAATAAAGATCGGCACCGTCCAGGGAATATTCACGCCAGTCGGCGGTGGTACAATGCCTGATGCCATCGCAAAATAAGAAATACATGTAATAACCATTGGCGCCAAAATCCATGGAATAAGAATAAGCGGGTTCATGACAATCGGTAAACCGAAGATAATCGGTTCATTGACGTTAAATAATCCTGGTCCTAAGCCGAGCTTTGCTACTTGTTTTAATTGCTTACTTTTCAGGAAAATTAAAATCGTAAACACAACAGCCAGCGTCATACCGGTTCCGCCCATACCAACCGTATAAATTTCGATAAACTGCTTGCTGATGATATTCGGAACCTCACCAGTTTTTGTATAGCTCTCTAGGTTTTGAATGGACAACGTATTCCAAATGGGGTCCATGACAGAGTTGATAATAATTTGGCCGTGAAGCCCAAAGAACCAAAGAATTTGTATAAAGAAAACAGCGATCAAGGTCGGAATGATACCGCTTCCAAGTCCGACAAGCGGTGCCTGAATCGCATGATAAATCAAGTCATGCATATTTGTTTTGAAGCCTTGTGTAATGATGATATTGATCAGTAAAAAGGCTGTGAGTGTCAAAGTAGCCGGGATCAGTGCAGCAAAAGACTTAGCAACAGCTGGCGGAACCCCCTGCGGCATATTGATGACAAATTTCTTTTGGACAAAATAACGATAAATTTCAGCAGACAAAAAGCCTGTGATCATTCCAAGGAACATCCCCTTTGCTCCTAAACGATCGACTGGTATTACGCCTGCAATAGATGCACCGCCTTCTTGTTCTAGTAGAAATGGCGTCAGAAGTAAGAAAGACGCTAATGCAATCACGCCGCCAAATACAGCTTCCACATCATAGCTTTTCGATAAATAGTAGCCAATCCCAAATACAACAAACACACTCATAATGCTGATGGTCGCACTTGGCGCGATATTCAGTGCAGACTGGACGCCTTCCAGTGCGGTTTGACTCATGATTTTATCTAAAAATGGCAAATTCATTAGCACAACTATAATGGAACCAAAAATGGTGAGCGGGAACGCAAGCATAAAGGCATCCCGTAATACGCCCAAATAGCGGTTGTTGTTCAGTCTCCCAGCAATTGGAACCAAAATAGCACTTATTTTATCAAACATTGGTTTCCCCCCTTGTTTACACCTTTTATTGTTTAAGCGTTTGGAAAATTGGCAGGAGCTCTCCCACAAGCTCCTTGATCGTAATAGTCGACATTAAGTGGTCTTCGGCGTGCATGAGCAATAAGGAGAAAGGCGTTTTCTCCCCGCCTGCCTCTTGCTGCACGAGTTGAAAATGGATGCCATGTGCATGACGTAAATCTTCTTCTGCTTCTTTCATGAGACCAAATGCCTCATCTTCTTGACCTTCTCGAAATTGTTTAAGAGATTGAAGCAATTTGCTGCGTGCATTACCGCTGTGTAAGATCAATTGAAAACTGACTTGTTCCTCTGTGAGCCCTTCGAGTGTTTTCTTTTCCATTCTTTACGATTCCTCCATCAATGTAACGGCTTGTTCATACGCTTTTTGTCCATCGGCAAGCCCGTACGCCTGCATATCGATGACCTCTACTGCAATCCCGTATTTTGTTGCTTCTTTTTGAAGATCCCCTTTTAAAAAGCTCATTTGCGGTCCAATTAACACAACATCCGCATTCGCCATTTCTTTTCTCGCTTGATCTTGCCCAACTGCCCAAATTTCTGCCTCGTCCCCTATTGAGTCGGCATGAGCCTTCATCTTTGTAACTAGTAAACTCGTAGACATTCCTGAACTGCATGCTAATAAAATACGTTTCATTTCTCTCACCCCATTGTTGTAATAAAAGCGCTTCCATTTAATATTATATATTTTTATTTTTAAATGTCTAGACATTTAATTTTATTTGTCTGTATTTTATATAAAAAAAGAGCGTATGTGTGTGTACGCTCTTTTAGATTGTTGACAAAGGGCTAAAATGATGTTTATTTTAGCACTTTGTCTTCTTTTCAGCGTGATAGAAAACCTTTGAAGTCTAGGAAGGGCGAGCACTGGCGCGGAGCGAATTGAACATTCGTGAGCACCAGCGCGCAGACCTGACAACGAATGCGAGGGTTTGTCTACACGCTGAAAGAGCGTATGTGTGTACGCTCTTTGCCTTTCTTCTTATCCTTTTCCTGCTTGGAAGCCAGGATATTTTGTCATGCCGCCGTCCACATAGAGTGTCAAGCCTGTGACATAGCTTGCCTCTTTTGACGCCAGCCAGACAGCACATGCTGCCACTTCTTCAGGCTTTCCAATATAGCCAATGGGGATCAGTTCAATCACGCCTTTTTTCAATGCGGGATCATCGAACTTTTCCTTATTGATCGGGGTATCGATGGCGCCTGGTGCAATACTGTTTACACGTATTTTTTTAGGGGCATATTCTAGTGCCAGCGTTTCTGTCAGCAGCTTGGCGCCCCCTTTACTTGCTGCATAATGCACGAAATGAGGCCAAGGGATTTGCTGGTGAACCGATGACATATTGATGATCGATCCTTCTATTCCGTGATCTGTCATATACTTCAATGCATCACGGCAGCCTAGAAACATACCTGTTAAATTGGTCGACATGACTTTGTTCCAATTATCCAGCGTCATTTCTGTGGAAGGCACTTCGTTTTCAATGCCTGCGTTATTGATCATGACATCAAGGCTTCCGTACGTATGAACGGCTTTATCAATCATTGCCTGCATATCCTCTTCCTTTGAGACATCTCCCTTGATTTTCACAGCTTGTCCGCCATTTTTTTGAATATCCGCAATGGTGTCATCTGGATTTTCTTGATCTGAGAAATAATTGATCACCACATTGGCTTTTTCTTGTCCAAACCGGCGCGCCATCGCTTGACCTATTCCTGTACCAGCTCCTGTAATCAGGACTGTTTTCCCTTTTAAATCTGGATACATTCGTTTACCCTCCTATTTTGTAAAGCCTAGCAGCACGCCGCCTGCAATGATCATCAAGCAGCCTGCAATGACAAAGCTTGTTCTGGATGCTTTCTCTTTTAATAAGTAAATGCCGCCTAATGTTGAGATGACTATCCCTGTCTGTGACATCGAAAAACTTACGGCAACACCAATAAGCGGAATAGCCAAAAGAAGTCCGAGATTTCCTGTCGACCAAACCAAACCGGCAATGATATTTTTAAACGTATATTTACTAAACGGGTTCTGCTTAAGACTAATCGCCAAGGATGAAAGCAGCATGCCGACCGATTGCGGAACGAGCGCAGACCAGCCATCAATATGAAACCATCTCAAAATGACAACATATCCGACATAACCAACCGTTGAGATGAGCAGAATCATGATCCCTTTTTTGAAATTGCCACCGTTCCCGCCACCATTCTTTTTTTGGCCGAGCGATGTCAGCACAACACCTGCAATAATCAGTAAAATAGCACAAGAACCAATGAGTATGACCGTCATCGTTTGCCATTCTTTGAAGACCATGACGCCAAATAAAGTAGTGCTCACAAGCTGCATGCCCGTTGACAAAGGAACCGCCTTCGAGACTCCGAGAAACGCAACACTTGAAAGCTGATTCATTTGTCCAATGCTCCAAAAGATGCCTGAAATCACAGAAACCGCAAAAATAAGCGGTGTCAGCTCTGGCATTTTGATGAAGAAGGCTGCAATTGAAAATATAAATGCACCAAGCGTAATACCAAGGGTTTGCTGGTAAGCATTCCCGCCAAGTTTGACACTGATGAGAACAATACTTCCCCAAAATATCGCTGGGAGAAGTGCATATAAGATGCCCACTTCGATCCCTACTTTCTTTTCTTTTTTACATAGCATCCCTCTTTTTCGCATTTTTAGCCGAAAAGATGCAAACACAAAAAAACCTTACCAAAGGGTAAGGTTTTTCAGTCATTCTATGTTTATTTCATCCATTCCGTATGGAAGATGCCTTCTTTATCTGTGCGCTCATACGTATGGGCACCGAAATAGTCACGCTGCGCTTGAATTAAGTTCGCTGGCAGGACAGCTGTGCGATAGCTATCAAAGTAAGCAAGTGCACTTGACAATGAAGGAACAGGAACTCCTTGCTCCACTGCAAGCGAAATGACTTTACGAAGAGATGATTGATAGCTTTGAGCAATATCCTTAAAGTAAGGATCAAGCAATAGGTTTTTCAGTTCAGGGTTACGGTCATATGCTTCTTTAATTTGTTGTAAGAAGGCTGCACGAATGATACATCCACCACGGAAGATCATTGCAATTTCACCGTATTTTAAATCCCAGTTATACTCATCAGATGCTGCTTTCATTTGCGCAAAACCTTGTGCATACGAGCAGATTTTACTCATGAATAGGGCTTTTCTAACCGCTTCGATCAGCTCTTGTTTATTCTCTGCTAATTGCGCTGGCTTAGGACCTTCGATTAATTGACTTGCTTCAACACGCTCATCTTTCATTGCTGAAATGTAGCGGGCGAAAACAGACTCAGTAATGATTGGAAGCGGAACACCTAGATCAAGAGAACTTTGGCTCGTCCACTTTCCAGTTCCTTTTTGTCCAGCTTTATCTAAGATGACATCCACAAGCGGCTGGTTTGTTTCTTCATCCACTTTTGTGAAAATATCAGCTGTAATTTCGATTAAATAGCTGTCAAGCTCGCCTTTATTCCATTCTGAGAATACTTCATGAAGCTCCTCTGCTGACAATCCAGCCACATGCTTCAAGATAAAGTATGATTCAGAAATCAACTGCATGTCTCCGTACTCGATGCCGTTATGGACCATTTTGACATAATGTCCTGCTCCATCTGGGCCGATATACGTTGTACATGGCTCGCCATCTACTTTCGCAGAGATCGCTTCTAAAATTGGTTTCACTAGCTCATGCGCTTCTTTTTGACCGCCAGGCATGATCGATGGACCTTTTAGTGCACCTTCTTCACCGCCGGAAACACCTGTACCAATGAAGTGGATACCACTTTCCGCAAGCTCTTGATTACGTCTTTGCGTATCCTTGTAATATGTATTTCCACCATCAATTAAGATGTCACCTTTCTCTAGGTGAGGAAGTAATGATTGAATGGTTGCATCCGTTGCTGCACCAGCTTTTACCATTAAAAGAATTTTACGCGGTGTTTCAAGCGACTGAACAAATTCTTCGATGCTGTATGTGCCTACAACGTTTTTCCCTTTTGATTCTTGAAGAAATTCTTCCGTTTTGCTGCTAGATCTGTTATAAACGGACACGGAGAACCCGCGGCTTTCAATATTAAGGGCAAGGTTTTTCCCCATAACGGCTAGTCCAACCACACCGATTTGTTGTTTTGACATAATTCTGACGTCCCTTCTAACACACTATATTGATTACTGCTGAAATGATGTACCCTTTGAAATTACCACAACACCACCTCTTTTATCAAGTTTTCAGGCTAGTCATTTCCTTTTTCGTCCTGAAAAAAGTCTTTATTAAAACTTGTTCCACTTGTTTTGCTCTCTTTTTCCTTGATGGTCATCCCTCTTTGAACGAGTGATTTTCCATACTTTTCTTTTAGCCCTTCTAAAATGGTTTGAAGAGGCTCTTCTTTTGCATCTTCTGTATAGGAAAATAAATCAAGCTGTTTAACGGCTGCTTTTCGTTCTACAAGGTCTGTCCCCGTCACACCTAAGAGCCTCACAGGCTGGTCATTCCAATGTTTAAGGAATAACTGCCTTGCTGCCTCAAATAAGTCTTCCTTCCGATCCGTCGGATTCGTGAGGGTGACACTTCGCGTGATATTTTTCCAGCTTGCGTACCGAATCATGATGAGCAGCCGATTTGCCATCACTTCTTTTCTCCTTAACCTTGCACTCACAGATTGTGACAGCTTATCAATTAACGCGACAAGTTCATCTGGATCGTCAGAATCATGAGGAAGGGTTGACGAATTACCGACGGATTTAAATTCGTATATCCTTTCTGGGTCCACGATGCCGTCATGTTCACCATTCGCCTTTTGCTTTAATCTCGGTCCATTGATGCCTAGTAATTCCTTTAGTGTATACTCATTTGCTTTCGCTAAATCTTCAATGGTATGAATGCCAATCGTTTTCAATTTATCTGCCGTTTTTTGTCCAACTCCGTGCATGTCACCCGCTGGTAGCGGCCATAGCATTTGGGGTACATCTCGTTTACGCAAAATGGTGATGCCCATTGGTTTTTTCCAATTAGACGCCATTTTCGCTAAAAATTTATTCGGTGCAATGCCAATACTTGAAGGAAGCATGAGCTCCTCTACAAGCCTCGTTTGAATATCATGAGCCGTTTTCACCGCATGCTCGGCATATGGCGTATGCGTTAAATCAATATAGCCCTCGTCAATGGATACAGGCTCGACTAAATCGCTGTATTCTCTTAGTATTGTAAACATCTCTTGTGAGGAGCTTCGGTACCGGTCAAAGTTTGGTGTACGGACAATCAGCCCCGGACAAAGCCGCTTCGCTTCCCATAACGGCATCGGGGGCTTTACACCTAGCGCTCTTGCCTCGTAGCTACACGTCACCACAATCCCTTTACGCTCTTTCGCATTTCCGCTAATGGCTAAAGGTTTCCCTCTCAAAGAAGGATCATACGCCATTTCTACATTCGCATAAAACGCATTCATGTCTATATGAAAAATAATATTTGACATTGGCATAACCCCATTTTCTTAAATCCCTATATTTTGATCAGAAGTTCCGAATCGATCAAATATGATTAATCTCTTTTATGCTCAATTATACATTGATTTATTTCATCTTTCCTCAAAAAAACCTTCTCTAAAAAAGAGAAGGTTTCAGATTGTTGACAAAGGGCTAAAATGATTTTTATTTTAGCCCTTTGTCTTCTTTTCAGCGTGAATTGAAAACCCTTGAAGTCTAGGAAGATTGAGCACTGGAGCGGAGCGAATTCAACATTCGTGAGCACCAGCGCGCAGATCTGACAACGAATACGAGGGTTTGTCTACACGCTAAAACCTTCTCTAAAAAAGAGAAGGTTTCACGAATTACACTTTTTCTTCAAGCATACCATTTTGATATTGAATAGCCTCGTATGTTAACACTTCATTTTTAGTGTCATTCAAATGTTTCACAACCGGAGTAGGCTGCTGATTAAAATTCATACTCAAGCTTTGATTGGAATAGTGGCCAGCTGGATCAATATAATACTTGTAATCAATAACTCTTTCCACATCAATGTCTGCGTAAGCAATTCCCTCTGTTTCAGCTGGAACCATATCACTGATCGGTTCTCCATCTGGACCGTAAATGCACGTATGCCCACTCTTAAATGTTTCAAAGTAATCTCTTTGCTCCTGCGTTAAACAAATCATCTCTTTCATTTCTTCCGTATAGATAGAAGAAGTCATCAGCACAAAAGTTTGTGTCGCGATGGCATAATATCTACTTGAAATTTCATCATCAAAATAACCTGGCCAGGACGCTACATGAACCTGTTCATTTTGAGCATTCATCGCCATCAGATCTAGTGGCACTTGATGCTCCCAGCACATCAATCCGCCAAGGTTGCCAATTTCAGTTTGAAAAACTGGCATCATGCTTCCACTTCCATCTCCCCAAATCAGTCTTTCTGCTACAGAAGCTCTCATTTTCCGATGTTTCCCTATTAAATCCCCATTTGGGTTAAACCAAAGTTGAGCTAAATAGAGAGAGCCGCCATCTTTTTCACTGCATGATATACAAACGTACGTTTCATTCCTTTTTGCTGCCTCGCTTATTTTTTGAATAGCTAAGCTAGGGATTTCGACTGCATTTTTATATAATTCGTGATAGAACTTTCTTGTATATTCTGGATGACCAATAAAAGCAAACCAAGGATAACCAGGTAAAAATGCTTCTGGGAATGCTACAAGTTTTGCACCATTTGAAGCTGCCTCGTCGATCAGTTCACATGATTTCTGAACGGTTGCCTCCAAATTTAAGTAGATAGGTGCTACTTGTACCGCAGCTGCTCGAAACTTCGGGTAAATACTTGTCATATTAAAAACCTCCATTTCTTCTATTCCCCCTCATTATAAGATAGGAATTATGAAGTTTGGATGACAAATACCATTTTATGCAAAATAAGGATTTATACTCGGTAGAGAAAACACGTGATCCTGTTAGACATTTCACAATGTGTATAGTACACTGTGAGTAATGAAATGGATGTGATAATCATGATTATTGATACATTCAATGAAGTCTTTTTCCTTGTTGAATTCTTTACGATTATTCTTCCAGCGCTGACGGCCATCGGTATTGCGTTTTTATTAAAAGACTGCCGTATGAACGAACACCTCGGTGGACATCGTTTGGAAGAGTTGGACGCATCTTTATTGAATCGAACAGACTTTCTGTTTATCATATATGATCGCATTACAACTTGGATTAGTAAAGTCATTCGAATGAAACGATCATCGAACGATGATGAAGACCATTCGCTTCCTCTCTCTAATTAATTTTTTAAAAAATGAGGAGGAAACGAATTGAAACGTTTATTAACGATTTGTACGACTTTATGTTTAATGATGATTGCCTCACCTGCTTTTGCAGCGAGTGGGCAAACGAATGCGAGCTCTGATGGGTTTTTCCATCATTATTTTGTCCAGCCTTTTTCTGAGCTGATCATTTGGCTTGCGAACTTCTTCCATGATGATTATGGTTTATCGATTATGTTCGTGACCTTGATCGTCCGTCTGCTGATTTTCCCTCTTTTTGCGAACCAATTTAAGAAGCAAAGAGTCATGCAGGAGAAAATGGCACTAGTAAAGCCTCAAATTGATGAAATTCAAAGCAAATTGAAGAAAACGAAAGAACCTGAAAAACAAAAAGAACTACAAATGGAAATGATGAAAGTATACAAAGAGAACAATGTGAACCCGCTGGCAATGGGCTGTCTGCCTATGCTGATTCAAATTCCAATTGTTCTTGGCTTTTACTCAGCGATCCGCTCAACACCTGAGATCGCAACACATTCGTTCCTATGGTTTAACTTAGGACAAACCGATCTATTGGTCGCGATCTTTGCAGGCGCTATGTATTTCTTGCAATTTTATGTTACGCAAAGGTTTGCGAAGCAATCAGGCACCCAGACAGAGGCTGCGCTGAAACAAGCCAAAGTGATGGGCATGATTTTCCCAATCATGATGCTGTTTATTTCAATCAATGCACCCGCTGCCCTTCCTTTATACTGGATGACAAGCGGATTATTACTCACAATCCAAACCATTATTTTAAATGTCATGTACCAAAAATCAAAATCAAAAGCTGAGGCAAACGACCAAGCTAGCCCAGCTGCTGAATAAAAATAATCCCCTTATCTGATGATAAGGGGATCTTCTTTATGCCAATTCTTCTTTTAACCGCGCTGGCAATTGATCGAGATCCTCAATTCTCCCAAGGAACTTATTCGGGTCCACTTGTAAAATCATCTTGTTCTCTCTCTCCACAACGCCGAAGAAATATTCAGAGGCTTTCGTGTTCATATGAAATGGCTTGATCTCGCTTAGCTCGATATCGATAATATCTTTTGCACCCGAGACAAGACAGCCTACCATTTGTCCGTTTAATTCAAATAGCAACACCTTGGACTGTTCGTTCACATCAAGAGGCTTTCCGTGAAGCATCACGCCTGTGTCACTGACAGGAATGACCTCTCCCCTTAAAGACATGAGTCCTTTTATTTCTTTAGGTAGGTTCGATACTTCTTGTAAATAAGGGACCTTCTCAATCGAACGAATATGCTCTACACTAATGCCAAAATCCTCTTGCCCCACTTGGAAAATAATGATCTTTTGCGTGCTCACAGAGTCTCCTGCCTTTACGATGGATTTGTCGTTTCTTCGATAATGGCGAGAACCATTTCAGCTGTTTTGACTAATTCTTCAATCGGCATTTTCTCATTTTTCGTATGAATATCTTCATATCCAACAGCTAAGTTGACAGTTGGGACGCCGTTTCCTGCAATGACGTTTGCATCACTGCCACCACCGCTCGTCTGTAGTTCTGATGGACGGCCAATTTTCGCAGCCGCTTTTTTCGCCACTTCTACGACTTGATCGCCGTGAGAGAATTTGAAGCCTGGATACATGATGTCAATGTGTACATCGGCACTTCCGCCCATTTCTTTAGCGGTTTTTTCAAAGGCTTCTTTCATCTTCGCTACTTGTGCTTCCATTTTTGCAGGTTCTAAAGAGCGTGCTTCAGCAAGGATATCGACTTGATCGCACACAATATTCGTTTGCGTTCCGCCTTCAAAACGACCAATATTCGCCGTTGTTTCTTCATCAATTCGGCCAAGCGGCATACTGGCAATGGCTTTTGATGCAATGGTAATCGCAGACACACCTTTTTCAGGCGCGACACCTGCGTGAGCTGTTTTCCCGTAAATGGTTGCGCGTACTTTTGCCTGTGTTGGCGCAGCTACGATAATGGTTCCGACCTTGCCATCTGAATCAAGGGCATAGCCGTATGAAGCTGTCATCAACTTCGGATCTAACGCTTTTGCTCCGACAAGTCCTGATTCCTCACCTGCTGTGATGACAAATTCAATCGTTCCATGCGGTAAATTCTTCTCTTTCAGCACACGGATTGCTTCAAACATTGCCGCAAGTCCTGTCTTATCGTCAGCACCAAGAATGGTTGTTCCATCTGTTTTCACATAGCCGTCTTCAATGACTGGTTTTACGCCATTGCCCGGAACAACTGTATCCATATGAGACGTGAAATAGATGGTATCAGCCTCTTGATTGCCTTCCAGTGTACAGATAAGGTTGCCTGCACCGTGGCCTGTTTTCGCTTTTGAGTCGTCTTCCACCACTTTTAGTCCAAGCTGTGAGAATTTTTCTTTTAAGACTTCCACAATTTTCTCTTCGTGTTTCGTTTCCGAATCAATCTGAACAAGTTCTAAAAATTCGTCTAGCAAACGTTTTTCATTGATCATGATGATGCTCCTCCTCTTATAGCGGCATGTTGCCATGCTTTTTTAACGGTCTATCTTCTTCCTTCCTGCGAAGCAAATCAAATGAGCGAATCAATCGCTCTCTCGTTTCAGCCGGCATGAAAATATCGTCTATTAGCCCTGCCTGAGCTGCTTTTAATACACTTGGCTCCATCTCAATCTCGCGGGAAGCAGGATGAACGATTTCGTCTGCGAACATTTTCCCCATGACATCAATTTCTGCCGCTGGCCATGCATAAACAAAGTCAGCGCCTAAGCCCTTGCTATTCATTGCGACATACGCACCGCCATACGCCTTTCTTAAAATCACCGTGATTTTTGGAACGGTCGCTTCAGCGTACGCATATAAAAGCTTTGCGCCGTGACGGATAATTCCCGCATGCTCGGCTTTTTCCCCTGGTAAAAAACCAGGGACGTCTACAAGTGTTAAGAGCGGAATATGAAACGCATCGCAAAATCGAATAAACCTGGCCGCTTTATCAGCAGCGTCAAGGTCAAGACTTCCTGCCAGCACCTTTGGCTGATTGGCAACTATACCAATTGAAGCCCTTTGTAATTTGGCAAACCCTGTAACGATATTTTTTGAGAAACAAGGCTGCGTCTCAAAGAATGAGTCTGAATCGATGATCGCTGTCACCACTTGTTTGACGTCATAGGTGCGTGATGGATCCTTCGGCAAGATGTCGCCTGGATCAGCTGCGTCTTGCTTACTCGTTTCAGCGTCCATGACAGTCTGTTGTTTCGTTGGTATGTACGTTAAAAGTGTTCGAACCGCTTTTAACACGTCTTTCTCATCTTTGCCAGTATAGTGCACATTCCCGCTTGTCTGATGCTGAACACTTGCACCGCCAAGACGGTCAGGACAGACCGTTTCTCCTGTTGCCTTTTCTATGACTTTCGGACCTGTTAAAAACATATGAGCTGTCTGTTCTGTCATGAACACAAAATCAGTCAAGGCAGGAGAATAGACTGCTCCTCCAGCACAAGAGCCTAAAATAACGGATATTTGCGGGATTTGACCAGAGTACAGCACATTCCGTTTAAAAATCTGTCCGTATCCTTCTAATGATACCACACCCTCTTGAATTCTCGCACCACCTGAGTCTTTTAGACCGATGACCGGCATCTGATTTTTAGCTGCGAGATCCATTAGAGAAGCAATTTTTTTGGCATGTATTTCGCCTAAAGAGCCTCCATGCACTGTTGCATCTTGTGCATAAACACATACCGGCTTTCCATGAATGAGTCCAGTTCCAGTAACGACGCCATCACCGACATGCTCTGACATGCGGCCTGTTGCAAATCCTTGAATTTCCATGAAACTGCCCCCGTCAAGAAGTTCATGCAACCGCTGACGAACGGTTAGTTTCCCTTTGTTCCGGTGCGCAGCTGCACGTTTCACGCCGCCGCCCATGAATGCTTTTTCGCGCCATTTAGCCAAGTCATTGAACGATTCATTCATTGCCATGTTCCTCTCCTTTCAAGGGCTCGCACAATTCGAATAACACACCGGACGTTTCTTTCGGTGAAATAAAAGCAATCCGCTTCCCGCTCGCGCCTATCTGTGCTGATTGTTGGAGAAGCTCCACGCCAAGATGATCAAGACGGTTAAGGTCCGCCTGTATGTCACCTGACTTTAGCGCAATATGATGGAGTCCCTCTCCTCTTTTTGTTAAAAAGGTATGTAGTTTGCTGCTGCCGGACATCGGTTCAATTAATTCAATGTGCACATGATCAAGTGAAACGAAGGACGCTTTAATCTCCTGCTCAGGAATCTCTTGTATGTCTGAAAAATGCCAGTTAAACAGCTGTTGAAGAATTCGAGATGTGTTTTTTATAGAAAAGACCGCAATGGCAATATGGTCGATTTGATTCATCCGTTCACTTCCTTTGTTGATCACTTGTCGCATTTGAAAAAACGAGCTAGAATAAAGAAAGGTGCGTTCGTCGCAAAAAATCTTCGATTATAGGGGTGCGATATGTCTCAGAAAATGATGAAATTCATGGTATTGCTCATGATTAGCCTGTTGCTAATATCTTCGCTTTTAGCAGGAGCCGCAACCTTTTTATAAGGTTTCAATAAAAGCAGACAAGCAGGTGATTCGTTCAATCAACGAATGGCCTGTTTGTCTTTGGCAAGCTTTTCAAATGAATCGGTTGATGTTGTAATCCAAACTTTTGTCCCAACCGGAAGCTGGTCAAATAGAAGCTCTACATCTTGATTATGCAGTCTCACACAGCCTGCCGTGATAAATTTCCCTATCGATGTTTCGTCACTCGTCCCATGAATTCCGTATATTCTGCCATCTGTTCCTCGTGCATCAAATCCAATCCATCTTCTGCCAAGAGGGTTATTCTTCGCACCGCCTTCAATATTCTTTTTTCTGTAATAGGGATCTTTCGCTTTGATCATAATGGTAAATTCCCCTTCTGGCGTTAAATCTGAAGTTTTCCCTGTAGAAGCAGGATATATTTTTTGGATTTGTCCTTGATCAATATAGGCAAGTTCATTGGTTTGTTTATTAATAATGACATAAGGGTCTCCTGGAAGCGGGTTTTGTCCGAGCGGCCAGATAGGTGAAAGGGACATGGTCAATACGGTATAAAATAAAAGACGCATAGGCTCCTCCTTTTTCATTAGATTGACCAATGAAGGAGGAACTCATGCGTCTCTATTCTTTCATCCCTTTAAAATAGCTTTTCAGTACTAAATATTGTTCCATTTCTCCGAGGAAATGAAACAGTGCAGCTCTTGCTTCAAACTCTTCTCTTGTTTGCGGCAGCGGGAGCTTATCGAACTCTTCTTTCATATCAATGAGGCGCCTTAAAAACTTATGCGCCGTGTTCCCTGGGTGAATATGTTCGCGTAAGTCTCTAATGTATTCTGCAATGATTTGTCCATGCTCTGTTGTAATGGAAATGGATGTGATCTTCGGAAGCACACGCTCGATGATTTCGAATTGCTTTTGCCTCATATTGAAATAATGATAATACAGGTTTTCATGTCTTAAGACATGGTTTTCAACATCACGATATGCAAGAGCTTTTGCTTCTTTAATCAATTGATGTGTCTCTGGTATTTCTTTGCCTGTCCAGTCTTGTTTCCCTGTCATTAAGTATTGTTCGATTTCCTCAAAAATTTTTGCAAAGTTGGCTTCAATCTGTTCGCTGTAGCGTTTAAGCTTTTTATCGACACTTGGCATATACAGGTTCATGATAAGTGCCACGCCAACACCAATCGTAATCAGCAGCAGCTCATTCCAAATGAGGTGAAGGGTAATCCCGCCCGACATGTATAAATGGAGGATGATGACTGAACTTGTGACAATCCCTTCTTTAATGCGGAGCAATACGGTTGTCGGAATAAAGACAAGCAGCATCAGACCAATCACAAAAGGATGATACCCAATCAGATCGAAAAATAGATAAGAAAATAAAATGGCAAGACTGCATGCGGCAAAGCGGGCACCTGATGCAAGAAGCGACCGTTTCTTTGTCACCTGAATACACAGAATCGTAATAATCCCGGCAGCGGAATAATTTTGAAGGCCAAGCAGTTGCGCAATATAAATGGCGATCGCTGTTCCTAATGCTGTTTTCAGCGTTCGGTAGCCGATTTTAAACATGATGTGAGTCACTCTTTTCTGTCTTGTTTCTATTCACTTATTGTGAAATGATGAACTTTTTTACTTTCCCCATTATAATCAAAAAAAGAAGGAGATGTTAAGTCTCCCTCTCTTTTTTCTTTATAATATTTTTTGTAAGAAGTCTTTCGCGCGCTGTGACGAAGGCGATTCAAAGAATTGCACAGGGTTTGCATCCTCTACAATTTTCCCATCGTCCATAAAGATCACGCGGTCAGCCACTTCTTTTGCAAAGCCCATTTCATGTGTGACGATCACAAGTGTCATTCCAGATTGAGCCAGCTCTTTCATGACCTCTAGCACTTCCTTGACCATTTCTGGATCTAGTGCAGACGTTGGTTCGTCAAACAGCATGATGTCTGGTGTCATCGCAAGCGCACGTGCAATTGCGACACGCTGTTTTTGACCACCTGACAAGCGGTTCGGAAAATCATCTTTTTTCTCTAAAAGCCCTACCTTTTTCAGCAGATCTTCAGCTTGTTTGATGCTGTCTTCCTTCGATTGATTCTTCACATTCATTGGCGCATATGTGATATTTTCCAGCACCGTTTTATGCGGGAACAGGTGAAAATGCTGAAACACCATTCCGATGTTCTCACGCACTTTGAGTGCATTGGTTTTTGGGTTTGTGATTTCGGTATCCTGAATCGTAATAACACCAGAAGTCGGCTTTTCAAGCAAGTTGATGCAGCGAAGAAACGTCGATTTTCCTGAACCAGATGGTCCAATGACTGCGACAACTTCTCCTTCTTTAATAGTGGTGTCGATCCCTTTTAATACTTCATTTTTGCCAAAAGATTTTGTGAGTTTCTCTATGTTAATCATTTGATTTTAACTTCCTTTCCACCGATTTGCCGACAAAGGTGAGAACAAGCACGATGACATAATAGATGAGACCCGCAAAAATAAGCGGTTCAAGATAATTATACGTGACGGCACCTGCTTGATAGGCTCGTCTCATGACATCTCCCAGTCCAATGACTGTCACAATAGCTGATTCTTTTGTCAGTGTAATCGTTTCGTTCACAAGTGCAGGTGAAATATTTTTAAATGCCTGCGGAAGCAATAAGTCCTTCATCATTTTAGCATAAGGGATGCCTAAAGCAACGGCTGCTTCTTTTTGACCTTTATCAATGGCATTAATACCAGCACGAATAATTTCAGATACGTAAGCCGCAGAGTTTAGTGAAAATGCCGCTACAGCAGCCCAGTATTGATCGATTTGAAACCCGAGAAGCTGAGGCAGACCGAAATAAATAATGAGCAATTGAAGCACAAGCGGTGTGCCTCTGAAGATGGATGTATAAAAATCTGCAAGCCAAATGAGCGGCTTAAATACACTAATTTTGCAAAGCGTTAATAAAATCCCTAAAATAAATCCAAGAAAAAGTGATACCACTACAATAGAAAGTGTGACCTTAAGCCCTTCTAAAATAAAGGGCATCTGAGGTATTACATCTTTAAAATCTAACATGACAGTCTCCTTTTTTATGCCTTCATACGAAATCAAATAATAAAACAGGAAAAAAGTTCAACATGAGTTGAACTTTTCAGCGCTTTCTACTGAATTTTCATGAATGACGCTGATCCTTTTCCTGACTTATTTTTCATCAGCAAACCATTTTTTAATTAATTTATCAAGTTCGCCATTGTCTTGCATTTCTTTTAATGATTTATTAAATTTAGCTGTTAAGTCGCTATTTTTCTTGAATGCAATGGCTGAACCATTATTTGTTGACCCACTAAGGTCAAAAGCCTGAAAGTCTTTCTCTTTCTTTAAATAGCCCGCTGCTACTTTATCTTCAATAATAGCTGCATCAAAACGGCCTGCTTTGATCTCTTGAATGATATCAGAGATTTTATTACGGTCTTCCACTTTTAAGTTATATTTCTTTTGCAAACCGTTTGCTTCATCTTGCTGGATTGAACCTAATTGAACGCCGACTGTTTTATCTTTTAAGTCTTTCTCTGTTTTCATTCCGCTAGATTTCTTTGAGACAACTAAGTTTTTAGCATTGTAATAAACATCAGAGAAGTCTACTTGTTTTTTACGCTTTTCATCTGGTGTCATTCCTGCTAGGACAATATCAGCTTTGTTTGTTTTAAGGGCGGATACAAGGCTTGCGAAATCCATATCTTGAATTTCTAGCTTGTAGCCGTTCTTTTTCGCTAGTGCTGTTGCAAGATCGACATCAAAACCGACAATTTTATCTCCGTCTTTTGATTCAAATGGCGGATAATCTGCTGATGTCGCCATAACGAGTGTTTTGTCATCTCCTGATGCGTTTGAATTATTAGAAGAAGTTCCGCAAGCTGCGAGTGCAGCTGCAAGACCAGCTGTCATAAGTAATAATAACCACTTTTTCATAAGATAATGCCTCCCAGTATTTAAAATCATGTATTGTTTTGAATATTTATTCACTATAATGTATTTTAAACACTTTCTTTTTAAGATGCAATAGTATTTTGCTAAAATTATTTTGATTCAATGGTCTTATAAAACAAAAAGCAGACCGATCTAAAGACCGGACTGCTTTATATGTCATCATTCAAACGTCACATGTTAAATTTCTTTGCAATGCTCATCGAATGCAGCTTGAAGCTTTGACACGACTTCCATTGGTTCGTGCCCTTCAATTTCATGACGTTCGACCATTTTAATGATCTTTCCATCTTTTAATAATGCAAAGGATGGTGAAGATGGCGGGAAGCCTTCAAAATATTCACGGGCTCTTGCCGTTGCCTCTTTGTCTTGTCCAGCAAACACTGTCAGCAATTGATCTGGACGCTTATCATAATGAACAGAATAGCCTGCAGCTGGTCTTGCAATACCGCCAGCACATCCGCATACTGAATTCACCATCACAAGTGCCGTGCCTTCTTTAGACAGGGCTTCATCCACTTCTTCAGCTGATGTAAGCTCATTATAGCCAGCCTGTTTGATCTCTTCTCTCGCTTGTTTCACAATATCATTCATAAATAAATTAAAATCAATATTCATTGTCCGTCCACTCCTTTAGCATGCCAAAACCATTTTAACAACATCATATCAAGGAAAACGCCTGCGGGCAAATGTGTTGTCTTTTCATTCCACACTTTTCTGAACATCGTTTATACGCCGCGAAATTGGGGAAAAGTGATGATAAAGAGATGAAAGGGAGAACTGCGTGATGGCACAATTCAAAAAAGCGATGCTCATTTATAATGGAAATGCTGGACAAAAAAACATGGAAAAAGTTCTCGGACAAACAGTACCTCTTCTTTCTCTACATATTGATGAACTCATTCTTAAACCAACAAAGCAGCCAAATGATGCTTATGAATTCTGTCGCACAATTGATGAGACGATAGAATTGCTGATCATATTAGGCGGAGATGGAACCGTGCATGAATGCATGAATGGCATCGGTGGTTTAGAAAAAAGGCCAGCTGTAGCGATATTACCAGGCGGGACATGCAATGACTTTTCTAGAACGCTTGGTATTCCGCAACAAATGCAGAAAGCCGCTCAAATGATTGTAGACGGCGTAGAAAAAAAGGTCGACTTAATCAAAGCAGGAGATCGATACTTGTTAAACTTTTGGGGAATCGGGCTGATTGCAGACACATCCAACAATATTAATGACAAGGAAAAAGCTGTACTCGGCAAAATCAGCTACTTCACAAGTGCCCTCCGCACCTTACAGCAAACAGATCCTTTTCATGTACGAATTGAAACAGAGGAGGAGACCTGGGAAGAAGAAGCCGTCATCGTTCTTGTCATGAATGGACATTTCATCGGGACAAATAAAATTGATTTGCCGAGTGCAACGATTGATGATGGGAAAGCAGAAATCTTAATTTGCAGAAATACGAGTTTCTCTGCTCTAAAAGAAATCTTTTCTATGAACCGGGAAGAGCTGGAGGATTTCACCGGAGACCTCTCCCTCATTCAAGCATCCAATATTCAGATCCACACAAAAGAGGAAATGGATGCTGATACAGATGGCGAAGTGTACATGACAGCCCCAGCTTCTTTAGAAGTGTTAAAACAACATTTGACCTTTATTGTTCCAGCAAAATAAAGAAAACGCCCGAGATTATTCTTTTTCGGGCGTTTTTTTGATATAGCGTCTGTATAAATATTCAAGCGCATAGCCAAGCAGCGTCCCGGCAAGAAGAGAAATTCCTAAGAGGCTATTCGCTGCTCCTTTAAATCCACCGACAATCAGCAAGCAATACAAAACTTGAATAATTGAAACGATTGATATGATCAGTAGTAATCTTTCAGGATGGTTGCGTGATTTAGAAATATATCGAAGAAAAGCGAACGCAATTGCTGTGATAAACATGAGTCCAATCGTTAAAAACGCAAAAAAGTCTAGTCCAGACATACCATCGCTCCTTTCTCATCATGTGGAAATCCCCCTCTCCTTAGCGGGAGGGGGACATTCTTGTTTTAGTAAACTGATGTCTGCTCGTCAATGCCTTCAAGGATTTGTTTAATCCGTTGAAGGAATCTGCCGCATACAAGACCATCAAGAACTCTGTGATCTAATGAGAGACAAAGGTTGACCATGTCTCTTGCTGCAATCATACCATTTACAATCATTGGACGCTTCACGATCGATTCTACTTGTAAAATCGCCGCTTGCGGATAATTAATGATTCCCATAGATTGTACAGAACCAAATGATCCCGTGTTGTTTACAGTAAAGGTGCCACCTTCCATGTCACTTTGCTTCAGCGTACCTTGTCTCACCTTGGAAGCAAGCTCATGAATTTCCTTGGCGATGCCTTTAATCGTTTTTTCATCTGCATCCTTAATGACTGGAACAAAAAGAGCGTCATCAGTCGCAACAGCAATCGAGACATTGATCGCTTTCTTTTGCACAATTTTATCTCCAGCCCACATGCTGTTCATTTCTGGGAATTCCTTTAAGCCCTGAGCCACTGCTTTGACAAAGAACGCAAAGAATGTCAAATTAAAGCCTTCTTTTGCTTTAAATTGGTCCTTGAGCTGATTTCTTCTAGTCACAAGGTTTGTCACATCAACTTCCATCATCGTCCATGCATGCGGAATTTCATGTTTGCTTCTCAGCATATTTGCCGCAATCGCCTGCCTGATTGGCGTGACTGGCAGTTCAACATCACCAGGCATTGTAGAGATGGAAGGCGCCGCTTTTGATTTTGATGGCTGCACAGGCTCTGGCTTGACCGCCTGTTCAGTGACAGGTGCTGTCTTCTCTTGTACGCCGCCCTTTTCAATGAGCTGAAGTAAATCTTTTCTTGTGATTCGTCCGCCTGCTCCCGTTCCTTGCACTGCCGCTAAATCAATGCTGTGCTCATCTGCTAAACGAAGGACTGCTGGAGAGTAGCGTTTCTTTTGACTTTGATTCTCTTTTGTTTGATCTGCTTCAGGTGCTTCACTTTGCTCAGGTGCGGCTTCTTCTTTCGCACTTTGCTGCGAGCTGCCTTCTACTTCAATTTCACAGAACACTTCTCCTACTTGCAGTGTATCGCCTTCTTCAGCTGATAGCTTTGTTATCGTTCCTGTAAAAGATGACGGGACTTCTGCGTTCACTTTATCCGTCATGACTTCCGCAATTGGATCGTATTTATTCACATGATCGCCAGGTGAAACGAGCCATTTGCTGATGGTTCCTTCTGTTACACTTTCACCTAACTGAGGCATTTTCATTTGTTCAATTGCCACTTGAAACCCTCCTCTTTCTTAAAACGCCGCTAGCTCTCTCATTTCAGCTTCTACCTTATCTGGGTTGACCATGAAGAATTTTTCCATCGTCGGTGCATAAGGCATTGCCGGAATTTCTGGTCCGGCTAGACGTTTGATTGGTGCGTCTAAATCAAATAAGCAATGCTCTGATATGATCGCCGCTACCTCACTCATGATGCTGCCTTCTTTTGTATCTTCCGTTAGAAGAAGCACTTTGCCTGTTTTTGATGCCGCTTCAATAATGGCTTCCTGATCAAGCGGGTACACTGTTCTCAAATCGAGAATATGCGCAGAAATGCCGTCTTTCGCAAGGCGGTCTGCTGCTTGCAATGCAAAATGGACGCAGAGGCCATATGTAATGACCGTGATATCATCGCCTTCACGTTTCACATCTGCTTTTCCAATAGGAAGTGTGTAATCCTCTTCAGGTACTTCTCCTTTAATCAGACGGTAGGCACGTTTGTGTTCAAAGAACAATACAGGATCTGGATCACGCACCGCAGCTTTTAAAAGACCTTTTACATCATAAGGCGTAGAAGGCATGACAATCTTCAAACCAGGCTGGTTGGCAAAAATCGCTTCAACTGATTGTGAATGATAAAGCGCCCCGTGAACTCCGCCCCCATAAGGTGCGCGGATGACCATTGGACAGCTCCAATCGTTATTTGAGCGGTATCTAATTTTCGCAGCCTCTGAAATGATTTGGTTAATAGCAGGCATGATAAAATCCGCAAATTGCATCTCAGCAATTGGGCGCATTCCATACATCGCTGCTCCAATCCCTACACCAGCAATGGCTGATTCTGCAAGAGGTGTATCCATGACGCGCGCTTCTCCGAATTGCTCATAAAGACCCGCTGTCGCTTTAAATACGCCGCCCTTTTTCCCGACATCCTCTCCGAGCACAAACACTTTCGGATCTCGCTCCATTTCTTCTTTCATCGCCAGTGTAATGGCGTCTATATATGACATAACAGGCATTTTTCTTCCCCCTTACTCCGCATACACGTAACGAAGTGCGCTTTCAGCATCAGCATAAGCAGCGTTTTCCGCTTCATCAGTGGCTTCGTTTACGATTTGCATGATTTCTTTTGTCATCTCTTCTTTCATTTCTGAAGTCATGATGTTTCCTTCGGTTAAATACGTTTCATATTGGATGAGCGGATCTTTCTTTCTCGCTTCGAGCACTTCTTCTTTTTCTCGATAGCTTGAATCATCGTCATCACTTGAATGCGCAGTTAAACGGTAAGAGATCGTTTCAATCAACGTTGGTCCTTCGCCTTTTGCTGCACGGTCTCTCGCTTCTTTGACAGCGGCATATACTTCAAGCGGATCATTGCCATCAACGGTTACGCCAGGCATTCCGTATCCAATCGCACGATCTGAAATGCGTTCACATGCTACTTGTTTGTCATACGGTACGGAAATCGCGTACTTATTGTTTTCACACATGAAAATAACAGGCAGCTTATGCACAGCAGCAAAGTTAGCGCCTTCGTGGAAATCACCTTGGTTTGAAGAGCCCTCACCGAACGTGACAAAGCTGACAAAGTTTTTCTGATCTAGACGTCCAGCAAGTGCGATGCCAACTGCATGAGGAACCTGCGTTGTAACAGGTGAAGATCCTGTCACAATTCGATTTGATTTCTGTCCAAAATGCCCTGGCATCTGTCTTCCGCCTGAGCTTGGATCGTCTTGTTTTGCGAAACCTGACATCATTAAATCTTTTGCTGTCATCCCAAATGCGAGGACAACCCCCATATCACGGTAGTAAGGCAAGACGTAATCCTCTTCTCTATTGAGAGCGAAAGCAGCACCGACTTGCTGCGCTTCCTGCCCTTGACAAGAAATGACGAATGGAATTTTACCAGAACGGTTTAAAAGCCACATCCGTTCATCAATTTTTCTTGCTAGAAGCATTGTTCTGTATATATCAATTGCTTGTTCATCTGATAATCCTAATTCATGATGACGCATGTTACTCATCTTATTTCCCTCCTTGATTAAAAATGGATCGCTTTCCCGTCAACAGCAAGGGCAGCCTCGCCAATCGCCTCTGATAAGGTTGGGTGCGGGTGAATTGTTTGCCCGACTTCCCACGGCGTTGCATCAAGTACTTTGGCTAATCCAGCTTCAGATATCATATCTGTGACATGAGGACCAATCATATGAATCCCTAAAATATCATCTGTCTTTTGATCAGCAATGATTTTGACGAATCCATCTGACTCCCCGTACACAAGTGCTTTTCCGATCGCCATAAATGGAAATTTCCCCATTTTGACTTCGAAGCCTTGCTCTTTTGCCGCCTGTTCAGTGAGTCCAACACTAGCGGTTTCTGGGTGAGAATAAACACATTTAGATACGAGCGTTTCATCGAGCGGCTTCGGATCTTTCCCAGCCATATGCTCCACAGCAATCATGCCTTCGTGTGAAGCCACATGTGCCAGCTGAAGCCCGCCAATGACATCTCCTATTGCATAAATATGCGATTCTTTCGTTTGATAATGTTCATTCACAACAATGCCTTGTTTTTCTGTTTGGATGTCCGTGTTTTCAAGACCAATGCCTTCAATATTTGGTACTCTGCCGACTGATAGAAGAAGTTTTTCCGCTTCAAACGTCTGAATGTCTCCATCCTTTTCTGCTTGAATCGTCACGAGATTCTCCTGCTTTTTGACGGTATCTGGCAGTACTTTCGCATTTGTCACAAAGGTGATGCCTTTTTTAGATAAAAACTTTTCCATTTCTTTGGAAATGTCATGATCCTCTGTTGGCAATATTCGGTCTGCAAATTCAATCACTGTCACCTTCACACCAAAATCATTGAGCATGGAAGCCCACTCGATTCCGATTACCCCGCCGCCGACAATGAGCATCGACTGCGGAAGCTCTGGCAGTTCTAGTGCATCATCTGATGTTAGAATATGCGTCCCATCTGCTTCAAGTCCAGGCAGCACACGCGGTCTTGAACCTGTCGCAACGATGACCTGCTTTGGAATGAGCATCTCATTTTCATCTCCATTTGCCATTTCTACGGAGATGGTTCCTGGCATTGGCGAAAAGATAGATGGACCAAGAATACGGCCGATCCCTTCATAAACATCAATTTTCCCTTGTTTCATTAAATGTTTGACGCCGCCTGCTAGTTTCTCTACAATCTCTGCTTTTCTTTTCTGCACATTGGCAAACTGCAAGGCGATGCCGTTTGCCTCAACGCCAAAATCAGCAGCACGTTTGACGGTTTGATAGACTTCAGCACTTCTAAGCAGCGCTTTAGACGGAATGCATCCTTTATGGAGACAAGTACCGCCAAGCTTTTCTTTTTCTACAACTGCTGTTTTCAATCCAAGCTGTGAGGCACGGATGGCCGCTACGTAGCCGCCTGTGCCTCCACCAAGAATGACGAGGTCATATTCAGTTGCCATGACTTGTCACTCCTTTCTTCATCCGTTGATCATTTGGGTATTCTTTCGGAGATTCTTCTTCTTTTAAAATACGAAGTGCACCTTCTGCTAAGGATTGCAGTTCATTTTCACCTGGATACACGACAACATCTGAAATCCAGTCAATGTGACCTCTAATACTTGATGTAATTTGTTTGCTGTACGCTAGTCCGCCTGTTAACACAATGACGTCAACTGCGCCTTTTAAGACAGCACTAGCCGCACCGATTTCCTTGGCAATTTGATAGCACATCGCTTCATAAATCAGCGCCGCCCGTTCATCGCCTGCTTCAATCATGCGCTCAACTTTCACAGCATCTGTCGTACCAAGGTAGCCCGCAAGACCACCCTCACCAATAATGCGTTTCAGCATTTCCTCTTGGCTGTACTCACCAGAAAAGCAAAGATTGACGAGGTCACCTGTTGGCAAGGTCCCCGCTCGCTCTGGGCTGAAAGGTCCTTCGCCATGCAGTCCGTTATTGACATCAATGACTTTACCTTTTTCATGGACACCAATGGTGATGCCGCCGCCCATATGTGTAATAATCATGTTCAAATCTTCGTAGCGCTTCCCAAAAGATGCAGCTGTTTTTCTTGCGACTGCTTTTTGGTTTAATGCATGGAAGATGCTTTTTCTTTCAATCGTTGGCAGCCCTGAAATACGAGCAATTGGTTTTAGCTCATCCACTACAACTGGATCGACAATAAAAGCTGGGATGTTCAAACCAAGTGCAATTTCTCGTGCAATGATACCGCCGAGATTTGATGCATGCTGGCCAGCATATCCTTCTTTCAGGTCTTGCACCATTTGCTCATTGACTTCATATGTGCCACCTTCAATCGGACGAAGAAGACCGCCGCGCGCACAAACTGCATCAAACTTTGAGATGTTCATTCCTTGTTCATGCAGCGTCTTCAGGATTGTTTCTTGACGAAATGAAAACTGATCAATGATATGAGGGAATTGCTTTAATTCCTCATCTGTATGTCTGAGTGTCGTTTCAAAAATAGATCGTTCATTGTGAAACACACCAATTTTTGTTGAAGTAGAGCCAGGATTAATTGTGAGAATACGCCATTCTTTTGTCAGCAAAAACAAAACCTCCGTTTCAACTCATTCTTCAAATTAGCGACGACTTAAAATATGTTGGCCATTTTGCAGGAATTGACTTCTTGATTTGCGCATTCTTTCAATTCGCTCCTCCGCCAATCGGTCTGCCGCTTTATAAGTTGGAATGGCATCACGGTTTGAAATTTCAATCACGCGTTCAATGTTTTGGTAAATACCTTCTACCTTTTTCATCGCACGATCTGCATTATAGCCATAAAGCTCATCAGCAACGTTAATCACGCCGCCTGCATTGATCACATAATCAGGTGCATACACAATGCCCATTTCATGAATCAGATCGCCGTGATGCGTTTCTCTCAGCTGGTTATTCGCTGCACCTGCGATAACCTTTGCTTTCAGCTTAGGAATCGTTACATCATTAATCGTTGCACCAAGTGCACAAGGGGCATAAATATCACATGCTTGATCATAAATATCGTCAGGATCTACAGCTTTTGCGCCAAAGTCTTCTACAGCTCGTTTTACAGAGTCTTTGTTGATATCTGTGACAATCAGCTGTGCGCCTTCTTCGTTCAGATGTTTACACAAATTGTAGGCCACATTCCCAACACCTTGGACAGCAATCGTTTTCCCTTCTAGTGAATCGGTACCGAATGCAGCTTTGGCAGCGGCTTTCATCCCTTTATATACACCGTAAGCCGTAACAGGAGACGGGTTTCCGGATGAACCAAATGCAGGAGAAATACCTGTCACAAAGTCTGTTTCTTCATGAATCAGATCCATATCTTCTACCGTTGTACCGACATCCTCCGCTGTGATATAGCGGCCATTTAATCCTTGTATGTAGCGGCCAAACGCACGGAACATTTCTTCATTTTTATCTTTTCTCGGGTCACCGATGATGACTGTTTTCCCGCCGCCAAGATTCAGGCCTGCTGCTGCGTTTTTATAAGTCATCCCTCTCGCTAGACGAAGTGCATCTTCGATTGCTGCTTCTTCGTTTTCATACGTCCACATTCTTGTCCCGCCTAGTGCTGGGCCAAGTGTTGTATCATGAATGGCAATAATCGCTTTTAAGCCAGATTGTTCATCCTGACAAAATACAAGCTGCTCATAATCGTATCGTTCCATATATTTAAAAAGTTCCATTGTTTATTCCTCCTATGACTTTCGCTTAATTTGATGTACAGATGGCAAGTGCAATTGAATAAAGCTTACTTTCAGCTGTATCCGACCGGCTTGTTAAAGCAATCGGTGCCTTCGCTCCTGCCACCACAGCTCCCACCTTTGCATGTGCAAAGTAGATGAGAGATTTATAAAGAATGTTCCCTGCTTCAATTGTTGGTACAAGCAAAATATCTGCATGACCGGCGACATCACTCGTAATATTTTTATGAGAAGCTGCTGTTTGAGAAATGGCATTGTCTAAAGCAAGTGGCCCGTCAATGAGGCATCCAGAAATTTGACCTCGCCTATTCATTTGCGCCAAGCTTGCCGCTGTCAAAGTGGAATCCATTGCCGGGTTCACGACCTCTACCGCAGATAACACGGCCACCTTTGGCATGTCGTTTCCGACAGCTTGCGCTACTTGAACAGCATTGATCGTAATCTCTTTGAACATGTTTAAATCGGGCGCGATGTTCATCGCAGAATCCGTGACATAAATAAAACGATCAAATCCCGGCACTTCGAATGCCGCGACATGTGATAGTACACTTGCCGTCCGCAACCCGTACTCTTTATTTAGCACCGCTTTTAAAAGAACGGCTGTCGTGACATGCCCCTTCATCAATATATCTGCATGCTTCTCACTCACTGCCTGCACAGCAATTTTGGCTGATTCTTCAGGAGAATCCGAATGAATAATATCTATCCAGTCTTCATTGATCTCATGGTGTTTCACCAGCTCCTTCAGGTTGCGTTTGTTTCCAACCAGCAGGAAGCGAGCGACCTTTCGTTCAATTGCCATCTTGATGGCATGAAGCACTTCTTCGTCTTCTGCATGAGCCACAGCAGCAGTTTTATTCTGCAGCTGGGCGGCTTTCATAATCAGATCGTCAAGCTTCATATATGCCCACCTTTCCTTATGCTCGGGTTCATGGTTTTCATATGCAAGTTCTATGCCAGCTTGAAACGCAGCGAAATAAGGCATTTCACATGAAATATATGCAACTTTTTGCAGGTAACGTGCATTTTATTGCATGCTATCTTTTGCAAGTTGATATTTATCCATTTTATAGTAAAGATTTCGAATGCTAATCCCTAACGTTTTCGCTGTTTTCGTGCGGTTGAATTGATGCTTTTCAAGGGTTTGTTTAATCAGCTGCGCTTCAAACGCTTCAACAGCATCCGAAAGTGTTTCTCCCTCAAATTGACTGACAGCCAGTTCGTGCTGCTCTTTTTCTTCCTGCTCTTCTGATTCCATGAAGGAAATATGATTTTCATCGATCCATTCTTCTTGCGGATTCAAAAAGATCATGGCTCGTCCAAGGACATTTTCCAGTTCTCTTACGTTCCCAGGCCAGCTGTAGGATCGAAGTCTATCGAGCGCACCTTCCGTTAAGCCGCTCACATTTCGACCATAGTCTAAATTAATTTTCTGAATAAGGCGTTTGCTCAAGGAATCAATATCTTCAAGTCGCTGCCTTAGTGGCGGAATCGAAATCGGATATCTGTTCATCCGATAATATAAGTCCTCTCTAAACTTTCCTTCCGCCATCGCTTTTTCAATATTGACATTTGTTGCGGTAATCACACGCACGTCAACAGGTATCGCTTTTGTTCCGCCTACTCTAACAATTTCTTTCTCCTGCATCACGCGTAATAATTTCGCTTGTGTACTTGGCGTCATTTCACCAATTTCATCTAAAAAGATACTGCCGTGATTCGCCTCTTCAAACAGCCCTTTCTTCCCGCCGCGCCTTGCACCAGAAAATGCGCCTTCCTCGTAGCCAAAAAGCTCTGACTCTAAGAGGGATTCTGATAAGGCCGCACAGTTGACTCTTACGAAGCGATTATATTTCCGGTCACTTTCATTGTGTATAGCGTGCGCAAATAGCTCTTTCCCAGTACCTGATTCTCCCCTGAGTAAAATAGTGGCTGGTGTTTTAGCCCCTAGCTTTGCCTGCTCAAGCGCCACAAGCATTTGCTCACTTTCTCCAATAATGTCTTCAAAAGTGTACTTTGCCTCAAGTGTCCGGATGAGCTGTCTTGCTTTATTTAATTCATTCGTGAGTGATTGAATTTCTGATACGTCATGAATGACGCCGACACTGCCTTTTAAAATACCATCAACGATCACTGGCGCTACGTTGACGATCACATCCTTCTTATTAGGTCCGACTTTCATTCTGACGCCTCGAACCGGCCTTCTTGTTTCAAGCACCTTCAAATGCATGCTTTCCCCTTCAGAAATATCCGCACCCGCAGGCTTGCCCACAACCTCTTTGTCTGTTAATCCCGTCATTTTCGTATAAGCTCTGTTAATTAAAATTCCTTTCCCCTGCTCATCTACGACGGATATCGCTTCATCTGATGATTGAATGATAGCCTCGAGCATCGTGCGCACTTCTTTGAGGTTTGTGACTTCTTCTGCAAGCTCCACTGCATCTGTAATATCTTTAAAAATGGATAGAGCGCCTAGCATTCTTCCTGCGTCATCAATAATCGGCAAACGTGTTGTGACAATTTGTATTTGCTGATTCAGAAATTGTTTTTGATGAAATTCCGGCTCCCTCGACCTTAAAATATCGGGGAGTTTTGTATTCGGGATCACTTCACGTATGTGCTGACCAATCGCATCTTTTTGCGAACGTCCAACCATTTTGGCAGCCGATCGATTAAACAGAACGATTTCTTCATCCATATTAATAAAAATCATGCCATCGTTCGTTGCATTAAAAATGCGGTCATGTTTATAGGTTTGTTCTTTTAATATTTGAATGAGCTGATGCTTTTCTGACATTAATTCTGATATGACGTATGCCATTGAACTTGGAACAATCACAGACTGCTCTGTTTTTTCTTCTATCAGTTCTTTGAGCACAGCTGAACTGCCCGTTGTTTCAATGATGATATCAATGTCATCTTTTATGTATTCTTTCCAATCCGTTGTCGTATCAATTCCATTCTTTTTCGCTTCTACCATCCCCGGTGCCCCAAGATCAAGGTCGGCGATTGCAACGATTTGAATCATATTTGTTTTCAGCAGTGTTTCAAGCAATGCTGATCCACCCTGTCCTGCACCGACAATCAAGACTCTCTGCATCCCGTTACCCCTTTATATGAAAAAATTTGCACACCATATTTTTCCGTTGCAAAAAATTGCACAACTCTTATATTACCACGTTTTCCTTTCTTGACAAAATATTTTTTGAATTAGACAATGGAAGTAAATGACGTTTAAGGGGACATTTGATGGGGAGAATACTTGCATTAGTGATTATTTTAATACCTGGCGCGCTTGCTGCACTTGGGATTAAGCTGCTGCGTGACACTGTTTTCGGTATCATCATTGCACCATTTCCATTTTTATGGCTGCAAGGAATTGCAGGGTTGGTTTTTTTAGGGGGAGGTCTTTACGTAGTCGCTGGCTTTATTTTATATCGAGACCGCAAACGAAATAAAGTGACCACCCGCTTTAAACAGAGATAAACATGAAAAAAGACCCGCTATTGATCGCAGGTCTTTATTTCATTTCTTCTCTTATTTTGACGGCTCTATCAGGGAAATCAGTGAAAATTCCATCGACACCTAAGGAAAACATGTTTTTCATTTGTTTTTCACTGTTTACTGTAAATGGCCTGATGACTTGCTGGGCGGCATGGAGAGCCGATACAACTTCTTTTGTTACCCCTGCGCCCTTTATATTCGGATGATAACCTCTTGCAGGTACTGTTTTTATGTACATCTCTGGCTGATGAATGACATCCATTGTGAGAACAGCAAGCTCAACATGGGGCATCAGCTTGTGAAAAAGAGCTAAACTGCCGTGATGAAACGATGAGACAAGTACACGATCTTCTATTTGAAAGTGTTCAATTTGCTTCTTTACTTTCTCTTCAATACCAGGATATCGATAAATGGAGTTTTTCAGTTCAATATTGATGATGAGTGATGATTGCTGCGTCACGAGCTCCAATACTTCCTCCAAAAGAGGAATGGATACAGCACCGGTTTCTTCATAAAAAGAATGACTCGCATCTCCTGCTTTTAACTCTTCATATGTATAGTCTTTCACTAAGCCTTTCATATTCGTTGTTCTGTTCAGCTTCTCATCGTGAATGACAGCAAGCCTGCCATCTTTCGTCAGCTGAACATCCAGCTCAATTCCGTCAGCTCCAGAATGGAGTGCATGCTCAAAGGCTATCATGGTATTTTCAGGGTAGATTCCTTTAAAACCTCTGTGTGCAAAAATTTTCGTCATATGTCACCTCTAAGTATGATGCTTCCTTTCATTATGACGTGTCTCTTTTCATTTTTCCAGTTTGAGCACATAAAAAAACCTCTTCTGATTAGTACGAAGAGGTTCTGTATAAATTCGATCACGTAATCGCTCTGATGGCTTGCTCTGTCGTCCCTGCGTCAAGAGCAAAAAGGGAAGAAACAACTGCGACTGCTGTAACGACGGTTAAACCTAACAACAACTTTTTCATAAGATAACCTCCACTTTCTTTTGAAGTATTTGTGCATCGAATTTCTTTTCAAGAAAACGAATGGCATTTTGATAGTCATTTCGTTCCTTGAAGTATTTCGATATTTGTTCAGACAAATCCTCAAGCTCCACATATAATCTATTTTTTTCTATGTAGTCTAATTTTTCAGAGAATACGTCTGCTGCTCCACTATTTTCGCACATTAAATCTAAAATTTCAAATTTTACTATATATTCATTATTTTGGATATCACAACTATACTGAATGCCCTCTTTAATATATTCCTTCGCCTCTTGATTTCCTAGATGAACCAAGGCATTTGCCAGAACATATAAAGATTGGATGTAATAATGGCTATTGTCACGGTGCATTTGAATGCCCATCCCTTTTTTGGCATATTGTGCGCTTTTTTCGTAATCATGCTTCGCATAATAAAGAACGGCTAAATTGTGATAGCATTTCCCAATCAGCACTTCATTGTTAATGCGTTTACTTTTCTCAAGTGCTTCTTGGTATTTTTCCTCCGCTTCGTCAAATTGGATCAAATCGATACAATTACTTGCATGTAAAATCAAGCTGTCAATCGCCTGCGCTGTATACTCTTCATGCGCTTTGAACGTATCGATGGCTTTTTTGATATGATTAATGGATATGAAGTTTTGTTTCAGTTCGTAATAGATTGAAGCAACCTTATGATGAAAAGTTCCTACTTCAAGGTCCTCATTCACACGTTTTAGGCGTTGTTCTGCAATTTTGTAAAAGCTGATGGCTTCATCATACTTTTTCACATATGCAGCATATTGGCCTTTGTAAAAGTAAAAATAAAAATTAATAATGTCATCTGCTTTCTCATCAAGCGTTCCGACACTCTTCATAATGTGATTGGCTTTTTCAATATTTCCAAGTAACATTTCATGTCGGCCATTAACAAGCTGATAATAAAGGAGAACTTCGCGGTCTTCATCTGTATTTTTTAGCAAATTCTGAATTTTCTCTTTATAGATAGCAGATTTTTCTAGGTCATTTTGAGAAATGACCCTCGTCCACTTGCTAATTTCGTTCGCTACCTCAGCAGAGTGGATTTTCAGCTTTCCCATAACCTCACCCTCTTCTTTTCATTATTATAGCATAGTAAAAGAATGTGAAAATTATTAAATTCGACAATGGGAATATTCAGTTCAAATGGCACAATCTCTAAGAAGCCAGTGACTTTAAAACGCCAACCAATCAGGTCAATAGAAATAGAACTTTCGATCTCATTTGCTTTATTTACCAAATCCATCAGACCTTTTCCTCTCATCCTTTTTCTTACGAATGAGCGTTTCCTTCTTCTATTTTGAAGACCAAACAATTGATTGGCGTAGCTGATTACCACTAATTTATGTCATACCCATTTCTTTCATGCTTTATTTTTCATTTTATTCTGAAAATAAATCAAGCTGAGTTGTCCAAATGAGACAATAAGATGATTGTATCAATACAACCAATTTTTTACAATATTTTTCAAAATAAAAAAACGCCTCTTTGAAGAAACGTTTTTTTATGAAAATGAACTAGCTTGCCCTATGCTCTAGGCGCAGACGATCAGCCACCATTGCGATAAATTCAGAATTGGTTGGTTTTGCTTTAGACATGCTGACTGTATAACCAAAAAGTGAGGAAATGGAATCGATGTTTCCTCTGCTCCAAGCCACTTCAATCGCATGACGAATCGCTCGTTCTACTCTGCTCGCGGTCGTGTTAAATTTCTTCGCGATGTCTGGATACAACACTTTTGTGATGCTTCCGAGAAGCTCGATGTCATTGTACACCATTGAAATGGCTTCTCTTAAGTATAAGTAACCTTTAATATGAGCCGGGACGCCAATCTCATGAATAATCGTTGTAATGCTCGCATCTAAGTTTCTGCGTTTCGGTTCAGGTTTGTTTCGAAGGACACTGTTTTGGATAGATGAAGATCGATGGGTGACTTGTGTGCCGTTTCCACTGACTTGACGAATATGACCAACTAGGTTTTCCATATCAAATGGCTTTAAGATGAAATAAGATGCGCCCAAATCAACTGCTTTTTTCGTGACATCTTCTTGTCCAAACGCCGTTAGCATAATCACACTTGGTTGTTTGGTCATGTCATTGTTTTCACGGAGGCGTTCCAGTACAGCAAGGCCATCTAAATGAGGCATGATAATATCTAAGAGGAGAACGTCGGGCTCTTTATCTTTAAATAATGTCAGACATTCCTGGCCATTATACGCCACGCCAAGCACTTCCATATCTTCCTGTCCCTCAATATACTCTGTCAAAAGGCCAACAAGCTCTCGATTGTCATCAGCTACACACACTTTAATTTTCTCCACGTTCTTTCCTCCCCAATGTCGATTCCTTTAGTCTTTTGTATTTCTCTTCTGAGTGTTCAATTCGACAAAACCATGCTATCCCCTTTAAAAAACTTTAATTTTCCGAATAATAGAGCATTATCTAGCTTTTTCTACGTTTTTCTTAACGAATCGACGATTATTGCAATTTGACAACATACCATTTTCCATTTTGTCGAAAAATCTCTTTTTCCTTATTTTATAACATGATGGCAGAGAAAGAAAGGGTAGAAAAAAACTGCCGGAAGATTCGCGGCAGTTTGATGATCAGCTTGCTTTTTTGTTTTTTTGATAAAGATCGATGCCTGCTTCTGACAGCATCCATTCAATGTGTACGCCGTAGCCGCTTGTCGGGTCATTGACGAAAACGTGCGTGACCGCCCCGATGACTTTTCCGTTTTGGATGATAGGGCTTCCGCTCATACCTTGGACGATACCGCCCGTTTTACTTAAAAGACGCTCATCTGTTACCTTCAATACCATCCCTTTTGTTGCCGGGAATTTCTGCGGAGTCGTGCTGACGATTTTAATATCAAACTTTTCCACTTTATCATGATCCACAACGGTTAAAATTTCTGCTGGACCTTCTTTTACTTCATTTGATAAAGCAACTGGAAGTGGTTTGTCTGATACATGATTTTCAAGCTTTTCAGTTAACGTACCAAAGATACCAAATGGGCTGTTGCGGGAGATATCCCCGATCGTTTTTCGTTCGGAAGAGAATCTCGCCAATTTTTCTCCAGGATTGCCACCTGTGCCTTTTTCAATCGATGTTACGGTTGATCTGACAATTTCACCATTGTCGACAACAATTGGTTTTTTTGTATCCATGTCAGAAATAACATGCCCTAGGGCACCATATTTTTTAGAAGATGGTTCAAAGAAGGTCATCGTGCCGATTCCTGCTGCGGAATCTCGAATGTAAAGACCAATTCGATAGGTGCCTTCACTTGCATCTTTTGCGGGTGTTAATGTTGTTTGAAAGGTTTTATGGTCTCTTTTTATGAGTAAACGAAGCGTTTCACCTGTTTTCCCTGCTTTCTGGATAAATGGGGTGAGGTCATTCATTTTCTCCATCTTTTGACCATTGATTTCAATGATCATATCCCCTGATTGAATGCCTGCGGCTTCGCCTGGTGATTTTTTGCCGTCTGCTGTTGTGATTTGATGAAAACCTACAACGAGAACTCCTACAGAGTGGAGCTTGACGCCAATGGATTGTCCTCCAGGAACGACTTTTAATTCAGGGAGAACGTCGACTTTTGTTTTCTTAATAGGGAATCCTTTAAAATCATAAACAATTTCGGCTTTTCCCGCCTTTTGTCCTGTTACTTCAAGCTGATTCTTTTTCTCTGAAAGACTAAAGGCTTGTGAAGAAGCATTGGCTGACGCTTCTATTGATGTGTCAATTGAGTGCTTCTGTTTTTCAAATACAGCAACATTAGTTGGAATGCTGATGTATTCCTTCACTATGCTCATAAACCCTGTACTTATTAAAGAAACAAGGAGAATCACACCAATGGCTTTTCTCATCTTTTCGGGCATTCATTTTTCACTCTCCTCGCTCCTTACCCACACCAGAACACTCATGTTTTGGCTACATCTTTACTTTTGCCTTCTTCGCTTTGATTTATAACCGGCAGCTATAGAAAATGATTGGATAAATTGATAAAAGAAAAAGACGATTTCGTGGGTATATACAGCGATTTTGACACAATATAAAAAAGGCAGCTGATTTTTCAGCTACCCTGTTGTTTTGACATCATTTGCTTGATGCAGCAATTCTTTTGCGTGCTGTTTTGTCAGCTCAGTGACTTCCACACCCGCAATCATCCTGCCAATTTCACTCACTTTTTCTTCATGATTTAATGGTTTGACGCTTGTCAGTGTTCTGCCTGCTTTAGAGCGTTTAGAAATGAAGAGGTGCGTGTCAGCCATTGCTGCTACTTGCGGGAGGTGCGTAATGCAGAGCACTTGTGAGCCAGCCGCCACTTTGTAAATTTTTTCGGCAATCGCCTGTGCAACTCTGCCGCTTACGCCCGTATCGACCTCATCGAAAATAATGGAAGTGACTTCTTGTTTGGCTGAGAAGATACTTTTCACGGCGAGCATAACACGTGAAATTTCTCCACCCGAGGCAACTTTTGATAAAGATTTCATCGGTTCGCCAGGATTAGTAGAAATCACAAATTGAGCTTGGTCGATTCCGTTTTTTCCAAGCTGGACGGGCTTTCCATCTAGTAGCGGATTATCCG
This sequence comes from Bacillus sp. FSL M8-0266, assembly GCF_038613425.1. Taxonomy (NCBI): domain Bacteria; kingdom Bacillati; phylum Bacillota; class Bacilli; order Caryophanales; family Bacillaceae; genus Bacillus; species Bacillus sp. FSL M8-0266. The sequence goes on from NZ_CP152015.1 coordinate 2,268,580, forward strand.
TGCTGCTAAAAGGCGCATACCGAATGGAAAAGGATGTATCAAACGTTGACTTCTCCATATACAAATCCTTTAGTTCTGTTTGAATTTGCTTCGCTAGCTTTTTGGCCCATTTTTTACGAAGCTCCGAAACGTTAAGTGCTTCAAGCAGAGCGTCACGGCTCATTGCATCCAGTTTGTTTTTAAGCGTCTGCAGGTGACTATCTCGATTTTGAATTTGATCGATTTCTTCTTCAATCTTAGCCGCATACTCCAAAATTTCCTCAACCGTTGTCCCGTACTTTCGTTTTAACTGCTTCATTTCATTCAGCCTAGACTCAATAAAATCAAGTCGTGCTGGGTCGAACTCTAATTGATCCAGCATGCTTCGCATTTGGAACGTCGAATCCTCTAATAAATAGTAAGAGTTCGACACTTGTTCGGATAGCTTTTTCAGATCGTCGTTGATCTCAGAAACCTGCTCGAGCTCGCTTGATGACATGCCAACCCAATCAAGTCCCCCCTGCTCATTGCGCAAGGCATTATAGGCGTTTTGGAGTGAGGAAAAGATTTTTTCGTAGTTGCTGATCTGGTGGCGCTCTTCTTGAAGCTTCTCATCTTCTCCCGGCTCTAATTGTGCCGCTTCAATCTCTTCTAGCTGAAATTGCAGTAAATCTAACCGGTGCACCATTTCCTGCTCATTCTCAGAGAGCTGTTTTAGCTTTTGGGCTGTCTTTGTATATTGCTCATATGCTTCTTGATACTGTGACAAAGCAGGTGCAATTTCTTCTGCTCCAAATTGATCGAGTAAATGCAGATGATTTTCATCCTCCATCAATAACTGGTTATCGTGCTGTCCATGTATATCGAGCAAAAGGCGTCCTACTTCGCGTAAAAGTGAGATTGTAACGAGCTTGCCATTGATACGGCAAATGCTTTTCCCGTTATTGTTAATATCACGGCGAAGAATCATCATTTCATCCGTTGCGTCAATTCCCTGCTCTTCGCATAAAGCAAATACAGGATGGTCAGCTGCTGGCACAAGAAAAAGCCCCTCCAGCTCAGCCTTTTTCTCACCATAACGAACAAATTCAGACGACCCTCTACCTCCCACAAGAAGTGAGACAGCGTCAATCATGATAGATTTCCCTGCACCTGTTTCCCCTGTTAGGACTGTGAGTCCTTTTTCAAATGAAACCGTTAACTCTTCAATGATTGCAAAGTTTTTAATGGTTAGTTCTGCTAACACTCATTTGACACCTCTTTTTGTAAACCTGATTCTTTATAGAAGCTCTAAAATTTTGCTTGAAACTGTTTCCGTATCATCTATTGTGCGGCAAATGATCAAAATGGTGTCATCTCCGCAAATGGTTCCCATGATTTCTTCCCAATCTAAATTATCCATTAAAGCCCCAATCGCCTGTGCATTACCCGGCATGGTTTTGAGGACAATTAAATGACTGGCAGCATCCATTTTAATAAATGCATCCATTAAGGATCGCTTTAGTTTAGACAGCGGATTAAACCGCTGATCCGCAGGAAGGCTGTATTTATATGTTCCATTGTTCGTTGGCACTTTCACTAAATGCAATTCTTTAATATCTCTTGAAACGGTCGCTTGTGTAATGTTATATCCATCGGCTTTTAAAATATCGACTAGTTCATCTTGTGTTTCAATCTCTTGGCTCGCGATGATTTCTCTAATCTTGATATGCCTTTGACCTTTAGTCATTTTTGACCCCCCTAGGCGTTTGATCTCAGTTTGTCTTTACGTTCTATGTTATATGAACCACAGTTCAAAAAACAAGCGTTACGTGAGAAACGGCCAATTCTCATCTTTTGACCATGTAAAAAGGAATAATAGCGAGCTATTATTCCTTTTGTTTCAACCTCATGTATCAGCCGGCTCAGGACTGTTTTTCTTTTCTTTCAATACAGAATGGGCTTCCTTGACGATCTTTTCAAGCTCTGAAACCGGTAGTGCCGCATTCTCTTCTTGATCGGGATGAAGCACTAAATGGAGAAGGAACTCAATATTCCCGTCTCCGCCAGTAATAGGCGAAAATGATACATCCTTCACATCATAGCCTTCTTTTGCAGCAAATTGATTCATCTCTTCCAGTACACCAAGGTGGACCGATGGATCTCGCACGATGCCTTTTTTCCCAACAAGCTCTCTGCCTGCTTCAAATTGAGGCTTGACGAGTGCAATACAGTCTCCGCCTGGGACAAGAATGTGCTTTAAAGCCGGCAGAATGAGTTTAAGTGAAATAAAAGAGACATCAATTGACGCCACTTCTGGCAATCCTTCAGTAAAATTTGCTGGGACGGAATGACGGAAATTGGTGCGCTCCATGACGATGACCCTGTCATCCTGCCTTAATTTCCACGCAAGCTGATTGTAGCCAACATCAACAGCATATGATTTGACCGCTCCATTTTGAAGCGCACAATCTGTAAATCCACCTGTTGATGAACCGATATCAATTAGCAATTTTCCTTCAACGGTTAAGTCGAATTCTTTTAGCGCTTTTTCGAGCTTTAATCCGCCGCGGCTCACATATTTCAGAGGGTTCCCTTTCACAGTGAGCGGTGTATCACGAGCGATTTTCTCTCCTGGTTTATCCAAACGGTTTTCATTTGAGTAAACGATCCCTGCCATAATGGCACGCTTTGCTTTCTCTCTCGTTTCCATTAGTCCTTGTTCAACTAATAAAACGTCAAGTCGTTCTTTCTTTGATGTCATGATCCAATTCCTTTTCTTGGTGCTGCGGGAAGCAGGTCACGTAAAGTATCAGCAACCTGTGCTTTCGTCAAACCAATTTCTTCAAGCAGGGCATCAACACTTCCATGCTCAATAAATTCATCTGGAATGCCCATACGTTCTACTTTAATATGAGATGCTTTCTTATCGTGTATATATTCTAAAACGCTGCTGCCAAATCCGCCTTGGAGCACAGCTTCTTCAATCGTTAAAATCGGAATACCTTCAGAAAAAATGTCATTTAACATCGCTTCATCAAGAGGCTTAATAAAACGAGCATTGACAACACGAACCGATTTCCCTTCTTTTTGAAGTTCTTCTGCTGCTTGGAGTGCCATTTTAATCGTCGTACCAAATGTTAAAATCACGGCATCCTTCCCTGGACGAAGAACCTCCCAGGACCCAATTGGAATGGTTTTCAGCTGTTCATCCATTTTGACACCTAGCCCATTACCGCGCGGGAAGCGCATAGCAATAGGACCGTCATCGTACTGAATAGCTGTATTGACCATGTGCTGTCCTTCATTTTCATCTTTTGGCATCATGAGTACCATATTCGGCATATGACGCATAAAGGCAATATCAAACACACCTTGATGGGTTTCTCCATCTGCACCGACAAGTCCAGCACGGTCAATGCCAATAAATACGTTAAGGTTCTGACGACAAATATCATGTAGCACTTGGTCATAGGCTCTTTGTAGGAACGTTGAATAAATCGCTAAAAATGGCTTCATGTCCTGCGTCGCAAGCCCAGCTGCCATTGTGGCTGCATGCTGCTCGGCAATTCCTACATCAAACATCCGCTCTGGAAATTCCTTCGCAAAGCCTTCAAGCTTTGAACCAACAGGCATCGCAGGCGTGATCGCAACAATCCGCTCATCTTCCCGTGCCAGCTTTCTGACCGTTTCACTAACGAGACCACTCCAAGACGGAGCTGCTGCTGCCGGTTTTACAAAATCCCCTGTATCAATTTTGTATGGACCCGTACCGTGCCAAGTCCCGACTTTATCGGATTCTGCCGGCTGATAGCCTTTTCCTTTTTTCGTGATGACATGCAGAAGAACAGGACCTTTTGTTTTCTTTGCATATTCAAGATTTTCAAAAAGATCTTCATACGAATGTCCGTCGACAGGACCTAAGTAGGTAAATCCCATTTCCTCAAAAAACATGCCAGATACAAGTAAATATTTGAGGCTGTCTTTGATACGCTCTGCTGTGGCAGCAAGCTTACCACCAACAGCTGGAATGCGCTTGAATAAATATTCAAGCTCGTCTTTTACCCATTGGTATTTGCCAGCTGTACGTAATCTACCAAGCATTGTGTGAATCGCACCGACGTTTGGTGCAATACTCATTTCATTGTCGTTTAATATGACAATCATATCTTTCTTTTCATCACCGATATGATTCAAAGCTTCTAGCGCCATACCTCCGGTTAGTGCACCATCTCCGATAATCGGCAAGATATATTCATCTGTCCCTTTGATATCACGCGCTGCCGCCATACCCATCGCGCCAGATAACGAGGTTGAACTGTGACCTGTCTCCCACACATCATGCTCGCTTTCATTTCGTTTAGGAAAACCGCAAAGCCCTTTATATTGACGAAGTGTATCAAACTCCGACCCTCTTCCCGTTAACAGCTTATGAACGTAAGACTGATGTCCAACATCCCAGAGGAATTTGTCTTTTGGGCTGTCAAATACTTTATGAAGCGCAACAGTCAGTTCAACGACTCCCAGGTTCGGACCGATATGCCCACCAGAGTTAGCTAAGGACTCAATTAAAAACATGCGAATGTCAGCACTAAGCTCCTCTAATTCTGCATTTGACATTCCTTTTAGAAACGTTGGATTTTTTATTGATAAAAGATCCAATTAGGATCAACTCGCTTTCAACAAAATTTCTATATACATCTATAATGCCTTATTCCTTTGAAAACCAATAGGGAATAAGAGTTGTCTCATCATAATAAACTGTTTACAGTTTACCACAATTGCTCGAGGACCCTCAAATCTAGGCTGTTTTTAATGATCTCTTGAGGCAATTAGATCACATAAATCATGCAGCAATTGCTGCTCTAATTGAAGATTTGAGACAATTTCTTTTGCACGTGTGATGTGCTCATGCAGCTTTTCTTTTGCTCCTGAAAGCGTTAATAAAGAAGGATATGTCGACTTTTCATTTGCTGTATCAGAGCCGACCCGTTTTCCGATTTTTTCTTCGCTTCCTTCGAGATCTAAAATATCATCACGGATTTGAAACGCAATGCCAATATGATAGCTGAATTCCCTTAGCTTTTCGATATCGTCATCTGATGCTCCTGCCAGCATTGCACCTGCTGCGACACTGAATGTGAGAAGCTTTCCTGTTTTACGGGCGTGAATGGATTCTAGTTCAGCAAGCGATACTTGTTTTTGCTCTGCTTCCATGTCGTCAAATTGACCGCCAACCATTCCTAGTGCACCTGCTGACTTTACAAGCTCATCCACAATTCTGAGCTTTTTGTCAGCTGAGACGCCGCTAGACAGCTGAGATGTAATCAGGCGGAAGCTTTCTGTTAAAAGGGCATCACCTGCAAGAACCGCTGTTGCTTCTCCGTACACTTTATGATTTGTCGGTTTTCCTCTGCGAAGGTCATCGTCGTCCATGCAAGGAAGGTCGTCATGTATCAATGAATACGTATGAATCATCTCAACCGCACAGCCGACAGGTATACCGTCTTCTTCGTTTTTACCGTAGGCATTTAGAAGAGCAAGAACGAGAACAGGTCGAAGCCTTTTCCCGCCCGCTTTAAGAGAATAGAGCATAGAAGATTTCAGGTCTTCAGGAATCGTCAATTCCTGAACATATGTAAATAAATAATCTTCAATGGCCTGCTTTCGTGTTGTTAAAAATTCATTTAAATTACTTGTCACCAGCATCTGCCTCCTTCACTGAGAAGGGAGCCAGCTCACCGTCCTCTTTTAAAATGAAATCCATTTGCTTTTCAACATGCTGTAATTTTTCATGACAAAGCTTCGAAAGGGTCATCCCTTCTTGAAAATAATGAATGGCCTGCTCAAGTGGTACATCTCCTTCTTCGAGCTTTCCCACAATCTCCTCAAGACCTTTCATCGCCTCTTCAAATGTCATTTGTTCTTCTTTTTGTTTATTGGATTCTGTCATGTTGATTGCCCCTCCTTCTCAATAACCTCACAAATCAGACGTCCATCCCTCATCGTGATGGTCAGCTGATCCTTCGGCTCTACTTGGTTCACACTTTTTATTAGTTCATCTTCTTTATAGGCTAAGCTGTAGCCTCTTTCCATCACTTGAAGTGGATTTAATGCATTTAGTTTACCAAGAACCGATTGGAACTGCGAATGAATTGTTTTCATTTGCACATTCATACTGCGAATGAGCTGTTCTGTTTCATTGGCGTGGCGTTTTTTCGCTTGAAGCAGCTGCTCTTTAGGGTGAAGCGGCTTCAGCCTGTATGTCTGGCGGTCTAGCTGACTGCGTTTTTGCTCAATTTGTCTCGTCAGCTGTTTTTGAAAACGGTCAAATACCAAATCGAATTGCTGCTCTTTTTGCTCCTGTAATCGTTTTGGAAAACGGAAGGCATAAGAGGATTGCAGCGCCACAAGACGATCCTTGGCTTGTGAGGTTCGATTCTTTACCGCTCTTGTTAGCCGTATATCGATTGATTTGATTCGTTCAATTAAATCGGTCGTGCTTGGAACAGCAAGTTCGGCTGCTCCTGTTGGTGTGGGTGCTCTCATATCTGCAGTGAAATCACTGATCGTAAAGTCTGTTTCGTGTCCAACTGCAGATATGATTGGAATGTCTGATGCGAAGATGGCTCTTGCGACAGCTTCTTCATTAAAAGCCCAAAGCTCTTCAATCGAACCGCCTCCTCTTCCGACAATCAAGACATCACAGAGCTGTTTTTCATTCGCTTCCTTAATTCGCTCTACGATGGAACGGGTCGCATGCTCACCTTGAACGAGCGCCGGAAGCACAATGATTTTCGCCTGCTGATAGCGCCGATTGATGGTCGTAATGACATCTCGAACAGCCGCTCCTGTTGGAGACGTAATGACACCAACAACCTCTGGATATTCGGGGATTGTTTTTTTATAGCGCGCATCAAATAAGCCTTCGCTTGCTAGCTTTTTCTTCAGCTCTTCATAAGCAAGATGAAGAGCACCAACACCATCAGGCTGCATTTCTTTTGCATATAATTGATAGTTACCGCTTGGTTCATAGACTTGAATTCCGCCTCGTACAAACACCTTCATTCCACTCTTAGGTGAAAAAGGCAGCTTCGCCGCAGAGCGCTGGAACATGACAGCTTGCATGCGTGCATTTTCGTCTTTTAAGGTGAAGTACACATGTCCTCTTGAATGAATCTTGACATTGGATAGCTCACCTTTGATCCAAATATCTTCTAAATGCGGATCAACATCAAATTTTCTTTTTATGTATTTTGTAAGGGCTGTGACCGTCACAAAGGCTTTTTCACTCATGACGTATTCCTCCTCTTCAAAAACGCACATTCATCCACCAGCAGCATGCAGGTGGATGAATGGATAAAGCTTATGCTAATGTACGTTTTGCTGATTTAACCGTATTATGTGCAAGCATCGTAATCGTCATTGGACCGACTCCGCCAGGGACTGGTGTGATATAAGAAGCTTTTTCTTTTGCCTCTTCAAAATCAACATCTCCAACAAGCTTTCCAGTATCCAAACGATTGACTCCTACATCGATCACAATAGCGCCTTCTTTAATTTGGTCAGCTTTAATAAAGTTTGCTCGACCGACGGCAACAACTAAAATATCCGCTTTCAACGTATGTTCTGAAATATTCGTTGTTCTTGAATGGCAATAAGTAACCGTTGCGTTTTCGTTTAACAGCAATTGTCCTACTGGTTTACCGACAATATTGCTGCGTCCGACAACAACGACTTCTTTTCCAGAAAGACTGACGCCCGTTTTATTTAGTAATTCAACAATGCCTGCTGGTGTGCATGGAAGGAATGTGTCTTCCCCAAGGAGCATTTTCCCGATATTCAATGGATGGAAACCATCAACATCTTTTTCAGGTGAAATACGTTCAATCACGGCTTTTTCAGAAATATGTTTTGGCAGTGGAAGCTGAACAAGAATCCCGTGGAATTGATCGTTGGCATTGTACTGATCAATCAGCTGAAGCAATGCTTCTTCTGTTAAAGAAGCATCTAAATGATCTAGCTGGAAATGCATCCCCATTGCTTCTGCTGCTTTTTTCTTCCCGCGTACGTAAGAAAGTGAAGCCGGATCATCACCGATTAGAATAACGGCAAGACCAGGTGTGACACCTTTTTGTTTTAGCTCTTCTACTTCTTTTGCTAATTGCTCACGCTTTTCTTTTGCTGTTTCTTTCCCATCGATGATTGTTGCTGTCATGTCGAATCCTCCTATTGCTGCTTTAGGTCGTTTTTAATGTTTGAAAGTACTCCATTTACAAATTTCGATGCTTTATCGTCACCGAATAATTTGGCCAGTTCAATCGCTTCATTCATTGAGACACTAACCGGGATATCTTCTTGATACACCATCTCGTACACAGACAGCCTTAAAATGGCTCTGTCTACGTTTGCAATACGATCGAGTTTCCAATTCACTAAATGCTGTGAAATCATGTCATCGAGCTTGTCCTTTTGTTCAAGCACACCGAAAACCAGCTCCTCGAAAAAAGGATCTGATTCTTGTTCATCCAGCGCATGTGTAATGGCCTCTTTCGGATCAATATTGCTCACATCAATTTGAAATAATGTTTGTAGCGCCTTTTCTCTTGCAGTTCTTCTTTTCATTATTTACTCCTTTAACCACTTTATCCGCTTGTCGTTAAGCCATACAGAGATCATAACATATTTTGACCATGGTCGCACCAAGATCCATGTGAGCTGTCACGAAAAACGAATCAATTTACGTGTGAGATCATTATTATTCGGAAATGACCCAAAAATGGGCTTTAAAAAACCAAAGAGGCAATGCCTCCTTGGTTTCACTTGAACTCTTTTTTTACATTTCTTGATCTACTTCAGCCTCAGATGCTTTAGTATCAAATTGAATACCAACGACATGAATATTGATTTCATTAATCGTTAAAGCAGTCATGTTCAAAAGAGTTTGACGGATATTTTCTTGTACAGCAGTGGATACCTTTGGAATGGATAGGCCAAATTCAACCACACAATATACATCGATTGTGATGCCTTCATCAGAGACATCTACTTTCACACCTTTACGGTGATTTTTCTTACCAAAGCGTTCTGCTACATCAGCAGCGAAATTGCCGCGCATTTCGGCAATGCCTTCGACTTCTGAAGCGGCGATCCCAGCAATGACCTCAATCACTTCTGGTGCAATTTGCACTTTTCCCAATTGATCTTCATCAAGGTTCATTTCAAGCAAATTGTTATCTGACACGATCATTCACCTCCGAAAGCTGTGATTATTTCATGATTTGGTATGTTTCTAAAAACTTCGTATTAAAATTACCACTCACAAATGTTTCATGCTCAAGCAATCTTAGATGGAATGGGATCGTTGTGTAGACTCCTTCAATGACGAACTCTTGAAGCGAGCGTTTCATTCTCGCAATCGCTTCTTCTCTCGTCTTACCATATGTGATCACCTTTGCAATCATACTATCGTAATATGGCGGAATCACATAGCCCGGATAAGCGGCAGAATCAACACGTACTCCTAGACCGCCTGGCGGAAGATACATTTTAATTTCACCAGCTGAAGGCATGAAGTTTTTCTCTGGGTTCTCTGCATTAATACGGCATTCGATTGCCCATCCTTCATATACGACATCCTCTTGTGTAAGAGAAAGCTTCTCACCTGATGCGACTTTAATTTGTTCTTTGATCAAGTCAACACCTGTGACCATTTCTGTTACAGGATGCTCTACTTGAATACGGGTATTCATTTCCATGAAGTAGAACTTCTCTTCATTATAATCATAAATGAATTCGACTGTTCCAGCACCAGTGTATTCAACAGCTTCTGCAGCTTTTACGGCTGCTTCACCCATTTGCTCACGGATGTCTGCATTCAGCGCTGGTGATGGCGTTTCTTCAAGAAGCTTTTGCATTCTTCTTTGAATCGAGCAATCACGCTCTCCTAAATGAATGGTATTGCCATGCTGATCTGCAAGCACTTGGATTTCCACGTGTCTAAAGTCTTCAATGAACTTTTCTAAATAGACGCCAGGGTTACCAAAGTTTTGCGCTGCTTCCTGCTGCGTGATGGTGACACCGTTAATGAGTTCTTCTTCGGTACGAGCCACACGGATTCCTTTACCACCGCCGCCGGCAGTTGCTTTTATAATCACAGGATACCCAATACTTGCTGCTGTTGAAACAGCATCATCAAGATCTTTTACAATTCCTTGAGAACCAGGAACAATCGGAACGCCAGCATCTTTCATTGTTTCCCTTGCGACATCTTTCGTTCCCATTTTGGAAATCGCTGATGCAGTTGGCCCAACAAAGATGACATTGCATTCCTCGCAAAGCTCTGCGAAGTCTGCATTTTCAGCAAGGAAGCCGTATCCTGGATGGATGGCATCTGTCCCTGTTAATTTGGCTACACTGACAATATTCGTGACATTTAAATAACTATCTTTTGAAGCAGTCGGTCCGATGCAATATGCTTCATCAGCCATTTGAACATGAAGCGCATCGCGATCCGCTTCAGAAAATACCGCAACTGTTTCAATTCCAAGCTCTTTACAAGCGCGGATAATTCTAACTGCGATTTCTCCTCTGTTTGCAATTAATAGCTTTTTAATCATGATCGTACTCCTTACTCTGCTTTCACTAGAAAGAGGGGTTGTCCGAATTCTACAAGCTGACCGTTCTCAGCTAATACTTCGACGATTTCACCTTTTACTTCTGCTTCGATTTCATTAAACAGTTTCATCGCTTCTACGATGCACACAACTGTGTTTTCCTTCACCTTAGAACCTGATGTCACATATGGATCTGCTTCTGGTGAAGATGAAGCATAAAATGTGCCAACCATTGGGGATGTGATTTTATGCAGATTTTCAGACGCAGCTGCCTCTTGTGCAGGGGCTTCGGTCTGAGCTGGAGCTTGTGCTTTAGGAGCTTGTTGAGCTGGAGCTGCTTGGACAGGAGCCACTGGTGCCGCTACTTGCTGAACGACTTCTTTATTTTTCTTTAGTTTGATTTTTGCACCTTCGTTTTCGTACGTAAATTCATCAATTGTTGATTCGTCAATTAATTTAATCAGTTCATGAATTTCTTCAATTTTTAACATGGATTTGCACCCCTATGTATGGATTTATCTTTTTCTTATAGGCTAGTACTAAAAGTACATACTATAACCATCTTACAGGAGGATTTCAATGAATTCAACTAATATTGTGGCGAAGCGCTTTGCGAGAGCACCTTGAAGAGGGCGCCAAACCGCATCAAAAAACGCCCTTTACGGCAAAGGGCGCCTGTTCATTTTTTATTCATTGGAGGGCTCAAAAGTGACCGCTACGTTATCAAGACCTCTCATTTCTTTTGTGACCATATCAATAATATCGGCCGCTTGGGACTTTGATTTTTTGTCAGAACGAACTGTGATGCTCACTTTATCTCCCTCTGCACTCACTAGCGCATCTTTATAACCTTTTGTTTTAATTAAGGTTTCGAGCTGACGCTCCGTTCCTTCTGCTTCACTAAGCGCTGTCATTTGGTCATAAGCTTCGCTTTTTTCTTGTGCTGTTGCATCATCACTGGATACGATTTCGTTGAACTCTTCACGCTGTTTGCTTCGTTTATCTTCAAGCTCTAATCTGTATGTTGTAAAAAGCTCATCGTCTGTTTGCTCTGACACAGCCTTTCCTTCTTCACCGCTTGTTTCGATATCCTCTTGTTTACCATTTGTTTCTTTGTCAGTGGACTTCTCATCAGCGCCTTTTTCCGTTCCTTTGTCCATTCCTTTTTCTGGTTCAGTCTTTTTCTCTTCCATTCCTTTTGATTTCATCTCTTCTACTGTCACTGCATTTTCACCTTGTGGAGACATGATATAGTACACACTTAAGACGACAACTAAACTTAGCATCGTTAATAGCCAAACCGTTTGTTTTTTTAACATCATTCCGAATCCTCCTTGATTTTTTTAGGGGCAACAGCCACTCTATGGCTCGGTACGTCAAGCACTCGTGTAACCGCTTCAATGATGGTTTTCTTTATTTGAACGTTGTCTACTCCTTGAGCAACAACGAGGACACCTCGAATATCTGGTTTTTTCGTTTGCACCACGACTGGCGTTTCTTCATTGCCATTTTTGATGATGACGATTTCTTCTTCTTTTGTTTGATCGGTGACACTTCGCACGCCGCCTTCTTTATCTGTTTCTTCGGTCGTTGTGCTTTTATTGGATTTGTTTTTTTCAAACACTTTTAAAGAAGTTGCGTCTACATTGACCACAATCGATACATCCTCAACGCCAATAATGGTCTCTAAAATTTCTTTCAGCTGATTTTCGTATTCTTGCTCCACATCTTCAATCGAATTCTTTGATTTACTTGACGATGCCGGCTTGAATACCTCCTGCTCTTGTGAGGTTGTTTTTTTAGAAGTAGGAACAGCAGCTTGTTCTTTGCTTGATGGCGGTGACAAGATCTGACTGACTAACATGAAAGATACGCCGATGATGAATACAAGCAGCAAGTAATGGTGCTTCGTTAATTTTGGTTTCCCTTCACCTTTTTCAGGCGGCTGCAAGAATGATTTCAGCTTTTGTTTCCAGTCCTTGTTATTCATGATCTGCTGCGTCACCTCCCTCAATGTTCAGCGCAATGTGCTCAGGACTCGTATTCCAAACATCAGCAAGCGTCTCTTTCACCCTCTTGATCTCTTTGTTAGAAGATCCAGTGCTTTCCTCCTTTTGCCTGGAGAGATCAATGTCCACCTTTGCCACCGTTTCTACAGCATCACCTGTGAGCGGGGAAAGAACTGCTTTGATGCGAAATTGATCCGCCTCCATATTCTGATCCAGGTGCTCTTCATCTGCCAGCACTTCTACGTGTTTCATTTCATAGCTCTCCTTCTCCAGTGGCTCCTTTGCGCTTTTTTCTAGTTGGACAGCCATTTGCTTTAAAATATATGCACGCTGAGAGGCTTGTATTTCTTTTTTTTCTAAATTCATCTGATTTTTTATTTCTTCTGACTGTGCTTCTTCTTTTCCCTTCATCAATTCTGAGAAAATTTGGTCAGGGTCTGCCCGAAAAAAAGCAAAAATCGGATTGAGCATAACCACAATCAACAGGAGGCTGACGACCATTTTGGCATATTTTTGCATGCTTGAATTGGGAAGTAGAAGATCAATGACAATCGCAAATAAGATAAAGAGAATAATACTTGTGATCCATTCCGTGAGAAAACTCAAAAGGTGTCCCTCCTTACTTCATCATCATGGTCAGGTTGCCAGCAGTAATAATGACGGTAATGCTTAAAAAGAACATGAGCGACACGACAGCAAGTGCAGCAAAGATATAAAGCACACTTTTAGAAATGACATCAAGGCAGCTGATAATCGGTCCGCCTCCTAATGGCTGAAGAACGGCTGCGGCAAGCTTATATATAAGGGCTAGCGAGAGCACTTTAATCGCAGGGAAAGCGGCAATTGAAATGAGAATAGCGACGCCAACAAGTCCGACCGTATTTTTAAGTAATACAGAGGCACTGATGACGGTATCCGTCGCATCTGTAAACATTCTGCCAAGGACGGGGATGAAATTTCCGGTAATAAATTTGGCTGTACGAAGTGCGATACCATCCGTAATCGCAGCAGATGCACCTTGCACAGAAATGACGCCAAGAAAGACAGTTAAAAAGACGGCTAACCCGCCTATCGCCACATTTCTTAACAGCTGGGCAAGCTGGGTAACCTTGTATTGTTCAGTCAGCGTACTGACAATGCTCAATATCGCTGATAAAAAAATAAGCGGAAGAACGACATATTGAATAAAAACGCCGCTCGTATTCATCAAAAATAAAATAACGGGATGAAAGAATCCGGCTGAGACAAGCCCGCCTGATGAAGCAATCAGTGCTAATAACAGAGGAATAAGAGCAAGAATAAAACTGGTCATCGTTTGAATGGCTTCTGTTGCATAAGAAATCGCCACATGAAAGCTGTTGAGTGCAATAATGATCAGCACCATATAAACAAGTGCGTATGCGACTTTACTGACAGTGCTTTGTTCAAATGCATTCTGCAAAAGCTGTAAAAGCGAACAAAAGATGGTGAGTAAAATCAGTGTGCCAAGGAGCTTTCCGTTTGCGATGACCTCGTGAAAAAGATAATGAACAAAGGCTTTCAGCCATGTCTGGGGAGACAGCTCTTTATCGCCATCAATCATTTCCTTCACTGTTCCTTTTTGGCTTTCTGGCAGAAAGCCGCCATACTCGTCCAATATGGTTTCCCAAAAGTCACTGATGGAATGAAGCTCAAGTGCATCAGCCTGTCCAGTCGCCACTTCTTCTGCTGCTGGTGCTTCATTTGATAAAGGCTCTTTTTCTTCTGCGCCTGCGTGCGGAGCGATCAGCCAGAAGAAAAGCATCAGTCCCATAACAGCTGTCACCCGTTTCATTGTCATCACCTCTTTTCAATTAAGTCATGGACGGGATCATACCTAAGATGGTCTCAATGATGACTGTTAAAATGGGGACTGCCATGACCAAGATGAGAATTTTGCCGCCAAGCTCTATTTTTGATGCAATGGCGCCTTGTCCAGCATCTTTTGTCAGCTGGGCGCCGAATTCCGCAATATAGGCAATGCCAATAATTTTTAAAATGGTTTCAACATACTTCATATTGACGCCGGCACTTGCCGCAATTTTTTCTATCATCGAGATAATGGCATAGATTTGATCTATTAAATAAAGAAAGATCACACACCCTGTAAATACAACAAGCATAAAGGCGAAGGTTGGCTTTTGTTCTTTGACAATTAATGCTAAAAAAGTAGCGATTAAACCAAGTCCAACAATTTGTATGATGTCGATTTGTAAGCCCTCCCCTATCCTTGGAATAGAAATACGGCTTTAATCTTTTTAAACAAATCATCTACAATGGTTGCCACCATAAACAAAATGTAGATAAACCCAAGCAGTGTGACCCACTGAGCGTACTCCTTTTTCCCCATTTGATCTAAAATCGTATGGAGGAATGCCACAACGATGCCTACTCCCGCAATTTGAAAAATGACGTTTACATCAACGCCCATGCTCTCGACTCCCTTCCTCTCACATCAATAAAAGAATCAGTAGTAATCCGCTTAAAAATCCGAGGCTTCTGACCATTTTTTCATTTTTGGCTTGGGCGATTTCAGCTTCCTTCTCCTCCGATTCCAAATGACCTAAAGCAAGCTTGATATATTTTTGCTGAGACGTGACATCATGCTGGCCAAGTGTTTCTCCAAAGTGCCTCAGTGCCTCATATTCGCCTTTTTTTAAGACGGTTTTTTTCCAAACACCCTCAAGACTCTCATTCCATGCATGCCGTGCAGAAAAGGTTCCAACTTTCAGCTTTTCTGCAAATTGTTCAAATAACCGATTCACAGGAGGACCTACTTGCGACGCAATTTGCTCTGCTGCACGCGCTAGCGGTGTTTGACCATACATAATTTCAGCTTCAAGAGACTGGAGCGCAAACCGGAGCTGCCGAATTTGTTTCGGCCGGTCGCTATATCGTTTGGCAAACTCGAACCCTCCCCAAGTCGTAGCCGCGACAATCAAGATAGCGCCAATGAGCTTTAACATACGTCCACTCCCCGCCTCCATTTCATCTCTTGTCCGTCTTGCTCATATATCCGCCCGATCGTGCCGGGACCGTCCTTGCGATTTAATTCAACATATCGTTCAAACACTCGAAGCTCCCATAACGGCTTCAATGATGGGCGTTTATACACATCTTCAAGTGAATAGCCATGAACGGAAACGATAATGGTGACCCCAGCATGAATCGCTTCTAATAGTGCCTGCACATCCTCGCTTTTTCCGATTTCATCGACAATCATGACCTCTGGACTCATAGACCGAATCATCATCATCAAGCCCTCAGCCTTTGGACACGCATCGAGCACATCCACCCGGTTTCCAAACTGGTGCTGCGGCACCCCTCTTATACACCCAGCGATTTCTGAACGCTCATCTATAATGCCTGTTTTTTTAGGAGGAATTGCTTTTGTGCCTGTACTAGCCAGTCTTGCTATATCCCGCAATAATGTTGTTTTCCCTGTTTGCGGTGGACCGATGATCAGTGTATTGCACCAGTGCTCGTCATATAAATAGGGAAGAAAGGGAAGCGCAATCCCGACTTTTTCTTTTGCGATGCGGATATTAAATGAAGAGATATCTCTTAATCCTTTGACAATGCCGTTTTCAACGATCACCTTTCCTGCAAGTCCCACCCGGTGTCCGCCCGAAATGGTGATGTAGCCTTGCTTTAGCTCCTCTTCAAGTGTGTACATGCTGTAATTGCTCAGCCTGCCTAATAGCTGAGACGCATCTTCTCCTGTTGTGTGATAAGAAAGAAAGCGCGGTTTTCCTCTTTGCATTAATTCAATAGGACGATCCGTGCGAATGCGGATTTCTTCTATTTGATCCCATTCTGCTTCTTTTAGCAGTCTAAGTTCTTGTCCAATCGAGTGCGGGAGAATATCCAACAAACTCCGCAACGAATTCCCCTCCTTTTTTTCTTCTCTAAAATGTATGATGGGAGCCGTTAATTATGCCAAGCCGTTTCACTTATAGATCCCAACAAGAATAAATACGACACCAATGAAAATAAAGACGAGCTTGGCATAGGATAACTGCCCTGCAATTTGATAGATTCCAATCGTCATCGTGATAATAAAAATGAGCGGCCCAATGATCGCCAATATACTATTGATGACAACCGCTTTTCGAACGTCATTTGTGACTAAAATGAGGATGGCGGCCGTCAGTTCAATCGCTGCCGATAAAAACCTCATGCCTGCCATCGCAGCGACTGATGGATGTAGACCTGGGAGAAATTGTTTCATATAGAACCTCCAGCTTTTTTTACACTATATGCTTGTCTAGCTGGAAGTAGTCTTGTTTTTCAGGAAGGAAAAGAGATGAATGAGAGAATTGAGAGAAGGCCTGCCTTTTGGGGAGTCTTACATGTTTTACAATAAAAAAAGACTGTAAACACGAGGTTTACAGTCTTTCTTCATTCATTACGCTCTTGACACGTATGAACCGTCTGATGTATTAATGACTAGTTTATCTCCTTGGTTCACAAAGAAAGGAACGTTGACGATTAAACCAGTTTCTGTTTTTGCAGGTTTTGATCCGCCTGATGTTGTGTCGCCTTTAATACCAGGCTCTGTTTCTACTACTTCTAGTTCTACCGTGTTTGGAAGTTCTACTCCAAGTGTTTCAGCACCGTACATCACAATATGAACCGACATATTTTCTAGCAAATATTTCAGCTCATCTTTAATTTGTGTTTCACTTAGTTCAAGCTGCTCATAAGAACTTGTATCCATGAAGACATGCTGGTCGCCATTTGCATACAAGTATTGCATTGTTTTTGTTTCGATTTGAGCTTTCGCTACTTTTTCGCCTGCACGGAATGTTTTTTCTTGAATAGCACCAGTACGTAGGTTACGCAGTTTCGAACGAACAAATGCTGCGCCTTTCCCTGGCTTTACGTGTTGGAAATCCACTACACGCCAAATACCGCCGTCCACTTCAATTGTCAGGCCTGTACGAAAATCGTTTACTGAAATCATTTTGTCATCCTCCTACATTTCACCATCATAATATGATAAGTTCTTTCGGTGAGTGGGTCAATCGTTTATTGCCGTCAGCTGTCAGGACAATATCATCCTCAATTCTCACGCCGCCGACATCCGGCAAGTAAATTCCCGGCTCAACTGTCACGACCATTCCTTTTTCTAAGACGACCTCTGATCGTGAGGAAAGGCCTGGCGCTTCATGTACTTCCATCCCTAGCCCGTGGCCAGTTGAATGCCCGAAGTATTGACCATAGCCATACTTTTCAATGATGTCACGTGTGATGCGATCAGCTTCTTTTCCTGTTAAGCCTGGCTTGATTCTATCCACACCAGCGTTTTCTGCTTCTAATACGATATGATAAATTTCCTTTAGCTTATCGCTCGGTGTGCCAACAGCAATCGTTCTTGTCATATCAGAACAATACCCTTTATAGTAAGCACCGAAATCGAGTGTGACTAAATCACCAGATTCAATCACCTTTTCACTCGCTCTTCCGTGCGGTAGGCTTGAACGAACACCTGAGGCGACAATCATATCGAATGAAGATCCTTCAGCGCCTTCTTTTCTCATGAAAAATTCAAGCTCGTTCATGACAGCAATTTCCGTCAAGCCCGGCTTGATGTAAGTGAGAATATGATCAAAGGCGTGATCTGCAATCTTCGCAGCTTCCTCTAATATCTTAATCTCTTCACTAGACTTAATCAAGCGCAACTTTTCAACTGATTCTGAGACCGGAACAAGCTCAATATCACCTGCTTTACCTGCATACTGCTGGTAAGTGGCAAATGTCATATGGTTTTGTTCAAACCCAAGGCGTTTGATCCCAAATTCCTTTGCCGTTTGAGCTGCTGTTTCTACGATGTTTCCTTTATGTTCAATAATGTCGAAGCCTTTTACTTGGTCCTTCGCTTGCTCTGTATAACGGAAATCCGTGATAAAAGCTGCCCGGTCCTTTGAAACAACGGCGAGACCGGCTGAGCCAGTAAAGCTGGTCATGTACTGTAAATTAAAGCTGCTCGTAATGACTAGACCATCGATCTCTAATTCAGATAAAAGTGTTCTTAACTTTTCAAGTTTCATGATACTGCTCCCCCTTCACTCACTAAATAACGAATCGCCAATTTATACCCTTCTAAACCAAGACCAACGATTTGCCCTTGGCATACTGGAGCAAGTACAGAATGATGGCGGAATTCCTCTCTCTTATGAACGTTTGAGATATGTACTTCAACAACGGATAAAGAAATACTTGCAATGGCATCTCTTAGGGCATAGCTGTAGTGTGTAAAAGCCCCCGGGTTAAACACGACTCCATCGTACTGATCTTCTGCCTCGTGGAGCGCATCAATCAAATCTCCTTCGTGATTCGATTGAAAGAACGTTAACTGGATATTGGCTCTTTCTGCAAACTGGAACAAATCCGTTTCTAAATCTGTCAGCGTCTTACTTCCGTAAACAGCCGGCTCTCTTTTGCCGAGCCTATTTAAATTGGGCCCATTCAGCACAAGAAAATGAGGCATACAACCACTCCTTCACCCTAATTCAATCTATATCGAGATCTGTTTCTTTTTTCTTAGAAACCTTTCGTTTCCAAAAATATTTTATCATATGAATAGGTGATTTACACTTTATTCTGTCTTTTTCCCGAGTGCCCTCGCAAGCTTTTGACTCGTTAATTCATTATATTCAAACGAAATACTGTACCCGACAAACATGCCGTATAAAATATATAGACAAAATGTCGTGACGATGGTGCTTTGCTGCAAATCCTGGACTTGCTTTACATCTGGGAAAATGGGATTAAATACGTAAAAAACGAGCAGCCATAAAATTACGCCATATATCAGCCCCATCCAATAGCCTTTGATCCGTTTCAAAAGCCCATAATAAATAAAGGCTGCTCCGATCGATAAAACCCCTAAAAGTACAATACTGATAAAAGTACCAAGTCCGCCCTTTTTCCACTCTCCGAGCACAAAAGGCTGAAGGAGCATATTGGGACTCACCTCTGAGAAATGAAACATATGGGTCAGAAACCCGATAAAGCCCCAAAAAACACCGCCAACAAAGCCTGTCGCAGCTGCTCTTGCCAACAGCGATGACGTTTGTACAGCCTGATTTTTTTCTTCTTGGTTTTTCTTTTCATCACGTTTCATTTGTGAACACCTCCAGCATTTAGTATGTCCAAAATGTCATGAATAAAAAGGATTCCATCCGTGAGTGTAAAATTTTTATAACAGGGTATACTGGCTAAAAAGAGGTAGATAGAATTCTAGTAGATAATCGACCTGTGAGCTAGTGATTTCCCCTCATTTCCTGTACAATAAAGGTATAAGGAAAAGCATGTAAATTACAGGAAACAGGCAGGTTGATGAAATATGTCCAATCAAACAAAACCTCCAGCATATGGAGGGCAGGCAGTTGTCGAAGGTGTCATGTTCGGAGGTAAAAAGAACTATGTGACAGCGATTCGGCGAAAGGATCAGTCCATTGAGTTTTTGAAGCTTCCCCGGACCTCCAATAAACGAACCGCCTTTCTCAAGAAAATCCCCTTTGTCAGGGGTGTTGCTGCACTTGTTGAAGCAAGCGCAAATGGCAGTAAGCACTTAAACTTCTCCAGCGAGCGCTATGACTTAGATCCTTCAGAAGATCATACTCTTGAAAAAGAACAAAAAAGCTCGAAATTATCTATGATTTTCGGCATTGCTGTGATCGGAGTTCTCTCTCTTCTCTTTAGTAAATTTGTCTTTACCCTAGTACCTGTCTTTTTAGCTGAACTTGTGCGGCCCGTCTTTTCAGGGAATTTCGCACAAATCGCAGTGGAAACATTCTTTAAACTGGTCCTGTTATTAGGCTATATTTACTTTATTTCCATGACCCCTTTAATTAAAAGGGTATTTCAATATCATGGCGCAGAACATAAAGTCATAAACTGCTATGAACAGAATCTTGACATCACAGTGGAAAATGTCCAAAAACAATCACGGCTTCATTATCGTTGCGGTAGCAGCTTTATTTTATTCACTGTCATTGTCGGAATGTTCGTCTATTTACTCGTACCGACAGATCCTTTATGGGTGAGAATTCTGAATCGCTTGGCGCTCATTCCGGTTGTTCTCGGCATTTCATTTGAAGTGCTTCAGCTTACGAACAAACTCCGAGAAGTGCCTGTGCTGAAAGTGCTTGGCTATCCTGGTCTTTGGCTGCAATTACTCACAACAAAAGAACCCTCTGACGATCAAGTCGAGGTAGCCATTGCAAGTTTTAATGAACTTCTTCGTTTAGAGGAAGCGTCTGAGAAACAAGCGTCAGATACTGCTCATCAAGTGATCTAACTTATAAATCCGGTAAATTCCTTCGGAGGTGGACAGTTATGAATCGCCGAGTACATCCTGCTTTTACCATTATTTTCGCTTTAGGTGTTCTGGGATTTGTGTATTTACTCACAACGAATCCAGGCAGACTTTTTACAATGCTGCTATCAGTTGTGATCATTGGAGCGGTTATGTTCTTCCTATTTAGATGGCTGATGAATCGAAGAACTGGAACAGAAGGCAATCTTTATCGTAAAGCAGTCAAACAATCGAAACGTCGCTACCAGCAGCCTAAACCAAAAACGAAAAGCCAGATGAAAAATCGGGTCACTCATTTGCGAAGCGTGCCGACTGACCACAAGTCTAAGCCCGTCCTTCTCAAAAAGAAAAGTCAAACACAGTTAACTGTGATTGAAGGCAAGAAAAACAAAAAGAAGAATCGCGCTTTGTTTTAAAATGTCCAGCTTTTTAAAAATTGCTCGGCCTTCTGTCTGCCTAGATCGACGAGCGCCTTTTTCTTTTCTGTCATTAGCTGAAAATCTGTGGCAATGACGTGTTCTACAGGAATAAAAATAACATGACGTTCGTGTTTTGTGGCAATGTGTCTTTCGTCATGAGCACCACGCATCGTTTCAAAAAGAGCGCCAAACAGTTCAAACGCATTGCGGATGGAGTGTTGGGGGCGTTCTTTTTCGTTTGGGGTTAATGTGACACCGACGAATGGTCTTTTTTTCTCTTCGGCAAACAACCAAATTGGAAAATTGCTAAGCACGCCTCCATCCACAATGGTACAAATGCCTTTTGATGACTTTAGTTTGACAGGCTCGAAAAAATACGGCAGACTGCAACTCATCCGGATTGCCCTTGCAACAGAAAAGCGCTCTGGATTTAAGCCGTATGAAGGAAGGTCGTCTGGTAGAACGAGGATTTTCCCATTTGTTAAATCAGAGGCAACAATTTTCAGCGAATCTTTTTTGAGATCCCCAAATACGGTGACCCCCTTTCGTTTCAACACATCTGTCAGCCATTTTTCCAGCCGGTCGCCTTTGTACAGACCGAGGCGCCAGTAAATGGAGACCCACCTAAGCATTTTAAACGGAATGAATTGACATCTCCTATCAAGCAAGTGATGTTCATCCATTTCATCTAACAGCTCCCGAATCTCCTGACTTGTAAAGCCTGCTGCGATGAGTGAAGCAATGATCGCTCCAGCACTTGTACCAGCAAGGCGGACAAATTGATATCCTCTTGCTTCAAGCGCTTCATAGGCACCCGCAAGTGCTGCCCCTTTAATGCCTCCACCTGAGAACACACCATCTATCTTCATCAAGGAGCCCCCTTTGATATCACGCTATTAATAGTGTAAGAGCATATGCTTTCAATTAGAACTTTAATCAAAAAGGACACCCTCAGCATGGGTGTCCTTTTTCTTAAGATTCTTGATTTGTTTGTTCGTTTTTCTTTTGAATCACTTTCAGCTGAACAGATCGCTCGTCGTTTTCTTCAAAGAATTGAACGAGATCGCCGATGCGGTCAATACTGTTCCAGCTGAGATGATGTTCAATGCCTTCTACATCATCATAAATTTTCTCTTCATCTACACCAATGATTCTTAAAAATTGCTCTAGCAGTTCATGTCTGTATACGAGACGTTTTCCAATTTTTTTGCCTTTCGGGGTTAAAATTAGACCACGATACTTCTCATAAATGAGGTATTCATCTTTATCTAGCTTCTGAACCATTTTTGTTACAGAGGAGGGATGGACAGCGAGTGCTTCTGCAATATCAGAGACTCTGGCATATCCTTTTTCTTCTATCAGCATATATATTTGTTCAATGTAATCTTCCATACTAGGTGTAGTCATAAAACCCCTCCATAATGCACCTTTACTTAATAATCATAACAATTTTACACCATCGCCCATTAAAAAACAAGGAGTGTCCTTTGTCCTAACGCTTGTAATTCCACTCGTCTGAGGCATATTTCGTTTTGGCAAGATGGTGGACAAATGCTAACTCTTCATCTGTCAGCTCATAAGGCACAAGCTCAATATTTAATCCTTTTTCAAATCCTCGTTTAAACGCCACACGCGCATCGTCTATTGTACAAGTTCGGTCTGAGATTTCATTGATGGCGACCGCTTTGTTTTTAAAGCTTCTCTGCATCCGCTCTCTCACACGGTCGTTTGGATATAGAAATAAATCGAACAGTTTGTCCTCATCAAGGTCAATTAAGATGGAGCCGTGCTGGAGGATCACTCCTTTTTGTCTCGTTTGAGCACTGCCTGCTACCTTTCTGCCTTCTACGACAAGCTCGTACCAGGAAGGGGCATCAAAGCATACAGATGATCTTGGATTTTTTAAGCTTTCTTTTTCTTTATCTGTTCGAGGAATGGCAAAATACGCATCGAGTCCCAGTTCTTTAAAGCCCTCTAAAATGCCTTCTGAAATGACGCGGTACGCCTCTGTCACCGTCGCCGGCATTTCTGGATGTTCCTCTGACACAATTACGCTGTAGGTCAGCTCCTGATCATGAAGAACTCCCCGCCCTCCAGTCGGTCTGCGGACAAACCCAAGGCCATAGCGCTCGACTGCTTCCATGTTGATTTCTTTTTCAACATGCTGAAAATACCCAACAGACAATGTCGCAGGATTCCATCCATAAAAGCGGATGACAGGCGGGATAAGCTTCTCACTATGCCAATAAAGCAAGGCTTCATCCATTGCCATGTTAAAGGCAGGGTCTTGATTTCCTGTATCAATGAAACACCATTTCTCTTTTTGCATATAAAAATCCCTTCTCTTTTACGTAGTCAATGTTAGATGATGGTCATGGCCACCGATATTCTCTCTTCATCAGTCTATCAAATAGGGAACGAATTGAAAATAATTCTTACCATTTATGATGACAAGTTTCTTTTGCTTTACTATAATAGTATTTGTCTAAAACGTACCATCAGACAGGCCACTGTGCTGATGCTCAAGAAGGAGTCGAGTTGTATTGTCAATGTTCAACTATATCGTCCTCTCACTTTGTGGACTTTTCGTTCTTTATTCTGTCGGCAGCTACATTTATCAGCAGCGCATTATGAAAACGCTGACGGAAGAAGAATTTATTAAAGGTTACCGCAAAGCTCAACTCATTGATGTGAGAGAGCCAAACGAGTTTGATGGCGGACATATTTTAGGGGCAAGAAACATCCCCCTTTCCCAGCTAAAACAGCGCAAAAATGAAATTCGTCCTGACAAGCCTGTTTATCTCTATTGCCAAAACAATTTGAGAAGCGGAAAAGCAGCGCAAACTTTACGTAAAAACGGCTGTCGTGAGATTTATAATTTAAAAGGCGGCTTTAAAAAATGGGGAGGCCGCATCAAAACGAAGAACTAACAAAAAAGACTCTGGGAGCATGATCCCCCTGAGTCTTTTTTCTTTATCTTTCAAAAACGAGAACTGGATTTCGCGCGGCCTTTGTTTCGTCCATTCGTTTGACAACCGTCGTATGCGGCGCTTCCTGTACCACTTCTGGATTCTCTTCTGCTTCTTTAGCAATCTGAATCATCGCTTCAATGAAGGCATCAAGAGTTTCTTTTGATTCTGTTTCAGTTGGTTCAATCATGATACATTCCTCTACATTGAGCGGGAAGTAGATCGTTGGCGGATGATAGCCAAAATCAAGTAATCGTTTGGCAATATCCAGTGTGCGCACACCTAATTTTTTCTGACGTTTACCTGAAAGGACAAATTCATGCTTACAGTGACGGTCAAATGGCAAATCGAAATGAGTACTTAAGCGGCGCATCATATAGTTCGCATTTAACACGGCATTATCAGTTACAGCCTTTAAGCCGTCTGGACCCATAGAGCGAATATACGCATATGCTCTGACGTTAATGCCGAAGTTACCATAAAACGGCTTCACGCGGCCAATTGATTCTGGTCGATCATCATCGAAGTAAAAGCGGCCTTCTTTCTTCACAAGCACCGGCTTTGGCAAGTACGGGATCAAATCTTTTTTTACGCCTACAGGACCTGAACCAGGGCCTCCGCCTCCATGTGGACCTGTAAAGGTTTTATGAAGATTTAAGTGAACAACGTCAAAGCCCATATCCCCCGGTCTTGCTCTGCTCAAAACGGCATTCAAGTTGGCTCCGTCATAATAAAGTTTGCCACCAGCTCCGTGAACGACTTCAGCCATTTCTAAAATATTTTCTTCGAATAGGCCGAGTGTATTCGGATTCGTCAGCATTAAAGCCGCAGTTTCTTCATTGACAACACGGCGCAGGTCCTCTAAATCAACAAGCCCATTCTCATCAGATGCGACGGTAATGGTTTCAAACCCAGCCACTGTCGCAGATGCTGGGTTCGTTCCATGAGCAGAATCCGGCACAATGACTTTTGTTCGCTTATGATCTCCTCTTGCTTCATGGTACGCACGGATCATCATGAGTCCTGTCCATTCTCCGTGTGCTCCTGCCGCAGGCTGTAATGTCACAGCGTCCATCCCCGTAATTTCTTCAAGATGATCCCCTAGGTCATACAGCAATTCTAATGCTCCCTGCACAGTGTCTGCCTCTTGTAGTGGATGGACTTGCGCGAAGCCTGCAAGGCGTGCAACCTTTTCATTAATCTTTGGATTATATTTCATCGTACAAGAGCCAAGAGGGTAAAATCCGGAATCGACCCCATGATTACGTCTTGATAATGCTGTATAATGACGCATGATATCAAGCTCAGATACTTCAGGAAGCTCAGCATCCTCATGACGGATGTACGCCTCATCAAATAGGGCCGGGATCTCCTGTTCAGGTACATCTAAATCAGGCAGGCTATAACCAATTCTTCCTTCTTTGGATAATTCAAAAATAAGCGGCTGATCTTGTTTATTCATGGCGATCCCCCAATTCCTTCATGAACGTATCAATTTCTTCTTTCGTTCTTAGCTCTGTCACGGCGACAAGCATGTGATGTTGAAGCTCTGGGTAGTCTCTCCCTAAGTCATAGCCGCCGATGATTCCTTTTTCAAGCAATCGTTTATTGGCTTCTTTCACAGGTTCTTGTAATTTGATGACAAATTCATTGAAATGGGCTCCTTCTACATCAGCAAGCAGTCCATATGCTTTTGCCTGCGTCTTCGCATAGTGGGCTTTTTGTACGTTTTGATACGCGATGTCTTTGATGCCTGTTTTTCCGAGTGCTGTCATGGCAACGGAAGCGGCTAATGCATTTAATGCCTGATTCGAACAAATATTGGACGTCGCTTTATCTCTCCGAATATGCTGCTCACGCGCTTGAAGGGTTAGTACAAACCCACGAACACCATTTTCGTCTTCTGTCTGCCCGACTAAACGACCTGGCACTTTTCGCATCAACTTTTTCGTCACAGCAAAATATCCGCAATGCGGCCCGCCAAACGCTGCTGGAATACCAAACGGCTGTGCATCACCAACGACAATGTCTGCTCCAAGTTTTCCTGGCGGCGTCAGTAACCCGAGTGCAAGTGGATTACTAGAGACAACGAACAGACTTTTTCCTTTATGCGCAATAGGTTCAATGTCTTTTAACGGTTCGACGACACCAAAAAAGTTTGGATATTGCACAAGAACTGCTGCTGTATCTTCGCAGACAGCCTTTTCTAATGCTGCTAGGTCCGTCTGCCCTTTTTTCGCAGGCACTTCAACAACTTCGATGTGCTGTCCTTTGGCGTATGTTTTTAGCACGGCTCTTGCTTCAGGGTGAACCGTTTCAGAAACAACCACTTTTTTCTTTTTTGTATGTCCAGCAGCTAGCATTGCCGCTTCAGCTAATGCTGTCCCGCCATCATACATCGAGGAGTTAGCAAGATCCATACCTGTCAGCTCAGCAATCATTGTTTGAAATTCAAAAATGGCTTGTAGTTCACCTTGCGAAATCTCCGGCTGATAAGGTGTGTATGCTGTATAAAATTCAGAACGTGAGATAACATGATCCACAATGACAGGCTGGTAATGATCATATACACCGGCACCAAGAAACGATGCATAGGAAACCGTATCTTTATTCTTTGCAGCTAATCGGGATAATTCCCTTACAAGCTCTGTTTCAGATGCGGCTGCTTTAATGTTGTATGCTCCTTTAAATCTCACTTTTTCTGGGATATCTGAAAAAAGCTCATCAATCGACTCAACGCCGATGACATCCAGCATTTCTTTTTGATCTTGCTCGGTTTGCGGCAAATACCTATGCTTCATCCTCTATTCCCCCTCGTTATTTGGCTCTTTTATAAAATGGTGTTGCGACGATTTTCGCTTTTAGACGTTTTTTGCGAACTTGTACTTCTATCTCTGTTCCAAACTGCGCCTGAGAAGATTCGATTAAAGCAAGCCCGACATTTTTCTTTAATGTTGGGGACTGTGTGCCCGTTGTGACTACCCCAATCTGCTTTTCTCCTGAAAAGACCGGATAGTCTGTGCGCGGAATCCCTTTATCTATCATTTCAATGCCGACAAGCTTTCGCTTCGGCCCTTCTTCTTTTTGCTTCTTGAGCGCTTCTTTGCCAATAAAATTGGCTTCTTTATCCGTTTTGACAGCAAAGCCAATCCCGCCTTCTAATGGAGAGATATCCTTTGTCAGCTCCTGCCCATAAAGCGGAAGTCTTGCTTCAAATCTCAAGGTGTCACGTGCACCGAGCCCGCACGGTATTAATCCTTTTGGTGCGCCTGCTTTTAATAAAGCCGACCAAATGTGGACCGCATCTTCTGACTGGCAATAGATTTCAAAGCCGTCTTCTCCTGTGTAGCCAGTTCTTGAAACAAGCACCTCTTTTTGAGCAACTTCAGCTCTTGATAAAAATGTAAATGGCTTGAGCGATGTCACTTCTTCATCCGCCACATCTTTCATGATGTCAGCGGCAAGAGGTCCTTGAAGGGCTAGCAAGGCGATTTGATCAGAGACATTTTGGATCAATACATCGTTCTCACCTTGATGCTGAAGCAGCCACTCCACATCTTTTTCGATATTTGATGCATTTATGACAAGCAAATAATCGTTCTTTTCTTTTTGGTAGACGAGCAGATCATCCACTGTCCCGCCATCTTCATAGCACATGGCTGTATATAGTGCCTTACCGTCTGTCAGCTTAGACACATCATTGGTTAATAACCTTTGTAAAAAAGGAAGGGCATCTTGACCTTTGATTTCCACCTCACCCATGTGAGACACATCAAAAAGCCCTGCCTTTGTTCGAACAGCTTCGTGCTCTTCTTTAATGGAAGAAAATTGGACAGGTAATTCCCAGCCCCCGAAGTCAATGGTTTTTGCGCCAAACGTTTCATACGCATGAAAAAGCGGTGTTCGTTTCAACATCAATCGTTTCCCCCTTTTTTCTTTCAGTGCAGATCACAAGCTGAATTTTCAGAAAAAAATCACAGCAAAAAAGGACAGAGCGCTCCCTTTTATCAAAAAGAAGTCTCTGTCCTTGCACCTGAAAGTTTACAGCACAACATCATTGTGTGTTTTCCCCTTTGGTGGTTTGCTAAAAACGATGAGCAAACACTCTCCAGAGTTGCGTCCGGTAAGAGTACTTTTGCCTGAGAGATTCACTGAAACAATTCAGCTTGCTCCTTCGGCGCCTGCCAGTGCTAAATAACCGCCAAGTCTCTCCCCATACCATCATCCGCTCATATTCTTCACATTTATTGGACATACTATCAAAATGGGTGACTTATTTGCTAGATCACTTACCAACATCCTACCATTAGAAACGGATGAAGAGCAACAGAAAAATCATTAACATTTTTTAAACAACCATTCATTATCGTTCGCTTTTATTTAAATATCTAGTCTTTTCAAGACCTCTAAAAAAATGAAGCGTTTAAATACAGAACAATTTTATCCTCAACCTACTAGAAAGGCAGGCGACCACATTGAATATTCAAACGATTTTTGATCAGGATTGGGCAAGTGAATTTCAGCAGCGGCTTGCAGCAGACGGCCCCTGGGCGAACTGGGAAATGTACCGTTTAGCGACGCAGGTCCAAAAAGTCACAGCCATTGATTCATTTGAAGGACTGCAAGCTCCTGCCCATCTGCCTGCATTCACGCCTTTAAAACATCAGCTAGAAGTAGCCAGAAGAGTCGTAGAAGAGATGAACGGAAAAGCCATTTTAGCAGATGAAGTGGGACTTGGAAAAACCGTAGAAGCAGGACTTATTATCAAAGAATACATGATTCGTGGACTTGCCAAAAAAATTCTCATACTCGTCCCCGCCTCCCTTGTATCTCAATGGGTACAGGAGCTGCGGACGAAATTTTACATTGATGCTGTCGAACAAAAAAAGAGCTATGTATGGGAGCAGTGTGACGTCGTGGTTTCCTCCATTGATACAGCCAAAAGACAGCCGCATCGAGACACCATTTTATCAATTGCCTATGATATGGTCATTATTGATGAAGCACATAAACTGAAAAACAATAAAACGAAAAACTATGAATTTGTGAGAAATCTAAATAAGAAATTCTGCTTGCTGCTGACAGCGACGCCTATCCAAAACCGTATCGGAGAAATATTTAATCTTGTCTCCCTACTGAAGCCAGGTCACCTAGGGAATGAACATCAGTTTAAAGATGTCTTTGCCAAAAAGGATTTACAGTTAGAAGACCATGACCGTTTAAAACAGCTTGTGAATAAAGTGATGATTCGTAACCGAAGGCAAGACACGGGCATCGAGTGGACAAAACGGCATGTCAATACGATTTCCATTGATTTCTCTTCGACGGAACAAGCATTATATGATGAAATCTGCAAGCTGAAAGAGAACCCGTCTTATACTAAACACATGTTTTCCATCATGACCTTGGAACGAGAATGCTGTTCAAGCCGCGAGGCGGTCTATATGACAATTAAAAAGATGCAGGAAGATGAAAAACATATCCTTGGTTCCTTTGCTATAGCGCAAATTATGGAGAAAATCAATCAAGTGCAGCAAAACACAAAGGCGCTTGAAGTCGTCAAGCTTATTCAGCAGTTAAATGAAAAGGTCATTATTTTCACCGAATACCGCGCGACACAAATTTATTTACAATGGTTTCTTCAGCAAAATGGCATCAGCTCCGTTCCTTTTCGGGGCGGCTTTAAGCGGGGCAAAAAGGATTGGATGAAAGATTTATTTAGAGAACGGGCACAAGTGTTAATTGCGACAGAAGCCGGCGGCGAAGGAATCAACCTTCAGTTTTGTAACCAAATCATCAACTACGATCTTCCGTGGAACCCGATGCGTTTAGAACAGCGGATTGGACGTATCCACCGCCTTGGACAACAGCGAGATGTCCACATTTACAATATGTCCACAAACGGTACCGTTGAGGAACACATCTTAAAGCTTTTATATGAAAAAATTCAGCTGTTTGAAAACGTCATTGGCGATCTAGATGATATTTTAACGCGAATCGATATCAAAGATGCCGAAACACAACTGCATCAGATTCTCTTTCAGCACGAATCAGACGGTGACATGAAAAAGAAATTAACTCAGTTTGCTTCTTATTTAACACAAGCAAAAACACCGCTTTTAGAAAAAAGACAGCAAGGCTCATAAAGGAGAGTTGATCAATGAAGCAGCGTGACATACATACCTTTCTTCTCCGTTTCTTTCAGGCAAATCA
Source organism: Bacillus sp. FSL M8-0266 (assembly GCF_038613425.1). NCBI lineage: Bacteria > Bacillati > Bacillota > Bacilli > Caryophanales > Bacillaceae > Bacillus > Bacillus sp. FSL M8-0266. The sequence goes on from NZ_CP152015.1 coordinate 2,299,108, forward strand.
ATGCGACATACTAGAAGAAAGTGCAGGACATATGACCGTACAACTGACCATCGATATGGATAAATTGATTATGAACCGCCCTTTTTATTGGCACTGGCTTGAAAAAACTGGTGGTGTTCCGGAGCCGCGGCAATTGACCCTCATCACCGATCAAAAAAGAGTGGAGGATACCATTGAGGGTGAATTTATCCACTTCGGCTCCCCTCGTTTATTTCAAATATTTGAAGCTGTCAAACAGCAGGGCCGTTTTATCCGTCTCTATGAACGAGTCTCTCCGCTCACCAACAACCAGATCGCACTCGAGCCTTGGCTTGGTCTCAATGTGAAAATTTCTTATCTCGCAGATCGAAAGAAGGATAAGCTTTTATCACTAGGACTTCATCTAATACGCGGAGAAGTCGTTGAACAATTTCAAGAAAAGCTGGAAACCCGTGAGCTGTCATCTCAAATTCCCGATTATTGCTTTACGATGAGTACAATGATCAAGCCAGAAAGCGGAGTCAAACGGCTCTACAGTCTAATGGAGCGTTACGCCCATGAGGAACCAGACGATTGGGCGGTGAGAGCTGTTCAAAAATGGAAAGAAGACACTGAACTTTTAAACCAATTTTATGAAGGGACTTCAGACACGTCTGTAGAATATGAAATAGAAAGACAAGCACTCAAAACTTTATATGAACCAAAAATCAGTCTAACGATTGAAAATGGCGGACTTTTTTACTTACAGCACAAAAGAGGAGGTTGACCCATAGGTCCCCTTCCTTTCATGTGACGTACAATTTTCGATCAGCCAAAAGCAACGTTTGTCTGTTTGTATTGGGCGGAAAAATGACGCAAGCAAACTATGAGGTCTTACCACCTATGTCTTTCCATTTCATGCGTTAAGTGCCTGAAATACATGATTCAGTATTTTAGGAGGGTATTTGTATGGAAAAGAAAACGAACATATTAGACAGTGAATGGGTTCAATTATTACTTGAAGCTCGTAAAGCAGGGCTAACAGTGGAAGAAGTCCGTCAATTCCTCAAATCAAGTGAAAAGTCCTCTGAGTCTCACCCTCTGGTAAGAAGTCATTCTATCAAACCTTTCTGAATGTGCTATAATATCGAAAGGAAGGTGATGACATTGATTGGCCAGCGTATTAAACAATACCGCAATGAAAAAGGCTACTCACTATCAGAACTGGCCGAAAAGGCTGGGGTAGCGAAGTCTTATTTAAGCTCAATAGAAAGAAACTTGCAAACAAACCCCTCCATTCAATTTCTTGAAAAAGTCTCCGCTGTTCTGGACGTCTCGGTTCATACACTGTTACACGAAAAAGATGAAACCGAATACGATGGTCAATTAGATAGTGAATGGGAAAAACTAGTTCGAGATGCAATGACATCAGGGGTTTCGAAGAAGCAATTTCGTGAATTTTTAGATTATCAAATCTGGAGAAAAAAGCAAGAAGAGGAGTAAAGCGCACATTTTAGCGCATACTCCTCCAATTGCTATGCAGAACTTGATATCAGTCTAAAGACTGGCTTTATTTTTTATCTTCGCTGTGTGCTTTTTCGTTTTCTTTCACGTAGCCTTTTTCATCCGTATGCTTTTTGGGATTGATCGTTAAACCATTCCACTGAGTCGCTTCGAAGGAAAGATCAATTTGAATCGCATCGCCTTGGTATTTATTTTGGATATAGTGACCAGCTTTATCCTTCGTCTGGTCATTGACAAATTCAATGATCATTTCCATTTTATCGTAATCAAACGGGTTCTTTGGTATGCCGTCATACTCTGGAGCCACTGTTCCATCAACAGTTGCTACATTAATCTTCCCACTTTCATGTAAAAACTTCTCATCGACGGCATGACGAAGCTTTTCAAATGCAGTCTGATCCTGTTTTGACGTTAGTTGATGCAAGTCAAGCAGGTTTGCAGCGTCTAAGATAATATTTTTCGGATAACCATTTCCACCTTCGGCTCCAACCGTCAGAACACTCACCTGAAACTGACTGAGAAATTCTTCAGCTGTATTCTTATCGCCATTCTTCCCGGAAGATCCGTCTTGAAACTGGCTGTAATCAAGACTCATCAGCACTTGATTGATCGCAAGTGATCCTTTATTTTCAAAATTAAATTCTTTCTTGATCCGATCACCAGGTTTTAAGTTCGAAAGGTTGATGGCGCCGGAGTTCTCTTTTGCAGATAAATCCAACTCTCCTGTCGAGTAGACCGCGTTTGCCGTTTCTACATCGTTAAACGCCGCCCATGTCCCCCCGCCGATTAACGCCAGGCCTAAAGCCCCTGATAATACACCTAAACGAATTGATCTTTTCTTTGTCATGAATGAACCCCCTAATAAATTTGTTTTATTGAAACCTAATTAGGTTACAAACGAAAATTTAAGCTTGTTCCTCTGACATATGTAAATCAGCCGTGTGTCTTCGGTGTTTTGCAGCGCCCACAAAATGAAGAGTCGAATAAACGAGCAGCATCACACCTGGTATAATGAGCAACAACGCAGTTCCAGCCGAAGTCCCTGCATACGAAAGAAGCTTTCCTGCATATGGAATGGTCACACCCGTATACTGCGCAGCCACCTGATCCGCTTTTACTAGCGTGCCGTCCTGATACATATTGTGGTCACCTTTCGTCTCAAAGGCTTTATTTGGTCCCTTTCCTTTCATCCCAACAATTCGGTGGGTCACATAAGACTGGTCCTGTTTCGTTTGAAACGTGATAATATCCCCTTTTTTAAGTGCCTCTGGTGAAGTCACTTCTTTTACGACAATGAGTGAGCCAGTCGAAAATTCTGGTTCCATTGAGCCAGATAATACTTGCTTGAATTGATAACCGAAAATTTGAGGATCTCCCCCAGTAGTTCTTGATGACAATACGACAATAATACATGCAATCATCACCGTGAACACCACTACATAAAGAATACTTCCAGACATCTTCATCCATTTTTTCATGACCTCTTCTCCCCTTCGCCTATCATTGTTTCATTTAGAAAACAGCTCCATTTAGGATGCATTTTCTTGACACTTTGCGAGCTGCATATGTTTAGACCATATAAATGCATCTTCAGATCCTTCAAAACCTTTAGGATAATAGATTTTAAACGCATAAATTCCATTCGTTTTTGCTTTATCTGTCGTGACAGTCGTTGTTTCTTGAGAAAGAAGGGACTGTATAGAGCCTTTTTCGAGAATATGACCATCTTGTAACGGCTTCTGCTCACTTTCCACTTTATGTAATTCCCATTTCCATTCAGAGTGTGCAATAGGTTGTCCACTATTTTTTAGTGTCATGCTCAGCTTTTGAGGCGCGCAGACTGTTCCTTTGATCATCGTTTGATCAATGAGTTCCAAATGACTTCTATCCCATTTGGAAGGCTGACAATTCTGGTCCGTCTGTTCAAAATTTTCGCATGTTTTCATGACAAAGTTTGAGTGCTCAACATCGTTAAAAGAAGCATTCGTTGTTGAGATCAAGAGAGACGTGAAAATCAAACAAATGGCACAAAAGAGTACAAAGAGCGACTGTTTCATTCATTCTCCAACTCCTTGAACGATTGTTCTCTAATAAGAACGATTACATACAGTATAAGGAAATACCTATAAAACCCAAAACGTCAAATTAGTCCATTTTGTTCTTAAACAAGAACTATTGCGAGAAAATTCTTCCATTTTCTCATTCTTTCGCCGTATTCAATATTTTTTTGTGTGACATTTGTACTTCTTAAAAATTTACATAAAAGTACAGCATTTGGTCAGAATAATAGCAGGTGAGGTGAGGTGAAGTGAAATATGGAAAGATGATAATCATGCTCAGTTTACTGTTGGGTCCTATGTTACAAGACGCCAATCCTGCGGATGCGAGAGGTTTCACTTCCGCCGCAGATCAATGGGAAATACGGGCAGTCAAAGAAGCAAAGAAACGATATCCACTAACGCAAGTCTTATTCAAACAAAAAGTATGGGACCGTCATCGTGAGAAGGAATCTGTGAAACAGTATCATATTACGTTAAAAGACCACACCAAAGAATTTGGGGTATTTGTCACTATTTCTTATAACCCGTACTCAAACAAGGTCAATAAAGTGATTGTTGTGGAAGAATACAGCTAAAGGGGCATAAAAAAACCGCCTGCTGGCGGCTTTTTACTTTTGTCGATGTCGCTTACGTTTTTTTAGCATCATTGAAAACCCAAACGGCAGAACCCCAAATAAACGCTGTGAAAATGGCGGTTTCGTTTCCATTTTCTCTTGTTTATGTTCCTTCCGTTCGTCACGTGGTGTATTCATATATTTAATGATTTCCTGTGTCATATATTTTACATAGTCATTGGTTTTCAAGCACATTCACCTCTTCTTTCTTCAAGTGTTACCAGGAAGAGGATCATTTTATACACTGGCTATTCAGGGTTTGCCCATTTCATGATTTCACGGGTCTTCCAATCCAGCACGAGTTCCCGCTTATCTGATAAACCATCCTTCGTTTTCACACTGACTAACATGTGGATACGCTTTTTCTTTTGATCGCATGTTATCTTCTTTAATGTCACGCGGCCTTCTTCAGTGTCAATAGGGGTTTGATGCTTTTCACACAAACGATGGAATGTACGGGCAGCTTCACTCGCCCCCACTCTGAAAAGCTGCTGTTTTTTATAAAACGAAATCGTCAGCTCTGCACTTCTCAGCTCTTTTTGAAACCCCATCGTCATTGCCCCTAGGATCAAGAGAAAAAATAGAATCGCAGCCAGTACATGCGGATAGATAAATCCTCCTTCCCTTTTCACGATGCAGGAACCACCCCTTTATATATGAAAAAAACGGCTTCATACACCTTACCAGACTCATCTGTGACTTTAAGGATAGCTCTATGCTGATTTGTTCTCACGCGAAATTCTTTCACCTTTTGCAATAAAGGGAGATGGCCAGCTTGATCCATTCGCTTCCGAAGCATCTCTTGATATGGCTCAATCGTTACCACTCGCCCTTGATCAGACACATACTCTAACGCTTTACCTCCTTGCACCGATCGAACAGCCGTTGCTCGGCTTAATTCCTCATCTAATTGCAGAACAGTCTGTTTCCACTCCATTTGTGAAAATCGGTTAATCTCTTCAAAAGGATGAGCTTTCGAAGCTGTTGATAAGATCAGTACACAGCCAAAAGAGAGGAACAAAAATAGCTGCAATTGCCATAAAGCCTGGACAAGGGTAAAACCTTGTTCACCGTTCAGCAACCTGGTGAAAGCATATGGTCTGCTTTTTTTGTAAGTTGTATGATACACATCCCTTCTCTTTACTCCAATTGAATACATATGTGATGTCGCCTCGCTTCTTTTTGACAGAAGATTTTGTACCCTCTATGAACGATTCATTCATCTGTTCATGCAAAATTTGGTAAGCCTCAAGTTTGGCTCTTACTTCATTTTTCCCTATCATGATTTTTTCATAGGCCGGCATCAGCACAAGGGCTGCAAATAGGAAGATATGACAAGCAAACAGCGCTTCAATCGTACTAAACCCTCTATTGCTTTTGAACATGGATTCGCCCGCTTCCTAAATAGATCGTGAGCTTATACGTTTGACTGCCAAATTGAATGATGAGAGACCCGCCGCTGCTTGGATGTCCGTTTACATTAAAATAGATACCTTGTGGAAATGTAGAAGCCTTAATGCTTCCCTTTTGTTGCTGAAAAGAAGCAATGACTTCGCCATCCTTTTGATTGATTACCTGATACGATACATGTGGCGGATAGAATTCAACATATACACGTGTTTTTTTGACAAATGCAGTATTAGCAGCCAATTGAAAATCTTGTTTCATGATGTTCACTTGTTTTTTGGCTTCAGCGTCTTCTATTAAATTTGGGATTTTCACTCCTATGATCGACAATAGAATCGATAGAACCAGTAAGATCATTAGCTGTTCTATGAGGGTAAAACCCTTTTCATGAAAAATTAATTTATTCATGCTTCACATGGCCGTTTTGAATGACAATCGCTTTTCCATTAGGACACGTTAATCCCTTTTTGACATAGCCTTCTTTTTCTAATTCAGCTAAAGAAGGTGTCTTGCCATCGTGCTCTAATTCATATGCCATCACCTGAGTGCTCACCATTGATTTAAGCCCTTCACAGCCCTTTGCTTGAATCGTTTGGTGGTGACGAGTAATATTCGGAATGGTAATAAGTAAAAGAATCGAAATCACAAGCATGACAATTAACATTTCTAACAGAGTAAATCCTTTATCATTCATGTCTTTGCCCTCCTCCTTACACTTGCTCCATCAGTTGATACATTGGTAAAAGAATAGATAAATACACAACGAGTATAAGAATTGCCGTCAGACCATAGATAACCGGCTGCAGCCACGATATCCATTTTTCAATTTTCAGCTCTGCATTCTCTAATAGAAATTGACTGTACGTGTACATTTCTCTTGCAAGCATCCCGCTCGCTTCACCATGCTCGATGACGGCTGCAAAATGTTTTTCAAAAAAAGGAGACAGGCTCACTTGATGTGCCATGCTCTCTCCTTTTCTTAACTCTTCAATCATCTGTTCTGATATTTCTTGAAGAAAGGGTAAGTAGCTTTGCTGCTTAAAAGCTAGCAAGCTCTCGTACATCGATAATCCAGCCTGAAGCAGTCCGCTTAACTGTAGAGAGAAAAGATACGTATGCATCAGTCGCATTCCTTTATATAAAAAAGGAAACCTGCTTATTACCCTTAGCTTCTCAAGGGTAGATTTTTTCCTAAAAAAGAAAGCATAGTATCCAGTCAGACAGATACACACACAGCCGATGAGGAGGAGAGATACATGCAGCAATTGAAAAAGTCCAAACATACCTTGAATCAGCCATGACATTCGGGTATCCATCGAGGAGTACAAGAGAGAAAATTGAGGAATGATCATTTGCTGAACGAGTATGAGAACGATCAAAACCGTAAAGATGAGGAAAATCGGGTAACGTAACATGCGTTTAAACGTATCTACCTGTTTAATTTTTTTCTCTAAAAACCGCGCGCTTTGTTCAAGTGCTTTTGCTAGACTTCCATGCTTTTCGGAGAAACTTAAAATGGCAATGACTTCCCGCTGAAAATGGAGTCTTTCTAGCACCACATAAAAAGGCTCCCCTTCGAGCAGCCACTGAATGCCTGGTGTCAATTGTTGCTGCTGCTTATTCGACAACTGGATATTCACCATCGTTAATGCCTCAATCAATGTATATCCAGCCTGAATCAATTGGGCAAGTTTTGATAGACATTCCGCTTGATCCTTTTTAGACCACACTTTAGAGGCTTGCTTCTTCATAAACCCAGCGATGATAGGTGTTTTTCGATAAATAGCCAAGTGCCACTCCTTTACGAATTAATCTTTGCAGTGTTTCATATGACGAGTGAGCATATTCTCCTTTAGCCTCCTTGATACACTCACCGAGCTCCTTTCCGAACAGCAGTTCAAATACATTTGTTCGTCTGACCGGTCGATTTAATTTACAGTAAAGCTGGCATGTTTCTCCGCAAAATGGACAGGTGAGCTCGATTAATCGCTGCGCAGCAATCGCCACCATCGTTTGTTCGAGTTCATTCATCGTGACACCAAATTCAAGCATACGATAAAGGGCTCCTTTTGCATTTTTCGCATGGAGTGTACTCATCACTAAATGGCCTGTTAGTGCTGCTCTAATTGCCGTTCGGGCCGTTTCAGCATCTCTTATTTCTCCTAGCACAATCATATCTGGATCATGTCTTAAAATAGCGCGTAATCCTGCGGCATATGTGATGCCGGCTTTTTCATTTACTTGAACCTGCAGCACTTCTTCATTTCTCGTTTCCACAGGATCTTCAAGTGTAATAATATTTCGGTTGAAATTCTTTTTTGCAAACTGGATCAATGAATAAAGGGTTGTTGTTTTCCCTGAATTGGTTGGACCGGTAAATAAAATGAGCCCATGCGAATGATTCAAAAATGATAATAACCTGGTGGAGGCTTTCGGAAATAGTGACAGATGTTTTATTTTCGGAACATGATCCTGCGGCAATATTCTAATCACTAAACTCTCATCATTTACAGTTGGTAGGGTAGACATTCGAATAAACACCTGGCCGCTTCTTAGCATCACAGCTAGTGACCCATTTTGCGGCCTCCTTTTTTCTCCAATATCCATGGATGATAAAAATTTAAAATGAGCAATGAGCCGCTCGCCGCTTTTTTTATCAATGGTTCGCTGCTGAATTAAATCTGAGTCTACGCGGAAAGATACCGACGCTTCCTTTTCTTTTGGAACAATGTGCACATCAGATGCTCTCATGCGGCATGCTTCTTCTAGCAGCTCTTGTCCCAAATATTCAATCCCATACAAATGGTTCACTCCCTTCTCTGACTATATTGTAAGTCGGAGGAACCTGTCTGACAAAAGAGCAATTTATCATTTTAACGCCTAATCAAGTGAAAAAAACCATCAGCTTGCGATGGAAAACGTGGTTTTTTAAAAAAGTGCATATAAAAAAACCTGACTTTTACAAGTGCAGGTTTTTTGGTCATGTGGCTTCTTGCGGCTGTTCTTCAAAAATACGAAATCCTCTTTTTTCCAAGGCTTTTGCAAGGCTATGTTCTGTATTTACTTTTGAGAAATCAATGCCGAGTTTCACAACGGTTTGAGCAATTTCTGGGCGGATGCCTGAAATAATCGTCTCAATGCCTAGAAGCTTCGCACTATCCACCACTTTAAACAGCTGATAAGCAACCATCGTATCAACGATCGGTACGCCTGATATATCAATAAACAAATGCGTTAGACGCAGTCTTGAAGCCTGTTCTAGCACGGATTCCAAAATAATTTTGGCCCGGTACGTATCAATCTCTCCGATGAGCGGCAAAATTCCGATTTCCTTTGAAACTGGAATAACAGGGGCACTCAGTTCCTGAATCATCTCTCTTTGTGCATTTAGCTGACTCAGTGTCACGCGGTCGTATTCTTCTGATAAACGCTCGATCATATCATCAAACGTGGAATGAAAATGCTGATTCCACCCGCATACATCTTGGAGCGTCACTTCAAGCTCGGTTTCTAGTATGAATTTCTCGATTCTGGAACAGAAAATCTGACGAAATATCTTAAATTGTCCAATGATTTCATATAAAGGCACCTCGTGAACGGCTCGATCACGTGCGATATCAACAGACCACTTTTTCAAATGATTTTCTACTTTGTCTGACAGTGTCACAAGTGTTGATGCAATGGTTTGAATAAACGCTGTGTTCTGTTCCTTCAGCTTCATTTCCGTTTCCTCTGAAGCATGTTTGGAATATAATGAGCCTTCTTCAGTTCTTGTTTTCAGCCATTCTTCGGTCATGACAGGGGCTTCTTTTAGGATAAATTCATATAATTGCTTCGATTTTTCATTTTTCATTTACTTCTCCCGCTCCTTTTTCACTTAAAACTAGTGACATACAACTTTTATGTATAAATGACCGCAGATGGTGAACAATATCATTACACGTTTGATATTGGGCTATAGCCAAGTGGTAAGGCAATGGACTTTGACTCCGTGATCGTTGGTTCGAACCCAGCTAGCCCAGTTCAGCACAAAAACGAAGACGGCTGAAGCATGTTTCAGCTGATCTTCGTTTTTATTAGGAAACTGATTGATGAATCGCTTTCTTTTTTGATATTTTCATGAGTTCTCCGGGATTATAGCCTACTACTAATTTATTTCCATCAATGATAATTGGTCTCCGAAGCAGTTTTGGTTTTTCAATAAGAAGCTGAAGAACCTCGTTTACTTTTAAATCATTAATATTTAAATTTAAGCTTTTAAAAGCCTGGCTTCGTGTGGCTAAAATTTCATCCATTCCTTCTGTTGTTAAGGAAAGAATCTTTTTTAATTCATCTAGGGTTGGCGTTTCTCTGAAAAGGTGACGCTCTTTAAAATCAATTTGATTCGCCTTTAGCCAATGTTTTGTTTTGCGGCAAGACGTGCAGCTCGGGTACGAATAAAAAGTAATGTCACTCATTAGTCTTCCTCCTTAGGTCGTTAACCTTTTCTCTTATGGAGTAAGTACCCTCATGTATTTCGGCATAAACACGTTTTGATCACTTTTTCAAAAAAATTTTTTCTACTCGTAAAATAAATGTTCACACGTTGTCAAAAATGTAAATGTTTACATAACAAGTGGTGATCAGCTATAATATGAATCAAAGGGGTTTTTTTAAGGGGAGGGAAAGAAATGAATCGCATGTTCCGCGTGCTTGGCTTTTGGACGGGTATTTTTGCTGTCATGTTCTATTTAGGGCATATGAAAGATGCATCGTTGCTGTTCTTCGGTCAAACCGTTCTTTTTGTATTTTTATCCTACTTGAATTTATCCGAAAGAATGTATATTTACATTTTCGGAGCGTACTTGACGATTTTCTTTGCCGGATTTACATATTATTCGATTTTCATCATGGTTCCCGGTACCGGACATTAATTGAAAAAAGCATCTCAATAAAAAGAGATGCTTTTTTTCATACGTTTAAAGAGAAAAGCCATTGATAAATGGATTTTGTTCCTGCTCCGTGAGTACAGTGGTTTCTCCGCCATGTCCACTTAAAACAAGAGTTGATTCTGGTAAAGACAATAATTTGTTATGAATTGATTGAAGCAGCACTTCTTGACTGCCCCCTACTAAATCTGTTCTTCCGATGCCGCCTTCAAATAGCGTGTCACCAGAAATCACAAATCCTTCTTCCGCCGAATAGTAAGATACACTGCCTGGTGAATGCCCAGGAGTGTGGAACATCTCTAATGTAAACGATCCAATTTGAAGAGTTCCTTCTGACGTAATTAATTTTTCAGCTTCATTGACCGTAATTCCATTTCCAATCAATCGAGCTGAACCGTTTAATTCAGCGTTCGTGAGCCATTCTTTTTCATTCTCGTGTACATAGAGTGGCACTCCCCACTCTGCGCGCACCTCATCTGCGGCACCGATATGATCAAAATGAGCATGTGTCAGTAAGACAGCAAGCGGTGTGAGCTGTTTTTCTTTTACATAGGAAATCAGCTTTTGTGCTTCACCGCCTGGATCAAAGATTAAGCATTCTCCGTGCTCATTTTTCCAAATATACGCATTCGCTTGTACATAGCCTAGTGGCATTCTTCTCCAATTCATTTTCATCACCTACTTTATTCATTCTTTTTTATTATGAAGGCTACACAATAAAAATTCAAACAATCGTCAACTGGAATCTACTCGACAAGCTTTATGAAAACGGTTAAAATAAAAAGAAAGGAAATCAAGGGGATTGATGACAAAGGGGGACTTTCACATGATGCTCGTCATTATTTTTGGTCTAGTCACGATTTTAGCTGCACTCGGGATCTATCGCTCACTTAAAAAAGTGAACGTACTTGCCATCGCTTTTGCTGGCGCAACATTTTTGGTTTTTGGCTGGTTTACTGTCATGACCATCATCTATAGCGGTTATCCAACTGCACATTAAAAGCCTGCATTTAGCAGGCTTTTAGATTATTGACAAAGGGCTAAAATGATCTTGATTTTAGCCCTTTGTCTTCTTTTCAGCTTGATAGAAAACCTTTGCAGCCTAGGAAGGACGAGTACCGGAGCGGAGCGAATTTGATATTCGTGAGCACCGGCACGCAGGACTGACACCGAATGCGAGGGTTTGTCTACACGCTGAAAGCCTGCATTTAGCAGGCTTTTTTTATTGATTCAAGTGCTTATTCACGCTTTCTATTTTGCTTGTAAGCGTTGTGGTTTGATCCCGCCTGTCATCAATGCGAATATTGGTCGCTACGCGGTGCAATCCCTTTTCAAAAGGTGCTTCATGAATGCGCTGAATGACTTCAAATAAAACGGATAATTCACCTTCAATTAACGTATTCATTGGTGTTAATTGATAATTAATTTTCCCTTCTTTTTGAAAGCCTTCTAAAATTCTTTGTACATCTGCTACATAAGCACTGACACTTGGTGTTTCCGTGCCTATTGGAATGATAGTGACATCTGCTATGGCCATGTTTATTGCCCCTTTCCATTGAAATCCTCATGTTTTCTCGTCCTCATTGTAACCTATTCGCAATCCATCATGCCATGCTCACGTTGCATTTAAAGAAGGTTTGTCCCGTTCTATCGTCAAATCCGCCCTCTCTACCTTCCCAATCTTTGTGAATAGCAGCAGGCATATCCCTGACACAGCTTCAATGATGCCGCCAGCCGCAATGACATACCCTGACCCAAATAGTGTTGCCATATAGCCGCCAATGAGAGCGCCTAACGGGATCATGAAGAAGGAGATCATATTGATAATTGCATACACTTGCGGCTGATCCTCTGCTTTTACTGACAATTGAATCATTGTATGTTCAGGCACGTTGACTGCACTGATGGCGGCACCTAATGCAAAAGCTGATATAAATACAAGTGGTAAAAATGCGTTCATGCCTGTTATAAAGAACGAGATTCCATCAACAATCCCAGCACCTATAAACAGCAGCCCATACCGGTTCACTTTTACCTTTGTCAAAACAAACCCCATCAAGAATGCACCTAGTGCCGTTGTGACTTTAATAAATGAATAGATAACTGGTCCACTATGTAAATCCTCTGTTAAATAAATAACAGACAATGCTTCCCATGGTGCGGCAGCAAAGTTCGAGCAAACACAAAAAATCGCCAATGGGAACAAAATATGGTGCCTTCTAACAAGTGAAAATCCCCGAATCAATCTTTTGCCGTATGATAACCCTTTTTTGGCTTTATCAATGATGATTTCTGTTTCATATGTAATGATTAATACGAGTAAAGCAGACAAGAGATAAAGAGGAATAATCACAAGCATTGTATATCCTACCCCTACAAACGCAATCATGACACCACAAACCGTGACCGTCACAAGCCTGACTACATGACTTGCTGATTGAATAGTTGCATTCGCTTTTTGTATGAGGTCCTCATGGACAAGCTTTGGAATAATTGATACAGACGCCGGTTCGTAGGAGCCACCAGTTGCCGAATGAAGCAGCATACAGCCAATAACAAGTGCTAATGGCGTGAAACCATAAAAGTAACTGACCACAATCACAAGGATTATCGCTCCTCTTGTTAAATCAGCAAAACACATCCAAAATTTCAATTGATGCGGCTTCATCATTGGGGTAATTAGCGGCCCAACAATGGCTTGCGGAACAAAGCTGACCGCAATAAAAAAGGCTGTTCCAATTGCCCCTTTTCCGCCTAGTACTAAAAGCCACAAGATGGTGTTGAAAGATAAACTATCACCTGTTATTTTGCACATTTTAGAAATAAATAAGTAAGTGAAATTCCTTTTCCACAGGCTTTGAGCACTCAATGATCGACATCTCCCTAAAACATATCCTTTTTTTTACATCCGCACCTTTCACAATAGCTCACAAGGCGACCTTCGTCAATTGCCCTAACATTATTTTTATTGACAATAAGAAATTACTTCATGTTCAAATGTAAAAAGCACCTGACAGGTGCTTTTTAACACTTACATGCTTCCCATAACAACCGCTTTGTTTTCTCATAGATGGTGTCAAATTGATTCATGGAAAGAGGATTTTTTCCTAGGCCAAGCTCGACTGTATAGCCCTCATTGTGACATTGATAAATAAACCAATCGCGATAGCCTGCATAGCTGTCAAGATATTGAATCGATTTATAGCCGCTTACTTGTTCGAATCGTTTGACCGTTTCTTTTGAGATGGCTGGTTCATGACCAAGAAAGCCCCAGTATATCTCTTCTCCTTGTGTATGGAGAGCAACAAGCCTGTCAAAGCGTTTTCGTAATGCTAGATTTGCCATCGCTTTCGCTTCTGGTTCTGTTAGCGGCTGATACCCAGGAAAGCCTCGATTGGACGGAGCCTTAGTCTCATGACGGTAGTATTCGATCTCCCAATAAGCAGGAAATTGATTGTTCAAATCCACCCCTCGTATATTTGCTTTCCACTCCTGATAATCAGCATATCCATCATATAGCGGTGTGAATTCTTCACTGCTCAGACCAAGTGACTCTGGTCCATTTCGTACGAGGTCCACACCATCTGGATTCACCATTGGTACGATAGAGAGAGCTGTGGTTCGCAGAATATGAACGGCTTCATGATGCCTTGCTTGCACCGGGTCAGATGCAGCCAAACACAGCGATTTCAGCCATTTTATTAAAACAGACGTCGTGATCCATTCATTTGCATGAAAAGAGGCATTCAAATGAATAGAATGTAAATGCTGAACAGGCTCTGTTCGGATTTCATAAATAGGTGTATCAAGCACTGAATGACCTATTATGCTCATTTGAAGAAAAGGAAATGCGGCTTTCAAGTGGCTCAGCTCTTCTTCTAATTGAGCACTATCATATTCAAAGGTTCCATTGATCCAATCATCGGATTGCTGCAGCCTGTAAGGCGCAATAAATTTCTGCAGCTCACCTATGGAAGAAAATGAATGGATACCTTCCGGAAGTCGATATCCCGGTAAAAGGAGGTACTCATTGCTGATTTGATTGGATAAATGGAAAGCTGCATTTCCTATCCCTAACTGCTTTGCTACATTATCCTTTTCCTCTCCATCTAGCTGCCATTCAATTTTCCCAAACGACGTTGTCTTCATTTACATCCCTCCTCTCATACTATATGAGCCGGCAGACAAAAAAAGAAAACCTCTGCATTTAAAAATAACAGAGGTTTTCTCGTATGTTAGGACGCCTTTTTCAGCTGCGTTTCATCTTCTTTTTTGGATGGAGAATGGTCCGGGCTATTCCGGCCATAAAATCTAAGGAGATCCCCATAGATGATTTGATCAGAGAATTGGAGCTCTTGCTTTGCCTTCTCTTCATAAGACTGACACACAGTCTCATCATCTCTTGGCTCACCCGTTTTTTTATTGTAGCAAACACCATCTGTGAAAACACTGTCCTTCGTAATAAAACTGCCATCACGAAGCACGGTAAAATCATTCGTATCTTTCGATAAAAGATCATGGCCAAATTGAATTTGTTTACTTGTATCAATTCCTAATAGATTGAGTACAGTTGGGCGGAGATCGACCTGACCACCTACCGTATCAATTTCTTTTGGATGTTGATCCGTGATCCCTGGAATGTGTACAACAAACGGGACTTTTTGAAGCTGTACTTCTTCAAATGGCGTAATCTCTTTATTTAAAAATTGCCCCATAGCTTCGTTATGATTTTCTGAAATTCCATAATGATCCCCATATAAAACAAAGATGGAATTTTCGTACAAACCTGTTTCCTTCATTTTTTCAAAGAAAATCTTCAGCGCCTCATCTTGATATCGCACTGTAGGAAAGAACTTGTTTAGCGTTTTGCTCTTAGAATCATATTCATCAATGAGCTTATCTTCTTCATCTAGATCAAACGGAAAGTGATTCGTTAATGTAATCAATCTCGTATAGAAAGGCTGCGGGATCGATTTCATCAATTCCGCTGACTGTTCGAAGAATGGACCATCTTTCAGCCCCCAGCCAACTGAATTTTCTTCATTTACATCAAATGATTTAATATCAAAAAACTTATCGTAGCCAAAGCTATCGTAGATCAGGTCACGGTTCCAGAAACTTTTGTTATTCGCATGAATGACAGAAGAATGGTACCCCTCATCCTTTAACAGCTCAGGTGTGGCTGTAAACTCATTGCTTGGATTTGTGAAGAACACAGCTCCTCTTCCAAGTGGATAGAGAGAGTTATCAACAATAAACTCTGAGTCAGATGTTTTCCCTTGACCTGTTTGATGATAGAAATTAGTAAAGTTGTAGCTTTTCTTGATTAATTTGTTTAAAAACGGGGTGATTTCTTTCCCGTTTAGTTTTTCATTGATCACGAAACTTTGTGTAGATTCAAGTGAGACAAGAATGACATTTCGTCCTTTTGCTTGACCAAACGTCTTTTCATTACGGTCGGTTTGATTTGCACTTACATAGTTTTCAATTTCTGTTAAGCTATTGCTGTCAGCAAGGGCTCGTTGAGCAGACTGTTTCGATTGCAGCACTCCATCATAAATATGGAAATTATATAAGCTAATATTTTTCACCAGCATCTCACGGTCAAAAGAGCGAGTGAGCAGTTCTGGTCTCTCTGTTTCAGCCAAACCAAGGTTAAAGAAGAAAGTCGCTGCCACAAATAAATAATAGGCTGCTCGTTCTTTTCGTGAAATGGTGATATCCGTTCTAAAGGAAGGCTGCTTTTTATAGAGCCACATTAAAATGATGATATCCACGAACATCAATAAATCGACTGGTTCAATTAAAGAGGTAATACTTGACCCGAGGTCACCCATATTGTTTGTTTGAAATAGGACGGGGATGGTTAAAAAGTCACTATAGAATCGGTAAAACACAATGTTAGCTAACAAAATAAATGTCAGAATAAAGCTCGTCACGATGATATATCGATTGCGATTTTTTTCTTTCATAAATAAACCGATACCGAAGATAAACAAGATAAAGCTAAGCGGATTAATAAACAGGATAAACTCCTGCATGAAATTTTCTATTTTAATATTGAAGCTAGATTTATAGATAACATAGGTTTTGACCCACATGAGCAATGTCGCAATCAGTAAAAATGAAATCGCCTTTAATCTTTTCTTTCGCATTGTAACCTCCTTATGCTAAGCGAGCACTCAAGCTAGGGATACACCCTAATTATTGGTGCTTCTTCAAAAATAACTAAACTATATCTTATCCTGTATGTGCTGGAAAATCAATGTCTTTTTCCTCATGACAAACTTATGAATATGCTAAACATTTCATTTCATGCCCATCTATCGCTTTTTTTAATAAAAATGACATCATGATGACTTTTTTGTTTAAGACGACCATTTGTTTTTTGCCATCCATGCACCGCCGATGACTCCTGCATCGTTTCCGAGAGAGGCAATCACGACTTCGACATCATCAGCGCAAGGCGGAAATGCGTGATGCTTAACAACGCGTTCTACTTTACTGCGAAGGAGCTCACCTGCTTTTGAAACACCGCCGCCAATCACGATTTTTGTTGGGTTTAACGCACTGGCAAGATTCGCTAATACAAGCCCAAGATGAGTCGTCACCTCTTCTACGACACGCATGGCAAGATCATCTCCACTTTCAGCAGCCTTAAACACATCCTTTGCAGTCAGCGAAGTGAGCGTGCCAAGTGAAGATGTATGCTGCTCTGTTACTAATTTATCCTTTGCAAGCCGGACGATGCCAGTCGCAGATGCAATGGTTTCAATACAGCCTGTTCTCCCGCAATTACAAGGTGCTCCTTGGAATGGAACGGCACAAATATGGCCAATTTCTCCGCCAGCCCCTGTCTCACCTTGAACAACTTCACCATTTACAATAATGCCGCCGCCAACACCTGTGCCAAGTGTGACCATCAGGATGTTTTTTGCGCCATCGCCTGCACCCTTCCACATTTCACCGAGTGCAGCAATATTCGCATCATTTTCGATGACAGATGGAAGTCCTGTCTCTGCCTCTAGGTGATCTTTGAGTGGATAGTTTGTCCAGCCGAGATTCGTTGTTTTATAGACAATCCCAGATACTTTATCTACAGGCCCAGGTGCACCCATTCCAATCCCAATCAGCGCTGATTTGGGCATACTGATTTCGACTAATTTGTGGTCAATTGATTTGGCAATATCGACTGTGATCGTCTGCCCTGATTTATCCGTAGGAATCTCCCACTTATGCTGAATTTCACCATATAAGTTAATGAACGCAAGCTTAATTGTCGTACCGCCAAGATCAACTCCTACAAACCAATCCCCGATCATATGCCCTCCACCTTCACATTGTTTTTCGATTTAATTTGGCTAGTTCCATTTGAAGAATCGTCATTGCGTTTGACCATTCTGTCCGGTCAATAATGCCCGATGTATACATTTCCTTCAGTTCATCTGCCATAAATTCTAATTCCACTTCACGATCTCCGAAATACACATAATTTCCAAATCTCATGAGCAGCTGCTGTACATCATATAACGTTTTCATTGTTTCCACCATTTCTTCTCATCAACAGATAGGATAAGCGTATTCATAAATGCGCTTTCAGTCAAGTCATTCAATGTGTTTGCGTGTTTTCAATATATTGTTTCAGCTTTAAAAATTGATCATTTTTTGGATCTTGGTCTAACCCTTTTTCTATTAGATCCTCTGCTTTCGCTGTCTCTCCTTTTTCTACGTACAACAACGATAGATGATACAGTTTATTTGGATCATCTGGATTTTTTTAAAGCGACTTTTGTAAAAATCCAATCGCTTTGTCAAGGTGGCCGAGCTGCGCTTCCGATAGAGCATATATATGGAGAGCCTCAGCTGATGCATCCTTTTGATGTACATATTCCTCTAGACGTTTACTTGCTTCGTTATAGTTCTTGTCATCAAATAAACTTGCTGCCTCACTTACTGCTGCCGCTTCCTTTTGATCGTCTGAATGAAACCCTGTATACAATCCGAAACCACCAATCAACAGTAGAACAACACTAGCAAGAAACATTTTGACAGGCTGCACTTGTTTAGGGAGCCGGACAGCTAAAGCAGCAAAAAAACCGCCAACCAGACCGCCAAGGTGCCCTGCGTTATCAATACCTGATACGGTAAAGCCGATCCCTAAATTGATGAGGATGATCACAATAATATTTGTCCCCATCGTTCGGAAGAAGAGCTTGCGGTTAGAAATTGCCAAATATAATAGTGCACCTAAGCATCCAAAGATCGCGCCTGATGCACCGGCTGCGATGGCCGTATTAAAGACAAAGCTCGCTATGGAACCAAAAATGCCGGAAATGAAATAGATGAGCAAAAATCTCCATGAGCCATAAATTTTCTCAACAGCCGCTCCGACAGACCAAAGAGCAAATGTATTAAAGAGTAAGTGCGTCAAGCCAATGTGCAAAAACATTGGTGTAATCAGGCGCCACCATTCTCCATCTAAGATCAGCCCATTATTTTTAGCACCAAACGCTGTCAAAGTTGCCGTATTGGTACTTCCGCCAAATAGTTCAAGTAAAAGAAACATCACCACTTGAACAGCGATGAACAGGTAGGTGAAAATCGGTCTGCCATTTTGAAAAACGGCCCGTTCTCGTTCACGCTGCTTTTCCTGATCATCAAATGCTTGAAGTACGCTCACTTTAAGCTGGATGACATCTTCAGCTGTGTCTCTTTTTGCCTCTTCTACATCCACTGTCAGCGAAGTATTGAGCCATTTTTGCAGCTCGTTAACGTCATGTTGAAGAGTGTCTGCATTCAGTAATACAGGTGTAACTGTCACCTTTTGCTTTTTTTGCTGTTGACCGTTTAGGTCCTCCCAATCATCTACAGGGTAGTCAGCTGTAAATTGGAGCTGTAAGAGATGAAGAGAACGTTTACGCATGGCCTCTCTCAGCTGATCCATCCGATACGTCTGCTCTTCAATTTCTCGAACGATCTCCTGTTTAAAATTGACATCTTTTCTATTTAGACGGATGAGATCATACCCTGAGTTTCGTGGTGCTTCAAAAAATATTTCATCTTCTGGATACGGACTTTGAATCATCTCGTACCCTTTTTGTCTTAATTCATCAACAACTCGCCAAAATAAACTATCTATGACATTCATTCATTCGCGCTCCATTTTTTACATTATTATAACAAGAATTGTTCTGATCCGCATTTCTGAACAAAAAAATCCCGACGTCTGCGGGATTAGAATGCTTGGCGAATAAATTTCGTCCGAAAATACGGGACTTTCATCAGCCACTTAATAAAAAAGTGACGCACTTGATTTTGACCTAAGATCAAATTCATCAGCCGATAACGATTTTGCACGAGAACGAATGCAAACAATGTGAACACAATGCTCCAAATCATTTTATTCATCATATTCCCTCCTATGTTCGTATCGTGGCTTAAATAGGATGTGTTTATGCATGAACCATCATTTTTATCGCTTACAATGCTTTCTGCTTTTACAATCTAATCCCTTGTTCT
Organism: Bacillus sp. FSL M8-0266; assembly: GCF_038613425.1. NCBI lineage: Bacteria > Bacillati > Bacillota > Bacilli > Caryophanales > Bacillaceae > Bacillus > Bacillus sp. FSL M8-0266. The sequence continues at coordinate 2,319,118 of NZ_CP152015.1, forward strand.
TTTGATTGAATATAATAGACCTCTTCACACTCTGGTTGATCATAAAAAACGTCAAATTGATGAAGGTCGATTAAATCCTTGAACGTATGAGGCAGCTTATAATTCCGCTCTACCTCTTCCATCTTGTGAGGGAAGTAACTGTCGTATGGATTTGGTGTATGAACATATACAGCGTCTAAACCAGGGGCATGTTCGTGAATACTAATCCATGTTTGGTATGGCTTTTCAAAGCCTTCAAGCTGTTTTAACAGCCTATGATATAAAGCGATATGGGCTTTGATATGCTCTCTTCTTATTTTTAAGCTATTTTCCCCGACCCCAAAAAAATCAAGGTGCGTATGCCAAAAATAAAACCATGAATCCTGATCGAGTTTTAGGTCGCAAGTATTCACTTCCTCCCACATATTGCGGAAGTATCTTTTCTTTCCACGAAATTTTTTCAAAACGGACCTCCTATCAGCTAAAATGCCATGACCTTATGAAACAACAAAAAGCCCGTTCTTTGGACAATCAGCGGACTTTTACTTTTGATATAACGTGCCTTTTTCACTGACAATCATAGACACCGGTATGTCGTATGCTTCAGACGGCACTTGCCTGATTTGCTGTAAAGACAGACAAAGTGCAATGGTTACCCCGTGATAGTCAGCTAAGTAGCGGTCATAATAGCCGCCCCCAAATCCAATCCGGTAGCCTTTTTGATCGAAGCATACCCCAGGCACAATGATTAAATCAATGGTTTCTTTATGTACAGCTGTTGATACTTGAGGGTCTGGTTCCAATAGCCCAAAGTAGCTGGATGTCATCTTTGTTTCGGGTGTATATTCATAAAACATCATCTCTTTTGTTTTCGGAAAACAGGTAGGGATACATACTGTTTTTCCTTCTTCCCACGCTTTTTCAATTAGAGGCATTGTCGGTATCTCTTTTCCTCTAGACATCGTCAAAGCGATCGTTTTCGCCTGTTTCCATGCTGGCAGCTGCAATAAGTGCTCATGGAGTAAAGCCGTACTGCGCTCAAATTCTTCAGCGCTTATCTGATCAAGCTTGGCTAATGTTTGAAGGCGAAGCTCCTTTTTCATACAGATCATCTCCCATCATAAAAAAACAGCAGGAAAATTCCCTGCTGCTTACTTTGTTTCACGATGTACAGTTTGTTTTTTATCACGTGAGCAATACTTTTTGAATTCAACGCGATCTGGATTGTTTCGCTTATTCTTTTTAGTAATATAGTTACGCTCACCGCATTCAGTGCAAGCTAGAGTAATATTTACGCGCATATTTTTCCCTCCAAACTAAAATCAATTCACATTCAGACCTAACTATAATACCACTTCTAGCTTAGGAATGCTAGAATGTTTTTTCACCAATTTCAATTTGAGTGCATTCACTTACATATCGCATGCTTATGTCATGAAAAATCGTCTGCTCCCCTATAAAACCTTATTCTTTGTCGTACTGTATACATGAGACTCCTCTTCTCCCCGCCGCTTTCATTTATTTTGACAGCGAAGCAAGGTTTTCATACCCGTTTTACATATAAAAAGAAAAAAGATGAAAAAAAGGTGATTTTCTTCAGCAATTCCTTTTGAAACTAGCTTTTTTATGGTATAAAAAAGAAGGGTCGAAAACTGTCTGAAACAATCTTGGAAGCCTTTTATGGCTTTCAGCATTAAAATATGAATAAAAGGTGATGAAACATGGAAATTGCAATTATCGGATTGCTTGTTGTCAGTATTGTACTGATCGCATTCTCATATTTTCAAAGAGAGCCGATTAAAGAAGTCGAGCAGGAACTTGAAACACTTCAACTATCTGCAATGCAAGAAATCTATAAACTGAAAAAGAAAATGAAAGTGCTTGAAGAAGAATTACTTGAAACAAACATCGTCGTTCGCAAGCATTCAGAAATTGATCCATCCATCGCAAGACAGATCATTTCAAAACATCAAAATGGCATGTCTCCTGAGGCCATTGCGCGCGCTGAGCATGTATCTGTAGAAGATGTCAACATGATCATTAAAGACAACGAGAGGGTGCTTGTATGACGAAAAAAAGCATCCAAACGTTTGCAGCAGGTATGATTCTTGCAACTGGGGTTCTTGCGATTGTCTTTTTCCTCACTGGGAAAGACGAGGCAGCAGCTGATACAACAACAAAAGAAACCCTCGCACAGAAAGTAACAGACACTGACGTGAAAAACTATTTAGACTCCAAAAAAGAAGTCACTGTCAGCCGCGAAACGTACCAGCAGCTTCTTGACTATAAGGAAAAAGCGCTGAAGGCAAATGAAGACGGAGATTCTAAGAGTGATCAACAAAAAGAGGACAAGCCTAAAGGCAAATCGATCAAATTTGTGATTAAAAACGGTATGAGTACAAGTGATGTTTCAGACATGCTTGAAAAGGACGGCATCATCAACTCGTCTAAAGACTTTAATGATTACGTAATTGACGCCGGCTACCATAAAGAAATTCGTGCAGGCAAGTTCAATTTAAAAACAGGAATGACGTTCAAACAGATAGTCAAAGCCTTAACAAAATAACAACAACCCCCCCCTGACGGCACTGACCTTCAGGGGGTTTTTCTTATCCAAATCGACCAGATATATAATCATTCGTTCTTTGATCGTTTGGCTCAGAAAACATCACATTCGTATCATTGACCTCAACAAGCTCCCCCATTAAGAAGAAGGCCGTTCGGTCTGATACCCGAGCCGCTTGTTGCATGTTATGCGTCACAATGGCAATCGTATATTTCTCTTTCAATTTCATAATCAATTCTTCAATCTTTAATGTTGAGACAGGATCAAGCGCTGATGTTGGTTCATCCATTAATAAGATGTCTGGGCTTGTAGCAATGGCTCTTGCGATACAAAGACGCTGCTGCTGACCGCCAGAAAGGCCTAGAGCGGGAGCACTTAATCGATCTTTCACTTCATCCCATAGGGCAACATCTCGAAGCGCTTTTTCCGCGATTTCTTTCAATTGCTGCTTGCTCTTAACTCCGTGAATTCTTGGTCCGTAAACGACATTATCAAAGATAGACTGAGGGAATGGATTCCCTTTTTGAAACACCATGCCGACATTTTTACGCAGCTCCACTAAATCAACACGGCCTTTTAAAATGTTGTCATCTTTATACATCATATCCCCGGTGATTTTCACACCTGGCACTGTTTTGACCATAAGATTTAACGTTTTAATAAACGTTGACTTCCCGCAGCCGGACGGGCCGATAATCGCTGTGACTTCATGCTCTCTAATCGCTAAGTCAATATGCTTCAATGCATGATGCTGTCCATACCAAAGATTCATATCATTCACACGAAACACTTCTTTTTTTGCTGCTTTAGTTGCTACTGCATTCATCAAATCCACCCGCCTTATCCAAATCGACCATTGATATAGTCTTCTGTTTTTTGCTGCGCAGGACGTGTAAAGATACGTTCTGTAGCATCATATTCTACTAGATCTCCGTTTAAGAAAAAGGCTGTACGATCTGATACACGGAGCGCTTGCTGCATGTTGTGTGTCACAATGACGATTGAATAATCATTTTTTAATTCGCCTAATAGCTCTTCAATTTTCGCATTTGAGATGGGGTCTAGGGCAGAAGCCGGTTCATCTAATAACAAGACACTAGGTTTCATCGCAAGTGTACGTGCAATACAAAGGCGCTGCTGCTGACCGCCTGACAATGACAAAGCAGATCGGTGCAGACGATCTTTGACCTCATCCCATAGAGCCGCCTTTGTTAAGCTTTCCTCAACCGCATCATCAAGCACAGATTTTCTTTTTTCCCCAGCATACTTTAACGCATGGGTGATGTTATTGTAGATCGATTTAGGAAATGGATTTGGTTTTTGGAAGACCATGCCGATTTCTCTTCTTAAATTCACCACATTAATACGGTCATCCAAAATATTTAATCCTTCGTACATGATCGCCCCTTCACTTCTCGCACCTGGAATTAAGTCGTTCATACGGTTAATACTGCGTAAAAAGGTAGACTTCCCGCAGCCGGATGGACCGATTAATGCGGTGATCGCATTCTTCTCAATCTCGAATGAAATGTGATTGACCGCTCTTTTTTCACCATAATAAATGCTTAAATCCTGCACCTGTAAAATCTGTTCCGCTTGAAGTGGAGCCTTTTTCGCTGCAATCTCTTTTTTTTCTGCTAGCATTTGAACCATATCCCCTTCACACCTCTCTCACATTATTTTGACGTAAGCTTTTTATGAATAAATGAACCAAGCCATCTAGCTGCTAAATTGAACAATAAGACTGAAAGCACAAGTACAGCTGATGCACCATTTGCAATGGCTTCTGCATCTGGAATGATTCCTTGTGTATTGACGTTCCATATATGAACGGCTAATGTTTCTGCCGGTCTAAACACATTCAGCGGTGACGTATCAGAAAAAGGACTCCAGTTTGTGAAATCAAGGCGCGGTGTGGAGAGACCTGCTGTAAAAAGAAGAGCAGCCGCCTCACCAAAGACTCTTCCTGATGCTAAAATCGCACCAGTGATAATAGACGGAAGCGCACCTGGAATAAGGACCGTTTTGACTGTGTGCCACTTCGTTACACCAAGCGCTAGTGATGCTTCCTTTTGATCCTTCGGTACAGAGCGCAGCGCATCTTCTGTCACCCTGACCATCACCGGCAAGTTAAACACAGTGAGCGCAAGAGCTCCTCCAATGATCGTATAGCCCCAGCCTGTTAAATTCACAAACATGAGTAAACCAAACATACCAATGACGATAGACGGAAGTGAAGACAGCACTTCAATACATGTACGAATAAAATCTGTGACTTTGTTTTGAGGTGCGTACTCTGCCATATACACTCCGCCGCCGACACCAAGCGGTACTGTAATCAGCATCGTAATAAACAAAATATAAAACGAGTTAAACAGCTGATCCCTGATGCCGCCGCCAGAGCCAATCGCACTTGAGCGGGTTGTCAAAAAGTCGAAATTTAATTCTTTTGCACCGTTGAAAATGATATAAGAAAACAAACCAACGAGAATCGCCGTAATAATGGCAGCACATAATCCAAATATAAATGTGGCAAAACGATCGGTCATTTTGCTATTCATTAAATCTTCCTCCTAGACGACAAGTATCTGATAATGAGTATGAACATAAATGATACAACTAGAAGGACAAGTCCCATTGACCAAAGTGTATTGTTCTCAACACTTCCATACGTTGTGTGACCCATGTTTAACGTAATAATGGTTGTTAATGTACCAGCTGTATCCATAATGCTCTCTGGTAAATTACGCGTGTTTCCAATGACCATCTGTACAGCAAGGGCTTCTCCAAATGCTCTAGCCATGCCAAGAACGACCGCTGTCATTAATGTTGGCAGTGCTGCTGGCACAAGCACACGTCTAATCGTTTGCCATCTTGTTGCGCCTAATGCGTACGATCCCTCACGTAAACTTTTTGGTAGTGAACCCATTGCATCAGTCGCAATGGATGTAACGGTTGGCAGGATCATAATAGACAGGACAATCGTTCCTGCTAGCACGCTATGCCCTGAGCCGCTTGACTTGAAGTGTCCGATAAACGGCACCAATACTGTAAGACCTATGAATCCGTAAACAACGGATGGAATCCCTACAAGCAATTCAATGACTGGCTGGAGGATTTTACGTCCCCAAGCAGGTGCAATTTCTGTCATAAAGATTGCGCCTGCGATGCCTAGCGGCGCTGCAATGAGTGCCGATAGGAGCGTGACGGCGATTGATCCGAAGATAAAAGGAAATGCGCCGTACTGCGGGTTTTCTGCTGTTGGGTTCCAATTGATACTGGTTAAGAACTCAATTGGGCTTACACCATTTACAATGAAAGATTGTAAACCCTTAATGCCAAGGAAGATGGTAATGGCGATTGATACAGCAATCATTAAGAATGCGCAGAATCTCACCAAAATACTTCCTCTTACTTCATCCATTTGCCTATTTTTCTTCGAGCTGATCAGTCGATCGCTCGCTTCTGTATGTTCTATCTGCTTCATCTTTTTCTACACTCCTATGAATGTCATAAAAGGAAAAGTGAAAAGCTCCACTTTTCCTTCATCAGCAATTCAAGACCTCTTACTTATCTGTTTGTTTGCCTGTTGCGTCTCTTTCTACTTTCATATTAGAAACTGAGATGTAGCCTTGGTCTTTGACGATTTCTTTTTGTACTTCATCACTCATAAGGTAATCTAAGAATTGTTTTGCTAGACCATCTGGCTCACCTTTTGTATAAGAATGCTCGTATGCCCAAATTGTATATTTACCGCTTTCTACATTGCTTTCTTCCGGTTTCACACCATCAATGCTAAGCGGTGTAATTTTGTCATCTGTTAAATAAGAGAATGCAAGGTATCCAATCGCACCTGGTGTTTCTGCAATCAGTTTTTTCACTGTGTTTGAAGAATCTTCTGTGATTCCTTCTGCAGGTGTTGCACCATCAAGTGCATATTTCACAAATGTTGCACGAGTTCCTGAAGAGTCAGGTCTGTTCACAAGAGTGATTTTTTGGTCTTTCCCGCCAAGCTCTTTCCAGTTTTTGATTTTACCAGTGAAGATTTTTTTCAATTCGTCCTTTGTGATGTCTTTGACACCCACTTCAGGGTTTACAGCTGCGGCCATTCCAACAACTGCTACTTTGTGGTCTGTTAAAGCTTTTGCGTCGATTCCGTCTTTCTCTTCTGCGAATACATCTGAGTTACCAATTTGTACAGATCCTTCTGACACTTGAGAAAGTCCTGTTCCTGAACCGCCGGCTTGTACTTGAATATCGGCTTTTGGATGTTTATCCATGAATTTTTCTGCTGCCGCAAGAACTAAAGGCTGCATCGCAGATGATCCTGAGATGGTAATGGAACCTGATGCCTCATCTTTGTTTGAAGCATTTCCTTTACTGTCTTTTGAATCTCCGCTTGAGCTGCTGTTTCCGCATGCTGTGACGAATGCTAACAATGCGATAGTAAGGAAAGTAAGCAGCCATAATTTGTTCTTTTTCATTTCAAGAATACCCCCTGAATAATTTGTCCTACGAGTAATACATTAAAGGTTCTTTATTAATTTCGTTTAAATGGAATGTTAAGGTTTTGTAAATGTCGAAGTTTTGTAGAGATCTTGCGATGTTTTTTATGTATTTTGTCAATTTATCTCGAAAATTTTGAAGAAAACGTAAAAAAACGCCCACAAAAAGTGAGCGTTTTTACCTAGAAAAGGTCTAGTCATTTGTTTCTGCTTCATTTTCAATTTTATTTTTGTTCTTCGCTTGAGTATCATTGCTTTCCTGTTTTGATTTCAGCTCAAAGTACTTGTCTAGTACTTGTTCACCGATATCATTTGTAATTGGATAGCGCTGATTGTAGTCTTGATACACCCATGGTACAACGACGGAAATGGCCACTTCTGGATTATCAGCAGGCGCATACGCAACAAGTGTTGTGTTGTATGTTGGTGTGCCGCGTTTGCTTTTAATTGGGCCGTCATAGAATGATTGAGCGGTTCCTGTTTTGCCAGCTGGGTTATACTTTTTGTTGCCAAAGTTCGAGTAGGCTGTCCCTCTTGGGTTCTGCATGACAAGCTTGAACCCTTGCTGAACACGCTTGATCTCATCACTTGTCATGTCTAGTTTATTCAATACGTCTGGTTTGACGGATTCTGTTACAGCACCAATGCCGCGCTGCGGATCTGGCTCTCTCACTTCTTTCACAAGCTGCGGCCGTAAACGATATCCGCCATTTGCAACCGTTGAAACGTATTGCGCCATTTGCAGCGGTGTAAACGTATCATACTGTCCAATTGCATAGTCAAGCAGGAGACCAGATTGTGTAGACGTTCCCCGGTAGCCTGTCGCTTCGTTTGGCAGGTCAATCCCTGTTTTGACACCAAGACCAAATTTACTAAAATTATAACGGAATGTATCAAAAGCTTTCGGATCGATTGGGAGCGGCTGGTTCTTACGATACTCCCCTTTTCCAACGGCAATCGCTGTTTTAAACATATACACGTTAGATGAACGCTCGAGTGCCGTTAAATCATTAATGAGTCCCATATTTTGATAGGATTTCTTAGGCGGTGACTGCGCGATATATAGCGGTTCATCGTACTGGGTACTTCCAATGTGAATCACGCCTGTTTTATAGCCTGTCAGTACAGTGGCCCCTTTTACGGCTGAGCCCATCGCATAGGATGATGTCATTGTTCCTAATGCATAGTCATCAAATTTGTATTTTCCGTTTTTGTTTGAAATCTGTTTCCCCGAAACGGAGAGAACTTCTCCATTTCTCGGGTCCATCATGACAACAAACGCACGATCAAGAAGCTCTGTCCCGCCTCTTTGTTTCGCACTTCTCAAGTTCTTTTCAATGATTTTTTCAACCGCTTTTTGCAGCTGAATATCAATGGTGAGCACAAGGTCTTTCCCGCTCTTTCCTTCTGTTAGCACTTTAGAGCTTGTCACATTGCCCTCTTTATCAGTTGTACTCTGCTCTTTTTCCTTTTGGCCTTGCAGGACATCTTCATATTGATATTCTAGATAGCTTTTTCCTACACGGTCATTTCGGCTGTAGCCGAGCGATAAATAATGTTCAAGAAGTGACTGCGGAAGTCCTTCATCACTTGAGGACACACTGCCGAGCATACTGCGAAGCAGTCCTTTATAAGGATAGCTGCGTGACCAGTCTGTTGTCACATCCACACCTGGCAGCTCGTCCAAATGCTCAGAGACGTAAGCAATTTCGCTTGGCTTCACATCATCATTTTTAATGAATTGAGGCGTAAGTGCATAGCCTGCATCCATTTGTCTTTTAATCGCAAGCACTTGTAAGTCTTTTTTCGTCAGTTGATTTAATTCCTTGTCCGTGATGCGTTTCAGCTGAAGCTCATATAATTTATCATCAGCGATCTTATCGTCACCCTTTAATTCCGATTCCTTTTGAACAAGCTTTTTCGCTTCGTTCGGATGCGTTAAGATCCAGAAATCTTTTTTGTCACGATCTGTGATTTTTTTCGTACTCACATGAATCATATCCGCTAATTTTGTAGCCACTTTGAGCCGCTCTTCTTGTGAAGTCGTCGAGGTTCTCGTATATGTAATGGCATTTAGCGCTTTATTGCTGACAATCGTATTATAGTTTCGATCGTAAATTTTCCCGCGCGGAGCAGCTGAGCTGACATTTACATCCTCTTGTTTTTCTGCCTGCTTTTTATAATCTTCTCCATTGACAATTTGTACAAATCCGAGTCTTACAACAACACCTGTAAAAATAATAAACGCAGCTAAAAATAGTAAATTCAGCCGGATTGGAAGTGTTTTGCGCCCTTCCTTCGCGTCTTTTTTGTTTTTCTTGTTTCTCATCACATCACCTTTTCTATCAAGAAAGAAATGGCACCCCTTTTTGTGTATAAAAGGTGCCATCATCATTTTAGCGGTTTTTCTATTATTTATCTAGAAATTTGATGTTCCATTGGTAAGAAATTTTACCTTTCTCCCTTAATAAGGTTCGTCTGAGAAACTGGCTTTTGACCGTCTGCCTCTTTCATATCAGCAGTTTTTTCTTTCAAATGAATATCTTTTACAAAGAAATAAATGAGGGTATGTCCCGCTCCAAGCACAACAAGAGATGCAGGTATCCCGAGCTCATCACCAAGTAAAGTGACAGACAGAAGAAACAACACAATGGAACAAATACGGCCAGCATTTAAAAACAGCTCTCTGACCACAATATATTCAATTCGGGCTTTCCTTGCATACCTTGCATGACCGATGACATCGTATGTTAAGGATACATATGGAACAAGCAGAAGCGGATATCCTATCGCGATGGCTACCGCATACATGAGAAGTGATACATAGGACAAGTGAAAGACGATTAAGAACAAGGCACCGTATAAAATCAGCCCGCCAAGCATAATGGCTTTCTTACGCCATTTTTTCTTAATCAAACGCGTAGCGAAGAAATAAGCGAAAAAGGCAACACCTGAGTTCACCAAACCAAATGTCCCAAGAGCAAGTTCACTGTTTGTTGCGATAAACACAAAGACACTGATTAAGAAGACAAAGACCCCTTCACGAAGCCCTTGAAAAAAGTGAGCTGTTGTAATCTTACGCCAATTCTCGTCGGCATGGCGTTCTTTCCATATTTGCTTGATGATAAATTTTCCTTTTGACTGCCTTCTCTTAAGGAAAAAACTCATCACAACCGCTAATGAAAACAAAATTAGCGATAAAGTAAAAATCACTGTATAGCCCGTATCATCTGTTAATTGAGAAATGACAATACCCGCGATCAGTGGACCGATCATGCCAGCTGTAGAGGTGAGGACTCCTAGAAATCCATTAAAGAAATCTCTTGTTTCAGGCTCGGTGATCTCAAAGGTAAGTACGTTAAAAGCAAGCCAGTAAAAACCATAGCCGATCCCAAGGACACTCCCTAATAAAACAAGCCGCGCGGCCGCGTGCTCTCCTGCTATTAAGACAATTAAGTAAAAAGCGGCTAAGAAGATCACGCCGAAACGAAGGACAAACGCCCGGTCTATTTTTTTAGCGAGCCGGCCTGCGAATAAAAATGTAATGGGCTGAAGCACAACAATAGCCAGATTGTAAATCGCAAGATCCGTGAATTTCCCCGACTGTTTCCATAAATACACGTTTACAAACGTATTTGATAGCGCAATGGCAAGTGCATATAATCCGCCAATCGTGAGGAGGAGCATTAAATCTCTTGTAACATCCATGTCCCCGAACATTTTCTTTAATCTGCTCATATATTTCATTCTCCTTTTCTACACAATAGTCTGTCTCATCAAAAGGCAGATATGTAAAAAAAGGAGGGAAAATATAAAAAGACCTGCTTCTCTAAAGAGCAGGTCTTTTCAAATCAAATAATTTATTTAGCTTCGCTGTAAAGGCGAGCCACTTCATCCCAGTTCACAACATTCCAGAAAGCTGAAATGTAATCAGGACGACGGTTTTGGTAGTTTAGGTAGTAAGCATGCTCCCAAACGTCAAGTCCTAGAATTGGTGTTTTTCCTTCAGTTAAAGGAGAATCTTGGTTTGGCGTGCTTGTGATTTCAAGTTTGCCATTGTTCACAACAAGCCATGCCCAACCAGAACCAAAGCGTCCTGCAGCTGCTGCAGCGAAATCAGATTTGAATTTTTCAAATCCGCCTAATTCTTTTTCGATTGCATCTGCAAGTTCACCAGTTGGTGCGCCGCCACCGTTTGGTGAAAGAAGCGTCCAGAATAATGAGTGGTTAGCATGTCCTCCGCCATTGTTACGTACAGCTGTACGGATGTTTTCTGGTACAGAGTTTAGGTTAGCCACTAGCTCTTCGATTGATTGATCTTCAAGAGCTGATACACCCTCGATTGCTTTGTTTAAGTTTGTTACGTATGTGTTGTGATGTTTTGTGTGGTGAATCGTCATTGTTTCCTTGTCGATATGTGGTTCTAATGCATCGTAAGCATATGGTAATTCTGGAAGTTTAAAAGCCATGGTTAAATTCCTCCTTAGAAATGTATGTACTGAAATGCTTCCTTAGGTCGTAAGCAAGCAATTCACCCTACTCAAAGAGTATCAAAAGAATTGGCTTGTTTCAATGTTATTGCTCATGATCTGAAACATTTCAGTGTTTATTTTGTATTTAGCCCTTTAGAAAAAGTTTTAAACGCCCTTTTTCTATTTATCGAAGGACATAAAATAAAAAGATGCCCAGCATCAGCGCTTGAATCAATCCTTTGGCAAATACACCTGATATGAATCCGATTAACGAGCCTAATCCTACTTTCACACTTGTCTTCACATCTTTTTGATGAACAAGGAGCTCTGCTATAACACTTCCGATAAATGGACCAATGATAATTCCTGCAATCGGAATCACAAAAGGACCGACTAATAACCCAATGGTGCTTCCCCAAATAGCTGCACGGCTGCCGCCAAAACGCTTGACCCCAATCAGGTTTGAGACATAATCTGCCGCAAATAATACTGCGGTAAATACGGCTTGAATGAGCCAAAACGTCAGTGTCAGCGGCTCGAAGCTGAAAAAGAAACCATATAGAATAAATCCGAGAACCATAAAAACCACGCTAGGGATAATAGGATAAACAAGTCCAACAAATGCAATGATAAATGCACAAATGATCAGAATCCAATACAGCACGTCCAAGTCACAGCCGCCTCCTTTTTATTTGCTGTATACATTATGCCTCATTCACACTATCTTAACCAGCAATGAAGGCCATACTTGTACTTGTTAGATAGACATTGATACAATATGAGAAATAGAAAAGAATGTAGGAAGTGAATTGATTGAACGTATTTAAACTATTGTTAAAAGGCATTTATTCACCAAAAGATATTGCTAAAGCACGGTTTACAGGGATTGGCAAAGCGATTTTATTCATTTTTATCCTTTCGATCATCGCAGCAGTTCCTCAGGGTTATCATATGAGTCAAGAGATCTCGAATGCGATGTCAGGATTTCAGCATGTGATCAAAAAAGATTTACCTGATTTCTCAATCGAAAAAGGAAAGCTTCAAGCGGATCAAAGTGAACCGATAGAAAAAGAAGAAAACGGCATTACGATCATTTTTGATCCTGCTGAAAAAATAAAAGCAAGTGAGCTTGAATCAAAGCAAACAGCCATCGCATTATTAAAAGAAAAAGCTGTGATTGCCATTGATGGTCAAATGACAGATATCCCGTATCAGCTGCTTGGTGGGACGCTGACAAAAGACGAACTCGCCCGCGTTACAAATCAGAATCAAGCGATTATTATCCCAGTCATCTGTGTGCTGCTATATCTATCAACTGCGGCTCTCATGTTCATTAGCGCAACTTTCCTTGCGATGCTTGGTACATTTATTAAACGCATGCAGCAAAAAGAGCTGTCCTTCCAAATGCTATGGAAGCTCTCTGCTTACTCACTCACATTAACAACAGTCTTTTTCGCCATCATGAGTGCATTAAACACGCCTGTTGCGAATTCATTTTTATTAAATTGGGTCATTAACTTTATCTTCTTATACCTTGTCGTAAAGGAAATACACGCTAAACATAAACCACTTGTCAAAAATTAATTTAGTATATGAAAGCTCCCCCAACTTGGAGGAGCTTTTTATGTATGTGCGTGCTCTATGATTCATCCGGATGAATGATCGCAAACAAATAATGATCTTCCCACACGCCATTAATCTTCACTTTTTTACGATTGAGTCCCTCATTTTCAAAACCTGTCTTTTCAAGCACACGAATGGAGCCTATATTACTCGGCTTTACTCCAGCTTCAATACGATGCAGGTGCAGCTCATCAAAGGCATAATCGATGATTAAACGAATGGCCTCTGTCATATACCCTTTCCCGCCATGCTTTTCATCAAGTACATACCCTAGCCAAGCTCCTTCTACCGGACCTCTTACGACAGAACTTAATGAGATTGTCCCAATTAAGGCATCTGTTTCATTTAAGAAAATACCGTGCATGTAGGCTTCATCCCGTGCGCATCTTTCCACACTGCGCTGAATTCGTTCAATTTGACGAGATATCGTGAAAAAATCATCTTTGACCAAAGGTGTAAATTGCTGAAAATATGAGCGATTCTCAAGTTCAAGTGCGAGTAGTGATTGTGCATCATTTTCTGTTAGCGTTCTCACATATATATGCTGACTTATTTTCTTCATAAACTCTCCCCCCTGCTTTTATTTTATCATAATCGTGATAGAAGCTTGAAAAAGCACCACCGAGCGTAAATTCAATACAAGACTCACTAGAACTAACTAGAACCTCCCTTTCCAGCTTTTCTCCTCATGTTGGTTCTATCATTTCGGGACATGCATAGACTGAAGTAAACTCTTAAAAGCGGTGAGTGAAATGCGGCGTATTATTTTTTTGCTAATCAGTTTGTTTGTCCTCTTTATTATCTTTTTTGATTTAAAAAATGGCACCATTCCCGTTGAAGAAGGTCCAGCTGTCCCTGCAAATGCCTTTCAAACACCTGAGAAAAAAGCATATAAGAAGGTCACAGTGAAACAAGGTGAAACTGTCGTCTCTATCGTCCATACAAGCAAGCCACTTGATGAAGTCATTGAGGATTTTGAAGAGCTGAATCAAGGCGTCAAAGCAAACGAAATTCGGGCAGGCAGCACATATAAGTTTCCGGTATATAAGAGATAAAACGTTAATTCCTTGTCATTCATACAGAGAGACTGTTACAATATGAACTGTAAAACAAGACGTACATGGCAAATGATTGCTTGTACACTAAGGAGCGATTGACAAGTGAGTGAAGTCACACATCGTACTAAAACGCGTCCCGTCAAAGTGGGACCTTTAACTATAGGTGGAAATAATGAGGTTGTCATTCAAAGTATGGCAACAACCAAAACACATGATGTCGAAGCGACAGTAGCTGAAATTAAGCGTCTTGAAGAAGCAGGCTGTCAAATCGTGCGTGTCGCATGCCCAGACGAGCGTGCAGCAAATGCGATTGCAGACATAAAAAAACAAATCAACATCCCGCTTGTTGTCGATATTCATTTTGACTACAAGCTTGCACTGAAAGCGATTGAAGCAGGTGCAGACAAAATTCGAATCAACCCAGGAAACATCGGAAGACGAGAAAAAGTCGAAGCGGTTGTAAAAGCAGCAAAAGAAAAAGGCATTCCAATCCGTATTGGGGTAAACGCTGGTTCATTAGAGAAAAAAATTCTTGATAAATACGGCTACCCAACAGCAGATGGTATGGTCGAAAGTGCACTGCACCACATTAAAATTCTAGAAGATCTAGATTTTCATGATATCATCGTCAGCATGAAAGCATCTGATGTAAACCTAGCTATTGAAGCGTACGAAAAAGCAGCAAAAGCATTTGACTACCCTCTTCACCTTGGAATTACAGAATCAGGTACATTATTTGCAGGTACGGTTAAAAGTGCAGCTGGTCTCGGCGCTATCTTGAATATGGGGATTGGGAATACACTCCGCATTTCATTAAGTGCTGATCCAGTTGAGGAAGTAAAAGTAGCACGTGAACTGTTGAAATCATTTGGTCTTGCAGCAAATGCAGCCACACTGATCTCTTGCCCAACTTGTGGACGAATTGAAATTGACCTCATTAGCATTGCAAATGAAGTCGAAGAATATATCTCCACGATTAAAGCACCGATTAAAGTAGCTGTTCTTGGCTGTGCTGTAAACGGTCCAGGTGAAGCGCGTGAAGCTGATATCGGAATTGCCGGAGCTAGAGGCGAAGGCCTATTGTTCCGCAAAGGTGAAATTGTTCGTAAAGTGCCAGAAGAAACAATGGTCGAAGAACTGAAAAAAGAAATCGATAAAATTGCTGAAGAGCATTATGCAAAAATGGAAGCTGAAAAAGCAAAAGCCAACGCATAACAAAAAACGCCTGACGTCACTGTCAGGCGTTTTTCTGTTCTTGTTAAAAGAACGGGGTGATAAATATGCCAAGGATGACGGAAACAATTCCGATCCCGATTGACCATGCGCCAAGCGCATGTGCTCCTTTTCTTCTTGCAATATAACCAACGACGATTGCCGCTACTCCTAATAGCACCGGCAAGACAAATAACGAGATAATCGCAATCGCGAGTGCTGTATAGCCTATCCCCTTACTGCCTGAATCGTCACCTACTTGGTCACGTTCTCGTCTGTCTACTCGATCTCTTGAAGCCTGATATGGCTCTGCAATTTCAGCAGCTGTTTCCTCTAGATAGCCATCATCATTACTAAAGTGTGTGTCGATTTCACGATCATTTCTTCTGAAATCTTCGTCTCTTTCCATGATCAATTCCCCCTTTTGGTTAATAGAAAGGAGCTTTTTTAGTATGAGCAAAAATGTCTGTTTCATGTTTGCTAAAACTTGCTGGAATTGTGAATTGATTATGTTACACTTTAAGAGTATAAAAATGAGGAGTGTGGGCATGTTACGTTTAGGAATTGATATAGATGGCACAGTGACGGCGCAGGACACCTTTGTTCCCTATTTAAATGAGTCGTTCCAACGTGCCATGACACTAGATGATATGACAGAATATGATTTGACGAAGCTTTTAAATATTTCTCAAGAAGAGTTTTGGGGCTGGATGAATCAGCATGAGCCTATTATATATAAACAGGCAAAGCCTGCTAAGGACGCAAAAGAGATTCTTGATCAAATGAAACATCAACACAGGCTAATCTATATTACAGCGAGAAGGCAGCATCATGCGGATATCACCTACGAGTGGTTTCACAAACATCACGTGCACTATGATGACATTGAGCTGGTTGGCGGTCATCATAAGCTCGAAGCTGTTCAAAAGCACAAGATTGATGTGTTCTTCGAGGATCATCATGGGAATGCCACAATGATTGCAAAAGAGGCTGACATCCCGGTTATTCTTTTTAACTCCCCATATAATCAAATGCCCATTGACGACAGGATTATACGCGTCAACAACTGGCAGGAAGCATCTCAATGGATCAAACAATACGAGCAGCGTTTGGAAACTGCTTATTAATGTAGAAAAGCCGATACTCAAATGTATCGGCTCAGATTATTGACAAAGGGCTAAAATGATCATTATTTTAGCCCTTTGTCTTCTTTTCAGCGTGATAGAAAACCTTTAAAGTCTAGGAAGGACGGCTACTTTTGCGGAGCGAATTTGACATTCGTGAGCACCAGAGCGCAGGACTGCGGGCGAGTGCGAGGGTTTGTCTACATGCTGAAACCGATACGCTTAATGTATCGGCTTTTTGGATGGAACAAGCTGACCTTCTTTCATGAGAAAATGGTACAGTGCTCCCTTCATGCCTGCCTGATTCAAGTAGTAGCACGTTTCCAGCTTCACCTGAATGTTCTTCCACGCATGCAGTGTATGTAAATGTTTCTCAATGTTTGACAGCAAATCCTGTCTTGCACTTACGCCGCCGCCAATGAGAATTTTCTCTGGATTAAGGACAGTTGCTACATTGTAAATGCCAATGGCGATTCGCTTGTACCACTGATCCACTAGCTTTTCAATGGACGGATCATGCTTTGCCTTTTCAAAAATGTCTTGACCGTCTATTTGAGTACTTTGCGGAATTCCTTGCTTTTCTTTATAGCTGCGAATTAAACCAGCCGTTGAAGCACTGCTGTTAAGTGTTGTAAATTGTCCATTTTCTGTCTCTGTCAGCATCATGCCAAATTCACCGCCGCGAAAGGAAGCCCCTCGCACAAGCTGACCGCCAGCGAAAATACCACCGCCAACACCTGTGCCAAGCGTCATACAAATAAAGCTGTCACACTCTTTCGCATGGCCACTATATTTTTCTGCAAGAGCTGCACAGTTCGCATCATTTTCGACTTCAACACGAAGAAATGTTTTCGCTTCTAAAAGTGTTTTTATATTTTGACCATTTAAGGCGATGATGGCACCTGCAAATTCTGTATAACCTGTTTCACTGTCCACAAAGCCTGGAAGACTAATCGCGATTCCGCTAACATCCGACGTTCTCTGATATTGCTTGACCACATCCGCCATCGCTTCTAAAAACGGTTCAAGCTGCCGGCAGTTCGTTTCATAGTCACCGCTCGTGACAATCTCCCCATCCTGATCCATTAATCCATGTTTTGTTCTCGTCCCGCCTACATCGAACACGACATAATAAGCCACTTTTGACCCCTCCCTTTACTCCAAAAGACGCAAATTGCTTCAGTACCTTGTTCTGTTCTCATTTTAATGAAACAGCCGCCCTTTGTAAAACGTTTTCAAAAAGACAAAAGAAAAAGCCAGCTCTGCGGCTGGCTTTTTTATGAGTCTATGAGTGAACTTCCTTCGGTTCGCAAGAAGGACACGTTCCGTATATTTCGAATTTATGTCCGCTAATGTGATAATCCTCTAGATCGGCGTCTAACTTGTCCATAGGGCAGGCATCGATCTCCTTTGTTTTACCGCATGTCAGACAAATAAAATGATGGTGGTGATGAGAAAAAGAGCATTTAAAACGAAAAAGCTTCTCCCCTGACAATTCCGTTGTTTCTAATATACCTAAGTCTTCATATAGCGACAGGTTTCGATAAATCGTATCAAAGCTAAGACCCGGGTAGTCTTCACTTAGTGCCGTCAGCACATTTTTAGCAGTCAAATATTTATCAGAATCAGAAAACAGTTGAAGCATGTCTTCACGTTTGCTTGTATACTTGTAGCCTTTTTCCTTTAATAAATCAAGCGCTTCTTGTACGTTCATGATGATTCCCCCTTTTGAATTTTCCAATAAAAATACATCCGATTAAAATCAAAATGGACAGCATCACAATGGTTCCGCCTGGCGCTAAATCTAGATAATAGCTTAAGATCAATCCCGCCAATACAGACAATTCACCGAACAAGATCGAAAGGAAGATTGCCTGTTTGAACCCTTTGGCAATGCGGATACTTGCCGCAACAGGAAGTGTCATGAGCGCAGAGACAAGTAGTGTACCTACGATACGCATCGATGCCGCAATGACAAGTGCAACAACTAAGATAAAAATAAAATGAATCCATTTCGCTGAAATACCAGAAGCCTTTGCATGCTCTTCATCAAAAGAAAGTAAAAACAATTCTTTATATAAAAGCACGACAACTAACACTACAACGAGTGAGATCCCAACAACAATCCAAAGATCTAATCTCGACACCGCACTGACACTTCCGAACAAATAACTAAACAAATCTGTATTAAAGCCATTCGCTAGTGAAATGAAGATGACGGAAATCCCGATACCGCCTGATAAAATAATAGGTATCGCAAGTTCCTGATAATGCTTATACACGGAACGCAGGCGTTCAATAAATAACGAACCGGCAACAGAAAACGCCATCCCTAAGTACAGCGGGCTCACCCCTGTCAAAAGGCCAAACTTTTTATCAAGGAATAAACTTGCTGCAATACCCGCAAGTGATACGTGACTGAGGGCATCTGCAATCAGCGAGAGCCTTCTCACGACGATAAATACACCAAGCAAGGGCGCAATAAAACCGATCAGCATTCCTGCGATAAACGCATTTTGTAAAAATTCATAATGAAAAAATGGAAATAGCATTATTCATGTCCCCCATGATGGTGATGATCGTGATGAATCACTTGAATGTCATGTCCGTAAAATTGAGATAACGCCTGATCATCCATTGAATCAAACGTTGCTGCATCTCCGTGGAAATGAAGTGTCTGATTTAAACAAGCCACATGGGTGACTTTATCAGAAACGGTGCCAACGTCGTGTGTGACGAGAATTAAAGACATTCCTTTTTCTTTGTTCAATGTTTCGAGCAGCCGATAAAAGCCCTCAACTGTCCGCTGGTCTACCCCAACCGTTGGTTCATCTAAAATAAGCAGCTTTGGCTGACTGACGAGCGCACGGGCAATAAAGGTACGCTGCTGCTGACCACCTGAAAGTTCCCCGATGTTTTGGTGCTTTAAATCTTGTATCCCAACTGAGCGAATGGCATCCTCAACTTGCCACTTGTCCTGCTTGCTCATTCGTTTGAATAAACCTATTTTCGCCGTCAATCCACTTGCGACGACCTCGTAAACAGAAGCAGGGAAACCTGTATTAAAACTATTCGCCTTTTGAGAAACAAATCCAATTTGATCCCAGTCTCTAAATTTTGAAGCAGGCGTGCCAAATAGTTTTAATTCACCTTGCTGTGGTTTAATGAGCCCAAGCAGGCATTTTAATAAGGTTGTTTTACCAGATCCATTCGGTCCAACAAGTGCTAGAAAGTTCCCTTCCTCTACTGTTAAATAAATGTGATCTATGACATTTCGCTGTCCATACGAGTACGAAATGTCCTTCATTTCAATAATTGGCTTTGCCATGAATCTTTCCACCTTTAATCAATATAAAAAGAATGATTACGATTTATACAACAAAAAGAAAATGGCTTTTGCCATTTTCTCTGTCCATACATACATTTCATTATATAAAAGAAAGATTAAAAAGTAAAATAAAAGCTAATGAATGGCTGTTTTGAACTTACCGCCTTTTGTTTCATGCGTATCCATAATCGTAATAAATGCTTGACTATCAATTTCAAATACAATGGATTTTAGCTTTGTGATTTCAAGTCTTGTGACAACGGCGTAGATGACATCTTTTTCTTCATCTGTATAACCGCCTTTCCCTCTCAGCTTTGTCGTTCCCCTGCCAAGTCGATGAAGAATCGCATCTGAAATCTCATCATAATAATCTGACACGATAATGACAGCTTTTGTTTCATCAAGCCCTTGAATGACAGCATCAATTGTTTTCATTGCCAAATAATATGTCATAACAGAATACATAGCCTGCTCTGGTCCGAAGACAAAGCCTGCCCAAATAAAAATGAACACATTGACGATCATGACAAACTCACCGACGGAGAATGGAATTTTTTTCGTTAGCAGAATGCCTAAGATCTCTGTTCCATCCATTGAACCTCCATTACGAATGACAAGTCCAACACCAAAACCAAGTAATAGCCCGCCAAATACAGTGGCTAAGATCGGCTGATTTGTAAATGCCTCTACATGATGAAGTGAAGATTCAATCACGGCTAAGCTGACAATCCCAATTACTGTGGAAACCAGAAAGGTTTTCCCAATATGTTTGTATCCTGATATCATAAATGGAATATTCAAAATGACAACAATCGTCGCAAAATTGATGAATGGGTTATCTGTAAAGAGATAATCCAAAATAAGCGAAATGCCGATGATGCCTCCATCGATAATATTGTTTGGCACTAAAAATAATTCAATGCTGACTGCTGCGCATGTAGCTCCTACTAGAATTAGGAAAATTCTAAATATAAAATGAGGCACTGATTCCTTTCTATGCTGTTTACTATTTGCCATACGGTCTCCCCTCTACACATCTTAAATTTTCAATGAACATTTTATTCACTTTACTATTTTATCATTTCACAGGGTAAAATAAAATTTTTTGCACATTTTCCGTTTTCGCCCATACATTGTTACAGAGGGGAGGAATGGAATTGATTTTAATTCAAAAAATTGTCCTGCAACGGCTCAATCAGATCACAGCAAATGATCTGTTAAGGTATGCGAAGCAGTATGGTGTCAGTTTAACGTCAAATCAAGCTGCTGAGGTGGCCAAACTCATGAATGGGAAAAACGTCAATATTTTTAATGATGCAGAGCGTAGCCGGCTTCTTAAGCAAGTAGAAGCGATTACATCTAAACAGACAGCTCAGACTGTCAATGATCTGTTTAATCAGTTTACAAGTTAAGCAAAAAAGGGCCGCATTTAGCGGCACCTCATGATGTTGTATGCTTTTTACTGATCTTTAATTTTATCTAGTAAGCCTTCGTCAAATTGCTTTTCTTTTAGCATCGCAATTTCGAATTTGTAAGGTGGCTTTTTGTTCTTTTTATCTTCACCTACATAAGGCGTTTCTAAGATTTTGGGCACATCTTGAAGCTGCGGATGATGCACAATATTGTTCAGTGCATCGAAGCCAATTTCACCAAAGCCGATATTTTCATGTCGGTCTTTTCTTGCGCCTTGTACGTTTTTACTGTCATTAATATGAAGAACCTTGATTCGGTCAATACCGACGATTCGATCAAATTCTTCTAACACCCCATCAAAGTCAGTCACAATCGGGTAACCAGCATCGTGTGTGTGACACGTATCAAAGCAGACAGAAAGTGCTTCGTTATGTGTCACTCCGTCGATAATTTGGGCAAGCTCTTCAAAGCTTCTTCCGCACTCTGATCCTTTGCCAGCCATTGTTTCAAGTGCAATTTGAACCTTTTGCCCTTTTACGATGACTTCGTTTAAACCTTCGATGATTTTTTGGATTCCTGCTTCTGGTCCTGCTCCGACATGTGCACCTGGGTGGAGAACAATCTGCCTCGCACCTAGCGCTTCTGTACGTTCAATCTCAGAGCGAAGGAAGTCCACACCAAGCTCAAACGTCGCTGGATTGACGGTGTTCCCAATATTAATAATATACGGTGCATGTACGACGATATCTGTCATACCATGCTCTTTCATATGCGCTTGTCCAGCTTCAATATTGAGATCTTCAATTTTTTTACGGCGCGTATTTTGCGGTGCACCAGTATAAATCATAAACGTATTCGAACCATAAGAGGCAGCTTCTTGACTCGCTGCAAGAAGCATATGTTTTCCGCTCATGGATACATGTGAACCAATCTTCAACAATGTTTCCCCCTACTTTCCATTACGCTTTGACTTTCTACGTTCCTGTCTTTTGATTTTGTCCATCTCACGTGTCATTTTCTTTTTATATCCAGGTTTGACGGCTTTCGGTTTTCTCACAAGACGCTTTGCTTTTTCCTCAATTTCATTAGGTGCTTTTTTACGTCTTTGACGCTTCAAGCGGTCATCTGCATCTCGCCATTCGCCATGAACAATGGTTTTGTTTTCAAACACAACGCCCATTTTCTCGATTTGAATGAGTGCATCCTCATCAGCAAGCTCATAAATAGTCATCGCAATTCCAGATGAACCAGCTCGAGCTGTTCGACCAACACGGTGAACATAAAAATCAAGATCAGATGGAAGTTCATAGTTGATCACATGGCTGACGCCTTTAATATCAATTCCGCGGGCTGCAAGATCAGATGCCACAATATAAGTGAACTCTAAATCATCAATTTGTTTCATCACTTTTTTACGTTCGCGCGGCGTTAATCCGCCATGAAGCACTCCAACTTTCATTCCTTTTTCTTGTAGGAATGATGCGATTTCATCGACGGTTGTTTTTGTATTGGCAAAAATGATACCTAAATAAGGCTGTACATTCGTCACCATTTCATGAAGCAATTTTAGCTTGTCACGCTGTTTAGATGGGACTAAAATATGCTGAATGTTTTCAGCTGTAATTCGTTTTGGTTCAACATGGGCATATTTAGGATTGTCCATATATTTTTTCAGGAACGGCTTTAGTTTTTCTGGAATCGTTGCTGAGAACACAAGCATTTGCAGCTGTTCTGGCATTTGTGAACCAATACGGTCCACATCTTCTAAAAATCCCATATCCAGCATTAAATCCGCTTCATCAATGACAAGAGATGTCGCTTTGTAAACGTTCAGCGCCTGCTCATGAATGAGGTCAGCAATACGTCCAGGTGTGCCGACAACCAAATGCGGCTGGTTTTTTAGCTTTTGAATGGATTTCTGCTTGTCCGTTCCACCAATGTAAAGCTTTGCTTTAATCTCTTCTTCTGGAGAGGCCTTCTTTAAGATTGTTTGGGCTTCTTTGAAAATTTGATTGGCTAATTCTCTTGTAGGTGCAGTAATCACAACTTGTACTTGCTCTTTGCTTGGATCAATTGAATGAATAAGCGGCAATAAGTACGCGTGGGTTTTTCCTGTTCCTGTTTGTGATTGACCAATCACGCTTTCTCCTTTTAACACAGCAGGGATGATTCTTTTTTGAATATCAGTTGGCTCATAAAAGCCCAGTTCATGAATAGCATCTATAATAAAAGACTTTAATTCATATGTCGTAAATTTTGTTTCGTTCATGTTTTCACTCCTTAAGGCAATGCCTTTTTGCTCATCTCCTCATTATAGCTGATTTTCAGCAAAAAAACCATGTCCGCTTTTCTTACAGGAAACCAATTGATGCTTCCTTGCATAACCTATGAAGAGAAAGAGAATGCAGTAAGGGAGGTACAAGTATGTTAGGGCAAAGGCCTATGGGCGATTTTCAGCCGCACCGTCCCTCACGCCGGCATCTTGGAAATGGCGGACAGCCCGGAATTTTTCAAAGGAGGCAGCAGGCTCCTATCGAACAGCCTTTTCAAGGGCAAGGCAATCAATTTCAGCAAATGATGCCTCGCTCCCCGTCTGTACAGGGAGGCGGTGTACGTGGAATGGGCGGAATTCCAGGAGGCGAAAGCCGTGCACTAGGCGGTGGAGCAGGAATGAAAGGCATGCTCGCTAAATTTCTTCCTGGCGCAGGGGGAGCAGGGGTTTCTGGAGGTGGTGCGGGATTACAAGGAATCCAGAGCTTTGCAAATCCTGCAACCCTTTCAAGCATGTTGGGAAATGTTCAAAAGGTGCTCGGAATGGCGCAGCAATTTACGCCAATGATTCAGCAATACGGTCCTTTAGTCAGAAATTTGCCTGCGATGATTAAGCTGTACAGCCAGCTTGGCAGTGCAGATGATGATGAAACAAGTACAGATGAAGAACCTAAAGAAATTGGCGAGGAAACAGAAGTGCAAAAAGAAGTTGCATCAGGAGATGATGAAATAGAAGAAAACGAAGAACCAGAGGACATCCTCGTCAAAAAAGCAGCTCCTCACACATCACCTGCTCCTGAAGCAAAACCGAAAAAAAGACCTGGCAGCTCTGTTCCAAAACTATATGTCTAGTGATCTTTTAACGGCGAAGTGTCCCCTGCGTATAACAATCTTTGATATATACGCTTACTTTGGCTATAATGGAAGCTAGAGAATGATAAAAAGCCGTTTTTTCACGGCTTTTTATATTGTTCTTCTCTAGCAGCACTTCCCTACAGGAGGACGAATAAATGAATGTAATTAAAATTTCGCCGCGTGGCTATTGCTATGGCGTTGTAGATGCAATGGTCATTGCTAAAAATGCCGCACTTGATAAAAACTTGCCACGCCCAATTTATATATTAGGTATGATTGTGCACAACAAGCACGTGACAGATGCCTTCGAAGAAGATGGGATCTACACACTGGACGGACCAAACCGCTTAGACATTTTAAAGCAGGTTGAAAGCGGAACAGTTATTTTCACTGCTCACGGCGTTTCACCTGAGGTTCGTCAAATTGCAGAAGAAAAAGGTCTTGTCGCCATTGATGCAACCTGTCCCGATGTAACGAAAACACATGAACTCATTTCAGAGAAAACAGCCGTTGGGTATGACATTATTTATATCGGAAAAAAAGGTCATCCTGAGCCAGAGGGAGCTGTCGGAGTAGCCCCTGACAAGGTGCATCTTGTCGAATCAGAAGCGGACATTGAGGCGCTCGATTTAACATCAGATAAATTGCTTATCACCAATCAGACGACGATGTCTCAGTGGGATGTCCACGATCTGATGGAGCTCATAAAAGAGAAATATCCTCACGTCGAGTACCACCAAGAAATTTGTCTTGCGACACAAGTACGTCAGGAAGCTGTATCTCAGCAAGCTGGTCAAGCCGATCTTACCATTGTTGTCGGCGATCCAAAAAGTAATAACTCCAATCGTCTGGCACAAGTGTCAATGGAGATTGCTGGAACGCAGGCTTACCGTATTGGTGACCTAAGTGAGCTCAAGCTGGAGTGGCTGCAAGGCGTAAATACCGTTGCCATTACTGCTGGCGCTTCTACACCAACCCCTATTACAAAAGAAGTTATCCGTTTCTTAGAAAACTACGAGCCGGATGATGAATCAACTTGGAAAATTGAACGATCGGTTCCTCTTTCGAAAATACTACCACGCGTGAAAACAAAGAAATAAAAAAACGTCAGAGCTTCTATGCTCTGACGTTTTTTGTTTACATAAATTGAAATGGATTTGTGTTTGATTCAGAAACAAAGAGCTGTACATCATACTTTTTCTCTGAACATAACGATTGAAGCTTCGCCTTTACGCCCTCTTTCATAATTTTTTCTGCATAATGCCCTGGGTCCACTACGTTCAGCCCGAGCATCATAGCATCATGGGCGACATGGAAATAAAGATCCCCTGTCACATACACATCAGCACCCATTCTTTTTGCTTGGTGAATGTATTTATTTCCGTCTCCGCCAAGCACAGCTACTTTTTTCACAACAGCGTCCTGATCACCTACAAAGCGAGCACCATTTACATCCAGCTTCGTCTTCACAAATCGCGCGAAGTCCCCAAGGGTCATAGGCTCTCTTAGCTCCCCTATACGGCCAAGCCCTTTTTGAATAGGAGGAAGGTCTGTCGTGTGTACACTATAAGCGACTTCTTCATAAGGATGTGCTTTGATCATTTCACGAATCACTTGTTTTTCAATACTTGCCGGAAAAATGGTTTCAATCCGTACTTCTTTAACAAATTCCAATTGACCGGTCTTACCAATGAACGGGTCCGCATCTTCTGATGGCAAAAAGCTGCCTGTCCCTTCATTTGAAAACACGCAATGGCTGTAGTTGCCAATATGGCCGGCGCCCGCATTTCCTAAAGCTGTACGGATGGCTTCCTCAAATTCCTGCGGGACATAGAGGGCAAGCTGTTTGATTTGATCTTCATATGTCGGGACTAACACTCTTGTTTCTTCAAGCTCTAAAGCCTCCGCAAGCAAGTCATTAACTCCTCCATCAGCCACATCTAAATTCGTATGTGCCACATATACTGCAATATCATGTTTGATGCATTTCTCAATGATCCGTCCAGCTGGCTGATCTGTCGCCACATGTTTTAACGGACGGAAAATTGGCGGATGGTGAGCAATAATGAGATCCACATTTTTTCCGATCGCCTCATCTACCACATTCTCTAGTACATCTAAGGTGATCATGACATTGTTTACCTTTTTATTTAACGTCCCAATTTGGAGACCGATTTTGTCACCTTCTATGGCATATGCCTTTGGTGAAAATTGTTCAAATAATTGGATGATTTCATGTCCGTTTACTGTTTTAGCCAACAGTCAAAACCTCCTTTAGAATCTTTATTTTTACATGCAGCTCTTCAAGGCGATCCTTGTTCTCTTCTGTTCGCGCTGCCTGCTGGATTTGACTTTCTATCTTCTCCATATGCTGAAGTTCTTGCATCCACTTGCGCCGGAAGACATCATTTTGCTCTTTCGCAAGAAACGGACCAACTAGCATGCCTGTTTCAATTGACATCCCTTCATAGGCTTTATCTTTGTCGCCTTTTTCGGCGATCATAATTTCGTATATTTTGCCATCCTCTTCTAAAATGACTTCATCCATCAATTCATACCCCTCTTGATAGAGCCATAAACGAATGTGGTGAGCATGGATATTTGGCTGAAGAATAAGCCTTTCATGGCCTGTGAGCTTATGCTTGCCGTCATTTAAAATGCTTGCGATGAGTGCTCCGCCCATACCTGCAATCGTTACAGCATTCACTTCGCCCTTTTCAATGGCTTCAAGACCATTTCCTTTTCTGACCGAAATCTTGTCATCTAATTCAAGTCTATGTACTTGCTGCTTCGCTGATTGAAGCGGTCCTTCTGTAATTTCACCAGCAATTGCTTTTACTGCTTTTTGATGCAGGATCGCATAGCACGGCAAATAGGCATGATCTGAGCCGATATCAGCAAAGACAGCCTCATGTGGTAAAAAGTCTGCGACTCTTTTTAATCGTTTTGATAAATTCATTTCATTCATACGTATCACTACTTTTCTTTTATGTTCATTCTTGTCTATCTTATATAAATTAAAAGTCGTTTTCAAATGAAAAAAAGCTCTTCTGATGAAAAAGAGCTTTTTGTGTAAGATTATTTAATTTTAGACACCCATTCCGCCATTTCATCGAGCTTTTCATTTGGAATCAGCCCGCCTGGCATCCCATTGCCGCCTTCTTGAATTTTCTTCTTGATGTCGGCCACTTCAAGCTTGTCTCCAACACCTTTTAATGCAGGACCTGCACCGCCTTCATAGTTTTCCCCGTGACAACTCAGACAGTTTTGTTTATACAATTCTTCCGGCGTCGCATTTGCTGTTTCTTCTTGCTTTTGCTCCTCGCCTCCAGAGGCGATTTTGTCTTCATCTTTCAGCCCCTTCATTGATAAGAAAAAAGTGAGTCCAATCCCTAAAATGGCAATCAATAAAAATGGTATAAGTGGATTCCGTTTCATTTCTTTCATCCTCCCCTTTGTGAAAACCCCTTTAAGACTATACAAACAATTCTAATTCTACTTTAATTTTACAAAAAGTAAACGAATTATGATACAAAACTTTGGTCAAGTTCACAGATTAGACAAAAATGATGCAAAGATGAGAAATGAAGCCTTCAGCACATTTTGATGTATTTTTTATACATCTTTTCTCTAAGAACGTTGCAAATTCATTATTTATTCAGTAAAATATAATCAGATTGAAAAAAGCGTTTTCATTCTTGATGAAGAAAGAACGGATCTCTTTCAAGATCCGTCCAGTTTCTACTCTAAGAAGTCTTTTAATCGTTTACTTCTGCTTGGGTGTCTTAATTTACGCAGAGCTTTCGCTTCAATTTGGCGGATACGCTCTCTTGTGACGCCGAACACCTTTCCAACCTCTTCTAACGTACGTGTTCTTCCGTCATCTAGTCCGAAACGTAGTCTCAGTACATTTTCTTCACGGTCCGTTAACGTGTCTAATACATCTTCAAGCTGCTCTTTCAACAATTCGTATGCAGCATGGTCAGATGGAGATGTCGCCTCTTGGTCTTCAATAAAATCACCAAGGTGCGAGTCATCTTCTTCACCAATAGGTGTTTCTAAAGATACAGGCTCTTGCGCAATTTTAAGAATTTCTCTAACCTTTTCTGGCGTTAAATCCATGTCTTCAGCAATTTCTTCTGGCGTTGGTTCTCTGCCTAGGTCTTGCAGAAGCTGTCTTTGAACACGGATCAATTTATTAATGGTTTCCACCATATGAACCGGGATCCTGATTGTTCTTGCCTGATCGGCAATCGCACGCGTGATCGCCTGTCTAATCCACCAAGTCGCATATGTTGAGAATTTGTATCCTTTGCGGTAATCAAACTTCTCAACTGCCTTCATAAGACCCATGTTTCCTTCTTGAATCAAGTCTAGAAACAGCATACCACGACCGACGTAGCGTTTCGCGATGCTGACAACGAGACGAAGGTTTGCTTCCGCTAATCTTCTTTTTGATTCCTCATCGCCTTCTTCGATCTTTTGAGCATACGTAATTTCTTCTTTAGCAGATAACAAATTGACGCGTCCGATTTCTTTTAAGTACATACGAACAGGATCATTAATTTTGACACCTGGTGGTACGCTTAAATCATTCAGGTCAAATTCTTCTTCTGCTTTAGCCAGCTGCTGAACATTTGGGTCTTCTGTCTCTTCGTTTTCACTAATGAGCTCTACACCCTGTTCGCCTAAGTATTCATAGTATTCATCCATTTGGTCTGATTCAATTTCAAAGCTAGACATACGCTCTGCAATTTCTTCGTATGTTAAAACGCCCCGTTTTTTACCCGTTTCAGTGAGCTTATCTCTCACCTGTTCAAAGGTTAATTCAGTTTCGGTTTCGTGGGCTTGTTTATCAGCCATTATGGATCCCTCCTTCCAAAGCTTGCAACGAATTCTAAAGTAACTTGCGATTTGCTTCCGCCCTGCTTTTCTCTCTTTATCAAACAGATGAGCAAATAGGAATAAAATAAATAATGATGAAGGCAAGATGCTTGCGGTCTTATGCTCCTCCCGTAAAGGATTCATTGCCAGCCGTAAGTCTTGTCATAAATATTAGACGTATTACTTCAGCGAACGGTTCAACTGAATAATTTCTTTTGCAAGTGTTGCCGCTTTGAAGAAATCTTTTTGCCTCTCCGCTTCTGCACGTTCTAGTTCTTTTTCCTTTATCATTGACAAATTCCGATGATTCAACACTTTTTTTACATAATCACTTAATTCAGCTTCACTTAGTTCGTCTCCAACTTGAATCATGAATATATCCGTCAGAAGTTGATTGATGATATCATCTTCTATACGGTTCATCAGGTGCTGCGGCGTTGGTTCTTTGCCTTCTTCATACAAAGCATAAATGTACGTGACCAGCGCCCTGTGAGAATCTATATTAAATTCAATCCCTACTCTGTCAAGTACTTTTCGGATCACGTCATCGCTTTTTAACATATGAGCAAGCAGCATTCGCTCTGCATTTTCATATGCTGGCCGCAGACGCTTTCTTCGTACCTGTGTTGACAGATGTGCACGCCGTTTTTCAAGCCCGCTTTCTTCCTGCGTGCTTTTGGCTTCTTGACGCTGCTGTTTTTCAAACAGCTCCAGTTGTTCCTTTAATGAATCAAGTGAGATCGAGAACTCTCCAGCAAGCTGTTTCATGTAAATCTCTTGTTCCAAGGAACCGTTTAATCGGCTAATTTCTCGGAGTACCTGCTTCATATAAGTAAGCCGGTCTCCTTCATCAGATAAATTCTTTCCCCTACGGAAAAAGTTCATCTTAAAAGTCATTAATGTCACACTTGCATCTATGATGTCATTCCTAAATTTCTCGCCACCATATTTACGAATGTAATCATCTGGATCAAGTCCATCTGGTATCATGGCAACGCGAACTTTACATCCTCTTTTTCCAAGCAAATCTGAAGCTTTCATGGTGGCTTCATAACCGGCCGTGTCAGAGTCATAGCAAAGGATGATCTCTTCTACGTTCCGTCTGAGAAGTTTTACGTGCTCTTCTGTTAGAGACGTACCCATTGTTGCAACACTTTCGCCGACACCTGATGTGACAGCTGAGATGACGTCAGCAAATCCTTCGAAAAGAACCGCCCGTTCGCGTTTTCGAATATGCATACGCGCGTCATGAAAGTGATAAAGCAGCTTACTTTTATGAAAAAGTGGCGTTTCAGGACTATTCATATACTTAGGCTGCTGATCACCAAGCGATCTTCCGGAAAAAGCGACGACTGTCCCATGATGATCATGAATGGGAAACATCACACGATCCCTAAAGCGGTCAAAAAAGCCTGTTCCGTTTTCACGTTGAATCAAAAGACCGGCCTTCTCCATCATCGCAGGATCAAACCCTCGTTTTTCTAAAAACTTGGTCACGAAATCCCAAGAGTCAAGAGCATATCCGATCTCAAACTTGGCAATTGTTTCATCTGTAAAGCCTCTCGCCCGTAAATAATCGAGTGCGTTTTGACCTTCCTTTGTATTTACCAGCAAATGGTGGTAAAATTTCTTAAGAAGCTCATGCGCTTCAATCATTTTATGATCTGCAGTGCCCTCTTGCTGTGAGGAGCTGATCTGAGCATTTGCTACATGATCAGGCAAATCAATATGGTACTTATCAGCAACATGTGA
Source organism: Bacillus sp. FSL M8-0266 (assembly GCF_038613425.1). NCBI lineage: Bacteria > Bacillati > Bacillota > Bacilli > Caryophanales > Bacillaceae > Bacillus > Bacillus sp. FSL M8-0266. Next base: position 2,350,160 of record NZ_CP152015.1, read on the forward strand.
AACGGCTTCAATAAATGAGTAGCCTTCCATTTGTCTGAGGAACGAAAATACATTACCTCCTGCACCACAGCCAAAACAATGGAAGATTTGCTTATCTGCTGAAACAGAGAATGAAGGAGTATTTTCACCATGGAATGGACAAAGACCGAAATAATTTCGACCTTGCTTTCTAAGCTGTACGTATTCTCCAATCACTTCGACAATGTCTGCGTTTTTTTGGATTTGCTCCAAAAGTTCATCTGGTATACGTTTGCTCATCCTAATAACACTCCGTCGTACATTATTCGCCTTTTAATTCAAAAATCCTTCATGATTCGACAGGATTTTTTGTAGTTGCGTAATAAATCGCTTTTTATCCTCTTCTAAAAGCTTTTTGGGACCTTTTCCATATACACCTTTTCTTCGCTGTTTACTGGAAACATGTCTGCGTTCCAAATCAAAATCAATTGTTTCGTTCGTGTACATCCGTCCTCTTTCAGACAGTACAATGACCTGTCTTGGAAGCAGTAATGAGGCAAGACCAATGTCTTGGGTGACGACAATATCATGCGCGGCAGCTGAGTTCGCAATGACTAAATCCGCTGCTTCCTTATGTGTATCTACAAACCGCCAATCTTCAAGTGGAGATCTTTTGGTTTGAAAATGCTCATATGAAGCAATGAATGTCACAGGTACTTGAAATTGAAATGCGACAGAAAGGATTTCGTCTTTTACAGGACAAGCATCTGCATCGACATAAATCGTCCTCTCTTGTTTATGTTCATTCAGGTGACTAATTCTCCATCCCTCCACCTTATTCCTGCTTTAGAGAAGCAAAAAGACCATACTTTTCCCCCATATAGCAAACAACAGTAAAACTCATTTTGTCGAAAAGTTATGTTCAGAATCACTTGACTTCTGCCAATATTAGTTTATTCGTTCTTGACTTAACTTAAACCTAAAATCAATCATTTTATCACAATTTTTTATTATAATACAAATGCAGCAAATATGCCATTGTTTTTGTTTACCCGTTTCCCACCATAGGAAAAACCCAGGAGGAGCATCCTGAGTTTATTCGGAACCTCTTTTGGTCAGCATTTGATGAATGACATTTGCCGTTTCTTCAACTGCTTTATTCGATACATCAACAACTTGACAGTTAATGCGGTCCACCACTTTTTCAAAATACTCTAGCTCTTCTTTAATCCGTTCAATGTTCGCATAAATCGCGCGATCATTTAAACCTAGAGATTTCAAACGCTCTTTACGAATATGATTTAGTTTGTCTGGACTGATTTTCAGACCGATACATTTCTTTGGATCAACTGAAAATAACTCCTCTGGCGGATCTACTTCAGGAACAATTGGAACGTTTGCTACCTTCAGCCGTTTATGCGCCAAGTATTGAGATAGTGGTGTCTTAGATGTGCGTGATACACCGATGAGCACAATATCAGCCTTTAGAATGCCTCTTGGGTCTCTGCCGTCATCATACTTCACTGCGAACTCAATGGCTTCAACCTTTTTAAAATAGTCCTCATCTAATTGACGTACACGCCCCGGCTCATGTTTCGCTTCATTTCCATAAGCAGTCTCCATTTTATCGATTAGTGGTCCGATGATGTCATAATAAACGACTCCGTTTGCTTCTGCTTCATCAATTAAGAATTGACGCATTTCTGGCACAACAAGAGTAAAGCAGACGATTCCGTTATCTGCTTTCGCCAGTGAAATGACTTCTTTAATCGTACCGACATCTTCTACATATGGGATTCTTCTGATATTTGAATGGTCTGATGAGCCGCCATCAAATTGGCTAAGTGCCGCTTTGACTACGAGCTCTGCCGTTTCTCCTACTGAATCTGATACCACAAAAATTACGCGATTACTCATAACATCCCCTCGCAGTCTTCTGTAATTAGATTATTTCATTCTCCGATAAGTTAACAAGTATTTTCGTCATGTTTGTTTTCGTAATTCTGCCGACCACTTCAAAGCCTTTATCCGTATCTTTTATAACAGGAAGTGCGTCTATCTGCTTTTCAATCAAGTGCTTCGCCACACCCATAATGAAATCTTCCTTGCGGCAAACGGTGATGTTCGGCATTCTTGTCATAATAATATGGACAGGAATAGATGGAAGCTCCTGTTTTCCAATACTTGCGCGAAGGAGGTCTTTCCTTGACAACACGCCTGTTAAAATAGAGTGATCGTCCACAACGAATAATGTGCCCACATCTTCTAAAAACATCGTACAAATCGCATCATAAACTGAAACATTCTCATGTATCACCACTGGAATGGATTGAAAATCTTTCACTTGAAGTTTTTTCAGCTTATCTGCTAGAAGCTGCGTACCTGTTTTTCCTGTGAAAAAGTAGCCGACCCTTGGTCTTGCTTCTAAAAAGCCTGACATCGTTAATATGGCTAAATCCGGTCTGAGGGTCGCCCTAGTTAAGTTCAGCCGATCGGCGATATGCTCTCCAGTGATCGGACCATTCTCTTTGACAATCTGTAAAATCTGCTCTTGCCGTTTATTTAACTCGATTGTACTCACCACCTTTAAATAGAGAGAGCGAATCTTTACTTTATGTATATCATTTTCATAACTCATCATATTATAGCGCATCTTTGTCCGAATGAAACAAAAATCCACTCAAAAACCGTGAATTAAATGAGTAAAAAACGATTGCCCTTCAAAAAAGGCAACCGTTCTTAGGTATTTATTTTACAATTAAATTGTTCATATTCGCAAATGATTGAATGACTTTTGCTAGTTTGACCATTTGTGCCAAACGATTTCGTTTCAGCTTTTCATCATCTGCATGAACCATTGTGTGATCGAAATAATGAACAATCGGTGTTTTTAACGTATCAAGCGCCTCAAGTGCTGCGCTGTATTGCCCTGCTGCTACATGTTCCTTGACAGCTGTCTCTACTTGCTGATACGCCTCATATAGCTTTTGCTCATGCTCATTTTCAAACAGCTCAGGCTGAATTTCTGCGTCTTCCCCTTTTTTACTGATTGAAATGACGCGTCCTAATGCTTCTGCTGTTTCTTTGAAGCTTTCTTGTTTCACGCTCTCTTCAAGAACAGCTGCTTTTTTCACGACTGCATAAGGTTCAATATTCTCAACATCCAGTACTGCATCGACAACATCATGACGGATATGCTCTGCTTGGAGGACATATTTTAAACGGTGTGTTAAAAATTCAATGAGAGCCATTTCATGTGCTGCTTCTACTTGAGCAAGTGCCAAAAGCTCTTTGAATGAAATGTTCCAATGACGATCAAGCAGAATTTGAACGATACCGCTCGCTTGTCTTCTTAGTCCATAAGGATCTTGAGAGCCCGTTGGAATGACATCAATTGAGAAGAAGGAACAAATAGAATCCAGCTTATCGGCTACTGCCACAATCGCACCAATTAAAGTGGAAGGCGCCTCATCACCAGCAAAGCGCGGCATATAGTGCTCATTGATGCTCTTTGCCACTTCTTCATGTTCGCCAAGTGCTTTTGCATATTTCTCGCCCATGATTCCTTGTAATTCTGGGAATTCATAGACCATTTGAGTCACAAGGTCAAATTTCGAAATACTTGCAGCTCTTGCCACACGCTCTGACGTTTCGTCATCTGCACCGACATGCGCTGCTAGACGCGTCGCAATGTCTGTCACTCTCTTTAGCTTGTCGCCAATTGTGCCAAGTTTCTCATGGAATACAACCTTATCAAGCTTCTTAATATTGTCTTCAATGACTAGTTTTTCGTCTTCTTTATAGAAGAAGGCAGCATCTGATAAACGTGCACGAAGTACTTTTTCGTTCCCTCTTGCGACATTTTCAAGCGCCTCACTGTTTCCATTTCTCACCGTAATGAAGTGAGGCAATAATTCCCCTTGCTCATTTTTCACAGGGAAATAGCGCTGATGCTCTTTCATTGTAGTTACCAATACTTCTTCCGGCAATGCAAGGAATTCTTCTTCAAAGGAACCAGATAGTACCGTTGGGTATTCTACAAGATTGTTGACCTCTTCTAAAAGCTCAGGATCAACAGGAATCACCCAACCTTTTTCTGAAGATAGAGCATTTAGCTGCTCGGTAATGGATTGTTTTCTTTTATCTGAATCTGCAATGACAAATTGATCGCGCAATGTTTGCTCATAAGAAGCAGGCGAGTCGATGATGGCTGCCTTACCAAGGAAACGGTGTCCTCTTGTCTCGCGGCCGCTTTTCACCCCAGCAATGTGAGCAGGTACAATCTCCTCTCCAAATAAACAAACAATCCATTTAATCGGACGGATGTAGCGTAAATCTTTGCTCCCCCATCTCATGTTCTTTGGAAAACTTAATGAAGCGGCGATCTCACCTAATGCTGGCAGAAGGTCTTTGACTTGCTTTCCTTCTTGAAACTTCTGGACATGGACATAATCCACTCCTTTGATCTCTTTAAAATAGAGATCATCTGTTGAAGCACCTTGTCCGCGGGCAAAACCTTCCGCTGCTTTTGTCCAATTGCCTTCCGCATCTTGCGCGATCTTTTTAGCCGGACCTTTAGCTTCTTCTTTGATGTCTTCTTGTTTTTCTGCGACACCTTTCACAAGTACAGCAAGACGTCTTGGTGAGTTAAATAGAGCAACATCTTCAAATGAAATGTTTTGCGCTTCAAACCACGCTTTTACTTTCTCGCCTAGCTGCTTTGTGCTTTCTGGCATGAAACGAGCCGGCATCTCTTCTAAGCCAATTTCGAGTAATACATCTTGTTTATTCATGAGAAGCCGCCTCCTCTTTTAGCATAGGGAATCCCAATTTTTCTCGTTCTTCATAATATGTTTTGGCTACTTTTCTTGCTAACTGGCGCACTCTTCCGATGTAACCAGTTCGCTCAGTAACAGAAATTGCGCCCTTTGCATCGAGCAGGTTAAACGTATGAGAGCATTTGAGCACATAATCGTATGCCGGGTGAACAAGCCCTTTGTCCATTTGGCTATGCGCTTCCTTCTCATAGGTTGTAAATAAATCAAACAGCATGTCAGTATTAGATGTTTCAAATGTATAAACAGAGTGCTCATATTCAGCCATTAAGAATAAATCTCTCACCGTGAATCCGTCTGTCCATTCAAGATCGAAGACATTTTCTTTATCTTGGATGTAGGAAGCAAGACGTTCAATACCGTATGTGATTTCTACGGAAACGGGCTTACATTCTAAGCCGCCGACTTGCTGGAAATACGTGAATTGGGTGATTTCCATCCCATCAAGCCATACTTCCCAGCCTAGCCCTGCACAGCCCAGAGATGGGTTTTCCCAGTTGTCTTCTACAAAACGAATATCATGTTTCAGCGGGTCAATACCAAGCGCTTTCAAAGATTCAAGATACAGTTCTTGAATATTGTCAGGTGACGGCTTAATGATCACTTGGAATTGATGATGCTGATACAATCTATTTGGGTTTTCTCCATATCTGCCATCAGCCGGGCGTCTTGAAGGCTCTACATACGCTACCTTCCACGGCTCTGGACCAATGCTTCTGAGGAACGTGTATGGACTCATCGTTCCGGCACCTTTTTCTGTGTCATACGCCTGCATTAATACGCAGCCTTCATTTGACCAATGCTTTTGCAACGTCAAAATCATGTCTTGAATATTCAATGATCGCACCTCCATCTTTTCTACACCATCCGCTATGTATGGCGGGTGGGTCTAGAACCCCGCAAAAGAACACAAAAACTCCCGTCTCTATGCTCGCAAGGCTCCTTGCAAACATAGGGACGAGAGTTTTTCCCGCGGTTCCACCCTATTTGCTGGTATCGTAGCATCCAGCCGCTTTGTTTTACGTTGCTCAAGAATGCCTTTCGTTACGCCTCCATCCTTAGCTCACACCGCCCTAAGGTCGCTTTTATGGATTCTGCGCAAGTACTTCTTTCTGTCAATGCAACATATTTTATCTTAGATGATCTTACAAAAAGTCATGGAAGATGTCAACTTTTGTTTTCCCCACCCATGAGCTTTTTCATGGATTCCATCTGATTCATGAATTTTTTTGATTTCAAATAAAGGCCTGAATACTCTTCATAGTAGTGATCGAGCACTTGACGAATTTCTTGTTTCGTCTGCGGTTTCACATCAACCTGACCGAGCCTTGATAAATCAAAATAATGAAATAAACGGAGCAGCCTTGCAGCTGCTGGAGATAAGGGCAGTTTATACGGATCTTTAGAAAAGCAATTTTGGCAAATAAAGCCGTTGTCTCTAATCGAGAAATGAAACTGCCCTTCTTTTTGACCACAGTGGACACATTGATCCAGTTCGGGCTTCATTCCCATCACTGATAACATTTTGACCTCTACGATAAATAAGATAATATCAGCATCTGTACCTTCATTCAGATGACGCAAAGATTGAAGCAGGAGCTCAAACAAATAAGGGTTTGGCTTTTTTTCTTCTGTGCTTTTATCGAGTAACTCTGTCATATATGCGGCATATGCGGTCAAGAATAAATCCTCCCGAATGGTTCGCATACTTTCAATCATTTCGCCTTGCTGGAGCGTTCCAAGTCCTGTTGATGATTGGATCAGGAAGGTTCCGTATAAAAACGGCTGGCTTATGGCTGACAGGCGGCTGTTTGATTTTTTTGCGCCTCTTGCCATCACACCAATTTTCCCATGTTCTCTAGTGAGCAGCGTGACAATTTTGTTTGTTTCGCCATAATCTGTTGTTCTAAGGACGATTCCTTCACTTTTAATGAGCATTTGTCTACACTCCGAGCATTGGAGGGGTCAAGAATTATAAGATTGGAAAATCAAATCGTGCTATCTCTTCTTCAAGTATATCGGGTCTTTCCAGGTTCTCCTTTTCTAACTCTTTGAAAAGCAGATACGTGTCAACGCTTCCTGTTTGTGAAAATACGTTCCATGTAAAATTCAACATAAAAACCCCACCTTTCTTTATTAGAAGCAGCAACGCTACATCCAACATATTAATTATATCTTGACCAAGCTACCTCCATTTCATGATAAACAATTTTTACTAATCGAACCGCACCATTGTCAGATTTTATGACAACAGCAACGATTTTTTAATATTCGTCTTCTCTAAATCCGAAATCACGAAGGTGAGTGGATTTATTACGCCAGTCCTTTTGAACCTTTACCCAAAGCTCCAGATACACTTTTGAACCGAGAAGTGCTTCAATATCTCTGCGCGCTTTTTGTCCCACTTCTTTTAATAAGCTGCCTCGTTTCCCAATAACAATCCCTTTTTGTGAATCACGTTCTACGACAATGGTCGCCGCCACATGGATCTTACCATTTTCATCTGGCTTAATGGATTCAATCGCCACTGCAATACTGTGCGGGATCTCTTCTCTTGTTAAATGCAGCACTTTTTCACGAATTAATTCAGAAATAATAAACCGCTCTGGATGATCTGTTACTTGATCTGCTGGATAAAATTGCGGGCCCTCAGGAAGATAACCTTCAACCTGCTGAAGAAGCGTGTCAATGTTGTTTCCTTCAAGAGCTGAAATTGGCACAATTTCCTTAAATGGATAACGTGTGCGGTATTCATCAATTAAAAGGAACAGCTCATCTGGGTGAATTTGGTCGATTTTGTTGACGACTAGGAATACCGGTGTAGATGTTTGCTTGAGTCGTTCAATGATGAATTCATCACCCTTGCCATAGCCTTCCTTTGCATTGATCATAAACAAGATCAAATCGACTTCCTTCAGTGTATTTGTAGCCACTTTCATCATAAAATCACCAAGCTTATGCTTAGGTTTATGAATCCCTGGTGTATCGATAAAGATCGTTTGTGACGTGTTTGTTGTTAAGACACCTTGCACTTTGTTTCGTGTCGTTTGGGGCTTATCACTCATGATGGCGATCTTTTGTCCAATCACACGATTAAGAAAGGTTGATTTTCCTACATTTGGTCTTCCAATAATGGATACAAATCCTGATTTGAAGCTTTCGTTAGTCATTTAAATCCTCCGGTGAAAATGCGCCTGGCAATAGTTCGTTTACTGTTGTTTCGTATATTTGTCCTTTTAAGTTCGTTAGAATCACTGGCATGTCAGGTGCACATAGCTCTGAAATAACCTGTCTGCATGCGCCGCACGGCGAAACAGGCCGGTCTGTATCAGCTACTACCACTAGCATTTGAAACGATGTGATGCCTTCTGAATAGGCTTTAAAAAGTGCTGTTCTTTCCGCACAATTACACATACCATATGCTGCATTTTCAATGTTGCAGCCGCCATACACTTTTCCATCGTTCGACAACAATGCTGCACCGACTTTGAATTTTGAATAGGGTACATATGCAAAATCTCTTGCTTTAACTGCTTCTGAAATCAACTCTTGTTTGTTCATTCCTAGTTCCCACTTTCAGAAGAAATGGACCCACTGTCACATTTATATTTTACATAATTCACGTGACATTTTCACGCCCATTTCTAAAAATGTTAATAAATAGTAATATTGTTCTATTGCATGATCTTCGGTAAGAAGATGATCAACCCAATCATAACCGAAATCGCGGCGTAAACGCAAACAGCGCCTGCTGCGGCGTCTTTCGCTTTCTCAGCAAGCGGATGCCTCTCTTCTGTCATCAGGTCCACTGTATGTTCAATGGCTGTATTGACAAGTTCAAGCGCAAACATCCCCCCGCATAAAAGCAAAACGATCATCCATTCGAATGGTTCAATGTGAAACCAAAAGCCGCAGATCACCACGATGATGGCTGCGACTGTGTGAAATCGAAAATTCCGTTCATTCAAGAAAGTTCGCCATATTCCTCTAAATGCATAATAAAAACTCCGAAAAAAACGGGCAAGCGGCCTTCTTTTCTTACGAAGATCTTGAAAGGCCATAATCATCCAAGATCTTTGTCTGTTTGGCGAACATTTCTTTTTCATCTTCCTCTGTCATATGATCAAACCCGAGCAAATGCAGGAATCCATGAATGGCGAGAAATCCAAGCTCTCTCATAAAGGAATGTCCATATTCCTCTGCCTGCTCTTTCGTACGGTCCACACTAATGATGATGTCACCGAGTACAGGTGGAATATCATCAGCACCAATGATTTCAATTTCCCCTTCTCCTTCTTCTTCGAGTGCAAAGGAGATCACATCCGTTGGTGCGTCTTTTCCGCGGTATTCTTTATTAATTTGATGAATCTCTTCATTCGAAACGATCGTCACTGATACCTCCGCTTGATCTTTGACCTCAAGGGCATCAGCAGCGAACTGAAGAAGCTTTTCCACTTCTTCAAGCTGCTCTTTTGATACTTGTCCTGTTTCATCTATTAAATCGATTAACAATGTCATTTACTTCACCTTCTGCTTCGGGGCATCTGGATATTCAATCCGAGAATGGAAAATCCCCTTTAATGTTGTACAAATCGTTTGACTAATAATATTTAACTCTTTAAATGTCAGATCACATTCGCTGAATTGCCCATCCTGCATTTTATCGGAAATAATGCCTTTGACGAGCTTTTCGATCCGCTCTGGATTTGGATTATGCATCGATCGTACCGCTGCTTCCACGCTGTCCGCTACAGAAATAATTGCCGCTTCTTTTGATTGCGGTTTTGGCCCAGGATAACGGAATTCTTCTTCTGTCACCTGATCATCACGCTCTTTTGCCTTATAGTAAAAGAACTTTAACAGCGACTTCCCGTGGTGCTGTTCGGCAATATCGACAAGCTCTTCAGGAAACTTTTTTTCTCTCAGCATATCAGCTCCATCTGTCGTATGGGCAATAATGATATTTTTACTTAGCTGAGGAGAAAGCTTGTCATGCGGATTATCAATGTTCATTTGGTTTTCGATAAAGTATTGCGGTCTTTTCGTTTTCCCAATGTCATGATAATAAGCGCCAACCCTTGCTAAAAGACCGTTTGCTCCGACTGCTTCACATGCAGCATCTGCTAAATTTGCCACCATGACACTATGATGATATGTACCTGGTGTCTCTGTTAAAATCTTTTTAAGGAGCGGATGGTTTGGGTTAGATAGTTCAATCAGCTTCATTGTTGAAAGAATGCCGAACATACTCTCAAACACTGGCATTAGACCAATGACCAAAATAGATGATGCAAACCCTGATACAATCGCCATCATAAGGTTCACACCGATTTCAAGTCCTGATGGTGAGGAGTTTTGAATCAGCGTTATGGATAGAACCACAAGGACATTCACCAAAGCGACCGAAAGCCCTGCCTGCAATATTTTTGAACGCGCATTATGCTTTCTCAAAAATAAAATGCCCGCCATCCCGCTCACAAGGTAATAAGCGCAGATCACATAGTTAAAGACGCCGGTTACTCCTTGATTAAACATCATACTGCCGCAAAGAGCAAATACAAGACCAGAGAAGATCGCTAGCCGCTCATTGATAAGCAGCTTGATCAGCATCGTGCCAAGCGCCACTGGCACCACATAACCTATCGTCGTATACTTCGTTTCCTGAAAGAGACTGAATACTTCCATGATAACTAAAATAATGGTAAAAATGAGCGAGTAGAGAAGCAACGACTTATTCTTATGAACAAGCGATTTTTTCCTCGATTCAAGTGAATGAATAATCGCTGCTAAGAATAGACCAATCAATATCATAAGACCGCTTACAGGCTTAATCAAATTGGAGCTATTTAAGAGCCCTGTCAGTTCTAATTTACGATACACTTCTCGGTCGATAAGTTCTCCTTCTTCGACTAAGATTTGCCCTTGCTTAATTTGAACCGGCTGAATATTATCAGCGGCTTCTTGCCTTTTCTTCTCTGTCGCCACTGGATCAAATACATAGTTTGGAATGATCGCAAATTCACCGATTTCTTTCGCTGCATTTAAGTATTTGGATGGAATTGAGTTATTTTCAAGCTCTGTTTTCACTTGTTTTTTCTCATCTTGTAATTTCGCTGCTGTGATTTCTTTACTCATCAGTGAATTCACCACTGTGATGATGGAATCCTTAGTAAAAGAGAGATTTTCGTCACTTGCCTGAAGCAGTGCTTTGATGGATTGGTCTGAAACAGCCTCCTGCATATCTGATGTGAGTTTTTCTTTGACACGCTTGACCATTTCTTTATCTGATGGCGGATTTTCTTTTTCATCAGCTGCTTTCTTCTCTTCTTTAATGGCTTCGAAAAGGGAGGAGATGAGGTCAACACGATTGTCAGAATACGCTTTTTTGAGTGTATATTGATCCTCTACTTGATCTGTTGCTTCTTGCTTCTTTTCTTCTGTCGCTTCTTGATCATCGACGGTTGATGGAGAATAGATGGTCTGTTCGCTCACTGAAAATAAATCTAAGTCGAGCGATTCAGGCTTTACATGGAAGAAGAGCACCACGAATAGAATGGCTGCTAAACCAGCGTATAGCAAAACATTTAAATAACGTGAGCGCTCCATTTTCTGAGGTTCTTTTTTAGACAGCAGTCTTTTGCGCTTACTGTCTTTCTGATTCTTTCTCAAGGAAAGTACCTCCTTTTTTACTTTAAACCACGATCGAAACAAAATGACCCGATGAAGACGATCGGGTCACTAAGGTCATTTTTGCTTTTCGTATGCTCCGATGATCTTTGCCACAAGCGGGTGTCTGACCACATCTGTCTGGTCTAGCTCAATAAATGAGATGCCCTTGATCTCTGCAAGCATGTCCTTTGCAGCTGCAAGACCAGACTGCATGCCCTTCGGCAGGTCAATCTGTGTAATATCTCCTGTAATGACCATTTTAGAGCCAAACCCAAGTCTCGTCAAAAACATTTTCATTTGGGCAGGCGTTGTATTCTGCGCTTCATCTAAAATAACAAATGCATCATCGAGTGTCCGTCCTCTCATATAGGCAAGAGGCGCTATTTCAATCACACCGCGCTCGATTAAACGTTCCGTATGATCACTGCCAAGCACATCATGCAAGGCATCATATAGTGGTCTTAAATAAGGATCTACTTTTTCCTTTAGATCACCTGGTAAAAAGCCAAGACTTTCTCCTGCTTCAACAGCTGGTCTTGTCAGGATAATCCGTTTCACATGTCCATTTTTCAGTGCATGTACCGCGTTGACGACTGCCAAATACGTCTTCCCTGTTCCAGCTGGTCCAATTCCAAAGACCAAGTCATCTTTTTTCATTGCCGCAGCATATTCCCGCTGGCCAATGGTTTTTACTCTGATTGACTTTCCTTTTGCATTTTTCGTAATTTCATCTTCATACATATTTTCAAAATAATTGAGCTTGTCTTTTTGCGCCATTTTAATGGCATAGACGACATCCCGTTCAGAAATCTCAATTCCTTTTTGGATGAGATGTAAGAGAGATGTAATCAGACGGCTCGCTGTTTCTCTTGATGCTTCCTGACCAGAAACATACACCTTTTCTCCGCGCGTAATAATGGAGACATTCAGCTCGTTTTCCATCAGTTTCAGATAAGCATCTTGATTTCCAAATAAAGCAATCGCTTCGTTTGGGCTATCTAATTTTTGTTGAATTTCAAGTAAATGTTCTGTCATTCTCTAGTCTCCCTGAACAATAGGTGTTGGTTGAACAATATCTTCTATTACTTGGTAAAGGATGATTAACTTAACTTTACCATTCCCTGTTGCCTCGTGCAAAACTTTTTCACTTTTCACCTCTCCTGTTTGACCTAGCTTCTCTTCTAATTCTTTTTTACCCATTTTAATCCCTGCTTGAACCGCTTCTTTATTTGTGTATGTCCGGTTTATTTTTTCGCTTTCGCGTGTCGTTTCTTTTTCATAGGAAAATGGGAGCTGGAAGTTTAAGAAATGGAGTGGGTGAACTTCAGTTTCTGTTTTTGGCTGCTTAAAATCATCTTTTTTAAAGGAAAAGCCCCAAAATGGCATTGAACCTCCAAATGCGGAGAGCTTGTGCTTTGTCTTCATTTTACCCGTAAAGACATCAAAAGATGTTCGAAGAGGGACAGAAACTTCAGAACGATACCACGTTTCACCATAAATTTTCGCTTTAGCACCAACCGTTTTTTGCTGGTCTTCGCTGCCGATGAGGCCAGAGACGAGCATTTGTCCTTTCTTCACATGTTCATCAACTGCGGCAAGCGGCTCCCCTTTTTCCACATACATTCTCGTGATGACCGCCTTCTTCTTGGCCACAATATGCTGTGGACTCGTATATTTCTCTTTTTCCGGCTCATTTTTTTCCACAACTTTCATTTGAAATGTTGTACCGTTTAGTTCAACGCCAACCCATGTAATGCTTTGAATATTGGCGGTCAGTGATTTTTGAATTTTTTCAGGTGTTCCCATTAGAAACTGAAAACGGCCTTTTTGCACACCAATCTCGTCTAAATGCTTTCTCATCTGATGTTCAGTTTCTGGATTGGCTCCTTTAATATCAATTTTCCACACCATGTTTGAAAGTGCCAATATCGTCACTAGAAAGAACACAATCCCAAGGGTAAACCCAATATTCTTCCTTGACCATAGGAGAAGAAACGGAAATCCCTTCTTTTGATGAAATGAACATGTTACCTCATGATGTCTTTGTACTTTTCTGAAGGCATGTACATCTGATAAGCGAATAAATAAGCGCACGCTGTCTTGACGGCGGCTCACTTGAAACATTGTGATCCCCTGTCTCGTGCACTCATTGATGAGCCGCTCAATGCCGTCTCCCTTGATTTCCACTTCCACTCTGCCAATAAAATAGGCGAACCATTTATTCTTCACACTTCTCCCCTCCGTCAGTTAAGAATCAATATAACGGACCTCATCGATTTTCCCTTCTAATAAGATCTCTTCTGGCAAAATCGTTTTAATCACAAAATCTTTCCCTGAAATAATGCATTGTCCTTGTTTGAGCATCAGCCTTACCTCTTGATCACTGAAAAGTAACAGCCCTTTATGATTCTCTATGTAAATGTGGAGTCTGCCAACCATCGTAATACGGGGAAGATCCATCATGACGTCTGGAGGGATTTCAAGTGTTCTTGTCAGCCATGCTTTAAGTCGATTTTTTCTTTTTCCCATTCAATTAGAACCCCTTCCCGCCCCATGTGTATGAGATCAAACTGAAAGATGGTGAGACTGATGAGAAAGTCTCTATATCATCCTATTCCTCAGCGGTTCAGATCATGCTAATGAATCCCGCAAAACAGCCGTTTCATCATTTTTACTGCGAGAAATCTCCATCAGGTCAAACAAAAAAAAAGCCCCTTTATATGGGACTTTCTTGTTTATCTGTTATATGGCCGTTTCATCGTTCTGTGCGGCTTTTTCGCGCGCGGCTCTCCAAATACTTCTCCAAGGATCATCCCCTGAACAATTGTATCTTGGTTGAGCTTCTCAATGATCTTTGGCTTCACTTCGGCAGAAGCAGCCTTTGGCCTTGTCAGTTCTCTTTCAAGCGATTGGAATTCTCTATTCAGCTCGCTTTTTCTTTCTTCCATTTCGGCAAGTGTATCGGTATAGCGGTCCTGTAAGGATTGAGATGTTTTTTTCTTCATCCCGCCATGATCATGTACATCGCCGAAATCGTCCATCTGATCCGTCACGACTGGATCTGGACTTGTTTGTTTTGTTTGCTTTTGGGGCATCTGCTTACGCTGAGGAGCTGGCTTGTTTTGCTGATTCTTTTGTTCGTTCTCCTCTTGTTTGCCGATTTTCCCAAAGACAGCAGAGATGATACCGATGATAATCGCAATTAGTAACGGATTTTCAAATAGAATGTCCATTGGGCTCCCTCCTTAAAGCGTGAGAGGATGCTTATTTGTTTTCATTATCAGATGGACCTTTTGTCATTTTACCAAATGAATCTCTCATGTCCGTATCAGCATCGATATTCTTAATATTCATGTAGTCCATGACTCCAATATTACCTTCACGTAATGCTTCAGCCATGGCAAGTGGTACTTCAGCCTCTGCTTCTACAACTTTCGCGCGCATTTCTTCAACTCTTGCACGCATTTCTTGCTCCTGGGCAACAGCCATTGCGCGGCGTTCTTCCGCTTTTGCCTGTGCAATGTTTTTATCTGCTTCTGCTTGGTCTGTTTGCAGAATTGCCCCGATGTTCTTACCGATATCCACATCTGCAATATCAATCGAGAGAATTTCAAACGCAGTACCTGAATCTAATCCTTTACCAAGAACCGTTTGAGAAATCATATCTGGGTTTTCTAGAACCTTTTTATGATTATTTGATGAACCGATTGTAGAGACAATCCCTTCACCTACACGAGCAATGATTGTTTCTTCCCCTGCACCACCGACAAGTCGTTCGATGTTTGCACGAACTGTAATACGTGCTTTTGCTTTTACTTCAATCCCGTCCATTGCCACACCAGAGATAAATGGTGTTTCAATGACTTTAGGGTTTACACTCATTTGTACAGCTTCAAGTACGTCACGGCCTGCTAGGTCGATCGCTGCACAGCGTGCAAAGTTCAATTCGATATTCGCACGTTGAGCCGCGATCAATGCATTTACAACACGGTCAACGTTACCACCTGCAAGGTAGTGACTTTCTAATTGGTTAATCGTCACATCAAGACCTGCTTTATGTGCTTTGATGAGCGGGTTGACCACTCGGTTTGGAATGACGCGGCGAAGTCTCATTCCTACAAGTGTAAAAATGCTTACCTTTACGCCAGCCGCTAGGGCAGAAATCCACAGCATCACCGGTACAAAGGTGAAGAAGATCGATAGAACGATCAGACCTGCTGCGATAATCACAAATAATAGTAAAGTAGATGGATCCATTTTATTCCTCCTATAAAATCAGTTATCTATACTTTCCTCACGACAATGCGTGAGCCTTCCGCTTTCACAATTTTTACTTGTTCATCCTTATCGATGAATGCACCTTCTGATACAACATCAATGCGCTCATCTCCAAATACTATTGTACCTGACGGACGAAGTGCGGTTGCTGTCACCGCGATTTGCCCAACAAGATCTTCTCTTGTTTCATTTGAGACATAACCGCTTTCCTTATTGGTTGAATCGGTTAAAATGAACTTTTTGAAAAATTTCATACGTTTCCCCAACACCTTTGTCAATATAATAACTGCTATGATTGAAACAGCAGTGGCAATCAAGATGGAAATCGCCATTTCTGTAAAGCTTCCAGCTGCTAAAAACAAGCTGACAACCACACAGATCAGTCCAATGACACCTACGATTCCCCCCGGCAAAAACAATTCCAGAATCATGAGCAATATCCCTGCTAAAAACAGGAACAACGTCTCATATCCTGCAAAACCAGCCACGAGATGACCATAAAAGAATAAAAGAAGCGCTGTCACTCCCATCGTGCCTGGAATCCCAAAGCCAGGAGAATAGAGCTCAACAATTAACCCTAAGCTTGCGATGGATAAAAGGATTGGAATGACGATCGGGTGCGTGAGAAAGCGCGCAACCTTTTCAGCAAAGCTCACTTCATCGTATTGAACAGAAGCGTCGGCTAACTTCAGCTTCTGAAGCAAGTCATCCATATTTTTCGCTTCCCCTTCTGCATAACCGAATTGAAGCGCACGGTCTGTGTTGAAGGTGAGCAATTCTCCTTTTGGTGCACCAGCTTCTTTTGCGTCTATATCTACATCTGCCATTGCAAGTGCATACTTTGGATCACGCCCCTGCTTTTCGGCAGCGTCACTCATTTCAGCAAGCCATAGCGATTCAGATTTTTGGTCGGCAGCATTGCCTTCTCCATCAATGATCGCAGCAGCCCCCATCTTTCCATTTGGGGTCATATAAATATCGTCGGCATTTAGTGCAAGGAATGCCCCAGCAGAAAGCGCTCTATGATTCACAAAGGCTGTCACAGGAATATCAGACGCACGAATGGTATCTGCGATCTCAAGCGCCGCATCGACTGCACCACCTGGTGTATTGATGTCTAGAATGATATGTTTCGCTCGTTCGGACTTTGCCTGCTCAAATGATCGTTCAATAAATTGAGAAAGTCCTTTTTCTACTGTATCTTCAATTGGGATAACATGAACTTTTTGATCTACTGATTTCGCGGTCAATTGAACCCCTAATAATAAGCATATTATAAAACAACTGAAGAGAGCAATAGAAATTTTTATTTTTTTCATCTATTTGGTAATCCCTCCTCTCTATCTTCCATTTTACCGTTCCTTTACATACGTTACAAATGTATCATAGGTTTCATTTTTATATGACAGAATGATGAAGGTATAAAAAAAGTACCCTTCTAACAATAGAAGGATACTTTTTTATTGAGACAGCTGTTCGCTGACAAGTCTGTTAATGACAGCTCCATCAGCTTTACCTTTTACTTTTGGCATAATAGCGCTCATGACTTTACCCATATCAGTCTTCGATGATGCACCTGTTTCAGCGATCGTTTCTTTCACGATCGTTTGCAGTTCTTCTTCAGAAAGCTGTTCAGGTAAATAAACGTCTAAGATGTCAATCTCTTTTTGAACTTTATCTACTAAATCTAAGCGATTAGCTTTCGAAAATTCATGGAGGGAGTCTTTACGTTGCTTAATCTCGCGGGAAAGGACGGTTAGTTCCTCATCGCCGGTCAAACTGTCTTTCTTAAGCTTAATTGCTTCATTTTGGAGCGAAGCCTTAACCATCCGAATGACAACAAGCTTGTCTTTCTCACGGTTTTTCATAAAAAGCTTCATATCAGAATTTAATTGCTCAAGAAGACTCATAAAATCCACCCTCTTTAGAATTTACGTTTTCTAGCAGCTTCAGACTTTTTCTTGCGCTTTACGCTAGGCTTTTCATAAAATTCACGCTTTCTTGCTTCTTGCAATGTTCCAGTTTTGGATACACTGCGTTTAAAGCGACGAAGAGCATCTTCAAGCGATTCGTTTTTTCTAACGACCGTTTTTGACATTCTCTTTCCCTCCCTCCGAATACACCAATCGACTGCATTAAAAAAAGATATACATGCAAAACATGTACCTAGATATTATAATATAAGCCTAGTGCGAGGTCAACTAAGTGATTTGGAAATATATTTTCGTCATGAGCAGGTAGACAAGTCCATATATTCATTGGTAAGAGGAGGACTTTTCTATGATGGCGATCATTTATTTTTGTGCACTTATTTTCATTTTTTTATGGTCAATGGGTTTGCTGAGAAAAGGATTAATGGCGCTTGCGTCGTCTCGTATTGAGAAATCACTTCTTCTCTTTACAGATCATCCGGTAAAAGCATTCTTAGTCAGCATCGTATTTACAGGAATTCTTCAAAGCAGTTCAGCGTTTATGGTCATCGTGATTGGCTTTGTCAGTACAGGTATTCTCTCTTTTAAAAAATCCATTCCAATGATTCTTGGTACCAATATTGGCTCTACGTTTACAACAGAATTTATCGCCATTAAAATGGATGTTTTCATGTGGGTCTTAATCCTAGCTGGTCTGATATGCATGATGTTAGGCAAAAAATCTTTTAGGCATGCAGGAAAAAGTATATTTGGACTCGGTATGATCTTTTTTTGTATTCAAGGCTTTTCTAAAATTGCAGGTATGATGACAAGTCAGCCTGAGACACTGCGCTTTCTCGAAATGATGCAGCATTCTGACTGGACGGCGCTGCTTTCTGGCACTATTTTCACAGCGATTGTTCATTCGAGCTCCGTCTGTATCGGCATTTTAATGGGATTTATGAATGAAGGAACGGTTGGGCTTCAGGAAGGGATCAGCTTTGTGTTAGGGTCCAATATTGGGACTTGTATTACAGCCGTAATGGCTGCCATATCTGGCGGCTATGCAGCACGTCAAACGGCTTATGCACACGTTTTGTTTAATGTGCTCGGAGTGCTTTTATGTCTCCCATTTCTCGCCATGATGACAGAATTCGTCGCCCTTCTTGCAAACGCTCCAGCCCAGCAAATTGCGCACTTCAGCCTGCTGTTTAATGTGGCAAGCTCTTTGCTTTTCTTCCCATTCATCCGTCCATTTCACACATTGATTTTATGTCTGTTACCGAATCAATCAAAATAAAACACCGGCTTGCCCTTTTGGCAGCCGGTGTTTTATTGATTATGAGGTCATTCTCACTTTGTCTGTTTGTACTTCATCGCTCATACGAACGAATTGTCCTTCGTTATAAGGATAACCCGCTTTCGTAATTTTCACTTTGACCAAACGGCCGATCATGTCCTCTGTTCCTTCAAAAACAACCTTCATATAGTTATCTGTATAGCCCACATAAAGATTGTGCTTTCCTTCTTGTTCTTTGAAGGATTCTTCCGGAATAATCTCTAGGACATCTCCTTCATAAGCTGATGCGTATTCTTTCGCAAGCTGGTCAGAAAGAGCGATCAAGCGGTGGACACGTTCGTTTTTCACATTTTCATCCACTTGATCTTCCATTCTTGCAGCTGGCGTACCTGTACGTTTGCTGTAAGGGAATACGTGCAGTTCAGAGAATTGATGGTCTTTGACAAAATTGTATGTTTCCAAAAACTCTTCTTCTGTTTCTCCAGGGAATCCTACAATCACATCAGAGGTGACAGCAAGACCTGGCAATGCTTTTTTCAGCTTTGTTAAACGCTCTGCAAAGAATTCCATCGTATATTTACGGCGCATTCTTTTCAGCACTGTATTAGAGCCAGATTGAAGCGGGATGTGAAGATGTCTGACAATCTTATCTGACTGATCAAGCACTTCTATCACTTCATCTGTAATTTGACTTGCTTCGATAGATGAAATACGAATTCGTTTTAAGCCGCTGACACGTTCATCTAATTCTTTCAGAAGCTTTGCAAAGTTATAATCCTTTAAGTCTTCTCCGTATCCGCCTGTGTGAATACCTGTTAATACAATTTCTTTATAGCCGGCATCCACAAGTTGCTGCGCTTGGTTGATGACCTCTTCTGGATCACGAGAACGAAGAAGTCCGCGAGCCCAAGGAATAATGCAGAATGTACAGAAATTGTTACAGCCTTCTTGGATTTTTAATGACGCACGTGTTCTGTCTGTAAAAGCAGGAACATCGAGTTCTTCAAACACACGTGCTTTCATAATATTTCCAACCCCATTAATCGGCTGTCTTTCTCTGCGATATTCTTCAATGTAACCGAGTAATTTATGTCTGTCTTGTGTTCCCACGACAATATCAACACCAGGAATCGCCATGATTTCTGCTGGAGATGTTTGCGCATAACAGCCTGTTACACAAATGACACCATCCGGGTTATGACGAATGGCTCTTCTAATGACTTGGCGGCTTTTTTTATCGCCAGTATTCGTGACCGTACATGTATTAATGACATATACGTCTGCTTTTGATTCGTACTCTTTTCTTTCATAGCCTGCTTCTTTAAACAGCTGCCAGATCGCTTCTGTTTCATAGTGATTGACCTTACAGCCAAGTGTATGGAACGCTACTGTTCCCATCATGATTCACCTCTTAATAACTCTGTTTGATAAGATATAGCAGAAAGCGCGTAAAGAGGAGCTGTTTCTGTTCTTAAAATGCGTGGTCCGAGCCCGCAAATGACTGCACCAAGCGTTTCAAGCGCTTCAATCTCCTTTTCTGCCAAACCGCCTTCAGGGCCAAAAACCACTAGCAAGGTTTGTCCGCCTTTCATCTGTTGGAGCACAGTTTGAAAGCGGCTTTGCTCTCCTTCTTTCGATGATTCTTCGTATGCAACGACACATTTATCGAATTCACCAGCTAATTGAGTCAGCTCTTTAAATGTTGATACTGGATCAACACGAGGAATGATATTCCGGTAGGACTGTTCAGCTGCTTCTTTCGCGATTTTCTCCCAGCGCTCTCGTTTTTTATGTGACTTCTTTTGGTCAAGTTTTGTAATAGAACGAGCCGCTTGAAACGGGATAAATGCGCTTGCGCCAAGCTCTGTGCCTTTTTGGATAATCAGCTCAAGCTTATCTCCTTTTGGGAGACCGCTCGCAATTGTTACTCTTACCGGAAGCTCTCTGTCCTGATTTGTCCAGCCTTCAACGTGACAAATGACTTCTTCCTTTGTTATTGTATCAATTTTACTGAGCGCTTCAAAGCCGTCTGTCGTTAAGCAAAGGATTTCCTGCCCTGCTTTCATGCGCATGACGTTGGAAAGGTGATGTACATCTTCACCATTGATGACGATAGATCCCTTTGCGATCACTTCTTCTTTCGTGAGGTCGATAAAATATCGTTGCATACGTGTCCTGACACCTACTCGCTTTATTTTTTCGCTATAATGCTGACCCAATCTTCCATTGACAGCACTTCAACAATGTCAAAACCTGCTTCTTCTAATGCTGTTTTGACTTGTAATTTCTTTTGTCCAATGATGCCTGATGTAATGAAATAGCCGTCTTTCTTCAATAAGTCATAGGCTTGATCTGTAAAGCGCAAAATCACTTCTGCGAGAATGTTGGCAACGATCACATCTCGTTCACCTGAAATCCCATCAAGTAAGTTGTTTTGCTTGACCGTCACTTGTTCGCTTACACCATTTAGCTCAATGTTTTGCTTTGCACTTTCAACCGCAACGGTGTCGAGATCAAAGGCTTGAATGTCCTTTGCACCAACCATCGCTGCTGCCACACTTAAAATCCCAGAGCCTGTTCCAACATCAATCACCGTATCGTTTTCCTTCACATAGCGCTCAAGCGCCTGAATACAAAGAACGGTTGTTGGATGTGTCCCTGTTCCAAATGCCATTCCTGGGTCCATTTCAATAATCAGTTCATCAGAATGAACCGGTGTATATTCTTCCCATGTCGGAACGATGGTGAATTTTTCAGAGATTTTCACAGGATGATAGTATTTCTTCCATGCGGTGGCCCATTCTTCTTCATTTACTTCACAGATAGACAGCGTATTTCGTCCAAGGTCAATATCGTATAGAAGAAGATTGTTAATGGCTTCTTTGATCTCATCTACCGTTTCCATTAAAAAGCTGTTCATTGGAAGATAGGCTTTGACGATGACCCCTTCTTCAGGATAGTCATTCGGATCGAGCTGGTAGATCTCACCGTATACATTTTCACGTTCCTTGACTAAATCAAGCGGGTCCTCAATCACGACACCACTCGCACCTGCTTCATGCAAAATATTGGTGATTGGTTCCACCGCTTCATTTGTTGTATGGACGCTAATTTCTGACCACTTCAATACTACCAACTCCTTATCCGTCTTACTCGCCTTTAAATGCGCGTTTTACCTTATCGAAGAAGCTCATTTCTTGTTCGTCCGGTTTATTTCCGCTCACTTCAGCAAATTTTCTAATGATATCTTTTTGATTGTCCGTTAAATTTGTTGGTGTGACGACTCGTACAACGATATGCTGATCGCCTTGGCCATAGCCGCGTACATTTTTCACACCTTTTCCTTTGAGTCTAAACTTTGTGCCAGTTTGCGTGCCAGCAGGGACTTTTAATTTCACTTTACCGTGTAATGTCGGCACTTCAATTTCGTCACCTAATGCAGCCTGTGCAAAGGTTAACGGCATTTCGCAGTAAATATCATCTCCGTCACGTTCAAAGAATTCATGCGAACGCACATGGAACACAACAAATAGATCGCCTGGAGGTCCTCCATTTACACCTGGTTCCCCTTGACCAGACACTCTGAGCTGCTGACCATCGTCAACACCAGCTGGGATCGTCACATTGATTTTCTTACGCTTACGCACTTTACCAGAGCCGCCGCATGTAGAACATTTGTGATCGATTTGTTTTCCTGTTCCGCTACAGTAGTTACATACTCTGCGGTTGACCACTTTACCAAACGGAGTTGACTGCTCAACATTTAATTGACCAGAGCCGCCGCAATGTGAACAAGTCTTCGCTTCTGTCCCAGGCTTTGCCCCTGAACCATGACATGTTTCACATGATTCCTCGCGAGGGATTTCAATCGTTGCTTCTTTCCCAAATGCTGCTTCTTCAAATGAAAGCGTCATTGTATATTGCAAGTCTGCTCCTTGACGCGGTGCATTTGGATCTCTTCTTCTGGCTCCACCGCCAAAAATACTAGAGAAGATGTCATCAAAGCCGCCGAAGCCGCCAAAGTCTCCTCCTCCGCCAAAACCGCCGCCGCCAAAGCCTTGGTTTGGATCGGTATGACCGAACTGGTCATACTGCGAACGTTTTTGATCGTCAGAAAGGGTTTCATAGGCTTCTTTTACTTCTTTGAATTTCTCATCTGAGCCAGCTTCTTTATTAATATCAGGGTGATACTTTTTTGAAAGCTTGCGGTATGCCTTTTTGATCTCGTCTTTTGAGGCGCTCTTACTCACGCCAAGCACTTCATAGTAATCACGCTTACTCATCTCTTCACACTCCCGATTTTCTCACATAAGTACGATTGTATCATTTTGATTTGACCTTTTTCAATTGCTTTCATCGTTGGAAAGAAAAAAAGTCAAAGCCAAGAGATCCTGACTTTGACTTTCTGACGAATACGTTTCAGCAGTCTTTTTCAAAAGTAAAGGTGATTATTTTTTCTCTTGATCGTCGTTTACTTCTTCGTATTCTGCATCCACTACATTGTCATCTGCTTTTTGAGCACCTTCAGCGCCTTCTTGCTGAGCTTGTGCTTGTTTTGCAGCTTCTTCATAGAGCTTTGTCGTTAGTTCTTGAACGATTGTTTGCAGCTCATCTTTTTTCGCTTTGATGTCTTCAAGCTCGCCTTTTTCGATCGCAGCCTTTAGTGCATCTTTCGCGTCGTTTGCTTTCTTCACTTGCTCTTCATCGATTTTGCCTTCTAGATCTTTTAATGTTTTTTCAGTTGTAAACACTAATTGATCTGCTTCATTGCGCACTTCGATTTCTTCTTTTTTCTTCGCATCTGCTTCAGCATTTTCTTCTGCTTCTTTGACCATTTTTTCGATCTCATCATCAGAAAGACCTGAAGAAGATTTGATTGTGATGTTTTGCTCTTTGCCTGTACCCATATCTTTCGCACGTACGTTGACAATACCGTTTTTATCGATATCAAAAGATACTTCGATTTGTGGTACGCCGCGTGGTGCTGGCGGAATGTCAGTCAATTGGAAACGACCTAATGTTTTGTTGTCTGCTGCCATTGGGCGCTCACCTTGCAGGACATGGATGTCTACCGCTGTTTGGTTGTCAGCAGCCGTTGAGAATACTTGAGATTTACTTGTTGGAATTGTTGTATTACGTTCAATCAGCTTTGTGAATACGCCGCCCATTGTTTCAATTCCTAAAGAAAGTGGTGTTACGTCAAGTAGAACAACGTCTTTGACATCTCCTGTGATGACTCCACCTTGAATCGCCGCACCAAGAGCAACCACTTCATCAGGGTTTACACCTTTATGAGGCTCTTTGCCTGTTTCTTTTTTGATTGCTTCTTGTACTGCAGGAATACGAGTTGATCCACCAACAAGGATGACTTTATCAATCTCGTTAGCAGATAGACCAGCATCTTTCAATGATTGACGTACAGGTGTCATTGTACGCTCTACAAGATCTGCAGAAAGCTCTTCGAATTTAGCACGTGTTAGCGTTAATTCAAGGTGAAGAGGACCTGCATCTCCAGCTGTGATAAATGGCAGTGAGATTTGTGTAGAAGATACACCAGAAAGATCTTTTTTCGCTTTTTCAGCAGCATCTTTTAAACGCTGAAGCGCCATTTTATCTTTTGAAAGGTCAATGCCATTTTCTTTTTTGAATTCAGCTACTAAGTGATCAATGATCACTTGGTCAAAATCGTCTCCACCTAGTCGGTTGTCCCCAGCAGTTGAGCGTACTTCAAAGACGCCGTCTCCAAGCTCAAGGACTGATACGTCAAATGTACCGCCGCCAAGGTCGTATACAAGAATCGTTTGATCTTCATCTGTTTTATCTAAACCATAAGCAAGTGCAGCTGCTGTTGGTTCGTTGATGATACGTTCTACTTCAAGACCAGCAATTTTACCAGCATCTTTTGTAGCTTGACGTTCTGCATCGTTGAAGTAAGCAGGAACTGTGATAACAGCTTTTGTTACTTCTTCGCCAAGGTAGCCTTCAGCGTAAGATTTAAGATGTTGAAGAATGATTGCAGAGATTTCCTGCGGTGTATAGTTCTTGCCTTCAACTTCTACTTTATAATCTGTACCCATATGTCTTTTAACAGACATGATTGTGTTCGGGTTTGTAATTGATTGGCGTTTCGCTACTTCACCCACTTGACGCTCTCCATTTTTAAAAGCGACAACAGATGGCGTTGTACGTGCTCCTTCAGCGTTTGCAATGACTTTTGGCTCTCCGCCTTCAAGTACTGCAACACATGAGTTTGTTGTTCCTAAGTCAATCCCAATGATTTTACTCATAATCGATGACCTCCCATTATGTAGTTATTGATTTACTTTTACCATTGATGGACGAATAACTCGGTCTTTGAGTTTATAGCCCTTTTGCAATTCTTCTACTACGATGTTTGAATCGAAGTTTTCATCTTCAACTTGCATGACGGCTTGATGAAGGTTTGGATCGAACTCTTTGCCGACAGCTTCAATTGGTTCAACGCCTTCATTTTTCAACGCTTCTACCAGCTGGCGGTAAACCATTTGCATTCCTTCTAACAAGCTTTTCGCCTGCTCGTTGTCTGGATCAATTCCAAGTGCTCTTTCAAAGTTGTCAAGAGCTGGGAGAAGATCGCTGACAACATGTTGAGAACGATATTTTTGCACGGTCTCCACTTCAGTTCGAGCACGGCGTTTATAGTTTTCAAAATCTGCTTGAACACGCAGAATTTTGTTTTCTTTTTCATCTAGAAGTTGCTGCAATTCATCGATTTTCTCTTGGAAGGCAGACTGTTCATCATGCGCTACTTCCTCAGTATCTGCTTGAACTGCTTCTTCTTGTGCTTCAACCTCTGCTTCTTGCTCAGGTGTCTGTTTTTCTTCTGACATTGTGTTCACCTCCCTCAAAAGATTCAAGAATACGAAGGGGCTGTGCCCCTATCTTTTTATCACCCTACTCATCATACAAATTGGAAAGTGCGTTTGACAAGTCTTTTGATACATGATGCAAAAGACTAACGACTCGCCCGTAATCCATGCGGGTTGGTCCGATGACGGCAATGGAGCCGAGTGATTTTTGATCAATCGAATAAGTCGCTGTGATCAAACTGCAGTTCTCCATTGCTTCTAAATTGTTTTCCGAACCGATTTTAATGGTGATACCTTGCTGATTTGGATGAAACAGCTGCATGACATCATTCTTTTGCTCAATCAGCATCATGAGTGAGCGAATGCGGTCGATGTCATGAAATTCAGGCTGATTCAACATATTAATCTTCCCGCCAAAGAAAAGTTTTGATTCATTTTGTGTCGATGTAAATGTGTTACCAAGCGCATCTAAAATGTGATCATAATCTTTTAAATGTGTGCGCAGAAGCATGACCACTTCTTTATACATCCTGTCCTTCAACTGGTCCATTGGAACGCCAGCTAAGCGGCTATTCAAAATATTCATCAGCTTCTCAATATCGGAGACATCGAGATGCTCAGAGAAGGTAATGGTTTTGTTTTCAACATGTCCGCTGTCTGTAATCATGATCGCTACTGCTTTGTTTAGCTGAACGGGGACAAGCTGAATTTGCTTTAATCGATTTTCACTCAGCTTTGGACCAAGCACGATCGATGTATAGTTTGTGAGATCTGATAAAATTTCCGCCGATTTTTGAACTGTTTTTTCCAGCTCAAAAATTTTCTCCTGAAAAGCCGACTGGATAAGCACAAGATCTTTAGACGACAGTTTTCGCGGAGAGAGCAAATGATCTACATAATAACGATATCCTTTTTCTGAAGGAATTCTTCCTGATGAAGAATGAGTCTTTTCGATAAAACCAAGTTCCTCCAAATCAGCCATTTCGTTTCTAATCGTTGCAGAGCTGAATGTGATGTCCTCTTTTTTAGAAAGAGTCCTTGACCCAACTGGCTGCGCCGAACGAATAAAGTCATTAATGATGACTTGCAGAATCAAAAGCTGACGATTTGTTAACATCATCATCACCCCTGTTAGCACTCTCTTTCAACGAGTGCTAATTGTATAAACAAAATTACCAAACTCAAATTAAAATGTCAATTATAACTCACCGAGAAACGCTTGAAATACTTCATTTCCTAACAATTTCCCTTTTTTTGTTAAACGAATTCCAATGTCATCTTTTACAATGAGACCTTTTTCTTCTAATTCTTCAAGAACCGAGGGAAAGAGAGCTTCTGGTGAAGCACCATATTTGGCTTGGAAGTCGGCACTTTTCACCCCTTCGATTTTTCGGAGGCCTAAAAACATTTCTTCTTCTATCTGCTCTGTTTTTGTGACTTGATGAGTTTCTTTATATGGGAACCCAGTTTGCTCAATCAGTTCCAAGTAATGCTTCACTGGTCCTGCGTTCACATTTCGGATGCCATCTACATACCCGTGCGCCCCTGCACCGAAACCGAAGTAGTCTTCATTGCTCCAATAGGTCAGGTTATGCTGGCTTTCAAAGCCAGGTTTGGCGTAATTGCTGATTTCGTATTGATGTAATCCATGGCGCTCCATTTCATCCATCACAAGCTCATACATTTCAGCCTCACGTTCTTGCGGCGGTAAATGCAGTTTTCCTTTTTGCATTAAGTTGTAAAACACCGTTTTCGGCTCCACAATCAGTGAGTAGACAGAATAATGCTCTGCTCCTAATGAGAAAGCTGTCTCAAGTGAATTCATGACATGATGCTTTTCTTGATGCGGCAAGCCAAACATGAGGTCAAGGCTTATGTTGTCAAATCCAATATCTCTTGCTCGCTCGAAAGACGTGAGAACATCTTTCTTTTGATGAACTCGTCCGATTTTTTTGAGTAAATCATCTTCAAAGGTTTGGACGCCAAAACTTAGCCGATTGACACCGGCTTCTTTTAACACATGCAGCTTCTCGAGTGATAATTCATCTGGATTCGCTTCAACTGCAAATTCAACCAGGTTTTTTGCCGGCTTTAACACACGGTGAATACTGTTCATAAGCTGGTCCAGCTGGCTGACGGTCAATGATGTCGGAGTTCCCCCGCCAATAAAGATCGTCTTTAGTTCTTGCTCGCCCTTTTGCTCGATCGTGTGCTGCATCTCTTTTTCAAGAGCCGCTAAGTATTCATCGACTGGCTGCGTTTTAATGAAAAATTTATTGAAATCACAATAGTGGCAAATGTGCTCACAAAATGGAATGTGAATGTATGCTGCTTTCATTTGATGACACCTTCTTTACAGGTAAAGAGCCGCAGTTTATCGCTGCGGCACCTTTGTTTGTTTTCGACTATAAACGCCAAGGCTGACATTGTAAAGCAGGTTGCCTTGAGGAGGTTGTTATTTTTTCGGTGTGCTGTCGTCCATCTTCAGCACAGCCATAAATGCTTCTTGCGGGACTTCAACAGAGCCCACTTGTTTCATGCGCTTTTTCCCTTCTTTTTGCTTCTCAAGAAGCTTTCTTTTCCGGGAAATGTCTCCGCCATAACATTTAGCAAGTACGTTTTTACGCATCGCTTTAATGGTAGAACGAGCCACGATTTTTTGTCCAATCGCTGCTTGAACTGGTACTTCAAAATGCTGGCGTGGAATGAGTTCTTTCAGCTTTTCTACGATGATCTTGCCTCGTTCATAGGCGTAATCGCGGTGAACAATAAAGGAAAGGGCATCGATTTTTTCACCATTCAGCATGATGTCCATTTTCACTAGAGTAGACGGACGATAGCCAATCAACTCATAGTCAAAGGACGCATAGCCTTTTGTGTTGGACTTGAGCATATCAAAGAATTCATACACGATCTCCGCCAAAGGAATTTCGTACACAATGCTCACTCGGTTTGCATCAAGGTATTGCATATCAATGAAATGTCCGCGCTTTCCTTGGCAAAGCTCCATGACAGAGCCTACATAGTCATTCGGCACCATCATTGTTGCTTTCACGTATGGTTCTTCAATTTTCTCAATCTTTTGCGGATCAGGCAGATTGGATGGGTTATCGACGATGATTTTTTCTCCGTCTGTCATATACACATCGTAAATAACACTTGGTGCTGTTGTAATGAGATCGATTTTAAATTCACGTTCAATCCGTTCTTGGATGATTTCCATATGAAGCATTCCAAGAAAGCCGCAGCGGAAACCGAAGCCAAGTGCTTGGGACGTCTCTGCCTCATATTGAAGTGAAGAATCATTTAATTCAAGCTTTTCTAGCGCTTCACGTAAGTCGTTATATTTCGCTGTGTCAATCGGATAAAGACCGCAGTAAACCATTGGGTTCAGCTTTCTGTATCCTGGCAGTGCTTCTTTCGCTGGGTTCTCCGCACTTGTGATCGTATCCCCCACACGTGTATCGCCAACATTTTTAATCGCTGCTATTAAGTAGCCAACATCTCCAACAGTGAGTTCATCTGTCGGCATGGCTTTTGGTGTGAATACGCCGACTTCAAGCACTTCAAATTCTTTGCCCGTCGCCATCATTTTGATTTTCTGACCTGGTCTGACGGTTCCTTCCACAATTCGTATGTACGCAATAACGCCGCGATACGCATCGTAGAGAGAATCAAATATAAGAGCTTGAAGCGGTGCTTCTGGGTCTCCAGCAGGTGCTGGCACCTTTTCGACGATTTGTTCTAAAATATCTTCGATCCCAATACCCGCCTTAGCAGAGGTGAGAACAGCTTCAGACGCATCCAACCCGATGACATCTTCAATTTCTTCTCTTACACGCTCAGGCTCTGCACTTGGCAGATCAATTTTATTGATAATCGGAAGAATTTCTAAGTTGTTATCAAGAGCCAAATAAACGTTCGCAAGTGTCTGTGCTTCAATTCCTTGTGCTGCATCTACTACGAGAATCGCACCTTCACAGGCAGCAAGGCTTCGAGATACCTCATAGGTGAAGTCGACATGCCCTGGTGTATCAATCAGGTGCATAATATATTCTTCTCCATCCTTCGCCTTATATTTCAGCTGGACAGAGTTTAATTTAATCGTTATGCCGCGTTCACGCTCTAAGTCCATGGAATCAAGTAATTGTTCTTTCATTTCTCGCTGCGTAATCGCCGCTGTTTTTTCTAAAATACGGTCGGCCAATGTGGATTTCCCATGGTCAATATGGGCGATAATGGAGAAATTTCGAATTCTTGATTGCCGTTCTAATCGTTTTTCTTTATCTGTCACAATCTATCACTCCTACTATAAAACGCGGGTTGCGCTAGGTTAGATTATATCAATAGGGCTGTAAAGATTCAATCGAAATCAAGAAAAGCCGCTCATTGATTAGCGGCTTTAGTCATATGGTGTTGATTTGTTTATTTCCCATTCACCCAATCATAAAGAGAACGAGCTGCATGTGTCATGCCATCAGACAACGCCTTCCCTGCCTTGGAGAAAGCATTAAAGCTCTCTATTTCCTCAAGCTGCTTTTGTTTTTCGGCAAGATCCTTTTCTGTAACAGCTGTTCCTAAGATAGAGGCTTCTCGTTCTTCGTCATCGTTCATTTGGATGGAGAAAGCGCCTTTTAATTGCGGGTCATGGTAACCCTTCATTTGCAGCATGCCATTATTTGCCTGCTGCATTCCTAAAAAGACGCCAAATAGCAAGACCAGTCCTAAAATAATGGTTTTTCCAATAAATGATCCCATGCACCGTCACCACCTTAAGAGCGTTTTTTCTCATCCTTTGCTTTGCCGTTTACTTTTTCCGCATCCCAGAATATATCACTGAAGACATCAGCTGCTGCATTGGATGCATTTTTCAATTCTTCCATATTATTATCCACTCCGCCAAATTCTAAAAGAAGGGCTTTGTCGGATAAATCTTGATTATAAATTCCATTATCACCAATTTCGCCTTTGGCAAACACACCGACACTGAGCCCTTTATATTTTTTCTCCATTAAATGGTGGAACTCCGTCGCAAGCTTAAGGTTTTTCTCATAGCTTTGATTCTTCTTCCCCACAACAAACGCAATTCTCGCATATTTCTTTCCTTTGATCTCGACAGTGGTATCTTTCTTTCTTCTTGAATCACGGTGGATATCAATTAAATATTCGAGGTCATCATTTTTCGCTAAGGCTTCTTTTACGACCAGTCTTGATTCATTATAAGACTGGGGATACTTTAACCCTTTTTGGAGAAGCCGTTTTTCAACTTCTGTTTTGTCAACCGTATTCCCGATTCCTTGCTGATCAAGCGCCTTTCCGAACATGTCGCCGACAAGGGTGACATTCACTTTTGAGTGCCGTGCATTGTTTGGATTCGTTTCTCCTTTTAAAAATGGTAAATATGATTCCGTATTATGTGTGTGGTAAATGTACACAGCTTTTCGTTTTCCTGTCGACCGGTCCGGCTCTTTCGCAGGCTTTTTTGGCACATCTTTGTCGAGCTTGTCCAGCTCTGCCAAATTTGCTTCTTTTTCATCTTGAATGACTTCACTTGGTGGCGGCGATTCCATTGGCATGTTGGTATAGTCTGTTCCTTCACCCGCTAAGATGATTTTTGTATCAAAATGTTCAAAGCCTGGAAGTTCTCTCCCTAGAAAACTACGCGGGTCTTCTAAATTGATACTGGTCGCAAGCTTGAGTGACAGTCCAGAGAAATGAAACCCTTTTTGATCTTTCGGGACGGCTGAGGCGAAATATTGGTTTTCCATGCCCATTAATGTGGCGAAAAACGCCCCGGAAAGCTCATCTGCTACACCATATAGCGAGGCTTGTGGCCTCAGCTCCGGCTTTAAAGATGTTAACGCCCCTGACATCACAAACACTACAACAAGCGAGGCTATAAATAAGAAAATGCTTTTCACTACTTTTGTTCCATTAATCGCAACGACCAACTGTCGAGGACGGCGGGGTCTTTTTTTCATGATTTACTCCCTCCAGCACGCTTTCTAGTAATTACACTATGAGCGAGCTAGAGAAAGTAGAACTAATTAATGATTATAAGAACCCATGTTATCTTGAGAGATTTTTTGATGAAGCGCTGTGTTTAATCCATTGGCGAGCACGTTTGCCATATCATCAATGAATGTATCCACTTCCTTAGGCGTCACCATTAAATTTTGCCCTAGCGGTGCAAGCACTTCATGGATCAGTTGCCGCTTCTCTTCTTCTGGAAGAGTTCCTACAATACCTAAGAAAGATTGACGTGTTTCTTCATCTGGTAAATCTTCTTCGTTTAGTACTTTTTTCTTCCCGAACGTCAAACCAGCCGGCACAAGAGAGCGGGACGGCCGGTCATCTTTCAGTTCTCTACCAAAATGCTTTAAGACATAATCAATTGTGTCACTTGCAATGGTGACTGCATCTACCACTGTTGGAACACCAATCGCAATCACTGGAATTCCCAACGTTTCTTTGCTTAATTCTTTTCGCTTATTCCCTACACCTGAACCGGGATGGATACCTGTATCAGAGATTTGAATCGTGGTATTCACCCGTTCCACTGCACGAGCAGCAAGGGCATCGATTGCAATGACAAAATCGGGTTTGGACCTCTCGATCACGCCTTGTATAATGTCGCTTGTTTCAATACCAGTCAGTCCCATCACTCCCGGTGATAAAGAAGACACTGGGCGGTAGCCTTCCTGTACATTTTCCGGCTGCAATTCAAAAAGATGACGGGTCACAAGCAGACTTTCAACCGTGAGCGGACCTAGCGCATCTGGCGTGACATTCCAGTTTCCTAGTCCTACTACAAGACAGCTCGCATCAGTCTGAATGCCTCGATCTTTTAAAAACTGAGCAAAATGATGGGCAAAGACTTCGACAACTTTTTCCTGCATCTCAGAATCTTTCTCCCGAATGCCCTGAGCCTCAAGTGTCAAGTATGTTCCTGCCTTTTTGCTGGTCAGCGCCTCCCCTTCTTTCGTGATCTCCACCGTGCGTATACGGATGCCGTGCTCCTCTTTTTCCTTTTCGACAATCCCTTGAATTCCATCCTTTTTGACAACATTCGGATCGTTCTCTTGTTCTAGTATCTCTTTTGTTTCAACAGCCAAGTCTGTCCGAATTTGATAAGCACTTAAATCAAGTTTCTGTTTCTCCATAAAAAGACTCCTTCCACCAAGTAATTAACAGTAGTCTTTCCATCTCTTGAAAGAAACATTCGAGCGCTTCATCAATGAAAAATACTTTACATTTATATTGCATTCTAAAGGTGTGTTTGATAGAATACAACTTGTTCTATTGTGAAGATTTAACCTTAAGACAATTGTGTTTAGGTTGTATCTTAGGAGGTGAAACACATGCCAAATATTAAATCAGCGATCAAACGTACAAAAACGAATAACGAACGCCGTGCACACAACGTAACAATCAAGTCTGCGATGCGTACTGCGATTAAACAAGTTGAAGTTTCTGTAGCTAACAACGATGCTGAGCAAGCAAAAGCTGCTCTTTCTTCTGCTGCAAAACGCATTGACAAAGCCGTTAAAACTGGTCTTGTACACAAAAACGCAGCTGCGCGTTACAAGTCAAGACTTGCTAAACAAGTAAACGGACTTTCTGCATAATGCTTGCAACGCCTCAGTAATGAGGCAACTGTTTAACTGTACGTCCGTCCTGACCGGCTTTGCCATTAGGACAGACTGACAATTATACATCTAAACAAAAACGACCCTCTTTTTAGAAGGTCGTTTTTTTATGTTCAAGCGCCTAATAGGCGAAGCAGAAACAATTCTAGCAATAGCTGCTTGTCCTTTTTACCGGTTTTCATTTCATAATCGATCGTTGATAGCTCTTTGACAATCTGCTTCAGCTCTTCTTCTGAAAACAGCTTTGCCTGATCCATAGCAAGTTTGACGCGGAATGGGTGGACTTTTAGATTTGAAGCAATTTGTTTTTGCCCATATCCTTGCTGAGCGAAATACTTAGTCTGCAAAATCAAACGAAATTGAGTGGATATAAGTGCTAATATTTTAATGGGTTCTTCATTTTGTTTCAGCAAATCATAAAACATCTGCATGGCCTGAGAGCGGCGTCTGTTGACAATTTGGTTAATTAATTCGAAAATATTCTGCTCTAAGCTTCTTGCAACGAGCTGATTGACATCCTTTAATTCAATTTCTTCTCGCTCTCCAATATATGTACTTAGCTTCTTGACCTCTTGAAACAATGAGGATAGGCTCCCGCCGCACAGCATCACAAGCTGCTCAGCCGCTTCAGATGTCATCGCCTTTCCTTCTGTTTTCACCAGTGTAATGGTGAAATCCGTTGTTTCTTTTGGGTTTAACTCTTTTGCCTCAACCATAGCCGCTTTCTTTTTTAACAATTTGGTGATTTTCTTCCGTTCATCCAGCTTTTCATATGGTGCTAATAAGACGAGAATGGTATAAGGCGCCGGTTTTTCTAAATAAGCTTCTAACAGAGAAAGCTCATGCTCAATCTTCTCCTTTTTCTTTTCCGCTGTAAGAAAATAAGGGTTCTTGATCAAAACGAGACGCCTTTCTCCCATAAACGGAAAGGTTTCTGCATCTGTCACAGCCTGTTCAAGCGGCACCTCTTCCATATCAAAGACGGAGTAATTAAAATCCTTTGTCTCCTCGTCTACTACAGCTTGTCTTAATTTAGCTGCTGTTTCTTGCAGTAAATACGTTTCTTTTCCATATAAGCAATAAACGGGATGGATATCCCCTCTTTTTAAATTATTCCAAACCTCAAAGACCATAAATTGAATCCCTCTCTTTCACTTCCTCCTCTATCCTAAAGTGTGTTGAGACATTAGTAAAGAGGAAGCTGAAAGTGCCGCCTCCTCATTTATAGTAAACGTCTGGTGCAAGCTCCCGGGTCAACTTGCTTCAGACGATATTCATAAAATGATCATGAAAATGGAAAACGGTTACTTTACGTTCTAGCAATTCCAAATGAGTTCAAGTATACTAAAATTAGCCAGGAGGGATGAAAATGAATGAATTTGAAAAAAATGTTCAAAGCAAGCGAAATGATGCGATCGACTCAGCTGTTGGTTTTATCGTCACATTCGGATTTTTCGCCTCAATGTTTATTTTGGCAACCATTATACACCTCGTTGGATCTTAACTTCATGAATGTTACATGACTGCCGTTTTGGCAGTTTTTTTTATTGATTTTGTAAGATATCATATGGAGGATGCGTGTAAAACGTTCCTTTCTCCTCAAGAAATTCAAAGGTCACACTCCCATCTCGATCTGTGCGGTA
This sequence comes from Bacillus sp. FSL M8-0266, assembly GCF_038613425.1. NCBI lineage: Bacteria > Bacillati > Bacillota > Bacilli > Caryophanales > Bacillaceae > Bacillus > Bacillus sp. FSL M8-0266. The sequence continues at coordinate 2,385,250 of NZ_CP152015.1, forward strand.
CACCTTCGTTTGATGATCCTTTAGTTTTTTCAAGACTTCCTGATGAGGATGCTGATAACGATTGCGTTCACCAGCCGAAATGAGTGCATGCGACGGCTCCAGATGCCGAAGCCACTCATCACTTGTTGACCCTTTGCTCCCATGATGCCCAACCTTTAAGACATCTGCTCGCAGGTGAGGATAGGCTTCTATAATATCTCGTTCCCCTTCATGTTCAAGGTCTCCAGTGAACAGAAAGCGTTTCCCGCCAAGAGTAAAAGCTAGAACAAGTGAATCATTGTTCTTACTTGTCACCCGGTCTTGCGAAGGGTGAAGAACCTCAAATATATGCTCTCCAACTTGGAGCTGATCTCCTCTTTCTAATTCATCAATTATAATCCCTTTTTCAGCTGCTTCTTTTAGCAGCTTTGCATCCTCTGGACTTCGGGCAAAACCTTTTGGTATGGCCAGCCGCCTTACTTTATTTCGCTTGATTAAACGAACTGCCTCTCCCATGTGGTCTTGATCTGCATGCGTGAGAATCAGCACATCCAGTTTTGCTATACCTTTTGAATGGAAAAACGGGATTAGTGTTTGATCACCGATCGTAGACACTTTACGTCTTTTTTTCCATGGTTCATCATCAAAAGAAAGTCTGCCACCTGTGTCCACAAGTAGATGTCCCTTTCGGTAAGGGAGCTGAATAAACAAACTATCCCCTTGTCCGACATCCAGCATCGTGACCTCTCCTTTTTGGAGAAAATTCGGGGTGAAATAGTGTGCACTCAAGACACCAATGAGTAATATAATCGGCACGGCATAAGATTTCACGGACATTTTGCACTCCATCACAAACAGCAAAAAAACAATGGCGCTCACTTCAAGTAGAATATGCCACCAAGTCGATTTCATAAAAATCAAGTTGAACCCATCAAAAACTGCCATATATGCTGACAACTGATGACTTAGCTGGATGACCGAATCAAGCAGCTGGAACAACACTTGTCCAAGCGGAAGATAAATGATAGACAAAAGATAAAAGAGTAAGGACAGAGGCAGGACAACTGTTGTATAAAAAGGGACAAATATCATATTCAATGGGATGCTCAGCAAAGAAAATTGCTGAAAATGATATAAAAGAACAGGAAGCGAGGCAAGCTGTGCAACAAAGGAGATAAGGAATAACTGCATCACTGCGCTTTTCGCTTGTGATAAGATTCTGGTCGATAACAAAATAAAAAACGTTACCACGAATGAAAGCTGAAATCCGATATCGAATAGATATAAAGGATGAATCGCTAATAAGAATAAAAACGTTGCGCTTAATACGACAGCAGAAGGCTGTTTCATTTCTTTTGGAAGGCTTGTCATCACTAAATAGATTCCTGCCATGAGGCAGGCTCTTAAAACAGATGGTGCAGCACCTGTCAAACAAGCATAAACAGGCAGAAAGCATAATAGAAGAAGACGCGCTGTCTCTCTTGTCACACCGGCACGAAGCAGACACCAAAATAAACATGCAAGAAGCGTTTGCACATGCAGCCCTGAGATCGCTAACAGATGAATAATGCCGAGCATTTGATAGTCTCTTAGCGTGTCAGGATCAATCAATTCTCGGTCTCCAAAAATAAGAGCCTGTACAATACCTACAGAGTTTTTCGGCACATGATCTTCTAAAAATTTTAAGCCCTTTTGCCTCATCATTTGAAGATAATAGGAAGGACGATCATTTTTTGTACAGCCTTTGATTGACTGCGGTAAGAAAATAGCGCGAATGCCTTTTGATTTTAGAAATTGATCGTATTGAAACCCGTTAGGAATGGTTGCGTGTTTAGGCGCCCGAACTTCACCTGTCATATGACAGCTCATACCTGGCTCTACGTCTTTTAACGTCTCTTTTTCACGCTCTGTTTGAATGGTATAGAAAGCGGCTAACCGGTCATCTTCTGTTGACACAGTTGCCGAAAAACGATTGCCATCTGTTTTCGGAATCGTTTCAATCACAACAGAGCCGGAAAAGAATTTTTCTTGAACAGGTTGATCCGTTTCAAAAAACTCATGAACCATAAAAATAAGAGTATAGACAGCTCCACATAGGCTGATCATGAGAAAGAGTTTGGGAATTTTTTTCAGTAGGCTGAGAAGTAAAATGATGAGAAGAAAGAGAAGGAAATACATCTGAAGATGATATGCAGCCAGAGCAATTCCAACTGCTGCTGAAATTGCCCCAAACGGCAAATAATTAAACATAGGAAGTAAATAATTGATTCGCCTTCTCATGCATATCGCGAATTTCTGATTCACTAAGTCCTGATTCACTTAGTTTGCCAATTAAATCTGCAACAAAGGCTAATTTTTCTTGATTTTTTAAGTCAATGATCATTTCATCGAGTTCAACTTGTTCCGTTTGAACGCCTGCCTGCTCAAATAAATCAATGGCGTATGGGTGATTTTTATAATCCTTTGCATAGTACACGGTTCGAATACCTGCTTGAATAATGGCTTTACAGCACTGCAAACAAGGAAAATGTGTGACATATATTTCAGCATCGGCTGTAGGTGCACCAAATTTGGCACATTGTAAAATAGCGTTCATTTCCGCATGGATGGTGCGAACGCAGTGATGATCAATGACATAGCATCCCACATCTGCACAATGGACATCACCAGCAATTGAGCCATTATATCCCCCTGCAATGATACGCTTGTCTCTGACGATGGTCGCCCCAACAGCTAACCGCTCACAAGTGCTTCGTAAAGCAAGCAAATGGCTTTGCGCCATAAAATATTGATTCCATGAAATTCTTTCCACGAGCTGATCCCTCCAGAATGATGGTTGGTATTAAGTGTACATGCCTTCCTTCTATACCGTCAATTCTACTTAACGGTCAATTCATTTTTCAGCCGTTCAATGGTCTTCTCCCCAAAACCTGAAATGTTCCGCAAATCTTCAATTTGTTGAAATTCTCCGTGTTCCTCTCTGTACGTAATGATGGCTTCTGCTTTAGCTGGCCCTATCCCATTAATGGTTTGCAATTCCGCTGCATCAGCCTGATTCACATTGACACCTTGACTCTTTTCATTACCCAATGGAGCGTCAGCACCTGCTGTTTGTGCCTCTCTCTCTGCTTCTCCCTGCTTCCGGACATAAATCATCATACTGTCTTCTAGTTTTGCTGCTTGATTAATTTCAATCGTGTCTGCTTTACTAGTAAAGCCTCCTGCTCTTCGAATGGCTTCTTCTACCCGTGCATCAGATTGAAACGTATAAACACCTGGCTTTTTTACAGCCCCTTTGACTTCCACAAAAATGGAGGATGATTCATTATCGGTTTTTTCTTCTTTGTCTTCTAATGTGACTTGTTTGTCTTGATCGCCCTTCAATACACTTGGCTCTCTAGTGCTCTCCTTATTTCCTGCCAAAAGGAAGAAAGTGATGATGATCGCGCCCATGAGCCCAGCTCCGATATAAAGACTGTATTTTTTCAATGGAATGAGTCGCTTCACGTGCTCACGCTTCTTTCAATCATATTTTTCTATTGCTCAACATACTGTTTAGAAGATAACAGATCCTATGCGCCTAAGGAGGGAGAACGTTTGAATATCGGGATAATCGGTACAGGAAACATGGGTACCATACTTACTGAGGCATTTATTGAATCAAAGGCAGTCAATCCCTCATCCATCACCATTACAAACCGGACCATAGAAAAAGCGTTCAATATAAAAAAGAACCACCCAGAGCTTGAAGTAACAAAACAGCTTACAGGAGCTGTCATGGATAAAGATTTCATCTTTGTTTGTGTCAAGCCGCTTGATATTTATCCTCTTTTAAAAGAGCTGAGCCCTCTTTTAAAAGAGCACCAAACCATTGTCATTATTACAAGTCCGGTTCATCCTGAACAGCTTCAGGATATCGTTCCTTGTCAAACCGCCAGGCTGATTCCAAGCATTACGAACCGCGCTTTATCAGGTGCGTCACTTTTAACATTTGGATCGTCATGCAATGTCGCGACGAAAACAGCACTAAGACAGTTAGCTTCCTGCATTTCAACACCCATTGAAATTCATCATTCGATTACAAGAGCGGCGTCAGATATCGTCAGTTGCGGACCTGCCTTTATCAGCTTTCTCGTTCAGAAAATGATTGAAGCAGCCGTTGAAGAAACAGATATTTCTAAAGAAGAAGCCACCACCTTATCAGAAGATATGCTTGTAGGGCTTGGCCGTTTGATTGAAAAAAGAGTCTATACCCTTCCGACACTGCAAGACAAAGTGTGTGTAAAAGGCGGCGTCACGGGTGAAGGAATTAAAGCACTTGAAGCAGGTGTTCAAGATATGTTTCATCGCCTTTTTCAAAACACCCATGAAAAATTCGATGAAGATCTTGAAGCAGTTGCGCATCAATATCCACCAAGTGTGTTTACTGATGATCGCAGAAATTAATCAACTCTGCAACAAGCGAAAAAAGGGTTTTAAAAAACCATCGTTCCATTAAACGATGGTTTTTGGTTTCTTAGCTGAAATGAAATATCTTTCGGCGAATTCCCCGGGCGCTTCATTTGTAAAATCAGCGGTCACTTCTATTTGTTCAAAGCCAGCGGACTCAAGGAACGCCGCATAGGTCTCAAATGGAAATGTACGCTGTTCATGTGTCTCATCATAACGCTGATACACGTCTCCGTCCTTTACAAAAAAGCTTAAATCGTGAATGATTGAATACATGTCATCCCCTTTATCACTCTGCCAAATATAGCTGATTTCTTCATCTTGATCGGCATAAGTCGAACCTGGGAATACATCTTCCATTTTATAAGGAGTATGAACATCAAAGAGTAAAACCCCATCTGCCTCTAAAAGCTGAAACATGTTTTTAAAGGTTTTTTTGACGTCATTTTCGTTTTTTAAGTAATTCAAGGAATCACAGCATATAACCGCCGCTTGAAAGACTTGCTCAAAACCCGTCAGCTCTCTCATATCTTGATGTAAAAATTGAATGGACTGCTTTTTCGCCTGTGCTTTTTGCTGCGCGAAAGCCAGCATTTCTTCACTGAGGTCAATTCCAGTGACTGCGTGACCCTTTTCAGCTAACCGAAGAGAAATCTCTCCAGTTCCACAGCCAACATCAATAATGGCAGCATTCGGTTTGATATTCTGCTGGATCCACTGAACCCATTCATCATAAGGTGCATGTGTCATGAGCTCGTCATACACACCTGCAAACCCTTGATAAATCATGAGTTAATGCCAAGTGAAAGCGTTTCTCTCGGCGCATCTCCCCATAGCTTCTCTAAGTTGTAGTATCCTCTTTCTTCTTTGTGGAACACATGAGCAATGACATCACCAAGATCAATCAATACCCATCTTGCTTCATCAAAGCCCTCCATCTTCTTCACTTCGATTCCACTTTCCTCTGCAAGATGTTTCACTTCTCTTGCAATGGCCTGCACTTGTTTATCAGAGTTCCCGTGACAAATGAGAAAATAATCGGCAACAAGTGAGATTCCTTGCATATTAAGGGCAATAATATCCTCAGCCCGTTTATCATCGCATGCTCCTGCCGCGACGTTTAAAATTGATGATGAATCCATCCAAATTCCTCCTTAATTGTTCTTATGCACAAGTGAGTTGTAAGTCGCAAGCGTATCTGGATAGACTGGCTGATTCTTTTTCAATAAAAAGCTGATCGTGTTTTTTAGTGACTGAATCAGTGCACTATCCAAATCTTGCTCTGCTAACTCTCTTACTTCTTCAACACCAGGGAAATGACGTCCTGGTTCGATATAATCAGCGACATAAATGACCTTTTCAAGTAACGTCATGTTTGGTCTGCCTGATGTATGAAATTCAATAGCCGTTAAAATATCTTGGTCGTTAATAGCAGCTTCCTTTTTAACCAAATAGGCACCAACCGGGGCATGCCAAAGCTCGGGCGAATATTCTAGCAATAGAGGGTTCATCTGTTCCTGCTGGATAATCCCCTTCATTTCATCTTTTGGTCTAAATTTCGCATAATCATGAAAAATAGCGGCGATCTCTGTTTTTTTCACATCTGCACCGAACCGTTCCGCTAATGAAATGGCCGTCTCCATAACCCCGAGTGTATGTGTATATCTATGCTCTGTTAACTGCTCTTTGACACAGTTCAATGCTTCTTCACGATTCATATAAGTGATGCTCCTTTATATAACGCTCAACAGCTTTCGGTATCAAATAATCGACAGGTTTTCCCTGCATGATTCGTTGCCTAATCAATGTCGATGATACATCAAAAGCTGGAACATCTGCAAATAAAAGAGGATATGTCGTATTTCCGGTATAACCCGGTCTTTTCATCCCAATAAAAGTAATCATCTGAAGTAAATCATCAATTCGATGCCATTTTGGCAAATACTCGACCATGTCCGCTCCAATCATAAAAAAGAACTCATCTTCAGGATGACGCTTCTTTAAAAGCTCCACCGTATCTACTGTATAAGATGGACCCTCTCGCTCCATTTCAATGAGCTCCAATCGAAAATGTGGATTTGACTGGATCGCCGCATCCACCATTTTCACCCGGTGACGACTATCTTCTCGCTTCCGGTCTGTTTTATGAGGAGGCTTGTGATTTGGGATAAACCAAATTTCATCAAGCCCTACTTGAAAACGCACCTCATTTGCCATCAGCAAATGCCCATTATGAGGAGGATCAAACGTACCGCCGAACAACCCTATTTTTTTCATATCACATCCACCTTTACGGCAGCTTAATTTGTTTATTTTCCTTTGATTCTTTATAAAGGACAATCACATTTCCGATCGTTTGAACAAGTTCAGCTTTTGTACCTTTGACAAGTGCTTTCGCAACTTCCGTTTTGTCCTCGTCGCAGTTTTGTAATACGCTGACCTTTAACAGTTCTCTTACTTCAAGCGCCTCGGAAATTTGCTTGATCATATTGTCATTTACCCCGCCTTTTCCTACTTGAAAAATAGGTGATAAATGATGTGCTTTTGCACGTAAAAAACGTTTTTGTTTCCCTTTTAACATGGTGTTCCTCCTAATTTCTGTATCACAATTGACTTCATTTTTCTTGCGTCAGGCGTGATGCCTGTCCACAGTTCAAAGGCTCTAGCTGCTTGTCCAACAAACATGCCGACACCATCTACTGTTTTCAAACCTAACCCGGCTGCTTCTCTGAGCAGTTTTGTTTCTATTGGATTATACACAATATCACAAACAACCGCTGTTTTTTTTGCGTTCGCTAAAGAAATCGGGGTTTCTTCAACATTCGGGTGCATACCAATTGAGGTTGTATGGATGATGACATCATATTCCCCAAGCTGCTCTTCCGCCGTCTTTAATGTAATGGCACTAGAAGTGAAGTTCCCATCTGCACTTTCAATTAAAGCCTCAGCTTTTTTAATGGTGCGGTTGGTGATATCAAAGCTTTTCGGTGCATAGTCAGCGATTGTCGTATAAATCGCTCTTGCCGCTCCGCCAGCACCAATTAGGAGAAATGAAAGCTCTGATAATGGCCGATTCAAGGCTTCAAGCAATGAATGAAGAAAGCCCTCTCCATCTGTGTTGTACCCGACGAGCTGACCTTCTTCAAGCCGCACCGTATTGACAGCACGCAGGCGTTCAGCTGTCACATCAATTTTGTCAAGGTATTTCATGATGTCTACCTTGTGCGGAACAGTGACGTTAAAGCCGCTGATTCCTAAGGCTTTCATACCGCTAATCGCATCTTTCAGGTCATCATTTTCTACTTGAAAGCCATGATAATGTCCATCAATTCCAGCATCCTTTAATGCTGCATTATGAATATCCGGAGACATTGAATGGCCAACAGGGTTACCGATTACTCCGTATAAAGGTTTCAAGGTCTCTCCCCCTCTGAACATTTAAATTAACGAACGTCTCATAAACACATGAACGCCTTTTGGCGCATAGACTTTAATTTGCTTGCCTGCATCATTTGCCGTGATCCACCCTAAGCCTGAGAAGACGATATCCATTTTGGGCTGATCAATGGTAAAGGTATGCGGAACGAGTGTTGGAAAATCTTCCATCCCCTCTTTTGATGGCGGTGATAGCAGTTCCCCTGCATGTTTTTCATATAAATCATCTGCGTTCTCTAACTTTGTTCTGTGTATGTTCAGCTCATTTGGCATATAGCAGACAAATGACGTTCTGCCGCCTTTTACATAGTCAAATCGAGCCAGTCCGCCAAAATAAAGCGTTTGAGCTTCATTTAATTGGAACGTTCTCGGTTTCAATTCTTTTTTCGGTGTTAAGATCTTCAAGTCATTTTTGCTGACATAGTGCGCCATCTGATGACGGTTGATAATGCCCGGTGTATCAAATAGAGCAGATCCGTCATCAAGCGGAATCTCAATGGCATCAAGTGTTGTACCTGGATATTGGGATGTGGTGATCACATTCTCTTCGCCAGATACTTCTTTGATGATTCGATTGATAAATGTGGATTTCCCAACATTCGTACAGCCGACGACATAGACATTTCTTCCTTCGCGGTAATGATCGATCGCTTCCATCACCTCAGGTACGCCTTGACCTCTGCTTGCACTGATTAAGAACACATCGATCGGGTTCAATCCGTTTTCTTTCGCTTCCCGTTTCATCCAATGAATCAAACGATCTTTTTTCACGGATTTCGGTAAAATATCTACTTTGTTGCCGACGAGTAAAATCGGGTTACCACCGACAATACGACTCAGTCCATTAATCCAGCTTCCGTTAAAGTCAAAAATATCAACGACCTTGACAATCAGAGAATCTGTCTCTCCGATACTATGCAATATATTTAAAAAGTCGTCTTCTGTTAAAGAAACATCTTGTATTTCATTGTAGTTCTTTAACCTAAAACAGCGCTGACAGATCACATCTTCTTTCAATAGAGATGCTGCCGGCGCATATCCTAATTGATCTTTATCTTCCGTCTGAATGGCTACACCGCAGCCAATACAAACAACCTTTTCCATTATTACTCTTCCTCCCACTGAATGTGGCCCTTACGCTTTAAGGCTCCTAAAATTCTGCGTTCAATCTGCCTGTTAAACTTAGTGAAAAATCCGTCTGAGGCAGCAACAGGGACGACCAAAATCGTATGGAAGCCGTGACGATTCCCGCCTAGAACATCGGTCATGAGCTGATCCCCAATGACCACCACATCTTCTTTTTTCAATTGCATATCAGCGACGGCCTTATTAAAAGCTCTTCCCATCGGCTTTTTCGCTTTATAAATAAACGGGATATGAACTGGTTCAGAAAAAAGCTTGACCCTTTTTTCATTATTGTTCGATACAATCGTCACTTGTATCCCGTGATCCTTCATTTCTTGAAACCATTCAATTAAGCGGGGCGTCGCACTTGGACGATCCCATTCTACTAGTGTGTTATCTAAATCGGTAATAATTCCTTTTACATTTCGTTCTTTTAGTTTTTGCGGTGAAATGTGGAAAATGCTTTTCACAAATTCATCCGGTAAGAAATACTTCTTTAGCACAATTTGCACCCTTTCTTCCATTGGTTTTTCAGCGATTGTGTCGAATCAAATCACAATTTGTCTGTCTATCGAATACAATGAAAAAGTTTTCGACATATGATGAGGACCTTCAACAGGTGTGGATAATTTTACACACATTATCCACCTATATTTCATCACGCTTTCATTCAATTATAAACACTCTACCCACAAGTTATCCACTTCACCATGTGGATAACAGAACGATTGTTCTTGTTTCCCATTCATGGTAGATTAAAGGTACTTCAGAGACATTCGATCAACCTATGATGATATGTCTTTTCCTCAAGTTTTATGCCAACTTTTTCGGGGGAGGTGTTTTTCCCATCATATGGGTTTCTAGTATGAAAAAGCTGTCAGATGATTTACTTATAGAATCGTATTATAAAGCAAATGAAATGAACTTAAATCGCGACTTCATTGAATTAATTGAGACAGAAATGAAAAGACGTTCGCTCGGGCATATGCTCTCTGTTTCCTCTTAATTCCATATCACAGGAACCATGCCTCCCGAGCACTCTCCTTTTTTAAACTCAGGTGACTGATATTATATCACTTGCGCTATAGGCTTACTACTATTTTCCGTAAAAAACACCCCTTCTCAAGTAAAGAAGAGGTGTCTTATTTGCAAGGCTGTTCATTCCAAAACCATAACCCTCCACCTACGACCAAAATGACCACAAGGAACACAACAAGAAAAGCGTAACCGATTCCTGCTCCTTGAGCTGGATAAGGCGAACACGCAGGGTAAGGATAAGGGCATCCCCACATATCAGTTACCTCCTCCTAGGAAGATATACTGTTAGACTATGCTAAATGGATGGTCTTGTTTAGGCAGATGGCCATCATTTAAAAATGTTTGATGACATCACGCTCTTTGATTTCGTTATAAATGATTCTTGCCCCTTTTGGCGTCATATGATTGCCAGAAGGGTCGATCAAACCTGATTGAATCAGCGCATTGTCACTATCTTCACCAGCTTCTCGGATGAACGCTTTCCAGTTGTCGACAAGCGGTACTTGCTGATCCTTGGCAATTTCTCTCGTGATGTCATTATAGGAATTTTGCCAAGCTCTTGCACCGCCTCTCTCAGCAAAATAAGATGACTTATACCTAGAGTAATAATACAAGCCCTTTTTTCCGCCTTCTACAACAGGTACACAAGTCATGAGAATCGGGGTAATGCCTGCTTTTCTACTTTCAGAAATGAAGTAGGTTACATTTTCTTTAAATCTTTTTTTCGTCACTCGGGGATGTTTCCCGTCTAAAATCGCCGCATCATTCGTACCGAACATGATGAGGACGTAAGTTGGTTTCTGCTTTAAAATATCCTGCTCAAAGCGAAGCTTCGCATCTTCAGTCGTCTGCCCGCCAATCCCTGCGTTCTTCACTTGAATTTGACCGCGCTCAACGTTTTTCATGAGATTTACCCATTTTTCAGATGTTGGATAATCTCGGAAGTCCCAGTTTGATCCCTTTGTATTGCTGTCGCCAAATGCAATGATACTTTCTTGTTCTGGCTTTGAGCACCCAGCAGCGACACAAAGCAGGATGAAAAGGACAACATATTTCTTCACAACATTCACCTCCAAAAGCCCTCTTCATATAGTAAACGACAAGACTTTTGGTTTCAATGAATGACTGTTTTTGACGAATACTTCCTATTGCAGTTGAACTGGTACATACGCTTTGTCATGATGCAGCAGTTCGCTCACTTTGACAAATTCATATCCTCGATCCTTTAATTCAGGTATCACTTGTTTCAGTGCTTCGACCGTCTGCTTCCGGTTTCCCCCACCATCATGCAAAAGAATGATATCGCCGCCTTGAATATGATCAATAATGCGGCTCGCAATTTTATGCGCGCCTGGTCTTGACCAGTCCTTCGGATCTTGCGTAAAGGACCACATGACCACATCATATCCTTGCTTTGACAAAATGCGGAAAGATTTCATCGTCAAGCGGCCGCCAGGAGGACGAAATAATAAGGGCCCGCCAGGCTGGAGTGAAGCAATATGAGCCGCTGATTCTTTTAGCTCCTGCTTGATCTCCTTTGATGATAACAGGTCAAAATACGTATGGTTCATTGTGTGATTGCCAAGCTCATTTCCTTCGTCCACAATCCGTTCTGCGATCCTTGGATATGCGTGAACCCGGCTTCCTACGACAAAAAAGCTGGCATTTACTTGATGCTGCTTCAGCACATCCAATATTTGATTCGTGTAAACTGGATGAGGTCCATCATCAAAGGTGATCGCAATCTTCTTCCGTTCCTCTCTCATGTCCCAAAACGCTCGTCCCGTTTTTTCCAGGTCGATTCTTTTTAATGTTCGTGCCTCTATTTCATTAGGAACAAAAACGCATAATACCAATACACACATAAAGATATGCAACCCTTTCATCAGACCGCCTCCACAGAACATCATTACAGATTAAATTGCCCGCTTTCTGATGAATTCATTCAAGGTTCATGATCATACCTGCTCCTCCCTGACTTCATTTTTTACATAAAAAAAGCCGGCCATATGGGCCCGCTTTTTGTTTCACGTTTGGTTTCTCTCTTCAACTGTCGAACGTTGCTTAGAATTCATACAGACACTCTCCTTCTTGAATTTGATTTTGAGCCCATAATAATTTCTGATAATACTGGTTGGACTTCTGGTATTGTTGAGAGGCTTCTAAGGCTGTCGCAATTTCTAGTGAGATATCCTCTATATAAGAGTATAGGCTAAGTTTTTCCAAATAATCAATGGTTTTTTGCAGTTGTTTTTCATTCATTCCTTGAACATATAAAGCATCTAGATACTCAAACATATGACAGAACAGCTGGTCTTCATGCTTCTTTGCAGCTAATTTTCCATCTTCTAATATGCGGCGTGCTGCTTCTTGTTCATTTTGTCTAAAAAGCAGTTTTGCGAGCGTATAGAGCGTATGCGGAAGCGTGGGAAGCTGCTCTTTACAGGCAATATCAGCCGATTCCGTTAAATAGCGTTGTGCTTCCTCAAGGTAGCCCAGCTCCCCATAACATTTTCCTAAATTATAAAGCGCTGAACTGTATATCCGCGGGTGATCAATTTGTGATGCGAGCTGTTTTGCCTTTTTTAAATGAGGCAGTGCCCGATCTTTTCGTTTTAAGTCTTGGTAGTTTCCTGAGATCACAAACAGGCACTGAATGATGCGAATAGAATAAGCATCATGCTGATCGTATATTTCTAGCGCCTTTAAAATATGATGCATCGAGACATGCGTTTGCTTCATAATATAGTAGGCTTCTGCTACTTTAAAATGAAACTCAGCCTGCTCAATATCATCAAATACCATAGACAGCTGTTTTTCTGCCACTCGGTAATATTTGACGGCTTCTAAATATTCTTTTTGACTAAACTCATGCATGCCACGAAAAAATGCATGGTAATAATGCAGCATATCAGATAACTCATGATTGGAGTTTTCGATTTTATCGACAAGATTAGATACTGAGAAAGGTTGATATTTTGAAGGGTGTATATAGTCAAGCATGATCTGGTGCCGAAAACACATGAGCTGATAATAAATCAGTAAATGCTGGTCCTCTTCCATCCGTTCAATTTCCGCTTCTACTTCTGCTTTCAGGATTTCCGCATCTGGAACACTGAACTGCCGTATCATTCGATACCATTCATTAATTTTCATACCTACATGTGAAGAAAGAACCTTCCCCATGTTCCGAAAAAACCCCTTCCTTTTCGGTCTAATATTACATATTTTAGCACGCTTCTTGACCGCCAAGCACCGCAAAGAAACCGCAAACATATGAGCAAGGCAGCAAAAACAGACGAACAGAAGCCCGTTTTTTTCGAAAAAGATGATTTTTTCATCGTACAGACACAGACAATCCCCCCTTCACATACATTTGAGGATATAGGCAGTGGCCTAAACATGGTGGAGGTGAAAATCGTGGCAGGAGTATTTACAGCGATGGGATTGATGGTCAAAGAATTGGTGTTCTTAGTGTCCTATGTCAAAAACAATGCCTTTCCACAGCCCCTTTCGGGAGATGATGAAAAAAAATACTTAGCCCTTATGGCACAGGGCGATGAACACGCGAGAAATATGCTGATTGAACATAACCTTCGGCTCGTCGCCCATATTGTCAAGAAATTTGAAAATACCGGGGAAGACGCTGAAGACCTCATCTCCATCGGGACGATCGGACTCATTAAAGCCATCGAAAGCTATTCCTCTGGAAAAGGAACAAAGCTGGCAACGTATGCGGCACGGTGTATTGAAAATGAAATTCTGATGCATTTACGCGCGCTCAAAAAAACAAAAAAGGATGTCTCCTTGCATGACCCCATTGGTCAGGATAAAGAAGGCAATGAAATTTCTTTAATTGATGTCTTAAAATCCGAAAATGAAGATGTGATTGATACGATTCAGCTCAACATGGAGCTTGAAAAAGTAAAGGAGTATATCGACATTCTCGACGGCCGGGAAAAAGAAGTGATCGTCGGCCGGTTCGGCCTTGATTTAAAGAAAGAAAAAACGCAGCGGGAAATAGCGAAGGAGCTCGGGATATCGCGGAGCTATGTGTCTCGTATTGAGAAGCGGGCGCTGATGAAGATGTTTCATGAGTTTTACCGGGCGGAGAAGGAGAAACGGAAGCGGGAGAAGGGGAAATGAACTTTTCCAACTACTAATAAAAACAGACCTTGTTGGGTCTGTTTTTATTTGAACATCACAATATAGCCCACATACACAAAAGAAAACTATGTCATGTTTTATCCTCATTTATTTCACTATGCTGTTTTCTTTTAAGAAACGCTCAAAAAGCTTATGACCTTCCTCCTTAATTTGGTCATCTTCAATCAGATATTCTCCAATCAATAACCCTAGATCATTCCATTTCTCATATTCCTTTAAAAGCGTTACCCCATAACTTTTTTGATCAAAAAACAAGAGCCATCTCCCTGTTTCTAAACTCTTAAAAAATACGCCTTCATCATCAAAACCATGTTCATAATATCCTACATGTAAATGCATAGTATCATCTAAACTATGTAATTTTTCTTCTGTACTCACTTTCATCTTGCGCCCCTAACTTTTCATATCCTTCTGAAAATCAATATCCCTCAACTCGACCCATTCAACAAAATCAGGAACCGTTTTTGTCGTCAAAAAATGATGAACGATTTGATATACTTGATCCCGATTAATGTAGCTGCACGACGGCACATACAATGGTGCTCCTGCGACCAAATGCTCGATATTTTCAATTTTTTTCTCCCTTTTTAAAAGGAACCAAAAAATTTGGATACCTCATGATCAAGAAACCATACGGTTCCGTATAAAAGAAAACTAGACTTTCACATTCCCACTCTTCTTCTATCTCAATGGAAGATTCCCCGTTACCTTGTTTCCAATACTCTTCACCCTCCTGAAAGAAAATTCTTTTCATGAATTCTTCTCCCGGATTTTCTACTGGAGCTCATGTGGGGCCGTAGTATAAAAACATCCATATCTCTCCTTCATACCTATATCAGCTTGTTAACCAACTGTTCTATTCCCTTCAAATTGATAAAAAGTTTGTGGTTCTTCGTTTAATTTTAGCCAGTTATATAGCTTGGGGTTTAGCTTTTGAAAAGTTTGCTTGCTGACCCATTTTACTTCTTCGATATCATCATCCGGATCGAGAATACTCATTTGTCCTCCGGTGATTTCTGCAAAGAAGGTGATCATCAGCGCATGATGCTTTTTGTCTTGAAAGTATGCTTCTCGAACCGAATGAAGTTCATTTACTTTGCAAACATACCCTGTCTCTTCTTTCACCTCGCGGATCACGGCTTGATGCAGGTGTTCTCCTTTTTCTACAGCACCACCAGGAACTTCCCAATATCCCTTTACATTTTTGACCATTAACATATTTTCTTGCTCATCATAAATAATAGCTGATACTACGTCTACTCGTTTCAAAGAAATCTCCCCAATCATTCTCTGTTTACATCAATTGTCGAATAAATAGCACGAACTGTTCATTTCAATACATTCATTATAATGTATCCTTGATATAAGATAATGGATAAGGGGCAAAACAGCATTCGTGGGCAGATTGGAGGCCACAGCATGTGGATCATCATCATTTTACTTATTGTCCTCATTGGGTTTACTGGGAATATCGTTTCTTTATTAAGACAAATGAAAGAGTCAAACGAGAAAATCATACAACTGTTAGAACATCAAAAACCGAAAAAATAAAAACTTCTCTCATTTAGAGGGAAGTTTTTTAGAGAAAGCAATTAGAGAATTCTTACCGTTTTTCATGAAGCAACATATATCTGATTCGACGAATATAATGCAGCGCAATATGAACGAGACATAAAATGAGCCCGATCATCGCAAGAATATAAATGGGCAGCATCAAACCAGGTACATAATTGACGATAAAACCCAAACAAAACGCTGTCAGCATATATAGGCTGATCAACCTCATCAATACCATCCGAAGCCCTCCCTTTCCACACTCATTTTAACATCATTTCCCTTTATTTTCATAATTGGCTTTAAAAAAAGATGCGAATCCACTAAGATTCGCATGATCATTACGTATTCAATTCACCTTTCTTCGCCCGGGCTTCCTTCCACTGCTCAAGCTCTGAAACTGTTAATAATTGATATCCTTGTTTGGTTAATTCCTTGATAATCGTGACAGCTGCGTTTGCCGAGGTGTCATAGATGTCGTGCATTAAGACGGTTTCTCCGCTAGACGCATGTGTGAGAATGTAACTCGCGACGTACTGGCTGTTGCGATATTTCCAGTCTTCAGGATCTACGTCCCAAAGCGTGACTTTCATGTTGACAGCCGCGTTAATTTGCCCGTTTGTTCCTCCATATGGCGGTCTAAAGTGAGTCGGTGTGAACCCGCCAGCTTTTTCAATGATTTGCTGGGTCTCTTCTACTTGTTTGACGGCTTGTTTTAATGGCAGTCTTGTGAGTAAAGGATGGCTATAGGAATGATTTCCGATTTCATTCCCACCCTTTCTGATCTCACCTAGCATATCGGGGTAATATTGAACCCTGCTGCCTAATACAAAAAATGTCGCATGTCCTTTGTTTTCTTTTAAAGCTGTTAAAATTTTTGAAGTCGTTGATGGATTTGGTCCATCGTCAAATGTCAGGGCAATGGCTTTTTGATTTAGGTTGAATGCTGACTGTTTTGGCAGTTTTACGATTTTTCTTTTTGGAATTGGTTCTTTTTTCTCGTTTTTGTTCTTTTCTTTATTGATATATTCTGGTTTTAACATTCCTTTAAGCACTGTTTTTTTAATCGCCAGCACTTGAGGGCCTTGTTTGTCTGGTGCGATTTGCCCTGCTGGAAAGTAGAATTCAATAAAACGATCCTTGATGGCAAAATATTGATAATGCTCTGCCGCAGGAGACGTTCCTTGTTTGAGCAAATGCTCATTTTCAGCAAGAGCGCGATCTTTTTTTAATTCATCAAATGTCATATGTGACAGTTTTTGCAGATTTTCTTTCTTTGATAAAAATAAATCATCTATTGATAAAAAATGCTGTTTCTTGAAATCAAAATTGAACAACTTCGTTTGATGTGCGCCTTTTACTCCGCCTTTCAATTCATATGTATTGAATTTAATCGCAACGGTTTGCTTGGCATAATGAATAATCTCGTAATCTATATTTAATTCGTATCGATTCTCTTCATCGACATCGCTCGCTTCGCTAAATGATGTTTTGAATTTGTCTAACGCTGTTTCTGCAAATCTTTTCATCTCTTGATCTAGCTTTTTTTGATGAAACACCGGATAGTTGACTGCATATCTCATGTATCTCCCGTCATTCACGAGGGTGACTATTTCCACTTCTTTATAGCTCGCATCTTGTTCTACTTTCTTCTTCTCCGTCCCACTTGCCTGCTGATTATGATAAAATGCAGCAATTCCGATGATGATTGCAAGTCCGCATAGGACGAGACTGATTTTCCATTTCATTGACACAATAATTCCCCTCTCGTGATGGCGTCATGCCTTGATGACGTGTGTTTGTAGGATAGACATTGCGTGAACCCAATTTAGTTTTCAAAAAACAAACTTGTCACACTTTAGACACAATTTAAAAGAGGAATAGAAAAAGGGCTTGATTTCTCAGCCCTAACATTATTTTTGCATATATAGTTGAAATAATTTCGTTTCTTCATCAATCGAACTCGCTCGATCAAAAGCCGCTCTGACCGTCTTTGTATTGTTTAAGCGCTCATAAAGCAAGGTCAATACAAAGATAAATGCCGCATCTCCATCAATGTAATCATCCGGCGCTATATAGGACATGGCACCTGCTTCTAAGAAGGCATCTGCTAATTTTTTCTCACCTAGTGTGCAACCTGTAGAAATAACGTGAACCCCTTTTAATGAAGCATACTGCTTGATTTCATCCGCTCCAAAAGCAGCGCCTCTAGGCTCTCCATCTTCGTATACATCTTCTCCTAATTCTGGCATGAGAAATGCTCCTTCTTCCCCATGAAACGATAGAAGAATGTAATCGATTTCTCCTCTATTTTTTCCAGATAACACATTGATCAGGTCATTTGGTCTTCCGATCCATTGCATATCGACTTTTACGCCGAAGTTTTCAAGTGCTGCACGCAGCGCAAAAGATTCCAGCTCACTATTTGGTCCTGCTGCTAACATGATGCGTATGGTCTGTTGATCCACTTTTATCTCCTCCAGACTATCATAAAAATAAAACCATTTTTTCCTCATCTACATATGTATGATCAGGCCATTTTAGTGCTTTTTCTTCAAGTGCGTATGACTCAAATCCAATAGAGCGATACAAGCGTTTGGCTGAGTGATTGGTCGTCACGACTGATAAATACATTTGCTCGATGTCGTGTCGTTTTCCGGCGAATGAAAGAACTTCCATTATCAAGGCCTTGCCTACTCCTTTTCCGCGGGCACCCGCTGTAACATACATCGCCGCCACATTCGCTCGGTGCTTTAATTTCTGTAAGTTTTCTTGGATGAGCGTGACCATACCCACAAGCTTCCCTTGATCAAAGGCACCAAAGGTCCACGTAAATTGTACCGAAGCAAAACGAGCTGCGTATTTTTCTATTGTACCGATTTGCTCTTCTTCATAACTCATCGCAAAGTCCTCTGGATGTAATCGTAGTGCTTCTAGTCTCAACGCGGCATATTCTTCAGCATCATCTGGAATTAACAATCGAATATTCAGAACATCGCCTCCAACAGAATGATTGATACTTCCAATTTTATCTTGAAAGGAGATTTTGATCAAAATTTTTCTCCTGAAAATAAAAAGGCATCCCATAAAAGGATGCCCCCTTCATTACCACTTACAGCGTTTCACTGGACGGCAGCAAGGGTTTTTGATATCACTGCCGCAATCGTATTCTTTCACGATATACTCGTTATGAGTCGACTCAGTGACAGGATAGTAGTTTTCAATTCTTTTGATGTTTTTATTGACGTTTGTGATATGCGTTGGATGAATTTTTCTGATGGTTTGTTCATTCGTTCTTGTGTTGACAATTTGACGTGTGGGGAAAACAACCGTTTCATCTTCTCCATGGTTTCCTCTGCGAGGTCCAAAGAAAAAATCATCTAATCGATTCCGGCTCATCTCAACACCCCTTCAATTTGTCTTTCACTTACACTCTATCGTATGTAAGAAACGTCATTCGTGATTAGATGCTTGTCTATTTTTTAAAAAATCCACTATTCATCTCGTTTTCTCTTTCTTTACAAAAGGTCATTTTTAACATATTATACAAATGATATCTTGCGCAGAAAGGACATCTATGAAAACAAAACATAAACTCTTTTTATTCATGATATTTATTGTCATCATCATTGCTCTTCCAATGCTATCACCTATGATCTTCACAAATTCAACCGAAAAAGGCGCTATCCGGAAATCAATTTACCAAGAAGGATACCCTTACCAAAGCTATTTTGCTATTTTGAAAAAAACGAAGTACAAAGATCCTGAGTATGGCCAGCTTTATGATGTTTACTGGCAGACTTGGAAAAGTGAAACAGGGATGACACCTTCTGTCTGCTATTCGAAAAAGGTCGAGGAAAATGAATATAAGGTTAGCTGCGGTACCGCCCCATAACCTTCACTCATCATCAAACACGAGGTGAACGATATGATCAATACGACACAACCAATCGAACGAAACAAGCTAGACATTGCACTTGAACTGACTCAAATGCATTTGAATCGATATGAAACGAATCATCCTGATCAGCTGAGTGAGGTTTATGCAAAATATTATGCGCTGCTTGAAGTGCTTGATTTATCTTCTTATGATCAATTGATTGATTTATTGCCAGATGAGCTAAAACAGATGCTTGAGTAAAAAACCCACTATCCATAGGATAGTGGGTTTCAGATTGTTGACAAAGGGCTAAAATGATCTTGATTTTAGCCCTTTGTCTTCTTTTCAGCGTGATAGAAAACCTTTGCAGCCCCTAGGAAGGACGAGTACTGGCGCGAAGCGAATTCGACATTCGTGAGCACCAGCACGCAGGACTGACAACGAATGCGAGGGTTTTCTTTATACTCGTGCTGCCATATCGGTTTCGATTTGCTCTAAACTTCTTCCTTTTGTTTCAACTAGTACAAAGCGGGTGAACAATAGTCCGATTAAGCAGATGACACCAAATGAGGAGAAAATGACACCAAAGCTGAATTGGTCTGCCAGAATAGGGAACACGAGTCCAACGGCTAACGATCCCGTCCAGTTAAAGGCAGATGAAATACCTGCACCGATACCTCTGACAGAAAGCGGGAAGATTTCGCCGATGATGATCCACGTTATCGGTGCCCATGAGAAGGCGTAGCACAAGATAAAGCAGCAAAGTGAAATCAATGTCACCCAGTTTAAAATCCCTTCACTCACGCCAACTGCACCTAATGCGGCTGGTGCAAAGAAAGAAAGGGCCATGCCCGTTCCCCCTACGGTGAGAATCGTTCGGCGGTCGAATCGGTCAACAAATTGTAAAAAGATCACGGTGGTGACGACAAAAATGACACCGACAATGACTGTAAAACCTGCGGCAACCTGAGGTGCAAGCCCTACATTCCGAGCAATACTCGTTGCATAATACACAATGGAGTTCGCCCCTTGAATTTGCTGAAGGGTCGCCATCCCAACCCCTATGAAAAGAGCCATTCTGAATTTCTTTTGGAACAATTCGCGAATACCAGAGCGTTCTTCTTTCGCGACTTCTAAAATTTCCTGCATCTCTGCTTCAATTTCCTCATCAGAAGAGCGCAGTGACCCTAATACTTCCCGTGCTTTATGAGCCATTCCGTGTTTAATTAAATATCTCGGAGATTCAGGAAGCTTCAGCATACCAATATAAAGTACGATGGCAAATAAAGCGGCACTACCGAGCATCCAGCGCCAGCTGTCTGGAACAGGTTCAAACACAAATGCAACAATATAGCTCAGCAATAGTCCACTTACGATCATGAGCTGATTGAGCCCAGACAATTTCCCGCGGATTTTAGCAGGAGCAATTTCAGACATGTATGCCGGCACCAAAGATGAGGCTGTTCCTACGGCTGTCCCTAAAAAGATACGTGCAATGGTTAATGAAATCTCTTCTGGTGCGATAGCTGATCCGATCGCTCCGACAAAAAAGATAACGGATGAGACCAAAATAAGCTTTCTGCGGCCAAATTTATCCCCTAACAGACCGCTTAAAATGGAGCCGATAATCGCCCCACCCATTAATGAAGAGACGACAATTCCAAGCCATAATGGGCTGAGCTGAAATTCTTGCTGAATATGTCCTTCTGCCCCTGCAATAATCCCAATATCATATCCGAATAAGATGCCTGCAAAGGACCCGAAAAAGAAGATAAATTTGCTTGACACTTTTTTCTCCAAGTGGATGACCCCCTCACTTAATTAACCGCTTTCATTTCATCCCGTGCTTCTACTGCACTCAGTAGAAGACCTTTCACCCTTCTATAAAACCACATACTCTGCACTCACAAGCTTTGCAAAATGAACAATTTGATCAACCGTTAAATTGAGGGATACGACTGTATGATGACCCCCGCCTTGCTTAATCCATGCTTTGACGCCGTCCCGAAAATTCGGCTTGATTTTCCAGAGCACACGTGCAACCGGTAAATGAGGTGCTGCTTCCTCCGGCTCAAAGGCTTCGACTTCTTGTATGAGCCATTTGAAATGAGTCCCAAAATCAGCAATAGAAACAACAACACCTTCCCCGGCTTTTCCATCAAACACAAGGCGAGCTGGATCTTCCCTGTTTCCGATTCCAAGCGGAGATACGAGAATGACAGGTTTCGTATGGGCAAGCGCCGGATCTACTTCTAACATATGAGATTGCAGCACTGCTTCCTGCCCAGAGGTCATTTCATACGTGTAGTCCTCCATAAAACCAGTGGATTGATGATGACTCATCACCTTTAATAACCGGTCCAGCGCAGCCGTTTTCCAATCGCCTTCCCCGGCAAAGCCATACCCTTTTGCCATCAGCCGCTGTACCGCAAGTCCTGGCAGCTGCTTCATTCCATGTAAATCTTCAAAGTTTGTCGTAAAGGCATTGTAGCCGCCTTCATCTAAGAAGCGTTTGATGGCAATCTCATATCGGGCTTGCTCCTTGACACTTTTTTCCCAATTTTCAACTGAATACGTTCCATAATCCACATCATATTGCGTTAAATATTCCGCAAATAATGCATCTACCTCTGCTTCTTCTACTGCATTCACATATTCGACGAGATCGCCTATGCCAAAGTAATCAACAGTCCACCCTAGTTGAATCTGGGCTTCAATTTTATCGCCTTCTGTTACAGCCACGTGGCGCATGTTGTCACCAAACCTAGCTACTTTAATCTGAAAGCTCTCATGATAAGCAGACGCCACGTCCATCCAATCAGCGATTTGCTGCTGCACATCCGGCTTAGACCAATGACCGGCAACAATTTGGTTTTGTTTATTTAAGCGCGCATTGATATAGCCATATTCTCTATCTCCATGTGCAGATTGATGAAGATTCATATAGTCCATATCGATCGTGTCCCACGGAATCTTTTCATAATACTGTGTGACAAGATGCAAAAGAGGCTTCTGCAAAAGATTGGTCCCGCGTATCCACATTTTTGCCGGTGAAAATGTATGCATCCACGTCATGACGCCGACAACTTCATCACGATAATTGACCTCTTTCATCAGCTTTGTGATTTGATCCGCACTGACAGCTAGCTCCTGCAAGATCACTGGAAAAGGAAGTAAACCGCTCTCATTTAAGGCATCCGTCATTTTTTGTGCATCTGCTTTTACTTTCTGCAGTGCTTCATCTCCATATAAATGCTGTGATCCGACAATAAACCAGCATTCTTTATGTTGACTTGTTAACATAGAAATCCCTCTTTTCTTTATCTTGAAGGTTTTTGTCCGTAATACGCATGTTCTCCGTGTTTTCTTAAGTAATGTTTATCTAAAATTCGCTGCGGAAGAGGCTCCGCGTATTCATTTAATTGCTTTGCAAACAAATTCATTTTGGCGACTTCATCTAAAATCACACTGTTTGTGACCGCACTTTTTGCATCTTTCCCCCACGTAAATGGGCCGTGGCCTTGAAGCAATACACCCGGCACCGCCATCACATCTAAGTTTCTTTTCTCAAACGTTTCGATGATCAGCCGGCCCGTTTCTACCTCATAACCACGATTCACTTCTTCTTCTGTCAGAAATCGAGCACACGGAACAGCGCCGTAAAATGTATCGGCATGTGTTGTGCCCATTGCCTGTAAATCGAGACCTGCCTGCGCCCAAACGGTTGCCCACATGGAATGGCTATGTGAAATACCGCCAATTTCCTCAAAGTGTTTGTAAAGGACAGCATGTGTGGCAGTATCTGATGAAGGGCTGTATTCCCCTTCCACTACTTCACCGTCAAAGTTGACCACAACCATGTCTTTTGCTGATAATTGCTCATACGCTATACCGCTAGGCTTAATAACGAATAGACCGCTGTCACGATCACACGCACTGACATTACCCCATGTAAATTTCACAAGTCCGTATTTCGGCAAATCTAAATTGGCTTCGTATACTTCTTCTTTTAAGCGTTCTAACATACGGTTGTCACTCCTTTCTTTGACATCAGATATGCTACTGCCGCCTCTTCAATCGGAAGGCCGTCTTGATAGCGCTTTAAAAATTCGCCAAAGCCTTTGACATCAAGTGGATCGGGTTCTATCAGTTCTTCTGATGTATGGGCAAACACTTGATGCGTGAGAAATTCAGCCAATGTTTGCTTTTGATGATGGACCATATAGGAAGCGAGGACAGCCATTCCAAACGCACCGCCTTCTCCCGCAGTAGAAACGACTGATACAGGTGTATCAAGCGCTGCTGCCACCATTTTTTGACCAACGAGCGGTGTTTTAAATAACCCTCCATGCCCTAATAACCGATCAATCGCAACCTGTTCATGTTCTTTTAAACGGTCCATCCCTATTTTCATTGCGCCAAAAGCAGAAAAAAGATGGGTACGCATGAAGTTAGCCAGATTAAAGCGGCTTTCAGCTGATCTGACAAAAAGAGGTCTTCCTTCTGGCAGTCTTGTAATATTTTCACCAGAATAATAGCCATAGCTTAAGAGCCCGCCGCCATCTCGATCTGCTTCTAACGCCTGCTGTAATAAGGTTTCGTATACCTTTTCTGACGACACTTGCACGCCTAGTGCGTCAAATGCCTCTCTAAAGATATTCATCCAAGCATTTAAGTCACTTGTACAGTTGTTCGCATGAACCATTGCAACTGGCAGTCCGTCCGGCGTTGTGACCATATCCACTTCTGGATACACACCCTTTAGCTCCTGCTCTAGCACAATCATGGCAAAAACAGATGTTCCAACTGAAATGTTCCCTGTCCGTTTTTCTACACTGTTTGTTGCCACCATGCCCGTTCCGGCGTCACCTTCCGGGGGGCAAAATGGAATCCCTGGCTGTAAGTGTTTGCCTTGATCTAAAATGGCTGCTCCTGCTGCCGTTAACACGCCAGCCTCCTCGCCTGCTAAATAAACATGCGGCAGAAGGTGACGGAGCTTCCACGGATAGCCTTTTTCTGCGATCAAGTCTTCAAATTGATGGAGCATTTCTTCATTGTAATCTTTCGTTTGTTCATCAATTGGGAACATGCCTGATGCATCCCCAATGCCAATGGCCTGCTTTCCTGTTAAAAGCCAGTGAATGTATCCTGATAGAGTGGTCATATATTCTAAACGGGAAAGATGTTTTTCCTCTTCTAATATGGCTTGATACAAATGGGCAATGCTCCATCTTTCTGGAATATGAAATTGGAAGACATTCGTCAGTTTTTGACTCGCCTCAATGGTTGTTGCGTTCCGCCATGTGCGAAACGGAACGAGGACCTCTCCTGTATGATCACATGCCACATAGCCATGCATCATAGCTGATACCCCAATTGAGCCAATGGTTTGAATGGTCACGCCATACCTTTGCTCGACTTGCTCTTTCATCTCTCGGTACGCTACTTGAAGACCTGTAATGATATCAATTAAGTTGTACGTCCAAATTCCTTCCTGGAGAGAACTTTCCCACTCAAATGCACCTTGGGCAATTGGCTGAAACGCTTCATCTATTAAAATGGCTTTAATTCGTGTTGAACCAAATTCAATCCCTAAAGATGTCCGTCCTTCTTTTAAGGCTTTGGTCGTCTTTTCATGATTCATTCTGCGTTCACCTCCATGATTGATAGCGGTTTCAATTTTAATTTTCTAGATTCATTGATTCTCTGTGCACATTCACAATATAATATTTGTACGTACATATGTCAATAATAAATATAGTTGTACATACACAATATGACAAAAACCTGCACTTTTCTAAAGCTGGAACGTCAGAAAGGGAAAGCGCCTGTTTTTGATTCGACAACCATGTTAAAATATGTCCATACAATTTCTTCTCAATCCGAGTAGATGATCAACTGAGAAAGAAGTGAAACGATGAAAAAGAAGTACCAGATCATTATCGATGATATAAAAAGCAAAATACTTACAGGGGATTACCGGATCGGGGAACGTATTCCAACTGAATCAAGCCTGCAGGAGATGTATCAAGTGAGCAGGCATACAGTTCGAAAGGCCATCTTAGAATTGTCGAGCGAAGGTTTTTTGCGAAGTGAGAAAGGTTCAGGCACATTTGTGACCAATCAATATCAAACAAAGCCTGCGGGACATGCGCATATGAAAACGATTGGGGTTATCACGACATACATATCCGATTACATTTTCCCTTCCATCATTCGAGGCATTGAAAGCCGATTAAACGAAGAGAACTATTCGTTGTTACTGGCGAGTACGAATAATGATGTAGAACAGGAGAAAAAAGCGCTCGAAATGATGCTGTCCTTTGGTGTGGACGGACTCATTGTCGAGCCGACGAAAAGTAATTTATATAATCCGAACATCTCGTACTACTTATCTTTTAAAGAACAGGATGTCCCGCTCATTATGATCAATGCCTATTATGAGCAGTTAGAGGTTCCTTTTCTCTGTTTGGATGATGTGAAATCCAGCTATTTAGCCACAAAAGAGCTGATCACCTCGGGACATCAGCAAATCGGGCTCATTTCAAAAACAGATGATTTACAGGGAAAGTACCGAATGAAGGGCTATATTCAAGCGCTCGGTGAAGCCAAGCTTAATTTCCTGCCTGAGCACGTACTCTTTTTCGATACAGAATCGAAGCAGCATTTGGGGGATGATATTAAAACTTTCTTATTAAAGCATCAGCATGAGCTGACTGCCCTTGTTTGCTATAACGATGAGGTTGGGTTAGAAGTTGCCAATGTATGCAGTGACATCGGTCTGTCCATTCCAGAGGACCTTTCCATTATTGGACAGGACAATTCGTATATTGCCCAGAAAAATGCCAATGTGAAGCTAACAACACTGACGCACCCTCAGGAGCAAATGGGCCGGGATGCAGCAGACTGGATGATTAAAAAGGTGCAAGGGAAGAAGAATCTCCCTCATCAAACCTTTTACGAACCTGAATTGGTTCCAGGTGAAACGATCAAACAAATGAATGCAAGAAAAAAATGAGCCCTTTTTGGAGAAGGCTCATTTTTTATATGATTAGATCTCTTCTTTAGGGGTAGGCACTGCGCATATGCCATCTGCACATGCTGCTTCAAATGAATTGGCAGCCGCTTTCTCAGCTTGAGCTGCTTCTTCTGTCCAAGCCGTTTCAAGAGCACGCAGGAAGGTATCGGCTGGCTGTGCACCTGCCACTGAATATTTGTCATTGATCAAGAAAAACGGAACAGCATGAATACCAAGCTGTCTCGCTTCTTTTTCGTCTTTTCGGACATGATCTGCAAATTCTTCGCCGCTTAACACTTGCTGCACTTCCTTCAAATCAAGACCTGCTTTTTCTGCAATGTCTAAAAGGGTTTGACGATCGCCAACATGCTTTCCATCTGTAAAATATGCTTGAAACAGCTCTCCCATAACGAAATCGCCTTTCCCCATTTGACCAGCATATTGCGCCAATCGATGGGCATCAAAGGTGTTAGTCAACACAAGTGGATCAAATTGAAAATCGATTCCTTTCTCTTTGCCGGCCTGCTTCACCTGCTCATTCATTGCCATGGCCTGGCTGCGGCTCATGCCATATTTTTTGACGAGCATATCATGGACATCATAATCGACCTGAGCAGGTGCATGTGGATCAAGTTCAAAGCTTTTAAACTCGATTTCTATCTGTTCCTTTTGAGGGAATTGTTCAAGCGCTGTTTCTAGTTGTTTTTTTCCTATATAACAAAAAGGACAGGCGATATCTGACCAGATTTGTACTTTCATGTTCATCTTCCTTCCGTGTTTACGCTTTTTCTTTAACGATGTAACAATTATAGTTACAACAAATCGGTTATGTCAAGATTCTGATCTAGATTCAAATGAAAAAGCCTCTCCTTCTAAGAAAGGAAAGGCTTTGAAAATGACTATTCTAAATTTGCATGATGACCGTACATTGTATGTGTGTCGAGTTCTTTCATTTCCATTAAACGTAAAATGACCGCATCGTATGTCAGAAGTAGCGCTTGCTCAAATAGCGAGCCCATTGGCTGAATGGTATGATGGCTTCCTTCCTGTTGATCCTTTGGTGCACCTGACAGTAAGATAACTTCATCCGATAGATCAGCTAGAGGTGACTCAGCAGAAAGCGTGAAAGATGCCACTTTTCCGCCAATTGCTTTCGCCTTTTTTGCAAGGACAAGCAAAGTCTCTGTTCGGCCAGATCCGCTCCCCACAATCAAGAGATCCTCTTCTGTAAAGGAAGGTGTATTGGTCTCACCGATCACATAAGCCTTGACGCCAATATGTGTGAGTCTCATGGCAAATGATTTTCCCATCAAACCAGACCTACCAGCACCTGCCACAAAGACCTTTCTTACAGTTAAAAGGCTTGAAACAAGCCGCTCTGCTTGATCGTCTTGAATAGCGGGCGAGTGCTCAGAAAGCTCATTCAAAATGGCTTTCACATAGTCACTGGTCTTCATGATTGTGCGATCAGCTGCTTCATTTGTGCGGCCACTTCTGCTTTATTGTCCTGGCTTGCGATACCACCGCCGACAATGATCAAATCAGGGTTTAATTTCACGACTTCAGGTAACGTATCAAGCTTAATTCCGCCTGCAATGGCTGTTTTTGCTTGTTTGACGACTTGTTTAATGGTCATAAGGTCAGCAAATGAGTTTTGTCCAACCGCTTGCAGGTCATAGCCTGTGTGTACACAAATATAATCGACTCCTAGCTCATCCAGCTCTTTTGCCCGGCCAGCGATATCTTTGATACCAATCAT
Organism: Bacillus sp. FSL M8-0266; assembly: GCF_038613425.1. NCBI lineage: Bacteria > Bacillati > Bacillota > Bacilli > Caryophanales > Bacillaceae > Bacillus > Bacillus sp. FSL M8-0266. The sequence goes on from NZ_CP152015.1 coordinate 2,413,654, forward strand.
ATCCACTAAAATCTGTTTCCCTCTTGCTTTCGCTTCTTTCACCGCTCCTTGAATGGACATATCTTCTGCCGCTGCAAGAATGGTCACGATATCTGCTCCAGCTTCGGATGCCTGCTGCACTTCATAGCCGGCCGCATCCATAATTTTCAGATCGGCGAGTACACGTAAGTTTGGAAATGCCTGTTTGACTTCTTTGACGGCACGCAAGCCTTCGTTGATCACAACAGGTGTTCCAATTTCGACTACATCGATAGATCCTTCTACTTCTTTGATCAGCTCAATCGCTTCTGGTATATTCACTAAATCTAATGCTAATTGTAATTTCATGAACATTCACTCCCGTTTTTTCATCTCATCTTCAAGAGCTCCGTGAATAGGGCTTCTTGAACGATGAAATGAGTATAACAACAGGATGGAAGCAATCCAAGTACGCACTTTTTTTTTACATACTATACTTTTTCGCATATGGTTACAAAAAAGATACTGTCTTTCGACCAGTATCTCAGCGCGCGGACAAACCCTCGCATTCGGTGTCAGGTCTATGTTGTGATGCCGCCTTTCCTATACTGCAAAGGTTTTCAAATCACGCTGAAAAGAAGACAAAGAGCTAAAATAAAGTGATTTTAGCTCTTTGTCTACAACGGTAGTCTTTCTATTTATCATCTTTTAAAAAATTGCTGTCGAGATACTGTTTTCCCCAATCATACATCGACTCTAAAATCGGCATTAAGCTTTCTCCTAGTTCTGTGAGTGAATACTCAACCTTTGGCGGAACGACAGGATAAACCTCCCGATGCACAATATGATCTTCCTCTAATTCTCTTAGCTGATTGACAAGCATTCTTTGCGTAATCCCAGGCATTAACGACTTTAGCTCACCAAATCGTTTTGTCCCTTCTCTGCCAAGGTGCCATAAAATCAGCATTTTCCACTTACCGCCGATAATATTCAGCGTCAGCTCTTTTTCGCAATTGAACACTTTATTTTCCATACGTGATGACAACAACATACACTCCTTTGGTTCAAACCATTTACGCTTTATCATATACTGCGGCAAATTAGATTGTCGAGCATACGGTCTTCGTTATTGATTCTGTTTATTCACAAAAGACATGACAGCCTCTGTCATTTTTTGTGCTTCTTTTGGCGCTCTGTCTGATCCAAACCATTTATTCAAGTCACTGTGGCTCAGCGAATGGACCCGAAAGACAAACTTAGAACCTTTATCATGATTCAGTTTTTCTGCAAATCGGTACACCTCAGGATTTTGCCAGCCTGTAACCAAATAGACTGGAGGTACATTCTTTTGATTCATATAAGTGACAGGTGATGCCTTTGTCCAATTCTCCTCTTGTTTGCCAAAGACTTTTTTGTACGATGGGATGGCTTGTATAAATTGATTGAGGTTTAACGGTCCGTCTAGAACAACAATGGAATTGATCGTTTTTGGCGACAGTCCCACACGCTTTAAGTAAGTCGAATCTGTGGCCACCAGTGCCGTCAAATGACCGCCCGCTGAGTGACCCATGACATTGATTTTTGATGAGTCAATTTGATACTCATCTGCATGATCCTTGACCCATTTGATGGCGTTTGCCGTATCATCTGCCATCTGCTCATAGTTGGCATCAGGGTGAAGCCTGTAATTCATCGAAACAAACACATACCCTTGACCAGTAAAATAACCCGCCTTTGAAGCGACTCTATTCTTATCGCCGCCTGTCCAGCCGCCGCCATGGAGATAGATCATGACTGGGTGCTTCTTCTTTTTGTCTTCATCTTTGCCCTTTGGCATGTACATATCGAGTGTTTGCTGTTTGTTTTGTGTGTCTGCATAATGGATGTTTGTCGTCGGCTTAGGCTGGTTGAAGCGGAACACAAAGAATGCGCATACCAATAAGCCAGCGATGACTGCTGCAAATAAAATCCACTTCATCATTCGATTCAATGTCATTGCACCTTTCTATGTTGGGATGGGGAAGCATCATTCGCACATATGTAGAGGGACTAGCCCGATTCATTTGATACGACTTGTATGACTTGAACCGTTTCACAATAAAAAGAAAAATACTGTTCTTCATAATCTTCGACAAAGTAATTGATGTTTTCCCAGCCTCTATCCAAAAGTTGAATGTCCAATAAAATATAGTCATCATTTGTTAACTCCAAATCTTTGATTTGAACAGAAGAGACGTTGGTAAATTTCACATGAATGTCTGCTTGTAGATTCGGGGATTTATATGGGATGTGCAGAACAATACAGTTGATCAAGTCGTAATGTTCATTATACTCTTTAAAATAGTGAAATTCATTGATTTGCTTTAGAAGACTGATATCGAAATCAGGGATTTGCTTCTGGATTTTTTCATCTAAAAACCATGTCATCGTTTGTCCTCCAAGAGGTTATTGTATAAGTGCAATGATTCGTTTTCTTGTTTCTTCATGGTATTGAACATAGGAATGCAATAAAGGATACGATTCAAGGATATGTTGATACGATTTGATTTGGGGATATTGCTCTTCAAATGACTGACGCAGCACGTTTAACTGTTTTTTCGGTATTCGTTTATGATCGACCACATAACTTAAGCTGCCTGCAACAAGTGAAAAAAACATATAAAAATCATCTGAGCATATCGCAGTTTCTTCTTCAAAAGAGACGATTTCATCTGGATAAGCTGAATCTAATAAGTATTGATAACGTTGTTTTAAATCATCGAATAAATCTTGTTTATCACGGCTGATTTTCATGGATCTTTCCCCATTCTCTGAATGTTTTTAATTCTTATTTAGACGCTAATGAGATCTTCCTATACACTGCAAATAAATTCCTGTGAGTCGAAACAAACGTTTTTCGCTTCTATCGCGAGTAACATACAATTTATGTTAAATAGAAAGTTTGCATTTGCATCAAATTCCTCAAGTAGTTCATTTTTAAGGTTCCCTATCCCTTGAGGATGGTAACTGCATTCGAAAATTTGCCAATTCATCTCTTCTTGTATCAATTCTTCAAATCTATCATTACCTTCACCCCCATTATAATAAAGACTTGCCACATTCATAAATCGCAATTCATGATGCCGAGCATCATTTATTTCAGTTATACTAATGCTTATGACTAGTTCTTTACTAAAAAAATCAAATGAGAGTGCCAGTACATCACAGACACCATCTAAATAATCGATCCATTTCTCTATACTGCTAAACAACTCATTCACTCCCCTAACGTATTCCCCTATTTTTTCAGGATGAACTCTATTCTTATCTTGTCACGGAGTTTGTAAATATTCTTCAAATGAAATAAAGTCCGCTTTTTTTCGAAATTTGCTTAAGATATTCTGATCTCCTGTAAAAATAACATCTGTCGAATCAAAAAATCCGATTTCAAACACAGCTTGAGGAATAACGGGTGTATAATTCACGTTCCAATATCGTTCATTATCTTCAATTTGAGGTATTGAACTGATATTCAAATGATCTACATGACGAGGCAATGCGGTCAAAACAGCGAAAATAAAAGAATAGGAATAGTCATGTAAGAATTTTTTGAAATGTTCACCCTTCAGAAATAAAAAATCCGTATAATCTGGCATTACTTCTGAATGGGATTGATTTTGCCGATCATGAAGCATTGTGAGTGTCACATCACTTATGACCCAATGATACTCTTCTACGTTTAAATTGATTTTCTTCATTAATTCATTTACTTCGAATAAATTTTTCTCATTTGCTAATACGATTCTCATTACTTGCTCCACCTCATCAATTTAAAACATCAGACGAAACTAAAAATATTCTACACTATCAAAATCTGACCATAATCTCCAGTCAGTGTTCGTGTTTATATTTACAATGAATAACCTTATCTTCAAATACATAGAACATGTAGATATATGTAAAATTTATTATTTAGTTTTATAATTTCGAATAAGTTCTTTTCTAAAATCATCAGGAAGTTTTTGATTCGGAAATACAACTGAAATCCAATCTAATACAATCTCATCTAAAGTTCTCCACGTTTTTAACAATTGTTTATTCATCTGTTCTAATTGATGAATCGCTAATACTCCTATCTCATAACCTCTTTCGCCATAAATGATCCATTTTGCAGAAGGGGAAACCCATATCACACGTGAAGCAATATCCATCATGCTATCATTTACACTCTCTATCGGATAATCCGTTAAGAGATCAAGGTAATCACTTGGCGTGAGGTTTAATGGGATTTTCACCCAAGGATAATAACCAAAATCACGATAATAATCATCCATGCTCTTCTGCTCATCTAATACAGCCATGAGTATATAGTCATCATGATGATTCAAAGCTAAACCTTTTAACATTTCCCAGCTATCATCTGATAACAACCAATGGAATTCTTCGAATAAATAATGAGGGGGGTTCGTTTTCAACACTTGATCAGGGAATGTTTTTGTACTGTGAACGAGCGAATGAACAAACAATAAAACATGTTCAAGTTCTTTTGGATCGGATATAAACAAATGTTTCACTTTACGCTCCTTTCATATCTTCGGATGGGTCTATCATCAGTCATTAATACTCCATTTCACCGCTTTAACATGACGCATAATGAGATAGCATTTGAGTGAAATAGTCATCGAATATTTTTTGATCCTTCAATAATCCTTCAAGCCAATTTGCTAAAACAGGGTGATTCAGTGGTTTCCAGCCTTCTTTTAATAACCTATTTTGCACAGAATCTTTTGTTGATACCATCCCAATGATACAAATTTCCATATCTCTATCTGCCCAAATCGCCCACTGCAAAGAATGCGATAACCAGATCACTATGTATGAATTCGTTATGATATCATCCGCTATTGACTCTTTTGGGTGCGTCCATAGTGCATTTACATAATCCTCACCTGTAATATCCACACTCGCTTTCAGCCAATTATAATACCCAAATTCCTTCAAATAATATTCGGCTGGATCTGGTTGAAGGACTGCAGTCAAAAATTCTCTATCTTGTGTAACAGCTGATAACTCTTTTATGGTTGGTAAAATATCATCACTCAATGCCCAATCAAACTCTTGAAACAAAAAACAATCAAATGTCTTCCGGAAGACTTGTTGTGGCAGCATCTTATTTGTGTCAAACACATGGTCTACTAAATTCTTATAGAATTTGAATTCTTTTTCTGAACGAATAAATAAGTCTTCAAGCCGTTTCAAACAACTACCTCCACTCTTGTCGAACTAGTAATTTTTTAATTCTTCCTCTATATCTTCTTTTAATGTTTGAATTTCAATTGACACCGAATCATTTCGATTATAGAAAATGGACGGATTGATTCCATCTGCTATCATTCCCGGCAGCCACTCTTCTATAAAATCGTCTAAATCAATCATTTCTGGCATAGATTTTCCCCATGGTTCAATCGAACAATAAGCGGCATGCTCCTTTGTCGGCCAAAAATGAAGCTGCGTTACACCATATTCATCCTCTGACATCACCCATCCCTTCTCATTTCTTAATGACCAAACCTCTTCAAAATCAACAATCTTTTTGATGAAATAGTCATAACGTTTTTTCGCAGGTAATTGGATGGTGGTTTCTAATTCTTTCGGATGCATGGACAAGCGTCACTCCTTTTATTTAGATTGAGCCTTAGCCATAAGAATATAGCAAGCTGATATATAGGAACTATTGGTACTTTTCTATCCAGTCATTCAAATCATCTGCACAATGCAAGTAAGAATGAGGTGAATCTTTCAAATCAATTCCACTCAAAAGAATCAACATATCCCAAACTTGATCATCGGCTATTTCTGGATCGTCTGCAGAAATGTAAATTTCAGCCCAATCAGATACTTGTTCTCTGGTAATCGTCCCCTCTAAGACTTTTCGTATTTTATTTAAACAGTCTAGCATTTTTAGTTCGTCCATTAATTACATCATTCCTTACTCAACACTCACTTCACGTTGTAAACTGCCTATATTTCATATTTGATAATATCCTCCATTGACATACCTTTAAAATATAAAGAAAGAATGCTTTTAATAGTGTATTCGCTAAGTATACCAATCGGGTTAAATATCATTTTAGCCGTTGTTGAATCAGCAATCTCTAAGTCCATAACAGGTGCAATGGAACCTTCTTTTCCCTCGCTCACGTAATAATTTCCATCTCGGTATTCCACGAATTTCAGATTTTGTAGATCCTCTTCTTTTATAAAATCTTGATTTATTTTTGTGATGACTTTCCATGAACCATTTAAAAAGCCTGTCAAACCTGAATTTGCAACAAATAATCCATTCTCTTTTTTCATCAATTGTTTTAACTCACTTTTTTCTATTCTTTCATCAACAAACAAATCATAGTATTGGATTAAAATATCATCATATTGATTTTTTCCCTCACCTGAAATGATTAAAGCGTAGCTCATTTTTCCAATGTCCTCTAATGGGAGTTCAATAATAGCTCCTGGTTCTATTTTAGATAAAGTTTTTGCTTTTTTAGTTGTTACTTTAATATCCGTTACTTCTTTCTCATTTAAATCATCAAAATAGTGACTGCCTCCATTGTTTAAGACCGTCAGGATGGTCAAAAGCATCTCATCAATCGTTGGCTTTCTCTCCAAATGTTCCTCAGTCATTTCATAAAATTGTTCGATCGCTTCTTCAAAAATATCTAGTCCGTCATCACCAATCATGATGTTCTTTTTCTTATGTTCTTCTTCCCAAAAGCCCATTTAGAATACACTCCTTATATATTGCGTTCTTTATTTCATCAAGTGTTATGTATGCTATTCTCATTTCGCTTTATCACGATAAACGTATACTTGTATAAACTGTTTTATTTGCACGTTTGAAAAGTGCCACTTCATGATCCGTTAACCATTTAAGCTCTCTCAGATGATAAGAAATTTCTTCTAAGTAGGTATCGGTTTCAGCAATTAATTTTTTATCTAAGATATTTCGTTTATTATCTTCAACTACAAGATAAAGAGTAAACTGTTTTAAATCTAATTCGATAAGTGGGTAAGCTTTTCTTTTTTTATCGGGACTTAGTTTTGTTCTCCCTTTAATCTCCGCTTTATATTCCTTCTCTTTCATTTTCTTAAATGTCGCTTTGACTAGTTGACTGTCCCATTTTTTTAGTTCACACAGATAGAGCATCCCATTTTCCAAAGTCTCTGCTAAGATTTTTTTCTTATTTATTGTATTTTCAATTTCACTGTAACAAAAGGGTACTTCTAGCTCATACGTATTTTTTAAAAATAACATGTTAAGTTCTTCTTTTGAGGTACTAATTAATTTGTAGTCTTTAAAAGATCCACATATCAAAATAATAGCTTCACAATCTTTCGTTTGGATTCTTTTACCTAATTCCCATAAAAACATTTCTGTCACACAAAGGGATTGGCTAGCTAAAATTCCACGATCGTCGTCTGACATTAATTGTATATTTTTCAAATACACTTCTTATAAGCCTCCTAATAAAATTTTAATCACCTTGGCCTTGAATGTTTGCTTATATTATTCCTTTGCTTTCTTTACTGCAAATGCTCTACTTTATATTGTTCCCATTGAAGCACCATTTCTCTTCCTTTTAGACCGGTTGAAAAAATCCTAGCTGCTTAGAAATTGAAGAATTTCTGTTGCTTCTTCATAAAGTTCATCAATTAATGGTAAAATCATTCCCCACAAATCTGCTTCATTTTCAAATTCTATTAAATATCCTTTTTTGCTCACGAGATTATTGGATACACAAATCCAAATATCAAGATGGTCTATACAATAACCTTGATCACCTTCTTCACCATCATGAAACTCTTCGTCACTTAGGTAATCTACTGAAAAATATATGGATGAATGATATCCTTCTGTAAAACAATCTGAGACTTGAATTTCTCTCCCTCTACATTTTTTTCCATATACGAATCGTCCAAATTCAGCATTGATCGTAAACCTAAATCTTTAAATTTTGCTTGTTTTTCTTTCACTAGATTCAGTGCGATATTTGATATCTCTTTTTCGATATCTGCGATAGATTCTTTGGTCAGCGTGTTTAATTTAACTTTCTTCAACTTTTCCTCCAGTATAAAACCCTCCCTAATTCCTAGAGAGGGTTTTAAATTTAATACTAAAAGTAATTCATGACATTCTTACTACTAAATTAATTTACTTCTATATAGCTTATTTTCTACCAAAATATAAAGATATTCTCCAACTACTTTGTAAGTAGGATCACACTGTGAGGGATCAATTCCATCTAAAAATAATTTCATAATAAACATTTCATCGTCAACTATTTTAAAAGCATACTGTTTATTTTCCATATTATTAAATAACAAGATTTGACTCTCAGAAACATATAGTTGGTCACAGTACCTGTATTCTTTTCTATCTAGGTGGTACATTTTCTTTTTTTGACATGACTGATTTTCAGGGTTTAAATCGTAAGAAAAAGTTGAAATAACAATTGTTTGCTCTTCTTCATAGCTAGTGTATAGTTCTGAACCTAGAGTTTGTATTGAAGAGCATTCATACATTATCCCTTTAAATTCTTCCTCAAATAACATTTCTCCTATAATTAAGTTAATACAGTAAATTCCTTTACCCTTAGGATTTAATTCATCAAATATCCCCTCTTCTGACATACCAATCCATAATAATCCATTTTCATCCAGATGAAATGTATTAACACCTAGTAAAAATGAACATATTTCTACCATATTATTTTGTTTTAAATCTAAAAAATTTATTTTACATATATAATCTTGTTCAAACACAATGACAATGGTATCGTTTATTTCTTGTATTAAATAAATATAGCTATCAGAATCAAGTTCATTTAATGATTTATTCATTATAATAATATGATCCTTGACTACTTGAAGTATTAGTTGATCATCAATAAGAAATACCTTATATATTTTCTCATCTCTTCCAACATTAAAATAAATTAGATCTTCTTTTGGAAAATCAATTACTTTCTCTGTAGTTATTTTACTTATCAATAATCTCAACTCCTAATATGGAAAGCTTGTTCTTAAAGTACCATCTTTTTGGACTACCACTCTAACTCTCTTTGTTTTTTTTCCTTTCCCATTGACACCAACATATTTTTTATAAGTTTTCTCATAAACTGTTGAGCCAGGTTTATTCCCAGCTCTAGCCTTTCCCGTCTTCAAGGTATCCCGTGTAGTTCTTTTTAATGTTTTATTACTTCTAAATTTTCCCTTATTTTTCTTTTTAGATTTTGCAGAGTGACCTGATTTGATATGGTCCCAATCAACACTCTTTACTTTTCGTTTTCCGCTACTTTTCGTAAAATTATAAGCCCTTTTCGCTCCCTTTAATTTTCCACCACCCAAAAATCCTGATACGGTTGCAGCCGCCACGCCTTTCCAATTTTTTCCTGATTTATGTGCTTTGTATCCATCATATGCCGCAAATCCTGCATTGACAACAAACCATACCCAATGGCCGTCTGGGTCCACATTCATGACTGGGTTGTTGTTTCCATAGGTATATCCGTTTTGATCTAGTGAATCTCCATCGCTTCCTGGGTCTGGGTCAAGTGATAAGAATACGCCGTTTTTTGGTTCATAGTATCGGGCGATTAAATAGTAAAGTCCTGTTTCTTCGTCGAAGCGGTAACCAGCATAGCGATATGGGTTTCCTTTTACTTCTTCATCTTCTTTTACTTTTGTTGGAACGCCCCATGTATCGTATTCGTACTCAGCGGCGATTTTTCCTGCACTATTTGTGATGGCTATGACATCACCGTGTGCATTGTAGTGATAGAAATATTTTTTCTCGTTTTGTGTGAATGCAAGGAGTTGTCCACTGTCACCGTATGTGTATAATTTTGTGACTTTGTTGTCTCCATCTGCTTCATATAAAACATTCAGGCTGTCGCCGTCATAAAAGTAATTGGTGACTTTTCCATTCACTGTTTTTTGAATTCTGTATCCACGCTCATCATATTTGTAAGTGACAAGTGGCTTGTCTTCGCCTTTTTTCGTGATGGCCGTTATGTTATCTTCTGCATCCCATTCATAAAGGAATTGTCCGTCAGACGTTCGGTTGCCATTTTTGTCATAAGTTAAAGTCTCATCATTTACCTTTGTCAGTTGGTTCATGATGTTGAATGATGCGTTGATTGTTTTTTTAGTGCCATTTTTTTCAGTCGTAACTGTTTTTCTGTTTCCAAACCCATCATATGTGTACTCAATGACCGTGCCATCTGGATGACTTTCTTTGATCAATTGATCTAATTTTCCATATTCATAACGAATCTTCCCGTTGCTTCCTTGATCAACCGTTATTCTGTTTCCATTTTGATCATATTCGTAAGCTTCGTTTAAGATCGTCGTGCCTTGGCTTGTTCCAATGTGCAAATCATTGATTAAGTTGCGCTCATCATAAGCAAAGCTAGCACCACTGCCGTTACCTGTAATAAAGGACTGGACATTTCCGTTTTCATCATAATCAAACGAATACGTAGAACTCGAATCCTTCATCTGCGTCATTTGATCAAGCTTATTATAACTGAATTGGTTCGTTCCTTTTTGATTTCCGTGTGTCCACTCAAAGTATTTCAGTTTATCTGAATTGGTTGGATACGTCCAAGTTTGGCTGCTGCTGCGCTCCGTTAACTTTGTGATGCGGTTTTGTTGGTCGAACGTTCTGTTTTTGGTTGTGTTTTGTTCTTTGTTGACAACCGTTGTTTCGTTCCCGTTTTTATCATAGCTAAAGTGATATTTTTCTGTCCCATTGTATGACTTGGATTTCACTCGGTCTGTTCCATCATACGTGAGAGACACTTCATGTCCATTAGCAGAAATGGTTTTGATTAAGTTGCTATTCGCATCATATTCACTTTTTAACACATTTCCTAATGGATCAATGGTTTTTGTCAATTTGCCCATAAGGTCGTATTCAAATTGATACGTCTGATCTGACTCTGCACGAATGGTTTTCGACTGTTCATTGCCCTCTTTATCATACGTTCTCACAATGGATGTCCCGTTAGACAAAGTGATTTTCTTCAGCTGATCAGCCTGGTCATATTCGAATGTTGTTTTTTCGCCTTTCGCGTCGGTTTCAGAAAGCTTTTTGCCCGTTTCGTCGTAGGTAGATTGAGATGAGTAACCAAGCTCATCCTCTTCTTTAACAGCATAGTTCCCTTTCTCGTCGTAAGTGGTTTTCGTTAAAAGACTACCTTCTACTAGACGGATATCATCAAACCAAACCGTTCCAGTCGCGCTTTTTTGGAAAACAATCTGAACGTCGACTTTTTTCAATGGTTTTGTTTTTGGTATGACAACCGCTGCTCGGTTCCACTCTTGTGTACCGGTTGGGAATTTCGCATTAAACGTTCCTGTTGTGCCATCTGTATACGTGACGGACGCTTGAAGTGAGTAATCATTTTCATTTGAGGCTTTGACACTTTCAGCCTTAGACATCCCAGTCAATGTGACATACACAGATTGATCATTCGCACTTTGTTCAATCGGTACAGATTGTTTATAGATGGCATTTGCTTGAGTTGAAGAGGTTCTTGTCATTTTTAACGAAACGTCATCGTTAAAGCCTTCTTCATTATCTAATGAACCACCTGACCCACTCCAGCTTGTTGTTTTATCCGTAAAGGAATTATTTTTTACTGGATTATAACTTGATGAAACTTCGCCTTTTTCTAGCTGAATCTCATCGAACCAAGCTTTTCCTTTTCCAGCCTTATCTCGATGATCCACTTCCATATAGATCACAGCTTTGCCTGCATGAGATGGCGTCGTAAACGTGACTTGGCGTTTTGTCCAATCGTTTTTGCCTGATAATGTGCTGTAGCCATTGCTGATCCATTGAATTCGCTTATTATTTGTATCTCTTAAATCAATGTTAAAAAATGCTCTTGCTTTCGTTAGCTCTGTCTTTATTTTTCCACTCAGTGTATACGTCGTATTTGGCTCTAGTATTACTTCTTGAGTAGCAGAAGAATAGCCAAGTTCGGTTCCTTCCGTTGTGGATTGTGAACTGATCTCTAACACTCGATTACCAGATAACACACCACTTTTTCCAGCTGTTTGCGCTAATTTCCCGTCATCCTTAGATGCTGTAAGCTTCCAGCCAGTTAGCGTATCTTCAAAACTGCCATTTTTCAATATACTCGCACCTGCAGCAAGTTCTTTACTCGTTTGTACCAAATTCCCGTACGAGTCATAAATGCTTGCTGAAGACATATTTCCACTTTGATCTGTCTCAGATACAGCATCTAATCCATCGTAGGCGATATCTGTAATATCCCCTTCTGTATCTTTCACTTTAGTGACATCATTATTTTTGTTATACTCGTAGGTTTCTGTCCCGTAAGCATCTTTCGCCTGAATGACGTTGCCATTTTTGTCATACGAATAGCTTTCTGTAGTTTTTCCTTTTTCTACATCATTGGGGTCAGTTTCTTCTACGATTTGGTTTCCTTCATATTTCGTTTTAGTCGTAATTTTAAGCCCTTCCGCATCATCTACAACTTGAATCGGGTTGGCTGCTTCGTTATACGTATACTGTATTTTCCGGCCGTTTGGCTGCGTCAGCATGAGTGTCTTTTTAGATAAATCATATGCGTACTCAAAGGTTTCTTTTTTTGCATTGATCGCTTTGACTAAACGGTGATTTTCATATTGGTATTCTGTAAAAACAGGCTGATCTTCTGTGCTGTTTTGAGAGAATTGTTTAATCAATCTGCCTTCTTTGTCGTATTCATATGAGATACTCGTTCCATCTGAATCAATGACTTTCATTAGGAAGCCTGCATCATACTTATATGAAAGCTTTTTTCCTTTTGGTGCTTGAACCGAGATGATATGACCATCTTCATCATATTCCATTGTTATTTTTCGGCCAGATGCATCTTCTATTGATGTGAGCTGATTGTTTTCGTTATATTTGTATGTCGTTGTATTTTTATGTCCATCTACAACCTTGGTGATTTTCCCACCGTTTTTACTAAAGTGCGCAAAGGTTTGATCCTTCGTTTTTAACATGTATTCATCTTTTGATTCCGTTAATTCAAGGAAAATACCTGTTGGTGGTTGATACGTACCATCTGCTTTTTTTGTAAAAACATGAGTTGTGGCATCCTCATCAATATAGATGGCCCCTTCTTTTGTTGGCGTGATGCTTGTTTCTACATCTGCGTACCACCCTTGACCAAACAGATGGTCAGCTGCATCTAAACTGTTGTAGGTGCGAGCAATTCCAAGTCCCGGTCCTCTTCCATCAATCGACATTTCTTCTTCACTGACAATGACATTACCAGTTGCACCATTAAGCTGACCGTCTGGTATATCAATAATCGACCAGTAATCCTCTGTTCCAAGAAATTCGGCCCCTTCATGGAATGTCGGGTTAAAGGCTGGTGTCGGAATGGTTTCTCCATTTGCATCGTAGGCGGAAAGGGTAAAGGAGTAGTTCTTGCGTCCTTTATAATTTCCATTCGCATTTTCATATACTGGTGATGGGTCTAGCGCTAATTCTCCGCCCTTTCCATCTGTATGAAGCACATATTTCCCACTTTTAACTTCAGTAGGAGTCGGCCAAATATTCTTGTTTTGTGTTGTCCAGTGATCGACATCACCCACATCAAATGATTGATATGCCTTACCATTATAGATGTTAATTTTATATCCTTTTGCATTTTTCACTTTGTCCCAATGTAAATTGAAATAACCTGTTTGGCTCTCTTTTGTATTGGTATAAGCATATCCAGATAAAGCTTTCGGTCTAGATAAATCAGGTAAAGTTGGTCCAGCTGGCGGTGAAGCAATAGCTTCTCCATCTTTATTGTAGGCAATCACTCTGAAGGAATAATGTTTTTGAGCCGCATCTCCTCCAGCATTTTTGTAAGTCGCACCAGGATGAATTGGAAGCTCCGCCCCTTTGCCATCTTTGAGGTGCAATGCATATTTACCTGCTTTGATCTCAGCAACTGTCGGCCATACTTTTTTCCCTTTTGTTGACCATGATGTTTGATTCCCAAGATCCAATGTCTCGTAGCTTTTCCCATTAAACATTTGTAATTTATAACCGGTCGCACCGGAAACTGAATTCCAAGAAAGATCAAAGTAACCTGTTGCGTTGTTATTATTGAAGCCTTTTGTACTAGGTGCTTTCGCTCTAGCTACATTTGGCACGACAGGTTTTACTTTTGCTGACATTGCGCCTTCACCTTGGTCAAAAATTGCACTTACAGCTACCCAATAATTTTTACTTGTCGCATAATTGCCGCCTGAGTTTTTGTAAACTGGAGAAGGATCAACTGCTAATTCAGTGCCACCTTTTCCATCTAAATGAAGTTTATATTTTTTAGCTGCAATCTCGCTTGCTGTCGGCCATATATTTTTTCCTTTTGTACTCCATGATGCTACATTTCCAACTGAAATGGCTTCATACTCTTTTCCGTTATATAGCCATACTTTATAGCCTTTAGCACCAGACACCTTTTTCCAACTTAAATTGAAGTAACCTGTTCCATTTCCATTACTAAAACCTTTTACAGTTGGTGCATTTGCCTGTGGAATGGTATACGTTACTTCAATGACTGGTTTTTTGGTTGAGTTTGTTGATGAGATCAGTTTTTTCCAATGGTCTTGTTTATTTCCATTCGCATGTAATTTAAATCCATAGTTGGCTGTCCCACTATTCCAAGCTTTGATGGTCGATGTCACATCATAGCTCGCCCATTGTCCTTTATATACATTGGCTTTGCCGATGTTTTTGGAGCTTGGTTTATTGTTCCATGTTAGTTTTGTATGGTCATAGTTGGCATTCACTGTATCCAGCCAAAGACCAGTAGCCTTCGTCCCGTAATATGAATGAGCAACATATGTTTTAAGCGTCGCTTTTGTTACATTCATATTTTGAATCGGCTTGAATGAATTAAACTTCATAAACGCATAGTTTGTACCAGTTGTTTTATCGTAATAACCTGTTTTGAGTACATAACTTTTAAGTTTAGCATCCCATTTTTGCGTAGAGGATGAATAATTTGTTGTTGGGTACTTACTCATGATAAATGTGTCTGCTGACACAGATAAAGAAGTCGAAGGATCGATAGACACAGGATAAACTCGTTCAGGATCTTTGAGCCATTTTTCATCTGCTGTCACACGAAGTAAATAACCATCGTCTTCTTTTTCTAGTTTAAAGCTCACATCTTCTGAGCGAGCCACTTCACCTGACTTTTCATCTAAATTAGAATCCGTCATAAACGGTTTAGGGACTTGAAAAATGGTCCGTTTTTTCTGATCATAAAATGTAATAGAACCGTCTTCCTCAATTTCCCCAGTTAGATCAGTCTTTATTTTAAATGTAAATGAATTGTAGCCATCATATTGATTGAGTACAATATCTTCTTTGTTGTTTTCATTAAAGGTAAATGATCGTAAATCTATATTTGGAAATACCTCTTCATATGTAAGCTCGTTGGTGTTCTCTTTAAATTGTGCAGAGGTATCTTTGGAATTGATTTCTGATTTGTTTTTCCCTGAAGCGTTTAAAATTGAAAATTCAATTTGATGCTTCTTGTGTTCAAATGTTGCATATAGTCCTTGTTTCATTTGCTTTTGAAAAGTTGTTTCTAATTTCGCATTTTCTGTTTCTATTTCTTTTTTCGAGATCGTCTTTAATTCTGGAGAGATGTCCTCCCACTCAGCATCTGGAGCCTCTTTTATATGAATAGGATCAGGATAAACCTCTTGTGTAAATACACCCTCTCCTTCATAAAAAAGCTTGCTGTTTTCTGTTCTTTCTGAAAGAACTTCTCCATCCTTTCCAATTTCATTTTCGTCAATACCTGCCATTTCCAGAGCTTTTGAATTATCTAATTCTTCTAAGCTGTTATGACTTGATTTTGTATTTTTGTCATGTCCTTCTGCAAAAATATCAGTAGGAAACATTGATAAAATCATCACAAACGCTAGTAGTGCTGCAATATTTCTTTTCCAATTTACTTTTCTTTTTAGGTTCATATTAATCTCCTTATCATATATTTGTAACATTTGTAACATTACGCCATATATAATAATACATTCAAAATGATACTTCAATATATTTCTATAAATATATCATTCTTTCAAACTAAACCATATATCATCAACTTATCAATATATCCCCTTTTTCACATAAAAAAAGCACCCTAAACGGATGCTTCAATCAAATGATATTTTTTCAAAATGCGATAGGTGATGTCTTTTGCTTCTATTCCGGTGCCTTCGATATTTGTGGCGAAGATGTAGGTTTTGTTTTCATGTTTGATAAAGCCTACGTACCAGCCGATGCCTGAGCCGGAGCCTGTTTTTCCGTAAAGGGTGGCGTGTTTCTCTTCTTCTTGTACCATCATTCGTTTGACTGTTCTCATGGTCTTTAGGTCAAATGGAAGAGTTTCTTCATATAGTTGTTTGAGGAAACGAACTTGTTCGATAGGAGAAATTCGCAGGGTACTGCTTAACCAAAATTGATCGATTCCGCCAGATATGTCTTCGTTCCCATAATGAATGGCTTTCACCCAACGAGTCATTCGTTCTTCTCCAATGTCACGCGCCATGGCTTGATAGTACCAGACGACTGAATCTCTCATCCCAGATCCTAATGTATGATCCCTATTCCAGCTGTCAATTTCTCTTTTTACACCATCCCAATATTTGATGTCGTATTCATCTCTCACTGCGCCCGTTTGGAGTCCGATTAAGGCATTTGCTACCTTAAATGTCGATTGGGGCGCAAAGCGCTCTTTCGCTCTTTTTTTGTTATACACCCAAGGGGACTTTTCTTTTACTTCTTGAATCACAAACGTGCCTTCCCGATTTTTAAAGAATTCATCTACTGACCACGCTGGTGATCTTGCTTCAGTTGATGACGACTGGCTGATACAAAGTGCCATCAGCACGATGCCAGAAAACAACCATTTTATATACTTTTTCTTCAAGACAACCGCTCCTTTTCTCATGATTGCCATGATTGTAGCATGCTTAAGCGATGGGACATAAGGTACGCTTGTCCTCTTTTCTTTCAAATAAAAAAAGCCGGTTTATATCCGGCTTTTTGCTGTATATTAGCTCTCTTTTTTCTCTTGAATGGCCTGCTTCGCGATTTTTGATATCGTCATATCGTCCATTGGCGGGTTATGGAGCCCGGCACGAATATCTCGATAGTAACGCTGCAGTGGACAGTCTAGACTTAAGCTTTTCGCGCCGACTAAACGCATAGCTTTATCGACAACTTGCAAACTATGATTAACGACGGTATGCTTCACAGCACCAAATTCATTGATTAACAGCTCTCTTTTCTCTGGTTTTTCATACAATGTGGTCGTTGAGTAGATAACGTGGCGTGCTTGTTTTAATAGTAAGTCAATTTCACCAATCAGTGTTTGGACATTTGGCAGGTCACTAATTGTGCCGTTGATGCTATTCGGTGAATGGGTGATGGCATATTGAACAGCATAGTCTCTTGCTGCTTGTGCAATGCCTAAATAGCAGGACGGAATATGTGCAATCCAAGGATTTAGCATACCACCCCGCGGCCCTTTTTGTACCTCAACAAGCATGTCATCTGAAACCTTCACCTGATCTAAGATTAAATCATGACTTTCAGTTCCTCTCATGCCCACAACATTCCACGTTTCTTCTATTGAAACACCTTCTGTGTCTCGATGAATTAAGAAGAATCCCATCGCCTCTTTTTCCTCGATCCATACGCCGACTAAAAAGTATGTAAGTGCTGGTGACATCGTTGTGAAAATTTTACGTCCATTGATGATCCACTCATTACCTGATCTAGTGGCTGTTGTCCCAGGCTTCCCGCCTCTTGTTGGACTGCCTGTCTGCGCCTCGCTCACGGCACGGTTGACAAGGGCGCCCTTCTTCACTTCTTCCGCAAAGAATTGTAGCTGCTGCTCATTCCATTGTTTCTTTTCGTAAATTTCGCCTACAACCCCTTGGTGCCAGCCGATTGATAAGGCAGTCGCTCCGTCCATACTGCCAAGCGTCTCTTGAAACAGAACCATATCCTTCACAGATTGACCTCCGCCTCCGTATTCAGCAGGAAGAGACAACGTTGTATAGCCCATCTCTATTAATGATTCAATATTTTTTTCAGGAAAATAAGCGCCTTCATCATGTTCTTTTGCCGTTTGTTCGATCGTTTCACGAAGAGATTCTAGTTGATTGAGCCATGTTTTTTGAAAATCGGTATCGACAAATAATGCTTTAGACAAAACGTATCCAACTCCTCTATATCTCACAATCTATCATATCTGATTTTTCCAATCGGAATAAATAAAACACACTTTACTTATAGGATTTAATGTGTTAAATTTTATCAATATTAAGTACATATGTCAAAGGAACGTGATGCTTTTATGATTTCAGCTACTAATCTACATAAATCTTATGGGCAGACCCATGTGTTAAAAGGCATTGATTTCACCGTACAAGAAGGTGAAGTGGTCGCCATTATTGGACCGAGCGGATCAGGAAAAACAACACTTCTTCGCAGCTTAAACAGCCTCGATATTCCAGACAAAGGAGAGCTGACGGTTGGTGAAGCCACGATCCAATTTGAACGATATCATAAAAAAGATCTGCTAAAACTCAGGCAGCAATCCTCTATGGTGTTTCAGCATTATCACTTGTTTCAGAATAAACGAGCACTTGAAAATATTACAGAAGGATTGATCGTGTCTCAAAACATGTCTAAAAAAGAAGCAGAAAAGGTCGGAGAGCAATTTTTAACGCGGATTGGACTGCTTCATAAAAAGGATGCATTTCCGAGTGAATTATCCGGTGGTCAGCAGCAACGAATTGGCATAGCCCGTGCACTTGCGATGACCCCTTCAGTGCTTTTGTTTGATGAACCTACGTCGGCACTGGACCCAGAGATGGTAGGAGAAATTCTTGAAATGATCAAAGATATTGCGAGCCAAGGGATGACAATGGTCATTGTGACGCATGAAATTTCTTTTGCAAAGGACGTGGCGGATACGGTGATCTTTATGGCAGATGGCGAAATCGTTGAAAAAGGCTCACCAGAAGACGTCCTATTGAAGCCACAGCATGAACGAACGAAACAATTTTTATCAAGAATTCATCGCGGCATGTGGCAAGAATCGGAGAAAGACAAATGAAACAAAAGACAGTATTCATGATGGCCGGTGTCCTTCTGTTTCTTCTCTCTCTGCTGGGCTGCAGCAGTGTGAAAACCACGACAGATGATGGTAGAAAAATTGTAAAAGTCGCACTGAGTGCAGAGGTCAATCCACCCTTTTTAGCAACAAATGACCGAAACGAACCGATTGGCTATAACATTGATTATTTAAATGAAATGGAAAAAAGACTTCCTCACGTACATTTTGATTACATTTTTGGCGAGGAAGAATCCAATTTAATTGGTGTAGGCGCAGGGAAGTTTGAAATGGCGGCTAATTGGTTTTTTAGTAATCCTGAACGTGAAAAGCGTTTCCTTTACCCTAAGGTCCCGTATGGTTATTCGATGACAGGTTTAATTGTGAATGAATCAGACAAGGAGATTCGATCGCTTGATGACATGACATCTAAAAAGCTGGCTCCTGTCAGCCCTAGCGGAGGCTTGCGTTCGATTTTAAATCAATATAATAAAGAACATGATCCGGATATTCCGCTGACGACTATTGAGAGCCCTTCAAATGAACTTAACTTAAAGCGCGTTGAAAGCGGACGGTCCGATGCAGCATTTATGAACATTTCAACCTTTGATACCATTCAAAAGCATTTAAACCTAAAGGTCAAAGTTGGCGGCATTGTGTCAAAGGAGCCTATCTATCTTGTCTTACAGCCAAGCGAGAAGCAGCTTGCAGAAGATTTGGACCGGATCACCCAAGAGATGATTGATGATGGAACACTGCCTAAGCTGGCGAAAAAGTGGTTTGGGGTTGATTTCTTTCAAGATATTGATGACATCTCAGAGCAAGGCGATCAAAATGAAGAAAGGAAGGAAGCGTCATGACGTTTACAGCTGGAGATTGGCTGCGCATTTTTTTACAGGTGCTTGAACGCCTGCCACTCACTTTTTTCATTATTATCGTGTCATTGTTTTTTGCCATCATCATCGGCTTGCTATTTGCATGTATTCGTATCAAACAAATCCCAGTACTGAAGCAATTGGCTGTTATTTATTTATCTTTTACACGGAGTACGCCTTTAATTGTTCAGCTTTTCTTGATTTATTTTGGCCTGCCTCAGCTTTTGCTTGTGGCAGGGATTCAAATCAATCATTGGGATCGTGTGCTATTTGTAATGATGACGTTTTCTTTACATACGGGCGCTTATTTATCTGAAGTCTTTCGCAGTGCGTATTCATCTGTCGGGAAGGATCAGCTCGAGGCCGCCTACATTGTTGGGATGACAGATACACAGGCGTTGATTAGGATCATTATCCCGCAGGCCTTCCTCATTGCACTGCCGAACCTCGGAAATTACACCATTGATCTCGTGAAAGACACAGCGATTGCCTTTACAATCGGGCTCATTGATATCATGGGACAGGTGAAGATCATCTTAGGAAATAACTACGGAATCGGTATGTTTGAGGTGTATGTGATCATTGCGATTGTGTATTGGCTCATTTGTATGAGTATTGAACTGATCACCATGCTGCTTGAAAGGAAATTTGTAAAAGGCCGCACCAGCCTGTCACGTTAAGGAGGCAATTTTGATGCAAACCATTGATATTCCATTTGCGATTGACCAAGTACCTCTTATTCTAAAAGGCGTTCCTTTTACTTTATTGATTGCACTCGTTTCCATGGCTGTAAGCCTAATGATTGGATCTGTTTTTGCTTTCATTCGTCTCTTTCGCATTCCTGTACTCAGGCAGCTTGTGACGCTTTATGTCTCCTTTTTTAGAGGAACACCTCTTATTGTTCAGTTGTTCGCTTTCTTTTATGGACTTCCTTTTGTTCTAACCAAAGTGAACGATACATTCGGGCTGACCTTTCATCCAGATATGGTCTCCCCATTAGCTGTTGCCCTTATGACATTCAGCCTCCATTCAGCCGCCCATTTAACAGAGGTTGTTCGGAGTGCACTTCTTGCGGTAGACAAAGGGCAGCTTGAAGCAGCAAAAATTGTGGGGATGACGACACGCCAAGCAATGATGCGCATTATTTTGCCACAGGCATTTGTGGTTGCCTTACCGAATCTAGGAAATCAGCTCATTCAGTTATTAAAAGCTACATCTCTTTCGTTTACAATTGGTGTACTTGAAATTATGGGTATTTCCCGGATTATTGCAAATGATGGCTATCAGTTTTTAGAAACATACCTCGTATCTGCGTTGATCTATTGGCTGCTGAGCATTTTCTTTGAACTCGCTTTTGCTTTATTAGAGAAACGAGTCAGCGTGTACGGAAGATCTCTTGGACGATAAAAAAGTCGATCAGGCACGAGAACCTGATCGACTTTTTTTGATCCATTTATTCACCTTTTTTAAGTATGTTAAAGGAAATTGTCCTGCTCTTTCCATTGATTGATCACTATGAATAAAAAAGAGAATGGCTTTTGCCATTCCCCTTCGTTGTCTTACTATTCAGCACTAACTAAAATTTTCACTTGATCTTTTTCATTGATTAATGCATGGAAACCATCTTCGATCACATCATCCAACTTGATTTTCTTTGTGACGAGCGTATCAGCAGAGAAATAGCCTTTTCTCATTAAGTTTAATACAGATGGGAATACGTCTCTGTAGCCGATAATTCCTTTGACTGTACGTTCTTTAATGACAATGTCATTTGGCATAATTTCTGCGCCTTTTTCCCAAATACTCACAATGACTGTTTCACCTGAAATTCTAGTTGATTGGATTGCTTGCTTCAATACAACAGGTACACCTGTCACTTCAAAAGAAACATCGACGCCACCGTTTGTACGGCGTGCAATTTCTTGAACAACATCTTCATATTGAGAAGGATCAACAATGATCGCTCCAAGCTCTTTCGCTTTTTCTTGGCGTTCTTTAGATAATTCTACTGCGTAAATATCAGTAGCACCAGCTGCTTTTAATGCTTCAATAACAAGCAAGCCAATTGGTCCGCAACCAAACACAGCCGCTGTATCGCCAGCTTGTACTTTACTAGAACGAACCGCATATAAAGCAACTGCTGAAGGTTCTACAAGTGCCCCTTGCTCATATGAAATTTCGTCTGGTAATAAATGAAGTAATTCTTCATCGACAGATACATATTCAGAGAATCCACCGCCGCCTCCGGCAAGTCCTAAAAAGCCCATGTTTTCATCTAAGTTGTAAGCACCTTGATGTCCGTGAGTTGCAAAAATAGGCTCAACAACCACTCGATCGCCTACTTTGTAATTGCTGACGTCTTCTCCTACTTCAACAACCTCACCAGAAAATTCATGTCCCAGTGTAATAGGAGCTTTTTCTTTTGTCAGTGGATGAGGTTCATTCACTGGAATGAAGATAGGTCCTCCTAGATATTCATGTAAATCACTACCACAAATGCCGCACCATTTTACTTTAAGTTTCACTTTTCCTGGAGCAACTTTTGGTTCATCAATTTCCTCTAGTCGAATGTCCTTTTGATCGTGCCAGCGTAGTGCTTTCATGTGTAAGACTCCTTTTCTCATCAATTTCATTAACTTACTTAAATAATCATAACATAATTTTTTTAATTTTCTAAGTAGGATGCACTATCTTTTTGCCAGTCAATGAACGAAAGATGACAAAACATAGCAATAAACAGACAAGAAGCATACATACACACCCGGTGACAACGGAGGTTCGGATTGATAAAACATGTGCAAGTCCACCAGAGACACCTGTCAGCATGATCGTCAGAATAGCTTCAATCAAAGCATAAAAACTGGCTACCCTCCCCATCACCTCTACCGGGATATTCGTTTGATAGAAAGTCATAAAACCTGTGTTCGCAAATGCTAAAAAGAATGCTAATATAAAAAATCCAACAGCGGCTGCAAACAATGTGCTGGAAAAAGCATAAATGAGATAGCCACATGCCACAAACAAACTGCCAATCCCTAGCATGATCGAAACAGGCAGCTTCTCCACAATCACCGAATTGAGACCTGCCCCTGCGATAATGCCTGCCCCAGCTATACTCACAAGAAGACCATATTGTGTATCAGTTAACAGCAACACTTCTTTTGCAAAGGCTGTTTCAAGAGAGTCAATGGCAGTAGGAAGTACCGTGATAGCGGCACTAAATAATAAATACACCGCCATAACTTGGCGTGATGTCAAACTAAACCGAAGAACAAGCTTCGCATCCTCTTTTAACATCGAAAGAGAAAAGCGCTTTTGGTCAGCATCTTGTTTGAGCAAATTCGGTAAGCACATCGTTAACAGAGCAGATACAAACAAGCAGATCGCATTTATATAAATTGAAAAAACAGGTGTACCGATTAAAAAAAGCAGACCTGCTGCAGCGGGTCCAAGTAAAAATCCACCCGATTGTAATAATGAGCGAATGGCATTAAACCGTTTTCGGTTATTCGCCGGGATCAATCCTGTCATATAGACCATCGAAGCTGGATGAAACATCGCTTGTGCCATTTGAATAAGAAACATCATCACATACAAGGTAAGCAGATGTCCTGAAAATAACACAAAGGGTATACATGCGATCAGGATAGCCCGGCTGATATCTAAGCTGATCATCACTTTCCGCTGATTCAGCCTGTCAATCAAACTGCCAGACCAGCTGTTTGTCAAAAGAGCCGCAGCCGGTCTCAGCATATAGACGGCTGTGACAGCCAGCACAGAGCCCGTTTCTTGAAAAATAAGCAGATGGAGAGCAATCATATAAATCCATTCTCCTATGTTCGCAATTCCGATGGCTCCAAGAAGCAAACTCATATCCCGCCAATGTTTTTTCATAGCTTTTCCCCCTATTTGTCATAAAAAAATCCCGCCCCCAAGACATTTCTGTCTTGAGGACGGGATTTACTCCGCGTTGCCACCTCAGTTTATTCATCTGTTGCCAGATGAACCTTAGCAGGTCATCATGAACCCATCTCTGTAACGGGAGAATGTCGCTGCACCACCATCCGAAGGAATCCGGTGAAGAGCTAAGAGGCTTGGTTCCATCATGCTGCCCGGCTCCTTCTCAGCTTCACGGAGTTCTCTGTGCGGGACGGCTCATGATGTACTCTTCTCTATTTGCGCTGTGTCTTTATTTCATCACGATCTTCAGCTGAATTGTTACATATTGTACAGCGCCTTGATCAAAGCGTCAATGTTTTTTTCGAGTTAATCAGCATAGATCATCTTTCTCGTCATGCCGCCATCAACGACTAAATCTGTGCCAGTCACAAATTGATTATCCTCATCGGTTAAATAAAAGCAAGCCTTCACAATATCCTTTGGCGTGCCGACTCGATTGGAAAGATGCTGCTTGTGGTCGATCTCTCGAAGATTCTCCTCATCCATCGTTTCAATCCATCCAGGTGAAATGCTATTCACCGTGATATGATCCGGACTAAAAGAAGCCGCTAAGGCATGAGTCAGCGCCGATATTCCACCTTTTGATGCAGCATATGCTTCTGTGTTTGGCTCTGACATGGTCGCTCGGGTGGATGAAATGTTCACAATAGAACCGCCTTTTGGATTCTCTTTTATATAACGTGCTGCTTCTCTTGCACATAAAAAAGTCCCTCTTAGGTTCGTCTGTAACACACGATCCCACTCATCAAGCGTTAATTCATAAGGCGATACTGTGCACATGACACCAGCATTATTAATGAGAATATCAATCGTTTTACAGCGCTCCGCCGCAAACGACATGAACTGCTGAATCTCCTTTTCTTGCCTCACATCCGTTTTCTTAAAATAAGCTTCTAATGATTCTTTTTTTAACTCTTCCTCCAAGCGCTTACCCTTCTCTTCATCTATATCCGCAAGCACCACTCGTGCTCCTTCTTTAGCATAGCCCCAGGCGATCATTTCACCAATTCCATTGGCTGCGCCTGTGATGATAACGGTTTTATTGTGAAATTTCATTGTTTATCCAACCCTTTCTCCATCAGATGTTGTCGTCTATCATACCACTCATATATAGACGATACCTAGCCACATGAAACATAAAAGAACACCCTCCAAGTGATCGTGTCATGAGGAAGGTGTTCCTAGGGAACTCATTGATCATTCTATTTTTCTATATGGTGAATTTAAAAAGCAGCCTTTAAAATATCTAAGTAGTCGGCTTTCGTAACGGTACGAACATTGCTTGATGTAGAGCCGTTTTGTTCTGCTAATTCAGCCATTTTTTCAAAATCCTCTTCTTTAACATAAGATAAGTCTTTTAGTGCTGGAATACCTAAATTTTTTGTGAATGTATACATGCCATCAATTAATTTTTGAATCGCCACATCATCTGAGTCCGTTTTATCTGCAAAGCTCATTATTTTGGCAAGCTCTGCGTGTAGTACCTTGTTTTCAACTGCATTGAATTGCATAACATAAGGCAAAAATACCGCGTTTGCGATACCATGAGGTGTATCATAAAGACTACCAAGTGCTTCTGCTAAGCAATGAACGGCTGCGACATCGGCTGAACCGAAGCATAAGCCAGCAAGTAAGCTCCCTTCCTGCATTTTATATCTCGCTTCTAGATCAGATCCATTTTCATATGCCTTGGGTAAGTATTTTACAATTGTCTCCATTGCACTTGAACCCATTGCTTTGGAAATAGGATTTGTTACTTTACATGAATAGCCTTCAATAGCATGTACCAATGCATCCACGCCTGTTGCGGCTGTTATGCCTTTTGGCACCGTCAATGTAAGAGCAGGATCTAAAATCGCAATGGTTGGCCGAAGCAAGCCATGCTTTAATGTGATTTTTTTATGTGAAGCAGCTAACGTAATGACAGATGAACGGGTCACCTCAGAACCAGTACCAGCCGTTGTTGGGATACAAATTAATGGAGATAGATTAGCATACGCCTTCTTCCCTGATATATAATCTTCAGGAATGCCGCCATTTGGACCTAATAAAGCAATCGCTTTCGCCGTATCCATTGGACTTCCGCCACCAATCGCAATGACCGCTGATGCTTGTTCTTTTCTAAAGAGCTCTGCACCAGCTAGACATTCATTATCTCTAGGGTTTGGAGATACTTGATCAAATATAAAAACGGAATAACCGGCTTCCTGCAAATACGCTTCAATAGGCTGAATGAGCCCTGCGTTTCTCACACCAGAATCTGTCACAATCATCACTGTGGCGCCCGGCAATACAATATTCTCTACTATAGATCCGATTTCTTTTGATTGACCAGTCCCCATCATCATTTTTGTTTGGCAATGATATTCAAAATTCATCATGATTTTTCTACTCCTTCATTTAAGTTTGTTAAGTGAGCCGTTTGTTTTTCTGCTCCCCACCACTCTATTTCTTTTAAACCTGGAATGCTAGATGCATAAAAGACAGGATTTTTGCCTAACAGCCTTTGTTGAATATAATCATCTAAAGCGGCAAAAGCATATTTTCCTAGGATAGCAATTGCAATCAAATTGACAATTGCCATAATGGCCATCGACAAGTCGGCCAAAGTCCAAACGATTTGTAAGTTGGCCACAGCCCCAAACATGATCATCATTAATACCATAATTCGATACATCAATAGCGCTGTTACACTGTTATGGATAAAACCGATATTGGCACTTACTGAAGAGATTTGATCATTCTAAATAACTAAACAAAGCTAATCAGTGTATGTTTTGTTTCTTATATTTACTCTGAATCTTAAAAGTCTATTTACACAAAAAAACTTACAGGATACACTCTCCCGTAAGTTTTTTCGATTATTCTCATTGATTCATTATTTAGAAATCATCCCATGCGGGTCAATGACAAATTTCTTCGCCACACCCGAATCAAAGTCGCTGTATCCTTGAGGGGCTTGATCAAGGTTAATGACGGTCGCATTCACGGCTTTGGCAATTTGTGCTCTTCCGCTTAAAATGGATTTCATTAGACTGCGGTGATATTGCATGACAGGGGTTTGGCCTGTCACAAAGGTATGGGCTTTTGCCCAGCCGAGTCCAATTCGCACTTTCAGTGATCCAACTTTTGCATCAGCATCCACTGCACCTGGGTCTTCTGTGACGTAAAGCCCTGGGATTCCAAGTTTACCGCCAACTTTGGTAATATCCATAATTGTATTTAAAACGGTTGCAGGCGCTTCTCCTTGATCTCCATGACCTGAAGCTTCAAAGCCGACACAATCGACGGCACAGTCTACTTCTGGCTCTCCTAAGATATTGGTGATTTGTTCGCCGATTCGATCATGTTTTCTTAAATTGATCGTCTCACAGCCAAAGCTTCTGGCCTGCTCCAGCCTTTGTTCATTCAAATCACCGACAATGACCGTAGAAGCGCCAAGAAGCTGAGCGGAATGCGCTGCGGCAAGACCTACTGGCCCTGCACCGGCTATATATACGGTTGAACCAGGCTTTACTCCAGCCGTATAAGCACCGTGAAAACCTGTCGGGAAAATATCGGAAAGCATCGTCAGATCAAGTATTTTTTCCATCGCTTGATCTTTGTCTGGAAATTTCAGCAGCTGGAAATCTGCATAAGGCACCATGACGTACTCGGATTGGCCGCCAACCCATCCGCCCATATCGACATATCCATAGGCAGAGCCTGGACGGTCCGGGTTTACATTTAAGCACACATGGGTTTTTTGTTCCTTACACATGACGCATCGTCCGCAAGCAATATTAAAGGGAACAGACACAAGGTCTCCTTTTTGAATAAACTCCACATCTCGTCCAACCTCAACGACTTCACCTGTAATTTCATGACCAAGGACTAGTCCTGCAGGCGCAGTCGTACGACCTCTCACCATGTGCTGGTCACTTCCGCAAATATTCGTCGTCACTACTTTTAAAATGACG
Source organism: Bacillus sp. FSL M8-0266 (assembly GCF_038613425.1). Classification (NCBI taxonomy): domain Bacteria; kingdom Bacillati; phylum Bacillota; class Bacilli; order Caryophanales; family Bacillaceae; genus Bacillus; species Bacillus sp. FSL M8-0266. The sequence goes on from NZ_CP152015.1 coordinate 2,441,605, forward strand.
CCATGCTCACATTTGCGCCCCACATTGGCTTTCGGTACACCCGGGCCATCTCTTAAAATCAAATCAGGGTATCCAATATCCTCAACTGCTACATTTCCTGCTCCTTTATAAACGACACCTTTGTTTCCCGACATGTTTCCATTCCTCCCTTTTTGTTTAAAAATGAAGTCTCTACAATTTTCTCTATTTATGAAGCAATTCCCTGCTCCAAATGGCACAATTGATAAAAAAAAAGCGAAATATGTCTATCACGGAGAGAAAAATGTATCTTCCAGTCAAATAAAAAAGAAAATATTGAAAAAAAAGCTAAACTTTTGAAGAACGGTGTCGATATAAGAAATAAGCCAGACAGGTATCCTTAATCGACAAACAAATTCCTTATATATACTATCATTCCTTACACACCTGGCTGGCGCCTACATCATATACAAAAGTCTCTTCGATGAAGAGACTTTTTTTTAATTCGTTCAAACATGATTCAATTACACGCAAAGAAGCTCCTCTCACGAAGAGCCTCTTTTAGAATGCTTGTTCATTACCTGGGAAATATTTTCATCATTTTAACGCTTTGATACAGATGTATGTATCATAGTGATAAACCGAAACTTCTCTGAAGTGATACGCTGAAAATAGGCGGCTAATCTCTTGTTCACTATACGATGAAAAAGATTGTGACCGCTTTTGTTCCTTCATCAGTTCCTGCTGTTGGAAAGATAAGAATACTTCTCCATCCACTTGAAGAACACGGTACACTTCCTTCATGACTTGCTCAATATCCTTCAAGTAATAAATGGTCTGCACAGTAAATAACTTATTGAATGATCTGTCTTCAAAAGGTAAATGCTCGGCTTTACCAAGAGTCACGATGGCTTTATCCTGTTCCACAAGCTTCTTATGTTTTCTTTTTGCATATTTGATCATATGACGAGAGGCATCCACTCCATATACTTTACCGCGATCAAGTTTCTCTGCTACCTTCGATAATGTCATGCCTCTTCCAGTACCGATTTCTAAAATCCGGTCATTTTCTTGTATATTTAAGAGTTGAATCGTCCATTCATTGATATTATGATGATTTTTTTCCATATAGCGGGCAACCCATTTTGAGAACAAGCCTTTTGGTTCCCTCATTTGTTTTCCAATCCAGCTTTGAATCAATGTTAACACCTGCTTTGCTCCAGTAAATAAAACTATTTACGAATTTTCTTACTTTTCATATCGGCTCACGCCTAACAAAGTTTAAGACCTAGTCCTAATTATTTGTTATTGATTAGACGGCATCTTTTCAGAAAATGTTTCGCAGAACTTTAAAAAATTTAATCCGAATAGGCGTTTTCATTAATTGTGCTCAGATTGATTTCGTTTTCTGCATGAGCTGCATATTTTATGAATGTATCTTGATTAGATAAAGGTGGTGCTAGATTATGGGCTTTGGTGGAGGTTATGCTGGAGGCTGCGGTGGTTACGGTGGCGGTTTTGCAGGCGGATTCGCTTTGCTTGTTGTACTGTTCATTTTGTTGATCATCATCGGTGCAAGTTGGATTTGCTAATGTAAAAGGAGCAGGAAACGATAACGTTTCCTGCTCCTTTTCTTTAATACCAATAAGCTCGGTACTGATACATATATTGTCTGAGCATTTCCTCTTGCTCTCTTTGCATTCGGTACGGATTACCGTATCCATGCTTTAAGGAATGCGGAATGGATGTATACCCGTGCCCCACTGACGGAAACCTCATATATGGTGACATCGACATTCGTTGATCACCTCACAATCTCCTTTTACGGATATCATATGTGCAGATGATCAATGTGGAGCGTGTCTAAACCTGGTCCTTCTCCATAGTATAACAATTAAGCATTGCAAGCATCATAAACATGTCAATCTCCTCCTTTTCGCATTTTTCTTTTCGTATTTTAGTTCATATACTCTAGTTGTTTCTGCTTCATTTCTTCATAAAATGTTTCGACTTGTTGTTCATAAAGAACTGTTTCAATGTCTTTGTATTTTCGTCGGATCGTCAATGTGATAAAAAATAAATGGATTGTCATATACGCTCACCTCCCTTCAGTTCGCAGCACGCGAAATAACCCGCAGATCTTCTTTGTCAGTTGACCTGCGGGCACACAAAAATGCAGATCAAAAGACAGTGTCTTCCAACCTGCAATGGATGATACGTAAAATCCTCGTTTACTTTAACAGTTTTGAAGCGTGTGCACCGTATAAGGTAAAGGAAGGACACGAGCTCTTCCACAGGCTGATGACATGATGAAATTATTTGTTGATTTGATGACAATAGAAACGAATAACATATTCTTCAGCCTCCTTTACGTTTTTAATTACTTTGTTAGTATATCCAGCAAGCACCATTTTGTAAACCTGTTTTTAGTAAAAAAGATGATTTTTGTGTGTTTGACTAAATTTCTACATTTATTCTTGTCCGATTGTCCAATACAATCAAAAAAGCCTCCTCACGTAAATGAGGAGACTTTTCGAATTAATCTTCATCTAGTTCTTGCAGTTTCTTTTGAAAAAAGATCGCGCGTCTCACACAAAGAAAAGCTGCTAATAAGAAAACACAATCAATTCCCATCATCAGCATTTTTGGAGATGCTTCGATGTGTTGGTTTGGTATGATCGTACCAATATATAAAAAGGTGCTGACAGCAAGCAAAATAAAAGCGTACTGCTTGTAATCTGTCACTAAACCACTCCACTTTTTCTTCACTTGAATCACCTTCCTGTTTAACATGTCTATTGATAGCTTAACATAGTAAAAGAAAGGTAGTGGCATGTAAATCTATCCATTCACTAGTGCGTTTAGTCCCTGCTTCATATCATTCAGTAAATCATCCACATCTTCAATCCCGACGGATATACGAATTAACCCATCAGTGATGCCAAGCTCCTCGCGGCGGTCTTTTGGAATGGACGCATGAGTCATTCGAGCAGGAACAGAGATTAAGCTTTCAACCGCTCCAAGGCTTTCTGCGATCGTAAACAGCTTAAGCTGACTTAAAAACACATCGACATGTTCTTCTTTTCCAATATCAAAAGAGATCATGCCGCCGTAGCCTGATGCTTGCGTTTTTGCAAGTTCATGTCCAGGGTGAGCATCAAGACCTGGGTAATAAACACGTGTGACTGCTGGATGTTGTTCTAAAAACTCAGCGATTTTCTGTGCATTTTGCTGATGTGCTTCCATTCTTAGTCCAAGCGTTTTGATTCCTCTCATGAGAAGCCATGAATCCTGCGGTCCAAGAATTCCACCAGTAGAATTTTGAACAAAATGCAGTTCTTCCCCAAGCTCTTCCGTCGCTGTTACAACAAGCCCACCTACGACATCACTGTGACCGCCTAAATATTTAGTGGCACTATGCAGAACGATGTCCGCCCCATATTCAATCGGCCTTTGGAAATAAGGTGTGAAAAATGTATTATCAACAATCATTAAGATGTTAGCTTCTTTTGTCAATTGGCCGATCGCTTTGAGATCAGTCATTTTCAGTAAAGGATTGGTTGGTGATTCAATGTAAACCGCTTTTGTTTCAGGTAAAATCGCCTTTTTTACTGCTTCAGGATCACTTGTGTCAACAAAGGTCGCTTGAATGCCAATACGGTTGAGTACCTTTGTGATGACGCGGTAGGTTCCGCCGTATACGTCATCTGTCAGGACAATATGATCTCCGCTGTTAAACAGCATCATCACTGCCGTAATGGCAGCCATTCCTGAACCAAATGCGTAGCCGTTTGCTCCCCCTTCAAGGTCACGAATGACGGTTTCTAGTGCCGTTCTTGTTGGATTCGCTGTTCTTGAATATTCATATCCTGTATGTTCGCCTGCTTTCGGCTGCTTATATGTGCTCACTTGGTATATAGGTACAGACACAGCGCCCGTTTTTTCATCACCAGTTGTTCCACTGTGTATCATCATTGTTTTTGGTTTCATTTTATTTTCCTCCCTCATAAATGCCTTTACTTAAATACCGTTCACTGCTGTCAGGAAAAATGGTGACGATGACTGTCCCAGGTGCTGCCTTCTTCGCTTCTTCTAAAGCGGCAAATAACGCGGCACCCGAAGAACTCCCGATGAGAACGCCTTCTTTTTCAGCAGCTTCTTTCACCATTTGGAAAGCATCATCATCACTGACGGTATATATCTCATCGAATAAAGCAGATTCCATATAATCTGGGATAAATTCAAGGCCGATTCCTTCCGTTCTATGCGGACCCGGATCTCCTCCATTTAAAATCGATCCTTCAGGTTCGACAACAACTGTTTTTAACGCAGGATGCTGCTCTTTTAAATAGGCAGCACACCCTTGAAAAGTCCCGCCAGATCCCGCTCCTGCCACGAATACATCGATGTTTCCTTGCAGGTCGGACCATAATTCTGGACCAAGCGTTTTATAGTAAGTCAATGGATTTACTTGGTTTTTAAATTGTAAAACGCAATAGGCATTGTCAAGGCTTGCCTCTAGTTCAAGGGCTCGATCAATCGCACCCTTCATGCCCTCTTTTCTTGGTGTATGAATAATGTCTGCACCGAGCGCCTTCATGAGCTGTTGTTTTTCTTGACTAAAATGTTCTGGTACGCAAAAAATGGTCCGCAATTGATGCTTTCTTGCACTGAGGGCAAGCCCAATTCCTGTGTTTCCAGCAGTTGCTTCAATGATGGTTCCGCCAGGGCGCAATTTGCCAGATGCCAATGCTTCTCTTATGAGCATATCACCTAAACGATCTTTAATACTTCCACCCGGATTCATCATTTCAAGCTTTGCATATACCTCTACACCTTCCGGGATGCCGATTCCTGACAGTTTTAAAAGCGGTGTGCGGCCAATTAATTCTGTAATATCCTGTATGACAGCCATATGATTCCCTTCCTTTGTATGGAAAAGAAGGGGGAATCCCCTTCTTTTATTGAGTTTGCTTTATCATACGCAAGACAAGGTCGGTTGAGTGAATCGCTGCTTGCTCAAGAAATTGATCAAATGAGACATTGGATTCTTTCCCTGCAATATCAGATAGCGCTCGAACGACAACAAATGGCGTTCCAAAGAGCTGGCAAACTTGTGCAACGGCTGCGGCTTCCATTTCCACCGCATATAGCTCTGGAAACTTCTCTCTCACAAACGCTACACGACCCGGATCATTCATAAACGAATCTCCAGTTGCAATCGTACCTTTTGCCACTTGAATATGATCGATCTCTAAAGCCGATTCCTCTGCCAGCTTCACAAGCTTTTCGTCTGCAACAAAAGCAGCTGGCAATCCTGGTACTTGTCCGTATTCGTAATTAAAGATCGTGACATCCACATCATGATGTCTAACATCAGTAGAGATGACAATATCCCCTACATTTAATGTGTGATGGAAACCGCCAGCTGATCCTGTATTGATCACATAATCCGGCTGAAAGCGGTCAAGCAGAAGTGTTGTGCTAACCGCTGCATTCACTTTTCCAATCCCTGATTTTAATAAAATCATTTCTTTATCTTCATAAACACCTGTTGTGAATTCACACCCAGCGATGTTTTCTTGTGTAGCATTCTTTAGTTGATCTCTTAATATCGTCACTTCTTCTTCCATTGCACCTATGACTGCGATTTTCAAATCAAAACATCCTTTCATTCCCTTTTCTTCGCTTCTACGATCCAAACAAAATCATTCATTTGATGAAAGGACGTACTAAAACCTTCTTCTTCAAAGATTTGCTTTAGCACATCGATGGATGGATAATATTCCGTTTCTAAATCCTCAGCAAGCTGATCGAATCCTGCCGCTTTCGCTTTGTCAATTTCAGCTTGATGTGCTGCTTGATTTTGAAACATTGTATCAGCAAAGACTATTTTACCATCTGAGTGAAGGATGTTGCTATAGGTGTGAATGGCTTGTTTTTTTTCTTCGTCCGTTAAATGGTGGAAAGCATATGAACTGACAATTGTATCAGGCTCAAATGGCGCCGCTGGAAATGATAAAAAATCCCCATCATGAAACACATCGGGTATACCCTTTTGAAGAGCCGCTTTCTTCATGGCGTCTGATGGTTCAACACCAAACACGTTCTTATCAGCTGCGAGCAGTGCCGCTGTTAAATTCCCCGTGCCACTTCCAAACTCAAGAACATCTTGACCTGCACGGCGAACAATTTCTTTTAAAATAAACGGATACCGGCGAAACACTTCTTCATACTGCTCATCATGACCACTTACCGTGTCGTCATAAGAGTCAGCCCAATGATCAAATACAGAAAGAAACTCACGTCCCATTTTCTTTCCCTCCACTTTATCTATTTATTCCTATGCGTATAGTATGTTTTAATTCGTCGAACAGTTCCTATCCTACCACATCTTCAGTTTCTTTCCTACTAAAAAATACTGGGAGGGGTAGAAAAATATTTGCTCTTTTAGAGGAGAGAGATTAAGATGAATGAAGAGTATGGAGAGGTGAATCAAATGGATTTTCAGTTGGATTTTCTAAAGGATAAAATTGAATTCTTTGAAGCATCGTCTTTAAAAGAACTTGAACAAAAGATCCAAAAACAAATTGAACATAATCAGGCAATTCTGCTGACCGTTCATTCTGTCAGTCATCAAACGACTGTGATCGATGACCGGATTTTGTATACAGCGGTTGTTCATTTTAAGGCGAATATCTGAATAAAAAAGATAGCATGACTGCTATCTTACAGCGTGGAGACAAACCCTCGCATTCTGTGTCAGTCCTGCGTGCAGGTGCTCACGAATCTTCAATTCGCTCCGGTACGAGTCGCAAAGGTTTTCTCTCACGCTGAGCTATAATGAAAACAAAGGGCTAAAATGAAATCATTTTAGCCCTTTGTCATCAATCTAAAAGATAGCATGGCTGCTATCTTTTTTATGTTTATTTTAATTTTTCAACCTTTACAGGTTTCCAGCCTTTTTCATCTACCCATGTGATTTCCACGCGGTAGCGTTCGCCTGTTGATTTGTCACGGATGGTTCCCTTTGCATCTTGAGGGCCTCCGTTATTTCCTAACCAAATAACTGTCATTTGATCTTCTGAAATTCCCGTCGCATAGGACATGGCTTTCATCATTTCTTTCCAGTCTTTTGAGTTAGAATCATAGGTTGCTGTATGTGAACCGGATTGCTCTGTTCCTACGGGCTCCCAGTCATCGCTTTCGTATGTTTTGTCTACGTCACTCGTTTTGCCGCCATCTGTTTCTTTGGCATCTTTTAAAGCATCTTTATTAGGCTCTTTTTCATCATCTGACTTCTTCGTATCGTCGTCTTGATCAGATGAGTCATCTTTTGTTGCATCTGAATCATCGGATGTGTCTTTCTTTTGATCTTTCACATCTTCATCTGATTTTTGTTTGTTTTCACTTGTTGCAGGCGCCGTTTTTGATGGTTCTTTCGCAACATCTATGTCTTTCGGTTTATTAAAAATTAATAAACTCGTTGCGACAACCAAAATAAGCACCACAACGATACCAATTAATATGTTAAGCACCATATTGGCCTTTCTGCGCTTATCACGATGTTCAAATCGAGAATTTCTACTCAAAATCTCTGCACTCCTTTGCCTCTGTTCCCTAAGTCGTTACTATTCTAACATGACATGAAGGAATGTTCTATGTCTGTTTCTTTTCAATTTCGTTGACCTTTTTTACAATATCATAAAACGCATCATTTGTCTTAGCCCGGCCACTTGCCTCATCAAGGTGAACAACGACTAGGGCGTATTTTGGTTTTTCCACCGGAAAGTATCCAGCAAACCATTTATGATAAAGCGGATTCCCCTTTTTATCTTTACTGCCGGTTTGGGCAGTGCCTGATTTCCCCGCCACATCAAATGGAAGGTCTTGAAACCTTCTTCCTGTTCCTTTGTCAGATGTCACCACCTGCCTTAAGTACTTTTGCAGCTTTTGAGCTGTATAGCGGTCAATACTGCCTCCTTCTGGTCGTTTGTTTTGAAAGGTTAACATCGTTGTTCCGTTTTGATACAGCACTTTTTCAGCGATTTTCACTTCTTTTCGTTCTCCGCCTCTCGCAATCGACGCCATCATATTGGCCATTTGCAAAGGAGTCGTTTTGACATTTTTTTGCCCTATTGCGGTTTGAGCAATGGCTTTTTTGACATGCTTGTCTCTTTTATCCCCCCACACATTGCCGGTTTCTTCACGATCAAACTGTTTGAAATGCTGCTTATGATAGACATCCCCTTCCCAGCCAGCTCGATCAATGAGTCCAAGCTTTGCAGCCGTCTTTTCGATGATTTGATCATCTGTTTGGATCAGCTTGTCAGCAAGTGTTGCAAAGGTATAATTACAGCTCTGCGAAAAGCTCTCAGACAGATTCAGCACTTCCTGCGTTCCTTCTGGCTCTCCATATAAATTCTTTCGACAGTCATACATCGTTTGTGGCTGGTCGAGGTTTTTTTCGATTGCTGCGGCAAGTACAGCGGTTTTAAAGACAGAACCTGGTGCCATGGCAGTCAGCATGTAATTTCTTGCTTCATGCCGGTTTTTGCTTGTGACGTTTGGCGTACTTGCCATCGCCAGCACACTGCTGCTTTCAATGTCGAGCAGAACGGCCCCGCCTTTTTCGACGCCTTGGTCTTTCAGAACTTTCTCCATTTCAGCTTGCATGTTTTCATCAATTGTTGTTTGAACTTGAAGAGGATAAAATGAATGAGCCTCTGCTGTATATTTGACGTCCATCCCAAACAAAGGGTTTCCCCTTCCGTCCACATGATATAACAATTTTGTGTCTTGCTCGGGTAATAGAAATTCGTCAAAGGTACTTTCCAGCCCAAAAGTGCCGATTTCTGTACGGATGGAAAGCTCTTTTTTGTCAGGATAACGCTTTCTGAGCAATTCTGGATTTTCACTCGTGAAGCCTAATGTGTGGAGGGCAAGTCTTTTTTTGTCCTTCTCTTTCATATATACGCCGTACACACCTGAATATTTCATATCATTGATGTCTTTCAGCTTTTTTTTCGTGATGTCATCTTTGAGAATGAGAGGTTTTTTGGTTTCTGTCAGCTGTTTTTTGAGTTCATCTTCTTCCATCTCAAGAATAGAGGCGGTTTGTTTTAAATGAGGAAGATCATATTGCAGGAAAGGAAATAAGATCACTGCAGGCTGTTCTTTTGTGAGAAGCGCCTCGCCGTTTCGATCTAAAAATTCACCGCGGCCATCTGAAATGACCACTTCTTCTGTACGCTGTTTGACACTTTCTTGTATTAAATTGATATCAAGCTTTGAAAAAGATTCTGTGAAAAACAGTTGAATTTCTGCCAGTCTGATGAGAAGACCAAGCAGCAGCATAAAAATAACAGCACCTGTCCATTGAATTCTACGTTTTTTGCGCATAAAAACACCTCGTCCCTATTGTGGACGAGGTGTTTATCGTATAAACGTAATTATGAAATTTTTACAATTTGGACGAACATTTCTCCGCCAGGTGTTTGAACGGTTACTTTGTCGTCTACTTGTTTGCCTAACAGGCTTTTTGCAATTGGTGAATCGTTTGAAATCTTTCCTTCGAACGGATCAGCTTCTGCACTTCCGACGATTGTATAAGACTCTTCTTCTCCGTCTGGTAATTCAACGAAAGTGACTGTTTTACCAAGTGAGACAATATTTGAGTTTCCTTCATCTTCGATAATTTTGGCATTGCGAATCATATTATCAAGCGTAGTGATACGCCCTTCTACAAACGCTTGCTCTTCTTTAGCAGAATCATATTCCGAGTTTTCAGAGAGGTCTCCAAAGCTTCTAGCAATTTTAATTCGCTCTACAACCTCTTTACGTTTAACCGTTTTCAAATGTTCAAGCTCTTCTTCTAATTTCCGTTTTCCTTCTTCTGTCATTGGAAATACTTTCTCTTGTGCCATGAATCATTCACTCCTTCTATTAATCCTCATCATACATACTTTCTGCACGTGAGTGACGACTGAAATATACAAGAATGAGGACTTCTTCATGCCCTCATTCCTTCTGTCCCATATTTGTAAAAGTCCATCTTACATGGCGTCCCTTTTAGATGCAACTATTATGCCTTTTTTCAGACAGAACCACTCTCAGTGGCCCAAAGATGATCTATCTTCATCGCACAAACTGTGGAAAGGCACAGGAAGCTCCTGTACCTCGTTCGCCATTTCGATCATATGTAGAAGAATAGCTTATCCATTCTCCATCTTCCCAATACATAATATGGTCAGTGTACGATATGTCTATGCTATATTATTACATAATTGCTTTTTGATCAAGAATTGTTTGAAAATTTGTGATGGTTTGTTTGTCGTTTTTTTAATATACTTTTACAAAATCGAAACCACTTCAATATTCAGCTTGAAAACGACATTTTTCTACATCTATTTCACATCATTGTTTTCCTATCATATCAAATCTTTCATTCAAAGTGTTACTTCTTAAAATATTTAAGCAGCTTCTACTTTTAGAAACAAGTGAAATATTGGTATTTACTCTCTTTATGATGATGTTGACAAAGGGCTAAAATGGTTTTTATTTTAGCTCTTTGTCTTCTTTTCAGCGTGATAGAAAACCTTTGCACTCTAGGAAGGACGAGCACAGAAGCGGAGCGAATTTAATATTCGTGAGCATCGGCGCACAGGACTGACACCGAATGCGAGGGTTTGTCTACACGCTGGATGATGTTGAAAAGACCTTTACATTGTAAAGGTCTTTTCAACATCAGTTACTCTGCTCGGCTTTGAAGAATCGTTTGAATTTTTGTCACCATTAAGTCAATCGCCACATGGTTTTGGCCGCCTTCTGGGATGATGATGTCAGCGTATCGCTTCGTCGGTTCAATGAATTGATTATGCATTGGTCTGACAACAGATACATACTGTTCAATCACAGAATCGATTGAACGGCCTCTTTCTTTCGTATCGCGTAAAATGCGGCGAATGATGCGTAGATCTGCATCTGTATCGACATACAGTTTAATATCCATTAAGTCTCTTAGGCGTTCGTCTTCTAGTGCAAAGATGCCTTCAACGATGATAACATCCTTTGGTTCAACATGGACAGTCTCTTCTGAACGTGTGTTGAGCTTGAAATCATATATTGGTTTTTCAATGGATTCGTACCTTAAGAGCTGTTCCAAATGCTCAAACATCAGGTCATTGTCGAATGCGAGCGGATGATCATAGTTCGTAAGCAGACGCTCTTCAAATGGCATATGACTTTGATTTTTGTAATATAAATCTTGCTGAAGCATGAGGATGGAATGGCCTTTAAATTTTTCATAGATTGAATTGGTGACGCTCGTTTTACCTGAACCCGAGCCGCCAGCAATTCCAATGACAACTGGTTTACTCCTCATGTGCCTGTTATTTCCCCTTTCTCATCATGTTGCTAGGGTATACTTTTTGATCGAGCTTGAATTTGACGATTTGCAGCGGATGACGAGCGGCATCTAGTTCATTTCCTTTTTCATCCCAAATCGTCTCAATTTTGCATGTGAAATTCTCAATTTCTGGTCCGAAAAATTCGACTTCGTCACCAGCTTTAAAGAAGTTACGCTGCTGCAATGTGACGATTTGTTCTTTTTCATCATAATGAAGAACGAGACCTGCGAAATCAAATGTCGTTTTCTTTCCATGAATACCAAACATTTGCTCATCCGTACCTGGTACACCTTCGAAAAAGGCTGGTGCTGTATCGCGGTTTGCACATTTATCTAATTCATCTAACCATTCCTCTTCAATGACAAAATTGTCTGGGTCCGCACAATAGGCGTCGATGACTTTGCGATACACACTCACGACAGTTGCTACATAATGAATTGATTTCATCCGTCCTTCGATTTTTAAGCTGTCAATTCCCATTTCGATCATTTGAGGAATGGATTCGACAAGCTTTAAGTCTTTTGGACTCATCGCAAATGGTGCGTCTTCCTCTCCAAATAATGGCGCTTCCTCAGAACCTTCTAGTTTATAAAGATCATAATCCCAGCGGCAGGACTGGCAGCAGCCCCCGCGGTTAGAATCTCTTGCCGTCATATGGTTACTGAGCACGCAGCGGCCAGAGTAAGCAATACACATCGCACCGTGAATGAACGTTTCAATTTCAATATCGACCTTTTCTTTCATTTCTCTAATTTCCAGCGCACTTGTCTCGCGAGCCAGCACCACACGCTCAAGCCCTTCTTCCTTCCAAAACTGAACAGCTTTCCAGTTCGAAAGAGATTGCTGTGTGCTTAAATGGACTTCAAGCTTCGGTGCGACACGTTTACACGTTTCAATGATCAGCGGGTCAGCCACAATAATGCCCGCTACTCCAGCGCCTTCAATCCCTTGAAGGTATTCCTCCAGCCCGTCCATGTTTTCGTTGTGGGCAAAGATATTCGTCGTCACATAAATTCGTGCACCGTATTTGTTTGCAAATGCGACACCTTCAGCCATTTCTTCAATTGAAAAGTTATCGGCATTTGAGCGAAGCCCAAATTCTTTTCCGCCAATAAAGACCGCGTCTGCTCCGTAATGTACAGCAATTTTCAGCTTTTCCAAGTTTCCTGCTGGTGCAAGCAGTTCTGGTTTTTTTGTAATGACACGTTTCCCGTCAATCATTTCAGAAATACCGTCTTTCAATAGTGCCATTTCCTCTGCCTCCTCTTATATTAATAAACCGTTTCTTTAAAGAAGAACCCTGTATCAATCGAACGATTCACTGGCTGAATCTCTTCAATCCGCTTCACCCAGTCCTCTTTCTGATCTTCATACGCGTCTTTGTCAGTCGCTAATAAATCAATTGCTTTTCTATATAGAGACGTCACCTCTGTCATATAAGAAAGTGACTTTAAAATTCCGTCAATTTTAAAGGAGTCAATGCCTGCATCAACAAATTCCTCTAATTCGTCAATCATACACACATCATTTGGACTCATAATATGAGTGCCGTTTGCATCCTCGAAAATAGGGTATTTGTTTTGACGCTCTTGATCATGAAGGAATAGTCCTTCCTCCATATTTCTGCCTTCGACGTCCATTTGTTTGCCCTGATATTCAAAGTAGTTGCCAATGAGCGTACGTTTTGATTGAAACATACATGTCATGCCATGGACTTGAATTTCGATTTCCACCTCGGCATTTTCTTTGATGTCAATGACACTGTCCATATTCAGTTCTTTGGCAAGAACAGCACGCGTTGCACCTTTTCTGCCCCAGTAGTTACAAGTGTAATAGTTTGTCCCAGTCGTTTCTGTACTCCAGTGGAGATTCAGGCTTACCCCTGTTTCTTTGGCGGCCATGATCACTGCTGGGTCTCCAAAAACGACGCCATCTACGTTTAATGCGTCGAGAAAGGTTAAGTAATCTCCAAGCAGCTGCACACGATCATTATGAAAAATCGCATTCATCGCCACAAACACTTTTTTGTGATGCGCATGTGCAAGCTCAACCGTCTGTTTCACATCTTCTCTTGAAAACTCGCCTGCAAGACGAATACCGTATGTTTGTTCGCCTATTAAGAATGCATCAGCTCCCGCCTCGATTAATGGCAGTACGTCTGACACCTTGCTTGGCGTCACAAGCAATTCTGGTTTTTTCATGATTGGTCACCTCTTTTTGTACTAATGGCGATCCCGTCTCCCACTGGAATAATGCACGTTTGGAAATCAGGGTTTGACATAAGCCATTGATTGTATCGATCAATTTTTCCAATTAATTGTTTTTTTCGTTTATCTTCTATTTCTTCTTCATAGTTCGTTGCCACTAAGCCTTTAAATAATACGTTGTCTGTAATAATCATTCCGTCATGAGCAAGCATCGGTTCAAACAGCTCAAAAAAACGTTTGTACTGCCCTTTTGCGGCATCAATAAAGATCACATCATAGGGCGCCATCGTTTGGACTGTTTTAGCCGATTCCATGGCATCACCAAAGAACACGTGTATTCTTTCTTTTAACTTTAATTCCTCAATGTTCCGTGTCGCTTCTTCATAGCGTTTCGCATTTCGCTCAATCGTAAAAATTTCAGCAGCTGGTAGAGCTGTCGCCATTCGAATGGCGGAGTAGCCTATCGCTGTCCCAACCTCAAGAATTTTCTTCGGCTTTTTCATCGACAGCAGCTGCAGTAAAAGTTCAATGCTCACCTTTTCCATAATTGGCACATGATGCTCTTTTGCATATGCCTCTAATTGAGCGATTGCATCAGGACTTGGGTGAATTAAATGTTCAATATAATCATTCATTTGATCATCTTCGATAGTCATTATTTGTCTAGCTCCTTCATGACCTGAAAAAGAAGAGTCCTGCCTGTTGCAGCTCTCTTTCTCGTCAATCTTTCGTTCATCTAAGTAAAACAACCCGATATATTTTACCACAAAGAAGTGGTAATTGCGAACCTATAAAATGGATATTCCAACGAAAAAAACTGCAGGCAATCTTATATTGTCTACAGTCTTTTTCGATTCACATGTACATTAATTGCTGCCTGTGATGTATTTGGCTTTCGCTTTGTTGTGCTCATTTAACGTTTTTGTAAAGACGACTTCTCCATTTTTCTTCGCAAGGAAGTACACATAATCTGTTTTATCTGGATGCAGTGCGGCTTTCCATGAAGATTCGCCAGCATTTGCAATAGGTCCAGGCGGCAGCCCCTTGTTGTTATACGTATTATAAGGAGATTTCACCTTAAGGTCTTTGTAATAAACACGGGATTTATGCTCACCTAGTGCATAGAGAACGGTTGGATCGGTTTGAAGCGGCATGTCCTTTTTCAACCGGTTATAAAATACACTGGAGATTTTAGCGCGATCCGTCTTTTCTGTTGCTTCCATTTCAATCAGTGATGCCATCGTTAACACATCATGTATGGACATGTTTCTCTTTTTCATGCCTTTTTCATACGTTTTCACGTATTGATCTGTTTGTTTAATCATCGTTTCAATGATCGTTTCGAGTGATTCATCCTCACGATAAAATGGATACGTCGCAGGGAATAAATAACCTTCTAACGGATGTTTCACCTGTTTGCCATTTACCTGTGAAGTCACCGTTTTCGGATATTTTTTCATTAACGTTTGAATAAACGCAGGATCATCCAGCTTCGCTTCCACTTCTTTCGCTGAAAAATTCGTCTGATTTGCAATAACTACCGCAATATCAGACAGCTGTTTTCCTTCTGGAATCACAAGCTGAAAGGCGTAGTCTGTCCCTCCAGATGTCAGCTTTTGAATCAGCGTGTTTGCGTCCATCGTTTGTTTCAAATGAAAGTATCCTGCTTTAAAGCCGGACGCATTTTTGTATTTTGCATAATAAGTGAAAATCGTGTCATTCGAAATGAGCCCATTTTCTTTTAAAATGCCCGCAATCTCACGGACAGATGTCCCATTAGGAATATGAATATTAATCGTTTGTTTGCTTTTTTGATCGACCGGTCCAAGTGCTGATTTAACATATAAAAAGCCTGATAATGCTGCAATGATGATGACAGCAAGAACAGATAACAGGACGATCCCCATTTTCCTTTTGAAAAATGGTCGTTTCTTTTGTTCTGAAAACATGCATGGCCCTCCTCACATCTAGCTTTTATAGTACATGATTCGACGGAGTTCGGCAATTACTTGCTCATGCATGTCATGACAGAACTTGACATAATACGGCTAAACCAATGCCGCCACCGCTCCCAATAGCAGCCATGACATAGCTTCCATTCGGTAAGGTGCGCGCTTCATAAAATAGTCTCACCATCATCGCAGCGCCCGATGCACTATATGGATGCCCAAGACAAAGTGCACCGCCTCTTTTATTGATTCGGTCATAAGGAATATCCAGCGTACGAGCAATCAGCGCTATTTTCAGAGCAAAAGCTTCATTGATTTCAAACAGTGCAACATCCTCTGCCTTGATTTTCTCTTGATCTAGAAGTTTCTTCATCGCATCAATCGGCGCAGCAGCTGGAAAATTGGGATGCATTGCCGCAACAGCACTTCCGGCATATCGCAGCATTGGCTGAAACCCATTTGCCTCCGCTAGCACTCTTTCCATCACAACGACCGCTGCTGCACCATCTGCTTCTTTGCAGCTATTGGCGGCAGTCACAGATCCTTTTCCCGGTGAAAATACAGGCTTTGCCCGCTGGATCAGTTTCGCCATCGGCCTTATTTTCGCGGCTGCTTCATCTATGCTCAGTCCGTCAATCGAAACGATTTCTTCAGAATATGTACCACGTTTGATTGCGTCTATACTTCTTTCCCAGCTTAATTGCGCATAGTCATCTTGTTCTTTTCTTGTGACAGAAAATCTCGAAGCGGTCAGCTCTGCTGCTTCTCCCATAGCCGGATCTCCTATCCATTCCGGTGAAAAGCGTGCTCTTTCTTTCATTGGTGATCTGGAAATGCTCTCAGTTCCGCCAGCGATATACATTGAACCTTCCCCTGATTGAACCATGACGCAAGCTGTTCGGATTGCTTCTAGACCTGAAGCACACTGCCTATCAACCGTCATACCGGGTACTCCTAAAGAAAGCCCTGCTTCTAATGAGGACAGACGAGCCATATTCCCGCCGCCTCCTACAACATTTCCTAATATGATGTCGTCCGGTGTCATCCCTTTAGACAAATACTGAATAAGGGGCGCGGCTAATTGCTCTGGACGATAATCCTTCAGCATCCCGTTTTCATCACCGAAGGGTGTCCGTTTTGCTTGTACAATTACTGCTTGCATGACAATTGTTCCTCCGCCCACTTTTTCATGCTGACACGTGCTATTTTTCCGCCGGATGTTTCAATTATTTGATCAATGACAAGCCATTTTTTAGGCACCTTGTAGGCCGCCAGTTTTTCTTTGACAGCTTGCCGAATCCTCTTTGTGTGCTGTCCTTGTTCAATAATGGCAACAGGGATTTCACCCCAATATGGGTCAGGAACGCCAACTACAACCGATCGCTTCACCTCTGGCTGTTCATTTAGCACACGCTCAATTTCCTCTGGAAAAATATTCAGCCCTCCATAGACGATCATGCCATTTTCACGTCCGCTCATATATAAATAGCCGTCTTCATCCAGCCAGCCCATATCATAAACTGTTATCCACTCTTCCGGCGGTTTCACTTCATGTAAGTAGCCTGCAAAAGACATCGGGCTCTTCACATAAATTCTTCCTGTCTCATTTGGCTGGCAGACAGTTTGATCAGCTCGCCTCACTTCAATTTGAATGGGAGAGAAAGGCCGTCCGACAGAAGAAGGCTTTTGCAAAAAGTCATTTGAAGATAAGTAGGAAACAAAGCTTAACTCTGATGTGCCGTAAAAATCAAAAAATGTCACATGCGGATAGTTGGTCACGAGTTGTTTCTTTGAAGGAATGCCCCAATCTGCTCCAGATGATATGACAAGAAGCGGATTATCTCTCTCAAAAGCGTCTATTTCCAGCAACGATTCTGTCATTGTCGGAACAGTATACATTACAGTAATGTCTCCTGTCTGTAAGGCTTTCTTCGCTTTCACTGGCGTAAATTTTTCTAAAAGCGTCACTGTGCCGCCAAAGTATAATGTACTGATGGCACCATATAAAAAGTGAGAGGATAAGAGTGTACCTGTTATAAGAACATGATCTTGATGAGTGATTCCAAATGTACCAGTTGTCGTTCGAAAGCTTTCGATCCATGACTGCTGACGCCTGATAAAGGCTTTAGGTGAACCCGTTGATCCTGACGTAAATCCCATATAAAAGATAGGGTCGTTCTCGCTGACGCATTTGTTAGATGGACCTTGTGTGATGAGGCTCATTTTTTCCTTCCATTTAGATAAAGAAAGAACATGCATGTCTTCGCTGTACTTTTCAAATCTATTTAAATATCGATCCTCGATAATGACGAGAGCTGCCTCACTTAACAAAAGCTTTTCTACACATTCTTCATGGCTCCATCTCGGATCAAGCGGGATAACTGTCCACCCTGCAGAAGCAGCGCCAGCAAATATTTGGAGAAAAGAAGCACCATTTGATAATAAAAAGGCAACTCTTTTTTGCTCATGAGCCGTTTGTTGTAACCATTGCGCTGATAGCCGGACACGCTCATACCAATCTTGATAAGTGATCCTTTCTTGTCCATCAATGATGGCGATATGATCTGGGTTCATTTCTGCATGTAATGTATAGCTTTCCGTTATTCTGTTCAAACTGCACGCCTCCCTTTATGCACATCCCTTTTTCGATATGACATCGCCGCAATGATTTTCACCGTGAGAACGGCACATATGCCCGCTTTGATGAGATCACCTGGAATATAAATCAGGCTAAGAAGAGCTGCCTGAGTGACCTTGATATCCATCATCATCGCTTGAAAAGGAATGCCGCATAGATACAAAATTCCGATACTGCATACCGCATAGATCATAAAAAGACGCAGAGTGGTTATTTTTTTCAGTCGGTTGATCCACAAACTAATCATGAAGGCAGCCAATGGATAAGCAAGTAAAAATCCACCGCTTGGTCCAAAAAAGACCCCTACTCCGCCTCTGCCCCCTGACAAAAGAGGTGCGCCTGCTACCACAACCAAGAGAAACAGAAGCAAACTGATCAGTGCCTGTTTTGGCTTTAACAGCCCCCCAGCAAGCAACAGACCTGCCGTTTGCAATGTGATGGGTACAGGTGTAAACGTAAGTAAAATCGGCGGGATCAATCCTAACATACCGATAACCGCAGTCATTAGCGCCATTTGCATCATATCTTGAATTTTCAATTTCCATACCCCTCACTCAATACATTGTTAAAAATAGAGTAAAAGGTACAGTTTATTATGTCAACATAAAATAAAATAAAGTTAACATATTGATCGCAAAAAAAGACCTGTGAAGAAAGATCACTAAGATCCGTTCACAGGCCTTTTATTCGTTCTATTCTTCGTCTTCTTCTTGATCTAAGAACGTATTTAACGTTTCTTCAATCATGTCCCACTCTTCATCCGTTTCAATAGGCTCTAGCTCGCCATCTTCACCGTTTTCGTTCGGCGTGAAGCTTGATGCATGAATTTCAATTTCTTCATTGTCTTGCTCAGAAATTGGGTAGTAAAGAACATATGATTTGTTAAAATGGTCGCTTTCAAAAGTAAATAGTACTTCGCAAAGCTGTTCATTTCCATTATCATCAACGATTGTAATTTGCTTTTCTCCGTGTTCCATTTGATTCACCTCATTTTAATTTAAGCTGTCTAAGTACCCTTGCAGGATCATAACAGCCGCCATTTTATCAATGACTTTTTTACGCTTTTGTCTGCTCACATCTGCAGAAATGAGCATTTTTTCCGCTGCCATTGTCGACAGGCGCTCGTCCCAAAGCACAACAGGAACATTGTACGTGTTTTCTAACACTTTCGCAAATGATTGGCTGGCTTCGCCTCTAGGACCGACCGTACCGTTCATATTTTTTGGAAAACCAAGTACAATTTTATCCGTTCCATATTGCGAGACGATTTCGGACAGGCGGCTGAGACCGAAGTCTCCGCCTGCTTCATCAATTTTAATTGTTTCAATCCCTTGCGCTGTCCAGCCCATTTCATCACTGATCGCAACACCAAGGGTTTTCGTGCCTAAATCTAAGCCTAAAATTCTCATGTTTTACGCCTCTTTATGTGTCTCTAAGTACGATTTAACCAATTCCTCAATTAATTCGTCTCGTTCTAGTTTACGAATTAGGTTGCGAGCATCCTGATGTCTTGGAATATAAGCAGGGTCGCCTGACAGCAAGTATCCGACAATTTGATTGATCGGGTTGTATCCTTTTTCTTGGAGTGCATCATATACTGTAATGAGCACTTCATTCACATTGGTTTCAGCTGAATCATCAGAGAAGTTAAACTTCATTGTCTTATCAAATGAACTCACTGCTTCTTGCACCTCTCTTCCAACATTCTACTAGCAAGCTTTTTTCTAACCGCTCATCTAATACCATTATTCTACACTACATCGCCTGATTATAAAACGGATTTGACAGATTCTTCGACAATTGCCAGTGCTTCTTCTAGCTTTTCCGGTTGTTTTCCGCCTGCTTGTGCCATGTCTGGGCGTCCGCCTCCGCCTCCGCCGCAGATTTCAGCTGCCTGTTTCACAAGTTTCCCTGCATGCAGACCTTTTTCGATGACGTCTTTTGTCACTCCTGCTGAAATGTTTACTTTTCCGTTTTGAACGGCTCCGAGCACAATGACAGCTGATCCTAATTTGGCTTTTAAGTCATCAACCATTGTTCTTAAATGGTTCATGTCTTTCGCGTTTACTTTTTCAGTTAACACTTTTACTCCGCCGATTTCTGTCACTTTCTCTAAAATAGAGCCTGCTTCAGCCTGGCTTAATTTTGCAAGAAGAGATTCGTTTTCTCTTTGAACCTCTTTTAAATCTGCCTGTAATGACGCGATACGTTTTGGTACATCCTTCGTATTTGACTTCAGCTCACTCGCTGCCTGCTCTAAAATCGTCAGCTGGTCATTTAATTCTTCGTATGCCCCTTTACCAGTCACCGCCTCAATCCGGCGTGTTCCAGCACCAATACCCGATTCAGATGCAATTTTAAACAACCCGATTTCCGCAGTATTTTGCACATGACAGCCGCCGCATAGCTCGATGCTGTAATCGCCTACTTGGACAACTCGGACAATATCACCATACTTCTCGCCAAAGAGCGCCATTGCACCCATTTCTTTTGCTTCAGCAATCGGCTTCAGGTCAATAGCAATAGAGATGCCTTCCCAGATCTTTTCGTTCACCATTTTTTCAATCTGAGACAATTCTTCTTTTGTGACTTGTCCAAAGTGAGAGAAGTCAAAGCGAAGTCTATTTTCATTCACCAATGATCCTGCCTGGTTCACGTGGCTACCCAAAACGTCTTTTAGCGCCTGATGCAAAAGATGTGTCGCTGTATGGTTTTTCACAATGCCTTTTCGAAGAGCTGGTTCCACTTCCGCAGTGACTTCAAGTCCTTTTTTGGCTGTACCGCTTACGACTACTCCCTCATGAACATGCTGACCATTTGGCGCCTTTTTCACATCTTTGATGTCAATGATCACTTCAGCGCTTTTCAATGTCCCTTTATCAGCCACTTGTCCGCCGCTTTCCGCATAGAAAGGTGTTTCATCTAACAAAATTTGCACTGTATCGCCTTCATGTGCTTCTGTAACAATTTCACCGTTTTGAAGCAATTCGACAATACGGGCATCTGCCGTTAGATTTTCGTAGCCAACAAATGTGCTTTCTACTTTAATATCTCCTAAAGCGCCGCCTTGAACCTGCATACTGCCGACATCTTGTCTCGCATTTCTTGCACGTTCACGCTGCTTCTCCATCTCAGCCTGGAAGCCTTCTCGATCCACTGTCATATTCTCATCTTCTGCATATTCTTCTGTGAGCTCGACAGGGAATCCATACGTATCATACAGCTTAAATACATCTTCACCTGAAATCTGCGTGCTGCCTTTGTCTCTTTCTTTTTTGATGACTTCTGACAAAATAGCTAAGCCTTCGTTCAGTGTTTCATGGAAGCGTTCTTCTTCATTCTTGATGACTTTCGCAATAAATTCTTCTTTCGCTTGTACATCTGGGTAGAAATCCTTCATGATTTCCGCCACAACTGGAACTAGGTCAAACATAAACGGGCGATGGATGTGAATCGTTTTTGCATAACGCACTGCACGGCGAAGCAAACGTCTTAACACATACCCGCGGCCTTCATTGGAAGGAAGCGCTCCATCACTTACAGCAAAAGCAACCGTTCGGATGTGGTCCGCAATGACTTTGAATGCTGTATCCTTTTCCTTTGTCTCGCCATAGCTTTCTCCAGAAATGGTCTCAACTGCACTAATAATTGGCATGAATAGATCTGTATCAAAATTCGTTGGCACGTTTTGAATGACAGATACCATTCGTTCAAGACCCATCCCTGTATCAATGTTTTTCTTCGGAAGCGGCGTGTATGACCCATCTGGATTATGGTTAAATTCAGAGAACACTAGGTTCCACACTTCTAGATAACGCTCATTTTCTCCGCCGGGATATAATTCTGGATCGTTCATGTCGTCACCGTATGATTCACCGCGGTCATAGAAAATTTCGGTATTCGGTCCACTTGGGCCCTCGCCAATATCCCAGAAGTTGCCTTCAAGGCGAATAATACGTTCTTCTGGTACACCAATTTTATCTCTCCATAGTACATACGCTTCTTCGTCCTCTGGATGGACAGTGACAGATAACAAATTCGGGTCAAAACCAATCCACTCGTCACTTGTAAGGAACTCCCACGCCCATTCGATCGCTTCTTCTTTAAAATAATCACCAATAGAGAAGTTGCCGAGCATTTCAAAGAACGTATGATGGCGTGCCGTTTTTCCTACGTTTTCAATATCATTTGTACGTATCGATTTTTGCGCGTTGCAAATACGCGGATTTTCAGGTACAACGCGGCCATCAAAGTATTTCTTTAATGTTGCCACGCCGCTGTTGATCCACAAAAGTGTCGGATCATCATGCGGTACGAGTGATGCACTCGGTTCTACAGCATGTCCTTTTTCTTTAAAAAAGTCTAAAAACATTTGGCGTACTTGCGCTGAAGTTAAAGTTTTCATTCAAAAATCCTCCCTTATCATTCATCAATCTCCACACAAACGAAAAAACACCCCGCCCTATGCAAGCACAAAACGACTTACACAGGGACGAGATGCTCTCGCGGTACCACCCTGATTATAGACCTATTCGTCTATCACCTTCACATCCGATAACGCCGGAAGAGAGCGGCAGTGTTTATCTGCACTCGGGACTAGCTTCCGTTAAAGGTCTGATAAGGCTTTTCTCAGCAAAACAAAGCCTCTCTCTGCAACAGCTTTTTAACGTACTCGGGTCCGTCATTGAATTCAGTATGTAGTATGAATCGAAATTATTATAGACAACTCGGCTCCTCTTGTCAATGAACGCTTCGTCTCATGAGAATATATTGCACAATGATCACTCTGATTATAGCGGCAGTTGGTACGGCTAAAATCATGCCAATTAAACCAAATAACTCTCCTCCTGCAATTAAGACAAGCATAATGACGACAGGATGCATATGAAGGCTTCTCCCTACGATGATCGGGCTGAGGATGTTGCTTTCTAAAAATTGCAGCACCGCTACTGTAATCAGCACAATCATAACCGATTTAACCGAGATGGTAAACGCAATAAAGACAGCGGGAACCGCACCGATAATCGGTCCAAAATACGGAATGACATTCGTTGCACCAATCAGCATACCTAGGACAAGCGGATACGGGATATGAAACAGCCAAAGCACAATGGCTGCTGCCCCCCCAATTAATGAACAGACAAGTAGCTGCCCTCTAATATAATTACCAAGTGATTCATCAACTGCCTTCACAAACGCATGTCCCCTCTTCCGAAAAGATGGCGGCGTCAAATACCATGCAGCCCGCTTCATCGTATTCATGTCCTTCACCATATAAAAAACAAGAAAAGGAATGAGTGCTGCAATTAATGCGTAATCAAGTAATACTTTACAGCTAAGAATCATCCGCTCCGCGCCGTTAGCTGCATATGTCTCCGATTGAACAATTAAGCGATCCAAACGGTCGTGAAGTCCGTCAGGCCAATGGCTTGTATGATGATGAATATGTGATAAAGCGCCATTATACGTTTCAGCAAGCACAGGAATTTGTTCTGACAACTCATTTAACTGCTTGATCATGACAGGCGCTCCTTTATAAACCGCAAGCCCAATCCCGCCAAAAAACAGTACATAAATCAATAAGAGACTAACAGTCCTTGGTAAGCCCCCCTCGTGCAATTTTTCCACTATCGGATAAAGCAGATAAGAAATAAAAATGGCAATGAGAAGCGGAATTAGAACCGCCTTGAACAACAAAAAAATAGGCATCCATAACTCGTCGAGCTGCAGTAAAATGAGCAAGGATGCAAGGACAAGCAGGACCCCTGCGGCATATATCAGAAATTGGACCGGACGTTTCTTCACCTTTTTCACCTCTTTTCTTATTGTTTATCCATCTTCTGTAATTATCCATGTAAATAAAATTTGTCCTAACTTTGTTAAAAATGAATACACATGAAACATACAGCTCCATCCAAAGTCACTAAAATGTCTACACTGAATATTCCATCATGTACAAGAGGAGGTTCTTCATGATCACATTCGAAGAAGTCAACAAGCATTATGGCCAGTTCCATGTACTGAAAGACATTAACCTACATATTCAAAAAGGTGAGGTTGTCGTGATCATCGGTCCTTCAGGATCAGGTAAAAGCACGATGCTCAGATGCATCAATCGTCTTGAAAGCATTGATGAGGGAAAGGTACTCGTCAACGAAGTGCCTGTTCAGCATCCGAAGACCAACATCAATCTTGTCAGGCAAAATATTGGGATGGTGTTTCAGCATTTTCACCTCTACCCTCATAAGACGGTGCTTGAAAACATTATGCTTGCGCCAATGAAGGTGAAAAAGGTGAGCAAGGAAGAAGCGAGGGAAACAGCCGAATTTTATTTAAATAAAGTCGGTATTCCTGATAAAGCGGACGCCTACCCTTCAAGACTCTCAGGCGGACAGCAGCAGCGTGTTGCCATTGCAAGAGGGCTTGCGATGAAGCCAGAGGTCATGCTGTTTGACGAACCGACATCCGCACTTGATCCAGAGATGATCGGAGAGGTACTAGATGTGATGAAGCAGCTCGCCCGAGAAGGAATGACCATGGTTGTCGTCACTCATGAGATGGGATTTGCCAGAGAAGTCGCCGACCGTATTGTCTTTATTGATGAAGGCAGAGTTCTTGAAGAGTCAACACCGGCTGCATTTTATGAGAAACCGCGTGAGAAACGCGCTCAGCTCTTTTTAAGCCGTATTTTAAATCACTAGGGGGAATGATTTGATGAAAAAAATGAAACGCTTTGGCCTACTACTCTTTATGACTTGCTGTATTGCTGCATTGGCTGCTTGCGGATCTGCTGAAAAAGGCTCGACTGATGCAAAAAAAGGAAGCTCTTTAGAAACCATTCAGAAAGACAAAAAAATCATATTCGGGGTCAAGAATGATACACGTCTCTTCGGTCTCAAAAATCCTAGCAGTGGAGATATCGAAGGGTTTGATATCGATATTGCAAAAGCTATCGCAAAGGAAATGCTCGGTGATGAAGGAAAAGCAGAATTCAAAGAAGTGACATCAAAAACGAGAATTCCACTACTGCAAAAAGGAGATATTCATGCGATCGTCGCGACCATGACGATTACCGAAGAGCGTAAAAAAGAAGTCAATTTCTCAGATGTTTACTTTGAAGCAGGACAATCACTGCTTGTGAAAAAAGGAAGCGACATTCAATCGATTGATGATCTTAAAAAAGGGACGAAAGTGCTTGCAGTGAAAGGATCTACTTCTTCTCAAAATATCCGCGAGAAAGCACCTAAAGCGTCTGTATTAGAATTTGAGAACTATCAGGAGGCTTTTACAGCTTTAAAATCAAACCAAGGGCAAGTGCTGACAACCGATAATGCGATCTTATTTGGTATGGCAGATGAGGATTCAAATTACGAAGTCGTCGGCGGCACCTTTACAGATGAGCCTTATGGTATTGCTGTGAAAAAAGGTGATCAGAAATTAACAGCTGCGATCAATAAAGCCCTAAAAACCTTAAAAGACAATGGAGAGTATGACAAGATTCATCAAAAATGGATCAAAGAATAACCGTTTGACTTGTGAAGAATGATTCTCTCAGGGTGAGCCGCTCATTGGCTCACCTGTTGATCAGGAAGGAAGTGAACTGATTGCTACGGTTTTCCATTCTTATTGAAAATTTTCATCTTTATGTAGAAGGCTTTAAATATACCATTGGTGCAAGTGTCATTGCTTTGATTGGAAGCTTTTTGATCGGTACACTCATTGCCATTATGAGAATTGCGCCACTTAGGCCACTCAACTGGTTAGGAACGGCTTACGTGGAATTTGTTCGGAATATTCCGTTATTATTGATTACATTTGTCTTCTTCTTTGGATTACCCGTGCTAGGCATTGTAGCAGATGGCTTCACCGCTGGCACAATTGCCCTTGCCATTTATACCTCTGCCTTTATTGCTGAAGCCATTCGCGCAGGGATACAAGCTGTACCGCTTGGACAAATGGAAGCAGCCCGTGCTTCAGGTCTATCCTATGGCGGGACGATGCGGTATATCATTCTGCCGCAAGCGATTAAAATTGTCATTCCCCCTCTTGGGAATCAATTTATTAACCTTGTCAAAAACTCCTCTATTTTAGGTGTCATTGCAGGGTTTGATCTTATGTATCAAGGAGACCTCATCGCTTCTAGAACATTTGTAACATTCGATGTCTACATCTTTGTTGCCATGTTCTATCTGCTATTAACAATTCCGCTCAGTTTAGGCGTTGGTTATTTAGAAAAAAGATTAGCAAGAAGCCACTAGAAAGGAGGAAACACCATGGATTTTCTAGGTGCCTACCAGCCTGATCATCTCGCCTTTTTACTTGAAGGATTTGCTGTCACCTTAAAAGTGGCTTTTATCTCCATCATTTTGAGCTTTCTCATTGGATTAGTCATTGGCACATTACGGTTCGCTCAAATTCCAGTTTTATCAAAGATCGTTGCAGTCGTCGTCGAAACCATTCGAAACCTGCCGCTCTTATTGATCATCTTTTTCACATATTTTGCACTGCCCGAAATCGGCATTAAGCTGAGCATTACAGCCTCAGCTATTGCAGCTTTAACCGTATTTGAATCAGCAATGCTGTCAGAAATTATTCGAAGCGGTTTAAAATCAATTGATAAGGGACAGATCGAAGCAGCCAGGTCTTCTGGTTTAACCTATATCCAAACGTTAAAAATGATTATTATGCCGCAGGCTTTACGCCGAATGGTACCGCCGATTGTCAGTCAATTTATTTCTCTTTTAAAAGATACATCGCTTGCCGTTGTGATTGCCCTTCCAGAACTATTGCATCACGCTCAAATATTAAACGGTCAGAGCCAATCTTACTTACTGCCCATTTTCTTATTAGCGGCAATGATGTATTTTGTCGTCAATTTCAGCTTATCATTACTCGCGCGCCGATTAGAATATAGGCAGGCATAAAAAAGGACATCCGCTTTTGTCACTTAGCGGATGTCTTTTTGTTTACATCATTCTCATAACGCGTTTTCTTAGCTTTTTCATATCCCGCTTTGATGGCATATCATATCGGCTTGCAAAGTGATATGCGAGTGCACCTGCACCAAGCGTTAATAGTGAAGAAGTCATTTTGCCCATTCGAAATTCCCCCTTAACACTTATAGTTGAATTGAACGTTCATCATCACTAAACAAATCATCTAAGCTGCTTAGTGTTCCGTCTTCTTCCACTTGGTGTGTAGATATTTTGCCTTTTGACAGCGTCAATTCAATAAAACAGCCCCAGCAATAATATTGATTGACCCCAAT
The DNA here is from genome assembly GCF_038613425.1 of Bacillus sp. FSL M8-0266. NCBI lineage: Bacteria > Bacillati > Bacillota > Bacilli > Caryophanales > Bacillaceae > Bacillus > Bacillus sp. FSL M8-0266. The sequence continues at coordinate 2,469,033 of NZ_CP152015.1, forward strand.
TTTTCCGATGTCTTTACATTTGCAATTTGGGCAAATGAGCATAATCAGCACCTCTTTACGTTCGGTTTAGAACAAGTGCTTCCTTTTGAACGTTGATCAAGGTTCCGGCAGCCTGAAGCTGTTTTCGAATCCCTGATAGCTCTGTAAAGAAGCCGTCCGAGAGTTCATATGCTACGATTGTGCCCGAATTTGTGCAAAAGTATACATCTTCTAAAATGCCTAAATTTTCACCGTCAGGCGACTGCATCATTTTCTTTTTCAATTTCGAAAATAAGAAGGATGGGGCGGAGGATTCCATGCCTATTCCCTCCTGGCAGCTCACATATAAGCCTTTGTCTGTCAGCTGATCCCCAGCCGAGAATGGAACGAGTGCACAGTCTTTCTTTTTCCCATCTAACACATATCCTCCGCAGTTGCCTCCGGCTAATAAACAAATATCTTTTATCGAACCAAGTGAATGAGACGTTTCACCTGTATAGATTGACATTCCTTCAAGCTCTCGACATGTTCTCAAAATGTGCTCAACCACCTTTTGCGGAACAGTCTTATCGTGTGCGTTTGCGTCAAGACTCATACGAAGAAATGGCTTCCATGAACGAAATATGAGGATTTCTTTTCATGCTAAAAAAGCTCCCATCTGGAAGCCTTTTATTCATGCATAAAATCAAATGGAGTGATTCCCTCCATACCGATATTTGCATCATGCACGCTAAACGGCAGTTCTTTTTGAAGTGCTGCAAGCTCCGCATCCATAACCTCTTCGGTTTGCACGAGCCGCATCGTTAAGGACGTTTGTCTGAGCGAATCCTCATTGTTTTTCACGCCCCACTCCAGTGCTGATTCCTCGCCGCACAGAATTAAAAACTTTTTACTTCGTGTAATGGCTGTGTACAGCAGATTTCGCCGAAGCATTCTATAGTAGCTTCTCACGACTGGAAGCACAACGATGGGGAATTCACTGCCTTGTGATTTGTGGATCGAACAGCAATAGGCATGTGTAAATTGATGAAAATCCTTTTTTGTAAAGGTGATTTCATTCCCATCAAAGGAGATCACAGCCATGTCTTCTTTTTCCGTGTTTTCTTTCGCATAGAAAATCGAGACAATCTCGCCAATATCACCGTTAAAAATATTGTTCTCTGGCTGATTCACTAGCTGAAGCACTTTATCACCGGTCCGGTACACGACATCACCAAATGGGATTTCTCTGCCCTTTGGTTTTTTAGGATTCAAAATGTGCTGCAGCATTTTATTGAGCTCATTAATGCCTGCTTTTCCTTTATACATGGGCGCAAGCACTTGAATGTCTTTAGCTGAATAGCCTTTTTGAGCAGCATTGCTGACGACCTTCTCAATCACTTCTTTCATTTGATCAACTGAGCATTTTATGAAAGATCGATCCTTTGAACGTGCGGTAATATCCTTTGGCAGGACGCCATTTTTCATATCATGTGCAAGTTCAACAATGCTGGAGCCGTCTGCCTGACGGTAAATATCTGTCAGGGTAACAGCTGGCACAGCTTGTGATGCAAGCAAGTCTCTTAACACTTGGCCTGGTCCGACTGACGGAAGCTGATGTTCATCCCCCACCATGATCACTTGGATATGATCAGGAATGGCTTTAAACAAATGATTCGCAAGCCAAATATCTAGCATACTTGATTCATCAATGATGACAAGCTTTCCTTCAATCGGCTGTTCTTCATCATGCGAGAATCCCTCTGACCCGTTCCAACCAAGCAGCCGGTGAATCGTCACAGCTGGAAGCCCTGTTGATTCTGTCATCCGTTTAGCTGCTCGTCCAGTTGGCGCCGCAAGCACAAATGGAAAGGATTCATCTTTTTTGTAATCACTCGGATCAAGAGATACCCCGTGAAGATCGCTGTAAAGCTCAACAATCCCTTTAATGACTGTTGTCTTCCCAGTCCCAGGTCCGCCTGTTAAAAGCAGCATTGGGGACATGAGCGCCTTTTGAATCGCTTCCTTTTGTGTCGGTGCATACTGGACGCCCAGCCGTTCCTCGAGCTCACCAAGAGCTAGCAGAAATTCTGATTCAGGGAATTGATCTGCATATTCCGTTTGGGAGACGATTTTTTGTATACGTTTGGCGACACTTTGCTCGGCATAAAATAAGGACGGATGATAGCAGCGCTCATCTTCAATGATCATCTCTTTCCCTTCGCCAAGTGCAATGATCTGATTGGCGACGTCCATTTCCGTCACTTTGTACTCATTGCCTGTCTGATTGAGCAGTTTTCGGGTTTCGACGATCAAATCCTTTGTTTGTATGTACGTATGACCGTCCTGAAGGCTGGCTGTCTCCACTGTATAAAGCAAGGCTGCACGGATTCGCTCTGGGTCATTTCCTGAGATGCCGGTTCTAGCGCCAAGTTCATCCGCCTTAATAAATCCGATCCCTTCGACATCCTTGACGAGCTGATACGGGTTTTCTTCAATCTTCTGCAGCGTCTCACTCTCGTACACTTGATAAATCTTCATGCTGAGCTGCGGACCAAAGCCGTATTGATTCAGGCTGATCATGATTTGTTCCAATCCTTGATGCTCCTGGAGCGCTGCGGCCAGCTTATCTGCCTTCTTTTTTGATAAGCGCGGAACGTCATACAAAACCGCTGGGTCACGCATAATTTTATGAAGCGTCTGGGTGCCAAGCTGCCCTACAATTTCTTCCGCCGTCTTTTTCCCTATCCCTTCGAATAAATCACTTGAGAGATAATGAATGATTCCTTGCTTTGTTGTCGGTACTTCCTTTTGAAAATGAGTGGCCTGAAACTGTTCACCAAATTTCGGATGGCTTGTGACTTTGCCATAGAAGGTGTAAGTTTCTTCCTCATGAAGTGCTGGGAAGTAGCCTGTGACAGATGCTGTTTTTTCCTCTAAGTTTTCCGATGTTTCAATGACTTTCACCTTTAACACCGAGTATAAATTACTTTCATTATGGAAAATAACGGCTTGAACTGTCCCTTTTAAAAACGGTTCGTCCTCAAGCTTCATTTGATCTGGATGTTCCTGCACAGGTCTTCCCTCCTTCCGTCTATTCTGCTTCTTGAATCAGCTTTTGCGCATGTAGTGCCAGCATATGGTCAGGCTGCACGTCAATGGCTTTTCCTAGCATCTCAAGTGCTGCGTCTTTTTTCTCTAAGTATGCATACGCAACCCCTAAATTATAAAAGGCATCTGCATGCTGCGGATCACGCGCGATCACCTCGGTAAAGGTCGTCACCGCTTCTTCCAGCAATTGTTCATTGGCTAAGCACATGCCAAATTGAAATCTTGCTTCATTATCATCTTCATTCAGTTCGATGGCACGCTGAAGATAAGGCATCGCAAGCTTCGGCTGCTCTAATTTGATGAGCGTTTGCCCCAGCATATAAAATAAATCACTATTTTCCATCCCAGCTTGTAGTGCTTGTTCAAAATAGTCTTTTGCTTTCATAAAGTCTTCTTTTAATGTGTATACATTTCCTGCCCCGTAATAGGCTGCAGCTGCGGCGTGATCAAGTTCTATTGCTTTTTGAAAGAAGTTTAACGCACGTTCAAATTCATTAATGCTTGAAAGCAAGTTCGCAAAGTTAATATATGGAACCGGGTCTTTTGGGCTTTCTTCAATGGCTTTCGTAAAAGCTTCTGCTGCTTTTTCGATGTTCCCCTGATTTAAGGCTTCTATGCCGATTTCGTTATGATTCATTCGCTCTCTCATCCTTTCATTAAAAAACCTCAACAGCGACGTTGAGGTTTTGAAAACATGTTACACGTACGACAGCTTTTGGCCGTCCTTAAAGACATCGTCAATTGTTCCGCCGCCGAGACATTCGTCGCCATCATAAAAGACAACCGCTTGTCCTGGTGTGACAGCACGAACGGGTTCATCAAAGATGACCATCGCTTCTTGCTCACCTGTCATTTTCACCTTCACATGGTGATCTTCTTGACGGTATCTGAATTTAGCTGTGCAGGTTAATTCACCGTTTTCACCGACAATATGAGGGCGAGTCCAGCTAATATTGACGGCTGAAATGCTTTCAGAATATAAAAGTGGATTATGGAAACCTTGTTCGACAAACAGGATATTTTGTTCCAAGTCTTTTCCAACGACAAACCAAGGATCACCGCTACCGCCAATGCCAAGACCTTGGCGCTGACCGATCGTGTAATACATCAGTCCATCGTGCTCCCCTTTGACTTCTCCGTCCATCGTCTGCATCACGCCAGGCTGTGCAGGCAAATATTGACCGAGGAACGTTTTAAAGTTTCTTTCTCCAATAAAGCAAATACCCGTTGAATCTTTTTTCGTTGCTGTTGCGAGCTCTGCTGCTTTTGCCAATTCACGAACCCTTTTTTTCTCTAGATCACCGATTGGAAACATGACTTTATCAAGCTGTTCCTGAGTCAGCTGATTTAAGAAATACGTTTGGTCTTTGTTGGCATCAAGACCTCTTAGCATTTTGACTTCATCGCCAGTTCTGTCGACGCGCGCATAGTGACCTGTTGCTAAATAATCCGCACCGAGTGACAATGCGTGCTCAAGGAACGCTTTGAACTTAATTTCTTTGTTACACATGACATCAGGGTTTGGCGTTCTGCCCGCTTTATATTCATCAAGGAAATATTGAAACACTTTGTCCCAATATTGCTTCTCGAAATTCACTGCATAATAAGGGATTCCAATTTGGTTACATACGCGGATGACATCCTCATAGTCCTCCGTTGCTGTACATACACCATTTTCATCTGTGTCATCCCAGTTTTTCATAAATATGCCGATTACATCATAGCCTTGCTCCTTTAGCATAAGAGCAGCAACTGATGAATCGACTCCTCCGGACATACCGACCACAACTCTTGTGTCTTCTGGTCTTTTTGTCATCTTCATCAACTCCATTTTCAATGAAACAGCATGTGCGTTTCGTTCTTCAGGTGCCTGGCTGTTTCATTTTTCACACACGAACAAAAGAGGAACGTTTATTTGGCTAAGCGTTTGACAACAGCTACTATCTTGCGCGCCGCCTGCTTCACATGATCCTCTTCATTCCCAAGACCGAAGCTTATTCTGACTGAGGACGTCAGCTTGTCTGCTTCTTCGCCATACATGGCGCTTAACACGTGCGAAGGAAGGACGGATCCAGCCGTACATGCAGATCCACTTGAAACAGCAATTCCTTCCATATCTAAATTCACAAGTAACGATTCGATAGAAACGCCCGGGAAATGAACATTTAAAATGTGCGGCAATGTCTCTTCCGGGTGCCCATTGATAGAGAAAGTAAGTGATTCCTCTTCGAATACTTGTAGCATGATTTCTTTGAGCTTACCATAATGCATGGCTTTTTCTCTTCTATTTTGCTTCGTTAATTGAACAGCTTCTGCAAGTCCGACGATCCCTGCCACATTTTCAGTGCCAGCACGGCGTTTTCTTTCTTGTTCTCCTCCGAAAATTTGCGGAGAAAGTTTCACGCCTTCGTTTACATATAAAAAGCCCGTTCCCATTGGACCATTTAGCTTATGGCCAGAAGCAGATAAGAGATCAATATGAAGGTCTGCTACATCGATTGGCATTGTTCCAAACGCCTGCACGGCGTCTGTATGAAAATGAGCAGTGTGATTGTGTAAAAGCTCGCCAATGTCTTTGATTGGCTGAATCACACCTGTTTCATTATTGCCGTACATGATGGTCACAAGAATCGTATCATCTCTTAGTGCTTGTTTTAGTTGTTCAAGATGAATCAATCCAGTTTCATCCACATCTAAATATGTCACGTCAAATCCTAGCTTCTCTAGGCGTTCACATGTGTGCAGCACCGCATGATGCTCTGTTTTTGCTGTGATGATATGTTTTCCTTCATGCTGTCTTGCCATGGCCACACCTGTAATCGCCAGGTTGTCCGCCTCTGTTCCTCCACTTGTGAGGATGATCTCCTGTGGTTTACAGTGTAATTCTCCTGCAATCACTTCTCTTGCTTCATCGAGCCACTTTCTTGCCTCGCGCCCATATGAATGAATACTAGAGGGATTGCCAAATATCTCTGTAAAGTAAGGCATCATCTTGTCCACAATACGCTGATCCATCGGCGTTGTGGCTGCATGATCTAAATAGATACGTTCCATTCCCGGTACACCTCTGATCTAAATATAGAACATATACGCCTCTTGATCCTCGTCATCTTGATAGCTTGCCAAGTCTTCAAGAGTTGTATTGTCCAGTACGTCTTTTACTGCATCACGAATCCGAATCCAAAGTGCACGCTTTGCTGGTTCTTCGTTTTCAATGACTTCGACAGGACTAATCGGTCCTTCTAATACACGAATAATATCACCGGCTGTGATCTCGTTTGGTTCATGTGCAAGAACATAGCCGCCATATGCACCGCGAATACTTTTCACAAGACGAGCATTCCGAAGTGGTGATACAAGCTGCTCTAAATAATGCTCAGACAAATTATTGTTTTGAGCGATTGATTTTAATGATGTAGGGCCTTCGCCATGTTTTTTGGCTAATTCGATCATGATCGTCAGACCATATCTGCCTTTAGTAGAAATTTTCAAGTTAAACACCTCTGCGTTTTCTATTTCTATGTCATCAATTATTTTTCTGATTTCATATACGCTTATATAGACCAAAAGCAATTATATCATACTTTCAGCCAACTTTCATTTGCCGGTTCTGAGCGCGATAAGAGGACGCATCCCTTTTCTATTTGAAGAAATTTCGGTACTCTATACAAACAAGACATTGCTTTAGGAGAGATAATCATGAAACCTTTAGCGTACCGGATGCGCCCAAGTCATATTGAAGACATCATTGGGCAGGAGCATCTCGTTGGAGAAGGTCAAATTATTAGACGAATGGTCGAGGCAAAACATTTATCCTCGATGATTTTATACGGACCGCCGGGCATCGGAAAAACATCGATTGCGACGGCGATCGCTGGCAGTACAAGCATTGCGTTTCGGACGTTGAATGCGGTCATTCATAACAAAAAGGATATGGAAGCTGTCGCCGCTGAAGCGAAAATGAGCGGCCAGGTCATCCTCATTTTAGACGAGGTTCACAGGCTTGATAAAGGAAAGCAGGATTTTCTTCTTCCTTATTTAGAAAATGGCATGATCATTTTAATTGGCGCAACGACGGCTAACCCCTATCATGCGATCAACCCTGCCATTCGAAGCCGGACACAAATATTTGAGCTAAAACCGCTTGAAACAGAGCAAATCAAGGCTGCATTAACAAGAGCGTTACAGGATGAACATCGCGGACTTGGCGGGTATGAGGTGGCAGTAGACGATGAAGCGATGAATCATTTTGCCAATGGATGCGGCGGAGACGTACGCTCTGCTTTAAATGCGTTAGAACTAGCTGTTTTATCGACAAAAGCAGATGAGGCTGGGCATATTATGATCACTCTTGCCGCAGCAGAAGAATGTTTACAAAAAAAAAGTTTCTCACATGATAAGAATGGTGATGCTCATTATAATGTCCTCTCGGCTTTTCAAAAATCCATTAGAGGGTCTGACGCAGATGCGGCGCTGCATTACCTTGCCAGACTGATTGAAGCAGGAGACCTTGAAAGCATTTCAAGGAGATTACTCGTGATGGCTTACGAAGATATTGGCTTAGCTAGTCCGCAGGCAGGCCCTCGTGTGTTAAGCGCTGTTCAAACAGCAGAAAGAGTCGGCTTCCCGGAAGCCCGAATTCCGCTGGCTAACGCAGTCATTGAACTGTGTCTTTCTCCTAAGTCCAACTCAGCATATAAGGCGATCGATGCGGCACTTGGTGACATTCGTTCAGGGAAAATTGGTGAAATCCCTGTTCATTTAAAGGATGCTCACTACAAAGGAGCTACAGCACTCGGCAGAGGTGTCGATTACTTATACCCACACGATTATGAAAACGGCTGGGTGAAGCAGCAGTACTTACCTGATCCGCTGAAAAACAAGCAATACTATGAACCGAAGCAAACAGGTAAATTTGAAGGCGCACTGAAACAGGTATATGAGAACTTAAAACGCCAAAAATAAAAAAAGCCCCCTGCCTATTAGCAGGTGGGCTGTTTATTTATCTTTCACACGTGTAATTGGAATATCTTTCAAAAGCTGCATAATGACATGACCACCCATGATCAATCCTGCAACAGACGGGACAAATGCATTGGATGATGGCGGCATTTGTGCCTTGCGAATCTTCGCTTCATCATTTCCAACTTCTTTTCTGACATCTTCGCGAATCACAATCGGACTTTCATCAGAGAAGATGACTTCAATCCCTTTACGAATCCCTTCTTTACGTAGACGCGTTCTCACGACTTTTGCAATTGGGTCGGTATGTGTTTTTGAAATGTCATCAATTTTGAAGCGGGTCGGATCTGTTTTGTTTGCTGCTCCCATACTTGAAATGATGTTCACACCTCGTTTCAGACACTCTTTCATTAAATGAATTTTATAGTGAATCGTATCTGACGCATCGATGACATAATCAAGCGGATATTCAAAAAATTGCTCATATGTTTCCTCTGTATAAAACATCTTGAGTGCAACAACTTCACATTCTGGATTAATATCAGCGATTCTCGCCTGCATTAAGTCAACCTTTGGCTGACCAACTGTTGAAAGCAATGCTGGCAGCTGACGATTTACATTTGTAATATCAATATCATCTTTATCAACAAGAACAATACGGCCAACACCTGAACGAGCGAGTGCCTCAACTGCAAATGAACCAACGCCGCCCACACCAAGCACTGCCACTGTACTGTTTTTTAATATATCTAAGCCTTCCTTGCCAATGGCAAGCTCGTTTCTTGAAAACTGATGTAACAAGTGCCTCACTCCACCTTTATTTAAAATGAATCGAAAGAATCATATCATATTCAACCTTCTTCGTCATCCTTCTGAAAAAGAAAAAAACACAAAAAAGTCCCGACAACGCCGCCAGCTTTTCCTTCGTTTTGAACCCCGCACCATGCAGGTGGGTGCTTTCTTCCTGACTTTATAAGTCCTCTAAAGAGGCATTTATGCAGAAAGGAAAGGCAAGCTCCCGTATAAAAAAATGTTCGGTCAAAACTAGGTAACCACCGTACGTATCAGGACTTTATTTATTGATTGAAGAAAGCATATCATAGGCATGCCGCTTTTTCAAGCGTTTACATGCCTATATCCATGCGTCTATTTTACTGTTTTACTTTTGTTTTAATGGCTAAACTTAGCTCATCAAGCTGCGCTTCGCTCACATGGCCTGGAGCATCTGTTAACACGCAGCTCGCACTTGCCGTTTTCGGAAACGCAATCGTGTCTCTTAGGTTAGAGCGGCCGGCAAGCAGCATCACTAAGCGGTCAAGACCAAGCGCGATTCCGCCATGCGGAGGAACACCGTGCTCAAAAGCATCTAGAAGGAAGCCGAATTGTTCATAAGCCTCTTCTTTTGAAAACCCAAGTAAGCTAAACATTTTTTCTTGAATGTCCTTTTCGAAAATACGAATCGAACCTCCGCCAAGCTCATAGCCATTCAGGACAAGATCGTATGCCTGTGCCTTCATGTCTTCTGGGCTTGTCTCAATTAATTCAAGATCGTCGCGTACTGGCATTGTGAAAGGATGATGGGCAGCATAGAAGCGGCCTTCTTCTTCATCTTTTTCAAGCAGCGGCCAATCAACAATCCATAAGAAGTTGAATACAGACTCATCGATGAGTTCAAGCTCTTTGCCGAGTTTTAGGCGAAGGGCGCCAAGTGCGTCATGGACAACAGACGTCTTATCTGCAACAAAGAGTAAAAGGTCGCCTTCTTCGACTTGAAGCTGCTCTTTTAATTCTGCTTGCTTTGCTTCGTCAAAGAATTTAGCAATCGGCCCTTTTAATTCTGTCCCTTCTGCTTTAAGCCAAGCTAGACCTTTTGCACCGTAGTTCGCAGCAAATGCACCAAGGGCATCAATGTCTTTTCTTGAGTAGTTCGCTGCAGCCCCTTTGACATTGATGGCTTTCACAGCTCCACCATTTTTTACAGCTCCGCTAAAGACTTTGAAATCAGAGTCTTTTACCGTGTCTGAAATGTTGACAAGCTTCATCTCAAAACGTGTATCTGGTTTATCAGAACCATAAGAGTTCATCGCTTCATCATAAGTCATGCGAGGTAATGGCAATGTCAAATCTACGCCTTTGACATCTTTCATCACCTTTGACATCATCTCTTCAGCAAGCGTCATAATGTCCTCTTGACTCATAAAGGACATTTCGATATCGACTTGTGTGAATTCCGGCTGACGGTCAGCACGCAAGTCTTCATCTCTAAAGCAGCGGGCAATTTGATAGTATCGATCCATTCCTGAGACCATCAGCAATTGTTTAAATAATTGCGGGGACTGAGGCAAGGCATAGAACTCTCCTTCGTGTACACGGCTTGGAACAAGATAGTCACGTGCACCCTCTGGCGTACTTTTAGTTAAAATCGGTGTTTCAATATCTAGAAAGCCGTTGTCATCTAAGAAATGGCGGAATGCTCTTGTGACTTCATGTCGCATTTTCATCGTTTCAAACATAGCAGGACGGCGAAGGTCTAAGTAACGGTATTTTAAGCGCACATCTTCTGATACCTCGTCCGCTTGATCTGAAATAACAAAAGGAGGGGTCTTCGCTTCATTTAACACGCTGACCGTTTCGACTTGTATTTCAATTTTCCCTGTTTTTAGATTTGGATTGATCGTTGCTTCTTCTCTTGCGACAACCGTTCCTTTAATATCAAGGACATATTCATTACGAATCGATTCTGCTGTCTCGAGTGCCTCTTTTGAAAGGTCTGGATTGAAAACAGCTTGTACAATTCCTGTACGGTCACGCAGATCAATAAAGATTAGTCCGCCAAGGTCACGTCTTTTTTGAACCCACCCTTTTAATACAACGGTTTGACCGATTTGGTCTTCTGTTACTTCTCCACAATAAAAAGTTCTACCAAACACAAACATTCCACTCCTTCTTTACGCCTTCTTGTGGGCCTTCATCATTTGAATCAGCTCATCAAGCTTCACTTCAATTTGTTCACCCGTTGTCGTATCTTTTACATTCACAATGTGCTGCGCCAGCTCATCTTCACCAAGGACTGCAATAAACTTGGCTTTTAATCGATCAGCCGCTTTAAATTGTCCTTTTAATTTCTTCCCTGTATAGTCCATTTCGCTTGAAATGCCTTCTTTTCTCAGACGATTTAATAATGAAACAGCGTAATCTTTCGCATCATCACCGAGTGCAGCAATGTATAGATCAATGCCATCTTGCAGTGGAAGATCAATCCCTTCAGCATCGATTGCTGATAGGAAACGCTCAATACTCATAGCAAAACCGATTCCTGGTGATTCAGGACCGCCAATTCCTTCAACAAGTCCATCATATCGGCCTCCGCCGGCTAATGTGGTAATCGCACCAAAGCCTTCAGCATTACTCATGATCTCAAATGCCGTGTGATTGTAGTAATCAAGGCCGCGCACTAAGTTCGGATCGACGATATATTCAACGCCTATATCTGTTAAGTATTGTTTGACCTTTTCAAAATAAGTCCGTGATTCATCATTTAAGTAATCTTGAATGGATGGAGCCGTTGCCATCAATTCGTGGTCACGATCCTTTTTACAATCAAGAATTCGCAGCGGATTTTGATGTAAACGGGTTTGACAGTCATGACAGAATTCATCGATTCTTGGCTCAAAGTGCTCAACAAGTGCCTTGCGGTAGTCTGCACGGCTCTCTTTGTCACCAAGGCTGTTAATGACGAGCTTTAAGTTTGAAAGACCTGCTTTCTCATAAACACTCATCGCAAGGGAAATAACTTCTGCATCAATGGCTGGATCCTTTGAACCGATCGCTTCAATCCCAAACTGATAAAATTGACGATATCTTCCCGTTTGCGGACGTTCATAGCGGAACATTGGCCCAATGTAATACAGCTTTGTTGGCTGCGCCGGCTGTGCAAATAATTTATTTTCAACATAAGAACGTACGGTTGATGCCGTTCCCTCTGGACGAAGGGTGATGCTGCGCCCCTTTTTATCTTCAAATGTATACATCTCTTTTTGAACGATATCGGTTGATTCGCCTACTCCCCGTGCAAACAGCTCTGTATGCTCAAAAATCGGTGTGCGGATTTCTTTGTATTGAAAGGCTGCACATGTATCTCTTGCAATTTGTTCAACATACTGCCAGCGTTCTGACTCTCCAGGTAAAATATCCTGTGTGCCTCTTGGAATATTAAAACTCATTTTTCGTCCTCCTACGACCATCATTCATTTTTTTATGTGGACATATAAAAAACCCCCGCCTCTACTATGTGTATAGTAGGGACGAGAGTTATACCCGTGGTGCCACCCTAGTTGGAACATGATCTAGCCATGTTCCCGCTCAAATCCTTAACGCAGATTCACGTTCTCCGCCTATTGACTCATTTTTAGAGCGTTCAGCAGGAAACCTACAGAGTGTTCTTTCGTGATAAATGCCATGCGGATTCGCTTTCAGCCTAAGGCGATTCCTCTCTGCTCACGCAATTTACCCTACTATTCTCTATCATCAGTTCCACATTTTAAATTTTCAAGTGTGTTGATTTATATTATAATAAGGTCGGTGCTGCCACTCTGTCAACCCTTGCCGGGCCTCTTTTTCTTTTCCAGCTCTTCTTTTGACGTACATCCGTATTCAGATGCGGTTTCTTCAAGGAAGCCTGGTTGATCCATTTCGTCGTGCTGCCAGCGATCGATATCACGATGTCCATTATATTGCACTCGTCCTAATTTTCTGCTTAATCTCATGTTTGTACATCCTTTTATCACGTTTTTATTTAGTATAAACAGATTGATTCATTTTTATTAGGGAAACTGCAAGGAATTAGTCCATTACATAACGAATTTACATTCATCGGTTTTACAAGGGAGGGGAAAACACCGTTTTGAAACTAAAAAAACACAATCAAATGATGATGCTGCTTACCTGTTTTGTTCTCATTGCAAGTACTTTGCCTATGACACATGCTACAGCACAAACAGATCAAGCTGTGGTCGCTACAGATGAAATCAATGTGAGAACGGGCCCTGGCTTAAGCTATGGAATCGCAGCTGTTGTGAAGCGCGGGGAAAGCTATCCCATTCTCACGAAACAAGGAGAATGGGTGCAGATCGGGCTATCGAACGGTCAAAAAGGGTGGGTCGTCTCATGGCTGATTACGACATCATCTGGCGGCCAAAACTCCGCTAAGCCAAAGACGCAAAATCAAAGCTCAGCAGGCAGCGGTTCCATTACATCGACAGCCTCTGATCTTCGCATACGGACAGGCCCTGGGACTTCCTATCAAGTCGTCGGAACTTTCCCGCAAGGCGCTTCCGCTAAAAAGCTGCAGACAAGCGGCGAATGGACAAAAATTTCGTATAAACAAGCAGTAGGCTGGGTTCACTCTGATTATGTGTCAGGCGGCCAAAAAGCTGCTCAATCAAGCTCTGGCGAGTCCTCTCGCTCTAAACAGACAGGCACAGTTGGCGTATCGAGCTTGAATGTAAGGCAATCGGCGGCACCAAATGCACAAGTCGTCGCTTCACTTGCCCGCAACACACAGATCACCATTTTGCGCGAGCAGAACGGCTGGTATGAAATTGAGGCAAAAGGCGTGAAAGGCTGGGCAGCAAGCTATTACATCGTCACAAGCAATGGAGCGAGTTCGGCTGGTGAAAAGAATCCATCTTCTTCGGCTTCCCAAAAGAAAGCGTACATTGTCTACGATGGCACCAACATTCGAAAAAGTGCTTCTACCTCTGCTCAGATTGCAGAAAGAGCCACAAAAGGCGCTGCCTATCAAATTGTTCGCACGCAAGGTGACTGGTACGAGGTGACACTATCTAACGGCGGAACTGGTTATGTGGCAAGCTGGGTCGTTCAAACGAATAAAAATAGCAGCGAGGCACCAAGACCACAGCAGGATTCTTCATCAGGAACTGGTTCTTTAAAAGGAAAAACGATTGTTCTTGATCCAGGTCATGGCGGAAAAGACAGCGGCACGATTGGAGCAGATGGTGCGTTTGAGAAGAACATTACCATCAAAACCGCCAATTTACTGGCAGGAAAATTAAGGGCTTCTGGTGCAAATGTCTATTTAACAAGAAGTGAAGATACTTTTATCAGCCTTCAATCGAGGGTTGCAACATCTCATTACAGAAATGCAGATGCATTTATTAGTCTTCATTATGATAGTTTTATGGACCCAAGTGTCAGAGGAAGTACGGCATATTATTATCAAGCAGCAAAAGACCAGCAATTAGCGACAAACGTTCATACAGAAGTCGCTAAACGCTCTCAAATCCCTGATAAGGGTGTCAAATTCGGAGATTATTTTGTGTTAAGAGAAAACAAACGTCCTTCTCTTTTATATGAACTCGGCTATTTAAGCAATCCTCAGGAGGAAGCCATCATTTATAGCGCCTCTTACCAAGAACGAGTCACAGAAGGAATGACAGAAGGATTAAAACAATATTTCCGCTAGAAAAAAGAGGCCACTGCGCCTCTTTTTTGTTTGATCGCAAAAGAAAAAGACTCTAAACAAACTCCTGCAAGAGTTTATCTACAGTCTAAAGTGAATCTATTCTTTGCTATCCATCCAGATAGTCACAGGCCCTGAATTGGTCAATGACACATCCATCATCGCGCCAAAGCGGCCAGTTTCTACATGAATACCTTTTTCTCTAAGGGCTTTATTGAAACTTTCGTAAAGGGCGTTCGCAGCATCTGGCTTGGCTGCTTTCATAAAATTTGGCCTTCTGCCCTTTCTCGTATCACCATAAAGAGTAAACTGAGACACAGACAGCACGCTTCCTTTTACATCCAATAACGAATGATTCATTTTCCCGTTTTCATCCTCAAAAATACGTAAATGTGCAAGCTTATCAGCTAAATAATGCACATCTTCTTCTGTATCTTCGTGTGTGACACCAACGAGTACCATATATCCTTCATTGATGGCACCTGTGATCTCTTCTTCTACCTTCACAGATGCACTTGTCACACGCTGCACAACAAGCCTCATAGACGATATACTTCCTTTCTAATTCATGAATCGGCGAACAGAGTAGATGTCTTTGATTTGTTTAATGCGTTCTACCACTTTGTGCAAATGGTTAATGTTTTGGATAAAGATCGCCATATGGATCGTCGCCACTTTGTTACGGTCAGACTTACCAGAAACCGACGAGATGTTCGTTTTGGTTTCGTTGACTGCTTGAAGCACCTCATTGAGTAAGCCGCGTCTATCATATCCTAGTATTTCAATTTCCACATTGTATTCTTTACGGTTTCGAGCAGGCTGTTCGTGCTCCCACTCTACCGGAATTAACCGTTCTTGCGCTTCTCCTGTCTTCACGTTCGGACAGTCATCACGGTGAACAGATACGCCTCGGCCTTTCGTAATAAAACCAACAATGCTATCACCTGGAACAGGGTTACAGCACTTAGATAAGCGGACAAGCAGGTTATCTATCCCTTTGACTCTTACACCTGCTTCTCGTTTCTTCCCGTGATATGTCTTTGGCTCTACTGTCACTTCTTGAACCGTTTTTTCTTGTTCTTCTTGATCTCTTTGTTTTCTTTCTTTTTCAGTTAAACGATTGGCGACTTGGAGTGCAGTAATTCCGTTATAACCAACCGCTGCATACATATCCTCTTCGTTTGAAAAATTAAATTTGTCAGCCACTTTTTGCAGGTTTTCAGCTGTCAGGATGTCTTTGACATCAAACTCAAGGTTTTTGATTTCTTTCTCCACGAGTTCTCGGCCTTTTTCGACATTTTCTTCACGGCGCTGTTTTTTGAAAAACTGTCTGATCTTGTGCTTCGCTTGGGAGGTTTGGGCAAGTTTGACCCAATCCTGACTTGGCCCATAGCTGTGCTTTGATGTCAGAATTTCAATAATGTCACCTGTTTTCAATTTATGATCGAGCGTGACCATCTTTCCGTTGACCTTCGCACCGATCGTTTTGTTCCCAATTTCCGAGTGAATCCGGTAAGAGAAGTCAATCGGCACGGAACCCGATGGCAGTTCAATGACGTCTCCTTTTGGAGTAAAGACAAACACCATATCAGAGAAGAGATCGATCTTTAACGATTCCATAAACTCTTCTGCATCTGTCGATTCATTTTGGAATTCAAGGATTTCTCTAAACCAAGAGAGCTTCTTCTGGAAGACAGCTTCCTCCGTTGATTCTGCTGACTCTTTTCCTTCTTTGTATGCCCAGTGCGCAGCAATTCCGTACTCTGCAATTTCATGCATTTCCACTGTTCGGATTTGAACTTCAAGCGGGTCACCTTTTGGCCCAATCACTGTTGTATGAAGCGATTGGTACATGTTCGGCTTTGGCATTGCAATATAATCCTTAAACCTGCCTGGCATCGGCTTCCAGCATGTATGGATAATCCCGAGCACGGCATAGCAGTCTTTAATGCTGTCAACCAAAATACGAACGGCCAGCAGATCATAAATTTCATTAAACTGCTTATTTTGCAGGACCATTTTGCGATAAATACTATAAATATGCTTTGGTCTTCCGGAAAATTCAGCCTTGATGTTTACCTCTGACACACGATCTTTTACTTCATTGACAACCTCATCCAAGTATTCCTCACGTTCCGCTCGTTTGCGCTTCATGAGATTCACGATCCGGTAATATTGCTGCGGATTTAAGTAACGGAGCGCTGTATCTTCAAGCTCCCACTTAATCTTTGAAATCCCTAATCTGTGCGCAAGCGGTGCAAAGATTTCAAGAGTTTCATTTGAAATTCTACGTTGCTTTTCCTGAGGAAGATGTTTGAGCGTTCTCATATTGTGCAGACGGTCTGCCAGTTTAATCAAGATGACGCGTATATCCTGCGCCATTGCCACAAACATTTTTCGATGGTTTTCGGCCTGCTGTTCTTCTTGTGATTTATATTTAATCTTCCCGAGCTTTGTTACACCATCAACAAGCATCGCAACTTCTTCGTTAAAATACTCTTTTAAATCCTGTAATGTCACATCTGTATCCTCGACAACATCGTGCAGGAAACCGCCTGCAATGGTCGATGGGTCCATTTCAAGGTCAACAAGAATCCCCGCCACTTGAATTGGATGGATAATATAAGGCTCACCAGACTTCCGGTATTGCTCCTTATGTGCATTTTCAGCATATTCATATGCTCGCTCTATAAATTGAATATGTTCAGCGGACAGGTATTCTCTTGCCTTGTCAATGACCTGCTGCGCCGTTAAAACTTGTTCGTTCGCCATGGAATCACCTTTTTAAATGAAAACTGTATTGTAGTTTATTATCAAGAAAAATTCGATAGATGTAAAGAGAAGAAGTCCGCTAAAAGATTTTTGATAGGAAAAAAGCACCCTTCTTACCGAGTGCTTTTTTCGTAAAACTCCATTAGTATTGCATTAACGTCAAGATGTCGTAACCGTCAAGCTTCTTTCTGCCGTCCAGATACGTCAGCTCAATCAAGAATGCAATTCCTGCCACAACGCCGCCCAATTCCTCTACAAGCTTGATGGACGCTTCAATTGTTCCACCAGTCGCAAGTAAGTCATCTGTAATCAATACACGTTGACCAGGACGAATCGCATCTTTATGAATCGTTAATACATCTTTCCCATATTCTAAGCCGTATTCGACTTTAACGACTTCACGAGGAAGCTTTCCTTCTTTACGAACCGGTGCAAAACCTACACCAAGTGCGTATGCTACAGGGCAGCCAATAATGAATCCACGCGCTTCAGGTCCAACAATGAGATCAATGTCTCTTTCCTTCGCGTATTCAACGATTTGATCCGTTGCATAACGGTACACTTCGCCTTTATCCATTAACGTTGTAATATCTTTAAATTGTACACCTTCCTTTGGGTAGTCAGGTACAACTGTCACATATTGTTTTAAATCCATCTTTTCCTTTTCCTCCTCGTACGTCAAAGCACAGGTGAGACTTCGCTCATCATGCTATTCAGCCATTCCTTCAGCTCTTTGGCTGAGGAATATGTTAGTGTTTGATCGAGTTCCATCAATCGTTGTTTTGCTGTATAGGATGCTGATGCTGTTAAATCTTTTTTAGGGGCATCACGTACTATTGACAGCACACCATTCTCTATTTTAACAAAACCAAGTTCAAAAAACACCTTTGTCATAAAAATCATTGTATCTTTTGTCCAGCCCCTATGTTTCGCAAGCTCCATTCCTTGTTCCTTGAGAGGGAAACTTCCTCGTTTTAACAAGAATCCATAAAACCATTTGAATTGATCACGGCTAGGGAAAGCGGACATGAAATGATCTTCTTTTCTTTGGAAAACCGTATAAACTCTAGCTGGCTTTTGGTTTTCTAACAGCTGCCTTAGCAAGTGTTCATCTGCAGGAACATCTGCAAAGACGACATACTTGCCTTCTACATCGAATGTTGAAACATTTTCTGCATGGACATGATGAATCGGGATATTGACATCCTGTTTTGTTTCTTCGTCAAAACAGACCACCACATATTTTTCTGGATCAAGCGTGGAGATGGTCTTTTCCCAATCCTTTTTGCCGCGCAAATCAAACAGCTGCCATGCATCTACTCGGGCATCTTTTAGCATGAGCTGTGGTTTCTTCCGGTTATTCCATTCATTGATGGACATTTCACCAATGACGGAAATGCGGCTACCTGTGACAACTTCTTCTTTTAATTGACCTTGATGAAAACCGACACAGTCAAGCAGCTTATCTTCATCTTTCAGAGACATTTTAATATGATTCTGATTTGCTCCAATTGTTCGGATTTCTTCAAGTCTCACATCTTCAATCATGATGAACGGCTTTGGATTCTGCATGCCAAATGGTGACAGCATCCCCACTTCTTCAATCGCTTCAACCGTCAATTCGTCTACCTTGCATACAGCATCAACCCGCTGAATCGGAATAAAATCTTCTTCTGTCAACGTTTCATTCGCATATTGATTTAATCTTTCCCTTAGTAAAGGAACATCATCCGCCCGAAGTGTCATACCCGCAGCCATCGGGTGCCCGCCAAAATGCGGCAGAATGTCGCGGCATTTGCTTAAATGGAAAAATAGATCGAAGCCAGGAATACTCCGCGCTGATCCTTTTGCCATTTGCGTCTCTTCATCTATTCCAAGCACAATCGCCGGACGAGAAAATTTATCCGTCAATTTAGAGGCAACAATTCCGACAACACCCGGATTCCAGCCAGCTTTCGCTACAACGATTGCAGACTGGTCATCACCTGTCTCTTCCACCATTTGAATGGCTTCTTCTGTGATCGTACTCACAATTTTTTGACGTTCTTTATTCAGTTCTTGTACAAAACGAGCGAGTTCTTCTGCTTCATCCTTATCCTCTGTCATGAGAAGATGAACAGCTGGATCGGCCTGTTCAATTCGCCCTACAGCATTCAGCCTTGGCGCAATTTGAAAGCCGACCGTTTCCTCATTTGCTTCTTCAAGAGTAGCACCTGCTTCTTTTAATAACGCCTTCAGCCCCGGTCTATTCGACTGCCTAAGCTGCATAAGCCCTTTTTTAGCGAGCCATCTATTCTCATCATGAAGCGGCACAAGATCCGCTATTGTCCCAATTGCCGCAAGATCTAACAGCTGAGTTGGCAGCTTTCCAAGAAGAGCATGCGCCACTTTAAACGCTACGCCTACACCGGCAAGTTCTTTAAACGGATACTCACATCCCGGCTGCTTAGGATGGACAATCGCAAGTGCCTCAGGAAGCTCCTCACTTGGTTCATGATGATCTGTAATGATCAGGTCTAACCCTATTTCTTTTGCAATACGTGCTTCATTTACAGCTGCAATGCCTGTATCGACGGTGATGACAAGCGATGCGCCTTGCTCTTTGATATATCGAAAAGCCTGTTCATTAGGCCCATAGCCTTCTTTAAATCGATCTGGAATATAAAAGTCTACTTTCGCAGACAACTCTTTTAATGTATGTAAAAGCACAGACGTACTTGTCACACCATCCGCATCATAGTCTCCGAAGATCACAATCGATTCCTGCTCTTCGATCGCTTTGTTGATGCGCTCTACTGCTTCTTTCATTCCTTTTAAAAGAAATGGATCATGAAATTCGGCTTTTTGATCAAATAAAAAAGACCTCGCTTCTTCTACTTCTTCGAGTCCTCTTTTTACAAGAAGCGATGCAGTCAGCGCTGAAATATTCAGATTTTCAGAGAGTGATTTCACTTTTTCTTCGCTTGGATGTTCATATTCCCAGCGCATTTTGGATAATAACATAAATTCACCCCTCAACCACACTATTATACTAGAGTGGCCTGAGGGGTTTCAATTTTTATTTTATGAAATTGTGCTGGAAGATTATTTTTCCTTCCGGTCAAATGATGCTGGCTGTTCTTTTAAAGGCGTCACATTCGGTTTCTTTTGAACGTCTTTGTCGACCTTTTTATTCGAAACAGCAGGTGCAGGTGCGGCTGCACGCTCAGCTTTTAAAGCCTTTAGTTCACGTTTTAGTTTCACAATTTGGAAGATCCCTGCAAAAGCCACAATGAGTCCGCCCATGAGCACAGAACCAATAATGACAAGAATCAGCGGCCATTCAGCCGATCCAAATAAGTAGTCAACTTGCACTGGCCGCACATTGATCACGGCAAATACTGAGACAATTAATACGAAAATAAATGCGAGTATGATGGTCCATTGTTGTTTGTTCATCTACATATCCCCCAAGCTTTTTCTTTTATTCTTCCCTTTTTATTGTCCTTTTTAAACACAGAAAGAAATGAGCGGAAGAAAATCTATCAGCATGGGCATGAATTAGCTGCTGAGTTTTTCATTAATGAGGTTCTTTATTTCTTGTCTTAGCTCCAGAAATAACAAGGGTATCCCCTTCTTCAATGACCGTTTCAGGTCCTGGATTTCACATTTTCTCATATGATTTTCTCACGATAGCGATGACTGTTACTTGATCATATTGGCGGACACTCAGGTCACCGATGGTTTGCTGAACAGCTGGTGCATTCTTTTCAATCTTAAACCATTCAATCATCAGTTCATCAATGGCTACTTCTACAGTTTCAAACGCTTTCGGCTTATATACCATGCCGCCTAAGATTGCTGCAATTTGACTTGCTTCTTCATCGTTTAGCAAGATACCAGAAATAGATTCTTCATGATCGTCCTCTTGAAAATGATACATTTCTCTCCTGCCGTCATCGTGTGTAATGATGGCAAGCTTCTCATTATTTTTTGTGATCATTTCGGCTTTGTGACCGATACCTGGCAGTTCAGTTTCCCGAACCTTCATAACAGCCCCTTCAATGAATAAAGCCAAATGCCTCAAACGGACACTTGCTTTCTATACTTGTCTAAACGTATGTCATTATAGCAAAAGACCATTTCAAGATCAACGATACCCGAAATATTTTTTCGAATCGTCTTATTTTCGGAAAAACTAATGAAAAAAGACTGCCGCTTGGGCAGTCTCACTCAATTAAATATCTTGCTCAGTATCAATCTTCGCCGGTTTTTTCATCTCACGGCCTTTCCACATGAGCCAAATTTGCGCTGCGATATATAGAGATGAGTACACCCCTGTTAACAGACCGACAAGTAAGGCGATGGAGAAGTTTGTAATTGACGCTGATCCAAAGATAAGCAGTGCGATCACAACGACAAGTACGGTTAATACCGTGTTGACAGATCGCGTAAAGGTTTGCTGTAAACTTAAGTTCACAATGTACGATAGATCTTCAATCGTTTTTGGTTTGCGCTTCTTCATTTGTTCACGAACCCTGTCAAAGGTGACGATCGTGTCGTTGATCGAATATCCGATGACTGTGAGGATCGCCGCAATGAAGGTGACATCTACCTCTAAACGCGTAATACTAAAGAAGGCCACGATAAAGAACGCGTCATACAGCAGTGAAATAATCGCTGCAATGGCCATTTTATATTCAAATCGAACGGATACATATAAAATGATCCCTATTGAAGCAATGATGACAGCATATAATGCATTTCGGGCAAGTTCTTTCCCAACAGTCGGAGACACTGTACTTACGTTCGGCTCCGTTCCGTATTTATCTTTGAAGTAATCTTTCACTTCAGCAATCTTTTCTTTGTTCGGCACACCGACAAATCTCGCTGCTGCCTGATTTTCTTTTTGACCCGATAACACGACACTGTCTGTCTCAAGGTCCAGCTTTTTAAAGTCTTGCTCGACTTGTTCAGTTGACAGCTTGTGATCACTTTGGATATCAATTCTAGTTCCACTTGTAAAGTCAATTCCCGCATTCAGCTTGAAGATGGAAAGAACGATGATTCCCGCAATGGTGATAGTAGCTGAGAAAATCATAAATCCTTTACGTTTGCTGACGAAATCCCACTTATCAAATGGCGTTTTTGGCTCGGTGGTTTCTGTTGTTTCATGAATGTTCATAATGTCTTTTTGACGAACACCAAACCAGCCTTTTCTCCGGTCAAGATAGCGACTTTCAACAAGAAGACCGAGAAGGAATCTTGATAGGAAGACAGCTGTGATAAAGCTAGTTAAAATCGATAGGATGAGCATCGTTGCAAATCCTTTTACCGAGCTTGTCCCGAAAAAGAACAGCACGCCGCCGGCAATAATACTTGTTAAGTTTGCATCAAAGATGGTTGCAAATGATCGGCGGTTCCCTGATCTGAAAGCAGAACGGACTGATTTGCCGAGCTTGAGCTCTTCTTTGATCCGCTCATAAGTAATAATGTTGGCATCAACAGCCATCCCTACCCCTAGAATCAATGCCGCAATTCCAGGCAGCGTCATGACTGCACCCATCCAGTCAAACACTTGAAGCGTAATGTAAATATAAGCTGAAAGTGTGATGACAGCGATAAGACCAGGTAATCGGTAATAAAGCAGCATGAATAAGAAGATAAATGCGATTCCTACAATTCCTGCGAACACTGTTTCGTCCAGTGCTTGTTCACCAAACTGTGCACTCACAGATGTTGAATATTTTTCTGTTAATTTCACTGGCAATGCCCCGGCATTTAAAATACTTGCAAGGTCCTTTGCCTCTTGAACAGTAAATTTCCCTTCAATTTGCACGTCACTGCTGTTAATTTCTTGATTCACATTCGGCGCAGAGACATATTTGTGGTTTGATTTTGAGACTTCTTTTTTGAAGGAATCTCCTTTGTGGTAATCAAGCCAAATGACAAGCTGGTTATTCGGCGCCATCGCCGCTACTTTTCTTGTGACGTCACCAAATTTTTTCGCATCCTTTAGTTTAACCGTCACAATTGGCTCATTCGTTTGACTGAATGTTTGTTTTGCACTGTTTTCGACCAGGTCAGCCCCGTTAAGGAGTTCTTTATCATTCGTATCTCTGAAGGATAGCTGTGCTTCAGTGGAAAGAATCTCCCTAGCTCTGTTTTGATCTTTTACTCCCGCAAGCTGCACGCGGATACGATTGTTGCCTTCAATCGAGATGTTCGGCTCACTTACACCTAGCACATTGGCTCTTCGGTTTAAAGCCTCCACTGTACTGACGAGGACACTATTTGTGATTTTATCCTCTTTTTTCACTGGATGTACATCATATAGGACTTCAAATCCACCCTGCAAATCCAGCCCTAGCGTCATATCTTTCGCAACAGGCTTTGTTAGTAAGCCTACGCCAGTTCCGATTAACAGAACCACTAAGAAAAACGCAAGAATGCGCCCTTTTTTCATTATGTATTTCCTCCTTAAACACCTGAATCCATTAAGATGGCTTATTTCAACAGTTCATCTAGCATATTCTTGCCATCTTCACTGTCCAAAAAAGCAGACGTTTTAAACGACTGAACGGTTGCATAGTTCATAAATTCGCCAATTTTCACAGATAAAATATCTGCAACCATTTCATGAATCGGATACTCTTGTTTTTTCTTCCACTTCTTATTCTCTAAGTATGACCATAATTCCTCTAAATCTACATCTTTATAGCCCAAAACGATGAATTCTTCAAGCTTACTGAACAGAAAAGGCTTTAAATGGTCTTTGTAAATTGCAGCCGGATGTTGTGTCAATGGGATGCTCCCCCTTTTCAGTTTTTATCGAGAGACTTGTCATGCTTGGACGATATACACGCATATCTTATTGTATATGATTCTATGTCGTTTGAGAAGGCAGGTGATCTTTGATTTGACGAAGCAAACGTTTTTAAAAGGGACAATTATTTTAATTTTAGCAGGTTTTATCACGAGAATATTGGGTTTTGTCAATCGAATTGTCATTGCAAGGTTCATTGGCGAAGAAGGAGTCGGGCTTTATATGATGGCTGCTCCTACCTTTTTTCTCGCTGTGACGCTCACACAATTCGGACTGCCTGTCGCTATTAGTAAGCTTGTCGCAGAAGCAGAAGCCCGGGGTGACAAACAGAAAACAAAACGTATTCTTGTCATGTCCCTTGCGATAACAGGGACACTCAGCCTGATATTCACGCCGCTCTTTTTATGGTTTGCACCCATCATGGCAGAAAATATGCTGACAGATCCTAGAACGGTCTATCCACTGCTTGCCATTACGCCCGTTGTCCCAGTCATCGCCATTTCCAGTGTGCTAAGAGGGTATTTTCAAGGCAGACAGCAAATGAGCCCGCTTGCCATATCTCAAGTACTGGAACAGGTTGCAAGAATTTCTCTAGTGGCAGTATGTACAACAGCTTTCCTTTCTTATGGGATTGAATATGCGGCAGCAGGTGCGATGATTTCATCTGTTATTGGAGAGATGATTTCACTTGCTTATTTACTGATTGCCTTTCGTTATAAAAAGACCATTCGTATTCGAAAACGATTTTTTAAGGCGATTCATGACGGTAAGGACACGTTTAAGCAATTGATGAGTATTGCCCTGCCAACAACAGGCAGCCGTTTTATCGGGAATATTTCGTGGTTTTTAGAACCGATAGTTGTCGCGCAAAGTCTTGCCATTGCTGGATATGCGGCTGTCGAGGCAACAAGACAATACGGAGAGTTGACTGGTCTTGCGCTAACTCTGTTGACACTGCCTAGCTTTATTACGTATTCTCTCTCCACTGCACTGGTCCCAGCGATCAGTGAAGGAATGGAGCAGAACAAACGCAAAACGGTCGAATACAGGCTGAAGCAGGCGATGCGTCTTTGTCTACTCAGCGGAGGTATTTCCTGTATTATTCTTTTCGTTTACGCAGAAGATTTAACGCTCTTTATGTATGGTTCATCGCATGCGGCTATTTATGTAAAATTCATGGCACCATTTTTCCTTCTATATTATTTTCAAGGGCCGCTTCAAGCCGTCTTGCAAGCACTCAATTTAGCTGGTGCGGCGATGACAAATAGTCTGATAGGTGCTGTTGTGAAAACAGGAATGATTTTTGTCCTTGCTTCACAGCCGGGCTTTGGCATTATGGGGGCAGCACTTGCAATATTAATCGGCATCGTCCTTGTCACGCTGCTTCATGCGGCAACTGTCGGTAAAGTACTGCCTATTCATTTACCAATGAAGGAATATGGGATATGCGTTCTTGTGATCATCGGCACTGGGGCTGTCAGCCTTTGGCTGAAATCTCAAGTAAATGGGCTCTTTTCTGCCCCGATTGAGCTTGTGATACTGATCTTTGTTACGTGCGCGCTGTATGTCATTCTATTAATCTGTCTAGGGCTAGTGAAGCGAGAAGAGCTTCGCCGTATCCCGTTTATAGGGAAACTGCTTTAGCTCATGTCTTCTTGATCACTTCATCTTTCAAATCAATATAAAATGTCTTTTGATTAAAGCTACAGTAGGAAATCTGATCAATTTCATGATAGCCCCTTTTGGCAATCTCATCTTTCAGCCACTGTTCATTTTGATTAATTTGCTTCAAATGATCGTGCTGTACAACGCCATCAGCAATAAGTGGCAGCTCAAGCGCTCCGTGTGTGTGCTTGTTTTCTTTTTCAACGACCGCAAGCTTTCCAGATGGCTCTAAAATGGCGTAAGACACATCCTGAATGCTATCGATGTTGTTTTCTCTTAATTGAATGAGCAGGTCATCAAAATTGTATCGCTGTTTTCTCATCGCACCCTCGTCGATTTTCCCATTGATAATGAGCAGGGCCGGTTTACCGTCAAGAAAGCGCCGGACACCTTGGAATTTCAATGAGAGGTAGGCGAGTGTGATTTGAATGAAGGTTAACAGCAGGATCGGCCATACCGTATGTAACATGTGATCCTCGACTTCTTCTATGGCGAGAACCGCAATTTCTGCGATCATCATAAAAATGACAAGATCTAAAATACTCAATTCGCCAATTTCTCTCTTGCCCATTAACCGAAAAATAAACCAAATAAGAAAATATAAAATGATTGTTCTCATGGAGATAATCAAGATGTCCTGCATGTGATGTAAACCCTCCTTCTCTAACATAGCTTGTGTCAAAACCCTTTATTTATGTAGAAAAGAAAGCCTCTGTTTTTATCGTGAGAAACATGTCTATTTTTTCTTCATAGTGAATACATTTTAGTAAAAGACAAGCTTCGGTCAATTGGAGAGGAGACGAATCACATGCAGGAAACGAAACAAATCGGAAAAGGGATTTTATCCGGCTTAATGGCCATTTTTATCGTGATGATTGCCACAAGCTTACTTGTATCGCTCATGCTTACCTTCACAAGTATGCAGGAATCATCGTTTAAATGGATGATTATGATTTTGTCCTTTGTGGCGCTTTTATTAGGGGGGATCATTTCTGGAGGAAAAGCAAAGGAGCGCGGCTGGCTCATTGGTGCGATCACTTCTATGATCTTTTCTCTCACTGTATTTTTGTTTCAATATTTAGGGTTTGGAGAAACCTTTTCACCAGAGCAGTTCATCTATCATGGGGCATTTCTAGGAATTTGTATGCTCGGCGGAATGATTGGCGTCAATCTTCGAGGCAAATAAAAAAAGAGCGGATATATCGCTCTTTTTTTTATGGCTATGTATCGGAGGATTAGCCTTTGTCAGCTAGTTCTCTAATAGCACGTCGATCGAAAGTTAAACGGTTGTTTTCGCTTGTTTTGATGACCACTTTTGATTCATCAATGTAGTCGATTTCACCGTGTAAACCACCGATTGTGACGATTTTATCGCCTTTTGATAAAGATTGCTGCATCTGACGCACAGCTTTTTGTTGCTTTTGCTGTGGACGGATTAATAAGAAGTAAAGCACAGCAAACATGACAACAATCATAATGATTGAACCCATACCACCATCCATTCTATTTCACCCCTTTCTAAAGCATTGTAAAGCCTTTTCGTTTATGCGTTAAAAGTTTTTCGCATTCGGTTCGTTAAAGCCGTAACGCTCAAAAAACTCTTCTTTAAAATCACCTAAACGATCCTCACGGATAGCTTCTCTCACTTGCTCCATTAATTTTAACAGAAAATGAAGATTATGATAAGTTGTTAATCGAATTCCGAACGTTTCATTTGTTTTGATTAAATGTCTAATATAAGCGCGTGTGTAGTTTTTACATGTGTAGCAGTCACAGTTTTCATCGATTGGTCTGAAATCACGCTCATATTTTGCATTTTTCACAACAAGACGTCCTTCGCTTGTCATCAACGTACCGTTTCTGGCAATTCGCGTTGGCAGCACGCAGTCAAACATATCTACACCGCGAATGGCACCGTCAATTAAGGAATCTGGTGAGCCGACACCCATTAAGTACCTTGGCTTGTCTGTTGGTAACAATGGCGTTGTGAACTCGAGTACACGGTTCATCACATCTTTTGGTTCACCAACAGATAAGCCTCCGATGGCGTAGCCTGGGAAATCAAGTGAAACCAGATCTTGTGCACTTTGTTTGCGAAGCTCTTCGTATTCTCCGCCTTGGACAATTCCAAACAGTCCTTGATCCTCTGGACGCTGATGCGCTTCTAGACAGCGTTCTGCCCATCTGCTTGTCCGCTCTACAGATCGTTTCATATAATCGTATTCTGCTGGATATGGTGGGCATTCATCAAATGCCATCATAATATCAGAGCCAAGCGCATTTTGGATGTCCATGGCCTTCTCAGGAGAAAGGAACAGCTTATCTCCATTTAAATGATTACGGAAGTGGACGCCTTCTTCTTCAATTTTTCTAAATTCACTCAAAGAGAATACTTGGAATCCGCCTGAATCGGTCAAAATCGCTCGATCCCAGTTCATAAATTTGTGCAGGCCGCCTGCTTCTTTCACAATGTCATGACCTGGACGAAGCCATAGGTGATACGTATTGCTTAAGATGATGCCTGCTTCCATTGCCTTTAATTCTTCAGGCGCCATCGTTTTGACTGTAGCCAGTGTACCTACCGGCATAAATACAGGTGTGTCAAAGGAGCCGTGCGGTGTATGAACGCGCCCTAGTCGTGCACCTGTTTGTTTGCATGATTTAATGAACTCATAACGTATCGGTAATTGCGACAAAAATGAGCCCTCCTGTCTTTGTTGTATGATGTTATTGAATCAGCATGGCATCGCCAAAGCTGAAGAATCGGTATTCCTCTTTTACAGCCTCATTGTACGCTTTTAGGACATGCTCTCGTCCAGCTAATGCGCTGACAAGCATGATTAACGAGGATTTGGGCAGATGGAAATTCGTGATCATACCATCAATTGCCTTGAATGTATAGCCTGGGTAAATAAAGATTGACGTCCAGCCGCTTGACGCTTTGAATTCGCCATCATGCGCACTTGCAATGGTTTCTAGCGTTCTCGTTGACGTTGTCCCCACTGAAATAATCCGCCCGCCTTCCTTGCGAACGCGATTAAGCTCTGCCGCTGTTTCTTCATTCATTTCGTAAAACTCTGCGTGCATTTCGTGTTCTTCAATACGATCTGCACTGACCGGACGAAAAGTACCAAGCCCCACGTGCAGTGTAATGAATGCGATGTGCACACCTTTTGCTTTCAGCGCATCCAGCAGCTCGTTTGTAAAGTGAAGACCAGCAGTTGGAGCAGCAGCGGAGCCAACCTCTTTCGAATACACCGTTTGATAGCGTTCACGATCGTCAAGCTGCTCTTTAATATAAGGAGGCAGCGGCATCTCACCGAGGGATTCAAGTACTTCATAAAAAATGCCGGTATACTGAAACTCAACTTTTCTGCCGCCATGTTCTAATTCTTCTGTACATACCGCTTGAAGCCGTCCATCACCAAAGGTGATAACTGTTCCTTTTTTCACCCGTTTGGCTGGTTTTACAAGTGTTTCCCATTTATCGCCTTCCTCTTGTTTTAAGAGAAGAAGTTCAACTTTTGCACCTGTATCCTCTTTCATTCCAAACAAACGTGCCGGCAAAACGCGCGTATTATTTAAAACGAGACAATCACCCGTTTGAAAATAATCGGTGATTTGTGAGAATGTATCGTGTGTCACCTCACCCGTTTGTTTGTTTAAGACCATCAGTCTTGATGCATCTCGTTTTTCAAGCGGTACTTGTGCAATCAATCTTTCTGGTAAATCAAAATCAAATAGTTCTAGCTTCATTTCCTTCACCTATTCTGTAGTTAACTAGTTAACGTTATTTCATCCGTCCAAAGATATTAAGTAATATCGTGAGCACGATGCTAATGACAATGCATGTGATCACAGGAAAAAAGAACGTCACATTTCCTTTTTTCACAAAAATATCACCTGGAAGCTTACCAACCAATTGAAATACTAATCCTGCGGCAAAAAGGACACCACCTAAAATCATCAATATTTTAGGGAATTCAGTCACGATTCGGAACCTCCATTTGAAAATGTTCATACGCTTCTCTTGTGACAACCCGTCCTCTTGGTGTTCTTTGCAGGAAACCAATTTGCAGTAAATACGGTTCGTACACATCTTCAATCGTATGTGATTCTTCTCCAATTGTCGCTGAGATCGTATCAAGCCCAACAGGACCGCCTCTAAATTTTTCAATCATACTTAAAAGCAGCTTATGATCGATATGATCAAGACCAAGCTTGTCGACTTGAAGGCGCTCAAGGGCATCTTCCGCAATGTCCTCGGTAATCGCATGATTCCCAAGCACCTGCGCAAAATCTCTTACTCTTCTGAGCAGACGGTTGGCAACCCTCGGCGTACCGCGGGAACGTCTTGCAATCTCTTCGGCTGAGCGAAGATCGATCCCAATCTCGAACAGCTCGGCTGTTCTTGCCACAATGTGAGCCAAATCTCTTTGCTCATAGTATTCCAATCTTGCATGTACCCCAAACCTGTCACGAAGCGGCGCTGTTAAAAGCCCGACGCGGGTCGTGGCACCTACAAGGGTAAATGGCGGTAAATCAAGCCGTACAGAGCGTGCTGTATCTCCTTTGCCAATGACGATATCTAAACAAAAATCCTCCATGGCCGGATAAAGCACTTCCTCAATTGAGCGCTGCAAGCGATGAATTTCATCTATAAACAACACATCACCTGGCTCAAGAGACGTTAAAATCGCCGCCAAATCACCAGGACGTTCAATCGCTGGTCCAGATGTTGTACGCAGCTGAACATTCATTTCATTGGCAATAATCGACGCGAGCGTTGTTTTCCCGAGTCCGGGCGGTCCATATAAAAGGACATGATCGAGTGTTTCCTGCCTCATACGGGCAGCCTCAATAAACACGCTGAGGTTATCCTTTACTTTTTGCTGACCGATATATTGGCTAAGTGTCTGTGGCCGCAGACTTTGCTCAATGGCTGATTCATGGTTGTCTGCTTCAGTTGAGACGAGCCGTTCATCCATGAGACATCACCCTATTTCAACATTTTTTGTAAAGCTTTTTTCACATATTGATCGGTTGTGAGATTCTTTTCTTCTTTTAACAATGGAAGAACCTTTTTAATTTCGCGATCACCGTATCCGAGAACACTTAAGGCTTCAAGCGCTTCGTCTAATGCCGTTTGCTGCGTTTCGACCTGAATATGGTCCTCGTGATTAAATAGGTTGCCAATCATTTCGGGCACGACATCAGCTAGCTTTCCTTTTAGGTCGAGAATGATTTGGCGAGCTGTCTTTTTGCCAACACCAGGGAACTTAATCAGGAACGCTTCATCTTCACGTTCTATCGCTGAAATGACAGCGCCTGGATCACCGGAAGCAAGAATCGCTAGAGCCCCCTTCGGCCCAATCCCTGTGACATTTAACAGTTTTGTGAACAGCGCTTTTTCTTCTCGTGTTTGAAATCCATATAACGAAAAAGCGTCTTCTTTTATGTAATGATACGTATAAATTGTTTCTTGTTTATTTATTTGATAGATAAACGGGTTTGGGCTATAGACTTGATATCCCACTCCGCCGTTTTCTATGACAACATATTGCGGGCACACATAATCAATGGTCCCTTTTACAAACTCTATCACCGTTTTCACCTCTTTGACTGTTCTTCATTGTAACATAAATCGAGAAGAAAACCGCAATAAAAGTTAACATACGTTCGCTCAATGCATTTTTACGATGACACTACGAAAAACAGCTTGCGGCCTTCACACCAGCAAGCTGTTATACGCTTTAAAACGATATTTCATTTCGGTAAGGCTTCATGACTTCAAGCACATGCTCAAATTCATCCTTTGTTCGAAAAGGAATGCCTTGCTGAAGCTGCTCCTCCACATGACTTTCTAAACGGGACGTATCAATTTGAAAAAAGAGATGAATGGGCTCCGCCCAGCCGTCAGGCCTTCCATGAAACGTAGAAATCACACCGTCCTCTGATAATCCGATATATCCATTTGCTTTACTTAATGGAGAGATATCATCAATTTGCTTTCTAAAAAGCGCAAAATCCTCTTTCTGCTCTACTAGCGTCCAGCCTTTATACTGCGACCAGAATGTGTCTTTGTCTTCTAATGATGCCCGGTGTCTTTCAATACTCACATCTCCGTCTAGATAGACTTTTTCAAGCTGCACGGTGATCGAGTTTGACTGCTTTTGCAAGTGTTCTTTTCCTTCCATATCCGCAGCGAAAAAAAGCACACTTGTCATGATAAGTCCTGTAACGAAACATTTCATCTTCACTTTCACTATTTACACCTCTTTAGAACATGAGATCGATGCATGACATATGTAGTTTGACCCATTTTTCTAAACATTAACCAAATCGATGACATGAATATATGGGAAGAGTCTTTCGTTGTATCCTTCATTCGTAAATGGTATGTTTTATACAATCCATTGCTTTATCGAATGCTCGGTTTTTTCATCATTCGTTTTTCAGCCGCATAAACTGAAACCAAAGAAGGTGAAGTCAATGTCAGAAGTCAAAAGATTAGCCGAATCGATTCAGTATCATGAGGATAAACGTCTTCATAAGCTTGCCTTTAAACCGGCAGAGCTTGAGCTGTGCGGCAAAGGAAGAAGTGCCTATGTCTTTTCATACAAAAAAGACGGCAAGAAAATGGCGCTAAAAGTCTTTTTCCCTTCTTATCAGCATATTGCCCGCAAAGAAGCCGCTATTTATGAAAAGCTCTCTGGTTCGTCTTACTACCCTGAGATTTATGAATCTGGGGATCAGTATATTTTAATGGAATATATTAAAGGATATACATTCTATGAATGCCTCACAAAGGGGATTCCTATTAAAAAACAAATGATTGAGCAAGTCGATGATGCGCTAGAAGAAGCACGCGAGAAAGGATTGAATCCTTCTGATATCCATCTGAGGAATCTGATCTTAACAAAGGAAGGACAGGTCAGGGTCATCGATGTTGCCCGTTTCACACAAACAAAAGCTTGCCATCAGTGGGATGATTTAAAAGCCGCTTACGCTTATTATCAAAAACCTTTTTTCCCGAAAAAAGCACCGCGTCTATGGCTTGAAGTGATTGCTTATTTATATAAAAAGAACTGGCTGTCCCGCGGTCAGCTTAATAATCGGAATGATTTCTCTGCATAATGAAAGCCGCTCTCACTGAGCGGCTTTTCTGTGTCAATCTGTTTCAACATGGATGCTATTCACATTTAATAAGTTAATGATTTCATTATTCAGCTTAAACCAATGATTGGCTTCTTCAATTTTCTTATACACATCATAGGTAGCTGGACGTTTTAGCTCGAAATCAAGCACTTCCCCATTGTTCATATGAAATGTTACCTTAAATACTTTCATCATAAGATCACCTTCCACTCTCTCTTGTTAGCTTGCCAAATAGATCGGCTCTTTTCATTCATTCTCTACTCAACTCGTTTCCCCTCCTTCTTTCCTGTCAAACACAAGAAGTTTAAATTTTGTTTAAATTCAAACAACATCTCTATCCCTCTTCTTTGCAAAGAAGTATATGATTTAAAAGGAGGTTTTCTTTATGAAACGGAAAAAGAAACGAACATCTCCAGAAAGACAAACAGTCGTGTTTCATTTAACAGATGCCCTTATTCCGAGTCTGGACATGATAGGGGTTGCATTAAAGGCATTTTTCCACCTCTTAAGAAAAGCCTTATCCGCGATCTGATAAAACCCCACACAACATGCGTGCGAGGTTCTTTTTTAGGATGAATATATTTGACTTCCTTGGCTGATAAACTCCTTCGCCTTCTTCTCCATCTCTTTTTTCACTTCTTCTGATTGATTGCGAATATCATGGGAAATTTTCATGCTGCAAAACTTCGGTCCGCACATCGAGCAAAAATGGGCAGTCTTAGCGCCTTCAGCAGGCAATGTTTCATCATGGAACGCCATCGCTCTTTCTGGATCAAGTGACAGGTTGAATTGGTCCCGCCATCTAAATTCAAACCTTGCTTTCGATAAAGCATCATCGCGCTTTTGAGCAGCAGGATGTCCTTTTGCTAGATCAGCAGCATGTGCAGCAATTTTATAGGCAATCACACCTTCTCTTACATCTTCTTTGTTCGGCAGACCTAAATGCTCTTTTGGCGTCACATAGCATAGCATCGCTGTCCCATACCAGCCGATCATAGCTGCGCCGATAGCAGATGTAATATGATCATATCCCGGAGCAATATCTGTTGTAAGAGGTCCTAATGTATAAAATGGTGCCTCTTTGCAAATCTCCATTTGTTTGTCTACATTCTCTTTGATTTTATCCATCGGAACATGTCCAGGCCCTTCAATCATCACCTGTACATCATGTTTCCAAGCGATCTCTGTCAATTCACCTAACGTTTCCAGCTCTGCAAACTGCGCTTCATCATTGGCATCAGCTATTGATCCTGGTCTGAGTCCGTCTCCAAGTGAAAAAGCAATATCATACGTTTTCATAATCTCACAAATGTCTTCGAAGTGGGTATAAAGGAAATTTTCTTGATGATGGGCAAGACACCATCTTGCCATAATGGCACCGCCTCTTGAAACAATTCCGGTCACCCGATCGACTGTCAGCGGAATATACCTTAACCGCACTCCCGCATGAATCGTGAAGTAGTCTACTCCTTGCTCTGCCTGTTCAATTAACGTGTCTCTGTACACGTCCCACGTCAAATCTTCTGCCACGCCATTCACTTTTTCAAGCGCCTGATAAATGGGAACGGTGCCTACTGGGACTGGGCAATTGCGAATGATCCATTCTCTCGTTGTATGAATGTCCTTTCCTGTAGACAGATCCATCATGGTGTCTGCACCCCATCTGATGGCCCACGTCATCTTTTCTACCTCTTCATCAATGGATGATGTCACAGCTGAATTACCAATGTTCGCATTGATTTTGACATGAAAATGCCTTCCGATAATCATCGGTTCACTTTCAGGATGGTTAATATTCGCTGGAATGACCGCTCTTCCGCTGGCTACTTCCTCTCTCACGATCTCAGGGCTTAGCCCTTCTCTTAACGCGATGAACTCCATTTCAGGCGTCACAATACCTTTTTTTGCATAATGCATTTGCGTCACACAGGCACCTTTTTTTGCGCGAAGCGGCTCATGATGAAAATCAGTAAGAACATGATGATGTGACGCTTTCTCTTTGGAGCGATATCCGTTATCTTCAGGTTTTACATGACGTCCTTCATAGCTTTCTGTATCCTCTCTTTCTTCGATCCATGCCGCTCTCAGACGATGAAGCCCCTTTGTAACATCGATATGAGCACGCTCATCGGTGTAAGGTCCACTCGTATCGTACACACGAATCGGTTCATTTTGAATATTTCCTGCCTGCGTCACCGTTTGTGAAAGGACAATCTCTCTTTTTGGCACTAAAATGTCAGGTCTTGACCCTTTCTCATACACCTTTCGGCTGCCTTCAAAGCTTGATAATAAGGATTGAGTTGTTAGGGTATTTTTCTTTTCTTTCATTTGCTGTTCTCTCCTTCTCTTCTTGTCACCGGACAGGATGGAATCAGCACCAGCAAAAAAACCAGGCTCTATGAACAGAACCTGGTTTCGTCGTTAGAAATAAACATGAATGTCATTCATATGACACATGTATCATCTTCAACTTCCCCACGCTGGTACGAGCCAGATCAGGTCCAAAGGGTTAAGAAGCATACACTTCTCTCTCAGCCCAGCCGCGGGCACCCCTAGTCACATTTATTCATTTCCACAACAGTGTAGCATAGAGATGCCATGAAAAAAAGAAGTTTTAGGAAAATAGTTCCTTTCTACTACAAAAGAGATAAAGCCAGCTTGATATACACCTTTATATACATCATCTATCCCAAACATTTAGATAAAATCTGAAATAACCATTGATCCTTTTCTCCTATTATGTATAATTAATCTAAACGGAGAATTTTTATACAAACTTTTTCAAAGGAAGTTCTAGTCGATTGCAAACATTTCTCACATTTATCGTCATAGGATTCTCAATTGCTCTGCCAGTTGGAGCGATCACGGTTGAAATGACAAAACAGGGATTAAAAAACGGCTTCTTTCATGGTTTAACTGTAGGAGCAGGCGGTATGACCATCGATCTCCTACTAATCTTGGCTTTATATGCTGGATTTGCTCAGTTTTTATCACTGCCATTTGTCCAAATCCCGCTCTGGCTGATCGGAGCTATATTCTTAATGATTCTCGCATACGATTCCATTAAACATGCGGATCAAGACATCCATTTAGCTGGCGAAAAAGTCAATAAATCTTTCGCAAAAACGTACAGAAACGGCTTGCTTGTTGCGGTGTCTCCTGGAAACCTTGTGTTCTGGGTTTCTGTATTCGGAGCTGTACTGACAGATGCATATACAAAAACAGATTCATCTGAATTTATGCTGGCATCAGGCGGTATTTTGGCAGGGATTCTCCTTCATGACATCGGTCTTCTCACCCTTATATCCTTAACAAGAAAAGTGATGAATCGAACGATGATCAAATGGACATCCATTATTGCTGGTATTTTATTACTTGGATTTGGCTGTTATTTCTTTTACGAATTCTATATAGGCATTAAGGTTTATTTTTAAGAAAAGGCTAAAGTTCTTGAGGAACTTTAGCCTTTTTTATTCTTCAACCTATCGAGTCATGCCTGTTTGACCTGTTTCAAATTGTGTTCTTCTCATATCTCTAAAGCGTGTGAAAGCACCCTCGTCTTTAATCACTTGGACAGCTCTTCCATCCGCATAACGAGTCGCTGCTTCTTCCACTTGTGATACGCCTTCTGACGTTAGACGTCCATCTGATTTAATGGCAATATACACACTTTCATCAGTTACCATCACCTGTGAGTCTGCAACGTGGTTCATTTTATTGACGCGATTGGCAATTTTTCTTGAACGCTGCACGTTCTCTTGTTTATCGTAGCCAGAGAACGACATTTGGTTATGATAGTTCATATCTCCATGACTGTAGCGTCCATCTCCACCTGCGAGAGGCGTTCGATCATCAGCTTGAGGACGGGTGCGATAATCAACATTCGTTGTATTCCCACCGTTCATTCCCTCCATGAGCTCTGAAACTGGCCCTTGATGATCTTGGTTATTGTCATCCACACGGTTATTCGAATGATATCCGACTGGCTGACCTGATTGATTATGTCGTGTATCTACACCTGCATTGTCATTTGCACCACATGCCGTTAATCCAATAGGAAGAAGCACTAATGCGATCGTTTTTTGCCATTTTTGTCTCAAACGAAAAACCCCCTGTACAAATTCAATCTCATGAGCGCGAAACAGGCTCTGTTTTAGCATGTACAGTTTTGGAAAAAATCAAGCTGTCAGTTATAAACAAAAAAAGGAACGATTGAGATCGCTCCTTCTGTCATTACTCTTCTTCGTCTTCCTCTGGTCTTGCAAAAACAGATTGACCTGGATATGGCTGCATATAAGGCTGAGCTGGATAAGCCCCCATTTGGCCATAAGGTACAGGATTCGGGTAATGTCCTGGCCACGGCTGATGCTGCTTCATGCCATCATCACATCCGCAGTCTTCCTTGCCGTAAGCTTCATTTGAAACATTTGGATAAAAGCCTTGATTCACGTTCGCATTGACATTTGCGTTGGCATTGGCATTTGGATGCATATGGTGGTGCCAGTGATGCCCGTCGTTTGCATGATGTTCATAATGTTCTCCGTAATAAGCTGGCGCTTGATACGCAGGATAATATGGCTGCGCTGGGTATGGATATGGCATCATGTGATGATGGTGATAATAAGGCTGGATAGGATAACAAAGACCTGACCCTGGTAAAATTGGCGATGCTGGCACCATTTGCTGCGGATATGGATACATTGCCGGCATGTAATGACCATGACCATAATAAGGATCATATGCGTCATGATGCTGGTGATGGTGATGATGTTCCTTATTCTCAGCCATTCCCCCTACCGCTGCGCCTCCTACATTCGGCATTTGCGGGAAATTAGGAAGGTTTGGGTAATTGCTGTGTTCCATATCTTTTCCCTCCTCCTTTTGATGCGGAATATGAATAAACGGATCATACCCCTTTGCCACATCATCTTTTAAATGACCTTTATTTTCATCATAAAAATGGTCTTTGTTATCTTGATAGTTCTTATTTTCATGATGGAAATGATCCTTGTTATCTTTATGCTCCTTATTCTCATAATGAACATGATCTTTATGATCCTTTTTGTCATGAGCATGATCTTTCTTTTCATGAACGTGATCTTTTTTCTCATGATGTTCTTTTTTGGGAGGAGGCGTGAATGGCTGGTAGAGATTGGTCTGATAATAGTTCACATCGACTTGCGGAAAAACTGGCTGCTCGATCTTTGGCACTGGCGGTACATAAGGTACAGGTTCGTTTGGCTTTTCTTTCGGCTTCGTATCTTGCACTTGCACGACATCTTTTGGCTTTTCTTTCACATACGGATGTTCTTTCGGCTTTGGCATTTCTTTTGCTTTCTGATGATCTGTTTTTACAGGAACACCACTAGATGGAATCTTGATCTTCATACCCGGCATGATCAAATCTGGATTACTGAGCTGTGAATTTAGTTTTTTCAATTCTTGAAAGTCGACTCCGTATTTCTTTGAAATTTTCCAAAGGGAGTCTCCTTTTTGCACAATATGAATTTTCAACGTTTTCCCCTCCTATGCAAAACGTGAACGTAACGGTTATGTCAGAAGTACAATATGTTTCACCATAAATTTATGCCTATTTACAAGCCAATATGATAAAAACTTGTTTTCTGATAGGAGGGGCTGATTCATTATTTAATGGCGAGCATTTTATTCAGTGCAAGTAAAGCGTCTTTTGTCGTGTCTTCATTGACTTGAATCAAACCGACCGGATTACCTTTCTCTAAGCTTTCTAGTGACCATAACAAATGAGGGAGATCGATCCGATTCATCGTCAAACATGGACACATATCCGGATTGAGGGATTCGATTTGTTTATCTCGATGCTGATCTATGATCCGCTTAACCAAATTCATCTCTGTTCCAATCGCCCACTTGCTTCCTGCTGGTGCTTCCTTGATCGTATCAATAATAAATTTCGTTGAACCGGCAAGATCAGAAGCCGTGACGACTTCATGCGTGCACTCTGGATGGACAAGAATTTGAATGTCACGGTCTCTTTTTCTCGTTTCTTCAATATTTCGCACCGTGAATTTCTCATGGACAGAGCAATGGCCTTTCCATAAAATCATCTTGATGCGGGAAAGCGGCTGATCGGTGATGAGCCTTTCTTCTATTTGATCCCAGACAGCCATTTCTTCAAGTGAAATGCCTAAATCAAAGGCCGTATTACGCCCTAAATGCTGATCAGGGAGAAACAGAATCCGCTCTTTTTGTGTGAGCGCCCACTCCATCACTTTTTTAGCGTTTGATGATGTCACAGTGGCCCCGCCATGCTTTCCGACAAATGCTTTAATATCAGCTGTTGAGTTGACATACGTAAGTGGAAGAATTGTCTCCCCAAACAGATCAGTGAGCTGCTCCCATGCTCTATCCGTTTGTTTCATGTTCGCCATATCTGCCATTGAACAGCCTGCTCTCATATCTGGCAATAGAACCTTTTGATTTTTATTTGACAGCATGTCTGCCGTTTCAGCCATGAAGTGAACACCGCAGAACACAATGTACTCCGCTTCCTTGTTGTCCGCGGCTATTTGTGCGAGCTGCAATGAATCTCCTGTTGCATCTGCAAATTGGATGACTTCATCCTTTTGATAATGATGCCCTGGTATAAAAAGCTTTGATCCAAAGGCTCGTTTAATGTCTAACACACGCTGCTTCATCTCATCAACAGAGCGGTGTTTATATTCTTCTGGCATCATGGCTACATGTTGATTCGCGAGTACATCAAGCAGTGACATGAGTTGTTCCCCCTTTATGACTGAATTCCATATTCATACTAAAATCAAATGCTGGGGCAGAATGTGTCAGAAAACCAAGTGAAATAAGATCGACACCTGTCCCTCTGTAACTTGGCAATGTCTCTAGCGTGATACCTCCTGAAGCCTCTGTCAGAATTGTCTCCGGCGTCATTTGTTTAAAACGTTTTACCTCGTCCGGAGAGCAGTTGTCAAACATGATGACATCGGCCTTTGCATCAATGGCTTCCTTTAGCTGCGTTTCTGATTCAATTTCTACTTCAATTTTCACCATATGACCGGCATATGCTCTTGCTTTCTCTACTGCTTCACGAATAGAGCCGCATGCGGCGATATGATTATCTTTAATCATCACCCCATCTGATAAGCCGAAGCGATGATTCTTTCCCCCACCTGTCTTCACAGCGTATTTCTCTAACATACGCAAGCCGGGCGTCGTTTTTCTCGTATCACAAATCGTAATCGACGGGTCCGCTAATCGCTGCACTGCTTCATGTGTTAAAGTGGCGATACCTGTCATGCGCTGCAAGACATTCAAAATGACCCGTTCTCCTTTTAATAAGTCGCTGACTGGTCCTTTTATTTTCGCCAGCACTGCCCCTGAATGAATCCAATCACCTTCTTCAAAAAACAACTCAGCCTGAATCTGTTCATTCAGCAGGCGGTACCCTATGTCAATGACTTGAGAACCTGCCAATACACCCGATTGTTTTGCGATGATATAGGCTGTTCCTTTCTTTTCTCCAAAAATGCCATCAGCAGATACATCTCCAAAGCCAATATCTTCTGTGAAAAAATGAGTCAGCATTTGTTTTAACTGTAAACGTTCCATTTGGCACCGATCCTTTCATTTTTCATCATGTAAACGCGGCCTTTTTCATGGACAATCTGTATGCCCCTCCACAAAGCATCATTCCGCTTTGGATAATCCATTCGATAATGACCGCCTCTGCTTTCTGTACGAAGTAATGCAGACTTCACAAGGCAAATCGCTAATGTCCATTGATTACTTAATTCGATCTGTTGGCTTGTGATATTCTTCACATTCACTTGCTGATAAGGGACTTGCTGTAATGTTTGAAGCAAGGTCTTTAGCCCTTTTTCTTCTCTTACAATTGCGGCATATGTCGTCATCCATTGTCTCAACTGATCCTCTGAAATCTCTGGCACGGACCATACTTCTTGAATAGAGAAAGAAGGGATTGTTTTTTTCTTTTTAGGTATTTGTTCAATTCTCCGTGCCGCTTTGTTTCCTAAAACGAGACCTTCCAAGAGAGAATTACTCGCCAATCGATTCGCTCCGTGTAAGCCTGTATAGGCTGCTTCTCCGATAGCAAAAAGAGATGGAAGCGTCGTTTCACCATATTCATTCACGCAGATTCCGCCCATTAAAAAATGCATACCAGGGGAAACTGGGAGCCTGCCACTTGCCATATCGACACCTGCCCGCTCACACATTGCAGCAATGGCTGGAAAACGAACTGAGAAATGTGGAATTTCGCTGATATTGAGATACAGATCATGACCTAATTGCTGCTCATGAAAAATAGCTCTAGCGACAATATCTCTAGGCGCTAAATCAGCTTGTGGGTGAATGCCTTTCATGATCCTCCTGCCTGTTTCATCTTCTAAATAGGCTCCC
This sequence comes from Bacillus sp. FSL M8-0266, assembly GCF_038613425.1. Taxonomy (NCBI): domain Bacteria; kingdom Bacillati; phylum Bacillota; class Bacilli; order Caryophanales; family Bacillaceae; genus Bacillus; species Bacillus sp. FSL M8-0266. Next base: position 2,510,360 of record NZ_CP152015.1, read on the forward strand.
TCTCCTCGGACTGCCTCTGAAACGAGACCGACTGTTTTTCCAGCGATCGTCAAGAGGGTGGGATGAAATTGAACAAATTCGAGATCAGCTAATTGTGCTCCGGCTCGATAAGCCATCATCAGTCCGTCTCCTGTTATAGAAGGGTCATTTGTGTTTGTTTCATATAGGGAGCCGCAGCCGCCCGTGGATAAAACAACGGCATCTGCGGTCATAGTATGTACGCGATCTTTCTCGTCTTTCCAGACCACTCCTATGCAGGTTCCTTCGTGAACGAGCAGATCAACGACATGGGAATTTTCATATAAATGAATATGTGAGCCAAGCTGATTTTTTAAATACTGCACGAGGGTTTTACCTGTTTGGTCTCCTCCTGCATGCAAAATGCGATGAGTCGTATGCGCCCCCTCTTTACCTAATTGCGGCACGCCCGTCTCCGTTTGATCAAATGGACAGCCTTCTTCTACGAGCTGCTCCACCATATGCTTTCCAAGACTTACAATCTCTTGTACCGCCCTTTCATCATTGTGATCACAGCCGGCAGCTAATGTGTCTTGTACATGCTGATGAACAGAATCCTGTGCTGAAAAGGCAGCAGCGATTCCTCCTTGTGCAAGCATGGAATTACTAGAGGAAAATTGTTTTTTTGTCATCATGATGACTTGGCAGCTTGCTGAAATGGTTTTTGCAAAGGAAAGCGCTGCAATGCCTGATCCCACCACAATGATTTTTTTGATTGATGACACCATCGCCCCTCCTGTCATTTACACCTGTCTTGACACATATCATTACACAACACTACAATAAATACAAGAAAAAATTTTCTCATAGGAGATGGATGGATTGGTTTATTTAGATTACGCAGCTTCTACACCTGTTTCGGAGGAGGCACTGCATGTATTTCAGCAGCTAAGTAAAGATTGCTACGGGAATGCAAGTAGTCTACATGATGCAGGTGGAAGAGCAAATGACATACTGACTTACAGCAGACAATCAATCGCTGCCATTCTTGAGGGCGAACCAGAGGGCATCTACTTTACAAGCGGTGGAACGGAATCCAATCTTCTTGCGATTCAATCGATGGCAAATGGTCTGCCAGCAGACAGGCAGCATGTCATCACAACTTCTGTAGAGCATCCTTCTGTTCATCATGCGGTTAAGAGCTTAGAGCGTCTTGGCGCGAAGGTTACGATCATTGAACCGAATCAAGATGGGATCATCACTCAGGACATTCTCAAAGATGCATTATTGCCTGAAACAGGATTAGTATCTATCCAGCATGCTAATTCAGAAACAGGGATTATCCAGCCGCTCGCTGAATTAGCACCCATTTTAAAAGAAAGGCACATTCTTTTTCATACAGATGCCGTGCAAACATTCGGAAAAGTTCGTGTGTCCATCAAGGAGCTTGGGGTTGATGCCGTATCCATATCGAGCCATAAAGTGTATGCACCTAAGGGCGCTGGTGCTATCTATATGAGTGCTCATGTTCCTTGGAAGCCACTATATTCAGGTGCAGTTCAGGAAAATGGCTTCCGCCCTGGAACAGTGAACGTTCCATGCATCGGTGCTTTTGCTGCTGCGAGCGAACAATTGATACTTAAGCTAGATGAGCAAAAGCGGCAAAATGAGCAGCTTCGTGATTATTTTCATCAGCAGCTGAAAATGAGACAGCTTCCTGTTCGTACACTTCAGAACAATGGCAATCGCCCTATGTTGCCTCATATTATTGGTTGTTTTTTTGAAGGGTTTGAAGGACAATATGTAATGTTAGCATGCAACCGGCATGGGATTTGTATATCGACTGGAAGCGCATGTGCTTCTGGTTATCACCATCCTTCCCCGGCTGTGAAGGCATTGCACGTATCAGATCGTGATGCTCTTCAATTCATTCGACTATCATTTGGATCGAAGTCGTCAAAAGAGGACATCGATCAGCTTTTGCATACATTTGAACAATTGCAAAAGGAGAAGAAAGGGGCATAAGACGTGGAGCAAGAGAGGAAACTCATTGGCGAAGAGAGAAGAAACGCCATTTTAGAGTGGTTGAAAGAAACAGATACACCGCTCACCGGAAGCTTTTTGGCTAAAAAGGCGGCTGTCTCTCGACAAGTCATTGTACAAGATATCTCACTATTGAAAGCAAAAAACGAACCCATTATTGCCACAAGTCAAGGCTATGTGTATATGGCATCTCAGCATGCGCCAGAAAGAGAAATTGAACAAATCATCGCCTGCAAGCATGATCCTGTTCGTACAGAAGAGGAACTGACCTTAATTGTAGACTTTGGTGTGACGGTAAAAGATGTGATTATAGAGCACCCTGTTTACGGTGAACTAACGGCCTCTATTCGCGTCAGCACCCGCAAGCAAGTAGCTGATTTCGTTCATCACATTTCTAACACGGGCGCCTCCTACTTGTCAGAACTAACAGACGGCGTGCATTTACATACACTCACTTCTTACAGTCAAAAGCAGCTTGACCAAGCCATCCAAGCGCTCGATGATGCTGGCTTTTTAATTAAAGACTAAAAAAATAGTGTCCCTTATAGGACACTATTTTTCATTCGTTAGTTCATATGTTTGGTAGCTGCCGAGCAATTTGACTTCACAGCCAATCGCTTCTAATTCCTGAATCGCACCAGGGACAAGGACATCATCCATTTCTTTTTCTATATCTATAATAAATAAATAGTGTCCAAGACCAGTTTTTGTTGGACGAGATTCAATTTTTGACAAGTTGAGATTTCGCCAAGAAAAGGCAGATAACACGCGGTGCAATGCACCTGATTGGTCATCCTTTGGCAGACTGACGACAATGGTCGTTTTTGGCTTCGATGAGAACCCTGCATTCATTGGGAACGATGCTTTAGGATCTTTATGTAAAATAACAAAGCGTGTATGATTGTGCGGATAATCATGAATGTCTTTTTTTGCAATCGTTAAACCATACGTTTGTGCGGCAATTTCATTCGCAATGGCCCCAGCAGCCTCATCCGGATGCTCACTGATATATTTCGCTGCATAACCTGTTGATTCAACTGGACGATGCGGAATATCCGGGTACTGCTTTTTCAGAAATTGATGACACTGGGCAATCGCGTGCGGATGTGATTGGATCACATCTAATGTCTCCCAGCTTTCCGCTCTTGATGGGTGGACAAGCAAATGCTGCCGAATCGGTGCTGTCATTTCACCAACAATGGACAGCGCTTCTTCATGAATTAAATAATCAATCGTTAAGTTCACAGATCCTTCGAGTGCATTTTCAAGTGGAACGACCGCCAAATCGACTTCGCCTTTTGACACAGCATCCATACATTGCGGAATCGTTGCATAGGCACGCTGCACTGCATCTGCTGGAAAGCAAGAGCATACGGCCAAATGAGTAAATGTTGCCTCTGGTCCAAAATAACCTACAGTTAATTGCTTCATCTGCTATGATCTCTCCTTTTACGCCCCAGAACCTAGAATTTCAACTTTTTCGACAAATTCAAGTTTTCTTAATTGATTCATGACTGTATTGATATCATCTGCCATACCAGCCGTGCTAATGGATAGGGTGACATTTGCTCTTCCTTGCAGCGGAATCGTTTGGTGAATGGATAACACATTACAGCCAGAGTCAGCCACAATTTGAAGCAGTCTTGACAGAGCCCCAGACCGATCCTCAAGGTGGAAAAACAATGTGATGATCTGCTCTTTCACCATCGTATAAAATGGAAAAACAGCATCTCTGTATTTATAAAAAGCACTGCGACTTAAATCCGCTTGTTGAACAGCATCAGCAACTGAATCCGCTTTTTTGCGATCGAGAAGCTTTTTAACTTCAAGCGTTTTTCGCATCGCATCTGGAAGGACATCCTCTCTTACTAAATAGAACGTTTCTTCTTTCACCTGTTTTCTCCCCTTTTAAAAACGGGAGAGCCCATGGACTGGACCCTCCTTTTGATCAATCAATAAATTCAAATTCAAATTCAAGCAGACGAATGATGTCGCCGTCTTGTGCACCACGCTCACGTAAGGCATCATCGACGCCCATTCCGCGCAGTTGTCTAGAGAATCGTTTCACGGACTCATCTCTTGAGAAATCTGTCATCTTAAACAGTCGCTCAAGTGCTTTACCCGTTATGACAAATGTACCATCAGGATCTCTTGTGATCTCAAATGGTGCATCTCCCTCATCAAACCTGTACATCACGCGGTTATCAGACAGTTCCTCTTCATTATAAAGCGGGAATTCCGGTGTTGTTTCAAGCTGATTGGCGATTTCAAATAAAAGCTCACGAAGCCCTTCTCTTGTGATCGCACTAATTGGAAACACTTTATAGTCATCCGTTAATTTTTCTTTAAATGCCGCTAGATTGTCAGCTGCATCTGGCATGTCCATTTTGTTCGCTACAATGATTTGTGGACGCTCAGTCAATCTCATATTGTATTGCTCAAGCTCTTCATTAATCGTCACATAATCTTCGTACGGGTCACGTCCTTCAAGTGCTGACATATCAATCACATGGACAATGACACGTGTCCGCTCAATGTGGCGTAAAAATTGATGACCTAAGCCAACGCCTTCGTGCGCGCCTTCGATCAGTCCTGGCAGATCCGCCATGACGAAGCTTCGGTTATCATCTGTTTCGACAACTCCTAGGTTCGGCACAAGCGTAGTGAAATGATAATCCGCAATTTTCGGTTTCGCAGAAGAGACAATTGAAAGCAGCGTTGACTTCCCGACACTTGGGAAACCAACAAGCCCAACATCTGCAAGTACTTTTAATTCTAAGATGACGTCACGCTCTTTACCTGGCTCGCCATTTTCAGAAAGCTGTGGCGCAGGGTTTGCCGGTGTTGCAAAACGTGAATTTCCTCGTCCGCCTCGTCCGCCTTTTGCAATGACTGCCCGCTGTCCATGCTCTGTTAAGTCTGCGAGTACTTGTTCCGTCTCTGCATCCGTCACAACTGTACCGGGCGGAACTTTGACAATCATTTCTTCCGCATTTCGACCATGCTGGTTTTTACTCATTCCGTGCTCGCCGCGATCCGCCTTAAAATGGCGTTTGTAACGAAAGTCCATCAATGTTCTAAGTCCCTCGTCTACTTCAAATACAACATCTGCACCATTTCCACCATCGCCGCCAGCCGGTCCACCTTTTGGCACATATTTTTCACGACGAAACGCCACCATACCGTTTCCGCCGTCACCGCCTTTAACATACACTTTAACCTGATCTACAAACATAACTTCCTCCGTTTCTCTGCATCACATATCTCATTCTTGCCTCAAACAAAGCTCGATCATGGACTCATGACTTGTCACATGAAATTGAACTACACTCATACATGGATAGTTTGCGTCATGAAACGCATTTAACGCATCCAAACTTGTTAATTTTCCTTTGAAATCAAAATATAAGACCACATCATTCTCTTCATGATCTGTTTGGAACGTGACCGTTAAATGATTTTCAGTTTTTTGGCAAACTGATTGATCGAATATCGAAAACAACTCCTGTGATACCGTTAGCAGCTGCGATTCATATGCTGATAAGTCTCGGGTTTCACCAAGCACTTCGTATTCTAAGGTGATAAAATGCGACTCCCAATTAAATGTTAGAAAGTAATAGGCCAATTGGGGAATTTTTAAATTTGAGAGTTTGGATTCATGCTGTGCTTCAATGACCATTTCTTCTATAATTTCAAACACACGGTCATATTTTTCTAATGTCAAGTTGCCCTTGATCAGCTGCAATTTATTCATCCAGTCATGTCTTGAACGACTGAGCAGATAGATCAATTCATTTGTTAATGCAACGTGAGTTAATTTTTCGTTTTGTTTACTTGATATCTCTTCCATTATCGCACTCCCAATCGTTTGGTCTCTCTTTTAGGAGTCTTATCATCACTATGTCTCCCTGAATTATAACAGAGAAGACAGCATAGAAAAACACTAGTTATGTGAGGAAAGGTTGTTTTTTCTGATCTATAGGAGAAAATGAGGCAAAGTCAGCAAACGTTCTTTGATATTGATGGAGTGCATCTCTTTTTCATCTTCGATACTACTTGTAAAAAGTGAAAAAAACTCCAGTCAATGACCGGAGTTTTTAGCAATTATTGTGCCGCAGGATATACGCTCACTTTTTTACGGTCACGACCGAAACGTTCGAATTTAACTGTTCCGTCGATTTTAGCGAAAAGAGTGTCGTCGCCTCCGCGTCCAACGTTTTCACCTGGATAGATTTTCGTTCCACGTTGACGATAAAGGATAGAACCACCAGTTACGAATTGACCATCAGCACGTTTAGCGCCTAAACGTTTAGACTCAGAGTCACGTCCGTTCTTTGTAGAACCTACCCCTTTTTTAGATGCGAAAAATTGAAGATCTAATCTAAGCATGAAGTTCACCTCCTATTTTTTTGTAGATATTCTCACATAATCGTGATAATCTCGTTCGATTGTTTCTAAGGAAACGACCATGCCTTCTAAAAGCAGCTGGGCTTTTTCAAAGGATACTGGATCTGTATCAGCTGGCAATTCAAAAGAGAAATAGCCGCCTTCGTCACCAATATCGAGCAGAGGGTCCAATCCTGCCAGTGCAATAATTGAATTGACTGAGCCGAAAACAACAGCAGATACTCCTGCACAAACGAGATCCTGACCTTTTTCAGCAAACTCGGCATGTCCAGTCATCTGAAAAGACGTAATGCTTTCATCTGCTGCCGACCGAGTAATGGTTGCTTTGATCATATCACTCACACGCCTTAAGCGTTGATTTTTTCGATAACAACTTTAGTGTAAGGTTGACGATGACCTTGTTTCTTGTGGTTGTTTTTCTTCGGTTTGTACTTGAACACAGTAATTTTCTTACCGCGACCTTGTTTTTCAACTTTAGCCGTTACTGTTGCTCCAGCAACTGAAGGGTTACCCACTTTGACAGTGTCTCCGCCGACAAACAATACGTTTTCAAAAGTTACTGTTTCACCTGCTTCAGCAGCTAGTTTTTCAACATAAACAGTTTGACCTTCTTCAACTTTTACTTGTTTACCACCAGTTTCGATAATTGCGTACATCTCTGCACCTCCTAATAAACTCAGACTCGCCGAATACAGGGGGCCTTAGGCTCTTTACACCTGCTTCGCGCGGTTGTAGCACGGGTGCTACATATCCATAACATTAAAAAATATATCAAATTAGACGCAGAATGTCAACGTATTTTCATCACTAGTACGGCAAAAGAAGCTCTTCCATTGAGGAGGTGGTTCTTCGATCTGAAAAATACGCATGAAGCAGTTCATTTTCGTCAAGCTGGCTCATTTTCACTCCATCTCTTTCAATAATAATCGGATGCTTACAGCCTCTTTGGAATCGCGCCATTACTTCATATACTTTTTCCTCAGCGCTCGCTCTCAGCGGAATCAGCTTTTCTACCTTTTGCTCTTTTTTACCGTAATAGCGTTCTAGTAAAAAACGAACCCTGACATAATGCCGCTGCCGGTGCTCCATCACGAGTGAATAGGCTAAAAAGGTAAGCAGCACCCAGCCGTTAAATTGAAGCGGCGCAAACAAAAGTAATCCGCCTGTCAATAGAATGAAAAAGACAAGGGAGCCTTTTATGGCAAGGGCATGTGCACGTTGGAACGGGTAATATGCTGATAAGAGCAAAAAGAATAATTTTCCGCCATCTAGCGGCCAAATCGGCAAAAGATTCACAAGGAAAATCGCCATATTATAAAAAGTGAACATCGTAAAAATGTCGTGTGAAATAAAAGAAGCTTCCATGAAAAACCATGCCATAAGCTGGAGCGGTACATGCTGGAGCGGCCCACATAAAATGACCGCCAGCTCTTCCTTTAGCGGGCGGTTCCCATGCTCTTCTACTTCTACCGCTCCGCCAAACGGGAGTAGAAAAATCCGCCGAATGCGCCAATAATAATAGCAAGCAGCCGCTGCATGTCCAAGCTCATGGACAAAGACGATAATGAGCAGACAAAGCAGCGGCTTGATTTGACCAGAGAGAATCGCAAACGCCATTACAATCCACAGCAGCGGATGAATGTGAATTTTCGTCAGCATGATCAGCCATCTATTCAAAGGTCATCACCTGAATAGGATCGATAAACTGTTCATTTTGCTTAATGGCAAAGTAATATGTGCCCTTTCCTTGATCATCAAGTGAGATCTGGCCAATTTTCTCACCCTTATCGACAAAATCGTATAAAGCCACATTGGCTTCCTTTAATTGACCGTACCAGCTATAGCTGTTATCCGCATGCTGCACGACCACTGTCAGCCCTGTGTCACTTTTCTTTTTCACTTCTACTACATAGCCTTCCTTCATACTGTCAATCGCTTCAGCCGATGTTTCGACTTTGACACCTGCTCCATTTTGCGTAAAGGATTCCTGCACTTTTCCAGAAGCAGGTACGGCCAGTTCTTGGTTCGCTTGTACATCTTTTTGGTCTTCCTTTTTGTCTGTTAAAAAGGCAAGGGGGTTTCCAACTGTTTTCTCAAACCAGCGATTGGCAGCAGCAAATTGAAAATCTTGCTCAAAGGTCTGCGTAATGATCGGCTTCAGCTGCTGAAACGGCCCTGCCTGACCTTTAAATGAAATGGCTGCAATCAAGACAAGGGATGCAGATAATAAACACTTCAGCACAAAGGCATTGGGGTTAAATAGCGGATGCTGATATTTCTTCGGCTGATGAGACGACGATTCAAAGGAAGACGACCCTGAATGCTTTTCTTCCTCTGTCAGCATGACCCATGGAGGGATATCTTCTTTTTTCTTAAAAGTCGTCTTCTTAGATGGAGCAGCTGACTGCTTCGTTTTGCGGCGCTGCGCGATTTTCTTTCGGTACTCGTCCACTCTTTTCATGAGATCACCCTTTACATACAAACAGTTTGTACATTTTATGTGGCGACCTCATCTGATATGCAACAAAAAGACCGATTCTGATCGAATCGGTCTTAGATTGTTGACAAAGTGCTAAAATGATGTTTATTTTAGCACTTTGTCTTCTTTTCAGCGTGATAGAAAACCTTTGAAGTCTAGGAAGGGCGAGCACTGGCGCAGAGCGAATTGAACATTCGTGAGCACCAGCGCGCAGACCTGACAACGAATGCGAGGGTTTGTCTACACGCTGAAACCGATTCTGATCGAATCGGTCTCATCTTACCTGAATGCTTATTAAGCTCTTACACCAAAAAATGCTTTCAGCTTAGCAAACATTCCTTTGTTTTCATCTTCAAATGATTGAAGTGGAACAGATTCGCCTAGTACGCGGCGGGCGATATTACGATATGCAATCGAGACTTTATTTTTAGCATCCATGACAATCGGTTCACCATTGTTTGAAGCCTTAATCACGTCGTCATCATCAGCGACAATGCCAAGAAGATCAATCGATAAGTGATGGACAACTTCATCCACATCCATTGAATCGCCACTTTTCGCCATGTGTGTACGAATACGGTTGACTATCAAACGAGGTGGTTCGATATCTTCTTGTTCTAACAAGCCGATGATACGGTCGGCATCTCTCACAGCTGAGATCTCAGGCGTCGTCACGACAATTGCCTTATCTGCACCAGATACAGCATTTTTAAAGCCTTGCTCAATTCCAGCAGGGCAATCAATGACGACATAATCAAAGTCTTGTTTCAATGATTGAATTAATTCTTTGATCTGCTCTGGTTCTACAGCCGTTTTATCGCTTGTTTGAGCAGCGGGTAAAAGATACAAAAGATCCTCGAAACGCTTATCTTTTACAAGCGCTTGGTGAATTTTACATCTTCCTTCTACTACGTCGACTAGATCATAAATAATGCGGTTCTCAAGCCCCATCACGACATCTAAATTCCGAAGGCCAATATCGGTATCAACTAGACACACCTTTTTCCCTTGAATTGCTAGTGCTGTGCCTAAGTTTGCAGATGTTGTTGTTTTGCCAACGCCGCCTTTTCCTGAGGTAATCACAATAGCCTCGCCCAATTTCACATTCCTCCCTCAAGCCTTGTCAGATTAGGTCTTATATGAGCCAATTGCTGCAGGCGTTCAATGATCATGTTGCCATCTATATCTAAATAAGCACATTCCATTTCATTTCCATCTTCTTTTTGATCTGGTGCACGGTTAAACACTTGTGCGATGCGAAGCTGTGTTGGAATCATACGAGATGCCGCAATGACAGCTTGTTTATTCCCATTACATCCAGCATGTGCCACGCCTTTTAAAGCGCCGAGCACAAAAATATTCCCCCCTGCACGAATCGTTCCGCCAGGATTGACATCTCCTATTAATAAGAGATCTCCTTCAACATACAGTACCTGTCCAGAGCGCACAATTTTGGCTACAGAGGTAATTTCGGCCTCTGCTTTTAATCGTCTCGCCTCTTCAGTTGACATGACGTCACTTTCAATAGAGTGAATGACGAGATGTTCATTTTCAGAGACTGCTTCAGTCAAACGCATTTCCTGATCCTCTGTTAAATACCGAAAACCAAGCTTAATATGCACATTAACCTTATGACCTTCCCTTCCATCTGTATATTGCTCAAGTAAAAGAACCTCTCGCAAGCCAGAAAGAAGGTCATCAAACGAACAGTCATCATTTAACTGTAATGTTAATCCGTTTTTTGTACCTTTTATCGTCACATATTGCTGTTTTTGAGTTTTCAAGATGCTCACCTCAACAACATACTCATTTCGCCGTATTTGGACAAACTCCTGCTTTTATTCGTCGATCAGTCCTTGTTTCATATTGATGAAAAAGAGCCTAAGCGGCACAACAAGTATGAGAGACGCAGCAGTATTTAAAAGAATCGTTGGAATAAAGCGTTCGATGACATACGTATTAAACGGCATAATACCTGGTTGAATTGTCGCTTGAACGCCGTATACATAAAACTCCATCACGGAAACAGCAATAATCGACAGAAAGACGACCACTAACATATTCGTTTGCAAAACTTTAAAGGCTTTCGCTAGCAAATAGCAGAGCGCTCCAAAGCCAAACATATGAACACCAAGTATGCCTGTATACGAAATATCATATAAAAGTCCAAAGATAAAACCGAAAATCACACCATATTTTTGATTCACAAAAGCCGTCATAAATACAAGTGCGAGTAAGATGAAATGAGGAGCTAAAATTTGATTGTCTGAAACAAATGGGAGCTTCACTAGATCGACAAAAATACTGTCAAATACGAAGATAAACAACATGACGAAAGCAAGAAGGACACGTCTCACGAGCCTTCCTCCTTCGTCAATTCAGATGCATCTGCCGTACTTGAGCTGCGGTTCACCACAATCACGCGGTCTAAATTGTTGAGTTCAGCCGCTGGTTCTACATAAATGATTTTTGTCAGGCCGTAATGATCTGGCTCGATTTCACTCACCTTACCAATCGTCAAGCCTTGAGGGAATACGCCCCCTGCTCCAGATGTTTCAACAAGATCTCCTTTTTTGACATCTCCATCTGCATCAGATTTCAGAATATTCATTGTCAGCATTTTTTTCTTACTGTCGTAGCCGTTAATAATTCCGTTGAGTTCTTCTTTGCCCTTTTTCGCAAAAATTTTCGTTGAAATTCTATTATTTTGGTCAGTAGAGCTTAGCAACCTTACAGTCGAAGTAAAATTGTTGAGCTTATCACTTTCAATTTTCCCAATTAACGCACCACTCTCATTTGTGACCGCCATATCTTTGTCAACGCCTTGTTTTTTCCCTTTATCAATCATGACAAAGCTATCCCAAAGGGACGGGTTTCTAGCGATAACCGTTGATAGAATTGGCGTATAATCACGAATAGAGTTCACATAACCGAGCTGCTTGCGAAGCTTTTTGTTCTCATCTTCTAGTTCTTGAAGCTTCGCCTCATATTGGGTTTGTCCATCAAGTTTTTTTCGAAGACGTTCGTTTTCATCGTATGTGTTCTTTAAATCTTGTACGTTCCCATAAATACCGGCGATAAATTGTGATGGTTTATGAAAGACACCTTGAAAAAAGCCTGTCGTATCCCCCACTAATTTTTCCGGCCATGAAGCACCTCTGCCGCTTTTCACTGAAAAACCAATCATGGCCACCAGTACGATGACACAGACAAGGAGCAACATTAATCTTTTATTCATAAAAAACTGCGGCATGTCTTACACCTCTTTATTTACGCCCGATTATCGATTATCTTTTGATTTTCCTTTGAACAAATGAATATGCTCTAGTGCTTTTCCTGTTCCGATTGCCACACAGTCAAGCGGGTCTTCAGCAATAATGACTGGCATCTTCGTTTCATCACTAATGACTTTGTCAAGATTACGAAGCAATGCACCGCCGCCAGTTAAGACGATTCCACGGTCCATAATATCTGCTGCCAGCTCAGGCGGAGTTTTTTCAAGTGTCATTTTCACCGCATCAACAATTGTTTCCACTGTATCGCGAAGCGCTTTTGCAATCTCATCTGCTGTAATCGAGATTGTTTTTGGCAGACCAGTTAAAAGGTCACGGCCCCGAATATCCATTTCATCATGTACATCAGGCTGCGCAGAACCGATTTCCATTTTAATAGCTTCTGACGTACGATCACCGATCATCAGATTATACGTTTTACGGATGTAGCTACTGATCGCATCATCCATTTCATCTCCTGCCACGCGGATTGATTGTGATGTCACAATACCGCCAAGAGAAATAATGGCTACCTCTGTTGTACCGCCGCCAATGTCAACAACCATACTTCCTGTTGGCTCCCATACAGGCAGGTTAGCACCAATCGCCGCAGCAAATGGCTCTTCAATCGGGTATGCGTCACGTGCACCAGCTTGTCTTGTTGCATCAATAACTGCACGCTCTTCTACAGCTGTAATACCAGATGGTACACATACCATCACGTAAGGTTTACGAGCAAAAAGCCCTTTGCCTTTTAATGCTTGATTAATGTAATATTTCATCATTGTTGCTGTCGTCTCGTAATCTGCAATAACTCCGTCTTTCATTGGGCGAAGTGCCACAATATTACCAGGTGTACGGCCAATCATGTTTCTCGCGTCATTTCCAACCGCCACTATAGACTTCGTATCAGTTTCCAAAGCTACGACCGAAGGTTCTCTTACAACAATGCCTTTCCCTTTAATAAAAACAAGCGTATTCGCTGTTCCAAGATCTATTCCAAGGTCTTTTGTACCAATTCCAAACATATGTATGTATCTTCCTTTCTTAAACCAAAATTCCCTTTAGGGAAAAACTCATAAACTCTATTATATCGTAAAACATTGAAAAAAAAAGTGTTACAAATACCCTTTTTCCTTCAAACTCACAAATTTTTGATCACCTATGACCAGATGATCAAGCAGCTGTATTCCAATCAGCTTTCCACATTCTAAAAGTCGTTGTGTAACTTCAATATCTTCCCTGCTGGGCGTCGGATCTCCAGATGGATGGTTGTGCACACATATAAATGAAGCGGCCGAACGTTTAAAGGCCTCTTTGAAAATTTCACGCGGGTGAACGATGGATGAGTTCAGACTTCCAATAAACACAGTATGTTTATGAAGAACTTGATTTTTAGTATTCAGATATAAACAAACAAAATTCTCCTGTTGTAAAAACCTCATATCTTCCATCACAAAATTCGCTCCGTCTTCTGGTGTGCGGATCACATAGCGGTTATCCGTCGTTTGATGGTGTAATCTAGTGCCGAGTTCTAAAGCAGCTAAAAGAGAAATCGCCTTCGCCTTTCCAACTCCTCGAATCTTCGACATTTCTTCAATTGAGGCTTCTTTTACAGAGCGAAGACCGCCAAATGTTTGCAGAAGTCTTGCAGAAATTTGGAGAACTGATTCTTTTTTTGTGCCTGTTCTTAGAAGGATCGCAACAAGTTCATGATTTGACAAACTGCTGGGCCCGTATTTGATAAATCGTTCTCTCGGTTTTTCATCATGAGGGAGATGCTTTAGCAGCATAGGGAAATCATTCAGGGTGACCACTCCTTTTAGAATTCCTTCCTGTCTTCAAAAAGGGGTGATTCCAAAGGTTTCAAGCACTCTGACTATTTTCGCAATAGGTAGACCGACAACGGAAAAATAATCACCATCTATTTTTTGAACAAACAGTGCGCCTTTCCCTTGAATGCCATAGCTTCCCGCTTTATCAAGGGGTTCACCCGTATCAATATAGCGGTCTATTTCATTTTGAGTCAGCGTCCAAAATGTCACTTCTGTCTGTTCATAAAATGTTTCTTTTCTATTCTCTGACTGAACCGTGACACCCGTCAAGACTTGATGTGTCTTTCCTGATAATAATTGAAGCATAAAAGCCGCTTCTTTCTTATCTTTTGGTTTCCCAAGACATTTGCCGTCAATTGCAACAATTGTATCTGCACCAATGACCACAGCTTTGGGATTTAATCTTTGAATATCATTTGCTTTTTGTTCTGCCAACCATTGGACGTTCTCAGCAGGGGAAAGGTTTCGATTTATTTCTTCTTTTAAATGACTTGCTTGAATGTCATAAGAAAACCCTGCTAGATCAAGCAATTCTTTTCTTCTAGGTGATTGCGATGCGAGAATCAATTGGTTCATGTTTGTTCATCCTTTCAGGGTTTAGCCTAAGAAGTAAGATACCCATTCATCCTAGCAAATGTACATCTTACCGACAATTTATGAAAATTCATTTTTCATGTACCTTCATCATTATGTTGGATGCAAAAGAAAAAAACTAGTCATTTTTTGACTAGTTTCGTTTCTTAAAAAATGATTTTACGTATTTAATTGATCAAGCAATGCTTGCTGAGATTTCCAGCCGTTTTCAGCGGTTGGGTCATTTAATAGCTGCACAGCTTTCAGCAAACTGCTTTTAGCCGGTGCATCCTCTGTTTTGGCACTTTCAAGCTCAGAAATCAGCTGCGTGACTTCCTTTTGATCCACTTCATCACCTGCAATTACTTTGGATGATAATACAGATGCCTTTTCTATTAAACTAGTCAGCTCATCCGGTACTTGAAATGAGAGCTCCTTTCCTCCCCACGCCTCAAAGTGCTGATCAATCAATTTCTTCCCTACAGCGCTTGTCATCCCCTGCTCTGTCGCAAGCCCGGCAATGACATAATATCCATCATCCATGGAAATCTTTTTCCCTGCATACCCTGCATCTTTTAAACTGCCAACTAAGTCATCTGCTCCTTTTTCAGAAGAGAATTTCCCAGCCTGTACAACAAAGGTTGATAAACTGCCAGAGGCACTTTTTTCATCTTTGTTCTCTTTTGATTCATCTGTAGTACCTGCATTCGGCGCATCCCCGCCAGCTTTCATCGATGATTGATTTTCAGAACCAGATGCCGAGACACTGATATCTCCACCTGAAGGATTTGGTGTACCATCTTGACTTAAACTAAGCGCAAACACCCCAAGGCCTGTCCCAAGAACGACCGCAAACACAATCGTTGTCATCACTCTCTTGAAGGGACCGCGATTTTTACCGAACTTCTGATCAAAGGAGCTTTTTTTCTTTTGATAAGGTGTGACGACTTTTGGATCAGAATGATAAATATGATCAGCAGCATCATCCCACTGAAAATCTTCTTCTTTCGGTTTAGACGAATCTTCCTGAGAAGCCGCTGTCTCCTGTTCCGAATGTCTCTTTTCCTCCCAATTCGAAAACGTCACTTGATCCTCTTGCTGTTTTGGCGGCTGATGATCATCTTCATGTACCATTTCTTCCTTGCCATTAATATTGACCTTTAGCCCTTGTTTTTTTGCCTGCCTCTTTTTCACTGTCATTCCCCGCTTTCTGACATGTTTGTAAGAAAGACCTTTCTGTCCAATGAATCAGCGCGAATTTAACCCGTCCTTCTTTCTGTTTCACACTTTACCATAGCAGTAAAAAAAAAGAACAAGACTTTTGTCGGCAGGGCAAAAAAGTGTTCGCCAATTTTTTCACCCCTTCGACTAGCCAAATAAAAACAAGACAGGAGCACCACAGAGATACAGCAAAAAAGAAATAGTAATCGAAGGAACAAAAGGGAATGGCTCGTTTACTCGAAAGGAAAAGACCCTTGCATAAACCATTCCAGCGATACATGAGAGAAAAAGCATGAGAAGGAACGGCTTGAAGCCAAAGCAAAACGCAAGCATACTGAATAGCTTCATATCAGCTCCGCCCATACTATTCGGCTTAAAATAATCTAAACTAGAAAACAAAAGAATGCAAAAAATCAGAGAAGCCGCCCCTTCCCACCAAATAAGAAGCGGTTCCAGCGTGCGGTATATGACGAAAAGAGGGAAAAAGAAGAGAAACAGCTCGTTCGGTACCCTCATATAGAGAAGATCACTCACGACAGCAATCACGAATAAACTACAAAGAATCACAAGAAAAAGACCTTCAAACGAAAAACCAGCGATCCTATAAATGAACAAAAAAAGACCGCCTGTCAGCACCTCAACCATTGGATATAGCCTAGACAGCCGAATGCCGCAATGTTTACAAGACCCTCTCCATACAGCATAAGAAACGAGCGGAACCATCTCGTGCAGGGATAGCGGCTGTTTACAGGCTGTGCAGTGAGATCGAGGGAAGAGAATAGATCGCTTCACTGGCAGTCTTTCGCCAACAAGATGAAAGAACGACCCCATCGTGATGCCTGCAAGAAACAGAAAAATCTCAATCATATGTGGTGCTCCTTCCGGTAATAAGATAGACTGGATTTTACCATGACCCTACCCACTAAAGCATCTAGTGAAAATATGATTTTCCCCCTCTTCTACATATAAAAAGAAAAAGACGCAGAAGGCATCAAAGCCATTTGCGTCTTTTCGTTACCCGATCATACGATTTCGTATATCTGAAATAAAATAAAGAGAGCCCGTCACAAGGATCACCGCTGAAGGATCATCACTTTTTTTCTGAATGAACTCAAGCACTGTACGAGGGTCATCATCATACGATTTTGCCTCTAACTGACTGCACGCATAAAGCTTTTCCGCTGATTCAGCTCTTGGAAAATCAAATGAAACAAAATGGATAGAGGAACTAACTGCTTCAAGCTTTTGAATCATTTGCTTGTACGGCTTATCTTTTAAAGCACTAAAACAGACATGTACTTGTTTACTAGAAAAATGGGCTTGCACGGTTTCAATTAAACGGTCGATTCCTTCTTCATTATGAGCGCCGTCTATATACACTGGTGGATGATCTTTGACTTTTTCAAATCGCCCAGCCCAAACAGCATGCCGAATACCTTCATATACCTGCTCTTCTGTCACGCTAATATAGCCTTCTTGCTCCAGCCATTCAATGAGTAGAACAGCATGGGAAGCATTTTGCTGTTGATGCGTTCCGATTAACCCTGTTTCAAGCTCCGGATACTGCCTTTTTGATGTACTTAACGTAAATCGTTCTCCTGTTTCTGTTGGCTGCTGATGACTGAAGGTACAAGTATCCTGTAATGAAATGCATTCCGCCTTCGTTTCTTTTGCGATGTTTTGAATGACCGCAAGTGCTTCCGGTTGATGAACTGCGGTGATCATCGGAATACCCTCTTTGATAATGCCCGCTTTTTCAGATGCAATTTGTTCAAGTGTGTCACCTAGAATCGCCATATGATCATGACCAATCGACGTAATCGCTGTTAAGATAGGTACGGCAACATTTGTTGAATCAAGTCTTCCACCAAGTCCTGTCTCTAATAGGACAAAGTCTACTTGCTGCACATCGGCAAAATAAGCAAACGCACATGCGGTAATGATTTCAAACTCTGTTGCTGCGCCAAGCTCTGTTTGATCTAACTCATCAACAAAAGGCTTGATTTTATTCACCAAACTCAGCCATTCTTCATCCTGTATAGGTGCTCCGTTCACGCTGATTCGTTCATTGAACGTTAAAATAAACGGGGAGGTGAAGGTGCCGACTGAATAGCCTGCTACCTGTAAAACGGAACGAGTAAACGCAATCGTTGAACCTTTTCCATTTGTACCTGCAACATGTACCGCTTTTATGCGTTGTTCCGGATGGCTTAGTTTGTTCATCAGCCACTTCATTCTTTCAAGACCCGGTTTTACACCAAAGGCCAGTCTACTGTGAATCCACTCAATGGCTTCATGATAGGTTGTAAACAATGTCATCTCTCATTTCATCCGAAATTTTCAAAAAAGACGACTCCATTTTGTTAGGAGCCGTCTTTTCAACCTTATGCTTTCAGCTCTTCAATACGCTTTTGAACAGCTTCGCGTTTTGCGACATAGTCACGTTCTTTCGCACGCTCTTCTTCTACGACACTTTCAGGCGCTTTTTTCATAAAGCCTTCGTTGCCAAGCTTTTTCTGGACGCGCTCTACTTCTTTTGTCAGCTTATCAAGTTCTTTTTGCAGACGAGCGATTTCCTCATCTAAGTTGATTAAGCCTTCAAGCGGCAGAATGAGCTCTGCTCCAGAAATAACAGCCGTCATCGCTTTATCACTAGCTGGAACATCTGTACCAATTTCAAGTACACTTGGGTTCGTAAAGCGTTCAATATATGAACGGTTTTTCTCTAAGCGTTCCTGCACATCAGATGTAGAAGCTTTAATGTAAAGCTCCACCTGTTTGCTCATTGGCGTATTCACTTCACTGCGGATGTTACGAACAGAGCGGATGAGTTCCACAAGCAGTTTCATATCAGCAGACGCTTGTTCGTTTGAAAGCTCCGGTTTCACCTTAGGCCAAGACGCTACAGTAATCGATTCACCTTCGTGCGGAAGATGCTGCCAGATTTCTTCTGTTAAGAATGGCATGAACGGATGAAGAAGTCTCATCGTCTGATCTAATACGTACGCAAGGATCGAACGAGTCGTTTTCTTCGCTGCTTCATCTTCTCCATAAAGCGGAAGCTTCGCCATCTCAATGTACCAATCACAGAAATCATCCCAAATGAAGTTGTATAAATGTCTGCCCACTTCACCAAATTCATACTTGTCAGCTAGCTGTGTGACACTTTCAATCGTTTCATTTAAGCGAGTTAAAATCCATTGGTCAGCAACTGATTTTTCTCCAGTTAAATCAAGCTCATCATACGTTAAGCCATCCATGTTCATTAAAGCAAAACGTGATGCGTTCCAAATTTTGTTCGCAAAGTTCCAAGTGGATTCAACCTTTTCAAAGCTAAAGCGAAGATCCTGACCTGGTGAGCTTCCAGTTGCTAAGAAATATCTTAATGAATCTGCACCGTACTTGTCGATGACCTCCATTGGATCAATTCCGTTACCTAGCGACTTACTCATTTTCCGTCCTTGCTCGTCACGGATCAGCCCATGAATCAGAACGTCTTTAAACGGTTTTTCTCCTGTGAATTCAAGACCTTGGAAGATCATGCGAGAGACCCAGAAGAAAATGATGTCATAGCCTGTAACAAGCAGGTTTGTTGGATAGTAGCGCTTGAAGTCTTCACTATCTGCATCCGGCCAGCCCATTGTAGAGAAAGGCCAAAGCGCTGAACTAAACCATGTATCAAGCACATCGTTATCCTGTTCCCAGTTCTCTAAATCTTCTGGTGCTTCCAGTCCAACATATACTTCTTTCGTTTCTTTATGATACCAAGCTGGTATGCGGTGTCCCCACCATAGCTGACGAGAAATACACCAGTCACGGATATTTTCCATCCAGTGTAAATACGTCTTTTCAAAGCGGTCTGGAACAAATTGAACTTGGTCGTCCCCATTTTGAAGGTTGATGGCTTCGTCTGCCAGCGGCTGCATTTTTACAAACCATTGAGTAGATAAATAAGGTTCAACGACAGCTCCGCTTCGCTCACTATGACCAACTGAATGCATATGGTCCTCAATTTTGAACAAAATACCCTCTTCTTGCAAATCTTTAACAAGCTGTTTACGGCATTCAAAGCGGTCCATTCCTTTGTATTGCAGTGCATTTGCATTCATTGTGCCATCTTCATTCATGACAAGAATACGCTCTAGATCATGGCGATTTCCAAGCTCAAAGTCATTCGGGTCATGAGCAGGTGTAATTTTCACAGCTCCTGAGCCAAATTCCATATCGACATAGTCATCAGCAACGATTGGAATCTCGCGTCCTGTAATTGGCAAGACCACCGTTTTTCCAATCAAATGCTGATAACGTTCGTCATCAGGGTGCACGGCAACGGCTGTATCTCCGAGCATTGTTTCAGGTCTTGTCGTCGCAATTTCAATTGAACCCGTGCCATCTGAAAGTGGGTATCTTAAGTGATAAAACGCGCCTTGAACATCTTTATAAATGACTTCAATATCAGAAAGTGCCGTTTTCGTCGCTGGATCCCAGTTAATGATGTACTCTCCACGATAGATAAGCCCTTTTTCATACAATTGAACAAACACTTGGCGTACCGCTTTATTCAGACCTTCATCTAATGTAAAACGTTCACGTGAGTAATCAAGACCAAGTCCCATTTTCGCCCACTGACTGCGAATAAAGTCCGCATATTCTTCTTTCCATTTCCACGTTTCTTCCACAAATTTCTCCCGGCCAAGGTCATAACGGCTTACGCCTTCTTCGCGAAGCTTTGCCTCAACCTTTGCTTGGGTCGCAATACCGGCATGATCCATTCCTGGAAGCCATAGAACGTCATAGCCCTGCATCCGCTTCATACGTGTCACGATGTCTTGAAGTGTAGAATCCCACGCATGCCCAAGGTGCAGTTTTCCTGTCACGTTTGGTGGAGGAATGACGACTGTATATGGATCTTTCGTTTTGTCATTTTGTGCTTCAAAGAATTTTCCTTCAAGCCAGTACGTATAGCGGTCTTTTTCAATCGCATTTGGGTCGTACTTTGTTGGCATTTCTTGATTATTTGTTTCCATTTATGTAACCTCCACATTTTTTCGGCTGATGAAACATAAAAAAAGCCTTTTCATCCTTATAAAAGGACGAAAAAGCTTTTTCGCGGTACCACCTTTTTTCATGGAACACATAGACGTGTCCCATACACTCTAAAGGATAACGGGGTTCTCCCGAATTTCTCTACTTGTTCATTCAAGAAATTAAGCTCACAGGCGACCTTCCAAACAAGTACATCCTAGGAAACCTTTCAGCTCATGGTCTCCCTCTCTTTAGGGTCTTGCTTGTACTCTTCCTGATCCACGCTTACGATATATCACGTTCATCAGCACATACTCATCTTTTATTTATATTACTAAATGCCTTTTGTTTTCGTCAATCATCTTTTCCGCTTTTCTTCTTCTTTATACAAATTGGGCAAGCACCCTTTGCCTTTTTGCCCATATGATAATAACAAAATAAAGAAGGAGGGCGTTTGCTTTGAAAAAGATCAATCCTTACACACTTCCCCCCTGGCTGAGACAAATTCGGGCAGTGGCCTCCCAAGTCGTTCTCCCGATTGCGATATTTCAAGGGTTTCGTACGATCATTTTCCCCACAACATTTGACGTCCTCATCCTAGGTATTCTCATTTTTCTCGCCTGCGCCTTTCACCTTGATTGGTTTTAAACACTCGCTCTTATGTACCGGCCAATATGAACACAAAATAACCTCGTCATTCCGCTGATGACGAGGCACTTTGTTCTTCTTCAAGCCGTCTAGCCTGCTCAATCTCGTGAATTTTCATGACGGTCGGCTCTGAGTTTTTCATCTGCCAATACGCTCTTAACAGCTGTTGGCAGCTTTCCATCTCATCCTGCCCGCCTGCTTCATAGGTTTTAACTGTATCAAACAGACCTTGCGGATAAGCAAGGTAACTAAGAAACAAATGAAGCTCTTCCTCCCGAAGAGGATTTCCTTTTTGGTACGTATAAAACAAGGAAGTGCATTCAGGACAAGACGTGGGATAGGTTTTGAATGTCCGAAAGTAAAAGGTCAGAAGGTCATAAATGGGGGCGGCTTTTTTAGACCGCTCAAAATTGGTGAAATGTCCTGTACCCACATCATTATACAAAAAGTGATGAATCGACAGTTGCCCATGATTTAACACAACACGAGTTGTTTCTTTATCTTTCATTTCTTCATGCCAATCTTCTAGTCGTTCAAGGGCAAATTCGCTGGCAGACATCGCCTCTGAAAAATACATCGCAGCAGCCAGTTCAAATGGCGACATATACCAAGTCTGCTCTGCCCGCTCTATGAATCGTTCATACATGTCTTTCTCTGTTTCCCATTTGGTTCTGATTTGTGTGTAGTGCGCTTCGATCTCTTGCTCTGTGATATCCATCATCACTTCAGTCCGCTTATGAAGTCTTGCAATCTCTTGAAATAAATATTCATGTTTATCGTCCTGCTCTTCTCTCTTTTCATTCGTCAGCCAAGGCATGAGATAGTATGCGTACTGGCTTTCACGATGACTTGAGAAAAAAGAACCGCTCTTCGTCCGATAAATCGGCACAAAAGAGCGATAGCCCTTTGATTCTAGTTCAAGCATTTGCTCTGTAAACTGCATATGTCGACTGGCTTTTACTCGCTTTAAGGCAAATACGCCCTGCTTTGTATACACTTTGACGACAGCAGGACTGACAGGTTCAATGTATTCCGCCTCAAGCCCGTATTCATATAGGACAGATTGGATCTCATCCACGTTCACTCACCACATTTTCTTGATCGGTCATCTCTTGTTAGGCATTGCTTTTTTGATATTCAGGAATATAAAGAATCTGCCCTTCTTCAAGCTCCGCATCCATCGATAATGAGTTTGTGCGAAGGAGCTGCTGCACATTCAACTGATATCTCTCACAAATACGATCGACCGTATCTTCTTGCTGAACTATACATATTTTCATGCGAGAAAAATCTTCCTCCTCCTGCTTAGCAAACAGCTTTGTTAAATAAAGAGAGTTTTCACTGCCAGACGTTTCTCTCACGTCTTCTTCAAACTCCTCTTCTTCTTGAGCTGACTCATATACTTTTGGTGCTTCTCGTTCATATAACCGTCCGAGCTGGTACGTATCATCTTGCGCCTCTTCCTCTTCCACGTGATAAGCGGGTGATTCAAATACTGGATACGGCTGAACCGTTTCTTCCAGCTCTTCAGCTGCTTCGGGATCTTTTCTCACTTCCACCTCAAAGAATGTATCCTCCCGTTTCTCTTCTTCTAAGAGCTTAGGCGGTTCAAAAAATGGTGGTTCTTGCACCTGAGCTTCAGGTAAGGAGCGATAACCAAGCGCCACTTCTTCTTGGCTCTCCGTTTCCTCCCGTTCTTCCGATTCTTCCAGTTCTTCGGTTTCTTCTTCCCTACTCACCAGCTCTATCTCAATTTCTTCTTCCTGCTTTTCTTCTTCGGTGCGCGTGTCATGCTGTAATACAGCCTGATCCTCATCAATCTCACGTTCATAGTTTTGTAGCTCTTCTTGCTCTTCATCTTCTGGCTGCAGCTGATAATCGTAGGTCACGTCGCCATATTCTTCTTCAGAACGATGAACAAATTCATACGGCTCCTCTACAGGCGCTTGAGGCGTTTCCTCGTCTAAAAGACCCTCAATCGCTAGATCAGCTTGAATGGTCAGCAAACGATTTTCTGTCAGCTGGTAATCAAACGCATCAATAAACACAAACACATCATTTAAATGACTGATTTTGTTTTTAGGAATCGTGATATCGACTGGGAATTGATGCAGAAGCTCCGCCGTCCCGTCTTCTCTGACCTTCACCTCATCAGCTTCTCTGTATGATGCATAGGAACTCAATTCACCCAATAGCTCCTCTTGATTTATGTTGTATTCTCCTGTTAGCTCGAGTGAACCTCTAATCGAAACATAATCATTCACTTCTTGAACGAGAATGTCAGGATCGAGAGAAATAGACAGCAGCTCACTGACTTCCTGTCCGCTTTTGAAATAGATTGATTCTTCTACTGAAAACTGTAATCGATTGTTTTGAGACAAGTCGGTGTCCTCCTTTCATCTAATCCTTCAAAATAAAATTAGATGTCAATACAGATGTATGTGAGAGGCAGTGAAAATATGATTGGTTTTCAGCAACACAAAAAAGCCGATATGTCTCCATATCGGCGCAGCGTGTAGTCAAACCCTCGCATTCGTTGTCAGTCCTGTGCGCAGGTGCTCACGAATATCAATTCGCTCCTGTGCTCGACCTTCCTAGACTTCAAAGGTTTTCAATTCACGCCGAAAAGAAGACACAAGGCTGAAAACAAGCCTTGTGTCATGATCAAAAGCCGATATGTCTCCATATCAGCTTTCGTTTATCGACGTAGTTTTTGAAATACTTTTTCCACTGTCTCAATCGTATATTCGATGTCTTCATCTGTGTGAGCTGTTGACAGGAATAGTCCTTCGAATTGAGAAGGGGGAAGGAAGATGCCGTGGTCGGCCATTTCCTTGTAAAATTCAGCAAATAAAGCGAGATCAGCTGTTTTGGCTTTGTCATAATTGACCACTTCTTCATTTGTAAAGAAGAATCCAATCATCGAACCCGCACGGTTAAACGTTAATGGAATTCCGTGTGTTTTCGCCGCGTTTGAAATGCCTTCTTCCAGCCGGTCTCCTTTTCGTCTAAACTCTTCATAAGACTCAGGTGTCAGCTGTTTTAAGGTTTCTAAGCCTGCTGTCATCGCAAGTGGGTTACCAGATAACGTTCCTGCTTGATAAATTGGACCGCTTGGCGCAATTTGTCTCATAATATCCGCTCTTCCGCCATAAGCGCCAACCGGGAGGCCGCCACCAATCACTTTACCAAGACACGTCAGATCAGGTGTGATGCCAAAATAACCTTGCGCGCAGTGATAGTCCACACGGAAGCCGGTCATGACCTCATCAAAAATGAGTAAAGCTCCGTATTGCTCTGTGATGTCTCTCAGCCCTTGTAAGAAACCGTCTTGCGGAGGGACAACCCCCATATTTCCTGCAACCGGCTCGACAATGACACCTGCAATATCGTCTCCAAACTCCTGAAATGCAACTTGAATGCTTTCTAAATCATTGTAAGGCACTGTGATCGTATTGCTTGCAGTCCCTTCAGGTACACCTGGGCTATCTGGAAGCCCAAGCGTTGCGACGCCTGAACCTGCTTTAATGAGCAAGGAATCGCCGTGGCCATGATAGCAGCCTTCAAATTTCACAATTTTATTTCTGCCTGTAAAGCCACGAGCTAGACGAAGCGCACTCATAGTTGCCTCTGTACCAGAGCTGACCATACGAATGACTTCGATAGAAGGTACCCGCTCTGATACAAGCTTAGCTAATTCATTTTCAACTAATGTGGAAGCACCAAAGCTTGTCCCCTTTTCTGCCACTCGCTGAATGCTTTCAACCACACGGTCATTCGTATGCCCTAAAATAAGTGGTCCCCATGATAAGACATAATCGATGTATTCATTTCCATCAATATCATAGATTTTGGCGCCTTTGCCTCGCTCCATAAAAATCGGGTCTGTGTTCACTGATTTAAATGCACGCACAGGGCTGTTGACACCGCCAGGCATTAAATGCTGCGCTTCTTCAAATGCTTGCTTTGATTTTTCATAGCTACGTCCCATTTCAACGTCCTCCTGTCTATCCGTTCTTTATTCTGAGAGCCATTTTGCTGCATCTTTTGCATGATACGTAATGATGAGTTCTGCTCCTGCACGTTTCATGCTTGTCAGCATTTCAAGAACAAGCTCTTTTTCAGAAATCCACCCATTTTGAGCAGCGGCTTTGACCATTGCATATTCTCCGCTCACATTGTATGCAACAACTGGGAGTGTAAATTCATTTTTGACATCACGCATAATATCTAAATAAGAAAGAGATGGTTTCACAATGAGGAAGTCAGCTCCCTCTTCTACGTCAGACTGCGCTTCTCTTAGTGCCTCTAAACGGTTTGCAGGGTCCATTTGGTATGTTTTACGATCTCCAAACTGCGGTGTGCTATGCGCTGCGTCACGAAACGGACCGTAAAACGCACTTGCATATTTCACAGCATATGACATGACAGGTACATGAATAAAGCCAGCTTCATCAAGCGCCTCACGAATGGCCACAACAAATCCATCCATCATATTTGAAGGAGCAATGATATCTGCACCTGCGCGCGCTTGGCTAACAGCTGTTTTCGCTAAAAGCTGAAGAGATTCATCA
Source organism: Bacillus sp. FSL M8-0266 (assembly GCF_038613425.1). Taxonomy (NCBI): domain Bacteria; kingdom Bacillati; phylum Bacillota; class Bacilli; order Caryophanales; family Bacillaceae; genus Bacillus; species Bacillus sp. FSL M8-0266. The sequence goes on from NZ_CP152015.1 coordinate 2,536,395, forward strand.
TTTAAAATTTCACCATCTTCAACAATCCCGCAATGTCCATGATCTGTATATTGGCATAAGCAAGTGTCTGCAATAACCACAAGCTCTGGGAAATGCTTTTTGATCTCAAGCGTCGCTCTTTGCACAATGCCATGATCGTGATACGCCTCACTGCCCACATGGTCTTTATGATCTGGAACACCAAATACAATAATTGATTTGATGCCTAGGTCGACAAGCTCTTGGACTTCTTCTTTTACAAGGTCCACTGAAATGTGATAAACACCCGGCATTGAAGGGACTTCTTTTCGGACATTTTCTCCCTCTACAAAAAAGATCGGATAAATGAAATCAGATGGTCTTAAAAAGGTTTCTCTGACTAATTCTCTCATTCCTGCACTTGTCCGCAGTCTGCGGTGTCTGTTAAATTTCATCATTGGTTCAACTTCCTTTCAGATAAACGGCACATCAATTCAAGCATTCCGTCTATCGTATAAGTATCTGGGGTTTCAGAAGAAATCCCGTATTGAAGCAGCGCCTCTTTTGTCAGAGGACCGATCGTCACAAAACAGGTGTCAGAAGCAGCCAGCTTCGCTGCATCTGCCTCCATGGCATGCATAAATGAATGGACAGTGGATGAGCTCGTAAATGTAATAAAATCAAATGATTGCTTCGTCATTGCTGTTTTGAGAGCGGCAATCCCTTCCTCATCCTTGACCGTTTCATATAAAATCCATTCCTTTACTTCTATGCCAAGTGGAACAAGCGTTTTCTTCACGACATCTCGAGACAGGTGTCCTTTTGCTACAAACACACGCTCTCCCAGACGCACATGGTCAAGCAGCGCATCTGCGAGCTCTTCCGCTATGAATCGTTCTGGTACTACATCCACCTTCAAGCCGTGCTGCTCAAGATAGGCAGAGGTTTTCTCACCTACCGCAGCCACTTTCAAATGGGATAAACTCTTATGTAAATGATGGTCTTCTATGTAGCTCAGAAAAAAAGACGCGCCATTTACACTCGTGAAAACAAGCCATTGGCTATTTTCTAAGTCCTTTAAAAAGGCCTGCGCTTTTTCATTTGTGAGCGTAGGCTCAAATCGAATAAGAGAGGTTAAAACAGCATGGCCGTTCAGCTCTTCAATCTTCTGCTGAAACACACCCGCTTGACGTTCATTTCGAGTGACAAGCACCGTCTGTCCGTGAAGCGATTGCCCTATGGTCATTGGGAGGACAGATCCTTTTTCACCTTGTCGATTAAATCCTTTGCTCCCTTATCAGCCATCTGCTTCGCACATGCTGTTCCAATTGCTTCAGGGTCAGTGCCTGATACAGTTTCTCGAATAATCGTGTGTCCGTCAGCAGATGCCACAAGACCCGTCAGTTCAATTTCATCACGCTCATTCATCGTTGCATAGCCAGCGATCGGCACCTGACAGCTGCCATCCATTTGTTTAAGGTAGGCTCTTTCTGCGAGAACCGTTTTCTTTGTGTATTCATTCGTAAATTGAGCGAGAAGCTGCAATAGCTCTTCATCATCTCCGCGGCACTCAATTGCCAAAGCGCCTTGACCAACTGCGGGCAGGCAAGTCTCAGGAGATAAAAATTCAGACACGACCTCTTTGCTCCATCCCATTCTGGACAGACCGGCAGCCGCTAGAATAATGGCATCATATTCTTCATTTTTCAGCTTTTCCAATCGTGTATCAATGTTTCCTCGAATCCATTTAATGTTCAGATCTGGTCTTTCCTGAAGAAGCTGGGCACTGCGCCGTAAGCTGCTCGTTCCCACAATAGCACCCTTCGGCAGCTCATGAAGACGCAGATGATCCTTCGAAATTAGAGCGTCCCTTACATCTTCACGCTCAGGAATACAGCCAATGACTAACCCTTCAGGAAGAGCAGCCGGCATATCCTTCATACTGTGAACTGCCATATCGATGTCGTGATTCAGCATCGCCTGTTCAATTTCTTTGACAAACAGTCCTTTTCCGCCAACCTTTGATAAGGTCACATCTAAAATTTGATCACCCTTTGTCACAATCTCTTTTATTTCAAAAGAATAAGAAGGGTTTAGTTCAGACAGCTTTTGAATGACCCATTTTGTTTGTGTAATTGCAAGCTTACTTCTTCTAGAACCTACTTTAATTGTACGCAATTCGTCTTCCTCCCGACAATGCCCTTAAGACTCATCATTATTTATTGAAACCAATGAAAGGTTGATAAGCTACCAAGCAGAAAATAATTGATCATCAGCACAAAGAATGAACCGACATTCCACAGTGCCACGACTTTGCCCTGCATATTTCTCACCAATCTGATATATAAGTAAACACCATATAAAAACAGCATAATAAACGAACCCAGCACCTTTGTATCTGTCCAGTACAACGTATCATACGAAATATATGCCCAAATGATGCCAAGAATCAAACTAAGTAAGAGCATCGGCACGCCAATAATGTTTAATACGTATGCCATATGATCAAGCTTCGATAAATCTTCAATTCTCAGAAGCCATTTTCCCCATTTTTTCTTTTTCAGCAAACGATATTGAAAGAGATAGAGTAGAGAGAAAGCAAATGAAAGTGAAAAGGCACCGTATGATAAAATCGCCATCGTAATATGAATCACAAGCAATTCACTCGTCAGCTTCCCAGTTAGTTCTGCTGAGTGGAGATCAGATGGTGTAAAGGTGTGAATCGCCATCAAGGAAAAACCGATGACATTTGTAAAAAAGACGATAAATTCAACACGCAATATTTTTGTGAGAACAAGTGAAAGTGTCACAAGCACCCACGTATAAAAATATAACCCCTCTGCTACATTCAACACAGGGAATCGGTCTGTTTCCATCATAATATAGAACATGTAGACTGTTTGCAGCAGCCAGACAATAGAAAGCAACCAGAAAGCCATTTTTCCAGCCTTCCGGTTGTGTTGAAGAAAATCTATGAAATAGAACAAGACACTTAGTGCATAGATCAAGGTCGTCGCTTCGCCTAGTCTCGCTACAATGGATTCCATCATCGCTTAATCACTCACTGGCAACTGTAGCAAAGCCTTGTGCCATATTTGGTTTAAACAGCTGAAATGATCCTTGCTCCACCTGCATCGGCTCCACCTTTTGCTCTTCATCTTCAACCTGTAAATCAAAGATTTCTTTGAACAGTAAAAGTTTTTCTTCTGCATTCGGCTCCGCGGCAATTTCTTTTGCCTTTAAGATAGGATCTTTCAGCATTTGATTGATAATGCTTTTCGTATGTTTATTTAATAGCTTCATTTCACGATGTGTGAGATTCGGAAGCTTTCGCTCAATACTCTGCATCGTATCCGCTTGAATCGTCAGCGCCTTTTCTCTAAGTGCAGAAATGACAGGAACCACACCAAGCGTATTCAGCCATTGCTTAAATTCCACAATTTCTGCTTCAATGAGGAGCTCAACCTGCTCAGCCACCGCACGACGCTCTTTTAAGTTAGCTGCCACGATGCCCTCAAGGTCATCAATGTCATACAAAAAAGCACCTTCTACTTCAGAAATGGCTGGATCTAAATCACGAGGGACAGCAATATCCACCATAAATAGAGGTCTGCCCTTCCGCTTTTTATTCGCACTTTCGACCATTTCTTTTGTAATGACAAATTGTTTCGCACCAGTGGAACTAATTAAAATGTCAGCTTCGGATAATGTTTTTTCCAATTGGTTTAAGCTTTTAGGCTCTCCTGAAAAACGGCCCGCCAATTCTTTTGCTTTCTCATACGTTCGATTGATAACCGTTACTTGACCAATCCCTTGACCTTGAAGGTTTTGAGCCGCTAGTTCGCCCATTTTACCCGCACCAAGAATCAGGACATGTTTATCAGAAAGACGTCCAAAGATTTTTTTCGCAAGCTCGACAGCCGCATAGCTGACAGACACGGCATTAGACGCAATGTCTGTTTCCGCATGAGAGCGTTTTGCAACGGTGACCGCCTGTTTGAATAAATAATTGAAAACGGTACCAATGGTCTTCTCCTCTTGAGCTACTTTAAAGCTAGAGCGCACTTGACCAAGTATTTGTGTTTCGCCAATCACCATGGAATCAAGTCCACAGGCCACACGGAATAAATGCTCGACCGCTCCATCATTTTCATAGAACTTCAAATATGGCGAGACATCTTCCTTTTCTAAACCGAACCAATCAGCTAAAAATCTTTTTATATAAAACCGTCCAGTATGAAGCTGATCTACCACTGCGTAGATCTCTGTTCGATTACATGTTGAGATGACGATATTCTCTAGAATGCTTTTTTCTTCTTTAAGCTTGGACATCGCTGTTCCGAGCTCGCTCGGTTCAAAGCTCAGCTGTTCCCGTATCTCAACAGGGGCTGTTTTATAATCTAAACCCACAACAAGAATATGCATAACTTCAGCTTGCACCCCCAACGCCCTGTCTAATTTATAATAATTACAATATAGAATTTATTATTTATAGTGATTATAACATATATTCATTTTTAACTGGATGAAAATTGTGAACAGATTTCAAAAATGTTGTGATATAGTAGAAAAATGTTCGACACTCATTATGCCATATCATCACTTCAAGCAATTTACCAGATTTGGCGCGTGCGGACAAATGATCTGCTTAAAAGAAGGTGACATCTTTGAAGAAGAAATCCATTTTGCTACCGCTCACTTTGCTGGCTGTAGCGCTATATGCCATTCTCTCAGGAGGTCAATTTGACATTTGGAAGGATCAAGAGAAATGGTATACACTCGTACTGCTTTTTGGCCTTGCTTTCTTATATCAAGGAAAGAAGGAGCAAGAAAGCGCTCATGTGTTTATCGGTATGCTGATGACGGGCCTTTCGCTACACTTTATTCTTCAGCCAAAATTGGACTACTGGCCAGACACATTTACGATGATCGTATTCATCGTTGGACTTGCTCTTTTTGTGAAATCATCTCAGAAAAAAGAATATCGTATTGAAAGTGTTGTTCTCATTGCACTCGGTCTGTTCCTTTATTTCTTTCAGCAAATTACAAAACAGCTAAGTTCCCTTTCGATCCCTACTTCCGGTTTTGAATTGTACTGGCCTTATGTACTGATTGCTGTCAGTCTCCTCTTATTATTTTTAAAAAGGAAATAACTTATACAATAAAAAGGCATCTGCTTATGACAGATGCCTTAGATTGTTGACAAAGTGCTAAAATGATGTTTATTTTAGCACTTTGTCTTCTTTTCAGCGTGATAGAAAACCTTTGAAGTCTAGGAAGGGCAGCTACTTTTGCGGAGCGAATTGAACATTCGTGAGCACCAGCGCGCAGACCTGACAACGAATGCGAGGGTTTGGCTACACGCTGAGGCATCTACTTATGACAGATGCCTTTTTTTAGTTATTAATCTTCGCAAGGATGGCATTCCAGGCTTCGTCTTTTCCCTTTTTTGTTTCAGAAGAGAATAGGACTAGTTCATCTGATGGGGCAATGTCGAGTGTCTGTTTGACGACTTTCGCATGTTTTTCCCATTTGCCTTTTGGAATTTTGTCCGCCTTTGTTGCGATGACGATCACAGGAACTCCGTAATATTTCAGGAATTCATACATGTTCACATCATCTACTGATGGCTTATGACGCAGGTCCACAATTTGGACGACTGCTTTTAATTCTTCACGCATTGTAATATACGTTTCGATCATTCTACCCCAGGCTTCACGCTCTGTCTTTGATACTTTAGCAAAGCCGTAACCTGGAACGTCCACAAAATGGAGCATATCATTGATGATGTAGAAATTAAGCGTTTGAGTCTTACCTGGTTTAGAAGACGTACGCGCTAAATTTTTACGATTAATCAATGAGTTGATGAACGAGGACTTCCCAACATTTGATCGTCCAGCAAGAGCGATTTCAGGCAGTCCCCCGCTCGGGTACTGCTCTGGTTTTACCGCACTGATGACGATATCTGATTTTGTTACTTTCATCTTCCCTCTCCTACCAACGCTTTCTCAAGCACCTCATCTAAATGCGAGACCGGAATAAAGGTTAGTCCTTCTCTCACACTTTCAGGAATATCATCAATATCCTTCTCATTGTCCTTTGGAAGAATAATGGTTTTCAGTCCTGCGCGATGTGCGCCTAATGCTTTTTCTTTTAGTCCGCCAATTGGAAGCACTCTTCCTCTTAACGTAATCTCTCCTGTCATACCAATCTCTTTTGACACAGGTCGTCCTGTGAGGGCTGATACAAGAGCCGTCGCAATGGTGATACCAGCTGATGGCCCGTCCTTTGGAACCGCACCCTCTGGAACATGGATATGAATATCATGCTTTTCATTAAAATTAGGATCAATGTTCAGTTCATCTGCTTTGGAACGAATATAACTGAATGCCGCCTGTGCAGATTCTCTCATGACATCACCAAGCTTACCTGTTAACAACAGCTTGCCTTTACCCGGAGAAAGTGATACCTCAATTGACAAGGTGTCTCCGCCAACAGTGGTATACGCAAGTCCTGTGACAACTCCCACTTGGTCTGTCGTTTCAGCCTGACCATAACGGTAAAGTCTTTTTCCGAGAAATTCAGATAAGTTCTTTTCTGTCACCGTGATGCGTTTGCGGTCTTCAGCCACAATCGCTCTTGCCGCTTTACGGCATATCGCCGCAAGCTGACGCTCTAATCCACGAACACCAGCTTCTCTTGTGTAATAGCGAATCGTATCATAAATCGCTGCTTCACGAAGCTGCAAGTTCCCTTTCTTTAATCCGTGCTCCTTTAGCTGCTTCGGCAGAAGATGATCTTTCACAATTTCTGCTTTTTCAACCTCTGTATACCCTGCAATCGTGATAATCTCCATTCTATCACGAAGTGGACCTGGAATGGTTGCTAAATTGTTGGCAGTGGCAATAAATAACACTTGAGACAAATCAAATGTTTCTTCAATATAGTGATCGCTAAAGTTATGATTTTGCTCTGGGTCTAAGACTTCGAGCATCGCAGAAGATGGATCACCTCTAAAATCAGAGGACATTTTATCAATTTCATCTAAAAGGAAGACCGGATTCATCGTTCCTGCCTTGCTCATTCCGCGAATAATGCGGCCTGGCATCGCACCTACATACGTTCTTCTATGTCCACGAATCTCGGATTCATCACGCACACCGCCAAGGGAGATACGGATAAACTTTCGGTCAAGTGATTTGGCAATCGATTTGGCAAGTGATGTTTTCCCTACTCCAGGAGGTCCTGCTAAGCAAAGAATCGGTCCTTTTAATGAATTGGTCAGCTTCTGTACAGCAAGATATTCAAGCACCCGTTCTTTGACCTTTTCCAGCCCGTGATGCTCATCATCTAAAATTTCACTTGCAAGCTTTAAATCTAGACGATCTTCTGTATAGATGCCCCACGGGAGACCGATCAGCCAATCAATATAATTTCGAATCACAGAGCTCTCAGCAGAGCTTGAAGGAATTTTTTCATAACGGTTCAATTCTTTGAGCGTCGTTTCACGAACAGAATCCGGCATGCTCGACTCTTCGATTTTAGACATTAAAGAACTGACTTCGCCAGTTTTCCCTTCTTTGTCTCCAAGCTCCTTTTGAATGGCTTTCATTTGTTCACGTAAATAATATTCTTTTTGCGTCCGTTCCATTGAACGTTTCACGCGCTGCCCGATTTTCTTTTCAATCTCGAGTACTTCTTTTTCATTGTGAATTAAGCTGATGACCCGGTTCAGCCGTTTTTTGACATCCACTGTTTCCAGTACTTCTTGTTTGTCCTTTAGTTTGAGCGGCAGGTGAGAAGCAACGATATCTGCCATTCTCCCCGGTTCCTCAATATCCGTCACTGTTGCATATGTTTCAGCTGAGATTTTTTTTGAAATTTTTATGTATTGATCAAAGTGATCTAACAATGTACGCATGAGTGCTTCTGCTTCTGCGTCCTTTAATTCTTCTTCTGCCAATTCTTTAATGTCGACAGACGTATAGTCCTCGAGCTCGACATATGATTCGATCTGTGCTCGATTTAAGCCTTCAACGAGTACACGAATCGTTCCATTTGGCAGCTTCAGCATTTGTTTAATTTTTGTGTAGGTGCCGACTTTGAAAATTTCCTCTTCACCTGGTTCATCTATTGAAATTTCCCGCTGTGTTGCTAGAAAAATCATATGATCGTTCATCATCGCCTGTTCTAATGCTTGAACAGACTTTTCGCGTCCAACGTCCAAATGCAAGACCATTGTTGGATAAACAAGCAAACCTCGCAATGGAAGGAGCGGAACATTCTTTTTGATTTCATCTGCCATGTTGATTGACACCTCCGTCACTAGTATGAATCATTATAATATACCTGTTTCAGTCTTGTACAATGTAAAAGACTTAAGAAATGTTGATCTTACCGTAGTATACCCTTTCTTTTTATCTTGAAAAAGAAAAAAAGATCTATTTCACTAAAAAATCCCCATATGTGATGGGGATTAAACAGATTTTCTTTTCATTTCGTCTTCTAGTCCATCTTTCTTCTCGTCTGGCGGGTTAACCAGACACTGATCCAGCACTTCTTGGAAGTGCTTCACAGGCACAATGGTGACCCCTTCAATCTCTTTTAAGATTGACTGTTGGTTGTCATAAGGAATAATGACGGTTGTGGCACCAGCCTGCTTCGCTGCCTTAATCTTCGGTATCACACCACCGATCGGCTTCACCTGACCTTGCAATCCGATTTCACCCGTCATGGCTGTTAGGTGATCAATCGGGATTTGATGTATGGCTGAGAAGATTGCGGTCGCCATGGCAATCCCAGCAGACGGCCCATCAATAGGGGCACCGCCTGGAAAATTAATATGGATGTCATATTCATTTGTCCGAATACCTAAATTTCGTAGCACAGTTAATACATTTTCGACTGACCCTTTGGCCATACTTTTTCGTCTAATGGATTTCGATTGATTGCCAATACTTTCTTCTTCTGCAATGCCTGTAATGTTGATACTGCCTTTTTCAAGTGCCTTACAGATGTTCACTTCAATCTCAAGCAAGGCACCGCTGTTTGGTCCATAAACGGCCAGTCCATTGACTACCCCCACTTTTGGCTTTTCCGGTACTTTTTGTTCATATCTTGGTGTCAGCTGGCTTGAATGAATGACCCATTCTACATCTTCGATTGTGATGTCTTTTCGGTTTTCCGTGACCGCCATGCCAGCGGCAATCTGCACCATGTTGACCGCTTCACGTCCATTTTTCACATAGGAGGTTAACAGGTTAAGCCCTTCATCACTTAATTCCTTTTGAATTTTTTGGACAGCCTTGGCAGCGACGATTTTCAGTTCATGCTGGTCAAGGTCTTTAAAGAAAATTTCCAGACATCTTGACCGGATCGCTGGTGGAATTTCGTCAGGTGTTCTTGTCGTGGCACCAATCAATCGAAAATCAGCCGGAAGTCCATTTTGGAAAATATCATGAATGTGATTCGGGATTTGGGTATTTTCTTCACTGTAGTAGGCACTGTCTAAAAAGACTTTCCGATCTTCCAGCACTTTGAGCATTTTGTTCATTTGAATCGGATGCAGCTCGCCAATTTCATCGATAAACAGAACCCCGCCATGAGCATGCGTGACGGCTCCTTGTTTTGGCTGCGGAATGCCTGCTTGCCCCATTGCTCCAGCCCCTTGGTAAATTGGGTCATGCACGGAACCAATAAGCGGGTCTGCAATGCCTCGTTCATCGAATCTCGCGGTTGTGGCATCGAGCTCTACAAAGACCGCATCTTTTTTAAACGGTGAATCAGCGTGACGCTTTGCTTCTTCCATCACAAGACGGGCAGCGGCTGTTTTACCGACTCCCGGTGGTCCGTAGACGATGACATGCTGTGGGTTCGGCCCGCATAGTGCCGCTTTTAGTGCACGAATGCCGTCTTCCTGCCCCACAATATCCTGAAACCCCTTTGGCCGGACTCTCTCTGATAAAGGTTCACTCAGCTTGATTGATCGCATCTTTCTGAGTGCTTCCATTTCTTTCTTTGACTCTTTGTCTATCGTCACCTTTTGTGTGCGCTGATTTCGCAGTAAGTTCCAAAAGTACAGCCCGATGACGATACCAAAGAACAGCTGTATGAATAATACGATTCCTGTCCAGCTCAATCGGTGCTCCCTCCTTCATCTTTCGTATGTATTGGTTTCTGTCTGCTAGTATTTCCTAGAGCTGGACGGAATAAACACCACTTCATCGATAAATAAAAAACTCCTGAATCAAAAAGATTCAGGAGTGAGACTACTCTTATGCAGATGTTTTCGTATCTTTATTGACAACTGTGCCGTCCTTTAACACAAGACGCGGCGACTCGCCATCAGCAACTGTTGCACCAGTGATGACACATTTTTCAATATCATCACGTGATGGAAGGTCAAACATCACATCAAGCATGATGCCTTCAATAATTGAACGTAGACCACGAGCTCCTGTTTTACGCTCAATTGCTTTTTTCGCAATTTCGCTAAGAGCATCTTCTTCAAATTCTAGCTCTACATCATCAAGCTCAAGCATTTTTGTATACTGCTTAACGAGTGCATTTTTAGGCTTCGTCAAGATCTCTACAAGTGCTTTTTCATCTAACGGCTCTAGGCTTGCAATAACCGGTAGACGACCGATGAATTCTGGGATTAAGCCGAAGCGAAGCAAGTCTTCTGGGAGTACTTTTGATAGAAGAACTTCTTTTTCAAGATCTTCGATTTTATTTTCCGCACCGAATCCAATGACTTTTTGACCAAGACGGCGTTTGATGATTTGCTCAATGCCGTCAAAGGCTCCACCACAAATAAAGAGGATATTTGTTGTATCGATTTGAATGAATTCTTGATGAGGATGCTTACGTCCACCTTGAGGCGGTACACTAGCGACAGTTCCTTCAAGAATTTTCAATAGTGCTTGCTGAACACCTTCCCCAGATACATCACGAGTGATAGAAGGGTTTTCTGATTTTCTTGCTACTTTATCGATCTCATCGATGTAGATAATGCCTTTTTCCGCTTTTTCTACATCATAATCGGCTGCTTGGATCAGCTTTAGTAAAATATTCTCTACGTCTTCACCAACATAACCTGCTTCAGTTAGTGATGTTGCATCTGCAATCGCAAATGGCACATTTAAAATACGAGCAAGCGTTTGAGCAAGTAATGTTTTACCGCTTCCTGTTGGCCCAATCATAGAGATATTACTTTTCGAAAGCTCAACATCATCAATCTTGCTGTTGGAATTGATCCGTTTGTAGTGATTATAAACCGCTACAGCTAAGGATTTCTTCGCATTTTCTTGGCCGATGACATATTCATCAAGAATCTCCCGAACTTCATGAGGCTTCGGAACATCCTTGAATTCAACTTCTTCCTCAGTGCCGAGCTCTTCTTCAACTATTTCCGTGCAAAGCTCGATACATTCATCACATATATATACGCCAGGTCCTGCGACCAGTTTACGCACTTGATCTTGCGTTTTTCCGCAAAACGAGCATTTTAATTGACCTTTTTCCTCGTTGAATTTAAACATTCTTTCACCCCTTATTCTTCTTCACTTGCCTGTAGCTAACAGTCAGCTACCTTTCTGGGTCCAGTATGTATGCATTTTACCATACTTTCCTAAAAGACGGTAATGATGTGTTTCTAACACTGCACATCGAGATATGTATAACAGAAAGATGCGACTTACACTATCGTTTCCAAAAGAAGCGATGATAAGTCAAAAATTGTACAAAACAAGGCACGAGTCACTCGCGCCCTGTTTTATTATTATGCACCATATTAACGGTTTTCTACAAGAAAATCAATTGCTTTACGAACTTTTAAATCTTCTTTCATTGCGTCAGTAGATCCGATCGCTTGTTTGATATTTTCAATTGGCATGTTGTATGCTTCAGCCATTTTTGAAAGCTCTTCTTCTACTTCTTCATCAGACACTTGTAAGTTTTCTGCAGCAGCAATCGCTTCAAGTGTTAGGTTAGATTTTACGCGTTTAGCAGCATCTTCTTTCATTTGCTCTTTCAGCGCATTTTCATCTTGTCCTGAGAATTGGAAGTAAAGCTCAAGGTTCATTCCTTGCATTTGAAGGCGTTGTTCGAATTCTTTCATCATACGGTCTAGCTCTGTGTCAACCATCGCTTGTGGGATGTCAACTTCCGCATTTTCAGAAGCTTTCTCAACTAGCTCTTCACGAAGTTTACCTTCTGCTTCGTTTTCTTTCGCTTCTTCAAGACGTTTCTTTGTTTTTTCAGTTAGTTCAGCAAGAGTTTCTACTTCTTCATCAACATCTTTCGCGAACTCATCGTCAAGTGCTGGAAGTTCTTTTGCTTTGATTTCGTGAATTTTCACTTTGAATACAGCTGGTTTACCTGCAAGGTCTTCAGCATGGTATTCTTCTGGGAAAGTGACTTCTACGTCTTTTTCAGCTCCAGTTTCAAGACCAACTAACTGCTCTTCAAAACCAGGGATGAATGAATTAGAACCTACTTCAAGAGAGTAGTTCTCAGCTTTTCCGCCTTCGAATGCTTCTCCATCAACGAATCCTTCGAAATCAAGAACAACTGTATCGCCGTTTTCGATTGCGCCTTCTTCTTTGACAACAAGCTCAGCTTGACGGTTTTGCATGCCTTTTAACTCTTCTTGTACATCTTCATCAGTGACAGTAGCGTCGTCTTTTTCTACGTTAAGACCTTTGTAGTCACCAAGTTTCACTTCAGGCTTCACTGTTACTTTTGCAGTGAAGATTAAGCTTTCGCCTTTTTCGATTTTCTCAACATCGATTTCAGGGCGGTCAACTGGCTCGATACCAGCTTCGTCGATTGCTTTTGGATACTCAACTGGAAGAAGAATATCTAATGCATCTTGATAAAGAGATTCTACACCAAAACGCTGTTCGAAAAGACCACGTGGTACTTTCCCTTTACGGAATCCAGGGATCGATACTTGCTTGACAACTTTCTTAAACGCATCATCAAGTGCTTTGTTAAATGTTTCAGCATCAACTTCTACAGTTAAGATGCCTTCGTTACCTTCTTGTTTTTCCCATTTTACTGACATGTGTGTTTCCCTCCAAAAATCTATTCAGATTGTGCGTTGTTACATTCTAAAGCATCATAAAGACTTCGTCCAATTAAAAACCACGCACGCCGCTAAAGAAGCGGTATTATGTATACAACATTTGACTTGATTATACATATCGTCTTTCAACCATTGGAATCGACAACTGCACGATATATGCACAAATACAACCATTATATTATAACATAACAAGTCCGTCTTTCAACTAAATCGACAAATTACAAATAAGAAATTTCTTCAATATCTTTCAGCATTGTGCAAGCTTCTCTCAGCTCTCGTTCATCAAATTCATACAATAGATGCAATTCTTCGAGGTCAATCTCGATCCCATGCATTTCATAGCCGACTTTATGAAGTGCTGCTGCCCAAAGATTCGGATCTGTGTATTTAGGAAGAAACGGATATAGCACAAATAAGTGCCGGCGCCATAACTCTTCCACGCCTTGATAAAGGGTTGGGTTCTCATTGCCTAGTGTGTCATCGAGCTTACGAAGGACTTGCTGAAGCAGCGGCATTTGCTCTGGTTTAACAGCCTCAGAAGGAACAAGCGTTAAAGAATCACCGAATTTCGTCACATGAACCGGCTTTGCCACATCATGATCTGACAGAAGCTGCAGAATCAATGATTTGACCAAAGGGTTTCCATCAGGCTTTTGTAGGATCGTATTTAATAGACCCATGTGCGGCGTGATGTTTCGGTCTTTCAGCGAATGGATGAACTGCACCTGCTCTTCTGGCCGCTCGAGCAGATCATCTATATTGATTTCACTGCCGTCCTCCTCATCTTCATCTAAAATCTGTTCAGGCGATTCGATCATTTTTCTACTAAATTCGAGCAGTTTGTAAAAATGCTCTGCGCTTTCTGCGGGAAGGTGGTTTTCCTCAAGTACTGCCTCAATTGTCTGCTTCACTTCTTCATATTCTTTCAGCTGAATTAAGATTGTCATATACACTTGAAGCACGGTGAAGTAATGACCATATCCCTCATGCAGCATCTTTTCACACACACGTTTTGCATCCTGCAGCTCGCCCAGCTCCAGAAAACAAATCGCCATACCGAGATGAATATCGGATTCTTCATCGTCATCATAAGATTTTGCTTCTGAAAACAAGTGAAGCGCCTCTTGATACTGTTTATCTTTTAATGCTGCCATTCCTTTTTCAATCAGTCTTTCTTTCAGACCAGGAAACAAAATGACATTATCTTTCTTCTTGTCATGTTTCATGCTTACTTTCCTTTCGGGCGCATATTTTTTATCAGTTTACCAACGAAGGTTAGTAAACACAAGTAACGAGAGGTTTTCATGCAAAAAAGAAGCCGTCACACCTCGGGTGGACGGCTTCTTTTTGTTTACGCACGCAGCCAGCTGCTGCGCTTATCTTCAAATGCTTGAATCTCATCTTCTAGTAGTAAAGTTAATGAGATCTCATCATAGCCATTCAGGAGCATTTCTCTCCAGTGAGGATCCACATCAAAAGGAGTGATATTCCCTTCGTGATCTTCTATTTGCTGTTTTTCAAGATCAACCGTCATCTCATACCCTTTGTTCTCATATGACGCAGCGAATGTTTTCCACACATCATAATCAAGACGAATCGGAAGCATCCCATTTTTAAAACAGTTTTGGTGAAAAATATCTGCGAATGATGGTGCGATGACAATTTTGAAACCATAATCATCAAGTGCCCAAGGGGCATGTTCCCTTGATGATCCGCAGCCAAAGTTTTCTCCTGCGATCAAAATGGATGAACCTTCATAAATCGGCTGATTCAGTTCGAAATCAGGATTTGGGCTGCCATCGGCTAAATACCGCCAGTCGAAAAAGGCAAAACGGCCATAACCTGTTCGTTCAATTCTTTTTAAAAATTGCTTCGGAATAATTTGATCTGTATCTACGTTGATACGGTTAAGCACAGCGGCTTTTCCTTTGTGTGTGACTAAAGGCTCCATTTATGACAACTCCTTACACGACTGTTTTCTCTTGATTAAACTTCCTGACATCGACAAATCGGCCATGTATTGCAGCCATTGCAGCCATTGCCGGGCTGACAAGATGCGTTCTCGCACCTTTTCCTTGACGACCCTCAAAGTTACGGTTTGATGTGGATGCGCAGCGTTCGCCTTCTGGTACCACATCGTTATTCATGCTTAGACACATACTGCAGCCAGATTCTCTCCATTCAAATCCTGCTTCAAGGAAGATTTCATGAAGACCTTCTTCTTCTGCTTGCAATTTGACGCTTTGAGAGCCAGGCACGACAATCGCTCTGACATGTTCAGCTACCTTTTGTCCTTCTATCATAGAAGCTGCTTGGCGTAAGTCAGTCATTCTTGAGTTCGTACATGAGCCAATAAACACATGCTCAATCGTAATATCTTCAATACGCTGATGCGGATGAACACCCATGTATTCGTACGCACGAATCGCTTCTTTTTGGTCATCCTCTTGCGCAAAATCCTCAGGTCCTGGGATGGATGCATCTACAGGCAGCACCATTCCTGGGTTAATTCCCCATGTGACCATTGGTGAAATCTCATTCCCATCTAAAACAATCGTTTTATCATAGGTTGCACCCGGATCTGTTTTAAGTTCTTCCCATTCTTTAATCGCTGCTTCGAAGTCTTCTCCCTGCGGTGCATATTTGCGGCCGCGGCAATATTCAAAGGTGACTTCATCAGGTGCAATCAATCCTGCTCTTGCGCCTGCTTCAATCGACATATTACAAACGGTCATACGTTCATCCATCGTCATGTTTCTGAATACTTCCCCAGTGTATTCAATGACATAACCTGATCCGAACTTCACGCCATGCGCACCAATGACTGCTAAAATGACATCTTTGGCCGTTACCCCTTTTTGTAGCTTTCCGTCTACTCTAATTTCTAATGTTTTCGGACGCTGCTGCCAAAGTGTTTGTGTGGAAAGTACATGTTCAACCTCACTTGTACCGATTCCAAAAGCAAGTGCGCCAAATGCGCCATGAGTGGATGTATGACTATCTCCGCAAACGATTGTTTTTCCTGGAAGTGTCAAACCAAGCTCTGGTCCAACGACATGGACAATTCCTTGGTCTACACTGTGAAGGTCAGCTAGACGGACACCAAATTCAGCACAGTTACGCTCTAGAGCGCTCACTTGCTTCTTCGCAACCTCATCTTTGATCACAAATCGATTCACAGTCGGGATGTTGTGATCCATTGTTGCAAACGTATTTTGAGGTCTTCTCACCTTGCGCCCTTTTTGTCTTAATCCTTCAAACGCTTGAGGTGATGTGACTTCATGCACCAAGTGCAGATCAATATACAAAAGGTCTGGTTTCCCCTCGCCGCTTTTGACAACGTGCTGATCCCATATTTTTTCGATGATTGTTCGAGGCATAACCCTTTTCCTCCCTCTACCTAATTCCACAAGATTCTATTTATACAATTGTTTTCACGCGCTGCTTAAGTGCGTCTACAACTGCATGAGTGATGTCTTCAGTTGTTTGATACGTTCCCTCTTTTGTCGATAAATCCTTTGTTCTTTTGCCAGAGGCAAGAACAACTTCCACAGCTTCTTCTATGGCAGCCGCTTCTTCTTCTAACGCAAAGGATGTTCTAAGCAAGCTTGCTGCCGACAAAATAGTTGCCAGAGGGTTTGCGACGTTTTGCCCCGCAATATCGGGTGCTGATCCATGAATCGGCTCATATAAATGGAGGCCGGTGCTTGATAGACTAGCAGATGGTAGCATACCGAGTGATCCAGTAATCATTGAAGCCTCGTCACTTAAAATGTCACCAAACATATTCTCTGTCACAATGACATCAAATTGTGCAGGCTTATAAATCAGCTGCATGGCGGCATTATCAACGAGCATGTGCTCAAATTCAACGTCTGGATATTGAGAAGCCACTTCTTCTACCGCATCCCGCCATAGTTTACTAGAAGCCAGAACATTCGCTTTATCCACAGACGTTACTTTTTTCCGTCTCGTTAACGCCATGTCGAATGCTTCTTTTAGTACACGGACAATCTCTTCCTTTGTATAAAGAAGCGTATCAACCGCAGCTTCTTTTCCTTCTTCATCTGTGTAGCGCTCGCTTGGTTCACCAAAATAGAGACCGCCTGTTAATTCACGAACGATGACAAAATCGACTCCGTTAATGTGAGCCTGTTTTAACGGTGACGCCTCGCTTAAGCTATCGAACACTTTAACAGGACGGATGTTGGCAAATAAGTCCAATTGTTTACGAATGGCGAGCAAGCCTTTTTCCGGACGAAGCTCTGGTGGGTTTTGATCCCATTTTGGTCCGCCGACTGCTCCTAATAAAATCGCATCTGCGCTCTTGCATACATCAACCGTTTCTGTTGGGAGCGGATTGTTTTTTTCATCTATTGCGATACCGCCAATGAGCGCCGTTTCGAATTCGAATTCGTGCCTAAATTGAGCCGCTGTCTCTTTGAGGACAGCGACCGCTGATGTCACAACTTCCGGTCCGATTCCATCGCCGGGCAAAAGTGCAATTTTCTTTTTCATGAGGACCTACCTCCTTTCCTATGAGATCGCGTGATGTTTCTCAATTTCAATGAGATTTGATTTAAAGATTAAATGCCTGTTTACTGCATTGACGTAGGCTTTCGCTGATGCTTCCAGCACATCTTGCGCCACACCGCGTCCTGCTGTTTCTTTTCCTTCTATTGAAACAGTCACATATACTTCGGCTAGTGCATCTCTGCCTTTTCCATTTGATTGAATACGGTAGTCTAGCAAATGAATTCTTTCCTCCATACAGCGCTCCAGCGTGTTGTACACAGCTTCTACACTGCCTGCGCCTGTAGCTGCTTCTTGAATGACTTCCTGCGTTTCTTGATTTTTCAGAGAGACCGTTGCTGTTGGCATTTGTTCTGTCCCATAGTGCACTTGAAGACTTTCAAATTCGTAGCCAATTTTTCGGTCTGCTACTTTTTCTTCTAATATAATAGAGATCAAATCATCATCAGTGATTTCTTTTTTCTTCTCCGTCAAGTTCTTGAAGGTTTCGAAGAACTTATTGATTTCTTCTTCTGTTAGTTTAAAGCCTAGCGTTTTCATACGGTCTTTAAACGCATGTCTTCCGGAGTGTTTCCCAAGGACAAGTACGTCTGTTGTCACACCGACAAGCTCTGGAGAAATGATTTCATAGGTTGTTTTTTCTTTGAGGAAACCATCTTGGTGAATACCTGATTCATGTGCAAAAGCGTTGTTACCAACGACTGCTTTATTACGCGGTACAATCATGCCTGAGTATTTGCTCACTACATCACTTGTACGCTTAATTTCATTCAATTGAATCGTTGATTCGACCTTGTAGAAGTCTTTTCGAATATGAAGAGCGACTGCAATTTCTTCTAATGCGGCATTTCCTGCACGTTCTCCAATTCCGTTAACAGCTGTTTCAATTTGATTTGCTCCATTTTCAATGGCTGCAAGTGAGTTTGCTACAGCCATTCCTAGATCATCATGACAGTGAGCAGACAAGTTGACGCGGTGGATATTTGGAACGTGTTCCTTCATATATTTAAAAATATTGCCATACTCTTTTGGCGCTAGATATCCAACTGTATCTGGCAAGTTAATGACACTTGCTCCAGCGTCGATAACCTTCTCTACAATTTCTGCTAAGAAAGCAAGATCTGTACGACATGCATCTTCTGCTGACCACTGGACAACTGGAAAACGTTCTTTCGCGTATTTCACCATGGAGACAGCCTGTTCTACGACTTCTTCACGTGTTTTCTTTAGTTTATGCTCCAAGTGAATATCAGAAGTAGCAATAAAGATATGAATTCTTGGTTCCACTCCATCTTTTAATGCTTCCCATGCAGCATCAATGTCACCTTTTACACATCTCGCAAGACCAGCAACTGAACAGCTTTTGATCGTTCTAGCAATTTCTTGTACGCCTAAGAAATCCCCTCGGGATGAAGCGGGAAAACCCGCTTCAATGATATTAACCCCAAGGCGCTCAAGCTGCTTTGCAATGATTAGCTTTTCTTGTGCATTTAAGTTCACTCCTGGTGATTGTTCTCCATCTCGAAGTGTTGTGTCAAAAAAATTAATTTTCCGCACCGACGCTCACCGCTTCCTTTTTCTTTCCTTGTTTGACGAAAGGCATCATTTCACGAAGCTTTCTTCCGACGATTTCAATTTGGTGCTCATTTTCATTAGCATTGATCGCATTGAAACGTGGACGATTCACTTGGTTTTCAACAATCCATTCTTTTGCAAATGTTCCGTTTTGGATATCAGTCAAGACAGCTTTCATCGATTCTTTTACGTTTGCATCCACAACGCGTGGTCCTGATACGAAGTCACCCCATTGTGCTGTATCAGAGATTGAATATCTCATGCCTTCTAATCCTTCTTCGTACATAAGGTCAACGATCAGTTTCAGTTCATGTAGACACTCGAAGTATGCAAGCTCTGGCTGATAACCTGCTTCTGTTAATGTTTCAAATCCTGCTTTTACTAGTGAAGTAAGACCCCCGCAAAGGACTGCTTGCTCACCGAATAGATCCGTTTCCGTTTCTTCTTTAAATGTTGTTTCAAGAACGCCCGCTCTTGCTCCGCCGATTGCTTTTGCATAAGCAAGTGCTTTGTCTTTCGCTTGACCAGATACATCTTGATAGATAGCAAATAGTGCAGGTACACCAGCGCCTTGCTCATATGTTCTTCTCACAAGATGTCCTGGACCTTTTGGAGCCACAAGATACACATCTACGTCACTAGGAGGAACAATTTGATGGAAGTGAACATTGAATCCGTGTGCGAAAACAAGTGAGTTGCCTGCTTCTAATTGATCTTTGATTTCTTCGTCATATACTTTCTTTTGCTGCTCATCTGGTAGTAGTACCATCACGACATCTGCTTGTGCTACTGCTTCTTTTACTGTGAATACTTGATGGCCGTCTTCTTGTGCTTTTGTATAAGATCCGCCTTTTCTCACGCCGACGATGACATCTACGCCGCTCTCTTTTAAGTTCAATGCATGTGCATGACCTTGTGATCCATATCCAATGATGGCAACCTTTTGACCATTTAATACGTTTTCTTGAATATCACCGTTATAATATACTTTTACCATTTGACTCTCTCCTTTTGTTTAGACAATTGAAATTGTTTTATTTTGTTGCGGCTTTTGCTGATTATCTCTCGCAAAGGCCGTGGTGCCAGTTCTGGCGACTTCTTTAATGCCGTATGGCTTAAGTAATTCAATGAGTGCTTCAATTTTTGAAGACTCACCTGTCACCTGAATGACGACACTCTCTCTGCTCACATCTACAATAGAAGCTCTAAACGGTTCAATGACCCCTGTGATCTCCATTCTAGATGCTGGTGCAGAAACGACTTTTATCAAAGCCAGCTCTCGCTGAACGATTGATTGGTTTGTAATGTCTGTTACTTTGAGAACATCAATTTGTTTGTTCAACTGTTTTGTCAGCTGTTCGATGTCTTTCTCTTGGTCTACATGGACGACGAACGTGATGCGTGATACATCTTGAATCTCAGAATGGCCGACCGTAATGCTTTCAATGTTGTAGTGTCGTTTGGTAAAAAGGCCAGTGATTCGGTTCAGTACGCCTGATCGATTTAATACAGTCAACACAATAATTCTTTTCAAGGTTTCACCCCCACCATCTCATGAAGTCCTTTCCCCGGTGCTACCATCGGGAATACTTTTTCATCTCTCGCTACATTGACATCGATGAAAACAGGCTCTCTAGAGGTTAGCGCTTCTTCAAGCTTTTCTTTCGCCTCTTCGTCTGATGAGATTCTGATTCCTTTAATGCCATAAGCTTCAGATAATTTAACGAAGTCTGGCTGCTCTGAAAATTTAGAATATGAGTAGCGTTCTTCGTAGAAAATTTCTTGCCATTGTCTTACCATTCCAAGGCTGTGATTATTTAGAACAATCACTTTCACTGGAAGGTTCAGCTCACGGATAACGGCAAGTTCTTGCAGGGTCATTTGGAAACCTCCGTCTCCTAAAATCGCCACAACCGTTGCCTCTTGATCAGCCAGCTGAGCGCCAATGGCTGCCGGTAAACCGAAGCCCATCGTACCAAGGCCCCCAGATGTGACCCACTTATCTGCATTTTCAAATGGGTAGAACTGCGCTGCCCACATTTGATGCTGTCCAACATCAGTTGCCACAATGGCTTCACCTTTTGTGAATTGATGAATGTATTCAATCAGCTTTTGAGGTTTAAAGCCCTCTGCTTCGTTTTCAACGTACCAGAGTGGATATTCTTCCTTCCACTGATCTAGTTGGTTTTTCCATTCGTCTGACTCTCCTTGCTTCCCGTCTTGCTTAATCAACTCTTCAAGGACTAGCTTACTGTCTCCAACAACCGGGATATGAGTATGAATGTTCTTGCCAATTTCTGCTGGGTCGATATCGATATGTGCTACCTTCGCATGTTTCGCAAAGTGATTGAGATTGCCAGTTACCCTGTCATCGAATCTCGCACCGATTGAAATGAGCAAATCACATTGATGAAGAGCCATGTTCGCCGCATATGTGCCATGCATACCAGCCATCCCTAGGAAAAGAGGATGCTTTGCCGGAAAGCCGCCAAGTCCTAGCAGTGTATGAGCGACTGGGATTTGCTGCTGCTCTACATACTGCCTTAATTCTTCAGATGCTTTGCCATGAAGAACGCCAGCTCCTGCTAGAATGACCGGTTTCTTCGCTCTACTGACAGCTTCTACTAATTTGCGAATTTGCAAATAGTTCGGCTCCACTTTTGGCTGATAACCAGGTAAATCGATTGGCTGATCGTATTCAAACGTTCCTTCAATACCTGCCACATCTTTTGGAATATCAATCAAGACTGGACCAGGTCTCCCTGTCGTTGCGATGTGGAACGCTTCTTTAATGACACCTGGTAATTCCTCTGGATTTCTCACCTGATAGCTGTGCTTTGTGATAGGCATTGTGATGCCGAGCACATCTGCTTCCTGGAAAGCGTCTGATCCAATAACTGAGGTTGCCACCTGCCCGGTGAAGACAACAAGAGGAAGTGAATCAATCATTGCATCTGCAATTCCTGTGACAAGGTTTGTCGCTCCAGGTCCTGATGTTGCAATGACAACACCCGGCTTGCCAGATACTCTAGCGTATCCTTCTGCCGCATGAATCGCTCCCTGTTCATGTCTTGGCAGGACATGAAATAAACCAGAATCATAAATTTTATCGTAGATCGGTAAAACCGCTCCGCCTGGATATCCGAAAATGACTTCTACTTTTTCTCTTTTAAGTGCTTCAATTAGCATGAGTGCACCGTTCATCGTTTGTGGTGCTTTAGATGTTTCCGTCTCCACTTGTACATTTGTCCCCATTTGTTTTCCTCCTCTTTGTCTTGCTTCAGTCAAGTTTTTTCACCCTTTTCTATTCAAGATCGTGATTTTAACCATATAAAAAAGCCTTCTCACCCCACAATGACACTACTTTTCACTAGGTCAAAGGGGCGAAAAAGCTTTGTTTTTCGCGGTACCACCCTTGTTCACGGCAACATCTGCTGCCGTCTCATGGACATCTTTCATCCATTTTGGTAACGAGTGAGCAATGTCACTCGGTCTGCCCTACTATCAATTCAAGCAGACACTCAGAGGTGAGTTCATTTTAGAAAGTAACACCGGTTTCCAGCTACCACCGGCTCTCTGTAGATACTGACTCTAAAACTACTAGTCCTCTTCAACGTTTATCGATATCTATTTAGCTTGCGTGAATGTTTTCATCTGTAAAAACGACTTTTTCTCCCTCTTCAACTACTCGATTGCGGAATTGTTCAAGAAGTTTGTTTGTGTGGATCCCAGGTTTTCCTTCACCGATTGTACGGCCGTCAACCTTTACAACGGCGATCACTTCGGCTGCGGTTCCTGTTAGAAAAGCTTCTTCTGCTGTATACACATCGTGCCTTGTGAATGGTTCTTCTTTCACTTCGTAGCCTAAGTCTTCTGCAATCTCCATGATGGCATTTCTTGTGATGCCTTCAAGAGCGCCGATATAACCTGGCGGTGTATAGAGCTTACCTTTTTTATAAATAAACACATTGTCTGCAGAACCTTCTGCCACGTACCCTTGATCGTTCAGCATCAGCGCTTCACTCACACCGGCCATATGGGCTTCGATTCGGACAAGGATGTTATTCAAATAATTTAATGATTTCACTTTTGGACTCAGTACATCGGGACGATTTCGTCTCGTCGGTACCGTCACAATGTCAATCCCTGTTTCATATAGGTGCTTTGGAAAGATGGCCAGCGGCTCTACAATGATCACTGTGTTGGCTCTCCCGCAGTTGTTTGGATCTAAACCAAGATCACCAGCTCCTCTTGAGACAACAAGACGGATATAGGCATCCTTTAGGCCGTTCCTTTCAACTGTATGAATCATTTTTTCCGTGAGTTCCTCAAGTGAATATGGAATGTTCAGCATAATCGATCTGGCGGAATCATACAGGCGGTCTAAATGTTCTTTCATTCGAAAGATATTTCCGTTATACACGCGTATCCCTTCGAACACACCGTCACCGTATAAGAAGCCATGATCATAAACTGAAATCTTCGCATCCTCTTTTTTCACGAGTTCATCGTTTAAAAAGATCCACTGTTCCTTTTGGTCTTCCATTTTCAGTGAGCACCCTCTCTTTCAAACAAAAAGTAGTTGAATTTTCAGACATTTTATATTGAAGCGTCTCACGCTTGCTCTGCGTGTTTGTTTAGCTTTTGTTGAACCCATCTTACGCCGCTTTCCATACAGTGTCAACAGCATTTTTAAAATTATTAGACAATTTAGACTAATCAAAATTAAATGTATACGCTTACACCTTTGCTAGACAAGGAATGAAAAAACTTAAAATTTTTTGTATTTTTTCTTCAATTTATTTACTTTACCTGAACGCTTTTCATTTGAGAAAACGTTTGTCATATTTTTTCACATCTTTTTTAATGTATACTGGTAGATTCCAACGCTTTTGATTTTCTTTCGTCATGCCTTTCTAAAGCGTTTTCCTATGAATTTATGATAGAATGAGAGCATCTTATAGAAGGAGGGCAATACATGGCTAACATCAGAGGTTATATCGGAACGTATACAAAGGGAGACAGTAAAGGCATTTATACTTTTACATTAAATACAGACAAACAGCAGATTGAGAAAGTAGAAGTAGCTGCTGAACTTGAAAATCCTACATATTTAACCGTCTCAGATTCTCAAAAATTTGTGTATGCTGTTGTGAAAGAAGGATCACAGGGCGGCGTAGCTGCTTATCAAATCGATGCAGAAACCGGCACACTTCGTTTCATCAACCAAGAACTTGCCGAAGGCGCTTCTCCTTGTCACGTCAGCGTGGACAGTCAAACAAAAACAGCTTTTACAGCAAACTATCATAAAGGAACAGCAGAGATGTATGAAATCGATTCTGAAAATGGCTCAGTAATCCGCACGCTGTCACAGGCGCAGCATGAAGGAACTGGCCCTAATGAAGATCGTCAGGAAAAACCGCACACTCACTTTATGGGTCTGACACCAGATGAACAATTTGCAGTGGCTGTTGACCTTGGGACAGATGGCATTTATACGTATAAGAAAGAAGACGGCAAACTTGAGCTAGCTCATACATTTGAAACAAAACCAGGCACCGGGCCTCGTCATATCACATTCCATCCAACGAAACCTGTGGCATATGTGATGACAGAGCTAAGCTCAGAGGTGATTGTGCTTCGTTACTTTGAAGATGGTCATTTCGAAGAGATCCAAACGATCGCAACCATTCCAAGCGACTTTGCAGAGAACAATCAAGGCAGTGCCATTCACGTCTCTTCAGACGGCCAATTTGTTTATGCAGGAAATCGCGGACATGACAGCATTGCGATTTTTAAAGCAGAGGCTGACGGCCAATTAAGTCTTGTCGAGATTGCTTCATCTGAAGGAAACTGGCCTAGAGACTTTGTGCTTGATCCAACTGAAGAATTCCTCGTCGGTTCAAACCAAGAATCTAGCAACCTAGTGTTATACAAACGCGACAAAGAAACAGGACGACTCACTGTCTTACAATCAGACATCTCAGTGCCTCATCCAGTTTGCGTGAAATTTTTAGGGTAATGGAAAAAAGCCTCCAGCTGTGGAGGCTTCATATTGTTGACAAAGGGCTAAAATGATCTTGATTTTAGCCCTTTGTCTTCTTTTCAGTGTGTAGACGGCATCCCGCCATCTTCAAGCTTTTGATCAATCAGAGACGTATCGGTTTTTTCACCGAACCATTTTGACAGCCTGTCCCTCGCTCTACCTTTCACATCATCATCAATGTACAACGCTACTTGGAGCAGAGCAAATGTGATCGCTCCTAAATCATCTGTATAGCCGACACCAATCAATGTATCAGGAATGAGGTCAATTGGAAGGATAAAGTATCCAAGCGCCCCAATAATAAGGGTCTTCGCTTTGACAGGTACTTCAGGTTTTTGCAATGTATAGTAAAGTAATAGCACAGCATAGACAAGAGAGACACCAGCTTTTTGTGCCGTCTTTTTTAACTTTTTCCAAAAGGCATGATCATTAAAATGCTTTTTCGAACGCTTTAATAGTTCCTTTTTCTCAGAACGATTCATCATATCGCCTCCATTTACAGCATAGCCCTTTTCCCTTCTTTATACAAGATATCCGCCGATTCGACAAACAAAAAGCAGCAGAAAGCTGCTGCATTCTACTGCTCTTTGTAAAACTTTTCGATTGCCTTATCGATGTACACCCATCCTTTATAAGACACGTGAATCGTATCTTTAAAGAAGTAAGGATCGTACTCATGCTTAGTCAAATCTGCGACTTCATACCCGTTATCACGTATTTGACGATTGATTTTCTCATAATACTCTGTACGTCCCTCTTTTGGAAAACCGGTATAATCATACCATTTTCCGTTGACAGGAATCGTCACAAACAAAGGCTTTGCCCCTGCCTGTTTTAAAATATCCAGCATGATTTGAAAATCTTTGTATTCTGGTGATTCCGCATAAGAGTGGTCTTCACGAGAATCTTTCATCTTTTTCATAATCGGTTTCAGCTTGCGCTCAAACAGTTTTTGATTAATATAAAACGGGTTGTCCCCTGCTCTTTTCGCACCAAAAACGCTCGCTTCTTTTTCAAGCTCAGTCCATGTTTTTCCTTTGACTGACGGAGACGGTTGAAGCTTACGCTCTTTCCCTGATCCAATTGTATAGTACATGTCTTTCTTTTGAAGCATGCCATAATACATTTTTGCAATAGGAGAAATCGCGCCATAAGCGAATTTGTTCCCAGAAAGCTCTGCTTTAAAAAGCTCTGTGATGACCATGTCGTTCTTAACTGCTTTAAACGTCATGATTCTCTTGATCAGTTCTTTTTTCACAGTTGGATCAATTTCTTTATTATAAGCGAGATTCAGCGCTTGAAGCGCTGAATAGTTCGGTGCAAAGTGATTTTCGTCAGATCCCCATTTTACAAACCACTGCGGGGACACGATAAATACAAGCTTCTTCCCTTTTAACTCATCCATATGAGCAGCAAAGTTCATCGCATGAATTAATGATTGCGATCCACCTTTTCCAATAAGATAAGGTGTAAACCCTTGAGGATTCTCATGAAAGAAATTCGAAGGGTGATATGGATCAAAACGTGATAGTTCAGAGGATCCATAGATCGGCAAATAAGTTGGATCTTTTAGCATTTCATCTTGTAAATATAGCCCTTGGAACATCCCCGGATCTAATTCTGTGGCTGACTTTTGTAATTTGTCTTTTGGGATCAGATGTGAGAGCCATGCATTTGGTACAAGAAGAACACAAATGAATAGAACAGCCGCTAAAATAAGCGGCCCAAAAAAACGCTTTTTCATTACTTCATCTCTGCCAGCTGCTCAGCAATGTGATTCGGCGTATCCCACACATCACGATCAAACTCTGTAATCGGAACAGTAATTCCAAGTTGACTTTCGATGGCCATAAGCAGTTCTACTGTACCAAATGAATCGAGAAGACCCTCGTCAAAAATTGCAATCTCTGGATTTTCTTTCACAACGTCGTCCTGACAAACCTCTGCAATAATACCGTATACTTGATTTTTAAATTCCATAATTTTCTACTCCCTTAATAATTAATGATGAAATGGTTTTCCTGAAAAAATATAAAATCCGAAACAAATCACATGGAATGTAATAATGATCGACACAACCATTGTGACCTTATTATCCGGCCACCACTTGTGTTTTTTATTCCATTTCTCGAATAAATTGTAACCGGACATCACAACTGCGTGATATAGTCCGTAAATAATATATTGAAGTGCTAGACCATGCCAAGCACCCATCAATAGAAAGAGGACAAAGTACCCAATATTTGATACAGCCATACGGTTCTTGATCCACTTCTTTTTTGTCATAAAGAACACAAATCTCATAAACACGTAGTCTCTGAACCAGAAGGACAAGGACATGTGCCAGCGATTCCAGAAGTCTTTAATGTTCCGGCTGATAAACGGTTTGTTAAAGTTTTCTGGTGATTTAATGCCCATCATATAACTCACACCAACAGCAAATGCTGTATAACCAGCAAAGTCAAAGAACAAATACATACTGTACGCATACATATACGTTAACTGTTGAACAAAGTGACTGCTGCTAATGTGATGAATATTCATCAGAATATACGTGTGAATCAGATAACCAATAATGAACTTATATAAGAAGCCGATAAAAATTTTATGCATACCGGCGTATAGAAGATCACTGTACGCTTCCTTTTCAGGCGGCGTATCCATATCCTTTTCAAACCGGCGGTAACGATCAATCGGACCTGATGAAATCGTCGGGAAAAAGACAATGAAATAGACCAAACGGTGAATCGGAATTTTCTTCTTAATCAAGCCGTCTCTTGTCTCGATAATTAACTGAACACCTTTAAATGTTAAGTACGAGATCCCTAAAAAGCTCAGCCAGTTCATTGGCGGCGGTTGATGCGGCTGATGAGTTAAAAAGAACGGTAAAACCTTTGATAGTACAAGCGGCAAAATCGATGCCACCACTGCCATATAGAAGACAGACGCTTGATTTGCTTTCAACCGGTACGAAAGGTACAAGCGGATGATCAAGACTTGCCACACTGTAAATAAGAAAAGAAGAAGCGCGCCATGTGCATCCTTTGAGAAAATAAGCGCGAGTGCCACAACCGTTGCAAACATGTTGTAGCCCTGCATTCTTTTGCCGCGAAGACCAAGAATGATCGTCGGCAAAAGAAGAACACCAATTAGAATGAAGAAAAAGAATGAACTAAACGGAATCATAGAAGAACCTCTTTCGCGATTCTTTTACGGTCAACCTTCCCGTTTGGCGTCATGTACAGCTGCTCAAGATAGATAAACTTTCTTGGAATCATGTACGCAGGCAGTGAATCCGCCATTTCTTTCTTAATTGCACTTGTCAGCTGATATTCTTTTTCAAAAGAATGCGCTGCTGGAACAATGGCTGCAATTAAGTACTCCACATGACCGTTTGGCTGGAACGGCACAATCACACAAGCATTGACATACGTTGTCTCGCTCACATGATATTCAATTTCTTCAAGCTCCATTCGGTATCCGTGCAGCTTAATTTGATAGTCCAGACGACCGTGGCACGTAATCAAACCATCCTGCGCCACACCTGCATCACCTGTGCGGTAAGCAGGGCGTCCTTCGTATTCAAAGAACACTTTATCCGTTAAGGCTTGTTCACCTAAGTAGCCTCTCGTGACGCTTGGCCCCACGATGACAATTTCCCCTTTTTCACCATCAGGAAGGGTCTTGCCTTCTTCATCTAAAATGACAATATCTGTATCCGGTTTGGCATAGCCGACTGGTAAAGAATCGTGCTGATCAAGAATGGCCTGCGTGACTTCAATCGTTGTGATCGCAACAGTTGCTTCAGTCGGACCATACGTATTAAAGACCTGCGCCTTTGGAAAACGCTCAAGGAGTGCACTTGCTACAGATACAGGAAGTGCCTCTCCGCAGAACATGAAAACTTTCAGCTCTGGTAAAAGCTCCCCTGTAAAGGAAGGGTCCATTAAGCACATTTGCACAAATGAAGGTGTTGATGTCCACACTTCAACGTCAGATTGACCAAGTGCTGCAAACATATCCTTCGGCTTATTCACTAGATCTTTCACTAAACAGTAAAGCGTGCCGCCTGATTGAAGCGCTGGATACAAATCCATCACTGATAAGTCAAAAGAAAATGGTGCTTGATTTAAGAACGTGCGTCCCCCGACAATTGGGAAGTCTCGGCACATCCACTCTGTAAAGCTTTCTAAATTATTGGCTGTTACCTGAACGCCTTTCGGTTTTCCGGTACTGCCAGACGTATAAATGATGTAAAAGACATCATCCTGTTGAACCCACTGCGAGGATGGCGGTGCTTCTTTTTCAAGAGCTAAAAGAGATGCCGCACTTTTCACTTCAATATGTTCTTCTACATCTAGTACATTCTGCTCATTTGCACAAATCAACAGACTGGCTTTTGAGCTTTCAATAATTGAGACGATACGCTCAGCAGGGATTGAGATGTCGACCGGAATGTATGGTCTACCTGATTTCACACTGCCTAAGAAAGAAATGAGCATCTCTGGTTCCATATGACCGTATACAATGACAGGTGCACTGCCAGTTGCGACTACATCGATGGCACCAGCCATTTGGTCTGATAGATGCCAAAGCTCATCATATGTGATCGAAGCATGTTGAGAAACAAATGCTGGCTGTGTTGGTTTCGTTTGTTGGTATTCATGAATCGTGTGTAATAGTTTCATAGTTTAATCTCCAATTAAAAATCGTTGTAAATGAATGATCCCGTATTTGCTGTATGGAATCCGTAAATAAAGAACAATAATAGCAAAATAAGTAAGTAAAAACTTGTATATCCTATCCATTTTACAGACTTATTTTCTGATAGCTTTTTGAATAGCATATTGATAACCTCTTTTCTTTTGACACTTATAGAGACGCATGAATCATTAAAAGAGTTTCATATCAAAACATAAAAATTTTAAGAAATCATGAAAGAAAGATGTCGAATCGATAAACGTGTCTCTAGGCAAAGCTGTCTTATTGTAACAAAGATTTAATGTATTTGAAATGAAATTCCAGCTTAAATTTGCCTTAAAATTGGTGAAAGCTGTCGAATAAACGCAAAAGCCACCTAGTTTGCCTAGATGGCTTTGATTTCAATTACTTCTTATATTTATTGACTTCGAACATGAGAATGTTTTTGAACACCACATAATCCTTTTTACTTTCAAAGGGACCTTTATTGTTGTCATGCTCATCAATTTCATAAAACCCTGGTCCTTCTCCGGCATCACGCTTCTTGTACCAGGATAGGAAAGCGTTGACTTCTTTCATGGAGAGGTCATACTCTTTTTGCAAACCATTGACCATTGTGATGATGAGGAGAGCATCGCCGTCTTCATCAGTTGCACTGTCTTTTGGTGGTGTGGTTGGTTCTGGGTCTTTGTCGCCTGGATTAGTTGAACCGTCTTTTGGCGGTGTTGCTGGATCCGGGTCTTTGTCGCCTGGGGTTTCTGTATTGTTTGGAAATTCTAGATCTTTTAAAGATAAAGAGATAAAAGATTTGTAGTTTTTGTCTGCAGTCTCTGTATAATTCAAATTATAATCTCGACCGCCTAAAAGGTATAACATATCTCCAATAACTACTGATGAAGCTCCTATACGCATATTGTGGTAAGGCACATCTATTCTAACTAATTCTTCTTGTTCAGTATCATATGCAATTAAACTTCTTGTTGTACCACCTGGAAATATCATGTTATTTTTATAAGTTACACCATTCAAATAACCACTGACAAACCCTTTTTTCTTTGCAGTCCAAACTTCTTTTTTAGCGTCAAATTCAAAAACTTCACGTTTATCGTTTTTGCCAAAGATGTAAAACTTCTCATCTAATACTAGACCGATTGCTCCTTCTATTTTAACATTTAGAGGAGCTTCTTCTTTCCATGTTTGCTCAGAAAGATCATAGCTAAAAAACTCTTTTCCACCAAATACATAAATTTTATTTCCAATAACACCCGCTTGAACGTTATAAGAGCCTTTTGATTTGCTAACAAAGGGAATATCAGGTAACGTTTCCCATTCATCATTTTTTGTATCATACACCTCAAACTTATTATAAGTAAAACCCGTATGTTTTCCAGCAAGAACATATATTTTTGAACCTACTACTACTGATGCTGCTCCTCCTCTTCCAGTAGGTATGTCTTTCTTTTTAGTCCACTTATCGACAGAAGGATCATATTCTAACGTTTCATTAAACGCATTGAACCCACCAATCACATAAATTTTCCCATCCACTGCATTAGCTACAGATCCCACTCTTGCTGTGGGCAAATCAGCTAATTGATTCCATTCATCCTTAGCCGCATGTACCATTTGAACTGACTGCGTGAATGAAAGGATTACTAGCAACATCATGACGACCCATTTTTTCAAAAATAACACTCCCTTTTCATTATCTTACTTCTTCATTATCGGAGTGTTTTTTTATTTTTATAGAATAATTGATCTTTTTAAATAGAAATTAATAGAAAAAAGTATCGAAAAAGTGACTTACTAAAGAGTCGCTTAAAATAATAGGTTCAATCAAAAACTGCCTAAGTCTATAATCAAAGAACAATAAAAAAACCCATGATTCATGGGTTTCTTCTCAGTCCATTATTAAAAAATCCGTCACAAGGCAAGCGGGCTCTCCGTTTTGATCTAGCCCCCAAAAGCTTGGATACATCCCGTCGCCGAAGCCTGTTGTAAACATGGCAATGTCCACTTTGTCATGAAAACGAGTAA
This sequence comes from Bacillus sp. FSL M8-0266, assembly GCF_038613425.1. NCBI lineage: Bacteria > Bacillati > Bacillota > Bacilli > Caryophanales > Bacillaceae > Bacillus > Bacillus sp. FSL M8-0266. Next base: position 2,568,332 of record NZ_CP152015.1, read on the forward strand.
CGAGCCAGTCCCATGTGTGCTTGTAGTTTTGCTCAAGCGCTTCTGCAAATTCCTCATAAAAATAAAAATCATTGTCCTCTTTATATCGCTTTTCCTCATAAGCTTGTAAATATAGTGCTGCCTCCGCATCCATAAAGCAGCCCATCCCCGTATTTACACCGTAGCCGAAGAACTTGTCTTCTTTCAATTGATTGAGTTCCTGCCCTGCTCTTGTGGCAAGCTCCCATTCTATTGCTTGCTCGTTTGTAAACTTAATCATTGCATAGGCTACACGTTCGTCTCCACTTTCTAACCGCTTAACCATAAGTAGAATAGGATATTTTCCCGGATGAACCTTCTTAGAAAAAGATTGGTCTCCCTCTGAAACAAAAGGATCACAGGCAACGATATGACCGCTTGTGATCTCGACATGTCCTAACTGTTTGACAAATAATTGATCACCTTCTGAGCTGCTTTTTTTCTCTCCATTTTCAAAAATTAAGTTTGTTGGATCAATTTTGTACAAGGGATCATTCCTTTCATTATTTTTCTGAGACGTTTGAGATTATGTATTTTTCAATTTCAAAGCATGATCATCCATAGAACATCCATTTCCAGTATCAACTCCATACCCTGAAAAGAATTTCCCCTGTAAATCGCTTTCTATCTGCCCATTTGATAATGCAAGCTCTCACTTATCACTCGCTTCATCTTCTCCTTCTACTATACACCTTAATTTTTTCAGTTGGAGAAAGAATATTCCCTCTTTTGAATATTTACACCTTTGTAATGTCTTTTTCATTAGTTAAAAATAAATGGAAGGTTCATTAAAAAACGCCCTTTCAATGGAGGGACTGTATTATTATCTATTTTCTTTGGAATATTTTTTTATCAATGATGCGCTAATCCTGCTTACGATATAGATCGCAACCGCTAAAATCAGCATCAACGGAAACATACTTAAACGATCATCTGCAACATAAACAATGATCCCCACAATGACAGCCACTACGATTGCCGTTAAAAAATGCTTCACCGCCATCTCACCCCTTTGTATAAATCATATACATTTTATTACACAAAAGGTTCAATTGAAATAATTTCCACAAAATCAGATATACGCAAGTCTAGATTGATTTCGCACAAGAAGAAGTGGGTTTCCTCTGTTTCGCTCTATAAGTGGGTTGCTCCCCTTTCTTATATTGTTCGTATAATCTCTATATGCTAAAATTAACTAAAATACCTAGATAATGGATCAATCAGGAGGTCATTCAGTGACACAGCAAAGCAAACCATCCAAAATGTTATTAATTACTTTACCCGGCGCTATTATTGCCCTTGTGATGATCTTAGGGAAAATTGATACACCTGTAACAAATGTTTTATTTTATATTGTGGCTTTTAGTGTTATGGGTTTAGTGGTTTCAAGCTTAATAAAGGACTACAAGAAAAATTAACTCATCCTCTAGGGAACTGTTGTTTATGCAGCTCCCTTTTTTTGTATACACTTTCAACATTCTAATTTATAGCAAAAGCTAAACTTAAATTTCAAAACAAAAAAAAGCCTGAAATCCTTGATAATAAAGGGTTTCAGGCTTTTACATTAGTACGTCCCAGGAGAGATTCGAACTCCCGACCGACGCCTTAGAAGGGCGTTGCTCTATCCAGCTGAGCTACTGGGACATGTTGTTATGTAGTGTTCTGTTGGTGAGTACCTCACCGACAAGATTCATTATATTACTATTGTTCTTTAAAGTCAACGGTTTTTCGAAAGTTTTTTCACAAGGGGCAAATGCTGCACCCTTATGAAATACCTTCCAATGTGACCGTGTTTTCGAGGTCTTGTATGACCTGACCTTCGTCTGTGAAAAACTGTACGTTCGCTTCGCTTCCATCTAGTGTCAGTATAGCGTAGCTGCGCTCTTTACGCACTCTTGGCAGGTGCACACTGCCTGGGTTAATGAGCAGTTTTCCTCTTAGCAGCTCACTGCCTGGGATGTGCGAGTGGCCAAAGCAGATGATGTCTGCGCCTAGCTCTTCTGCACGGTAGTAGACTTGAAGCAAGGATTGTTTGATGCCATGCAGATGTCCGTGAGTGAGAAATAGTTTTCCGCCTCCATCAAGTGAAAGCAGGAGCTCTTCTGCAAAATCGCCCATAAAGTCACAATTTCCTTTGACGACTTTGTATCCTTCGAGAGCTGGGTGGTTCGTTTCGAGTTCTGAATCTCCGCAGTGAATCAGCATGTCGACTTCAGCCGCATGCCGTTTGGCAATGGTTTGAAGTTCGTCTGTGAGTCCATGACTGTCACTAATGATGAGTATCTTCATGGCTTCATTCCCCCTTATTCATTTGCGTCTAGCAGTGATGAAAGCTTTTGAAGCGCGACCGCTCGATGGCTGATCTTGTTTTTCTCCTCTGGTGATAACTCGGCCATCGTCTGGTCTTTGTCTTTGACGATGAAAATTGGGTCGTATCCGAAGCCGTTTTCGCCGATTGGTTCCTCGGCGATGAAGCCTTCTACTGATCCTTCTACCGTCTTTGTTTCTTTACCCGGTATGCTGACAGCAAGGGCACATCTGAATCTAGCTGTACGGTCTTCTTTTTCAATGCCTTGAAGCTCGCTCAGCACTTTTTCTACATTCCCAGCATCGTTTTTATGTTCACCAGCGTATCTCGCTGAATATACGCCAGGTTTTCCGCCAAGATAGTCAATCGACAAACCGGAATCGTCTGCAATGACCATTTCACCCGCTTTGGCTTGAATCGCCTCGGCTTTGATAATGGCATTTTCTTCGAAGGTATGTCCTGTTTCTTCAATTTCTTCAGTAAAGCCGATGTCTGCTAGTGTTTTGACCGTGAATCCTTTTGGCTCAAGAATGGCTTTGAATTCTTTCGCTTTGCCCGCATTGTGCGTTGCAATGATGGCTGTTTTCATCCTGATCAAACCCTTCTTTTTATTCGATGACTTCTCCTGTCACTGCTTTTTGCTTTTCGATTAATTCTTTGATGCCCTTTTCGGCTAAATCAAGCAGTCCGTTTAGCTGTTCTCTTGAGAATGTCGCTTCTTCGCCTGTCCCTTGAAGTTCAACAAAGCGTCCAGCGCCTGTCATGATAACATTCATATCTACTTCAGCTGAAGAATCTTCTTCATAATTTAAATCTAACAGAAGACCCTGCTGAGAATCAATTCCGACGGATATCGCCGCTAAATAATCAGTGATCGGGTTTTGTTTGATGACTCCTTCTGCTCGAAGCTTTTGAATCGCAAGTGTCATGGCAACAAAAGCACCTGTAATGGATGCTGTGCGTGTACCGCCGTCTGCTTGAATGACATCACAGTCAATCCAAATCGTGCGTTCGCCAAGCTTTTCTAAGTCAACGACTGCACGGAGTGCTCGTCCAATTAATCGCTGAATTTCCATTGTACGTCCTGTCACTTTTCCTTTAGATGATTCTCTAATGGTTCTTTGAGCAGTTGCTCTTGGAAGCATGCTATATTCTGCTGTAATCCAGCCTTTTCCTTCTCCTCTTAAAAAAGGAGGTACGCGGTCTTCGATGGATGCGTTACAAATCACCTTCGTATTGCCCGCTGAGATTAAGACAGAGCCTTCTGGATGCGTAATGTAGCCTGCCTCTATTTCAACTTTTCTTAATTCGTCATAGTGTCTTTCATCTAATCTCATGATTTACCTCCGTTACAATATACATTCCGCGCGGGTGCCAGCGGGGTTCTCCTACTAACTTTGACAACCTCGGCTCGTTCTAATCGCTTGGAATAAAAAAGAGGCAGCGAATATGCATGCCTCTTTTTCTCCATTATATCAATGTGTGCCGTTAAAAACTACCTGTATTCACTTGTTCTGGTCTTGAAACCGGCTTTGTCAGCTCTGTTCCTTTTTCGTTCACAAGCTCAGCCTTGCCGTTTACCTTAACGGAGACGCTTTTGACGTCCGGCAGCTCTGTTAATGTGAGCACAATGCTATCAAGAACTTTTTGTGAAATGACCTTTTTCTTTTCATCTGCGCTGCCGAAAATGGATTCGTTGAAATCAAGTGTCACATGTCCGTCTTTTACTTTCGGGATATCATTCAGCTTTACATCTTGATCAAAGTCTGTGAGCAAATGGCTTTTTTTGCTCGGTCCAGAGACGAGCTCATCAATGGCTGCTGTAATCGGATCATCCTCGTCTTTTGGCGTTCTTTTGGTGACAGGAACATAGTACGTCTGTTCATCGGATTCAGCTAAGTAATAAACCGTCACTGGCTTTGTCGATGTCATATCAGCGGCAGCCTCGTGCTGAATATTAATACCGTCTTCTCTGCTTAAATCATCTGAAATCGGTGTACCGTTCACAGGCATTTCTTTTAGTTCATGACCATTCATTTTCAATTTGACTTTGGCGACAGAATCAAACTGCGTTAACGTCCAAGTGACAGATTGCAGGATTCGCTGTTCATCTTCTTTTTTATAGTTTTTGAATTCATTTGAAAAATCCACTACGGCCGTTCCGTCTTTAATATCGACAGATACGCTCGTGTCGGCCGGCAAAACAGCCCGGAATCCATTTGGCATGAGGTTAGAAATCGGTCCTCCGTCCACAAGGTATTCAAGGGTTTGTTTGGCACTTCCTTCATTTTTCGGCAGTGGAATGGACTGAGAGACGACATACCCGTTTTTATCAATTAAATATAATTCTCTCATGACTGTATCTGCCTGCTTCTCTTCTTTTCCTTCTTTGGCTGTTTGTTTATCTTCTTTATTATCTTTCACATATGTGACGTTTTGTGGCGGGTCAATCTCTGTTTTCGCTTGGTCTGTTTGAAACAATCCGCATCCTGACAAAAGCATGGCTGACGCGATACACGTCACAGCTGCTGTAGATCCTTTTTTCAGCATACTTCACCCTCCTCTAGTAGTTTGTACTACTATGTATACGAGCTCCCTCTGCGGATTAGACCCTTTTCATAAAAAAATAACCCACCTCAAGAAGAAGCGGGTTATTGCTGATAGACGTGTTCGAGTGATACGGTTTCGACCTTCCCTGGCAGGTAGCCAAACCAGTCACGAGCGATGTTTTCAAAATTTTGCTGCTGCCCTGTTGTATAAAATGTATGGACAGGTGCTTCTTGGGAAGTGTTTAACAGTCCTTTATAGGAAAGAATTGTACTCGCTTCCCTAGCTGTCTCATCCCCTGATGAAATGATGCTCACATCACTGCCCATAAAGCGCTGAATCGACTCTTTTAAAATCGGATAGTGTGTGCAGCCAAGAATGAGTGTATCAATTCCTGTTTCTTTCATCGGTTCAAGGGAATCTTTCACCACTTCATCTGCTGTCTGATCTAAAAATGTACCGCTTTCCACAAAGGGAACAAGCAGCGGACATGCCAGACTTTGAACCGCTAGTCCTGCTTTTAAAGATAGCAGAGCTTCTTTGTAAGCCTCACTTTTGATCGTATTGGCTGTACCAATGACGCCAATCTGCTGGTTGTTTGTCACCTTGATCGCTGTGCGAGCACCGGGCTGAATCACGCCAATGACCGGAATATCAAGCGTTGCTTTGATTTCATCTAGTGCGATCGCCGTCGCTGTGTTGCATGCGATGACGAGCATTTTAATATGGTGATGTCTTAATAAGTAGTGTGCCATTTCCCAAGTATATTGAAGAACTTCTTCTTCTTTCCGCGGGCCATACGGGCACCGTTTTGTATCGCCTACGTAAATGATTTTTTCTTTTGGCAGTTGTCTCATGATTTCCTTTGCAACGGTTAAACCGCCGACGCCGGAATCAATGACGCCGATTGGTTGATCCAACAAAATCGCCTCATTTTCTTTTCATTTGCTGCTGTAGTTTCGTTAAGGATTGATTGAAAACGATGGCTTCTTCTTCTGAGAAAGCCCCTAGAAGTTCACTGACGTATTCTTGGCGTTTAACAATCACTTCTTGAATGATCCGCTCGCCTTCAGGCAATAAATGAATGCGAACCACGCGGCGGTCAGAAGGATCTTTTACTCGTTCGACAAGTTCACTTTTTTCCATTCGATCAATTAAGTCGGTGGTTGTACTGCAAGCCAAATACATCTTTTGTGATAGCTCACCTATTGTCATATCTCCGAATTCATAAAGCCACTGAAGCCCTACAAATTGAGGAGGTGTAATCGTATATTGATTCAGTATTTCTCTGCCTTTTTGCTTAATAATTGCAGCAATATGGCGCAATGATTTTTCAATCTCTGCTACATGGTCGAACTCATTCGTTTCCATTTCATTGATACCTCACTATAGCATCTCACTTTGATTAAAACGTACATTCCTATTTTCCTCGTTTTTCAGAGAAAATGCAAGAAGAGACTCATGGAAACCATATAGAAATAACCGGTTCCTCCCTTGTATGGAAGGAAAACCGGCTGACTTTAGAGCTCTAGCTCACCCATACGCAGAAGCTCGACTACGGCCTGTGAACGACCTTTGACTCCTAGCTTTTGCATGGCATTTGTTATGCATACCTTTTACAAATGAGTATAACTTACAGGATCATTTAAATCTATAATGAAAGTTCATTTTCCCGTTTGGGTGGATAACAATATGATCAATGAGCTTATCAAACACATGCTTCAAATCGTTCTCTTTGTCTTCAAGCTCTCGAAGAACCGCCTGCATTTCCATCATTGAACTTTTCTCATCATGGACCTGCTGTAAGGAAAATAAACTCTGTTCAAGCTTTACAATTTTAGCTTGAATGTCATTTCGCTTCATTTGAAATTCTGATTTGGTAATCATTTGATCTTCTAAATAAAGTTCAAGCAACCTTTTATTTTTCGCTTCTAGAGATTTCAACTCTGCTTTAATAGACTTTATTTGTTTTTCTTTTTGCTCAAATGCATTTTTTTTGTAGTCGTGTGATATATCCCTAGAGAATTCAATGAGATTTTCAATCACTAAATCTCGGACCTCTTCATAAGTGATGGGAACATGGTTCACACAGCCTTCGGGACCAGATCTCCGGTAATTACTGCATTTGACATATTTCCAGTAAGTTTTCTCTCCGTTTTTTTTGGCTCTACTGGTTTGGATAATGACCATATTAGATCCGCATTTCCCGCAAATAAGCAGTTGTCTAAGCTCATTCCACGGTGTGAATTTAGTTTTTTTATTAACTGTTGGTTTATTATTTGCTTTCTCCCACTCTTCCCTTGAGACAATTGGCGGACAAAAGTCATCATAAACGTTCCATTTTTCAGGTGGATTTCTTATAAATTTTTTTCGACCGTCAACCTTGATCGTGGTATGTCTATTAGCAATGTGCACACCACAATAAATTGGGTTTTTTAATATGGTTTGAACTGTTGTAAGCTGCCAATTTCTTGTTGTTCTAGGAGGAGGTATTTCACCAATTTTGCACTTTTCTTGCAATGCATATGTAACTCTTTTCTGACCTAGCCCCTCGTTATTATAAAGGTGGAAAATCATCCTAATTACTTGAGCTTCACTTTCGTTAATTACTAGGTGTTTCCCCTCTTTCATATAACCGTAGGGTACTCGACCAGAATGTTCACCACGCCTTGCTTTTGCTGCAAGTACACCACTTATATTGACTGACATAGACTTAGGTAACTGCTCCGCAAACAGAGCAGACATTTCAAATTTCATTGACGCTTTACTCTCGTAAAGGGAGTCATAGTCTTCTTCAAGTGTAACGACACGAACCCCATTAGACACTAGAATCTCTCTGATGTATAACGCATCTTTTAAATCACGGGCAAGACGTGTGATGGACTTGAATATGACCATTTTTATATCTTTCTTTTCCGCCAATGAAAAAATGTATTTCATTGCTGCCCTGTCTTCAAGGACGGTTCCGCTGATACCATCGTCTAACAAAACAGAACGGTCATCCCATTCATAATTGTGTTGCTCGATCCAATATCGACAAACGTCAATTTGGTTTTCTTTAGAACTTATTTGCTCGTCTCGATCTGTCGAAACCCTTGTATAAACTTTATAAGGGTAGTCGTCATATTTGATGATTTCGTCAACTGATGATTCTTTGCGGAAATGCATATAACACACCCCAATTGTTAATTGTTCTTACTAAATTATAACATCTTAATTGTCGATTCCGTAATATTCTTATTCTGGAAAAATCATTTTCTATATTCTTTCCAATTCAATAATATGATAGACTGATTTGGGAATATTTGTTTTTGTAGAGTTTACATTGAATCGAATGAATCGAATAATGTAAATGTTCATTTTAAAAAAGAGGGGGATTATTATGATTTTATTTATGGGTTGCCTAACAATCTTATCAGTTTTAGGCTTAATTTTAGGAGTCGTATTTCTCATAGTTAAAAAAACAAGAAGAAAAGGCAAGATATTAACTCCTGTTGCGTTTGTGTTAGCTATAATCGGCTTCTGGTATATGGGGTCACCGGTACATAATAAGCAATCAGAAGATAACAATCAAGAAACTTCAGCGTCTTTAGCTGATACGAATTCAGTAGATACTAATGAAGATGAAGACGAGGAAGACCTAAATTCAGATGACACCACACACCATACAGTTGATTGGTCTATGATTAAGGATAATGTAGAGTTCAGGATTGATCAGGTGAGTATTGTAAAACAGAATCTTGAATCAGATGATCAAGGTATTATAGGTGTCCATTTCATTATCGATAATAAAAGTAATAAAGACATTTCAACTTACCCGACTCAAGGTACTCTACTCACAAACACAAGAGAGCAAATTAAAGCCAGTGTTAATAGTGAGAACTTCGACGGAGATATCATGTCTGGAGCAAAAACAGACGGCTTTGTTCTTTTTCCAGTCAAAAAGTTAAGTAAACTTGAAGACATTAATTCTGTACGAGTTAAGTGGAATTTCTGGCCTGACAAAAACACTTCTGAAGGATTAAAGGAACTTGATGCCCAATTAAGTTTTTAATAAGAAACACTTCACAGTCTCGTCACAAATGACGGGACTTTTATTTAGTCTATTTTTACCATTTTTATAAAAATTATGGAAAATAAAACCTGTTAATTGTTACCATATGGGTGTAGGACAATACTTTTAGGGGGAGGATGTTTAGTATGAACGGTTTATTGCGCAAGCTCAATGTAAAACTTACACTTGTATTAACACTTATTGTGACTCTTGGAATCACATCTGCTTTTGGTCAGGCATCAGCAAAAGAACAATGGGACCCTCAAAAGCAACAAAGAATTGCACAGGCTATTTTCGAAGCTGCTGCATACAATGAATTAGATAAAACTTTTTCCTTTGATGAATCCAAAGTTATCAATGCTGGTTTACCAAAGGATATTTCATTAGAGATCAAAAATCATTTAGAATCATTGGCCGGAACTGATGCTGAAAAAGTGTATCAAGATCAATTAGCTGCACAGAAAAAAGGTGAAGTTACAACTATGGTTGCACCGTTATTGATTTGGGCGGCCAAAATATTGGCTGGAGCAGGCCTTGGGTGGCTAGCTAAAAAACTTTTAGACATGGGTGGCCACGAGTTTTGCAAACGGTATAAAAATACAAACAAAACAACAAAATATGTTTGTAAATTCCTTTAATTTTCGAAAGGAGTGTTGTAATTGAGAAAAACAAATTGGTTTCTGTCTGTGTTTATAACTGCCTTTATTACGCTTGTAATTCAATCGGGATTAAGTAAGTCCGGCGTTATTAACATGTCCAATATATGGGCAGACTTGGGCAGCTGGGTTATTATATTCTTTGTCGTCTTCATCGGCGTTGAAGCATCTTTTAGAATGATCAATAAAATGAGACATCGAACTGAATAAAGACAAACAAAAAAAGCCCCTCCATTTTGGAAGGGCTTTTCATTTATTTCTGCTTTGATTTTAACTTTGTTGATACTTTTAATATCTCAACATATTTAGATGCAGCAGTGATGTACAAACCTGATTTTAGTTTATACATTTTTGATCCGTTGACTGTGACAGTCTTATCAATCGTAAACGCTTCACCAGGCTTTACTTTTTTGTGCTTCGCTGACCAATTAGGTTTATCATAGACCCATAGCCACCCGTCCGCATTCGGCTTCACCACGGCCATTTTAATGCCTTTTGACGTCGTTTCTTTTTTAGGGCTTGTTTTAGATGATGATGACACCTTTTTCAAACCGACGGCCGCCGCGATGCCTTCTGCGTGTCCCTCAGCCAATAGGTTCAGGAACGAATCTTGTTTTAGCATCGCAGCATCTTTTTCCCGATCAATAAAAAGGTTTTCAGTCAATATTGCTGGCATTTTTGTTTCTCTTAACACGGCCAGATTTTCCGACTTTTTCCCGCGGTCTACTGCTTTTTCTTTGATCTTTTTATAAATGGAATCATGTACGATCTTTTGCTGCTTGCCAGTGCTTGATGATGCGGATAACTTGTCATAACGGAACGTCTCAAAACCCGTTCCTCCGCCAGCATTGATATGGATTGATGCAAAATAATCAGCGCCCCAATTATTTGCTAGTCTAGCTCTTTGAGACAGATCAATGTAAACATCGGTTGATCGTGTGAGCTTAACTGATGCCCCATACACCTTTTCAAGAATCGCTTTAGTTTTCTTAGCAATAGTTAGTACAAGTTCTTTTTCTTTCAATCCGTTTGCTACTGTGCCTGGATCGTGCCCACCATGTCCTGGATCAAGCATAATTTTTTTCGTCATATTCAATCTCTCCATTCTTTTTTTTATATAGATTACTCAACAGCTTTCTTTTCTGATTGTTCTTTTTGACTATCGTTTTCTATAACATGAAGACGGTCTGTGATGGAAGCCGGAATTTTAACGCCGATCTGTGCAAGGTTTTCCACGATGGAAAGCCCTTCGTTTGCAATATAAAAAAGCACTGTCCCGAAGGTCAGCACTCCGTTAAGTCCCATGATTTGATCAATAATGTTAGCCACAATTACAACCACAAAACTAAGCATCTTACGCACGTAACCAAACCATGCCGTACGGCTGCGTAGCTTGCCGATCTTCCATGCTTTAATGATTCCTGTTAAAACGTCGATGACGCTTAGCAGCAAGAGCAAGTCCAAAAATTTCACACCGCCGAATAAATAAGTCTTCGCTAAATCCAAAGTTTCAAAGTTAACAAACAATTTTATATCCCCCATTCATTTGTCACCTCCTTTCGAAGGCAAAATAAAAAGCACCTGTTAAGATGCTGTTGTTCCTAAATCTGCAGAAGCAGCTGGCTTGTCGAATGAAACGCCTGTGATCTGCTCAAATTCTTCTTTTGTGATTACCTTTAAAGAGACATACTCTCTCATTATTTCAAGAGTGTAAACGCCCCAATCCCAAAATACTTTTATGTCGGCTGCCGTCGGGTATATCATGATGCCCCGCCTTTCTGCATCTGCGCAACTTGCAATGTGAGTAAAGCCGCCTGTTTTTTAAGAGTCGTTATATCATTAGGTAAAGGCGGTTTCGGCTGCAAGCTATCAATATACGCTTGAGTAGCAGATTCGCTCCACACTGCCTTTTTTTCGTCATACATTGGAAGATATAACCCCTCTTCTGGACGTACACTCGTAGCGTTCTTCGGCATCTCTTCATAATCACTTATTACATCTTCACCTTGATATTTAAAATTCTCGTCAAAGTAATAAATGTGCATGATTCTTCCCTCCTTTACCACAACGGAATAGATTCATTTATCTCAATTCTCGTCACCTTGGAATTATCATTTGCGTTGAGACCATCAAATTTTAATGATCCATCTTTCGCAAGCGTCAAACGTGCCGACCCGTACGATCCAACCGTGGCACCCACAAATACAGTTTCCCCTGACGGTTTTTGAGCAAAACGGGCAATGACTGCATCATTCGCCGGGACTCCCTCAAACGATCCCCGAAGATGTAAAGAGTTTTGCCGAATTGAAAATTTGAGTGGATTTCCGGCAAAGTGCTTTGTTGTTCCAGTAACAAGAGTGACTTGATTCCAGGTGCTGTTTAAGTCTTTTTCGGATAACACTCGATCCCATCCTTTGAAACCTTGGGCATGAAATGTACCGATCCAAGTTATGTTATCAAAAGACCTTGTAGCGATAATGCACTTATAAACTACTTCATTTTGTTCATAGGCCGTCTCCAACACATTGACGTAATAAAAGCTTGTATCATTTTCTACTGGAGCATTAAGGAGCTGGGCCCCCATGTAAGGACCTGTAGGTAGGGTAAATATGTCGGTACCATTCGGAATCCTTGCAACTTTACCATCGTTAGGTGTAAGCCTATAAAGCTGGCTCTTGTTCCAGTTGCTTTTCTCTGATTCCGTTACATGGATTTTTTCGTTTTTAAAGTGTGGATCGACGTATTCTTTTGCCGCTTCCAGTGCTGCCGCTGCTTTACCTTCTGCACCTGCAGGTGTTTCTGCATGTTCATCCGTATATTTTTTAGCTACTGCAAGTGCTGCGGCTACTTTAGCTTTTGCACCTTCTTTTGTTTCAATCTTTTCCAAGTCCTCAAACTTGGCCCTCAGATCATCAATCGTTTGTATAGACTCTTCGTAAAGCTCATTTATCTTTGCTCTTAATGCCTCGAACTCGTCCACATAATACTCAGTGATCGGCACAATGTCTTGATCTATAAGCGACTTAGATATATTGAAAGAGAACTGATGCACAGACATAGATTGATCATTCGCATAGTACAAATTTAATTCAGCTTGTACTAGTCCGTAGTGTTTGACCTCTTTATCTGACAAGATGTATTCCGCCTGACCTTCCACACGGTCAAGAATGTTTATGTCACGAATGAATCGGCTGCCATCTGACATAACTAATACAAGTTTTCCCGTGACAGCTGCTAGAGGCAAAGGGACTCCATCTTTCGTGAGTTTAAATACCAACCGTGCTGTCTGACGATCCTGTGTCCAAAAATTGATATTGGTTGTAATGCTTGAACTGGTGTATGCATTCACATTGAAATCAAGTTTCCCATTTTTTAAAACCAAAAATGACACCTCCTATCTAATAAATACTTTTGCAATACCATAACCCATTTCGGAATCATAAGGCGTTTCAATATTCATAACTTGCCAATTGGACTGACCTTTTGTCGCAACACCGTTTTTAGCTTTGACTGAATCACCAACGTTTACCGTGTCATCAATCCGTACCATGACTTGTCCAACCAATCCAATCACATGCCATTCTTTACGTTCAGCTCTTGATTGATAGGCTTTTGACTTTTCAGGATCATAGTCAGGGTTTTCTATAGGTAAATCTAGCACCTCGAAAATTTCATTGCCTTCTTCATCATAGTGAGCAACTTCAACTTTTTGAGTTATCAAGGCACCAAAACGATCACGTAAATACTTCCCTTGCCATTCAAAGGTGGATTCTCCAAGAACAACTGCGGCAGTATTTGACACCACTCCTAGTAGATAATCACCTAATTGTGCTGGCATAATTTTTTCGCCTTTCAGTGTAACGATTGTACCTGTCGGAATCTCATGACCACTTGCGCTTTCAAAATACTCCGCGTAATCCGAAAGAGAAGACCCGCCACGTACTTGACCTGCACTCGTGATGTTTCCTGACTTAGATGAAATTTGCCATTTAAGATCGTTGTATCCCCCTGAAATAGTGTAACTCTTTGATTGTTTAACATTATGTGATGACAAGATTGTACGGGCATATCCATTACCCTTCGTGTGGCTGTTGTTGGATGCGATGACAGCTTGTCTTGATCCTTCGGTTGACGATCCCGCCCTAGAAGCTAATACACTATTTGCAGGACCTTTTGTTTTACATGAACCCGTAGCAGCAATGACCGCGCTCGAATCTGACAAAGCGTGTCCTGACGTTGAACCAGCAACCAATCCACCTTTTAAGCTTGTCGGCATCTGCTTATTAGTATTTTTAGCTAGATCTGCTGCTTTGCTATAGCCATTTGCGTGTACTCCTACAATCGATGTTTGTGTATTAGGTGAATACACCCCAATGTTGCCGTTAGAATGAATAAGATTTCCTGCCATCAGTTTGACTGAATAGACCCTTCCACCTATCCCAATCCCTATAGGTGCGGAATTCTCGATATTAAAGTTCGTGATAGTAACATCATCAGCTCTTTGCGGGCCACCAAAAACTCGAACATCGTGAGAAGCTCTTTTAAAGCCAGTGATTGTTAAACCATTGATATCCACCCGTCTACTTTTGTATTGAATAGCAACAACTGGATTCCCTTTGTAGTCATAAGATGGGTTACCTATCGCTGTAAAATTAGTTACTTTAACACGATGGTAAGCAGACACTACAAGCGCTCTAGGCGATAACCCCTTGTACATATCATTAAATACAGGTTCAATCGACACACAATTTGTAAACGACACATCGCGCGCTGTTGTACTTTGCGGGTCAGATGCGCTGTGGTGTCCAATGTGTCGTGCATCATAACTCCGCACGTCTCGATAAGATACATGATCTGATACATGAACATTTTGAGCCGCCGGCCATTGTGCATGTGCTTTGACCTCTACTCCTCTAATGTTCCCGCTTGTATAAGATCCGTTCACCCAAACATTTCGAGAACCATCATCTATCTCAATACCGTTTGAATTTGCTGTACCCTCTTTATGTGCTTTTCCACTCGGATTGGAACAATGACATCGATCAATAAAGATGTATTCGCTGTAATGAGTAGTGATACCGTCATCACCGTAGCCACTCGCCTCACAATTCTCAACCCAAACATACCGACACCCATCCTTTGTGTAATTAGATCCTGATATATTGTATGATGGTGCGGTGAAGTCAAAACCATGTAATCCCGGATTAATTGATTGAACATTTTTCACCCAGCCAAAATGGACTTTGGCGAAAGTTAATGCACTTGAGGCAATGCCGCCCGTTGCCCTCATGCCGCCCTGTCGATCACGATTCCAGTCTAATGAAAAACCATCAACATAAATGTTTTTGTTACCGCTATGGTCTTTGTTTGTTAAAAGAATCGTGCTGGCAGGTGCATCCTCATGAAGTTTAAAAGTAGTAATCCCTTTTCCCTGTCCAATCAATGCTGAATTAGAAGGAATACGTATTCCGCGAACGATGTATACGCCGGCAGATGCTTTTACTCTAACTCGCCCGTTTCCAAATGCCTTTTTAAAAGCCTCTGTAGAATCTGTCTTTCCATCGGGTACGGCTCCAAAATCATCCACATTCACCTCGCGCTTAAATCTTTTTTCAATCTTTGCGAACTCGTAGTCTAGGCGATCTTTAGCCGTCTTGTGTATACTAGCGTCTGTGGCGACCCTAATATCAACAACCTCTTTTACATCCTTGCCATCGTGATTTAATACAAGGTTTGTCAATCTAGCCCACACATTATCAATCCTATTTGCAACAGTAAATAGCCCATGTTTAATCTGTTCAGATGTATGGGAAAGTGAGCCTTTTTTGTGTAATTTCAATTGATCTTCATTGCGGTTTAATTGATCTTCAATTTTTTGCATATCTTCACCCAACTGATGAGCGTATCTTGAGTTTCGGGTTGTATCATATTGTTTTCTCAGCCTTACCATGTTCTCACTCTCCTTTTTTGGCAAAAATAAAAAGACCCTATCTAAGCGTCTTGAGCATGTCGTTTATATATCGTTGTAAGTTTTTCACTTGTTTTGCTTGATCTACTGATATTCGTTGTATGTCCTTGCGAAAGTTCGCAAATGTTATCGTTGGACTGCTATACGGATTTAAAGGGTTATGCTGAATTGAGACAACTCTCAAATCGTCCTCAAAGGTTATTCCGTCTGCTGTGTCGGCGATGACATGTATCGTGTCGCCTAACCAGAAATCTTGCTCAATTTCAAGAAGTTTTGGTTCATATATTTTCTGAAACTCCACCTCTACTGTCATTTCAGGATATGGATTTACATGCTTTTTTAATGCTGAAATGATGCTGCTAGATTTTTTGTATCTCTCATCCTTAATTGGTTCCGCCCAGCGTGGTTTACCTTCAATGAGGAATTTATCTTCATCGGGATGAATATAAAGAACTGGTTCAAAAACATATTCAGGCTCTTTTTCTTCATCTTTTGATGCTTCTTTTTCATCTTTTGTTGTTTTGCTGTCATCCTTTGATTTAGAAACAGAATCCGTTTCTTTTTGAGCGCCGTATCCCCATGCCCGAGTTGTACAATTCTGAGAATCTGTCGTGATTGTGATCCCAGGCATGTTATAGCGACTATCAAGCACAAAATCTATTTCTTGTCCCATTTTTTTGTAAACATGGATTTTGTAATTATCTACGTCTAACTCTATATCATAATCTTCAATGATTTCATCCATAAGCTCTGTGGAATTTTTTTCACCGAAGTTTTCTTGTTCCGCAGAAGAAATTTCACCATCTTTTGCATGAATGACATATTTGAAATCAGTTCCTTTGAGAGCAATATCAAGCGCTTCTTTTATGCTTAATTTCTTAGAAACTGTTTTTTCAATTCTGTTATTAATTAATAGGACGGAGAAAATATGCGCAGCTGTAACCGTTTTTGTTAGCACTCCATTTTCTTGATGCAAACTTACATTCGTAATGTAGTATTTTTGATGATTATATTTCTTTTCATCAAGATATAAAACATTGTCTACAATTAATAGCTCAAACTCTGCGACATTTTCCTGTGTGCGCGGCAATGTAAAGCTGAATGATTTTTTACCTGTTGGATCGGCAGTAAAATCAACAGACACACCAGTGATCTCTATGACATCCTTTCCATCCTTGCTTGATATGTGAAGCTGTGGAAAATCCACATCAGACGGCAAATTTTGATTGAGTGGCATATCTACCCCATCGTATTCCTTGCTTGGATACTTCGGTTTAGTTGGTGTTTCTGGTTCACTTGGTTCTTCTGGAACATCGGGAACATCAGGAACGATTTCGCCATCGTACTTAGTCAGATTGTATTTTTCAATGATGCTGTTGAGTTTTGACGGGTAATGTATATCAGTAGCATATCCAGCTTTGAAAACGGCTGTAGTTGCCTTTTTATAATCTTTTTCACCGACCACTGCCTTGTAACGACTTAGACGAGTGTATAAGCTCCCAAGATCAGATAAGCTCTCCGCATATGATGGATACTTTCTAAATCTAGCTTGTATCCTTGTAACGTTCCCCTTCTTATCTTGCTCGCTTGTCCACATTAGTACATATTTTCCGTTATATGTACCTTTGACCCCAAAAAGGTTGTTGGCTTGTTTAGAAAGACCACTCGTCCCGAAACCACTTTCTAAACACCCTTGAGCAATGACAAGGCTTGCAAGTACGTTATATTTTTTGTAAACTTTCTGCGCACCCGGTGCCAGTTTCTTAATGAAATCAGCCGCAGCCATGCCATCCCTCCTTATGCATAATAGAATCTCGTGTCGAAAACAATTTCAATTGCACTTGCATTTTGTATTTCAAAGTCGTTACGGCCAATATCAAGTGAAGGGAGCCTACCAGATGTCTTGAGACGTTTCTTGTTAGCGACGGTGTACTGTTTAATAAAAGAAACCTCTCTGGATTTGGATATTTCATCTTCAATTTTCAAACGTTCACCTGTCGTATGATTGATGATGGTTACACCTTTTCCTTTTGCTCTCAACTTCACTTGATAATCATGCCTCAAAGGGTTGATTCTAAAATCTCCGATGTTGTAGATGCTGAACGTTTTTTTATTCTTGAATGAATACTCTAGGTCGTCACGCATCTCAATATTCATTCCAGGACTCCACCGTTCACCCTCAAATGATTGACGATTTAATGATGTACTTTTCGATTCAGCAGCACCCAAAACATCCGTAAATTCTACTGTAAACACAACATGATTCTTTTCTTTTTCCTTTGGAACTGAAAAATTCCCATCACAAGTCACCAAGAAGCGCCTGTTTGGGAATAAATCGCAAGCAATATAGTATGGGTATGGTTTAACTAATAAAGCATATAGTTCACTTCTATAGCTGTAGAAATTTTCAGCAATGATTGAGTTCATATATATTTCAAGCTGAATCTGTCTTTCTTTGTACTTCACATCCCGTGGATGTTGCGGTAACATGATACCGTTAATTCGTGGCAATGACACTGTCTCAAATTCAACAATTGGTGAGGCAGGTGTCAGGCTTAACGGATGGAAGTGAGGAAGCAAGTCATTTAGACTTTGCTCACCCAATCCATTGTTAAAATCAATATATAATTCCATCTACCTCACCCCACTCATAAATGCTTGTTTTCTGTATCTATCTCCTGTGGTTTGGTCAACTTTTCGACCATCAATTTTGAAGTTAGGGTCCTTCGCAATTAATTGTTCAAACCCCTTCTGCATCATCATTAATCCTTGAGACAACAGGTCTATTTGTTGAGCCATAAGACCAATTTGCTTGTTTTGATTTTCAATCATCTGTCTCATGTCAGATCCATCTTGCTGCCTGCTCTGAGGCTTGTCTCCTTTGTTACTAATGCGATCAAGCATCTGTAAAGCCGTGGAGATCATACCCTCTCCAAAACTAGGCACTCCAAGCTCTTTCCCAAGATTAGAATACAACTGCAAAGAACGCTTTCTGTATTTTGGTTCAGTGGTAATAGCATATTCGCGCCAGCCGTTCTCCCCTAGCTGCGCAATTTGATGATTGTCAATGACACCACCAGATGCATAACCGATGTAAGGGCCACCGCGCGCCATAGATTTTAATCCCGGATGGTTATAGATACCGCCATAACGCTTGTTAAGATAGTTAATTGCGGCAACAATTTGGTGTACTGGATGTTTGATGTTTCCATATCCGGGCTTTTTGTATGCAGAAAATGTGCTTGGTATAAACTGCATAAGCCCTTGTGATGGGTGTCCCGCCTTCCAGTTACTATCCCACCTGTTAACTAATGTCGGGTTTCCGCTTGATTCCTTCATCGCAATGGTTTCTAACGCTTTTGCATAGGATGGAGAAATTCCAGTGATACTGATAGCTTGTGCAACCCACTTTTTGACTGCAGCACTACCCCCTACACCTTTGAATGCTCCTCCGTCTCCTCCAAAATCACCTAATGATTTTGTTAGAAATCCTAAAGCGCCTTTTTGAATTGTCTTTAAGATACCTGTTCCAAGACCATCTATTCCTTTACCAGTTTTAAACGGGATTAGACCGCCAAATATATTGCCGATGATTTTCTTTGGTCCAGCCATCACAAGATCAAACATATCTGATCCAAAATCTTTCACCTTGCCGACTACTTCACCAGCTTTTTTAACACCTTTTTTAAAGAAATCACCAACGCCGCCAGCATAACCCGGTAATCCCTGTGAAGTGACTTTTTTGGTCTCGTCATGTGGCAAGACTGATGTTCCGCGCGGCAGATCCCAAATTTGAGGACCGCCAACACCGACCATATAAGTTCCAATTCCCGGAGTATGAGCAAGCTCATATCCTTCCTCACCTACAAGCGCGCGGCCACCCGGATGATAGTCAGTTCCTTTGGCGTAAGAATGCTTTGCTCCATCCTTTTCGCCCCCATATCCTTTAGGTTTCCAAGTTGGGATAGTTTTTAAGTTCATGAATTCAAGAACTTTATTAATACCACCAGTAATGGTATTGACTACACCTGCTAAATCCACAAGAAACGTATCCCAAGCGCCGAGAACTTCACCAGTCTCCCAATCAACTTGCTCGATATGTCCTGCAGCCTGTTTTTTCGCTTCTTTTACAACGCCCTTATGACTTTTTTCAGCTTCATTTATTGTTTTTTCTTTTTGTTTTTCCGCTGCCTTTACCGTAGCATCATGTTCTTTTTGGCTAATAGTGCCTTTGACGTAACGCTGGTCATCTGCAGCTTTTACAACAGCGTTGTATTGTTTTTCAGCATTGCTAATGACTTTGTCTTTTGCTGATTTACTATTTTTAACTGTCGCGGCTGCTTGCTTTGCAGATAAATTAGACGACTCTTCTTTTAGTTTTTTAGAAATGAGTGTTTGCTCATCCTTGCTTTTTGTAAGGGCCGTTTCTACTTCTTTACTCATCTTTTGGGTAATGCCCTTGACTTCATCCCATTCTTTTTGGGTGAGAGAGCGATGTTCTTTTGCTGCTTTGTCATATATTTTTTTGACTTGGCTCTCGTACTTTTCTATTTGTTTCTGTTTCTCTTTATTGCCTGTTTTGATTTTGTCGAGAATGTCTTTTTCATCTTTATCTTTAAGCGTATTATTTTTCGAATAGAAATCACCTAGCACTTCTAGGGCTTTATCAGCACTGTCTTGGTACCCCTTTTTCAGCGTGCCAGCCATTTCGGAGAACTTTTTGTTCATATCTTCTGCTATGTCATTGGTGATCTTTTTTTGATTCAGATAGAGACTATCTAACTTTGCATTAGTCTTTCTTTCCATAACCGTATAAGCATTTACTGCTTTGGATGTGGATACAGATACTTTATCACCAAAATCTATTGTTGCTGGTAAGACGCGTTTTTTCAGGTTGTCATAATATTTAAACCCTGCTTCGCCTAGAAGCGTGACACCCGTTATTAACATCCCTACAGGACCACCAAGCAACGATAAGCCGCCTCTAAGCAAACTCACAACACCTGCGCCTTTTTTAAGGATGTTAAACAGGCCAAAACCGCCCTTTGCAAGTTTCAAAAATCCTCCTGCACCTTTTACGGCATTTACACCCATCATCACTATGCCCTTACCGAATTTTAGTATCTCCGGCAAAAATGAGAGCGCAAGACCGCCAATCATACCCATTGGCCCACCAAACACCATTAAACCACCGCCAGCAATACGAGACGTACCGCCAAGACCACGCATTGTCCTTGATGTTCTTGTGGCCGTTTGATTTAGACGGCCCATTCGAGTCGTCGCTAGACCCGTATTTTGTTGTAAACGACCCATTCGAGTGGACATAACGGCTGTTGATGCTGCAGCTGTGTTGATGCCAGTTGCCGCAGTTCGTGAAGCAACGCCCGCTGTAGCAACTTGTGTCGAGTATACGCCTAGACTTGCTGATGATCCTCTGACAGTGCCTGTCAGATACGTGCCAGCAGTACGAAGCACTCTCCATCCTTCGGCCATTCTTGGGATGAGACTCAATAACAACAACGAAGCTCCGCCTAAAAGACTGAAAGCTGTAACTGCTGCACCAGTAACGGCAATAGTTCCCATAACAGATGGAGGAAGATGATCAAACCAGTTAACGACTTTTGTTAATCCATCTACCACTTTGCGGACTGTAGGAATAAATTGATTACCTAATGAAATAACCGCGTTATTTACGGCTGAACGCAGGTATTCCACAGATCCCGCAAGGTTGTCCATTTGCTCTTTTGCAACTTTTTCAGCTATACCGCCACTGTTTTCTATTTCTTTGGTGAATTTATTAAGCTTACCTTCACCCGCATGTAGCAAAGTGATAAAACCTGATAAGGCGTGCTGTCCTGCCAATTGTTTTGCAATACGTATTTTTTCAGTCTCGGTGTAATTCTTGGTCTTTTCATTAATTTGGCCAATAATATCTGCAAGAGGGCGCATTTTACCAGTAGAATCGGTAACGCTCAAGCCAAGTTCGTGTATTGCATTTCCTGCTTGTTTTGGTGGTGATGCTAACCTTGTTAAGGTGGATCGTAATGCAGTACCCGCCATATCAGCCTTTATCCCACTGTTCGCCATGATACCCGTTGCGGCCGCTAACTCTTCCATGCTGACACCTGCAGTTTTTGCTGCTGGCCCCGCGTATTTCATTGTTTGTCCAATCTGTTGAAGCGTGGCGTTTGAGTTGGTGAACGTGTAGGTCATGGCGTCCGCCACACGGTTTGTATCTTCTGCAGCAATGTGAAATTCCGTTAAGATGTCAGATACAATATCTGCTGTTACACCTAAATCTGTTTGCCCTGCTGCCGCAGTAGCAAGCAAGCCCGGCATAGCACCAATGATGTTATTTGTCTTATAACCAGCCATTGCAAGGTATTGCATTCCTTCGGCAACTTGTCCGTCTGTAAATTGTGTCGTAGCCCCCAAATGACGCGCCGTTTCTGTGAGACGGCCCATCTCGTCATTCGATGCATTCGCCACAGCACCGACCCTGCTCATAGCCTTTTCAAAGTCTGCGGCCACTTTAACAGCTCCACCTATTGCGACGGTGCCTGCTACACCGATACCTGTTAATGCCTTCCCTGCCATTCCCGCAGCAGAGTAGACAGATTGTAACTCTTCTGATACTTCTCCAGCGTTCTTCTTAAAAACAGAAAAAACACCAGCTGCTTTATTGCCGGTGCTTTGCAAATGCTCAAATTCTTTAGATACATCTCGCAATTCTTTTTCTAGCTTTTGATGAACAGCGATGGAGTCATTCAGTTTGCGGGCATGTATTTGTGTTTCTCGCGCATCACGGCCCTTTTCTCTCACAAGCTGTTCATATCGTTTTCGATGTTCCTGAACAATTCGACCTTGAAGGCGATATTTGTTGTTAAGTCCCTCTACTTGCGATTGTAATTGCTTTGATTTATCACCAGTATTTTTATAAATGGCCGCAGATGCCTTCATTTCAGAGTTGGTCAATCTCAATTGCCTTTGAAGCCCTGTTATACCTCTATTAAAACCCGAATCATCCAGATTGACCTTAGCGACCATATTGCCAATTGCTTGAGTCATTTATGTACCACCCCGCTTTCCTGACGAAGATTTCAAGACTTAGAATATTTGATCAATCGTAACTTCTTTATTTTTTCTTGATTCAGCGTTCAATTCTAAGAAATGATAAATATCCATTTCATCAATTTCTTTCATTCTCCATCCCTGTTCTAGGAGCTGTTTATAAATATTCTGCATTTGGTTTATTGCTCGCTCGTAGCTCCAGTCTCCGTCGGTTGCAAAAA
Source organism: Bacillus sp. FSL M8-0266 (assembly GCF_038613425.1). NCBI lineage: Bacteria > Bacillati > Bacillota > Bacilli > Caryophanales > Bacillaceae > Bacillus > Bacillus sp. FSL M8-0266. Next base: position 2,591,175 of record NZ_CP152015.1, read on the forward strand.
ATCGGGATCTTCTTCATCAATTTTTTTATAACCAACTACTTCGGCCAACACGCGACTGATTTCAGCAGAAATTTCAAATGACTGTAATCCTTCGGCAAATTCATCATAAGTAAACTGTTTTCCAAAAATATCAACCATGAATTTAATCTGTTCTTCTAATACTTTGATGCTTTTTTCCAAGTCCTCTGCGGTATCCTCGGCCTTTTTATTCAAACGCAAAGCATCTAGAAGTGTTTTAGCACTTGTGCGTGGCGCTACATAGGTTTTTTCTTTTTGTTCTGCATCAGACCATAATTTGATAGTGATTCTTTTCTGAGTCATAGTGACTCCCCCTTATTTTTTATTTTCCAATTAAAAAAGAGAGCTTTTCAGCCCTCTAAGCACCTTTTCCAATATCAACACTGCTGCTTTTTTCTGTTTCGTCTTTGTATGCATCACCAAAAACTGATTTATAAAAGGCATCAAGATTAAAGTTTTCTGCATCTTCATCTGTGACCACTTTAAAAAGATCGTCCTGCTCACGATCAACAAATTCCGCAGACAGTTTAATGGTTTGGAAATCTGTCTTATCTTCTTTTGTCTTCCACTCATCGCCTGGAAGAGAAAAACGCCCTTTTACTAAACCGACATGACGAGACTTCCCGTTTGCCTTTGGACCTTCAAACGTCATTGCGACCCATGGTGGGGTAATGTTCTTTTTGAACAAGTACAACCCGTTTTTGTCCTGTTCGATTCCTAGCAGCTTCGCAAGAATTTCCATAGGAAGATCCCGCATTTCAATTTCTAGCTTTGTAGAACCAGTTGAAACCACTAAATCGACCAGCTTGTTATCTGCATACTGCTTCTCTGTTGATGTCTCAGTTTCCACCTTCATGTTGATTGCATATTCATATCTTAAAATTTCAGTAGGCACAAAGAATTTACCTTTCTTTTGCAATGGTGCAAACTGAACGTTTTCCAAACCAGTTACTGAACTGTACTCAGCCATAGTTAGCCTCCTAGAATTATATTTTTCTCAAAACGGTACCCTTTTCTGATTAACCTCTCTTTCTCTAAAAAATCAGAAATGGGTAATGTTGGTGCAAAATCTAAACGCTCCATCACATCCCCGATTGTAGCCATGATGGATTGCGGATCGGCATTGTGATAAACATCTATTTGATAGGTTGCGCTATCTTGTATGGGCCTGTTATCAGCCCATTTGATCGGTTTGTAATTGATTTCTTGCAGCACGACATACGGCGGACGCGACTTTGTACCCTCTGGCACTGCAAGCTCATAGATGTCACCTTTGTCTATTAAATACAAAAGCGCTGGATCATTCTCCAACGCTTCAAAAATGGCATTCTTGCAAGTATCTGCACGCCTTATTAAGTTTTGATTGATCATAGTTTGCTCAGCGCCTGTCGGTATTTATCTGCTACTTTACGTATAGCCTCATCCCATTTCGCATCGACAGTTCTCGTAAAGAATTTTTGCGCTGGCTGATGTAAGGTGCCGAATTCAGGGAAATGAATTCTCCACTTCGTGTCCTTACGTGACTTTGATTTCGGCCAACCAACCGCAACATATTTTATCCCGTCTCCATCAGTACGAAGCCGCGTAATATCAAGATCATCCTGCATGTGTTTTTGGCCTTTGTCGGATCTTGGTGTGTTTGGGTGAAGTTCATCTTTTATGACTGTTGCGCCAGCTGTAAGAGCTTCTTTATGCATTTTGCTAACTTTTCTTTGCATGTTGCCAATTGCATTCTCTAATTCCTCTAAGCCGTCGATTTGTAAATTAAACATTACTTCGCCGCCTTTACCCTAGCTCTAATTGTGAGGAAATGAAGTCTTGAATAATTGGGTGTAATAGACTCAATTTCGTAAGTTTTTCCTTGGAATAGGAGTCTCATGTGCTCGTCGATATCTTCCCTGTGACGTATGGTGAATTTGATTGTATGTTCTTTTTGAATGGCAGCTGCAGCATAATATTCAGCACCTTTTAATCCCTCTGCTTTGGACCAACACTCAATCATAGTTTCCCAGCCGTTGTCACCATCAACAGGCAAACGACTCTTTTCTTTTTTCTTTTGGAACTGAATGCGATGCCTCATATCATTCAACATCTTTTTCACCATCCACAACCAAGTATTTGAGTTGATTGACCATTGTTGTGAGCACACCATCAAGATTTGATGTCGTTCCGGATATTTGCCTATTCTCATACCAGTGAGTCACAAAAGACATAACGGCCAGTTCTGCTCGTGCTAACTTATTAGGAAATTTCAGACCCGTTGCAGAGCTGATGTACTCTTTTGCTGCAGCAATGAAATGTAAAATCAAATCATCCTCCGCATCACCATCAATGCGGAGATATTTTTTCGCTTTTTCAAGCTCTTTTTGTTCTGCCTCAGTCATTTGGCATCACCTTATTCAGATTTTGGTTTTTCTAAAGCTTCGACTCTAGTTTGTAATTCGGTAATCAATTCTTTTACAGCTGAATTGAGATTTTCCCACATGACGCTGCCAGTACCGATAGTACGAGAGTTGACAGATTTATCAGCTAAGTGTTCATTTTTAATAGCGCCTTCCTCAATTACAGCTGCATCACCCTTATCACCTTTTGGCCCCTGCTCTCCTGGATCGCCTTTTTCTCCTTTTGGACCTTGAGGACCAGTATCCCCCTTCGGACCCTTTTCGCCTTGCATACCTTGAATGAAGAGAGGGTTTTCTTCACTGTTTCCTTTTAAATAAACAGGCGTGATAGGTTTACCGTCTGCTCCCTCCTCTGCAGATGTGTATACTCCATTACTTTCAAACAAATAATCTTTAGCCATGATAGATCAATTCCTTTCAATTTTTATTTTCCAGCGTCTACGGACTTATCTTCAGAAGGTGTTTCAACTACTGCTTCCTCACCTACAACTAAATCAGTAACAATTACTGCGGCTTCGGGATCAACTACTTTTCCGTCAAATCGTTCAATACCTCTGAAATATGTTTGATCTGTTAGAAATGCATCTGAGCCGATGTCAGTTGATTTGATCTCGAATTTTTGACGATCAAACATAAAGTATGCATTTTTAAAATCACCGAATAGAATATGAGTTTTTTGTTTATCGTCTGTGACAATCTCGTCATACACTTCAACGGGTCTACCGAATAAAAGGAAGCTATCCTCATTGCGTGGGTCCTCGGCTAAAATCCCACGGCCATTTTTATCTTCAATGTTTGCTAACGTTTCAAATGCCTCTGTATTCATCACCCATTTTGCATTTTTTCGATAGCCTCTTTTGATTTGGTTTTTAACTTTTCTCAAAAACTTAATTGTAATTAGAGAAGGAGCTTTGAGAGATTTATATTTTTTACTTGTTATAATCCCCTCTACATTGTTTTCTCCGCCTTTTCCATAGAAGACTTCATCATTTTCAGTTACAGTTGCAGATTCAGAGAGCCATTCTACAATCTCCCTCACAAAATTAATGAAAGAATCATTCAATAATTCGTTTGGGATAGGCAAAAAGCCAGCAAATTTTTTGACGTTGTATGTGATTTGGTCGAACTCCATATTTTTGAGTTCTTTGATCGCTTCTTTTTCAGCAATGTTATATAACTTTCCTGCAGCACCCTTTCTTACTGGATAGCTACCTGCTGGTGCCGTCTTTGGTACAACCCGTACCAAGTTACGAACAGAATTTAATTCTTGAATAGACTTAATAATCTGTTTCGAAATATCATCCGGTACTGTGTATCCGCCATCCTTATCACTGCTAGATGAAAGCTGTCTATTTTCTTTTAAAACTTCCTGCAGCATTTTTCTTTCTTCGTTACCTAATTCATCATCACGACCAGTCAAGACCTTGAACCATGCATTTCTATATTCTTGCGTTCCTGTTAAGCTGCGTTCTTCGTCAGAAGAATCAGATTCAGGATCTCTTTTATGTTCCGGGACATAATGTCGGTCTTCAATTTCTGGTGCATCGAGTTCTCTTTCCTCAGACATCATTTCAATTCTTTTTTGCAGTGCCTTTGCATCATCAAGCATAGAGCGTGCTTCTTCATCTTTTCCTTCACTTATTAAATTCCTAGCTTCTTGCTTTTTCTGTGTGAACTGCTGGCGCAATTGACGTTCCTCTTTACTCATCATTACTGGCATAGATTTTCCTCCTTGATTTTGAGCATAAAAAAAGACCCACTATATAGTCAGGTCTAGTAAGTCTAGTTCCAGCTCAATCCTCTTATTTGATGTGTTTTTTTGTCTTTTTAAAACTTCTACTTTTTCTAGACTTCTTTCTCCTACAACAGCTTCCGTGTCGCTGTATGCAGGAGTTGTGACAAGTGAAATATCAAAAATGCGATTGATTCGATTGATTCGGCGCTCATATAACTTTTCTTCTTCATTTCTTGTCCATTCATCAGGTTCTTCATCACCTGAATGATCAAGGGAAAACGAAAAAGAACATTGATTGATTACGCCTGCTCTCAAATTCTTCATCAAATCTTGTCCGTAAGTGGTGTCTGTTGGCTCAAATCTAAATTTCAGCCCTATTGCATCAACAGTTAATTGAAGACTACCAGCGCCCGTTGAAACAGTGTTTCTTGCTAATGGATAATCAATTTTATGATTAAATAAAGCAATTACATTGGACATATCTGCTTCGTCCAACGCTCCACGGCTTATGATTTCCTTAAACCACCCAAGACGCTCAGACCATTTTTCAAATTTAAGAGCATAACCCTCTACATATTCACTTTTGTTTTCATCATCAAGTGACCTAACTTCAATTTCCGTCGTTAGCTGTCTGATTTCCTTCGGCATTATTCGGATCACCTCCTTTATGGCCAGCTTTAGCCATCTGATATTGATCTAACATATCTAGGAAAGTGTAGTTAAGTGAAACAAGGTGTCTGTCACCATCAGGGATAGCATTCTTCGATTCAAGAGCACGAATTTCATTTATATTCATAGCTCCTATTCGTTCCATAATTTCATAGAATTCAGCTCTTGATTTTGAATCACCACGCAATTCACTATTTACGTTAAATTGCACATACAACCCTTGTCCGATTTCATTATCAGTAAACAGCTTCGTATTAATTTCTTGTTCAAAAGAAACGATCCACGGCTGTAAAGTGTTCTTCACATATTCAATGGATTGATGTTCGATATTACTAAATGTAGCGCGGTCCAATTCGTTTATCTTATGAAGAGGGACCTTGAATATGGAAGCGATTTGAGCCTTATTGAATTTCATAGACTCTACAAATTCTGCATCTTTTAGAGGCATTGAAATAGATTGATAATCAAGACCAGCATCAACAATCGCAATACTTTCACCCGCATTTACTCTCTGCCATTCTTTTCTTGCAACCTCTTTTGCCTCTGGTTGTAACAGGGTCGGGATTTTCAAAATACCTCTTGGTGTTGCATCATTTTTGTATAATTTTGCATTAAACTTTGTTGCAGCAGATTGAGCACCAATATGTTCCCTTGCCACTTGAATTGGACTGAGGCCTACTATTCCATCTTCCGTCATTCCTTTAAAGTGCAGAACTTCTTCCGCATGTAATTCAGCTCGTTTGTTATTAATGATTGTTTCGTACCACAATATACCTGTGTTTGGATCGAGATACGGATTTGTATTCGCTGGATTAAGAGGGATTAATGTTTTGATATCACCTGTTTTATCTGAAAGAATCAAAGAATATGCGTTTCCCCACGTACAAACATGCGTCATCATTACTTTTTTCCAAGTAAAAGCTGTCATATATTGATTGGGCTTTAAATAGAGCAATTTAAAAACAGGATGGTCACGCACTCCTGAAATATTCTCTCCCAGCCTCCGAAACATATGGACAGATAATTTTGCTATATCATCCGACAAAACATTGATACAAGAAAAAACGTCAGGATGTTTTAATGAAGTCGATTCACTCACTTTCTCTCCACTTGCTGTTTTACCACCACCGAAAATATCAAACACCCATTGCGGGATCTGTGACATCCCCCAACCACTGTCTGAATCTGCTGATCTTTTAGAGAACATACCTTCTAATAACAATTAATCACCTCCTTCGGCTCATTAAAATTGCTGTAAATATAAAAAAACCACCTGTCACTAAAAGACCGATGATTTCATGTATTTTATAAGCTGCTATTGTAATAAAGATTGCCCCAGCAAAAAATACTAGGTCATTTAAGATTGAGAATAGAAAAATCATTATTTTTTTTATGGTATTTTTCATTAGAATGAAAAGCCCCCTGACAAAATATACTCATTCAAATCTAAATGATCATCATTTTGACTAGCTCTCACATGAGCGTTTATGAGTGCGGCTGCTGGGTCAATACGTTGCGACGATTTTGATTTATCAAGCATGATATTCTCCTGCGCGTCAATCTTTGTGACGGCATTCCCCATCGCCCACGTTAATAGATCATTGTTGTCATGGATTAATTTTCGCGCTTTAGCTTTCTCACGTAAATCCTTGGTCGGCTCGGATAAGGTTTGCACCCCTTGCCTGATCTCAATCATGACATATCCATCAGATTCCATCTGCTGCGCAAACTGCGTTGCGTTATATGGATCATATCCAATCTCTTTAATTTTCCACCCTTTATCCTTTTCCATTTTCTTGATGTACGCACGAATATAGTCATAGTCAACGACAGCACCATCAGTAAGAGTTAGCCAACCTTTTTTGACCCACAAATCATACGGTACCTTGTCAGTTTTCATCCTTTCATGAAACGTATCTTCTGGCATAAAGCCATGAGCTGTAACATAATACATCCCATTTTCGAGTGGAAATTCAAAACTGGCCGCTGTTAAATCAATACGTTTTGATAGGTCAATCCCTGCATAACATTCCTTACCTTTTAAATCTGGTAGACCTTCACTCAACCCGCAATCAGACCATGCTTGCATATCCATATATCCGTTTGATCGCATGTTCACCCAAATATCCATATTTTTGGTGAGGAAATCACGCATCTTTTCCGGTACATTCAAAGCCATTTCCAAACGCCGTCTTAAATAATTTATGCCAAACTCGTGTTTTGCAAGTATCGGATTTGCTTTTTCCCATTTACTCTCGTCTTTAATATCATCATCTGCATCTAACTCATTAATCATTGCAAAGTAATGGTCATTCTTCTCTACCATATTTGGATCTAAAAGACGAGAAGCAAAATTGTACTCGACACGGTAAGCAGGATTATTCAATTCAGGTCCAGCAGTTGTGATAATTACCATTAAAGGTTGTGATCTTGCTCCCATACCCGATTCAATAACATCATATATTTCTGATGTTGGGTGAGCATGATATTCATCAATAATTCCACATTGGGGATTAAATCCATCTCCTGTTTTCCCGGCATCTTTTGCAAGTGGTGTGATAATTGATTTTGTTTTAATATGTTCAATTGTCCCATATGCTACCTTATATTTTTTTGATGGTTTATTGAGAAGATCGCTACCCTCAATTTGAGCATTTATTTCTTTCCAGCAAATCTTGGCCTGCTCTTTTTTGGTGGCACCTATATACACTTCCGACATACTTTCTCCAAGCGCCATTGCTTCATAAGACCCAACAGTTGCTAAACTTTGAGTCTTTGCATTTTTACGGCCAACTTGCCAATATACAGTTGTAAAACGGCGAGTGTCAGTATCTTTGTGGACCCATCCGTAGACATTGCCAAAAATAAAAATCTGAATAGGATCAGGATCAATATTCTCGCCTGCTAATGGCCCTTTGGTATGTTTAAATTGAGTCATCCAAAAAAGAAATCTGCGTGCTTTTTCTTCATCGAATACATACGGAAACTCTTCTGTTCCTTCTCGTTCAACATCATTCAAAAAACGTTGACAAGCCCAAATGTGTTTTTGGCAAGCTACAATTTCCCCTTGTAGAACATCATTTGAGTAATCAATCATAAACTGCTTAATTGTCACACGTTATCAAACTCCTTCTCAGCAGCCGTCTTTTCCCGAATCTCCTGCGTTTTGGTGATCGCTAGTTTTGCGCGGGCTGATGGAGTAAGACCAAAATCATTTGCAGCTGACTTCATTTGATCAAAGAAGTTCTTTTGTCTTTTCAATAATGGGTGTTCTTCTCCAATCAATTCAATTGGATTTCCGTCCTCATCAAATCCATCTTTATGAACCATGAGTCCATCTTCCTCTATCACCTTGGTAATAGAAATATATTGAGAATAGGCATTACAATAGGCGGCCAACATGCTGATGTCTGCCTCCGTTATAATGTCCACTTCCTTTAATAGCTCGGCAATCCGTTTAAATTCCTTTTTTGCAACCTTATCTAACCAGGATGGAGGTTTGATATTGTTTGATCGCATTTTCATTTTCTGTTCTTGCTCAGCACGCATTTCCAATTCGTTAGTATTTTTCTTGTTTGGGTTACCTTGTATCAATTGAAGCGTTGCGGATTTTGCAGGTCTCGGCATATTTTTCACCTCATTCCGTTTCAAATTTTTGAAATTCATGCTTGTTTTTGAGCATAATCATGCTATGATCGAATTAACAACAAAACCAGTCATACCAAGCCCTCTCGGTATTTTCACCGAGGGGGTTTTTCGTGTTTTTGGAAACTTTGAAAAGCGGTGTTTGTTTGCAGACGACGGCTCACCGATCATCACGAAGCCGTTTCCTAGGGATTTAATGCCGGGGGGTACTATGACCCTCGCTTGCCATGAACCTTGTTGTGACAGCTATTACACATGCTTTCGAGGTTATTTAAATCTAATCGTTTGTTCCAATCCTGCTTTAGCTCCACTATGTGATGAACCATCACAGCAGGAACGACACGATCTTGTTTTAAACAGCTTTGACAAAGGTAATTGTCTCGCAATAGAACAAGTTGTCTTGTCTGTTTCCATTCTCTTGATTTATAAAAACTTGTTGATTGTTTATCTCGAACATGTTTGTTGTAATACTTCGCTTCCTGCTGCCTACCATCAGCATGAGCATGACAATAACCATCCCTTGTTAACTCTCTGCACCCTCGCACCTTACACTCCCTCAATGGTTTAGGTGGCATTGGATTCACCAGCTTTCCTCTCATCTATCATCGCAAACAAAACAAAGGCATGAAGGTGCCCTACTTTCTGTACAGCATAAAACTCCCTGTACTGCCTTTGATATGATGCTAGATAGGATCGTGCTGCTTCATAGGACAGAGTCTGGCTGACATGTAGTAAGCTGTCTATAGCTTGCCTGTCCCTCACACCGTAAGAACCAAGCATGCCTAACCCCCTGATGATCTCCCCATCTGCCCATATGCATCCCCTTTTATTAAGGGCTTTAAGACCGTTATACAATTGGTCTGTCCTTATTGCGTGTCCAATTGCTGTGTTAATGATTAGTTCCCTGAGTGAGTTGTCCACGTTGTGTCCCTCCCCAAAATAAAAAGCACCCCGAAGGATGCTATGAATTATTCAATCTTTGTTTCGCTTCATCAATTAGAGGAAGCATAAGACGTTTGACACTTTCATGTAGCTGCGTATACTTTTCAAAACGTCGTTGTGCGCTTCTATGTGTCGTTGCTTGTTCATAAAAACTGCGCGCCTTTCTCAATTCTCGTAATTTCTGACGGATGACTTTATTTGTAGCAGAAACAACATTCGAGTTTCCACAATGAGGACAGGAGAAGAATTGAATTACAATTCCTTTCGCTTCTTTTATCTCTCTCACTTCCACAGCATAATATGTTTGGCATTTCTCGCACATAACATCATTCATTTCATATTACCTTTTTGGAGAGGGAGTCCAAAGGTTCCAAAAATTTCAGCCATTGTTGCTTGTTCAATCCCCGTATCAATTTTACGTTCTTCGTAAGGAACATATTTTCCATCTACCGTCATTTCCCCAACTTTTTTCATTTGTTGTTCAAAACTCGCCGCAATCCCCTTTTCATCTAATAGGGCTGACTTGTCTATTTCAATAACCTCAAAACCAAGCCCTCCATCAATAATCAACATCCCTCTTTTTAAATCTTGACTTACTTCTTCTCTAATCTCTTCCTTAGCATCCTTAGTAAGCCCGTAATCCGTTTTAATAACTAAAATTTTCATTTGATTTCCTCCTCATTGATATGAATTACTTCAATAGCATTTTCCTTCAACCATTGAAATTCATAGCAGTTGATTATTGGATTTCGATAATAGCCCGGCAGTAAAATTAAAATTGTTTCGCTAGGATTCACTCCGTCTAGCATTGCTGCATCCCTAGAAACATAGCGCGGGTATTTATATTGTGGAAATTTCTTTTTTAAATTTCGCCACAGTGCTCTTGCATGCGTTGTAGTTTTCCCTACGATGAAAGTCCTTGTGCGTTGTTTTGAACAACCTTTTAAGATTAAGAGTTCTACCACAGATAACTCCTCCATATAAAAAGCACCGCCCTAATGGACAGTGCTATCATTCACATTTTTCCAAGGACGAAGGTAAATGCCTCGTTCTTTATCCCAAACTAGATCATCTTTTGTCGGCAGCTCATCCATTGCTTCTCCGCGTTTATACTCAATCCTTTTTTCAATTGGTCTCTTGCCCTTTTCTCCAGCTGTTCGCAAATTAACATAAGCCGATCCATATTTATCTAGGCCACCAGTTTTCCAATTGATGTCTACATCAATCAATCCTTTTAAAGTCTCACCATTGTGAACCACTTCAGGAACTGAATGTATATCTTTCAATGTGATTTGTAGCAAAGGAGGTTCCAAAACAGTTGTTGCTTGTTCGATGCCGTGTTCAGTTCTTTTTTTTCGTTCTTCATACGGAACATATTCCCCATCTACCACGGACCACCTTGGGTCAACAAAGAACCCAGATACCGTAACGCCCTTATCTCTTAATATAGTGATAGTTGTCTCCTGTACGCCTTCTTCAACTAACACAGTGTCTAAAAGAAGTAAACTTTTAGTAGCGGTTTCCCCGAAAATCAGTACATTTGGATACTCTTTTTTATAACTATTAACCATTAAATCTTTGACGACAATCGGTATCTTTTTAATTGCGGCTAGTTCCACGAGCGCTTGTGTCTTGCCGATTCGCCTTGTCCTAGCAGTAGTAACGATCAAAGTCTTTTTAGATAATGCCTCATTCAGTTGATCAAAGATACTTTTGTAAGTTAAGTCTAAAAACATTTTCAACACTCTCCTCTTAATAAAAGCACCCATCCAATGGAAGGGCGCCTCACATTTATTTCTTCACTTGGTGCTTGATAAGGTTGTTGTACTCTTCAAACCACTCAAGGGGAATTTCTGATCTTGCTGATATTCTTCGTTCAATAGCTGCTACAAGATCTTCTGCTCTACGTTCATCATGTATAAACTTAGGGATAACACCTAAAGGCGGTTCCGTTGCCATGCCATTACCTCCTGTAATTTATTACACATCATTTAGAAAGCATTCACCATCCATATAAAAAGCACCTATCCAATGGACAGGCGCTTCACATATATTCATTCAAATAGAACTCTTTTAAATAGCAATATATTTTAGATTAGCTTCTATATTCGCTAACGGTGGCAAACCTAGAACAGACCTTGCTTCGTTAATTGAGATATTTCCAGAATTAATATCATTCAAAAGCTGTTCAGCTTGCATTCGTTCATCATCAACCGTCGGGTTTCCGTTTGATTCCTTCATGGCAATGGTTTCTAATGCTTTTGCATAGGATGGAGAAATTCCAGTGATGCTTATAGCCTGCGCAACCCACTTTTTGACTGCAGCACTACCCCCTACACCTTTGTCTGTTGCCGCAGGGGTTGTTTTATTTTTGTCGCTCATACCGTTACCTCCTGTCTTTATTACGCAGATTCAATCAGCAAGACCATTCATCAGCATATCAATTATGCGCTCTTGCGCTTCTTTGAAAGACATATCCTCGGCATCATAGAATGTATACTCTGATTTAATCATATTGCCCTTGTGTTTAATTTCAGCATTCACAACGACATAAGGAACACGCTTAAACGGTATGAGTAAATCTGCTCCTCGATATAACTCCTCAACTTCTTCTTTCATGTGTCGCTCCATAGAGATTACAGTTACTTCTACCACAGCTAACACCTCCATATAAAAAGCGACCTCCACAATGGAAGCCGCTCTCAATTTATCACCTAATACCATCATAACCGCTCTCAGACAAAATGCTGTGCCAAGATCGTGCCAAAAGTGTGCCATTTTTACAATGCTAAAAAATAGATAGAAAGTTCATTTTAATCCTAATTTTTGTTTCACCCATTCCTTAGTCATATCTGCACCTACACTAGAAAGCACCATAAGAGGAATAGCACTAATTTGTTCACCAAATTTCTCTTTTAATTTTGCATATACAGTTTCATTCCTCAAACTATCTAAGAAATCATGACCTTTATGAGTCAAGCTTCTTGCGTACCAGCGGAAATAAGCAGGCTCTCTTTGAGCGTCTTTTCCTTCTATTAGGCCTGCCTGAGACAGCAACTTCACTTGGTAACTAACTTCTTCAAGAGTTTTCCCATCAACCTCAATAATTCGCCACTGCAAAGGGTTTGTATCTTCTTCTAAATAAAGTAATATTTTACGAATTAAATCCATGTCTCTTTTTATCGTAATCATCCCTTCTTCATCTGCATTATTTTCCGACAAAAAAGCGACCTCCACAAACGGAAGCCGCTCTTAAATTAATTACCTTTTGTGATAGCTTTAATCATTTCCCATACCCTCTTTCGTCTTTTATACAACCTTTACAATATCTTTATCGGTAGGTTAATTGACCCTTTTAAGTAAAATTTCTGGTTCTTCATTATAAGTTGGGCCATCCTGATTTTTTTCGAAGAGTTTTTTTAGGTCTTTAAATGTCATTTCGCTGACACGATCCAAAGGGACATTAAATACTACATGAATCAATTCGTTAACAAATTGATCAGTTGTTCCGACCTTTTCAGACAACAGAAAATCAGAATGAATACGACCATCGTCTTTCTTTCCCACAGAACGATTCACATATTCCTCATAACGTCTTCTAGTGTATTCAAGGATTTTTTGAGTTGGCTCTACATAATACTTTAACGTTATCCGCTTCACGGCCATAAAGCCCGCTCCTTCCCACTTTTAACTACACCTTAACATATAGCGTGTTGCACTCATGGTATCGCTGAAATCCTTGCCACATAAAGCTTTCTCTTAATTTCTTTAATGACTGCACTCCTTGATATTTTTTGGTGCAGATATATCTAAAAAAATTATATCTTAAACTTCATCATTGCGGAATCCATGTTGTCTTGGTTGATTCCGATGTATCTCATTGTGATATCTGGACTGGCATGATTGAATATTTCTTGCAGCATGGCTACATCCTTTGTCTGTCTGTAAAAATGGTAGCCGAAGGTCTTTCTTAATGTGTGCGTGCCTATTTCAGTGATGTTCACTTGTTCAGCGGCCGCTCTAAGAATGCGATATGCCACCGATCTATCTATCGCTTTATTTTCCCCTTGCCTGCTTTTGATCACGTATGAACCATCTTTAAGATCCTTAGCGTAAGCGATTAATTCATTTCTAACTGATGGCGGTATACGAATCCTCTTTTGCTTCTTTGTTTTTGTTTCTCTGAGGACCAGGTGTGTTTTCAACAAGTCTTCTTTTTTGATCTTGAGAATATCAGATATCCTTAAGCCGGTACTGATCCCCAATATGAACAATATATAATTCCTTCTGTTTTTCTTTTTTAGATAAGCCTTCATTTGCTCCACCTTTTCAAAGTCTCTTATCGGCTGAACAAAATTCATGACTTGTCCCCCTTGTACACTTCTTCTCTAAGCGCGAAGGCTAAACGGTAAAAGGCTTTATTTTTGAATCGGTAATAGTTCCGCTGGCTGAGACCCATGTCCACATAAATTTCGTAATCGAACATTTCTTCATCCTGCATATAGAGCATAACTAATATGCGCCGCTCTTTTTGCGTAAGACGATTAATACCCCTTTCGATTCGCTTCATATATTTTTCACGATCAATCTCCCAATCCATCTTTTTAAGAGCTGCTTCTTCGGTGGATGAGTGGAATTGGTTCGAAAAACTCGGTGGTGTAATCGTATAAGTTGTTGTGATCTTTGGAAGAAAGTCTTCTGGCGTTTGAAGCCTTAACATTTTATACTTTTCTAGCATTCTTTCCATCTTTGCTCTAGTTTTTTCCTCGTCGATTTGCGGAATGTCTAAACTTGTTTGATTCAAGATAATTCCCCCTTTATTTTCGGCGCATGGCCCCGCCTTTGGCTCTTTTTAACCGTTGCATGTTTTGCCCCATCAACTCTCTTAAATCTCTGTCAGTGAGCTTCTGCGTGTTCTTTTTCGGCTTTTCCTTCTTCATGGTTGCTCCTTTCCGACAAATAAAAAACGGACACCAACCAGCACCCTTAAAAGGTGTTGATCAGTGTCCGCAGGCTCTCCGTCTTGGACTTATTTAGTTGTTTGATTAATTAAATTCGATTCCGTATTCATCACCATGATCCTCAATGAATTCTTTCAAAAAATCATCTAATTTATCGTAAAAGAACGAATCATCTTCCGCGCCGTTTATGAATTTCTCTATGTCTTTTTCATTAAGCTTTAATTCCGATAGACCTTCTCCATTCTCTAACTGAAATTTAAAGAAATTCCTAAATGCTTGTCTTGGATCAATGTTCATGTTCATTCTCCTTTTTGGCTCGTGCCGCTTTTTATAGTCATTCGAAAACTTTCGACCTTGCATATCTCAATAATTCGTAATCCTTTGCGCTGATATTCACATTTGCTTCACCACAGTGAGCACAATAGATGTTTCCCGGATGATTAAGCTCGTCAATATATGTCCATTCATCACAATCTTCACAGTAGTAGCTGTGCAAGTCTTCTGCTTTCATTCCGCTACCTCCTATTAGGTTAAAATATGTTTGCCCTCATTTTTGATAATTCTCTATTTTCCTTGTTAATTTGGTCAATCATACATGCCGCTTCTTCCTCGGTTACATATTCATTTTCAACTTGGAACCAAAACTTTTCGTCGGAATAATTATTCTTGTATTTATGAAATGTGATTTTTCTACGTTTGCTTACCTCGAATGTGGCGCCGAATACCCTACACATCCCATGCAATACACCTTTTGATACATACACGTCTGGATGTTCGTCTCTTCCAATAGGAACGGAATTATAGAGAGATCGAAGGAGATTTCCAGCCTCTTCTTCTAGCAATTCCTGCTGTTCAGATTCGTTTAAGTATTTCACTTCGCCACCACCTATCGGATATTAAATTTAACTGATTCAAAAGTTCCAATGTATTTTGTAATTGCTGAATTGGCGTAACAATCAAGCTGGATCACGTATGTTCCTTTACCGGTACGCTTGCGAATTTCTTTTACACTAAACGACTTTAGAGGCGTTGACGCTTTGAAGCTGCCTCTTTGCACTAGATTAGTATCTGTTAAGCCGCCACCGCTTCGCTTTTTGTAAACGCCAGCAGTGTAATAAAGCGTGCTCGATCCCTTCTTTTCAGCTCTCCAATCGACCGTTTTTGCTCCTGCATAGTAATTGGTGTCATCCGTAAAGACTCTCGCTTGGTGCCCGTATCCTTCCGTTTGCCAGTTTGACCAAGCAGCTTGAGCAGACGGCGCATAAAGCACCGCCGCAATAATAATAGTTAGTGTGATTAGTAGTTTTTTCATTTGAAAACCTCCCCATGAAATGTATTTCGCTTTTTGACTTCAAAAATAATAGGTAAATCATCACCAAAATGTGTGCAGTTCCCAAATTGAGCAATCAATGCTTCTTCCATCTCGCTTTCTGTTGGATAGTGGTCCCATTCGCCACAATCTATCGTTTCTAAAACTTCTAAAGTAAAAACTGATTTTAATTTCATCTTCATTCCCCTTCCCAGTGCCCATTTCTTTTCATAACGTCAATTATTTCATGGATATATGGCTCATCTTGATTAATAATCACATAGTTGTTAGAAGGCTTTTTTCCATCTTTTTTCCGACCTTCTTCTATATACATTTCCACCTCTACTAGATGCTCCAAAAATTTCGTTAGTTGATCTCTTGGAACATATTTAGAAGCATCACGAACACTCAAAATTGAATATTTCATAGTAGGCTCCCGTCAATGATCAGCACCATTTCTTCTTCGTTTGTTAAATGCTCAAGCACTTCTTTGACCGGGATCACATTGTTGTCCTCTCCATTTACTCGGCTGTATATGATTGCTGCATATGCTTCTGTAACTTCGGTTATTTCTTCTGATAATCCGCCATTATCATCAGCGACAACATCAGTATAGATTGTCATAGCATTTTCATCGTTTTTCGCTTTGATCAGTGCGTAATACGGCTCGTTTACCTCATAAAACTTCATTTCTTCTTTTTTGCTTTTAGCCTGTTCCTCAAGTAGCTGAATTGCAGCTTCGAGATATGTCACAAAATCAAGCGTCTCTTCTTGAGCGTGTTTCATCCAGCCTTTCAGATCATAGGAAGAGGTTTTGACCTCAACCCCGTACTTTTGCAGGCCTTTTTCCTGCTGCTTATGCAATTTCTCTATGACTGAATAGATAATCGGGTTGTTTTCGTTCATCTTGCTTCCTCCTTCTCATCGAACATTTTCAAAATTTCTCTAATAATCCTCTGCTGCGCCAAAAGGTTTTTTTCGCAAGGCAAGTTTTCAAGCAACTCTCTGAGTTCTTCTCTTTTCTCTATCACTCCGTGACCCCCAGTTGTTCATTTGGTAATACCGACAGGTCATAACCTGATTCAATAAAACTAATGCTCAATTCTCTATTAACATCATTTCCCAAGTGAGTATAAACATTGTTCATTTCTTCTTTAGAGAAGTTAGTCCCTAAAAATTCGTTGAATATTTGAAGCACTCTCTTTTGCCAGTAGTGACCTACTCCTTTGCAACTTGGTCGAGATAGCCAAGCTAAAACCTTACATTTTAAATCAAGGTCTGTTTTGACATCCTCTAATCTAAAATAAATATTTTTGGTTGGGACTAAGATCAACTCATTATTGTGATTAATAAATACTTTAGGTGATACTTTCTCAGTAATTTCTATGAGCCTATTTAATTCAGTTTTTACGCTCGTCATTCAGTATCCCTCCTGCTGCCGCTTGTGATTGACTTCGTTCTTGTCCATGTATGCGGCTTCTATTTGGTCAGGTGTGAATCCGAAGCCAACGATTCCAATTGCCAAGAACAATCCCCAAGCTACACGGAAGTGTTCTTTTTTCTTTTCTTCATCCTTGAACATTCGAGAATTCAATAAGCTCCATTGCATTTCCAAGTGCAATCCCGAAAGACCACCTTCAAACCCTTCTTCTTTGAACTCCTCAATCGCCGCTTCTGATACACTTAACTCTTCTTTCCATCCCTTTTTAATCGCAATTGATAAGAAGAAGTGAATGCAGTCCGCATATTCTTCCAGCAACGGATCAACTTCACGGAATATAGTCACGCTCCCCGCTTCGCAAATAGGGCACTCATCATAATCAGGCTCAAACAAATTTTCAAAGTCTTCTCTATTCGAAAATTCACCGCAATCATCACTTTCACATCTAAAGTAAGTAGCATTTTCAAGTGTTGCACCTGCAGTGGTGATTGCTTTTCTTTTCGGCTCTTGCTGATCACTCCAATGCTTGAACCAGCGCCCTTCATTAGCAAATTCGCCTAGTTCGGTTATAAGTGCTACATATGTGTTAGGCAGCAGGTCTTGACCTTCCAGCCCTTTTTCTCGGATGATTCGGCGGTCTAACTCCGCCTGCATTTCAAACATTTTTTCAAGATTCATTTTAGTTGGCCCCTTTTCGATTTAATTTAATGAGAATGATGGAACTGCTCGAAATTCAATGTTTTTGCGCTGTCTTGACCACCCGTTTATAAATGGTTTTGAATCCCTGTAAAGTGGCTCAAACATTTCTTTACAAATATCTCTATGAAACTTCCATATCATTACCTCTTCATTCAACGATCCTTCAATATCTTTACGTTCCCATAAGTTCCAATCATCCCATGCATCACTTTCCAGCCAACTTTCTAAATCATAATCTGATTCAAAGACGAAGAAAGAATCGCCATCATCGATCGAATACAGTAGAAACAATTCATCGTGCATGTTACCTTCCTCCATAGTTTCTGATGCTGAACTAGGGTCCAAGGTTCGAATTACATTTAGGTTTCTTGTGTTTTGCTCGTCCGTTTTTATCAGTTCGTCTTTTATAAATTCAACCGCTTCCCTAAGCGTTTCAAATTCCTTTAACACATGTTCACTCATACCGTTTCCTCCTAAGCCGCTAGGCGTTTAATTTCCTAGTAATCCAGCGATCGTTATAATCGCCATGAAACCAATCAAGGTGAAGATGACAGGTCCGTTTGATTCCCTTTTCGCCATGACGACATTGCCCTCTATAACAAGATCATCGTTTTTTCTGACAAGCATTGGCACAACGTTTTCTGGCACTTTAAGATGTGCAGCTGCATCATCAATAGTCATCGCTTGATTTTTGCAGGCCTTGACGGCTTGTGATAGTTCGACGTGCTTTGGTAGACTCATACTTTTTCACCGTCCAATCGCTTTCGAAAAACAAACTCATAATGCTTTTCGAGGTTTTTCAGGACTTCTAATCCGCCTCTGTGAAACTCAGATTTAGTTCTTGTAAAATGTCGCTGTCCCCACTCCAGTTCGTTTAAGAAAAACTGTGAGAATCCGTCGATCTGCTGATTCTTTTTCTCTATTTCTCTTTTCAAACGAGTCACCTCGTCAAATAGGTCAACGTTTATTTGATCTTTTGATAACATCGTGATTCCTCCCCCGCAGGGGATGAACCCCTGCTATTTTTTAATTTTATGGCTGAAATCAAATCTAACTCGGTCAAAACTGCCTTTAAATGTCTCGATAATCGTGTGACCATGCTCTGGCGCATCGATGCAATAGGCTGTATTGTTGATACCGTCCAGCACGATCACTTGGACTTTTCCTTGTTCGACTGAGGTTGTAAAAAGTTCATTTTTTGCTAATGAAATCGTCTGCGGTTCGTTCACTTTGATCACTCCATGTGATATAATAAAAGTCTGTAGGTTTTATTAATCACATGGAAATCATGGTGATCATTGAGGCTCAACGGATTGATCTGTGCGCTGCCAACGCCAGTCTTTACGTTTGAGTCTCTTTTTATATGGTTTGGGTGGATGTTGCTGCCTATAAGCTGCAATCTCATCCTCTGACATAACCCACGCTTTCACTGGGCCTGCTTTGTATGGATTCACTACAGTCTCCAAATTGTTCACCTCCTTATTCGTCACGCTGCGGCACGTTGAGATTAAAGATTCTTTCGAGTTCTTCGTCTGATAGTTTTTCGCAATATTCGCGACCAACGTTGTTGAGACTCAACCACTCGATCATTAACGCTCTATCATCACTGGTCATCACTTGATGCCTCCCCTCTTTTTGAGGTGGCGAACAGCTACTGTCTTTAGCTGTTTCGGACAATCTTCATATCTCGCAATGACTTCGAGTTGTCTTGCCGTTGCTTTCTCAAATGGCAACAGGATGCTTTTTCTTTTCATGCTTGTACTCCTTTCCTAGTGCGCCGCCTTTACGTGGTTCGATCTTGCCTAGTTCGGCTTGATCTATAATCAGCAACAGGATGTCATGGACATTGCGGGCCAAACGATTTGCGATGTGTCTAATCGGCTCATGGTCCTGCCACATTTGTCTAAATAAAATAATGTCTTTTTCATCCCATATGAAATCGCTGTGCGGACAAGCATAGTAAACCGGTTGTTGTTCAAACAGCCTGCGTAAATCTCTTTTTTTGTAGCTCATTGCGCTTTTTTTGATATACATAGGCTCGTTTGCGCCGACACCGTTCGGACGCTCCTTGATCTTTCCTCGTTTGCTAAAATCAATCATCAGCAGCAACACTTCTTCTGATGGTCGGTTAAATAACTCCGCCATCTCTTCGATCGATCTGCCTTCGTACCAGTAATCCAAAAATCTCTTGAGGCCAACAATCGTCCATTCGAAATTGACATGATCCAAAATGATTCTAATGACACTCATTTCGCAATTTCCTTTCTGCGACCGACCTCTTTGTGTACAACATGCACAGATGTCGTCAGATTCTTTTCTACGAGCCAATAAAGTGGGTTCAACCCATTCACTACTAGGATTTTTCTTTCTGAGCGTGTTGGTTTTCTGCCGCCTTTTTTCATTTCAGCGCGCCTCCTTGTGTTTTTCATAGTCTTTTAAACTTGCATCCAATTGGGCTTTTAAACTCTCAACCTTGAGTAGTGTTGAAACGTATTGGCTACAAGATTCCAGCGATTCGCCGATCTATTCCTGTTAATTTGAGGGTCCGGCAGCCATGTGCCATTCGTGACAAAATGCGTCCACCATGCCGCCCGTACTTTTCTGCCAAATCTTTTGCGTTGTAATTCGTGGTGTAAATGTTGGCTTTGTTTTCTCTTGATTCAACAATAGTTAGCATCAAATCAATTCCCCAAGACTCTGCATCATTCGCTTCTTTTTTGACATACTCTGCACCAATATCATCCAGAATGAATAGGTCACAATCATTTATTTGCTGTAAAATTTGAGATTCACTAATTTCTGATGAACCGTAAGTCGATTGAATCCGTTTCAACAAAAGTTTTGAGTTTACAAAAATGACTTTTTTATATTGGTCCTTCAACGCCATAGCAACACTGTGAGCTAGATGGCTCTTCCCTAATCCGTATAAACCCTGCAGCAGAAAAGACTTGGTTTCTTGCAAATTATCAAATTCTTTCACATATCTTTGTAACGTGTGTTGAGCATCTGCTTGAGATTGGTCAAGTCCATTGGGATAGAAATTGTCAAATGTTGCTTTTCTTGTTTCATCAGGAACGAGACTGTAGGACTTGAAAAACCTGTCGGCCTCAGTTCTTATCCGAAACTGTTCCATGCTTTCTTGAATGTTTTTGTTGTCACATGAGAGACAAATACTTATCTCTTTGTCTCTTTGTAAATAGATGGGCACCATTTCATTACAGTTAGGACATTGCCTTTCACCAATCAGCTGAGGTGCAAGATGTGATAATTGAGCACCTACACTAGAAAAGGTTGTCATACGGCGTTGATTCTTTTGCTCTTGCTTCTGCACGCTTTATCACCCCCGCACCTTCATTCAGGTAACCTTCAAACTTCGTTCCAAACAATGTTGTTGGCTGCAAGTATTTATTCATCTTGTCGTCTTTAAGCCATTGATTAGTTTTTGTAAGGATCACTGTTTTAAAGTCTTCAAATCTGAATCCGTCATTCCAGCGTGCTTTAATTAATCTTTGTGTAGCTGCAGATGTATGTCTGAATGACTTCCCTGTTACTTTGTTCAAAAGATCAACTATCAGCTTGAATGGAATTTCAGATTCTTGAGTCTTAGGATTAACAGTCGGGTTGCCCGACAATATATCTTTTAATTCTTTATCTTTATCTAATTCTTTATCTATATCTATTGCGTTACTCTTCGTTACCGTAATGTTATCTGTAACGTTACATGGTTTTGATAGTTGCAAAGCTCTTTGTTTGTCCCTGTGTTTAGAGACTCTTTTTCTGTTTTGTTCTCTAATTTTTTCAAGGGCATCTAAATTCTGATGTTTCTCCCAATTACATATACTGATATAATTATTTTCATTAATTTCTATCATGCCGAATTTCCTGAATGTGTCTAAAGCCATACGAACAATTCCTAATGGCCTTCCAAAGATATGCGCCAACATTTCGTCTGTGTAAGGCACATTTTCACTTAGATAAATAAAGCCAGATGCGTTAGTTTTTCCTGCTTGAGCAAGTAATTTAACCCATATAATCAACAGAGTGTCAGATTCAGGCATTTGTTCAATGAGTTTGATTTTTTCATCATCGAACATCTGGGTGCTTAGTTTCACCCATTTAACTTCACCCATCTTCAAAATCCTCCTAATGTTTTTGATAAATAGTTTTTCTAATTGAAGCTTGTCCTTTAAAAAAAGGTGAAACAAATGTTTCAAGCCTCTTTAGTTTTTTTGTTTTTTTCTTTTTTTACAGGTGTGTAATAAGGCGCCACAGCCTCAGTAAAAAGTTTTTCTCTGTCTTCTGTTCCAAAGAAAACTTCTCCGAGGAACAAGTTGCTTTTCCTCTTTTGCTTTTTCTTAGCCATAAAGATCACCTCGAAACATAATATGCAATGTGGACATTAGGACTGCCCTTCGAATTTTTGATCACTATAGGAAGCACTCGCTTTAAAAAAAATAAGCCGGTGGCAAATTTAATTTTTCACTTAGTTGAACTAAAGAAGAGTGTGACGGATTAGCTTTCCCTTTTTCCAACTTACAAATATAAGAGCTAGAAAACCCTGTAACCAAGCCAAATTGACGTTGAGTTTCATTTCTTTCTGACCTTAGTTTTTTAATTTTTTCTGCAAAAGCAGAAGTTTCATGGACCATCGTTTTCACCTCCTAAACGCTTCTTATAGGAAGCATAAATAAAATATATCATCCTTCTGCTTTTAGTGCAACCATAAATTTCATAAATGTTTCTTATAGGAATCTTAAACATGATATAATTAATATGTTGTTACTAATCAGTGGCGTTAAATCGAGGTGACTTTATTTTATGGATAACAAGAAAAATGAGTTAATCGGAATAAACTTAAAAAGACTAAGACAAGAGTATAAACCCAAACTGTCTATTAGAAAGCTTGCTCAAGAAGTTGGTCTAAGTAACGGCTATCTATCAAAACTTGAAACGGGCAAAATCAAAAGCCCTTCTTTGGAAGCTTTGACAAAACTTGCAGATTTTTTCAATGTTGATCCCACTTACTTTGTGACTGATCCGAGCGAACTTGAAAAAATGGGTAAAGAAGCTGAGAAAGTAGTTTTCGCGAAAGAACTAACTCTTGAGAATATAAAAAATGCAAACATTATAGATGCAGATGGCAAACAAATAACAGATGATGAACGTAATTTCATGTTAGATGCCCTTAAAAATTACAGAGCTTCTAAGGCTAAATTTTTTGAAGACGATTCACATGAAGAGGATTGATTTTGATCTTCTTTTTTTATTGCTTCTAAGATTTCCATTAATTCTTCATATTTTATAGCCATTTCTCTTCCCTCCAAGGAACATTTGTTCTGTTTATATTTTAATCCATATTAGAAATATTTGAAACAATTTCCTGTTTTCGTTATTTTTGAAAACAGGAAACTTCCCCAGAAAACACGAAAGACGATACCTGATTATAGGTAGCGTCTTTTTCATATCTTATATTTACATTCCAGGTCTTACGTCTTTTGTTTCATATACTGTCTCTGGGTTGTTAGTGATAAGTGAGTGAATTTCCGAAACAACTATTGTTGCTCCTAGTGTAAGTGTTAAAACAATTACATTGAAACGTTTAGTCATGTATAGCACCCCCTAACTCTTAGAGTGTATACTTAAATCCAATTCTATTCAATTCATTTTTTGGGAAACTTGCCCTAAAAAAATCTTTGGTTTTTGAAAAATAATGATGTGATAATAGCAATTTTTCTGTTGAAGATTCTTTTATTCCATCAAAAAAAAGCGCATATTTATTATATCTCTCATCTTTGTAATATTTGCTTAAATCCCCATCATGTTTTAATAACATGGAGAATTCACTTACTGCGAATTCGTCATCAATTCTTTTATTCCAGTACTTTTGAAGAAACGATATTTCTTCTTTATTTTCCAGAATTTCAGCCTGTCTATCAGGAAATTTCGAATAAAGTTCAATACATTTAAGATAATAAGAAATTGACTGTTCATAGGATTCTGGAAAATACGAAAGACCTAAAATGTGATAAGCAGTAATGTTGTGAGCTGTGCTGAAATTCCTATCCAAAATTCTGTTAGCTATTTTTCGTGATTGTATTAATTCTTTTTTTTGCTTCAAGTAAATATTGACTTGAATTTCATCTATCCTAGCACCGTATGCCATTTTTAGAAACGGATCATTAACCTGAAACAACAAGTCATTTATTTGATCAATCGTATAAATAGTTAAATCATAATGGCCGTTCAAATAATAGTAATAGACTTTTAAGACCTTCACCATAATTTCAGTTTCCAAAAAGGTGGTTTTGAAATTTCTCAGGTCATCTAAAAAAGTATTACTTTCGAATATAAATCTTGACTCTAACATTAACGAATATAAAGAACATAATTCCTGAGTTTTTGAATTTCTTTTATTTTTGTACTCCTGTGCAAGAACACTTGTATAATCGTACAATTGCTTGGAATAACAATATTCTAAAGCAGCAGAGAAATTTTTGGAACTAATGCCTTCTCTAAAATAATTAAAAATAAGTTCAACTTCGTTCTCTTTGTCAATGTAATTAATGATCTTATGAACAATCCAGAACGAGACATCCTTGCCATTTAAAAATTTGCTTAAATAACTACTGCTTATACCCAGTTTTGTAGCAACTTGTTTTTGACTTTCTTTAGACATTTCGATTGAGTTCCGTAAATACGTCCGTAAGTCTTTCGCGATTGTACTTGTCATATATGATCACCTTACCATTGTTAAATTTAACATATAGTACAAAAAAATGTTGTCGGAAATTGTCGCAGAAGTATGAATTTTTGCTCTAATATATAAGTAATTATTTCTCGTAGTACAATTATAATCCTTTTGTGTAACTTATTAACAGATGACTTTTGGAGTTATTTTAATTGATCGAGGAATTAATTTGTAAAAGGTATGCTTAGCATTCGAAATATGATTTCGAACAGTCTTTTCGCTAATAAAAAGCTCGCTTGCAATTTCTTTTGTTGTTTTATCTTGGACGAGCAATTCGAATACTTCTCTTTCTCTTTTGGTTAATAGCGGCTTGGATTGAAACTCTTTCTCCTTCAAGTATTGTAACCCTCCTTGCTAAGGTGAGAGCTCTAGTCTCTATAGAATGGGATTCTGTATAGTCGAGATATCATATGCCGGTTGCTCGAGGTAGGTGACGTTAAAATCGAGAATTCCCGCATATGAGCGTCCATTTTGTGCGCTTTTATCCGCACAAAAAAGGACGAGTCTCCTACCTGAGACATCGTCCTTTTCATACACCTATTTAAAAGATAGAAATGGCTCCAGTTAACAAAGCAATAAGCGTTGTAAAAAAGGCAGTTAACACAGTCCACAGCAGTGCATATTTTTGCAAATCACCAATATCTTTGTTCAGCATACTGACAAGAAGCAGCGTTGAAGCCACAAGAGGGCTCAGCAAGTGAACAGGCTGTCCTATAATAGAGGCACGCGCAATTTCCACTGGATCAATTCCGTAAGCAGCACCCGCTTCAGCCAAGATCGGAAGCACCCCGAAATAATACGCATCATTTGAAAGAACAAATGTAAATGGCATACTCGTCAAAGCAACAATCAGCGGAAAAAATGAGCTGTAGGAATCCGGAATCATGTAAATGACCAAATGAGCAATGGACTCCACCATTTTTGTCCCCGAAAAAATGCCTGTGAAAATCCCTGCTGCAAACACAAGCGTAATGACCGTTAAGGCATTTCCTGCATGCGACAAAATTCTCTCGCGCTGATCTTCAACCTTTGGATAGTTGATCATGAGAGCGATGACAAATCCAATTAAGAAGAGAACTGGAATCGGTACGATATCTAAAACAAGTGTCGCCATCACCGCAATCGTCAAGAAGAAGTTCACCCAAATGAGGTTGGGTCTTTTCATGTCTTCTACTCCATCTTCTATTGACGCTGCCAATTCAGGGGAGATCGAGGCCTCTTCTTTGTACTGAATCTCTGCAACCCCAATTCGTTTCCGCTCTTTTTTTCCAAGCACATACGCAGTAAAAAGAATAAAAAGACCGCCTCCAACCATTGTTGGAATTAATGGAATAAAAAATTCACCAGCATCTAATCCAAGCGCCGCGATGGCACGGGTAGCCGGACCGCCCCAAGGCGTCATTCCGCTCATAATTCCTAAAGACAATAATGAAATCGTTCCTAAAATTAATGGGTTCATCCCAATTCTTAAGAAAAGTGGTAGCATTGCTGATACGGTAATCATATACGTTGTTGTTCCATCACCATCTAAAGCAACAAGCATAGACAAAATCGCTACCCCAAAAGCAATTTTGACAGGATCACCTTTTACAATACGTAAAATGAGTTTAATCAGAGGATCAAATAATCCAGCATCCAGCATGACACCAAAGAATAAAATGGCAAATAACAATAAAGCAGCTGATGGTGCAACAGTTTTCAGTCCATCAAGCATCATGTCCCCTAATCCTTTGTTAAAGCCACCGATCAATGCAAATATGATAGGTACAACGGTTAGAGCCACCACCGGATGCATACGTTTCGTCATAATAAGAAATGTAAATGTCAAGACCATTAAGATCCCTAAAATAGCTAGCACTTTATATCCCTCCATCCTCTTCTTTACATGATCTGCAAGCGCCCCCTTGCACTTGCGATCTATATGTTAGCGCTTTCTATTTCAAGGATATAATAGCTTTTTTCATAATGAAAATATTGATTTTTTCGTATATTCTATAAATTTCTTTTATAATCAGCCTTGCTGACTTCTTAAAAACTCAATGAATGCTTTCACAACAGATAAATGAAGGGAGTCTGGCTGGTACATAAGCCATGTATCTCTTAAAACAGGCTGTCCATCTTTATACGAAAGACCTTTTACAAATAGCTCATCACTTGGTCTGAGGCAAATTTCTGGGACAATGGCATAGCCTAAACCATGCTTGACCATCTCTTTTGATGTATCCTGGCGGTCTGTCTCCATAGTCACAAGTGGAGGCATGGTGAACGTTTCCTGCCACCATCTGTTAATCAATCGTTTTAATGAACTATCTGTATGATAGTCAATGAGCGGCAGATTTGGGAGGTCTTTCAGCTGGATTTCTGATTTTGAAATGATACAAAGCCGCTCTTTATCGAGCAAAAACCGCTCTCCATTCCAGTCGTAATCCCCTCTTAAAATCCCTAAATGGACACTTGATGTGCCTAATAAATCCATGACTTTTGTGCTCCAGCCTGTGTTTACCATGAATTGAACATGTGGATACTGCTTAGAAAATTCTCTTAAAATTTCTGGGAGCTTATACTGAGCAAAGTTACTTGAGACCCCTAACCTGATTGTCCCTTTGACCTTTTTTTGCATATTCAGCATACCATCTTTCGTTTGCTGAAGCTGTTTGAGCATGTCATTCGCGTATGCAGCCAAGTACTCGCCTTCTGACGTAAATTCAATCCCTCGTTTTCTTTTAAAGAAAAGCTTCATATCGAACTCTTCTTCAAGCTGCTTCAACCGATAGCTTAAGGCAGGCTGAGAGACAAATAATTTTTCTGCCGCTTTTGTGATGTTCTTTTCTTCATAAAGCACCTTTAAAAACCGCCAGTCTTTCTCATCCATTGTGTGCCCTCCTTTTTCACTAGTTATAAAAAAATTTTATTGATTCATCTTAAAATAATGTATTTAACTTATTTCTTATTATACTTTACCATTTTGATTAGATAAACAGTTCATTAAAAATTGAGGGTGAGAGCAATGAGAAAAGTTCCAATCACAATCATGCGAGGCGGTACAAGTAAAGGGGTATTCATTCAAGCAAACAATGCACCATTTGAACACGATGAGCTCGAGGCATTTCTACTAGACATTATGGGCAGCCCTGACCGGTTGCAGGTCGATGGAATCGGCGGTGGTAATTCTTTAACAAGCAAAGTGGCCATTATCGATAAAGCCACACGTCCAGATGTGGATGTGAACTATACGTTTGCACAAGTCAGCATCAATGAGAGATATGTCGACTTTAAAGGGAACTGCGGGAATATCTCATCAGCGGTTGGACCATACGCCATCATTAAAGGACTTGTTCAAGCGGTTGAGCCCATTACGACTGTACGTATCCTCAATACCAACACAAATAAAGTCATTACAGCAGAGGTCGAAGTCGAAAATGGAGAAGTAAAATTTGAGGGACAGGCAGAAATTCCAGGAGTAAAAGGGACAGGTTCTCCCATTTATTTATCTTTTGAAAATCCTGAAGGCGCTGTGACAGGTAAAACCTTTCCGACAGGGAACCGCATGGATATGATTCAGACAAAATTCGGAGAGATTCCGATCTCGATCGTTGACATCGCAAATCCCATTGCCTTTGTCCGTGCGAAGGATCTTCATTTAAATGGAACTGAATTGCCTGAGGAGTTTACAGACGCATTACTGAATGATTTAGAAGAGATTCGTTCCATCGCTGCTGAAATGTGTCACTTTGCGCCAAAAGACATGGCGACATTACAGTCACCAGCTGTTCCGAAGCTTGCGATCATTAGCGAGCCTGCTGATTATGTGGATACAAACGGAGTGATGAGACGAGCAGCCGATATGGATATCGTCGTACGCATGCTATCGATGCAAAGACCACACCAAGCGCTTGCCATTACCGGCTCTGTCTGCGTGTCAGCCAGCTGTTTTATGGAACATACGCTTCCTGCACAGCTTTATGATGGACAACATGATACGCTTCGAATTGGGCACCCTGCTGGGATAATGCAAACGGACATTGACGTGTCTCAAAACAGAGTCAAAGTCATTCGAACCGCAAGAGAAATTCTAGACGGGGTTGTCTTTACGAAACAAGATTATATTGTGCAGCCTCATATTAAAAGAGAAGCCTAAAGCAGACGAGAACATCGTCTGCTTAGATTGTTGACAAAGTGCTAAAATGATTTTTATTTTAGCACTTTGTCTTCTTTTCAGCGTGATAGAAAACCTTTGAAGTCTAGGAAGGACGAGTACTGGCGCGGAGCGAATTGAACATTCGTGAGCACCAGCGCGCAGACCTGACAACGAATGCGAGGGTTTGTCTACACGCTGAGCAGACGAGAACATCGTCTGCTTTTTTTAATGTTGAAGCGGGGCATCAATATCTCCGGCAGAATGAGCTTTGATTTGTCCTTTATCATCTTTTAGCTGAAGATGACCAAAGCGGTTAACGCCGCAGCAAATGCCTTCTTCCCATGTTTGTTTTTCACGATCTAACGAAATGCGAAGCGGCTTGTTGAGACGATATAACCGTTTGTTATAAAGGGCAGTGAGTGCTTCAAATCCTTCATTCTGCCAGCGTGTATGGTATTTTTCAAAAGCCGCTGCCAGGTCTTTCACTAGCTGATCGGCTTTCACCTCTGTCAGCTCTGATAAGCAAATGGTTTTGTACGGGACATGCTCCGGCTTCGTCTCTACATTGATGCCAACACCGATATAAATGGCGCTGCGGTCTGCTTCAATTAATGTGCCGGATACCTTTGCTTCATTAATGAGGATATCATTCGGCCATTTGATCGCCAGTTGATCGTCCGCTCTTATGAGTGGTTTCAGCACATCATAGATTGCTAGTGCTGTCAGCGGGGCGATCGTTGACTGGGTGGAGAGTTCTTCTGGCGGCATGACTGTCATGGTTACCGCCACATTCCCTAAAGGTGTTTCCCACGGCCTGCCGAGTCTGCCCCTTCCTGCTGTCTGCTGGTGTGCATAGACAGCAAATGAGGGCTTTTCTCCTTGCTGCATAAGCCTTTTTGCTTCATTATTTGTACTATCAATGGTGTCATATTGAAAAATCTTCATATGTTCTCCTCTTATTTCTTCTTGATATGATGCTTTTATTATAACAAAATGAAGCGTACACGTTGATGAGCCAGCATGCTACTCATTTCGCTGCGCCTGAAATGTCTCTTTTTCTTCTTCAGTAAATGGGACAGATGTGCCTGTGTCTTTACTAATTTGCACCATGGTGACTGAGCCTGTAAAGCATGGTTCCTGCTGCTCATTTTCTCCTAAATAATGAAGAATGAGTGAGCTTGAGCCTACCTTTTCCGGCTTGACATACACACGAAGTCTCTCTCCAATCTCTACCTGCTTGATGTAATCACATTGCAGGTTAGCGACGACTGTCATGGTTTCTCTCACACGTTTCATCCGTTTATCAACAATTCCTGTTTTTTGAAAAAAGGCAATGCGCGCCTCTTCAAAATACACAAAAGGGGTGACATTGTTCATATGGCCAAACATATCCGTTTCTGAAAAGCGAACGGTCGTTTCGACATAAAATCGAAAGGATGCCCTCCACTCTTCAAACGGTTCTTCAATATATGACGGCAATCTCACTTGACCATCTCCTTATTTGGAAACAAAACGCCTCTCCCGTATTGGAAGAGGCGTTTGTTTATATGTTGCATCCAGCCTCTTAAACACTCATCATGATTGGCAAAGAGGACTGAATGTAATGTTATTCTGCGTGATCGCTTCCGAAGAAGTTACGGAATGCTTGTAAAGTTGTATCTCGGTTAAGTGCAGCAATTGACGTTGTCAGCGGGATTCCTTTCGGACAAGACTGCACACAATTTTGGGAGTTCCCGCAGTTCGCAAGACCACCGTCCCCCATAATTTCTTCTAGACGGTCTGACTTATTCATCGCACCTGTCGGATGTGCGTTAAATAGACGAACTTGCGAAAGCGGTGCAGGTCCCATAAAGGAAGACTTATCATTCACGTTTGGACAAGCTTCAAGGCAGACACCACATGTCATACATTTAGAAAGCTCGTATGCCCATTGACGTTTTTTCTCAGGCATTCTTGGTCCAGGACCAAGATCATACGTACCATCAATCGGTACCCATGCCTTCACCTTTTTCAAGGAATTGAACATCCGGCTTCTATCAACCTGCAAATCTCTCACAACCGGGAATGTCTTCATCGGCTGTAGACGAATCGGCTGGTCTAACTTGTCAATCAAGGCTGTACATGATTGGCGCGGTGTTCCATTAATGACCATAGAACAAGCTCCGCACACCTCTTCAAGACAGTTCATATCCCAGTTGATCGCCGTTGTTTTTTCCCCTTGTTTATTGACCGGGTTCCGTCTAATTTCCATGAGTGCGGAAATGACGTTCATATTTGGGCGGTAAGGGATTTCGAATTCTTCATCATAAGGCTTTCCATCTGCTGTATCTTGACGTGTGATTATGAATTGAATCGTGTTTTTTTCACTCATCTTATTTCTCCACCTTTTTCTTCGAGTAATCTCGTTTACGAGGTGCAATTAACGATACATCGACGTCCTCATAGTGGAATGCAGGCTTTTGATTTTTTCCTTTGAACGTAGCCATCGTTGTTTTTAGGAACTCTTCATCGTTTCTCTCTGGGAAGTCCGGTTTGTAGTGTGCGCCTCGGCTTTCATTTCGGTTGTAAGCCCCGATCGTAATGACTCTTGCCAGCTGAAGCATGTTGTCAAGCTGACGTGTGAAGGCAGCGCCTTGGTTGCTCCATGAAGCTGTATCGTTGATGTTGATCTGCTTGTAGCGCTCCATTAGTTCTTCGATCTTCTGATCTGTTTTTAAGAGTTTGTCATTGTAACGAACAACTGTGACGTTATCCGTCATCCATTCTCCAAGCTCTTTATGAAGCACGTACGCATTTTCTGTTCCATCCATGCCGAGGATGTTGTCCCATTTCTCCTGCTCTTTCTTCACAGCGCTGTCAAATGTTGCAGAAGATAGGTCTTCCGCAGACTTTTCAAGACCGCTAATGTACTTCACAGCATTTGGTCCAGCGACCATTCCGCCGTAAATGGCTGAAAGCAGTGAGTTTGCACCAAGTCTGTTTCCGCCGTGCATAGAGTAATCACATTCTCCGGCAGCAAATAGGCCTTTGATATTCGTCATTTGATCATAATCAACCCATAATCCGCCCATTGAGTAATGAACAGCAGGGAAAATTTTCATTGGAAGCTTACGCGGGTCATCACCCATGAATTTTTCATAGATTTCAATGATGCCGCCTAGTTTAATATCAAGTTCTTTTGGATCTTTATGAGAAAGATCGAGATATACCATGTTCTCTCCGTTGATGCCAAGCTTTTGCTCGACACATACGTCAAAGATCTCACGCGTTGCGATATCACGCGGTACAAGGTTTCCGTATGCCGGGTATTTCTCTTCAAGGAAGTACCAAGGCTTCCCGTCTTTATATGTCCAAACACGTCCACCTTCACCACGAGCCGATTCACTCATGAGACGAAGCTTGTCATCTCCAGGGATCGCTGTTGGATGAATTTGAATGAATTCTCCATTTGCATAATGAGCCCCTTGCTGATAGACGATAGATGCAGCAGAGCCAGTGTTAATCATGGAGTTTGTTGATTTTCCGAACACGATTCCAGGACCGCCTGTTGCCATGATCACTGCATCTGAACGGAAGGATTCAATTTCCATTGTCGTCAAGTTCTGCGCGACAATGCCTCGGCATACTTCCTCGTCATCTAACACAGCGCCAAGGAATTCCCAGCCTTCATATTTCGTGACAAGTCCTGCTACTTCATAGCGGCGAACCTGCTCATCAAGTGCATATAATAGCTGCTGACCTGTTGTAGCTCCAGCAAATGCTGTACGGTGGTGCTGTGTTCCCCCGAAACGGCGGAAGTCCAGTAATCCCTCTGGTGTTCTGTTAAACATAACACCCATCCGATCAAGTAAGTGGATAATGGACGGCGCTGCTTCACACATTGCCTTTACTGGCGGCTGGTTGGCTAAGAAGTCTCCGCCATACACCGTGTCATCAAAATGTTCATAAGGTGAATCCCCTTCACCTTTTGTATTCACCGCTCCGTTGATTCCGCCCTGTGCACATACAGAATGCGAACGTTTTACAGGTACGATTGAAAATAGTTTAACAGCTGTTCCCGCTTCTGCTGCTTTAATAGTTGCCATAAGACCAGCTAAGCCGCCTCCGACAACGATGATGCTAGAATTACTCATTGTAGCCCCTCTCCCTCTTCTACTAATCTATTTCCTCTTAAACAAAAGCGAAAATTGCTCTTAGCCCTACATATGAAAGCGCTATAAATATACCTAATGTCACATATGTGGAGATTCTTTGTGAGCGTGGTGAAACAGTAATTCCCCAGCTGACAGCAAATGACCACAAGCCATTAGCAAAGTGGAAAATAGTAGATAAAACGCCGACAATATAGAAGCCTAGCATAAATGGAGAGCTTAAAATATTCGCCATCATGTCATAGTTCACTTCAGCTCCAAGCTGCGCTTGAATTCGCGTTTCCCATACATGCCAAGTGACAAAAATCAATGTGATGATACCTGAAACCCTTTGCAGTCTGAACAACCAGTTTCTTAAGTAACTGAAGCGAGACGTGTTATTTTGTGCCGTAAAGGCTATGTACACCCCATAAACAGCATGATAGATCAGTGGTAAGAAAATCACGAACAGCTCAAGTGCATATCTGAATGGAAGCTGTTCCATAAAGTGTGCAGCTTTGTTAAACGCCTCTGGTCCACTCGTCGCAAAGTGGTTCACCACTAAATGCTGAATTAAAAATAGACCGACCGGAATGACGCCAAGCAAAGAATGCAATCTCCGATAAAAAAATTCTTTGTTCCCCGACATTACTTTACCCCCTAGTAAAAGTGCAATTGCTGAAAATTGTCTTACCCCCGCTTCTTTCAATTGTAAGCACTTTATTCAAATTTATTGACAATTTCATTTTACTCCTATGTCAAAAAAGCGTCAAGAAACCGCGTACATAAATTAAAATTTTCCGAAATTTAAAAGTTTTAAATCAAAATTCGTTTTACTACAATAAGAATTTCTTAGACTTCAGGGAAAACTCTGTCATCATATGCTCACATAAGCTATAATAAATTGTTGAAAGAGGGGAGCCGTACAATGAATAAATTCGAATCTAACTTAGAACAGCTAAAAGAAATTGAAGTCAATGGATTTGCCTACGAGCTGATACGCGAAGTTCTGCTTCCTGATATTCTTGGTCAGGACCATTCATCTATGATGTATTTTGCGGGTAAGCTGCTTGCTCGTAAATTTCCTCAAGAGTCATGGGAGAAAATCCCCGAATTTTTCCATGATGCCGGATGGGGAACTCTCACGATGGTCCATTCGAAAAAACAGGAAATTGAGTTTGAGCTCGAAGGTCCACTTGTATCAAATCGACTCACCTATCAAAAGGAGCCATGCTTTCAGATGGAAGCAGGTTTTATTGCTGAACAAATCCAGCTTCTCAACGAGCTCGTGGCTGAATCTTATGAACAAGTGAAAAAGCGTGCTGATAAAGTCATTTTAACCGTTAAATGGGATTTAAGAGACCCTAGCTAACATTCTTTATGAAAGGCGCGGACTTCAGGTCACGCCTTTTTTTGTTTGTCTTCTTCTATCATAGCATACTTAGTGAATGGGTTTACGCACGTTTTCCTTTCTTGTATGCGGCGGTTTCGAATATAAAAAAGAGGTGCACTCTTTCATGAGATACACCTCCCTGCCTCTTTAAGAATGCGCAGCTACCTTTGATAAATCAAACGCATCATGCAGTGCTTCAACTGCTTTGACCATATCGTCCCGGCCAACCACTGTTGAGACTTTGATTTCAGACGTACTGACCATTTTCACTTGTATATCTTTTTCCGCTAACACAGCGAACATTTCAGCGGCTACGCCTGGATTTGAGACCATACCAGATCCAACGATAGATACTTTGGCTAATTTGCTTTCTGTCTCGATCTGTTCGTAGCCAAGTGCTCCTTTATATTCTTCTAACACTTCAACTGTTTTAGACAAATCATCCGTTTTCACAGAGAAAGAGATCGACGTCTGATTGGTGCTTGTGACTGACTGAATGATGATATCGACATTGATATTTTGCTTCGCAAGTGTCGTAAAGATGGTCGACAATGTGGTGAGACCGCTTGAAAGACCGCACACCGTCACGCGTGTAATCTGATCCTCAAATGCAATGCCTCTGACGACTAAATTTTGTTCCATGGATGATTCCTCCTCAATTAACGTACCCGATTCATTTTCAATACTAGAACGGACTTCTAGTGGGACTTGATAATTTTTCGCAAATTCGACAGCTCTTGGATGCAAGACGCCAGCTCCTAAATTAGCCAGTTCGAGCATCTCATCGTATGAAATACCTGCAAGCTTCCGCGCGGCCGGTACATAACGCGGATCTGTCGTAAATACTCCTGGTACATCTGTGTAAATATCACATTTATCCGCTTTTAGTGCAGCAGCAAGTGCCACAGCTGTAGTATCTGATCCACCACGTCCAAGTGTTGTGATATGCATATTATCTGCAATTCCTTGGAAGCCTGCCACAACAACCACTTTCCCAGCACTTAATTCCTCTTTTATTCTTGATTCATCAATATCGACGATTCTTGCGTTACCATGTACTTGCTCTGTTTTCATACCAGCCTGCCAGCCTGTAAAGGAAATGGCATCATAGCCTTTTGCTTGCAGCGCCATCGTTAATAAGGAAATGGTCACTTGCTCTCCAGTTGCAAGCAGCATATCCATTTCTCTTTTGCTCGGATGATCTGTGAGTTCTTCCGCTAGGTCTACTAGAACATCCGTTGATTTACCCATTGCCGACACAACCACAACCACATCATGTCCGGCCTCGCGTTCAGCGATGACCCTTTCTGCAGCATTGCGAATTTTTTCTGTCGATCCAACAGACGTTCCGCCAAATTTTTGTACAATTAGTCCCATGTCTACCACCCTTTTTCAAAAGATCACGTGTGAGAGAAGAGGAAAGAAGCGGCTTTGGAGACTGCCTGCTCACTGCAAATAAAAAAAGCAATGAGAGAACAGATCTCCCATTGCTTTATAATCATCATCAAACGATGCAAACAATGAGATAGCCCTCCAAGAAATACATTCTTGACAGCCCTACATTTCTTCAATGTACAGCCAGCGAATAAAATGAGTGGATTTTATTCACTTCGGCGACGCTCCCCTTTCAGCCCTCTTCCTAGACCCCATCGATCTCTGAAGGCTTACTCTTGAAGTTCGCACCTCTATCTTCAACAAACAACACGTTCATTTATTAAATTTAGTCACAATCTTAACAGACTTTTGGAAAAAGTACAATCTATTTTTTTAACGCTTCCATTAAAAGCTCGGCCGTTTGTTTCGGGATGCCAGCATCCTGAAAGTCTTGGATAGAGGCTTCTTTCATCTTTTTCACAGAGCCAAAATGTTTAAGAAGTTGTTTTTTACGCTTTTCTCCGATACCTGGCACATCGTCTAAAATAGATTGAAATGCATTTTTTCCGCGCAGCTGCCGGTGAAAGCTAATCGCGAACCGGTGTACTTCATCTTGAATACGCTGCAATAAATAGAAGGCCTGGCTATTCCGCTCTAGTGCAACAATTTCCAGTGTATCGCCCATCATCAGATTCGACGTCCGGTGCTTTTCATCTTTGACTAGACCTGCTACTGGGACAGACAGATTCAATTCATTTTCAAGCACATCTATCGCTGCATTGATCTGTCCCTTTCCTCCGTCAATTAAAATCAAATCTGGTAGCGGGAGCTCATCCTTTAACACGCGGGTATATCGCCTTCTAATGACTTCACGCATCGATGCATAATCATCTGGACCTGTGACGGTTTTAATTTTGTATTTTCGGTATTCCTTTTTATACGGCTTCCCGTCCTGAAAGACGACCATGGCAGAAACCGGGTCTGCACCTTGAATATTCGAGTTATCAAATGCCTCAATCCGGTAAGGCATATAAATATTTAGCGCATCTCCAAGCTGCTTCACTGCACCAATGGACCGCTCTTCATCACGCTCAATGAGCGAAAATTTTTCTTTTAAGGCAATTTTGGCATTTTGATGGGCAAGTAAAAGCAAATCCTTTTTCTTTCCTTTTTTCGGCTGATGAACGTTCGTCTCAAGCAATTGCTCAATCATCTCTTGATCTACGCTATCTGGCACCAAAATTTCCTTCGGCAGAAAGTGGTTGTTCTTTGCATAAAATTGTCCCATAAATGTGAGAAACTCTTCCTCAGGATCTTGATACATAGGAAACAGGCTGACGTCGCGTTCAATCAATTTCCCCTGCCTGATGAAGAAGACCTGGACACACATCCAGCCCTTGTCATAGGCATATGCAAAAACATCTCGATCTGATAAATCGCTCATCGTCATTTTCTGCTTTTCCATCGTAGAGTCAATGTAAGCGATTTGGTCTCTCAGTTCTTTTGCCCGTTCAAACTCTAATTGTTCGGCGGCTTCCTGCATTTTTTCGGTGAGTTCTTTTTTGATTTGCTGATGTCCTCCGTTTAGAAACCTTATGATTTCGTCCACGAGCTGCTTATTCGTTTCTTCAGAAATGTCATACACACATGGCGCGAGACATTGTCCAAGATGATAATATAAACAGACGCGATCAGGGAGGGTGGCACATTTTCTGAGAGGATATAAACGGTCGAGCAGCTTTTTCGTTTCACGTGCTGCCTGTACGTTCGGGTATGGTCCGAAATATTTCCCTTTGTCCTTTTTCACATGACGGGTGACGATCAGCTTAGGATGCCGTTCATTCGTAATTTTAATAAAAGGATACGTTTTGTCATCCTTGAGCATGACATTGTATTTTGGGTCGTATTTTTTGATTAAATTTAGCTCTAAAATGAGTGCCTCGATATTAGAAGAGGTGACAATGTATTCAAAGTCCTCAATTTCACTGACAAGCCGCTGCGTTTTGGCATCATGAGATCCAGTGAAATAAGAGCGTACTCTATTTTTTAAGACCTTTGCCTTCCCCACATAAATGACTGTATTTTGTCGATCTTTCATTAAATAGCAGCCTGGTTGATCTGGCAAGACCGATAGCTTTTCTTTGATCATTTTGTTCATATTTTCATCCGTCCTTGTTTTCCTCTTTCACTCCTTCTAGTGTATCACGAACATTTGTTTTATACCATGTTGAAAGAAAAGCGGCTCTCGTCTTTACGAGAACCGCTTCAGTGAGTATGCCGCTAGGGCATAGACAGGTTTATAGATGTTTGTTAACAAGCTCAGCAAGTGCTTCTTTTGGTTTGAAACCAACAGACGTTTCTACGACTTCACCGTCTTTTAAAACAAGAAGTGTTGGAATACTCATCACGCCGTATTTACCAGCAGTTTCTTGGTTATCGTCTACATCAACTTTTACAATTTTCATTTTATCGCCCATTTCTTGATCAAGTTCTTCAAGAACTGGAGCAATCATTTTACAAGGTCCGCACCATGGTGCCCAAAAGTCAGCAAGAACAACACCTTCTGCAGTTTCTTGTGAAAATGTTGCGTCAGTAGCTTTTACGATTGCCATTATTCATTCCTCCAATGTAAATTATGATTTTTAGTATAGCATCTACCAATGTGACTTGCGAATGAAATGCTTACGAATCTTTTTTTATGAAATGAATTAAAAAACAAACCGTACAATCGCACCAATGACAACAATTGCACCGATAATCATGAGAATCGTTCTAAGCATATAAATAACTCCCTTTCCGCTTCGTTTACAATGTATGATGCCCCAACATCCTGCTCATCAAACATCTAAATATGCGATCAAGCGAGATCAATCGTAATCATCACCACAGACATTGGCGGCAGCTCTATGGTCAACTCACCGGGTTTTACAACAAATTGCTGAAACTCTGCTGGCTGGACAGCATGAGGATCATCAAATGTGTTGTGCGCATTCATGCGGTCTGCTGTCAGCATGCGGCCTGTGACTTTCGTTTCTGCATCCACACCTTCAATGGCAAGGGATACTTCGTTTTGTTCATGTGGATTCAGGTGACAGAAGCTAATATGCATCTTATCTGACGAACGCGAAGCTGACACACTAACCTGAGGTATTTTTTCACCACTGCGTTCATAAGGCGTTGACACGAATTCCACGTCAAGTGCTTCCTCCTCTTGATGCACTTGAAACATGTGAAACACATGATACGTAGGCGTCAGAAGCATCTTTTCGTCTTCCGTTAACACCATTGCTTGCAGAACATTGACCGTCTGGGCAATATTCGCCATATGAATCCGCTGGCAATGACGATGAAAGATATGAAAATGAAGGGCACAAACAAGTGCGTCTCTTAGTGTGTTTTGCTGATACAAAAATCCTGGATTCGTCCCTGGTTCTGGGTCATACCATGTTCCCCATTCATCAATAATCATCCCAATTCGCTTGTCTGGATCATAACGATCCATGATCTCTCCATGATCCACGACAAGCCGTTCCATCTCATAGGCTTTTTTCAACGTGATAAACCATTCATCTTCATCAAATTCAGTCGCTGATCCTTTCTTCTCCCACGTACCAGGTACAGTGTAGTAATGCAAACTGAGTCCATCCATCCAAGGTGCGGCCCGCTCCATTAATACTTTTGTCCAATTCACATCATTTGAATTGGCGCCGCACGCAATTTTGTATATCGTCTGACCTGCAAACTCTCTCACATACGTTTGATATCGTTTATATAAATCGGCATAGTATTCAGGCGTCATATTCCCGCCGCAGCCCCAGCTTTCGTTTCCTACACCAACATAGGTCAAATCCCAAGGTTCTTGTTTTCCATTTTGAATGCGCCAATCAGACATAGGTGTTCCCTTTGGAAAAGTGATGTACTCGATCCAGTCTGCTAATTCTTGAACAGTCCCACTTCCCACATTTCCGCAAATATAAGGCTCACATTCAAGCAGCTCACACAATTTCATAAATTCATGCGTACCAAATGCATTGGATTCAACCGTACCACCCCAATGAGTGTTCACCATCGGCTTTCGTTCGCTGAGATCTCCCACACCATTTGCCCAATGATACTCGTCTGCGAAGCAGCCGCCCGGCCACCTAAGCACCGGAATATGTAATGCTTGAAGGGCCTTTAGCACATCAGTACGAATCCCCTCAATATGATCAATCTCAGAATCTTTTCCGACCCAAATCCCGTCATAAATTCCTCTTCCTAAATGCTCTTGAAAATGTCCATAGATGTGTTTAGAAATACGTCCGATCACGTCATTGACTTTTACTTTGCCCTTCACTTCACAACCGCTCCTTTGTGTATTGATTACATACAAAAAAACCCAGAATACCTAGGCATTCTGAGTGTATGAGCGTTACGAGTGGATATTCATCTTTTTTAACTCTTCATTCAAAAGCGGTACCACTTCAAACAAGTCACCGACGATTCCGTAATCGGCAATTTTGAAGATCTCGGCTTCTGGGTCTTTGTTAATCGCCACAATGACTTTACTGTTAGACATTCCGGCTAAATGCTGAATCGCCCCTGATATCCCGCACGCAATATAGAGATCAGGTGTGACGACCTTGCCTGTTTGCCCAATTTGCAGGGCATAATCACAGTAGTCTGCATCGCAGGCACCACGCGAGGCACCGACTGCTGCGCCCAGCGTCTCAGCGAGTTCATTCAGCGGTTCAAACCCTTCCTTACTCTTGACCCCACGTCCCCCGGCAACAATGACCTTTGCTTCAGATAAATCTACACCTTCTGACGTTTTTTTAATGACTTCCTTCACGATCGTTCGCAGGTTCTGAATATCGACAGAAACGGGTGTAATGTCTCCGCTTCGTGAGGCATCCCGCTCAAGAGGTGCCACGTTGTTCGGGCGTATAGTCGCCAAAAGCAGACGATCTGTTGAAATCACTTTTTCGAAGGCTTTTCCAGAGTAAATCGGTCTTGTGAAAACAAGATGTTCTCCGGTAACGCTTACATCAATCGCATCTGAAATTAGACCAGTCTGCAAGCGTGCAGCTATTTTCGGCGACAAGTCTTTTCCGATAGACGTATGGCCAAAGAGGACGGCATCTGGGTTGACCTGATCTAATATGGCTTGAAGTGCTTGCGCGAAACCATCTGACGTATAATATGAAAGGTGCGGATGCTCCACAATCATGACATGATCCGCTCCATAGTAAAGCAGTTCATTCGCTAGGTCTTTGACGTTATCCCCTATTAACACGCCAATGACTTCACCGCCATCTGCCACTTGATGAGCGGCAGCAATGGCTTCAAATGTCACATTTCTTAATTTACCGTCACGACTTTCTCCAAGTACAACAACTTTTTTACTCATCTTTCAAGTTCCCCCTTGTTCTCGTGATATCGTAAAGTGGATGTTTAGATGATCTTTGCTTCATTTCTTAATAAATCCGTCAGTTCTTTGACTTGATCCTGAAGCTCACCGCTCAGCACCTTGCCACCCTCTTTTTTCTCCGGTAAGAAACGTTCAATTGTTTTGATTTTATATGGCACATCGTCTTCATCCAGATCTAAATCATCCAGTTCCAATTCTTCTAAAGGCTTTTTCTTTGCCTTCATAATGCCAGGTAATGATGGATAGCGAGGCTCATTGAGACCTTGCTGCGCAGTGACAACAAGCGGGAGCTCAGCAGAAATGACTTCCACATCACCTTCTGCATCTCGTTCAATCGAAGCAGAGCCGCCGTCAATTTGAATACTTGTAATTGTTGTGACATATGAAAACCCAAGTAATTCAGCAAGACGCGGGGCAACCTGTCCAGAGCCACCGTCAATTGCCACATTCCCTGCTAAAATCAAGGAAGCCTCTTTGTCTTTTAAATAATGGTAAAGAATTGTAGAAGCTGAATATTGATCCCACTCTTCTAAGTCGTCTTCCACATTTAATAAAACGGCTTGATCGCAGCCCATAGCAAGCGCTGTTCGCAGCTGCTTTTCCGCATCCTCACTGCCAACTGTCACAACGGTCACTTCTCCCCCGTGCTCGTCGCGAAGCTGGATGGCTTCTTCTATGGCGTACTCGTCATAAGGATTAATAATGAACTCTGCTCCATCTTCTTGAATTGCACCAGACTGAATGGAAATCTTCTCTTCCGTGTCAAACGTACGCTTCATCAAAACAAATATATTCATCCATTTCTCCCCCTTGTTTCGTTTGAATCCTTTATTCCCCTTTAAAATTCGGTTTGCGCTTTTCGATAAAGGCTTGTATACCTTCTTTGGCGTCATTCGATTGGAAAATCTCACCGAACTTTTTGGCTTCTAGCTTCATACCGCCATCATATGAATACAATTTTGTCGCATTCAATAAATCCAGCACATACTCGAGTGACTTTGGACTTTTCGTTGCAAATTTTGACGCAAGTGTTTTGGCTGCTTCGAGCGCCTCTTCCTCTGTTTCTGCCAGCTTTGAAACAAGTCCGCAGGCGAATGCTTCTTCACCTGTAATCGGTTCAGCTGTACCCATCATTTCCAGCGCTTTAGCAGAACCAACATAGCGCGGCAGGCGCTGCGTACCGCCGAATCCCGGAATGATGCCGAGGTTTAGTTCCGGCAATCCAAGCTTCGCATCTTTTGTTGCGATTCGGATATCACAAGACATGGCAAGCTCAAGGCCTCCGCCTAATGCAGCTCCGTGAATTGAAGCAATGACCGGTTTTGGACATTGTTCAATCCGTTCAAAGACCTGCTGCCCTCTGTCTGCAAGGCTTGAATAGTCAGACTCTTCCTGTAACGTCGTAAATTCCTTAATATCAGCACCTGCTGAGAAAAATCTACCTTCTCCGTGGATCACAATGGCTCTTACTTCTTCATTTTGTTCGAGCTGGTCAAACATCTCATTAAGCTCGGTGAGCAGCTGAGAAGATAAGGCGTTTGCTGGTGGATGCTGAATCGTGATAAGTGCTGTCTGTCCTTCATGATGTAAGGTGAGTATCTTTTCCATGTCAATCATCCTTTTTCAAAATGTCTTTAAGATTGATGTATTCCGTTTAAGAGTAGATCACGTACGTTTTCTGCGAGTGCAGGAAGATCATATTTTTGATCATTCATGACCCATGTTGTAGCGGTTTCATCAATCGTCCCAAATACCATTTGTCTCGCTAAACGGACATCTAGATTTTGTCTAAACTCTCCTGTTTTCTTTCCTTCTGCTAAAATCGACTCGAGCATATTTAAATACCCTTTCAGCACCTCATTGATTTTTTGCCGCAGCTCAAGGTTTGACTGCCTAAGTTCAAGCTGTGTCACAAGAGCCAAATGATGATTTTGCGCAAGCATACGAAAATGCTCCTCAATGAGCAGTAAAAGCTTTTCTTTCGCCGACGGCTTCTTTTGAATATCTGTTTCCATCCGTTCGATGAATTGTCCCATTTTTTCTTTGAACAATGAGATCAAAATATCCTCTTTATTTTTGAAATAAAGATAAATGGTTCCGTCTGCTACCCCTGCTTGTTTCGCAATCTTTGAAACTTGTGATTGGTGATAGCCGTTCTCTGCAATCACCACAACTGCTGCATCAATAATTTGCATGTACTTCGGTCTTTTCTGCTTCAATGTGCTTCGTCCCTTTCTGGATTGAATGAGTATTCATTCATAACTTTATGTTAAAAAGAAACGGGCGATTTGTCAAGTGATCTTCTTCTTTCTTTTCCACCTTTAGCATACCAGAGGAGGCGGTCAACATTCAAATCATCCGGCCGGTGGACCGGATGATGAAGCCGTTATGTTTTCGGTTGATCGGCAGGCGTTTCAGATGAAGAAGCGTGCTTTCTTTTTTCTTCTTCAATTAATACTCTGCGCAAAATCTTCCCGACGGCTGTTTTAGGCAGTGACTCTTTAAATTCATACACGCGCGGTACTTTAAATGAGGCAATTCTCGTCCTGACAAAGCGATCAAGTTCGTCCTCTGTTAAGTAGGCACCCTTTTTCGGCACAACAAATGCTTTCACTGTTTCTCCTCTGTACGGATCTGGAATACCGGCGACGACGACTTCTTGTACAAGCTCATGCTCATAAAGGGCTTCTTCGACTTCTCTTGGATAAATATTATAGCCGCTCGCAATAATGACATCTTTTTTCCGGTCGACGATATAGAAAAAACCGTCCTCATCCATATACCCTATATCTCCGGTGAAAAACCAGCCATCTCGTAATACAGCCTCTGTCTCCTCTGGCTGATTCCAGTATCCTTTCATGATCTGGGGGCCTTTAACAATGATTTCCCCATGCTCATATGGTTCTTTGAGGCCTCCGGTTTCTTCGCAATAAATACCTGCATCTGTATTAGGCCACGGACAGCCAATGCTGCCTGTTTTGTTCGCTCCCCATAAAAAGTTAGAATGAGTGACGGGTGAGGTTTCTGAAAGTCCGTACCCCTCCACTAAGCGTCCTCCTGTTAATTTTTCAAAGCTTTGTTTGACTTCAACAGGAAGTGCCGCTGAGCCGCTTAGACATGCAGAGATGGACGACAGGTCATACTTTTCAATGTTCGGATGATGCAGCAAGGCGATATACATTGTTGGTGCGCCTGGAAATAGCGTCGGCTTCTGTTTTTCAATGGTTTTGAGGGTATCAGCGACATCAAAGCGTGGAAGAAGAATCATTTGATGTCCTTCTTTGACAGCAAGATTTAAAACGGTCGTCATTCCGTAGACATGAAAAAACGGAATGATGCCGAGGATGCGTTCTTTCCCCCTGGTCGTTTTATACATCCAGGAAGCGCACATTTCAGTATTCGCTAAAATATTCTCATGTGTGAGCATGACCCCTTTTGGTAACCCGGTCGTTCCGCCTGTATATTGCAAAACAGCGATATCCTCTTTCGGGTCAAAGGCAAGTGCGGGTATCTGCTGTTCACCTTCCGATTCTTTCATAATCTGCGCGAAGTGATGAATGGTGTCATTTTTCTCCACTTGGATGACCATTTTATTTTTTCTTCTTTGCACAATAGGAAACAGTATGTTTTTCGGAAATGTTAAATAATCTTGTAGTTTGGTGACGATTAAGTGCTCCACACTTGT
The DNA here is from genome assembly GCF_038613425.1 of Bacillus sp. FSL M8-0266. Taxonomy (NCBI): domain Bacteria; kingdom Bacillati; phylum Bacillota; class Bacilli; order Caryophanales; family Bacillaceae; genus Bacillus; species Bacillus sp. FSL M8-0266. Next base: position 2,635,874 of record NZ_CP152015.1, read on the forward strand.
CAGCGCTTTCATTTTATAAGCCTTTGGATACAACAAATCTAGCGTGATCAGCACTTTGGCGCCGCTGTCTTCCATTTGATATTCCAGTTCCTTCTCCGTATAAAGCGGGTTTGTTTGAACAACGATGCCGCCTGCTATTAAAACAGCATAATAAGAAATGACCGATTGAGGACAGTTCGGCAGCATGATCGCTACTCTGTCACCTTTTTTCACGCCAATTTTCATCAGATGACTGGCTAGTTTCAATACGTCTTCTTGCAGCTGTTCATAGGTGATGTTCTTTCCTAGAAAATGAATGGCTGTATGCTCAGGTGCAGCCTCTGCGGAGCTGAATAAGTAAGATTGTAATGTTTCATTTGGGATGGTGAGTTCGTGGGGAATTTGATTCGGGTAATGCAGAAGCCAACGTTTATCTGACTGCATAAAAACCCTCCTTCCTGAACTTTCGTACTATTATATTATAGCAAACTTTTCCTTAGGGCAGTTTGCTTTTTTCTAATAGGGCTTGGTTCAATTGCACATGTTTAATTGTTCGCCGGTGTTTCGATAGAAGCTCTTTTTCCTTCATGATGCCACTGTTCATATAAACCGCCAATTGTACGAAATGACTCGTTGACTCTATCCACGATCTGTTGATGGATACTTGGATCATTCGGTAAATGCGTCTGGATGTTGTCGACTTGATACTTCCTCATCATGTCGATGTAAACCGTGAGAAAAATGGTGTCTTCTAAAATCCAGTAAATGACTTCATCCGCCACTTTTGTTCTTTTATGCAGCATTTGAATTCCTCGTTCATATTGTATGAGGATATAACCACTCGAATCGATTTGAATATAGGGACTCAAATCATCAAAAAATCCTGACGTTTGAAATGGACGTGCAATATACGGTTTGTATATGTCTCTTGGAAGGGATGTCATTTGAAGACAAGTATCAATGCGCTTGATCAATTCATCTTTTTGCAGAATGTGCTTCATGTCATTCGCCGCCTTTGATGAGATAAAAGCTGCCAAGGGGTTCCCTGACAGCTTTCTAACGTTGTTTTCTTCATTTCACAGGAACAGATAAACGGCACCAATGACCGCAAAAGTGCAGGCAACTACGATTAATACTTTTGCTAGCTTTTCCATGTCGTCTCCTTAAATGCCGGCTGCTACTACGTAAGACAGCCCAACTGAAATGATGAGTGAAATAAACCCGACCGCTCTATTATCATTTTCAATCTCTTTGTCTACTTTAAAACGCGGTGTTAAAAATTCAAAAATGAAATAGCTGACAAGCAGCATCACAAAGCCGTATACGCCCCATCCAACCATTTGAAGAAGGGAATTGTGCTGAGCGATTGAATGCTGAAACACATTCGCAATCCCAAAGATTTTCCCGCCCGTTGCCATGGCAACGGCTAAGTTCCCCCGCTGGATCTCTTCCCAGTTCTTATAGGAGGTGACGAGTTCAAAAATGGTTAGAAATAAGACGAGACACAGGACGGCCACGCTATAATAGGCGGCAATTTCCACAAGTTCATTTTCCCAAAAGGCTTTCATGCGTTTTCTCCTTTTTACTTTAATTCGACGATGGTGACGCCTGATCCTCCCTCACCTTGTTCGCCAAAACGAGCATTTTTCACACTTCGATGCTGTTTCAGTAATTCCTGAACCCCTTTTCTAAGGGCACCAGTTCCTTTTCCGTGAATAATAGACACGCGCGGATAACCAGCTAATACAGCATCATCTAAATATTTTTCGACTCTGCTTAAGGCATTTTCATAGCGCTCGCCTCTTAAATCAAGCTCAAGCGAGACATGATAGTCTTTCCCTTTAACTGCCGTGATGGCTTTTTCTTGCTTAAATTCAGGTGCTGATTTGATAAATTCCATGTCTTTTTCTTTTACCTTCATTTTCAGAATGCCCATTTGGACACTCCATTCTTTGTCGCCTGTTTGTTCAAGCAGCGTTCCTTTTTGCCCGAAGGTGAGCACTTTGACTTCGTCGCCTGACTTCAGCTGTCTTACTGCTTTTTTCGCTGGCTCTGGCTTCTTCTTTCTGTCAAACTCAGGAACGGCTTCTTCAAGACGCTTTCGCGCATCAATGAGTTCATGCTCTTTGAATGAACGGTGTTCACTTTTTATCGAACGGAGCTCTTGAATGATATCTTCTGCTTCTTTTGATGCTTGTTCAATTTTCTCTTTCGCTTTCTGTTCAGCTTCTTCAAGCAGTTTTTCCTTTTGCTCATTCCATTCAAGAATTTGTCTTTGCAATTCTTTATGAAGCTTTTCTGCTTCTTTTCTATAGAATTCTGTCTCATGCAGTTCTTCTTCTGCTTGTTTCTTGCTATCTTCTAATGAAGCAATCATTTGGTCTACTTCATTATGCTCTGCATGCATATCCGCTTTTGCCCGGTCTATGAGGTGATCTGGCAAACCAAGACGCTTTGAAATTTCAAATGCGTTACTTCGTCCAGGCACACCGATGAGCAGGCGGTACGTTGGTGATAAGGTTTCAATATCAAACTCCACGCTTGCATTCGTGACGCCTTCCCGGTTATACCCATATGCCTTCAGCTCGGGATAATGAGTCGTTGCGATGACACGTGCATTCGTTTGATGCACTTCATCTAATATGCTCATCGCAAGAGCCGCACCTTCAGCTGGGTCTGTTCCTGCCCCTAATTCATCAAATAACACGAGAGAGTTAGAAGTCAAATGCTTTAAGATATCTACAATATTGACCATGTGAGATGAGAACGTACTCAAGCTTTGTTCAATGGACTGTTCGTCTCCAATATCGGCAAAGACTTGGTCGAACACAGCCACTTCAGAGCCTTCTTCAACTGGAATATGGAGACCCGCCTGTGTCATCAACGTCAGAAGACCCAGCGTTTTTAAAGTAACGGTCTTTCCCCCTGTATTTGGTCCAGTGATCACGATTGTTGAAAAATCCTTGCCGAGCTCAATATCATTTGCGACAACTTGATCCCGAGGCAATAGAGGATGTCTTGCTCGTTTTAAATAGATTTCTCCTTGATCATTCACAGCAGGTTTTGTGGCTTTTTCTGCCTTTGCATATTTAGCTTTAGCAAAAATAAAATCTAGCGTCTGCAGCTCCTTTACATTGTGAAGCAGTTCCCCAATGTGCTCTGACACGCTCTCTGTCAGCATTTGCAGGATCTTTTCAACCTCTTGCTTCTCTTTTAAACGGGTTTGCTGCAAGGTGTTATTTACATCCACGACCACTTGCGGCTCAATAAAAAGGGTCGCCCCTGATGAAGACTGGTCATGAACAATTCCGCCGTAATTCGAGCGGTACTCTTGTTTCACCGGAATAACAAACCGGTCATTACGAATGGTGACAATTGTGTCTGACAGCATTTTCGAAGCCGATTGTGAACGAATCATCGCTTCTAATTTATCACGAACCTTTGATTCTAGTGAGCGTAATTGAATGCGCAGTGAACGAAGTGTAGGGGTTGCATGATCAAGCACTTCTCCATTATCACCAATACAGCTTTCGATTTCTTTTCTGATTTCAGGCAGTAATATGAGCGTCTCAGCATATGTATGAAGGCGCGGTATGTCTACTCCATCTTCATACATGGACGTGAGAAAGTGCTTCATATTTTTCACCGCATATAATAGCCCTGCGATTTCCATCAGCTCAGAAGGGCTTAATGTACTGCCGATTTCTGCCCGTTTCACTGCGCGTCTAATATCTGTTAACCCGCCAAATGGCGCTGATCCCTTTAAGCGGATCACATCTTGCGCTTCTGCTACCTCTTCCAGCAAATGCTGAATGGTTTCTATATCCGTCAGAGGTGTTAAATCCTGCGCTCTTTCTTTTCCTAATGTGGATGCGGTATAGGACATCACTTTTTCTTTTACTTTATGAAATTCTAATGATGCTAACACTTTTTGTTGCAGCATGGTCCAGCCTCCTAACGACTACCTGTCACGCGTTAAAAACTTTTTGATCTCGTTTAGAGTAAAAGTATTCACGACATTTACTTTTGGTGTCCAGCCCTTTCTTGCAGCTGTTACACCGACTTCCATATGTTCCAGCATGGCGATGTTGTGCGCATCTGTATTGATCATGATGTTCACACCCGCTTCATTTGCTTTCATTAAATGCTCTGTTTTCAAATCAAGTCTTGACGGATTACTGTTGAGCTCAAGTGCAGTGCCTGTTTTCTTCGCAAGCTCTATGAGCTGATCTAGATTTAAGGCATAGCCATCCCGTCTGCCGATCAAACGGCCTGTTGGATGTGCAATTAAATCGACATGCTGATTACGCAAGGCATTTTCAAGGCGTTCCATAATGACTTCTTCCGGCTGAGAGAAGCTAGAATGGATAGACGCAATGACAAAATCCATGTCTTTTAAAAAGTCATCATCATAATCTAACGATCCATCCGGCAGGATATCCATTTCGACCCCTTTGAAAATGTGAAAATGCTCGAATTCCTGATTAATCTTATCAATTTCTTTTGCTTGCAGACGCAAACGTTCTTTTGTTAAACCGTTTGCTACTTTTAAATATTGCGAGTGGTCTGTAATCGCCATGTATTCATAGCCTTTGGCGATACATGCTTCCGCCATCTCACGAATAGAGAATGCTCCGTCACTCCATGTCGAGTGCATATGAAGGTCGCCTTTAATATCTTTCAGTTCTACAAACTGCATACTTTCTTTATACGTATCAATCTCCGCTCCGGTTTCACGAATTTCTGGCGGAATGAGCGGAAGTTGAAAATGTGCATAAAAAGCGCTTTCGTCTTCAAACGTTTTTACTTCTCCAGTTTCAATTGTTTCCACACCATATTCGCTAATGCGCTCTCCGCGTTCCTTCGCAAGCTGACGCATTCGAATATTGTGATCTTTTGAGCCAGTGAAATGGTGCAGCGTAGTTGCGAATTGGTCTACTGTCACAAGCCGGAAGTCGACACTGATCTCAAAATCAAGGGCAAGCACAACAGATACCTTCGTATCACCGCTTGCGATAACATCTTTGACATCATCAAGTGCAACGAGCTGCTCTCTAACTTGCTCAGGATTGTCTGTTGCAATGATATAATCTAAATCTTTGACGGTTTCGCGAGCACGTCTTAAACTGCCGGCTCTTGAAAAACGGATGATACCTTTCATCTCTTCAAGGGCATAATCAATCCGCTCTGCCACATCTAATGCAAAGCCAATTGGCAGTCGTTCCGGCTGCTTTCCTGCTTCCTCAAGAGCTGCGAGAATCTTTTCTTCTGTTTTTTTGCCGAAGCCAGCAAGCGCTTGTACCTTTTCCGCTTCGCATGCTTCTTTTAGAGATTGTGCATCATGGACGCCAAGCTCTTGGTAAAGCTTAGCGATCTTCTTCCCGCCGAGTCCTGGTAATTTCAAAAGCGGGACAAGTCCTTCGGGCACTTCCGTTTTTAATTGTTCGAGTGTTTCTGATTGTCCTTTTTCGATATACTCAGTGATCACAGCAAAGGTTCCTTTTCCAATGCCAGGTAATGCTAATAGATCATCTATTTGAGAAAGGCTGCGGTCATCTTGCTCCAGTGCCGCTGCTGCTTTACGAAAGGCAGAAATCTTAAAAGGATTATCTCCTTTTAGCTCCATATATACTGCAATTGTTTCAAGAAGTTTGATAATATCTTTTTTATTCATCTCTCATCCTCCAGCCGCTTTGGCATCTTCCTTTATAAATATACAAACTTTTCCTTCATCCTACAACTTTCTGTCATGGAATGAGAAAAAACTTCTCCAAGAAAGGAGAAGTTTTTAAACTCCATACGTCGTCCATAAGTCTTTGACAAGACCGGACAGATAAGGGGTGTTGCTTACGATCGCATCTGCTAATATGGATTTACTCAACATTGTTTGCAGTGCATCGACTGGAAGTAATGCAGCGACAAACAAGAGAATAAATACAAATAGATAGGTTTCAAGAAATCCTAAAACACCGCCAAGCAGTTTGTTGACCTGCTTAATCACAGGTATACTTGCAATGGTTGTGAGCAATCCGCCAATGATGGCGAGCAGGATTTTGGTCAAGATAAACAGAATGATAAACGCAATGGTATTATAATAAGCTGTTTCTAAATTCCCACTAAAGAAAGCAAGCTGCGCTTGACCGCCGCTAAAATTAGGTGCTGGAATCCACGTAAGCTGTGGTGCAAGTGACTGATAAAACATGGAAGCCACTAAGATAGAAACAACAAAGCTGATCAATTTAATAAATTGAAGAATAAACCCGCGTTTTAGACCGACAAGCGTTCCCATAAGAAGCAAAAACAAAATGATGATATCGATCACGGTAATTTCATTCCTTTTCTTTAAGCTGAATCTCTAGTTTTTCGTATTGCTCTTTTAATTTCATGTAGTCGTGGACGACATTGACTGCTGTCAGTACAGCTAGTTTGTTTATATCAAGGTATGGGTTTTTTTCATTTATTTCTCTCATTTTATCATCAACAATTGAAGCAACGTGTCGCATATGCATCTTCGTTTCTTGACCGATGATCGTAAAGGACTGTCCGTAAATCTCAACTGTTGTTTTTGTTGTTTTCGTTTTACCGCCGTCAGACAACGTTTCTCCTCCATTCCACGAGAATCCTAGTCTCTATCATAACATGTTTAGACATTGAATGGAAAGACGAGCCCTTCCCTGTTATGGTACACTTTAGAAATCAATGATATCAAGGTAAAAAGGAGTTATCCACTGTGCCCCAATCCGTCTTAAAAGCAACATCAGAAGACCTTAAAAAAATGAAGAGCGCGTATGCGCACCACTTAACTGATACGTTACCACCAGGCGCCCTTTTTCAAGCAAAGGTTCCTGGTTGTACGATTACAGCCTATCGATCTGGAAAAGTGCTGTTTCAAGGACAAAAGGCAGAAGCTGAAGCCAGTCAATTCAGCCATTTAAAAGCAGCTGATACGAAGAGCCCAAAAGCACCGGCTGTCACAAAATATAGTCCGCCGTCAGGGATTGCTTCTATGTCCGTCATCGGTTCAGATGAAGTAGGAACAGGTGATTATTTTGGACCGATAACGGTCTGTGCCGCCTATGTTGATGCCAGCCAGCTTGCTCTCATGAAAGAGCTTGGCGTAAAAGACTCAAAAGGTCTAAAAGACCCGCAGATTATCAATATTGCCAAAGATCTCATCAAAACCATTTCGTTCAGCCTTCTCGTGCTCCGAAATGAAAAGTACAATGCGATGCAGGAAAAGGGCATGAGCCAAGGGAAAATGAAGGCGCTTCTTCATAACCAAGTCATCACCTCTGTGCTAGAGAAATTAGACGGGAAGCAGCCTGAAGCTATTTTGATTGACCAATTTGCAGAACCGGGTATTTATTTCAAGCATCTTGCTGGGAAAAAAATCATTCGGGAGCGGACGTACTTTAGCACAAAAGCAGAAGGCATTCATTTGTCAGTTGCTGCGGCTTCCATTATTGCAAGATACGCTTTTTTAATTGAAATGGATAAGTTATCTAAAGCAGCAGGGTTTGACATCCCAAAAGGAGCCGGGCCTCATGTGGACAAGGCGGCTGCAAAGCTCATCAAGCTGCACGGCGAAGAGGCTTTACGTCAATTTACAAAACTGCATTTTGCCAACACACAAAAAGCGAAAAAATGGCTATAAAAAAGAGCTAGGCCCATAAGGCCTTAGCTCTTTTTTCTTTAACCGCGCAAGACGGCTTGATACGTATCTTCTAATGCTTTCAATACTTTTGTATGAACAGCCGTGACTTCTTCCTCTGTCAATGTTTGTTCCGGATTTAAATATTGGAGAGAGAATGCAACAGATTTTTTGCCTTCTTCCATATGTTCACCTTCATACACATCAAAGACGGATAGGTCTGTCAGTAAATCCCCGCCTGCCTCATAGATGACGCGCTCCAGCTGTCCGCTTGAGATATTCTGATCTACAACAAGTGCAATATCTCTTGTCACAGCAGGGAATCTCGGAATCGCTGTATATTTCATATCCTTCGATTCAGACGTCATCACATCTGTTAAATCAAACTCGAAGACATATGTTTCTTTTAAATCTAATTCCTTTTCAATGACTGGATGAAGTGCAGCAACAAACCCAATGACTTTTCCATTTAAATGAACATCTGCTGTACGACCTGGGTGAAGACCCTCACGCTCTGCTTGAACATATGTGATTTGGTCTGATACACCAAGCTTTTCAAATAGACCTTCTGCAATTCCTTTCGCTACATAAAAATCGACGGCTTTTTTCTCGCCCTGCCAAAGATTTTTATGCCATAAGCCTGTCAGCGCACCAGCGACATGCTCTTTTTCCACCGGTTTTGCTCCTTCAGCTTCTGCTAAGAACACAGAACCCGTTTCATAAAAACCAAATGAATCAGCTTGTCTTGCCAAGTTATATGCAACAGAATCAAGTAAGTTTGGCAGAAGACTTTGTCTAAGCACACTTCGTTCTTCACTCATTGGCAGGGAAAGTCTCGTTTTATAAGCTGGATTCAGTGCAAAAGCTGTAGACTTATGCTGATTTGTCAATGAATACGTGATCGCTTGAGAAAGACCTGCGCCTTCTAAGAAGCGTCTCACCTTTCTGCGCTTCACTTGATATGGCGTGAGACCGCCTACTGTACCAGCTGTCGCAGGCAGTGTAGACGGGATATTATCGTAGCCATATAATCTCGCAACTTCTTCAGTGAGGTCTTCTTCAATCGTGATATCCATTCTACGAGAAGGAACCGTTACAACAAGAACGTCATTTGATTCGCCTACTGTAAAGCCCAGTTTGTTGAAGATTTGAATCATATCTTCTTTTGAAATGCTCATGCCAAGCACCTTGTTCACACGCTCAGTGGATACGTGGATGACATTCATACTTGTTTCAAGGTGGTTTTCCTCCACAGTCCCGCTTAGCACTTCACCGCCTGCATAGATGCTGATCAATTGCGCTGCTCTTTCGGCTGCAGACTTCGTACGCTGCCGATCAAGTCCTTTTTCAAATCGTGTGCTTGATTCACTGCGAAGCCCCAAGTCTCTAGATGCTTGACGGACTGTTTGACCGTTGAAATATGCCGCTTCTAAAAGAATCGTTGTCGTTTCATCACGCACCTCTGATTCAAGACCGCCCATGACGCCTGCGACAGCGTGCGCTTTCGTTCCGTTAGTGATCACAAGATGCTTTGATGAAAGTGTACGTTCTTGCTCATCAAGTGTTTGAATGCTTTCGCTATCAGTCGCTTTACGTACGACCACTTGCTTTGAACCAAAGCGGTCATAATCAAACGCATGAAGCGGCTGACCGTATTCAAGCAGTACAAAGTTCGTAATATCGACGACGTTGTTAATTGGGCGAATGCCTGCATTCATCAATCTTGTTTGAATCCAAAGCGGTGCTGGTCCAATCTTTACATTTTTAATGATCTTCGCTGCATAAAGTGGATTCGCTTCTTGATCCTCAATTTTCACCGAAATATAGTCTGCTGCTTTTTCTGAAGACGTGTTATGTGCTGTATCAGGAAGTTTGATGTCTTTCCCTAAGATGGCTGCAACCTCATAGGCGACACCTAGCATATTCAGGGCATCCGCACGGTTTGGCGTTAAGCCAAGCTCAAGTACCGCATCGTCTAATTGAAGTGCCTGAAGGGCATCATCTCCGGGTTTGACGTCATTTGGGAAAACAAAAATACCTTCTGCATATTCCTTTGGTACGAGTTTGCTTTCGACACCTAATTCTTGCAGAGAACAAATCATGCCATGAGACTCTTCGCCGCGCAGCTTTGCTTTTTTAATTTTAAAGTTCCCAGGAAGGACTGCGCCAACCGTTGCGACAGCCACATATTGTCCTTTATCCACATTCGGAGCTCCGCAAATAATTTGAACCGGTTCGTCTTCTCCGATATCCACGAGACATTTGTTTAATTTGTCGGCATTCGGGTGCTGTTCTCGCTCCACGACGTGTCCAACGACAACTCCTTTAATGCCTTCGCCTTTATATTCAACGGCTTCCACTTCAATTCCGCTTCTTGTGATTTTTTCTGCTAATTCATCCGGCTGAATGCCTTCTAAATCGACATAGTCTTCTAACCATTTATATGAAACAAACATGTTGATTTCCTCCTCTTAGTCCTGCTTGAATTGCTTTGTGAATCTAATATCATTTGTGTAGAAATGGCGAATATCATCAATGCCGTATTTGAGCATTGCAATCCGTTCAACACCCATTCCAAAAGCAAAGCCTTGGTAAGTTTCTGGATCAAATCCGCTCATCTTCAGGACATTTGGATGAACCATCCCAGCTCCTAAAATTTCAATCCAGCCTGTTCCTTTACATACAGAACAGCCTTTTCCTCCGCATTTAAAGCAAGACACATCCACTTCGACAGATGGTTCTGTGAATGGGAAAAAGCTTGGACGCAGTCTAATTTCACGATCTTCACCAAACATTTTTCTCGCCACTGTCTCTAGCGTACCTTTTAGATCACTCATACTAATATTGTGATCGACAACAAGCCCTTCAATCTGCATGAATTGATGTGAATGAGTCGCGTCATCACTGTCTCGTCTATATACTTTCCCAGGGCAGATGATCTTCACAGGACCTTGTCCTTTATATTTTTCAAGTGTACGTGCTTGAACTGGTGACGTTTGTGTTCTGAGTAGTGTATCCTCGGTAATATAGAAGCTGTCCTGCATATCACGTGCCGGATGCTCCTTTGGAAGATTCAGCGCTTCAAAGTTGTAATAATCCGTTTCGACCTCAGGACCTTCCTCAACGGTATAGCCCATACCAACAAATAAATCTTCAATATCTTCGACAACAATCGTTAATGGATGTCTTGCCCCTATTTTGATTGGGCTTGCTGGCAATGTAACATCGATCGTTTGAGACGCAAGTTTCTTCTTCACTTCTTCTTTTTCCAGCTGTTCATTTTTTTCAGCAATAGCACCAGCAATCTGCTCTCTCACTTCGTTTGCGAGTGCGCCCATTTTTGGTCTTTCTTCTGCGGACAGCTTGCCCATTCCGCGAAGCACCTCTGTGATCGGCCCTTTTTTCCCTAAATATTGAACACGAATGTCATTGACTTCTTTGAGCGAGCTAGCTGCTTCAACCTTTGCTATCGCTTCTAATTCAAGCTGTTTTAACGTTTCTTGCATGAGTGTAATCCTCCTTTTGATATACAAAACCGCCTGGATAAACGGCTGTTTGATCGTTTGAAGACAATAAAAAAACCCGTCCTTCTAAAAAAGAAGGGACGAGTTGTGGTCGCGGTACCACCCTTGTTAAGCACAAATACATGTGCGAATAAGCTTCATTGACATAACGGAATCAAACGAATCCGGTTCACCTTTACGCAAAACTTGCGGTCCCGGTGACAACTCCAGAGGTGAATTCCTGTTTCAGCATTCCTTAAATGCACTTTCAGTCTACGATGCATTCTCCCTATCAGGCCGCTCTTTGAAACAATCTTCCTCTATCATGGTTTTTAAAATATTAGTTTCATTATAGTGAAAATGAGCGCATGATGCAACACTATCCACGCAAATGATAGACAAGAACAGCTGCTGCAACAGCCACATTTAATGATTCTGCCTGTCCATACATTGGCACATATAAATTGTGGTCTGTCATTTGCAGAATCTCTGGGTTTATACCCGCACCTTCATTGCCCACAATTAATGCAAACGAACCTTCTGCCGTTACGCTTCTATACGCTTTCGCATTGTTTAGAGCACTTCCGTATACAGGAATGCCTTGCTCCTTACATACTGGTATGGTCTGCTGAAGGCTTTGCTTTAAAATGGGCAGGTGGAAATGCGACCCTTGTGCGGAACGGAGCGTTTTTCCGTTAAACGCATCAACTGTTCCATCGCCTAAGATCACAGCATCAAGTCCAGCGGCATCTGCTGTCCGAATGAGTGTGCCTAGATTCCCTGGGTCCTGCACTGCATCTAATAGAAGAAGTCGTTCATACTTCTTTTCTTCAAATACAGGAACTGTACAAACTGCCGCGATGTGCTGAGGCGTTTCCGTTTCGGTCATGGCAGAAAAGGCTTCCTCGCTCAGTTCATACAGTTCAATGTCCGGATCAATATGAGAAGGAAGCTTATCAGGCGATGTGACCATTAATTCTTTCACAACTCCGCTCTTCAATGCTTCTTCCACTAAGTGGATTCCCTCCACGAGAAACAGCCCCGTTTTCGTTCGTTCTTTTTTCGTATGGAGCTTTTTCCACTGTTTAATGTTTGTGTTTTTAGCAGATTCTATATATTTCAAGCGACTTTAACTCCTTTAAATATCATGAATTTATTATATCTCATGCACACTACATAATAAACCTGTCTTTGAGACAGAATAGGGCTATTACCATCAAAAAAGGAGTGTGGGCAATGGATTTTAATTTAAGAGGCGCAGTCATTCAAAACATCACTGGCCATAATCAAGAGCAGCTTGAGCATACGATTTTAGATGCCATTCAAAGCGGTGAGGAAAAAATGCTGCCAGGCCTTGGCGTGTTGTTCGAAGTGCTATGGCAAGAAGCATCAGAAAACGAGAAAAATGAGATTCTTGAAACATTAGAGCAAGGCTTAAAGCCTCATCAACAGCAATAAAAGAAGCCGGTTTGCTTATCATAGCAAACCGGCTTTTTCATTTAGCCAGTGATCGGTGTTTCCATCCGAAGCGCTGGATCACGCCAAATGTCGACCCATTTTTTAATCGCAAACACAATAATCACAAATCCTAAGATCAACATAATGATTGATAGCACCGCATTCAGCACGCTGTAACCTGATGCCTCGGGATTAAGGTATACATTTGCTACCATCCAATAGCCCGCATAATTCACTGTCACATATAAGTAAGCAAGTGGAATTAAACAAGTCAGCATATATCGCCTTTTATCTGCAATTTTTAATACAACGGTTGCTCCGATGATGAGACCGACCGATGCCATTAACTGGTTTGACACCCCAAACAGCGCCCAAATGGACCCGATGTCTCCAGAGTAAAGCAAGTAGCCCCACATAAAACAAGCAAGCGCACTTGCGAACACCGACCCAGGGACCCAGTCATTTCGTTTAAGCGGTTTATAAGCTTCGCCAAAGAAGTCTTGAATTAAATAACGTGCCACACGTGTCCCTGCATCAATAGCGGTTAAAATAAAAACAGCTTCAAACATAATGACGAATTGGAAAAAATAAGACGCCAAATGACCAAAGAACGGAATTCCCGTAAAGATATACGCCATCCCTACAGCTAATGTCACAGCTCCACCCGTTCTTCCTTCTAAATCAAGACCAATTTCCTTACTCAGCTGCGGAAGGTTCTCGACACTCATCCCGAGTGTTCTGAACACTTCTGGCGTACTGTTTATCGCAAAATAATCGCCTGGATGAAGAGCCGTAGCGGCAATTAACGCCATAATTCCAACTAGACATTCTACTAGCATTGCGCCAAAAGCGACAGGCTTCATATCACTCCAGCGGTCAAGCATCTTAGGCGTTGTCCCAGATCCAACAAATGCGTGGAAACCAGATATGGCCCCGCAAGCAATGGTAATCGAAATAAAAGGCCAGACAGGACCAGCTAAAACAGGACCTCCTCCATTCACAAACTCCGTAAAGGCTGGGAATTGAATCGTTGGATTGACGACAAAGATTCCAGCAATCAATGCGATAAAAACACCTATTTTCATAAAGCTGCTTAAATAATCCCTCGGTGCGAGCAGCAGCCAAACCGGCAATGCCGCAGCAAAAAAAGCGTAGACCGGCAAGGCAAGAGCAAGCGTTTTTGTATCAAGTGTTAAAAGATCGCCAAGTGCCGTTCCTTGAATATTCGGCCCAAGGAATACGCCAACCATCAGCAAAATAAATCCCGCAGTTGTCGCCAGTTTTAAATTGCCTGTCTTTTTATAATAAAGACCAACCCCCATCGCAATTGGAATCGTGATTCCGACTGCAAATGTCCCCCAAGGGTTACGTTCTAACGCATGAAGCACAACCATAGACAAACCAGCCATTGTGATCGTAATGATAAACAGCATCGCAAGCCCTGTACAAAATCCTGCGACAGGTCCTAACTCTTCCTTCGCTACCTCTGATAACGATTTCCCCTTTTTTCGCATTGACGCAAATAAGACGACAAGATCATGTACAGCACCGCCAATCACTGCGCCAATTAACAGCCAAAGGAGACCCGGTAAATACCCGAATTGTGCGGCTAAAATCGGACCCACTAATGGGCCGGCAGCTGCAATCGCAGCAAAGTGATGCCCAAATGTGACCCATTTATTAGTTGGCACATAATCCTTCCCGTCTTCTAATGTGTGAGCCGGTGTAGGATGATCGTCTGTCACCTTTAAGACCTTGACCATCATAAATGTGCCATAAAGACGATAGGCAATCGCTAAAATACACATAGATGCTATGACAATTGTAACCGCATTCATTTAATCATCCCCTTTGCACAAACAATTTGTTACAAATATAACATAAATTGATTGATTTTTCTCTCTTTTAAAACCAAGTTGACAAATAAGAATAATATGTTTATTCTTAAGGTAGCTTCACCTACTTCCATAAACTCTCTTTTGACAGGGCATTCTTTAGGCTCTGTCCTTTTTATTGCTTTCATCTTACAAAAATAAAAGCCAGATCACATGTGCCTTATTCACTAGAATATTTTTTCTTCTTCTGTCAAAAACAGTTCTTTTGGCGTAACTTAAAATGACAGTTCATTTCCTGGGAAATTCAATGAAATAAAAAAAGCCCTTCCCCTATACTGAGGAAAGGCTTTCTTACTTAAGAACCGTACGTGATCTGCTCAACCGTTTTTTGATCAAGTCTTTTGATCACTTCTGTTAAAAGCTTCACTGCATTTTCATAATCATCTCGGTGAATCATCGCTGCATGAGTATGGATATATCTACTTGGTATCCCGATCGATAGTGATGGCACACCATGACCTGTTAAATGGATACCGCCAGCATCTGTCCCGCCGCCAGGCATGGAGTCGTATTGGTAAGGAATGTTCAATTCGTCCGCTGTTTGGACAACAAAATCCCGAAGCCCTTTATGAGATACCATCGAAGCATCAAATACAACAATCGTTGGCCCTTTGCCAAGTTTGCTTGTTGCTTCTTTTTCAGTAATGCCCGGCGTGTCTCCTGCTACACCAACATCAATGGCAAATCCAATATCAGGCTGGATTGTAGCCGCTGCTGTTTTAGCCCCGCGCAGGCCAACTTCCTCTTGTACAGTTGCAACACTGTAAGCAATATTCTCATGCTGAGTATTGTGTAAGTTCTTCATGACATCAATCGCAACTGCACAGCCGATACGGTTGTCCCATGCTTTTGCAAGGAGCATTTTTTCATCATTCATCACTGTAAACTCAAAATAAGGGACGATTTGATCTCCAGGTAGAACGCCCCACTCCATTGCCTGTTCTTTGCTTGATGCACCGATATCAATAAACATATCTGTGATCTCAATCGATTTTTTTCGAGCTTCAGGTGACAAGACGTGCGGCGGCTTTGAGCCAATCACACCTGTAATGTCTCCCTTTTTCGTTACAATGGTCACACGCTGCGCGAGCATGACCTGTGACCACCATCCGCCGACAGTTTGGAAGCGAATGTAGCCTTTGTCATCAATTTTTGTCACCATGAATCCTACTTCATCTAAGTGACCAGCAAGCATAATTTTAGGTCCGTTTGCGTTTCCTTCCTTCTTAGCGATTAAGCTGCCAAGGCGGTCACTGGAGACTTCATCTGCATATGATTCTATGTATGTCTGCATGACTTTTTTGACATCACGTTCATTTCCTGGAATCCCTTTTGCATCCGTTAGGTCTTTCAGCATAGTTAATGTTTGATCTAGCTTTGTCATTCCATATATCCTCCTTTATCTTCATGGTGCATTCTTATTATACAAAACCTTTTTCGTTCAATACGATCTTTTTATGAATATTTTTTCGTTTTACGAAATATTTTTTTAAAAAAAGTTGAAACCTTTTGGCCTTTTCATTCGTAGTATATCAGATAACGGTATTGGAGGTGCATCCTGTCATGTTTGTAATCCTCATTAGACTAGCTCTTGTTGCACTGCTTGTCTACATCTTCTACATGGCGGTAAAATTCTTCTCAAATCCGAGAAGAAAGCTGAAACAAGCACAATTAAAAGAAGGCTTTTATTTTATGGACGAACAACAAAATGCACGTAAAAATTTTAATTTCGTCTATAAAGGTGTCTTGTTTGAAGGGGAGAAGCATGTTCCGTCTAAGGATCATCCTCTATTTGTCCACTCCATTTACGTTTGGACGGAGTCACCTGAGAAGCTAAGTGAATTTACATTAGAAGACTTTGAAAAATTGGAGGAAAACATTATCGAACGTTATCCTCAAACAAAAATTGATTGGGATCAGCCCATTAAAAAAATCAAACAAAAAAAAGGAGCAGACACGCCGTCTTGATGGCGTCTGCTCCTTTTTCAGATGAACTTGATATATCCTAATATGATCAACTGCACCATGATTAACACTGGCATGCCAATTTGAAAGGCAGGATGCTTTGTTTTATGACGGAAATACTGCATCCCTAGATACGATCCGAAAGCCCCAAAAAGCACGGCAGCACTCCATAAGTGCGCCTCTGAAATTCTCCATTTATGCGCTTTTGCCCGGCGCTTGTCCTCTCCCATGAGAAAGAAACCATAGCCATTTACCAAGATGAGCAGCACAATCAACGCGATATTCATTCATTTCACCTCACATGATGAGCAAAAAAGATCATCCCTCGACGGAATGATCTTTTATATGACTTACTTGTCTAGTTGTGCTTTTGCAGCATCAGCAAGCTGATTGAATGCACTTAGGTCATTCACAGCAAGGTCAGCAAGCATTTTGCGGTTTACTTCGATACCAGAAAGCTTTAGGCCATGCATTAAACGGCTGTAAGAAAGACCGTTCATACGAGCTGCAGCATTGATACGAGTGATCCATAGTTTACGGAAGTCACGTTTTTTCTGACGACGGTCACGGAAAGCGTAGTTTCCAGATTTCATCACCTGTTGGTTTGCTACTTTGTATAATCTATGTTTTGAACCGAAATAACCTTTTGCTAATTTAAGAACCTTTTTACGACGCTGACGCGACACAGTTCCGCCTTTTACTCTTGGCATTGTAATTCCCTCCTATGATTCCTATTCCAAATTACTTGATGTTTGCAAGTTGTTGTTTGATACGTTTGAAATCTCCAGCACTTACGATTGCGCTCTTACGCAATTTACGTTTTTGCTTTGTAGATTTGTTAGCGAACAGGTGACTTGTGTACGCATGAGAACGTTTAAGTTTACCAGAACCTGTTTTTTTGAAACGTTTAGCAGATCCGCGGTGAGTTTTCATTTTTGGCATTGGATATTTCCTCCCTCTGTTACTTTACTTTTCGACTTTTGGTGCAAGCATGAGGAACATGCTACGTCCGTCCATCTTAGGTTTTGTTTCTACTGTTGCTACTTCAGCGCAAGCTTCAGAGAAACGGTCTAACACGCGCTGTCCGATTTCTTTATGCGTAATCGCACGCCCTTTAAAGCGGATAGAAGCTTTCACTTTATCGCCCTTTTCAAGGAATTTGATTGCATTACGGAGCTTCGTGTTAAAATCATGTTCATCAATTGTCGGGCTCAACCGAACTTCTTTTAAGCTAATGATTTTTTGATTCTTACGTGCCTCTTTATCCTTCTTCTGCTGTTCAAATCGGAACTTACCATAGTCCATGATTCGGCAAACAGGTGGTTTTGCATTTGCAGCAACTAACACAAGGTCAAGATTGGCTTTAGCAGCTATCTCCAGAGCTTCCTGGCGGGTTTTAATCCCCAGCTGATCGCCATTTTGTCCGATCAAACGAACTTCACGCGCACGAATACCTTCATTAACTAATTGATCTTTGCTAATAGTGAGCCACCTCCATGAGATTTTGAATTGAGTTCACAATTCATTTTGACCATTTCGTTGTATGTTTTACAGGCAAACAAAAAGTGTGGGCATATAAAACACCCACACTGCGAACATTTGCATGAAAAAATAAATGTACGGTCAACCTGTCAACTACAAACACGTGTCAATCAGGTGAGAAGCGGGTGCTTCTGCTTGTGATATCTATTCAATTCGTTAATAATTCTACACAATTTTCATTTGTCCGTCAAGTAAGCGAACTCTTGAAACAACTTTTTCATTTTAGCATGATTAAACGAATTGGGCAAGGCTTTTTCAAAACAATGACGCCATCAAAGAATGAATTGCATAAAGATTGGGATGACAATGACGGTCACAACTCCTACGACCACAACGGCGATACTTGCCATGGCCGCTTCTACTTCTCCCATCTCAATCCCAACAGAGACGCCAAGTGCATGTCCTGATGTACCGAGTGCAAGCCCTTTTGCCACTGGATTTTTAATTCGAAACCATTTTAAGAAGAAAGCACCTAGTGCATACACAATGACTGCATTAAATATGACCGCAAAGGCTGTGATATCTGCAATTCCGCCAATATCCTTTGCAATCGGAAGAGCAATCGCTGTCGTCGCTGCCTGTGGGAGCATACTTTTCATTACAGCCGCATCAAGATGAATTCCTTTTGCTACGACATACACAATTGTAATGGAGCAAAGTGATCCTACAAAAATAGCGGATAAAATCTGCCACCAATATTTTTTAAGCAATGCGCGCTGCTTATAAAGCGGAATAGCAAAAGCAATCGTCGCAGGCTCTAAGAAAAACTTGATAATCTTGCCGCCCTCATTATAATCTGCATAGGAAAAACCGCCAATTTTTAAAAATAAAATACCTAACACCATGGCCACAAAAAGTGGTGTGAATAAGAAGAAGCCTTTTGATTTTTTAAATAAGAATGTACCGATTCCAAAGGCGACCAATGAGACGACTATACCAAAATAAGGACTCATCGTACTTGTACCCATCCTGCATCTCTCCTTTAATGCGTACTTGAAGCTGGTTTATTAGAATGAGAAGGAGTCGATTTGCTCTCCTTTGTCTCTTTACGTTTCTGTGGTTTGTCTGATAATTGCATGAGAAGCTGCGTGAATAGCCCTGTCGCTGCTAGTAACATAATCGTTGCAATGATAATGACACCGACGACTTGCACACCTACTTCTTGCATGACACCTAGTGATTGAATAACCGAGATACCAGAGGGAACAAATAGAAAGCTAATGAGCCCTGTCAATGATGTACCTAATTGCTCCACTTGCTCCAGTTTGACGATTTTCGTTGTCAGCAAAACAAATAATAGAACCAGACCAATCACAGATGCAGGCATCGGAATTGGTAAATACATTGAAATGAGATTAGAAACGAACATTACGGTTGCAAAGATAAATGCTTGAGATAGAAATCCATATACTTTAGTGGCACTCATGCCCCTTCACCTCTTTCTTCGACTGCCCTCAGTATACGGCATGAAATAAATGAATGAAGCGTTTACAATCAAACTCGCCGAATTCAATGAATGAAATGCAGAAAACGAGTATTGAAATACAAATAAAAAAGCCGTCCTACTCTAGCAGGAGCGACTTCTTTAGTTCTTTGGCGTAAGTGCGGCTGACAGGAATAATCGACCCGTCTGTCATATGTAGATTATACGTCGAATTAAACCACGGCTGTACTTCTTTCATATGAGAGGTGTTCACGATATAACTTCGATGAACCCTCATAAAGTAAGCCTCAGGGAGTTTCTTTTCAATGACCACAAGCGGTTCTGTGACCTCATACATGTGATCCTTTGTTTTCACGACCTTTTTCCCCTCACTGAGCCCTACATACATGATCTCTTCTACTTGCAGAATGACAATTGAGTCATCAACTGAAATGGCTAGCTTTTGCTGATGGGGGATTTTCTCATCTGACAGCTGGTGGTCTTGCGTCTCAACAGATTTCCACTTTTTAAACTTTTGGATCGTTTGCAAAAGCCGTTCTTCATCAAATGGTTTTGTTAAATAATCAAGCGCACTGACCTCAAACGCCTTCAGCGCATACTGATCAAATGCTGTCGCAAATACAATCGCTGGCGGATCAGACATCCGGTTGAGCCTTTTGGCAATATCAAATCCATTTTCACCTGATAAATCAATGTCTAAAAAGAGCAGGTCCGGCTTATGATCCACCATCCGGTCAAAAGCAGATTCTATATTTTCTGCTTCCTCTATTTGAACATCCTCTTTCGTTCTGCGTAATAAGTATTTTAATTCATCTCTTGCTAACACTTCATCATCTACGATTAATACGTTTATCAACGAAAATCATCCTTTTTTACATAGTCCATTGGAATGCGAAATGAGATGTCAGTGCCTTGATCGCTATGAATGGATAAAGCGGCTTGTCTGCCAAAAATCCCTCTTAACCGCTGATCTAAATTAAAAAGAGCCGTACCTGTTCCTTCTTTGGATTCAACAGGCGCTTTTAATAGCTGAGCCATCTTGTCATTCTCGATTCCCTGTCCATTATCCGTCACTTTCATATTGACATGCCCATCTTTCATCACAGCGGATACGATGACTTCACAGCTCGTTTGATGTTTAGGAAAAGCGTGTCTCACTGCGTTTTCAACAAGCACCTGAAGCACAAATGGTGGAATCATCACCTGCTCCAGCTCCTTTTCAATTTGAAAGGTCACATGGTATTTATTTGGAAATCTCGCTTGTTCAAGTGACAAATATGCTTCTACATGCTGAATTTCTTTATGAAGTGGAATGAGCAGCTGGCGGGCGCCTTGCAAATTGGATCGAAAATAAATACTCAGTTGCAGCAGCAGCTTCCTAGCCATCTCTACGTTCGTTCTACACAAGACAGAGATGGTATTAATGGCGTTAAATAAAAAGTGCGGATTCACTTGCGCTTGAAGCGCTTTGATCTCTGCATCTTTTAGCAGACGGCTTTGGGTTTCTGCCTCCCCAAGCTCAAGCTGTGTGGAAAACAGCATTGCCAGGCCTTCTGCAAGCTCCTCTTCCACCCTGCTTAATCCGACCGGAGAATTGAAATACATTTTTAACGTTCCGATCGTTTGACCATTGGAGGTAAGGGGCAGCACAATCGCCGCTTGAAGCGGGCAATGGGTGACTGAACAATTGATTTCATCTTTCGAATGCGCCTTCATAATTTTGCCGCTCATCAATACTTGTTTCGACAGCCCTGTAATGAGGCTTTTCGATGGAATATGATGATCCGTCCCATCTCCAACATGCGCTAAAATCTTTTCTGTATCGGTTAAGGAGACCGCATCTGTTTCTGTTAATCGATGAATGATCTCCGCCACGCTTTTACATGACTGTTCATTTAACCCTTGGCGGAAGAAAGGCAGCGTTTGATCAGCGATTGAAAATACACGGTGTGTCTGCATCGCCTTTGCCTGCTCTTCTTGCCTAATGACTGACTGTAAAATCGATAAAAAGATAAAGCTGCCAATTCCATTCACAAAAATCATCGGCAAAGCAATGATACTCACAAGCCCCCAAGCATCAGCAAATGGTCTTGCAAATAGAAGAATAATGATCATTTGCAAGGATTCCATTGCCACACCAAAAAGTGCGGCTTGGCGAGGTGTCACCATTCGATTCTTCCGCTTAAACCTGCTGCCGACATAGCCAGCAATCACACCGGCTAAAATCGAAGAAATCGCACAGCTGAGTGCCGTGCTTCCTCCTAATGAATAGCGATGAATCCCAGCTAGAAGCCCTGCACCAATGCCAACAAATGGCCCTCCTATTAATCCGCCCATTTCGATTCCCATGATTCTTGTATTGGCAATTGAGCTTGACGAGCCTAGATGATAGGAAAACTCATGATTCATGACCATCTGCTGCTGGATTTCAATTCCTGTATAATTGCTGATAATACTAAAAGAAGCAAAAATAAAGACAAGAACTGCCTTTTTTCGAAACCCTTCATTATGAAGCAATAGATTGCGAAAGCCCTTCACATGTGCAAGCACAAACCCTAAAATAACGATGATCCCAACACGCTCGATCATCATAATAATTAAATGAAGCAAACCTGCCACCTCAATTGATGTATGTATTATTTACTGTCTTTCTATTCTATCATGTGCGGTCAATGTTCAAATATCTCTCAAATCTTTTCTTTATTGCCCTCATCTTCTATTGTAAAATGAACTTGAGCCGTCACTTGCAATTGAAGGTAACACATACATAACAAGGGAGAAGATCATGAAAGCCGTATTTTTCGATTTAGATGATACTTTGCTTTGGGATGAAAAAAGCATTCATACCACTTTTCAGGAAACATGCCGCGAAGCGGAAAAAAAATATGGACTGAATCCAGAAACATTTGAACAGATTGTTCGTGAAGAAGCAAGAAAGCTGTATTCGTCCTATGAAACATATGATTATACTGTCATGATCGGAATTAATCCTTTCGAAGGACTGTGGTCCAATTTTAGTGAACCGATTAGCGAAGGCTTTCAAAAATTGAATGCCCTTGCACCAGAGTACCGCAAGAACGCTTGGACCAATGGCTTAAAAGAAGCAGGAATTGACGATGAGGCATTTGGACAATATTTGGCTGATTTTTTTGCAGCCGAGCGGAGAAAACGCCCATTTGTCTATGAAGAAACGTACCCTGTTTTAGACCGTCTGAAAGGCAGCTATGAATTGCTCCTTTTAACAAACGGAGATCCTAGTCTTCAAAAAGAAAAACTAGCAGGTGTTCCTGAGCTTGCGCCTTATTTTAATGAAATTGTGATTTCAGGAGATTACGGGAAAGGCAAACCTGACCCTGGCATCTTTGAACACTGCCTTCAGCTGTTAAATCTAACAAAAGACGATGTGATCATGGTCGGAGACAATCCAAAAACAGATATTCTTGGGGCATCTCGAGCCGGGATTCAAACCGTTTGGATCAATCGGCATGGCAAAAAGAATGAAACAGATGTAACGCCAGATTATGAAATCAAAGACTTACATGAATTGTTTGATATATTAAAATAGAACACAAAAAACACCCTTTCCCTGACGAGATTGGGTGTTTTTGTGTGCTCAAACTACACAATGACCGCTAGACTTTGCGCTTGCTTGTCTAAGCTGCGGGCTGCTTCTCCTATATTTATAAATTCCTCGCTTGCCTGCTTCACAAGATCACGATTTGTAAACACGGTTGTCTTGGCCCGGCTCGTTCCGCTGCTGACCTTCTCTACTTCTGCATGAATCGCCTTTACATATTGATCTACTTTGACAATCGCTTCTTTTGAATTAGTTGCAAGCTTTCTAATTTCTGCCGCCACTACACTAAAGCCATTTCCATAGGAACCTGCATGGGCTGCTTCGATCGCCGCATTTAATGCAAGGAGCTGGGTTTGTGAGGAAATGCTGTTAATCGTTGTAGCGATGGAGCTGATGGACTCTACCTGCTCTGTTAATCCTTCTAGTAAGCTCATATTTTGATCTGTTTCGTTTGCTATATGATCAAAGGAGATATTGACTCTTTGACTATGCTGGATGCCCACTTCTGCTCGCTCCATCAATTTCGCAGACATCTCCTTTAAATCGTCTACGACCTGTTTCATCGTGTTTTCTCTCTCTGTTATGTCTGTTGCCACTTTCACAACACCCACTACGTGTCCCTCTTCATTGCGGACAGGTGTATATGTCGCTTCAAGCCATAAGCTGTCACCATTCTTCGTCGTCCGCTGCACCTTTTCCTGAAAGACTTGCCCCTCTTTCAAACGCTTCCAAAACATTTGATAGCTTGCGTGTTCTGCAATATGAGGAGGACAAAACTGTCTATGTTTTAAACCAATCATCTCTTGCTTTGAATAGCCCATGGCTTTTGCAAAAATATCATTGACCCATAGGACTTCACCTGTCACATCAAATTCAATCATCGCCAGTGAGTGTTCCAATGCACGAAGTACTGCTGATCGCTCCAATACTTGTGATGATAAAGTGTTTGTTGTTTGCGTCATCGCTTTCATTCCCCCAATTTAACTCGAACCAATAGTACATACTTACCCATACTTTCGCACTATCTAAACGTATCATTCAAGGGACTGGATCACTAGTGGAGGATTTTCCCCAAAAAGAAAAAGCCAGTGATCTAAAGAGAAAGATCACTGGCTGCTTCGCTTGAAAAAGATTATTTTTTCGCTTCTGCTACTGCATGTTTCACAAAGGCTTCAAGATCCATTGTTTCTGAATCTTGCTCTCCGTATTTTCTTACATTGACTGCGCCATTTTCTGCTTCTTGATCTCCGACGACTAGCATGTATGGGATCTTTTGCATTTGCGCTTCTCTAATCTTGTATCCGATTTTTTCATCACGGCTGTCAAGCTCTACACGAAGACCTTCAAGCTGCAAACGTTCTTGTACTTTTTTCGCATAGTCTAAATGGACAGACGGTGAAACCGGTATGACTTGGAATTGTACAGGTGCCAGCCAAGTTGGAAGGGCTCCTTTGTATTCTTCAATTAAGAAGGCAACAAAACGCTCCATTGTAGAAACAACACCTCTATGAATCACGACTGGACGATGGTGCTTGCCATCTTCTCCGATATATGTGAGATCGAAGCGCTCTGGAAGTAAGAAATCAAGCTGTACAGTAGACAGTGTCTCTTCTTTTCCAAGAGCTGTCTTCACTTGAACGTCAAGCTTCGGACCATAAAATGCCGCTTCGCCTTCTGCCTCATAATAGTCATGACCAAGCTCGTCCATTGCATCCTTTAGCATCGATTGCGCTTTATTCCACATTGCATCATCGTCGAAATACTTCTCAGTATCTTCTGGATCACGGTAAGATAAGCGGAATGTGTAGTCATTCAAGCCAAAGTCTTGATACACTTCTTCAATTAGGCGAACTGTACGAATGAATTCGTCTTTGATTTGATCTGGACGTACAAAGATATGTGCATCGTTTAATGTCATACCGCGAACACGCTGAAGGCCAGATAAAGCACCTGACATTTCATAACGGTGCATTGTACCAAGCTCTGCAATACGAATTGGCAATTCGCGATAGCTATGCGGCTCGTTTTTGTAAATCATCATATGGTGAGGACAATTCATCGGACGAAGAACAAGATCTTCGTTGTCCATTTCCATCACAGGGAACATGTCTTCTTGATAATGCGCCCAGTGCCCTGATGTTTTATACAATTCGACATTCGCAAGAACCGGTGTATACACATGCTCATAACCAAGTCGTACTTCTTTATCGACAATGTAACGCTCAATCACGCGGCGGATCGTTGCGCCTTTTGGCAGCCAAAGTGGTAGACCTTGACCTACCTTTTGAGAGTTCGCAAACAGTTTTAGCTCTTTTCCTAGTTTACGGTGATCGCGTTCTTTCGCTTCTTCAAGCAGGCGTAAGTGCTCATTTAGATCATCTTTGCTGAAGAAAGCTGTACCGTAAATACGCTGAAGCATTTGATTGTTGCTGTCACCTCTCCAGTATGCACCTGCAAGGCTTAACAGCTTAAACTCTTTGATTTTCCCTGTTGATGGCAAGTGAATGCCGCGGCAGAGGTCAAAGAATTCACCCTGCTCATAAATCGTAACAGCTTCACCTTCTGGAATCGCTTCTAACAGCTCAAGCTTTAATTGATCACCAATCGCTTCAAAGCGTTTTTTCGCTTCTTCTCTTGATACTTCAATTCGCTCGATTGGCAGATTGCTGTTAATGATTTTTTTCATTTCTTTTTCAATCTTTGGTAAATCTTCAGGTGTGATGGCAACATCGATGTCCACATCGTAGTAGAAGCCATTTTCAATCACAGGACCTACGCCAAACTGAACGTGATGCTCTTTTCCATACAGGCGTTTGATTGCCTGTGCTAGCAAATGAGCTGTGCTGTGGCGCATAATATCGAGTGCCTCATCACTTTTATCTGTGATGATCTCAATTGTTCCACTTTCTAGTAGCGGCGTACGCAGATCTATTTCTTTACCGTTCAATTTACCGGCAAGCGCTTTTTTCTTTAGGCCTGGGCTAATTGATGCCGCGATGTCTTCTGTTGTAGCTGTTTTGTCAAACTCCTTGACTGCTCCATCTGGAAATGTAAGTTGAATTTGTTCTGACATCTCTGGTCACTCCTTTTTTTGGCAATATAAAAACCCCGCCCCCTGGAAAGGGACGAGGTTGAATAAACGGAATCGTGGTTCCACCCTTTTTCCCGTATTTGCAGCTTTCTTTTTCATAAGCAAACACGGCTTGTGTTTCGATAACGGGAATTCCCGTCAGCCATTACTAAAACGTTCACAGCTGATGTTCAAAGGTGGTAAAGCAAATGGTCCTCTGCTAGGAAGCTTTCAGCCAAGGCTTCCCTCTCTTTAAGCGGGTATTCATTTGTTCATGTCCTTATCAATACGGTCTCTGTATGAAGTTACACCGTATTATAAAACGTTTTTTCGTGAAAATCAAGAAAGCTTTTCACTTTTCTGTCCCAAATGGTCATGGACAAATTGAACATTGTGTTCTTGAAATGAATGAGCCGGGAATACCTCGACCCTTTCTTGAAAAATATTTTGAATGGTCTGTACCATCGAGTGACCCGTATCATTTGTAAACAGGTCAATCTTTTTGGGCGCTATGGATACGAGTGGTGCAATCAGCTGCGAATCAATATACATTGGATGCTCTCTTACAAACTGTCTGTCTATGTATTGTTTTTGATCACGCTCAGAAGCGTACCGAAATTCCCAAATCATCAGGCGATCCTGATGCACAACATGTACTTTTTCGAGCTTTGGTTCTTTTGCCATCACATAGTCTCGAAGCGATTGAATAAAGTTTTGATATTCTTGTTCCATTTTGTATTCTTCAATGGAGACTTCAACATAGTTCTTCAGCCTCCTGTCATACTCTGACAGTCTGAATGTCATAAATGAACCAATTGAAAAAATACCTTGCTGTAAAGAAATGGTCTCAAGCTCCTTTGTTAACAGGGCTTCTCTTGACGGTTCTTGATGAATGCCGGGAATATCATCTAAATCCCCATTCATGATGCTGTGGGCAATTGAAAGAATTTGGTGCTGCTCTTCAGGATCTTTAAATAAATACGTGTTTTCAAGAATGCTGCGCATGCGCTCATTTTCTTTGCATTCCAAAAAAAAGTGAACTAGTAATGGCCGCACAATGGACTCAAGTCCTTCTTTTGATTCCTTCGCCTCTATGAGAAGCCGGTCTTTCCCTTGTTGAATTGACATGTGATGCCGACTGTCCAAGTGTTCAGCAAGATGTAAAAAAGCGGCGGTATCATATTCATCTTCAAAGATTATTTCAAGCATGTTTGTCCCCCCTAACGACATCTGTTACATATATATGGGGAGAACATAAAAAATAGACGCCTAAAATAAATCAGGCATCTTTCTTTTTAAAATGAGCGGAACTGAGATAAAGATCAGATAAATCAAACAAACGATTGCTAAAGCGGCATAATTGCCGCTGACAAAGCTTGAGCCAAGGACATTTAATGCAACTGTACCCGGTATTAAGCCTAAAAAGGTAGCTGCCGTAAATGCACGATAATTTGCACGTGAAGCTGCTGCCGCATAGCTGACAAAGTCAAAATGGATTGGGGCAATTCGCAATAACAAAATGTAAAGAAACCCATGCTCCTGAATGCGGGACGTCACCGCTCTCAGCTTCCGGCTGCTTGATTCTGTATCCTTCTTTTTTGAACGAAAGGTTGTAGCAAGTAAGAAGGAGCCTGTTGCCCCGGCAGTAGCACCAACGAGGGCATAAATCGTCCCAAGGACACTTCCGAATGCCAAACCTGCTGCCAGCGAAAAGACCGTAAGTGGGACGAGAACAAACGGGCGAAAAAGAGATAAGAAAAGAAAAACAAAGGGAGCCAGCAGTCCAAATTGAAGCACCCAATTCTTCACATCTTTCGGCGCCAGCTGAAGATGCTGTTTGTTCAGCCACCAAAGTAAAACAGCGAGACCTGCAATCACGAGAAAAAGCAGCCATTTTCTTTTGTTCATTTCATTTGCTCCTCCTTCAGGTGATAGACGGTTTTATAAATGACGGCGGTTTTCTCCTTCGAGCAAGACTGCCTCTGCTAAATAGAGAATTCGTTCCATTAAACGAGCGGCTTTGACCTCTTCTTTTTCCCCGCGCTGTGAGTACGTAAAGTGATGCTTCAGTTCACTTGGTGCGAAATTAGAAGAGAAGAAAGTCGGCAGCTGCTCTGCCATACGGTATTGTAAAATCGTTCCGAGTAGTTCATCTCGAACCCAGCTTGTCATCGACTCTGCCCCAATATCATCAAGCATTAAAATAGGAGTGGATTTGACCATGTTCAGTTTTGATTCTAGTGTGTGATCGGCTAACGAATTTTTTAGCTCTCTCACAAATTCAGGCACGTACACAAGGAGGGATGGGTATTCCTTCTCCGCTAACTGCTGCGCAATGGCTGCCAGAATATACGTTTTTCCTACTCCAAACTTTCCGTGTAAATATAAGCCCTTCCCTTTGCCCGTCTCATCATAGCTTTGCAGGAATTGTCCTACTTTTTGAATGACTTCCTGCCTTCCCACAACGTTCAGATCAGAGAACGTCGCTTGAAGAACATTTTGCGGAATGTACATGCTTTTCATGA
Organism: Bacillus sp. FSL M8-0266; assembly: GCF_038613425.1. Lineage (NCBI taxonomy): Bacteria > Bacillati > Bacillota > Bacilli > Caryophanales > Bacillaceae > Bacillus > Bacillus sp. FSL M8-0266. The sequence goes on from NZ_CP152015.1 coordinate 2,664,483, forward strand.
GTTCTTGCTGTTTTTTCTGTCTATCGAGCCGCAGCTTGACTGGACAAGGGGAATATTCAATATCAATACTCTGACCTTTGATCACAAGCTTCGGGTGATAACCGTCTAAAATCGCATTGACGTTCTCTTCATCTAAGCAATATGAACAGCCCTTCGACTGCTGCACATATTCAAAAAGCCGGTTCAAGCTGCGATTGATCATGTCTTCGTGTATGTCTTCTTGGTGCTCCTGTAAAAAGGTTTTTACATTTTCATCAGATAGTACACTTTCTTTAATCTGATTGTATCTTACACGAAAATCTACGCGCCCTTTTAGCTGTTCAAATGAACGACCGATCGGTTTCATCCTCATCTCACCTCATCTTAATGTGCATTGTACTTTTTCATATTTTTAAACTGATCTAACAGTTTTTCTTTTTCTCGTTCGAGGTCTTCTGTCGATAGGTTGTCTGTTTGTTCTTTTGCCGGCTGTTCTTTCGTTTCGGTTTCTTTCATCCAGTCAGGAAGCTTCTCTTCACGGACAACTTTCCCTGATCCGTATGTGCTGCGCTGCTTTTTCTGCTGCGCCCACTCTGTCATTTGCCTGTTCTCTTCTTTGGCCATTTTCATGGCCGCCGCTACGGTTTTAATTTTCTTTCTCACCCAATGAGCGGCGATTTTTTGCATATATGTTTTCGACAGCTTCATATCTGTTTTCAGTAATGTATAGTAGATTAAAACGTTCATGACACCTGGCTCTAGCTGCTGCTCAAGCATAATATCTTCGACAATTCTTAAGTCGGCATACGTTGGCTCAATGCCGTCAGCCATATCTTTTAGCAGCTCCCTTGGTGAAATATGATCAAGCTTTTCAATCAATTTGGCATCAGGTGTATCTGCCGCCGGCGGCTTTGAGGCATCGTGACGTAAATGTCTTGGCTGTTTTTGATCAATGAGTTTTGGCTGCTCGCCTCTGTATTCAATTTGGTACCAGTCTCTTGCTGCTTTTCTCAGCTCTTCTGTTGAGATCATTTGATCCGAACCGCAGGCGCCTGCTACAATATTTTGCATTTGAAGCGGGGTGATGCCGTATACAACGGCTAACTTCTTAATGGTTTCTTTCACCTGCTTTGTCAAAGCCTTTCTTGGAATCATCATATCAGACATGCCTGCTAACAATAAATCGAAATCAAAAGAATCGTCTGAGAGAGGAGCCGGTTGACTCGATCCAACGGTCACATATTCATAGCCCTGATCAAGTGATGACGCCTGATTGATTTCTTCTGTCATCCTGCGTTCACCTGGCTGCAATACGTGAAAGACTTCTTCAAACGACCGCGAGATGTTCTTTGCCTCTGCCGGAACACCGGGATATGAGAAATAATCACGAAGCTGCATATATTTCGCTTTCTCTACACGATGGTACAGCAGGACATTCAGCATACCATCTTGGAAAAACTCATCTGGTCTTAGCGGCGGCACAAGCTCATATGTAAACAGTCTGCCTTCTTCCGTTTCCTGTTCATATGTGCGGAGTAACCCAATCGCTTCAAGCTTTAAACGTTCCTCAAAAATATCATTTAAATTCGTTTGCAGCATGACCATGAGCTGCCGATGAGGTGCGGGTTTTCCCCACATACGATTTTGTTCCAGCTCTCCCCACAGCGTCATATATAAGCTGAAAGCGGACATGCCTATAAGCGGCTGATATAAAAGAGTGATGAGCTGTCTATCGATGTCACCGAGCAATGAAGCGCTTTTGACGACATACGGATCGACGGCTAGCACTTCCTTCCAATGCTCTGTCATATGCTGATCCTCCCCATGAATTGCAATTGTTTCTATTGTACACCCTTTTTGCGTTTTACGCTTTACGCAGGAAAAAGAGCGTGAAGAATCTTCAGCTCTTTTTTAGCGTTCTTTCTTTAATAAATCTTTTAATTCATCAATAAAGACGTTGATATCTTTAAACTGCCGGTAAACGGAGGCAAACCTGACGTAAGACACTTCATCAATTTTTGCCAGCTCGTCCATCACCATTTCACCTACAAGCTCACTTTTCACTTCTGACATGCCTTGATTACGCAGTTCTTTTTCAATATTAAAGCAGACATCCTCCAGCTGCTTTAAAGCAACAGGACGCTTTTCACATGCTTTAATGAGTCCTCTCAGCATCTTTTCGCGGCTGAATTCTTCTCGAATTCCTTCTTTTTTCACCACAATCAGTGGTAATTCTTCTAATTTCTCAAACGTCGTAAAGCGATATTGGCAGCTTTCGCACTCTCTTCTACGACGGATGGATTTCCCTTCATCTACTGGTCTTGAATCAAGCACCCTTGTGCCAAGGTGCTGACATGTGGGACATTTCATTTCATCAGCTCCGATCTATTCTTGGAAGTTGTTTGTCTAGTTCATCATAAAGGGAAAAAACAGTTTTCTCACTATAGCCAAAATCTGTTGGCAAGGCTGTTTCTGTTGTCACATTAAAATCGACAGCTGTTTCAAAAGGACGAATTGAAATGACAGTCGCTACGAGAAAGGCTTTTTTCGGCATACTGATGTTTGCGCTGATTTCACCTCGTTCTGCTGAAACAGATGTCACTTGATAGGAAGCGTGCCCAGAAAGCATGGCTTCAAGCGCTTGAAAAACTTGCGCATTCGTCGATTTGTAGTAATGGCTTTTCAGTTCTGACACTGGATGCTCGTCAGATGTTTCTGTATGGTTTGACATGAACCGTTTGAACTTTTGTCCTAAAGTCATCTACGTATCCCCTTTGCCATAATGCCTCTTCTTTATTTTATAAAAAAAACCTTTGTTTTCCTAGAACAAAAGTATAGGCAAGTTGGGGAATGTTGGATTTTGTCTATCAAAGAAATATAAAAAGGAGCATAACACAAAGGCATTTCAATGCTTTTGGCCAGCTCCCATTGCAATCTTTTTTATGTTTACAGTGCTTTGGCTTGTGCCTGTTTCACTTGTACAGGTCCCATGCCTCGAGGAATTTCAATGTTTTCTCTTGTTTCAGCACCTAATTCATCTCCGATATGATCTGCTGCGATATTCGGATCTAGGTCGCCGCAAGTATAAACATCTATGCTCGCATAACCATGTTCAGGAAAGCTGTGAATTGTCAGATGAGATTCAGAAATAATGACAACTCCACTTACTCCTTGAGGTGCAAATTTGTGAAAAGCAACCTCTCTTACTTCAGCTCCTGATTTCAAAGCTGCATTTACAAACGTTTTTTCAATAAAATCCATGTCGTTCAGTTTATCACAGTCGCATCCCCATAGCTCGGAGATAACGTGACGTCCGATTGTTTCCATCATGGACCCCCCTTAAACAAGAATGAAAGAGTGAAGTTCTAAGCAGCCGGACCGGACATATACCACGGGGGAAAGTTAGTCCAAAGAGGTCCTAACCCTTTAAGTATACCCGAATGAGTCTGCGAACAAGAAGTTCACGAAAAATAGTATACTTTGTTTAGACCCATTTTGCAAGCTGTGTTTTCAATGGGATTTTCTCTCATTCCTTGAAAAGGGACGTTCGTCTTCTTCATTTCAAACAGCAGAAAGCTCTTTCATCTGCGATCCGACAAACTTCACAAGATCCACCACTCTGCATGAATAACCCCATTCATTGTCATACCATGCAAGAACTTTTACTTTTCTATCCCCCATCACCATCGTTGTCAGTCCATCTATGACAGCTGAATAAGGGTTCGTATTAAAGTCTGTAGAAACAAGCGGCTCATCCGTGTAATCTAAAATACCGGAAAGAGAAGTTTTTGATGCATTTGAGAAGGCTGCATTGACTTCTTCTGCTGTGACATCTTTTTTCAAGTCGACAACAAGATCAACCATCGATACATTGGAAACTGGCACGCGAAGTGCAAGTCCATGCAATTTCCCTTTCATGTGCGGCAGCACTAAAGAAAGCGCTTTAGCGGCACCCGTCGTCGTTGGAATAATGGACTGGGCACATGCTCTTGCCCGACGCAAATCCTTATGCGGGTTGTCGATATTTTTTTGATCATTTGTATACGCATGAACCGTTGTCATTAAACCGTTGTCGATACCGAATTCATCATCTAACAATTTGACAACTGGTGCTAAACAGTTTGTTGTACAAGATGCATTTGAAATAACGACGTGCTTTTCAGGATCAAGATCATCCTCATTGACACCCATCACAATTGTAATGTCTTCATTTTTACCTGGAGCTGTAAGTACGACCTTTTTCGCTCCGGCATCTATATGGCCCATCGCTTGATCTTTTGAATTAAATTTTCCGGTTGCTTCTATGACGATATCAATCCCAAGCTCTCCCCACGGAAGCTGCTTTGGGTCTCTGTTATTGAGCAAAAGCACTCTTTTCCCATTTACAATCAGTGCGTCATCTTCTGCTGTCACATCGCATTCGTAACGTCCATGATTTGTATCATATTTAATTAAATGTGCTAGCGTTTCGGCAGGATAGCTTGCGTTCACCGCTACAATTTGAATTTGATCATCAAGCATTGCTTTTCTGAAGACCATGCGTCCAATTCTGCCAAACCCATTGATCGCTGCTTTTACCTTCATGAACAGGTCACTCCTCTATTATGTGTTATACTCAATAAATTTATTTATGAAATTAGTATATCACATTAGAATGTAATTGCCAGTATATAAACGTATATTTTCTAAAAAGGGCTGTTCTTTTCATGAGAAATATAAAAAGCATAAAAAAAGAAGAGTACGTGTATGTACTCTTACTTATCTGTATGTTCCCATTCATTTAATATGTTCTGCAATTGCTTTCTAATAAAAGCGAGATCTTGTGTATTTTCTATCACCCGGTCTGCTTTCTTACATTTTTCCTCAAGAGGCTGCTGAGAGTGAATCCGATTCAGCGCTTCTTCCGCGCTAAGGTCGTTTCGATTCATGAGTCGTGATAGCTGTAATTCTGGTGTTGTATACACCACAATAATGCGGTCGACGAGACTTTCCAGCTGACTCTCAAATAAAAGCGGGATATCCAGGACAACGAATGTTTCTCGGCTGTCGATTCCTTCATCTCGCTGCCTGAGCATTTCCTTTCGCACTTCTGGGTGAACGATCGCATTTAGCTGCTTTCTTTTCTCTTCATTAGAAAAAATAATGGCTCCCAGCTGCTGCCGGTCTAGCTCTCCATTTGGCAGGAGGACACCCTCACCAAAGGTTTGAACGATATGATGAAGGGCGGGTGTTCCTTTGGCGACCGCTTCTTTTGCAATCACATCTGCGTCCACAACCCGGATGCCCTGCTCTTTTATCATCTGTGAGACTGTGCTTTTTCCGCTAGCAATCCCGCCTGTTAATCCAATGACAAGCGTCAATTGATTTCCTCCTTTTACAGCTTCCAAACCCCAATTAATATGAGCAGAAGCCCTGGTAAACATGCAAGTTTATCGATCCAGCGCCAATTTGCCAAGTAATGACCGGCTCGTAGCCCGATACATACAAAAAGTGAGCTCATCACTGCCACCGTGATACTCATGACAATTGGAGAAAAGCCTAATATCGCTGCGCCAATCCCTGCGCCAAATGCATCAATGGATAAAGCAATTCCAAGAAGTACCGCTTCTATTCCATTAATCGTCCCAGATCGGTCAATATCTGCACTTGTCGGCTTTCTTAAAATGTGAATGACAAGCCCAAGTGATTGGACTTCCACATTGAGCAATGTCTTTTCATGAAGAAGCAAATCACGCTCTTTCGCTGGTTTGTAAAATTGATACAGGACCCAAAGGCCAATGGCAATTAAGATGCCTCCCCCCAGTTTATCGGTCACTGAAACAGGGAGAAATGTCGTCAGCAGGCTGCCAATCAGCATAGAAATGAGCAGCACAATCCCTGAGCAGCATGCAATAATGACGATAGCTTTAAATGGGATCCTCATTTTGCGGAGACCATACGTAAAGCCTACAGAAAAGCTGTCGATGCTGACTGCAATAGCTAAAAACAGGAGCGAAATCGAAATCATACCTGAACTCTTCCTTTCTGTTCATGCAACGATGATCAAGAGTCTCTAGGCGTTCTTAGACTCTCCTTCACTATATGAAGAGCAGGTGGGCTGTGTGTCAGTCTACACCTTGCTGAAAAATGAATGTTTTTTATCGTATGCATAGCAAAAAGGAAGCATGCTCATGGCTAAGTTTTATTGAGGACGTTTTTGGCAGGTCACACAAAAGTGCGTGCCGCGCCCTCCGACTACTGTTTTCTCAATGATGCTTCCGCATGTTTGGCAAGGCTCTCCCCGCCGGTCATATACAAGAAGCTGCAATTGAAATGTGCCAATATCTCCTTGTGAGTTGATATAAGAACGAATCGTGCTTCCTCCCGCATCTACCGCCACTTGAAGCGTATCGATGATCTGTTTGTGAAGCACCTTGCAGGATTCCAGGCTGAGCTGATTCGCTTTTGTTTCTGGATGAATCCCTGATTTAAACAGGACCTCATCTACGTAAATGTTACCAAGTCCTACGACAATCTTTTGATCAAGCAGTGCTGTTTTGACCATTCGGGTTGTTTTTTTCAATTTCTCCCATAAATACTCAGGAGTGAACTGTTCATCAAATGGTTCATATCCCAGCTGTGATAGCGGGAGTTCCTTTTCCTCTTCACCCGGCTGAAATAAATGCATCGTGCCAAATTTACGCACATCATGGTACCGAAGCTCCGTCCCATCTGTAAACGTAAAGACGACGTGTACGTGTTTATCATAAGGCTCATGCGCTTCATGTACACGGTATTTCCCTTCCATCCTTAAATGAGAGACCATCACATAATGGTCTAAATGAAAGAGAAGGAACTTCCCTCTTCTTTCAATGGTTTGTATGGTTTCTCCTACCATTCTTCTTGCGAACTCTTCCGGCTCCCCAGGACGTTTGATGATGTTTGGCCATTTGATATCGACCGTTTCAATCGTCTTTCCTTCGACTAACCGCTTGAGAGTGCGCCGGACGGTTTCAACTTCTGGTAATTCCGGCATGCTCCTCGCTCCTTTTTCTCTCTATTATTTATTTCGCATCGTACCAAGATGGACCTGAAGAAAAATCAACTTTTAGCGGCACATCAAGCTGAAGTGCATTTTCCATGACTTCAGGAACAATCTTTTCAAGGATGGCGATTTCTTCTTTCGGCGCTTCGAAGATCAATTCATCGTGCACCTGTAATAAAAGATTTGTCTGCAGGTTTTCTTCTTTGAGCCTTCGCGCCATATCAATCATCGCTTTTTTAATAATATCGGCTGCGCTGCCTTGGATCGGTGTGTTCATGGCTGTTCGTTCTGCAAAGCTTTTGATATTAAAATTACGACTTGTGATATCTGGGATATATCGTCTGCGTTTGAGAAGCGTCGTGACGTAGCCTTTTTGTTTCGCTTCCTGGACGATTTCTTCCATATAGGTTTTCACGCCTTTAAAGCTTGTTAAATAGCGCTCGATAAATGCGGCGGCTTCTTTTCTTGTGATCCCAAGGTTTTGAGAAAGTCCATAATCGCTAATTCCGTATACAATACCAAAGTTTACCGCCTTGGCTTGTCTTCTCATAGCGGAAGTCACTTCATCTTCTGAGACATGGAACACATCCATCGCTGTTTTCGTGTGAATGTCCATGTCCTGCGTAAATGCTTCGATCAAATTCTCATCTTGTGAAATATGAGCAAGTACACGCAGCTCGATTTGTGAATAGTCAGCTGCAAACATGAGCCAGCCTTCTTTTGAAGGAACGAATGCTTGACGAATCTTCCGTCCTTCTTCTAAACGAATCGGGATGTTTTGAAGGTTTGGATCTGTTGAGCTTAATCTTCCTGTTTGGGTGAGTGCTTGATTAAACCTTGTATGCACTTTATGGGTATCCTTGCGCGTTACTTTCATTAACCCTTCTACATAGGTCGATTGCAGCTTTCCGATTTGCCTGTAGTGCAGAATGGATCGAATGATTTCATGCTTATCTTCAAGCTTTTCAAGCACATCTGCAGACGTTGAATAGCCTGTTTTTGTCTTCTTGATAATCGGGAGACCTAATTTTTCAAAAAGGATGACACCAAGCTGTTTAGGAGAATTGATGTTAAACGTTTCTCCTGCTAAGCGGTGAATGGTTTCTTCATATTCTTTAAGCTTTTTCGTTAATTCTTCACCCATTTTCTCTAGGCGCTTTAGATCTACCTTTACTCCAAGAGATTCCATTTCGCCTAAGATGAGTGCTAACGGCAGCTCTAAATCTTCATATAGTTCATGCTGATCATTTTTTTCTAATGCTTCTAGTGTTAAATCATGCAAGGCTGAGATCGCCGCTGCTTTTCGTCCAAGATGTTCTTTCAGTTCATCTTCAGGTGGAATCGCCTGTTTTGCTCCTTTTCCGTATACTTTTTCATCAGAAAGAGCGATATTCAGACCATATTCCTTCGCTACACTTGCGACGTCTTCATATGATTTCTGCGGGTTGACGACGTAGGAAGCGAGCAGAACATCATTGTCGACACCTTTTAGGTCGACATCATGCCATCTGAGAGCGACAACTGCTCTTTTTGAATCAAAGACCCATTTTTTCTTCGTTTCATCCTGTACCCATTCTTTAAATGCATCTGATTGAAGCGCATCTTCTTTCGTCATAAAAAACGCACCATTTTCATTATGGATCGCAAAACCGATCAAATCCGCTTCGTGATAATTATCTCCAAGCTGTTCTACCACAAGGGCTGCATGATCTGTCAGTATATCGCCCGTTACAGTTGTCATTTTTTTCACTTCTAATGCGTCTACTTCAACCTGTTCATCTGTTTCTGGTGCTTCTCCTAGACGCTCTAGCAGGGTTTGAAAGCCTAGTTCTTTATAAAGAGAGATCACTTGATCCATGTGTGGACCTTCGTAGGCGAGATCTTTGCTCGACACATCAATAGGTGCTTCTACGAGAATGGTCGCCAGCTCTTTACTCATGACTGCTTGTTCTTTATATTCTTCAAGCTTTTCTTTGAGCTTTTTCCCGCTCACTTCATCAATATGTTCAAGCAGGTTCTCAACTGTTTCAAACTGCTTTAACAATTTAATGGCTGTTTTTTCGCCTACACCTGGGACGCCTGGGATATTATCTGATGAATCTCCCATCAGCCCTTTCATATCAATGATTTGATCTGGTCGCAAGCCATATTTTTCTTCAATATGAGCAGGTGTGTAGTATTCTACTTCTGTGATGCCTTTTTTCGTAATAGCCACTGTCGTATGATCTGTTGAGAGCTGGGTTAAGTCTTTATCTCCTGTGAAGATTTTGACTTCAAAGCCGTTTTTTTCTGCCTCGACAGCCAATGTACCGATAATATCATCTGCCTCATATTGAGGAAGCTCGTACCTTTTCACCTGATAGGCATCTAATAGTTCACGGATGAACGGCATTTGTTCTGATAGCTCTGGCGGGGTTTTTTGTCTTCCGCCTTTATATTCTTTAAATGTCTCGTGGCGGAATGTTGTTTTTCCCGCATCAAATGCGACGAGCATATGGGTTGGCTTCTCGTCCTCCAGCATCTTCATTAAGATCATCGCAAAGCCATAAATAGCATTTGTATGTACGCCTTTATCATTTGATAATAGCGGCAAAGCAAAGAAAGCTCGATATGCGAGGCTGTTTCCATCCACTAACACTAATTTCTTTTTGTCTGTCATGTTTTAATCCTCCATCGGCTGAGCCATCTCAGCCGTCTCTTTCACACATTGTATCTTCATTTTATCAAAGTTTATTTTGAAAAGAAAATAGTCGAGCCTGCATAAAAAAGGGACGAAAACAACAAGTGTTTTCGTCCTTCCAAAATTGGCTCCTTGGATGAAGGGGTTCCTATTCATCCTATCAATGAATGTTTAACAAAACATGAATTCATTGTAAAGATCATGTAAATTTTAACGTGACTTTCCTTTTTTCTCTATGTCGATTTCAGGCTCACTGTAAAAGTCGTTCCTTTACCTTGTTTGCTGCCGACAGAAATTGTTCCTTCATGCGCCTCCACAAGGTGTTTGACAATGGCAAGCCCAAGACCTGTACCGCCTGAATTCCTGCTTCTATCTTTATCAATTCGATAAAATCTCTCAAATATTCTTGGAATCTCACTTTTCTTCATACCAATTCCTGTATCTGCTACATCAAATTCATAGGCACCTTTTCGCGGTCTTGCTGAGATGGTGACACTTCCTCCCTCTGGTGTATAGGTAAGGGCATTATTAACGAGATTGAGAAAGATTTGCTTTAACCTTAGCGGGTCTGCCATGACATAGACCGGTTCTTTTGGGACACGCACATGTAATTGAATGCCTTTTTCTGTAGCCTTTTGACTTAACAGCACTTGAATCTCCTGGATGATTTCTGTCGCATTGGCTTCTTGAATATTCAGCTTGAATTGCTGTTGCTCAATTTTAGAAAGATCAAGTAAGTCTTGAATCAATGTTTCTAGACGGACACTCTCTTTTAAAATGATAGAAAGAAATTCTGTCAGTGCTTCTTTGTCATCAATCGCGCCATCAAGAAGGGTTTCAGAAAATCCTTTAATCGACGTAATCGGTGTTTTTAACTCATGAGACACATTGGCGACAAAATCTTTTCGCATCTGCTCCAGCTGCTTCGTTTCTGTCACGTCATGAAATACGAGAACAATTCCTTTCCATTCATCGTCTGTACTTAAAATGGGTACACCATCCACTTGGAAGTAGCGGCGTTCAATGTCAACGGCTAGACGTAAAAACTTCCGCACCTTCGTTTCTGTCATGAAAATCTCGTCAATTAATTCGATAATCTCTTCATGGGTAAACGCTTCGTGATACAGCTTGTGCATGTAAATGTGCTTTTGCACCTTAAACTGCTTGCGGAAGGTTCGATTGACGAGGTGGATATACCCCATCTTATCAATCAATATAATCCCCGCTCCAATATTTTCAATGACCGTTTGCAGCCGGTCTCTCTGCATTTCACCGGCACTTGTCATTTCTTGAAGACTTCCTGCCAAACGCTTCATGGAAGTATTCAGTTCACTTGTTTCAATCATCAGCTCTTCATAGTTATTCGTATCATAGTTCCCGCGTTCTAGCTGTTTGGCTACCTTTGTCGCATAATCAATTGGTTTCACATATTTCATCGACATGCGGTACCCAAAGAAAACGATAATGATAATCGCCGAGCCAAGACAAAAGGCTAATGCAAGCCAAAGCTGGCCGTCAATTTCATTTAAAGGCTCGTATGACGCATGAAGAAATAAATAACCCGCTGGTTCGTTTTGTTTTAAGATCGGGACAGCATAATGGAAAAGCGCATCCTTCTCATCGTCAATAACGACCCCTTTTGTTTGGAGACGTTCATTGTTTAGTGTGTTTTGAATGACGGCCTTTTGTTCTGCTTGACCCGTTGTATGTATGATATTCCCCTTTAAATCCACAATCGACGCATTCATATCAAAATGCTGCTTTGCCTGGTTGAGGACCTCTTTGTTTTGCTTCGCCTTTAGATCATCACCATTCATAGAAGACAGGAGAAAGCTCGATTCCTTTTCCATTCGTTCTGTTAATTTTGTTTCATAGAAAACATGGAACATGTGATCCAGGAAAAGACCAAGTGCCACAAACACAATAAAAAGGAGAAAAATGAGTCCCGAAAACAGACGGGTTCTAATTTTACTCATTTGACTTCGGCTCCTCCAATTTGTAGCCTAAGCCGCGAATCGTTTTAATGTATGTTGGTTTTTTCGTGTTCTTTTCAATTTTGTCCCGCAAGTGACTAATATGGACATCCACAATACGAGTGTCACCTGCAAAGTCATAATTCCAAACGGCACTTAGCAATAAATCACGCGTGAGGACACGTCCTTTATGCTTCGCCAAATAAAGCAGTAGTTCAAATTCTTTTGGCGTCAGCTCTAGACGTTTTTCTTGGAAATAGACTTCGTAGTGTTCTGGTAAAATGCGCAGTTCACCAATTTTGATTTGATCTGCAACGATTTCTTCCTTCTCCTCTTGCGTGGGGGCAGGCTGAGATTGCTGTGCTCTTCTCAAGATGGCTTTTACCCGAGCACCCACTTCTCTAGGACTGAATGGCTTTGTCATGTAATCATCGGCCCCAAGCTCAAGACCTAGCACCTTATCAAATTCATCGTCCTTTGCTGTCAGCATTAAAATAGGGAACATCATTTTTTGAATTCTCAGTTGTTTGCACACTTCAATGCCGTCCATCTTCGGAAGCATTAAATCTAATACAATGAGATCAGGCTGTTCACTTGTTGCTTTTTCAAGCGCTTCTTCCCCGTCTCTTGCTGTGACGACATCATAGCCCGCTCTTTCAAGGTTATAGCTTAGAAGTGTTACAATCGATTCTTCATCATCCACAACTAATATTTTTTTATTCATGTTGTGCCTCCAATTAGTGATTTCCCCTGCATCCGTTTTTTGTATCTTATGTGAAAAGCGAGAAGTCATGCTTTCTCTTTCATTTTAACGAAAGCTTAACAAGAGAACAATTTAAAATTTCGACAAGATTTGTTTTGTAAACAAAAAGAAGACTCCTCATACGAGAAGCCTTCTTTTTTATTCATATTAAGACAATACTTTCATGACATTCTTAACTGATTCAACAGAACGGTCAAGCTGACTTCTTTCTTCTTCTGTCAGCTCAAGCTCGATGATCTGCTCAAGGCCGTTTCCACCTACGATTGTTGGTACACCTAGGTAAATGCCTTCGTAGCCATATTCACCTTCAAGGTAAGCAATCGTCGGCATGACGCGGCGCTGATCTTTAAGGATCGCCTCAACCATTTCGACTAGTGAAGCAGCAGGTGCATAATATGCACTACCGTTACCTAACAGGTTCACGATTTCGCCGCCGCCTTTTCTTGTTCTTTCAACAATTGCATCAATTCGCTCTTTAGGAATCAATGTTTCAAGCGGGATACCGCCTGCATAAGAGTAACGAACAAGAGGAACCATGTCATCGCCATGTCCACCAAGCACAAAGCCCGTCACGTCTTTAACAGATAGGTTTAATTCTTGAGCAACGAACGTACGGAAACGTGCTGTATCAAGAATGCCCGATTGTCCAATGACTTTTTCTTTTGGTAATCCTGATTCTTTATAAACTGCATACGTCATTGCATCAACAGGGTTTGTTAATACAACAATGATGGCTTCTGGAGAATATTTAACGATTTCGCGTGTCACACTGCGCATGATTTTTTCATTTGTTGACACGAGATCGTCACGGCTCATTCCCGGCTTTCTTGCAATCCCCGCCGTAATGACCACGACATCAGAACCGGCTGTATCTTCGTAGTTAGAAGTTCCTGTAATGTTTGCATCGAAGCCTTGAACAGGACTTGCTTCCAGCATATCAAGTGCTTTCCCTTTTGTTGGGTTCTCAAGCTGCGGGATATCGACTAATACGACGTCCGCTAATTCTTTTTGAGCCGTTAGAAATGCTGTAGTTGCTCCAGTAAAGCCTGCTCCGATAACAGATACTTTTTTACGCTTGTTTGCCATTTCCTTTTTCCCCTTTAACTTTAAAGTTTAAGAATCAAGACAAGTTTTTGATGAGCTCGTCAGCAAACTCAGAACACTTCACTTCTTTTGCGCCATCCATTAATCTAGCAAAATCGTAAGTGACGACTTTTGATGCAATTGTATTTTCAACAGATTGAATCACTAGATCAGCTGCTTCCTGCCAGCCAAGGTGCTCAAGTAAAAGCACGCCTGATAGAAGAACAGAAGATGGGTTCACTTTATCAAGACCAGCATATTTAGGTGCTGTTCCGTGAGTCGCTTCAAAAATAGCGTGTCCTGTTTCGTAGTTGATGTTCGCACCTGGTGCGATACCAATTCCACCAACTTGTGCTGCAAGAGCATCAGAGATGTAATCTCCGTTTAAGTTCATTGTTGCCACAACATCGAACTCAGCTGGACGAGTTAGGATTTGTTGAAGGAAAATATCTGCAATGCTGTCTTTGACAATAATTTTGCCAGCAGCTTCTGCTTCACTTTGCGCTTTGTTTGCCGCATCTTTTCCATCTTGTTCCACAATACGATCATATTGTGCCCATGTAAAGACCTTGTCGCCAAACTCTTTTTCAGCCACTTCGTAGCCCCAGTTTTTGAAGGCACCTTCTGTGAATTTCATGATGTTTCCTTTGTGAACAAGTGTCACAGACTTACGGCCTTGGTCGATTGCATATTGGATAGCCGCTCTGACAAGGCGAGAAGTTCCTTCTTCAGAAACTGGCTTGATTCCGATACCTGATGTTTCTGGGAAACGGATTTTGTTTACACCTAATTCGTTTTTCAAGAAGTCAATTAACTTCTTCACTTCGTCTGATCCTTGTGCATACTCGATACCAGCATAGATATCTTCTGTATTCTCACGGAAGATGACCATATCTGTGTCTTCTGGACGTTTCACAGGAGACGGTACGCCTTTGAACCAGCGAACTGGACGTAAGCATGTGAATAGATCAAGCTCTTGTCTAAGTGCCACGTTTAACGAACGGATTCCTCCGCCGATTGGTGTTGTCAGTGGTCCTTTGATTGCGATTAAGTATTCACGAATGTCTTCAAGTGTTTGCTCAGGAAGCCATTCTCCAGTTTTATTGTAAGCTTTCTCACCGGCATATACTTCTTTCCAAGTGATTTGCTTTTCACCTTTATATGCTTTTTCTACAGCGGCTTCAAGTACTCTTGATGCTGCTTTCCAAATGTCAGGACCGATTCCGTCCCCTTCGATAAACGGGATAATTGGATTATTTGGTACATTCAATACGCCGCCAGTAACTGTAATTTTTTCGCCTTGTGACAATGATATTACCTCCCAGGTTATGTAGTGAATATTTGAAACTTCTTGGCTTGATGTCTGCAAGCGAAGAAGTTTTTCACATGATTCGTTTTTTGTTGATATGGAGGCTGATTGGCCTTCTTGAGGATCAGCCTCCGCTTATTCTATAAACATTAGTCTCTTTCACTGATCGGAACAAACGTTTGAAGATCAGGTCCAATGTAGTCAGCTCTTGGACGGATGAGACGATTGTTGTCATACTGCTCTAAAATGTGAGCAATCCATCCAGAGAATCGGCTGATCACGAAAATTGGTGTAAACAAGTCATGATCAATCCCAAGACTGTGATATACAGATGCAGAATAAAAATCAACATTTGGTGGAAGATTTTTCTCTGATGTCACGATTTCCTCTGCGCGAACAGACATTTCATACCATTTCGGCTCGCCAGTCAGGTTTGTTAAACGCTGGCTCATTTCTTTTAGATGCTTTGCACGCGGGTCACCTTGACGGTATACACGGTGGCCAAAGCCCATAATTTTTTCTTTCTTCTCTAGCTTACCATGAATATAGGAATCTACGTTTTCAACTTCGCCAATTTCTGAAAGCATCTTCATCACGCCTTCGTTGGCTCCGCCATGAAGTGGTCCTTTCAGCGCACCGATAGCCGCTGTTACACCAGAGTAGATATCTGATAGTGTAGCAACACATACACGCGCTGTAAATGTCGATGCGTTTAATTCATGATCCGCATGTAGAATGAGTGCCTTATCAATTGCCTCAATTTCTACTGGTGACGGCTCTTCGCCATTTAGCATATACAAGAAGTTCGCAGCATAGCAGTATTCTTCTTTTGGCTGTACAGGCTCAAGTCCCTTACGAATACGTGAAAACGCAGCGACTAGTCCAGAAATTTTCGCCTGTAAGCGAATGGCTTTTCTGTAATTCGCTTCTTTGTCCATAATCTCTGATTCGTCATCAAGTAATCCTAGTAAGGATACCGCTGTACGAATCGCAGACATTGGATGAACCCCATCCAGCGAATACGATTTAAAGTGCTCAATGATTTCTTGCGGAATGTGAGCATTTTCGTTGAGCTGCTGTTTTAACTCACTCAGCTCTTGCTCATTCGGCAGCTTTAAGTGCCATAACAGGTAGACAATTTCTTCGAATGTAGCTTTTTCAGTTAAATCATCGATATTGTACCCTACATAAGTAAGAGTATCATCAATAATTGAGCTTACGGATGAAGTTGTTGCCACAATACCTTCAAGACCTCTTGTTGCTGTCATGTTCAATCTCCCCTTTTTAAAAAGATTCCCCTTCGTTGCAGAATTCTCGCTTTTTGAAAGCGCTATCCAATCCGAATAAGACGGCAGGTTCAGAAAAGAAAATGCTTACATTTACCTATACGGTTAGAGCGCTTTTAGCCTCATATCTCTTGTGTGATCAATGAGTTCAAAATTAAGCCTATTCCCATTATAAACAATAATCAGACATTTGTTAAATGTTTAACTATAATTTTTTTTGATATTTTTTTTTCCAGTCTTCCATATCAGGCATGGAATAAAGGGATTTTGCTTCTTTTATTATATTTAATTATGTTTTTTTGCAAAAGCTCACGCAAGAAAAAAATAAAAAAGAAAGTGGCATGAACCACTCTCTTTTCAACCGCTGAAAAATTTCACAGCCTGCATCGCCAAATAAGCAATTCCTGCTCCGATCAGCGGACCGACAGCTACACCTTTAAATAAGCTAACTGCCAAAATCGTCCCGAACACAAGCGCTGCCGTGATATGCGGATCATTTTCGAGTAGCACAATACCGTTTTTTGCGATTAATGCTACTAATATACCCGCTCCAAGTGCAATCCAAGCATAAGATGATTTCATGGCTTCTCCAAGCTGCTTAAATCCAATGTCACCTGTTGCAATAGGAACAAGCACAGCAATTGTAATGACGGTGACCCCCCAATTGATGCCTTTCGATTGAAGAACTGGGAAAATTTTTTGATCCAAACCAATCAGTTTAATCCCAATGAGCACAGAAACCGCTAAAATTAATGAATTGTTTTTTGCAATAAGTGCAATAACGAGTAAAAGAACCAAAAATAAATTTGCTTGAGTAAACATACGCCGCCCCTTCCTTTCTTTTTATTGCGACCTTTTCATATTACTAATCTTTTTGAATAAAATGAAGTATCGGACATGCTTGTTTTTTGGAGGGGATTGTGTGAACCACACCTATATGGCCATTTTTCTACGAAGTTTGATGATGATCGGCATTGCTGTATTTGCGGTTGCCTTTTTATATCAGTCTTTTCCTTTTTTATATCCTTTTTGGATTGCACTTATTGTATCCTGCCTGATTCACCCTGCTGTATGCAAAATAGAAGAGATCACCGGAATGCCGAGAGGATTTGTTGTAGTCATTGTACTACTGCTCTTTTTAGTAGTAGCAGCCGGTTTCATCACACTCTTAGTAGCAGAAATCATTTCAGGAAGTGCTTATTTGGCAAAGGTTCTGCCTGGTCACCTTGATCAAATGATTGGGATTGTGGAACAGTTTTTTACAGATAAGATCCTGCCTTTGTACCATGATGTAACCGCCCAATTTAATACACTTCAAGCAGGTCAAAAGGAATCGATTTTGGGACAAATCCAAGCGCTAGGCGATGAAGCTGCCGCAAAAATAGGGACTTTTCTTTCAAAAACACTCGAGCTCATCCCGGCTTTTTTAGGTCTTTTGCCTGATGCAGCCGCAACCCTTTTGTTTTCTGCACTGGCGACTTTTTTTATCACGAAAGATTGGTTTACATTAAAAAAATATGGTTCTCGTATCTTTCCCGCAAAATGGATGCAGCATACACGAGCCATTTTATCTGAAATCAAAAAAGCCATTACCGGTTTTATGAAGGCGCAGCTTTTGCTTGTTGCTATGACCATCGGCCTTGTCGTCATTGGACTGATCATCTTAAAAGTCGAGCACGCCCTTGTCATTGCTTTATGTATTGGGTTTGTCGATTTACTTCCTTATATCGGTAGCGGCACTGTTTTTCTGCCATGGATCATTTACTCTGCTATGACAGGAAACCTTTCACTCGCCATCGGGCTCGGCATTTTGTATATTGTCGTGCTCATTCAAAGACAAATTTCAGAGCCAAAAGTCTTAAGCAAATCCATTGGGCTTAATCCTTTAGCCACCCTTGTGGCACTATTTGTCGGGTTAAAATGGTTGGGTTTCCTCGGACTCGTCATTGGCCCTGCCTCCCTTGTCGTGTGGCAAGCATTTCGTAATGCAGGTGTTTTCAGGGATATCTATCAGTACATTCGGTACGGCATGCAAAAGTAAAAGAGACCTTCAGCTCAAGGTCTCTTTAGCGAATAATTGTATAGCGACTGCGATTAGACAGTTTCCTGAGCCAGCGTTCAAAAAGCGGCTTGATTTGCTTTCTCGTCATCGGAATGAGCAGCAGCGCACCGATGATATCCGATAAGAAGCCGGGAATGAGCAGAAGTAGACCGCCGATTAGAATGCAAAAACCATCGACAATCGTTACCCCTGGCATTTTGCCATATTGTAAATCTCTTTGCACTTTTTGAAAAGCTTCGATTCCTTGTTTTCTTGCAAAATAAGCACCTAATGCACTCGTGAGTACGATCATCAGCATCGTTGGCAAAATGCCAATGATTTTACTTGATATTAAAAATAAACTGATTTCCACTGCAGGGAACAGAATCAATAATAGTAGCAAATATTTTTTCAAGCCATATCACCTCATGGGGTATCTTTCACCCGAAAGCTGTTTTACTTTTTTTAGTGTAACATAAAAAAAGAGAGGAGTCAGACAACTCCCCTCGTGTGTATCATTTAAAGGACGCTTGCACGGCCTTTGTAGATCGCTCCGCGTGCCGGATCTACTGTAATTTCTTCGCCTTCTTTTAGCAGTGTTGTAGCACCATCAAGACCCACAATCACTGGAATGCCCAGGCTAAGTCCAACGACTGCTGCATGGCTTGTTAAGCCGCCTTCTTCAGTGATCAAGGCAGATGCTTTTTCTAAAGCACCCATCATGTCACGGTCTGTACAGTTTGCGACAAGAATCGCACCATCGTACATTTTTTCCTCTGCTTCTTTTCCGCTTTGTGCAATGACAACCGGTCCAAATGCAGATTTACGGCCAATTCCTTGACCTTTCGCAATGATGTCACCGACAACATAAACTTTCATTAAGTTCGTAGTACCTGTTTCACCAACTGGCACACCAGCTGTAATAACGATTAAATCGCCATGTCTCACATAGCCTGTTTCAATCGACTTCTCGACTGCATTCTCAAGCATTTCATCAGTAGATGTCGTTTTTGATCCGCTCTTTGCAAATACACCGAATACGAGAGACAGCTTTCTCGCTACTGATTCGTTTGCTGTGACTGCTACGATTGGTGCTTTTGGTCTATATTTTGAAATCATTCTCGCTGTATGACCGCTTTCCGTAGGTGTCACAATCGCTGCAACGTCAAGCTTCATCGCTGTATGTGCAACAGATTGACCAATGGCATCTGTAATGCTGACATCTACTTCTTCGCTTCTACGAGAAAGAATGGCTTTATAGTTGAGTGCATCTTCTGAACGTGATGCAATGTTATGCATCGTTTGTACAGCTTCCACTGGATATGTTCCTGCTGCTGTTTCACCAGAAAGCATAATCGCATCTGTGCCATCAAAAATAGCATTTGCCACGTCACTTGCTTCCGCACGAGTTGGACGAGGATTACGCTGCATGCTGTCAAGCATTTGGGTCGCTGTGATGACTGGTTTGCCTAAGCGATTGCATTTTTTGATCAGCATTTTTTGAACAAGCGGTACTTCTTCTGCCGGGATCTCTACACCAAGATCTCCACGTGCAACCATCAAACCGTCTGATACCTCAAGGATTTCATCGATGTTATCAACACCCTCTTGGTTTTCAATTTTAGGAATGATTTGAATGTCAGCCGCGTTATTCTTTTCAAGAAGCTCACGAATTTCAAGAACATCAGAAGCTCGTCTCACAAAAGAAGCTGCGATGAAATCGACGCCTTGTTCAATTCCGAACAGAATATCATTGGCATCCTTTTCTGTAATACCTGGCAGGTTCACACTTACACCTGGTACGTTTACACCTTTTTTGTTTTTGAGCGTACCTGTATTCATGACCTTTGTGACGATTTCTTTGCGGTCCATGTTCAGTTCTTTGACTTCTAAACCAATGAGACCATCATCTAACAGAATCGTTGAGCCTACTTCTACATCATGAATTAACTCTTCATACGTCACACTAATTTTTTCCGTATTTCCAACAATGTCTTCCATACTTACGATAAGATCTGCACCAGCGACTAGCTCAATTGAGCCGTTTTCAACTGTACGTGTACGGATCTCTGGACCTTTTGTATCAAGAAGGATCGCAATGTCCTTGCCTAATGTTTTACCTGCTTTACGAATGTTTTCGATGCGTGCACCATGCTCTTCAAAATCTCCATGAGAGAAGTTTAGTCTGGCTACATTCATTCCTGCTTCAATCAATTCAGTCAGCTTTTCAATGGTTTCACTTGCTGGACCGATTGTACAAACGATTTTTGTCTTTCTCATTACTGTTCCTCCTAAGGTCTTCTCGTTTTATATAGAGAGCTCTTGTGAAAGTCGGTACATATTTTGATCGACTGTATGTTTTTTATCTAAGATATCTAAAATATCGTGGTGAACGAGTTCGTTGCTTTGAATGCCCACACAGCGTCCGCCTTTTCCTTCAAGAAGAAGTTCTACTGCGTATGCTCCTAAACGGCTTGCGAGTACTCGGTCAAATGCGCTTGGAGAACCTCCGCGCTGAATATGTCCTAAGACAGATACACGGGTTTCAAGGCTTGTCTCCTCTTCAATCCGCTTACCAAATTCAACACCGCTGCCTACGCCTTCTGCGACGATGATGATACTGTGCTTCTTGCCGCGCTCGTGCCCTCTTCTTAATCTCGCGATAATTTCATCCATGTCATAGTCTGCTTCAGGAATCAAAATAGATTCGGCTCCGCCTGCAAGACCTGACCAAAGAGCAATATCACCAGCATGTCTTCCCATTACTTCCACTACGTATGTACGTTCATGAGATGTGGCTGTATCACGAATTTTATCAATGGCGTCAATGACTGTATTAAGTGCTGTATCAAAGCCAATAGTGAAATCAGTACCTGGGATATCGTTGTCGATTGTACCCGGGACACCTACACATGGAAAACCGAGCTCAGTTAATTTCTTCGCTCCCATGAATGAACCGTCTCCGCCGATCACAACAAGTCCTTCAATACCGAATTTTTTTAAGTTCTCAATGCCTTTTTCACGACCTTCAACTGTCTTGAATTCAGGGCATCTTGCCGTGTAAAGTTTTGTTCCTCCACGATGAATGATATCGCCAACTGAACCTATTTCAAGTTTCTCAATTTTACCGTTAATTAGACCTGAATATCCATTATAAATACCGTAAACTTCAACATTATGGTAAATCGCTTTCCTTACAACTGCGCGCACAGCTGCATTCATTCCTGGGGAATCCCCACCGCTCGTTAAAACTCCTATACGCTTCATCTTTTTCACCTCAGAGACCATATATGAATTAAACATACCATTTCCACTGCTTGAAAACAATCATGAGCAAAACAGGATGTTTTCAATTTGTATTTCTAAAACCGTACTTATTATACAATTAAATAAACCGTT
The DNA here is from genome assembly GCF_038613425.1 of Bacillus sp. FSL M8-0266. NCBI lineage: Bacteria > Bacillati > Bacillota > Bacilli > Caryophanales > Bacillaceae > Bacillus > Bacillus sp. FSL M8-0266. The sequence goes on from NZ_CP152015.1 coordinate 2,686,020, forward strand.
TTTAAACAAAAGTTAAGACAGTCATGAAAGCAATTCTTTCAAAAGTGAGGAAGATTCAGCCTTCTAAAGCCCACGGTATCAAGGTTTTCAGACGTTTCAAACTTTATGAAAACAAAAGAAAATTATTTTCAAATAGCGCTTACATGAGGACGATTTTCATGAAAAAAGATGAAAAAAATAAACGTCAGCCAAAAAGGCTGCACGTTTATTTAGTTTACCCCAATATATTGATTTTCAACCGATACTTTCCCGATTGCTTTGTATTTTTGATATCTTTGTTCGACTAGTTCTTCAGGTGTTAGTTTGAGCAAAGATGTAAGTGACTGTTTTAATGTTTTTTCAATGTAGGCTGCTTGTTGTTTCACGTCTCGGTGTGCTCCACCTTGCACTTCTTTAATAACATCATCTATAATATCTAATTCTTTTAGGTCTGGAGCCGTAATTTTCATTGATTCTGCAGCTTTTTTCGCAAGTGATGAGTCCTTCCAGAGCAGTGCTGCTGCACCTTCAGGTGAAATCACTGAATACGTTGAATTCTCTAGCATGTATAGGTGGTTTCCTACGCCTAAGCCTAGTGCGCCGCCACTTCCACCTTCTCCAATGACAATACAGACAACCGGTACACGAAGTCCTGCCATTTCGAATAGGTTTTTCGCAATTGCTTCACTTTGCCCGCGTTCTTCAGCTGCTTTACCAGGATAAGCTCCTTTTGTATCAATAAAGCAAATGATCGGGCGATTAAATTTATCTGCTTGTTTCATCAAGCGCAGCGCTTTACGGTAGCCTTCTGGATGAGGCATTCCGAAATTACGGCGCAAGTTTTCTTTTGTATCTTTACCGCGCTGATGGCCAATCACCGTGACAGGAAGCCCTTTAAACGTGGCAATTCCTCCAACGATCGCTTCATCATCGCCATAAAAACGGTCACCGTGACACTCGAAAAAGTTGTCAAACAGCTCTTGAATGTAATCGAGAGTTGTTGGGCGCATCGCATGACGAGCAATCTGTACTCTGTCCCACGGCTTTAAATTTGTATAAATGTCTGCTTCAAGTTTGCTCAGACGAGTTTCAAGACGCTCAATTTCTGCACTTAAATCCATTTCTGAGTTTTGTGTGAACTTTTTCAGTTCATCAATTTTCGCTCGAAGTTCAATGACAGGTTTTTCAAATTCTAGTTCTCCAGCCACTCTCGTTCACCTCCTGTGCTGTGTAATGCTAAGATTCGGCCTAATGTTTCTTTCATCTCTGCACGATGAATGACAGCATCCAATTGACCATGCTTCATTAAAAATTCAGCCGTTTGGAAGTCCTCTGGCAGGTCTTCACGAATGGTTTGTTCAATGATTCTACGGCCTGCAAACCCAATTAAAGCACCAGGTTCTGCAAAGTTGTAATCACCAAGAGACGCGAAACTAGCTGATACACCGCCAGTAGTTGGGTTCGTCATCACAGAGATAATCAAACCTTGGTCCTCACTGAACAATTTTAATGCTGAGCTTGTTTTTGCCATCTGCATAAGACTGAGGATCCCCTCCTGCATTCTCGCTCCGCCTGATGCAGTAAAGATGATAAATGGCACCTTGTCCGCTTTTGCTTTCTCGATCGCAAGTGTGATCTTTTCACCAACAACTGAGCCCATGCTGCCCATACGGAATGTGGCATCCATGACAGCGATCACAGCACGCTTGCCTTCAATTTCACCTTGACCTGTAACAATGGCTTCATTCAAAGACGTTTTTTCTCTGTCTTTCTCAAGCTTTTCTTCGTAGCCTGGGAATCCGAGCGGGTTTTCTGAGATCAGATGCCCGTTAAATTCTTCAAATGTGCCTTCGTCAACAAGGCTGTCAATACGCTGTTTTGCATTCATTTGCAAATGTCTACCGCAATTCATGCAAACACGTAAATTTTTATCTAGTTCTTTGGTGAGCATTATTTTTTTACATTGCGGACATTTGGTCATGATGCCTTCAGGCACATCTTGACTTGCCTGTTCAGAGGGTACAGATGCATATTTTTTCTTTTTACTGAAAATATTTTTGATTGACAAATGACTACCTCCCTTTTTGAAGGGTTTTTTCTTTACACGCACATCCACTATTATAGGACATGTCATAACTGTACCGAAACTATTGTACTTTTTTTGTCAAACGCTGTCATCCTTCATTCAATTTTTTCAGTGGGGAATTGATGAGAAATGAGTATGTGTTTGGGGCGCTGAGCAGTTGATATATGTGAATTGTGAACGTCTACAAAAAAATATCATTCCGGATGAAAAAATTTTCGCGTATGAGAGGAAATAGTGCACGTCTTTCCTCCAATTTCAGAAAGAACGTGCACACTTTTCCAATTGATTATTCGCCGATAATCGTTAATTTTCTTGTTTTTTCAGCGACTTCTTCTGGGTCGACTTTGATTCTTGCAACACCAGTTTCCATTGCTGCTTTTGCTACCGCTTTTGCTACCGCTGGTGCTACACGTGCATCAAATGGGTCAGGGATGACGTATTCAGCTGACAATTTATCATCTGAAACAAGAGAAGCAATTGCTTCTACGGCTGCAATTTTCATTTCTTCGTTAATGTGGGTTGCACGTACATCTAAAGCTCCGCGGAAGATTCCTGGGAATGCCAGTACGTTGTTCACTTGGTTCGGGAAGTCAGAACGGCCAGTTCCTACAACACTTGCGCCTGCTGCATGTGCATCTTCTGGCATGATCTCTGGATTAGGATTCGCCATTGCGAAGATGACAGGATCTTTTGCCATTTTTCCAACCATTTCTTTTGTTAAAGCACCTGCTACTGAAACCCCGATGAAGACGTCAGCGCCTTCAATAACTTCTTCTAATGAACCTTCTTTACGGTCTTGGTTCGTGAATTTAGCCACTTCATTTTTCACTGCATTCATACCGTTCGGGCGGTCTTCGTAAATTGCGCCTTTTGTATCACACATGATGATATCACGTACACCGAAATGATATAGAAGCTTGATAATCGCAATTCCCGCTGCTCCAGCGCCGTTTGCCACCACTTTGATAGAGGACATTGATTTTCCAGACAGTTTCAGTGCATTTACAAGTCCAGCTACTGTCACAATCGCTGTTCCGTGCTGATCATCGTGGAACACTGGAATGTTTGTCTCTTTTTTCAAGCGCTCTTCGATAATAAAGCAGTTTGGAGCTGCAATATCTTCAAGGTTGACACCGCCAAACGTTGGCTCAAGAAGCTTTACTGTTTCAACGATTTTGTCTACATCGTTTGTCGCAAGCGCGATTGGGAAGGCATCAACGCCAGCGAAGCTTTTGAATAATACAGCTTTTCCTTCCATGACTGGAAGAGATGCTTCTGCACCAATATTTCCAAGCCCTAAAACAGCGCTTCCGTCTGTGACAACAGCGACCATATTGCCTTTCATTGTATAATCATACACTTTGCTTGTGTCGTCATAAATATCTTTACATGGTTCTGCAACACCAGGTGAGTAAGCCAAGCTCAAGTCTTTCGCATTTTTCACTTGTACTTTTGATTTTGATTCAAGTTTGCCTTGATTCTCTTTGTGCATATGTAATGCTTCTTCTCTTAATGACATGTGATGAACACTCCTTCAAGTGGAAAATGATTTAATGAATTGCTAAGTTGATAAGCACATACTGGCAGTTTTAAATACACAGAATCTTTAAAATGATAACACAATAGGTGAATTTGTAAAACATATTCAGGCGATTTGTCATCATTTAATCACAACGTTTTGTTCACCGAGCAGCTCTTTTAACTGGAAAATGACAGCATGATCTGCATGAACTTTGTATGCATCTGGAAGTCTCACTGTCTTTTTTTGCTTCTCATAATACAAATAGACATCTGCTTCTCCGCTGTGCATCGAGATCACCCGCTTTACTTGCTCTAGCAGCTCCTGCGTATGATTTTCTTCTTTCACCCGAATGTAGACAGACTCTTTTCTTTGTGTGCCCATCTCTTCAAGCAGAACGGCTTCTTGCACGATGATCTGGCTGCTGTCATTTCTGACATCTATTCTGCCTTCAACATAAAGCATGGCGCCCTCCTCAAGTAAGGGGGACAGCTTTCTAAATTGCTCTGGAAAGACGACGCCTTCCATTTCTCCCGTTTCATCCCCAAATGTGACAAATGCCATCGATTGTCCATTTTTTGTTCGAATCGATTTCACTTTTGTCAAAAGACCACCCATTGAGACCCTTCGCTTTATATAGGAAGAAAGTCTGATGATTTCCACTGCACCATTCTCTCTTAAGCGATCTCGGTACGCTTGTACAGGATGATTTGATAAATATAGTCCAAGTGCCTCTTTTTCAAACTGCAGGAGATCGACAAGCGGCAATTCTTCTATCTCCGCATATTTTGGCTTAATGGAGAAGGTTGTATCCCCCAGAAAGTCGAGCTGATCATCTGGATTTAAAAATGACACGTGGTCTAATGCAATATCTATTGATGCCAATAACGAAGCACGATTTGGATAAAGTTCATCCATCGCCCCTGAAAAAATGAGCGCTTCAATCGTTTTTCGGTTGACACTCTTTACTGATACTCTTGCGCAAAAATCAAATAAATCTTCAAACGGCTTTTCCTGTCTTGCCCTGTATATATCCTTTACAGCTGACACTCCGACATTTTTGATCGCTCTTAAGCTGTAGCGGATCTCCCCTTTTTCAACCGTAAATGGAAATTCACTTTTATTAATAGAAGGCTTCAACACAGATATCCCTTTTTCCTTTGCCTCATAGAAATATTGAGCGACTTTGTCTTCATTTCCAATCACACTCGTTAAAAGTCCGCACATAAAATATAACGGATAATGCGCTTTTAAGTAAGCAAGCTGAAAGCCAATCATGCTATATGCAACAGCATGGCTTCTATTAAAACCATAGTTTGCAAATTTGACGATTAAGTCATAAACGTCATTTGCAATGTTAACAGGATACTCCTTTTTTAGGCATCCTTCAACAAAATGGCTCCGCTCTTCGTCAAGGACCTTTTTATCCTTCTTCGAAACGGCTCTTCTTAATAGATCTGCCTCGCCAAGCTGAAAGCCTGCCATCTTCGCTGCAATCAGCATGATTTGCTCTTGATAGACGATGACGCCATATGTGTCTTTTAAAATGTCATACAAATCAGGATGCGGGTAAGAGACCTTGACTCTGCCGTGCTTTCGGTCGATAAAAAGCGGGATATTCTCCATTGGACCTGGGCGATAGAGGGCATTGACTGCCACGATGTCTTCTAAACTAGAGGGCTTGAGGCGTCTCAGCACCTGACGCATCCCTTGTGATTCAAGCTGGAAAATCCCAGTTGTATCTCCCGCTGATAACAATTCAAATGTTTTCTGATCTTCATATGAAATGTCACTAAAGTTAATGTGGACGTTTTCCTGTCTTTCAATCTGGTTTTTAATGGATTCAATTAAGGTTAAGTTTCTTAGTCCTAAGAAATCCATCTTTAAAAGCCCGAGATCTTCTAAATAATTCATCGCATACTGCGTTAAATACACACCATCATGGCCGTCTTGAATAGGAACGATCTCTGTCAGCGGCTCCTCGCTCAGCACAACGCCGGCTGCATGTGTCGAGGTATGTCTTGGCAAGCCTTCAACCTTTAAAGCAGTTTGAAAGACTTGCCTGAGCTCTTCGGACTGCTGGAGCATTGTTTTTAATTCAGGAGATGAAGTGAGCGCTTCTTTCAGCGTCGTTCCTGGCTTTGATGGAATCAGCTTTGCGAGACGGTCCGCTGCTTTTGAATCAATCCCCATCACACGTCCGACATCTCTTAAGGCTGCTTTTGCTGCAAGGGTTCCAAACGTGACGATTTGCGCCACATGCATGTCTCCGTATTTGTCTTTTACATAAGAAATGATTTCATCTCTTCTCGTATCGGGGAAATCAATATCAATATCAGGCATACTGATTCGCTCAGGATTTAAGAAACGCTCAAATAACAGACCGTGACGGAGCGGATCAACATCCGTAATAAACAGTACATAGGCAACAAGTGAGCCTGCTGCCGATCCCCGTCCTGGCCCTGTGACAATGCCTTGGTCATGGGCATACTTCATAAAATCCCACACGATGAGAAAATAATCACTGAAATTCATTTTTTGGATAATGCTCAGTTCATACTCAAGCCTTTTCACATACGCGTCATTTGAAGCAATCTTTCTTTGCTTCATCCCTTCTGCACACACTTTGCGTAAAAACTGATCTGCTGTTGATTGATCAGGGGTCGGATAGGATGGGAGTTTTGTCTGCCCAAGATTTAAATCGACTTCGCAGCGGTCTGCAATCTCCACCGTTCTTGTCAGCAGCTCCATATCCTGCGTATACCATTCCTTCATTTCTTCAAAGGTTCTGAAATGCTTTTCTGCTCGGTCTTCCTCAACCTCAGGCAGCTGCTGCCCTGCTTTAATAGCCTTTAAACACGTATAGGCCGTTTTGTCTTCCAGGTTGATGTAGTGGACATCTCCTGTCGCAACAAGAGGAATGTCCGCACTTTTTGAGACGTCCCTCAGTTTTCCGGCAAGCGATTCGTCTTGCTGAAATGGCTGAAGTGCGATGTACACATGTCCCTCACCGAAAATATGTTTCAATTGTTTCGCCGCATCATGCGCTTCTTCTATCTGATCATGCTGAAGCAGCGTTTCAATGTAGCCGGAAACGCCTGGTGTGATGGCAATGAGCCCGCGGTGATAGCTTTTCAACCATTTCTCTTTCAGTCCAGCTTTTGATTTTGATTTCAGCACACTGCTGATCTTGATCAAATTTTGGTAGCCTTCATTGTTTTTGGCAAGGAGTACCAAGGGATAAGCCTCTGTCTCTTGTTCATCTATGAAGACAGAAGCTGTTAAACCGATGACCGGCTTGATGCCATGTTTTTTACATTCCTTATAAAATTCAACCGTTCCATACATCACATGGTCATCGGTAAGAGCAAGCGCCTTGCAGCCAAGTTCTTTTGCTTTCAGCACGAGCTCCTTTACTTTTGCTGCACTGCTTAATAAGCTGTATCCACTGTGGACCTGAAGATGAACATAAGACATGCTTAATCCACTCCTTTCATCTAAAGTCATTCTTTCATTATAAAACGCGATGCGATGAGAAACAAATGTTCTTTCTTTTCTGTCCGTTCATACTTGTCCCTTACGCACCATATATTGAATAGAGTGAGGTGGACAAAATGGATGTGAAGGAAGCTTTTATTCCAAATTTTATTAGCTGTTATTTTATTGCACTTGGGGTCATTTTGGGTGGTGCCATTATAGGCGGTGTTGGTGCTTATTTGTCTGGTCAGCCACCTTTATCCATTATTACGAGTCTTGCCAACCGTTTAAAGATTTGGGCACTTGTCGCAGCTATCGGCGGAACGTTTGATGCTGTTTATAGCTTTGAACGAGGCATTTTTGAAGGGAACACGCGTGATATTTTCAAACAGATTTTATTAATTGTTTCTGCCATGGGCGGTGCGCAAACGGGTTATCTTATTATAACGTGGCTCACACAGGAGCATGTGTCATCATGAGGGTACCGGAGCTTTACAAACGTCCAGGCTGGCAGCGTTTTTTTGCGGGGATGATGTTTGGCGCGATTGTGAGCTGGCTCATTTTCCTCTTTACATACGGAACCTTTCAGGAAAAGCAGGTGACACTGCTGAGAAGCCAGCAGCACCATATGGACAGTCTGAAAGAACAAATCACACTCTATCGGGAAGATTTGCATAAGTTAAATGAGGATAATAAGAAGCGGCTGCTGATCCAAAGCGTAGATGTCCATCTCGTCAATCGTGAGCAATATAAAATCCCAGAGCCAGATACGCTAAAATTTGAAGATCAGGTCAAGGAGGATATCTCAGAGGTTATTACAAAGGATATTGAAAGTGTCTATAAAACAAAGGAATTATTAAAACGCACGGTCGAAAACAAAGAATATACCATTCGGGAAAAAGCATACCGCGCCAAAGTGACGGAGCTGACGATCTATACGAAGCTTTCACTTGAAGTGCGCATTTCATTTGCTGAATAAATGATCATGTGGAATTTTTATGAATTTCTGCCCTCAATGATCGCTTTTCCCCCTTAATTTTTATACACTAAAAGTAGAACGAGATCTAAAACAGAAAGAGGTGAGGACAATGGAGGTTTATAGCTATCGTCAAATGGCACGAGACAAAGCAAGCCGGATCAAGGACGGCATGTGTGCTTATGCTGAGACAGAAATGATGGCTCATTTAATTAAAAAAGAATTAAAACATCAAAATCTCCAAGCCTATGAAGATTCAACTGACATCGGCTGCTGGTTTATCCCTGTATGCAAGTAACCCTTTTCTCCATGACAAAAAAAGAGAGAGGGGACTTGAAGCCCCCTCTCTCATGATGATGATTTACATACTTCTTCTAAATCACGCAAAATCTCATCTGCCACGGCCCAATCATAAATAGACGCACCAGCTGCAAGCGGGTGGCCGCCGCCATGATATTTTTTCGCAATGGTATTAATGACGACGCCTTTCGAGCGGAATCTAACACGAATCTGATCATTTTCTTCCACAAAAAAGACCCATGCCTTAATCCCTGCAATATTTCCAAGTGTCCCAACAAGCTGTGAGGCTTGCTGCGCTGTCGTTTGGAACGATTCCAAAATATCCTGCTTAATGAAAACAGAAGCGACCCCATTCTCTGACAAAGAAATATGTTGAAAAATATAGCCATTTAATTTCACGACATTCAGATCCGTCTCATACAATTGATTGAAAAGGTCTGAAGATGAAAATGGATATTCAATAAGTTCTCCAGCATATTTGAGCGTCTTTTTCGTCGTATTTGGGAAAAGGAAGCGGCCTGTGTCTCCTACAATGCCGGCATAAATGAGTTCAGCCGCCTTTGTATTCAGCTGATATCCTTCTTCTTTCCCCTCTAAATACAATTCATAAATCATTTCGCTCACAGAGCTTGCCTCTGTATCTACCCAAAGCAAATCACCATAAGGATCTTCATTTGGATGATGGTCAATTTTCATCAGCTTGTCGCCCATTGAATAGCGCTGATCGTCAATTCTTGCTTGATTGGCTGTATCACAGACAATGACAAGGGCATCTTTGTACACGTCATCCGGCACCTCATCAAGTTCATACAAAAATGAAAGGGTTGGCTCCGGGGTTCCTGTTGCATAAATATTTTTTTCTGGATAGGTGGCACGCAAGATTTCCGTAAGGCCGCACTGCGATCCATACGCATCAGGATCTGGTCTTACATGTCTATGAATGATGATGGTGTCATATAATGATATGGTTCTAATCAGTTCTTTTTTCATAAAAACTCCTTCTTATCCGATACTCTTTTTATTATTAAATCATAATCTATCCTGACGGAAAAGTGAGGAATAGACAATTTATTCTAGTAAGCAAGCCTATTTACGTTTAAAATAGGGTTGTAACCACTTACAATGGAGGCTTGGCACATGCTTGTTTTGATTGTGTTTATTATTTGTTCTGCCATGTTTTATTTATACTACAAAGCAAAGAATGTCCGTACGAACCGCCCAGTCGAAAAGAAATTCTGGTCGGCGAAATCCAGTATGGCACTTGGCTGCTTTGTCCTGCTCTTCGGTGTGAATCAATTATTTTTAAACCGCTCGTCACTCGCATTTGTCATTGGATTTATTTTTGTTGCTGTCGGTATCGGCAGTACGTGGGCTGGATATAAAGCCTACAAGCATTACCTTCCGCTCTTTTTAAAGGAAGGCGAAAAAGATCACGCATAATAAGAGAGAAGGGCTAAAATGATGCTTATTTTAGCCCTTTGTCTTTTTCATCATCGCCCTTTTATGATTATCCTCTCTCCATGAGCTGCACCATCAGCATCGCTTTACCAACGATATTCGATTGATGATAAACCTCTACTTCCAGCTTTCCAAACTTGCGTCCTACTTCTAAAATATTTGGCTTAATCTGTATCGTGGATTCCATTTGAACCGGTTTTAAGAAGTAGACAGAGAGACTTTCGACAATCAGCTCTCCTTTTTTATGAGACTTTAAGAAGCGGTTGGCGGATTCAATTAAAATTTGCGTGAACACGCCATATGAAATGTTTCCGAGCTGGTTTGTCATTTGTGGTGTGACCTCATATTGATACACGGCATCTGCCTTTGGTTTTTCTGTATCGGTCTCTTTAAACCCTCTTGAGACAACATCATCCAGTTTCTCTCCGACCTGCGGCTGCTTTTGAATCATTTGAAGCGCCTTCAGCACATCCTGACGGCTGATCATTCCAATCAGTTTCGCATAATCATCTACAACAGGCAGCACCTCAATGCCTTCCCATACCATCATTTGAGCAGCAGAAGCGACAGAGGTTTTGCCAATGACTGTCAGCGGATTTTTCGTCATCACCTTTTCAATCGGTGTAGAGCGGTCATGCCCCGCGATATCCTTTGAGGTGAGAATGCCGTGAATTTTCATTTGGTCGTCTGCGACCGGAAAGCGTCCGTGACCAGTTTCATAGTTCTTTTCATACCATTTTTCAAGCTTATCCTCTGGTGATAAATACACTGTTCGTTCGATCGGCGTTAAAATATCTTCCACAAGCACAATCTCTTTTTTTATGAGTTGGTCATAAATGGCCCGGTTTATGAGAGCTGCTACGGTAAATGTATCGTAGCTTGTCGATAAGATCGGCAGCTCAAGCTCATCTGCGAGCTGAATGATTTCATCATCTGTTGAGAAGCCACCCGTGACCAGCACAGCTGCTCCTGCCTCTAATGCTTGTCTGTGGGCATTGATCCGGTTTCCGACAATCAGCAGGTTGCCAGCTGCCGTATAGCGCATCATCGCATCAAGCTCCATCGCTCCGATGACAAATTTGTTTAATGTTTTATGTAAGCCCGCTCGTCCTCCAAGCACCTGTCCGTCAATCACATTGACCACTTCTGCATATGTCAGTTTTTCAATATTTTCTTTTTTCTTCTGTTCAATTCGAATGGTACCAACTCGTTCAATGGTACTAACGAATCCTTTATTTTCAGCATCCTTGATAGCCCGGTAAGCGGTCCCTTCACTCACTTTCATTTCTTTCGCAATACGCCGGACAGAAATTTTCTCTCCGACTTCTAATGAATCAATATACGATAAAATTTGTTCATGCTTTGTCGCCAATCCCGTTCACCCTTTTTGTTTTCAGCGTTTTCATCTAAGTTTCATTATAAGGGCAGGAGGCTTTTAATAGCAATTTGTCTTTTTTTCAGCGCGATACATGTAAACAAAAAAGCCGGCATTTGAGTGCCGGCTTTCAGATTGTTGACAAAGGGCTAAAATGTTCTTTATTTTAGCCCCTTGTCTACTTTTCAGCGTGATAGAAAACCTTTGCAGCCCTAGGAAGGACGAGTACTGGCGCGGAGCGAATTTGACATTCGTGAGCACCAGCACGCAGGACTGACACCGAATGCGAGGGTTTGTCTACACGCTGAAAGCCGGCATTTGAGTGCCGACTTTTTGCTATGTTGATTAAATCTCTATCGATTCTCCGCTATTTAACACATGACCGACGCCGCCATGCAGGCTGTCTGCAAATGCATGTGGGTCCTGCTCAATCGGCGGGAATGTACTGTAGTGAATCGGCACGACTTGCTTCGCCCGAAGCCATTCGGCTGCGATTCTTGCATCGTCCGGTCCCATCGTGAAGTTATCACCGATCGGAAGGAATGCAAGCTCAATATGATTCAGCTCACCGATCAGCTTCATATCTGAAAAGAGTGCAGTGTCTCCGGCATGATAAATCGTTTTGCCCTCTGCAGTAAATAAAATACCTGATGGCATGCCTGTATACGTAATCGTTTTTGCATCTTCATCAATGATAGCAGAACCATGGAACGCTTGAGTGAGCTTCACTTTACCAAATTCAAACTCACGTCCGCCCCCAATAGAAAGCGGGTGCGTTTTCACCCCTTGCCAGCTTAAATAAGTGGCAAGCTCGAATGGCGCGATAACGAGCGTGTCATTGTTTTTAGCGATTTCAATGGTATCACCGACATGATCTCCATGCCCGTGCGTGAGCAAAATGACATCCGCTTTGACATCTTGCGGTTTGATATCTGTGTGCTTATTTCCATTTAAAAATGGATCAATCCAAATATGGTATCCGTTTGTTTCAATGTGTACGGCTGAATGTCCGTGATATGTAGCTTTCATGTGAGTATATCCACCTTTCGAATTTGATCTCATTTCATCTATTCCCTGTATAAAAAAACTGAAAAACTTAATGTCTGTGAATGACGTTAAGACCACCTGTTGCTTCAATAACGGTTCCTGTAATCAGATCAGAGCGGTCATCGCATAAAAAGGAAATGATGCGCCCGATATCTTCTCCAGTACCAGACCTGCCAATCGGCGTTTCATCGTCTTTCATCTGGCGTGCTTCTTCTATTGTCGATTCTTTCATGTCTCCAACGATTTTGCCTGGACAAACCATATTGGCTGTGATGCCATTTTCGGCTTCTTCAATCGCAATGGTTTTCGTAAGTGACGCCAGCCCCACTTTTGCTGCTCCGAAGGCTGATCTGTGCATCCATCCCGGCGCATGGTCTGCGCCTTGAAAGCCATATGTGACAATTCGGCCGAAGCCTTGCTTTCTCATCATTGGGATGACCATACGGAACAAATGGAATACAGCAGATAGGTTGCCTTCCATCATTTGATACCATTCATCCTCGGAATAATCCGCTAGTTTTTTTCGTTCAAAAATATAAGGTCCGGCATTGTTAATCAAGGCATCGATCCGTCCAAATCGATCGGCTGCCAGCTCGACCATATTTTTTAAATCTTCTTTGTTTGTCACATCGCCTTGGACAAATTGAAGCTTCTCTTCATATTGCTGCAATTCTTCTTTCATCTGGCGCACAGCTTCATCATCACTTCGATAATTTACTGTCACAGAATACCCCATATTCAGTAAAGACTCGGTGACTTTCCTGCCAAGTCCCTTAGAACCCGCTGTTATTAATGCGTGTCGCACACAATCTCCTCCTAAAACAAAGGTTGCAAGTTCATGTGTTTCTTTTGTTATCTTTACTTTACTATAAACCGGCTCCCTTCGCACTTATGAACCCCTTATCAATGCGGGTAAAACAGTATAGGGTGATTCATCCACTTTTTCAAATCCCATGAGCCATGGATATCAAGAAGTAGCGAAACAAAACGATAGAAGGCGTTCCTTCTACTTTTTCCATGACATCATAATGTCTCCCCACCTTCTTCACTTTACGAACAACTTCCGGAATATGAAAGGAATTCGTCAGAGCCAGCTTTTCATTGATTTGATCGAGATGTTCTTGTCCTGTATGGGCATTTACTCCATAGATCATGTTGATCCCATATACAAATTCACTTTCTACTATTGTCATTTCAGGAGATTTCACCACATATTCCGTTTTGTCTTGTAAGGAGATCAGCCACACATCATTAGCCCGTCCGTCGTACTGTTCTCCTAACGTTTCAACTGATACGATGGGCTGGTCAAACAAAGCCTGAAGCGTTTTCTTCATGAACTGCTGTCACTCCCTCTTCAGCTTAACACTGGTATGTTTTCAAACTTCTCCAATGATGATCAATCTCCTTTTTCCATGACAAAAAACCATCCGTATAAACAAATGGTTTTGGTCAGTTACGCTAGGCAGGCTTTTGCTTTTTCTAAAGCGAGTTGAATTTGTTTAAATCCAGTTCCACCTGCACTTGTTCTTTTTTCAACAGCAACATATGGATCAAGAACAGTGTAAATATCTTCTTCAAAAAGATCGCTCGCTTCTATAAATGTCTCAAACGGAAGATCACTTAAGTAGATGCCTTTTTGAATGCATGTATACACGAGCTTGCCAACGATTTCGTGTGCTTCACGGAATGGCATACCTTTTTTCGCAAGGTAGTCTGCCACTTCGGTCGCATTTGAGAAATCTTCTTTTGTTGCTTTTTTCATGATATCTTCGTTCACTGTCATTGTTTGAATCATGCCTGTGAAGATTTGCAGGCTGCCAGCAATGGTTTTGACTGTATCAAACATGCCTTCTTTATCTTCTTGCAAGTCTTTGTTATACGTAAGCGGCAAGCCTTTCATAATGGTGAGAAGCCCCATCAGGTTGCCATACACACGGCCTGTTTTCCCGCGGATCAATTCTGCCATATCCGGATTTTTCTTTTGCGGCATCATGCTGCTGCCCGTTGCATATGTGTCATCAAGCTCAATGAATTTGAATTCTTGAGAGCACCATAAAATGATTTCCTCACAAAGACGCGAGAGGTGCATCATGACAAGGCTGCTATTAGACAAAAACTCTAAAATGAAATCCCGATCACTCACGCCATCAAGGCTGTTTTCGTAAATATGATCAAAGCCAAGCAGCTCTGCTGTATATTCACGATCAATCGGGAATGTCGTTCCTGCTAGCGCCCCGCATCCAAGTGGAGACACGTTAATTCGCTTCAAAGAATCTTGGAAACGCGCTTTGTCACGCTCTAGCATCCAGAAATAGGCGAGCATATGATGCGCAAAGGAAATAGGCTGTGCACGCTGCAAGTGCGTATATCCTGGAAAAATCGTCTCAACGTGCTGTTCTGCTTTTTCCACTAGCACTGTTTGAAAGGAAGAGATCAGTTCAATGATATGCTCTACTTGGTTATTCAAATATAAATGCATATCGGTTGCAACCTGATCATTCCGGCTTCTCGCTGTGTGCAATTTGCCGCCAAGCGGACCAATCTCATCAATGAGCATTTTTTCAAGGTTTAAATGGATGTCCTCATAATCCACTGAGAATTCGAGTTCATCTGCCTCTGCCTTTTTCAAGAGCGTATTCAGTCCATCTTTAATGGCAGCGGCCTCGTCATCGCCCAGGATACCGCATGTATTCAGCATACTTGCATGAGCAAGGGAGCCGGTCAGATCTTCTTTGACTAATTGTTTGTCGAAATGAATGGACGCGCCAAACTCATCGACCCATTTTTCTGGTGTTTTTTGAAATCGGCCTCCCCAAAGCTTTTTCATGCTTTAACCTGCTCCTTTTTATTCACGATGCTGTTTACTTTTGTTGGTAAGCCCCAAAGGTTAATAAATCCTACCGCTGCATCATGATCGAATTCATCTGCTTTTGTGTAAGTTGCTAGATTTTCATCATAAAGTGAATATGGTGATTTACGTCCTTCTACAATGGCATGGCCTTTAAAAAGTTTCACACGTACAACACCTGTTACGTTCTGTTGTGTTTCTTGTAAGAAAGCATCTAGTGCTCCTTTAAGAGGTGAGAACCATAAGCCGTTGTATATTAATTCAGCCATTTTTTGTTCAACGATTGGCTTAAAGTGTGCGACTTCTTTCACTAGTGTTAAATCTTCAAGCTCTTTATGTGCTTTTAGAAGTGTGACAGCACCTGGGCATTCGTACACTTCACGAGATTTAATGCCTACAAGACGGTTTTCAACGTGGTCGATTCTGCCAACCCCATGCTGACCAGCGACTTCATTTAAATGAAGGATGAGATCAGATAATGAATACTGAATACCATCAATAGCTGTTGGTTTTCCTTTTTCAAACGTGATTTCAATGATTTCAGGTGTGTCAGGTGTTTTTTCAAGTGGCGTCGTTAAATCATATGCTCCTTCTGGCGGCGCAGCCCAAGGGTCTTCTAAAATGCCGCACTCGTTACTTCTGCCCCAAAGGTTTTGGTCGATTGAATATGGGCTGTCTAAGTTAATCGGAATTGGAATACCATGTTTTTGTGCATAATCGATTTCTTCATCACGAGACCATTTCCACTCACGCACTGGTGCAAGAACTTCTAGGTCTGGATTCAACGCTTTAATGGATACTTCAAAACGGACTTGGTCGTTTCCTTTTCCAGTACATCCGTGCGCAACCGCTACTGCATTTTCTTTTTCTGCGACTTCCACTAGTTTTTTTGCAATAAGTGGACGAGATAATGCAGATACAAGCGGATATTTCCCTTCATACATCGTGTGTGCTTGTAAAGCAGTTAGTGCAAATTCCTCTGCGAATTCTTCTTTTGCGTCAATCATGTAAGACTGAACCGCTCCGACTTGAAGTGCTTTTTGTTGAACGAATGCTAAGTCTTTTCCTTCACCTACGTCCAGGCAGCAAGCAACGACTTCGTATCCTTGCTCTTGTAACCATTTAACTGCAACAGAGGTATCAAGACCTCCGGAATATGCTAATACGACTTTTTTATTTTGTGACATGATTGAAAAGCTCCTCTCACTTGTTTTGATTCTGTGAATGTTTTTTTGCATAAAAATAAGTTTTAATTTATAAACATGCATTTAGTATGTATACACTGTAACAAGGAAAAATTGTTTTTTCAACCCCTTTATGAAAAAAACTCTGCCAAATTTTCTTGGCAGAGTCATTTTGGGCTATTTTTGATCCTTTTCAAGCTCTCGCAAGACGTGAGGAAGCTCAGGAATAATGAGTTTTGTCATGGCTAAACGAACTGCTCCGGTAGAGCCTGGTGTGGCAAAGACCGCTTTTTGATTGACGACCCCAGCCGCTGCCCGGGACAAGATAGCGGCTGAACCAATGTCTTCTGTATAGCTCAGCATGCGGAAGATTTCGCCAAAGCCTGGCAGCTCCTTGGAGAAAAGCGGGGTGATCGCTTCAATGGTGACATCCCTTGCGGCAATTCCTGTGCCCCCGTTTAACAAGACGGCATCTATTTTCGGTTCGCTTGTTCCCTCTAACACAGCATCTTGGATCGCTCCAATGTCATCTTTTACAATATCGTATGCAAGAATGAGATGTCCCTGTTCTTTAAGCAAATCAATCATCAAGCGGCCGCTTTTATCTGTTTCTTTCGTTCTTGTATCACTGACCGTAATGACTTTCACATAAAGCCTCGTTTTCGCCTCACGTTTATGTTCTGTCACGCTCATTTTCGCTCCGCTCCCTTTTGCTTCGTATTGGACAACATTATAGCATGCTGCTTTTAACAGAAAAAAGCTCTTTTCCTTATTAGAAAAGAGCTAAGCGTGTAGACAAACCCTCGCATTCGGTGTCAGTCCTGTGCGCTGGTGCTCACGAATGACAAATTCGCTCCGCACCAGTGCTCGTCCTTCCTAGACTGCAAAGGTTTTCTATCACGCTGAAAAGAAGACAAAGGGCTAAAATAAAAGTCATTTTAGCCCTTTGTCAACAATCTGAGCTCTTTTCCTTATTGGAAAAGAGCTTCTTCATTTTGATTATGCTAAGCGCATAACGTCTCTTGCAATCATGACTTCTTCGTTCGTTGGAATGACGATGACTTTCACAGGAGAGTGCGGGTAGCTGATGAATGCTTCTTCGCCTCTCATGTTGTTAAGAGAAGGATCCCAGTAAACGCCCATGAATTCAAGACCACGAAGGACACGTGCTCTTACTTCTGAACTGTTTTCACCGATTCCAGCTGTGAAGATGATCGCATCTACGCCATTCATTCTCGCTGCATAAGAACCGATGTATTTATGAATACGGCTTGCAAAAATATCAAGAGCTACTTCTGCACGGTCGTTTCCTTCTTCTGTTGCTTCTTCAATATCACGAAGGTCACTTGATAGACCAGACACACCTAAAAGACCACTCTTCTTATTCAAAGTAGAAAGTACTTCTTCAGCTGTATGTCCTGTTTTCTCCATAATAAATGGAATAAGGGCAGGGTCAATGTTACCTGAACGTGTACCCATTGCAACACCCGCAAGCGGCGTGAAGCCCATTGAAGTATCGATTGATTTTCCGCCTTCAACTGCTGCGATACTCGCACCATTTCCAAGGTGACAAGAGATCAAACGAAGCTCTTCAAGAGGACGGCCTAAGAGCTCTGATGCACGCTCTGTTACGAACTTATGGCTTGTCCCGTGGAATCCGTATTTACGAATACCAAAGTTTTTATAGTAGTCGTACGGAAGGCTGTATAGGTAAGACTGCTCTGGCATTGTTTGGTGGAAGGCTGTATCGAACACAGCAATCGCTGGTACGTCAGGCAGAATTTGTTTGAATGCTTTGATTCCTACAACGTTTGCAGGGTTGTGCAGTGGTGCTAGCTCTGAAAGCTTATCAATGTCATTGATGACTTCATCAGTTAAAAGAACAGAGTCGCTGAATTTCTCTCCGCCGTGAACAACACGGTGTCCTACACCATCAATTTCATTAAAGTCTTTTATGATGTTAAATTCAATTAGTTTTTCAAGCAGCATTTTAACCGCTACTGCATGATCTGGAATATCTGTGACTTCTGTTTTCTTTTCTCCATCTACAGAAATCGTGAAGATACTGTTGTCCATTCCGATTCTTTCAACAAGACCTTTTGTTAAAACGGTTTCTTCTGGCATGTCGAACAATTGGAATTTAAGAGATGAGCTTCCTGCGTTGATTGCAATAATTTTAGACATTCTTGTCGCTCCTTTTACTCAGTTGTTATATAAGGTTTCACGTTTTTTCCGGTGCTATATTCAACCTGTTTGACGGGTCTTTTATAGTTTAACGATTAGTCCGAAAAATATCTGACTTTTTCATTTAAACATTGAAAACTTTGCATTTCAAGTGCACCTTCGAACTGTTATCGCTTACATCGATAAGTCGTTATTTTCTGAATAATAAAAAAGCCAGACATCACTCTGGCTATTCTTTCGTTTCTTTTTCTTCTATAAACCATTGGTCTAATTTTCTCATTACACCCACCATTGATTCTTTTTGTGAGAAAGACGGCAGATTGGCAAACAGCATCCGTTTTGGTGCTTCCAAGCCTTCCTTTTTCTTTTGCATCACAAACAAGCTTTTGACGTGCTTTTTGTCCTTGAACATGGAGACCGGCAGCTGAATTAATGCATTCATATATGCCTGATCTTTGATAAAGTCCTTTAATTGCACGCTTTCTTTTCCTTCAAACAAATCGTTTGGAATGATGAAGAATAGGAAGCCGCCTTCTTTCGTGTAACGAAGGCTTTGTTCAATAAATAAATAATGCGCAAATGCATGTCCTTCTTTTGCCTTTAATTCATAGTCTGCTGCACGCTCATCATTTGGATAATAACCAACTGGCAGACTGCATACAGTGACATCTACTGGAGAGATCAAAAGCGGCTCAAGACTGTCTTGATGGAAAAGCTCGACTTCCTTCTCTTCCAAGTTCGCCTGTGCCCATGCAATTTTAATGAGTACATCATCAATTTCAGACGCAAAACCGCGCTTTGTTTCTGCAGTCAGATTATTTAAGACAGCAAGCAGTAAGTTCCCTGTCCCTGCTGCTGGATCAAAGACAACTAGCTCTTTTTGACCTTCTAAAAATTTATTCACCAAATAGCTGACAAACAGCCCGATCGTATCTGGGGTCATCTGACGATTTGGATGGGAAATATCCTTTTGTCCTTTCAATACGGCGAGCTGAAACGCTTTACGAATCTGCTCATGATCATAAGAAGCAAAATCTGCTTTCTCTATTACATCCTTTAGTAAACCGTCTCGATCATTTGCTTGGAAAAAGGCTTCTCCTGCTTCAGCTAATGCCTCAATATAGGAAATGCTTTGATCCTTTTTTAATCGAATAGAAGCTGTATCGAGCAGCTCGAAAATCGTACTTACTTGATCTTTCTGCAATGCTTTTCTCTCCTCGCTTTGTTAAAAGCTATATGTTCTCATTGAAAAGAGCCCCAGTATGAAGCCGGAGCTCTTGTCGATGCTGCTTTTATAACAGTGATTTTGCAGCTTCAATGGCTTTTTCATAATTTGGGTGATTCGTTGCTTCGCTTACGTATTCAGTGTAAACCACTTTCCCATTAGGGTCTAATACGAAAACTGCACGCGCCAATAAACGCAATTCTTTCATATATACACCGAATGCTTCACCAAATGACATATCTCTGTGATCAGATAATGTTTCGACATTTTCAATTCCGTTTGCTCCGCACCAGCGTGCTTGTGCAAATGGAAGGTCTGCACTAATTGTATAGATATTGACCGGACCTAAACCGGCTGCCTCTTCATTGAAACGTCTTGTTTGTGCGTCACACACACCTGTATCAATAGAAGGAATCACTGAGATGATCGTCACTTTTCCTGTTAAATCAGAAAGTGAAACTTCCCCTAGTGAGTTCGTTAATACCGTGAAATCCGGAGCCTGCTCGCCTACTTTTACTTCATTTCCTACAAGCGTGACAGAACTCCCTTTAAATGTGATCGATGCCAAAACAATTCCTCCCTTATCAAATGTATGGTTCTATCATAGTAGAGAAAGCAAAAAACTGCAAAGCCTAATCTTCGCTTTTGAAAAAAAAGTTAACTGCAGCGCAGCTAACTTTTTAAAGGTCTATGTCATCTAGTTTTCGTTCTTTATGACGGTTCTCCCGTTCATCCTTCTTAAACATGTGCTGAAGACGTTCAATTGCTTGAGGAGCAGAATCCAATATTTTATCAAGCAGATGTGTATGTTCATCCAAATGAAGCATTCGAACGCCGTTTGTTCCGACAATTAAGAAGGCGATTGGTGTAATAGACACACCTCCGCCGCTTCCTCCGCCAAATGGGAGTCTCGGTTCTTTTCGTTCTTGATCATCAGAACGTTTTTCTTTCTTTTGGTTCCCGTTAAATTCACTGCCGCCTGCTGCAAATCCAAAACCAACCTTCGATACAGTAAGGATGACACTGCCGTCAGGTGTTTCGACTGGATCGCCGATGATCGTATTCACATCTATCATTTCTTTTAAGTTTTCCATCGCTGTCTTCATAAGACCTTGGATTGGATGATCTGCCATTTTCGGGTTCCTCCTTAAACAGATGATTCATTCTTCGTTGCTTGAAGAGAGGCACTTTTTCTCGCCTTTCTTCCTTTTAACCAATGGACAAGTAAACGAATGGCTGCAAGCATAGCATGTCCAATACGAAAATAAGCTATACATGTAAACTGGGTTTGTGACACATTGTGCTGAAAGGCAGGAATGACTTCATATACCGGTTTATGCTTAAAGGTGAGATGCTCCTGCATAAAGGCAAGCAGTGCTCCTTTCACTGACCACACCCCGCCGGCTGCTACACCTGTTAAAGCGGCGTCATGAAAGCCGATCCATGTTGACCAGTGAAACGATACAATTCTCATGTGAATGAAGAATTTATGCATGATCCGGTTTAAATCGACGATCTCTTTTGTGATGCTTTTAAAAAGTTTGCTTGCACTCATATTGAAGAGAGAGTTCCAGCCAAAGCTTTGAGAATAGCTGATCACTGTCGCTCCTTTTAACCCTTTTTCATTTTTCTTCATTGCTTTAATTGCATCTTCATAATATCCAAGCTCATCGACTAATCCGTTGGATTTCGCCTGTGTTCCGTCATAGACCCGGCCGTCAGCAATTTTCTTGACGTTCTGTTTTGACATGCCGCGTCCTTCAGAGATGACTTTGACAAATCCTTCATACGAGTTATCGACCATGCTTTGCATGATGTCGCGCTCATCTTTTGTCATGTCACGATTTGGCGACATGATGTCTTTGAATTTTCCGCTCTTAATTGTTTCGTATTTAATACCTAAATTATCTGCCAGCTTTGAATAGTTCAAGCTTTGCATGATCACACCTAACGATCCTGTTAATGTTTCAGGTGAAGCAAAGATTTTCTTGGCTGGAGTTGATACGTAGTAACCGCCAGAAGCTGCCATTGAGCCCATGGAGACGTAAATCGGCTTCTTCGCTTTTTTCACTTCTTCTAATTTTTTATGTATTTCTGCACTTTCATAGACACCGCCGCCAGGAGAGTTGACGCGCAGCAGTACACCTTTTACTGAAGCATCATCTTTCGCTTTTTCTAGTTCCTTAAGAAATGCACGATGATCGTAACCTTCTCCGCCTAATAGACTTGATGCGCCGCCATTATCTTGAATGGTTCCATTAATCTCAAGAACCGCTATTTTTCCAGCACCACTTCCATCCTCTAGTACCTTTTCTTCTATTTCATCCCCAAATTGATAGCTCATTTTATTGTCATTGAAGCTTTCATACAAAGCCGTCGTGACACTAATCACAATTGAAAATCCGAAAACTCCAAGTGCAATGATTAACGCTACCCATCTTTTCGCATTCATCTTTTTCTCCTCCTTTTTGTCTCTCTTCATTGATACGAATATTCACATGAAATGTTTCACAGGAATTGTGGTTTTTTTACATTTCATTTCATCATATGATAGCACCTCTCTTTATTCACGATCAACTTTACATCGTCTGCCAAGTGATACGCATGACGAAAAATTGGCTTTTTTCTCCTCTCTCTGCATCTAATAGGCTAGAGCTTCACCACAACGAAACACCTAATCCACTCTTTCATGAGAAAACAGCTATTCAATTATGCTCAAATTCTGCCCTTTTCAAATCCCTTACATTGACTCATTTCTAAAAATGAATGCCACCATCATGAAGGTTTTTCTAATGTTTTTACTTTCATATGAAAAAAGTGTAAAATGTGAGCAAGGCTTCATATGTAAGCCCTTTATTACTCTAAATCTACTTTTGACAACGAAGGGGAGAACGTCAATGACAGACAATCGTCGCAATGTATTTTTCTTTTACAAAAAAGATCATGAATTGGATGGACACATTTCTTCTCTGGAGAAGCTCGCTACCGATCAAGGCTTTCAAGTCGTCAAGCGTGCAGAGGATGCCCATATTATTGCTTCAATTGGCGGAGATGGCACATTTCTTCAAGCAGTCCGTAAAACGAATTTCCGGGATGACTGCCTGTATGTAGGGGTATCAAAAACAGAGAATTCGCATCTATACTGCGATTTTTCATTAGAACATTTTGATAAAATGATTGATGCCATGAACACTGAACAGATTGAAGTGAGAAAATATCCGATCATTGATGTAAGCGTTGACAGTACAAACCAGTTCCATTGCTTAAATGAACTGTCGATCCGCTCAAGCATTATTAAAACATTTGTGATCGATGTGTATATAGATGATTTCCACTTTGAAACATTTAGAGGAGACGGAATGATTATTTCTACTCCGACTGGCTCAACAGCCTACAACAAATCGGTAAATGGCGCAGTGGTTGATCCGATGCTCCCTTGTATGCAAGTCACAGAGCTCGCATCTCTAAACAACAACTCGTATCGTACACTGGGTGCTCCTTTCATCTTAAGCAGTGACCGCAAGCTAACGCTGAAGGTTGTGCAGGACGGTAACGACCATCCGATTATCGGGCTTGATAACGAAGCGCTTGGCACGAAACATGTCAAACAAATTGACATCGGCCTTTCAGGAAAAGTCATTAAAACGGTGAAATTAAAAGACAACTCCTACTGGGAAAAAGTAAAACGCAGATTCCTTTAATCAAAAAAGCTCCTTTATGGGGCTTTTTTTCATGTTTTTTCATTCCCGGTCATGATTATGGTATGATGTCACAAGTATGAATGTACGAAAAGGAGAACTCGATGACATTACAACAATTTGATCAATATCCATTAAGCGATGATTTAAAACAAGCGCTAAAAGCACTTCACTTCCATACACCTACACCTGTTCAGCACGAGACATTATCCGTTGCTTTTTCAAGGCAGGATTTGATTGTCAAATCTCAGACTGGCAGCGGCAAGACCGCAGCCTATGGTCTCCCGATTTGTGAAATGGTCGATTGGGCTGAAAATAAACCTCAAGCCCTTATCCTCGTTCCAACGCGAGAACTCGCCATGCAGGTCAAACAGGATCTCACAAGCCTTGGACGATTGAAACGAATCAAAGCCACTGCCATTTATGGAAAAGCCCCTTTCCAAGCTCAAAAAGTAGAGCTTGCACAAAAAAACCACATTGTGTGCGGAACACCAGGACGAGTCTTAGATCACCTTGAGAAAGGTACTCTTTCCTTAGAAAACCTTAAATTTTTCGTGTTAGATGAAGCGGATGAAATGCTGAACATGGGATTTATTGATCAAGTCTCTTCTATTATTCAGTATCTGCCACCAAAGCGCATGTCAATGCTCTTTTCAGCGACCATGTCTGATGAGATGAAGAAATTAAGTGAACAGTTTCTACAATCACCAAAAGTAATTGAAATAGCACGCGCGGAAACGTCTGTACCACAAATCACCCACACCGTGATTGAAACGGAAGAAGAAGCGAAATTCTCTCTTCTTCAGCGTACGATCGTCATTGAAAATCCAGATAGCTGCATTATTTTCTGTAATACACAGGACCGAGTGAATGAACTCACGATGAAGCTGGATGAATGGGATGTGCCTTGTGACAAAATTCATGGAGGCATGAGACAAGAAGACCGCTTCGCTGTCATGGATGAATTCAAAAACGGCGAATTCCGTTATTTGATCGCAACCGATATAGCAGCCCGGGGCATTGATGTCAGTGATATGACACATGTGATTCATTATGACCTCCCCTATGAAAAAGAGCGCTATATTCACCGAACAGGAAGAACAGGCAGAGCGGGAAAAAGCGGAAAAACCATTGCGTTTATGACCAATAATGCAAAGCCTCTGATTGATGAATTAAAGCAGGAAGCAGGTATTGATTTCAAGACGCAGCCATACCCAACAAAGGAAGACGCAGAGCAGCATGTAGAACGCTTTGAAGAAAAGATTGAAACGCCGATTCAAAAGGAAAATAAACAGGCAGGCGTTGAAAAGGATATAATGAAGCTTTATTTTAACGGCGGGAAGAAAAAGAAGCTGCGGGCTGTTGATTTCGTTGGGACCATTGCCAAAATAGAAGGCGTTGCCTTTGATGACATTGGGATTATTACCATTCAAGATACAAAAACATATGTCGATATTTTAAACGGTAAAGGCCCTCTTGTGCTGAATGCCATGCGCCACACAACCATTAAAGGCAAGCAATTAAAAGTTCATGAAGCACGTTCATAAAAAGTGAAGGCTAATCGCCTTTACTTTTTTATTTAAAATAAAATAAGCTTACAAACCTTGATACCGTCAGCCTTTCCTGCAATCAACATGACAAATGTCATATCGAATACATGATGGGTGCTACTATGAGCATGACACCTTTCCTTCTATACTTTGAAGTAGAAAGAAACGGAAAGGACTTGAACGTTCATGACGACTTCAACAAACACACAGAAGCAAGCGACTTTAAGAAAACAAGTTGGTCAATTTTCTGGTGCTGATTCAAAAAAAAGTATCATGCAACTCCTTAATACATTTATTCCATTTTTGGGGCTTTGGTTTCTTGCCTATTATAGCCTGAACATCTCCTATCTTTTAACCCTCTTCTTTGCGGTTATTGCAGCTGGTTTTTTAGTACGTGTCTTTATTATTTTTCACGACTGCTGCCATCAATCCTTTTTCAGACAGAAGCCACTGAATCACCTGTTTGGTTTCATAACGGGTGTACTCACCCTTTTCCCTTATCTTCAATGGCAAAGAGATCATTCAATTCACCATGCCACAAGCAGTAATCTAGACAAACGAGGTACTGGCGACATTTGGCTCCTGACAGTCAAAGAATATCAAGAAGCATCAGCTTGGACGAAATTCCGCTACAGATTTTATCGCAATCCTTTTGTCATGTTTATTTTAGGACCGATCTTTGTTTTCCTGTTTCAAAACCGTTTCAACGTCAAAAATGCTCGTAAAAAAGAGCGTTGGAACACGTATTTCACAAACATATCAATTGTTTTATTGGCAGGAGCTACCTATCTCCTTTTTGGCTGGGAAGGTTTGTTACTTGTCCAAGGTCCAATCTTTCTGATTTCTGGATCAATCGGTGTATGGCTGTTTTATGTGCAGCATACGTTTGAGGATTCTTACTTTGAAGCAGATGAGAATTGGAATTATGTGCAGGCAGCTGTAGAAGGCAGTTCTTTTTACAAATTGCCAAAGCTTCTTCAGTGGTTAACAGGTAATATCGGTTATCACCATGTCCATCATTTAAGTCCGAGGGTACCAAATTATCACTTGGAGCATGCACATGAGCATAGTGAGCCGCTTCAAAATGTTCCAACCATCACTTTAAAAACAAGTATCGAGTCAATGAAATTTAGACTTTGGGATGAAGAAACGAAAGCATTCGTTACCTTTAAAGAAGCACGTCAGACGAGAAGCACACCTGTCATCAAAGGAGACATTCTCAAGAAGAATGCATAAACGACGCAAGCTCTTTCTTACAATAGAAGGAGCTTGTTGGTATTTACAGGATGCGATAACGTGTTCAATTTGTTAAAGTAGTGAAAAAGAATGAAAAAATGGAAAAGGTGATTCACGGATGAAAAAACAACTTAAAATTCAAAAATTGCATGGGATATCCCCGTATATATGGGCCATTTTTTTCATCCTTCCCTTTTATTTTATCATTAAGGCTCCTTCGACTTTAGGCATTGTGATCGGCATTATTTTGAACGTTGTCTTTTTCGCTGTCTATCGTTTTGCCTTTATCGCAAAAGGCTGGTCTTTATATGTATTAGGCCTTCTCTTGATTGCGATTTCTACTGGCTATGTCATACTCTACAGCTACATTTATTTCGCTTTTTGCATCGCCTATTTCAATGGGCATATTAAAAGAAAAGTACCTTTCTATATCTTATACTATATTCATGTCGGGAGCGCCGCCATTGCGGTAAACTTCAGTCTGATCTTAAAAAAGGGCTGGTTTCTCACGCAAATTCCCTTGGTTCTCATTACACTCATTAGTGCCATTCTCCTCCCTCTCAGCATTCGAAGCAGGAAGGAACGTGAACGGCTCGAAGAGAAATTAGAAGATGCCAATGAACGTATTGCTGACCTTGTAAAAATTGAAGAAAGGCAGCGCATTGCACGTGATCTGCATGATACCCTTGGACAAAAGCTTTCCCTCATCGGTTTAAAGAGTGATCTTGCCCGAAAACTGGTTTATAAAGACCCAGAGCAGGCACGCGCCGAGCTGAAAAGCGTCCAGCAAACAGCCAGAACGTCTCTCAATGAAGTGCGGAAAATTGTTTCCTCCATGAAAGGTATTCGGATCAAGGATGAACTGTCGAACATTGAGCAAATTCTCGAAGCAGCTGGAATTGAATTGATCTATGATGAAAAGGAAGCGCCAAAACACATCTCTCTTCTTAACGAAAACATTGTGAGCATGTGCATCAAAGAGGCTGTGACAAATGTCGTCAAACATAGTAATGCGACCGTCTGCAAAATCACTATTCATCAAAAATCAAAGGAAGCCATCATTACCGTTGAGGATAACGGGACATTTAAAGGCGATTATCCTCCCTCTCAAACGAAGGGTCATGGCCTTTTAGGAATTAGAGAAAGATTGGAATTTGCAAATGGGCGCCTGCGTATTGAGACAAAGAACGGAACAAAGCTGATCATGAGCATTCCAAATGATTCAGCAGCAAAAGACAAGGAGGGGATGAAATGATCAACATCTTTATCGCAGAGGATCAGCAAATGCTGCTTGGTGCACTCGGTTCACTACTTGATTTAGAAGATGATATGACGGTTGTTGGAAAAGGCACAAACGGCCAGGACGCCATTGATTTTGCTAAAAAACACCCCGTTGATATTTGTTTAATGGATATTGAAATGCCAGGGAAAACGGGACTGGATGCAGCCGAAGAACTCAAGGAATCAGATGTGAGAATCATCATTTTAACGACCTTTGCCCGTTCTGGATATTTCCAAAGGGCGCTGAAAGCTGGCGTTAGCGGCTATATGCTGAAAGACAGCCCAAGCGAAGATCTGGCAAGTGCCATTCGCAGCGTGATGAAAGGAAAAAAGGTATACGCCCCTGAATTAATGGAAGACTTATATAGCGACGAAAATCCTTTAACCCAACGAGAAAAATCCGTCCTTGAACTCGTCGCAGACGGCAAAAACACGAAAGAGATCGCAAAGGAACTCAGCATTAAAAGCGGCACTGTCCGTAACTACATTTCCATTATTTTAGATAAACTAGAAGTCAAAAACCGTATTGAGGCTATCACACGCTCTAAAGAAAAAGGCTGGTTTAAATAAAAAAAGATCAGGTCATACGGTGCCTTGATCTTTTTTTTCTACCAAAAATCTCCCCTCCTATTTTTTATCACCAACTATCAAAATGTAATTGACAATAGACCGTACTTCTATGATATGATATCCAAGTGATAATAATTATCATTATCACTCATACAATCAAATACCCGGCTAATGTGCCGATTTCAAAGGAGTCTACATTCATGAAGAAAATATTGTTCCCTCTGATGCTCATCTTTGTACTTGCATTGAGCGCATGTGGCAATAGCAGCAGCTCTTCCTCAAATAAAGGAAATCAATCAACATCATCAGACAAGATTACATATGAATCTGAAAATGGCCCTGTGAAGCTGCCAGCGCATCCAAAACGTGTCGTTGTACTTGGTTCCTACACAGGTAATGTCAAGTCACTTGGTGTGAACCTGGTCGGCGTCGACTCTTGGTCAAAAAAGAACCCACGCTTCCAAAAGGAATTAAAAAATGTGGAAGAAGTGTCGGATGAGAATGTGGAAAAAATCATGAAGCTAAAGCCTGATGTCATCATTGGCTTAAGCAATACAAAAAATGTAGAAAAACTAAAAAAAATCGCACCAACCGTCTTGTTTACGTATAACAAAGTCGATTACCTTCAGCAGCATATTGAAATTGGAAAAGTATTAAACAAAGAAAAAGAAGCCAAATCATGGGTAAAAGATTTTAAAAAACGCGCAGCTGAAGCTGGAAAAGAAATCAAAGCAAAAATCGGTAAGGATGCGACGGTTTCTGTATTTGAAAGCGGCACAAAAGATCTTTACGTGTTTGGAGATGCATGGGGCCGCGGCACAGAAATTCTCTACCAAGAAATGAAACTAAAAATGCCTGAAAAAGTAAAAGAAAAAGCATTAAAAGCTGGCTACTATGCAGTTTCGCAAGAGGTCATCCCTGAATTTGCTGGAGACTATATGATCATTAGTAAAAACAGCGAAATGGACAATTCCTATCAAAACAGTGAAATTTACAAGTCCATACCAGCTGTGAAAAAACATCGTGTGTATGTGGCAAATGCAGAAGAATTCTATTTTAATGATCCGCTCACACTCGAGTATCAACTATCATTCTTTAAAAAGCACTTTTTAGGTAAATAAACAGAAGCAAGGGACCCCTTCCCTTGCTTTTTTCTTATCTGCTTCTAGCGGCAGCATCTTTTTTCCGCTACAATGACATACAAGCGAATACAAAAAGTGTGGTGCTGGTTTTGTTTAAAATTCTACTCATTGAGGACGATACAACCCTCTTCCAAGAAATCAAAGAACGTCTAGTCAACTGGTCCTATGATGTTTATGGGATTCACGATTTTCAACAGGTTATGCAGGAATTCACTTCTGTTCAGCCTGATCTCGTCATTATTGATATACAGCTGCCAAAATACGATGGCTTTCATTGGTGCCGGATGATTCGGCATCATTCAAATGTACCAATCATCTTCCTCTCCTCTCGTGACCATCCTGCTGATATGGTCATGTCAATGCAGCTCGGTGCCGATGATTTTGTACAAAAGCCCTTTCACTTTGACGTGCTCATTGCCAAAGTCAGTGCTGTTCTTCGCCGCGTGCATGATTATAATGCAGAACCGGCTAGCCTAAAGGTATGGTGCGGCGCTACGATTGATCTAGAAAAAAACACCGTCACAAATGACCACGGTGAAGTGGAATTAACAAAAAATGAACTGTTTATTCTTAAGGAATTGATTCAGCATAAAAATCATATTGTCAGCCGTGAATCACTCATTCAAGCATTGTGGGAGGATGAACGGTTTGTCAGTGACAACACACTGACCGTAAACGTCAATCGCCTTAGAAAAAAACTAGATGAGATCTCCCTTGGCACCTACATTGAAACAAAAGTGGGCCAAGGCTATCTTGCAAAAGAAAAGGATGATCAATGATGCTGCAAGCATTTTTAAAAGAACGAAGAAGCTGGATCCTGTTCTTTCTTGGTTTGCAGCTCCTCATTCTGTTTGTTGCTTATTTGGATACGACCATTCCAATGGCGTCGCTTTTTTATATTGTGTTATTATCTACGTTTTTCATGATCGTCTTTCTCTTTTTCCGATACCGTAAAGAAACGGCGTATTATGAGCGTCTGAAAGAATGGGACGATCATATTGATCATCAAATGCGGCTCACTCCATCTTCCCCATTTGAACAGCTTGTACATGATGCGACGTCTGAGCAAATTGCCCGCTACAGGCTAATGGCAGCAGAGCAGCAAATCGCCCTTGAAGAAGAGAAGGATGAATTGCTCTCATGGATACATGAAGTGAAAACACCTCTCACAGCGATGCACTTAATGATTGACCGTTTAACAGAACAGCCGCTGAAATCGAATATGACGTACGAATGGCTCAGAATTCATTTATTACTCGATGCCCAGCTGCATCAAAGCAGAATACGTCATATCGAAAATGATTTATTTATTGAACAGCTGGACCTGCAAAGCATCATAGCGAAGGAAATCAAAGCGCTCCAATCATGGTGCATGCAAAAAGGAATCGGCTTTGAAATCACGCTAGAAGAACGTCACGTATTAAGTGATACAAAATGGTTATCCTTTATGATCAGGCAGGTACTCACAAATGCAGTCAAGTACAGTCATTCGTCCGATATTGCCATTGAAAGCAAGAAAATGGATGACCAAGTGATGCTGACGATTACAGATCAAGGCAGAGGAATTGACCCAAGAGACATTCCACGTATTTTTGAAAAAGGCTTTACCTCAACAAGACATCACAATGACACAGCCTCAACAGGAATGGGACTCTATTTAACAAAAAAAGGAGCAGACGCTCTTCATATCAAGATCGAGGTCAACTCCACGATAGATCAAGGCACAACCTTCACCTTCATTTTTCCGAAAAAGAATGATTTTGTGCATATTGCGAGCATGTGACAACAATGTCACATGCTCGTCTGTTTTGTTCGCCAAATCGAAGGAAAAGCGGCGGGCTTCTTTTTATACTAGAGGTATCAATTAAATAGAAAAGGGGATCGACAAATGAACATTTTAGAAGCTCGCAAAATATATAAAAGCTACGGAAATAAATTCAACAAACAAGAGGTGCTGAGTGGCATTGACTTGACCATTGAAGCCGGAGAATTCGTAAGCATCATGGGGCCATCAGGCTCGGGGAAAACAACCCTTCTGAACGTATTGTCCTCGATCGATCATGTGTCCAGCGGATCCATTCGTATCGCAGATGCTGAGATGACGCAAATGAAGGATCAGCAGCTCGCAGAATTCAGAAAAAAGCAGCTTGGCTTTGTTTTTCAGGATTATAACTTACTTGATACACTCACGGTCAAAGAGAACATCCTCTTGCCATTATCTATCTCCAAAACGCCGAAGAAAGAAGCTTTCGAACGTTTTCAACAGCTTGCGGAGGACATGGGTATCTATGAACTAAGAGACAAATACCCGAATGAACTCTCTGGTGGACAAAAGCAGCGGACATCAGCGGTCCGTGCCTTCATTCATGAGCCGAGTCTGATTTTCGCAGATGAACCTACTGGAGCGCTTGATTCCAAATCTGCATCTGATTTACTCAATAAGCTGCAAGATTTCAATCAAAAACGAAAAGCAACCATTGTCATGGTGACACATGATCCTGTCGCAGCCAGCTATTCAAGACGCGTCATTTTTATCAAGGACGGGCAAATCTATACTCAGTTAAATAAAGGTGCTTTAGAGAGAAAGATGTTTTTCGAGGATATTATGAAAACGCAAGGTGTCTTAGGCGGTGTGAAGCATGAACATTAATCAGCTCGTCTTCCGAAACCTGAAGAAAAATTTGAAAAATTACTACTTATACGTGTTCGCTCTTGTATTTAGTGTGGCGCTCTACTTTTCTTTTGTCACCTTGCAGTACTCACCAGCACTTGATGATGTAAAAGGGTCCATTAAGGGCGGTGCGTCGATTAAAGCCGCTTCGGTCCTGCTCATTGCCATCGTCGGCATCTTCCTGTTATATGCGAACAGCATTTTTATTAAACGCCGAGGGAAAGAAATAGGTCTCCTGCAGCTCATTGGCATGACGAAACAAAAAATTGCCAAACTGCTCAATGCAGAAAATTTTATCCTCTACGTGTTCTCAATGGCTGTTGGCATCATAGCTGGATTTATCGGTTCAAAGCTCATGCTGATGGTGTTATTTAAAGTAACCGGCGTGAATGCCATCGCCAACCTGCATTTTTCAGGCATGGCCCTTTTGCAGACACTCATCGTCTTTTTCATCATCTATGGATTAATTATGTTAAGAAATAGATGGTTTATTAATAGACAGACGATTTTATCTTTGTTTAGAACCACGTCTTCTACAGAGCAGCGTGTGAAAAAAATCTCTGTGTTTGAAATCATCATTGGGGTTTTCGGTATTGTCTTGATCGGCTCAGGCTATTATATTTCTTCTCAGCTTTTTAGCGGCTCATATACGTCCATGCTTGAGTTATTTTCAGCCATGATTTATATTCTAGCCTCTGTCATTATCGGTACCTTTCTTTTTTATAAAGGCTCTGTTTCTTTCATTGCCAATATTGTACGGAAAAGAAAAAATGGCTATCTCGCCATTCATGAAGTCCTGTCTTTGTCATCTATTATGTTCCGGTTAAAATCAAGTGCACTGCTTTTAACGATTATTACAACCGTATCTGCTCTTGCGATCGGGTTGTTATCTTTAAGCTACATTTCCTATTACTCAGCAGAAAAAACGGCTGAACAACAGATTCCATCACATTTTGTCATGGGCTCTGAAAAGGAAGCAGCCACCTTCACTCGTGCACTTTCAGACAAGCATATTGCATATGAAAAAAAGCAGTTCAAGGTCATTCAAGCGGATTTTGACGCAAAGAAGATCATGGATTCGGAATTACAAAGTTTGAAGAAGGATCCAGGAGTCTTGACACTGCCTGTGATCAGTGAGAAAAATGCACCTCATATTCATGTTGAAAACAACGAAGTCATCTTAAGCGGCTACAGTGATTTATTGAAGAAATTCATGCCGATTCAAAGCTCGGGTGATGTGAAACTTCTTATCAAGCAACCGCTTGATTTAAAAGTCATTGATATGAAAAAAGATTACATCATTTCTTACAAGTTCACTTTTGGCGGTCTGCCTGTTGCCATCGTAAGTCAAAGTGTCTTTGAGCAGCTTGACCAGCAGAAAGATCCTAAACTGCAGCTTGAGAATAACCAATATAACGCGGTCAATATAAAAGATGATCAAAACCTTGAACAAGCCAATGATGTGTTTACCTCTTTAAAACTAGGTGATGACAGCATGTCTCAATTAGCTTCAGCTCAGCAGCAGAAACAAACAATGGGACTGATGATGTTTGTCCTCGGATTTTTAGGCCTAAGCTTCCTTGTCACATCAGGCTGTATTTTATACTTCAAACAGATGAATGAAAGTGAAGAGGAACAAAGCTCGTACACGATCTTACGTAAGCTTGGCTTTACAGAGAAAGATCTATTAAAAGGCATTCGGCTCAAACAGCTATTTAACTTTGGGATTCCGCTCATCATCGGATTACTGCACAGCTACTTTGCAATACAGTCAGGCTGGTTTTTATTCGGCGGTGAACTGTGGACACCAATGCTCATCGTCATGTCGATTTATACGGTTTTATATTCTATCTTCGGATTCCTATCTGTCCAGTATTACAAAAAGGTCATTAAAGAATCCTTGTAATTTATTCCCCATAGGCAGTTGCCTATGGGGATATGTTTGTTTATGATGGAGTTGATTCAAACTTATGCGATAGAATATGATCTCTTGCCGCATAAGCTTTCCGTTTGACCTCTTCTAGGTTCACACCGACAAGCTTTCCGTTTCGTTTCACTGCTTTTCCAGCCACATAGACAGAATCAACATTTGAAGGATGTGCCGTTTGGACAACCGCTCCAGCAGGGTCTGTCATCGGCAGAAGATTCATGCTTGTCCGGTCGATCAGAATGAAATCAGCTTCTTTTCCAGGTGTGAGCGAGCCAATTTTATGATCAAGCTGTAATGCACGAGCTCCATTGATCGTCGCAGCTTCAAGCATTTGATGAGCAGAAATCCCAAGTTCAGGTCCTGGCATGATGCCCTCCATCAGCAATGATTGATTTTGGATCGCACGCTCTGCCTGAAGCCCGAATTTCATTTGAGCAAACAAATCACCGCCTGTCGCTGTGACCACGTCTACACCGAGCGTTGGAAGAACACCTTGTTCGATCGCAAGCCCTGTGACAGGATAACCGTGACCCATCATCATCTCAATTTCAGGTGTAATGGATATGGAGCTTCCGCTATCTGCCAGCATCTTCATTTGATCCGCATCGATTGCATTGATATGCACCATGTTGAGGTCAGGTCCAAGTAACCCTGCTTTGTGAAGCAGCTCAATCGAACGATCCTCCGCTCCCCAGTTCCCAAAGCCAATGTGCATACTGCATAGAGCATCTAGCGACCGGGCTGTTTCAATTTCAAATACTGAAGTTTCCCATGAAGAAAACTCTGGTCCACGAATCGCAAGCCCCATTGTCAAAAGCTGATCTGATGATTGAAAATGTGCTTTTTTCACGCGTGCTGCGTCCTCCATATTGGTGAGCGTGCTCCCCCTATCCCAATACTCAGCATCTCCAGAGGAACCGAAAGCAAAAACAGCTCGAATGCCCGCATCTTTCAACCCTCCGATGAGTTCTTCTGTATGATCCATTGAATTGATCATCGTCCAGTCTAGAAATGTGGTCACTCCGGCATCTAACGCCTCTAATGCCCCTAAATAATTCGCAATTCGATCGTCAGATGGGCGTCTCATCGCACCATAGTTCCCATAATAGATTTTGCTCAAATATGTCTGCAAAGACCAATCTGTGCCTATGCCTCTGATGACAGACTGCCACACATGACGATGTGTATCCACAAGCCCTGGCATGATCACCATATCGGACGCATCAACAATGGCGGCATCATTTGCTTCAATTAAAGGTCCGACTTCTAAAATGTGTGTCCCTTCAATTAATAAATCTCCTTTTTCTAAAAAACCTAAAGTTGGATCAAGAGTTAAAAGCGCTGCATCTTTAAACAATGTTTTCTTCATCCATATCCCCCTTTTCAAATGACGAGGAAGAGTTCTCCCACCCTCACTGTTATTTTAAAACATAAAAGGATCGAATTAGAAGAAAAGTGACTTCGCTAACTGTTTTATGAGCTGATTTTTCTGAAATAGTTGTAAATACGTTTTAATTTGACGTCATGTTTTCCTTTTGGGCTTTCCATCATGCCGAACTCAAAGAACTTCACAGGTTTGATTCCGACATAGTGTAAAAGGGCTCGTTTCATTAAGATCTTGTGTGCATTTTGCAAAAAGAACAAAGGGTAGTTGGTTGGTCCTTGCATCGTCGATATACAAACAGCACTTTTTCCTTTTAACAGTCCTTCTGGAAACAGCCCGCCTGTTTGACGATAAGCAAAATTCGCAGCAAACATGCGGTCAATAAAGCCAAGCAGCATGGCTGGAGGTCTTCCCCACCAAATAGGATATACGAACACGATTTTGTCCGCCCATTTGATCTTCTCCTGATACACCTGAATGTCAGGGTCCTTATGCATGTCACGCCTTTTTTTCTCTTTATTAAAAATCAGCACGGGATCAAATTCTTCTTTGTATAAATCGATGATTTTCACTTCATGAACTAGTGGATTTTCTTCACTGCCTTTCATAATTTCTTTTAAAAAAGCACCATTTAAACTATTGTGATGGGGGTGAGTATAAATAATGAGTACATTCATGTATGATCTCCTTTTATTATCATTTGATAACTAAAGGATATACCTTCGTTATATAGTTGTCAAATGATAATTGTTTTTTGATAATAATTTTGGTATGTTACGTAGGAGGTGATAAACATGAAGCATCCCCATTTCTTCAAGGAATTCGTAGCATTTGCTTCTACTTTTTCAGAACTAAAACATGACCTGATGAACAAAGTCAAACCAGCTAACTTAACGACCTTGCAATACTTAATACTAGAGCAGCTAGCAGTCAGCGAACCGCTTACGCCTAGTGAAATTGCCGAATGTCAGCACATGTCTCTTCCGAATGTCAGCAGAGAACTAAAAAAACTACACGAAAAACAATTGATAGATAAAAAGGAAGACCCAGTTGATAAACGAAAGCATGTCATTACGCTGTCTGACCAAGGCCGCGCTTGTATGAACGAAGCCTTCATGTATATCGAAAAGATGTTGATAGACCGTCTCTCTTCCTCAGATATAGAACAGGTGGATGACATCGTACAAGCTCTCCGTCTTTTAAACCGAACAATCTTTAAAAAAAAATCTAAAAAAGCATGAGCGGTATGCTCATGCAAAGGTTTTTTATTTTATTAATGAAGAGATGCTAAAAGATACGTAATGAAACCAACAATAGGAATAATTGGAATCATGAATTTCAATGTTGTATTTGTATTCTTATATAAATTCCATAGCAGCACTGGTATACCAAATGTCAACGTATCAAAAACAGCAAGAACTACTCCCTTGCGCTGTTCATTATGAGCCATTCTAAAACCCCCATTCACCAAACTTTTTTCACACAATAACCGGCTATTCCTGCAGATATTCCTCCATTAATCACTGCGCATGCTATACAGCTAGCAGGTCCCGTTAAACAAATATAATAGCACGCTCCTAAAACCATTGAACGTAGCGGAAGAGATTCATTCGGGCCGCTTTGCTTTTTTAAGCAGTTCCAAAACTTGTTCCAACTAAAACTCGTTTGAATTTCTGAATCATCTGCCTGGAAAATTTTTTTATTTAATTCCATCATATCTTGCTTTGCACCATTTTCACCATAGGTAAAAGATCCTTTTAAAAACTCCCCTTTTTGGTTGATATGGAACTTATTTTTCAATTTTCCATTTTGGAAGAAATATGAGTGCAAATTTCCTTTCTCATCGTATTCTGCAAGTTGAATATAGTAAGCTTTTATTTGGCTCAATGAAACTGAAATGAAGGAAACATTGTCTAACAGCTGATTATCTGACTTCTTCTTTTTAAGATAAAAGTAAACAACATCCGTTTCAGCAGCGTTCAGATGAACCGCTGCACTTTCTCCATTTAATAGATAACCTTTCTTTTGGGCTAATTCTTTTGCCTTTAAAAATTGAGAGCTTTTTTTTGCCTTTTTTATGAGTTTTTCTTCTATTTTATCATTTTGTATCTTTTTAAAAGACTCGTCCTCTTTTATAGTAATAGCTTTTCCTACAGGAAATTGTCCGAATAAAAGTGCTATAAACATTAACACACAAAACATTTTTCTTAACTTCATCATATATCCTCCTTTAGCAAATTTCATAAAAATTATAACCTCTAAAGGAAAATAATGTAATAGTCCTTTTTGCTAATAAAACCCACTAGTGGTAATGTATCATATACCCTATTTCTTATCATTTCCTATAGGCAATTGAATGTGATCTTCCTCTTGCGATGATAGTGATACTGGCTGAAGAGCCTTTCCAATACACAAAAAAGCGCCGGATCTTACCTCCCAAGCGCTTCTTTGCTTTATCCTCTATGTACTTTTATACAACCAATTGATACGCAATATATAACGCGACAAGCCAGATCATGACCGCTGAAGCTTTATTGATACGGTTCATCCACTTACCGTTTGTATCTAACTTCCCTAGCATTTTCCCTAAAAGAGCGAGCCCAATAAACCATAACCAGGACACGATGATACAAGCGAGTGTAAATGCCAGTTTTTCTGCCCCGTTATATTGAAGCGAATTTGTTCCAATCACGCCAATGGTATCGAGAATGGCGTGGGGATTTAAAAGTGAAACTGAACAGGCAAAGAGAATTTGTTTTCTCGCAGGCATGAATTCCCGCTGCTCTTTAGCATCTGTTGATGAGCTTGTGTTCCACACAGACCATCCCATATAAACTAAAAAACAAAATCCAATGAGATAAAGACACATTTGCAGCATAGGAATGGTGAACACCACAACAGAAACTCCAATGACAGCTAACGTAATTAAAAGTGTGTCACAAAGAGCAGCAGTGATAACAACAGGTAAGGCCTGATATAATCGCGGCTGAAGCGCTCCTTGCTGAAACACAAATACATTTTGTGCGCCCAATGGTAAAATGAGGCCAAAGGCAAGCACAATTCCATGAACGATGGCAATGAACATCTTCTAACATTCTCCTTTTCCAGCAATTCCTACACATTTTAACATAAAACAACATAATCACTTCCAGCAGATTTAATTTTCCATAAAAAAAGCGCTGGATGCTTTCATCCAAACGCTTTTCGTTTATTCATCATGATCCTTTACGTGCAAGCTCTCTTTCTCTCAGCTCGACACGACGGATTTTCGCTGACGGTGTTTTTGGCAGTTCGTCAATGAATTCAATTTCTCTTGGGTATTTGTAAGGTGCTGTTGTGTTTTTGACATGTGTTTGCAGCTCTTTGATCAGCTTATCACTTTGCGCTGATTCATCACGCAGGACAACATATGCCTTCACGATGGATCCTCTGATTTCATCTGGACTAGCCACAACCGCACATTCTTTAACTGCTGGGTGTTTAATCAGCGCATCTTCTACTTCAAACGGCCCAATGGTATAGCCTGAGCTGACGATGATATCGTCTCTGCGGCTTTCAAACCAGAAGTATCCATCTTCATCTTTTTTCGCTCGGTCACCGGTAATAAAGTAATTCCCGCGACGCTGCGCCTTTGTACGCTCTTCATCTTTGTAGTATTCCTTAAATAGCGCTGGCGTTTCGAGATGAACCGCAATGTCACCAACTTCTCCAGGAACGCATACGTTGCCGTCTTCATCAATGATCTCGACTTCGTTACCAGGTGTTGGTTTGCCCATACTACCAGGCTTGATGTCCATTCCTTTTAGCACCCCTACGAGCAGTGTGCTTTCTGTTTGGCCATAGCCATCTCGTACTTCTATATCGAAATGCTTTTTGAATGTATCAATGACTTCACGGTTCAGCGGCTCTCCCGCAGACACGGCACTATGCAGCTTTGGAAGCTCGTATTGACTCAAGTCATCTACTTTCGCCATAAATCGGTATTCTGTCGGCGTACAGCATAGGACATTGATTTCATTTTTTTGAAGTAGCTCTAAGTACGTATTTGGATTGAACTTCCCTCCGTATACAAAGCCTTCTGCGCCACTTCCTAACACAGATAAGAGAGGGCTCCACACCCATTTTTGCCAGCCTGGTCCTGCTGTCGCCCACACTTTATCTCCTTCATTAATGGAGAGCCATGCTTTGGCAGCAGTGCGTAAATGTGCATATGCCCAGCCATGTGTATGAACAACCCCTTTTGGGTTACCAGTTGTACCTGATGTATAGGATAAGAACGCCATGTCTGTGCGTGTTGTTGGAGCCATTTGCAGCTCGCTTGATTGCTCTTCCTTTTGCGCGAAAATGTTTGTCCAGCCATGATCGTTTTCACCGATTGAGAATGTTTTAAAATCGTTTGGCTGATTGGTTCCATCGAACGATTGAATGAATGAAGAGTAAACGATCGCTCCTTTTGCTTCTGCATGTTCAATTCGGTAATCTAAATCTTTTGCACGCAGCATTTCTGAACAAGGAATGACGACCATCCCTGTTTTCAAAATAGCCAAATAAATGCTGTATGCCTCTAGCATGCGCGGCACCATCACAATGATTTTATCGCCTTTTTTAAAGCCTGCATCTAACAACACATGTCCGATTTTATTGGCATCTTCCACTAAAGCTGCATAAGTCACATGTGCTTCCCCGCCATTTCCGTCCTGCCAGTGCAGAGCCATTTTCTCGCGGTTATGACTGAATGCTTCAATCTCGCTGACTAAGTTATATTGTTCTGGTGCAATTAAGTCTTCTCTTTTCATGGTACAGCTCCTTTTTGCCTCTTTCTATGAAACCATTCATGTTTCAATTTACCTATTCTAACATTCATAACTGAAAAATGCTTGAATTAGGACCTACTCCTAGTATTATGCCATAATTTTCGCCATTCGTCCTCTTTTTAAAAAATATTCTAACAATTTATATGTACAAAAAGAAAAGAGCGGGAATAATCCCGCTCATAAGCCATAGCTTTTCAATTGTGTGTCTTAGAAAGATCCGCCACCCATATGTTGTTGAGCGTAAGATACAAGACGTTTAGTGATTTCTCCACCAACTGATCCGTTAGCGCGAGCTGTTGTTTCTGGTCCAAGGTTTACACCAAATTCTGAAGCGATTTCATACTTCATTTGGTCGATCGCTTGTGCAGCGCCTGGAACGACTAATTGGTTAGAACTGCTTTGTCTGTTTTGTTGAGCCATGTGTTCTCACCTCCTTGTGAATATAGAATGTGTAGAAACACATGACTTCATGCGATTGATTTTATGGTAATTATTATGAAATTTTTATTTTAGAATAAATCAGCGAATTCGTCAGCCGCTTTCTTCTCATTTTTGACGATAATCGTTTCGATTTGATCTACTGCCTCATCAAGCATTGGCTCGAAATCAGCAAAGCTTTCGTAGCGTTCTACTTTTTCAAGCTTTGGTTTAGTTTTAGGCGACGGCGGCGTAAAGATCGTACAGCAATCCTCAAAAGGCTGAATGCTTGTATCATATGTGCCAATTCGTCTCGCTTCATCAATAATGTCATTTTTATCAACCGCAATCAGCGGGCGAATGATTGGCGTATTTGTGACATGATTAATGGCATACATGCTTTCAAGCGTCTGGCTTGCGACTTGGCCAAGGCTTTCACCGGTAATAATCGCAAGTGCATCACGCTTCGCTCTTATTTTATCTGCTATTTTCAGCATCATTCTTCTTGTTGATGTCATCGTATAGTTTTCAGGTACTTGTTTGTGAATCAGCTCTTGAATTTTGGTGAAAGGAACAATGTGCAGCTTCACTTCGCCTCCATATGCCGCTAAACATTCTGCAAGATCAATGACCTTTTGCTTGGCACGTTCACTTGTATATGGGGGACTAAAGAAATGTACAGCTTCAATTTGAATTCCGCGTTTCATGGCCTGATAGCCGGCAACTGGGCTGTCAAAGCCGCCTGAAAGCATGAGCATCGCTCTTCCGCTTGAACCAACTGGCAGTCCGCCTGCACCTTTGACATCTTTAAATGTAATATATGTCGCATGTTCTCTTAATTCAATGCGCAAATGCACATCCGGCTGTTTGACATTGACCGTTAAGTTTTCCGTATTCTTCAGCACATGTCCGCCAATTTCCCGGTTCATTTCATTTGAATCAAGTTCAAATTGCTTATAAGAGCGTTTCGTTGAGACCTTAAATGTATTTCCTTGTTCATACACTTCCTGTACC
The DNA here is from genome assembly GCF_038613425.1 of Bacillus sp. FSL M8-0266. Lineage (NCBI taxonomy): Bacteria > Bacillati > Bacillota > Bacilli > Caryophanales > Bacillaceae > Bacillus > Bacillus sp. FSL M8-0266. The sequence continues at coordinate 2,727,385 of NZ_CP152015.1, forward strand.
GCTGTTAAAGATGCTTCTTTAATGGCATCGAGATTTGTCTCACATTTCACCGCCAGACTAAAGCTTTGAATGCCAAATACACCTTTAAGCTGTTCTGAAATCGGTTCAGGGTCTTCTCCGTTCAGCATAATCGTAATGCGGTCTCTGTCAGATGCATACTTTAATGCTTCAAAGTCTTTCAATACAAACCGGATATGCTGCCTTAGTTTTTCAATAAACTTCTTTCTATTTTTTCCTTTTGTTGAAATTTCACCAAAACGGACTAAAATATGATCATATTTCATGTTGTTATCTCATTCCTTTTAATTTTTTCACACTTTGTGCGATCGATGTGATGATTTGCGGCGCTAGTTCTGGTCCTTGTCCATACGTCAAACTGATTCTCATACTGCTTTTTGCCACTTCTTCCGGTTTCCCCATCGCTAGGAGAACATGGCTTGGCTCCTTTTTCTTGGCTGAGCAGGCAGAGGTTGTCGAAACATACATGCCTTCTTTTTCAAGCATATGAAGAAGGACCTCGATTTGAATACCTGGCACTGAAAAATTCACAATATGCGGCGCACTTTGCGTCAGCGGTGTGCTGATGACAATACCTTCTATTTCTCCAAGCTGCTTTTGCAGCTGCGTTTTTAAGTTTAGCATTTCATCATGATGTATTTTCAGCAGTTCGAATGATTGTTTCATGGCTTTTGCTAAGCTGACAGCACCAGCAGGGTTTTCGGTACCTGAACGTAGGCCTAATTCCTGCTCTCCTCCTGTGATAAAAGGTGCGAGCACTACACCTTTCTTTAAAAAGAGCGCTCCTGTGCCTTTTAAGCCATGAATTTTATGGCCAGATATCGTCAAAAGATCCACATCCAGTTGTTTATCAAGTGCTACTCTGCACATTCCCTGCACCCCGTCGACATGAAATAGGGCATTTTCAGCATGCTCACGAATCATGCCAGCAGCTTCTTCAATCGGCTGGATGGCACCCGTTTCGTTATTGACGTGCATCATGCTGACAAGCACTGTATCAAGACGAAGCACTTCTTTTAAATGATTCATATCTGCATGGCCATGCTCATTTACTTGAATATAGGAGATTTCAAAACCAAATAAAGCCTTCAGCTGTTCAAACGATTCGATGACAGAGGGGTGTTCAATTGCTGTTGTCACAATATGTTTCCCCCGATTCATTTTGGCGAGAGCTGCTCCTTTAATGGCGATGTTATTTGCTTCTGTTGCACCAGAAGTAAAAATAACCTCATATTGTTTCAAACCTGTATAGTGAAGGATTTGTTTTCTCGTTTCACTTAGCAAGCGGCTCGCATCAATTCCGAGCTGATGTAGCGAAGACGGATTCCCAAAAAAACGTTCACTCACTTGCTGATATACTTGTAAAACCTCAGGGTACGGTTTTGTTGTTGCACTATTATCGAGATAAATCATACTTGGACTCCTTACAAAAAGCTTTAAAAATAAATGCATTTATATGTTACCATAATGAAGTCAGACAGAGAATTTTCTGAAAATGGCAGTTGACAACTTTTCATTTTCACTATATCATGCATAGTGCAATTGGCACATAAACACCTAAATTGTCAGAATATTTAAATTTAGCACATTACATTGGATAAGGAGGAACTATTTTGAAAAATAGTTTAAGTATAAAAGAGACATTAGCCATTGGTTTAATGCTTTTTGCATTATTCTTTGGCGCAGGAAATATGATTTTCCCGCCTGTCCTTGGACAATATGCAGGTGAGAATGTTTGGCTTGCTATCGGTGGATTTTTACTCACAGGAGTTGGTCTTCCGCTTCTAGGAGTTATTGCTATCGCCCTTACAGGTACCGGTGCAAAAAGCCTTGCGGATAAAGCCCATCCTATATTTGGAACCATTTTCACTGTCATTCTGTATTTATCCATAGGACCATTTTTTGCTATCCCGCGAACAGGTACGGTTTCTTACGAGATTGGATTAGCACCGTTTCTATCTGAAACACAAACCTCTTCATGGGTACCGCTTTTCTTATTCACCCTTGTGTTTTTCACGATTACGTATCTGCTCGCTTTGAACCCTTCAAAGCTTGTTGATCGAATCGGCAAAGTGTTGACACCTATCTTATTAACGGTCATTGCGATTATTGTATTTAAAGCCATAGCTACACCGATGGGAATGATCGGTGCGCCTGATGCGACTTATAAAGCAAACCCTCTCTTCACTGGGTTTTTAGAGGGCTATAAAACAATGGATGCTCTCGCTTCTCTCGTATTTGGAATCGTAGTTGTGACAGCTGTTAAAGAAAGAGGCATCACAGAGCGCAAATCTCTTGCGGCGGCCTGTATAAAAGCTGGCCTTGTTGCAGCAGTTGGACTAGCACTAGTGTATATCTCGCTTGCTTATGTCGGTGCTTCAAGTCCTGATACAACCGGAATGGTTGGGGCAAATGAAGGCGGCAAACTGCTTTCACTATCAGCAAGCTTTTTATTTGGTTCTGCTGGTAACATTGTCCTTGGTGTAGCCATTTTATTTGCTTGTCTCACAACAAGTGTTGGGCTTGTCTCATCATGCGGCGAATATTTTTCAAAGCTTTTCCCAGCACTTTCTTATCGCACAATCGTACTCATTGTTTCTTTATTTAGCACATTGGTTGCAAACCTTGGACTGGCACAAATCATCTCTCTATCGGTCCCTGTACTCGTAGCGATATATCCACTGGCAATTGTCATTATTTTATTGTCATTCCTTGACCGCTGGATTAACGGTAGACGAGTGATTTATGCAGTACCCCTGATTTTCACTGGGTTTTTTGCCATTATTGACGGCTTACTGGCTGCCAAATACAATCTCGGTGGTTTGCCTGCCTTCTTAGACGCATTCATTCCATTTTACGATTTAGGCATTGGATGGGTCGTACCAGCAATTATCGGCGCAGGTATTGGCGTACTCATCTCTATGTTTACTAGCCCGCCTAAACAGCTCGCATCATAATCATGCTTCAAACATCCCCTTCCAAAGATGAAGGGGATGTTTTTTCATTGTCCTCCATATACTAAAATAGAAAAATTCATGACTTTTGTACGAAAACACATGTTGACATCAGACGCACATCCTTTATAATTAGTGAATGTTAATGAAGAACGGTTTTAGCAACTAATTAACAGAATATTTCAACATAATATTGGAGGCTTTATATTCAATGAAGGCAACATTGTCGACGAAAGATACAGTTATTATCGGTTTTATGTTATTTGCTCTATTCTTCGGCGCCGGAAATATGATTTATCCACCAGAACTTGGGCAATATGCTGGCACAAATGTATGGAAAGCAATGGGCGGATTTTTATTAACAGGTGTCGGTTTACCTCTTCTAGGGATTATTGCAATCGCTTTGACAGGTCGAGATGCGAAAGGATTAGCTGATAAAGCTCACCCAGCTTTTGGAACAGCGTTTACCGTCATTTTATATTTATCTATTGGGCCACTTTTCGCTATTCCTCGTACAGGAACAGTTTCATATGAAATTGGTGCATTACCCTTTTTAGCAGGTGTACCAGCTTGGCTCTCCCTTCTTTTATTCACACTTGTCTTTTTTGGTATTACGTATTATCTTGCTCTAAATCCAACGAAGATTGTAGATCGTGTAGGGAAAGTGTTAACACCGATTAAATTTACGATTATTCTTCTTATTATTGTCAAAGCCATTTTAACGCCGATGGGCGTCATTGGCACACCTGATGTATCCTATAGCAACGGGTCATTTTTCAAAGGATTTTTAGAGGGCTATAAAACAATGGATGCTCTTGCTTCTATTGTGTTTGGGGTTGTTGTCATCAACGCCATTAAAGGACGCGGTGTGACAAGTAAAAAGGCACTGACATCTGCTTGTATCAAAGCGGGTCTGATTGCAGCTTGCGGATTAACATTTGTTTATCTATCTCTTGCTTATTTAGGCGCTTCAAGTACACACGCCATTGGTTTTGTTGGAGATGGCAGTAAAATCTTGGCTCAGTCTTCTCAATTCCTATTTGGCAGTTTAGGAAATATTGTGTTGGGTGCTGCGATTACGGTTGCTTGTTTAACAACAAGTATCGGCCTCGTTACATCATGCGGAGAGTATTTCTCGAAGTTACTACCTAAGCTTTCGTATAAAATGGTCGTTACACTCGTGACATTATTCAGTTTTATCATTTCGAATTTTGGACTTGCTCATATTATCGCTTTCTCTGTACCAGTTTTAACTGCGATTTATCCGCTAGCGATTGTGATCATTGCTTTGTCACTTGCTGATAAGTGGCTTGGACATAGAAGACCTGTATATGCTCTCTCTTTAATTTTAACAGGCTGCGTCAGCTTATTTGACGGCTTAGCAGCTGCGAAACTTCCAATCGATCCAATAAAAGACTTCTTCCAATCAATACTACCTTTATATGACCTTGGCATAGGCTGGATTGTCCCTGCAATACTTGGGATCGTGATCGGATTTGTAATCTCTCTTTTCACTTCTTCTGCTTCAGAAGAGCGTCAAAAACAAGCGTCATAATATAAAAAAAGCTGAAGTCCATTGATAGGACTTCAGCTTTTTTATTGATGCTGATACTCTTTTTCTTGCTGAGCTAACAGCTTTTGAACAGCTCCGGGTGATGCTTTTTCAACAGCCGCTGCTGCTATATCAAATGATCCGTTGTAATCATAGGCGTAAAATCTTCGTTCAGCCTCTTTTAATTGTTCTGAAAGAATATGGTTTTGACTTCTAAAACGATTGCCGTATTGAATGATTCGTTCAATTTGATCCACTTTACCAAGCATTTCTTCTGTCTCATCCACAACATTTCTGACTGTGTCAGAGGCATCTTTTAATTGCTGATTTACTGCCGGCATGTTGAGCGGCAGGTTTTCCAGCTGCTCATGTACTTGATGAATCATCTCCTGCGCTTTTTCAGCCCGCTCTTTCATCTCAGCAGGTACACCTGGAATATTGCTTTTATGCAGCTGGCGTACTGTATCTGTCAGCATGGTTTTGAGCTCAGCCAGTGTTTCTCTCGCTTGTAATTCTTCTTTTCTTAACGATTGGAGATGACCTTTAAATGTGTCATGCAATGCTTTTGCATCTTCGATAAAGGTCTCCAGCTGATTGATTTCATCCATTAATAATGAATATGCCACGTGATCACGATCAAGCTTCTCACGGATTTGTTTCATCAGCTTTTCAATTTCTTCTAAACGTTTTTCAAATGCTTTCTGTTGATCGAGTTCTCCTGCTGTCAGCTTGTAGCTTTCTTTCACAAGAGCCGTTTCTGCCTTTGTTTGTGTGTGATCTTGCTCGAGCTTTTCGAATGCTTCTGTGAGCTCAGGCATTCTGCTTTTGATTTCCTGACCTGCCTCTACTTCCGCCTCCAGCTGATCATACAGCGTCTCAATCGCATCATCAATCATTTGCAGAATGCTTGATGCCTCTTCTAAATTGAGTTCATCAATGAGCAATTTTTCCGCCCTCGCAAGCTGTTTGTTTAAAGTCTCCAGCTCTTTCGTGATCTGAATGTGTTCCAATTTGTATCCTTTTTCTGACATTTCTTGATATCCGTCTTTCAGCTTCGTCAGCTGACCTGGTACGGTTTGTTTGCAGTCTGCAATAAGCTTTGGTACATCATTGATATATAGTTGTAGCTGGTCGAGTCTGCGGTCTTGCTCAAGCAAAATCTTTCTTGCTTTCATGTAGTTTCCGTTTTCTGTTTCTTCCTCGTACTGCTTGATCCCTTCCCAGGCCTCATCTAAGTCCTGCTCCATTTTGTCATAAAGGGTGCCATATAAATGGCTGTACGCAAGTAGATTTTTTCGAACCGTTTGATATTGCTCTTTGACCTTTTCAATGTCCTTGCGATTTTGCTCCTCGCTTGTGACAAGGTCTGCAATTTCTTTTAAAATGTCTTCAATGTTCGAATCAGCAGCACTCAGCAAGTCCTCAATATGCGTTAGAACCTGCTTGGCTTTGGAGAATCGATATTTATCAGAATACTCTTCTGCGTCATATAATAGCTCCTCTACCTTTGGAAGATGGGCTGTGACGATATCGTCCCACTCTGCACGCCATCTTTCAAAAAATTGCTCTGTTTCTCCGGTCATTTTTAAGTGTTTGATTTTTGAAATTTCTTCTACAATTGATCTGTTCAAAATTTCAATTTTCCATGCTTCCAATCGGTCAATCTCTTTATATATATTTTTTCTGAGGAAATAACCGACTGAAAACAAAGCAAGCAAAATGACAATTAAACCGATGATAAACTCCATAATGAGCCCCCTTGTTGTGATCTAAGTGATGTCAGGGTAAAAGTGTCCCGAGTAGACCTGAGAACCCTTTCGTGTCCGCTTTGCATTTGTTTTTTTATAAACAGGATCGTATGTTTTCCAATACCATCCATTCACGGTTGTATGTATGTTTTTCAAGAAAGTATTTGAGTGCTTTCTATCATTTGATCACACGTCTTCATGTGACCTGCTTTTATGTATGCGGAAGCTGTCGTTTTCATTGTTATTATGATACCATGTAACCAGCATTTTTGGTCATGATTTTTCATTATTTTCACTGATAAACATGACGTTTTTCAAAATATCGACAAGAGGTGACGACATGCTGAAGCAAGATGCACATCTACATACACCGTTTTGCCCGCACGGCTCGCTTGATTCTTTTCATTCTTATATTGAAAAAGCCATCAAAAAGGGATTTGATTCCATAACCTTTACCGAGCATGCCCCTCTGCCTCCATCGTTCCATGATCCAACACCAGAGCAGGATAGTGCCATGAAGCTCCAAGAACTTGAATCGTATATAACGAAATTGGATCAGTTGAAACAGGAATACAAAGGCCAATTAATAGTAAAAACTGGGCTTGAGGTTGACTATATCAAAGAGTATGAAGAGGAAACAAGTGCCTTTTTAGACTGCTATGGTCCAGAACTAGACGATAGCATTTTATCTGTTCACTTTCTTCCTGCTTGCGATGATTATATTTGCCTTGATTTTGACGAGCATGCCTTCCAGCAGCTAATAAGCCTCTACGGCAGCATCGAACAGGTCTATCAAAGCTACTATGACCAAATTTACTCTTCTATTCTATCATCTTTAGGTCGCTATAAGCCAAATAGAATCGGTCATATCACCCTTGTGCAGAAATTTAAACAGCTTTTCCCATTTGAGATGACACCTGCACTTTGTCAAAAGGTCACCCTTTGTCTTGAAGAAACGGAAAAAAAAGGCATGTCCTTAGATTTTAATACATCAGGTCTTCGTAAAACATATGCCAGAAGTATCTATTTAGATCAATGGATGATTGATCTTGCAAAACAGAAAAAAATTCCGCTCATTTTTGGGTCTGATGCCCATCAAGCGGAAGATCTCGGATATGCTTATGATCAATTCGAAGACATCATGAGTTTTAAATGAGAATCTAATGCCGGCTTTTTTGGTTCTAGTAAATGATGAAGCGAGCGGCTCAGTTCCTTAAAATACATTTGATAGAAATAAGGCTCATTTGGATTTAAATAAAGCACCTCCGTTAAATATTGCGGCTGTAAATAGGGCATCATGAGTAGTGATTTCAGCTGAATCATAAAAGATGAGATGGAGAGCTGCTCACAAATCACATGGGTGCTTTTTCCTTTTTCAATGATGAGCTGAAACAAATATTTTTCTTTCGTTAAATAGGTCGACATAATTTCTCTAATGAGCGTCGAATCAATCGTCACCTCTCGATAAACGAAACGGGTTAATTGACGGTGCTTGTGCTGATAAGATAAAATATCAAAAACCACATGTAGTAAGCATTCTTTTGCATGACGAGTTTCCATGTGATGGATATGTGATTCAATCATGTGAATATAGCCTTCATAAAAATCGGATACGAGCTGCTCAAGCAGCCCTCCTTTTCCTTGAAAGTAATAAGAAATGTGGGCAACGTTGACGTTTGCTTCCTTCGCAATCTCACGGACAGAGGTTCCAGAAAATCCTTTTTGGTTAAAAAGTCTGATGGCAGCTTCAATAATACGGTCTTTTGTTTGCACGGTTGTTGATGCTTTCATCCGCTCACCCCTCTTCATGTGTACATACTTCAAGATGAAGGCGGAAGTTCCTTTTATATTTGCTCGACAAATCCCACATGCGAAACGCAAGTTATGTATTTTTGAGATAGAAAGTAGGAGATTTTCATGTTTCATGTCGAAAAACAGTCTGGCGATCCATCAAAAGACTATCAATTGCTCGTTAAACAGGTCGAAGCCATTACAGATGGCGAGCCTGATCTAATTGCCAACCTAGCAAATGCGGCGGCGCTATTGTATCATTCACTCCCAGAGGTCAATTGGGCAGGATTTTATTTGGCTAAAGGCGGCGAGCTTGTGCTCGGACCGTTTAACGGACTGCCTGCATGTGTGCGTATCCCATCTGGAAAAGGCGTTTGCGGTACTGCATTTGCAACAGGTGAAGTCCAGCGTATCGCTGATGTGCACGCATTCCCTGGACATATTGCATGTGATGCAGCATCACAATCTGAAATTGTCGTTCCGCTCAAGGTAAATGGAGAGATCATTGGGGTGCTCGACATTGACAGTCCCGTGAAAGACCGTTTCAGTGAATTAGATGAAACCTACTTAATTCAATTTACCGAGGTACTCCAAAAGGCATTATCCGCCTCTACAAATGCGTAATCTTACAAAAAAGCAGGCATATTGTCTGCTTTTTTGTTTTCTTCGCAGACGCAAAGCATCGCCATTGCCCTTTAAATAGGTTGACTTCTCCTATCCAGCGTCATATAATAGAATTTGTGTGAAATATGGCAGCCTTTTTGTTCGGCTTTTTTGTATCATTTTGTTCCTTCTATATGAAGGTGCATCTTGTAACTCCCTGCTGCTGGAGCGAGGATGCATGAAAACATAATGACGGAAAAGACAAAGAACAGACGGTTTTTATTTTTCACAAATAAAAACAAATAAGGAGGAGTCACATTATGGCTCGCTATACAGGTCCAAGTTGGAAGATTTCCCGCCGTTTAGGCATTTCATTAAGCGGAACAGGTAAGGAACTTGAAAAACGCCCTTACGCTCCAGGCCCACATGGTCCAGGACAACGCAAAAAACTATCTGAATATGGTTTACAATTACAAGAGAAGCAAAAGCTTCGTCACATGTACGGTGTCAACGAACGTCAATTCCGTACACTATTTGACAAAGCTGATAAACTTCCTGGTAAACAAGGTGAAAACTTCATGATCCTTCTTGAAACTCGCCTTGACAACCTAGTATACCGTCTTGGCCTTGCTCGTACTCGCCGCCAAGCTCGTCAGCTAGTCAACCATGGTCACATCCTTGTTGATGGAAGCCGTGTAGACATCCCATCTTTCTCTGTGAAACCAGGTCAAACGATTGCTCTTCGTGAGAAATCTCAAAACCTTGCAGTTGTGAAAGAATCAGTTGAAGTTAACAGCTTCGTTCCTGAATACCTTACTTTCGATGCTGAAAAGCTTGAAGGAACTTTCACTCGTCTTCCAGAGCGTTCTGAATTAGCGCCTGAAATCAGCGAACAACTAATCGTTGAGTTCTACTCTCGTTAATTTCATGACTCTCCAAAGAGAGGTCAAACAAACCCTAGATCCCTTGATTGTTCAAGGTGGTCTAGGGTTTTTTGTTTGCATTCTCCTATGAACAAATGAATTTAAAACATATATAGAAAACAGACTATACACAAGACGAGCACCAGACAAAACTTCTAAAAGCATTTCTACACATTGAAGTTAGTCTAATTTTTTAATAATAATAGAAGCATTCACGTTTGTTTGAGTCCCTCCTGCTAGGGTTTGAAGAGTAACTGCTGCTGCGGAAGTATGGTTTACAAGAGTAAGCGTGTCACCCGCTGCTAGAGCGAGGATTGCCTGACCGTTATTCTGTTGAGTACCAGCTCCTGACCCATAAACTGTGTTCGTCACAGGACCTCCATTTACAAATAGGGTAAATTGATTTGGCTCTACGCCAGAAACTGAAAAAGTAACCTCGTAGTTTCCTGGATTGGTGACTATAATTTGAGAAGTTCCAGGGGCATGTGTAATACCAGAAGTAATAATTCCAGTTGAGTCAAAAATCACCGGGGCCTCTAAAGCTACTGTTTCAGCACTTAGATTGTATACATATGCAAATTCAGCTAGCCCTGCTCCTGTGGCTCCTGTTGCACCGGTCGCTCCTGTAGCTCCTGCGGCACCGGTTACTCCTGTTGCACCTGTGGCTCCCGTGGCTCCTGTTAGACCGGTTGCGCCTGCGGCACCCGTTGCTCCTGTTGCACCGGTCGCTCCTGTGGCTCCCGTATCTCCTGTTGCACCCGTTGGACCGGTCGCTCCTGCGGCACCTGTTGCACCGGTCGCTCCTGTTGCTCCCGTATCTCCTGTTGCACCCGTTGGACCGGTCGCTCCTGTAGCCCCCGTATCTCCTGTTGCACCTGTTGGACCGATCGCTCCTGTAGCTCCCGCGGCTCCCGTATCTCCTGTTGCACCCGTTGGACCGGTCGCTCCTGTGACTCCCGTTGCTCCTGTTGCACCTGTTGGACCGGTCGCTCCTGTAGCTCCTGCGGCTCCCGTTGCTCCTGTTGGACCGGTTGCTCCTGTTGCTCCCGTATCTCCTGTTGCACCTGTTGCTCCTGTTGCTCCCGTATCTCCTGTTGCACCTGTTGGACCGGTCGCTCCTGTAGCCCCCGTATCTCCTGTTGCACCTGTTGGACCGGTCGCTCCTGTGGCTCCTGCGGCACCCGTATCTCCTGTTGCACCCGTTGGACCGGTCGCTCCTGTGACTCCCGTATCTCCTGTTGCACCTGTTGGACCGGTCGCTCCTGTAGCTCCTGCGGCACCTGTTGGACCGGTCGCTCCTGTGGCTCCTGCGGCACCCGTATCTCCTGTTGCACCCGTTGGACCGGTCGCTCCTGTGACTCCCGTATCTCCTGTTGCACCTGTTGGACCGGTCGCTCCTGTAGCTCCTGCGGCACCCGTTGCTCCTGTTGGACCGGTTGCTCCTGTTGCTCCCGTATCTCCTGTTGCACCCGTTGGACCGGTTGCTCCTGTTGCTCCCGTATCTCCTGTTGCACCCGTTGGACCGGTTGCTCCTGTTGCTCCCGTATCTCCTGTTGCACCCGTTGGACCGGTTGCTCCTGTTGCTCCCGTATCTCCTGTTGCACCCGTTGGACCGGTTGCTCCTGTTGCTCCCGTATCTCCTGTTGCACCCGTTGGACCGGTTGCTCCTGTTGCTCCCGTATCTCCTGTTGCACCCGTTGGACCGGTTGCTCCTGTTGCTCCCGTATCTCCTGTTGGACCTGTTGGACCTGTGGCTCCTGCGGCACCCGTTGCTCCTGTTGCACCCGTTGGACCGGTTGCTCCTGTTGCTCCCGTATCTCCTGTTGGACCGGTGGCTCCTGTAGCCCCCGTATCTCCTGTTGCACCTGTTGGACCGGTTGCTCCTGTAGCCCCCGTATCTCCTGTTGGACCGGTGGCTCCTGTTGCACCTGTAACTCCTGTTGCACCTGTTGGACCGGTTGCTCCTGTATCTCCTGTTGGACCGGTGGCTCCTGTTGCACCTGTAACTCCTGCGGCGCCCGTTGCTCCTGTTGCACCGGTCGCTCCTGTAGCCCCCGTATCTCCTGTTGCACCTGTTGGACCGGTTGCTCCTGCGGCACCCGTTGCTCCTGTTGCACCGGTCGCTCCTGTGGCTCCCGTTGGACCGATTGCACCTGTGGCTCCCGTTGCTCCTGTGCCCGTGCCTGTTGCACCTGTTGGACCGGTCGCTCCTGTGGCTCCTCGAACCCCTCGTAATCCCCGTAATCCTCTTCGTCCTACAATTACTTTTGTTTCACAAATGATGCAACAATTTGATTTTGATAGTTTCTGTTTACATTTAGGGCATTTTTTATACTTATCACAACCCATTAGTTATTCATCTCCTTTATCATTATAGATATGTTACATCTATAAATACGTGCAGATAAGTTAAATATCCAAAGAATAAAGATAAGCGTAGAATAAACATCATTTGCTAGACTCTGACAAAAGCCTTTTATGAAAATTTGATTGAATTTTGCGCTAAATTTGTCTATTTTTTTCATGATGACTAGAAACTGTTCAAATCCATAAAATCTATCATAAAAAAAATCCCCTAGAATTCTAGAGGATCTTTTGTTCCATGTTTTTCTCAAGTGTGATTTTTTATTTTTCCATCAAATCACTAATCATTTGCTCTGTTGTCATGACAGTAGCAAATTCATCATGCAATGTAGCAAGTGATAGCCGATGAATCATTTCGGGATCATAATATGTACCGTTTTGATCTGTTAGTCCAAAGGCAGCAGATGCATCAGAAATGAGAAATGTATCAAAGCCTAGATTGCCGCTCATTCTTGTTGTTGTAGATACGCAGTGCGGTGTTGTTAATCCTGCGATTACAACAGTGTCGATCTCGTTTGATCTTAGTTGTTCCTCTAAGTTTGTGCCTATAAAGCTGCTGTTGACTTTCTTTTGTATCACCATTTCATCATCTAGCGGTTTGGCGATACCTTTGAAGCAATGCCCTTCATTTGCCGGATGAAATAAAGAATCCGGATTGTCAGCTGTATGCTGAATATGAATCACTTTCCAGCCTTTCTCTCTCCAAAACGTCAATAGACGACTGATATTCTTCTCTGCATCAAGGTTATTTCGTTCTCCCCATTTTTCATGCTCGAATGCCTTCTGTACATCCACAATGATTAAAGCTTTTTGATTCTTCTGCACAAATGCCCACCTCCGAAAATTCTTATCCAATACATGTAGTGTAAGGAATGGTGATCCATTTGTATATGCTTTTATTTCTCTTCATGATGTTTTGCTTGTTTTTGAATCAACAAGACAAACCATACACTAGCAAGAATGTAATAGATACCGCGATGGTCGAGGTACAGTTAGACATCACCTCTCCCATTTGAACTGATTTGACGATATTCATCCAGATGAAATAGATGATGAAAAATGAGCATGAAAAATAAAGAAAGTATCCTAAAAAATATAGCTTTAGCTTTTGCGTCATCGTCTGCATGCTTTTGCTTTCACGTTCCTCCATCAAAGCCTCTCTCATGATCTATTCGTCACAATCTCTCTAATAACATCAAAAAAGACAGCACATTTCGCTGTCTTTTTTCATTTTTCCTTTAATTCGTATTCTGGCCCCCGCCGTTCAGTCCTTCTTTGATATACCCTTTGACTTGGCTTGAAGCTAATAGACTGATGTGACCAACGCCGTGAATGAGGACATTTCTTGCGCCAATTAAACGCGAGAGGCTGTTGACAACAATCATATCGGCTGAGCTATAGACAGATGTATAAAGAATTTTTTGATTTGGATCGGTGCCTGGTAATGCTCTGAGTGAAACGAGTCCATTCGCTCCACCAAGTGTGACGACGTTTTCAATTTTATCACCGCCGTCTAGATTCTTAATATAGTATAGCGTGTTCGCTCCGCCCATACTATGTGCCACAATATCTACTTTTTTGGCACCTGTTTTGCCTAGCACATCTTTGACGAATCTAGATAGACGCGGGCCATTGTTACGGTTATTCCCTGTTTTGTCTATGAAATCGATAGCAAATAATTGATTTCGATCCCAGCCTTGTGTGACCAAGTAACTTTTAATCGAAGCGAAGTTGTAAGACGCTCCTCCCATACCATGCACCATCACAACCGGATTGTGCTCAGCCGCTTTAATTTCTTTCGGCTGGATGAAGGCCATTGAACCTATCACTAAGGCAAGGGCAACAAGAATTTGCAAACTCTTTTTCTTAAAACAAATCACTTTCATTCCCCCTAATTCATCTTATTCGACTCTATTTTATACAAGAAAAATATGTCAGAAAAGTGAACAAGGCACTGTTTGTTGCTTTATTTTATAGAAAATAATTACTGAAAAAGCACCTTTGACTTTCTAAAACGCCAATGCCAAAAGACTAGACTAAGTCTCTTTTAACGTCTAATAGACTCTTAACAGAGCACTCATCTCTCATGTTGCATAAAAAAAGCAGCCGGTTATCGCAGCCGGCTGCACATCGTTCTTATTTGTAATTCACAAGGAAGTATTTCTTTTTCCCTCTTCTTAAAACAGTAAATTGGTTTTCAATTCTATCTTCAGCTGAAAGGACATAGTCTTTATCAGTTTGTCTCTCTCCGTTAATGGAAACTGCCCCATTTGTGATGTCTTCACGTGCTTGACGTTTTGATGGTGACAGCTTTGATTCCACAAGGACATCGACAAGTGTTAACTCTTCTGTGCTACTTTTCTCCATTGATGGAACATCTTTAAAGCCTACTTTGACTTCTTCGGCTGAAAGAGATTTAATCTCGCCTTTGAATAGCGCATTTGAGATGTTGACTGCCTGTTCTAGTGATTCACGGCCATGTACAAGTGTCGTGACTTCCTCTGCTAGACGGCGCTGTGCTTCACGTTTTTCAGGTGCTGTTTGCACTTTTTCTTCGTACGATGCGATCTCTTCTTTCGATAAGAACGTAAAGTATTTTAAGTATTTCACGACGTCACGGTCATCTGTGTTGATCCAGAATTGGTAGAATTCATATGGAGATGTTTTTTCTTTATCTAACCAGATGGCGCCGCCTTCTGTTTTACCAAACTTCGTGCCATCTGCTTTCGTGACAAGCGGCATCGTTAAACCGAATGCTTTTGCCCCTTCTGCTTCAGACTTACGGATCAGCTCAAGTCCAGATGTGATATTTCCCCACTGGTCGCTACCGCCAATTTGCAGCTTACAGTTTTCATTTCTGTAAAGGTTTAAGAAGTCTAAAGATTGCAGGATGACGTAGCTGAACTCTGTGTACGAAATCCCTGTCTCAATCCGTGAGCTGACGATATCTTTTGCCAGCATGAAGTTCACACCGAAGTTTTTTCCAATATCACGAAGGAACGTGATGACATTCATTTGGCTGATCCAGTCGTAGTTATTCACGATAACGGCTGGGTTCTCGCCTGCTTCAAAATCAAGAAATTGTGAGAGCTGTCCTTTGATTTTATCTGACCACTGTTCGACGATTTCTGCTGGGTTTAGTGAACGTTCTGCTTTTTTGAAGCTAGGGTCGCCGATTAGTCCCGTTGCGCCGCCAACGAGGGCAATCGGGTGATGGCCTGCTTCCTGGAATCTGCGTAATGTTAAAATTGGCAATAGGTGACCAATGTGTAAGCTGTCCGCTGTTGGGTCAAAACCGGAGTAAAGCTTAATTTTTTCTTCCGATAATAATTTTGTTAAACCTTCTTCATCTGTTTGCTGCTGAATTAATCCTCTGAACGATAACTCTTCCATCAATTGACTCATATTTCATTCTCCTTTTTTTACAATTCAACATAAAAAACGCCCCTTCGAATGAACGAAGGGACGATATATATCGCGGTACCACCCTGCTTAAAAGACAACAAATCACATCTTTTCACTTACACTGATAACGGACAGATCCGTTCTTTCACTAATCAGGGCAGCACGTATGCTCCTTTTCGTAAAAGCGGTTCGTGAGGGTAATTCGAATATCTCTTTGTACTGACTCGCACCAGCCGTCAGCTCTCTTGGACAGGGAAAGATGATTCTACTGAATCTCAGTCAAAACCTTTACATATTCAACTAATGTCATTTTAAACATACTTTTGATATCAAGTCAACTGATGAAAAAAATTAATCTTCCATTGTCGATAGGTCGCCAGCCGGTAAATTCAGTTCCCACGCCTTTAGCACACGTCTCATAATTTTTCCGCTTCGCGTCTTAGGCAGTTTGTCCTTAAACTCGATTTCTCTCGGTGCCGCATGTGCAGCGAGTCCTTTTTTCACAAACGTACGAATCTCTTCTTTCAGCTCATCTGTCTGCTCATAACCACTTCTAAGCGCAATGAATGCTTTAATAATTTCACCGCGGACCGGATCTGGTTTTCCAATGACACCAGCCTCTGCAATGGCTGGATGTTCGACCAGTTTGCTTTCCACCTCAAAAGGACCGACCCGCTCTCCTGATGTCATGATCACATCATCGACACGTCCCTGGAACCAAAAGTATCCGTCTTCGTCCATATAAGCTGAATCTCCTGAAACATACCAATCTCCCGGCATAAAGTAAGATTCATATTTTTCAGGATTGTTCCAGATCGTATGCATCATAGACGGCCAGCCTTTTTTGATGGCGAGGTTGCCCATCCGATATGGCGGAAGTTCATTTCCGGCATTATCCACAATCGCAGCTTCTACGCCTGGAACCGGTTTTCCCATTGAGCCTGGTTTAATGTCCATGCATGGATAATTACAAATCAGCTGAGCACCAGTTTCAGTCATCCACCAAGTGTCATGAATTCGTTTGCCAAATACAGCATCTCCCCAGCGGATGACTTCTGGATTAAGAGGCTCACCTACACTTAACACATGACGGAGCGAGCTGAGATCATATTTTTGAATGAGGTCATCTCCTGCCCCCATTAGCATTCTAAAGGCGGTCGGTGCACTGTACCAAACGGTCACACCTAGTGATTCAATCGTTTCATACCACGTATCAGGGTTAAATCTGCCGCCTAAAATGACATTCGTCGCCCCATTTAACCACGGTGAAAAAATGCCGTACACTGTGCCTGTTACCCAGCCTGGATCAGCTGTACACCAGTAGACATCGTCTTCTTTCAGATCAAGCACCCATTTACCAGTCTGGTCTTGCTGCACCATTGCACCATGGACATGCAGCACACCTTTTGGCGTACCTGTCGACCCTGACGTGTAATGAAGCAGAAAGCCGTCTTTTTCATCCATCCATTCGATTTCAAGGTCCTTCGCCGCCTGGTCAAAAGCCTCTTCATAATGGATTGTCCGAACGCCATCGATATCTTCCTTTTCACCGCCGACAATGATGACGGATTCAAGTTTCGGAAGCTCTGCAAACGGAATTCGTTCAAGCAGATCCGGCGTTGTCACAATGACCTTCGCCTCGCTATTTTCTAAACGGTCTTTGACCGCACCTTCCATAAATGCCTCAAATAACGGGCCAACGATCGCACCAATTTTAACTGCGCCAAGCAGAAGAAAATAGAGCTCAGGTGATCTTGGCATAAAGATAAATACGCGATCCCCTTTTTGCACATGCGCCTTTTCTCTGAATAAATTTCCCGCTTTATTTGTGTTGATTTTCATATCCCTGAACGTATACTTTTCATCCCGCTGTGAATCTTTGTAGTGAAGCGCCACCTTGTTCTTACGAAACGAGTCCGCATGTCTGTCAATCGCTTCATAGGCTGCATTTATGTTTCCTGTTTCATACCATGAGAAGTTTTTTCTTGCTTCCTCCCATGAAAATTCTTTGTATGCCTGCTCATAATCATTTAAATGATAGTTTCCTTTTACTGATGGTAGCGTTTCCACTTTCATCAAACAGTCCCCCTTTGCATACGTTTACAATGACCATTATAGTATAGATGACTTTTTTTCTCAATTTTTAAAAAACTTATAGTGAAACCGTTTTAATTCTTGCAGGTTTTAAGATAAAATAGAGACGACTCACTAGAATTTGAGGCGGTGGATACGTGGAGCATCCTAAAACTTATTATTCAAAAACCATTGAGCGAGAAACAGGTACCATCCTTATTGAAGGTCCGGTACCTGCATCAGAGCTTGCGAACTATACGTTTCATGAAGGCCTAACGGCATTTCGCACGCCAGAGGAACAGAAACAAGCACTTGTTGAAATAGCAGACCTTCCAGAAGGACGTATTATCATTGCACGAGTGGATGAGCTTGTTGTCGGCTATGTCACGTATTTATATCCTGATCCGCTTGAGCGCTGGTCAGAGGGCAACATGGACAATTTAATCGAGCTTGGCGCGATTGAGGTCGCTCCTCCATTTAGAGGCTGCTCACTTGGTAAGCATTTACTTGATGTGAGCATGATGGATGAGCAAATGGAGAATTATATCATCATTACAACTGAATATTACTGGCATTGGGATTTAAAGGGGACAAAGAAAAACGTGTGGGAGTACCGCAAGATGATGGAGAAAATGATGAACGCAGGCGGTCTTGTTTGGTTTGCAACAGACGAGCCAGAGATCAGCTCACATCCAGCCAATTGTTTAATGGCCAGAATCGGGAAAAATGTGAATCCTGATTCGATTGAGCGTTTCGATCGTCTTCGCTTCCATCAACGCTTTATGTATTAACATTCAATTCGTTTTTTTGGCAAAGGGGATTGGTAAACAATGATGATTGAACAAATTATGGAGCGTGATGTGATCACGCTGCGAAAAACCGATACGATTGAAGAAGCCATAAAAAAAATGAGTGCACATCACATTCGGCATATTCCGATCGTATCTGATCAAGGTTCTGTCATTGGGATGGTGACAGATCGAGATATTAAAAATGCCAGTCCAAGTATATTTGAAACAGAAAAAAGGAAGCTCTTTATTCAGCGGCCTGTTGAAGAGATCATGGTATTAGAGACGATTACTGCTCATCCGCTTGATTTCGTTGAAGAGATTTCTAGTGTCTTTTTTGAACACGGAATTGGCTGCCTTCCAGTAGTGAGACGCGGCAAGCTTGTAGGCATTATCACAAAGACTGATTTGCTTCGTACGTTTGTCAGACTGACAGGTGCAGATCAGCCTGGGTCACACTTAGAGGTAGAAGTGGACCAAATGACAGAAGGTCTTGCTGACATTACGACCATTTTAAAGGAGCAGCATATTCAAATGCTGAGTGTGCTTGTGTATCCGCATGCAAATGAATCATCTAAAGTACTCGTCTTCCGCCTTCAAACCATGCATGCAGATCATGTGACGAAGCTGATTCGTGCAAAAGGCTATAAGGTGCTGTGGCCTATGGAGCAGACGATCAAATGAAGGAAGCGACCTTTGTTTTTTCACCCTCTTTTCAAACGTACCAGTTTCACCAAGACCATCCCTTCAATCAGCTTCGTGTCTACTTAACATATGACCTGCTTCAAAAAATGAAGGCGTTAACAAATGATGAGATCGTCGCACCGCGTATGGCGACCCTTGAGGAATTAAAGCTCGTCCATACAGCCGATTATATTCAAGCTGTGCAGCGGGCTAGTGAAGGAAAGCTCTCTACAGCAGAGGGTGAGCGCTACGGTCTTGGCACGGAGGATACACCGATGTTTGCAGGTATGCATGAGGCAGCTTCTCTCCTTGTTGGCGGGACACTCACAGCCGTTGACCAAGTAATGATGGGACACTCGCAGCATGCACTGAATCTTGGCGGTGGACTTCATCACGGGTTTAAAGGGCGTGCATCTGGCTTCTGTATTTATAATGACAGCTCAGTGGCGATTCAATATATTCAAAAGACATACGGTGCAAGAATTTTATATATTGATACGGATGCCCATCATGGAGATGGTGTACAATTCAGCTTCTATGACGACCCTGAGGTTTGTACAGTCTCAATTCATGAAACGGGACGCTATTTGTTCCCTGGAACTGGACAAGTACAGGAAAGAGGTCATGATAAAGGCTATGGCTACGCCTACAATATTCCGCTTGATGCATTTACAGAAGACGAATCGTTCCTTGAAGCATACCGAACAGCAGTGACTGAAATTGCTGCTTTTTTTAAACCAGATGTGATTTTGACGCAAAACGGTGCAGACGCACACTACTATGATCCGTTAACCCATTTATCTGCCACCATGAAAATATATGAGGAAATTCCTAGACTTGCCCATGAGTTAGCGCATCAATATTGTGATGGCAAATGGATCGCTGTCGGCGGAGGAGGATATGATATTTGGCGTGTCGTGCCAAGGGCGTGGAGCCGGATTTGGCTTGAAATGAAAGGCATTACACCGCCTGATGAACTGCCTCAGGACTGGGTTCAGGCTTGGCATAAACAATCGCCCGTCACCCTCCCATCCACATGGGGAGACCCTGACGATTTATATCCACCGATCCCAAGAAAAGCAGAAATCACAGAAAAAAATGCTCAAACTGTAGAAAAAGCACTGATGCCCGTTAGACGAGAAAAGAAAAATGCATAAGAAAAGCAGGCATTCACTGATGTGTAAGCCTGCTTTTTCGTTTTATTTTGTTGATTGTCTTTCTTCAATTCTGTGTGGAAGTTCCACAATTTGGTCATCCACTTGCTCTTTGTTCATCAGCTTTGTCAGCAGTCTCATTGCGACAGCACCAATATCATACGTCGGCTGAACAACAGTTGTCAGCTGAGGACGCACCATGAGAGAAAGTCTCGTGTTATCAAAACCAATCACTTCTAAATCCTCAGGAATGGATACGCCTCTATCTTGTGCTCCATGAATGACACCTAGCGCCATTTCATCCGTAGCCGCAATAACAGCTGTCGGCTTGTCAGACTGCTCAAGCAAGTGAGCAAGTGATTCAATTCCAGAATCATACGAATAATCGCCTTCAGCGACGAGCGCATCGTCAAATGCGATGCCCGCTTCTTCAAGCGCACGCTTATAGCCTGCAAGCTTTCTCATAGAGTTAATCGGTTCTGACATTGGGCCAGATACGAAGGCAATTCGCTTATGTCCTTTTTCAACTAAAAGCTGAACTGAATCATAAATCGCTTGCTCGTAGTTGATGTTGACAGATGGTGTTTGAGCCTGCTCTTCAACAGATGCAGCAAGAACAATTGGCACAGGAGAGCGCTTAAATTCTTCAACAAGCACATCTGTGATATTTCCACCCATAAAGACAATTCCATCTACTTGTTTACCTAGCATTGTATTTAAAAGATGGAGCTCTTTATCGGTATTTTGATCTGAGTTGCTCAAAATGATGTTGTACTTATACATTGTGGCGATATCTTCAATTCCGCGAGCAAGCTCCGAATAGAAGATACTAGAAATATCAGGGATGATGACCCCAACCGTTGTTGTTTTTTTACTTGCAAGGCCTCGTGCCACAGCATTCGGGCGATAGCCAAGGCGATCAATCGCTTCAAGTACCTTTTTTCTTGTTGTTGGTTTTACATTCGGATTCCCATTCACTACGCGTGATACCGTTGCCATACTTACATTTGCTTCTCTTGCTACATCATATATTGTAACATTATTCACATAAATCACTCCTTCAAATACACTTCATATCTATAGCATTCACCAATTGGATAGAGACATGTCAGATACGAGGAAAATAATATCCTATTTGTCATTAAAACGATGAAAAGAGACACATAATTTTTCAATCTACATCAAAATGACATTCTTTTATGAAATTATACACGTTTTTTCACCATATGAAAACGTTCCCTTTCTTTTTATAACTAAATTAAACAAACTTTAATGAGCTTGTTACCTGTAAATTGAATCATATTTCATGAAAAATCGTCTAGAACGTCAGCTATGACAACGATCTTAGCAGATGCTATTGAATTTTAAAAATGAAAACATTGTGAACAAGCACTTTTAAAGCTTGCAATGTGCTCTTTTCCTTTCATTCCCAATCTTCATCGTACTTTATCCATAGAAAAACCGCCGGGCAGTCATCCGGCGGCTTTTCTATCTATGATTATGCGTGAATGTTGACAAGTGGTCTTAACGCATCTAACCATTTTTCGAATTGAGGAATGTCCATTTGCTGCGCTGAGTCAGATAGAGCAACAGATGGATCTGGATGTACTTCTGCCATGACACCGTCTGCTCCAATCGCAAGAGCTGCTTTCGCTGTTGGAAGGAGAAGATCTCTACGTCCAGTTGAGTGCGTCACATCAACAAAGACTGGTAAATGTGTTTCTTGTTTCAAGATTGGCACAGCAGAAATATCTAGTGTATTTCTTGTCGCTGTTTCATATGTGCGGATACCGCGCTCGCAAAGGATGATTTGGTCATTTCCTTGGGCGATGATGTATTCAGCTGCATTGATGAATTCTGAAATAGTCGCTGCAAGACCACGTTTTAAAAGAACTGGTTTCTTCACAGATCCGGCTGCTTTTAATAGCTCGAAATTTTGCATGTTTCGTGCACCAATTTGGATGACATCGATATGCTCAATCGCTTCTTCAATATGAGCAGGATTGACGATTTCACTAATGACAGCAAGACCGTATTCATCCGCTACACGCTTTAGAATTTTCAGACCGTCTACACCAAGTCCTTGGAAATCGTATGGACTTGTGCGTGGTTTAAATGCACCTCCGCGAAGTAGTTTTAGTCCTTGCTGTTTCGCTGCTGCCGCCACTTCTGCGACTTGCTCGTAGCTTTCAACAGCACATGGTCCAACGATGAAACGCTGTTTCCCATCACCGATCGCTTCTCCATTGATGTTCACGATTGTATTTTCCGATTTTTTCTTACGAGAAACAAGAAGTGCTTTGCTGTGGTCATCTTCTTGAAGCTCTAGGCCTGCTTTGAAAATCTCTTTGAAAATATGCTGAATTGTTGAGTTTTCGAATGGTCCATCATTTGCTTCAAGAATTTGGTTCAGCATTGTGCGCTCTCTGACAGGATCATAACGGTTGACACCTTGCGCTTCTTTCGCCTTTCCAATTTCTTTTACAATGCTTCCTCTTTCATTGATCAGTTTTAAGATTTGAAGATTTAGTTCATCTGCCTGCTGTCTCAATTGTTCTAGTTCATTGTTGCTCATTTTTGTCATCCTTTCCTCTGCCTGTTCTCGCTTTTTTTTCATTCTCTCATGATAGGGTTTATTATAAACAAAGATTTCGGAATTGTCACGAAAATTTTCTTTATTACCCAAACGCTTTTAAGCGATAAAGTATTATGTGTAAGATTATAGCATAGTTTTGATTGAAGTAAACCTTTTTTTATCAAAAAAACGTCAGCAATTGCTGACGTTTCTTCTACACATTATGTTCAAGCGCTTCTTTTGTAATGCTTGAGTGGGATGCATGCCATTTTACTTTTCCACCGCTAAAGACGAGTGCCTGGGGACTTTCGTGCTTTACCCCTGACTTTTCTGTCACATAGGATGAAAGCTCTCTTGTGTTTTGAATTTGCAAGAAATAAGTTGGCACGTCTTCATGTGCAGACGCAAATGCTTCAAACTCTTGAAAAGCCGCTTGACTGATCGGACATGTCAAACTGTGCTTAAAAAAGACAAAGGTCCCATCTTGATTCGTTAGTTGATCAAACTGTTCTTCTGTTTCAATGAGTTGTTTTGACATGATGTTCTCCTTCTTCACTCTGTGCAGTAAGAGTTAGCCTTTAGTTGATTGTTCTACTTTTTCTTTGACATCTTTAATGCCATCTTCAATTTCTGATTTCGCTTCTTGTGCTCTTACTTTGGCTTCATTTGCTACATCTGACGCTTCGCTCGCAAGATCAGCTGCCGCATCTTCTGCTTCACTTTTCACATGATTAGCTTTTCCAGCTGCACGTTCTTTTATGTCTTTCACTTTGTCTAAAATTTGGTTTGACTGCTCTGCCACCAGCTGAGATAATTCAGACGTTTTATCTTTCGCAATCGTCACATATTCAGTGCCTTTTTCCTTTGCATCTGTTGTGAGTTGATCTGTTTTGTCTTTTAAAGCATTCGCTTGGTTGTTCAAATCATCGCGAAGCTCTTTCCCTGACTTCGGCGCTAAGAATAATGCTGTTGTTGCACCAACTATGCCACCAATAAGTGTTCCGATCAAAAAGTCTTTGCTATTGATTCCGTCTTTGCTCATGATTATTCCTCCTATGCGAAAATGGTTTATTTTTGGTGTTTTCGTTGTTTCCATTTTTTATAAATTTCAAGTGCTGCGTTACTCCAGCTTACCACATCCGTGACTTTTTCTTGATTTCGTTCAACGGATGAAGAAACCGCACCAGCTGCCTGCTTTATGCTTGTATTAAATTGGTTGATCGAGCCGCCAATTCCCTGCACCGCATCCACAACTGTGTTGAGTTTTGCCGATTTGTCTTGAATATCTTCAGCAAGCTGATTCGTCTTATGTAGCAACTGTGCTGTCTCTGTGGTGATCCCTTGCATCTGACCTTCAAGACCTTCTAAAGTTGATGCAACATTCTTTAATGTCAGCTGTAAGGATTTTAATGTTTTGGACAAGTAGATGACAAGAATGAGGAAAGCAATTGCGATCAGTGCAACGCTTAGATATAGAATAATAATCATCTGATACCTCCTTTGTTGCGGGCATATTTAATTCAATACCCTCTCGTTGTATCATTCAAACATCGCTTAGAATGACCGATTGATTAATAATTCTACACTTATTGGCTAATTCCTGTCCACAGCGAATGAAAAAAAGCAGCAGTTCTTGACACATTTAGCCCCTTTGTCACATTTTATTCAAAATAAAAAAAGTGCCGATCAAAACGGCACTTTTCGTTTAAGTATTTATACAGCGACTTTTTCATAAGCACGCAAATATTTTTGAATGTCTCCTGCTCCCATAAAGATCAGAATCCCATCTTTGTGCGCTTTCAGCACAGATGTATCTTCTTCTGCAATCAATTGGGCCTGCGGGATTTTTTCTCGTAAATCTTCGATACTCAGCTTCCCAATGTTTTCACGGGCTGAACCGAAAATATCGCATAGGTATACATAGTCCGCTTTTTTCAGACTATCAGCAAATTCACTTAAGAATTGCTGTGTACGTGTGAAGGTATGTGGCTGGAAGACAGCGACAATATCACGGTCTGGATACTTTTGGCGTGCTGCTTCAATTGTGACTTCAATCTCCGTTGGGTGATGGGCATAGTCGTCAATTAAAACCTGCTCACCGACTACTTTTTCATTAAAGCGGCGTTTGACACCACCAAATGTCGTTAGTGCCCCTTTGATGAGTTCTACATCAATGGCTTCATAGTGACATAATGCAATCACAGCTAATGAATTAAGGACATTATGATTTCCATAGGCAGGGATGTAGAAGGTATCATAAAACGTATTTCGTACAAAGACATCAAATGTAGTGCCTTCCGTGTTTTTCACAACATTGCGTGCTTGGAAATCATTTTCTTCATTGAAACCGTAGTACACAACAGGTACCTTCGCTTGAATCTTAGGCAGATGCTCATCATCACCGCAAGCGATAATGGCTTTTTTCACTTGAAGTGCCATGTTTTGAAACGCATCAAACACGTCGTCAATATCCGAGAAGTAATCAGGATGATCAAAATCAATATTGGTCATGATCGCATAGTCTGGATGATAGCTGAGGAAGTGTCTGCGGTATTCGCATGCTTCAAATACAAAATACTCGCTGTTTTCTTTCCCCATACCAGATCCATCACCGATTAAGTATGAAGTTGGTTTCGCTGATTGCATCACATGGGCAAGCAGACCTGTTGTTGACGTTTTACCATGAGCACCAGTAATCGCAACGTTTGTGAATGTATCCATGTATTCTCCAAGGAATTTATGGTAACGAATGACAGGAATCCCTTCAGAAAGGGCGCGTTCAATCTCAGGGTGTGTATCAGGAAATGCATTACCTGCAATGACGGTCATCCCTGGCTGAATATTATCTGGGTCAAATGGAAGAATTTTAATATTTCGTTCTTCTAATGCTTTTTGTGTAAAGATATGTTTTTCGATATCCGATCCTTGGACAGTATACCCAGTATCATGAAGAATTTGGGCCAGTGGACTCATACCTGTCCCTTTTATTCCAACAAAATGATAAACAGTCATAATTGTACCTCCAACAAACGTCTATCTGACTTACAGTATATGACGCTCATTTCAATTTGCAACTTGTGATTTTCGCCTCTAGCGGCTCACAGATCGCAGCTCCAAATAAAGATTTTTTCCGATCTTCCTATTCTAATCAATATTAACTATGATTAGTATCCGACAACTTTCCTATTTCTAACACCTGCTTTCGCTTATTTTACATAAAAAAGCGTTCTGACAGGCATGCGAAAAGCGTCCAATTCCAAAATTGCACCTATGTGCTATCATACCATGTTTATGAAAAAAATGAAGTGGTTTGTTTAGATCAGCTGTTCTAAGTCACTCAGTGTCATGAGGACTTCCCTTGGCTTACTGCCTTTTGCACCAGAGATCATGCCCTCGCGTTCCATCATGTCGATCAATCTGGCTGCACGATTGTAGCCAATTCTAAATCTTCTCTGCAAACTCGATGTACTAGCACTATTCTGCTCAATGGCAAAACGGCAGGCATCCATAAACAATTCGTCTTCATCTGTAATCGCAGAGCCTTGGAGCATTAATTCCTCCTGTTCGAAAAGGAACACAGGCTTACGCTGTTTCCTCACATGTGCCACCACTTGATCGATCTCGCGGTCTGATACAAAGTTCCCTTGCAGCCTCGTCGGCTTGCCGGAGCCATTTTCTAAGAAGAGCATGTCTCCTTTTCCGAGAAGCTTTTCTGCACCTGCCATGTCGATGATCGTTCTAGAATCTACCTGACTTGAGACAGAGAAAGCAATTCTTGTTGGAATATTGGCTTTAATCAGACCTGTGATGACATCTACAGAAGGTCTTTGTGTCGCAATCAATAAGTGAATGCCGCACGCTCTTGCTTTTTGCGCGATTCGGCAAATGCTTTCTTCGACTTCATTTGGTGCAACCATCATTAAATCAGCAAGCTCATCGATCACCACGACAAGATAAGGTAGTTTTTCACCCATTTGTTTTTCTTTGACAAGCTCATTGAATCGTTTGATTTCTCTCACACCAGAGTGCGCAAACAGCTCGTAGCGTCTTTCCATTTCATCCACTACCCATTTCAGAGCAGCTGTCGCTGTCTTAGCATCAGTGATAACAGGACTCACGAGATGCGGAATATGATTATACGGCGCTAATTCGACCATTTTAGGGTCGATTAACAGCATTTTCACTTCATCTGGTGATGCTTTAAACATTAAGCTCACTAAAATGGTATTGATGCAGACACTTTTTCCTGAACCTGTTGCTCCAGCAATTAAGCCATGCGGCATTTTTTGCAAATCAACGACAACAGGCTGTCCTGAGATATCTAATCCGAGTGCTGCTGTTAAAGGAGATGGATTGTCTCTAAACGCACTGCTTCTGATCATCTCTCGTAAGAAAACCATTTTGCTGTGAAGGTTCGGCACTTCAATCCCGATCGTGTTCTTTCCTGGAATCGGTGCTTCAATTCGAATATCCTTTGCGGACAAACTGAGTTTAATATCATCTGACAGGTTCGTGATTTTGTTCACTTTGACCCCTGGTTCTGGATGTACTTCAAACCTTGTGACAGAAGGGCCTTGCGTGACATGAACGACACTTGCTCTGACATTGAAATTTTTCAGCGTGGCATTGAGTAGCTCTGCTCGCTCTTTCACCCATGTCCCGTCCTCTTCTTTTTGAGCTGGAGGTACGTCTAAAAGGGCGAGGCTTGGAAACACATATCCTTGGGCATCTGCTGCTTTCTTTTGTCCTTGCACGCGCTGATCACTTTTTAACATCATGACGTTAAAAGGAACCGTTGAGGTTTGTCCACTTGTACGTTGTGGCTGAGGAGATGCCTGTTTCGGTTTTTCTTCCATCACTTCATGCACTTGTTCTTGCTTTTCTTGCTGCTCTATGACAGGTTCTACTCGTTCAGTAGCGGTCTGTTCGTCTGCTTCTTGTTCTATTGGCACCACTTGATCTTCTACTATTTCCGCTTCTTCTATCAATTGCTCTTCTTGCAGATCATGCTCGGCAACTGGCTCTGTTTCTTCTAATGCTGCCGCTGGCACTTCTTCTTGATGGTCTTCTAAGGAATCAGCTTCTATTTCCTCGACTGATTCTGCTGAGATGACGTCTAGTACCTCTACTTCTTCTGCCGGCATGTCTACTTCCATTTCAATAGCGGAATGCGTGTCTTCCGCTGTTTCGAATGTCAACGGTTCTATTTCTATTTCCTGAGTATGATCTACAAACTGTTCTACCGGTTTGTCTTGTATTTCTTCGTTTTCACTGGAAACATCCTGTACAGGCTCAGACTCTACCGGCGGTTCGTGATATACTTCGGCTTGCTGATGATGTAAGTCAGCTTCAATGTGGTCTTGAGGCTCAGAAAAGGCTGGCTCTTTTTCCTCTGTTTGAATGAAAGGCTCGTCATTTAAACGCTCCATCGTTGATTGAACGTGATCGTGATAAGCGAGCTCCTCTTGCAAAGTAAGCGGGGTCACGTCTGTTTGCATGTCCACTCTTTCTTCTGCTGGCGCTGGAACTGTTTCTTCCATACGATTTTCTTTCCGTATTGATGGAATGTTCATTTGCTGTCTGACATTTCGTTCACGCTCTGCCTCTTCTGATAACAGGGTGACACGCTGCGCTGTTTCTGCTGCTTTCATTTGAACAGAAGATGATTCTTCTTTCGACTCTGTTCGTTTCGGCCGCATATCCTGATGATAGCCATAGATCGGTGATGGAATTTGCTCTGGTTTGAATGGCTTTTTATTCATGTCAGGCTGAACCGTTTGTTTTGACTCATAGGTCTTCTGCTTAGCCTTTGGCTGGCCTTGCTTTGGGCGTCTTCTTTCCTGCTTTACTCCGTCACGCTGAGGTTCATCTGGAACGAGCGGAAAGCGGAAGTTGCCTGTCGGATATTCATAATAGACTTTTGTATCTTCAATTTTTTTATATTCTTTATGCTGTTCAAAAACTGGCTGCTTTGGTGCAACTGGACCTTCCTCAGGTCTCACAGCTTTTTCTTCTTTCTTTTCTTCTCCTAAAAATACACTAAAAAATTTATCTAACCAACTCATCATTTATCACTCACTTTAACTCCCCTTACGTTTTCTTGGGCGATTTTTAGTATACCATTGCTTTTTCATGCAGAAAAGCGAGAAAAGTGCCGCTCTTTGCTATTTGTGCTGTCTGTAGATGAAAAAAAGTCACTAAGTACGTACTTAGTGACTTTTGGTATAACACAATCTTCGCTCTGATGTGCCCGT
The DNA here is from genome assembly GCF_038613425.1 of Bacillus sp. FSL M8-0266. Classification (NCBI taxonomy): domain Bacteria; kingdom Bacillati; phylum Bacillota; class Bacilli; order Caryophanales; family Bacillaceae; genus Bacillus; species Bacillus sp. FSL M8-0266. Next base: position 2,756,271 of record NZ_CP152015.1, read on the forward strand.
TTATGGGAGGTTATGCTTGAAAGGGTTCGCCAGCTTGATGGCTTCCCTCTAGAACAAGAATTCCTTTTTCAGCAGGCGCGTCTGGAAGATCTAATTCTTTTGCTGAACAAATCATTCCGCTTGATGGAACACCTCTTAGCTCAGCATCTTTGATGATTAAACCGCTTGGCATCACTGCCCCAACCTTTGCAACCACGACATATTGACCTTGATCAACGTTTGGTGCACCGCACACGATTTGTAATGTTTCATCGCCAACATCCACTTGGCAAATGTTTAATTTATCTGCATTCGGATGCTTTTCTTTTTCCTTTACATAACCGACAACAAATTTTGGTGATAGATCCACAGTCAACGTTTCACTGACACCATTGCGGTTTAAAATTTCGTTGATATCTTGAACAAGTGTTTCAGAAAGCGGTACAGATCCGTTTTCTTCAATTTTCATGTAAGTGGACGCATTGAAGATATTAAAACCTGTTGTTTCTTTTGTTTCTTGATTGAAGATTCTTACGACATCTCCAAACGTCTCATGACCTACTTCTTCTCTCGTCACATCTTTCAATGAAATAAGGAGTGTGTCGCCTACACCTTCTGCATTATAAAAAACGTTCATTCTTCAAAATTCCCTTCTACTGCTGTTTTGGTCTGCTTTTAGCAAGAATAAAAATCGGTTCAAGCTTGCCCTCATCATATAAAAATGACAATGCGGTAATCGGAACCGTGCCGCTGGCGAAGAAGCTCATCGACATCTGTCCTAAAATATCATAGCCTGATTCATTGCGAACATCTGCAATGATGAATACATCTTGATGGGGGACAGAAATGGCCATCTGTCCTTCTATTTTTTGCGCGTATTCTTGTAAAATCGATTCATTTAAAAGTCTGCTTGCATCATATCCGTCATTCGCACGGAAGAAATAAAAGCGGTTGCCTGCCACTTCATCCATTTTCACCACAGTTTCAAGTGAGCGGACATTGAAGCTTGCGGTTTCCCTGATTCGCTCTTTTGTCCAGTTTTCCTTTTGAAGCATCTTTTCATCAATTAACCTGTAGGTGCTTCCAAGGTCAAGTGCATAGTAGATTCTCGTTTCAGCTGTATGCTCATCAAAAACGAGCGGAATCTCGTCACTTGATGTCTCGGGAAAGGAAGTGGATCGAATGACCGGATAAATTTGCTTTTCTTTTCCTGAGATGTGCTGCGCTTCGCCTTTCATGGCACTTAGCGCCTCTTTCACATAATAAACGATCTCATCCAATGTTTCATCAGGCTTTACTTCCCACTTTGCAATGATTGGCGGGAGCTCTAGTGTGATCCCTTTGCCTGTTTGTTTATCTTCAATACGAAGCGTGTCTTTTTCTCGGTCAAACTGGTGTGACCAGCTGTCATTTGTCAGACGGCTTTTGAGTTCGTTCGCAAGCTGTCTTGATGTCATTTTTGCCATGATTTAGACTCTCCTTTCATTATTTAGAAAGAGAATCTGTTAAAAATGCTTCAATCTCTTCCTTCGTTTTACGATCCTTGCTGACAAAGCGGTTAATCTCTTGCCCATTTTTAAATACTAAAAAGCTTGGAATGCCGTAAATTTCCCACTCTGCGCAAGTGTCAATAAATTGATCTCTATCCACATAGAAGTACTCAAATTCTGGGTAGTTTGCTTCAAGCTCTGGCAAGAATGGTTCGATAAAGGTGCAGTCTGGGCACCAGTCCGCTGAAAATAGCAATACTGTTAAGTCTTCTTGAATCACTTTTTGTAATTCTTCGTTTGATTCAATTTTTTTCATGTTTCATTCCTCCAGTTTGTATGGTTAAATCTCCGAATTGTATATAGCCTTTCTTTCTCATCCATTCTGATACTACCAAACTAATCACTGCCGGGCCAACGATATGCAAAAGAGCAATCGCTAGAAAAACAGATGGATGAAATCCCATAACCGTCAGTGTCATGAGCTGTCCAACAAGGCCACTCGTTCCCATTCCTGCCCCTGCCGCATTATTGACCATCCCAAAGCCAATAATACCAATTGGCGCGAGAATGAGGCCCGCTATCGTCGGCGGAATAAGGATAAGGGGATTTTTTACAATGTTCGGCAGCTGCAATTTTGACGTGCCAATACCGACAGCAGCAAGACCACCAAAACGATTTTCTCTAAAGCCTGCAGCGGCAAAGCCGACCATTTGAGCGCAGCAGCCGATCGTTGCAGCACCAGCAGCAAGACCGCTTAAATCAAGCATGAGTGCAAGCGCAGCACTTGAAATTGGTGAGCTGAGGGCAAGTCCAACAATGGTTGCTACTAGCATGCCCATGATCAGCGGACTTTGGTCAGTCCCCCACATGATGAGCCTGCCAAGCCCTGTCATCATGGCTTCAATCCCTGGACCGATCAAAGCGGCGGTGGAAAAACCAGTGATGATGGTGACAAGCGGTGTCAAAATAATATCAATTTTTGTCTCACCACTGACCAGTTTGCCGAGTTCTACACCAATTAATGCTGCGACAAAGCTTCCAGCAGGTCCACCAAGCTCTGCTCCTGCAGCACCTGAAACAACACTTGCAAAAATGATCAATGGAGATGCCTGTAACCGGTACGCCACGGCTACACCAATCGCTGGTCCCATGAGCCCCATTGCGAGTGTTCCCATTTTGATGATGAGCGGAAGTGATAACAAACCGCCTGCTGTTTTTAAAATCAGACCTACTACTAATGTAGCAAATAGACCTAAAGCCATATAAGAGAGTGCATCAATGAAGTACACTTTTGGCGAAAGGGAGATTCCCTTTCTTTTCAAATAAGTCATCAACGTCGTCTTCCTGCTTTCTCATAGGAAAGACGAAAAGGCCTGTCCTTCCTATTATATGTAGTATTCTTACGATGAAAAAATAGTCTCTACCATGAATATCATAATCATATTTTTTTTGCTTTATCAAGCACTTCTTGTGTAACATGAAAAGAAACAGGGCAAACCTTTACTAAGTTTGTACAAAAGGAGGAGATCGTTATGCAATTAACCGTCTATTTAGCAGGAGAAATTCATAGCAAGTGGCGTGATGAAATCAAGGAGAAAAGCCAATCGTTGAAACTGCCAGTGACATTTGTTGGTCCAATGGAGAATCATGACCGCTCCGATCACATTGGTGAGGACATTTTAGGTGAGCAGCCGAATGCCATATTCAAAGATGATGCTGCTTCTGATTTGAACAATTTCCGTACTGAGATCCTATTAAACAAGGCAGACGTCGTCATTGCCCGCTTTGGTGAGAAATATAAACAGTGGAACACGGCAATGGATGCATCTGCTGCCATCGCAAAAGGGAAACCTCTCATTTTGATCCGCCCAAAAGAACTGCACCATCCGTTAAAGGAACTATCAAATAAAGCGAATATCACTGTGGAAACCGTGAACCAAGCGATCAAAGCGTTATCTTACGTGTTTGAACAGCAATAACAAAAGGCTGCTCTCTTGAAAGAGGCAGCCTTTTGATTACATTTACACCTGTTGATATATAGAATCCACTGTACTTTGATCACAGTTTTTCACAAGACGGACGATTAATTCTTTTGCCGCTGCATAGTCATCCACATGCAATACTGAATGACTTGTGTGAATGTAGCGAGCACACACTCCAATGACAGCAGAAGGCACACCTTGGTTTGAAATATGCACACGTCCAGCGTCCGTACCACCTGGTGATACGAAGTATTGGTATGGAATATTGTTTGACTCAGCCGTATCAAGTACAAAGTCTTTCATCCCGCGGTGCGTAATCATGGTTCGATCAAAAATACGCAAAAGTGCACCTTTACCAAGCTGGCCGAATTGGGTTTTGTCACCTGTCACATCGTTTGCAGGGCTTGCATCTAAAGCAAAAAACAGATCCGGCTGAATCATATTCGCAGCTACTTCTGCCCCTCTAAGCCCTACTTCTTCCTGAACCGTTGCACCTGAATACAGATGACATGAAAGTGGTTCGTCTTTTATTTCTTTTAATAATTCAATCGCAAGTCCGCAGCCATAGCGGTTATCCCAAGCCTTCGCTAAAATCTTTTTAGGATTCGCCATAGGGGTAAAGACTGTTGCAGGCACGATTTGCTGTCCTGGGCGAACGCCAAGTTCTTTTGCCTCTTCTTCACTGTCTGCACCAATATCAATGAGCATGTCTGATGGTTTCACAGGTTTGCTTTTTTGTTCTGGTGTTAGAAGATGAGGCGGTGTACTAGAGACGACACCAGGAATTGGCCCGTGATCGGTATGAACGTCGACACGCTGCGCCAGCATGACTTGACTCCACCAGCCGCCGAGTGTTTGGAAGCGTATCATCCCGTTTTTTGTAATGGATGAAACCATGAATCCCACTTCATCCATATGACCAGCCACCATGATTTTAGGTGCGTTCTCTGGTCCCTTGCGAACCCCAAACACACCGCCAAGACGATCCTGAATGAGTTCGTCAGAATATTTTTCAAGTTCCTTTTTCATAAAAGCACGCACATGGTGCTCATTACCTGGAGTACCTTGTAATTCTGTTAAATTTCGGAAAAGCGACAATGTTTCTTCATTCATTCTACGATTTACCTCGTTTCTATGTAATGACCATATATATTCCTATAAAAATAACACTCACTTTATACTATAAGAATTCTTTCGGTTTTCCAAGTATCTCTCCAGAAATTTTGAATATGCTTTCAACTATTCGGATTCCTTAACATCAATGGACAAGTTTTGTATAATGGAAAAAACAGCAATACGGAGGTGCAGCACGTTGAAGTTAAAACATGTTCTGATTGGTGCGAGTATTGGCGTAGCCGCTGCAATTGTTGCAAAGAAAGTATTTTTCCCTACGTATATCTCGTCTGAAAAAGCATTAAAAATTGTGAAATCCGCTTTTAAACAGCGCGGCCCGATTGATGGCTCTTGGATTTATACTGTACCAGAACCGTATAACGTAAATGGTGAAACGATTGATGTGTACAAATCTGGCATTACTCGCTCAGCCTTTGGCGAGCTTGAACAGTACGAGGTCATGATTGATGCCAAAACAGGCATGATTGTGGATGTCATTGATTCTGTGGCTTGATAAAGAAAGCTTCGCAAAGGGTGTCCTTGCGAAGCTTCTTTTTTATATGGCTTTGATTTTTTTGTACACAGGATGCCACATAGCGTCCTGTACTGCCTGAATAAGGTCCTCAGGCGTTTCCTCTGCAATTCCTTCATCGATCGCTGCTTGCGCCACACGAACAGCTACTGTCGCTGAAACGGTTCGAAGCTGATCAACACTTGGCAGCATCGCTGCACCCGGCTTTCCGACATTGACCATGCTGGCAATCGCTTCAGCACTCGCAACAAACATGCTATCTGTCATGAGGCGTGCTTTAGACACAATCGTTCCAAGACCAAGCCCTGGGAACACAAGAGCATTATTCGCTTGCCCAATTTCATATGTCACGCCACCATATTCGACAGGGTCAAATGGGCTTCCCGTTGTCACAAGGGCGCGACCTTCTGTCCACTCAATGAGATCTGCAGGCTTTGCTTCTGAAAGAGGTGTCGGGTTCGACATCGGTAAAATGGCTGGGCGCTCTACGTGTGACGCCATTTCTTTCACAATTTCCTCTGTAAATGCTCCTCCTACTGTCGAGGTGCCAATTAAGATGGTTGGTTTAGCCTGTTTGACGACCTCTAATAAATCAATGGAATGCTTAGGACCATTACGGGCATAATCCTTTACTTCGTCAGAACGTCTTGCATATGGCTTTTGAAATGGCTGAATGTCAGGCGAATCATCTGTAAGTAAACCTGTTTTATCAATACACCAGAAATGATCATATGATTCCTCTTCTTTGACTCCGTCTCTGACAATCGCATCACGGATCTGCTCCGCTATGCCAATCCCTGCCGTACCCGCTCCGAAAATGACGATTCGGTGATTTTTCAGCGGAACCTTCGAAGCTTTTGCACATGCCAGAACCGCAGCAAGTGAAACAGCTCCAGTTCCTTGAATGTCATCATTAAATGTACAGATCCGTTCCTTATATTTTTCCAATATGGCTCGTGCATTTTTTGTCCCAAAGTCTTCCCAGTGAAGGAGTGCATTTGGAAAGGTTGCGCGGGCAAGCTCTACATATTGATCGATAAACTGATCATAACGCTCGCCTCGAACGCGAGAATGCTGATTTCCAACATAAAGCGGATCATTCAAGAGACTTTCTTGGTTCGTCCCGGCATCAAGTACTACGGCCAGCACGCGGCTAGGATCAATGCCTGCTGCAGCTGTATAAACAGCAAGTTTCCCGACTGAAATGGCAATACCGCCAACACCCCAGTCTCCAATACCTAAAATACCTTCTGCATCTGTCGCAACGATTAAGTCAATGGATTCATCCACACCGTAAGAGGCAAATATCTCTTCCATGCCTTCCAAGTCATCAATTGATAAATAAAGCCCTCTTGGCTTTCGATACTCGTGGCTATAACGCTGAATGGCTGTTCCAACCGTCGGTGTATAGACAATCGGCAGCATCTCTGCCAAGTGCTCATTTAATAATTTGTAAAAAAGCACTTCGTTTCTGTCATGAAGTGATGTTAAATACACATTTTTCCCAAGTTCATCCGGCTGTGCCTTGAACTGCTCATATGCACGCTTTGCCTGATCCTCTAATGTTAAAACTTTAGGCGGTAGAAATCCCTTTAAACCAAGCTCTTCCCGCTCTTCCTTCGTAAATGCAACCCCTTTGTTTAAATAAGGGACGGACATGACTTCCATCCCTCTTAATGGTGTTTCAATGACATCACCATGTACACGATAAAATTGGTTCACCTGCACTCTTCCTTTCACAAGTTCATTTTGTCGTTATTTTGTGTGAAAGGCGAAAAAACATGCAGATGATCTTTTATCTCCCTGTTTCTCTTTTGACTTCATGTGTGATTTGCCCATCTTCATCCCACTTAACAGCGCGGTAAATCGCATCATGATAAAACAAGTACCACGCATTTTTTTCTTCTGCATATGCCTGCCATTTTTGCTTAGCTGGAATTGAAGTCATTGGGTAATCATCATATGCCAAGACCCATAATGGATTTTTATGAGCGTGCGTTGGCATAATGTCAGCTAAATGAATCGCTGTTTCGCCCTGACTTGTGAGCGTTAAGATGCTATGGCCATTGCTATGACCGCCTGTATGATGCAGCTCAATGCCTTCTATTACTTCGATGCTTTCTTCAAATGGCACTACTTGATCTGCTATTGGCTCCCAGTTTTCTTTCCAATATGTATTTCTTGAGCGGATGTTAGGCGCCCTCATTTCATCCCATTCGATTTTGGATGTGATGATTTTTGCTTGCGGAAAAACAGACACGAGCTTTTCTCCTTCACGTTTTGTTAATCCGCTTGCATGATCGAAGTGAAGATGCGTCATTAAGACGTAATCAATATCTGCTGTTTGCAGGCCGAGTGCCGCGAGTGACTCTTCCAATTTCGTCTCTTCTGTTACGCCGTAATTGCGTTTTTGTTTATCCGTCAGCTTACCTGATCCGATGCCGGAATCCACTAAAAAATGAAGACCATTCCACCGTATAAGGATTGGGTCACACCGCAGTTCAATTTGATTGCGATCGTTCACCGGGTATTTTTTTGACCATAACGGCTTTGGCACCACACCAAACATCGCACCGCCGTCCATGTGTGTATCTCCCCCGTTTAACCAGAACAGTTCCATGTCACCTATGTTCATTGTCTCCATTGCTGTCATCCCTCCTTTTTCTATCGTAGCAAATACAGCCAAAAATCGCATGCATCAATCTTTTCATGAAAAAAACTGACTGCATTTTTTTGCAGCCAGCTTGATGTCACTTGTTATTCTGGAAATTTCACTTCTGATCGATAGATAGGTTGTCCCATAGACGAGAATTTCTCTTCGTATTCCGTCATCACATTTCCTTCTAGTCCGTCCTTATGTAAATCTAAGCTTACATACGTTAAAAGAAGGCCATATGCAGAAAAGCTCTTTAAAGAATATTCAAATAACCCGCGGTTATCTGTTTTGAAATGCAATTCACCGCCTGGACGAAGAATATGTTCATATCGCTCTAAAAAGGCCTTAAACGTCAATCTGCGCTTTTCATGTCTTGCTTTTGGCCACGGATCAGAGAAATTCAAATACACTCGGTCAATCTCATTTTCCGCAAACACATCTGTCAGCGTTTCCGCATTAATGTTCAAGAGCTTTACATTTTCAACATCTGTCTCTTTGATTTTATCTACTGCTGTCACAATGACACTTTTAAATAATTCAATGCCAATATAGTTGATATCAGGATGAAGCTTGCCCATTCCAGCGATAAAGCTCCCTTTTCCTGTGCCAACTTCGATATGGATTGGATGATCATTTCCAAATAGCTCATGCCATTTCCCTTTATATTGCTCGGGGCTTGCTAAGGCAATATGAGCATTTTCAGCTAAGTAATCATCAGCCCATGGTTTATGTCGCATTCTCAATTTGATACACCTCTATTTTCTTTACATTTTATCAAGATACCATGAAACATAAAGACCCGCAAGACAGCATCTTTATGCGCATATGAAAAAGACCAGCCCTTCGCTTGAGCTGGTCTGCCGCATGTATAAATTGGGCGCTGAATGCACAGTTTAACCACATAAATGACACGCAGAAAAGGAGCATACGTATGGGATTAAACCGTCAACATCAGCTTCAATTAATCAAAGATATTTTAACCGATCACCAGTTGGATTGCTGCGGGACTGTTGCAGAATATGAACAGGTGGGACGCGTGATTCAATTCATGCTGGCAAAAGAAGACCTTGATGCCGACATTCGTCAATTATTAACAGATATTCATGATTACAGCCAAAAGGGCACTTCTGTCAGTTCAATTGATGCACATATTGAGGCGCATCAATCGCATTTGTCAGAGTGGGTCGAGAATATTCCTCTGTCTTAATGAATGTTTAACCGCTGTAAGAGTGCGCTCAGCTCCGCTTGCACTTCTTGCTGCGCTTTTTCATTTCCTTTTCTTTTATGCCACACGACAAACGATACGGTTTCAGCGAGGACGTACCAAGCCATGCGTTTTCGCAAATTGTCCGTCAGCGGGGCACCGTACATTGAGAGCCAGCTTTCCCAGTTCTCTTCTTCAACATAATGGTATAAAAGTGGTCCAAGATCAATGGCTGGGTCAGCAATCATCGCCCCATCCCAATCGATCAAGTAAAGCTGGTTTTCATCTGTCAGCAGCCAATTATTATGATTGAGGTCACAATGACACACGACCTTGTCTTCAAATTGAACTGCCTCCACATGCTTCTCTAAGTACTGGATGGCACGTGTGACGTCGCGCGAATCAATTTGCTCTTTAAATATGGACTGTTTTAAATGTTTCAGAATGGATGCTGGGTCTAGAGAGTGCTTCTCTAATCGTTTCAGCATATCAAGCAATTCTTTCGATGTATGAATTTTTCTTAGCTGCTCTGCGACAGGACGGTCATTCATGTCCTTTGGCTTCAGCTCTCTGCCGCTCAGCCAGTGCTGCGCAGTGATGACATCCCCATTTTCCATCCGTTTTGTCCAGACAAGCTTCGGCACAATGCCTTCAGCTGACAAAACCGCAAGAAACGGTGACGTATTGCGTTTTAAAAATAGCTTTTGGTCATTGTGTGTTGCGAAGTACGCATCTCCCGTAGCGCCTCCAGCAGGAGAGATGTGCCATTCGCTACCTAATATTTGTCCCAACCAGTTCATATCAATTTTCAACCCATCATTTCTTAAAATATTTTAAATCGTGCTTTTTTAGTCGACAAAATTCAGCCGATTGAAGGTCAATAGGCTGTTTTTTTTATTTATATGATCATAAAAACAAAAAGGACAGCTATTGAGAATGAGATGCTAAACAATAGCCGTCCTATAGATTTTATCGTTACCTTCTTATACTCGTCAAGCAAAACTAGAAAATCAGGACAAGAACCTTATGAAAAGAAAGGCTTTTTTCATGGTTCTTTGACTAGGACATTCATGAGACATGATTTAAGCACGTAATTTTAAGGAGCGATCACTCGTCTTCACAAAAACAGGCGTTGCACCAATCACTTCTCCATCTGCATGAAATAAGATTTTTCCATCTGCCTCCAAGTACGCTTCTTCGTGCTGAAACAGGGTAACGCCCTTCATTCCAAGGTGCTTGCGAAACACCATCGCACTTAGAAACAAGAGCACTTTAAATGGATTCAAATCTGTGACAACGAGTGTTTGAAAGCCTGGCTGCCTCGCGCTCACTTCTGGTGCTGCTTCCAGCCCGCCTCCGTAATAGGGATGATTACAAACAATCACAAACCACACTTGGCGAAAGACCTTCTTCTCGTTTTCAATAAACAGCGCAAGGTCGAACGGCTTAAAGGACCATAAAGAATGGAGAAATGACAGCGGGTAGATGATAAACCCAAGCCCCAGTCGTTTCAACCATTTTTTTCCTCTGAAATACACTGTTTTCCTTAGCACATGCGCATCAAACCCCGCACCGATATGATTGAGAAAGAGAACGGATTGCGCGCTTTCTGCGTGATCTTGAAAGGAGCCGAGTGAAAATGTTTTGGTGAGCATTCTCTTTTGCTTTCTCACTTCTTTTAGGACATCTTGACGATGGATGCCAAGGCCCTTCGCCGCATCATTCCAATGACCGGCGGGGACAAAGCTTAGCTGCACATGATCCATTTCCTTTAAGCCATTTAGGACTTCATGAATGGTTCCGTCACCGCCAATGACAATCAGGCGCTTCAGCCTGTCATCTTGCATGGCGCTAATTTGTCTTGCCAATACTTCTGCATGACCTTCATGCTGGGTGAGAAACGATCGATATGAGATCTCCACCTTTTGTAGTTCTTTCTCTATGCTCCTCCATGTACGAAGTCCTTTTCCATGTCCTGCTGCTGGATTAACGATAAAGTACCATTCATTCATATATTAGCTCCACTCAGGTCTCATTTTTCGTGACCTTCCATTATGCCTTTAATCGAGCCATTCCTGCCTTCTTTTGCTGTCTGATTCACCATAAGCAAGCAATGCTTTTGTCGCCTTAAATTGCTGATGCTTTGTCGGCGCAGTATTTTTCCGCTGCTTTTCAAACCAATCTTCCGCCTTCTTCTTATCGACAACCTCCATCCCGTATGGAACTTCCGGTAAGTCAATATAAGAGGTACGGCTGATCAAGATTTTTTTCACAGGAAGATGGGCACCGCTTTGCTGTAAGATCTTTGACACGACGGTGCCAGAGCGTAGAAGGCTTGCGCAAGGATTCAAAACGGACTGAACCGCTTTCCCATTCGCCCGCTTTTCCCAAAAACGTTCCTTCGTTCCGATATATACGCTGTCAGGCTCTGCCTCTAAGAAGGATAAACAAATCACTTCCAGCGGCGTAATGAGGACTGGACATAATTCCATCTCTGCTTTTTGAATGAGCAGCACCGGTTTGTACATCACAAAATATGAATCCGGAAGCTGCCTAGCAAGCATGCGCAGCTTTTCGTCATATCGAATGTGATGGGAAACGGTCGAAATGTTGGAAATCGTCGAGCTCGCCCATTTTAATTGAACATCGAATAGATGATCCTTAAAAAAATGAATGAGCTTCGTTTCATCTGTAGGAACGTTTGTAAAGACACCTTGCTCTATATCTGTCGGCTCGTTAAAAAGACTCAGGTCCCGTTCCTTCTTCATATCGGCTTCTTTTTGCTTTCTCTTTAAGGAGAATTTCTTTCTCTTTTCCTCCTCTTGTTTAGGCACTTGTTCAGAGATTTGGTCAAATGAATGCTGCGTCTTCTCTTTTGAAGCTTTTTTTAACTCGTCCCACCTTTGCTTTTTCAATCGAATGAATTGATTGATGTAGTGATGCGGGTCTTGTTCATATCGTGATATATAATCTTGAATTTTGATAATTTGCGCCATCTGCTGCTCACTCCAACTTTTAGAATCATTTATGTAGTGCAAATTGTTTGATTGCGTGATAACGCGGGGTTTCTCTCGGACGTATTTCATATAGAGTCATACAAGAAACCTCTATCACGTATGGCTCTTTGCGTAAAGGCGCTTGTTCTGCAAAAGAGTGATCCGCGTTCCATTTGCGTGCAATCGTCATATGCGGATGAAACGGTCTCTTTTCAACAGGATGTCCTGCTGACAATACGGCTTCTTTCACCTTTTCTCTTAATTGCATGAGTGGTTCACTTTCATCAGGTTTTGCAAAAAAGACTCTTGGGCGCTCCTTCGTGCCAAACTGTCCGACCTCATTCAGCTCAAGTGAAAATGCAGCGGCTTCCTTTGAGAGGATCTCAAGCAGCTCGATGATCTTCTTTAAGCGCTCATCTGGAATGGCACCTAAAAAGATCAAGGTCACATGATAATCATGTGGTGCTGTCCATTTTTGAAAAGACAGTCCGCTTCTTTGATCAATGTCTTTTTTGATTTGATGCGCAAGTTGTTCAGGGATGTGAACCCCAATAAAATAATGACGGTTTTCTGACACAATATCACCTGTCCTTTTATAACAAACTTTACGAATCCCCATTGATGATAGTATAACTAAAGAAATGCGGAATGAGAAGAAAGGGTGTCACATGATGAAGGTTGCACAAAATATAGCTGAGCTGATTGGCGATACACCACTTGTTCAATTACAGCGGCTTCAGCCAGACAATGCGGCAGCTGTTTATTTAAAGCTGGAATCGTTTAATCCTAGCGGCAGTGTGAAGGACCGCGCTGCTTACAATATGATCGTTGAGGCTGAAAAACAAGGGAAGCTTACAAAAGGAGCGACCATTATTGAACCGACGAGTGGGAATACAGGGATTGGTTTAGCTATGAACGCAGCAGCTAGAGGGTATCAAGCCATCCTTGTGATGCCTGATACGATGACAAAGGAACGAATCAATATTTTGAAGGCTTACGGGGCGCAGGTCATTTTAACCCCAGGAGAAGAAAAAATGCCAGGCTGTATTCGCAAAGCAGAGGAGCTGGCAGCTCAAATTCCTCATAGCTTTATCCCGATGCAATTTGATAATAGAGCGAATCCAGATGCTCATAGAGGCACAACGGCTGTTGAAATCATGGAAGCTGTCAAACAACTTGGCAAGCCCCTTGGAGCCTTTGTCGCAACAGCAGGAACTGGCGGAACCATTACAGGCACTGGTGAGGAATTAAAGAAAGCATTCCCTCATTTGACCATACGTGTGGCAGAGCCGAAGGGATCTCCAGTCTTATCTGGCGGGAAACCTGGCAAACATAAACTTGTTGGCACAAGTCCAGGATTTATTCCTCATATTTTAAATGAGCATGTCTATGATGAGATCGTACAAGTAAGCGATGAAGATGCGTACACTATCACACGTCAGCTTGCCCGTCTTGAAGGAATTTTAGTTGGTCCATCATCTGGTGCAGCCTGCTATGCTGCGATTGAAACAGCCAAGCAATTACCGGCAGATCAAATTGTGATCTGTATGACAGCAGATACAGGCGAACGATACTTATCAAGTGATGTTTTTCAAGATTAAAAAAGGAACAGGGCAATGAATCCCTGTTCCTTTTTCTTCTTTTCTCGGTTAGGACGATTTGACAGCCTTCACCTCAGCCTGCTCCCCTGTGATGAGTAAAGCCTGCTCATCAGTAAGCGGGCATAAATCGAGCGTCTGCTCATACTGCTCCATGATTTGCTGCGCAGCCTCGCCTAAATGGGTATTGTACATATGCGGTACCGGACAGTAGCTTATCTCATTGAATCCTTGATAAGATGAAAGCTCTGGTGCCTTCTGCCGATCATCCATCACGGAAATATATTCAATGCTTGGCGCCATGATGATACTCCCTGCGGATTCACCAATGTACAGCTTGCCTTTATTGATTTCTTCTTTTAGCACGTCATCGAGACCGTGCTTTCTCAATTCCTGCAGCAAATAGAAGGTGTTGCCTCCTGATACGTACATCACATCATTTTGTTTCATCATCTTTGTGATTTCTTCGGTAGACTGCTCAGCTATTTGAACGGTTTCTAGCTGCATACCGAGTTGATGAAAGGCTTCTTTTGCTACCTCTACATAGTGCGTGACTTCTTCCACAGCACTTGCTGTTGGAAAAAATGTCACGCGTTTTCCTTTTAATGATTCACCCGCAAAGTCAGACAAGAGAGAATAGCTGTCTTTGAATGAAGAGCATAAGAACATTTTTTTCACTGTGAATCCCCTCTTCTCTTTTTCTATTTTGCCAATTCATACATGGCTTGTGCATATAGTGCGGTTGCTCTTAGTAGATCATCGATTTCGATATATTCATCCTTCTGATGTGCGCAATCTGGTCTGCCAGGGAAGAGAGGACCAAAGGCAACGCCCGCTTCTAAAGATCTCGCATACGTTCCTCCACCAATGGCAATCAGATGAGCTGGATCTCCCGTTTGTTCCTCATATACCCGCTGCAATGTTTTCACAAGCGGATGATCTTTTGAGACGTGATGCGGAGGGCTGTCGTCAAATTTCAGAAGGGTAGCCCCTTTGATGCCTTCGATCCCTTTTTTAACGTCCTTGCCGTCTGCTGTCACTGGATAGCGGACATTTAATCCTAGCTTCGCTTCCTCGCTTTGTGTATAGCGGATCGTGCCAACATTTAAAGTCAAATCTCCGCTAATGTCATCTTTGCAAGCAATCCCCAGCTTTTTCCCTCTTGTATCCTGATCAAATAAAGCATTGATTTGAGAGGTAAACGCAAGCCCATCTTCATCTAATTCTTGTCCACATAGAAAATTGGCCATATGAATGCCCGCATTGATGCCATGCGCCGGCTCCATGGCATGAACTGATTCACCTTTTAATGTGAAATGCAGTCCATCCGCTACATTCTTTACCTCACCTGATAATTGATTGTCAGCAAGATAAGCTTCAAAAGCTGTTTTTAATGATTCAGCATCGTGTTCTTGTGCCGCTGTCACAGTGGCAGTTGAATCATCCGGCACCATATTCAGCCGCATACCCGATGTGAATTGCTTGAGCATATAGCGCTGATGTTGTTCTGTACGTTGATATGTAAATGACACAATGGCATCAACGATCCCTTTTTCAGCATGAATAATCGGAAAATCAGCATCTGGCGCGAATCCAATTTGTGGCATCTCCTCATGCTTGAAATAATGGTCCACACAGCGCCAATCACTTTCTTCATCTGTTCCAATGATCATTCGAATCTTTTTTGACAACTTCATCCCAGTATCTTTTAACATCTTCAGTGCGTAGAAAGCCGCCATGGTTGGCCCTTTATCATCAATGGCGCCTCGTGCAAATATTTTATTTTCTCTTATGTCTGCTGAAAATGGCGGGGTTGTCCAGCCGTCACCAGCAGGCACAACGTCCACATGGCATAGCACACCTACAATGTCTTCGCCTTCTCCATATTCAATATGACCTGCATAGCCATCCACATTCTTGACTGTGAAGCCTTCGTATTCCCCTTTTTTCAGCATATACTGAAGGGCCTGATCGACTTTTTCACCAAATGGCTGTCCTTCTTTTCCACCTTCTTCATCAAGGACACTTTCAATTTGCAAAAAAGATTGTGTGTCCTTTATTAAGTCGTCTTTTTTTCGTATGACTTCAGCTTCCCAATTCATTTTTCCATTCCTCCTTGAAAAAAGGTTGCAATCCACCCTTAAAACGAATATTATATTAATTGTTTTGTAATAATGTTCGTAAATGGAGGATTTTATGTTTCAGTTAAAAGAAAACCAAACCAACATAAAGAGAGAATTAATCGCTGGTATGACGACATTCTTTACCATGGTATATATTGTTGCCGTTAATCCAGGAATTCTTTCAAAAGCAGGCATTCCTTTTGACCAAGTCTTTACTGCAACAATTATCGCTGCTGTCGTCGGTACGCTCTGGATGGCACTTTTTGCAAACTATCCGATTGCGATTGCACCAGGTATGGGGCTGAATGTCTATTTCACCTTTACAGTTGTCGGTGGTGGCGGCATCAGCTATCAAACAGCGTTCAGTGCGGTATTTGTTGCTGGTATACTCTTTATTATTTTATCGTTAACATCCCTTAGAAAACAACTGATTCAAGCCATTCCAGATAATTTAAAATACGGCATTACAGCCGGAATCGGGCTTTTTATTGCATTTATCGGCCTCCGTCAGTCTGGGATTATCACAGCTGACCCGGAAAATCTAGTGAAGCTTGGCAACTTAAGCTCGCCTGTTGTCATTTTAACGCTTGTCGGCTTAATGATCTCTGTTATTTTAATGGTACTTCAAATCAATGGTGCTCTGTTTATCGGCATGTTAGCAACGACACTGATTGCCCTTGTAACAGGACAGCTTCATTTCCCTAAGATGCTGATGGACATCCCTGCACTTCCAGAAGGTATGCTGATTACAAATCCATTCGCTGCCTTTGGTGATGTATTCTCTCATCATTTATATGCGGTCGTCTTCTCCTTCTTACTAGTGACGATTTTTGATACAACGGGCACAATGATCGGAGTGGCTGAACAAGCCGGACTCATGAAAAAAGGCCAGCTGCCAAAAGTACGCAGAGCCCTGCTCGCTGATTCTGCTGCAACGACGATCGGTTCTATGTTTGGGACAAGCCCAACAACAGCTTATATTGAATCATCCTCTGGGGTTGCTGCTGGCGGAAGAACCGGGCTAACGTCTTTAACAGTCGCTGCACTGTTTATTGTGGCATTATTTTTCGGTCCGCTCGTTCAAGCCATTTCTTCTTTACCATCCATCACATCACCTGTTCTCATCATTGTCGGGTGCTTGATGATGAACTCCGTGTCACGCATTCGCTGGAACGAGCTAGACGAAGCATTCCCTGCTTTTCTTGTGATTCTTTCCATGCCGCTGACATCTAGTATTTCAACCGGAATTTCACTTGGATTTATTTCATATCCACTTGTGAAACTGGCAAAAGGGAAATGGAGAGAAGTACATGTTCTTGTCCTTATCTTTGCCATTTTATTTTTCATTCAGCTCTTTTTCTTAGAAGGATAACAGAAACAAAAAAGGCACATTCTAACAAGGGATGTGTCTTTTTAAGATGAGTGAATTTTTTATTTTGTAAATTTTCTGTGTTTCATTTTTGGGCGTTTGAATGTGACAGTATTCTCCATACGCCTTACCCCCATTGGGTTGTAACCGAATTCAAAACATGGTATATACCATGTTTCGATTCATGAAGACAAGTTAAATAACATGTAAAGTTGACTTTTTGGTGGAACTAGATGCATAATAACGTGTATAATAGAATAAAACATTAAGAAACACGAACATTTACCATTGTTGCATGTCCTTATTTCGCAGTTTTAGTGTAGTAAGTTGTGGTTAGTCAAGTCCATCCGATCTTATTGATAGGGAGTGGTTTTTTGAAACCTTCAACAAACCGTATGATGACTCGAATAAAATCAGTCTATATGTTCATTCAAGAGAAAGGTCTTGTGACGACACAAGAGCTGGTTGATGAATTCGGGATCACACCTAGAACCATTCAAAGAGACTTAAACGTGCTTGCCTATAACGATCTTGTTCATAGTCCAAGCAGAGGCAAATGGGAAACAACGAGAAAAAAAGTAAAAATATCATCTTAAGCGTATAATGAACTGTCCATATAACAAAAAGAACCGGCGACATGCCGGTTCTTTTCTTTTGTCTTTTGTTCTATATTTATGGTCGATTGATTAAGCTGTCTAATTCTTCATCCGTTAATTCACGGTACTCTCCAGGCGCTAGGTCTTCATCTAAAGAGACAGCCCCCATCGAGAGCCTTTTTAAAAAGATGACTTCATTTCCCACTGCTTGCGCCATCAGCTTCACTTGATGGTACTTTCCTTCAGTAATCGTTAAACGGATGCGTGTATCTTCACTTTCATTCGCATCTACTTCAACCTTTGCCGGCTTCGTACGGTAATCATCTAAAATAATAACACCCTCTTCAAGGCGCTTGATGTCTTGATCTCCTAATGGATATTTCAAATGAACTTCGTACGTTTTTGGCACATGCTTTTTTGGAGAAAGTAATTGATGTGCAAGCTGTCCATCATTTGTGAGGAGGAGAAGACCGACTGTATCCTTGTCCAGTCTCCCGACAGGAAATGGCTCTCTTGCGATATCCTCCGGCTCAAGTAAATCGACAACCGTTTCATCCCGCAAATCTTCAGTTGCTGAGATGACCCCATCTGGTTTGTTCATCATTAAGTAAATGAATTCTTTATAGTCTACACGCTCTCCGTGTACGAGCACTTCATCATTCGATGGATCAACATGATCTTTCACCTGCTTCGCCAGTTCTCCATTCACGGTGACTGCCCGTGCCTTGACCAGCTTCTTTACATCTTTTCTTGAACCAAAGCCGCTGCTAGCAAGCAATTTATCAAGCCTCATGAAACTCCACCTCTTCTTAGCTCTTTTTTCTTAAAAATGTCGGCATACGGCTGCCGAGTACACGCTCAAGTAATCCTACCTTATAAGACAAGAACAGATACACACCGCTACCAGTGATCATTGAAATCAGAATGACAATACCCGCATTAACAATTCCACCTTCATACGAAATCACTTGGCTCACAAGCTGACATGTCACATACGCCACTACAGCCATAATCGCAGTCAAAATACCAATGAGAATAAATCGTTTGAAAATCCTGCGGAACGAATAGCCGGCATGGCGCTTAATCATGATAAACATATACAAGATGGACGCGCTATAGCCTAACGCAGTCGCAAGCACAGAACCATTTCCTTGCAGCCAACTGATTAACGGAATGTTCAGAACCGTTTTAATGATGATCCCTAACAACAGACTGACGATGGCAAATTTTTGTTTGTTAATTCCCTGCAAAATCGCTGCATTAATGGTGAATAAAGAAAACAATAACGCAACAGGTGCATACCAGAATAAAATTGACATCCCAATCTCAGGATGAACAGACGGATAGAAAAACCAATAAACCGGTCCAGCCAATGCCGAGATACCAAATGAAGCAGGCAGCACGAAAAATAATATGACCTGCATTGTCTGATCAATTTGTCTATTGAGCAGCTTGTAGTTACGAGCTGTAAATGATTCTGTAATCGTTGGTATCAAGGTTAAGCCAAACGCTGTTGCAAGCGACACAGGAATCATCACGAGCTTCGGTAAATATAACGTCACAATAGACAATACCGCTGTACTAATATCCTGATGTCCTGATGCAATCATGGCTCTGTTAATAGTGTTTGTATCTATATAAGAATAAATTGGAATCGCCAGTCCAACAAACACATACGGTGCCGCATAGCTAAATAGCTCTGTAAACATTTGCTTATAAGATAAGTCAGAGGAAGCACCTGTATTCGGCTGCATGGATAAGAGCCGATCCTTGCGCTTCAGCCAATATAAATAAAGCGTGAATAAGCCGCCAAATGCGCCGATAAGTGCTGCAAATGTAGCATATCCGACAGCGATGACAAGACCACCGTCAAGCACTTTTAAAATAATAAACGTTGCTGTTAATAGGAAAATGATTCTGACAAGCTGCTCAATGACTTGGGAAACAGCTGTCGGTCCCATCATAGAGTGTCCTTGGAAGAACCCCCGCACAAGACTCATAATAGGTACAACCAAAAGACCTAAACTGACCATCCGAATCACATATACCACTTGATCGACAGTCAAACCGCCTATTTCATTTGATCCGCCAAGCTGAATCTTGGCAAAAATCGGTGCGGTCAAATATAAAATAGAAAAGGCGATAATCCCGGTGACAAGCATGACCGACATACCCGCCCTGAACATTTTTCTCGTTGTCTCATAATCGCCAATTGCATTATATTTAGAAACAAATTTTGATACCGCTGTTGGAAAACCAAGCGTAGCAATACTTAAAAAGATCGTATACTGATTGTATCCATATTGGAATAGCGCTCCACCAGTAGCTCCAACCATTGCGCTAAATGGAATTAAATAAATCATACCAAGAATACGAGAGAGATAAGTCCCTATCGTTAAAACCAACGTACCACGAAGCAGTTTATTAGACATGCGCTTAACCACCATTTTTCTAATGAATATTCAACTCAACTATTTTACCACATCATTTCGACGCACAGGTAACAAATCCAATACAGAAGGTACAAAACCAATCAATTCATATTTCAGCCTTCCCCAATTTTCGTTATAATAGATGAATGACTGAAAGTAGAAAGAGGAATGTAACATGAAACATTATGATGTCATTGTCATTGGCGGTGGACCTTCTGGACTGATGGCCGCGATTGCATCAGCAGAGCATGGTGCAACTGTTCTGTTAATTGACAAAGGAACCAAGCTTGGTAGAAAGCTCGCCATTTCTGGCGGTGGACGCTGTAACGTCACCAATCGCCTTCCAGTAGAAGAAATCATCAAGCATATTCCCGGAAACGGCCGTTTTTTATATAGTGCATTTTCTGAGTTCAATAACGAAGATATTATTTCATTTTTTGAAAACCTCGGCATTGAACTTAAAGAAGAAGACCATGGACGTATGTTCCCTGTCTCAAACAAAGCACAATCTGTTGTGGATGCCCTTTTAGACAGGCTCCGCAACCTCAATGTTACCATTCGAACGAATGAGAAGATTAAAACAGTTCTGTATCAAGACGGACAAGCAGCCGGAATTGTTACAAATAATGATGAAAAAATTTCAAGTAATTCCGTTGTGATTGCTGTTGGCGGAAAAAGTGTGCCGCATACTGGTTCTACTGGTGACGGCTACGCATGGGCAGAAGCCGCTGGTCATACAATTACAGAGCTCTTCCCAACAGAAGTACCGGTCACATCAGATGAACGTTTTATAAAAGAAAAAGTGCTCCAAGGGCTTTCTTTAAGAAGTGTGGCTGTCAGTGTTTTAAATAAAAAAGGAAAACCCGTCGTCACACATGTCATGGATATGATCTTTACACACTTTGGCTTATCCGGCCCAGCTGTTCTTAGATGCAGCGGATTTGTGGTGAAAGAATTGAAAAAGCAGCAGGTCGTCCGTCTGCAAATAGAC
Source organism: Bacillus sp. FSL M8-0266 (assembly GCF_038613425.1). Classification (NCBI taxonomy): domain Bacteria; kingdom Bacillati; phylum Bacillota; class Bacilli; order Caryophanales; family Bacillaceae; genus Bacillus; species Bacillus sp. FSL M8-0266. Next base: position 2,777,332 of record NZ_CP152015.1, read on the forward strand.
TTATATCCGAAGCTTAATGACGAAGATCTGTTCCAAAAGCTTCATCGAGACCTAAAAGATGAACCAAAAAAAGCCATTAAAAATGTCCTGAAGTCTTGGATGCAAGAACGCTATTTATTGTTTCTGTTAGAGAGGAACGGTATAGATCCGCAAGACACTTTTTCTGGTCTTGCTAAGGACAAACTGCGCGCATTCGCCCATGATTGCAAACATTTTATCGTTCATGCGAACGGTACACTCTCTTTGGACAAAGCGTTTGTCACAGGAGGCGGCGTTTCTGTGAAAGAAATTGAACCGAAAAAAATGGCGTCTAAAAAAATGCCCGGTCTTTATTTCTGCGGAGAAATTCTAGACATCCATGGTTATACAGGCGGATACAATATCACGTCAGCACTTGTAACAGGCAGACTTGCTGGTATGAATGCTGCACTAGAAGCAAAGGAGAGAGATCAATGATCAGACGTGCATTTCCAATTGTATTTGCAGTCGTTATTAGCTTGACAGCCGCTTTTTTCTTGAAGCTGTCCATTAACCCGTTAAAAGTAGCCATTGTTTTGGCGTTTACCATCTTCGCTGTTTGTTTAAAAGAATACGTTTATCGTCTTCGTAAACGAATCGAAGAAAAATCATCTTCACATATCGATAGTTGATTAATGGAAGCAAAACATGTTACGGTAAAGTAGAGGTCGAGTGAGAAGCTCGCCTCTTTTTGTTTGAAATTAGTTGAGTTAGGGGATATTAAGTAAATCCTCTGCTTAAACGTGTAGAACAACAGGAGAGTGAGATGGTGTGAAAAACGTATCAAGTGTATTTTGGATTGTGATTGCGATCACATTTGTTACCGTCATATGGGGAGCTTTTTCTCCAGAAACACTGCAAAATGTCACAGATCAAATCCAAACATACATTACAAATGACTTTGGCTGGTATTACTTGTTAGTGGTGTCACTACTCGTCGGCTTTTGTCTATTCTTTATCTTTAGCCCAATCGGTAAGATTACGCTAGGAAAACCTGGGGAAGAGCCTGAATTCGGCTTATTTTCTTGGTTTGCGATGCTATTTAGTGCCGGTATGGGAATTGGTCTTGTTTTTTACGGAGCAGCTGAACCAATCAGCCACTATGCTATCCAGTCACCAACAGGTGATACTGAAACGGCGCAGGCATTCCGAGATTCACTTCGATATACTTTTTTCCATTGGGGGCTTCATGCATGGGCTATTTATGCCATTGTTGCACTTTGTATTGCTTACTTTAAATTCAGAAAAGATGCACCTGGCTTAATCAGTGCAACGTTGCAGCCAGTATTAGGAAATAAAACGAATGGATGGATCGGAAAAACCATCGATTGTATTGCGGTATTTGCAACTGTAGTTGGTGTTGCGACAAGCCTAGGATTAGGCGCGGCACAAATAAACGGTGGATTGAATTACCTGTTTCAAATTCCGAATGCTTTTAGCACACAATTGATCATTATCATGATTGTGACAGTGCTGTTCCTAGCATCTGCTCTAAGCGGGATTGGAAAAGGCATTAAATACTTAAGTAATATCAACATGGTATTAGCAGCTGTTCTGATGTTTTTCTTACTTTTGGTAGGTCCAACTGTTTTTATCTTAAATTCATTTACTGACTCAATTGGGCAATACTTATCCAACATCGTTCAAATGAGCTTCCGTCTATCTCCAAATGATCCTGAGAAGAGAGAATGGATTAATGGATGGACAATCTTTTATTGGGCATGGTGGATTTCTTGGGCACCATTTGTCGGTATCTTTATCGCAAGGGTGTCACGCGGACGAACGATTCGAGAATTTTTATTAGGTGTCTTAGTGGCTCCTTCTATCCTAGTATTCCTATGGTTCTCGATTTTCGGTGTATCTGCGATGGATTTACAGCAAAAGAATATTGTCGATGTTGCGGGTCTATCAACAGAAACAATGCTCTTCGGTGTACTAAATGAATATCCGCTGGCGATGATCACATCGATTCTAGCACTTATTTTAATCGCTATATTCTTTATTACATCGGCTGATTCAGCTACATTTGTGCTTGGAATGCAGACAACCTATGGATCATTGAACCCTTCTGGCAGTGTCAAAGTTAGCTGGGGTATCATCCAATCTTCTGTTGCTGCCGTGCTTTTATTTTCAGGGGGACTTGAAGCCTTGCAAAATACAGCCAAGCTCGCAGCCTTGCCGTTCTCCGTTGTCATTATTTTGATGATTATCTCACTGTACAAGTCACTGAATGATGAACGAAGAGCCATCAAGCAAGCCAATAAAGTCAGTAAACCACGAAGTCCAAGAGTAAAAAAAGCATAATCTCAAGCGAAAAAAGCCGTTCCTCATAAGAACGGCTTTTCAGATTGTTGACAAATGGCTAAAATGATCTTTATTTTAGCCATTTGTCTTCTTTTCAGCTCAGCGTGATAGAAAACCTTTGAAGTCTAGGAAGGACGAGTACTGAAGCGGAGCGAATTTGACATTCGTGAGCACCAGCACGCAGGACTGACACCGAATGCGAGGGTTTGTCTACACGCTGAAAAGCCGTTCCTCATAAGAACGGCTTTTTTCTATCTATATATACAATTTAAGATTGTTGCAAGCAGGAGGACTCCTGTAAAATAATGATGAAATCATTTCTACATAATGGAGGTTTATATGACGCTGCCTACATTCAAGTACAACCCAGATCCAGTTTCGTTAAACGTGATCAAAAAAGAGCCTACGACATGTCCTGTTTGTGAAAAAGAAAGAGAATATGTGTATCATGGTCCATTTTATTCTGTTGAAGATGTGAAGGGAATTTGCCCTTGGTGCATTAAAGATGGTTCAGCCGCTAAAAAATACGATGGCATCTTTCAAGACGATGCAAGCTGTGACGACGTTGAGCAAGAGGAATATATAGATGAACTGATCTTTAGAACGCCAGGTTATCGCGGCTGGCAGCAGGAATATTGGTTAAGCCATTGCGGAGATTTTTGTGCGATCGTCCAGTATGTCGGATGGAAAGAGATAGAACATTTAGAGGAAGAGCTCACAGAAGATATCGAAGACATTTGCAGCGGCGGAGGATTAACGAAAGAGAACCTAAAGCAATGGCTTGTCAACTTCGGTGATCTGCAAGGCTATCTCTTTCAATGTGTTCACTGCAACAAGCATCGTTTATATATTGACGCCAGTTAAACAAAGTAAAAGGACCCTTCAAACAGGTCCTTTTTTTGATACCGTCTATTTTTTATATAAAATGAGTGCAGAAAAACAGTAGAGCTGTTCTCCTCCTTGCTCACAGATCACCGCTACATTGTACTTGATGTCAATGATTTGGTCGTCATCCATTCCTTTTAAAAAAAGATTGATTTCGCTCTGCAAATCTTTTTCGTGCTCTTCATCAAATACAGCTACCTTTAGCACATATGCCACTCTCCCTTCTCTCGCTACTCTATCTTTATGCACATGAGGGCGGGCATATGAACAAAAAAAGCCTTTCATCTATGAGATGAAAGGACTTCTGTTTACAGCTTCGGTTTTGTTTCTCCTGTCCAAGCAAGCATTCCGCCAACGACATTGGTCGCTTGATAGCCTTGGTCTTCTAGGAAATAGCAGACATTTTCACTACGTTTACCAGAGCGGCAAATAATATAATACTCCTGCGTTTGATCGAATGCATCCAGTTTCTCAGGAATATCTCCCATTCGGATGTGGACAGCTTCTGGAATCATTCCTTCTGCTACTTCCTCGTCCTCACGCACATCAACAAGCTGAATCGCTTCTTCTTGCTCTAGCTTTTGTTTTAATTCTTCTATTGTGATTTCTTTTACTGACACGGCGCTCATCTCTCCTTTTAATTACGGTGACACCATTATAGCAAATGAACCCCATCACTGTGTATTCACCCGCTTCGATTGCAGGAAAGACGGCAGGCGTTTCTTTACTTCGGCTGTCTGCTGCTCACTTTCGAACTCTACTTTTTTGAATACTTGGTAGGCCAGCCACATATGACCATAGGCGAGTATACTCACACTAAAGAACGGCACGATCCCCGGCAAATAAGCAAAGAGAACAAACAGCAGAGCCGAAAAAACGAGCATACAGAGTGTATATTGCAAATATGAGATACCAAGCAAAAGAGAGAATTTCAGATAGAGACGTTTTTTCCAATCATAATGAGCCAGCAGCGGAAAAATATAAAACAAGCTCACAACAAAGAGAAAACCAAAGATATAAATGGCAAAACGAAGCACATGCAAAAACCAGCTTGTTGGATAAATATACGCAAAGTCTACGTATATAATCGTTCCTATGATCAAAAGCGCCACTCCAATCAAGTTAGAGCGTACAAACTCCTCACGGTACACCTTCCAAAAAGTCCGGAAAACACTAACTTGCTCATGCCCTTGTATCCACTTTCTCATCACCGAAAATAACGCAGTGGTCGCAGGCATCAATCCAAAGATCCCAAGCCCCAGCATGGTGAACAGCAGCCATAGTAAATTCGTATAGGCGAGTCGCATCACCCACTCACACATTCGAAGCATTCTGCTCATTGAACCATCATGATCCATCTCTTTCCCCTCCTCTCTTTTTTATGACACCGTCTCTTTATGAAGCAACTCTTCTATGTCAATTGGGCGCTTCTCTGCAACAGACCGCCACATGCCTTCCCCAAGTGCAATTGAATAAGCACCAGCCTCTGCCCCTGCCGAAATATCATAGTGAATTAAAGGATCTTTACCGATAAATAAATCGGCCAAAAGCAGAGGATCTCCGCCGCCATGTCCTCCTGGCTGCTTCACAACTTCAATCGTCTCTTTTGCACCAAACATCGGATAATAAGAAATCGTCTGTTCTGGGAATTGAAAAGGAATTCTTGATGGCACATGAAACTCATTTGTTTCAATACGCCCCTTCGTCCCATTTATGGCAAGCCGGTATCCTTCATATGGAGCTGAGAATTGAATCGAATAGCTGAAAAGAGCCCCTTGGTCATATGCCACTGATGCCACATATGTATCCTCAATGTCAATTTCCTCATCAAAAATACAGGCGTCTGGGCGATAATTGGTGTATTGCTGCGTTTGCTCCTGACCGGATTCGATATGATCGTCCTCGACCTTTGAGCGTACTACCCTCGGATTCCACCTTGCTTCATAATGACATGTATCCTTCACATGACATGTTCCGCAATACCTGTTTTCTTCCCCCTGCAAAGGATTCCAAGGACTTTTATCTCCGTAATAGTTCAGCGCCCCATAGGCAAATACTTGCTTCGGCTTTTGATTGATCCACCAATTGACCAAATCAAAATGATGAGTCGATTTATGAATGGATAGCCCGCCAGAGAATTGCCGCGTTCGGTTCCACCTTTTGAAATAACTAGCACCATGATACGTATCAATGAGCCAGCTCAGTTCAACAGATGTGACCCTTCCAATCTTTCCTTCTAAAATGAGTTCTTTGATCTTTCGATGAAATGGATTGTAGCGATAATTGAAAGTGACTGTGACCTTTCCTTTACTTTCCTTTTCTTTTTCCATTACTTTTTTGGCGTCTTTTGCTGTTGTGACCATCGGCTTTTCAGTGATGACATCGAGATCATAGTCAAGTGCTTGCAAAATATAGGTGACATGTGTGTCATCCCTGCCTGCCACAATGACGATATCTGGCTTTGCTTCCTTCACCATTTGATCAAATGCCTCTTCATGAAAAAACGAGACGCCCCGCAGTGATGGAAAACGCTCCTGACAAAGTGTATACCGATGATGATCTATATCTAAAAGCCCTGTAATCCTGTAATACTCATTGAAATCCTCTGTGAGTGGTTTAATAAACATATTGAACGCACGATGACTGAGTCCGCAAACCACAATCCGTTTCACAGGCCCCACCCCTTTTTCTATCGATTTTCACGAAGCTGTTTCATGAGAGACAGCGCCTCTTTGGACTTGTCTGCATAAACGGGAATAAAAGCGACCATATCTCGATGTAATCGAAAGGTATAGCCGTTTAGCTTTTTCGTGCCTTTATTGACTTGAACCGCATAATCGACCATTTTCCCTGTCTTTTGATCTTCGATCGTATATGGCCCTGCCACTTGATCATCTATGCCCATCTCTTCAAGCAGTTGAAAGCTTTCAGGATCATCATACGTTCGAAACATTTCTTCCGGGACAAGCATGATGTCCCCCTCTTTTGCGGTAATTTCAACAAGAAGCTTTTCAGGAATCGCCGGAAAGATGTGGACGCTATACGTTTCTTGTTCTGTTTGAAAAGCCTTCTCGACTAATTGATCCTTCATCCCCTTTGACATGTCAGAAAAAATCAGAACATCGATACCGTTTGTTTTCCCATGACAGGCTGACAAACAAAAGGCAGCGATGAAGCTGATGAGCCATGCAGCAGCCCTTTTTTGCCTCTTCATGCCTTTTGAAAAACAGGCATCTTCTCTAGCTCAGTTAACGCCATAATAAAAGCGCCTGCACCGTGCAAATCATTTGTACTTCTCTCTCTACCGACGTAGTAATCATAAAATCCAGCGGATGTTCCGATACATATATCATTGATGGTAAAATCACCGTTTTCTATCTCAGCCGTCTTATGCTGAATTAAGCCTTGATATGCTTTCACCACATGATCAGCGTAGCAGAGGCTGACATACCCTTCGTTCATGGCTTTTGCCATGGCGTACATGAATAAACACGATCCAGAGCTTTCAAGCCAGTTGTCGCTATGAGTACCTTTATCAATGATTTGATGCCAGAGACCTGTGTCTTGATCCTGGTACCTAGCTACACTTTCCAGCATGTCTGTCAGCGTTTCCTTCCACACCTTTCGCCCCTCATGCTGCTCTGGCAGATCCTCGATCATATCTGCTAATGCAAGGACATACCAGCCAAATGATCTTGCCCAAAACTCGGGAGAACAGCCTGTCTTTTGATCAGCCCATGGCATCACTTTTCGTTCGTCCCACGCGTGATAATACAGACCTGTTTTTTCATCTTTTGTATGTTTTCTCATGAGATGCTCTTGCTGGATCACCATATCCACCAGTTCCTCTTCACCTTTCAGCTTTGCATACTTTAAGGCAAAAGGTCCGCCCATGTAGAGACCATCCAGCCACATTTGATAAGCATAATTGTCTTTATGCCAAAATCCGCCCTCAGATGTGCGATTCAATGTGCGATAAAGCCCGCGGAGCTTCTCCGCTGCCAGCACATACCGCTTCTCTCCTGTTCGTTCATAAAGAGGGAATAAAATGAGCCCTGCTTGGATCGCATCAAGCTCATCTCTCCGGAATAACAGGTTTCCATACTCATCAATGAGCGAATCTGCATAGCTTTTCACATAATTGAAATATGTCTCGTTCCCCGTTGACTCATATAGCTTCATCACACCGCAAAGAAAAACGCCTTGATGATAATGCCATCTTCCAGCTGGAGGCAGCTCGATCGGTGTATGCGCTTTCATAATTGTTTGTGCTAATTTCTCTGCATGCTCAAGTGGTGATCCCTTTTTAGTCGATAATGTCATTCTTTTTCATCTCCCTTTTTAGTAAATACCTTCTTCCCCAAATTTCTTCGCTAAACGGTTCGCCAGCATAACCAAAATGAGTCCAACGGCTGCTTTAAATAGACCAACAGCGGTACTATAGCTGAATTGCCCTTGCTTAAGACCAGCTGTATAAACGTACGTATCAAAGATTTCTGCTACTTCCCGGTTCGTTGCATTGAGTAATAAGTAGACATGCTCAAAGCCAAGCTCTAATGTGTCACCAATTTTTAAAATAAGCAGAACGACAATTACGCTTTTAATGGCAGGGAGAGTGATGTGCCACATTTGTCTCAGTCTGCCGGCTCCATCCATTTTCGCTGCTTCATATAGCTGCGGATCTACCGCTGTAATCGCCGCAAGGTAAATGATCGTCGACCAGCCTGCTTCCCGCCAAATCACTTGTAAAATGTACATCGGCCTAAACCATTCCTGACTAAGAAGGAAGTTAATCTTTTCCCCTCCAAAGAAAGCAATCAATTCATTGATTAACCCGCCATCTACTGTTAACAAAACAAAGGATAAGGACACGACAATCACCCATGACATGAAGTGAGGAATGTATATCATCGTCTGCACAAATTTCTTAAACAAGGTCAATCTGACCTCGTTTAAAAGCAAGGCCAATAAGATCGGAATTGGAAAGAAAATCACAACATTCATGGCAAATAAAATCAGTGTATTTTTTAATAAGATGAAAAATGTTGGTTCTGTAAACAATCGAATAAAGTGTTTGAAGCCAACCCACTCACTGCCAAGAATACCGAGAAACGGCTGATAATCTTGAAAGGCAATGATCAGCCCCCACATCGGCACATATTTAAAGACAAGAAAATAAATGAGCCCTGGCAAAATCATGACATACAAAAACTTTTGACTAAGCATTTGATTAAGTAAGCGCTTTCTTCTTTCTTTTTTCAAAGCTGCCGCAGGCATACCCTTGGCAATGACATCCTCTGTTTTCATAGATAAAGCCTCCCCTCATGCTGATGCATGTGTTAACTGTATCTTAAGGATGAAAAATCCGTCTACAATCATATCATCAGATCATATTTACTTAGGGGAAGCTACTCAAAACGTTACATAAAACATGAGAAAATGATCCTAATCTCAGAAAATGATTATTGACAAACCTACCAGATTTTTGGATTAATAAATAAAGAGGAAAAGATTGTTCCGTTTGAAATGGGGGGTTTTATGAAAAGAAGGCAATATAAATTTTATTACAAGCTCGTCACGTTTTTTTTCATGCTTAGTACGATTCCTGTCATCATTGTCGGTATTTTTTCTTATCAGCATTCACAAAAAACAGCACTCGAAAATATCTCAAATGAAAAGCTGGACAGCGTTAAACAAACGCAATCCAATATTGAGCATATTTTAAAGACAGTTGATCATTCTCTCACTCACTATGTCAGTTCGCCGCCTCTCCTTCAAACACTGGCAGAACCTTTAAATCCAGACCAATTCCAGCTTTATAATCAAGTACAGCAGGAACTGAACTACCTGCAAACCTTTGACACCGATCTTTCCAATATTACGCTCGTCAGTAAAATGGAAGACTGGTACATGAACAATTCGGGGCTTTATCATGTCACAAGTGGAGACCAAGAGAAAGCGCTCACCTCTTACCTCAATATTCCGAGTCATTCCAGCTGGGCACTTGAAGAGAATAATCCGCTTGTTGCGACAAAAGAAGGAAAGGCCTCCTTTTGCAAATACAATGTGAACTTAATCAAACAACTCCCTATGAACAGTGTCCAGAAAAAAGGGATCGCTGTCGCCAGCATTCCGAGCTGCATGATTGCTGACAATATGCCTGACTTCTCTCAATCTGACAGTATGTTTGTCATTGATACAAACGGAAAAGTGCTGCTACATAACCGCAAAGAACAGATTGGTGAATCCTTGAAAAATCAAGAGTTCGTCAAGCATGTCCTATCACGTGAAGAGCGATCAGGTCAATTTAACATGAAGATCGAGGAACTAAACTATCAAATTACGTTTCAAAAATCAGACTATAACGAATGGACGTACCTATCCTTTGTTTCCATACCAGAACTCAAGGCACAAACGAAATCAATTGGCTGGATCACCTTTATTATCTGCTTTATTTTGTTAGCGCTTTCATTACTATTTTCATGGTTTGGGTCCAGACATTTTTATAAACCAATCCGCTTGTTATACGAGTCCTTTGCACGCAATGAATCCTTTTTGCAAAAGCAGCCTTTTCAAAATGAATTTGAGTTGATTGAGTCGAGTATTAAACAAATGAAGGATCAAAACAATGATTTAGAGGAACGTATTGAGCAGCAAGTCACGCACCTCCAGCAATACTTTATGGTGCGGCTATTACTCGGAAAATTGACAGAAGAAGAGATTAACAACCGGTTCCAAAGTTTAGGATTCCCTCAGGACTGGTCTCACTTATCCATGCTTGTGACCCAAATTGATACGCTAAAAGGAACACCTTATGAAAAAAAGGATGCTGACTTACTTTTATTTGCGATCAATGGACTGATTGAGCAGATTATTCCGCAAGAGGAGCACCTTCAGCCAACAGTTGTCAATCAGCATCAAACGACGATTATCCTAAATCACTCAAAGTCAGATGAAGAGTTTACTGAATATTTAAACCAATTAGCGGAAACGATTCAGCTGCGTATCGAGGAACAGCTTGGTTTATCGATCAGCATCGGAATCAGCCGTCAGTTTCAGGAGCTCACGATGGCAAAACAGGCTTACATTGAAGGAAAAGAGGCCTTAAAATACAGACTCAAAGCAGAGAAAAAGTCCATTATCTTATATGAACATATCCAGCAAGGAAAAACGTTTAAAACCCATTTTCCAAAGCAGCTGCAGCATGATTTATTTGATGCGATGAAAGCAGGTGATCAAGGGAAGGCAGATCACTATTTACATGTGCTCCTGCAATCCATTTTCTCTAAAAATGCAGGACCGCACGAGTACCATATCGCCCTCGCCCGTTTTTTAAACAATTTGATTGAGCTGATGCATTTGCTTGGCATTGAATTATTTGAGGTCGAAGACAATAAAATGCTGTATGATACGATTTTTGAATTTAAAACGTTTGAAGATACCGAAGCATGGCTGAAACACGAGATCATTCGGCCGATTATTGACCAGCTAGGTGCACGCGAGGAATCACAATACAAAAACATCTCAGAAAAGATCATCCATATCATTCATCAAGAATTCGACTCAGATCTCACATTGGATGAAATTGCCACACGCCTGCATTACAACCCAAATTATTTAAGCAGTATTTTTAGAAAGGAAATGGATATTTCCTTCAGTGAATATCTCTCATCCTACAGACACCATGTCGCCAAAAACTGGCTCGTGGAGACCGATATGTCCGTCAAAGAAATTTCGGAAAAACTGAAATATAAAAACCCGCAAAACTTCATCCGTTCCTTCAAAAAACTAGAAGGCACGACCCCTGGCAAATACCGTGACCAGAAAAAAGGCATATAAGACAAAAATTCCCGCTCTCATAGGAAGCGGGACTTTTTTATTTAAACTGTTCATTTAAAATGCTGTCTTCTAGCACTGAAAGCGGCTCTCCGTACACACGTTCAATATGAGCTGCTCCCCAATCACATAGCGCATTGAGAATTCTTTCGAGCGACTGACCGTATTCACTTAATTCATATTCCACTTTAGGCGGCACTTGCTCATACACAATCCGGTTAATCACCCCATCACTTTCAAGCTCTCTCAGCTGTTGTGTAAGCATTTTTTGTGTGATGTTTGGCATGAGCCGCTTCAATTCACTTGTACGTTTTTTCCCATGTGTTAAATGACATAAAATCACGCACTTCCACTTTCCGCCAATGACCTCAAGGGTCGCTTCCACAGAGATATTATATTTTTTCTTTTCCATTAAATCCTCACTCCTCTTTATACGAACAGGCACTTTTTAGTACCTATATTACAAAAAAGTACGTACTTTTTTTTTCGTCATCTATGTTAGATAATAACTCTTGCCGATCGGCTTCGTCTATCAAAATGTCATCACAGAAGGATGTGAACTGATTCATGAAGAAAAAACAAAACCACTTTGCCCTTCTCGCACTAGCTATTAGTGCTTTTGCTATAGGAACCACTGAATTTATTAGTGTCGGTCTTTTGCCAATGATTTCGGAGGACTTTGGAGTGAGCGTCAGCCAGGCGGGCTGGACCGTCTCTTTATATGCACTTGGTGTGACATTCGGCGCGCCTATTTTGACTTCTCTGACTTCAACGATGAAAAGAAAAACATTGCTTTTGCTCATTATGCTCGTCTTTTTGATTGGAAATACACTTGCCACGATGGCTCCGACCTTTTCAGTACTTTTAATCGGACGGATCATTTCAGCCTTGTCCCATGGAATCTTTATGTCCATTGGCTCTACGATTGCTGCAAGCCTTGTAGTGAAAGAAAAACGGGCAAGTGCGATTGCCTTCATGTTCACTGGATTAACAGTTGCTACTGTGACGGGCGTGCCATTCGGGACATTTCTTGGCCAGGAGCTCGGGTGGCGGACATCATTCGGTGTGATTGTCATTATTGGTCTGATTGCACTAATATCTAACTATTTTCTTGTTCCATCTCAATTAAAGCAAGGCGTGAAAACATCATTTAAGGATCAAGCGGTCTTATTAAAAACAAAAAGAATCTTGCTTCTATTTGTCATTACAGCAACAGGATACGGAGGAACCTTTGTCGTCTTTACGTATTTATCCCCTCTCTTACAGCATGTGACAGGTCTTGCGCCTGGGGCGGTGGCATTGATCTTGCTTTTATACGGGATCACGATCGCAGCTGGAAATGTCATTGGCGGAAAGGCTGCTAATGAGCAGCCAATGAAAGCACTGATTTACATGTTTATCATCCAAAGCATCATTTTGTTTATCCTTAGCTTGACTGCTGGATTTACGGTGCTAGGCATCGCAACCGTCATGCTGATGGGACTGTTTGCTTTCATGAATGTACCAGGGCTTCAAGTAGCTGTCGTTGATTTTGCAGAAAGATACACACCAGGAGCAGTCGACGTCGCTTCCGCTATGAATATTGCTGCCTTTAATGCTGGTATCGCCATCGGCTCATTTTTAGGAGGCATCGTGACAGATACTCTTGGGCTTGTGCATACAGGCTGGGTCGGCGGTATCATGGTCCTCATCGCAGCGATTCTCACGATGATTAGTTTTCGAATGGAACAACAAGAACAAAATCAAACCATCTAAGGAGTGTTCAAAATGAATCATTTACAAAGTACAAAAACATTAAACAATGGGGTCCACATGCCAGGATTTGGTCTCGGTGTATTCAAGGTTGAAGATGGTGCAGAATTAATAGACGCCGTCAAAACAGCCATTCAAATAGGATATCGCAGTATTGATACAGCGGCTATTTATGGCAATGAGGAAGGGGTTGGACGAGGCATACAACTTGGTCTTGCAGAAACAGGACTGCGCCGCGAAGACCTCTTTGTGACATCAAAAGTGTGGAATGCCGATTTAGGATATGAATCCACTCTACAAGCATATGAGGAAAGCTTGAAAAAACTTCAGCTTGACTACTTGGATCTATATTTAATCCATTGGCCGGTTGAAGGAAAATATAAAAACGCTTGGCGTGCGCTGGAAACCTTGTATCGTGAAGGAAAGGTTAGAGCCATTGGTGTGAGCAACTTCCAGCCGCATCATCTAGACGAACTATTAAAAGATGCAGACATCATACCAGCCATCAATCAAGTCGAGTTTCACCCAAAACTAACGCAGGAAGCACTCTATACGTATTTGAACACACATGGTATTCAAATGGAAGCTTGGTCACCGCTAATGCAGGGGGATCTGCTTCATCATCCGGTGATCAAAGAACTCTCGGACACATACGGCAAAACACCTGCTCAAATTATTTTGCGCTGGGATGTGCAAAAAGGCGTCATTACCATTCCAAAATCAACGAAAGCCCATCGTTTAAAAGAAAATGCAGATATATTTGATTTTGTCTTATCTGATGAGGATATGAAACGTCTTTCTGACTTAAATGAAAACAAACGTATCGGTCCAGACCCAGACAACTTTGATTTTTAATAAAAACACCCCCGCTCTTTAACTGAGCGGGGGTGTTGATGTTGATCATTTTGATTTTTTAAAGGAAGCTTCATATTCTTCTATGATTTTATGACCACCATTTGATTTCCACTTCTCTACATCTTTCTTAAATTGATCTTCACTGATGTCTCCAAGAATGAACTTATAGGTCGCATCATCGATGATTTTTTTCAATTCATTTCCTCGTTCTGAGGCTGTTTCTGAATACAGGCTTTCAGCAGGGTTGGCGACGATGATCTTTTGATTGTCTTCTTCTAGCTCTTCATATTTTGTACGAACTGCATCCCCTTTATTTTTCAAGTAACGTTTATCAATGCCTACTAGACTGACAAGCGGCTGTACATCTGTCTGCCAGCTTTTCACTTGGCTTTCTTCCCTGACAAATGTATTCCCTTCTTCTTTCTTATAATGCTCACCATCTATACCGTACGTCATGAGACCATAGACATCTTCTTCTGCAATGCGATCAAAGAAGGCCAAAATTCGCTTTAATTCTGCCTCTGATTTCACGCTTGTTTTAGGGAATGCGAAGATGCCATTATGACCACCTGATGCCCACACCCGTTCTTTGCCATCTGGACCTTTGATTCGGTTCAAGATATCGACTTTCATGTTTTTATCTGTCGCGTCATCTCTCAAGTTCACAGCATCAACCATATTTCCAACATAGATTCCTGCTTTTCCTTGTGAGAATAATTCCTGCTGCTGTGTTTTGCTTGTCACAGGGAAGTCTTTGTTGATATAGCCATTATCACGCAGTTTTTTCATATAATTCATCGTATTCATGTACTCATCTGTCATAAAGTCTGGCGTGAATTTGCCGTTTTCTTCTTTCCAGTCTGTTGGCATTCCCTCATATGAACCAAGTGTTTTAAATGCGCCATAAATCAAATCGTTCCGATCCGTAAAGCCAATTGTATCCGCTTTTCCGTTTTGATTCGGATCTTTTTCAGTAAAGGCTTTCGCTACCTCATAAAGATCATCTAAGGTTTTTGGTGTATCCAAATTTAAATTTTCAAGCCAATCCTTTCGAATGACAATTCCTTGTCTTGAAAGTGGTCTCTCTCTATAAATGCCATAAAGCTTACCGTCTATAGAGGCGTTTTTATTAATCAGTTCGTTCATCTTACTTAAATTTGGATAATCCTTTAAATACGGACCGACTTCCCAGAACATACCTGATCTGAACGCATTAATAGCAGACGAATTCTTAATGTCTTGAATCGTCACGATCTGCGGCAAATTCCCGGCGGCAAGTGCAGAATTTAACCGGTCTTCCTTCACAGCATCCGGCACCCACGTAATATCAAGTTCTGTATTTGTGAGCTTCTCAATCTCTTTTAAAACCGAATCTTTCGGCGGCTGCTGATGATACAAAATGGCCATCCATGTCAGCTTCACTTTTTTGTCTAAATCAACCTTTTCATCTGATGAACTTGTTCCTTTGCTTGAACATGCGGATAGAATACCGCTTGCTGCAAATAACAGGACAAACGCAATCAACCATAATTTCTTTCTCCCCATAAGATCCCTCCGTTGTTCCTTCTTTTTAACCTTTTACAGAACCTAGTAATGCCCCTTTGTTGAAATGCTTTTGAATAAATGGATAGACAAGCAGAACAGGAATGGTGGCTACCACAATGACAGCCATTTTAATCGTTTGGTCTGGCGGTGGTGTGGATGATCCCATATCCGACATATCCCCTTGCATTCCGCTCGAAACAATGACAATCTGCCTTAGAAGTACCTGAATCGGCCATTTCACTGAATCATTTAAATACAGGATCGCGGTCATGTACGTATTCCAATACGTCACGGCATAAAAAAGTGAAATGGTCGCAATAGCTGGCAAAGAAAGTGGCAGCACAATTTTAAAGAAAATCCCTAAATCGTTACAGCCATCCATCTTCGCTGATTCCTCAAGGCTTGCCGGAATGTTTTGAAAGAAGTTTTTCAAGATGATCAAATTGAACGCATTGATCGCAACCGGTAGAATCAGTGACCAATAGGTATCAAGTAGACCAAGTGTTTTCACCACAATAAACGTCGGAATCATGCCTCCGCTAAACAGCATCGTGAAGACAACGAGAAACATCAATGTTCTCCGGCCTTTTAACTCCTTACGAGACAGCCCATATGCCATGAGTGAGGACAAAAACATGCTGACAGCTGTTCCAACGAGTGTCACAAGAATGGACACGATAAGGCTGCGGTACACAATATCCGTAGAGAAAATATACCGATAGGCCTCTAAAGAAAACGTGGTCGGGAACAAGATAAACTTCTTCGTGATGACCTCTTCTACTGTAGCAAAAGAGGCTGCAATGACATGGATGAACGGAAGCACACATATTAATGCGAACATAAGTAGAAAAGAGTAATTAAATAAGTTGAACAATCGGCCTTTAATAGAACGATCTATGTTCATCACACCCTTTCTTTGAAAGCGTTATCATTTTATCCGAAAATAAGCTGCAGCCTGTGACGATATCGTGATTAAAATGTAACAAATGGGGGAAGAAAGCGTCTATAATCATCTTGACAGTCCAACTGGGTCGATCCTGTCAGTCGTGCTTTTATGCTCATGAAACAAAAGAATAAGATCATCAGCTAATGACATGATTATGCCCTACGCCCGATCATTTTCTTCAAGGATTTCCGTCGTATTCACATCAGGTCTGTAGCCTAACTCCTGCTTCGTGTTTTCCGTAGACCAAGGCTTTTCTTCGTTTTCTGATACGGCATAATATGTCCCAAAGGGAACGGCCGTTTCAATCGCTGCCTTTATCATCCCTGCTAGATCTTCATGTGAAAGAAGTGTTCGTTTCGTCCGTTCTTTCTCGTGTAATGCCTCCATCTCATCTGTCACAACCGTTCCAATCCGTAAATTGATAACAGACATTCCCGTTTGATCGTGGAACAGACGGCCTAGCTGTTCAGAAGCAAATTTTAAAATGCCATAGACATTTTTAGTCGCAGGTACATCGTTTGTTGTAATATGTCTCCCTAGTAAGGAGCGTCCATCTTTTTCATAACGATCAGTCACGTGATTGCTGCTTGCAAAAATGACTTTTCGTATGCCGAGACTTGTAGCTGATCGAAACATAGAATAAGAGCTCCTCCAAAAAATATCATTCATTTTTTCAAACTCCTCATGATTCATCACATCATGCGTCATCTCCATGTTTAAAAGGTGTATGATGACATCTGTATCTCGCGGAATCGCCTCATATAATTCCTGTTCATTCGTTGCATCTGCAATAATAACTCCTTTTACACAGCTCGCTTGATCAATAATGGTGATCTCATACTCAGAAGAGAGCGTTTTTGTTAAAATACGGCCGATCACACCGCACCCGCCAATGATCGTGATCTTCTTCATGTGTCTCCTCCTTTCTAATGACGTAGTATGTCCAAGCCTTTATAGATTACAGCCATTTTTTTAAGAATCGAGTGGCCTCGTGACGCATAGCGGCTGTTTCAAAATGACCTGCATGAAGACCAACAAGCTGATACCGTACTTTCAATGAAGCCGCTTGATAAGTTTGGCTCAATCCCTTTTGAATGCGTGCGACGCCTTCAGCAGGCGTGAGTGGATCAAGTTTTCCAACTAAGCTTAAATGCGGCCTTGGAAAAATCATTGCTTGAATATCAGCTGCCGTAAAGTGCTTTGCTAAGCTTGGTACATAGTAATAAAAGCCATGCCTGTCTAAATTGTTCGTTTCAATTAATGTGTGGTGATCGACCTGTGCACAAAGATCAATACACACACTGACCCTCTCATCAAGCGCAGCCGTCCACCAGGAAAGAAGCCCGCCCATTGACATTCCAAAAACAGCTAACCGGTCCGGCAGCACATCAGGTCGAGACAGCACATAATCAATTGCACACATGCTTTCATACAGCATCATGCCCCACATCACTTTCCCTGTTAAAAGCATTTCCTTAAAAATTTCACTTTCGGTTCTTCCTCTTCTCTCACCAAATCCTGCATGATCAATAGCCAGGACACTATAGCCTTTTGAGGTGAACTCTTTCGCATATGGAGGCTCTTGCAAATAATGAGCACCCTTGATGAGCTCTTCCTTCCCATCGACGTAGTTCCCACCATGAGAGTGCTGAAAGAGCACAACGGGTCTTTTTTTCACCGTATCCTTTGGCTTCACAAAATAAGCGGGCACTTCCTCCACACCATGAATTGAAAGAATGAGTGTTTCGACTACGTACGATTCACGATCCTCGATCTTTAACGTATATGCCTCCACGCGATGGCGTTCTGGCATTTCTCCTAACAGACTGAGCAGTTGTTCACGTTTGCTTTCCTTTTCCATTGACGTCACTCCTCCTTTTGTTGATCATCTGTTAACATACGAGATCGATAGTGCAATCACCTTGTTTTCGACAAAATTATGTCCCGGGAAATAAGGAACACCCACCGGTTCATACCGATGGGTGTCATCACTAATTCGCAACAATATTGACAAGCTTCCCAGGAACCGCAATCACTTTGCGAATGGTTTTCCCTTCAAGCTGTTCTTTTACACGTGCATCATTTTTCGCAAGCTCTTCTAACTGTTCTTTTGTTGCATCAGCAGGAACGGTTAATTTTGCTTTCACTTTCCCATTCAATTGTACGACAATTTCTACTTCATCGTCGACAAGCTTTGACTCGTCATATTGCGGCCATGCTTCATAAGAAATAGACCCTTCATGACCAAGTTTATTCCAAAGCTCTTCCGCTACATGCGGTGCAATTGGAGAAAGTAGTTTCACAAAGCCTTCTGCATATTCTTTCGGAAGTGTATCAGCCTTGTAGGCATCATTGATAAACACCATTAATTGTGAGATCCCTGTATTGAAGCGCAGGCCTTCATAATGGTCTGTTACCTTCATCACGGTTTCATGATAGCTTCGTTCTAATGCGCCTCCAGTTTGCTCCGTTACTTTATCACTGATTGTGCCATCTTCATTTGTGAATAGACGCCATACACGATCAAGGAAACGGCGAGCGCCATCAAGTCCTGTTTCAGACCAAGCGATTGATGCATCTAAAGGTCCCATGAACATTTCATAAAGTCGTAATGTATCCGCACCATGAGATTCTACGATATCATCTGGATTGACGACATTTCCTTTTGATTTACTCATTTTTTCATTATTTTCCCCAAGAATCATTCCTTGGTTGAACAATTTCATGAAAGGTTCTTTTGTCGGAACAACACCGATATCATACAAGAACTTATGCCAGAAGCGTGCATATAGAAGATGAAGTACAGCATGTTCTGCTCCGCCGATATATACATCAACAGGAAGCCATTTCTTTAGCTTCTCAGGAGATGCAAGCTCTTCTGAGTTATGCGGGTCAATATAACGTAAGAAATACCAGCAGCTGCCTGCCCATTGCGGCATTGTATTGGTTTCACGGCGTCCTTTTTTACCTGTAACAGGATCGACAACCTCAACCCAATCTTTAATATTGGCTAAAGGTGATTCACCTGTACCACTTGGCTTAATCTCAGTCGTCTTAGGCAAAATGAGTGGAAGCTCTTCCTCAGAAACAGCTGAAGAAGTTCCGTCCTCCCAATGAATAATTGGAATTGGCTCACCCCAATAACGCTGGCGGCTAAATAGCCAGTCTCTTAAACGATAAGTGACTTTCTTTTCGCCTTTTTGATGTTCTTCCAGCCATGCAATGACTTTTTCAATCGCTTCTTCTTTTCCTAATCCATCGAGGAAATCAGAGTTAATGTGTTTTCCATCACCTGTGTAAGCTTCTTTTTCAATGTCTCCGCCTTCGACAACTGCCTTGATTGGCAGATCAAATGTTTTGGCAAATTCATAGTCACGCTCATCATGGGCAGGTACCGCCATAATCGCGCCTGTTCCATAAGTAGCCAGCACGTAATCTGCAATCCAGATCGGCATCTTTTCACCATTTAATGGATTGATGGCATAAGCGCCTGTGAAAATACCCGTCTTCGTTTTTGCAAGATCTGTCCGCTCTAAGTCGCTCTTAGATTGAATTTCTTTCATATATGCTTCGACTGCTTCTTTTTGAGCAGCTGTTGTGATTTTTTCAACAAGTGCATGTTCTGGTGCAAGTACCGCATAGGTTGCACCAAATAATGTATCAGGACGCGTTGTAAATACAGTAAACTGTTCATCATGTCCTTCTACTTCGAAATGAACATGTGCACCTTCTGAACGTCCGATCCAGTTACGCTGCATATCTTTAATGCTTTCAGGCCAATCAATGTCTTCTAAATCTTCTAACAGCCTGTCCGCATATGCCGTAATCTTTAGCATCCATTGCTTCATCGGACGTCTTTCAACCGGATGCCCTCCGCGTTCACTTTTTCCATCAATGACTTCTTCATTTGCAAGGACTGTGCCAAGCGCTGGGCACCAGTTCACTGGTACTTCATCGATATACGCCAATCCCTTTTCGTACAATTTCAAGAAAATCCATTGTGTCCATTTATAATAATTTGGATCAGTCGTGTTGATTTCTCGATCCCAATCATATGAGAACCCTAGTGATTGAATTTGGCGGCGGAAGTTATTGATGTTCTCTTCTGTAAAGACCGCCGGATCATTCCCTGTATCTAGTGCATACTGTTCTGCTGGAAGACCAAATGCGTCCCATCCCATTGGATGAAGAACATCATATCCCTGCATACGTTTCATGCGTGATAAAATATCCGTTGCTGTGTAGCCCTCAGGGTGCCCGACATGAAGTCCTGCTCCTGATGGGTATGGAAACATATCAAGTGCATAGAACTTTGGTTTATCTTCCGAGTCAGATGTGGCGAATGTTTTATGTGTCAGCCAATAATCCTGCCACTTCTTTTCAATTTCCCGATGCTGAAAACTCAATGTGAAAACCTCCTTTAATATGTACGGCTGTATCTGCTCAGATGACCACTGCAAGAATTCAGATTTTTCTAAAATCAACAAAAAACCCTCATCCCTGGAAAGGGACGAGAGATTTTTTGGTTCCCGCGGTACCACCCTTGTTAGCGTAACTTTCTGTTTGTACGCTCACTTAATATCTTTAACGCAGACATGCGACAGAAGCTTTAACGCAACTGCAACTCTGAGGCGAGTTCAGAAGCAGATTTGATTGACTTTCACCAGCCGTCAATTCTCTAAAGACAAATACTGCTTTCCTACTACTCCTCTTCACTGTTCTTATCGTAACCGTCATCTAAGTAGTATTTTATAGAATTATGATCATAAGTGCAAGCAGGTTTGTATACAATGGGAATGTACCCTAGATCAGGGTAAAGTAGAGGATATTATTCGTGTGGAGATCGGTTATGACGGTTGGAGTCTGCATTCTGTGAATGCTGTTCTCTTACAAAATCAAAGCTTCGCAGAACTGCTTCTCCTCCGTAACCTGAAATAATTGATAAGATGACCAAGTGCAGACTAGAATCGGGATTTGAGGATAAGACAAGCAGTGTAGCGGCAATCATCCCAACGAGCCAATCTTCAATAAACCCTAAATAAATAAACTTTTTTGTCATTCTGGGCTTCTCTAGCCTGCCTTTTTTCTTTACGTGACCGAGAATGCCCATGACCCCTCCAATGGCGCAAGCAATAATGACTTGTTGCAGCATTTTCATCACCTTCCTAAAGCCCTTAGAATAGTAAAGCGACTTCAGGCTGTCCAGCCCCCTGTAATGCCATTCTGCTGTTCCGTCATAATCCATGTAAAAGGTCTATTCTCTCTAACGAAGAAAAAAAGCTTGTTTCTTCCATTATATGTGAATGACCCAAAACAATCTTGATGCATTGGAATCATTTTTACCTAATTCATATTAACTATTTATGTCATTTTATGAATTATAAGCAATTGATTCCTTCTTTTTCTAAAGAAAAGTCTCCTTACTTACTATATTCTAATGGAGGACAAACTATGATGACAAATTTAACAAAGCCATTGCAATCGTTGAAACAGAACATATGTTATGTTACGTTAGTAAGGAATACCTTTGGTTGAAAAGACAACCATTTGATATGTCTGATAGCAGCAACAAAGGAGGGTAATATGGTCAGCTCGAACATCTTCGGCTTACAAAAACAGCTTGAACTCATAAAAAAAGCGCTAGATCATGCGCGGATCGGTGTTGTCATTACAGACCCTTCTTTAGAGGATAACCCTATCGTTTATGTGAATCATGGCTTTACACACATGACTGGATACAAACCAGATGAGATTCTTGGGCGTAATTGTCGATTCCTTCAAGGGAAAGACACAGATCAAAAGCAGCTCGATTTAATACGTCATGGAATACAGAATAAAACACCTATTACCACACAGCTAAAAAATTATAAAAAAGACGGAACTTTTTTTTGGAATGAACTCAATATAGATCCTCTATACATTGAACAAGATGATAAAACATTTTTCATTGGCTTTCAAAAGGATATTACGAAACAGAAAGAATATGAACAGCTCCTAGAAGATTCCTTACAGGAAGTCACCTCTCTTTCGACGCCAATCGTCCCAATCAAAAATGGTGTATCTGCTCTGCCACTCATTGGAAAACTATCTGAAGAACGCTTTGATGCCATTGTCGCGAAGTTAACTTGTATATTAGATGATTCAAAGGATGATTATTTAATTGTCGATCTTTCTGGTTTAATCGATGTCGATGATTCCGTTGCAGCACGCATTTTCAAGCTGCATCGTCTTCTTAATCTAACCGGAACCGAACTGATCATCACAGGGATCAAACCGCAGCTTGCAATGAAAATGAAAGACTTGGATACAGATTTTCAGGATACAATCACTTATTTGACGGTTAAGGAAGCAATCAAAGGATTACCATTAGCTGAAAACCCTGTGTAAAACAGGGTTTTTTTAGTTGAAACGCCCCCTAAAAATGGAAAAATGAGGTATGATAGGTGTAATGAAAGATGTAGGGGGGCTACTAGATGATGATGTTACTCATCATAGGTCTTTTATGTGTTTGTTTTGCCATAGGATATGCCGTCAATTTCTTATTACTCAAACACCAGAATGCGCAGATCTTTTCAAAGAAACTATTTTATCCTTTCTTGATCTTGGGTCTCATCTTTTCCATTATGTCATTACCGTTTGCTGCCACAGATGCACCGAAGGCACAAGCAGATCCATCTTCAGAACAGCTGTTAAAGGATCAAAAGCAGCTCACATCTGACATAACGCGCTTAAAAGCTGATAAAGAGGAACTTACCGCTTCTTTAGAGGACGCAACAAAGGATAAAGAAAAACTAGCGAAAAAGCTAGAAACCATCACCTCAGAAAAAGAAACAGTCAAAAAGCAAGAAAAGACCATTCAAGCGCTTGAAGAGAAAATAGACAAGCTTGCCTCAAGCATTGAAACACTTAAAAAAGAGAACAAGAAAAACAGCAGCGATACGGAGTCTTCTACCGTTCAGCGCTCCGCTCCTAAAGATGAAGGAAAAAGCACAGGCGGTCATGAATCACAGAAGGAAACAAAAAAAGAATCTGCAGCCTGTAACATTAAAGGAAGTGTCAACGGTATTTATCACACACCGAGCAGCAGATACTACTCTAGAACCAAAAATGTAACCAAAATGTTTTGCTCCGTAGAAGAAGCAGAGCGTGCAGGGTACCGGGCACCTAAGCAATAGCCATTTTTGTCACGAAAAAAAGAACCTCCTGTCAGCCCAATTGGGTGCCTTAGGAGGTTCTTTTTTTAGATTTCTCTTCTTAATGCTGCTAATACATTCGTTTTTGTTGCTTTACGTGCTGGGTTGAGCCCTGAAAGGATCGCTACCCCTGCGCTAATCACTGTTGCCGTAATCACAAGGCTGAGTGGAATGTAGGAGAAGGTGATCGAGAATTGATCACTTGACCCTCCCTCTGACATGGACGACAAAATAGCTGGAATGATTAAATTGACGGCGAAACTAATGATATATGAGATGATAATTCCGATGATTGACCCAATCACCCCAATATAAGCACTTTCCATCAGGAACATTCGCTTGATAATCGATGGATTCGCGCCAATGGCTTTCATAATACCAATCTCTTGTGTTCGCTCTGTTACTGCCATTGTCATCGTATTAAAAATACCAATTGCAGAAATAATGACCGCAATACATCCAACAAAAATAAGTCCAATTTTGAAGACTGTAAAGAACATATCCATACCTTCAAGCTGATTCGTCACAGAGATGACTTGGTAGCCCTCATCTGTCAGCTTATTCGTGAGTGCACCGACATTGTCGAATTTATCTGCATAAACAGAAGTCATTTTCTCGACATTTCCTGCTTCAGGAGATAGATCGAGTATTTGACCAAATTCCTTTTCATACGCATTCGGAATAAAAATTTTATGATCCTCTTGCCACTCCAGATTCGGCTTTTTCAACACACCTACTACACGGAAATCAAATGTTTTTTCTTTGACGACTTCATTTTCTTCATTGAGTTTTGGTACTTTGACTTGAATCACTTTATTTAAAATATCTTTCGTGTAGCCCTTAGGCTCCTTTGGCATTTCTTCACCATTTGATGTCTGATTTAATTTTTTTTCATAGGCTTGGCGTTCTTTTTTTGTCCACAGTTGTTCAGCCATATGATACCCGACCACAATTTCGTTCGCTGATGTTGGGACTTTCCCTCGGTCTAGCTCAAGCCCTGCTTCTTTTTCTTCTTTCATATCGGTTAGAGCAGCCTGCATTTCACCTGAGCGATCATTGAGCTCGACGTTTACCGTTGGAATAAGCGCCGTTCTTGAGACGACAGATTTCACATGATCATATTTCTTTAAATCATCTACTTTGACGTCACCTTTTTCCTTGCCTAACACTTTCACTTCTGTGATGATTTGCTGTTTCATGATTTCATCTTGCGCCGATTTTTGCAGACCAAAACCAACAGATGCTAAAACGATTAAGAAAGAGCATGCCATTGTCGTCGCAAGAATGGTCATAAACACACGCAATCTATTTTTCTTCATGTTTCTTCTAATGAATTTGACCTGATCTCTAAATTTCAATGGATTGTTCCCCTTTCTTTAATACACCATCATGAAGCTGGAACGTGGTATCTGCAATTGAAGCGACTTCATCGTCATGTGTAATGATGACAAATGTGATTCCTTTTTCACGATTAAGCTGCTGGATAAAGGCTAAAATTTCTCCTTCGGTTTCTGAATCTAGACTGCCTGTTGGTTCATCCGCTAAAATAATAGATGGATTTAAAATCAAGGCTCTTGCAATACTCACACGCTGCTGCTGCCCGCCTGACAACTCATTCGGGTAATGCCCTGCATGATCTTCTAGACCTACTCGTTTCAGCATTTCTTCTACTTTCGCCTTTCGTTCAGACGGCTTCACACCTTTTAAAGTGAGCGGAAGTTCAACATTTTCATACGTCGTTAAGCTCCCGATCAATTGAAAGCTTTGAAAGATAAAACCAAAGTGATCTAAGCGGAAGTCCGCCCATTCTTTTTCATTAAAGCCAGTCACATCGGTCCCATCAATGACAATTTGTCCGCTCGTTGGCGTAATATATCCTGAAATTAAGTTCAATAAGGTCGATTTCCCCGAACCGCTCCGACCCACAATACAAGCAATGTCGCCTCTTTTGATGGATAGGTCAATCCCTTTCAGCACAGGAATCTCATTCTCTCTGCCTTTTTTACCAATTGTAAACACATGATCTAACGCTTGAACCTGAATCATCTCTACTCCCCTACTCTCTGTTTATCTTTTTCGATATATTAAGAAATAACTTGTTAGTGCGCCTACAGCTCCACCGATGAGCATGCCAGCGATATAACCAAATATAGAATTATCTGAAGAAAATCCAACCCAGCCAAATCCTAGAACACCGAAGACAATAACCAAAATCTGAATCGGTCTATCCATTTTTGAGTAAAGGAAGAAACGGCCATTTCGTTCAATAGGATGCTTGATAAAGCTAAACAAACCAATGAGATAAAATACAATCATCATCACAATGGGTATGATGAATTCTTCACCAGTGAACCAAAGTGGATATTTATCTATATCTCGAAATTGAAAACGGTCTGTTATATAAGTAATTGGGGCGATAGGCATAATAAAGTATTCATAACTGACATCGACCCAATGCCTATTCGTTCTTAAAATAAAATCTAAATGAAACATCGGAAGCCAAATTAATAAATATGGCAATATCGATGTACTGAATGTAACAATGGCTTGACTAATTGCGCTTCCTGTTAAAGCACCTGCTGCAAGACACAAACTATAAATCATTAAGGTTGACACGAGCGCAATGAAGTAACCACTATTAAAGTCAAATGTCTCTTTTGGTTGAATACCTAATATGAGTAAGTAAGTGAAAGCATATGACAACACATGAACGAGCGTTATGATTCCGGCACCTAAGAAAAACTTTGTTTGATAAATGGTACTTCTACTGAACGGCAAGGATAAAGTAAAATCGATTTGCCCTTTATTTCTTTCATATCCCAGCTGGATAATCGCAAAAAGCAAACCCATAAGCCATGAGAGGGCGATAAAAATATCAGAACTGAAATTATAATAAAAACCATCATCTACTGTTGTACATGTCGTATCATTTAAACAAGTTTGAAAGGATGAGTATCCCAGTAAAAAGGATAATGGCGTTGCAAACACCGCAACCAGCATGACTAAAATAAATGTCAGCTCTGATTGCTTCCATTCCTTATATAATAATTGCCGCTTCACCATCTCCGTTTCCCTCCAAACTTTGCAATGAATACTTCTTCTAAATTCACAGGCAGTTCATGCCATACTTTTGGTTGCAGCGACTTTAAGTACTCTTTAGCCTCTACATCGGTTTTAAGAACAAGCGCTGTATAAAAAATGCCAGCTTGATCTAATATAGCAACACCATTTTTTCGTATACTCAAGTTCATATCTTCTTCAAAAGCCATCTGGATTTTTAGATAATCATTCTTTAATTCATCAAGATCCATGACACTTGTGAGTTGATTTCCTTCTAAAAAACCGATTCGGTTACACATACGCTCAATATCCTCTAATCGGTGCGATGTGATGAGAATCGACGTTTCACGTTCCGCTACCTCGTCGATCATGAGCTGAAGAACATCATTTCTTGTGACGGCATCAATACCATCTGTCGGTTCATCTAACAGAATCACGGCTGGCTTGATCGCAAAGCTTAAAATTAATGAGAGCTGCTTTTTTAACCCTGTCGATAGTTCACGGTATTTTACTTTTTCCGGAATTTCATAGCGGTTCACAAGCTCATTGGCATATGTCACGTCAAACTTCGGATAAATATGCTTTAACAGCTGGACAAGCTGCCCGTAATTGTATCTGTCAAAGTAGGGATTGACGACTGGCATATACACAATATTTTGCTTTACTAACGGGTGGTCTTTCACAAGCACGTCTTTAAAATAAATCTCTCCTTCATCTGGAAGAAGAATTTGCTGAATCAAGCGGAGAAGTGTTGTTTTACCAGAGCCATTCCTGCCAAGCAAACCAAAGATCTCACCTTCGCCTATTTTGAAGGAAACGTTACTGAGTACTTCACGTCCATTTAATGTCTTCGATACATTTCTAACCTCAATCAACTTTTTTTCCTCCCTCAAGACTTGAGCCGATCTCTTCTATCCATTCCTTCAGTTGTTGAATATCAATACCGGCATAATGAGCTTCTATAATGAGTTGTCTTAATTGCTCCTTCATCTCCAATACCTTCCCTTCATTCAGCTTTAACTGAGCCTCTACTGTTACATACGTACCGCGACCTCTTAGTGTTTCAATAATCCCTTCCCGCTCAAGCTCCTTATATGCTTTACTGACGGTGTTTGGATTGGCGATGATAATAGTGGCGAGCTCTCTGACAGAGGGCAGTTTGTCACCAGGCTTCATTACACCTTTTAGACATAAAATTTTGAGTTGCTCAATGATTTGTTCATATATTGGCGCAGCGCTTCGTGGATCTATTTGAATCATGACGGCTCCCTCTTTCCTCATTCATGCTTTTGCAGTCCTATTGCTTGTTCATGCCCTTGCATTAAAGGGATTGAATTAAGTATCAAATCTTTTTGAACTTCAAAACCAATGAAAACGAGAACGAAAAAAAATGTACATGCTAACACAACAGCCAGCACCATCCACTTCAAATTGATTGGTTTTTTTTCTTTTTTCATGGTTGAACACCTTTCTTCACTTTTTAAGTGTCTTTAGTGTATTAGTTGATGTAGTACACTCAATACAATATAGACACTCAAATAAAAAGTCAATAGCCTTTCAAAAATAAAAAACAGACCCTTTAAAAAAGGATCTGTTTATCATTCGTTGTCGTAAGAAATACCTAAAATCATTTGATTTTGCAAGCTTTGAATTTGAACACGCGCCCTATCTAACCGCTCTCTTTGCTGGTCATTGGCGACATCTTTTAATTTTTCTAATTCGTTGACTGCATCTTCAAGCATAAGCTGCGCCTTAGAAAATTCGTCCTCATTATAATGCTCTTGGCGTAAGTTCAAATCAAATTGCTCATTTGCAAACTCAAGGGTTTCAGTACTTTTTTGGATAAATTCGTCGATCGACTGCCTTGTTGCCATCCTGCATTCCCTCCATTTCATCATTGCTCACGCCTATTTTGCCCACGTAAAGCTTTTTCACTAAAGAAAATGTTGGACAGATTTAATTGTCCTCCTTCTTGATTTTTGTTAAACTTTAAGGATGCCTATTATTACGCAAGGAGGTTACTGACTTGGATCAGCATAACCCTTTTTTATATTCAAACAGCGAAAAACGCTATCACACATGGAACTATCATTTGCGAGAGCACTTTGGTCATAAAGTATTTAAAGTGGCATTAGATGGCGGCTTTGACTGCCCAAACCGTGATGGTACTGTAGCCCACGGAGGCTGTACATTTTGCAGTGCCGCAGGATCTGGTGACTTTGCAGGAAACCGGGCGGATGATCTCGTCACTCAATTTAACGAAATCAAAGACCGGATGCATACAAAATGGAAAGACGGAAAATATATGGCGTATTTTCAGGCGTATACAAACACACACGCCCCGCTTCCTGTTTTAAAGGAAAAATTTGAAACCGTGATGAATTTGGATGGTGTGGTTGGTTTATCTATTGCGACAAGACCTGACTGCCTGCCAGATGACGTGGTGGAGTATTTAGCTGAATTAAATGAGCGCACTTATCTCTGGGTAGAGCTTGGTCTTCAAACGGTTCATGAACGGACAGCGATGCTCATTAACCGTGCCCATGATTATGAATGCTACGTAGAAGGTGTAGAAAAACTGCGTAAACACGGCATTCGTGTCTGCTCGCATATCATCAACGGCTTGCCTCTTGAAAACCGGGACATGATGATGGAGACAGCAAAAGCTGTTGCTGATTTAGATGTGCAAGGAATTAAAATTCATTTGCTTCACCTTTTAAAAGGAACCCCAATGGTCAAGCAATATGAAAAAGGCAAATTGGAGTTTCTAAGCCAGGAAGAATATGTCCAGCTTGTTTGTGATCAGCTGGAGATCCTGCCGCCAGAAATGATTATTCATCGTATTACAGGCGATGGCCCGATTGAATTAATGGTCGGTCCAATGTGGAGTGTAAATAAGTGGGAAGTATTAAATGCCATTAATGCTGAGCTTGAAAGACGTAACAGCTACCAAGGCAAACGTTTCGTCAGATTGGAAGAAGCAGCAAAATGATCTTGAAACGCATGCTCCCTTTTAGTAAAGAGCTGTTAGAACGGGCTTGTCAAAAAGGCGACATCGTCATTGATGCAACGATGGGAAATGGCCACGATACACTCTATTTAGCTGATCTTGTAGGTCATGATGGACAAGTTTTCGCATTCGACGTACAAGAAGAAGCCATACAGCAGACGCGCCAAAGGCTTGGCGAGGGATATCCATATGTTCATCTGATTCACGATGGTCATGAAAAACTGGCTCAACACTTGCCAAGAGATGTATATGCACATATCTCTGGTGCGGTGTTTAACCTTGGGTACTTGCCCGGAGGCGATAAAGCCGTCACTACTCATGCCGATACAACCATTGAAGCCATTGAGCAGCTCCTCGACTGGCTTAAACCCGGAGGTCTGATCGTCCTTGTGATTTATCATGGACACCCAGAAGGGAAAAGAGAAAAAGAAGTGCTTCTCGACTATTGCAGATCACTTCCTCATGAAGAGGTACAAGTTTTATCATATCAATACATGAATATTCAAAACGACCCGCCTTTTGTGGTCGCCATTGAAAAAAAGCTAAAGCTCAAATCCTAATGGATTTGAGCTTTTTTATGAGGATTTCATCCAAGGCATTTTCTGATAGGTCCGGTAAGCTCTTCCGTTGATATAGAAAAAGAACGATGTTTTCCCGCTTGATTTGATCAGCCGTTTTGCCAGCTTATTCATCTCTTTTTGGGCTGTTACTTTTTCATCGGACAAATAGACTGCCAATAATCCTCTGTTAATTAATTTGTGAAAGTTTTCGTGCGGAATGCCTTTCAGCTGTTCATCCGCTTTTTCAATAAAATGCTGAAGTCTATCCATCATCTCATGATGAGAGGCATAGTAGGAGCAAAAGTTCAGATCTCCTCCAAGCCGGTCCTCTTCTTGGTCAATTAGATAATCAAGTAAAATGTGCAGACCTTGAATATAAGGGAAATAGCTTTCGTAAATTTGCTTCGCCTGCTTTTCTGTAAAGTCCGGCTGCAGCGCGTACGCCACAAGACAGAAAATCCCTAACGTTGATCCTGCACAAGCTGAAAATTCATACCATTCCATCTTAGGCAAATCCTTTTCATATTGGCGGAACCATGACTCTAGTCGAGGCACACGTTCATGAGGGACCACGTGTTTATGTACTTGTAAATCACTATAATAATCACACAGCGTGTGTAAATACGGCTGAATAATCGAATAATGCTCAAGGCGTGACAGCACGTCTTGACATGTGCGGACAAGCGCATGTAAATACCCATGATCCTCTTGCTCATCACGGAATTGATAATACGGCTTGAGCTCAGCATGAATATCAAGCGCATCTCTCATTGCTTGATGCAGCATATGAAAATCTTTTGGATCAAGCGACGTACTGCGGTCACATAGGTTATCTAAGTAATCACTGATGGTTTGATACGCCACAATGAATTCAATACACGTTTCTTTCGCCTCACCTGCTAGAAGAGATAAAATACCTCCGCCTTCGCAGTGAAAGGTTTTACTCGATATGCTTGCTAATGCCTGCGTTCGCAGTTCTTCATTTTCAATCATTTCTGCATGAGCTCGCCACTTTTTTAGCTCCTGATGAACAAGCGGAAAAATATCTTTATACACCTTTGTCATCAGTGCAAAAGGACGCTCTGGTACTGACAAATCAATCCACCCCTAACTTAAAAGCTCACCATCAAATATATTGATCTGTAAAGGCTCTTGCTGCCTTAAACACATCTTCTCTTTCCGGTTCATTAAAAATTTCGTGATACAGCTCTTCCCATTCACGATATGATTTATTGGTTGATTCAATGCCATTGAACCATTTGATCACCCTCGTTTTATCGACGATTTTATCATCGCCCGCCTGCATTAAAAGGAGCGGAATCGATTTAAAGACATTCGTAGGCTGCATGGCTGCATCAATATTTTTGATCAGCTCTCGGTACCAGCGAACCGACACCTTTGTTACGTAAAGGGAATCATTTGAGTCTGCCTCAATCACAGCCTGATTTCGTGTGGCTAGTTCAATCGACAGCCCTGACTCGACTTTAAAGGACGGTGCGAGCACATTTAGACCTTTTGATGCAAAATCCATTAGCTTCTTCGGTTTAAATTGCAGACCTAAACAAGGTGATGATAAAATAAGGCCATCAATCTTCGTATGGGTATACTGCTTGACCCACTCAATTGAAATGAGTCCGCCCATACTGTGTCCAAGTAAAAAAGTAGGAAGTCTGAATGATTTCGCATGTTCGATCCATTCATCTACTGTATCAATGTATTCTTGAAACGAACGAATGTGGCCGCGCGCACGTGTCGATGTCCCTTGCCCAGGGAGGTCACCCATGACGACGTGATAGCCGGCATTTCGCCACATTTCGATCACCCATTTATATCGGCCGTGATATTCACTCGCACCATGTACAATCACAATTGTACCAACTGGTCTTTCAGCATGCCAAGTCCACAAAGTAAACACCTCACAAATGTTGTATTAAGAAAGGAAGTCGAAAAAGTGATTTATCCATATCATCAGTTTACACCTGAGATTCATGAATCGGTCTTTGTTGCAGATAACGCCACCATTACTGGAGATGTCACGATTGGAGAATATTCGAGCGTGTGGTTCCAAACCGTCATCAGAGGCGATGTCGCTCCTGTGAGAATTGGAAAAAACGTCAATATTCAAGATTTATCCTGTCTGCATCAAAGTCCTGGAAAAACACTTCTTATAGAAGATGGTGCTACCATTGGACACCAAGTCACATTACATAGCTCAATCATTCGAAAAAATGCCCTCATTGGTATGGGGTCTATCATTCTCGATGGTGCAGAAATTGGCGAAGGTGCCTTTATCGGTGCAGGTAGTCTTGTCCCTCAAGGAAAGGTCATTCCAAAAGGATCACTCGCTTTCGGCCGTCCAGCCAAGGTCGTCCGGCAGTTAACAGATGAAGATATCCAAGACATGGACAGAATCCGTAGAGAATATGTAGAAAAAGGACAATACTATCGTTCCCTTATATCCCGTTAACATCATACGCGTATCTTCACTTTATCATGTTTTTTTCAGGATATTAAGCAATAACTATGAACCGCTTGTTATTTTACCCTTTTCCGCCGCTTTCTATCATAACAAAAAAGGTTTTCAGCTTTGTGCTGAAAACCTTTTTTCATTAACTAAAGATAACTTCTTTCGGTTGATGATTCAACTGCTCTGGATCAATGCTGCGCTCCACATAAATGCTGTGCCAAATCATAAAGATAAGGACGGTCCAAATCTTACGGCTATGATCTGCTTTACCAGCACAATGCTCATTTAATAAATCAAGCACATACTCTTTGTTAATGTATTCATCTGTTTGACTGTTTTTGATGATGTCTTTTGCCCAAGCATTCATCTCATTTTTCAACCAATGACGAATTGGCACAGGGAAACCAAGCTTTTTACGGTTTAACACATGGTCAGGCACAATGCCTTCTGCTGCTTTACGCAATAAATATTTCGTTGTGCCATCTTTTGTTTTCAGCTCTTCTGGAATTTTAGAAGCCGCTTCAAAAACGACCTTATCAAGGAATGGAACACGAAGCTCAAGAGAATTCGCCATCGTCATCTTGTCTGCTTTCAATAAGATGTCTCCGCGCATCCACGTATGGATATCAACATATTGCATTTTGTTAATATCACTGTAGCCTGCGCTTTCCTCAAAGTATGTCTTCGTTACGTCACGATACGTGATGCTTGGATCATAATGCTTTAAGAGGTTTTTCTTCACTGGCTCTTCAAAGATTTTCGCATTACCGATATAACGTTCCTCTAATGGCGTACAGCCGCGAACGATAAAGCTCTTCCCTTTCATTCCTTCTGGCATTAAACGAGCCAGACGAAGAAGAAGCTTTTTCAGCATAGATGGTACAGATTCAAATGGTTTAAGAGAAATAGGCTCACGGTAAATATTATATCCACCGAACAGCTCGTCCGCTCCTTCACCTGAAAGAACAACCGTCACTTGTTTCTTCGCTTCTTTTGCCACGAAATACAATGGAATCGCCGCCGGATCAGCTAAAGGATCGTCTAAATGCCAGACAATCTTCGGAAGCTCGTTCATATATTCCTCTGGAGAAATGACGGCGCTGAAGTTTTGTAAGCCTAGCTTATCAGCTGTTTCCTTCGCGACATCGACTTCACTAAAGCCATCTTGCTGGAAGCCAACAGAGAATGTCTTCAGTTCAGGGTGTAATTCCTTTGCGACAGACACGATGAAGGAAGAATCAATACCACCTGAGAGGAATGAACCAACAGGTACATCACTTCTCATGTGAACTTTCACAGAATCATAGATCGCATCACGTACTTCTTCGATTAACTTCTGTTCTTGTGTTTGCTCAGGCTTGAATTGAACTTTCCAGTATGTCTTAAATTCGATCTCCTGTCCTGGGCGTAAAATAAACTGATGACCAGGCTCAACTTTATGCACCTTTTGATCAAGCGTATTTGGCTCAGGAACGAATTGGAACGACATGTACTGCTGCAATGAAGTCTCATCAAATAAAATGTTCTCGTTCACAGCCATCAAGCTTTTGCGCTCAGACGCAAAATACACTTGCTCATCCATTTGTGTAAAATAAAGCGGTTTGATACCAAAAGGATCTCTTGCGCCATATAATTGCTGCGCTTCTTTATCCCAAATTAAAAATGCAAACATGCCGCGAAGCTTAGAAGCCGCTTCTTCTTTATAATGACGGTATGTGGCAAGCAGTACTTCCGTATCAGAATCTGTGCTGAACGTATAGCCCTTTTTCACAAGCTCTTCCTTCAGCTCCACATAGTTATAAATTTCCCCGTTAAAAATAATCCAATACTTTTCATCTTCATAAGAAAGCGGCTGCTTTCCGTGCTCAACATCTATAATACTTAAACGTCTAAATCCAAATCCTACATGCTCATCATGAAAGTAACCCTCATCATCCGGACCACGGTGAACGATGAGACGATTCATTTGTTTAATTAACTCTTCCTGCTCAGTAGTTTCGGACAATGGACGGTGATTAAACACACCAACAAACCCACACATATTATTGCCTCCACGTTATGTTATTTCTTAAAAGTAGACCTATAATTAGACAGTTATTTGTCCGATTTTGTTTCACATTTTTTCGCTTATTGTAGAATTTTTTTTAATCAAAAGGAAAACCGCTTAAAATAAGCGGTTTTATATGTTGTTATTGTCCTAATGCTTCCTTGCGAAGTGTATCGGCTTTATCCGTTTTTTCCCACGGAAGATCTAAATCATGACGGCCGAAATGTCCGTATGCAGCTGTTTGTTTGTAGATCGGACGACGCAGGTCAAGCATTTTAATAATGCCAGCTGGACGAAGATCGAAGTTCGCACGAACCACTTCAATTAATTTTTCTTCAGAAGCTTTTCCTGTTCCGAAAGTATCAATTGAAATCGATACAGGCTGTGCAACACCAATTGCATAAGCAAGTTGTACTTCACAAGAATCTGCAAGGCCGGCAGCTACAATGTTTTTCGCTACGTAACGAGCAGCGTATGCCGCTGAACGGTCAACCTTTGTTGCGTCCTTCCCAGAGAAAGCACCGCCGCCATGACGAGCGTATCCGCCATACGTATCAACGATGATTTTACGTCCAGTTAAACCAGCATCCCCTTGAGGTCCACCGATCACGAAACGGCCAGTTGGGTTAATAAAGTATTTTGTCTGTTCATCAATCAGTTCACTTGGAACGACAGGGCTGATGACATGCTCTTTTAAGTCGCTTTGAATTTGTTCAAGCGTCACTTCTGGTGCATGCTGCGTAGAAATAACCACTGTATCAATACGAACAGGTTTATTTTGATCATCATATTCTACTGTTACTTGTGTTTTTCCATCTGGACGTAGATAAGAAAGTGTTTGATCCTTGCGAACTTCAGTTAAACGGAGAGATAATTTATGCGCTAGTGAAATCGGCAGCGGCATAAGTTCTTCGGTTTCGTTGTTGGCAAAACCAAACATCAATCCTTGGTCACCTGCACCGATCGCATCAAGTTCTTCTTCAGTCATTGTGCCTTCACGTGCTTCAAGCGCTTTGTCTACACCTTGCGCAATATCAGCAGACTGTTCATCAATAGATGTGAGCACTGCACATGTTTCCGCATCAAAACCATATTTCGCACGCGTGTAGCCAATTTCCTTAATCGTGTCACGCACCGTCTTTGGAATATCGACATAAGTAGACGTTGTAATTTCTCCGCTTACTAATACGAGACCCGTTGTAACAGAAGTTTCACAGGCAACACGTGCATTTGGATCTTTCTTTAAAATTTCATCCAAAATGCTGTCTGAAATTTGATCACAGATTTTATCCGGATGTCCTTCTGTCACTGATTCTGAAGTAAATAAACGACGATTTTGACTCATAATGGCTATTTCCTCCTGTACAAGACCACATCATCCCAAGATGAGGCCTCCAATATGATACGGAACTCGTTCCCTCTTATATTTGAAAACGTTTCTATTAGAGATGTTATTGGCAATTTGTTCATATGATGTCCCAAAAATAAAAAAACCATTTCCTTCATTGCGAGGAAAGGGTCTGGGATCGCATGCCTTTCACTCTTATCGCTCAAGGTGTTCTTGTACCTTGCATCAGGTTAGCACCTTGGTTTCTCAGCATATTCATGCCTTTTCATAAGAAACCGGTTGCTGGGCTTCATCGGGCCTGTCCCTCCACCAACTCGGGATAAGAGTATCCGTTCAATAAGATATCTTATCTTAAACACTTGCGTCATGTCAATGCTTCATCAGAATTATCTTCCCTTTTTTTCACCACAATATGAGCATCACCAAAAAGCATATTTTCATAGCAGAAATGAAAAAACACACACAAAAATATTTAAATAGTATAGACTATTGTTATGAATGTGTTATACTAATCGAAACAAAACAAATTCAACGGTAAAGGAAGGGTTTTTTTATGAACTCAGTGGATTTAAAAGAAGATTTGCAGTCATTGCTCTCATTAGAAAATACGCACCAAAATTTATCTGTTCCGAAACTTGTTGAAAAGATTTTGGCACGTGATGAAGGCGTTTTAACATCAACAGGAGCTGTCCGTGCTACAACGGGTGCCTACACAGGACGTTCGCCTAAAGATAAATTTATCGTGAAAGAAGAAAGCTCTGAACATAAAATTGATTGGGGTCAAGTCAACCAGCCGATTTCTAAAGAAGCATTTGACCGTTTATATACAAAGGTTGTGTCATACTTAAAAGAACGTGATGAACTATTCGTCTTTGAAGGATTTGCCGGCGCAGATGAAAGATACCGTATGCCAATTACAGTGGTAAACGAATTTGCATGGCACAATCTCTTTGCAAAGCAACTATTCATCAGACCTGACGGATCAACACCTTCTTCAAACGAAAAACCATTCACCATCTTATCTGCACCGCATTTTAAAGCAGATCCTGAAACAGATGGCACAAACTCTGAAACGTTTATTATCGTTTCTTTTGAAAAACGCACCATTCTGATCGGTGGAACAGAGTATGCAGGAGAGATGAAAAAGTCCATCTTCTCTGTCATGAACTACCTGCTTCCTGAGCAAGATATTTTATCCATGCACTGCTCAGCAAACGTCGGTCAAGAAGGCGATGTCGCACTATTCTTCGGCCTTTCAGGTACTGGGAAAACGACGCTTTCTGCAAGTGCAAGCCGCAAGCTGATCGGTGACGATGAACACGGCTGGTCTGGCTCAGGAGTCTTCAATATTGAGGGCGGATGCTATGCGAAATGTGTGAACTTAAGCGAAGAAAAAGAACCGCAAATCTACAAAGCCATCAGCTTTGGATCAGTTCTTGAAAATGTTGTGCTTGATGAAGAAACACGTGAAGCAGATTATGATGACACGTTCTTTACTGAAAACACACGCGCTGCTTACCCAATCGAAATGATTGATAACATCGTGAAGCCAAGTATCGCAGGACACCCATCTGCCATTGTCTTCTTAACAGCTGATGCATTTGGCGTTTTACCTCCAATCAGCCGTTTAACAAAAGAACAGGCGATGTACCATTTCTTGAGCGGTTACACAAGTAAATTAGCAGGAACTGAGCGCGGTGTCACATCACCAGAAACGACATTCTCTACTTGCTTTGGTTCACCATTCTTGCCGCTTCCAGCTCACGTCTATGCTGAAATGCTTGGCAAGAAAATTGATGAGCACGGCGCAAAAGTATTCCTTGTGAATACAGGCTGGACTGGCGGAGGTTATGGTACAGGCAAACGTATG
Source organism: Bacillus sp. FSL M8-0266 (assembly GCF_038613425.1). NCBI lineage: Bacteria > Bacillati > Bacillota > Bacilli > Caryophanales > Bacillaceae > Bacillus > Bacillus sp. FSL M8-0266. The sequence continues at coordinate 2,815,028 of NZ_CP152015.1, forward strand.
AACCTAGCGCATACAAGAGCAATGGTGCAAGCAGCGATCGAAGGCGACCTCGACAACGCCGAAATGATCACTGATGACATCTTTGGATTACACATCCCGCTTCATATTCCTGGCGTACCAGATGAAGTGCTTCAACCATCTAAAACATGGGATGACCAAGAGGCTTATCAAGAAAAAGCACACTTCCTTGCCAATGAATTTAAAAAGAACTTCCAAAAATTCAGCCACGCAGCAAGTGACATTGAAGCCAAAGGCGGACCACTCGTATAATCAAATGACAAAAGCTGAGGGGAATCATTCCCTCAGCTTTTTTTGTTAGTTCGTTGAATGTAATGATACGAGACGGTAAGTCACCTTTGTCACATTGTCTGTAAGCTCTAGCTTTTCAACGAGTGCTGTCCCTGTTTTTTCTCCGTCTTTCGTTTTACGCACCTCAAGCGGAATATTTAATGGATAAATGCGGTACCCTTCCTTCATGAGTTCAAATACATTCTCTTCAATTCTTGTCTCTTTTCCCTTCGTGACAATCATTGTATTAAATTCAACAGGCATTCCCATATTGAAAATCCCCCTACTTTCTAAATTTCGTTATACTGCTTATTTTACCACATTTCCGTTTTTCCGGCTGTGCATCCACGTCGTCAGCCTTCTGACAATTTCCCGATTATGCTGCGGCGGAAAATAATGGTTGTATCCATGGAAATACCAAGTCTCCACTGACTTTCCGTGCTGGCGCAGCGCATCTTCTAATAAATACGCATGCTCAATGGATACATTCTGATCCTCTTCTCCGTGGATGATGAGAATAGGCGCTTCAATTTTATCCACATCATTTAAAGGCGTTCTATCCTCATAGGCCTCTGGCACCTTGTGCGGGGGACCGCCAATCACACGTTTCATCATCCTTCTCATATCCACACGCTCTTCATAGGTGAGCTTCATATCACTGACGCCTCCCCATGTCACAAAGGAAGCGGCCTCCTGTTTCATTTCAACAGCGGTCCAAATGCCCATAATGCCTCCTCGCGAAAAACCAAAGATATGAATACGCTCCTGCTTCACCTTTTTATGATGCTTTAACAATTGAAAGGCAGCAAAAGCATCTTTCCGGTCCTCTCCGGCAAAGTCTTCGTTTCCTTCGCCTCCCTGATTTCCTCTGTAAAAGGGCGCAAATACAACAAATCCCTGCGCGGCAAATTGCACAATCCGGCCTGGTCTGACCATCCCCACATTTTTTATGCCGCCTCTTAAATACAAAAAGCCGTCATAGAGATCTTCTCCGGCTGGTTCAGCGAGCAACCCTTTGATCCGAAGTCCATCTGCCTCATAGGTCACTGTAAATAAGTGAATATGCGGATGGGGGGACGGAAACCTTCTTTTTTCCACAATCACTGGATTTCTCTCCTTTTCATCTGTTCTTACGTCAAATGCTTGATAATCGCTTCTGCCACAAGCTGGCCTGATTTAGTCACCATCGGCGTGCCGCCGCCTGGATGACTCGTTCCTCCAACAAACCAAAGTCCTTCAATGTCCTTTGACTGATTATTGATGCGGAAGAACGCCTGCTTGAACGAGTTGGAAGACATACCATAAATGGCTCCATGATATGCGCCCGTTTTCTGCTGCAGATCAAGCGGAGTTTGAACCGCTTCATATTCGGCCACATTATCCAGATCAAAGAGACCCTTTTCCTTTAATTTTGTTTTCATATGCTGCGGGTATGTCTCCTTTAGCATGTCCCAATCTTGCTCTTTTGTCACATAAGGCGCATTCGCCAGTACAAACAAGTTGCTTCTTCCCGGTCCTCCGCTTAAAGCTGGTTCTGAATGACCTGAATAACATATGTAAAGCGTTGGATCCTGAGGCAGTTGTTTTTTCTGAAAAATATCCTTGAATTCTTGCTCATAATTCTCTGGGAAAAACACATTGTGATGGGACAGCTGTTCATAGACTTTAGGTACACCTAATAAGAGAACAAAGCCAGATAGTGACGGTTCAATGGCAGCAAGCTTTTGATTTAAAAAGCTTGGACGGTCTTTTTCATCAATCAGATGGCGGTAGACAGTCAGCGCGTCCGCTCCGGCAATGACTTGATCTGCTTCATACATCTGGTGAGCCGTTTCTACTCCTTTGATTCGCCGGTCCTTCACATGAATCTTGTTGACTTGTTCATTCAGATGAATCTGTACGCCTAATTCCTTTGCCAAAGTCTCAAATGCTTCAACTAAACGATATGTACCGCCCTTTATGCCATATATCCCTTTCTCCCCTTCTAAATACGCCATCATATTAAAAATAGCCGGAGCCTCATAGGGAGAAGAGCCGATGTATGTAGCATACCGTCCAAACATCGCCAATGTATGCGGATGATGGAAATATTGACGCAGCAAGCGTTGAACGGTTGTAAACGGTTTGACAGAGAGAAGTGCTTTCACGAGCTTTACATCCGCCTTATCCTTCCACGTCAATAACAAACGATTTAAAAACTGATCCTCAGCCTGTTGAAAAAGCATCTTTGATTCCTGTAAAAATGCACGGTATTGCTTCGCATCTTCAGGACTGAATGCTGCAATTTGTGATTCCATCTGCTCAATATTCGGCGTAAATTCGACCGTATGTCCATCTGAAAAAACATTTTTGGTCAGAGGAGAAATCGGATAAAATGTGACGTAATCCTCCATCCGTCTATGACAGGAAGCAAATACTTCCTCAAAGTATGACTTCATTGTAATGGTACTCGGTCCTAGATCAAAAGAATAGCCAGCCTCCTGATGGCGCTGCAATTTCCCGCCTAAAGCTGCTTCTTTTTCTAATATGGTGACCTGAATCCCGCGTGACTGTAAGCGGATCGCTGCTGATAATCCGCCAAGCCCGCCGCCGATGATGATCACTTTTTTCATTCGTACCTTCTCCCTTTCCATTCATACCCTTCTTTTTTCAGCCCGATTTTCATAGAAGCAAAGCCAATGGCGATCAGACTCAAAATACTGACCGGTAATAAAAAGGCCATTGCAGATGTTCTTCCGTTCTCAATATCAATTGCCGCTTTGATCGACACACCTAGTCCGTAGCAAAGAATGGCTAAGCATATACTAAGCACATCCAGCTTTAGCAAAGCCACCATCAAGCAAATGATTGGAGCCAAATAAAGCAGGGTGTATAAACAAAAGACACTGCTTAACAAAGCAATGCTTCGATTGACACCTGGAAACAAATTTTTTCTGTAACCTTCCCATACCTCTTGTCCACTCTCATACATTCTCATATACACAAACGGATGAATGCTTGCAAGTGTGAACGGAAAGCCTTGTTCCTTCACCCGTTTAGCCAATGCCATATCATCCACTAGCGAATCCTTAATCGCTTCATGCCCGCCTATGTCGTGATAGCAATTCTTTTCAATGGCAATAAAGCCTCCATGTGCGGCGGCAAAAGCCGGATTCTTTGATTTTCTGACCCACTTCACAGGCAGATGACAGCCAATCGTAAACATCATCATGGGAACGACAAGATGCTCAAAGAATGTTCCTGTTTTTTGCTCTGGGAAGCCTGACAGCATGCCCGTTTTTTGCGCGCATAACTGCTCGTACACAGCTTCAATTGCTCCCCGTTTCAACCGGACATCCGCATCTAAAAATAACAGCCAATCAGATGCTGTCACCTCAGCGAGCTGAGAACAGGCGTATGATTTTCCTAGCCAGCCTGGCTTTAATGGCCGGCCTGACTGCACACGAATCCATGGATATGTTTGTGAGAAGCGCTCCACAATCGCTCTTGTCTGATCGGTCGAATGATCATCAAGTACAATCACCTCTTTCGGATAAAGACGTTGATCAACGATCGACTGAAGACAGGCTTCTATCCGTTTCTCCTCATTTCTAGCCGGAATCAAGATCGATAACGAAATGGGTTCATCTGGCGAAAAGGAAGCGGGCTTTAACACAGGGAACTGCTTCATATTCCATATGGTGAATAGAAACTGACAAAGCAACAGCACACTGATTACAGTTAAGAAGAGCGCCATGTTCTCACCCACTTTTTAAAAGAATCAAACGCATCACTTGTTGACTGACTTGTCCTTGTGATCTGTTTAAATTCTTCGTTTATTGAAAAATCAGGATCCGCAATGACCTGTGCTTGATGCCTGTTTAACTGCGTTTCAAGCAGATCGCCAAGTATACGCGTCACATCCTTGCTTCGCAGGGAGCTTCCAGATACGATGGCATCATCACCGAACACAACAGAAACTGTCGGCTTTTGAAATTGATTAAATGTATACTGCAAGGTTACAGGCTTCACCACGACTTGCTCAAATTGCCTCACTAAAAAAGAAGCCCCTCCTTCCAGTTGAAGCGGCCGCACATCCTGGTGCATAATTTTCCCCTGTGGAAAAAGCCATACCACTCCGCCATCCTGCATGTTCTCTCTTGCAGTCATTAATGCTTGCTTCACACTTTTCAGATTCTCTTTATGAACTGGAAACGCTCCAAGCTTTCGGAAAAAAGCATATTGCTTCAGCTGCTTCTCTTCCATCATCATGTAGTGATCAAGTTCAGACACCTTTTCTGTTAAAAGAAAAATGATCAGTCCATCCCACCATGAGCTATGATTGGCGAGATAAAGAACAGGCAGGTTTTCCTTCGGGTCCACCGAACCTTTCATCATGACACAGCGGAAATGCTTATGGAGTAAATATCGCTCTAGATAAAGTGAAAATAGACGTCTAAACGATCGGCTTTTGTCGCTTTCTTTCAAATCGAACCCTTCCTTCACACAAAATGACAATGATCAGTGCTAAATAAAATATGACATCGAGTCCGCCCTTTAATGCCAAAAGACCAAAAAAGAACACCATCGCCTGATAAATACGACTCGTCCAGCTGAGTGCCTTTTGATCAATTGAGACAAGCGGGAAAAGAAATGAAAGTCCTGCTCCAATCATACCCCAGCTCACAAAATTCTCAAAAGGGATACCATAAAACCCACCGCCGTCATACCACACCCAAAACTTCCGCTCAGCTGCTACTGGATCTAATATGAGGTCAAGCAACACAATCCATATTCCCGTTTCGACGGCTCGTCTCCACTTTGACTGCTGACTGGATAAACAAAGGCTGTTTAAAAACACGCCAACCCAAGCAAATGCAATGGTTAACGGTACCCCCGCCACTAGAAAACCTAGCGTCGGATAATAGTCATAGGCCCCAAATGGGAACCCCGTTGTGATCCCTACCCACTCCACCGTAAATGTAAGCACCCCGACAATGGCTGCCCTTTTGATGACAAACCCCCATGACCCATAAATCTGTCGCCCAATCTCTATGACGCAGCAAGCATACAGCACAAGAAAGATTCCGTTTGCAAACTGAAGCCATGCTGGCACTTCAAAAAAGACCATTAAGATCAGACCTACTAAATACCATCCAATAAATACCCAACTCAATCTATACACGAAACCGCTCCTTTATTTCTGCCAAATTCAAGAAAGCCTTCATGCCTCTAGTATAGAAAAAAAGACGCGTTCTATAAATAAACAATGCGCTTCTTATTTTCATCTAGGCACTCACCAAAAATCCCTTTTCACATACTTTAATAGTGATCTAGAACAAAGGAGGCGAATTACTCTTGAATCGTTCCATCAAAGTCAGACTGGCATTCATCGTCGTCGTCCTGCTCTTTATTCCATTTGTCGCCTGTAAAAAAGAACAGGAGCAGACCGTACAAGTAGCCGAGGTGACCCATTCGGTCTTTTATGCTCCGCTATATGTCGCCTTATCAGAGGATTTCTTCAAAGAAGAAGGCCTGGAGGTTGAACTAAAAACCACTTGGGGCGGCGATAAAACGATGACAGCTCTCTTATCAGGCGGTGCTGATATCGCCCTGACCGGGTCTGAATCCTCTATCTATGTAGAGGCTCAAGACACAAAGGATTCTGTCATAAACTTTGCACAGCTGACACAAACAGACGGCACATTTCTTGTTTCAAGGGAGAAAGTAAACCAATTCTCTTGGGATCAATTAAAAGGAAAAGACTTCTTAGGACAGCGGAAAGGCGGCATGCCGCAAATGGTTGGTGAATATGTCTTGAAAAAAGAAGGCATTGATGTAAAAAAGGATCTTCGTATGATTCAAAATATTGATTTTGCCAACATTTCAGGTGCGTTCTCCTCTGGAACTGGCGATTTTGTACAGTTATTCGAACCGACCGCTTCCTTACTCGAAAAAGAAGGGAAAGGGTACATTACCGCCTCCTTTGGAGAAGCTTCTGGCAAGGTGCCATATACCACCTTCATGGCAAAGAAGAGTTACTTAGAGGAAAACAAAGAGACCGCTGAAGCCTTCATCCGAGCCATTTACAAAGCGCAGAAATGGGTAGAAGCCAAGCAGCCTGAGGAGATCGCAAAGGCCATTCAGTCTCATTTTCCTGATACAGATCTTGAAGTCTTATCAACTGCCATCAAACGCTACAAACAGCAAGATTCCTATGCAACAGATCCCCTTCTAAATGAAGAAGAATGGAACAAATTGCAGGAAATCATGAAGGAGAGCGGTGAATTGCCGGAATTTATCCCGTACAAACAACTTGTCGATTCATCCATTGCAAAGAAGGTCACAGATCACAAATAGAATAGGAGGTAGCACATGTCTTTCCTTCAAATTGACCATGTGACCCATACGTACTTCTCTTTAAAAGAAAAAACAACAGCTATACAGCACATCAATATGGAGATTGACCAAGGTGAATTCATCTCATTTATTGGTCCCAGCGGCTGCGGAAAAACCACCTTGCTGTCTATCATCGCAGGAATTACGCCGCCCTCTGAAGGTCGAATTTTAATCGAAGGAAAAGAACCAAATCAACAGGAGCATCAAATCGGCTATATGCTCCAGCAAGATTATTTGTTTCCTTGGAAGACCATCAAGGAAAATGTCATTCTCGGGTTAAAAATTGCGAAACAAGATTCGCATGAGGCCACCTCAGCTGCCCTTGATTTACTGCCAAAGCTTGGACTGCCTGAAGTCGAGGAAAAATATCCGAAGGAGCTGTCTGGCGGAATGAGGCAGCGTGCGGCTCTCGCCCGAACGCTTGCAGTTGATCCCGGTCTGCTTTTACTAGATGAGCCATTTTCAGCGCTAGACTACCAAACCAAACTCACATTAGAAGATCTCGTCTTTCACACATTAAAAGACTATCAAAAAACAGCAGTCCTTGTGACACATGACATTGGCGAAGCCATTGCGATGAGTGACCGCATTTTCTTATTCTCAAAACATCCAGGCTCTATCCAGCGAATCTTTACCGTTCCAGACGACATAAGGGCTCTCTCTCCTTTTGAAGCGAGACAGACCCCGCATTTCCAAGAGCTCTTTCAAACGATTTGGAAGGAGCTGAAAACAGTTGAAACACAGTGACCTTTTACATGAAGCCTATCGCAAAAAATACCGAATGGAAAAACGGATCACACGTATCTATCAGCTCATCATATTCGCCAGCTTCTTTTCGCTTTGGGAGCTTGCCAGTCATTTCAGGTTCATTGATCCGCTTATTTTCAGTTCACCATCTGCGGTCTGCCAATTGTTTGTGCAAAAAATTCAAGATGGTTCTTTAATGAATCATATGAGTATTACATTATTTGAAACGGTGCTCGGTTTTCTACTTGGTACCTTTTGCGGCATTTTGCTCGCTGCCGCCTTATGGTGGTCTACCCGATTAGCAAACGTTCTTGATCCTTATTTAGTTATTTTAAATGCCATGCCAAAAGTTGCCCTCGCCCCCATTTTAATTGTTGCCCTTGGACCTGGTATGATTAGCATCGTCGCCATGGGTGCGATCATTAGTGTGATCATTACGACGATCGTCATTTACACTGCCTTTCAAGAGGTCGATGAGAATTATTTAAAGGTGATGAAAACCTTTGGCGCGAAAAAAAGCGTCGTCTTTCGTGAGGTCATTTTGCCAGCTAGTATTCCAACGATGATTTCTGCCATCAAAGTGAATGTTGGTCTTTCTTGGGTTGGGGTCATTGTAGGGGAATTTCTTGTATCCTCAAAAGGGCTTGGCTACATGATCATATACGGCTTTCAAGTCTTCAACTTTACACTCGTGTTCTTAAGTCTTTTCATTATTGCTGTGTTTGCTACCATCATGTACCAGCTTGTGGAATGGCTCGAACGCCGTTTTCTCCAAAAATAAAAAGCGCAGGGATGGTCTCCCTGCGCTCGCTTTTTTTAACGAATCAAACCGTTCTTTTCTAAATAAGCAAGACTTTGTCTTAACACATCATCTTTCATAATAAAACTGAAATTCTTATTTTTTGCGATGGATCTTGGCAAGTCTGCGAAAAGAACAGGACCTTTCGTTTCAAAATACGTGTCTTGCTTCACTAGCCTTTCAATATCAGCGAAATAAATATTTTTTACGATGATCTTTTCTCTGCCTAGCACCTGATATTGGCCAATATACGTTAATTCACGAACAACAGCACCCGTCTCTTCTTGAATCTCACGTATAGCGGCTTGGTCTGCTTCTTCATTTGGCTCAACTTTCCCTCCTGGAAACTCATAGCCCCGATCCTCATGTTCAGTGAGCAGCCATTTCCCCTGGTAACGGCAGATGGCCCAAACATGCTTTGGATGACTTGAAAAAGGCTTCTCTTCAAAGGAGAGCTTGACCGTATTATGATAATAGTCTTTAAATACATGCATGTAAAATCCCTCATATCCTGTCCTTGCTTCTTGTAAAACATCATACCACAGATCACATTTCTCTGAAGAATTTTTATCAAAAGTGAAACAAACGAGTGGTTTCATTTCGTCTGTATTTAAAATGAGGTATCGTTGCTAAAACCTTTTTATCATCCCCAACTTCACCCCATTTTAATCATGAAACCTTTTATCCCTTAATGACGTAAATCAATTAGTGTTTGTCCTATTACGACGAGGAGGAAAACAGCATGAGGATAACAAATGGGTCAAAACAAGAAAAAGATCAATCGCTTACGCCCAGTAAAATTGAAAAAGAAGACGCCCCTCATGAGGTGATCAAGAAACACCTCATCAAAGGGCAAAAGCTAGATTTAACTAAAGACAATCCAAATATCGACCAAATTCAAATCGGGCTTGGCTGGGATTTGGCTGGCCAGCCAATTGATTTAGATACGCAAGTGTTTCTCTTAAATGAAGAGGACAAACTGTTGTCTCCAAGCCATCTGATCTATTATCATCAGCAGCAAAGCTTAGACGGGGCTGTTCGCCATCTTGGTGATCATCAATTTGGCGGCGGGTATCGAGACAATGAAATGATCATTATGCAATTAAGCAGAGTCTCTCCTAATATTCATAAAATCGTTGTAACAGCCACGATACATGATGCACACGAGCGCAAGCATCATTTTGGACAAGTGGAGAACGCTTACGTGCATCTGACTGATCAAATCTCACAACAAGAGATTTGTACCTTTCAATTAACAGAAGATTATTCGTATTGTACCTCCATCATTTGCGCTCAACTCACAAGAGATGAAGAAGAATGGAAAATCATCGCAACCGGACAAGGAACTACGCTAGATTTAAATGACTTATGCCGCATCTACGGATTCACATCTTGACGCAGGAAAGGAGCCGGCACCAATGGGATTTCATTTCAACACGATAGAAGAACTCACTTTACAAGCAGAAGGCAGCGGAATCTTTTTTGCGAAAAAAGGCGCAATGATTGCCGATCAAGGTACGTTTCAATACCGCAAACGACTACTCGGTACGAACAAAGGAAATATGGTCAGTCAAGTATTTAACCATATCAGCAGAAAATTGACAGGTGAAAACCTTGAGGTGATGGAAGTAAGTGGACAAGGTACTTGTTATTTGGCTGATTCCAGCGAGCACGTGACAGTGATTAATCTTGAGCCGAGCGGTCCTTGGCAGCATGTAAGTGTAGAAAGTGAGGATTTACTTGCCTTTACTGAGGAATGTCATTACGGCGTGACACCAGTAGGCGTAGGGATTTTTTCACAGAAAGGACTGTTTACATCAAAGCTCTCCTATCAAGGCCACGGGGCGCAGGTCGCCATTAAAACAAATGGAAACCCGCTCATTTTAAAAGCCCCTTGCCGTGTAGACCCTGACGCCATCGTTGCTTGGACAGGTAAAGCACCGAAGGTCAAATTAGATGTGAACTGGAAGACCCTCATCGGACAAACATCTGGTGAATCCTACTTATTTGAGTTCCAAGAACAAGACCAAATTGTCATTATCCAGCCATCTGAGCGTACATCCGGCTTACGGGTTGGTTTAGATGATAACCGTTATAAGCCTCAGAGCCAGAACTCCTCTCATGAATTCACTAATTCACAGACATCTCAGCAAGAGAATAGAGGCGGGCTTAGTGACCTGATCGGAGGCATCTTACAACCGCGAAAATAAAAGCATGTAGAAAATCTCTACATGCTTTTTCAATTCATTAATCCATTTGTTTCAATAAAGCTCTTTGTCTCTTCATTCCCGAGCTCGAAAATCATTGAGTATATCTCTTTTCTTTTTCGATCCATTTCATCATTCGGACTGTCATAATGATATTCAAGATACGGAACATGCGCTCGAAAGAAGCCTTTCCAATCTGTCATATACTGTTCATCGAAATAGTCTCTCAGCTGCAAAATTTGATCATCGTCTGCTTCTATTTGAAATTGCCAAGCCGCCGCATCTCTATGCTGCGATATCGACCCATCCTGTACGGATACATAATATGTGTGTCTCGTCATCTGATTCATCCTTTTTCCTTTAGTATGACCAGATATGAAGAAATTACGGCTTTTTGCGCAATTTATTTTTTAACATGTCCAACACATCAATAAACAACTGTGGAATGGGAATTCCGAGGGCATTGGCTGTCGAGACGATTTGGTAAGATTCATAAATAATATAGAAGATGATCGCTAAATCCTTAATCATCCCATTTGTCTTCAGCATGACATCGAAGAAATGCGCCATGGATATTAAGGAGACCGTCACAATCTTTCGAACAAGCCGTGTAGAAAAACGTTTCATTGTGAGCTGCCCTGTCAAAGATTCTCTTAGGCTTGAACAAATTAATTCAATGGCCATGAGTGTTACTAATATCATCAGTAAATTTCCTGCTCCACCAAACAGAAAGCCCATCGCTGACAAACTGACTGTAAACAACGAAAAGATGCCTAAATCCTTGCTCACTTGGCATCAACATCCTTTCAGAGTGGAACTCCTTACCTCAATATTATATGCCAGATCTTCGCAATAGCTTGGACGACAAAAAATAAGGCATCGCCTTTTAAATCAGACAGAGTGATGACAAGAAAAAAAGCCGCCTTGTGCGGCGGCTTCCATCTTTAGACTCTCACATCAATAAAGCGAGCGTCTGAATCCTTTGGTTGAACAGCTTGAGGCTGCTGCTGAACTTGATCCAGCATGACCATGGCTTGTGCTGTATTCGTAGCAAGCTGTGAATTCAACAAACTAATATTAAGTGTTTTTTGAATGCTCGCGACTTGCTGACTCATCATTCCTGCAATAGAAGACATCTTCTCCCCTCCCTTCTCTTTTCTCTTCGGCTGAAAGCCCTATGATTTCAATGGGCTGTCCGTCCCGATTCCAACAAAAAAGGAATGTCGATCTCTTCATGATCGACATTCCTTCCACATACGTATTATCCTAAAAATGCTTTAAGCATCCAGTTGTGTTTCTCGATAGATTGATGAATCGCAAGCAGCATATCACCTGTTGTTTCATCGCCAACTTCTCCAGCCAGCTCCATTCCTTGCTTTAATTCCTCAGCGATATTGGAGAAATCATCATATAGATTTTTCACCATTTGCTCCGCTGATTCATTACCTTCAGCTTCTTGAATGCTAGAAATTTCCAAGCATTCTTTCATTGTCGCAACAGGCTTTCCATTTAACGCGAGCATACGCTCAGCCAAATCATCAATGTATGTCGCTGTTTCTGAATAAAGTTCCTCAAATTTCTCATGGAGTGTAAAGAAGTCTTTTCCCTTTACGTACCAGTGATAGTTATGTAATTTTACGTAAAGCACAGTCCAATCTGCTACTTGTTTATTGACGACGTGTAATAATTTTTCAGACATGTTTATTCCTCCTTATGTAATTGCATTTAGTATGAGAATACCCTTTTCCTATTATACTGAAACCTGCCATGAATTTCTTCTATTTTGACTGCATGAAATATATGTTAATATGGAAATAAGGAGGGAGTTAGATGCTGCTACTTGGAATTATCAGCTTTATCATTATCTCAATCGTTGTCTTTTTATCGTTGTGGACAACATCGAAGGCTTATGAATATAAGCATAAAATCGATTCACCACAGGATGCTGAACCAAACCAACGTCCTAACCCGAAATAAAATGACACTTAATGATGTGAGGTTTCTTCTTCAGTAGATGAACTCTCTTTTTTCACATCACCTACATGGATATTTGTCTTTGGCATATTATGCTGCTGTTTAGCTGTCACATGGACTTGTATGATATAAAGGCCATCTTTTTTAAAGGCTGTATGCAATTCATATACACCTTTGTTCTCTTTCTTTGGCTGAATCATCTTGCTGTTATCCTTATCGCCATCTTTCCACACTTCAAATTGAACATCGTCTGCATCATCAACAGGCGTATCACCATATGTGACAGCTGCTTTTACTATAACGCTTTCATTTTTCTCCACTTGTTCAGGTCCTGTAAGCTTCACTTCTAATAGCTCAGGTACCTCCCCTTTGCCACTATTTGCTGCAGAGTTCCCACATGCACTTAGTAACAAAAGCATCAATATCATTCCCAACATTTTTCGCATCCCGCGTTCCCCCTTCTTTTACTGACATGTCCATTTTAACAAATATCCCCTATTTTGACATCTCATGATCGAATACAAAAAAACCGGACATCATCATGTCCGGTTTATGATCGATTAACCAAATACTTTGAGAAGCTCTTCTTGATCTTGAGAAAGCCAGAAACGCATCAAACGTTTTGCACCTTCAAGGTCATGAAGCTTCGCTTGACCGCATTGCTCTTCGTTTGCAGCAGGAATCTCTGTTACCTCAACTGCATCCTTGAATGTTGCATCAAGAAGTTCAACGATTTCTTTTGGAGTTGGTGCACCACTGACCACTAAATAGTATCCTGTCTGGCAGCCCATTGGAGAAATATCAATGATATCAAAATGATCGTATTTCTCTGAGTGTGTTCTAATGTTAAACGCAAGTAAATGCTCTAATGTATGAATCGTATCAGGTTTCATTGCTTGTTTGTTTGGCTGACAAAAACGAATATCAAATTTATTGACTTCTCCATCTGATCCCACTTTATGAACGCCACAATGACGAACGTATGGCGCTTTTACAGCATTATGATCAAGTTCAAAGCTTTCAACTGAAGGCATAATCACCACTCCTATAATTGCAATTTCCTATATTATAACATATTTCTCCGACCAGTTTAGTTTATAAAACTTTCCTTCCTTGTCCTTTTTTCTTATACTGTGAAAGATAGACAAGGAGGAACCTTTATGAAACAAATTTTTATCGGCATCATACGCTTTTATCAAAAATGTATTTCCCCTCTTACACCGCCTAGCTGCCGGTTTTACCCAACATGCTCAAACTATGGGCTAGAAGCGATCAAAACGCATGGCGCTTTAAAAGGCGGCTGGCTCACCATCAAACGGATTTTAAAATGTCATCCGCTCCATCCTGGCGGCATCGATCCTGTCCCGCCGAAAAAGGAAAAATAAATTATTTTTCTTCATATCCGTTGACGACTACGTCAAGCTTGCCAGTTCCAGGATCAATGACAAGACCGTGCACAGGCACATTTGATGGGAGAAGCGGGTGATTTTTCACAACGGACACACTGTCCTTCACGCTCTCTTCAACCGAACTAAAGCTTTTGAGCCACTGTTTAAAATCGATTCCTGAGTATTCCAGTACTTCAATACGTTTTTCTGGAATACCACGCTCAATGGCTTTGTTTAAAAGTGTTTGGCTGTCTATTTTGCTCATACCGCAATCATGATGCCCAATGACATAAACCTCGTCAGCATTTAATTCATAAACAGCCACTAAAATGCTTCGCATAATACTTCCAAATGGATGAGACACAAGAGCACCAGCACTTTTAACGATCTTGATATCTCCATTTTTCATGTTCATTGCACGTGGAAGCAGCTCGACAAGTCTTGTATCCATACATGACAGAACGACAGCTTTTTTTTGTGGAAACTTCGTTGTTGTAAATTCTTCGTATTTCTTTTCTTCAATAAATTGTTGATTATATTCGATGATTTCTTCTAAAAGTTTCATACGTTGTCCATTCCTTTATCTTTTTTAAAAATAAATATAGCACAATGTGAGAAATTTCGTCACGTTTTGCAGCGCATTTTTTTAAAAGGAAACATCTGCTGATGAAATTTTTTTATTTTCCTCTTTTCAAATCGTAATTATTACGATACAATAACTCAGGACATTAAATCGTAATCATTTCTATCTAATAGATTGAGAGGAGACATTTTCCACATGAAAAAAATCTTTTATATGTTAACAGCTGCTTTATTTGCGATCGGTCTTGCCGCTTGCTCAAGCAGTGCGGGGACAAATGCTTCAAAAGGGAAAGCAGAAGGAAAACTAACCGTTTACACCACAATTTTCCCGATTCAAGATTTCACTGAAAAAATTGGTGGTTCTCATGTTCATGCGCAAAGCGTGTACCCTGCCAATGCAGATGCACACAGCTTTGAACCAAGTTCAAAAACGATGGTTGAAATGGCTGAAGGAGACGCCTTCATCTACAGCGGCACAGGCGCTGAAGCATTCGCTGACAAAACCGCTTCTACGTTAAAAGACCAAGGCGTGAAAACAGTCAAAGCAGCCGAAGGCATCAAGTTGTTATCGACAAAAGAAGAGCATTCACATGAAGACGGCGAAGACCATGATCACGATCATGAAGGCGAAGATCATGACCATGATGGACACGATCACGGAGATAAAGATCCTCATGCATGGTTAGACCCTGTTTATGCACAGCAAATGGCGAAAAACATTAAAGATACACTCGTTTCATTAGATCCAGATCATAAAGACGAATACACAAAAAACTACGAAAAACTAAAAAAGGATTTGCAATCGCTAGATCAAGAGTTCAACACAACGTTATCTAAAGCAAAACATAAAGAAATCCTTGTTTCCCACGCAGCCTACGGTTATTGGGAAAAGCGCTACGGCATTGAACAAATCAGTGTATTAGGGTTATCCGCTTCTGAAGAGCCTTCACAAAAGCAGCTCGAAAGCATTGTACAAAAAGCTGAAAAGCATCACATTCAATATGTGATTTTTGAAAACAACGTCAGCAGCAAAGTCTCAGATACGATCCGCAGTGAAATTGGAGCAAAAAGCCTCACACTTAAAAATCTAGAATCTATTACTGAAGATGATGCCAAAAATGGCGAAAGCTACGTCAGCTTAATGAAACAAAATCTAAAGACCTTAAAAACCGCTTTAAATGATTAATTGTTAAAACCCTGGGTGATTATCCGGGGTTTCTTGCTGTAAAAAAAGCACACCATTGTAGGGACTGACCCCCGTTTTTGAGACAGGGATCAAAACACCTTTATACAGCCAATTGCCGATAGTTTATCGATGATTGGTTGTTTAGTTTCGTTTGAATACGAATGTTGTTATAATAATAAATGTATTCTTTGACAGTGCGTTCTACGATGCTGGTCGTAGTGCGGTCAATCCTGTTAAGATAGAACGTTTCAGACTTTAGTGAGGAATGAAACGATTCGATGGAGGCATTATCAGCGGGCGTCCCTTTACGGGACATGCTCATGGTAATGCCTTTTATATGAACAGCTTTCTGATACTCGTAAGATGTATACACAGAACCTTGATCGCTATGTAACACGCAATTCTCAGGCAGTGCTGGGAGCTGATTAAGTGTGTTTAAGATAAAGTCTGTGTCCTGCTTATCACCAATCGTAAAAGCAATCACTTCTCCATTATATAAATCCAATATACTGGAAAGGTACAATTGTTTCTGTCCATAAGGCAAATACGTGATGTCCGTTACTAGTTTTTCAAGAGGGCGATCAGACTGAAAGTTCCGATCCAGTATATTACCGGCCACGGCATAGGGCTGCCCATTCTTCTTACGCTTTTTCATTTTAACCCGGCATTGCCACTGGTTTTTCTGCATGATACGTTGAACAGTTTTATGGTTAATACGCATTCTCATTTTTAGTATGGCTGTGATTTTTCGATAACCATATCGATATTTGTGCTTTCGGCACAACGTGCCGACCTGTTTCTCTAGTTGTCTTTTAGAATGATTCTGAGTCAGATCCTTTTTCCATCTATAATACGAAGTACGTAAGATGCCTAAATGGACACAGATGTCCTGTACCGTCATCGTTTTGCACAATTCTTCTACCAGTTTGATTGACGTTTCCTTATCAACTTCCTTTCCAATTCGTTGTACTTTTTTAAAACTTCATTCTGTTGACTCAAAAAGCGATTTTCTGCCTGCAGTCTCTCTAATTCGGAAGAGTACTCGGGACCCTTTCCATAGGTATATTGTTTTCCAACAGGCTGTTCGAACCGGTGTGTATCCCCAGCTTTATGCCACCTCACCCATGTCTGAACCTGCGTCTTATTCTTGATATTCAATTTCTGCATGATCTCTTTCATAGGTACGCCTGCCAATCTCATTTCTACAGCCTTCTGTTTGACTTCAACCGGATAACTCACTCTTGTCCCCATAGAAAAAACACCTCCATGTTTTATTTCGGATCACAACGATCCATTTTCAAACTTGAAGGTGTTTTTTATTTGTCTCATCTTATGGGGTCAGTTCCGTAGGGTGTGCTTTTTTTATTACATTTGATACTTTTTCTTAAACAACTCGGCTCTTCCGCCTTTTTCTCCGAATTTTTGGCGTCCTGTATAAAAAGGATGCGTATCAGAGCTTGTTTCTACTTTAATGACAGGATACGTTTTCCCATCTTCCCATTCTACTGTCTCATTGGATGACTTTGTCGATTTACTCAAAAAGCGGTAACCGCTGTTTACGTCCATAAATACAACTTCATGTGAGGTTGGATGAATATCTCTTTTCAATGTCAAAACTCCTTTCGTTATCAAAACGCAATGATTACGTTTTATATTCTACTCCCTCTTTTACAACTTGTCAAAAATCAAGCTTTCTTAGTCAGGAAGAATAATCTAAAAATGGTGGAGAATAATAACATCATGAAAAAGAGAAGTGATAAGAAAGGCGGAGAAAAAATTGACTGATCTCGTTTTAGCTAGAAGCCTGTTCGGCACAACCATGGGCTTTCACATTATTTATGCCTCGCTTGGCGTCGGCATCCCGCTAATGATTTTGTTAGCTGAACTCATCTTCCAAAAAACGAAGGACCCTCACTATGCTGTCATGGCCAAACGGTGGACGAAAGCGCAGGCTGTCTTGTTAGGTGTCGCCATTCCAACAGGCACGATTGCTGGTACCCAGCTCGCTCTTCTATGGCCAGGTTTTATGGAGGTCATCGGAAAGGTCATGTCACTTCCATTTCAGATTGAAATTTATGCGTTCTTTATTGAAGCATTATTTATGTCTATTTATGTGTACGCAGCGGATCGCCTATCACCTGCTATGCGCATCATTACCGTTATTTTTGTCGTGATTGGCGCAGCCGCTTCAGCGATTCTGATCACAAACGTACATGCGTTTGAAGGAACTCCTGCTGGCTTTCAAATGGTCAATGGAGAAATTACGAATATCGAGCCCTGGAAGGCCTTTTTCAATCCAAGCTTTGTCGTAACTGCGACACATGTCGTGCTGTCTGCTTTTACAACAGGTGCTTTTGTGATTGCATCAGTGGCAGCTTTTAAAATGCTCAAAACAAGAAAGAATGAGAAACTCTATACGTTTCATCGAAAAGCCCTTTTTCTTGGACTTATTGTAGGAGGCCTCTTCTCATTTCTAACGGCCATAAATGGTCATGAGTCTGCTCAGCTTCTGTATGAATATCAGCCAGAAAAATTAGCTGGTGCTGAAGGTTTATTTGAAACACAATCACATGCGCCGCTCGCAATAGGTGGTTTTACAGATGCCGATTCAAAGGAAATTAAAGGAGCAATTGAAATCCCTTGGGCGCTTAGTTTTCTGGCAGGAAATAGCTTTGATACGGTGGTCAAAGGCTTAAATGATTTCCCTCGTGATGAGTGGCCGCCTTTATTTATTCACACGTTATTTAATGGCATGGTCATTATTGGCTCAGTCCTCATTTTGTTTGCGGTGTTAGCACTGCTTTACCGTAAAATTTTAAAACGCGATCATTATCCGAAGTGGCTCCTTTTTCTTTACTTATTCGGCGGGCCCCTTAGTCTTTTGGCCATTGAGTTCGGCTGGATCTTTGCATGTACAGGCCGTCAGCCATGGGTTATTTATCGAATGCTCAAAACCTCAGAGGTCGTCACATCATCAGGCTCAATTGGCACACTCTTTATCCTTTTTGCCATTGTCTATCTCATCTTAGGCATAGCAACTGTGATTGTGCTAACGTACTACTTTAGAAAACATTCGATTGAAGAAGACCTACGGTTAACAGAATCTTAAAAAGGAGCGATCAAGATGCAAATGGATGTAACAACTGATGCACTCATTGCAATCACCATCTTATGGGGGTTCGTTTTTATCTATGCAGTGATGGCATCAATGGATTTCGGCGCAGGATTTTGGTCCATGATTTATATGAATAAAGAACAAACAAAGGCCGCTAATATCGCAAATAAGTACCTTTCTCCAACATGGGAAGTAACTAACGTATTCATTGTGGCAATTGTTGTTGCGTTGTTTAGCATGTTTCCAGGTGCGACCTTTGTCCTTGGTACTGTTTTATTAATACCCGGTAGCATCATATTATTGCTTCTTGCACTGCGAAGCGGATTTCTCGTGTTTTCTCATTCTCTCCCTAAAAAATACAGAAAAGCAGTGACTTATATTTCAGGGATTAGCGGCTTTATCATTCCATCGATCCTGATCATGGTTCTTCCGATTACACATGGTGGATTTATCTTTGAGGAGAACAACAACTACTCATTAGATCTTGGACTGGTCTTTACAAGTGCAAATGTCTATTCTTTTGTCGGCTTTGCCATTTTTAGCACCCTTTTTCTTTCGTCATTGCTTTTAGCTGATTTCTCGAATGTGGCTGATGAAGATGAAGCTTACAGCATTTATAGAAGAGGAGCGCTCATTACGGGTCCGCTTTCACTCATGATGGCCTTTTTCATCATGCTGACATTAAGAAGCGAGGCAAATTGGCTGTTCACAAAAATGATGCAGAACATCCCTATTCTTCTTGTATCACTCCTGATGTTTTTGCTAGCAGGGCTGGCTCTATTTTTACCAAATAGCCGGTTTAAGCATCGGAAAGGCCGGCCGCGTTTAGCTGTCATTGCGATTACCGTTCAATATTTTTTAGCAAGCTATGTGTACGGACGTGCCCATTTGCCTTATATGGCCTATCCAGATATTACAATCATGTCTGGATTTACAGACCCTGTGACATTTAGAGCATTATTTATCACGTATATTGTAGGTTTTATCATCTTATTCCCTGGGTTCTATTTCTTCTGGAAATTGTTTATGAAGGATAAGCGCTATATTCGCCAGGAAGATTAACGTGAATGGATGAGGTTCATTTCGGTTACATTATATAAGAAAGACATACTCAAAAGGAGGTCATCTGTATGAGTCAAAAAATCCTTTGTGAAGTCAATAACTGTTCCTATTGGAATGCTGGAAACCGCTGTGGGGCAGATGCAATCTATGTCGTCAGCCACACAGGAAATACGGCTAAAAAAAGTGAAGAAACGGATTGTAAAACGTTTAAACCACAAGATCTTTAAGTCTCATTTAAGGAGGCGCTTCGCATTGAAACACGATCGGCTGCTTCAAACGTTTTTTGACGAAATTCATGACGCGGACGAAGCCGCATTTTATCAGGCTGCTCACTCCTTTTTAAACCTTTGGGATTATGAATATGGCCATGCAGCAGACATGCCCAGTGAAATGGATCACTATATTGGACAGCTTGCTTATGACAGCAAACTGGTAGAAGAGTAAGAAAGAGCGGATCACCGCTCTTTCTTTTTTGTTGAGACAGGAAGGAAAAACTTTCTCTCACTATATATAGATTTTATTGGATGTGCAAAAGGTGAATACCTCATTTTCACATCACAAAATCATGTTTTGTAAAGACGTCAATTTTATCTGAAAAGGAACGAAGCGCTTGATAATCCACTTCTACGCCCATTCCGGGGGAACGAGGTACCTCTATAAAACCATTTTCAACCTTGATTTCAGGAAAAATGATATCCTGCTCCCAATATTTTGACGAAGCTGAAATATCACCTGGAATTGTAAATTGCGGAAGCGAAGCAAGTGCCACGTTCTGCGCGCGGGAAATACCTGTTTCAATCATTCCACCGCACCATAACGGAATTTGATGC
This sequence comes from Bacillus sp. FSL M8-0266, assembly GCF_038613425.1. Lineage (NCBI taxonomy): Bacteria > Bacillati > Bacillota > Bacilli > Caryophanales > Bacillaceae > Bacillus > Bacillus sp. FSL M8-0266. Next base: position 2,835,584 of record NZ_CP152015.1, read on the forward strand.
TCCTTACTGAATGTATGGATTTTAAGGGCTTCTGTCAGCCCACCAACTCGTGAAGGCTTCACATTAATAATTTGACAGCTGCCAAGCTCTACCGCTTTTCTAGCATCATCTAAGGAACAAATACTTTCATCCAAACATATCGGTGTTTTTAAATGCTTTTGCAAATGGCGATGATCGACAATATCATCTGCAGCTAATGGCTGTTCAATCATTAATAAACGAATGTCATCGAGCTGCTTGAGCTTGCTAATATCCTTTAACTCATAAGCAGAGTTTGCATCCGCCATTAGCGGGAGGTGAGGGAAAGACTCTCTAATTTTTTTAAGGAGTCCAATATCCTGCCCCGGCTTAATTTTCACCTTCACCCGCTGATAACCTTGGTCCACAAATTGCTGTATTTGCTTCAGCATGTCATCAACGGGTCCTAACCCCGCCACAACACCAGAAGGTATTCTATCCTTGGTGCCGCCTAATACATCTCGTAACGACTTATTCTCACGCTTCGCATAAATATCCCAAACAGCCGCTTCAATTCCCGCTTTCGCCATCCTATTGCCTTTAAATTGGTACAGGCTGTCTGGTATTTCTGAAGGGTGTGTAAAGGTGCGTGTCAGCACATTTGGTATAAAAAAAGCTCTCAGCATATGGTAACAAGTCTCAATGGTTTCTTCTGTATACCAAGGAGAAGAAAAGGCTGACACCTCTCCCCATCCAGTCAATCCCGTTTGATCTTTTACCTCGACAATAATAAACTCACGCTCCGAGATGGTCCCAAGACTTGTGGTAAATGGCTGCTTGAGCTTCATCGTGACATGATATAAAATCACTCGTTCAATTTGAATCATCTAAAAACCCCTTTGACTTGAGTCTGTGCCTCTGCAATTTATTTGACGCATTTCTTGGCAGCTCGTCCACAAAGTGAAAAGCGGCAGGCCATTTATATTTTGCTAGATGCGACTCACATAAAGCATAGAGCTCGTTCTCCGGTATTTTATGGTCTGTGACAAGGAAGGCAGCTGGTACCTCTCCCCATCTATCATCATACATACCCGTCACTCCGGCTTCCTTTACATGCGGATGTGTTAACAGGATCGCTTCAATTTCAGCAGGATAAATATTCTCACCGCCAGAAATAATTAAATCTGAACGGCGGTCAAGCACAAATAAAAATCCTTCCTCATCCACATAGCCGATATCACCCGTTTTCAGCCAGCCTTGATCAAAAGCAGCCACGGTCGCCTCTTCACGGTAAAGGTACCCTTTCATGACATTTGCCCCTTTCACCATAATTTCGCCATGCTCAAAAGGACGACAAATGCGTGTACCATCTTGAATTTTCAGCTCACATCCAAAAAGGGGTTTTCCCGCTGATCCAAGCTTCTCTACACTAAATTCAGGCGCAAGGGTCACAATTTGTGAACAGGTTTCTGTCATGCCGTAGGATTGAAACACAGGGAAACCTTTCTCTTTGCTTTCTTGAAGCATCGCAAAAGGCGCAGGTCCTCCGCCTAATAAAAGACAGCGCAAAGAAGACGGACATTCTTCCAGCCTGCTTAATAAACGGGATAACATCGTTTGAACAACAGATATCATCGTCACACGATGGTGTTCAATCGAACCCTTTACTTCATCGACATCAAACTTTTGATGAAGTACGACAGTCATCCCATAAATCACCGACTTAAATAAAGCGGATAACCCGCTAATATGAAAAAGAGGCAGTGCAATAAGCCAGCGGTCATCCTCTCTGAGGCCCACATTGAGTGCAGAGGAAACAGCACTATGAAAATGATTGCCAAACGTTTGCTCGACCCCTTTTGGTTGTCCTGTTGTGCCAGATGTATACATGATCGTTGCTGTTTCATTCAAATCAAATTCGCTTTCGATTTTCTTTACATTGTCGTGACCTGCTTCAGGTAAAGTCTCCATTGTATAAACGGGTAGATCACCCTTATGATCACTTGCATAAACCGGTTCAGTAAATAAGGCGGCTGCTTTTGCATCTTCAAGTTGATAGCGCCTTTCAGCTTTTGTTAACTTATTGTTCAATAGCACGATTTTGAATCCCAATGAAAAACAAGCATGAACAAGCATCACCATTTGAGGATGATTGTTCATCAGAATCCCGACCGTTTCCCCTTTTTTTAATAATGTTTGTGCAAGTCTATTTGAAAGCTCATTGACTTCATCAGCTAAATTGCGAAATGTCCACTTTTTATCCTGATAAATGAGCGCGACTCTTTCTGGTGTTAAATAAGCACGGTGCAGCAGCCAATTCGGTTGCTTCATCACAACACCTCCTTTTCGTAAAAGAAAACAGCTTAGTCTGATGCACTAAGCTGTTTTTCATCGGTATGATTGAATCAAGGGAAACGCGGGAACTGACCGAAGTCTGGCTTGCGTTTTTCCTTAAAGGAATCGCGTCCTTCTTTTGCTTCATCTGTTGTGTAATAAAGAAGTGTCGCATCTCCTGCAAATTGTTGAATTCCAGCTAATCCATCCGTATCTGCATTAAATGCAGCCTTCAAGAATCGTAAAGCAGTCGGGCTCTTTTCTAGCATCTCCTCGCACCACTTCACTGTTTCCTCTTCAAGCTGCTCTAATGGTACAACAGTATTAACAAGTCCCATATCAAGCGCTTCTTGTGCATTGTATTGACGGCATAAGTACCAGATTTCTCTCGCTTTCTTATGACCAACAATACGTGCAAGGTAGCCTGAACCATAACCAGCATCAAAGCTGCCTACTTTTGGACCAGTTTGTCCAAAAATCGCATTATCTGCTGCAATTGTCAGGTCACATACAATATGAAGAACGTGCCCGCCGCCGATTGCATAACCAGCAACCATCGCAACAACAGGTTTTGGAATCACACGAATTAAACGCTGTAAGTCGAGTACATTTAGACGCGGAATTTGATCGTCTCCTACATAACCGCCATGACCGCGTACTTTTTGATCTCCACCAGAACAGAATGCTTTGCCGCCAGCACCTGCAAGTACGATCACACCAACATTTGAATTATCACGAGCACGTGAAAATGCATCAATCAATTCACTCACAGTCTTTGGTGTAAACGCGTTATGTACATGTGGACGATTAATCGTGATCTTTGCAATCCCATTGCATGTTTCATATAAAATTTCGTCATATTGACGCTCAGTTTGCCATTCAATAGCCATCAATAGTTCCTCCTCTAACCTTGGGTAATAAACTCACTAACTATTTTACCAAAAAAATGTGGTTGTTCCACATGAACTGTATGCCCAGCCTGCTCAGCTAATATAAATTGACTGCCTTCAAGCTCCTGCTGCATACATGTGGCGATATTGCAGAACTTTTCATCAAGCGCTCCACAAATCAACAAAACAGGTAAATTCATATGCTTTAAAGCCTTCCAAACAGAGGGCTGCGAACCTGTTCCTATGCCTTCTAAACTGCGAGCCAGTCCAAGTGGATTGGCTTTTAGCCTTTCCTCTCGTAGTTGAGCCTGCGTGTCAGTTGATAAAGTTTTCTGCGAAGCAAACAGTGGAATACTCTCCCAAAAATCCACAAACTTCACTAAACCTTCATGTCTCATTTTCTGAGCCAGCTGATGATCATGTTTGAGTCTTGCCATCCGCTCTTTAAACGTACGAAGCCCTGGAGAGGTACTCTCTAGAATCAACTTGTTGACTCGCTCTGAATAACGAGAGGCAAATGATAAAGCAATACGTCCTCCCATAGAATATCCGAGAATATTCACTTTGTGAAGCTTTAATTGGTTTAAAATCTCTGCAAGATCTGCTAGCTGATGCGACATCGCATATCTTCTTATACTTTCTGGTGAGTCCGTGCGGCCATGTCCAAGCAGGCTGACTTGAATCAATCTTGTATTTCCCATATAAGCATTCAAGAATGTCCAAGAAGCCGCGCTTCCAGTGAAGCCGTGTAAGCATAGCGTGGCATTCTCACCTGATGGATTCTGATCCACCACCTCGTACGCCACACCATCACGCATCCGTATTATGAAAGAAGACATTCTTTTTTCACTTCTTCCAATATGTCATCCATCATTTGACGATGCTTGCTTGCACGAGAATGCCGATCTGTATCAATTTCAATTAAATGAAGTCCAGGCTCTTCTATATGCGCCTTGTAGACATCATGTAATTCTTGTTTCGTTGACGGTTTCGCATAGGTTCCCCCATACAACTTCGAAGCATACTCAAAATTCAGTCCAGTCGGTGTACCAAAGAGTTTTTCATAATACGGTTCCTCAGACGCCTGCGGAAGGAAAGAAAAGATGCCTCCTCCATCATTGTTTAACAACACAACCGTCAGTGGAATGTCCATCAACTTCGCTGCAAGGAGACCATTCATATCATGGTAAAATGATAAATCTCCAATCACTAAGGTGACCGGCTGTTTCAAAGCTGCATACGTGCCAAGTGCTGTAGACACAACACCATCAATACCATTTGCTCCTCGATTCGCCATCATTCGAAAAGGCTTCGATTGCGCTTCAAAAAATGTATCCACATCACGAATCGGCATACTATTCCCGATAAACAGGACACTCTCCTTCGGCAAAAGATGCTGAAGCTGACGGTACACATTCCCCTCAAATGACAGATCCTCATCAGAATAATGGGAAGCATGCGTTCTGAATGATGAATTAGCATGCTGCCAGCGCTTTAGAAAACTTGTATCCTCACGTTGATCCGCTCTATTGACTACTTCATCTACAAAAGCTGCCACATCACTTTCAATGACATATGAAGCACTCAGCCCAGGATCTCGAAAACCTCCAGCAGCATCAACAACAATCTGATTCACTTCCGCATGTTTTTCCAGCCACTTGAATAAAGGCTTAGACACAGGCATCGGTCCAAAACGAATAACCATATCCGGCAATAGGTGCTGCTGCAATACTTCATCTTTCAATAAAGAATCATACGCATCAATAATAAGATCTGCATGCTCATGACCATTTCGCAAATGAGAAAGCGGGTCCGCTAAAATCGGTATATGCAAGGCTTTTGAAAGACGTATTACTGCCTCTTTCTCTTCCTCCGTATGAAGCTCGCCACACACAATCAGTCCCTTTTTGGAACGGTTCATGACCGTCACAATTTCAGATATCGCATCATCATTTGGGAAAGCCTGTCCTGTAGCTAATACTTTTTTCCGGTCTGTTTCTTCTCGCTCGAAAGGATCAATAGACAAATCAGGAAGCAATGGTTCTCTCAGAGGGACATTGATTTGTACAGGTCCCTTCGGCTCTTGCATCGACATATGATTTGCTCTTGCCGCAGCCGTCTGAACATAGCGTAACATCGTCTGACTTTCTTCTGGCAACGCTAAGTCTGTGAACCATTTAACAAACTTACCGAATAAGAATTGCTGATCAATCGCTTGAGGTGCCCCAACTTCCCTCAATTCGTGCGGTCGATCAGCAGTTAAAACAATAAGTGGGACACGGGAATAATGTGCCTCTACAATGGCTGGGTAAAAGTTAGCTGCTGCTGTACCTGACGTACAAATAAGCAGCACTGGAGTTTGACTTGCTTTTGCAAGACCAAGCGCATAAAAAGCAGCAGACCGTTCATCCACTAATACATGGACATTGATGTCTTGGTGGGCTAGAGCCAGCATTGCAAGCGGGGTCGAACGAGAACCTGGACAGACAACTGCCTCTTGTACGCCAGCTTGGACAAATTCATCCATCAATCTGCCAATATATATTGTCATGATTTGATTATTCAATAGGACGACCTCCAAGAGCAGATAGCATTGGTCTTAATTTCACTTGCGTTTCCTCGTACTCCTGCTTTGCAAGGGAATCCTCTACAATGCCGCAGCCAGCGAACAAACGAACATGGTCTTCCTCAATAAGACCTGACCGAATGGCAACAGCAAATTCTCCATTATCCTGAGAGTCAATCCACCCTACCGGCGCTGCGTACCAGCCACGTTTCAACGGTTCGATTTCACGAATGACCTCAACCGCCTTTTCCTTCGGATATCCGCCTAATGCTGGCGTCGGATGGAGCTGTTCAATTAATGAAAAAAGAGAACAGCTGCTTTTAATTTCTCCTACAATCGGTGTAAACAAATGCTGAATGTTTTTTGTTTTATAAAGACTAGGTTGATTTGGTTTATGCACGCGAAGGCAATTGGCCTCAAATGCTTGCTCAATCATATTGACAACAATTTGATGTTCAATCAAATTCTTCTCATCATGCAGCAGTTCCTTGCCTAATGCTCGATCTTCCTCTTCATCTTTTCCACGAACAATCGAACCTGCTAAACAAGATGAAAAGACCTCTCCGCCGCTTTTTTTCACTAAGCGTTCCGGCGTAGCTCCGACAAATGCTTGTCTCCCCTGCTCAACCGCAAATACATAACTCGTTGTTTGATGCTTTAATAATTCTGATAACAGTGGAGCGAGTTCAATTTGATTTTTATAGTGAAGCAAGACTTCTCTTGCTAAAACAACCTTTTCATATTCGTTTGCACGAATGTGGTCTGTCGCTTCTTGGATCGCCTTCATCCATTCCTTCACATCTCGTTCTTCCATATGAACAAGTTCAGCTTGTCCACCCTGTCTGAGCGGTAATGTTTCGTAATGAGAGGCTTTTTGTTCTAATTCTTGAATGAGCTGATGAACATTACCGTCCACCTGCTTCCATTCATTGATCGTAAGAAACGTGCCTTCTTTCGAGACAGTGAGCATCATCGATGGCACAAAAAAATGAGCCTCGCCAAAAGCTTCCCAGTGACGCGCCTTCTCTTCATACGGATCAAATGAGAATCCTCCAAATAAAAGCGGACCAACAGCCGCTTGCCTTAACTCCTTCTCATCATGAAAATGGAACATGTGCTGCTTCAGCTGTTCCCATTCTTGATGAACTGTATTAAATCGTTCCTTGCCTTGCTCAGATGATTTAATAACGGCCGCTCTGCCAAGTCCAGAAAATATCATTTGGCTTTCTGGATCAGACCAAAAAAACCGCTCGCCTAAAAAATCCGCTTCGCCGCTTTGGAAAAAGGCAAGAGGATCCAGATCGTCAACTCTTCTGGAGTAGCTTATCAAAACAGCATGGTTGACGTTATTCGCTTCTTCTAATGTCGCAAGCGCTTCCTGCCGGAAAGTACTTTGCACTGTTGTCACCATGATACATTCCTCCAAAATCCATGAAATAACATAAAAAAATAAAACCATAATGAAAAAATACATGAACATTCGAGTATGTCGAATGACCTGCTTTTCTATTATAAACCTTAACAGATGAACTTAGTAAAGAAAACAGCTTTTAAAACCTCGAATCCTTATTATATCACGCTTTCTAGATTTTTTCGCTCTGCTTCTTGAAACGAGAGCATCTATAAGAAAAATGGAAAGTCTTGTTCTAAGATCAAGCTTTCTCTCGATATGGCAACGATTAGCAAACATCTTTTTCAGGTTTCATCGCATCAATATATTGACACCTTTTTGAACTTTGCTAAACTGGAATTTGGACGTGTACGTATTTTTTTATTTAAAGGAGTATATTTTATGCAGCATCAATCGATATCAGATCAGCTTTCACCGATTAAGCCTGATAAGAACTGGCGGATTTGGTGGAATTTACTACGACCGCATACATTAACAGCAGCATTTATTCCCGTTACTTTAGGAACTGTTCTAGCACTTCCAAGTGGTCAAATACATGTTGGGCTATTTTTAGCTATGCTGTTTGCATCTATGTTTATCCAAATCGCAACGAACATGTTTAATGAGTACTTTGATTATGTTCGCGGATTGGACAATGAGAAATCTGTCGGCATCGGCGGCGCCATTGTCAGAAATGGCGTGAAGCCTAAAACCGTTCTCGGCCTTGCTTATGCACTATTTGCGCTTTCTTTACTACTAGGAGTGTATATTTGCATGATGTCTAGCTGGTGGATTGCACTGATAGGACTCATTTGTATGGCAGCAGGCTATTTCTATACAGGCGGTCCTGTTCCTATTGCATATACACCGTTTGGAGAACTTGTGTCAGGTGCTTTTATGGGACTAGGAATCATCCTGATCAGTTTCTATATTCAAACAGGCACACTAACGTCTAAAGCTGTTCTCGTCTCATTACCAATTTCTATTTTAGTTGGTGCCATCTTACTATCAAACAATATCCGCGATTTAGACGGCGACAAAGAAAATGGACGAAAAACACTTGCTATTCTTGCTGGGCGAAAGGCTGCTGTGAACATTTTACTTTCCATGTTTTTGCTCTCTTATGTACTTATTTTTGTTTATATCTTCACAGATATTGTCGGCCTTTGGAGTCTTCTTGTTTTACTCAGTGTGCCAAAAGCATATACAGCTATCAAAGAATTTAGGCAAAAAGAAAAACCAATTGAATTAATGAATGCCATGAAATCTACAGCTCAAACCAATACATTTTTCGGTTTCCTGCTGACAATCGCTTTGATCTTACAATACTATATCGCGTAACAAAAAACGCCTGCAGCCGCAGGCGTTTTTTCATGAGGAATTGCTTCAAATTGGAACTAGTCTTACAGATAAAATTGCTCATACTAACATTATGTTTGATATGAAAGGATGATCGCTTTGTTGTCTAAAGACGAATTACATCACTTGAAGCAGCGACTTCTCGGTGAAAAACACGAACTCGAAGCCAAAAGCCATGACGATGAACAAAAAGTATCATTTCCTTATGATTCGGTCGGAGATCTGTCAGCCTATGATAATCACCCAGGTGATCAAGGGACAGAGCTGTTCGAACGCGGGAAGGATATTGCGTTAAACAGTTTGGAACATGAACACCTGTTAGACGTTAATGAAGCACTTCAAGCCATCACAGACGGCTCTTATGGCCTATGCAAGGTCTGTAAATCACCTATCCCAAAGGAACGCTTAGAAGCCTTACCTAGTGCCGTCACATGCACAGAGCATTCAAAAGAACAAACCGTTTCACAAAACCGTCCGATTGAAGAGGATTTATTAAGTCCGCCATCAGGGAAATTCGAAAATGAAGAAAGTGCAGCCTATGATGGAGAGGATGCATATCAAGACGTAGAACGCTACGGAAACTCTGATACGCCGTCTGATATGGAATTTCCTCCATTGACATACGATGATGTGTATACACAATCAGAAGATGAAGATTATGTCGAAGACTATGAAGGATTCGCAGCTGCTGATATTGAAGGCAAGGCAAGTAAAGTATATCCAAATAAAGCTCACGAAGCCTATGAAAAAGCATTAGACGAAGAAGGCATCATGACGGTATTTGGTGACTTGAAGCCGTACGAAGAAGAACCTTATACAGAAGAAAATCATTAGTCCCCTCATATTGGGGGCTTTATGTTTATATCATGTAATGATTGGGAAATCATTTTAAGAGTGAATTTGATTGGAGGAGATTCTTAATGGCTAGAAAAAGTATCGTTTGGGCAGTGGTTGTCTTCTTTATTACATACGCATTATTCTCTATTGCCGGGTTCTTGTTTCCGATTGACAGAGAGTGGTATGATGCATTAAATAAACCGGAATGGACACCGAGTGGTGGAGTAATTGGTGCTGTGTGGGCTGTCTTATTTGCTCTCATCTCGTTGTCCGCAGCGATCATTTATGGAAAGTACGGATTTCAAAAAATCACTTTACCATTTTGGATTCTTTTTCTTTTAAATTATGTATTTAATCAAGCCTTTAGTTTTTTTCAATTTACACAAAAAGATCTATTTGCCGCTACGATCGACTGCCTGCTTGTAGCACTGACAGCACTTGCTCTTGTCATCGTCTCACGTAAACTAAGCAAAGTCGTTCCAATTTTACTAATTCCTTATGTCTTATGGGGCTTCTTTGCAACATACTTGTCTTATACGATCTATTCCATGAACATGTAAAAAAAGACCGCTATAATGGCGGTCTTTCTTTTCTGAAGAAAATAAAAAAGAGATCTTTGACAAGATCTCTTTTAAACATGACCCGTACGGGATTCGAACCCGTGTTACCGCCGTGAAAGGGCGGTGTCTTAACCGCTTGACCAACGGGCCAGATAAATGGCGGAGAAGGAGGGATTTGAACCCTCGCGCCGCTCGCGCGACCTACACCCTTAGCAGGGGCGCCTCTTCAGCCACTTGAGTACTTCTCCATTTGGCTCCGCAGGTAGGACTCGAACCTACGACCGATCGGTTAACAGCCGATAGCTCTACCACTGAGCTACTGCGGAATATCATGGTGGGCCTGAGTGGACTCGAACCACCGACCTCACGCTTATCAGGCGTGCGCTCTAACCAGCTGAGCTACAGGCCCATGAACGGATATACAAATGGAGCGGGTGATGGGAATCGAACCCACGACATCAGCTTGGAAGGCTGAGGTTTTACCACTAAACTACACCCGCAAAAATATGTATGGGGCGATTGATGGGAATCGAACCCACGAGTGCCAGAGCCACAATCTGGTGCGTTAACCACTTCGCCACAACCGCCATACTATCAATATTTTTTTATAAAAGTGGCTCGGGACGGAATCGAACCGCCGACACACGGATTTTCAGTCCGTTGCTCTACCAACTGAGCTACCGAGCCAAGTAGTCATTTTAAAAATGGCGGTCCGGACGGGACTCGAACCCGCGACCTCCTGCGTGACAGGCAGGCATTCTAACCAACTGAACTACCGGACCATTTTGGTTGTACTCAAAGAGCATTCCCCATTGGTAAATAAAATAATTTGGTTGCGGGGGCAGGATTTGAACCTGCGACCTTCGGGTTATGAGCCCGACGAGCTACCGAACTGCTCCACCCCGCGATGATATAAGTTTTTAAAAAATATGGCGGAGGAAGAGGGATTCGAACCCCCGCGGGCTTTGACACCCCTGTCGGTTTTCAAGACCGATCCCTTCAGCCGGACTTGGGTATTCCTCCGTATAGATGGTGGACCTTGTAGGACTCGAACCTACGACCGGACGGTTATGAGCCGTCTGCTCTAACCAACTGAGCTAAAGGTCCTTTATAGCGGCGGAGGGGATCGAACCCCCGACCTCACGGGTATGAACCGTACGCTCTAGCCAGCTGAGCTACACCGCCATGATCAAAATAATCTTTTAAAAGTGGAGCCTAGCGGGATCGAACCGCTGACCTCCTGCGTGCAAGGCAGGCGCTCTCCCAGCTGAGCTAAGGCCCCATAAAAGATGGTCGGGAAGACAGGATTCGAACCTGCGACCCCTTGGTCCCAAACCAAGTGCTCTACCAAGCTGAGCTACTTCCCGATCTTAATGGCGCGCCCGAGAGGAGTCGAACCCCTAACCTTTTGATCCGTAGTCAAACGCTCTATCCAATTGAGCTACGGGCGCTTATTGTATAATGCCGAGGGCCGGACTTGAACCGGCACGGTAGTCACCTACCGCAGGATTTTAAGTCCTGTGTGTCTGCCAATTCCACCACCCCGGCGTGGATGGTATAAGCGGAAGACGGGATTCGAACCCGCGACCCCCACCTTGGCAAGGTGGTGTTCTACCACTGAACTACTTCCGCATTACAGGATTTCTTTATTTTGTTTGGCTATGCGGGTGAAGGGACTTGAACCCCCACGTCATAAAGACACTAGATCCTAAGTCTAGCGCGTCTGCCAATTCCGCCACACCCGCATGAAAATGGTGAGCCATGAAGGACTCGAACCTTCGACCCTCTGATTAAAAGTCAGATGCTCTACCAACTGAGCTAATGGCTCGCTTTAAAAGCGACTTGTCTATCTTACCATATGAAAGTGGTGCCGGCAAGAGGACTTGAACCCCCAACCTACTGATTACAAGTCAGTTGCTCTACCAGTTGAGCTACACCGGCTTTATCTATCCCAACATTATGTAAGAATAAATATGGTGGAGGATGACGGGCTCGAACCGCCGACCCTCTGCTTGTAAGGCAGATGCTCTCCCAGCTGAGCTAATCCTCCACTATGTAGGAATCTCTCGATCCGACAAAGATTATTATATACAGGTTTTCATCATTTGTAAAGGCTATATTAAAAAAATTTTATTTCAATTTTCATTACGTATTTCTTTTAACAAATGACCGTTATTTCCTCTATTCAAACAGCGTGATCTAACGTTCATCACTTAAACTTGTCCACTCTATATTCTCTTTAAAAACGGGCAATTCCTTTATAAATATTAACATCTCACATTAGATACAGTATGTCCGAAATAGAATTATCTACTAATAACGATACAGAGCTCTTCTATCATCTATTAACCTAACTCTCTACTGGTTTAACTGAAACGCTCGATCTCTTTTGTTTTAATGTGTTTCACATGCTTGTAAATGAGTTAGAGTGTCCAAACGTTCATCAAACAAGTGCAACCAACAGCATATTTTCTCAAGAAGCACAAAAAAGACCAGTTCCAAATGGAACTGATCCTTAGAAAAGCTTGGCGGCGTCCTACTCTCACAGGGGGAGACCCCCAACTACCATCGGCGCTGAAGAGCTTAACTTCCGTGTTCGGTATGGGAACGGGTGTGACCTCTTCGCTATCGCCACCAAACCTGATGGAGAGAATGTTCTCTCAAAACTAGATAACAATGTTCAAGCTTCACATTAGAATATAGGTTAAGTCCTCGATCTATTAGTATCTGTCAGCTCCACGTGTCACCACGCTTCCACCTCAGACCTATCAACCTGATCATCTTTCAGGGATCTTACTTCCTTGCGGAATGGGAAATCTCATCTTGAGGGGGGCTTCATGCTTAGATGCTTTCAGCACTTATCCCGTCCGCACATAGCTACCCAGCGATGCCCTTGGCAGAACAACTGGTACACCAGCGGTGCGTCCATCCCGGTCCTCTCGTACTAAGGACAGCTCCTCTCAAATTTCCTGCGCCCGCGACGGATAGGGACCGAACTGTCTCACGACGTTCTGAACCCAGCTCGCGTACCGCTTTAATGGGCGAACAGCCCAACCCTTGGGACCGACTACAGCCCCAGGATGCGATGAGCCGACATCGAGGTGCCAAACCTCCCCGTCGATGTGGACTCTTGGGGGAGATAAGCCTGTTATCCCCGGGGTAGCTTTTATCCGTTGAGCGATGGCCCTTCCATGCGGAACCACCGGATCACTAAGCCCGACTTTCGTCCCTGCTCGACTTGTAGGTCTCGCAGTCAAGCTCCCTTGTGCCTTTACACTCTGCGAATGATTTCCAACCATTCTGAGGGAACCTTTGGGCGCCTCCGTTACATTTTAGGAGGCGACCGCCCCAGTCAAACTGCCCACCTGACACTGTCTCCCTGCCCGATAAGGGCAGCGGGTTAGAAGGTCAATACAGCCAGGGTAGTATCCCACCGATGCCTCCACCGAAGCTAGCGCTCCGGTTTCCAAGGCTCCTACCTATCCTGTACAAGCTGTACCAACATTCAATATCAGGCTGCAGTAAAGCTCCACGGGGTCTTTCCGTCCTGTCGCGGGTAACCTGCATCTTCACAGGTACTATAATTTCACCGAGTCTCTCGTTGAGACAGTGCCCAGATCGTTGCGCCTTTCGTGCGGGTCGGAACTTACCCGACAAGGAATTTCGCTACCTTAGGACCGTTATAGTTACGGCCGCCGTTTACTGGGGCTTCAATTCGCACCTTCGCTTACGCTAAGCGCTCCTCTTAACCTTCCAGCACCGGGCAGGCGTCAGCCCCTATACTTCGCCTTACGGCTTCGCAGAGACCTGTGTTTTTGCTAAACAGTCGCCTGGGCCTATTCACTGCGGCTTCTCGGGGCTTTAACACCCTAAGAAGCACCCCTTCTCCCGAAGTTACGGGGTCATTTTGCCGAGTTCCTTAACGAGAGTTCTCTCGATCACCTTAGGATTCTCTCCTCGCCTACCTGTGTCGGTTTGCGGTACGGGCACCTCTCACCTCGCTAGAGGCTTTTCTTGGCAGTGTGGAATCAGGAACTTCGCTACTAAATTTCGCTCGCCATCACAGCTCAGCCTTTACGGGAAACGGATTTGCCTATTTCCCAGCCTAACTGCTTGGACGCGGATATCCAATACCGCGCTTACCCTATCCTCCTGCGTCCCCCCATTGCTCAAATGGTGAGGAGGTGGTACAGGAATATCAACCTGTTGTCCATCGCCTACGCCTTTCGGCCTCGGCTTAGGTCCCGACTAACCCTGAGCGGACGAGCCTTCCTCAGGAAACCTTAGGCATTCGGTGGACGGGATTCTCACCCGTCTTTCGCTACTCATACCGGCATTCTCACTTCTAAGCGCTCCACCAGTCCTTCCGGTCTGACTTCACAGCACTTAGAACGCTCTCCTACCACTGTTCGTAAGAACAGTCCGCAGCTTCGGTGATACGTTTAGCCCCGGTACATTTTCGGCGCAGAGTCACTCGACCAGTGAGCTATTACGCACTCTTTAAATGGTGGCTGCTTCTAAGCCAACATCCTGGTTGTCTAAGCAACTCCACATCCTTTTCCACTTAACGTATACTTTGGGACCTTAGCTGGCGGTCTGGGCTGTTTCCCTTTCGACTACGGATCTTATCACTCGCAGTCTGACTCCCAAGGATAAGTCATCGGCATTCGGAGTTTGACTGAATTCGGTAACCCGGTAGGGGCCCCTAGTCCAATCAGTGCTCTACCTCCGAGACTCTTACCTTGAGGCTAGCCCTAAAGCTATTTCGGAGAGAACCAGCTATCTCCAGGTTCGATTGGCATTTCACCCCTACCCACACCTCATCCCCGCACTTTTCAACGTGCGTGGGTTCGGGCCTCCATTCAGTGTTACCTGAACTTCACCCTGGACATGGGTAGATCACCTGGTTTCGGGTCTACGACCACGTACTCATGCGCCCTATTCAGACTCGCTTTCGCTGCGGCTCCGCATCTTCTGCTTAACCTTGCACGGGATCGTAACTCGCCGGTTCATTCTACAAAAGGCACGCCATCACCCTTTAACGGGCTCTGACTACTTGTAGGCACACGGTTTCAGGATCTATTTCACTCCCCTTCCGGGGTGCTTTTCACCTTTCCCTCACGGTACTGGTTCACTATCGGTCACTAGGGAGTATTTAGCCTTGGGAGATGGTCCTCCCGGATTCCGACGGAATTTCACGTGTTCCGCCGTACTCAGGATCCACTCTGGAGAGAACAACATTTCAGTTACAGGGCTGTTACCTTCTTTGGCGGGCCTTTCCAGACCTCTTCGCTTATATCGTTCCTTTGTAACTCCGTATAGAGTGTCCTACAACCCCAAGAGGCAAGCCTCTTGGTTTGGGCTGTTCCCGTTTCGCTCGCCGCTACTCAGGGAATCGCATTTGCTTTCTCTTCCTCCGGGTACTTAGATGTTTCAGTTCCCCGGGTATGCCTTCTCATACTCTATGTATTCAAGTATGGATACTACTCCATTACGAGCAGTGGGTTTCCCCATTCGGAAATCTCCGGATCAAAGCTTGCTTACAGCTCCCCGAAGCATATCGGTGTTCGTCCCGTCCTTCATCGGCTCCTAGTGCCAAGGCATCCACCGTGCGCCCTTTCTAACTTAACCATTTCTTACTTTAGAAAGAATCACTATGTGTGATGAACTTTGCATTGCATTCAATGTGAATGTATTACTTATTGTTATCTAGTTTTCAAAGAACAATCCTGTCTCGCTAGAGACATGTTTTGAAGGAATGATCCTTCAAAACTAAACAAGACGAAAACGTACACTGCTCCATATATCCTTAGAAAGGAGGTGATCCAGCCGCACCTTCCGATACGGCTACCTTGTTACGACTTCACCCCAATCATCTGTCCCACCTTCGGCGGCTGGCTCCATAAAGGTTACCTCACCGACTTCGGGTGTTACAAACTCTCGTGGTGTGACGGGCGGTGTGTACAAGGCCCGGGAACGTATTCACCGCGGCATGCTGATCCGCGATTACTAGCGATTCCAGCTTCACGCAGTCGAGTTGCAGACTGCGATCCGAACTGAGAACAGATTTATGGGATTGGCTAAACCTTGCGGTCTCGCAGCCCTTTGTTCTGTCCATTGTAGCACGTGTGTAGCCCAGGTCATAAGGGGCATGATGATTTGACGTCATCCCCACCTTCCTCCGGTTTGTCACCGGCAGTCACCTTAGAGTGCCCAACTAAATGCTGGCAACTAAGATCAAGGGTTGCGCTCGTTGCGGGACTTAACCCAACATCTCACGACACGAGCTGACGACAACCATGCACCACCTGTCACTCTGTCCCCGAAGGGAAAGCCCTATCTCTAGGGTTGTCAGAGGATGTCAAGACCTGGTAAGGTTCTTCGCGTTGCTTCGAATTAAACCACATGCTCCACCGCTTGTGCGGGCCCCCGTCAATTCCTTTGAGTTTCAGTCTTGCGACCGTACTCCCCAGGCGGAGTGCTTAATGCGTTAGCTGCAGCACTAAGGGGCGGAAACCCCCTAACACTTAGCACTCATCGTTTACGGCGTGGACTACCAGGGTATCTAATCCTGTTCGCTCCCCACGCTTTCGCTCCTCAGCGTCAGTTACAGACCAGAGAGTCGCCTTCGCCACTGGTGTTCCTCCACATCTCTACGCATTTCACCGCTACACGTGGAATTCCACTCTCCTCTTCTGCACTCAAGTTTCCCAGTTTCCAATGACCCTCCCCGGTTGAGCCGGGGGCTTTCACATCAGACTTAAGAAACCGCCTGCGAGCCCTTTACGCCCAATAATTCCGGACAACGCTTGCCACCTACGTATTACCGCGGCTGCTGGCACGTAGTTAGCCGTGGCTTTCTGGTTAGGTACCGTCAAGGTGCGAGCAGTTACTCTCGCACTTGTTCTTCCCTAACAACAGAGCTTTACGATCCGAAAACCTTCATCACTCACGCGGCGTTGCTCCGTCAGACTTTCGTCCATTGCGGAAGATTCCCTACTGCTGCCTCCCGTAGGAGTCTGGGCCGTGTCTCAGTCCCAGTGTGGCCGATCACCCTCTCAGGTCGGCTACGCATCGTCGCCTTGGTGAGCCATTACCCCACCAACTAGCTAATGCGCCGCGGGTCCATCTGTAAGTGACAGCCGAAACCGTCTTTCATCCTTGAACCATGCGGTTCAAGGAACTATCCGGTATTAGCTCCGGTTTCCCGGAGTTATCCCAGTCTTACAGGCAGGTTACCCACGTGTTACTCACCCGTCCGCCGCTAACATCCGGGAGCAAGCTCCCTTCTGTTCGCTCGACTTGCATGTATTAGGCACGCCGCCAGCGTTCGTCCTGAGCCAGGATCAAACTCTCCGAAAAAGTACAAAACCGAAGTTTTGTTTTTCGTCAGCGTTTGACTGACTACCTATGATATAACATAGGATTTTTTTATAAAAACTCGAATTAACAGGTACGTTTTGTCTTGTTTAGTTTTCAAAGATCATCTTCGCCGTCTCTCAAAGGCGACTTTATTAATATAACATTCTATCAAGATAAAGTCAACAACTTTTTTCTTTATGTTATTTAATAACCGCGCTGTTTTAGCGGCGAATACAAATATAACACCTTTTGAGAGAGGAAACAAGTATTTTTTCTAAATAATTTATTTTTTCTTATCTCTTCCTATATAATTATACAAAAATTGATTGTCACAGGAATTCTCTATTGTTGATCCTGAAGGTCTTTAGTATATTTATAATAGAAGAAAACTAAATAACCGCAGGGGGAGCTTTGTGCTGAGAGTGAACATTCGTTGTTCTGACCCTTTGAACCTGTCAGTTAATACTGAAGTAGGAATGTGGATTCAATTGAATACATGTGGTGTATTCAACTCGATATGTTTTTCTATGAATAACATACTCATCCTTACACGGTCTCTCCTTGCTCAATTCATGAAAAGGGAGATTTTTTTTATGCAGCAATCAAATCAATTGGTACGACTGATGGAAATCGCAATTATGACTTCACTTGCACTAGTATTAGATTACTTATCAGGTCTCTTTTTAAGAATGCCGAACGGCGGATCTCTTGCGCTGATTATGATACCCGTCATTCTTATGTCTATTAGATGGGGAATATCAACCGGGTTTATCATTGGTGTGCTTATTGCAGGCCTTCAGCTGATGAATGGCCCTATTATCGCTACACCAGTTCAAGGATTTCTCGATTATTTCGTCGCATCTGTTGTCATTTCCCTAAGCGGCCTATTTTCTGGATTGATTAAAAAAGCCATTCAGGATCAAAAGCGAAAGCAGCAATTCTTCTATATTACCTTATCCGTATTTGTTGCAAGTTTCTTTAGACTGTTGACGTTCTTTATCTCTGGTGTTGTTTTCTTTTCTCATTATGCACCAAAAGGAACTCCAGGTTGGGTTTACTCTTTAATTTATAACAGCACATATATGGTTCCTTCATTTATTATTTGCAGTATCGTTCTTTGCATACTCATACCAAGTGCATCTCGTTTGGTTTTTCCTCACCAAAAATAACTGGCTGATTTCAGCTGGTTATTTTTTTATGCATAATTTGCCGCTCTATGGAATCTATTAATAGTAGAAGATTTCATGTTGGAGGTACGCCAATGAACCCTTACTCCATTATGCTGTGCTGCTATATTCTCAGTCTTGCTTATTTTTTGGCAGGTTTCCATGAAGCTTTAAAAATAGCAGGAATAAAAGGAAAAGTAGAAGCTTCTCCTCTTATCTCTTATATGTTGCTAGCTGTGCTTTTCACTTTTTTCTCTCATTATTATTGGAAGCTGACGATTTAATTCGGTGTAGATGGTCATTTAATACAGGCAGCTCCCACCCATACCCTATTTCATCATGCTTCTCGCCAGCCAGCTCGAACTGGCTGGTAACGACAAAATGAGGTTGAAGCTTTTGATAAAAATGCTTTGCCGAATTTTGTTCAAATACCCACAGCATGATATTCTGATACCCTTTCTCTATTAAATAACTCACTCCTTCTGCAATTAAAGCGATACCTGCTCCTGATCTCTGTTTCTCTTGCAATAAATAGATCGCGTAAAGTTCTCCATCATATGTTGGATAGCGCTCATCACGTTGTTTTCCAAAAGAAGCAAAACCAAATACCCCCTCGGCATCTTCTGCGACAAACGTCCCTTCAAGTGACCTTCTTCTCCAGCTCTCTTCTCGATCTTCTATATTTAAACCATCCAAATAATCCTGATTAATAATGCCTTGATAAGTCGTCTGCCAGCTCTTCACATGTATTTCGGCAATTTTAGGAATATCTTGTTGTACAGCATGCCTCACCTTCATTCGCGCCACTCCTTCTCACTGTTTTCATCCTATCTTTATTATGATAAATTCCTATTTCCTAAAATTCAATCAATAAAGGATATTCGTTGACATTTTGTCAACACGCCTTTATATTGGGTACGACTTCTTTTATAGAAGAGTTGATACATCATACAAAGGATGGCGTAAAATGGATTCTAAAACAACTGAGCTTGGGTCTCTCTTAAAGGAAAGATTGCAACAACGTTCTCTATCTTTAAGAGAGCTCAGCACGTACACAGGAATTGATAAAGCGACACTGTCTCGAATCATGAATGGAAAAAGAAAACCAACTTTGAATCATCTGCAGCGGCTTTCAGATTCTCTGAACCTATCATTAGATCAACTATTAGCTGCTTCAGGGTTTCCAATCAAAAACGAAAAGGTACATAGTGATACGTTCATACAAACGGTCGTAGAGATCGAAAAAACACTGAAAGATGAGAAGGTCTACGACGGTACATTTAGTCAGATCAAATTGAAACAAAAGCTAAACGAATATGAGACCTATAGCCAAACAAACGAGGGAAAAGAAACGATCTCAGCAAAGTTTGAGAAAAAGATGGAGGCGGTAAACGGCGCCGGGCCATTCCTTCAGCATTTGAAAGACATGTACAGCTTATTTATGACCGAACGAGGTACTTCTCGAGAATTAATGCTGATGGGGGGCACACTCCTTTATTTCATTATGCCTGTTGACTTAATACCAGATTTTATTTTTCCGATCGGCTATATTGATGATGCTGCGGCTGTGAAAATCGTCATAGACCAGCTGACAAATAGGTAGCAGGAAAAGAAGCTATGAAAAAACAGTACAACATTGACTTCATACTTTTACTCACTGTGATTTGTTTATTTGTCATCAGCCTGATAGCTGTATATAGCGGATCAGGACAGTATGAATCGCAGGATATGTTTTATTTCGTCAAAAGACAAATTTTCTGGTATATCGTCGGTTTCGGTCTTATGGCCGTTGCTGCATACTTTGATTATGAACTTCTTGAGCGTTTATCTTTTCGGTTATTTACAGGTGGTATTTTTCTCATTATTCTTGTGCATTTTTTCGGAACGAGTCAAAACGGATCCCAAAGATGGATCAGCTTCGGTTCAATTAAAGTTCAGCCATCAGAGTTCATGAAAATTTTTGTGATCCTGCTGCTAGCGGCTGTCTTGAACCAATACAAGCATCAGCGATTTTCGTTTAAAGAAAGCATCATTCCTACAAGTAAAATCGTTTGCTGGACCGTTGTCCCTTTTTTCCTCATCTTAATTCAGCCTGATTTAGGGACAGCGCTCGTGATATTATCTATCGCCTTTACACTGATGCTTGTGTCAGGAATTTCTAGCAAGATGATGGCCGCATTAATGGCTTCTTTTCTTGCACTTCTTTCATTTTTGGTCTACTTACACAACGAACACTTTGAGCATTTCACAAAAATCATTAAGCCACATCAGCTTGATCGCATTTATGGCTGGCTCTCTCCCGATGAATTTGATTCAACATACGGGTATCAGCTGAAACAATCGATGCTCGGCATTGGATCAGGTCAATTATCAGGTAGCGGTTTTACACAGGGGCATCAAGTACAAGGAGGTAATATCCCTGAAGCGCATACGGATTTTATCTTTGCCGTCATTGGTGAGGAGTTTGGTTTTATCGGCGCCTCCCTTTTGATGTGTTTGTACTTAATGATGATTTACCGAATCATTCATGTGGCTATGCATGCTAATACGCTTTATGGATTGTACATATGTGCAGGTGTCGTTGGGCTGATCGTGTTTCAAGTTTTCCAAAACGTAGGGATGACAATCGGTTTAATGCCTGTGACGGGACTTGCGCTTCCTTTTATCAGCTATGGAGGCAGTGCGCTATTGACTAACATGACCGCCATTGGCCTCGTGTTTAGTGTCAATATCAGGTCATCATCCTATATGTTTGGAGACAACTGGAATTGAAGATGATGGCATTTCTTCTATCTCATTTCAAAAAAGTTGACCGCGTTCTTGTTGGAACGATTGTGTTCCTCTGCTTATTTGGTTTACTGATGGTGTACAGTGCAAGTTATCCTTTAGGAGAAGTGAAGTATGAGAAGGGCAGCTATTTCTTTATCAAACAATGGCAATGGCTCCTGATTGGGGGATTCTTTTTCTTCATTGCCGCTCTTTTCCCTTATCAGATTTATCGTAAATGGATGAAATGGCTTGTCATGCTGTCATTGCTATGTCTCATCCTAGTCCTGATTCCTGGAATCGGTGTTGTCAAAAACAATTCACAGCGGTGGATTCAGCTGGGCTCTCTTATGCTCCAACCTTCTGAAGCTGTGAAACTAGTGATGGTGATCTATTTTGCCTATGTGTACGCGAAAAAACAGGCGTACATTACATCTTTTAAAAAAGGCGTGCTGCCGCCACTCATCCTTTTAAGTCTTGTTTTTATATTAATCTTAAAGCAGCCTGATTTAGGCACAGCTGTGTCTATTTTATCAAGCTGTGGCATCATTTTATTATGTGCTGGGCTGAAAACGCGCCATCTTATTTTGCTAGGATCGACTGCCGTAGCAGGTATCACTTTTTTTGCAGTGACAGCACCTTACCGTTTGAAGCGGCTGACTTCTTTTCGTGATCCTTTTCAGTATGAAGATGGAGATGGCTATCAGCTGATTCATTCGTATCTCGCAATGAATTCAGGCGGACTGACAGGGAATGGCTTAGGCGGGAGTATTCAAAAGCTAGGCTTTCTCCCCGAAGCCCATACGGATTTTATTATGGCCATTATCAGTGAAGAGCTGGGCATCATGGGGATTTTGATTGTGATGGGTGCATATCTACTCATCATGTATCGCGCAATGCGAATTGTGCGGGCTTTACATGACCCTTTTGGAAAACTGTTAACGATCGGGCTTACGTTTCAAATCATGCTCCAAGCAGTCTTTAATTTAGGTGCTGTCTTTGGTCTTCTTCCGATCACAGGCATTCCGCTTCCCTTCATTAGTTATGGCGGCTCCTCCCTAGTGTTCATGATGATATCTGCTGGTATTCTCGTAAATCTTTCTTCATATGTAAAAAGGAATCCATATCGGGCGCATGCCAAATAGACACCTTCTGTTGGAAGGTGTCTCAGCGTGTAGACAAACCCTCGCATTCGTTGTCAGGTCTGCGCGCTGGTGCTCACGAATGTTCAATTCGCTCCGCGCCAGTGCTCGACCCTTCCTAGACTTCAAAGGTTTTCTATCACGCTGAATTGATTTTATTCTTCTATTTGAGTATCAGCGATCTCTTTTTTTCTTGGTTGTTTGATTTCATTCGTTAGTTCCTGAATGCTTTGCTTCACATTGCCTTTGCCGGAAAAGTTCTCAATAATTTCTTTGACGTCAATTCCAGAGGATGCTTTCAGGCTTTCTTGCAGACTGGACATGAGGTTTGTAGCATAGCCAGTGACTTTATTGGCACCGCTACCTTCTCCGTTACCTCCCGTATCCACAACCGTAATTTTATCAATGTTAGAAAGTGGTGCAGAGACTTGCTTCGCATATTCAGGAAGCATTTTCACAATCATATCAAGGATTGCTGCCTGACCATACTGTTCGAATGCTTCAGCGATTTTCTCTTTCGCTTCCGCTTCCGCAAGTCCTTTCAGTCTAATGACTTCTGCTTCTGTTTCCCCTTTCGCACGATCAGCTTCCGCTTTGGCAAGCCCGTCAATTCGGACTTTCTCAGCTTCTGCTTTTGCCATTGCTTCAATGCTGTATTTCTTGGCATCTGCTTCAGCGAGGCGTTTCGCTTTTTCCGCCGCAGCTGACTGCTCAACCGCATAACGATCCGCATCTGCTTTCTTTTTCACTTCAGAATCGTATTGACGCTCACGACGCTGGATCTCTTTTTCTTCTAATTCAATTTGCTTCTGACGTTCAATGATTTTCACTTGCATTTCTTGTTCAGTTACGTGCTGACGGTTACGTGCTGTTTCAAGATCGTACGCTTGGTCGGCACTTGCTTTTGCTGTATCTTGTTCACGTCTGAATTCTGCTCTTTTCAGCTCATTGATCTTTTCTGCTTCAGCGATTTCAGTGGCACGCTCAAGCTCAGATTTCTTCGCATCTTTATCTGCTTCTGCACGTTTGATACGTGTTTCTTTATCTGCTTCTGCTGTTGCAATATCTGCATCGCGTTTCACTTGGGCAATTCTAGGTTTACCTAGTGATTCTAAATAGCCATTTTTATCACGGACATCTTTGATTGTAAACGATACAATGACAAGGCCCATTTTCGCTAGATCTTGAGAAGCGACACGCTGTACTTCTTGAGAAAATTTCTCTCTGTTTTTATAAATCTCTTCAACTGTCATTGACCCTAAAATGGAGCGAAGGTGTCCTTCTAAAACTTCTCTCGCTTCGTTTTCGCGGTCTTCTTTTGTTTTACCTAAAAATTGCTCTGCAGCAGTAGCAATTTCTTCAATCGATCCGCCGATTTTAATGATGGCTGTTCCGTCCGCCATGACTGGAACACCTTGTTCAGTATAGACTTCAGGTGTTGAAACATCTAGCTTGCTAGATAGTAAGCTGAGCGGCTCTGCTTGTTGAAAAACAGGGAGTACAAAGGTACCTCCTCCTCTTACAATCTTAATCTTGTTTCCACCTTCATCCACGTGGACATTTTTACTTCCTAGGTAACTTCCTGTGACGATTAACGCTTCATCTGGACCTGCAGTCCGGTATTTCGAAACAAATACACCAATAAGTGCAATCAGAATCACAAGCACAATTCCAATGATAATCAAAATGGTTGTTCCTGGCATAGCATTCCCTCCTAGATTTCTTCATTTGGTATAACTGATAAGACGCCTTTGTTCACTTCGACGACCAGTACCTGAGTTCCATATGGAATCTCCTCTTCGTCGAAACTGACGGCAGGCTTTGAGATTTTCCCGCTATTACTAATTAACAGCACTTCTCCAAACCCGTCTTTTGGAACAGATACAATGATCTCCCCAGTTCTTCCTTTTAAGTCGGCCTCCGTATATGAGAGAGATTCTTCAGCTGAGGAAAGCGGGACTAAGACAAATACATTCAAACAGGTCACAAGAACTACTGCGAGGATGGCAGATAAGACTGCGCCAAGTCCACTCCCTACAATTGCTGTTTTTTCAGAGATAAACCCTCCAGCCGAGAAAAAGGTAAGAAATGCGAGAATTAATGTTGGTTGAAGGAATGGAACAGGAATCGCTTCAAACAATCCATCAAATACATCGCCGAAAAAGACGAAAACAAGTGTCAGGATTCCTGATATCATCAATATGTATAAATACAGCGTCTGAAGTGGCAGCCCGAACACATCCATCTTCCTCACCCTTTCTTCATGAAATGAACAGCCTTTGTTTCATTTAGACCATGCTCACCTCCAATGTATTCCTTCTAACAGGTAATACGAACCACTTTTGTAAAGGTTTCAAATTTCCTCACAATTCTTCACAGGAATTCGCCGATAGCTAAAGAATGATTGTCATGTACCAGTATGTTAAAATTTGATCTTGAGGTGATGAAAATGAGTTTATTACATGATGCAAGACAAGAATTGTGGCAAGAGCTACAAGGTTTGAACGAAGAACAATTGAATCAAAAATTATCTGATGATACTTGGAGTATTCAAGAGGTGGCAGATCATTTAAAGAAGATGGACCTCGTGGCAGCAAAACATCTAGCTGCTGAGGGAAAAAAAGCACCGATCAAAGAATATGAGCCAAAGCCGGTGGAAATGGCAGAGGATCGTTCTAGAAAAGCGACTGCGCCTAATATTGTTGAGCCTGAGCGCAAGCATGTGACACCTACACATTTAAAAGATGAGCTCGATACAGCACGTGAGCAGCTCAATCAAATTTTATCAACATTTACTGAGGATGATTTCAAGCGCGTCATTGCACACCCTGTGTTTGAAGAGTTATCCCTTAAGCAATATCTTGATTTTATCGGCGCACACGAAAAACGCCATATCCATCAAATCAAAGAAATTAAAGAACAGCTATAAGACATAAAAAAGACTCCCTTTTGGGAGCCTTTTCAGCGTGTAGACAAACCCTCGCATTCGGTGTCAGTCCTGCGTGCTGGTGCTCACGAATGTCAAATTCGCTCCGCTCCAGTACTCGTCCTTCCTAGACTTCAAAGGTTTTCTATCACGCTGAGCTGAAAAGAAGACAAAGGGCTAAAATAAAGATCATTTTAGCCTTTTTTCATTGTTACACTGTTTTAGGTGTTAGATCAAAACAGCGAGCATAAATCCAGTTGTACGCTTTTTCGTTTAGATCTCTTGGGTTTCCAATTGTTTGCGGATCTTTCATTGCTTCTTTAGATAAGCGGTCAATCATATCTTTTGATACACCTTGTTCTTCTAATGAAGGAACTTCTAGGTCTTCCACTAAATCATACATCCAGTTCACTGCTGCTTTTGCGGCTTCCTCTGTTGACATTCGGCTAATATTAATTCCAAATGCTTGCGCAATACGAGCAAATTTTTCGGGATACCCTTTCCAGTTATACTCCATCACCGGTCCCATCATTGCTGCGACACACTGACCGTGCGCTACAGGAATAATGCCTCCGAGTGTTTGACTCATCGCATGTGCAGCTCCAGCTGATTCGCTTCCATAAGAAAGCCCGGCAAGCATTGCAGCTTGTGCCATTCCATACCTGGCTTCTAAGTCCTCACCATCGGCAAAGGCACGGCGAATATAATGAGCTGCATATTCAATGGCCATGAGCGCGACCGCATCTGTAATAGGCTGAGCAAATTTCATTGTATAGCATTCAATGGCGTGTGCAAGTGCATCAATTCCAGTCATTGCTGTCACATGAGGCGGCATGGATACATGAAGCTCTGGATCAATGACTGTGAGGTGAGCTGCAATGAGCGGGCCACCTGTGTTGAATTTGAATTCTCTTTCTTCATCTGTAATCACTGCCCACTGCGTTACTTCTGAACCTGTACCAGCCGTTGTTGGAATAGTGGTTAAAGGTGGGATTCTCTTTTCAAGCGGTTTTTTTCCCTCTGCCGCTTCGTAATCAAGGACTGAGCCTTCATGCGTCGCTTCTACACCGATCGCCTTCGCTGTATCCATTGAGCTTCCGCCGCCTACTGCAACTAATCCATTACAGCCTTCTTTTTCATATAACGCAGAGCCTTCATTCACTAACCGGACTGGCGGGTTTGGCTCTACTTTATCAAATAGCACCACATCGATTTGTGCTTCTTTTAATGAAGCAATCACTGGATCTACCACGCCCGCCAGGTAAATACCTGGGTCTGTTACAAGTAATACCTTTGAGACACCGTATGCTTTTACTTCTTCCCCAACATGTTTCACTGCACCGATGCCATGTTTGATGACAGTCGGAATTTCAAATGTATGGAATTTCTGCATGCTTTCAATTTTCATATTTAATGTCATATAGAATCTCCTCCAAATGTGTGATTTTTATTGAAACCAACGAATCGC
Organism: Bacillus sp. FSL M8-0266; assembly: GCF_038613425.1. Taxonomy (NCBI): domain Bacteria; kingdom Bacillati; phylum Bacillota; class Bacilli; order Caryophanales; family Bacillaceae; genus Bacillus; species Bacillus sp. FSL M8-0266. The sequence continues at coordinate 2,862,308 of NZ_CP152015.1, forward strand.
TTCAGGTTTTGTATTACGATATACATGCTTCAGCTCCGTATATTCCTCGAGCCCGGTGCGCCCTAATTCACGTCCTAGACCTGATTGTTTATATCCGCCCCAAGGTGCTTGAGCGAAATAAGGATGGAAATCATTGATCCAAACTGTGCCTAATCTTAATTGACGAGCGACTCTTTCGGCCTTGCTGATATCAGTAGACCACACGGCTCCTGCTAATCCATAAATTGTATCGTTTGCCAGCTCAATCACTTCTTCCTCTGTACGGAAGGATTCAACTGTCAATACTGGGCCAAAGACTTCTTCCTGGACAATCCGCATCTCTGACGTGCAGCCTGAGAAAATCGTTGGCAAGTAGAAGAACCCATTTGAAAGCTCCTCTGCGTCAGGTCTTTTTCCGCCTGTTTCTAATTTGGCGCCTTCATCTAACCCAATGCTGACGTATTTTTCTACTTTTTCTCGATGCTCAGCTGAGATGAGCGGGCCGCTTTGGGTTCCTTCATCAAAGCCATTGCCTAGCTTGATTTTTTTCGTACGCTTCACCAGTTCTTCTAAAAATTCATCATGAATGGATTCTTCCACTAGCAAACGTGAACCTGCTGAACACACTTGCCCTGAATGGAAAAACACAGCATTCATTGCCTGGTCAACCGCTACGTCTAAATCAGCATCTTGAAACACAATATTCGGATTTTTCCCGCCGAGCTCAAGGGCGATTTTCTTCACATTCCCACTGGCTCCCTGCATGATTTTCTTGCCTGTTTCAATACCGCCTGTAAATGAAATCAAATCTACTTGATCATTCACAGCAAGCTCATCACCAACCGTTGCACCTGGCCCAAGGACTAGGTTCGCAACCCCTGCTGGAATGCCTGCTTCTTCCATGAGTTTGAATACTTTGATCGTGGTGAGTGGTGTAATTTCACTAGGCTTTAATACGATTGTATTCCCCGCCGCTAGAGCAGGAGCGATTTTCCAGCTCGCTTGAAGCAATGGATAGTTCCAAGGAGTAATTTGCCCGCATACACCGACAGGCTCTCTGACTAATTCACTTTTTGAGTTCGGGATCGGCGATGCAATAATTTCCCCACCATCTTTGTCGGCAAGCCCTGCATAATATTGGAACACGTTCGCAATATCGTCCATATCAGCTTTGCTTTCCTCTACTGTTTTACCAGTATCAAGCGATTCCAATTTGGCTAGTTCATCAAGATCACGTCTAATCAATTCAGCAATCTTAAACACCATATTTCCTCTTTCAAGTCCAGGCAAGTTTGCCCAGTCACCTTGATCGAAGGCTTTTCTCGCTGCCTTAATGGCGAGCTGCGCGTCATTTCTTGATCCTTCACTGACTGTCGCGATCACTTCTTGATTAAATGGATTGATGATATCCCGCGTGTCGCCACTTTTGGCGCCAACCCATTGTCCATCTATAAATAGTGTTTGACTCATAGAAGGAACCTCCTCTGATTCTTTTCAATAAATTTGTTAAATAAAAATTTAACATTTTGAACATAATTAACGTATCATGTTCAAATTTTTCTGTCAAAGGGAGATATGCTTCATTTTCTTTTGACATTTTGCATTCTTTCGTTAACATATAGTCCATAAAGATTTTTTTGAACGTATTGAATTCTCTAAATAGAAAGCAGGGACAAGATGAAAAAGCAGGAGCAGTCACAAGCAGAGGATCGTATTTTAGCTGCTAAAGATCTAGTCATTGATTCCATAGCTGAAACGATGGATCTCTATGGAATTACACGAAGTGCTGGTATTCTCTATGGGACCATGTATTTAAATGAAGAAATGACGCTGGATGAAATGCGTGAAGAGCTGCAAATGAGCAAGCCAAGTATGAGTACAGGTGTGAAAAAACTGCAAGACATGAATATTGTCAAAAAGACCTTTCACCGAGGACGAAGAAAACATAGCTTTGTTGCTGAAAAAGACTTTTTTAAGTTTTTCATGAACTTCTTTCCACAAAAATGGGAACGAGAGGTCGAGGTCAATTTAGCGGCGATAGAAGAAGCGCAAGTGCGGCTTCAAGAGGTGGCTCGTGATGATCAGCTGGAGGAACATATAAGAGAGGAAGCGCAGCAGCTCATAGAGCAGCTTGAAAGTTCAAAAACCTACTATGACTGGCTGAGACGTTTAGCAGACTCTGTTCATTCAGGGGAAATCTTTGACTATATCCCGATTGATCAGAAAGATAAATAGACGATGTGTGTGCGTTTTAAAGCTTGAATTTTACAGGAGGATTGATTATAATAAATTATGTCGTAACACATCGGGGCATTAGCTCAGCTGGGAGAGCGCTACGCTGGCAGCGTAGAGGTCAGCGGTTCGATCCCGCTATGCTCCATAACGAAAAACCATTCTTGAGAAATCAAGGATGGTTTTTTTATGTATTTATTTCTTACAGCTCTGTTTGTTCTTTGTTTTTTCTTAACCTTAATATCTTTATGATGCGGTACGCAATCACAGAGACATAAGCCGTGATGAGAATAATTGTGTAAGACACAGGATAATCACTCGTCATTCCGTGATAAAAGAAATAGATGAGCAGCACTGACAGTATGATGACTTGGAACAGTTCCTTTTTCATTTCACTCTCCCCTTATGATAGTGATTCGGTCGATTATATCACAAATGATGTCATTTTTTGTTAGCTATCAGCAAGGGGAAATCCATTCACCTGCTGATAGCACTTTATGAATGATCACTTTTTCAGCAATCGTTCGATTTTGTTCTTCGTCTTCGGACCGTATATCCCATCTGCCGCTAGACCATTCATAAGCTGGAACCGCTTGACCGCATTCGCTGTTTTTGATCCATAATAGCCATCAACCCCGTTGTTTTTTGCCCCTTTGTCTGGGTAGAAATAGAGGGAGGATAAGGCTTTTTGCACGGCTATGACTTGTGGTCCTTTTGTTAAGGGCTTGGTTATTTTTAAGATGCCAGATGGCAGATTTGACGATTTCTGTTTGGTAACTGGTGCTTTGTGACTCAAGCTCTCTGTTCGAACTGGCTTTCTTGTGCTTTTGCTGCCGGTACGATCTGTGGCTATTCCAACTTTAAATTGATCCCACCGTCCGAGCAATTTCCTTGGACATTCTTTCCCGCTCCAATGTTTATGAGGCACTACATTTGATAAAGGAATTCCCAAATCGCCCATTAGCTTTCGAATGAGCCATTGGGCATTTTCGACTGCTTGTTCAAAGTTGCCGTCTGCATTTTCACAAATTTCAATTCCGATTGATTTCATATTGCCATTGCCTCTGCCATCTCCTGCGTGCCAGCCGTTTTCGTTTAACGGTAAATGTTGATAAATCACTTGATTGTCGACAGTGTAATGCCAACTGACTCCGGTACTTGAACGTGCAACAAACGCAGCGTGACTCCCCGCATTTGCACCTTTTGCCGTGTTAGAGGTATTATGCACCGTAATATAGAGCGGCTTCATCGTATTTCCTGGTCTGTTGCGGTTGTGTTTTGGAATATAGGCTTGAATGATATTGACCATATTGTTTCTCCTTAAACGATTATTTTGTTAGCCCTCTTTGTTTCAGGGTATCTTTTTGTAATTGACCTTTGTAGGTTACATAATTGTTTTTAAACCAAGCGATAATGGCTGTAACCATCGTAAAAATGGTGGAACCTGCTACATATAGTGCCTCACCAGCGGTTTGTACTTGCTCCTCACTAATCGGCAGCACCGTCTGTCCAAACATGACAAGCGTTTGATTGATGAGCGCAATAAAAAGAAGCACTGTGCGAATCACAGTGCCTTTGTCGAATGTCTTCATGATTTCTCCTCCTATTTTAAATTCCGTTCAATTTTGTCGAGTTTGTCGATCACCACATCATACTTCTCACTAAACTTTGCTAACACATCATTTTGCGCCTCGATTTGTTCATTGAGCTTGTTTTCTCTTTCCTTTGTTGTGTTTAATACATAAAACAGCACCCAACAAAAAAGAACGGCAAACGGGCCTTGTGTCATTAAGTTTTGAACAACATCTACTTCCATTGAAATCACCTTCTTTCCGGCAAAAAAATAAAGCCATTAGGCTTCGTATATTTCTCCAGTTATATTTTGATAGTCTTCTGCCGAGATCCAGCCAATGCTTACATAAATTGCTATGTCCTCTGAGTCGTAACACTGCCAGTCCCAGAATTGTTTGATATCCGCTACAGTCGGAAACATCATTCTGAAGCACCTACTTTTTGCATAGTTAATAGTTGCATGAGTTGTTTCGATAACAAAGCATTTTGTTTCTTTAAAAGTTCTATATCACTTGGCGGGAGAGGGGCTTGCTTTAGGCTATCTATATACTCCTGTGTCGCTGATTCATACCCGTGTTGTTTTTCCACATCAAATGCAGCTTTATAAAAAGCAGGCACCTAACGATTTTATCCCGTTATAAATACTGCCGCCAGATGGGATATTGATCAACTGGGATCCGTTATCATTCGTCATTTTATATAGCTGAGATTGATTCCATTTCTGATTTTCTGTTTTAGATGCATGAGATGTTACATCATTTTCGTGTTGATTGATATGATTTAATAGTTCAGCATCATTTTCAATAATAACCTTTACCATGTCATTAAACAGATCTGCATGGGCTGTATCACTTGTTTTGAAAGTACGTGGTGTCTTTTATCTTCATGTGATTCTCCTTTCACATTGTTTATGGAATTATCTTGTACTGAACTTAAAACCAAATGTAATAAACTCAGTTGGATTAGCATTATTTGAAGATGATTGCACACATACATTTCCATTCTTATCTACTAAGGTTCGATGGAATTGAGGTACTCCAGGTGTCCCTATACTCGAAGCGATACCCACAAAATGGATTGCCTGCTGCGGCCGATATCCTTCAGGCAAAATAAACACTGGGTTATTTCCTAAAATCCCACCTTTTATAGCACCTACTATCTCAACTTCCCCCAAGAGATTCTTTCGATATTTCACTGGCAAATTAATAGGGTCATATTCCTTCCAATTGCCACTAATCTCTTTAGGTGTTTCCCATGAACCTTCTAATAGATCTGATAGCGTGATTTGCTTCTCCCATGGTGTCCATGATTGTGCTTTGTGTCTAAGAACTCTAAAGTATGTGTTCTTCCCATAAACAGATTCGTATGCTATTTGTACTAATGTACTGCCATAACTCATGACCAATAAAAACACTCGATTATGGGAAGGCGATGGACCGTTCACTCCAGTATTATATATAAGATACATCCCTGTCTCCATAAGGGTATTGTAGTCTGTTTCGCTAGCAAATCCATGATAAAAGGGCTTTCCATCATCTTGTGTGATTTTTACTAATTGACCGTTATCCCATCTTTTTCTATCGCTTTCTGTAGGCAGCTTTGTCCATTTAATCGACGTATGTCCGGCTTCGTAATAGAAAAAATAAGCATTACCTGAACTATCCATCGCAAAACCAGAGCCAATATTTTCTTGACCTACTGTCTGCAGCCCTCTGATTGAGACATTTGATGAAGCCGGAGAATCCTCCACACCAGCAGCTGCATAAAAAGTACATGTTCCTTTATCTTTTATCGCATCAAATATTCTGCCGTCAGCAGATACATTAATCAGCTGTCTTCCACTATCTGCTGTGATCTTATAGTTCTGTGAATTATTCCATTTCTTCTTTTCTGTTTCAGATGCGTGTACTCTCGAATCATTTGTATGTTTTAAGAACTGCTCTATTAATCCATGATCATTTTCAAGAAGTACTTTGACCATGTCATTAAACAAATCAGCATGTGCTTTATCATTTACTTCAAAAGGTTTTGGTTCTTTTATTTCCATTCAGTTTTCACTCCCTTGCTTTGATGCTTGGTTCCATTTCTTGTAGCTGCTCTAGAGTGAGCATCCTTTGTTCATATCCTGTTTTTAAATCTTCCATTGAACAATCGCCTAGTTCCACCGCTTGTTTGACCAATTCAGGGGTCACCCATTTAAAATACAACGCCATCACCCAATAATTCATGATTCACGCTCTCTTTTATATAAAAGGAGCTCATTTTTTAGCGCTTTTATTTCGTTTGTTAGATGATCACATTGATGTTCAAGCTGTTTTCTCATGAGCTTTTCTTTGGCTACTTCTTGTGCTAGATAATCTAGCGGAAGAGGCGGTTGATACCTTGGATTGATTTGAGATTCCTCCCACCATTCTTTCAATTCTTCTGCCGTTGGCTTTGGCACATCTAGATGCCACTCATCTATATACGAACCAGCACCGTCATTTCTTAATTCAAAATCCTTTTGCGGGTCCGCATCAGGGTATTTATATTTAATGGCTTCATATAAAATCATTAGAATCCTCCTACACTCTCGGGAAATTGCGGCCGCCTAATTCCGTAATATCGAAATAGTTGTACCAGCCTGAATTATCTGATACATAACGACTAACATCTCCGTCATATCCTGCATACATGTAAATTTCTATATAATCCCCTTTATTAGCCGGTACGTTCGCAGCACCATAAAGTCCCATACTAAAGCTCAACACATCAGATGGGCTTGTCGGACTCTGTCTTTGATGTGCAATATTTTTATACCTTCTACCATTTAAATAGATCGATAATTCAAAGTTTGCGTATCGTTGAAAGGTTTCAACATAAACACCTGCATTCACTGAATACATTCCGTTTTCAGGGCAGATGAAGCGATTATTTTTGATATCAAAATTGTTATGACTGTCTTTTATCTTTCGATTAAAAAGGACTTTTTGATACTCACCTTTGGTTAATAACTGTTTTCCAGTTGTACCTATATTGGCATGACAGAATCCAGAGAGCTTATGCCAGTCGGTCCAACCAGATCCAGTCCACCAATGACGGCACCATGTACCCGTGCTATCAAAATAACTGCCCGCTTCGTTTCCAGTCCCATAGTAATATTGAACAAATCGAAAGTTACTATATTTTTCATTTTTCACAAAGCCAAATCTCGTAGGATATCCGGTATCATTCGCTTGTCCAATATCCATGAACGTAATGCCATCTGGATATTCCTCACCGCTGACTGATGCATCTTGAATGGCTTGATCGCCTGTAAGTTTAAATAAGCTTTCATTTGTGATTCCTTCTATTTGTAGCCTGAGCGCATTGTCATTCTCAACTAGAGTGTCGACCATCCGGTTAAATAAGTTGGCATGTGCTTTGTCAGAGGTTTCAAACGGTAAAGGTGATTTGATGTCCATTTCATTCCCCTCCATTAATAAATATCATCAATCTCAAAAACAAATTCGATGTCGCCGTCTTTTTGTTTGTCTGTCATGGTGCGGATGGCGGTGAATTTGCCGCTTTCGTCGACAAGTGCTAGTTCGTTGATGACTTCTCCTGCAAGTTCTCCTTCGGCGATCGTGCAGGTGTAGCGGATTTTTGCTGGTTCCATGAATGTAAACGAATCAATCTCTTTTTGGACGAGTTCTTTTTTGAGTTTTTGTTCAGTGCCGTCTAGTGAGATCGGTTTCCCATCCTTCGTCCCACCATTTCCAAATGCCATTTTGACGACTTTTGTGAGTTTTGTTCCTTCTGCTCTTGCCTTTGCCATTTGTTGACGTGCATATAATGTTGTTACGGTTAATTGATCAGCCATTGTGATCCTCCTTATAGCTCTATTTTTTGAGAAGTAGCTGCTAGCATTTTTGATCCGTCCAGCGGAACAGATCCGTCGAGAATCCAGTAATGATCCTTAATTAGTAAGCTTGCGCCCTGTTCAGTTTGGACATGTACTGGCAATCGGAACGTCATTTTCTTTTTGGTTTGATGTGACAGCTGGTTTTTTGTGCGTAATGTCAGTGCCGCTTTTTGCCTTGTTTCATGTACCGATCCAGTCATGACATAATTCATGCGATATGTGGTTTCTGACTTGTGCTGAAGCGGCATTCTCATCTTCAACGAATGCTGAAAACGAGTCGGAACCTCTGTTGTCCCTCGTGTTCCGCTCAGATAAAACGTACCATTTAATACAAATTCACCATTGAGTAAAATTGGGATATGATCGAAAAAACCCACTCTGCTTCGCAGTGTGAGCCTCCCGTGATGATCATTTTTTTCATGTACATCGGTATGATGAAATGCAGTGAACGTATAAGCCAAATGAGCCGGCTTTAACGTTTCAAGTATTTCTACAATATATCTAGTGTTTTGCAGATCATCTAGGTTCACACGTAAGGCGAAATGATAGCGATTGGTGGTCAGACGGATGATGGCACTTGGATTTTTGAGAAAACGATTCACCGATTTCTCTAAAGAAAGATACGTGATCGGTGGAATGTTTGACATCATATTGAGTAAGCGTGCTCTGCGAAGTTCAATGGAATCATCTGATTCTCGCTGCACCTTCAGCATTCTTTCCCATCTATTCAATCCCCATGTCGCTGTCAAAGGGAAGAACTGATCCGTTAAATCGAAAATGGATTCATCCAATTGCTCAAACTCTGGCGCTTCTGTTTTGAGCAGGTGATCGACTTCATAAATCTCTGTAAAATATGGCGGCAAGTAGTTTTTCATTTCATCCTGTTTGCTCAATAACCTTCACCTGCCTCAGACGCGGTATCTCAATGTCCTGTAACACTAAGTTTTTTGACTCCCCATTCAATAACACGTTTGCATAATCTGATACACTTTCTGAATGGTACAGAATGTCATTTAATGCGGACATTCGAATGGTACTCTTTTCAAATGCGATTGATTTCAACAGCGCTTTGACCTTTTCTTCTATTTCTTTCTGCGCTCCTTCAAGGGTCCAGTCCATTTGAAGTTCGACGGCTACTTCTATGTCAATATTCAGCCATTTGGCGCTTTCGACGGTCGCTTTTGAACCGATAGGCGCTTGTCCTTCTCCTTCGCCTGGTACTGGGTCAATATATTCCTGTGCTCTTTTAACAAGCAGATCTGATGCAACATCTAGATTGCCGTCTGTAATGACAATTTTGACCGTCCCTTCTCCGTTCCAAAGCGGGAATACCTTCGCTCTGCCAACCCCTGTCACTTCCTCAGCCCATTTTTTATAATGTGCCTTGTTGGCACTGACAGCCTCCCGCCTAGCACGTATTAAGTAGCGATCATATAACGAAGCGTCATCTTCTTCCTCTTGTCCGGGTATCACCAAATCTTTCATGATAATCGATTCAAGCCCTGGGATTGTATCAAGTGAAAGTAGCGGCTGATTTGTTAATTGACCATTGCCGACCCTGCCAGGTGTCTCGCATTCTAGCGTGCCATCAATCGAATATTGGAAATAGACGTCTTCAATAAAAAACCGTGAGCCAGCTGGGATATTGATATCCTCCGGCTGAATAGCTGCGGACCAAACCGCTTTAGTCGCTGCTTTTCTTTCAATTCCTACTTCAGCAGCCCGCCGATCTAGAAACTCTCCTTGTGCTGTATCTGCAAAGACCAGCTCGAATACTTGATCAAGCCAAATATAGGACTGGGCCAGTTCAGCGGCAGCAGGTGCCAAGGCATTCCAAATGACGCTGTTTTCTCTTTTATCTATGTCATCTGGCAGTCTGTCTAGCATTCTTTCCATTAATGCTTCGTACGTTTGTTCCTCAAACATCGCTCTCCATCACCTCCTCTATTTCTAATGTGCCTTCATCTGTGACAATAGCTAGCTTGACATGAAACGAGTCATTTTCCTTAGTGACCTCTATCTCTTCAATATGATCAATCCGTTCGTCCACAATCAATGCTTCCTCTAGTAGCCTCGGAATCTCCATTTCTTTGTATTCATCCGTGGCTTCTGTATCCGTCAAGAGCTCCTGAATTTCAGTGCCAATGTCGTGACTGTAAATAGGATGTGCATACCGCTCTGTCCTAAGTGTCATATAAACGAATTGACGAATTGCTTCAATACCTGAAATGGTTTCACCTGTCAGTCTGCCAGTTTCAACATCTATTCGATACGTCGTTGAGGTTTCCACCTCTTCGTCTTCTTCTGTTTCCTCAATTTCTTCCTCTGGTGAAAGTGCCACGTTCATCACCTCCCTCACAATTTGTCGATGATGTAGAAGGATTGCCCTCCTGCCATTGCCAGCACCATAATGCTGTCTCCCCTTTTCAGTTCATCATCCTCACCCTTATTAAGGCGCTTTGGCCAAATCAGTAATTCTTCCGGGATGACCAATTTATGGTTTTCATTTAACCGGATGCTTACAGGAGAAACTGCCGTGACTTCTCCAACCACCAGATCAATTGGAGAGGCGGCATCTACAGCATTCACTGCTAATCGTTTAATTGCTTCACTTAACCTCACGCTTGATCACCCTTTGGAATGGAATTTTTCTCAACGACATCTATTGTCATGGTGTGTTTCACTCCACTAAATTCATGTTTGTCTTGATCGATCCAGTAGGTTTTTTTCACGTTGATTTCAGGGATTTTTAAATAGATTGGAAGACCGCTTTGCAGTTCAGGAATGCCAAGTGCTTGGATGCTTTTGACTTCTTGTTTCACGCCTTTTTTCTCTGCCAACCGTACTTTGGCTCTTTTTTGCAGCTGCGGCTGGTTGATTTGTCCTGTAACCGTCTCAACATGTTGTAAAATACCGTATTTACTCTGACCTGCTTTATCCTGTTCGACCACTACAATCTCTGATTTGCTGCCTTTTTTCTTATTTTTCCCTTGTTCATCTGCAGACGTGCGCAGCTTGACACGAGTGGCTGTCTCTTCAATCGAGGTGCTGTACTGATAGCCAATGAGATTGACACCTGATTCAATGACCCATACGTCCTCTGGATCTGGCCAAGCTCTCAGCCCCATCTTTCCTTTAGCAGAATAGATTTGATAGTTTCTGCCGGTTTGCCGCTTTGTCTCTTTTAATGCTTTCAGAATCATGTCATATAGGCTCGTATCGTTTTTAAACACTAGTGATTTTATGACATGACCTGTATTGGCGATGGAGGTCATTGGAATTTGAAAGTCAGCCCCAATCCGTCTCAAGATTTGATCTGCTCTTTGTTTTGAAAAAACATAAACATCTTGGTTTTTCACCAAATATTGAAGCATGTCGTATGCGGTAAAGGTCAGTTTCCCTTCAACAGGCGTCCGAGAAAACACAATGCCTCTGAACAGCTCTTTTCCTTTCCATTTAAAAAGAACCGTGTCCCCTTCTGAGACACGGTAATATGTTTGACTCCCTTGCTTTGTGATAATATTTGCTTGAATAGAGCGAGGGGCTTGATACCTTTGCCCCTGAAGTGTCACACTCTCTGTGACAAGCTCATACATGGTGCCGCTTCTGATGGCAAAAAGCTCGATCAATGCCAGCCCCCCTATTGTGGTATTTTTAACCTTTGTCCAGGGAAAATCCAATGCCCCGGCTGCTTAATATTGCGTTTGCTCCGTTTAATCATCGCTAATTTATTGGCATTCCAAATACGCCGCCATTTTGTACTGTCGCCATAAAACCTGCCTGAAATGGCCCATAGCGTATCCCCTTTTTTGACGGTGTACATTTTTGGCGGTGTTTTTGAAGGCCTTTTCTTTTTCGTTTGTTTTGCTTTTTTCTTTCGTTTAATTTTCCTAGGCGATGCGGTTTTGTATTCCTTTAACTCGATCGTAAATTCACGATCGCCAATATCGTAGGATCCTTCTTTATGGGTGAAGCTTTCAATGCTGCACGTCATATTGATTTTTGTCCCCGTTACAATCAACCGCACAGACTTCTTCGAACGCATCATTCGTTCTATTTTCGCTATCGCATTCTCCGGTGATGGAATGCTTTTATATTCAGCAATTGGCGAATATTTCTTAGGAAATAATGAAGTGAATGATACTTGTTTAGCCGATGGGACATCAATAAAGGTCAGTTCTCCAAAAGAGGCAACCTTTACCGTTTCATTTTGTACGTTATTTGTGATTTCAAGTTCAGATGGAAGGACAGGGAATCGCAACTTGTCCTTTCCTTGGGAAATCCACAATTGATACACTGATTTACCCATCGATCACGACCCCCTTCGTTCCTGTATGAAGCTCTACTTCCAGTTCATCTACGAGCATTTGTCTAATTTTTTCGACAAGCGATTGCTGATCTTGTCCATTATGAAAATGCTGATCCCCATTCAATTGAATGGTGATTTGCTTATTACTTGACGATGCCGTACGACTAGAAGACTGAGCTGAGGTGACTTGCTGCATCTGTGATTCTGGTAAAGGAGCAGACGCATTTGCTGGATCATATACTTGCATCCCAAGTGCCTTGGCTGCCTGCGTTAATAAATACCTTCCGCGAATGCCTCTTTCTTCAGGAATGATCCATTCGCGTTTGTTTCCTTCACCGACTCTAGCAACCTGCTCCTGAGTAATCAGTCCACCATTTGCATAGCCTTTATAAGGTCCGCCTCTTCTCATACTTCGTAATCCCGGTGTATTGAAGACTGTTCCATATCTGCCCTTAATGTAGTTAATGGCTGCTACGGCATTATGAATTGGGTTCCAAATGTTATTCATGCCCTTGCCTTTATTGGAGTTAAACGTCGGTCCAATGGTTTGCATTAAGCCTTTAGAAGGCGTTCCCTTCTTGGCGTTGGAATCCCATAAGTTGATTGCTCTCGGATTTCCATTCGATTCATGCTGCGCAATGGTCATCAGACCTGGAAGCCAGTTCATCGATGTGCCAGTTGCCATGAGAGCTGCCATGAGCCATTGCTGAACACTAAGACCCGAAGCCCCCATACCGCTGAAAGCTCCAATTAATGAACCAGCCTGATTTTCAGCAAACTTTTTCACATCCACTGAGTCGAGCCCTTTGACGACACCGATCGATGCAAATTTCCCAAGACTCATCATGACGCGTGAAGGGGAATGAATGTCTAATTCCTCTCTAAACGCCTGCTCTACTTTCTTCGCCATTTCTTTGGCGGCTTGTGTGACTTCACTTGCTTTTGAACGCATGCCACTGTTAAAGGCATCCATCATTCCTGAGCCCCAGCCTGGTGATTCTTGTTTTGCTTGTAGAAATGGTTGTTTGATGTGCTGATCTACGTATTGGCTAGTACCAACTGATGTGGCATTTTGACCTGTGGCAAAACCACTAACCGTTCCAGAACCCCAAGTTGGCGATGCTGTCATCATTTGTTGGTATGGTGCTTTTACACGACTTTGCAAAAAGCTGTCTGTTCCTGTTGGTGTCACCTGCTGACCATTCGCAAAAGCAGCAACTGTTTGCTGACCATACTTATTTGAGTCTGAGGTCAATTGACCAAAAGGCTGCTGAATATTCTTTTGTTTCCATTGATCAAGTGTAATCATTTTTTGATTTAATCCTTGTTCAAAATCCTTATTAAATTGCTCGCCTATGCTGGAGGCTTGAATGTTCCCAGTCATCGCGACCGATCCGTCTATTGAACCGACAGAAGATGATGAAGCTACTGCTGTAGGAGCTGGAGAGCTTGATACTTGATTTCCAGCTGCTCCGCTTGGCATAACAGACATTCCAAGTTGAGAAGCAGCCTGAGCAAGCAGCATCTTCCCGCGCCCTCGGTTATTTTGAGTTGGAATGACAAATTCGTTACCAGCTTCACCGACCCATGATAAGGTTGGCTGGGTGATATAGCCGCCTGTGGCATTGTTATCAGCACCTCCAAAGACATGTTTCAATACAAAATCAACCCCACCGCCAGCCTTATTAAACAAATCTTTAACCCAGCCAAACGCTTTAGAAAACCCATCACCAATAGCTTCTGCTACTTTTACAATCGGCTTTTGAATGTTGTCCTCAAACCATTTGGATAATCCATCCCATATATCTGTCACCACTTTATATGCTTCTTCAAACTTTTTACCGAAACTGTCTTTAATGGTTCCTACCGTATCTACAAGTGGATTCCACACATTTTCCATAAACCATGTCGATACAGCTCCAAAGATTGATTGTATCTTTTTCCATGCATTTGATAATGCTGTCCAAATCCCTGTAGCGACTGTAACAACTGTACTGCTCAGTGGTGTCCAAACGTTTTCAATAAACCAACCCGCTACCGCACTGAACGTTTCTTGTATCCATGTCCAGGCATTGACTAAACTTGACCAGATAGTCGTTGCTACCGTAACGACTGTGTCGCTGAGCGGTGTCCAAACGTTTTCGATAAACCAACCTGCTACTGCACTAAACGTTTCTTGTATCCATGTCCAAGCATTGACTAGATTTGTCCAAATGGTCGTTGCTACTGTAACGACTGTGTCGCTGAGCGGTGTCCAGACATTTTCAATAAACCAGCCTGCTACTGCACTGAACGTTTCTTGTATCCATGTCCAGGCATTGACTAAACTTGACCAAATGGCTGACGCTACTGTGACAACCGTACTGCTTAATGGTGTCCAGACATTTTCTGTGAACCAAGCCGCGACTGTTGACCAAACTTCGACAATTTGATTTTTGATTTCAATGGCTTTTTGGCCAATCTTTTCAAATCCGCCGCCATCAAACCATTTCCCAATTGTTTCACCGATAGATTCTCCGCCCATACTTCCAGCGATGCCACCTACTAGACCGCCGATGGCTGTACCTATCCCCGGGACTACGCTTCCAATAGCTGCACCTGCTGCAGCACCTGCCATTCCGCCGGCGATGCCGCCTCCAGTCGTACCAATCTTTTCACCAGCATTCTCTTTGTTCATACCGATTAGATTTGTTGCACTAAGTACACTTCCTAGAATAGGTACTTTCTTTAATAACTTGCCGCTCCCTTTACCTATACTTTTCATCGCTTTCCCTAATCCACTTAACCCCTTGCTACCTTTCACTAAACCCGTAAGTCCACCAGCTGAAGCTGCGATACCCGCACCTTTCTTTAGTCCATTAGGGATTTTTCCAAATAATTTACCTGCATTTGTTTTCAGCTTCCCTAATCTACTTGGGGGTCTTCTATTCATTTCGGCCCTTGATGTAGCATTTGGATTTCTTGTCTGTCTTGGTGAGCGACCATTTCGATTTTTAGTTTTAGTAGATCCTCCCCTGCTTAAACCTCTTGCACAACAGGGGCAACAACTATTGCGAAACAAGCCTTTTCCACCTCGTGACTGTGGTTTCGTTTTGGGAGCTGGATTTGATGGTGTAGATGTTGGTGCTGTTGTTGGCGCTGTTGTTGGTGTCTGAGTGGTACTTTCACTTGATTGATCACTTGCACCTAAGAGTCGATCTAATCCAGCCTTCACTAATTGATCTAGTTTTTTTTCAGGATTAAATTTAATCTTCTCTTTAATTCTTCCGATCACGTCTTGCTTGTACTCTTCTATTTTATTTTCAACCCAAGGAAGTGCCTTTTCATCCCAAAATTTTCTAGGACTCAATTTTTCCTTCACTTTATCTGCAACGTCACCTGCATATTTTTGAATTTCACTTAATCCCTTATTGGCAAGGCTCTGGAGCCAGCTCTGTTTAGGATCTTCCGCTTTCACTGACGGACTAACAGCCTCAGGTTCTTTTTTTATGTTTTGTTCTTTCACAACCGACTCTGCTTGATCTCGTTTTTTCAACTTACTCTTTGCATTGTCTTGAACAGACACTCTGATTTCGTGTTTAGACATCGTCAAGCTTTTGAGTGTCTTTTTGATTCGTTGAATTGCAGCGGTGGCTTGGTCAACCATGTTTAATCTCATATAGTACGTTCTGTTCATGAGCTGAAAGATAGATTTTTTGATTGATGACATTTTATCTGACAATTGATCGTTTAGTTTAAACGTCAGCATAATGGGGCTTGTTCCCGCTTGCTTTAAACGATTTATGCTGGATTTAATGACATTTAGCCCCTTCGCTTGAATGGATAAGACCAAGTGATTCGGGAGCATATTTAACTGATTGTTTAATGCTTTAAGATCACGAAAGATTCCTTGATCCAGTCTCATGGAAATCACTGAAATTTTTCGAAGCGATAAACTGAAGTTTTTTAATTTCTTGTCATCTATATCCAGGTTTATTTTCACCGGTTTTCTAAATGGTTTGAGCTGCTTCTCAAATGTTTGAAATCGCTTTTGTATTCGCAGCAGCTTCTTCGATACTTTGTCTTCTAATTCAAATCGTGCAGTGAGTTTCGCCAATTATTTCCCTCCTTTCTTTGCTTCTTTTTCTAGCATGTCGAGCTTGTAGCTGATGAGTCCGAATAGGAGTGCTTTGAACGGTCTTGGTGATTCGTATAAATCTAGGAGTTCAGATGGGGAGTAGTGAAGCTCATGCATGGCGTAATATAAAAACACGGCTTCTTTATCCCCATCTTTTATTAGTTTTTTGCTGCTTCTTCTAAATCTTCAATTTCGTCTTCGAATCCGTTGATTTCAATGGCCTTGTTTAACCAGTTTGCGTATTCACCGCCGACAGATAATACACGTTTTGCGACTTCAACTGGATCTTGTGTGCTGTAGGCTTCTCTTAATTCCTTTGAGCGGAAATCTGGGTAAATCGTTGATTCAATAGCAATACGTGCGTAGAAGCGTTGGCTGTCTAAGTCTTTCACACGGCCTCTTCCTTTGACATTTTTGAACGTGGTGTTTTCTTTTTCCAGTTCATCAATGCGTTCAGTTGTAATGGCTTTAAAGACAAAAGGAATGACATTCCCTTTTTTATCAACAAAACGCTTAGAAATTGGCACTTTGACCTCTTCTGCTTCTACTGTTTGTCCTGGCATAAAAAATGAAAGATCAAATGTTTGTTTTTCGCTCATGTTTAAAAACTCCCTTTGTTATGTTTTTTTGAATGCAAAAAAGCACATCCATTTTTGAATGTGCTTTCCAATCTTTTCATGTATAATTTAAATTGTACAATTGAACGGCTAGCTCAAGGGTGTCTGGCTCATCCCCCGATAGGAAGGGGGTGATGCTCATGTCAACATTTCAAGCACTAATGTTAATGCTTGCTTTCGGGTCATTTATTATAACCCTGTTGACGTATATAGACAAAAAATAGACTCCCCCTTGAGCTTTGGTAGGTAAAAGGGAAGTCTATCCTAAAGTATCCTATTCGATTAGCCAGCCCCTTGAGGGCCGAATTGTACATTGCCGGGATGTTGACGCATCCTGGCTTCTTTTTATTTTATGCAAAGTACTTTGCATGTAAACATATTTCTAAGAAAATCTTTGGGGTTACACAGTCACTCTTTTGTAGCTACTCTGTAACTATGAAAAATTATACCATATTGCTGAATAAAATAAAAACAACATATATTTTCGTCATTTGTATGCCTTTTGTTCATTAAAAGGAATTCTTCAGCTTTTCAGGAAGATCAAAGTCCTCGAACGTAAACGGTACTTCTTCTTCTAGTGCTTCTGAATCGACATCAAGTCCAGCAATTTTAGCTGAATCGAAGTTGACATCAAATAATGTTACACGCTCAGTACCTCGGCCTGATGATTTATCGTCAATCACCGCTTGAAGAGTGAAATAAGGATCTTCCCCTTTTTTCACATAGTTGAGCATTAATTGAACGAAACGAGACGTAACTTTATAGAATGTTGCCGTTCCTGTTCCGTTTGCCCCAGTTGTTTTATGACCAGTCATTCGGCGGCCCATCACGTTGACTTCTGATTTGTTTTTTTCCACGTTTGCTTCAAACGTTTTGATAAAGGCAAGTTCCTCACCTTCTAAGAAAAGACGACCCTCTTTACCTGAAATTGTATTTTGCGCTTTAAAAGCCATCTTACTTCACCTCCACATTGAAATAGAATTTTTCTGCTGCATCTACTGGTTGAACAGCTAGATCGATGATAAATCCATCACGATCTTCATTGAGACCGATGACGATATCTGTTTCTGAGTTAAAGCCTGTAATGCCGCTGCCATCTTGAAGCTGTGTGAGATACTGTGTAATCAGTGTTTTCACAAGCTGCACTCCATCATCGGATGCTGGAATGTCATTGCCATTGGCTTTGCGTAATTTAATCAGATTTTTTAATTCGAACGTTAAATCATTGTTGATGGCATCAAGCACACGAATGATTTTGTTTTTCGCCATTTGCTGATTCTTTTCAGCTGTGAAGCTTGTTAAAGAGTTAATATCTTTTTCAACACTCACCGTGCGGTCTCTCGCATCAAAGGTGAAGAGGAACTCCCCTTGTGATAACCGGTATTCTACTTGATCATTATCAAGGCGTTCTAATGTATCTACCGCTCCTTCGTATTCCACAAAGGTGAGTGACTGATTGAAGTTTGCACCTGCACTAGCCCCTGCGACCCAAGCTGTTGTTTGAGCAGGTGTTAGTTCTGTTCCATCTTCCAGCACAACACCACTTGTCACATTAATGATGCCTTCTTGGTCAGCTGCATAGTTAGCGACAACGCCTTGCACCTTACGTCCTTGCTTATCACGTAGACGCTCGATAAATGAAGCGAAGGTTGCTTTTAATTGCTCACTATTATCGACTGGGAGCGCAATGACATCAAAGTATTCTGTTTCTGCTGCTTCTAGGAAAGCTGTATAATCTGCGACACTTGCCACACCGTTTTTTCCGCCGCTTAGTGCCACACCAGCTGTGATAACTGCTTCACCTTCACCAGAAAATTGAACATATTTGTTTTTCACAAGATCTTTGACATCCGTCACAATCTGCTTATCCACAATATCTGTTCCAAGATAAGTAATGACGTCACGTTTGGTGCTGTCGAGTACATTTTCTGCCACTTGAATGGTGATCTCATTTCCTTTTAGACCGCCATAATTGGCTGTAACCACAAAGTTTTCTGAGATTTCAGCTTTGGCTGGCTCCCCTTCGTTTAGACGGTAAAGCAAGACTGTTTGCGCTTTTTTCTTTGCTTCACGGAAAAGAAGAAGCGACTTGTCATCAATATTAAGTCCAACCTTTTTATTTAAGTCTTCCATATTGGAAATGGAAATAAAGGTTTTTGGTTCTCCCCAGCTCATCACAAGAGGAAGTGCCACCGTACCTCGATCGCCTAAAGTAATTCGCTGCTCTGCTGTTGTTTTAAAATTAAAGTAAATGCCAGGACGCTTTTTCTCTGTACCTGGTGTAAATGTGCCTCCGTTCATCCTTTAAACCTCCTTGGACAAAAAAGCATCAATGTGCTTTTTCGCTTCTGTTTTTGTAATTGGTTGATGTTTGATATAAAAAAGAGCACCTTCAAGGATTTCTGGTTTAACACCAAAAAGATCCTTACTGTGCTCCTTTAAGGCTTCAAATGAAAAGCCAAATTCTTTTTCTTCGCCAGCTGTTTGAGCGGGCTCTGCTTTTTTAGTCTTGCTCACGTTTGATCACCCCATCTGAAAAATTGATATCTTCAAGGCTTGCTTGTTTGTCTCGGTTGTACCAATAACTGCTATCCCACGTCAGGACAATCGCTGCTACGCCTTGATCTAACATTCTGGTTTCCACTCTTTTTATGCGGACATAATCATCAAGCACCTCTCCATCTTCACTCATCATCTGAATCATTTGACGATCAGCAAGCAATGCATCAACAATCGTTTCTGCCGCGTCATGCGCTTTTTCTGAATCCATATGAAACACTTTCACTTGCAGCGAATAAGATTTCATAAACGTAGATACCGTATCTGGACCGCTGATGACTGTTACGGGCGGCACATAAACGGATGGTACTTGAAAACGCTCTGGTAAAAGACGATCATACATTGTCACAGGAAAGTGTGTGTAAATATAATGCATGATTGCCCCGACTTCTTGATTCATTTCATCACCTCCCAAAATGTCGATCGAACCAGCTTTGAAGCTTTCGATCCAGCGACCGTTCAAACATTTGCTCATAGAGCATGACAGCATGATCCCAGTAGCCATTTCCATCTATCCATTGAGAGGCAAGCATCATTCCTGTCTTTGCATTCGGATCATATTCAAAGCGGCTGCCAGCCCACCTGCCAGGCACCCATCTTCGCTCCCCACTTGAAGAAGTAGCATGTCCGTCATTGACATAGGAGGCATATTCAAGCTGCGTTCCCACTTCAAGTGTGAGACCACCTTTTGACATGAGAAAATGATTCTCCTTGTCTCCTTGCGTAAAAGAGCTTAGAAGCCGGCCTGTATCGACAGTATTCTCCTTGATTAGCTCATCTTGAATGATGTCCAAAAGCTCTAGGCCCATATCCTCTAGCCAATCTTGATATTCTGCTTTTAAGCCGCCAGCACACGCTGTTTCCAGCTGTGAAAGTAGCCGGTCAAGTCCATCAATTTTCATAGATTTTCCTTCCTGACTGCCATCACTTCAATGTGATGATTTTTCATTATTTTGGGCTGCTGCAACTTAAGTGAGACGCCGTTCCACACCATTTTGTCATGTAGGCGAATATCACTTGCTAAAGGAAAATGGACAAGATAGGATTGATAAATCACTGTATTCGGCTCTTCTTGCACAAGTGACTGATTTTTTTCTATGACATAACAAGCCAGGTCCGTCAGGCTAGGCGCATCAGGATAGGAAAGAGTCATTTGTAAGTCATCAGCTGGAATCCCAAATTTTCCTCGGGAAGCCTCCTGATGTTCAAGGTGAAAAAGATCACAGCGGTCTGTTAAGAGAGATTGATAACTCATAATGATCTCACCTTTAATTTGGTACTGCCGCCCGATAATGATGGTTCAATGTAATCGACAAGCAGGGCATATACATAAGGTTTGCCTTTCACTTGATCAGCTGCCTTCGCATATGAATAATCACCCATTTTCTCTGACGTAAAGCCTTTCATCATAGACTCATCATCATTCAGCATGGCAAAATATTGAGCCATTTTTAATAATGCGATTCTTGCTTTTTCAGGGAGGGGCTGATATTTTCCGCTTGAGAAATCATGACCTACGATCTGAAATACCGCAGCTTCTGCTTCGATAATATCTGCTGTCAGTCTTTCTACAGATCGATTTTTCACACGCTCAAATACAGAATAGGCTTGCAGTTCTTCAGGAGAAATAATCATGACCTGCCGTCACCTACTCTTTCACTTTCATCACTTTTGCTACAGCATCCTCTTCCTCAAATTTGCTGTCTAGCTTCGCTGTCAGAACTATAATAAATTTCCGGCTACGAATATCTTTTTCTACTTCAATTCGAATATGACGAGAAAAACCTACGATAATATTTTTAGGGTGTGTCAGCAAAATATCTGATACGTCTGTTCCCGCTTCGTCATATGGCTGCATATTGGCAAGACCTTTGACCGGCACACCGAATGCAGAAGAAAGTCCGCCTTGAATCACCGCATCTCCGAGAGTTGTCTGACGGTTTGCTACTTGATCCTTCCATTCCACCTCTAAACTTGGGGATGTGTAGAAACGGAAATCCTGAGGTACACGTAAATATTTTGACGGCATCGCTTTATAGGCTTGTTTAAACATTTGGCGGCTAATTTCCGCTCCATTTGCATCAACAATATGAGATACTGCTTGTTTTCTCACGCCATCCATTTGGGCTAAAAACGGATCTGATGAAGTCGTATCCCCATTGACGATGAGCTCTTCAATATCAACGGCCGCTCGTTCAGCAAGCATTTGCATAATGGTCTGCTGAATTCCGTCTTTTTCAATATTGTTTTCAATGCTGTCGTAGGTCATATGAATTTCTGCAATGACCTCTTTTGCATTTAGCTGGACAGTGCTTGTCGCTGGGACAACACGGTCTTTCGCATCAAGCGCTTTGCCTTCCTCTGCCGGGCGCAAAATACGCTGGCCAAAGCCGATTTTTTCGATTTTTTGTGAATCACTTTCCATCGGAATGATGCGTGCATCATTTAAAACGGTTGGTGTGTTTTGCATCATTCTAATGAATGTGTTGGATTGGGTTGCGTTCATGAGACCGCCGGTTTTTAAGCTGGCAAGTGTCATTTCAGCCTTACGAATCAACTCTTGATTTCTCACACTGTTTCCTCCTTATTTCGGCTTATAGTAAGCCATCCCATATGGGTTTTGTCGTGTCGTTTTGTGTATCATGGATTGTTTGTTTTGATATGCCCCTTGCCTTTTCAAGCATGTGAATCCGCTCTGAAATAGGCAAAAGCTGCTGCTGAAGCACTTCCTGCATTGCTGCTTTTTCTCTGCTAGCTGATTTCTCTAAGGAAGAGAGCTGATGACGAATCGGTGCAACGACTTGTTCGAGCACTTTTTGGACAGGTTCTTCCCCTGTTTGTTCTGTTTCCTGCTGTTCAGCCTGCTGCAAGACGTTTTCGATGGCCTTTTTTGCTTTTTCGAGCTCTCGTACTTGATCCGTCGTCAAAGCGGCCTCTTCTTTTTGTACGTCTGCTGGCCTTTCACCAATCGTTTGAAGTACATCCTCTGTCTTCAGGATGTCCTGCATGATTGGAATGAGCTGTTCTAAGGCAGCTCTTACTTCCGCCTCATCACCATCACTTGACTGTAAGGTTTCCAGCAGATGGTCTAAAACGTTCCAAAATGGTTGTGACATGTTTGCACCTTCCTCTTTTAAAAAGAAATTTTTCAGCAAAGAAAAAAGCCCTCTCTCATTTGTATCTTGAGATAGAAGCTGATCTTGTTCTTCTATGGCGACGATGTCCGCCGTTCCAGCCATTGAATAGCCTGTAATGTGGCCTTTCTGAATTTGATCCCAAATCTCTTGGGAAGCCTTTGTCACAAGCACCCAAGATCCTTTGCGAATCAGCTCCCCTCCCACTTCAACATCAGCCGGAGCAATATATGATTCAACCACTTCGCCAACACCATCCTGAAAATCATGCTGCTTGTCAATATGACGGGCATCCTTCATAAAGCCGTGTGCCGCTCTTTCAATTTCCTTGGCTGTCATAAAGTCTTGATGTGCATCAGGCGTATTCGGCTCATACACGACTCCGTACACGAGGCGATGAGCATCTTCTGCCTTTGTCAGGACACTGACCTCCTTTTGAAAGTCAGGCCGCTTTTTCTTTGCTTTCATCAGAAAGAATTTCTTCTTGTTCGCTGCTTTGTCCACGTAGGAAACATGCGTAATTTTAGCGTTTTTTAGTTCTCTTGGCATATGTTCACCCCCTTTCAAAAAAGCGCACTCGCTTCTGTTTATTTCGTCAGCTGGTCCGGCTCTGGTTGAGGCTTTTCTTCAGCTGATTTCATGCGGCTTTCTAAAGGGCGGTGATACAGTTCCTCAGGCCATTCCTCTAGCGTTTTTCCGAGAATTCTTCCTGCTAGATCGCGCAAATCGTTTGGTGACACTGCTCCCGCCTGAATAAATGGTGTCAGTACCTTGGCAATCTCTAATGGGTCTCTAAAATCAGGACCATTTAATAGAAAACGGACATGCCAAATTTCAAGATCCGGCAGGAAAAGAGTATTGAGTTTTCCTGTGATGAGATGACGTTCCGGCTGAAATACTTGCTCTTCTGTTGTTTTACGCGCTGTATCTGCTGTCGCTTTGTTATAGTCTTGAGACTCACCTGTGTAAATTGGCGGAAGGCGAAACGCAGAGCGGATTTTGTTTCTTGTTTTTTCATCGTATTCTAAAAAAAGCGCATCTTCTTGCAGGATCTCAGCTAGAGATTTGAAGTTTACTTTGACATTTGAGACATCTTCTTCTCCCGTTAACCCTTTTTCTGTCGGCAGACCTTCAACTTCAAGCAATAGAAATTTATGTGCATGATCAGATCCTTCAATATCGTCCATATAATCTTGAAGCTGCTGATAAGAGGATTCTGACAGCATGCCATTTTCGACAATGATGGCACCTGGTACATGCCGCCCTTGTTTAAAATAAAGATAGTTCAGCTCCTCTGCCTTGCGTGCTCCGTACATATTGACGATGTTGCCAATCCAGCGGGGAATCCCATACGTTCCACTGCCAATTTTAAAATGAATCACTTCTGTTGCGCGAAGCGGCTCTGGTGTAGTGTCATCGTACTTGCCTGTTTCACAGTGCAAAATGCGCGGATCACCATACTCCTTGAAGAAGACTTTCTTTTCGTTGATTACCTGTACATATTTACGGAATCGTTTCTTTCGATTCATTGTCTTCATTTCGCCATTTTCGGTGTACCTGAATTCGACGTCGACTGGCTCACTAAGCTTGCAAATGCGGATATGAAGCGCATCTAAATACTCGATTCCGGCCGGCTTTCCTTGTCCATCTCTCAGCACCTCTAAAAAACCATTGCCCGTTTTCTCTCGGTCTTCGAGGACATAGCCAAGAATCACATCAGCGGACTCATCATAGTTCATGTACTTCGTAAACTCTTCAAGTCTTGTCCATTCCTTTTCTGCGGCTTTCTTTTTTGCCGGTTTTACACCTTCTGCATTAAAGTCAAAGGCGTATTCCACCCCAAATCCAAAGCCTAAAATATTCGTTTTGTACGCATCAATACATTGCTGAAGAATGGTTGAATATTCTGCCATGCTTTTTAATTCATTGATGTTGTAAGGAGGGGGAACAATGTCATCTTTTTCATAGGAAAATTCATCTGCATACATTTGTTTTGTATGATCAGACATGTTTGCCTTCATAATCGTTGCTTTCAATTGTTTCATTGTATGGACCTCCTCTCTCTGTTTGGACGGACACGCTCTGAGGCGGTCTGTTTCAAATCCGTCACTTCATAATCATCCAGCGCATACCAGATCGCTGATAATGTGTGCGGATCGATTTGAAATGTATCTTCCTCTAAACGTCCATCCTTATCTGCCTTATAGGTCAGTGATTGAAGTTCATAGATTGTGTACGGACAAGCATCAGAGCAAATGATTTTTTTAAACCGTTTGATCTTTTTCGTATACTGCAAACGAGAGCCTTGGAACTTATGTGCTGCCACCATTTGAAATCCACGCTGCCGAAAATAGTGAATGGTTTTAGGCTCGGCTGCATCGGCTTTGATGAGTTCCTTTGATTCAATGAACTCTTTTAGGTCAACAGCTGTTTCATCATCTGTTTTCCCGCGGTCGTAATATTCCCAGTAAATATATAAGTACTTTTTTTCATGGTCGACGGCTAATCGAATGAGCGCATTGTATGATTCAACAAATCCAAAATCCATGCCTGCTCGTTTTAGCGGCCGGTCAATCTGCTGAATGGCTTCTAATACATCAGAATGACTTCTCACCTCAAATTGAGGAAAAACCTTTGTGCCGTTGATGCCGAAATAGCCCTTCCTCGCAATTCGATAGAGGTCTGGGTCGTATTCTTTCAGCTCATCCAGCTGTTTCACATAGCTTTTAGGGAGAAATAGGTTATCTTCCGCTGTGGAGTGATGATAGTACGTATCCTTGATCACAACGGTGCGTTTTTTGTATAAGGTTTCGTCATCTAGGACAAATCGCTTCAGCTGTTCATCTCGAAAGAAATGTCTGTACGTCCAATTATCTTGACCAACAGGATTGGTCGATAACATCATATAAAGCGGTAAGGACGGATGCCTCAATCTTCCAAGCAGCTCTTTAAAGCCTTCATAAGAAACCTCTGAACACTCCTCAATCCAAATCATCGAGATGTTGTTAATCGATTTCAATTTCTCAGGCTTGTCCAGCCCTTTGAATAAGATGCTGCTGCCATTTCGAAACGTCAAGGCAAGCGGCGAACTGCGGCACTTCACCACATGATCGATGCCAAGATCGCTGACGATCTCTTGTAAGAGAGAAAAGGTTGATTCGCGGTGCGTATCATATACTTCTCGAATGACAAGTGCTGTCCGTTTTTCTTCCAGCAGCTTTAAAATGAGTTTTAACGCAATGTGATAGCTTTTCGAGGAGCCGTAGCCGCCTACTAAAAATTGAAACTTTTGATTCCAATCGAATAGAAAATGTTCAAAGTGAGGATTGACTTCTTTTTCAATCAATGACGTCATGAGTTATCCTCTTTTCGCTTGATCATGATGTGAAGATCTTCCTCTTTTTCTTCGCGCACTGCTTTTTTTGTTTTTTCGATGGTCAGTTCAATTTGCTTTAGCCTTAATCTTCGTTCATCCTTCGCATGTGCAAGCTCTTCAAACTGTTTAATGAGACGCCTGAGCTCTCCCATTGCACGGGATTGGGCATTTAAAAAGGTGGCATGCCGATCCCATGAAAATTGAAACGAATATTCTTCTGTGCTGATTTCTTGTTCTGGCTGAATGCCTTCTACTGTTTCTTCTAATGAAGAAGGCATGTATGCCGCCTTTTTCAGCTCTTTGATCATGTCATCTTGATCTGACACATACATGATGCGCTGCGCCCGAATAATGGCAGCATATTGAATTTGAATTTGATCCCAGATTAAATCAAGCGATGTACGCCCGCTCATTTTCTCCATGATTTCAATTGTTTCATCTGAAAGAAACTGATTGAAGATCGAGTGTGCCTGCTTTGACGAACCTTTTTGCCTTTGCCATCCGTATCGTCTTTTCCATGATTTCACGGTATGGATCGAGACATTGTAATGATCAGCAATTTGCTGGTACGTCATCCCTTTCATATAATCTTGCTTGGCTTCTATCCGTTTATCTTTCATTTACATTCACCTGCCGCCTCCTTTTAATTCGAACGATTTTCTGTGAAGGAATCATTTGTGTAGGGCTAGCAAACATCCGTTTGGTCTTTCTAACTATAGGTGGCAACTGTAAGACAAGTGTTGCTCCATTTATTTTGTAAAAGAAAAAACGCCTATTCAGCTGCTTCGAATAGGCGTTCTTGTACTTTTTTGGACATCTTTGTCCGAGCTCTCTCCATATGTTTTTGGACAGTTCCTTTTTTCACATCCAGCATAATCGCAATCTCGCTAAACGATAATCCTTGTGTTGTGTGCATGAAGAATACGTCCTTTTCTCGATCCGTTAAAACGGACAAGGCTTCGTCAATTCGTTTCTTGTCCCGCTCACTGACTTCTTTTTCATTTTCTTGGATGAGTGTATATTCATGTGATAAAGCCTCTAACACTTCTGGATTTGCTAGAATGGTGCGCTGATAGACTGAACGTCTGTCTAATCCTCTGCGTGCGCCTGGCTGTCTGCCAATTTGAAGCCATTCCACGACGTATTCGAGATCGCTGACCATACTAGCGATAATTTTTTTATCATGCTTCTCTTGATCTGACAGCTGTTTGTCTTCTTTTTCTCTATATGGTTCATATCTTTTTCTAGCATCCTTTAATGCTCGTTTGTATTCGATAAGTAAATCTTGCATATTGGCTCTCTCCCTTTTTTAAGAAAATAAAAAACGGACACCAATCAGTCCCCTTTTCATAGGGTCTTGATCAGTGTCCGCAGGCTTTCCGTCTTGGACGTATGATGTTGTGATCTGTTCAGTGATCTAGCTGATTTTAAAACCAATCTCGTGGTCTACTCTTGCAAAATGACCTTTTGCCGTTTGGATAATGGTTTTTCCATGTTCAGGTACATCTATCTGATAAGCTGTTCCTACATTCCCATCTAACACGATGACTTGAATTTTTCCTGTTTCCATCTCACCGACAAATGTCTGGTTTTCTTGAATGAATAATTGTTTTGGCTCGTTCATATGCTTGTCTCCTTAATTGGTGAGGACTTCGTGCCATCACCTATCGTATTTAAAATGATTTCAATTCTTGGACGCATACTATAAAACTGGGAAACTCTTAAATCGACAATCTGTAGAGGGGCCCTATCCGCAATAGAATGAAGTGCTTCTTGAATATGGTGTAGTCGGGGCTGAAAGATGCTGACGTTCACTGGACGTATCAAACCTTTTTCTGCATATGTACGCTTGATTTGACAGTCAGCTATGTCAAGCGGCATGTCGTCAAATAAACGAATCTCGAGTGATAGTGCGTCTTTTATTTTATGCGGGCATTGCGCTTTTGCTGCTGCTCGTATTCTTTTTATCAATGTATCTTTTGTTAACAAAAACTCTGCCTCAATAATGAAATGGATGACCATGTTATGATCTCCCGTCATCCTTTTCCCACTGACGGATGTTTTGTTCGTTTTTACTCGCTTTGAGCAAGCATTTGAGGATTACCATGATTTTCTTCCATCGTTTCATGTCGTCTTGATTCCTCCTTTTTTGCTTCAGCGACCTTTTCCGCCAAGAGGGTCATGTATGTTTGCTTGTCTTCTGATGTGGAAAAAACAAACACCGGTTTCTGATGATGAAAGGTCATCCAGCCGCCAGCTTGGACTAAACAAAGCTGCGCTTCCTTTCTGGCATCAAACGTCATCTGATGTTTCATCTTCTTCAAATCCCTCCAGACTTTCCTCAATCTCTGCTTGATACCCATAACGTGTCATGTCATATGACCAGTAGCTTTTTGGATATCCAAAGTCATTCATCTGCGCTACCATTGGATGTTCAATATTCATTTTGTTTGTCTCTCCTTTTCAAAGAAGTGCTTTTCCTTTAAAGAATTACTCATTTTGTGTAACTTTTGATCAAAAAAAAGCTCTTGAACACCCCTATTTAGCAAATCTGCAATATGCTTTGCTATTTCTAAGCTGGTCTTCGTTCTGCCCATTTCTATATTTGCATAGCCGCTCGTGTACTTATACCCTAACTTTTTCGCCATATAGGTTTGTGTTTTTCCTTGTAAAATGCGTTCTTCTCGTAAATTTTCAAGTTTCATCTTTCCACCTCTTACTCAATATGTGTAAGTTATATTCATTATGATAATATACACAAAACGAGTAAGTCAATCATTTTTTTATTCTTTTTGTGTAATTATTTATCTTTACCGTGTAATTCATGATAAAATTTACTCATAACATGAAAAAAGGTGTTTCCAATGGATAATTTGACTGGAAAGATTTTAACTGAATTAAGAGAGAAGCATGGATGGAGCAAGTCAACGGTTGCTAAAAAACTCGGATTAAAGGCGATGTCCACTTATGCAAATTGGGAATATGGCTTGAGAAAGCCCGACGGTGAAATGATTGTGAAAATCGCCGAGTTATACGGGGTCTCAACGGACTATCTTCTCACAGGTAAGGACAAAGGCGGAATTGATGCCGACCTTGCAGACGATCCTGATTTGCAAATTGCATTTAAGGCTGCCTCCGATTTTTCCGAAGAAGCACGAAGACAAACCATCGATTTTATTCACTACATTAAAGAAAAAGAGAAGCAAAAAGGCCGTCAGCCAAAACAGCGAGACGACGATTGATCATCTCTTTTCATAAAGCTTTACATTGCTGGGATACGCCCAGCTTTTTTTTATGTCTCTTTTTCCCCGAAAAAAGAGACGACCCATGAATAATATGTGACAAATTTCACCATAAATACTCTTTTTTTCACATATTTAATTGACATATAATACTATTATTATTAATATATGTATATACCAAAAAAAGGAGTGTTACCGATGAAAAAATTAATGAAAGCTTGTACACTGTCTTTAGCTGCTTTAGGTGCTCTTACGTTCTCTCAAACTGAAGGGGCTCATGCAGCTGCACAGCCAAAAGAACCAGTTATAGCAAAAGCTCCTATTATGAATAAAGTGATTACAGTGAACCGTACGCTTACTGTAGGTTCTTCAATCGCCGTCTCTCTTCCAGCAAGTCAAATTTCTGTGTCAGGCGCAACATATGCCATTCAATTAGATCAAACAGCTCCGAACTTCACTTGGATTCGTGCCGTACAACGTGGTTCTGTCACAGTTTCCTACTATAATTCACTAGGCGAGCTTGTGATTAACTATATTACTGTTCGATAAGCTATAAAGCTTTACATATAAAAAGGCGATGACTTCATGATCATCGCCTTTTTGTGTGTCTTCAAGTATTTTTGTAGACTTCATTTATCCAATGCTTGCCAACGACTATCCATTATGTTAACTTTTAATAAAAATAAGTTAACATAATGAGAGGAGCTTATGATGGGAAAACCAATGTCTTTGTCTTGGGAAGCGATAGCAGAGAAAGCGCTGAAAAATGAACGGATCACGCTACAAGAAGGTCTAGATATTCTTGAAGCTGACGATAGAGAATTATTATCTATCATGCATGCAGCCTATCAAGTACGATTTCATTTTTTTCAAAATAAGGTGAAATTAAATATGATTTTTAACGCAAAAAGCGGTTATTGTCCTGAAAACTGTGGTTATTGTTCACAGTCGATCATTTCTAAAGCACCGGTTGAACGATATACAATGCTTGATCAAAAAACGATTGTGGCTGGCGCGCGTGAGGCGCTCAAGAGAAAAGCGGGGACTTATTGTATTGTCGCGAGCGGCCGAGCACCTTCTCACAGAGAATTAGACGAGGTGACGGCAGCAGTAAAAGAGATCACTGAGACCATGCCTTTGAAGGTGTGTGCATGTCTTGGGTTATTAAATGAAGACAAAGCGAAGCGGCTGAAGGAAGCAGGGGTTCATCGGTACAATCACAATATCAATACACATCAAGATCATCATGCTCACATTACGACAACTCATACATATCATGACCGCTTGTCGACCCTTGAGGAGGTCAAACAGTCGGGCATGTCACCTTGCTCAGGGGTTATCATTGGAATGGGTGAAACCAACCAGCAAATTGTCGAAATGGCTTTTGCGCTCAGAGCCATTGATGCGGATTCTATTCCAGTCAACTTTCTTCATGCAATTGAAGGAACACCACTTGAGCATCAAGAACGAACACATCCGGTCAAAGCATTGAAAGTGTTGGCACTCATGAGGTTTGTCAATCCAACCAAGGAAATTCGAGTATCTGGAGGCAGAGAGTTCAATTTACGGACGCTTCAGCCGCTTGCCCTTTATGCGGCAAATTCCATTTTCGTAGGCGATTATTTGACAACAAAAGGTCAGCAAGTCCAAATGGATCATCATATCATTGAAGATTTAGGTTTTGACATAGAAGAATGTGCGTTATAAAAAAAGTCTGCCGGTGAATCGGCAGACTTTTAACAATAAGATTAGAATCTTTTATGGAAGTCGACAGTGCCGCTTCCTTCCTCACGGTCAAAGCTACCAACAAATGTCCAGTTAATATAGCCACCGTCTCCATTATTGACGAACGTCCCATCTTCGAATACCCAAATACCAAACGTAATACCATCATATTCAACACTATCATAGTAAACCACATTGTTCAGTCCGCTAAAGTCATGGTCTTGGCTTAAGTTTTGGACTACGACGTTATAGTTTTGACCTGCTTCATAGAAGGCGCTGTAAGCTGCATTTTTAACGAACCCATCACGATTTTGAGATGATTTTACTGCTTGTTCAATTTTATCGGCAATGGCTACTGGATCAATAGAGACACTTCCATCAACACCTGTTGTCGTTGCAGCTTCAGCCGTTTGACCAAAAGTCGTAAGAGATAGAGGGGCAGCAACCATTGACGTAGCGATCACAGAACTAACAAAAAATTTGCTTGTTTTTCTCATTATTTCTAACTCCTCCTTTAATTGGTATGTTTATGTACTACCCCTTCTCTTGTCTCTTAAACACTAATTTATGAAAAAACTTCTTTTTCTACCAATTAAGAGGGTGATTTTACTGTTTAAAAGAGTTGGAATAACAAAAAAACTACTCTTTTTAAAGAGTAGTTAAATAGTAGTTTTCAGCATTACATGAATAGGATAAATAAAATCACACCTAGGATAATTCGGTATATTGCAAAAGGCACCAGCTTGATTTTATTGATCAGTTTTAGGAAGAATCGAACAACAAAGAGAGCCACAACAAATGCACTCACAAAGCCGACGATAAAGAATGGCAGCATGTCTGTTGTTAAATATTCGGCGTTTTTCACAAGTGTTAAGAAGCTTGCGCCCGCCATAATCGGCATCGCCATAATAAATGTAAAGTCAGCTGCCGCACGGTGATTCAAACCAAGAATAACACCACCTGCGATTGTTGAACCTGAGCGAGAGAAGCCTGGCCATAACGCCAAACATTGAAACAGTCCGATATAAAGCGCCTGTTTGTACGTCATGTTATCGACAGAGCTTGTTTCTGTTTTACGTTTATTGATCCAGTCAGCGACAAGCATCAGCACTGCGCCTAAAATCAAACCGACAGCAACTGTTCTCACGTCAAACAAGTATTTATCAATATAATCTTCAAATAAGAATCCTAAAATGACGGCTGGGACGAGTCCTACTGCAATTTGAGCAATGGTCAGCTTATGCCCGCTGCGCTTTTGTTCTTCAGTAATATTTTTCTTTAAGCCTAACAAGTTCAAAATCCGATCCTTGAACACAATCATGACAGCTAAAATAGAGCCTAACTGAATCACGACTTTAAATGTGTTTGCCGCCTCTGGCGTAATGATTTCCTTTGATTTTAACCATAGATCATCGACAATGATCATGTGACCTGTAGACGAGACAGGTGCATACTCTGTTAATCCTTCGACAATTCCTAAAACCAGTGCCACGAATAAATCCCATAGATTCATGATTTTCTTTCCTTTCAATTCTGATCTTTTGAACAGGCAACCATCTATGTCCGCATAAAGACAAGCTTCCTTCATCGAAAGCTCGTCTTTATGATACTATATTTTTTTCAAAAAAAGATTATGACATTAAACCTTTTCTTCTTTATACAAATTGGATCGCATTTTGAACCAATCAAACAAGTGGGTCGTGATGACCTTCAGGACGGCATATGTCGGAATCGCAACAATAATGCCGACTACGCTGAACAATTTACCTGCTGTTAAGAGAACAAAGATAATCGTGATTGGATGGATATGAAGGTTTTTCCCCATGACCTGAGGTGAGATAAATTTCCCTTCAATGAGCTGAACAACTGTCCAGACAATGATTAGTTTGAGCAGCATAATTGGTGACGTAACAAGGGCAATCACAATCGCTGGTGTAATGGCAATCGTTGGACCAAGGTAAGGCACAATACTTGTACATGCCGCAATGATAGCTAACAAAAAGGCATAGTCTAACCCAATGATCATATAACCAATTAAAAGAAGAACACCTATACAAAAGCTGACAATGATCTGTCCGAGAATATAAGAGCTCAGGCGATGGTTCATTTCGTGAAGCACGATATGTGTATGTTCTCTAAACTTATTCGGAATAAATTTCAAGAAATAGTCAGGTAATTTTTTGCCGTCTTTTAATAAATAAAACAGAATGAACGGAACGGTCACGATCGAGATGATGACTTCAGTGAGCGCCCCTAAGAATGTCCCCACTCCGGTAAAGGTACTTTCCAAAATTTTCGTCGCTTGACTTGACGCTTTGCTCACCAATTCAGAAACGTTAAAATTCATCGCTTTTTGCGCTTGATTAATGAAGTTGCTTCCCGTTAGTTGTCTAATCTGATCTTCTACCGTATCAACATATTTCGGAAGATTATGAAACAGACTCATCATTTGCGCTTGTAAAAACGGAATAATAGACACGATCGTCACTGTAATAATGCCAATAATGACAATATATAAAAGCAAAATCGAAAAGATCCGTTTGACTCTAAACTTCTCTAACAAATTGACAATCGGATTTAATAAATAATACACGACCCCCGTTAAAATAATCGGTAAGGCAATGGTTTTGACGAGTACAATGAGCGGTGTGAAAATAAAGGATGTTTTCATGAAAACAAGGATATTCAATCCGATTAATAGCAGGACGAGTAAAAAGAGAACAAACTTGTTATCAAGAAAAAATTTTCTAAATCGACTGCTCCACATTTGCATAGAATTCATATCGTTCCTCCAAACTCGGGCTTATTTATGAATAAATTGTACACTACCTGATCATGATATGGTGGTCATTGTTTCAGCTTTTTTTCCCATTTTGCAATGGACATCACCCATACAATCAGAATTGGCTGTCCTATCAGTCTTATCCATAGCAAAGACTGCTCTGTGCTTTCTTGACCTGGAAATGGAATTCCCTCTCGTGCAGCAAATAAGTTTGCAGGGAAAATGAGGACAAGATAGACAGCAATGATTTTTGCTGCTGCGATCCTGACATTTGGCAAAAGCAGCAAGACAGCAAGCAGCCATTCTAAGCATGCCGTCGCATAGACCATTACATATGGATATGGCCAGCCTGGCATCATACGGGCAAAGCCGCTCGGCTCTATCACATGAAAAATACCGGCTGCTATGAATAAAAGCGCAAAGACGTATGTACTTCCTATATGCAGGACGCGCTTCATGGTCGTTTCCTCCTCTCCCTTCTATCAGAGTATTACCCGAATGAAGGAAGAAACTACCCCTTTTCGTACATTTATATCCTTTATGTAAGACGCATCAGCCTATATAAAGGTTTCATCCGCTTTTCAATAAAAAGAATGTTCTTTCATACAAACGCTTTCAAAGGATGTATAATCAGAGAAAAGTAGAAGGAGGGAACGACATGATTCGATTTGCTGTCATCGGAACGAACTGGATTACAGATCGATTCTTACAGGCCGGTGAAGAAGTAGCTGATTTTACATGTACAGCCGTCTATTCACGGTCCGCTGAAAAAGGCCAGGCATTTGCCGAAAAATACGGTATTGATACAGTTTTCACGAACTTACATCAAATGGCAGAAAGTGATGCGTTTGATGCCGTGTATATTGCGAGTCCAAATGCCCTTCATAAGGAGCAGGCCATGTTGATGATGGAGCACCAAAAGCACGTTTTATGCGAAAAACCATTCGCCTCTCGCCGAAAAGAAGTGGAAGAGATGATTGCTGCAGCGAAAAAACATCAAGTGTGTTTGATGGAAGCGATGAAAACGACATTTCTGCCCAACTTCCTTCAAATCAAACAGCATCTTGATCAGCTCGGACCCATTCGGCAAGTGGTCGCTCATTACTGTAAATATTCCTCAAGATACGATGCCTACCGAAATGGCGAGATTCCAAATGCTTTTAAGCCTGAATTATCCAATGGTTCTTTAATGGATATCGGTGTGTATCTCGTCTACCCGGTGGTCTATTTATTTGGTCTGCCGAATCAAATCACCGCAAGAGGCTATAAGCTTTCTTCTGGTGTAGATGGGAGCGGCTCTGTCCTTTTACAATATGACGGGCATCAAGCACTCCTTTTTCATTCTAAAATTTCAACGTCTCATTTATCTGCGGAAATTCAAGGAGAGGATGCGACGATGGTGATTGATCAATTCCACCGTCCTTCGCATATCACGATCCATGATCGGCAAGGACACCATACCGACATCTCTCTCAAAGATGATCAGCCAGCCATGTATTATGAAATCTGTCATTTTATTGAGTGTATTCAGGAAGGAATGATTCAGTCTCCGGTCAATACATTTGCCTTATCTGTTCAAACCATGTCCGTCATGGACGAGGCGAGAAAACAAATGGGCGTGAGGTTTCCTGCCGATAGATAAAATGAATGGGCATGAAATGATAAACAAAGGGCGAACATGATGTGCAAGTTCGCCCTTTGTTTTTTGTTGTGGATCCATTGTTTATGTTGCCGCTAACACATCCGCAAATGCTTTCACATATGGAGGAAGGTCCGGCGGACGTCTGCTCGAGACGAGGTGACCATCTGTGACGACTGCTTCATCAAACCAGTCCGCTCCAGCATTTGTCATATCATCTTTAATACCAGGTGTACTTGTCACTTTTTTGCCGTGCAGGATTCCTGCTGAAATCAGCACCCAGCCAGCGTGGCAAATTTGCCCGATTGGTTTCGCCTTTTCATCAAATGAACGAACGATGTTTAACACTTCTGGATAACGGCGCAGTTTATCTGGCGCCCATCCTCCTGGGACAAGCACAGCATCATATTCATCTGCTTGAATGGAATAAAAATCTGCATCAGATACAGCCGGCACACCATACTTCCCGGTGTACTCATGATTTGCTTTTTCTCCTACAAGATGCACAGTTGCCCCTTCTTCTCTTAAACGTAGAACCGGATACCATAGCTCTAAATCTTCAAAATCATCACTGACAAACGCAATGACCTTCTTATTTGATAAACGCATAACATCTCTCCTATTCTTTCGATTTCCTCTATTGTACGAGATGACCTCTTAAAAAGAAAAGCGGTTCCCCTTGAGGAGAACCACTTGATCTTATTCGCTGATCTTGAATTTTTTAATTAAATCACGTAATTCTTCCGCCATTTGGGAAAGAGTCGTAGAGGAAGAACTAATCTCTTCCATAGAAGCAAGCTGCTCTTCAGCAGATGCAGCGATATCTTGGATGCTTGCTGAACTCTCTCGTGATACATCTGCAATTTCATGCACTGCTTTAGAAATTTGCTCAGATCCTTTTGAAAGCTCGCGTACTGTTGTATTCATTTCATTCATTCTTGTAGCAATTTCCGCTGTTTGCTGA
Source organism: Bacillus sp. FSL M8-0266 (assembly GCF_038613425.1). NCBI lineage: Bacteria > Bacillati > Bacillota > Bacilli > Caryophanales > Bacillaceae > Bacillus > Bacillus sp. FSL M8-0266. The sequence continues at coordinate 2,898,438 of NZ_CP152015.1, forward strand.
TTAATTTGTGAGAAGCTTTCTTTCGTTTGATCTGTAATGGAAAGACCATTCTTCACTTCTTCATTCACTGATTTGAACATATTTTGAGATGTTTCGATTTCAGATACAATTTCTTTCACAAGCTTTTCAATCTCTTTTGCTGAATCTGATGATTGAACTGCAAGTTTACGTACTTCCTCTGCGACAACAGAGAAGCCTCTGCCTGACTCACCTGCACGTGCTGCTTCAATGGCAGCATTGAGTGCAAGTAAATTCGTTTGATCCGCAATGCCGTTAATCACGCCTAGGATGTTTGTGATGTCTTTTGATTTATGCTCTAGCCCGTTGATCACCCCTTCAGCTTCTTTCACTGAATGGTCGATCGTCTTCATTTGGCCAACGGTTTGCTCCACAAGCTGTCCGCCTGATTCCGCGACTGTTCTTGATTGAATAGATGATGCTGTGATGACATTAGATGTTTCTGCGACTTCGTTCAGACCTTCATTCATTTGTTTTAAATGAGCCGCACTTTGCTCCACCATTTCGCTTTGATTTTCGTTTCCGTTTGAGAATGTTTCAATAGATGATGTGATATGTTCGGTTGCTTTTGTTGTTTGACCTGCGCTTGCTGTCAGTTCTTCAGATGAAGAAGCCACGTTTTCTACAGATGTTTGTACTGCTTGGATGACATCTCTTAATGATTCACTCATTTCATTAAAGCTTGTGCCTAGCTGTCCAATCTCATCTTTTGACCGGACATCAATTTTTTCTGTTAAATCTCCCTCACTGATTTTCTTTGAAGAAGAGACAAGTATAGATAGTGGTTTTGTAATGGAACGGATGATCAAGAAGATCAGAATCCCGCCAATGATGAGCGCGCCTGCTAAAATGATAGCGGCCATGTTAAAGACTGGCTGTGCAGCTTCTTCTACTTCTGTCACAAACATCGTACCGACAATTTTCCAGCCAGTCGCTTTGTTTGTGGTGAATTCCATTTGCTTTTCTTTTCCTTCAAACATATAACTCATAGAACCTTCATCTTGTGAATAAAGCTTTTCTAGCCATTCACCAGATAATTTTGTTCCAGCTTTTTTCGTAGGATGGGCAACAAAGGTACGATCCGGACTTCCGATAAAGGCATAGCCTTGTTTCCCGATATTTATGCTATTTGATTCTTTTACTAGATTTGCAATGTCTAGGTTCATTGCAATGACTCCTGATCCGTCCTCTAACTTTTTAGAGATGGTGACCACAAGCGTACCTGTGGAAGCTGTTGGATACGGTGCTGAAACAGACAGCTCTCCGTTTTTCGCCCAGCCGTCTTTATACCAATCCCGCTCCGTTGCGACATAGTCAGCAGGCATTTTTTTGTTAGGATATCTTGAAAACACTTTGCCATCACTTGAAGCGACAAAAATGCCTTCTGTGTCATCATTCATACTCATGAACTGTTCAAAGCGCCCTTGAATATCTGTCGTGCCTTTTTGCTTAAGCTTTTTCTCCGTGATCCATTTGCTAAAGAAATCGGTTGCGTCTGTTTTCACTTTCACAACCTTCGTAATATTTTTATCTAGCTGTTCGACGTTCTCCTTTGCACTTTGCATGATTTGATCATTTAAGGAGGTGCTCGCCGTATGATATGAAGAGAATGCCAATACAATGATTGGGCATAAAAGAATGAATAAGAAAGAGAATACGAGCTTTTTTGAAATAGATGGCTTTCTGAAATACTGTATGAATTTCATAAAAAAGAAAACTCCTTTTAGTAAGATAGTATATATATCGGAAGCACTACTACGTTCTTTACTTTTTTAACTTATTAAAGTCTAAATAAGACCAAAATACCCAAATTATATGCATTGAATGGAAAAACACCTGACGCCAAAACGTCAGGTGCTTCCTTATACTCTTACATTTTAAATTGTTTAATGAGCTCTCTTAGCTCTTCTGCCATCTGAGATAACGTAGCAGAGGAGGAGCTAATCTCTTCCATAGATGCCAACTGTTCTTCTGCGGATGCTGCGATATCTTGGAAGCCTGCGGAGCTTTCTCGTGAAAGCTCTTTGATTTGATTCACCGCATGTGAAATATCATTTGAGCCATGCGAGAGTTCTTTGGCCGTTCCGTTCATTTGTTTCATTCGTTCTGTCATTTCTGATGTTTTATCGGTGATTTTCTCAAAGCTGATTTTCGTTTCATCTGTAATATTTAATCCAGATTGTACTTCACCTGCTACTTGTTTAAACATGTTCTGTGATTTTTCAATTTCCTCTACAATCTCGTTCGTCAGGCTTTCAATTTCCTTTGAAGAGCTTCCGGATTGCTCTGCCAGCTTACGAACTTCTTCTGCAACAACAGAGAAACCTCTACCTGCTTCTCCTGCCCGAGCGGCTTCTATCGCAGCATTTAAAGCTAGGAGATTGGTTTGGTCGGCAATGCCGTTAATGACCCCCAGAATGTTCGTAATATCCTTTGATTTCTGCTCTAAGCCTTGAATAACAAGCTCTGCTTCTTTCACTGCCTGCTCGATGGTTTGCATTTGCCCTGCTGTTTTTTGAACAAGTTCTCCACCAGCCTGAGCCGTTTTGCTTGAATCAATCGACGATTCCATCATATGTGAGGTCGTATCGACCATATGGGATAAGCTGCGATCCATTTCGTTTAACTGGACTGAGCTTTTTTCGATCATATCATTTTGATGTTCATTGCTGTTTGAGAACTGTTCAATAGATGATGTGATATGCTCAGTCGCTTGAGCGGTCTGTCCCGCACTTGCTGTTAATTCTTCAGAAGAGGCGGCCACATTTTCAATGGAATTCTGAACAGCTTGAATGACTTGTTTCAGCTTAGCTGACATCTCGTTAAAGCTCTGCGCAAGCTTACCGATTTCATCATGAGTACGAACTTCAATGTGCTGGGTCAGATCACCCTGACTGATTTTCTCAGCCGATTCAGAGAGTGCTATCAGTGGCTTTCGGATCGATTTAATAATAAAATAAATCGCAATTCCGCCTATGGCAATCGCAACTGCCAGTATGATCATTGTTAAGTCGAGCACTGGTTTTGCAGCTTCATGGACTTCGTCCACATACATGGTTCCAGCAAGCTTCCAGCCTGTTGCTTCATTTGTGTCAAAGAACATTTGCTTCGGCTGTCCATTGTATTCATATTTGAAACTGCCTTGTTTTTTATCATACAATTTCGTGATGAAATCACCTGTCAATTTCGCCCCAGGCTTGTCTGTTTTATGGGCAACATAGTGCTGATCTGGAGTCGCGACAAACGCATAGCCTTCTTTGCCTATTTTGATACTGTTTGTATCTTTCACGATCGTGTTCAAGCGCACATTGATTCCAATCACACCAGAACCATCTGCTAACTGTTCTGATATTGTGATGAGCAGGTCATCTGATGACTTGTCGACAAAAGGATCTGAAATGATGAGTTTCTCATCTCCCATCGATTGTTGAAACCACGGTTCGTTTTTTGCACTCGCCGCACTACCTTTATGAATCTCGGAATATTCGGTTAGTTTACCATTTTGATCTGCAATGAATACTTCCACTACATCTTCATCTGTTTCCGATAATTGCTCTAATTTCACCTTGAGTAAATCCTTGTTTTTAGAAGTCAATTCACTCTTTTTCACCGATTTCGATAAATAAGAAACGATATCAATTTTAGGCTGTACATCTTTATTAATGAGTTCGTTTAATTGCTGAACACCATTTGCAGCACTAGACATAATCTCATCATTGAGAGACTTTGATGCCACTTCATAAGAAAATGCTGCCAATACGAGAATTGGCACTAGGAGAATCGCTAAGAATGCAGTAATTAATTTCTTCGACATTGTAAAGTGCTTAAAAAAGTTGATTTTTTTCATGACTATACTCCTTTTGGATTATGATTTGTGGTCTTCCTCTTCTATTCTTAGGTAATATGAATTATTTTTCAAGACTTAATGTTCGAATATAAATAAAAATAAGTAAAATTACCTATTTCTTTTGATTTACTCAATTAAAAAAGAGCCCTCTAGCTGAAGGGCTCTTCATTATGTCTATTCGACTTTAAATTTGCTGATCAAATCACGCAATTCTTCTGCCATTGATGAAAGCGTAGCAGAGGAGGAGCTGATTTCTTCCATAGATGCCAGCTGTTCTTCCGCTGAAGCCGCAATGTCTTGAATGTTTGCGGAGCTTTCACGTGAGACGTCTGCAATCTCACGGACAGCCTCTGACACATGTGCAGAGCCATTTGAAAGCTGGACAACCGTTTGATTCATTGTTTGAAGCTGGTCAGAAATTTCTTTTGTCATTTCGAAAATATTGTGGAAGCTGACTCTTGTTTGTTCAGTGAAGCTTAAGCCTGATTGAACTTCTCGATTCACCGCAGTGAATACTTCCTGTGATACATCGATGTCTTGAACGATCTCTTTAATCAAATTCTCGATTTCTTTCGCTGAATTGGCTGATTGAACAGCCAGTTTTCTTACTTCTTCTGCTACAACGGAGAAGCCTCTGCCGGATTCCCCAGCTCTTGCTGCCTCAATTGCTGCATTTAGCGCAAGTAGATTCGTTTGGTCGGCGATTCCATTGATGACACCTAGAATTTGTGTAATGTCTTTTGATTTACTTTCAAGAGCGCTGATGACATTCTCTGCTTTTTTCACGGACTGATCAATGACATTCATTTGAGAAGCGGTTTTTTCGACAAGCTGTCCGCCTTCCCCTGCGATATCTGTTGATTTGATCGATGAAGCAGTAATGGATTCAGCCGACTCATTCATGTGCTGAAGGCCACGGTTCATTTCATCTAACTCTTCTGAGCTGGATTCGACTTTGTCATTTTGACTTTCATTTCCATTTGAAAATTGTTCAATGGCTAGTGTAATATGCTCTGTTGCTTTACTTGTTTGCCCTGCGCTGGCGGTCAGTTCTTCTGATGAAGAAGCGACATTTTCGACTGAGGTTTGGACGGCACCAATGAGGGTTCTTAATGAGTCAATCATTGTATTAAAGCCTTTCCCAACTTGGCCAATTTCGTCATCTGATTGGATCTGAAGCTTATCGCGCAAATCACCTTCGCTGACTTTTTTCGAGAAGCGGGCAAGGTTGGATAATCTTTTAGATATAGAGCGGACGATAAAGAAGATGAGGGTACCTGCTACGATAAGTGTCACACTGAACACAATAATGGCTGTATTGAAAACGGGCTTTGCTGCATCTTCTACTTCTGATACGAGCATCGTTCCACCAATTTTCCAGCCGGTTAATTCATTGGTCACATACGCAACCTTTTTATCTATTCCTTTGAGTGTGTAGCTGCCGCTTCCTTCTTTGTTTTTATAAATAATATTTGCTAGATTCTCATTGACCTGACTTCCTGGCTTTTGGGTCGGATCTGCTAAAACTGTTTTATCTTTCTCCATGATGAAGGCATAACCTTTTTGCCCAATTTTGATTTCTTTTAACTTTTGAATCAGGGTGTCAATTTCCATATCAAGTCCAATAACACCTGAACCATCTTTCATTTTTTGAGTAATGGTGATGACCATTTTGCCTGTGGAGGCTGCTACATATGGTTTTGTGATGACTTGTTTACCGTTTTCTGCATTGAGCGCTTCTTGATACCATGGGCGCTCTCTCGGATCGTAGCCATCAGGCATCTTTTGAACAGGATATTGCATAAACAATCCCTTTTCGGAGCCTGCATAGATAGCGGAAACATCTTTTTCATTAATTTTTCCAAATTGCTGCAATTCTTTAATGGTCGAATTTCTATTTTTTTCTTGGAGATTAGACGCTTTGAGTGAGTCTGTAAACAGAGCCACAGCATCTGCTTTATTTCCTATATTCTCATTGATTAAAGTATCAAATGCATTGACTTGACTCATTGCACTGCCCATAATCTGTTTGTCTAGCTCTGTCTTTGATGTAAAAAATGCACTAATTGTCAGTGCAGTGGTTGGCAGGATAAGGACTACCAAAAAAGCCATAATTAATTTTTTTGAAATGGATGGTTTTTTTAACCATTGGATCATTTTCCCCATTTTCTCTTTCCCCCTTTACTTCTCTAAAGTTATTATCGGATGAAAGGTTTATTTTTACAGGCTGAAAACGATGTTTAAAATATAAAAAAAATACCCAGACAATTTTGGGTATTTTTTCATCATTATTTAATCAATTTTAAATTGACTTGTGAGCTCTTTTAGTTCCTCTGCCATATTAGATAGTGTCACTGAAGAAGATGATATTTCTTCCATAGATGCAAGTTGCTCTTCAGCAGAAGCCGCAATGTCCTGAATGTTCGCCGCACTTTCTCTAGAGACTTGGCGCATCTCCTGCATAGCTTGTGAAACTAGCTTCGAACCGCTCGATAGATCAATGGCTGTATCGTTTAATTGCGTCAGTTTTTTCGACATTCCTTCTGCCGCCTCATAAATGTTCTGGAAGCTTTCTTTTGCTTCTTCTGTCATACCAAGTCCTGCATGTACTTCTCGATTGACCGTTTTGAACATATCTTGAGATTTAGCAATTTCTAACACAATTTCTTGAATGAGTTTTTCTATTTCTTTCGCTGAGTCTGCCGATTGGACAGCTAGTTTTCTCACTTCTTCTGCCACGACAGAGAAGCCGCGTCCTGATTCGCCTGCTCTAGCTGCTTCGATGGCTGCATTTAACGCAAGAAGATTCGTTTGATCTGCAATGCCGTTAATGACATTTAAAATGCTCGTAATATCTTTAGACTTATATTCTAATTGCTTCATGACTTGTTCTGCTTCTTGTACAGATGTATCAATATGTTTCATTTGGCTCGCTGTGCTTTCAACAATTCGACCGCCTTGACCAGCTGCCTCTGTCGATTGAAGTGAGACAGTAGCCACTTCTGATGACGTTTGTGACATGCCTTGTAATCCTTCATTCATTGCCACAAGCTGATTCGTACTAGATTCGACTTTCTCGTTTTGTGCTTCATTTCCGTTTGAAAATTGTTCAATCGACATTGTGATATGCTCGGTTGCTTGACTTGTTTGGCTGGCACTTGCCGTCAGCTCCTCGGAAGCGGAAGCCACATTGTCGACAGATTGCTGTACCGCTCGAATGACGTCACGAAGGGATTCACTCATTTTGCTAAAGCTTCTCGTGAGATCTCCAATTTCATCCTTCGATTTGGTTTCAAGGGTTTCGGTTAAATCACCATCACTCACCTTTTCTGAGAAATCAACAAGCTTTCGAAGTCCAATTGTGATGGAGCGAACGATAAAGAAGATCGCAATACCGCCAAGGATAAAAGAAGAAATTAAAAGAATAATGGCAGAATTCCAAACTGGCTGTGCTGCTTCTTCTGTTTCTGATACAAACATCGTTCCAGCAATTTTCCAACCTGTTAAATCATTTGTCACAAAAACGAGACGCTTTTGTTCTCCTTTATTCTCATAAGTTGACGTTCCTTCTTTTCCGCTGTAAAGGATAGATGAAATATTTTCAGTGACCTTAGATCCTGACTTTTCTTCTGGATGAGCCACAATTTGTTTGTTTTTATTTGCAATAATTGGATATCCTTGACGTCCGATTTTAATCTCTTTTATTTTATCGACAATGTCTTGCACATCAATGTCAATTCCGATCGCTCCTGATCCGTCCTTCAGACGCTGGGCAATCGTGACAACCATGCCATTTGTTGTAGCAGAGATGTATGGGTTGGTAACAACTGGATTACCACTGTCATCCTGCATAGCTAGTTGATACCAATCGCGCGTTGTTGGATCATAGCCTTTTGGCATGTCTACTTTAGGAAACTGAATGAAATCACGCTTTTTACTTGCTGCATAAAATCCAACCACATCATCTTCATTGATTTTACTGTATATCTCGAAATGCTCATACAGTTCATCCTGGTTGTTCTTCTTAAAGTCTGCAGCAGTAGATGTTTCAGTAAAGAGTTTTACTGCGTTTTCCTTATTCATAAGCTTTTGCTGGATCATATCATTCAGTTCATTGACTCTTGTGTTTGCTCCGTACATGATTTCATGATCTAATTCTTCTTTGGCAATCTGATATGAAATCGTACTGAGTGTAATAATTGGCAAGACAAGAACGAGAGTAAATGAAATAATCAGTCTCTTAGAAATCGATGGTTTTTTCAACCATTTTAGTGCATTTTTCATGTTTTTCCTCCTTTTAAACGATATGTTATATATCGGACATCTTCATATTATTTTCATGTTTTTCTAATAAAAAGGATGCCTTTTTGTTTATTTACACAAATTGATTCATTGCCCAAGCACCCTGCATACGCTAATACAAAAGGGGGCGCTTTTCATATGATTATCCTTTCAGGACAGCCAGTGACAAATGAGCAGCTGGCTTCATTTCAGCTAGAAGGACAAAAGCGGATCATTTTGATGCAGTTACAAGCCTCAAATGATACGTTCCGCTACAGGCAAGCATCTGATTTGTTATTTGAGGTCACATTGAGATCGAACATTATGAATGCTGCAAGAGATTTGCATAAAAGTGGTGCCTCATTTGCCATCTTTCAAAGGTCTCGTGCAAATGACGCCTTTTGGCGCGTATCTGAAGCAGGGGCATTAGAGCTGCGCTATCAAGTCGAACCATCTAGAGGCATTAAAGACATTTTTGAAAATGGCTCACAATATGCATTTGAATGTGCCACCGCCATTGTCATCGTGTTTTATATGGGCGTCTTGCAAACGGTAGGAGACGAGAAGTTTAACCGAAGGCTTCGCAGTCTAACCCTGTATGACTGGCATTATGATACATTGTCGATTTATACAGAGCGCGGGAATGACTTTATCTATGGGGATTGCTTATATTTTGAGAATCCAGAGTTTAGCTATCAGCAGTCACAGTGGCGCGGGGAAAATGTGATTTACTTAGGTGAAGATCAATATTACGGACATGGACTTGGGATTTTAACAGCGGCAGAAATTATCGATAAATTGAATAAGAGAAGGCGGCCAGGTGCTGTTCAATCTGCTTATCTATTGCCGCAGACTACTCGGATGGATGTGATTTATCTCAGGCAAATGTTTGGCAGCTAAAAAAAGCCTCTTGTCTAGTGGTTATGACAAGGGGCTTTTGTATGCCTTGCGCTTTTGTATGCCTTGCGCTTTCGATAATCTTGCAGCGTGCCAAGCATCGTGTTCGCAAGGAGCTCCATTTTTTCTAAGTCTTTTCTTGTGACCGGCGGATCGTGCCGGCTCCATTTTACATAACGAACAAAATAGTAATGACGAATGGGCGTAAGGATGGCAGGAGAGTGCGGAAATTCATCAAACCAAAATTCAATTTGTCCTTTTTTCGGTATGAATGTTTTAAAATGTCCACCCTTTCACACCACCCAACATGATTTTATATGTGCGTCAGTTCATGCATGATCTCCTCAACGGTTAAAATCGAGTGAATACGACCGACGCCCTGTCCCGCCCAAAGAGCCATTTGATCAGGGTTTCCCGCAGCAGCTGCTGCTTTTCGCATCGGTGTCGTCCATACATGCTGAACCGGATAAGGAAGAACCCTATCTTCATTCTGTCTTTCTTCCTCCATCCACTGATTCACAATACCTCTTGCTCTTTTTCCAGAAAACAGCCTTGTGATCTTTGTTTCACTGCTTTCTGCCTGTAAAATCGCCTTTTTGTATACGTCTGCCGCAGCACTTTCCTGACTGGCTAAAAATCGTGTGCCGATTTGCACCGCATCCGCTCCAAGCGCTAGAGCGGCTGCCACACCTGTTCGATCTGTAATCCCGCCTGCGGCGATCAATGGCACATGACAGAGCGTCTTGACATCAGAGATCAGGCTAAAGAGTCCCATCAGGGCATCTCCTTTTGCAGGTAAAAAGGTACCTCGGTGACCCCCTGCTTCACTTCCTTGCAGAACAATGGCATCCATCCCTTTTTCCTCTAAAAGCAGTGCTTCCTCTTTTGTTGTGGCGGTTCCGATCAAAAAGATCCCCTTTTGTTTTAAGCGATGTATCGTTTGTTCATTTGGACAAGAGAAGGTAAAGGAAACGACCGGTACGTCTTCTTCCAAAAGAATGTTGATTTTCTGTTCAAAATCATGCCACAATTCCTCTTCGCTCGGCAGACTATCAGCTACTGGTCTTGCTGGCAATCTCTTCTCCCAAAAAGCCACATCCTCTTTTTTGACTTCAGAAATTGGCTCTGGTACAAATACATTGACCTGAAACAGGCCCGTTGTCAGCTGTTTGACCTGTTTGATCTGCTGCCTCAAATGGTCAGGCTGCACATATCCACTTGCCAAACTGCCAAGTCCCCCGCATTGCGAAACAGCGGCTGCCAGCTGCGGTGTCACGGCACCTCCTGCCATTGGTGCTTGGATCATCCCATATTTGATTTGCAGTAATTTCGTGATATCCCCCATTTATGTCCCCCATCTCTTACTCGTTTGATGACACCTGTATATAAAAATGGCGATGTCTCGGTCCGTCAAACTCACAGAAATAGATTCCCTGCCACGTGCCAAGGACAAGATCACCATGATGGATGAGAACATGCTGCGAGGCACCCATATAGCTCGCTTTCATATGTGCGGCTGTATTTCCTTCCATATGGCGGTCCTTCGAATGTTCCCACGGAAAGACTTCGTCAAGCCGGCGGAGCATATCTCGTTTCACATCTGGGTCCGCATTTTCATTAATGGTCATCCCTGCTGTCGTATGAGGACAGTAGACGATGACGGTTCCGTTTTGAATACCTGTTTCCTTAATATATTGATGGACCTCGTTCGTCACGTCGATCATCTCATCGCGTCTGTCTGTTTGTACATTGATTTTTTTCATATGAGCGGCTCCCTTTTGTTATTTCTATAAAACCATACCCTTTTTATGTGAAATCAATCACTGTTTATCGGTGGAAGGTATTCTCCCACCTAAAGTTTACCAAGTAAAAAAACCTCGTCAAGTGTTACGAGGTTTTTAGGAAAAGTGGACCTTTTTGATGTCAATGGTCCGAATATGATGGTCTTCCGCATCTATGATGGTAAATTCACAGCCTTCTGCTTCAATCGTATCTCCAATCTCAATATCAAATTTATGTGTCATCATCCAGCCAGCAATTGTATCAACATCATCATTCTCAATGGCTAAATCCAATAAATCATTCACTTCATCAATCAAGGCTTTCCCATCCATTACATAGTGGAAGTCACCTTTTTTGACGATATGAGGTGTTTCATCTTGATCATATTCATCACGAATTTCGCCCACGATTTCCTCTAATATGTCCTCTACTGTAACAAGCCCGGCTGTTCCTCCATATTCGTCTACGAGCACTGACATATGAATTCGTTCCTTTTGCATCAAAATGAGCAATTCTTGAACAGGCGTACTTTCAATCACTCGTATCACAGGACGCATTAAGTCTGCAATCGTCACATCTTGATTCAGGAAACTCGCCTTAAACACATCTTTGCTATTGATGACACCAATCACATGATCTTTGTCTTCTTTAATGACGGGGTAGCGTGTGTATCTTTCGTTCAGCATATAATGTGTCACGTCTTCAAGCGTCTGTTCAATCTCTATGGCTGAAATTTCTGTACGAGGAATCATGATCTCTCTCGCCACTCGGTTATCAAATTCAAAAATTTTATTCACATATTTGTACTCAGATTGGTTAATCTCACCCTTTTCATAGCTTTCAGATAAAATGAGACGCAATTCTTCCTCACTGATCGCCACTTCATGTTCTTTGACAGAATGAAAACCGAATAATTTCACAATGCCTCGCGCAGATCCATTTAATGCTTTAATAAACGGGTACATGACTTTATAGAAAAAGATGAGTGGCTTTGCTGTCACAAGGCTGACCGCCTCTGCCTTTTGAATGGCAATCGTTTTAGGCGCCAGTTCTCCCACAACGACATGTAAAAACGTAATGATCACAAATGCGATGATAAACGATAGGATGTCGGTTAATGCGGAATGAAGCCCCAAATCCTCAAACAGTGGATGCAGAAAATGCTCCACCGTCGGCTCGCCCAGCCACCCTAAGCCTAAAGCGGTAATGGTAATGCCGAGTTGACAGGCGGATAAATATTCGTCGAGATTTGATATAAGCTTTTGTACGTGAATGGCTCTCTTATCTCCGCTCTCAATCAGTTGATTGATTTTAGAGCCTCTAATTTTCACAATCGCAAATTCAGTGACAACAAAAAATGCTGTCGCAGCAATGAGTAATATGACTAAAAATACGTTTAAAATATACAAAAAAACCCTTACCTAACAATGGTAAGGGCTCACCTCCTCTGGCATCAATTAATCATTACGGCCATTTAGGAAGATCATTACAAAACGGAGCAATTCAAACAAGGAGACAAGGGCTGCTGCGACGTACGTAAGAGCGGCAGCATTTAACACCTTGTTCACGCCTCTTTCTTCACTGCTTCTAATGATTCCTTCTGAAACAATGATATCTTTCGCACGAGAACTTGCATTAAACTCGACAGGCAATGTCACAAGCTGAAAGAACACAGCCGCTGAGAACAAAATGATCCCAAGCCCGATTAAGTTAAGGCTGCCAAGTAAGATTCCACCAAGGAAAAGAAGCGGGGCAACACCAGATGCAAAGTTCACGACAGGAAAGATCTTATGTCTCAAGACAAGCGCACCATAGGATTCCTGATGCTGCAAGGCATGTCCAACCTCGTGTGATGCGACTGAAATGGCCGAAATGGAATGGCCGTAGTACACAGGTTCAGATAAGCGAACCACACGCTGCGTCGGGTCGTAATGATCAGTCAAAGTTCCTCTTACCGGTTCAACAGGCACGTCGTATAACCCGTTGCGATCTAAAATATGTCGAGCGGTTTCCGCACCTGTTTTCATACTGGATGCTTCAACCTTTGAATACTTTTCAAAATTATTCTTTACTTTAAATTGTGCCCAAAATGATAATCCCAATGCGGCAAAAGTTAAAAAATAAAAAAACAGCATGCTCATCAGCTTCCTTTTTATTTTATATATTTATTTACAATTTTAATGACTTTTATGTAACGTGTACAGAAAAAAGCACTAGGTCTTTTTAAGGGGGATCACCACGCCAATGAAAAAGAAGAACACACCTAAGCATGCTGTATAAAAGGTCACCGTTCCGTATAGGTTTTGAAAAAAGTGCAGCCATGAAAAATCATTCATAAAATGATTCACCGCATTTAAGTCAAACACAAGTAAGATCATAGCTGATGATAAAAAGTGAGCGCCGATAAAAAGAAGTACGGTCTTTTGAACGAACGACATTCGCATTCCCTCCTTCTTCTCTCTTATTTTAAGATATGGGATCTACATGACGAAGATGAAAAAATGTTTCCTCAATCGGGCATACTGACATTAGCAGTTTCCTGAAAGGAAGTGTCCAATGAAATCAAATCGTATCTTTATCGCTTGGCTAAGGTGGCCACTGTATCTTCGAATTGCCATCATCATCTGTTTCTTGCTTCTTTTTTTTGGACAATTAATCGTTTTACTTGAACCGAAGCAGTATCATACGATCTTTGATGGGATCTGGTGGGCCCTCATTACAGTCGCGACGGTCGGCTACGGTGATTTTGTGCCGCAAACCATGCCCGGACAAATCGCAGGTATGGCGCTGATTCTGATCGGGGCAAGCTTTGTCACAGCTTATTTCGCCACACTTGCCGCCGCTGTGTTCAGCAAGCAGCACCATTATGTAGAAGGAAAGGTCGCCTTTAAAGGAAAAGGACATCTCATTATCGTCGGCTGGAATGAGAAAACGAACAAACTGCTTCAGTCGTTTCAAACAATTGATCCAGCTATGCCGATTGTGCTGATTGATGACTCCTTGAAGGAAGGGCCGCTTTTAGAGAATGTCCATTTTATTAAAGGACATGGCACAGAAGATGGCACACTTCGCAAAGCCAATATTTCAGGTGCAGATGCACTGATGATTACCGCAGATCAGCACGAGAATGAAGTGACAGCTGATATGCAGAGTGTTTTAACATTACTTGCAGCAAAAGGATTAAACCCTTCTCTATACTGTTTAATTGAAATTTTAACAGATCGTTACGTGAAAAATGCCGAGCGGGCTGGCGCCAATCAAGTCATTCATACCTCTGATGCAGTCAATCATTTAATGGTCGAGCATTTTCTTTTAAAGGAACAGTTCAAAGCGTTAAAGAAAAAACGACATATGACCTTGCATAAACAGATCACCATCATACCGGTTCCAGCTTCGTTAGCCGGAGAAACATTCTTAACAGCGCTCCATCATTTTTTAGAGCATCATGTGATCATTGTCGGTGTACAAAAAAAAGAAGGACCCATGATGAATCCTCCCTTTGATTATGAGCTTCATCCAGAGGATGAACTAATCAGCCTTTAAAGCAGTGCGTCTTCTAATTCCTTGACGAGCGAAAAGCCAATCTCAATATAAGCTTTTGATACATCTCCATCTTTCTCTTTTGGTTCTTGGAATTGGTTAAAGGATGCTCCCACATTTCCAACCATCGCATGATCATCTAACTTATCTTGATAGACATGCTTTAAGAGAAATGGATCTCCCAGTTTCACCACAACGCCTGGCTGATCCAGCTGGCCCTTTTCGGCTGTAAAAGGAACTCTGAGAAAAGTATAGCCATCACGATTATCAATTTTATAATCAAAGTATCCGTGATCGTAATCCCAGTTACCATTAATAACATAACCGAGCGGCTTCATCGTCTCTTCTAAATGGTAAAGTGAAAAGCTTTCACCAGGCAGCCTGGATGGTACATGAATCATACGAAACCCTCCTTTTGTCTAATAGGTTTCGTTAAAGAGAAGAATTCATACATCTATCTCTCGTGATTTGTACATTGTTTGAAAAAGTGGCATCAAATAAGTTTTGATTGGATGATTGATTCGTCTCGTTCGCACTGACGGAACCTGATGTTTCCTTCGTAGCACTCATAGGACAAATGCGTCCGACATTGCCAAAGTTGACGATTGCCTGGCCAGAAATATCGTGAATGTAAATATGATTCGTTCTCATGTTTCACCCTCCTCTACTCATTATTCTATGTACAGAGCGTAAGGAGGCTTGCACAGGAACCGTGAGAAAATAAAAAAGGCACACCCTTCAAAGGTGTGCTTTTCATTCTTATGATTGTTTCAGTCGGCTTTCAAGTTCGGCTTTTTTCTCTTCGAAGCCTGGTTTTCCTAATAAAGCAAACATATTCACTTTATAAGCTTCTACGCCAGGCTGGTCGAATGGATTGACGCCTAGTAGATATCCAGACATCGCGCATGCTTTCTCAAAGAAGTAAACGAGATATCCGAATGTATAAGCATCCATCTCAGGAATTGTGACGATCAGATTCGGTACTTTTCCATCTGTATGAGCAAGCATCGTTCCTTCAAATGCTTTTTTATTAACAAAATCAACCGTTTTTCCTGCTAGATAGTTCAAGCCATCAAGGTCTTGTTCTTCTGCTTCGATGACAAGCTCATGACGAGGCTTGTCTACATTAACGATTGTTTCAAACAAGTCTCTTCTTCCTTCTTGAACATATTGACCAAGTGAATGAAGATCTGTTGAGAAGTTCGCAGATGAAGGATAGATTCCTTTTTCATCTTTCCCTTCACTTTCACCGAATAATTGTTTCCACCATTCTGCAAAGTATTGCAGTCCTGGCTCATAGTTAATCAGCATTTCAATCGTTCTGCCTTTATTGTAAAGGACATTACGGACGACAGCATATTGGTATGCCGCATTCTCAGAAAGCTCAGATGAAGCGAAGTCTTCGCTTGCTTTTGCCGCACCTTCCATCATCTGATCAATGTCTGCACCGCTCACAGCGATTGGCAATAGACCTACTGCTGTTAAGACTGAATAGCGTCCACCTACATCATCAGGGATGATAAATGATTCGTAGCCTTCTTCTGTTGCTAATGTCTTCAATGCACCGCGTGCCTTATCAGTTGTTGCATAAATACGTTTTTTCGCTTCTTCGGCACCGTATTTTTCAATGAGGAGCTTTTTAAAGATGCGGAACGCAATCGCTGGCTCTGTTGTTGTACCAGATTTTGAAATGACGTTAATAGAGAAATCTGCGTCTACCAATAGATCCATCACATCTGTTAAATAAGAAGAACTGATGTTGTTTCCAATAAAGATGATTTGCGGCGTCTTGCGTTTGCCTTTTGGTAGCGTGTTATAGAAAGAGTGGTTCAAAAATTCAATCGCCGCACGTGCGCCGAGATACGAACCGCCGATTCCGACAACAAGCAAGACATCAGAGTCTGACTTAATTTTATCTGCACTTTTTTTAATGCGGGCAAATTCTTCGCGATCATATTGCTTCGGCAAGTCAACCCAGCCTAAATAATCACTGCCTGTACCCGTTTGTTCATGAATATTATGATGGGCCACCTTCACAAAATCTTTTAAATATGTAAGCTCATGTTCTTGAAAGAAAGGTAACGCTTTTGAGTAGTCAAATTGAATATGTGTCATCGCTTGTAAGCCCTCCATTACGTTAGTTCTGTCCCTTTCACTTTAGCGGAACTAGCTATTGAAATCAAGTGATCGTCACTCCGATAGCAAAAAGCCGTTTCTCATAGAGAGAAACGGCAAGCAGGATTATAAAGAAGCTTTCAAAATAGAAAGAATGTCATCACGACCAAGTTTCATAAAGTTACCAAAACCACCGTATTCCATTTCTTTCGCCGCAATGTCGGCAATTTTGTCCAGCTGATCTTCACCAATGTCATAATCGGCTAGACGGCTTGGTGCACCGAGGCTTGTCCAGAATGTTGACAGCTTGTCGATACCTTCTAATGCGATATCACGATCAGATTTTCCTTCTGTCTCGATGTCAAACATGTTCAGCATGAGATTTTTAAAGCGCTCCACATTGTGATCGAGTGTATGACGCATCCAATTTGGGAAGAGGATCGCAAGTCCGCCTGCATGCGGAATGTCATAGACAGCCGATACTGCATGCTCAATCGTATGGGACGCCCAGTCGCCAAAGTAACCCATTTGCAGCGTGCCATTTAAAGCGATCGTTCCTGCGTAAAGGATCGTTTCACGGTGCTCATAGTTTTGTAAGTCTTCAAGCAGTTTTGGTGCTGTCTCGATGACTGTTTGAAGAACAGCAAAACACATTCGATCCTGTAAAGGCGTGTTTTTGACATTATGGAAGTATTGTTCGAAGACGTGGCTCATCATATCGACCATGCCGTACACCGTCTGGTTTTCTGGCACTGAATAAGTATGCTCAGGGTCTAAAATTGAAAAAGCAGGATGAGTGACTGAACTGCCCCACACATATTTTTCATTTGTTTCCCAGTTTGTGATGACAGAGTCTGGATTCATTTCTGAACCAGTTGCCGCAAGTGTGAGCACTGTGCCAAACGGCAATGCTTTTTGAGCGGTTGTTTTCTTTGAGATAATGTCCCACACATCTCCGTCATATTCCGCTCCGGCTGCAATCGCTTTTGTACAGTCGATCACACTGCCGCCGCCAACAGCTAATAAGAAATCAATTTTTTCATTTTGGCAGATGTCGATTCCTTTTTTCACTGTGGTGAGGCGCGGGTTTGGTTCAACACCTGACAACTCAAATACGTCAGCTTCTGCTTCATTTAACGCGCTGATCACATTATCATAAAGACCATTTTTCTTAATGCTGCCTCCACCATATACAAGTAACACTCGTTTTCCATAACGAGCGAGTTCGCTTTTTAGTCCGTCTAGTTGTCCTTTTCCAAACATTAATTTCGTTGGATTATAATAAATAAAATTTTCCATCTGTTGATACATCTCCTTACAGCGTATATATCCAAAAACATGAAAGACTACTTTAACATATGTACACGTCGAACTCAAAAAAAGATAACTGCTCGAAAGCAATTATCTTTTCATTGTTTGATTATAAAGAAGCATTCAAAATAGCTAGAACATCTTCTTTGTTTAGCTTTTTAAATTGACCAAATTCACCGCGTGCCATTGCACGATCTGCGATTAAATCAATTTTCTCATCGTTGATATCATAGTCCGCTAAACGGTTCGGTGCGCCAAGGCTTGTCCAGAAAGCTGACAATTTGTCGATTCCTTCTAAGCCGACTTCTTCGTCTGTTTTGCCCGCAGGATCCACATCAAATACGCGTACTGCTAATTGTTTAAAGCGGCCTGGGTTTTCCTGAATGACATGCTTCATCCAGTTCGGGAACAAGATCGCAAGTCCGCCTGCATGAGGGATATCATAGACAGCAGATACCGCATGCTCGATGTTGTGAGATGCCCAGTCACCGCGTGCTCCCATTGACAGCATACCATTGAGCGCAATGGTCCCAGTGAATAAGATCGTTTCACGCAGCTCATAGTTCTCTAGATCGTTGATCAGCTTCGGTGCTGTTTCAATGACTGTACGAAGAAGCCCTTCACACATCCGGTCTTGGTAAGGTGTATTTTCCGTGTGATGGAAATATTGTTCGAACACGTGAGACATCATATCAACCATGCCATAAATCGTATGGTTTTTTGGTACAGTGAATGTGTTCACTGGATCAAGAATAGAGAATTTAGGGAAAACTGCTGGACTTCCCCAGCCATATTTCTCATTTGTTTCCCAGTTTGTGATCACTGATCCAGAGTTCATTTCAGAACCTGTTGCAGCAAGGGTTAACACCGTACCGAACGGAATTGCTTCCATTGGGACATGCTTACGCGTCACGATATCCCAAGCATCTCCATCGTACTTGGCTCCGGCTGCGATCGCTTTCGTTGCATCAATAACACTGCCGCCACCAACTGCCAAAATAAAGTCAACGTTGTTCTCTTTGCAAAGCTCAACCCCTTTTCTTACCGTTGTTAAGCGCGGGTTTGGCTCAACACCAGCAAGTTCAGTGATTGCAGCTCCTGATTCTTTTAGGATGCTGACAACTTGGTCATAAAGGCCGTTTCGTTTAATACTGCCTCCACCATATACAAGTAATACGTTTTTTCCGTAGTGTTTGAGTTCATCTGAAAGGGCTGAAACTTCTCCCTTTCCAAATATTAATTTCGTTGGGTTCCAATAAGTAAATCGATCCATTTGATCTCCTCCTCGCGCTACATTATGCGCCTCAATCATTCCAAAAGTAAAGTAATTTGCTTTAATCCATTTTCTTACGCATAGTTTGGCTAAAAATCTGCAAAATATAAATGTATTGATGCTGTAGCGAAAGGAGGAATCACGATGAGTGCTATTCAGCGTATTGCCCTCGTGCTCACGATTATCGGTGCTATTAACTGGGGACTAATCGGCTTTTTTCAATTTGACTTAGTAGCAGCGATCTTTGGCGGACAAGGCTCTGCATTATCACGTATTATTTATGGTCTTGTTGGAATTGCAGGTCTTGTTAACCTTGGTCTATTGTTCAAGCCAAGCGAAGAAGCTGTTCGCCGTGACGAGCCGAATCCAGAGGTTCGCTAAACAAAAAGACATAAAAAAGGCCGCCTATACGAGGCAGCCAAAGGCACCGTTTGAAGCGGTGCTTTTTTTATTTCTTGATTAAGTCTTTACGGTTAGACTGCTCAATCCACTCTTCAAGTTTATCTTTAAGCGTATTGAAACCTTGTGGTGTAGCAGCTTCTTCTTTCACTTGATGTGGTCTTTGTTTCTTTGGTTTGCTTTCTTTTCTTTCAGGTGCTTCTTGTGTAGCACGGATAGAAAGGCTGATTTTACCAGCTTTTTCATCAACAGAAAGAACTTTCACTTGAACTTCGTCACCAATTGAAAGATGCTCGTTGATGTCTTTTACGAAACCATGTGTTACTTCAGAAATATGCACAAGTCCTTGAGTTTCTTCATCTAATGCAACAAACGCACCATACGCTTGTAATCCTGTTACTTTACCAGTGTAAACACTGCCTACTTCAAACTTTGTCGCCATGATAACAACTCCTAAATAAATGTTTTAATATTCGTTTATACGCAATTAAAAACTATATCACAGAACGATCTTTTACGCAAAATATTTTTTAATTGGGTTTAGATCAGTTCAAAAGGGGGAATACCTGAAAACAAGAATGCTTTCTAGTATTCCCCCCTAATTTGAGAGGCATGAGTCCTAATGGATTGATGCCTTTTTTTATTTGATGATGGCAGGTGCTTCTTCTTTCACTTGTCGTTCCTGCAAAAAGCGCTGGATTCTTGAAAGTGATTCCTGAAGATGGTCAAGAGACGAAGCATATGAACAACGAATATGACCTTCACCACTCGGTCCGAAGACATTACCAGGGACTACGGCTACTTTTTCACTTATGAGCAGCTCCTCAGCAAATTGTTCTGACGTCATGCCCGTCGTTTTAATGGACGGGAAAGCGTAAAATGCGCCGTTTGGCTGGTGACATGTGAGCCCTAGTTCATTCAAAGAGCCGACAAACAAATTTCGCCGCCTTCTGTAGCTTTTCTTCATTTTCTCTACATCTTCAAGCCCATTTTTCAAGGCTTCTTCTGCTGCATATTGTGCCATAGAGGGCGCGCACATCATAGAATATTGGTGTATTTTCAGCATGGCATCGCGCAGTACAGGTGGTGCTGCCACATATCCTAAGCGCCAGCCAGTCATAGCAAACCCTTTTGAAAAGCCTGAAATGAGGATCGTTCTTTCCTTCATATCTTGAATTGCCGCCACACTTGTAAAAGCTTCATCGTACGTCAGCTCTGCGTAAATCTCATCCGTGATAATGAGAAGGTCATGCTCTTTTGCAAATTGAGCAATATCTTCAAGCTCTTCCTTTGAATAGACTGAGCCAGTTGGATTTGATGGTGAGCAAAGCAGGATCGCTTTTGTCTTAGGCGTCAGCTTCGTGCGAAGATCCGCAGAATCTGCTTTGAAATCTTTTTCAGCCGATGTACTTAAATAAACAGGTACTCCGCCCGCAAGTGTCGTAAGGGCCCCATATGCTACGAAACAAGGCTCTGGAATGATCACTTCATCCCCGCTGTTTAAAATCGCACGAAACGCCAAATCAAGTGCCTGGCTTCCGCCAACTGTGATAATCAGTTCTTCTTCAGGACTGTAGTCAATGTAAAACCGCTTATATAAATAGTTGCTCAATTCTTTTCGCAAAGATAATAACCCTGCATTCGCCGTATAAGAGGTAAGCCCTTGTTCTAATGACATAATACTTGCTTCTCTGACATTCCAAGCTGTCACGAAATCTGGCTCGCCAACACCAAGGGAAATGACCCCTTCCATTGTGGCTGCCAAATCAAAGAATTTCCGAATACCTGACGGCTGAATGCTTTGCACCGTTTCAGATAAATAAGACTTTTTCATTTAAGGTGACACCACGATTCTTTTGTCATCGTCTCCTGTTTCAAACACTTTCCCATCATGTTTATATCTCTTCAAAATAAAGTGGGTAGTTGTTGAAACAACGGAATCAAGTGTCGATAATTTTTCAGACACGAAGCGGGCAATATCAGACATAGATCTTCCGCGGATCACAACAGATAGATCGTAAACACCTGACATGAGATAGACAGACTCCACTTCCTGAAAGCGGTAAATACGTTCAGCAATTTCATCAAATCCGACGCCTCTTTTTGGTGTCACTTTGACATCAATCATTGCTGTGACGCCTTCGTGACCATCTACTTTACGCCAGTCAATCATGGTTGAGTAATCAATAATGACTTTTTGATCTTCAAGTTTTTGAATAATCGCTTCTGCTTCTTCTGTTGTCACGCCTGCCATTTTTGCAATTGTATTTAAATCGGCACGGCTGTTTTCATCTAAAATCTCTAATATTTCAGTTTCTTTTTCTGTTAGTTTCATTTGATTTCACACCTCAGATTGTAAAAAGCTAGTTTTAAAAAATCTTCTGAACATTATAGCACGTTTTTCCCATTATGCTAAGCAGGGAAAAGATGCTAACCATAGCTTAAAATCCACTTTTTAGGGTACAATACAGTCACCTAACAGAGAGAGTATCAAGTATCGGAGTGATGAGTATGGACATTGTTCAGCCAGCTTATATGAAAAGTAAATTCGGTTTAGACATCTATTACGAGCACTATCCAAATCAGGGGAAGAAAACATTGATCTTAATTCATGGTCTTTTCTCTTCTACCTTCAGCTATCGAAAGCTCATCCCGCTTCTGAAACAAGACTTCAATTTAATCGCGATCGATCTGCCGCCATTTGGACAGTCCGAGAAGTCGAATACGTTTATTTACAGCTATCGCAACATGGCAAAGATCATTATCGAGCTAGCTGGTTACTTACAGATTCAGCATGCGATCCTTGTGGGTCATTCGATGGGCGGCCAAATTGCTTTATATGCCGCATCTGAACGGCCAGACCTATTTGAAAAGGCGGTCCTTTTGTGCAGCTCAGGATATTTAAATAAATCAAAGAGATCAGTTGTTTACAGCACATATATTCCTTATTTTTATCTCTATCTTAAAAGAAAGCTCTTGAAGCAAGGCATCATGAAAAATTTAACGGCTGTTGTGCATGATCATTCCATCATTGATCAAGAGATGGTGGATGGATATTTAAAGCCTTTTTCTGATGATCAAATTTTCCGAGGGATTTTCCGCTTGATTCGGCACCGGGAAGGGGATTTGACCTCGGATGTCCTAAAGAAAATGGAGACACCCGTGCTGCTCATTTGGGGTGAGGAAGATCGAATCGTTCCCATCCAAATAGGAGAGAGGCTGCACAAGGATCTGCCAAACTCGACCTTGCACGCATTAAAAAAAACCGGGCACCTCGTTCCTGAGGAAAATCCGGTCTTTGTGTCTGATCAAATCGGACATTTCAGCCTGTCTTAGCGTGTGCAGGAGCTGCTGTCTCGTATGACGAAAAGCTGATTCGCTATATGTTGACAGCTCTCAAAAGGCAGGAACTGCTCAAATGAGTGATGATAAATGGCTTGAATGTCTTTTGCTAAAGATAAAGAGTCTTCTGCGTCGTATAATGCACTGATGACGTCAGCAGGCTCCGTTTCATAAAAGTCCTCCCCATATTGAAAAGGGTCCCATGCCTTAATGAGTTGAATCATCTCTTCTACAGCTTGACTATCTTTCATCGGTATCACCGCTTATAATAAATTTTGTGATGTTTATTTTAGCACAACCAACAATGGTTGAAAAACGGCTAGAGGTGGGTTTCATGAATTTCGACGAACAGATCATACGTAAAGGTTCAAAATCAGTGAAATGGGATCAAGCAGAGTCTTTATTCCTTACAACAGATGCGCTGCCAATGTGGGTAGCCGATATGGATTTTAAAGCGCCGCAGGTCGTCCTTGATGCATTAAAAAAGCGATTGGATCACGGTGTATTTGGCTATGCTTTTCAAGATCAGGATACGCAGCAGGCAGTAGCTGAATGGCTCAAAAGAAGGCATGGATGGTCGATCCAGACAGAAGCTGTCACCTTCACGCCTGGGATTGTCACGGCACTTAGTTTTGCAGTCCAAGCCTATACAGAACCAAGTGACGAAGTCGTCATACAGTCCCCTGTGTATACTCCTTTTTATCAAATGATTGAACGAAATGGACGAACAGTCTCAACCAATCCTTTAAAAATAGAAAACAACCGCTATGTCATGGATTTTGATGATTTAGAGAAAAAATTAAGCAGACCAGAAGCGAAGCTCATGTTCCTCTGTCATCCGCATAATCCGTCCGGAAGAGCGTGGTCAAAAGAAGAGTTAAAGCGAGTAGGAGACCTCTGTATCAAGCACGGTGTCACAGTCGTTTCAGATGAGATTCATTCTGATTTGATGCTATACGGAAAGCAGCATGTACCATTTGCTAGTCTTTCTGACGACATAGCACATATCACAGTGACGTGCATTGCACCAAGTAAAACATTTAATTTAGCTGGCCTCCAAGCATCTGCCATTATCATTTCCGATGAAGAAAAAAGAACCCTTTTCAACAATGAAATGCAAAGAAACGGACTGGCCAAACTGAATGCTTTTGCGATCCCTGCGATGGAAGCAGCATACCGCCATGGGGATGAGTGGCTTGATGCACTTGTTCTTTATCTCGAAAACAATATGAAAATGGCAATGGACTATATGGACGAACATCTTCCAAACATGCGTTATATGAAACCAGATGCTTCTTATTTATTGTGGCTAGACATTCGAGATTATCAATTCAGTCAAGCGGAATTGAAACGCAATTTGCTAAAAAGGGGCAAAGTGATCCTAGAGCTTGGTCACGTGTACGGACTCGAAGGAGATGGCTTTATTCGGATGAATCTCGGCTGTCCTGCTTCAACAGTCAAAGAAGGATTGAAACGCCTTCATCAAGCGTTTATGCAATCATCTAATTAAGACCAATATGATCGAAAGAACATCCTCACGGGTGTTCTTTTTAAAGAAAAAAACCCTCCTTTTATCATATCTACTTTGTACATGAAATGATATAATGAGAGGAATTACTATTATTTACGAGGAGAGCATTTAAATGGAAATGTTCAAGGATTTTCTGCTCCATGTATCTTTTATTCTATTTCCAATCTTTTTATATCATGCGCTATGGCTAAGCCGGACCCCTGCTCATTTCCCAAAAACGAATAAACTGCTCATCACAGTATTCGCATCCATCTCTTCAGCACTATGTATTATGTATCCAGTTGGTTCGATTTTAGACTTGCAGACTGGCCTTCAATCCATCCCTCTTGTACTTGCCATTTTATACGGAGGCTACACAGCTGGGATCGTCGCCATCTTGATAAGTTCCATGGTCAAATTCGTGATGTATGGCTCTTTTTTATGGGTTGGACTCATTGTCGTACCGATTTACTTTTTCATCCCATTTCTGTTCTACCGGAAATGGCGTCAATATTCGAAGCTGAAAAAGCTGATGTATGGAGTGCTTATCGGTTTATCCAAAGGATTCTTTATTTACATTGGACTATTTGCGGTCAGCTTAATGGAATACAGCCCGGCCTTTATTATGCAGCAGAAGTTACTTGAGTTATTTTTCTCAACTCTTTACTACATATTCTTTCTCGTGCTAAGTATCTATTCCATTGAATTCGTGAAAGAAAATGCGCAAATGAGAACACAGCTCGTCCAATCAGAAAAGCTGACCATTGTAAGTGAACTCGCTGCAAGCGTTGCCCATGAAGTACGCAATCCGCTGACAGTGGTGAGAGGCTTTATCCAATTGCTCTTTTCTAGTGACAATACAAAAGAGACGTCAACCAATAAAGATTATAAAAATCTCGTTCTTTCCGAGTTAGACAGGGCGCAGGATATTATTACGAGTTATCTTGACATTGCGAAACAAAATTATTATCAAATTGAATCTCTCAACCTATCTAAATTACTCGAGGAATGTGCATCACTGATGACATCCTATGCGAATTTCAAATCGGTCACGATTCATCAATCCATTGAACCAGACTTATACATTCAAGGTGATGAAACGAAGATCAAGCAAGTCATGATTAATTTAATCAAAAATGCGATTGAAGCAGCCCCAGAACACGAAGGGAAAATTGAACTTTTTGCTTCAAAAGAAAATCATAAAATATGCATTTATTTCGTAGATAACGGTGTAGGAATGACAGAAAGCCAAATGAAAAAGCTTGGCGAACCCTATTACACCTTGAAAAATAAAGGGACTGGACTTGGGCTGACAGTGACATTTTCTATCATTGAAAATCACCATGGAACCATTCGTTTCAAAAGCTCGCTTCAGTCTGGTACAACCGTTACCGTGAAGTTTCCTGAAGATACAAGAAGAAAATGATCACTCCATTTTTTTTGTCTTTTTTTCATCTATCCGCTCCTGCTTCTTAGACGCACGAACGATCAGACGAAAGCAAATAAATGCAGCCATAAAGAAAATCACCGTGGTGATTGCCGCTGGGATGTACTCCCTTTTATCTTCAGGAAAATACAGTAGAAAGAGTGCGATGAACGACAGCATTCGCCATTCCCCCTTTTGCTCGTTTACTTCACTATATTGGCTAAAAGAAATGAAATACCTTCCTACGAGAAGGAAATGGAGGAATTTCACATGACAGACATTCAAATTGGACAAGTTGTGAAAGGATTTTATAAAACAGGTGTTTACGTTGGGGAAGTGACAGCAGTGAAACCATCGGCCTATCTCGTTCAAGTAAAAGCCGTTCTGACACATCCCACTCAAGGCGACCTGCATCACCCAAAAGAAGCAGACGTGCCTTTTTTCCAAGAAAGACGGGCTTTGGCCTATCGTGAACAGACGAATATCCCTCATCATATGGTGAAGCCTTATGATGGCGTTATACCAGATTATCAAGTATCACTAAAAGAAGCTGTAGAAAAATTAAAACAAGCGCTCCATGCGGATGATTCAAAATGGGCTGAAAAATCAAGAGCATGCCTATCTTCTCTCGAAAAAGATTATTTTCCAGAAGACGCCCGCTAATCAGCCGAATCAAAAAAGTGTGAGAAATCAATCAGCTCACCAATTTTGGTTGTTTGCGGATTTTCCACATAGGCTCTGTCTTTTTCAAAAAGGGTTAACAGCTGATAAGTCGTCATGGCATCATCTAGTGCCTTATGATGCTTACCAGCTCCTTCACTGCCGTATTCCTTTGCCGCTTTCCGAAGCCCTGTCAGTGTGCGATCACCAAAAAAAGTTTTATATTCAAAGGCAAGGTCCCTCAGCTTCCCCTTAAAAGGAAAGGCAATGTGATTGAGCATACAGTTTTGCTTCAGCACTTTCATGTCCATATTGCCCCATGTAATAATCTCACAATCCTCTCCCCCATCAAGCGACACAAGCTTCTCGATAAATGCCTCAAAGGAAATCCCGCTCTCTACATCCTGCTGCGTAATGCCGAGGAACGATTTACAGCGCTTCGTCAGCTTCGGGAACTTTTTCGGTTTGACGTAGCTAGAGAACGTGTCTATGATCGTTTCACTTGCCGCTTTCACTACCCCAGCTTCAATAATTTCAGGAAAAAAATTTTGCGGATGATACTTTCCATCAGGCATCGTAAATTCAAAATCGACCACAAGCACCGTCTTCTGTTCCACCAGTCTCACCTCACTTTTTCGTCAGTTTTTCATTCTGATACCATTATATTAAGACGGACCTTGAAATCACTTCATTTTCTTGAAAATAATGCAGATTCACTATGCCCAACCTATCCATCAGATGAAAGATCGTTTATTTTCCTTTATAATTATTAAGGAACACGAAATAAATAAAGAAGGTGGTCTCTATCACAAACAGGAAGAAAAACTTATACATCATGTGGTTTGTGAACTTTTTTGTATCTGCCAGCATTACAATGATCGTCCCTTTTTTATCACTTTACATAGAATCTCTTGATAGCAGTTATTCAAATGAATTTGTCCAAAGATGGAGCGGCTATGTCTTTGGCGTCACATTTTTAACGGCCTTTCTGATTTCTCCGATTTGGGGACGGATTGGAGACCGGCATGGCTATAAAAAGATTTTGCTCATTAACGGGATTGGGATTGCAACAAGTATTCTATTAATGGGGCTTGTGCAAACCGTTTATCAGCTATTCGCCCTGCGGCTCTTCATGGGGCTTGTCACAGGCTTTATCTCGACTTCAATGGCACTCATCTCTGCACAGACGGAAAAGGCAACTGCTGGTAAAACCCTTGGTACGATGCAGATGAGTAATGTTGCCGGAGGATTGTTTGGTCCATTAATGGGCGGATTCATGGCAGACAGCGTCGGATTTATTTATACGTTTTTCCTCACAGCGGCTGTCATTTATGCGTCAGCAATTGTGATTATTTTCGGAGTGAAAGAACATCCCATCCGTTCAAAAGAAGCGAGGCGCGTTTCTTACTCACGGAAGGATGTGCTCGTTCATATTTTCAAACAGCCTTTGCTTGTCGTCACGATGCTTTTAACGTTTATTACACAAGTAGGGAACTTTAGCATTCAGCCACTTTTGGCTTTATACATTCATGATTTACACGGTCCTGTTAATCTCGCATTTTATGCAGGTCTTGCGTTCTCTGCAACTGGACTTGGCAACCTGCTCTTTACACGAAAATGGGGAGATCTCGGAGATCGAATTGGTCACGACAAGGTGCTGCTTGCCCTTCTCATCCTCTCCTCTATTTTATTCATCCCGCAAGCAATGGCGGATTCCTATGCGATGTTAGTACTTTTCCGCTTTCTATACGGGATGGCACTTGGCGGGATTATTCCGTGTACGACGGCATATATTCGGATCAAAGCACCTGCCTCTATGCAAGGGGAAGTGCTTGGATACAATGTCAGCTTCCGCTTTCTTGGGAATGTTGTCGGTCCGGTGATTGGCGGCATTGTGGCAAGTCATTACGGGATTCCAGCTGTCTTTTATGTCACCGCCGGAATTTTTCTATTTGGCGCATTATTTTTATGGGCAGTCCGCTCACAGTCCAAGGCAAAAGAGAGGAGTGTCTGATCCAACATCAGATACTCTTTTTTCTTGTGTAGAAGCCTTATTCACTAGACTTCAAGCCCATTCTTTTCTAAAAATAACCTTCTCGTATTCGCAAAAGAATGGTACGATATGGCTAGAAAATTGAAGAAAGTGAGTGACCTCATGTTTCGTGCAATGATTGGTTGGTTATTACTTGCTGCCCTCATTCCATTATTTGTTCTGACTTTTTATCTATCAAAGGAAGAAGCTGCAAGTGTGAAGCCTGTGAACGAAGTGCTTGATCAAAAAATCAAGCTGGAAAAGATAGATTTTTCCCAAAACAGTTATATGTATGACCGGGATGGTTCTCTCATCTCTGAGATCGTATCAAACGATGAAAACCGAGTGTTCGTCACGTATGATAAAATTCCTGATCATGTGAAGGAGCTGTTCCTCCGCTCAGAGGACCGTAACTTTTATGACCATAAAGGCATTGACTTTATGGGAGTTGTTCGTGCCCTTGCCTCAAATGTGAAAAACCATGGCATTAGCCAAGGCGCAAGTACGATCACACAGCAATTATCTCGTAATTTATATTTAAGCCATGAACGTTCGTTCACCCGAAAGTTTACAGAGCTGCTCTATTCCTATGAATTAGAGCGGAAATTCTCGAAAGATGAAATTCTCGAAAGCTATCTAAATACGATTTATTTCAGTAATGGTGTTTACGGTGTCGGTTCTGCGGCTAATTACTATTTTGATAAGCCGCTTAGTTCTTTAACGCTTGCACAGATGGCATTTATCTCTGCGATTCCAAACAACCCAACACTGTATGACCCATTGAAGCAATTCAAACACACAAAGAAACGCCAAGAACGACTGCTAGGTATTTTAAAGAAAGACGGCGTCATCACCAAAAAGCAATACAAAAAAGCCGTCAAACAAAAAATCAGCCTGTCCTTGAGTGAAAAGAAAAACCTTTACCCTGACTATGTGACATATGCCAATGAGGAATTTACCGATCTTGTGTCAGATCAGGAAGGCTTTACAAAACGCTTGAAGAAGGCCAAAACAGATGGAGCAAAAAAAGCCATTCAAAAAGAATTATCTGAAAAGGTTAGTGCTCTGCTTCAGGATGGTGTCAAAATTTATACGGCACTTGATCCTTCCTTACAGCAGCGAGCCGTCTATCAGCTCAATGCGCAACTACCTTACCAAGGTGTAGAAGGCGGAGCAGCGGTCATTCATCATGAAACACATCAAATTGTTGCACTTGCTGGCGGGAAGAACTATAAAAAGTTTGATTTCAACTACGCCTATCAAGCGCAAAGACAGCCTGGTTCTGCGATTAAGCCGCTTTTAGACTATGGTCCTTACATCGACCAAACCGGTGCAACAGCTTCAAGCAAAATTAGTGCCGGTAAGTTTTGTAGCAGCGGATACTGTCCGCAGAACTATAATCATAAAACGTATGGAACCGTCACACTTGAAACAGCCTTTAAGAACTCTTACAATACACCTGCGATCCGAATGCTGGATACAGTTGGTGTCAAAAAGGGATTTAGCTACTTAGAGAAATTCTCATTCGAACATATCGTAGCGGATGATTATCGCCTGCCTTCTGCACTTGGCGGATTTACGAAGGGCTTCTCGCCGCTAGAAATAACAGATGCGTATACCGTCTTTGGCAACCAAGGTGCTTACACGCAAAATCATTCGATCACAAAGGTGACAGACTTAAACGGTAAAACCCTTTACAAGTGGAAAGAGTCACCGAAGCAAGTGTATTCTCAGCGGACAAATGACACCATGCGTAAACTGCTTGCCTCCGTTGTAAAAAGCGGAACAGGGAAAAAAGCGAATTTCAGTTCCCCTTACATTGGTGGTAAAACAGGGACATCCAATGACTACAAAGACATTTGGTTTGTTGGACTGACAGATCAATATACAATGGGTGTATGGGTTGGAAGAGATAGAGGAACGGTTGAATCTATTTACAGCTCAAGTCCGCACTTACGTATTTGGAAGAATACGATGCAATACGCCAGATAAACAGGAGGTTTGATTGCAATGCATTCAACACATCCACCCCATTTGATTTTATTTGATGGTGTCTGCAACGTGTGCAGCGGCGCTGTTCAGTTTGTGATTAAACGTGATCCAAATGAGCGAATGATGTTTGCTTCATTACAATCAGAGACAGGGCAGCGCATTTTAAAAGAAAACGGTTTGCCTCTAGATGAGTTTAATTCATTCATTTATATTGAAAAAGGCACCCTTTATACGAAATCGACAGGCATCTTAAAAGCCACGCGGCATTTAAAAGGGATCTACAGATGGAGTTATTTATTCCTTGCCATTCCGCGCCCTATCCGTGATTGGTTTTATGAGCGGATAGCGAAAAATCGCTACAAATGGTTCGGTCAAAAAACATCTTGTATGATACCTACACCGGATATTCAAAAACGGTTTCTATCATAAAAAAAGCATCCTCCGATAGTGGAGGATGCTTTCTTTGTCTGTTTATGAAGGCAGACTTGCCATAACACTATTATAAAGCTTAATAAATAAGTACAAAATGCCGATTAAAAACGTGGCCCAAAACAGCAAAATAAACATCATAAATCCAATTAAATTCAGCATGGAAAGCGATTGATAAATGCGGACCACAACCCAGATAAAATAGACAAGACCTGCTAAAACAAATAGTCCGACAAGCAGAATCAGCTGCTGCGTCAGCAGAAATGCAAGCAAGCTGGCAAATAAATAAACAACGGATGCAATCCGAATTTTCTTTAAGTTCTCTCCTTCAGGATCTTTCGCGAAAAAGAGTAGCGCCAGCTCTAACACCGTATCTGCAATCAGTTTCAAGGCAGATAAAATCATAAAATAAACAAGTGCAAAAGCAGCAAAAAGAGCAAGCCGGATGCCCTGTTCCGAGAAGAATTCCAGCATTCCTTTTAAAATACCTGCTTGAGTCAAGAAATCAGTCGTAATCCCTACCGTGAAAATCGAAAAAGCAGAGCTGAATAGTAAAATCGAAATCAGCGGAAAATATCCAGTCAAATATGTATTTTTCATAAATAGATCCTTTCTCATAAGCTCACATTTATTATGGCTCACTTAAAACGGATTGACAAGATGCTTTCAAAGTAAACTGGCAGCAAAATCAAATTTGTGATTTTGCACGTACATTCCTTCACAAACTTACATTTTCCCGTTAAAGTATTACTATTACGAAAAAATCGTGCGTTAGGGGTATACTCGTGAAAAAAACATTAAGACTGCAAACACGACTGACGATTTTTGTTTGTATCGTTGTCCTGATCTCCCTTTGTATCACTTTCTTTACGATCTGGTCAGAAACAGCTAAAAACATTCATCAGCAGGAACGTGACATCGCCCTCTCCACTGCCAAAATGGTCGCAGAGGCACCGATCACGGCGAAATCATTAGAAAAGCATTCATACTCTGCACTGCGTCAATATACAACAAGTGTTCAGCGAATCACCAAAACTGAATTCGTTGTCGTGATGGATATGAACGGCATTCGCAAAACCCATCCAAATCCGCAGAAGATCGGGAAGCGGTTTGCTGGCGGTGATGAAAAACTAGCATTACAGGGTAAAGAGCATATTAGTACGGCTTCTGGAACACTTGGCAGATCCATGCGTGCGTTTGTTCCGGTTTATGATCAAAATGGGAAGCAGCTCGGGGCTGTAGCAGTAGGGATTACGTTAAAGGAAATTGACTTGATTATTCATCAAAGCTTACTTCCACTCTACTTCGTCATATCGCTCAGTCTTCTTTCTGGTATCATCGGAGCACTCATTGTGGCACGAAAAGTGAAGAAAATTATGTTTGGACTAGAGCCAGATGAAATTGCTACATTATTAAAAGAACGAAGCGCCATGCTAGAATCAACAAAAGAAGGGATTCTTGCCGTCGATCAGCACGGTAAAATCAAGCTCGCCAATGCTGAAGCGAAACGGCTCTTTCATAATATGGGCATTATGGTTGATCCTAGAGAACAAGATGTTCAGGTGCTCCTCCCTTCAAGCGGCCTAAAGCAAGTCATTGAAACACGCAAGCCGCTGCTTGACCGCGACGTGAGAATGAACGGACTGGAGCTCGTATTTAACGAAGTCCCGATTACGGTAAAGGGCGAGATCGTTGGAGCAATCGCCACCTTCCGTGACAAAACAGAAGTCAAACACTTGGCTGAGCAGCTGAGCGGAGTCAAAATGTATGCAAATGCCCTCCGTGCCCAGTCGCATGAATTTATGAACAAGCTTCATGTCATTTTAGGATTGGTTCAGCTCAAAAACTACGATGACCTTGGCACTTATATCAAAGATATTGCGATCTATCAGCAGACGGAAACAAATGAAATCATCAACCATGTGAAAAACTCTGTTTTAGCAGGATTTTTACTAGGAAAACAAAGCTATATCAGGGAACAAGGCGCGACCTTAGAAGTCATATGCAGCACACAAGTCCCAAATTCAGAGGACCCGGCAGTGACGCATGATCTCATTACCGTCATTGGCAACCTGTTAAATAACGCACTCGATGCTGTTTCTCATACTGAGACGAAAAACATCTCGATCTCATTCCGATACGTTCAGGAGCAGCTTCATATTGAAATTACAGACACAGGTGTTGGTCTCACAAAAGAAGAACAAGACATCATGTTTGATCAAGGCTTTTCAACTAAAGGAGAAGACAGAGGATTCGGTCTCTACTTCGTTGACCAAAGCATCAAAAAATTGAACGGACATTTGATTGTCACGAGTGAAAAAGGAGAAGGAACGACCTTTAGTCTCCGCATTCCGTATAAACAAAAGGAGGATTCACATGATTAATGTGTTAATAGTAGAAGATGATCCAATGGTTGGGGAGCTGAACAAACGCTACCTGACCCAAATCGAGGGCTTTGAATTAAAAGGGATTGCCACCTCTTTTCAGCAGGCACTGGACATCTTAAAAACAGAAGCCATTCACCTTGTACTGCTCGATATTTATATGCCTGGACAAAATGGCCTGGCATTATTATCAGAAATTCGCAAACAAAATCATTCGGTTGATGTCATTGTCATTTCAGCTGCCAATGAAGTCGACGTGATCCAGCAAACGATGCGAAACGGGGCTGTTGATTATTTGATCAAGCCGTTTGAATTTGAACGTTTCCAATCAGCGCTCTCAGAATATAAACGAAAACACGCCTTGTACCAAACGATGAACAGCATCTCGCAAAATGATTTAGATGCGAAACTCTTTCATAAAAAAGCAGAGACGGAAAAAGTCCTTCTGCCAAAAGGCCTGACCAAAAGCACACTCAAACTCATCTGGACAAGTATTCAATCATTCGGTCATCAGGCTTTCACGACCGAAGACCTAGCGAATCATACAGAAATCTCTCAAGTCTCTATTAGAAAATACTTGAAATTCCTTGAGGACATCGAAGTAGTTGATGTTGAAATGGCATACGGGACAATTGGACGCCCTGTTTTCCAATATAAACTCAGTACAACAAATATGAATTTAATTCAGCAATATCTATAATTTGACACATCTGACCTTATACAGAGGCCAGATGTTTTTTTATGGAACATGATGTGACAAACCCCTTGATATCAGTGGTTCCACTGTAGTAGATCACATCACAAAAGCGGCATTATATCATATTTCAGCACATAAAAAGACATCGAATTTAGCCTTTTAACATTTTTTTTAAAATAAAACAAATTTCTATTTATTTATTCGATTGGAAATGATAAATTATGATTGATTAGTTCAACGAGATATAAGTCTGATGTCTTACATCTTCTCTCCTGTCCTCCATAAGTTTCAGGAGAAAGCAGGATAAAATACCCTATTCAGAAGGGTGAGAAGAGATAGGTCGGTCTTTTTTCGCGAGACTTTTCTGAAACTTTTAAATTTTATAGGGGGTTATGTTTTGAAGAAGCGCAAAATTGGACTAGCATTGTCCTTAGTCGTAGCAGCAGGAACCATCCTTGGAGCATGCGGCAACTCTGGCTCAAACAGCGGTGAAAGCAAAAAAGATAAAGATCAATTCACTGTTGCAATGGTAACTGATGTCGGTGGTGTCGATGACAAATCGTTTAACCAATCAGCTTGGGAAGGTTTACAAGCATTTGGAAAAGACAACAATCTAAAAAAAGGTAAAAACGGCTTTGATTATCTACTATCCAAAACCGATGCAGATTATCCAACAAATTTAAATACACTTGTCAGGCAAAAATTCAACCTCATTTATGGTATCGGTTATAAAATGGAGAGCGCCATTTCAAAAATAGCCGATCAACGTAAGAAAAACCACTTTGCTATCGTTGATGCAGTTGTAAAAAAAGACAATGTAGCAAGCATAATGTTTAACGAAAACGAAGGATCCTTCCTTGTGGGTGTTGCGGCTGCTCTTACAACAAAATCGAACAAAATTGGTTTTGTCGGCGGAGTTGACTCTGAATTAGTCAGAAAATTCGAAGTTGGTTTCCGTGCAGGCGTTGAAGCAACTAATCCGAAAGCAAAAGTTGAAGTGAAATATGCTGGTGCATTCGATAAAGCTGACATCGGAAAAGCAACAGCTGAAAGCATGTACAAATCTGGCGTCGACATCATCTATCATGCTGCTGGCGGCACTGGAAATGGTGTCTTCACAGAAGCAACTAATTTAAAAAAGGCAGATCCAAATCGAAATGTCTGGGTCATCGGTGTTGATAAAGATCAGTATGACGAAGGAAAAGTACCTGGAACAAAACAAAGTGTCACCCTTACTTCTATGATTAAAAAAGTTGACACAGCAGTACAAGACTTAACAACAAAAGCAAAAGAAGGTAAATTCCCTGGCGGTCAAGTGATCACATACGGTCTGAAAGAAGGCGGCGTTGACATCTCTCCATCTCAGGACAACCTTAATAAAGATGTGTTAAAGAAAATTGAAGAATGGAAACAAAAAATCATCAAGGGCGAAGTGAAAATCCCTGCAACACGTGATGAACTAAAAGATTTTAAAGCTTAATTTGAGCATCGGGATAAGCGCGTCTTATCCCCTTGCCTCTCCTTTACCTCCTCTTTATTCGTAAAAGGTGGTAAAAGAAAAGCTGCAGCCTCGTTTTGCAGCTTTTCTTTTGCTAGTTTTTATCTTCATCAGCACCCTAAAAAAGGAGCGGTTAAACCTGTGGATTATGTCATTGAAATGTTGAATATACGCAAAGAATTCCCTGGCATTGTAGCAAACGACAACATTACGCTGCAGCTAAAAAAGGGCGAAATTCATGCGCTGCTTGGTGAAAACGGCGCTGGAAAATCAACGCTCATGAACGTGCTTTTCGGTCTTTACCAGCCTGAAAAAGGTGAACTCAAGGTTCATGGAAAACCTGTGTCCATCTCTAGCCCGAATGATGCAAGTGATTTAGGCATCGGTATGGTGCATCAACACTTTATGCTTGTCGATACCTTCACCGTCGCTGAAAACATTATCTTAGGAAAAGAGCCCAAGAAATTTGGAAAGATCGACAAAGAACAAGCCATACAGCAAGTACAAGAGCTTTCTGACCGCTATGGCTTAAAAATAGACCCTGCCGCAAAAGTATCTGACATCTCTGTCGGCATGCAGCAGCGTGCAGAAATTTTAAAAACACTTTATCGCGGCGCTGATATTTTGATCTTCGACGAACCAACAGCCGTCTTAACACCTCAAGAGATTAAAGAACTCATACAAATTATGAAAAACTTAATTAATGAAGGCAAATCCATTATTTTAATTACGCATAAACTGAAAGAAATTATGGATGCCTGTCACCGCGTCACCATTATTCGAAAAGGCCAGGGCATTCGTACACTTGATGTGGAAAGCACAAACAAAGATGAGCTTGCAAGCCTCATGGTCGGTCGTGAAGTTTCATTTAAGACAGACAAAAAAGAAGCCTCTCCTGCTGAGGAAGTACTTCACATTCAAGACCTTACGGTAAAAGACGCGCGAGGAATTGAAGCAGTCAAACATCTCAACCTCTCAGTAAAGGCTGGAGAAATTGTCGGTATTGCTGGAGTCGATGGCAATGGTCAATCTGAATTAATTGAAGCCATTACTGGTCTAAAAAAATCAGAATCTGGCACGATCATGCTGAACGGGAAAGCCATTCAAAATCTTCCGCCTCGTAAGGTGACCGAATCTGGAATTGGACATATTCCTCAAGACCGTCATAAACACGGACTCGTGCTTGATTTTTCAATAGGAGAAAATATTTCCTTACAAACGTATTATCAGCGTCCATACTCAAAATTTGGCTTGATGAATATGAAAAATATTTATGAAAAGGCAAAGCGAATCATTGCCGAGTATGACGTCAGAACACCGAGTGAATACACAGAGGCGCGCGCCCTGTCAGGCGGGAATCAGCAAAAAGCCATTATTGGCCGTGAAGTTGACCGCAATCCTGATTTATTAATTGCCGCTCAGCCGACACGTGGACTTGATGTTGGTGCGATTGAATTTGTTCATAAGCGCCTCATTGAGCAAAGGGACAAAGGCAAAGCCGTCCTGCTCATCTCATTCGAGCTTGATGAAATTATGAATGTCAGTGATAAAATTGCTGTTATTTTTGAAGGCAGCATTATTGCTATCGTTGATCCAAAAGAAACAACAGAGCAAGAACTTGGTCTATTAATGGCTGGAAGTACGCAACAGGAAGTGGGGAAAGAAGCAAATGTCTAATCGCTTAACAAATCTGCTGATTCCGCTTATAGCCATTGTACTTGGCCTTTTAGTTGGGGCCATTATTATGCTGGCAAGCGGTTATAGTGTCATTGAAGGATATAGCGCCCTTTGGAATGGCGTTTTCGGGGAAACCTATTATATGGGAGAAACCATCAGGCAAGTGACACCTTATATTTTATCAGGTCTTGCGGTTGCCTTTGCATTTCGGACAGGCCTATTTAATATCGGTGTAGAAGGTCAAATGCTCATTGGATGGATAGCTGCTGTTTGGATCGGAACAACTGTCAATGCACCTATGTATATTCATCTGCCGCTTGCACTCATCACTGCAGCTGCTGCTGGTGCATTATGGGGCTTTATTCCTGGTTTTTTAAAAGCTCGTTTTTATGTTCATGAAGTGATCGTCACCATTATGATGAACTATATTGCCCTTCATGTGACAAATTTTATTATTACAAATGTTCTTACAGATCATAAAGATAAAACAGATAATATCAAATCCACAGCCTCTTTGCACTCTGACTTTTTTGAAAAAATAACTGATTTCTCAAGCATGCATAACGGAATTATTGTAGCTATTATATCTGCCGTTATTATGTGGATCATTATCCAAAAAACCTCTAAAGGTTTTGAATTGCGAGCTGTTGGTATGAATCCACACGCCTCCCAATATGCAGGAATGAATGTGAGAAAAAATATTATATATTCAATGCTAATTTCTGGTGCTTTTGCAGGTTTAGCAGGGGCAATGGAGGGATTAGGAACCTTCGAATATGCTTCAATAAAAGATGCCTTCACTGGCGTCGGTTTTGATGGAATCGCTGTTGCTTTATTAGGCGGTAACACAGCCATTGGTGTCGTATTAGCCGCATTATTGCTTGGTGGATTGAAGGTCGGCGCTTTAAATATGCCACTTGAATCTGGCGTACCGACTGAGGTCGTTGATATTGTCATTGCGATCATTATTCTTTTCGTCGCCTCAAGCTATATTATCCGTCTTGTGATGAACCAAATGAAGAAAAAGGGGGGAAAATAAGTGGGATTTCTGCAAATTCTTGAAATCATCGTCCCAGCAACACTTGTCTATGCTGCACCACTTATTTTAACCGCTCTTGGAGGCGTCTTTTCAGAAAGATCAGGTGTTGTGAATATCGGTCTTGAAGGTTTGATGGTCGTCGGAGCATTTTCCAGTATTATCTTTAACTTGTTTTTTGCTGATACATTTGGCGCCTTGACCCCGTGGCTTGGGCTCCTCGTCGGAATGGCGATTGGCGGATTGTTCTCTCTGATTCATGCAGTTGCGACCATTACATTCCGTGCAGATCAAACGGTCAGTGGTGTTGCCATTAATATGCTGGCACTTGGCGCTACGCTGTTTGTCGTGAAACTCATTTACGGGAAAGCTCAAACAGATAAAATTACAGAGCCTTTCTATAAAGGGGATATTCCCCTTTTAAGTGACATTCCGATAATTGGCGATATCTTCTTTAAAGATGTTTATTATACGTCCATACTCGCATTAGCGCTTGCGGTTGTAGCTTGGTTTGTTTTATTTAAAATGCCGTTTGGTCTTCGTCTTCGTGCAGTCGGAGAACATCCAATGGCTGCTGATACAATGGGAATCAAAGTGTACCGGATGCGCTATATCGGTGTCTTTATTAGTGGACTGTTTGGTGGTCTTGGCGGAGCTGTTTATGCGTCAACCATCGCACTTGATTTCTCACATGCGACCATTACTGGACAAGGCTTCATCGCACTAGCTGCACTTGTCTTCGGTAAATGGCACCCATTCGGCGCAATGGGCGCTGCTTTATTCTTTGGATTTGCTCAAAGTTTAAGCATTATTGGCTCTCTCCTGCCGCTATTCCAAGATATACCGAACGTGTATATGCTCATTGCACCATATGTGCTGACCATCCTAGCACTCACTGGCTTCATCGGCCGAGCAGATGCACCGAAAGCACTTGGGACACCTTATTTAAAAGGAAAACGATAATAACGATGTATGATCAATCCCCTGAAGGATAAACTACCTTCAGGGGATTTTTGTATGATAAAAACATAAAAACTCCTGTTTATTTTACTTTTATTACACTTAATTTAGTTTAATAAATAGATGAGTGTCACAGAATCTTCTACAATTGAGACAAATAGCATTTGGGGGTGTTTATGTGGCTAATACACAACAATTGAAATCGATTACAGACGATTCTGACAATAATAAAAGCGTTTTCCGTAAGATCATGTCTTGGAAAATTGGTGTTATTGACTTACCTGTGTATTTAGTACTTGCAGCGATTATTTTAACTGCCGCTTATTTTAATAAAATTCCAGCAAATATGCTTGGTGGTTTCGCTGTTATTATGATTTTGGGGATTTTCCTTGGAGATATAGGACAACGTATTCCGATATTAAAAGATATTGGTGGACCGGCGATTCTTTCTTTATTCGTACCATCGTTCCTGGTCTTTTTTCATGTTCTGAATCCGAACTCGTTGGAAGCGGTTACGTCTCTTATGAAGACGTCGAACTTCCTTTACTTCTATATTTCTGCTCTTGTAGTAGGTAGTATTCTTGGGATGCAGCGAACTGTTTTAGTACAAGGCCTTATTCGTATGTTTGTTCCTCTTGTTGCAGGTACAATTGCAGCTGTGACTGCCGGAATTCTTGTTGGTCTTTTAGTTGGTTACACACCGCATCATTCGTTCTTCTTTATTATTGTTCCGATTATTGCCGGTGGTGTTGGAGAAGGGATTTTGCCATTATCTATTGCTTATTCACAAATTCTTGGTGTATCAGCAGAGTCATTAATCTCTCAATTAATTCCTGCTGCCGTCATTGGGAACGTCATTGCCATTATCTGTGCTGGCGCAATGAAGAAGCTTGGTGAAAAACGTCCTGAACTAAACGGAAATGGTCGTCTTGTAAAGTCTAAAGAGGCAAATGAAATTTTTGAACAGCCTGATATGGATCCAAAAGTTGATTTTGGTTTAATGGGTGCTGGTGTACTCGTTGCTTGTACAACGTTCATTTTTGGTGGTTTGTTAGAAAGCTTTGTTCATATTCCTGGTCCAATCTTAATGATTGTCCTTGCCGCTTTAATCAAATACTTAAACGTGATGCCTCAGCATCTGCAAGATGGCTCACAGCAGTTCTACAAGTTTGTATCAAGAAGCTTTACATGGCCACTTATGGTCGGTCTAGGGATTCTATACATTCCACTTGATGATGTAGCAACAGTGATTTCTATTCCATTCGTTTGTGTATGTATCGCTGTCGTTCTTGGAATGGTGGGTTCTGGTTATTTCGTTGGGAAATTGATGAACATGTACCCAGTAGAATCTGCGATTGTGACAGGCTGTCACAGCGGACTTGGCGGTACTGGTGACGTTGCGATCCTTTCAGCTTCTGGAAGAATGGGTCTCATGCCTTTCGCACAAGTATCTACACGTCTTGGCGGAGCAGCAACTGTGATCTGCGCAACAATCTTACTTAGAATGTTTACTTAATCAAACAATAAAAAGCATGGGCTCTATTACGGGGAACTGACCCCATAAGATGAGACAAATAAAAAACACCTTCAAGTTTGAAAATGGATCGTTGTGATCCGAAATAAAACATGGAGGTGTTTTTTCTATGGGGACAAGAGTGAGTTATCCGGTTGAAGTCAAACAGAAGGCTGTAGAAATGAGATTGGCAGGCGTACCTATGAAAGAGATCATGCAGAAATTGAATATCAAGAATAAGACGCAGGTTCAGACATGGGTGAGGTGGCATAAAGCTGGGGATACACACCGGTTCGAACAGCCTGTTGGAAAACAATATACCTATGGAAAGGGTCCCGAGTACTCTTCCGAATTAGAGAGACTGCAGGCAGAAAATCGCTATTTGAGTCAACAGAATGAAGTTTTAAAAAAGTACAACGAATTGGAAAGGAAGTTGATAAGGAAACGTCAATCAAACTGGTAGAAGAATTGTGCAAAACGATGACGGTACAGGACATCTGTGTCCATTTAGGCATCTTACGTACTTCGTATTATAGATGGAAAAAGGATCTGACTCAGAATCATTCTAAAAGACAACTAGAGAAACAGGTCGGCACGTTGTGCCGAAAGCACAAATATCGATATGGTTATCGAAAAATCACAGCCATACTAAAAAGGAGAATGCGTATTAACCATAAAACTGTTCAACGCATCATGCAGAAAAACCAGTGGCAATGCCGGGTTAAAATGAAAAAGCGTAAGAAGAATGGGCAGCCCTATGCCGTGGCCGATAACATACTGGATCGGAACTTTCAGTCTGATCGCCCTCTTGAAAAACTAGTAACGGACATCACGTATTTGCCTTATGGACAGAAACAATTGTACCTTTCCAGTATATTGGATTTATATAATGGAGAAGTGATTGCTTTTACGATTGGTGATAAGCAGGACACAGACTTTATCTTAAACACACTTAATCAGCTCCCAGCACTGCCTGAGAATTGCGTGTTACATAGCGATCAAGGTTCTGTGTATACATCTTACGAGTATCAGAAAGCTGTTCATATAAAAGGCATTACCATGAGCATGTCCCGTAAAGGGACGCCCGCTGATAATGCCTCCATCGAATCGTTTCATTCCTCACTAAAGTCTGAAACGTTCTATCTTAACAGGATTGACCGCACTACGACCAGCATCGTAGAACGCACTGTCAAAGAATACATTTATTATTATAACAACATTCG
The DNA here is from genome assembly GCF_038613425.1 of Bacillus sp. FSL M8-0266. Taxonomy (NCBI): domain Bacteria; kingdom Bacillati; phylum Bacillota; class Bacilli; order Caryophanales; family Bacillaceae; genus Bacillus; species Bacillus sp. FSL M8-0266. The sequence continues at coordinate 2,940,280 of NZ_CP152015.1, forward strand.
TATTCAAACGAAACTAAACAACCAATCACCGATAAACTATCGGCAATTGGCTGTATAAAGGTGTTTTGATCCCTGTCTCAAAAACGGGGGTCAGTCCCCGGGCACATGCTTTTTTTATATTTCTTTTATCCTATAAGGGTTTATTCTTCAGCAGAAACTACTCGTATATATTCTCTTGGCTGGAATGGATATTGTCTTGCTTCTTGATAGGTCATATAGAGAAGATGTTCTGAAAACAACGGCCATTCACTTTCCGCCTGCCACCTTTTTTGATCATTTCGTTCTATGAAGAATGCTCCTCCTAAAATCGTGCAGAATATGCTTAAGCTGATGCCCGCTTTTAGTTTCATGTAATCAGCTCCTTTAAGAAAAGCATGTACGAAATACAAAACAATATACAACGAGTTTTATTTTTGATAAAATATTTTTTGTGGTCAAAAGAACTCAAAACAAATACAATTTGCTGTAATTCAGTTCAAACCAATGCACTATGTCTGTATTTACGCTATAATTTTATTTACCAGTTCTTTAGAACGTGAAATTTATATTGATTGAAGGAGGTTTATATTCTTGCAGCTTATTCACTTCGCCATCCTATCGCCTTTTTTGCTTGCGTTTGTTGTGCCTTTTCTTTTTAAATACGTAAAGCGTATACATACAGGGTGGTTTGTTCTTATCTTGCCTATTCTATTATTTAGCTATTTTGTCCAAATGTTACACATTACCTCGAATGGACGAACGCTTTTCTCACAAGCTGAATGGATTCCATCTTTAGGGATGAATTTTACTGTATATGTCGATGGCCTTAGCCTGTTATTTGCATTATTAATTACAGGTATTGGCGCACTTGTGGTCTTGTACAGTATTTTCTACTTATCAAAAGAAAAAGAACAGCTTGGCTCTTTCTATACGTATTTGTTAATGTTTATGACCGCTATGCTTGGTGTGGTTCTCTCTGACAATATGGTGGTTCTGTACTTGTTTTGGGAGCTAACGAGTATTTCTTCCTTCCTCTTAATTGGGTATTGGTATAAGCGGGAGCGCTCTAGATATGGTGCAACCAAATCACTGCTTATTACTGTTTTTGGCGGATTAGCTATGCTTGGTGGCTTCATCCTCATCTACCTGATCACTGATTCATTCAGTATTCGTGAAGCAGTCAATCAGCTTCAGCTCATTATGGCATCACCTTACTTTATCCCTGCCATGATCCTGATCTTACTAGGTGCCTTTACGAAATCAGCGCAATTCCCATTCTATATCTGGCTGCCTGATGCAATGGAAGCACCTACCCCTGTGAGCAGTTATCTGCATTCTGCTACGATGGTGAAAGCCGGTATTTATCTTGTTGCCCGCTTCAGTCCGATCTTTGCTATATCAGAGGTGTGGTTCTGGACCATATCCATTGTCGGACTTATCACATTATTCTGGGGATCATTCCATGCCGTCCGGCAAAATGATTTGAAAGCCATTCTGGCCTACTCGACAGTTAGTCAGCTCGGCATGATTATGCTCATGCTTGGCGTCGGCGCAGCTGCGATTCATGAAAACAACCCTGCCTTTTTTGGCGCAGCCGTTCTTGCTGCTATTTTTCACCTCATTAACCATGCTACGTTTAAAGGCAGTCTCTTTATGGCAGCAGGTATTATCGATCACGAAACAGGTACTCGTGACATTCGGAAATTAGGTGGTTTAATGACCATCATGCCGATTACCTTTACGATTACGCTAATCGGTACATTTTCAATGGCTGGACTACCGCCATTTAACGGCTTCTTAAGTAAAGAGCTGTTTTTCACAAGTATGTTACGTATTTCTGAGATCAACTTTACAGATATTTCGACATGGGGCGCTATTTTTCCAGCAATTGCTTGGCTCGCTAGTGTCTTTACGTTCATTTACAGTATGATGCTTCTCTTTAAAACATTTAGAGGTCGTCTGAATGTAGACCAATTAGAGAAAAAACCGCATGAAGCACCGATTGGCATGCTCATTCCGCCAATCATTCTCGCTGCACTTGTGGTCACTTTCTTCTTTTTCCCTAATATTCTTGCCTACTCGGTCATTGAACCCGCGATTGCTGCGATCATCCCGGAAGCCATTGAAACAGGAAGCCGTTTTGCAGTAAAAATTGAAGCGTGGCACGGTTTCCAACCAGAGCTCTATATGACGATAGGTGTTGTTGTACTTGGTACAATCGGCTATTTAACGTTGTCAAAATGGCGTCCAATGTACAATATATTTAAGGAAAAATGGTCATTTAACACGTTATACGATCGTTCTCTAATCGGTTTAGAAAAAGGTTCATACCGCCTGACAAACAGTTATATGACCGGTTTCCTTCGTGATTACCTTGTCTATGTGTTTGGGTTCATGATTATTGTACTTGGCAGCGTGATGTTCTATCAGCAAGCTTTCTCATTTGAAACAGAAAAAGCTGCGCCAATTGGCACGTATGAAGCCATTCTTTCACTTGTGATGGTGGCGGCGACGGTCACGACCGTATTCGCCCGCTCACGCTTAACTGCCATTATTGCTCTAGGTGTCATGGGATACACGCTGTCATTATTCTTCGTGATTTTCAGGGCACCTGACCTTGCCCTGACACAGCTGATTATTGAAACGATTTCTGTCGCACTGTTTTTACTTTGCTTCTATCATTTGCCGAAGCTAAGCTTGAAGCAAAAAACGAGAAAATTCAAATTAACCAATTTGATCATTTCAATAGGTGTTGGTCTCACTGTCACTTGTCTTGCTTTTGCTTCCACAAGTCAGCAGTCACTTGAGTCCATTTCAACTTACTTTATTGAAAACAGCTATAAACTTGCTGGCGGCGACAACATTGTCAATGTCATTCTTGTAGATTTCAGGGGCTTTGATACACTCTTTGAAATTACCGTACTTGCCATTGCGGCACTCGGTATTTATGGATTATTAAAGGCACAGGCACAAGGAAAACGGAAGAGAGGCGTGCGGCGATGAGGAAGATTGATACGAATGATATGCTCTTACAAGTCACAACAAAAATCACAGCATTCATCATCCTGCTTTTTTCCCTTCACTTATTTCTTGCGGGACATAACAACCCTGGCGGGGGGTTCATTGGCGGCCTGATGAGTGCTGGGGCTGTCGTTCTTCTGCTTTTAGCCTATGATCTGAAAACAGTGAGACGTATTCTGCCCTTTAACTTTATTTATGTTGCAGCGACCGGGCTGCTCGTCGCGATCCTGACGGGGATGGGATCCTTTCTATTCGGTGCACCTTTTCTATCCCATGCATTTGATTATTTTCAACTGCCGTTTTTAGGGAAAACAGAACTGGCGACAGCCGTACTGTTTGATATCGGTGTATATTTAGTTGTTGTCGGTGTCACCATGACCATTATTCAAACGATTGGAGAGAAGGAATAATGGAATTTCTAATGTCTATTATCGTCGGTATTATTTTTATGGCGGCGACCTATTTAATGCTTTCAAAAAGCCTTCTACGGGTCATCGTCGGTACTGCTGTTTTAAGTCACGGCGTCCATTTGCTTCTTTTAACAATGGGCGGCTTAAAAAAAGGAGCTCCACCTATTTTAAAAGAGGGGCTCACATCCTATGTAGATCCATTACCACAAGCATTAATTTTAACAGCCATTGTCATTGCTTTTGGTGTGACATCCTTTTTACTTGTCATGGCCTTCCGTGCCTTCCAAGAGCTGCGAACAGATGACATGGATCAAATGAGAGGAAATGATCAGCATGAATAATCTCGTGATCCTGCCAATTTTAATTCCATTATTAGCTGCTACACTATTGATCTTTATGAATAAGAACATCATGCTGTCGAGAGGCTTTAGTGTGTTTGCTTCACTCTTAGCCATTGTCTGTAATGTGTATTTAGTCCAAACCATCTTTACTAATGGCATTCAAACCCTCTATTTAGGAGGCTGGGAAGCACCATTTGGGATTGCCCTTGTGGCCGATCAGTTTGCTGCGCTCCTTGTGCTCACCGCTTCCGTCGTTGGGCTAGTGACAGTTCTTTTCTCCTTTCAAACGATTGGGAAGGAAAAGGAGCGGCTGTTCTATTACTCTGGCGTGCAATTTTTGTTAGCTGGCGTAAGTGGGGCCTTTTTAACAGGCGATATTTTCAACCTGTTTGTATTCTTTGAACTGCTGCTGATGGCATCATACATGCTCATTGTACTGGGCGGATCAAAACCGCAGCTTCGAGAATCACTCAAATACATTGTGTTTAATATCATCTCATCGGCTTTATTTATCGTCGGTGTCGCTTGTTTATATGCAGTCACGGGCACTTTGAATATGGCTGATTTAAGCGTGAAAATAGCTGAATCAGGGCAAACAGGATTAATCACTGTCATTTCTATTCTGTTCCTCATTGTATTTGGCTTAAAAGCTGGGATCTTCCCGCTTTATTTCTGGCTGCCAGGATCATATCATGCACCGCCAGCGGCGATTTCTGCTCTATTTGGTGCACTACTGACAAAGGTTGGCTTATATGCGATTGCCAGAGTTTTTACGTTAATTTTTATACATGATACAGGGTTTACACATACACTCATGGCTTGGTTTGCCGCACTTACGGTGATATTCGGTGTGATTGGCTCTATTGCCTATTCTGATGTGCAAAAGATCGTCATCTATAACATTGTCACAGCCGTTGGTGTCATTTTGTTTGGGATTGCAGCCAATACACCTGCCTCACTCCAAGGGGCCATTTATTATCTCATTCATGATATGGTGATTAAAGGCGCTTTATTTATGCTGGCAGGTGCACTCTTTGTGTATGCTGGCACCAATCACTTGAAAAAGATGGGTGGACTGATTCAATCTCAGCCTATACTAGGGTGGATGTTTTTCATATCGGCTTTATCCCTAGCAGGAATTCCTCCTCTGAGTGGGTTTGTTGGAAAGCTAAAGATTGTAGAAGGCGGCTTTTCTGCTGGACACATGACCTTTTCTATCCTTGTCTTACTGTCCAGCCTGCTTGTCCTGTATTCGATTATGAGGATCTTCATGCTCGCATTTTGGGGCGAGGAACAAGATATGCGAAGAAGGAAACCGTCGATTAAAGGAATGGTGTACCCTGGCGTACTGCTTGTGATCTTGTCGCTTGCCATTGGGTTAGGGACAGAGTTCATTGCCCCTTATATCAATCAAGCAGCGGAAATGCTCTCAACACCAGAAAAATATATTCAAGCTGTGCTGAAGGAGTAGATGAACATGGCCTTTCAAATATTACTAAACGCTCTCCTCGCCTTTACATGGATGTTTATGAATGATACATACAGAGCCGCAGACTTTGTATCAGGCTTTGTACTAGGGATGGTCGCCATTTTTATGCTTCGGCGGTTTTTCCCGCAGCGTTTTTACGGCTATGCCCTGTTTGCGATTTTCAAGCTCGTCATGATATTTATTCGAGAGCTGCTTCTTGCCAATTTAAGTGTATTAAAGACAGTATTATCTCCAAAGCTCACAATTAAGCCCGGTATTTTCGCCTTTCGTACAGACTTGAAAACGGATTGGGAAATCACCATACTGGCTAATATGATTACATTGACACCAGGTACACTTGTCATTGATATTTCTGATGATCGTTCAATTTTATACATTCATGCGATGGATATTGAAGATGCAGAAAAAGCCATTCACGATATCCGGGTTTCATTTGAAAAAGCGATTCAGGAGGTGAGCGGTAAGTAATGGAGCTCATATTACAAATTTCACTTGGCATTCTTGCACTGTCCACCTTACTTTTTGTGATACGGGTTATCAAAGGTCCCTCTATTCCTGATCGTGTAAGTGCGCTTGATGCGATAGGAATCAATTTAATTGGGATGACAGCTATCGTTTCTATTTTGCTGAAAACGACAACGTTCTTTGAAATTATTTTACTGCTCGGTATCCTTGCCTTTATCGGCACTGTCGCTTTTTCCAAATTCCTTGAGAAAGGGGAAGTGATTGAAAATGATCGTCATCGCTAAAGCTATTGTCATTTTCTTTATCCTGCTTGGCGCCATCCTTTGTCTCATTTCAGCCATTGGCGTTCTTCGCCTGCCGGATGTTTATACACGTATGCATGCTGCATCAAAAGCATCGACACTTGGTGTTGTCCTCATATTAGTTGGGGTGTTCTTTCACGAATGGTTTCTTGCAGGGATTATTTCTGCGAAGATCCTACTTGGGATTGTCTTTATCTTTTTAACAGCTCCAGTCGGCGCACACTTGATCGGAAGAGCCGCCTACAATACGGGGGTCAAGATGGACAAACGAAGTGTACAGGATGATTATGGCGGTTTTCGTAACTTCGTGATTAAACGCAAAGAAGACTCGTACTTATAAACCGAAAGAAGGACCTCACATGTGGGGTCCTTTCTTTTATTTCTATGGAAAAACCTTTTTATGAATCAATCCAACCTAAAAAAGCTTCCGCTGCACCGGGAGCTTTTTTATATGCGATCAATGACAGCAAGTGTGCATCTTGACGTACAGATGTGCCGGTCTCGATCATCTTTAATATCAATTTGAAATACCATTGTACGGCGCCCGACATGTACAGGAACAGCCGTCGCTGTCACTACTCCATCACGTACAGATTTTAAGTGATTGGCATTGATTTCAATCCCTGAGCAAACTTGCTGAGTTAAGTCTAAATGAGCCGCAGCTCCCATGCTTGCCACTGTTTCTGCTAGAGCAGCAGAAGCTCCTCCGTGCAGCAGTCCAAATGGCTGTTTTGTTCTGTGATCAACTGGCATTGTCGCTACGCATCGAGACTCATTACACTCTACAATCTCAATCCCCAGTGCCTCAAGCAGTGTATTTGATCCACTCACTTCCATCAGGGTTCTCTCCCTTCACACGTTTACAGCACACTTTCAGATTTTGCAATTAACACCGCTTCGGTTCGAGAGCCAACATTCAGCTTATTAAAGATGGACGTCAAGCTGTATTCAATCGAGCGTTTGCTCAAATGCAGCACATCGGCAATCTCTTGGTTCGTGTATCCTTTTTCCACTTCTCTGAGGATCAAACACTCTCGCTCTGTTAACAGCTCGTGATCGGTCTCCTGCGCCTGTTCTGGCTTTTCTTGCTGCTGTGAAATTAATTTCTTTAAATAGGATAGCTGAATGACAACTTCTCCTTGCAATGTGCGGTGTATGTATTCAATAATTTTGTCTTTTGTCTCTGTTTTACTAATTGCACCGTGCAATCCAGCCCGAATGGCCTCTTCAAAATAATCATCTACTTCATACCCTGTATAAATGATGATTTTCACTTGTTGGTTGGTTTCTAGAATTTGTTTCGCAATGTCCATTCCATTGATATCCCCGAGATTTAAATCCATCAAAATCACATCATAGATGGAAAAGTCATGCGTCTTTAAAAAGGCGGCTTCTGCATCAGGACTTAAACAATCGACTGATAGCTGCTGATCTGATTCTAATATGCTTTTTGTCCCTTCCATGACAGCCGGATGATCATCAATGACCAATATCTTCTTCATGTCTTCCTCCCTTTAAATCACTCACTTCCATTTTATATAAAAGACTTGGCAGATGCCAAGTCTTATTCCTTAATAAATCGTTACAATTCCATTTCAATTTTCACCTTCAGCCCTTTTTCAGGTGCTGTGTGAATGTGAAGCTTCCCATTTAACGCCTTGACTCGTTCTCTGATGCCAGAAAGGCCCATGCTCATGGTGTGCTGATCAAGATGTCTTGCGTCAAACCCAACTCCATCATCCTCGTAGTGAAGAACAACCTGATCTTTAATACAAATCAGCATTACGAGCACTTGGCTGGCTTGAGAATGTTTCAAGGCATTGGATAACAGCTCCTGAACAATTCGGTAAATATTGAGCTGGGAGTCAATATCAATGTCCAGCTCCTTATCAAAGCGTGTCGTATTCAGCCGAATATGAAATGGTGCTTCCTCCTGAATTTGAGAAGTCAGCTTCGATATCGCCTTCACTAAACCTAAATCGTACAGCAGCTGCGGCCGAAGTTCATGACACGTTTCTCTCGTCGTTTGAATCACCTTAGACATTTGTTCATTCCATGAGATAAGCGATTGTTCAATAGACGTTGGGCATTGATCGTTTTGGAAATTCGTTAAAAACATCTCTGACTGTCTTTTCAGCGATATCAAATCCTGCAGCACGGAATCATGAAGATCCCTCGCTAAATCGGAGCGCTGTTTTTCCTCCATCGCAAACATGACTTTTTTCAGCCAAGCGGGGTTCGCTTCACGCTGCTTCAAATCTTCAAGATGCTCCATCAATTCTTCAATCTTGACGACATTTTCTAAACTGACACTTGTGTAAAATGCCAATGTTTTCAACCAAGAAATCTCATCCCGCGTCAATTTAGGTGTACGTAAATTAGATAAACAGCAAATCACAAAAGAGTGACCGCCCCGCTCACCAATTTTCATCATGAACCCTTTATCAAGCGCAATGATTTTTCCGACTTCACCTAAAATATCTTGAAATTGATCCACATAATCTTTCCATAGCTGGCTTTCTTCTATTGATTCATCAATTTCAACAATTTGTCCATCTGCCTTCACTTCAAGCACAAAGGCTTTGTTCACAACAAGTACTTCTAAGATGGTGTATTTTAAATGATACAATACTTGATGAAGTGATGACGCCTCACGAATAAGCTGTGTAAATTTAAATACACTATCCTGATAATTATGCTTCTCTGAAAAACGCTTCAAACGAAAGCGGAAATCGATGATTTCTTTAAAGTAGAAAACGGTGAGCATAAGAATGTACGTGATGATCGTAAATTTCACTGTATAGAAATTTGCATTCGGCTTTTGAATAAAATCAAAAAGAACAACCACTAGTATTGTTGGTGTAATCGCTAAAAAACCGTAGTATTTAATCCTCCCCATAAAGAAATCAACATTATACAGCTTATTTGACATAAATTGATAGACTAAGAAAAAAGGAATTAAAAGAACAAACGATGCTACAACATATGGTGAAATAAAATATATACCAAAAAAATAAGGAATGATAAAAAATAGCATGAATGGACTGAATGCTGAGATTAAAATGAGTGCAAATGCTCGAAGTACATTGCTGACTTCATTGTCTTTCAATTTTTTAGCAGCCCTTATAGTGATAATAATCGAAAGGAAAGCCAGAACAAAAAATGAAAGTAAATTGACATATGCTAATAGATCTACTGGTCCAGCTTTATTTTTATAGAATAAAACTAATAAAACGTTAGTAACTGGAACTAGATACAAATAAAAAAGAACTCGACGACGAATAATTTCTGTTCCTAATTCTTTTAAATATTGATACATAAAGTGCATATATAGTGGAGGTACAATATTCATTGTAACGATTACAAGAATACGACTGATAGCCTCTCCTTTTCCAGAACCACCAGAACTTACATAACCTATAGACACCGCCAAAAGAAATAAAGCTAAAATATAAGCTGACTCTTTTTGGTTTGCTTTATTCATTTTTAAAATCATAAATATACAAAATAGACAGATGGAATAAAGAATGACTGGTATTAGATAAATAAACAGATTCGCTTGACTCAATAACCTTACATTCTCTAAATCAATTTTATCACCATGTCTATCAACGACTAAACTTTTAACATTAGCTAAAAAACCTCTTTTAACTTCTTCAACTGGTTTTTTATTCCCATTCACTTCAAGTATGATATCGCCTTTTCTAACTCCAGCTAGATAGCTATCTGTAAAATTATCGACATCCACTACCTCAAGTTGACCGTGACTATTTTCCTTAACAGCTGCTCCAACAAAAATATTAAATACGTTGATATAAGAGATATAAATCACATAGATGAAGCTAAGGATAACTAATATAACTGTTAACTTAGAGTAAAACTTTCTCATAATATTTATCTACTCAAGCAGTTGACCATATGATTGCTTTAATAACGTCTTCTTTCTGGAATCCGTCAACAATAATACTTGCAGTTTCTTGATCAACGTGAAGCAGTGATGCGTTCCCATTAACGATTTGATTTAATGTTGAAGGATTCTCCACTAAATAACTAACCAATTCCTGAATTTTCATCTTCTCCATCTCCAATTAAAAAAAGTATCAGTTTTTTCTTTTTTGAAGCCTCTAAATGTAGTTTCTTGAATGTTTCTTTAAACTTATTTCTGAGAAGGTTTCTCATAATAAATACATATTGTTGAGCACCAGATTTTTTTAATTTATCCTTTAATTCTTCAGAGCCGGCACTCTTATCCTTTGATTGAAAATACCTTAGCAAGTCTGAACTAGATGGATTAAACTCATTTTTCAAGTAAACTAGCGGTAATGTTTGCATTCTTTTAAAATCAATATTCTCTTTATTAAAAAGACCTAAATAGTCATTTTCAAGCTGCTCCGCCATTCCAAGATAATACGCATATTCTTCTACATTCTTTTCAAAAGAACCTGTTGCCAAGATAACCCCTAACACACAGGGTAACACAAACAGTGATCCTGCTTTTGACTTCATGATATTTAAACAATCCTGCTCATTCTCTGGCTCCAGTGTCATATCCATATGCTGTCCTTGCATTGATTGAATAGAATAAGTATATACACTGTGTAAAATTTCCGTTGCATGCTCAAGCTTTGAAAAGACTTCAAAACTCAATGTAAAAAGAACATTCGCCGCATTAATCGCAATTCCGCTCTGACATTTCATCCAAGGATACGAATCTTTATCCTGATCTTCGATATCATCTAATATATCGGCTGATAAGATGAGAAGTTCAATCCCTGCTGCCAATTGTGTAATCGCTTGCTTGTCTTGTCCGCCAAATGCCTCATAATGCTTGTAAGCCAATTGTCCAAAGGGAAATTCATTCTTTATATCTGTAAATTCTAAAAGCAGTTGCTGTAAATCTTTCTGCCTGACTGCATGTTGAATAAAATCAGACATATTCTGCTTGATTTTTGTATTCTCTAGATAGTTTAGCATACTCGGTCTTGTCCCTCACCCTTCCGCCTTTTATTTTACTAAAAAGACATGAGCAAATGTCCACTGACATCACTACTTAACAATTATATAATAATATATCCTTTTTTTGTATGTATTTGGATAAAAAAAAGACTTGATGATTATCAAGTCTTTAAGAAATTTTCACATATTCATATTTGTCGTATTGATCAATGCTTTTGTTAATGTTATGAAGAGAAGCCGTTGTTTCTCTAATTTCGTTTTCAAGTTTCCATAATAATTGTTTAAGTTCTTCGATTTCATACTTTTCCATCGATTCCACTCTCCTTTTTTGGAAGATCAATGTATTTGTGTATGGTGATTGGGTCATAAGTATTTGATCTGTTACTAACAGTGTAAATGTAATTGAGTATTTTTTCACCGAAAAGTATGCACAAAATGTGTGCGTGATACCGCAAAATTCAATAGGTCTTTTTTCATCATTTTCTGACTTTTCAAATCATACTTTTATCTTAATTTCAAAGGAACTTCGTCATTTTTGCGACAAGAATAGGCATCATTCGTCACACTTCTCTCACAACAGAACATACGATCCCTTCTATAACCTCGGTTTTGCGTGTTATAGGTCAGACGACAGACCCCATTGTGGACACCGCAATTTTTTGGCGACATTCACCGAAATTGACCGCAAAAGTACCTATTTTTATGTTGGATTTATAAAGATAGAAAGATCATTTTGATTCTTTATTCTGATTTTCTACATACATTTAGAACAGATATCCGTCCAATTTCACGTCAATGAGAGAAGAGGTGACCACGTGTTTTACTATGTTCCTTATCCTGCTTTGCAAGGTCCCGCAATGAGCCGTGCATATTCGCGCACGCCTATGACTTTTCCTCCAGTAGATGCCCACTCGTTTCAACGAGCCGCAAAGGAATCAGCCCGACTTGTTGCTGATGCTTCACTTATTACACAGCAGATTTCCAGCTCACTTTCGTTTGCACAGCGGATCATGGAGGCTGCTGAGCGCTCTGATTCGACAAGTGTCATCAGAATGCTGAAACAAATCGGTGTGAAAAGTGGTATTGACATCCGCTTTAGTCCAGAAGGCATTCGTATCTACTTGTCTCTCGCCTCTAGCAGACTGTTTCTTCTTTTACAGTGGGCATAACAAAAAAAGCCGCTCTGACGTGAGCGGCTTTTAAGATTCAAACATTTTATGACACCATTCAATGGCTTCTATATAACATCCGTAGGCTTCTTGCTTCGGGAGATTCCCATCTAACATCTCATCATCCCATTCATTTCGTTCAATCCGTTTGGCTACACCGAGTACAAATGAATAATCATTTTCATAGCCAAGCAGTGCCTCGCCCACTTCATCAGAAAGTGGCAGCTCTTTTACAAGTTCTGTGATATCTGCCCTGACAAGTGTATCAATGAGAGAAAACATGCCTGTCAGCATATAAGAGGCTGGGTGCTCTCGTTCGGTACGACTCGCAATCAGTTCACACGTTTTCGCCCGAATGAAGGACATTTTAATAATTTCTTTTTGGCTTGAGTTAGCTTGAACATTCAATTCTTTAAATGAAAGAATAAAGATCCAGCGCCTAATTTCATTAAAACCAAGCAGAATAATCGCCTGCCGAATACTTTTGATTTGATAAAGACGTCTCATGCCGCCTGAATTGAGCATTTTTAATAATTGGTATGATAGCGAAAGGTCACTTTCAATAAAATGTGTCACGACCTGGATATTCGGCTGTTCCTTGCTCAGCTCATTTAAAAGCTGGTGGTACGCATGGAAGCTGGTCGATAATGCTCGTCCTGATATGACATGCGGCTCACTAAAGAAATACCCTTGAAACAAATGGAAGCCAGCTTCTAGCGCTTCTTCATATTCTCTTCGCGTTTCCACCTTTTCTGCAAGGAATCGAAGTCGATATTTTTTATAGGTATGTAGAATTTTTCTACGTTCTTCCGATGTGGTCTTTAGAAAGTCAATTTTTAAAATATCAATGCAATAGAGGAGTTCGTCAAGCAACTTGTCACTGAAATGTGATCCGCTTAGAAAAAAATCATCAAGTGCAATCGTATATCCCCATTTTTTTAATTCCTTACATCTCATAATAAGTGCCGGGGTAATCGGGACATTTTCTAATATCTCGATCACAAGCTGATGCGGATCAAAATAGGTGAGCAGATCAGACGAAAGTAAGCTTTCGGTGAAATTAATGTAGCATCTTTTGCCTTCTGTCAATGTTTCGATGCCGATATTTAAAAAACTGTTAATAATGAGGTCCGTTGTCGCTTGGTCACCATCTTCAGCGCTATATGTATTGGTTTCACTATCTCTATAAAGTAGCTCATATGATACGACTTGTTCTTTTCTGTTAAAAATAGGCTGTCTCGCAACAAACACCCTCAACTGCTCCAATCCTCCTTTATGCAATGACAAACAAGATGTGCTTTCAGTATACCAAATGATTGCGCTTATGGTTCAATTTGAATCGGTCAAAAAATAAAAAAAAGAGATCACCCGGCTTGATGATCTCCTTTTCTTCCAACATTAGCTTTCATAAAGCTCTAGTTTAATTTTATTTTTCACGTCATGGATAAACTGCATCTTGTTATCCCAGCATTTTTGACTCAAATCGACTGGATATTCTTCTGGTTTGCTGATTCGTTTATATTCCTCCCAGAAAAGTCCGAGGCTCTCCTGCACATAGGCTTGAATCGTTTGAATATCCGGATTGTCATATACAAGTTTTCCTTGTTCGAAAATCGGGACATGTAGATCCTTCGCCACAAAGTTTGTGACAAATTTGCTGATAAATGTGTGCACAGGGTGGAACATTTTCAGCTTATCCTCACTATGAACATCTTCCTCTTCGAGCGCAATGTAGTCACCCTCTGAGTGATGATTCAATTGGTTGATAATGCGGTACACACGTTTACGTCCTGGTGTTGTCACTTTCTCTGGGTTGGATGAAATTTTGATGGTGTCATTCATCTTACCATTCTCTTCAATGGACACAAGCTTATACACTGCACCGAGAGCTGGCTGATCAAATGCTGTGATCAGTTTTGTTCCAACACCCCACACATCAATTTTGGCACCCTGTGCTTTTAAATTCATGATGGTATGTTCATCGAGATCACTTGATGCAATGATTTTTGCGTCATGAAATCCAGCTTCATCCAGCATCGTTCTAGCTTTTTTAGACAAGTAGGCAAGGTCACCACTATCAAGTCTGACACCAATAAAGTTGATCTTGTCTCCGAATTCTTTCGCTACCTTAATGGCATTCGGAATACCGGATCTCACGGTATCATACGTATCGACTAAAAAGACACAGTCTGTATGGGTTTCAGCGTATTTTTTAAATGCCGTATATTCATCACGGTATGCTTGTACAAGTGCGTGAGCATGTGTTCCTGACACTGGGATGTTGAAGCGTTTCCCAGCACGAACATTACTTGTCGCCTGAAAGCCGCCGATGAGTGCCGCTCTTGCTCCCCACATTGCTGCATCCATTTCATGTGCACGTCTTGTTCCAAATTCTAGTGCTGTCTCGTCTTCAATGATTCCTTTAATCCGAGCTGCCTTTGTTGCAATCAGCGTCTGGAAGTTCACAATATTCAACAAGGCGGTTTCGATTAGCTGCGCTTCTACTAGCGTTGCCTCGATGCGCATAATCGGTTCATTTGCAAAGACAATTTCGCCTTCCCGCATTGAATGAAGGGAGCCTGTAAAGGACAACCCGCTTAAATAATCAATGAAATCGCTTTTATAACCGAGTTCGTCTTTTAAATACGCTAGATCACTTTCGGTGAAGGAGAAGTCCGATAAATATTCAATCGCTTTCTCTAAACCAGCAAATACAGCGAAGCCATTGTCAAATGGAAGCTTTCTGAAGAAGAGTTCAAACACTGCCTTCTTCTCATGAATGCCGTCTCTCCAATACGTTTCTGCCATGTTAATTTGATAAAGGTCTGTATGTAGTGATAAACTGTCGTCAATAAACCGATGCTCCAACTTCCATTCTCCTTCCCTTACTTAACCACTTTCGCACCAAGCGACTGCTCAAAGTGAGAAAGTGCCCACTCGTGCCCCGCTTCATTAAAACTCGCTACAGCATTCTCGTGAATCACAAGTTCAAAGCCTTTATTGTACGCATCAACAGCTGTATGAAGTACACAAATATCGGTACATACGCCGGCTAAATGAAGTTCAGTGATGCCACGCTCGCGCAGTTTCATTTCTAATTGAGTGCCTGCAAAAGCAGAGTATCTTGTTTTTTCCATATAGTAGACATGTTTTAAATGCTTTGACGTGTGAAATAGTGAACTTAGTTTGCCATAAAGTTCAATTCCCTTTGTCCCGCGAATATTATGGGGCGGAAATAACTTTGTCTCTGGATGATAAGGGTCTTGCTCCTCATGATGATCGACTGCAAAGACGACAAAGTGCCCTTCATCAATAAAAGAAGAAGTGATCTCTGTGATCTTAGGCTCAATCGCCTGTCCAGGCTTTCCGCATGTCAATTTTCCATCGTCTGCAACAAAATCAACGGTATAATCAATACAAATCAATGCTTTGCCCATCCGCATCTCTCCCATATGCTCTTTTGACTCATTATAGCTTATTCATTTCACTAGGGAAACCTATTCAACAGATTCGTGAGCAAAAGCCTTTTGAAACAGCTCATCTTCTATATAGATGTGCTCTTGATTGACCGCATTCGGCAGCTCTATCACAAGACCAAAAGGTGAATGTGCCTCATGATGATTCACCACTTTAAAGGAACATCCAGCGGCATTAGCCATTTTCACATATTGAGAATAAGAAGCATAGGACAACTCACCATTTAAAAGAACAGTGGCCTGACGGTTGACCTTTAATATTTGTTCGACCTCTTGATACGGTTTATTTCGTGATACCTGTCCCTTTGTCAGGGCAAGAAGCGCTCGTTCTCTTAATGACCCGAGAAACATTCTTCGTTCATCGGGTTTTGTTTCAGCATGTCCAAATATCCCTTGCTGCAAATAAAAGTCTACGGATTCTTCTTTCATCGCTGTTTTCACTCCTGGTTTTAAAATTTACATTTCTGTGACCCAGTGCACAATCTTTAGTGCAAGTTCACGGGCTTCGTCTGTTTCTGCTCTTTCCATTAAGGATTGCTCGAGCGTATGGATCAGCTGCTCTTTTTCGTCCTCGTACGCAATGGAGATACTCCATTCAATATCAGGTACGGCAACAAGCGTTTTATATTCTTTTTTATTTTCATGTAAATATACATTGTAGGTCTTTGGTTGTCGGCTTGTGATGTGTGCTTTTCTAATTTTCATTTGACTCTGTTCACACCTCTTTTTTCTTCTTACATCCATATCCATTGTACCATAAAAAAAGACAGCTTCTGAAAAGGAATTCCCTTTCAAAGCTGGCTACGCATTGAAGCTTTTTTGCTGACTAATAAGATTTGAATCCCAAACAAAAGTGACGTTTGGACTGTTAAAAAATTGGACGAGGTCCCCTGCATTATAGGTACCTGAACCACCGGCGGAGTGATCAACACTTTTTGGTGAAATGGCAAAAACATCACCGAAATGTGCCGCCCCATTTCCGTACACACGATCTATATGAATAGGTCCAACAATCGCTGGCATTGCTCCACCACCTTTTCTATCTACATCATATGCCCAGCTCAACAATACGTGTATCACAAATAAAAAAGACAGCTGATACGTCATCACCAGCTGTCTTTCTATGCATTAAATGATTGAGGCTGGTCAAACAATGTGAAGTCCCAAAGCATCGTCGCATTTGGATCACTTGTAAGAGACATATAATCACCTGAATTAAAGGCTCCAGCCCCGCCAGTCGAGTGGTCTACAGCTAAAGGAGCAATGGCCAGTACATCACCGAAAGTAGCTGCACCATTTCCTCCTAATGACTCGATATGAATAGGTCCAACGATTGCAGGCATCAAAATCTCCCCCTATCTGCTTATGTCAATCATCTTATGCAGAAAGGGAAAAGTTGTGCATTTGTCCTGACTTAGACGTTTAAATGCTGTTCTTTACGAGACCGCTGACGCAGCTGAACCAATCTGACAATATTCAGGGTGATGGCTTTGAGCAGTGCATAGACAGGAACCGCAAAGATCATGCCAAGGATGCCACCAAAGCTTCCTGCCCCAATTAATAACAGGATAATGGTCAAAGGATGTGTGTTCAGGCGTTTCCCAATGATCAATGGAGAAATGACATTTCCGTCAATTTGCTGCACGACAAGAATCACAATCACTGTCACCACTGCTTTTCCAGGCGAATCAAGAAAGGCAATCAGCACAGCTGGTGCCGCTCCAAGATATGGTCCAAGGTATGGAATCACATTTGTGACCGCAATGATAATACCGAGAATAAGCGCATATTTCACACCAATTAATAAGTATCCAATAAAACAAGCGACTCCGACAAACAAACAGACAATAATCTGCCCCTGTATGTAGGCTGCGAGCGTGTCGTTTAATTCTTTGAAGATCTTGAGCCCTTCCTTGCGGTAAGGCATTGGTAAGAACTGAACGAGCTTGTCCGGAAACTTATGCCCGTCTTTCAGCATATAAAATAAAATAAATGGAACTGTGATGACGGCTAAGGCAATATTCGCAATCACGCCAAACACTGCAGACATGCTTGAAGCAATGTTTTCCGGTAATGCCTTTAATGTCGAAACGACCGTCTGTTCAAACTTTGAGACAGACACATAATCTTGGCTCATCATCCAAGTAAATGTTTTAGAATGCGAAAAGTCATTGATAAATTTCTGCATGTCCGTCACATATCCAGGGAAGCTTTTGACAAGTCCGCCTAACTGCGTGACAATGACAGGTCCGGCAGCATTGACGATGAATGTGATGAGTCCGATGAACAGGAGATAAATAATCAGGATGGCGAGTGACCTAGGAATCTTCTTGGACAAGAATCGCACAATTGGATTAAAAATGAAAAAGAGAATACCTGCCAGCAAGATAGGGACAAACAGTGTTGACGCAAATAAAATAATCGGCTGAAATAAAAACGAAACCTTTGTTGATACATACACAATGAGTAAAACAAGTAATATTTGGAATGTCCAAAAATGAACTTTAGATTTTAACAAAGATGCTCCTCCTGTTACATATTGATCTTATTAAAAAACTACTATTCAACCCACCTTCTGTCAACTGCTTCTTGTTTTTAGAACCTCATTTTTTGAAAAAAAAAGAACAATTGGTATATCATGCACTTTTTCTAGATATACATTCTATAAGCATGAAAAAAAGCAGACACCTATGCGTCTGCTTGTTACACTCTTTCACTGTGATCAGGCATCACCGACACGATTTGCTGGATCCGCACATAAAAAACTGATTTCGCCCCCGCTTCTATGACAATATGATCCGGCATGACTTCCTTCAATTTCCCACGGACCGTATCTTTCACTGTTTGCACAATTAATCTCATACCGACCACTTTCTGCAATGTTTGATAAACATATGGATCAACTAATGAAACAAGCTGTGGACTTCCTTGTTGTGCCATACTACTCGCCCCTTTACTTGTGTATTTACCCACAGCGTATGCATGAACCCATGTGAATGTCACTCAGAGCAATCCCACAACATCAATACCATATTTTAACAACAGGTACGTTTTTACATTTTTTAGAAGTATAATAGATTGGTGCTGCCAACCATTTAAATCATTTGAAGAGGTGAATTGTCTTGAAAAAACTCATCTATATTGTTTTTGTCATGCTCTTTCTTTCCTCTGCAAGTTATGCGTATGCAGGCACAATTGGAGATCCACCTGGGACGCCAGGGAAGTGGTTTAAAGGAGAAGAGCCCGTTCAAAAAGACGGATCAAAACCACCACTTGTTTTTGTTCATGGCATTAACAGCTCCTCCTCCACTTGGTCCGATCGAAACGATATGGCAAAGCAGGCTGTTCTGAACGGATACGAAAGCGCATTCATAGATTTGTATCCAGATCAGGACATGAAAAAGAACGGCAAACTATTAGCAGAAAAGCTCAAAGAAATCTATGATGCGTTTGGTAGAAAACTCATTGTGATTGGTCATAGTAAAGGAGGGGTCGATACACAGTCCGCCCTGGTGTATTTCAAAGCCCATCCCTATGTGGAAAAAGTCATTACTCTCGGCTCTCCTCATAACGGGACACCGCTTGCGGATCTAGCGTATAGCAAGGGCGGAAGCTGGCTTGCGGAAATTCTTGGACAAAAAAGCGACGCGCTTTATTCTTTGCAAACCGGTCTGATGGCGGCTTTTCGAAGTGAAACGGACCAGCTAGAGGCGTTCCCCAATAAATATGTCACCTACTCTGGCTCGGAATGGGGAACATTTGGCGGTGCGCTATATTTAGGCGGCATGTATTTAAAGAGCTTTGGTGCAAATGATGGTGCCGTCACGGTAAACAGCACAAGACTATCGTATGCAAACAATATTTTAACAGGAAAATGGGATCACTATTCAATCAAAAACGGCACAAGTATGTTTCCTGTGTTCCAGCATCAGCTGCTGGCAAATGCCGCGAGCGCTGAAAATAAACATAAAGAGGAACAAGAGCCCGTCTCTGCTGAGCTCAATACAGATGTTTATGTGAAAGGTGGAGAAAGTGAAAAGGATAAAACAGAAGCGTTCTATGTAGAGGAAGGAACGAATGGCTTATCGATCCAGTGGTTAAATGAAAGGCAGGAGACGCAGCCCGAAATCATTGCCCCAAATGGAGATGTCTTAACAAACCTTAAGACATCGGAAGCATCTTTCCCATATGAAGGCGCATATTCACACCATGTAAAAATCAATAAACCCGTTCCCGGAAAATGGACGATTCAATCGAATTCAGGAAAAAAGGCTCCTTATCTGCTGCTTGTATCCTTTGATTCACCATTAAATGAAGAAATTAAAGAAGCTGCATCGAAATCAGGGGGTGCATCGACCCATTCAAGCGGTCTGATTAAGCGGTTAAGCAAATCAGTGGAAACCAATTACTTTAAAGACGCACAAAAGGATCATCCACTGAAAACAAGTACCTCATCAGCTATTCAATTGAAAAAAGAAGGTGCTTATTCCGTCACGGTGCAATACACTGGACTCACTACGTCAGGGACATCTGCGTTTAACCGTACCGTTATTCGAACATTGTATGTCGATCAGCACGGAACGATTCATGGAGACATTCCATATTAAACAGAACGTTTCATGGGCTGGAGTGCCTGCTGCACTTTCTGATCCAAATCAGCAATTTTTTTCATTGCGAGTGATTCGTCTATTTGTCTGTAATGGTGGTGTCCGCCAGGCTCTTCATCCATTTCATCTGCTTTCTTCACAATTTGTTGAAGTGTGTCCTTATGAAGGTCGCCCTCTGGCAAATAGGAATCTGTATGAAGCAGAATCGCAAGTGCAATATCTTTGGCTGCTTTTGGTTCCTCCCCGAGCCGTATGAGCAGTTTATGTGCCCGCTCTGCACCTTTAATGGCATGAATATCATTTCGTCTATATGTCTCGTAATCCCACTCTCCGCCGGCTGTATACCATTCATAATGGCCAATGTCATGTAAGAGCGCTGCTTTCACAGCCAGATCTGGGTTAATCCCAGCCTTCATCGCCAGCTTGAATGCGTGATAAGCACAAGCAATCGCATGGGCTTTTCCTGAACGATTTAAATACTTTTGAGCAACTGGATGGGTGTAAACATCCATTAATGTAACCTTTCTCATGGAAACCCCTCCTTATCTATATTTTTAGCATCCTAACATATTCTGAAAAGAAACTCAAATGTTCTGTTATATTTTCTATGAGTCTCAAGATTAGCTTATGTCAAATTAACCGGTTTTGCTTGTACAATACGGAAAAAAGCAGTCGTTATGACTGCTTTTTTCCATAGTCACGTGCATCGTATACGCAGCCGCCAGCTGGATCATCCGCTAAAAGATCGAGCAAAATACTTGCGACTTCATCTGGACTCTTCAAAGTACCTGTTTCATATAATTGCTGAAAACGTTCAATTTGTTCGAAGTCCTGTTTTGATGATTTCCGAATCTCTCCCTGCATATCTGTATCAATCGTGCCTGGGGAAAATGAAAACGTGTTGATTGGATACGCCTCGTCCTGCTGTTCCTCATGCAAAGTCCTCATAAACATATCAAGTCCTGCCTTTGAGCTGCAATACGCACTCCAGCCTTTATAAGGATTTTTCGCCGCTCCAGAAGAAAGGTGAACAATCGATTTCTTTCCATTAAATGATTGAGTCTGCTTAACAAACACATGGCTCAGTAAAACAGGAATCACAAGATTCAGCGTATAATGCTGATGAAGCATATCCTGTCCGCCTTGCCCCACACGCTTGATTGGTGTCACCATGCCTGCATTATTAACGAATAAGATGTCATCAGCTGCTGCCAGTGTTTGCGGCGTGAGACAATCTTGAAGCCATTTGGCTGCTGCTTTCTCATCTGTCAGGTCGACCTGTGTATGTGTAAGCTTCGGATGAGAAATCGGTGATGCACTTCTTGCTGCCGTGTACACATGATCTCCGCGTGAGAGCAGCCGGTTCACAAGTGCTAGGCCAAATCCTTTTGATCCGCCTGTAACGATTGAAATTCGAATGACAATCTCCTCCCTTGATAACCTTATTTTACGTAGTGAAACGGTACGACTTCAAGCAATCTGCATAAAGAAAAACCTGCCTCTTTTTAAAGAGACAGGCTATTTCTTCTCAGCCTTCACATTCACCTTTGGAATTAGAATAAACATCACAACGATGCCAAAGACGATTAAGAAACCAAAGATGATCGGAAGCAGTGCGGATGACTGTTTCTTGTGATCATCGCCAGAAGGTGCCGATACAGCGGCATCACGAAAAGAGATATTCATCTTTTCCATCATGTGTGCTGATGTTTTGGGCGGGTTCTCTTTTAGATCACTGAAAAGCTGCGGAGAAAGAGACCCTCCCGGAGTTTTAGGCGGTTCAGCAAAATGAATGTCTGTTTTAACTGTTGATGTCTTTTTGCTTTGTTCGTATTTCGTTTGATCCCTCAATATACTTGAGTTAATATTGAGTTCTTTTTCTTGATATTCATTCGGCCTGACATTTGTATCCGTATCTTCACCAGCAGCGAAAGCAGCAGGAATGAGGAGAAAAAGGGACATGACACCAAGTGCCATCCCTTTCACGAACAGATTAAGCCTCATGAGTCACATCACGTTCCTCCGTTTTATCTTTCCATAGCTTTGTCACAAGCGGGATGGCCATGAAGAGGACAGTTAAAATCACTAATCCTATAACACCCATTCCAAAGTGATCTCCATTTCCATATTGGATGGACAGGTACACGTCTGTCACTGGATTTGTGAAATGGAAATTCGGCATCACCAAATCAATTAATGGTGCGACAAAGAAGAAAATAAGCGCCGTTGCTGCCATCCATCCGGCAATAGAGCCGAAATGGAACGCCGTGCGAATAAAGGCGGAACAAGTCACTAATAGTAAAATCGTGAAAATGGACCATTGAATCGCTTGATCATCTGCAAGCTTGTAAATGTTCAGTCCGAACAAGCTGATCATGAGTCCGACTAATAGATTTAAGATGCCAAACAGTGCACCTTTAACCAGCATCGGAGCTGCCGCATAATACGAGCTGAAAAAGCCAATTAACAAACTACTGATCATCACAATGACCAAAATGACCACTGGCGGTACAGTCTGCGTTTTTTCTTCTGGTACATCACCACTGATTTTCAGCGGATTGGCTAAGTGATTATACACATAGTTGCTGTTGCCTTGATCGCTTAATGTGTTTCCTAAAATACCTTTCAAATCTTGCTGAACAAGTTTCGTGGAATGAACATTCTTGCTCCAGTTTTCATTCAGCGTATCCGCTTTTTCTTGGACCGTTGTGACACTCTCTTCAATGTTATTCGTATAATCCGCCACCCCTTTTTGGCGATCGGTTAACGAACTCATATTTTCAGAAAGTCGAAGCACTTCCTGACCAATTGAATCCTGCGCACTGACAACAATAGAACTGCCTGCAAGGTCTGCCGTATACACTGCATCTCCTTGATCAGCCATTTGCTCCGCAACATTGTCCGCACTATCAGAAATTGTGTTTAATTCCTGTTCCATGCTTGCCTGCTGAGTCGAAATGTATTCTGCATAGCCATCTGAAAACTTCTGCATCTCATCAATAAAAGTAGCCACATCATCGTTTGACGTCAGCATTTGTTTTTTGAGCGTATCCCAGTTGTCTGTTTCCTCTTTTTTGATGGAGAGGATGGACTGGATATTCTCTTCTTTTGCGTCATATAAAGAAGAGTTATTAGATGGTTGATAGACATTTGCGATCATCAGCTCTAGCTGAGAGAGTTGATTGGAATACTCCATTAATTTTTTAGTTCTTGTTGATTTTGTTTCGAACTTTTTCTCAAAAAGATGATCGCTAAAGGCATGACTAATCGGTGAGTTACTGCGCTTCAGCTCTTTTACTTTGCTTACAATGGATGATTCTTGATTTTTGATTTCATTCGGAATGACGTTATATCGATCTTGTAACCATAGAATCATCTTTTCAAGTTTATCTACTTTTTTCGTCAGACTCTCAAGCTCTTTACTCATTTGACTCACTTTGTCTTTCAATTCGTCATTATGAGCAGCCGCTTTTTCTTGAATTTTCTTTTTCACTTCATCTAAGCGAGTTGAGAGTGCTTTTAGGTCATCCTGCGATGAATTCTTGCTGCCGCTATCTGGCTGAGCAGGATTTTCACCACTTTCACCTTCTTCCCCATCTCCAGCCGAAGGCGGTGTCTCCTGTTCTCCTAATTGATCCGCGAGGTCGTTCATTTCTATTGAAATTTGCGAGAGCTCATTTGTTTCTTCATCTAGGTTAATCCCAATCTCTTCTGGGTTTTCATTATCTTGATCTGATGGCCCGTCATCTTCAGAATCAACTGGCGGGTCAGGCTCGTCCATCAACTCTTGCCTTTTTGCCAATAGCTTTGTCTGCAAGACTGATATCTTATTTCGATAGTCTTCTAAGTAACGATCTTCATAGTTTTTAATTAGTTCCTTCTGAGACGCTATCACAAGTTCCGTTAATCCCGTCGATTGCTTAGGAATGGCTTCTTCTCTTGACTTTTGAACAGATTGGATGGCGCTGTCCGTTGTGTTCAGCTGACTTTGTACCCCGTTGATGTCTGTTTTGAGTCCGCCCATTTGATCACTAAAGCTGCGGGCATTTTGGTTTTGGATATCAGCGAGCTGTTTGAGCCCCTGCTGGATTTGTTTTTGGTTT
Source organism: Bacillus sp. FSL M8-0266 (assembly GCF_038613425.1). NCBI lineage: Bacteria > Bacillati > Bacillota > Bacilli > Caryophanales > Bacillaceae > Bacillus > Bacillus sp. FSL M8-0266. The sequence continues at coordinate 2,964,598 of NZ_CP152015.1, forward strand.
GTCGATTGCGCTTTGATCAAGAGGTCCTTTTGTTTGTCTTGATACTGCTGGTACTGATCGACTACTTTCACAAAGTCCTTTAACTGGTTCTTTGCTTCTTCTGTTGTAGTCAGACCGTCTTTATACTGTTTCTGCGAGTCGGTCATCGCATTTTTTAATTCTTCTATTTGTTTCTTCTGCTGCTGAACCGCGTCTGATAGTTTGTTTGAGTTTGGCTTATAGAAGTTATACATCGTGTTTTGGAATTCGACTTCTTTGCCGACAATATGCTCAAACTCTTCTCTGACATTGCCGATTTCCTGTGATACAAAACTCCAGTATAACGTCGACATCTGTTCATTCATTTTCTTTTGCGCATTTTCCAGCTCTCTTTGCACTTTCTCTTTATTGACTGAATTGAGCTGATCTTGAATGGAAAATTGAATGGATGCCTTTTCAGGATGGTCTTTATCATAGCTCAGCACATTTTTAGAGAAATCAGACGGAATATAGAGGACAGCGTCATACTTTCTGCTTTTCAGTCCATTTTCCGCCGCACTGCGGTTCACTACGGTCCATGTATAATCTGGACGCTCTGATAATGCGGCGACGACATCTTGTCCGAAACGAGCGGTGTTTTCACTTTCGCTCGCTCCCATATCCTCATTGACCACAGCAATATTACGTGTGGCATTCTTTTTCTGTTTTGCCGGATCATCTCCAATGAGGTGGAAAAATAAAACCGGCAGAACAAGAATCAATATCATCGTCGATACGATTTTGATGGAGCTTTTTTGCTGCTCTGTCATTGAACACTCTTCCTTTCTACCGCACATAAAGGAACCTGAATTTTCTTCTCTTTCCCGTTCTCAACCAAATACCCGAAGCCTGGCTGAATATCTGGTTCTTGTCTTGCATACGGAAGCGGTATGATGTTTTGCTCTGATTTTTTCATGAGTAACATGGCATGACGAACTTGTTTGATTTCGTTTGTGAGTGCATCATAGCCTTTACTGAATTCGGTATGATTTCCTGATGCGATCAGGCTAAAGCCTAGGTGCGCATATGATTTCATGAAATCAGCCAATTGATCTTGAAGACGCGGGTCGATTGTCTGCTGAAAACGCGTGATCCCATCAACCACAAGCACAATTTGAGGGAACGACAACTGATCAGTCTCTCCCCGGCGCACAGCTTCGACGTACATCTCTTCCCGCACCTTGAATAAACGGTCTATTTCCTCTGCCCATTCGGTGATATCATCTTTTGTTTCAAGGTAATCAATGTTCTCTTCTTTTGCATAATGAGAGAGACCCCGATCAATCGAATCAAAGACGGCCAGCTTCTCAGGTTTTGCTGCTAAAAGCTGATCAAGCATCAGTTTTGTCACATTTGTTTTCCCTCGCTGCGTTTGACCGATGATGAGGCAGTGTTTATTCTTCTTCAAGTCAAAGTAAACAGGTGCAACAGATTCCTCATCTAGTCCAACTGGAATGTCATAAGGCTGTTTTTGTTCTTCTAAGCGATTCTCTAGCTCCCAAATGGTTAGTTTATCAGGAAGCATTGGTACAGGTTTTGGTTTTTCAGCTGATTCAAAGCGATCATGAAGAAGCTGAATCTCTTGTTTCAAATGCTCAAACAGCTCGAGATCGTTCTCTCCTTCAACTGGTAGGAACATTTGTGCAAAGTAAAGCTCTTCTTTGTTGATAATGACTCGCCCCGGAATCGGCTCTAAGCTAAATTTCGGTCTGCCAATAATCGAGTACGCCTCTCCTTGATCCATTAAGTAATGGACGACCTTTGTTTTCAAGTTGTTCATAAGAGATTGGCGGACTGCATTTACCCGAGTCGCTGTAATCAAGAAGTAAATTCCTAATGATTGACCATCACGGCTCAGCTGGATAAATTCAGATTCAAGTTCATGCATTTCGTCTTTGACAATGTCAAAGTTGTCGATCACGATGAAAATGAATGGGAGCTTTTTCTCATTTAAGGCGTTGTACATTTTGATATGACTCATTTCTTGCTGCCTGAATAACCGCTTGCGGTATTCAACTTCTTCCCGCAGACGCGTCATCGACTTTTGAATCTTTCTCATTTGATCCATTAAGAAATAATCCGCCGTGTGCGGCAGTTTGGCTAACGGAAGCAATGTTCCGTTTCCGAAGTCATAAATGTACGCATGCCATTCTTCCGGTGAATATCTCTCCGCAAAGCTCATGAGCAGTGTTGTGGCAGCAAGTGATTTTCCGTAGCCGGAGGAACCAAAGATGCCAATGTTTCCATCCTCCATCATGTGATAAGAAAGTGGATGCTGGCTTTGCTGATCTGGCTCATCGACAAGCGCAAAATGGAAGACATGCTCTTCACTTGACGCATAACGTGATTTTGGAATCCGTTCTTCGAGCGGTGGAAGCCAAGGACTTGGGAGCTTCTCAATCCCAAGCTCCTGCTGCATACGTTCAATTTCATCCACAACAGCAGAAATCTCCGACACTGTCTCCTTTTTCACAGCCGGCTCTGTACTTACCCCAGATAACGGAATAAGTCCAGTATCAGTCACAATGGCAATGTCATCTTCTGATCCGTAGCCATCTTCCATATAAGGCGCACCGCTCCAAGCTGATTGGAACAATTCATAGATTTCATTGTTTCCTACTTGTAAGTAGCCGCGGCCTGTAACGGTAATAGACGCCGCATCACTATTTTTCAATATTTCCTTACTGTCTGACGCATCTTGTACTTTTAGTGCGACCTTAAAGCGGGAGTTACTCCAAATCTGATCATCGATCACCCCACCTGGTTTTTGGGTAGCCAAAATGAGATGAACCCCAAGGCTTCGGCCGATACGTGCAGCACTGACAAGCTCTCTAATAAAGTCGGGCTCTTCACTTTTTAATTCAGCGAACTCATCAGAGATTAAGAATAAATGAGGCATTGCCTGTTCAGCCTTTTTCTCCTTATAGAGCTTCGTATAATCATTGATGTGATTCACATGATATTGATCAAACAAGCGTTGTCTTTTCTTCAATTCACTTTTAATTGAGGCAAGCGCTCTTTCACTAAAGTTCTTACTGCCTTCAATATTGGTGATCGTGCCAAGTAAATGAGGAATATTCCGGAACGGCTGCGCCATTCCGCCTCCTTTATAGTCAATCAATAGGAAAGCGACTTCATGCGGGTGAAAGTGTACAGCGAGCGATAAAATGTACGTCTGTAAAAATTCACTTTTCCCTGATCCTGTTGTTCCCGCCAACAGGCCGTGCGGGCCGTGTGCTTTTTCGTGCAGGTTCAGATCCACAATGTCATTTTTTCCTTTATAACCGATTGGAACAGAGAGTGATTTAGCCGTTTCTGATGTGAGCCACTTTTCACGAATGTCAATCTCGTCTACCTGTTTGGCATGAAAAAGATCAAGGAAGGAGACCGTTTCAGGAATCGAATTGGTCATGCCAACTTGATGATCTAATGTTCTCAGCGTTCTGGCAAATAGCTCATTGTCCCCTCGCTCATGTGTATCCAGCTGAAATGGAATTCGGACGGCTTTCTTGTGCTGAATGAGAATATCTCCTTCTTCCTCGTTAATATAACGGACAAGCGTCGAGATGTTTTCAGCTAAGCTTTCCTTTGTTTCAGCAGCAAAAATAATGGAGATGCCAAGGTCAGTTCGGCTGCTTTCTAAATATTCTAAAATCACATGTTCCGCAATGAGCTCATGATTTGTCACGATAAACACAAAGTGAGGCGTAAAGATCTTCTTCTCTTTTTCTTCTTCTAGATCACGCTCACGTAAAATTTCATAAATGGAGGACAACAGCTGATCGCGTGTTTGTTCGTTGTAAATAAACCCTTTGCCGTATGTATGAGGCAGCTGGAAATGCGGAAGCCATTTCATCCATTCCCAATTCTCATACTCTTGCTCATGAAAAATAAACACAAATCTTAAATCATGATAGCTATGCGAGAAAGCAAGCTGTCCGACAAGCTGATGAAGCTCCTTTTTTACAATGGCTGGCTTTCCAATCAATCCAGTTGGGCCATCGGCAAGACCGAATGTGATAGGTACATCCTTCACTTCACGATAGACCTGTTGCATGTGCTGCGTTTGTTCCATTAAGTCATCGATATCACGATTGGCCATATCACCGCCGCTCATCGATAGTTCATAGCTTGACGGAACTGCGCCCGTCCCAAGACGCAGCTGCAAGAAATCATCACTCACAAGTGTTTTTTCCCAAATTCGGCCGCTAATTTCTGACGTTAAATACTTCATTTGTTCAAATGACGGATAATGATACGTCAAAATATATTGCTGGCGGTCGTAAAGCTCTTGCAGCTCTTTTCGTTTATTTTCTAAGTAAAGAGAATAGACTCGCTGCCGTTTCTCTTCCCGTCTTTTGCGTTGTGATTTCTCTTTAAAGTATTGAACAGACGATGTGATTAATGTCATGATAAACATCGCCATCGACACGACAATAAAGATTCCGCGCGGCTGGACAAGAGCGACAATTCCCATCACAAGAAGCATCACAAGCGGCGGGAGGACAACAAGCCAAAGCCCTCTGCTGTTATTTTCGCTCTCCTGCGAAGGAAAGCTAAAGGAAACCCGGTCATCTGGCAGATCATAAATTAAACGTGGTGTTCGTCTATATAAAGGATATTTTTGTTTTGTTTCTGTGCTTGGTGCTCTTGTTTTTTCCAAACGTGTTTGAAATGGTTCATATGCAGTCACCTGCAATAAATCATCATCTTTCAATGTCACCGTCAGAAAGTTCCAGAACAGCTCATCTCCAGCATCAATTGTCTCTGGACCGTGAATTTTTTTCCCGTTCACATAAATCGTTTCGTCCTGAGGCATGACGTACCAAGTTCCTTCGATTTTCTCCAAAGTAAACTGTCTCGCATCTTGAAACATAGAATGCGCTTGTTCTTTCCACACATCGATCTCATCTTTGTTCTCACGTGAAAAAGACAGCTCGACTCTATTTCCTAGGTAATAAATGTGTTGATCATGATGTGCTTCCATTAAAATAAGTGTCAGTGTATTAAGCTTATATGGTTCATGTGGAAGCAATGTGCCTTTCTTCTCTTCACCCTGATAAATGGAAAAGCCATCATTCGGTTCATCGGGAGTTAAACGGATGACCCCTTCATCAAACGAAAGTGAAGGGATTGTCACCGTATGCTCTATTTCAGGTCCAATCACAGCTTCTCGATTGAACTGCTCGTCTAAACGGACGGTTTGATAATCCTCCTCATAAAAAACCCAAAGAAGACCCAAACGCTCCACCTCCTCATGGGACAGCACCAACTGTCAGTTGTATCGAAAGAATTATTTTTTCTCATCTTTTTTCGTCTGAGAGGTTTTCTTTTTCGCTTCAGATTCTTTCTCTTTTTTCTCTTGATCGGTTTTTGACTGCTCTTTTTGTTCAGCTGTTTCATCTGTTTGGCTTGCGCCCGAGGAGTCATTGGTGCTTGTCTCCGTTGTTTCTTTTTCTTCATATTTCGCCATTTCCTTAATGATCGGATCTAGCTGTTTTTGTTTTTCTTCAGCAGAAAGACTGTCATCGTTTTGAATGTCATTGCGGTAGGCGACGAGTGCCGTAAATATGTACCGGTCGTCTCCAAGTACCCGTGCAATATCAAGTGCTTCCTTGCTATTGCCTTGTCCGATATGAATCCAGAAAAGGAAATATTGCGGATCAGTCTGTAATGTGTATGTATCTGTGATTTCTTTTTTATGCTGATCGAGTAACAGATTGCCTTGATTTGTTTGTACATACGAAATGGCCAGTTCATATTGAAGAGAGACCGGCATTTGATTGGCTGAATATTTTTCTAACGTATCCACCACTTGGCTGTACTGTTTGTTGAGATAATATTTGTTTGCCTCGACATACGCTTCTTGTTTCGGCATTGCAAAAAAGAAGGTGTAGATGGTGTACACCAATGCAGGGATTAATAGGACAAGCAGACCTAGTCCGACATATCGTTCGACCTTCCATTTCTTTTTCGGAATGGTCAATAGCGTTTTCTCTTTCGTTTCAATCGCTTCGATCTTTTGCTGAATCAGGGCAGACAATTCTTCCAGAGACTGCGTTTCGCTGATCTCTTTTGCCAGTTCAGATAATTTCAGCGTCTCGCAGTAAGCCACATATTCTTGAAACTGATATTCATGGTCCACCACTCGAAGAATGACGGCTTTGACCTCTTTTAACAGACGATGCTCATCCGTTTCATATGGCGGGATGCTTTCTTTGACGCCGTAATGCAAAAGTGCAGGAGCTAAGCCTTGATGAAAAACAATGTTTTCAGGAGAAACAATAGGATGCAGCCGCTTCACGTCGTGTTTGCACACTGCATCGACAAGCTGGTATGAAAAAATCCATTTGCTTTTTTCATCCTTCGCATGGATGAAACGAAATTCCTGATAGGCAGGAGGCGGTTGAATAGAAATAATGACCTCATCTTCAGTTAATTGAATCTCTTTTTTGAATGAAGGATTGATGTCTTTGATTGGTGCCGCTTCTAAACCGTCTAAGAGTTTAATGGTCTCTCTTTGAAAAATGAAGCTGTAGGTGACACCCTCTTTTTTCATCACTGCTTCTAATTGTTCTTCTAAATAGGAACTCTTTTTATCTGCCATTTACAAAAGTCCTTTCATAGTATTTCCAGCCTGTCTCCTGTGGTGATTCCACAGTCTGACAGCTTATATTCGCCTGAAAACACAGCTTTCTTATTGACTACTCGCACCCAGCCGCCTTCTCGCTTAGGAAGTGAGATTTGTTTTGCCTGCCAGGCGATATGGATGACTTGTTTAATATGTAAATAATTTGATAGTCTCAAATCAAACACACTGCCATCATAATTTTTTAAGTCGATGGTAATATCGATATACACAAATTTCCACCTCACAAAATAGAAAGAGCGCCGGCATCCATTGACAGACTCGGCGCTTTTTCTGCTTTTCACACTTAGAAAGGAAATCCCTTTGATTAGCCGCGGATTTGGCTGGCGATGTCTTGGTCAGTGCTTTCAAGTGTATTTGCCGTTTGATCAAGCTGATTGCTGACATCTGTTAATAGATCAGACATTTTGATGAATGAAGGCTTTAACTGCTCGTATTGATCAGCAAATGCTTCACTAGAAGCACCTTCCCACATTCCTTTTAAATCTGAGATCATTCTATTTAGACGATCAACTTGGTTTAACACTTCTTGACTTTCAACACCATATTGCTTAGCGGTCGCTCTTAGTTCTTCTGGGGTTACACGAATAATTCCTGACATATTCCTCATTACCTCCCGTGCATAGCCGCCATATAATGGGCTAATCCACTTATTTTTTGACGTTATTATTATAAAAACAGAAATGATACACAGTCAAACAAATCTGTTTTTATTTTACAAAATGAGTCTATAGAATTACTGTATTTTCGCTTTTTATCTATTATTTAACATTTTTTTGGTCATATATTCTTAATAAGTGTAGACACACTTCACTGAATCTTTCCGCCTATTGATTTATTACTACGTTATTATTGTACTATTTCTTTTTCGCCATCTTTCAGCATCGATGCGCTCGCTTCTCATAGCGATCTCTTTTTTAAATTTATGGCATTTTGTTATTGATTTACGTACCTCTTTCTCTTCATAATGTAAGTACGTGAAATATTCGAAAAAGCAGGGGTTTTTATGACAAAAAAGACGGATCCATTTAAGTATAGTCTTGATCGTTTAGAGGATGTGGCAGACCAAATTAGTGATGTGCTCAATTGCCCTATTACTATAGAAGATACGCATCATCGATTGTTGGCTTATAGCACACATAATGATTTTACTGATCCCGCCAGAACTTCAACCATTATCTCCCGCCGCGTACCGGAAAAGGTCATTAATCGGCTTTGGAAGGACGGCATCATTCCTACACTTCTTAAAACAGACGAACCGCTTCGTGTCCCTCAAATTGCAGAGGTGGGTTTATCTAGCAGGGTTGCCATTTCAATCTGGAAGGACAAAGAAGTACTCGGATTTATCTGGGCGATTGAATCCACGCAGCCTTTTTCAGAAGAAGACATGGACCTTCTGAAGATGGCAGCACATGCTGTTAAAAACAAATTACTTAACTTACAAATTCGTAAAACGAAAACAGAAGTACGCAATCAGGAGCTTTTTTGGAAGATGCTCACAGGTCATATTCATGAAAAGGATGAGATGCTCGACCTATTTTTAAGACTCGGCATCAGATGTCCAGACACGTATGCCATCATCATCTTCCGCCTTCGTGACGAACTCACAGAGGACACAGAAAAAAAGCTATCTTATCTGCTTGAAACAACGCAGCAAGTCCAAGTGCTGTTAACGACTGTTGATTTTCACGAATTCATTATTCTTGTCTCACCAAAAACAGAGCACCCGCTGCAGGATATTAAACAATTCACAAGCGGCATGCTGCAGCAGCTGTCTGACCGTTATCATATCCATCACGTTCAAGCAGCGATTGGTGGAATTTACGATAACATCTCTCATATTCAGCCATCCTATAAAGAAGCACTCGCTGTATTAAAAACAAAAGAGCGCTTCCCTGTTGAAACCGAACGTTTACACAGTTTTTCTGAACTTGGTATTTATCAATATTTAGATGTCCTCGCTGAAAAACGAAGGGGCTCATCTTACTCCAGTTACTCATTATCAAAGCTGGAAGATTACGACCTGAGGCACCATTCCAACCTAGTCGAAACCCTTGAACGATTTATTGACTGTGACAGCAATGCCAATATTGCGGCAAAGCAATTAAACATCCACATCAATACATTGAATTACAGATTAAAACGCATTACAGACATTGCAGAAATCGATTTAAAAAACATGAATGAGAAAATGACCATATACCTTGATATGAAGCTAAAAAACGTCCATTTGTGAAATTTCACAAAGAGGCGTTTTTTTATTTTTTATTTCAACCGAAGCATTTTTTAAACATTCAGGATACACTAGACATACAATATGAATAGATAAGCATGGGAGGAATAAACATGATCATCGGCATTCCGAAAGAGATTAAGAACAATGAAAACCGAGTGGCATTAACACCAGGAGCAGCTTCTCAATTACTTTCAGCTGGACATCAGATTTTGATTGAAACAAACGCTGGTTTTGGAAGCGGATTCACTGATGACGATTATGTATCTGTTGGTGCAGAAATTCTTGATCAAGCGAAAGATGTGTGGGCATCTTCTGATATGATCATGAAGGTAAAAGAACCATTACCTGAGGAATATTCATTTTTCAGAGAAGGACTCATCTTATTTACGTACCTGCATCTTGCTGCAGAGCCCTCCTTGGCTGAAGCTTTAAAACAAAAAGGCGTCACAGCTATTGCTTATGAAACTGTAACGGACGGAAAATCACTCCCTCTCTTAACACCTATGTCTGAAGTGGCAGGCAGAATGGCCGCCCAAATCGGTGCACAATTTTTAGAAAAGCCAAAAGGCGGTAAAGGCATCTTGCTCGCAGGCGTACCAGGAGTATCAAGAGGGAAGGTCACGATTATAGGCGGCGGTGTTGTTGGAACAAACGCAGCGAAAATGGCGATTGGACTTGGCGCAGATGTCACTCTTATTGACGTAAACGCAGAACGCTTACGTCAACTGGACGATCAATTTGGTCATCAAATGAAAACGTTAATGTCTAACCCTGTCAACATCGCCGATTCAGTCAGTGAGGCAGACCTTCTCATTTGTGCGGTACTGATCCCAGGTGCCAAAGCACCAACGCTTGTGACGGAAGAAATGGTGAAGCAAATGAAGCCCGGTTCCGTCATCGTAGACGTAGCCATTGACCAAGGCGGCATTGTCGAAACCATAGATCATATCACAACACATGATCAACCTACTTATGAAAAACACGGTATTTTACATTATGCTGTCGCCAATATGCCTGGAGCAGTTCCACGGACATCGACTGTTGCTTTAACGAATGTCACCGTTCCATATGCGCTGCAAATTGCTAATAAAGGCGCTGCAAAAGCCATTCAAGAAAACAAAGCCATTGCAGAAGGTGTCAATGTCATGAACGGACATATCACATATGAAGCCGTCGCTCGTGATCTCGGCTATGATTATGTACCTGTTCATCAAGCGATCGATGCGTCTTCTATGACAGAAGCTTAATACAGACCCGCCCTTTTGATGGGCGGGTTTTATTGTTAACCAACAATAAAAACAGGTTGACAAATAGTCCTCCTCCCCTTAATCTATTTGTACAGATAAGACAGGGGGAAACATCATGCAACAGAAAACAAGAACCGCTGATTTTGTGTTAGTCGGAATGTTTGCTGCACTCATGGCGATTGGAGCCAATATCACATCCATTGTGCCGTTTTTGCAAGTCGGCGGAATTCCACTTACGATGCAGCCGTTTTTTTGTGTACTTGCTGGTCTTTTGCTCGGCAGACGGCTTGGTGCATTAGCTATGATTGTATATGCCTTGGTCGGAATTGCTGGCGCACCTGTATTCGCACAGTTCTCAGCAGGCTTTGGGGTGATTTTAGGTAAAAGCGGTGGTTTTGTCTTATCGTATATTCCTGCTGCTTGGTTAGCTGGATTCATTTTAGAAAAAAGAAAAAATCCTGGCTTTGGCCGCTTTTTGCTTGCAGCTATTGCAGGTACGACCGTCATGTATGTGATCGGAACGACTTATACGTATCTCGCATTAAATGTGTGGCTGAATGCACCCATTTCCTATCAAACCACGTGGTTCTTTATGATCTGGTTTATGGTGAAAGACTACGCTTTGACGATATTGCTTGCGATGCTGGCACCTAAAATTTATCGCTCTGTTTCAAAAGCCACGTCCTTTCGAAAACAACAAGCCGCATCATAAGTGCAGACATCATCTACAAGTTGAACATAGAGAAAAGAGCCTCTCTTCATTTAGGCTCTTTTTTTCATCATTACTCAGCGTATTGATTGATGATTCCTTCTAGCATCCCTACAAGCACTTCTACATCTTCAAGATCTGATGGACTGAAGCGGTAGCGCACAAGCTGTTCTCCATCATGATACATCTCCTCAAGCCACCCTCTGAGTCCTCTTGCTCTGCGGTCGACTTCGAAAACAATGTCTAATCCGCCTTCATCTATCAGAAAAATCAGCTCTAACTCATCAAGCATATAACGATAGTCGTCTGATGTCGGAATAAACTCAAATTCTTGAACGAATGGCAGACGACGCTGGAAGTAAGGCGCTTGTTCACAGTCTGCTTCGTTCAAGTGGAAGCCTAGATGACTAGTGGCTTCCAGTACATTTTTCACCCAAGGATGTGCTTCCACAAAAATACGGTCATAGTCAGATTTATCAATTCCGCCTTGGATATCAAGGTCTGTCACTACGGCAATTTCTACTTTTCCAATAGTCATCGGGGTATCAATCGGAAGAATAAATGAAAACGGAAATTCGTGTTTTTCGCCAGGCTGGATGGTAAAAGAATCCGTCACCCGTAAAGAAATGATATCCACATATTTTCGACGCTCTTCATCATCTTGCACAATCACATACTGTGTTTGAATCTTAACATCAATATAGCGGATGTCCTGAGAGATTTTTCCGCCCTTTGCATGGACAGTTCCCCTTACCTCTTGTCCAGGATAATAAGCGTTTTTCTCCAAAATGGTATCTACCTTTGCCGCACCAATCCCTGCACTTGTCGCTAGCTTTTTAAAAAATGACATGTCCCATCTTCCCCTTTTCATTTTTATCAGCATATATACGTAAAATAGAGGAAGAAAGATTCATTTAATACATACTTTAGTCCTAATTATTTTTTCGTTTGTGAACAACAAAAAAGCTTATAGAAAAAACATCATCGTTTTCTCTACAAGCTTTTCATCTTACAGGATAATTGCCGCAAGCCAGCCGAATAGAACAAGCGGAATATTATAATAGATAAAAGTCGGGACACATGTACCCCAAATGTGGTGATGCTGTCCATCCATGTTCAATCCAGATGTCGGTCCAAGCGTACTGTCACTTGCAGGTGAACCTGCATCCCCAACAGCCGCAGCTGAACCAATAATGGCAATGGTCGCCATTGGACTAAATCCAAGGTGTAAACAAAGTGGAACAAAGATGGTCGTAATAATCGGAATCGTGGCAAATGATGATCCGATCCCCATTGTCACAAGCAGACCCACAAGCAGCATTAAAATGGCCGCGAGACTTTGGCTGTTGCCGATAAATTGTGAAGATGCTTTAACAAGCGTTTCAATGTCTCCTGTTTTGGTTAAAACGTTGGCAAATCCAGCCGCAACAAGCATGACAAAACCGATAAATGCCATCATGTTCATTCCAGATGTAATCAGTTGATCTGCTTCATCGCGTTTCATCATTCCGGTTACAAACAAGACAAGCAGTCCTGCAAGTGCACCGAAGATCATCCCTTCCACGCCAAGGCTTTGAGACAGATAAAGCTGGACAATCAAGGACACGAGAATGGCAAGACCGGCAAAGAATAGACTTTTTGTCGTATAAGCTGATTTCTCTACATCTGTAATATCGCGATTCTCATATACTTTTGGCTTACGATACATGAAAAGGGAGACGATCAATCCTAGCACCATCCCCCCAACAGGGATCAGCATGGCATATGGAATATCTGCTAAATTCACAGCTAGACCTGCATCCTTCATATTGTCACGGAGCATTCCGTGGAAAATCTGTCCAAAACCGACTGGAAGTAAAATATATGGTGCAGTGAGTCCGAAGGTCATGACACATGCTAGCAGTCTACGGTCAATTTGAAGCTCGTTAAACACTTTTAATAATGGCGGAATTAAGACTGGAATAAAGGCAATGTGAACAGGAACGACGTTTTGTGAAAAACAAGATACGATCAAAATCACAAGAATGATCAGTACTTTTGATAATGTTTTTCTTCTTGAGTCGCCTTCTTTTCCTAAAAGCTTCACTGCTCCTTCAACCATGGCATCTGGAAGACCCGTTTTTGTCAGCGCCGCAGCAAATGCCCCTAAAAGCGCATAACTAATCGCCACTGTCGCATTTCCTCCGAGCCCGTCAGTAAAGGCTTCCACTGTTCCTCCCAGGCCTAATCCACCCGCAAGTCCGCCAGCTAAAGCACCAAGTGCCAGTGCAATCACGACATTGACCCGCAGCAAGCTTAATATCAACATTAAAACAACCGCTAGAACAACTGCATTCATGGTGAAACCCCCGAAATCCTTTAGTTTACTAATGTAGTAGATAATTAAAGTACCAACGTATGTTACCATAGAAAAAATACTACGTCAAATGGCGTTTGTCCTACATAAAAAAGGCCCCGCCATGTGGCAGAGCCTCATCCTTTATTTCTTTCCTTCAAATCGTTCCACAAACGTTGCGAGTGATCTTACCATCACACCTGTCGCCCCTGTTGGCCCAAAGCATGAAGGCTTTTCTGTTGTTGCTGTTCCTGCAATATCCAAGTGAACCCAAGGCGTATCCTCAGCGAACTCACCAATGAATGCTCCTGCCATGATCGCATGTCCATCACGGCCTGGTGAGTTATTGAGATCCGCCATTTTGCTGTTTCGTACGCGTTTTTTATCTTTTTCAGTGATTGGCAGCTGCCAAATCATTTCACCGCATTCTTCTGATGCCTCTTTAAACTGGGCATACAGTTCATCGTTATTCGTCATGACGCCTGTTGTCTCATTTCCAAGTGCCACAATGACTCCGCCTGTTAATGTCGCCACGTCTACAAGGACAGAGGCACCATGCTGCTTCGCATATGTCACCCCATCTGCTAAAACAAGACGCCCCTCTGCATCCGTATTCAGTACTTCGATTGTTTTACCGCTAAGCGACACAATGACGTCATCTGGCTTCATGGCGTCAGCCGAGATCATATTATCGGTTGAGGCAATGACAGCAATGACATTTTGCTCTGGTCGCAGTTCACCGATGATTTCCATAGCACCTAAAACAGAGGCTGAGCCGCCCATATCAGTTTTCATCCCAACCATACTGGCTCTTGGCTTTAACGAATAGCCACCAGTATCATATGTGATGCCTTTACCGACAAGCCCAATCACGTCCGTCCATTCTTCCTTGCCTTGATATTTCAGAACGATGAGCTTTGGTGGTTCTGTTGAACCTCTATTGACAGCTAGAATCCCGCCCATCCCGAGCTCTTCCATTTGTTCTTTATCTAAAATTTCAATCTCAAATTCGTATTTATACGCAAGCTCTGCCGCGTACGAAGCCAGATCAGAGGATGTAAGCATATTCGGCGGCATATTCACAAGGGTACGAGCCGAATTGACAGACTGTCCGTAGACCTCGCCCACTTTCAGACTTGCCTGAATTTCTGCTGTATCATGATCCGTCGTTGCATAAACAAACTCGATAAAGCGATCCGGTTCATTTGTTTTATGTTTAAAATCTTGTAATTCATATGTAGCTAAAAGGCAGCTTTCAGAAAGGGCATGGGCTGCATCTTGGGCAGGCAGATCCTTTCCAATAAACGTATCTAGCAAGACAGAAACCGCCTGCTTTTTATCTTGATGAAGCTTTTTAAATAGATGGGCAAATCCTTCTTTTGCCTCTTCAAACGTGTAATCTGATTCCTTCCCAAGCCCGACAAAATAAATGCGTTTGATGCCTGTTTCAGGGGATGGGAAAAACTTCGAAAGCTGATTTCGTTTAGATGAAATATCGCCTTCTTTTAATAATTCAGTGATTCGTCCTTCAAGTAATTCATCCATTTCTTTTGCTTTTCCTGATAATTGGCTCTTTTGAAAAAGTCCGATCGCCAGTGTATCTTTATGTTGCCATTCATTTGTCGAGAAAAACATATTTATCACACGCTCCTTCAATGAACTCCATTTTTCACATTGGAACTTCTATTATATCAAAATTTGCGGGTCTATACGATCATTGCCAGTCTGTCTTTACTTGATGAACATTTATATTTTCACACGCGGAAGGGCATCATGAACAAGCGATGAAAACTTGTACAGCCCGTCCGCGTCTCCCCGTTCCACATCTACTTTCTTTAATGTTATAATTGAACATGGACTTGGCAGCATTTGAATCTGCTATCATTTTTTCATCATACTAGGGTACACAGTCCATCATTTTGCACGATATTTTTTCTTACAGAGAGGATGTTTCTTGTTCATGAGCGTACTGACGAATTTTCCGCTGCTTGCCAGCCTTGCAGCCATCTTTTTTGCTCAATTTGTAAAAGTACCGATTCAATTTATCATTTCTAGACGACTAGATTGGTCGCTCATTACAAGCACAGGCGGAATGCCAAGTTCACACTCCGCAGCCGTAACAGCACTCTCAACAGCAGTGGCTTTAGAGCACGGGCTAAATACATCGATCTTTGCGATTTCAGCCATCTTTGCGATTATTACCATGTTCGATGCAACAGGTGTACGCAGACAGGCAGGAGAACAGGCGACTGTACTGAACAAGCTGGTAACAGATTTTAACCGATTTGTTTCTGAAGCAAAGAATTTCCCGAGTGCGGAAGAAAAAGAAAAGCAAAAGAAATTGAAAGAGCTTCTTGGTCATAAGCCGATTGAAGTCTTCTTTGGCGGCTTAACAGGGGTCTTACTGACACTCATCTTAGATTATTACTTCATGTAGAAGCGAAAAAGCTTTGGACCTAAAACTTGTCCAAAGCTTTTTTATTCTTTATTGGCTTGAAACTGTTGACGGAATACTTGCATTGATTTTGCTTCATTAAGCTGGTTTAAGTCTTTTTCCGTTAACGTTCCTTCTCCCTTTTTGATGATATACACATCGAGCACTTTTTTACCCCATTCTCTATACACATCATCTACGGTTTCATAGTATAAATCAAGCTTATGACCTTTAATGGCTTTTCCCGTATCTGCGACCACTCCGTAGCCATAGTTTGGGATAAAGAGAACAGTTCCAATCGGAAAGACTGATGGGTCTGCTGCCACGGTTGAATATAAATCACGTTTCACTTTGACGCCTGAATATGTAATGCCATATGCATGGTGTTCCTTCGTTTTACCTGTTGATTCCACACCTGCTGTATAGCCTGTGGCGACAACCTTTTGCTTCGGGTAATCGTTCCAATTAAACGCTTCTTCGAGAGAAATAGCCCGCAAGTCATCACTTTTGAGTGCCATCGTTTCTCTTTTTTGCTGTTGGAAAAAAGAAGATACTTGCTTGCCAGGATCAGTCTCTTTCACCCAGGCAGCTACATCACTTGGTTCAACTCCAGATATGCCCGTAAAGCTTGTCAAAAGAGCAAGCATAAAAAGGGCTGTCATGAACAATCGTTTCATCCATGTTTTCATCTTTATTTGTCACTCCTCTACCCATCTATTTGTTTCCAAACAAAATGGAAACTATGCAAAGGAGAAACAAAAAAACCCACTTGCATGTCCACAAGTGAGTTAAAACATTTGATATCCTCTTTTTCGAAGTGCATTGATGACAAAACCTGATGCAATTGCACCAATCAGACCACTTAACAAGATCATGATATCGGCCGCAGCGAGAGAGACAATGCGGTCTCCTATTCCTGAAAAAGCGGTGCCCGGTTCTCTGACATAAGCGATCATCTTTTGATTATTGATAATGAAAAGGCATACAATTGGATATAAAATAGCCATAATCCATGACATTCTCAGCAGCATATTGAGCAAAAAGCCAATGCCGAAGAATAACACGAAAAATAAAATAACTGAAATGATAACGACTGGTAAACTGATCACTTCATCTCCACCCCCAAATATCCCATCATTAGTTTAACTTGGAAATAGAGATGAAGTCAATCAATGGAAAAAGCAGATGGATTAAAGCTTCTTTCCTGTCCCTTTACATTCCTCACATGTTTCAGATCCGCCGAGCAATAGCTGAAAATATCCTTTCCCCGAACAATATTGACAGGTGGACTTCTTTTCTTTTGTATGTGCATTCATATTGCTCACTCCCTTAATCTAAATTTTCTGATAATTTATCATACCATACTTTACTGCCGATAACCAAGTAAGAAAATATGTCAAAAAAAAAACGTGTATCACGAGGATACACGTTTTTGTCTATGATGGTTTAGAAGAACTTGAATTTTCCTTTTTTCAGAACAAGTCCTGGTCCGCCAACCATGAATAAAGAACGGTTGTCGATGATTTTCTTCATTGCTGAAGCTTTTGTTCCTTGAAGTTTTTTACCAAACGCAACACCTACAGCGTCGTGTTCACCAAGAGAAGCAACGGTTCCTTTGATGTCTGGCTTAAAGCTTTCAAGAGAACCACCTTTCACTAGTGCGGCAAGGTTTTTCGCTACTGTTTCACCTTGCTGCATCGCGATTTGTGCAGTTGGTGGGTATGGACGGTTGATTTCTTCATTGATGATCAATGAACAGTCACCGATGATGAATACATCATCATTTTCTGGTACACGAAGATCTGGAGATACTTTTACGCGGCCGCGCATGTTTTCAAATCCAGCTTCTTCAACGATTGGGTTACCGCGTACACCAGCTGCCCAAACAACAGTTTCAGCTTTGATTTCTTCAGTATCATCGTCTTTTCCAACAATGATGCCTTCAGGCGTACATTCTTTGATCGCTGTACCAATTTTGAACTCAACACCTTTACCTTGAAGGTAGTTCATTGCATAGTCGATCAATGCAGGATCGAATCCTGGAAGAGCTGTTGGTGCAGCTTCTACACAGATGATGCGCACATCTTTTTGATCAATATCATACTCTTTGCAAAGCTCAGGCACACGGTTTCCAAGCTCACCAAGGAACTCAATACCTGTGAAGCCCGCACCGCCGACAACGATTGTCAAGCGCTCTGGACGTTTTTCAGTTTCCGTATTATACGTCGCAAATTGAAGCTCAATATGCTCACGAAGCTGACGAGCAGAGTTGATGTTAGAGATTGAGAATGCATATTCTTTCAGTCCTGCAATACCAAATGTTTCAGGAACAGCACCAAGCGCAACAACAAGGTAGTCGTAAGAAAGTTCGCCATCTGATGTCACGACTTTCTTCTCTTCCTTATTAATGCTTTCAACTGTTGCTTGTACAAAGTTGACACGGGAACTGTTAATCACATCTTTGATTTGATAACGACAGCGGTCATGATGAAGTGTACCTGCACTTGCTTCATGTAACCATGTTGTTTCGTAATGATAATTATGCTTGTTCACAAGAGTAATGTCCGCATCATTTGTGCCAAGCTGTTTTGTTAATCTTGTTACAGTCATTAATCCGCCATAACCTGCACCTAATACAACGATTTTCGGTTTATTCACTGGAATCACATCCACCTTTTTTAAATTTGCTGTAAAACGGATAAAGAATTACATATCGTTATTCTCAACCGCTTTCCGGCATTTTATGAAATTTAAACAAAAAAATAAGTATGTGAAAATCTGAACTTTCACCTACATAAAACGAAAGCATTTGACCGTATCCGACAAAAATTCATAAAAAATTAATATTTAGTTCCCTTAACAATAATAGCGAGTTCTGATCCAATTTTCAAGGCTTTAAACTGAAAATCCTCATGATAAACGGTCTTTCTCACTTTTCCCTCTTTTTCAAAGCTTCGGCATCAAAAAACGACAAGTTTTTCAAAACAAGTCAAACGACGATGTGTGGTATGATATGATATAGTGATAACAATTTTCATTTGGGAGGATTAGAGGAATGCAAGAAGATTCTAAGGTATATGACATTACCGTTATCGGGGGCGGCCCAGTAGGATTGTTTACTGCGTTTTACGGTGGCATGAGACAGGCAAGTGTGAAAATCATTGAAAGCCTTCCTCAGCTCGGCGGTCAATTATCCGCTCTTTACCCTGAAAAATACATTTATGATGTGGCTGGTTTTCCAAAAATCCGCGCACAAGAATTAATTGATAACTTAAAGGAACAAATGGATAAATTTGATCAAACCATTTGCTTAGAGCAAGCAGTTGAAACAGTTGAAAAACAGGCAGATGGTATCTTTAAACTTGTGACAAATCAAGAGATTCATTATTCTAAAACGATCATCATCACAGCTGGTAACGGTGCATTCCAACCGAGAAAGCTTGAACTAGATGCAGCAGAATCATTTGAAGGAAGCAACCTGCATTACTTCATTAATGATTTGAATCAATTTGCTGGCAGACGTGTCGCTGTTCTTGGCGGCGGAGACTCTGCGGTGGACTGGGCACTGATGCTTGAACCTATCGCAAAAGAGGTTTCCATTATTCACCGCCGCGATAAATTCCGCGCGCATGAGCACAGTGTAGAAAACCTGCACAACTCGAAAGTCAATGTCGTGACACCATTTGTGCCAACTGAGCTCATTGGTGAAGACCGCATTGAACAGATTGTGCTAGAAGAAGTCAAAGGCGACAAAAAACAAGTGCTTGATGTGGACGACGTGATCGTCAACTTCGGTTTTGTTTCCTCTCTTGGACCAATTAAGCAATGGGGTCTTGAAATCGAAAAGAACTCGATCGTCGTGAAATCCACAATGGAAACAAACATTGAAGGCTTCTATGCGGCAGGAGACATCTGTACGTATGAAGGAAAAGTCAAATTGATTGCCAGCGGATTCGGTGAAGCACCAACGGCTGTCAACAATGCGAAAGCCTACATGGACCCGAAAGCCCGTGTACAGCCTCTTCATTCCACAAGCTTATTTGAAAACAAATAAGCGAAATCAAAAAAGGAGTTCCCACAAGCGGAACTCCTTTTTCGTTTATTTAAAAACCCCAATATAGGCATTCGCCATTCCAAGTACCATTGCAGCAAGCAGCACCACAACAATCCCTGCCACAACCAAAATCACCCGATCCTTCACACGTTCCTTTTTCGGAAGCGGCTTCTCAATCCCGCAAGCTGGACACGTTTTAGAACGATACGGAATCAGTTCATGACAGTTCCTGCAATTGATTTGTTCACTCAAACCTCAGCAACCTCTTTTCTACCTACAGTTTATGTTTGGTTCTCATGATACTCTTTTCGGGTGGAAATAGCCAGTTGTGAGAGCAAGCTGTAACAAAATTGAGCGATTTATAAATTGTTGAAGTGAGAATGAAGGTTTTAGCTGATCAACCGATATAGGAAAGGAAATGAAGAAGATATAATGGAGGATAGGTGGAAAGATGTTTAAGCGTTTAATAATCAGTTTGAGCTTGTTACTGATGATTGGTGGCTCAGTTGAACTGTTTGCAAAAGACTATAATAAACATTATGCGCAGTTCGCAGCAGGATTGAATATGGATGTTGATCAACTAGAACCTTTTTTAAAGCATGTGTCCACTTCAATTTTAGATTCTGGTTTGAGTGATCAAGAAATCAAACAGATACTCTCTAAAGTTCAAAAAATGAATAAAAACAATGAAACGAAAAAAGTGGGTACTTTTGAAGTGGTGTACCATGAAAAACAAGCAAAGATTAAAATTGTGATTGAAGTTCATGTGGAAGATGGCAATAAAGAAGTGGTGATCTATATGTTTAGCACCCAAGAGCTGGTGGATGTCTTGGATAAAGAACTGTTGAAAATAGAAGAAGCTATATGAGAAAGAGACACTGAATGAGTGTCTTTTTTTATGGTTGATTTTCCTCAATAAAAAAGCCTCCTCGATCGTGTTGTTTACAAAAACAAACGAACAAGAAGGCTTATCTTAATCCATGATCAGTTGTTAACACTCTTCCGGCGTACCGGTATTCTTCGCTGTTCTAAAAGAAGAGCCGCATCCGCATGAAGCAATCGCGTTCGGATTGTCGATGGTGAAACCGCCGCCCATTAGTGATTGTTTGAAGTCAATGATGGTGCCGTTCATGATATCAAGGCTTTCGGAGTCGACAAGAACCTGGATGCCTTGCTGTTCGAACTGCGTGTCTTTCTCTGAAACTTCATGGTCAAATCCCATGCCGTATGAAAGACCGCTGCAGCCGCCGCCTTTTACGCCCACTCGTAGGAACGCATTTTCTTCTTCATGTTCTTTCATCATATCTTTAATCTGCAGTGCAGCATCTTCTGTAATGGTTACTGGTGTACTCATGATCATCCCTCCTTTTGACTGGATGTTTCTTTTCAATTATAAACGTGATGGTGCCTTTTCTCAAATAAATGGTTTACAAATAAAATGTGCCGTCACAAATCGTTTCAGCAGGTCCTGTCATGAGCACATGCTCATTGCCTTTCCAGCGAATGATGAGATCTCCGCCTGCTAAGTGAACCGTCATGTCCGTTTCTTTTTTCGCCTGTCCATTCACAATCGTGGATACGGCCGCCGCACAAGCTCCCGTTCCGCAGGCTTGAGTAATGCCAGACCCTCTTTCCCACACGCGAAAATGCAGTTCTGTTTCACTGACCACTTCTACAAATTCTACATTGACGCCTTCTGGGAACATGTCATGTTTTTCGATGATTGGCCCAACTGTATCAAGCGGTGCCTTTTCAATGTCCTCTAAATAAAAAACGATGTGCGGGTTTCCCATTGAAACAGCCGTTCCATTTAAGGTCGTCGTGCCAAAATCAAGCGGTTCATTAATCGTTGTGCTGGCTGGTTCACCAAGCATCGGCATTTCTTCTTTTTCAAAACGAGGTTTTCCCATATCAACTGTCACTAAATGTACGTGACCATCCTGCACATGAACGGTCGCTTCAACGAGTCCTGACAATGTTTCAATCTGAAACGTTGTGTCTGTTACGATTTGATGCTCATACACATATTTTGCGACGCAGCGCAGACCGTTGCCGCAGTTTTTCCCCTCTGATCCATCATTATTGAAAATGCGCATTTTCACAGGTGCAATATCTGATGGACAAATGAGGATCATACCATCTGAACCGATTCCTGTATAAACAGAAGACACGCGGATTGCTATCTCTGATAGCTGCTCTTCTGGAAGCTGTTCCTTCATCTGATTGACGTAAATATAATTATTTCCTAGTCCGTGCATTTTCGTGAATTGAAATGATGTCATGAGCGTCCTCCAAAAATGTTGTTTCTTTATAGTATAAAAGGAGTCGATTCAGGAGACAATCTTATCATCCCCCGTTTTTCATACATAAAAGCTCTTTGCTGCCATGGCAAGGGGCTTTTATTATGCATATGCCTCATTTTCTCTCGTGTGATGCTTCATTTTGATGATATTTTATTAGCATAACATATTGGATGCGCTTTCTATTGATTCTCCTTAAAAATGGAAACTGAAAGTATGAAAAAAATGCACCTCATGACCCATGTGGTGCATTTAAAACATCTCATTTTCCTCTATAAAAGCATAAATACGCTCGACTAGCTGCTCTGCATTTTCTCCTGAAACAAATTCTCCATTCACGAGTGCAAATGGGGAGTCCATACATTTGCCGCAGTAGCTTAAACAGCCGTATTCCATAACGTCTAGGTTTGGGTCTTTATCAAGCTTCTCTTTTGCTTCTTGAGACCCTTGCGCAAGATTACTTACACAAAATTCGATCAGTGGGAACACTTTGCTTCACCTCACATTGCTTTACCATCCTACCGAAATTCCTTCTATTAGTCAAAACATGAGCTTCACCTGTATCGTTACGCCTATTACTCGTAAAATGTTTTACTATTTAGGACTAACTAATGAATATGTAGGTTATTTTGAAACAATTATTGTGGTTTCACAGTAAATTCGATATAATTTTATTTGGTATTTTAACTTAAAGTTTTTTAGTATAAGTGTTTTTCAATGTCTACGGGGAAAAGGAGAATCGTCATGAAAAATTTAGTCTTGATCGGCGGAGGTTACGGGAATATGCGGGTTCTCCACCGCTTATTGCCAAATCAATTACCTGATGATGTTACTATCACATTAATTGATCGAAATCCTTACCACTGTTTAAAAACAGAATATTATGCACTCGCTGCTGGAACGATCTCTGATCATCACATCCGAGTATCTTTTCCAGAGCATCCGAAGCTGGATATTCAATATGGGGAAGTAGAAAAAATTGATATTGAAAACAAACAGATCTTATTCAGCGACCGTGAACCCATTCCTTATGACGACACGGTGATTGGACTCGGCTGTGAGGACAAGTATCATAATGTCCCTGGTGCGAAAGAACATACATACAGCATTCAAACCATTGATCAGTCAAGACATACGTATAACAAATTAAACAATTTGGGTGCAGGTGCAACGGTTGGTATCGTCGGTGCTGGACTTAGCGGGGTAGAGCTAGCCAGTGAATTAAGAGAAAGCCGTGCTGATTTAAACATTATTCTTTTTGACCGCGGAGAGCTGATTCTATCAAGCTTCCCAAAAAGATT
Source organism: Bacillus sp. FSL M8-0266 (assembly GCF_038613425.1). Taxonomy (NCBI): domain Bacteria; kingdom Bacillati; phylum Bacillota; class Bacilli; order Caryophanales; family Bacillaceae; genus Bacillus; species Bacillus sp. FSL M8-0266. The sequence continues at coordinate 2,987,881 of NZ_CP152015.1, forward strand.
AAGTTTATATGTGCAAAAGTGGTTTGAAGAAAATGACGTAAAGATCATTAACTGTGCCAATATTACGAAGGTTGAAGAAGGTGTTGTTTACAACCATGATGACGCCATTGAAGCAGAGGTCACCGTATGGACAGCAGGCATTCAGCCAAGCAAAGTGATACGAGAGATGGATGTTGAAAAAGACGCACAAGGCCGCGTCGTACTAACACCTCATCACAATCTCCCTGGAAATGAGCACGTCTATGTCGTGGGTGATTGCGCAAGCTTGCCGCATGCCCCAAGTGCACAGCTTGCCGAGGCGCAGGCAGAACAAATTGTCCAATCTCTGCAAAAACGCTGGAAAAACGAGCCGCTTCCTGAGGCTTATCCTCAGTTTAAGCTAAAAGGTGTCTTAGGCTCTTTAGGGAAAAAAGCCGGCTTTGGCTTAGTAGCAGATCGTCCACTTATTGGCCGTGTACCAAGACTTCTAAAATCCGGACTCCTTTGGATGTACAAGCATCACAATGGCTAACATCATGTGATTTTTTTCTCAAAGCTCCTTCATGACGAGGGAGCTTTTTTCTATGAAACGGCATGTGCCGATGAACGGGTCAATTTAATCGGAGCAAGGGCAAGGATGCAGTCTTTACGAAACGTTCTCATCGTCTTTTTCGATAAACAATACGCTTGGATGAGCTGATCTGTTTGACGGTGGACAATGATTTTACGCTTCGTGCACTCTCCGTTTTTTTTCATATAAATCATCTCAATTGGTATTTGCTGTTGAAGAGATTGTTTCAGTAAATAATTCATGATGCTCACGCTCCTTTCATTTAATTATAATCGAACAAATGTTCTTTTTCAACCTAAAAAGGAACGTTTGTTCTATTTATTTTTGAAAAAAAGAACAGTTTATTCACTGCTCTCCGTGTAACCGTATTTCTCCATTTCTTGATAGATGTCTTTTAATTTTGGATTGCCCTCTCCAACAATTTGATCCTCAACTAAGACAAGCGGGTAAAAGAATTCATCATCAAGAATTCGTTCAGACAATTCCTTTTGGTGTTCGTTTTCTGGTGGGTGCTCAATATCAATATATGTGATGCGAAACGGCTGATTTGGATATTTTCGTTTTAATGCTGCATCTAACCACTCAAATGTATCTTTTGAAGAAGGCAGATTCACGCAGCTAGCGCAAAGTACATCTCTTCCATATACATAAAGGTCGACGGTTTGATTCATTTGGCAAGCCCCCTATTCTTTCTTTATTTTAGCTGAATTTTCTGTATGAAAAAAGTCAAAATCACTTTTTGTTTCAAGATGAGTTTGTGCTATAATGAGAAGGAAACTTTGAAACCAATCAATAGATTTTTATCGTCCAGATGAATATAATGGTGATATGTTGTGAAAGGAGCGATTATATCCAATGACTGAAGTCGAAATGAAAGACCAAGTACAGGAAGTACTGGACAAACTTCGTCCATTTCTATTACGTGATGGTGGAGACTGTGAGCTTGTAGACATTGAAGATGGCATTGTGAAATTACGTCTTCTTGGTGCATGCGGCAGCTGCCCAAGTTCAACCATTACATTGAAAGCCGGTATTGAGCGCGCATTATTAGAAGAAGTGCCTGGCGTTGTAGAAGTTGAACAGGTTTTCTAATTTATATATGACATGAAAACGACCCGAATTCGGGTCGTTTTTTTCATTATTAGCTTAACTTCTCTCTAAACCAATCCTTTATAAAGGTCAGTCTTTGAATACGCTGCCCCGGATGTCCGCTTCTGGATAAATCATGAGAAGCCTTCGGGAATTTGACGAGCCTTGTGTCTTTCCCAAGCTCCTTCAGTGCCACAAAAAGCTGTTCTGCTTGATCAACTGGGCAGCGATAGTCTTCGTCGCTGTGCAGGATGAGAAGCGGCGTGTTCACCTGTTTCACATACTTGAGCGGCGAACGGTCCCATAGCTTATCGGCTGAATCATAAATATTCCCATCAATCTGCCATCTTGTGAAGTAATAACCGATATCACTGATGCCATAGAAGCTAATCCAGTTTGAAATGGACCGCTGTGTGACGGCTGCGTGAAAACGGTCGGTCTGTCCGACAATCCAGTTGGTCATAAAACCGCCATAGCTGCCGCCTGTCACTCCAAGTCTTGTCTCATCAAGGAAATCATAGGCTTTCAGCACATGATCAACAGCCAGCATGACATCCTCATAATCAACGTCACCATAGCTCCCTCTCACACGGTCGGAAAACATTTGTCCGTATCCATGACTGCCATGAGGATTGATATATACGATGGCATAGCCTTCAGCGGCGAGCATTTGAAATTCATGAAAATACGTATAACCATACATGGCATGCGGTCCGCCATGAATTTCTAAAATAAGCGGATAAGTCTTCCCCTCTTCCATTTGGGAGGGCTTCATAAACCAGCCATGCACCTCGTCGCCTTCTTTTGACTGAAACGAAAATGGCTCTGGTACCGATAGAACATGCTCCTTGAGGAATTCACCATGCTCGAACGTGATTTGCTTTAGATCCGCCTCCCCTAATGTCAGCTCATACAGCTCACTTGGTGAAACGGGTGACAGTCGGCTAAGCAATAATTTGGATTCATCTGGATGAAGGCTGAAGTTTGTGATATGTTCTGCCTCTAATCGAACAGGATAGGCTAAGCCTTCAACAGAGAAATAATAAATCCCTGTACTGCCTTGATCAGAAACAAGTGCATAAAATCCCTGGCTATCCTTTGTCCACTGCGGAAGCTGATTGGCTTCGCCCATAACGCTATCCCCTGCCATACAGTTGCCCACATACATATCGAGCATTTCTGACAACTGAACGACATTTCCCTCCTTCAGATCATACAGCCATAATGCTGAGAAAGTAGCATTTTGAAATTCGCGCTCATGTCCGATATACACGAGGCTTTCTCCATTAGGAGCAAAAGACATGGTAGAATAAGCACCGGATGATTGTGTGATTTTCTTTGTCGTACCATCCTCTAATGATCGGAGGCACACGTCACTTATGTAAGGTTTCTGAGGATTTGATTGAACATAGGCAAGCCATTTCCCGCACGGAGAGAGCGTGTGATTCACATGATGATGCTGCCCGCTTGTGACAGCCTCTACCTCTCCTGAGTGAGTATCCACTTGAATGATCTGCGTAAAACGCCCATCTAAAAAACCTCTGCCATCTGCTTTATAGGTCAAATCATCATATACCGCAGGAGCGAAATCATCTCGCTCTTCCTTTTTTTCATCATGTATAGACTCTGTTTGTTTCAGTGACACAGCCGCATAAATGAAAGCTCCATTTGGTGAAAAGACAGGATGAGATACTCCGTATGGAATCGACGTTAAGGTACGCACACCGCCTCCCTCGCTCTGAATCAGTGCAAGCTGAGGAGCTTCCTTTGGCTTTTGCAAAATAAACGCAAGCTGCCTGCTGTCTTTTGACCACACTGGCTGATGATGCTTTCCATCCTCAAATGTCCATTGTGACAGCTCCTCTGTCTCTTCATCTCGAACCCATAAATGGATGTTGTAATCGTCCTTTTTGTCATTCACCATGACCTTTGTAAAAACCGCCTTTTTTCCATCTGGTGAATAAACCGGATGAGAAACAGAAACAATCTTCGTTAAATCTTCTGCTGTCATCAATTTTTTCATGAATGTATCTCCTCCTTTTATGCATAAAAAATAGTTCGATCCTCTAAATAATAATCCCTGCTTTATCCTATAAAAACAAGAATAAAAAAAAGAACGTGCATTTTTACAGCACGTTCTCAGGTTATTGAAAAAGGGCTAAAATGATCTTTATTTTAGCTCTTTGTCTTCTTTTCAGCGTGATAGAAAACCTTTGCAGTCTAGGAAGGACGAGTACTGGCGCGGAGCGAATTTGACATTCGTGAGCACCAGCACGCAGGACTGACACCGAATGCGAGGGTTTGCCTACACGCTGGAACGTGCATTTTTACAGCACGTTCTTTACTTGATTGACAGGATCATGCTCCACGACAACACCTTCTACTGGTACTGTCAGCAAATCTACTTCACAATGCGGGAAGTTTTGGGCAAGCTGCTTTTTCAGCGCTTCTCCCTTCCCTTTTTCAACTAAGGTTAAGATTGTCGGACCAGCACCGCTTAATGCCGTTCCATACGCTCCTTTTAGCGAAGCGACATGCTCTACTTTCGACAGCTCTGGGACGAGCATTGTGCGGTAAGGTTGATGAAATAAATCCTTATTCATCATTTCTCCAACAAGCGGCCAGTTTTGCGTCATTAATGCCGCAACAAGCACGTTGCTCACAGCACTCGCACTGACGGCATGTTTATAGGAAAAATCCTCTGGCAGGACATCACGGGCATCCTTTGTCAGCACTTCATAAAAAGGAATCACGACAACAACATCTATATCCACATGCTGCACTTTGACAGCATGTGTCTTGTCTTCTTCATGAAGACCAATCAGTAAACCTCCGAATAAAGAGGCACCCGCATTATCTGGATGGCCTTCTACCTCACTTGCAAAAAAGAGCTTTTGATCATCCGGCATATTTAATTCGAGAAGCTGATTGGCTAGCTCAATGGCTGCCACAATTGCAGCAGCACTGCTTCCCAGCCCCCGTGCCAATGGAATATCACTCCACACTTTGACATAAACAGGCGGGAGTGTTTTTCCAAAGTGATCTGCGACCTTTTTGGCTGTTTGATAAATGAGGTTGTCGGTGCCTGATGGAATCCCAGACACGACATCTGATTCTGCTTCAAACAGCCAGCTATCATGGTCATAGACCGATAGCTTTAAATAGCGGCTGAGCGCCATTCCAACTGAATCAAAGCCTGGTCCTAAATTGGCAGTGCTTCCCGGTACTGTGATTGAAAAAAGCATGGAGGCTTTACTCATACGCGCGCGGCCTTTTCTAAGTGTTCAAGAATTTGGTCTTCATCTGCATCAAGTGTGACCGGCTTGATTTGTGAAATATCAATGGCCGTATTCGGATCTTTCAATCCGTTGCCTGTTAATACCGCAACAACTTTACTGCCTGGCTTGATTTCTCCGGATTTCACCTGCTTTAGCACTCCTGCGATAGACGCACATGAGCCTGGCTCTGCAAACACACCTTCTTCACGTGCAATCAATTGATATGCATGAAGAATTTCTTCGTCTGTCACTTCATCAATCTTTCCGTTTGATTCATCTGCCGCCGCCACAGCTTGTTTCCAGCTCGCAGGATTTCCGATACGGATGGCAGTTGCCACAGTTTCTGGCTGTTCAATCACTTCATTTCGCACGATCGCTGCTGCACCTTCTGCTTCAAAGCCGCGCATGACAGGCAGCCCAGTTCCTTTTTTCTCATGGTATTCCTTGAAGCCTTTCCAGTAGGCGGTGATATTCCCTGCATTTCCAACAGGAATCGCCAGTACGTCCGGAGCCGAGCCTAGCTGCTCACAGATTTCAAATGCCGCCGTTTTTTGTCCTTCAATTCGGTACGGATTGACAGAGTTCACAAGGGCAATCGGCGATTTTTCACAGATGCTGCGGACGATTTTCAGTGCATCATCAAAGTTACCGTCAATCGCAATGATCTCTGCTCCGTACATCACAGCCTGTGCAAGCTTGCCAAAGGCAATTTTTCCGTCTGGAATGATGACGATACATTTCATATCAGCACGGGCTGCATAAGCCGCTGCCGCTGCAGAGGTATTCCCTGTCGAAGCACACATGACCGTATCATTGCCTTCTTCTTTTGCCTTTGCAACAGCCATGACCATCCCGCGGTCCTTGAAAGATCCTGTTGGATTGACGCCTTCTGTTTTCACATGAAACTCAATCCCTAGCTTTTCCGAAAGCTTGGCGAGGTGGATCAGCGGGGTATTCCCTTCATTTAATGTTAGTTTTGGTGTTGATTCGTTTACTGGTAAGAATTCTTGGAATTCTTCAATAAGTCCATTCCACTTCATCAGCTTAAACCGTTCCCTTCTACTCGGTACGTGCTCTTCACTTGAACCACCACGTCGAGATCGTTTAATTTTTGCAGGATATTTGAGAAATCTTCTTCTGAGGTCTGGTGTGTAATAATCACAATTTCAGCCAGATCATCATGCCCTTTCACAGGAAGCTGAAGGATCTTTTCAAAGCTGATGCCTCTTTCAGAAAAAATAGATGTAATACGGGAGAATGCCCCGACTTGATCTCTCACATGAATTCTTAAAAATTGCTGTGCAAATACTTCCGATGGTGATTTGATCTTTTTCTCAAACTGCGGTGCAATAAATCCGCTTCCGTTTACGCCAAGGCGCATGTTTTTCATGACTGCGACTAAGTCTGATACAACAGCGGTTGCCGTTGGCAGGCTTCCAGCTCCAGGTCCGTAAAACATCGTTTCTCCTACAGCACTCCCATAGACATACACCGCATTGAATTCATTGTTGACCGATGATAACGGATGGTGATCAGGGAGTAAAGTTGGCTGGACACTAACTTCTACTTTTTCTCCGTCTCGCTGGGCAATTCCGATGAGCTTCATTGTGTAGCCAAATCGTTTACTGAAATTAATGTCTTCATCAGAAACGTCAGAGATGCCTCTGACCTTTACATCCTCTAATTCCACATTCATGGAAAATCCGAGTCTTGCAAGAATCGCCATTTTCCTTGCTGCATCTAGTCCTTCTACATCAGCTGTTGGGTCTGCTTCTGCAAAGCCAAGATCCTGCGCTTCTTTTAAGACATCTTCATATGCGCTTTTATTGACGTTCATTTTCGTTAAAATAAAATTCGTTGTGCCGTTCACAATCCCCATCATCTTCGTAATTCGGTCAGAGGCTAATCCTTCCTCCAGCGTACGCAGAATCGGTATTCCTCCGGCGACACTTGCTTCATAATAAAGATCACAGCCATTTTCTTTCGCCACATGTAAAAGCTCTGTTCCGTAAAGTGCCATTAAATCTTTATTGGCGGTAATAACATGCTTCTTCTCATTTAACGCATCTATTAAATATTGTTTTGTCTCTTCAATGCCGCCCATCACTTCAATAATGACGTCAATCTCTGGATCTCTAATCACATCGTATACTTCAGTTGTGAAGACCTCTCTTGCCACATCCACATCTCTCTTTTTATCGGGATTGCTCACAAGCACTTTTTGTATTAATACCGGACAGCCGATCTGGTGCATTAATTTATCCTGATGATCTTGGATAATCTTGACGACACCGCTCCCCACTGTTCCTAATCCTAATAGCCCAACTCGAATTGCCTTCACCTGAAATTCCACCTTTCTCTGTCAATGTCCTCTCTAAAAAGACATTTGTTAACCTAACACAGACATTCAATGTACACACATTATAAAGGGGTATCCTCATTTTGACAAGGTAATAAAATATGAGATTGTGAGAATGAAACCGCTTAATAGCTATTTATATCAATATTCTATATTTTCAAAATATTTTTGTCAGAAAAGCTCCCGAAACTCAGGGAGCCTGATATGATGAACGAACCGGCGTTTTAGCTTGCTGACCTTGTAAGATAAGCGCAATATTTTCAGCACATAAACGCATCATCGTTTTTCTCGTTTCGACACTTGCACTGCCAATATGAGGGAGAACCGTGACGTTACGTAATGTTGTTAACGGATGAGATGGGCTGACAGGCTCCTGTCTAAATACATCCAGACCAGCGCCGGCAATTTTTCCTGTCGTGACTGCCTCATATAAAGCATCCTCATCCACAGTCTGTCCTCTTGATACGTTAATAAAATAAGCAGAGTTCTTCATCAGATCAAATGCCTTTTCATTAAACATGTCTTTCGTTTCTGGGGTTAACGGCGTCAGGCAGACAATGAAATCAGACTGCGTGAGCAAGTCCTCAAAAGCCGCATAGGTCACGCCGAGCTGCGCTTCTGCCTCTGGCTTTCTTGACCGGTTATGGTACAGCACTTTCATGTCAAAACCTGCTGCCCGCTTGGCAAGCGCTGTTCCGATGCTGCCCATGCCGACAATTCCAAGGGTTTTGTGATGAACATCAGCTCCTGCAAGAAGAAGCGGGCCCCAGCCTGTCCAATTTCCTTCCTTAATCCAATCACTCGCCTCGACAATCCGTCTCGCTGATGCCATCAGAAGGGCAAAGGCTAAATCAGCCGTGGATTCCGTTAATACATCAGGCGTATGACAAATGGTGATGTTGCGCTTTTTAGCGGCTTCAAGATCAATATTGTCATAACCCACAGCAAGGTTTGCGATCACCTTAACATGTGGAGCCTTTGATAAAAGGGCTTCATCTACTTGATCTGACAGCATGGTGAGAAGCGCATCCGCTTTCGCTGCTTGTTTTTCTAATTCTTCTCGTGGACACGGCTCATCTTCGCTTGGCCACATCTCGATATGAGCGACTTCTTTTAGTGGTGTAAGTGATGCTTCATCCAGCTTTCTTGTGATATAGACATAAGGTTTCGTCAAGAAGAACACTCCTTTGATTGATTTCTTTAAGCATAACGAAAAACGCCTCCAGAGAAAAGAGACGTTTCATCTGTTCACTGAAACTTCAAATCAGTGGACCTGTGATCCAGCCAACAGGTGGAATGAGGCTCCCGCCGCTTCGCATGGCACTCATTTCTTGAAAGACCTTTAGAAAGTATTCATAGCGATTGGCATCATTTAAGACGTAATCTAGCCGTTCTTCATAATATGATTTTTCAGTTTCTCCCGACATGTAGTAGCCTTCCACAATTTCAAAATAATGAAGCGGGAACAACAAGCGGCTGTATAACAAACGCTTAGAAAAAGAAGAAAGTGGTGTCACCTGCTCATATTGCTGAAGAAAGGAAAAACCCTCTTCAATTAAATCTTCCTTATGCTGGACAAAGGTTTCTCTTAAGTATTCGGCAATATCCCGGGTTGGATGATCAAAGACCCAATCTACAGGTAAACGAAGCGGCTGCTCATGCGGCCACGTCCTCCGCGAAAAACGCTGGTGGCAGACAGTGCCTGAGTCGCATTCTTTCGGTTCATCATCCAGCTCAGTATCCACTAAATATTGAATGGCGTTTTCCGTTAATCCTAGATAATACGGAAAGGATTCGATGAATTTTTTTTCAAACCGTTCCAGTGGTTTTTGGTGCATTTGCTGCATCCAAAAGCCTTCAAGCTGATCTAACCGTTTTGCCCACAATTCCTTCCAGGCTCCCACACGTTTTGTTTCAGACACCTCATATGGAAATCCTCTTCCCCTGACATGAAAGGCCGCCAGCTCTGACGCCTGTTGAAACGAGCGGCTTGAGATCGGCGGTGCTGCCTTTAGTAAAGCATAAAGCTCCTTTCCATGAGTAAAGGTGGGCTTCTCTTCATTTGTTAATTCAAACACAGCGACGTATGGGTCTCCGGCATTCAGTAAATACTGACTGATATGAAACAGCTCTGTGAGTTCTTCTTCTCGCAAATGAGACACAGGAACAATGATAAAGAGAGCCTCCGACGTTTGAAAGCTCTGATAACTGCCATATGGCATAAGTTGACGCACATCAATACCAAATGTGTGATAAATGGTTTCTTTCATGTTTTCACCTGCGTTCATATGATCGATCTCTTATCATATCGTAGTCGCAGGTTGAGGGATTTATGAATACTATTTACTATCCGAAGCTTTTTACACGTTGTGGACAAATTACGAGGATTGGGTGAGGAATATATGCCGCATCATCATGAGATGAACGAAGTAGAAAAAACAGCAAGACGTCGTTTACAAGAACGAGGCGTATCCATTCAAGATATAGCAGACCTTGTCTACTTTTTACAGGAAAAATATCATCCTGGCTTAGACATGTCAGAATGCATCCACAATGTGGAGCGTGTCATCGCAAAACGAGAAGTCCAAAATGCGATATTAACAGGCATCGAACTAGACGTACTCGCCGAGCAAAAAAAACTGACCGAGCCGCTTCAGTCTATTCTAGAAACAGACGAAAGCCTGTATGGTGTTGATGAAATTTTATCGTTTGCTATCGTCAATATTTATGGTTCGATCGGCTTTACGAATTACGGATATATCGATAAAGAAAAACCAGGAATTCTCGGGACACTCAACGATAAATCCACAGGAGAGTGCCACACCTTTTTAGATGACATTGTCGGCGCCATTGCTGCTGCAGCATCAAGCAGACTGGCACATAGTGCGAGAAATGTGGAATAAAGCAAAAAAGAGGACGCGCGCATAACGCTTGTCCTCTTTTTTTATGATCATCGCTCAATCCACTCTGATAATGAATCAATGACATAGGTTGGCTGTTTGTCATATTTCTGAAGCAGCTCTTTTGTTGTCACGCCTGTATGAACGAGTAATGTGTCCATTCCTGCATTCATCCCTGCCATAATATCCGTATCATAGTTATCGCCCACCATGAGCGTCTCAGACACATCGGTCCCGAGCACCCGCATGGCTTGTTCCATGATGATGGATTCTGGCTTCCCGATAAATGTTGGCTGGACCGTAGTGGTAACGGTCAATACAGATGTTAACGAGCCGTTGCCTGGCAAAAGCCCTCTTTCTGTTGGAATAGCAATGTCTCCATTTGTTGAAACAAATTGTGCGCCTTGACGGATGGCAATCGCACCGACTGCGAATTTTTCATATGTAATGTTGCGGTCAATTCCAACAACAACGAAATCAGCGTCTTCCTGACCAAACGTCAGCCCTTTTTCTTCAATGGCCTGCTTGATTCCTTCTTCACCGATGACGTAAACAGACGCGTCTTTCTTTTGTTCTGCAATATAATTGGCTGTTGCCATACTTGTTGTAAAGACTTGTTCTTCTGTTGCTGGGATATTGAATGAAACAAGTTTTTCTGCTACCTGCTTTGGCGTGCGTGACGAGTTATTCGTGACAAACAAGTAGGGAATGTTTAGCTCATTTAACTTTTGAACAAATTGACCTGCTTCTTCAATCTTTTCTGTTCCTTTATACATCGTCCCGTCTAAATCAATTAAATAGCCTTTGTATTTCATGATGCTCACATCTCCAATGGTTTATTTAAATGCTGATACTGGGTCAAGCTCCTGCTCTAAGTAGGTACGGATGCGGTTTGGGAAAACCTGTAGCGCATGCTCAACCTCGCTGATCACCTGCAGCAAGTCGTGATGAACCACTTCTTGGTATTGCTGTACAAGTGTTTTACGGCACGAGACAAGCTTTTTCAACTGACTGCCTTCCTCTTCGGGTACAACCTTTTCATCAACAAGAATATCCATGATGTCATCATAGCTTCCTGGATCACGCATAATAAAGCCATCAATCATGTCATTTCCTGTATCAAGAATACATTCGACGAGCAAATGAACAATTCGTTCCAGCGCTTTTTTCTCTAGTGGACTTGTCCATGTTTGATGACTGCGCATCAACTCATATTGCTCCTCGAAAAAACGTAATGTCTCTTCAATTTTTTTCCTGTCTACGAAATACATCATGACGCTCCCCTTTGCGTTATTTTCTGATTCGTTTTAAGACAAAATAGGCACAGCCAAAATTACAGTATTCATAAATGTATTCATCGAGTGTGCTGATTTTTGTATCAAATGTGGCCTTTTGGTTTTGGTCATCAAAGAACCCCTTCAATCTCAGCTGATTGTAGCCCCAGTCCCCCACAATATAATCGTACTTATTTAAAATATCTGAGTACCTTGCTTTAAACGCTTCTTCATCAAAACCGTCTTTAATATCTCTTACAAGATCAAAAGTAGCATTTTGAATGACGATCATCTTCTCACCTCTTTTTAAACGATCCATCTTTAATGATAATTCATTGGAAGAACTCCATCAATTGCTAAAGCATGTTTTTTCCGTTTTAGCCGAAGCTAAAGAAAAAAGGAGGTCACATTTATGAAGAAACAACTGACAGCCGCGATTCTCCTCAGCATGCTTTTAGGCGGGTGCGGCTTTCAATCAGGTATGAACCGGCAAGTGGATGAAGATTCTTCAAGTAAAACCATCCGTCTGTCGGATCGTCATGAAGGAAATAATTCCAACATGCCGGAAGCAGACACAAACAGAGCAGGGTATGTTCGTTATCAGCGCCATCAAGTAACAGATCAGAAAGAAAGAACACCTGCTTTAAATCGCGAGCATCTTGCCCATGTCATTACAAGTTTAACTGTGCAGCTGCCAAACATCAAAGATGCAGCCACACTTGTGACAGATGAGGATGCACTGATTGTGTATCGAACAGGCAACAAAAACCGGGATGAATCTGCCGATCAAGTAAAGAAAACGGCGGTTTCTGTTCTCCCTCGTTATTATCATGTATACGTCTCTGATAATCCAGAGCACTTTCAATCCATTACCAATTTTTCACGTCTTCAAACCAATTCACGTGATTTTGATCAAATCTTAACCAAAACAATTCAACAAATGAAATATTCTCCTCAAGGTGGAGATATTTCTACGAAAGAAGATGCAAATGGTATGACGAATTCCGACCGTACCATGAGAAGAAACGCCCCTTACGGCCAAAATTAACACGAGAAAAAACGCCAGAGATCTCTGGCGTTTTCTTTGTTATGCTTGCGCCTGACGCTTTTTAGACGCTTCGTTTACTTGTTCATCTGCATGGTAGGAAGAGCGCACAAGCGGTCCAGCTTCACAATGGCTAAAGCCTTTTGACATCGCAATTTCTTTCAGCTCTGCAAACTCATCTGGATGATAGTATTTTTGAACTTTTAGATGTTTTTTCGAAGGCTGTAAATACTGACCAATCGCCATAATATCGACGTTGTTAGCAAGAAGATCATCCATAACTTCAATGATTTCTTCCTTCGTTTCACCGAGTCCAATCATAATGCTTGATTTCGTTGGAATGTCGGGCTGCATTTCTTTTGCACGGCGCAAGAATTCTAATGAACGATCATATGTAGCACGCGCACGAACCCTTGGCGTTAATCTGCGAACTGTTTCAATATTGTGATTTAAAATGTCAGGACGTGTGTCCATTAACGTCTTCAAATTATCGTAATTGCCGCCCATATCTGAAGGGAGAACTTCAATTGTCGTAAATGGGCTTTTTCTTCTAATGGCACGAACGGTTTCAGCAAACACACCTGCTCCGCCATCCTTTTGGTCATCCCTTGCAACCGCTGTTATGACAGCATGCTTTAAGTTCATCAAAGCCACTGAATCTGCCACTCGTTCTGGCTCTTGCAGGTCTAGCTCAGTTGGAAGTCCAGTTTTCACCGCACAGAAACGGCATGCGCGCGTACAAACAGATCCAAGGATCATAAATGTAGCGGTTCTTCTCACTGCCCAGCATTCATGAATATTCGGACATTTTGCTTCCTCACAAACGGTATTCAGGTTGTTTTCCCGCATCATTTTTTTCAAACCGGTATAGTTTTCATTCGTATTCAGCTTAATTTTAAGCCAGTCCGGTTTTCTTACGTGCTCTTCCTTCTTTGCCAATTCCATCATCTCCATATGAATTCGTTAAAGGTGCATCTACAAAAATCTTCCTGCTATATACGATGGATGCAGCTAAGAAGCTGCAAAAAATTGAATCTTCGGCCTAAAGCCTTTTCTTTAGACACTTTAACATAGTACAGATTGAACAACAAGGGAATGAGCTGCAAAAATACCCAAAAGCCTCCTAAAAAAATCACAAGAAAATTACTAACATTTTCTTCTTATGAAATAGGGTGATCTAACCACACTAAACGGTAGAAGACGATGCTTGATGAAAGGAGATGGACGTTTGTGAAAGTGGTTTTAGCCATCATAATCGCTCTTTCAATGCTCCCTTTACCTGTTCATGCACAAGGGGAAGGCAAGCAGCCAGATGTACTAAAGCAGCGAATGGCACTATACGAAAAAGTCGCCATCACGACACAGGTTCCATGGTATGTACTTGCTGCGGTTGATCAGTATGAGCACAATATTCGAAAAAGCAGAAGAGATTTACCGAAACAAAAAGGCGTCATTGGTATCTACATTCCCCGGGAAATGTGGATCGGCCCTGAAAACCCGAATAAGCAGGATACCTCTCCTTTAAGCATTAAAGTGTTTGATGGAATTGGACTTGATGGAAACGGGGATGGAAAAGCGAACAGCGATGACGATGAGGATGTATTATTCACGTTTGCTCAATACTTGCTTCATTACGGCAACAGCATTGATCAATTAAAAATTGCTTTATGGGACTATTATGGACGAGATCAAACCGTTGGAATCATTTCATCTTTTATGAAGCTATATCAGCACTATGGTCATCTTGACCTCGGAAAGCACGCTTTCCCTCTTCCAGTCGGAGCTGACTACAGCTACCGGAGTACATGGGGAGATGCAAGAGGATTTGGAGGCAGAAGAATTCATGAGGGTACGGATTTATTTGCCCATTATGGACTTCCCGTTCGTGCGACATCGTATGGTGTGATTGAAATGAAAGGCTGGAACCGCTTTGGCGGCTGGCGGATTGGGATTAGAGATATTCATAACCATTATCATTACTTCGCTCATTTAAATGGCTTTGCAAAAGGACTCAAAGCAGGTCAAATTGTTGAACCCGGACAGGTCATTGGATCTGTCGGAAGCTCCGGTTATGGCCCTCCAGGCACAGCAGGAAAATTTCCGCCGCATCTTCACTATGGCATGTATAAAGACAATGGCAGAACTGAATGGTCTTTTGATCCATACCCTCATTTAAGGGCGTGGGAAAGAGCTGAGCGGAAACGCAAATAAAAAACAGCCCAATCATTGGGACTGACCCCCGTTTTTGAGACAGGGATCAAAACACCTTTATACAGCCAATTGCCGATAGTTTATCGGTGATTGGTTGTTTAGTTTCGTTTGAATACGAATGTTGTTATAATAATAAATGTATTCTTTGACAGTGCGTTCTACGATGCTGGTCGTAGTGCGGTCAATCCTGTTAAGATAGAACGTTTCAGACTTTAGTGAGGAATGAAACGATTCGATGGAGGCATTATCAGCGGGCGTCCCTTTACGGGACATGCTCATGGTAATGCCTTTTATATGAACAGCTTTCTGATACTCGTAAGATGTATACACAGAACCTTGATCGCTATGTAACACGCAATTCTCAGGCAGTGCTGGGAGCTGATTAAGTGTGTTTAAGATAAAGTCTGTGTCCTGCTTATCACCAATCGTAAAAGCAATCACTTCTCCATTATATAAATCCAATATACTGGAAAGGTACAATTGTTTCTGTCCATAAGGCAAATACGTGATGTCCGTTACTAGTTTTTCAAGAGGGCGATCAGACTGAAAGTTCCGATCCAGTATATTACCGGCCACGGCATAGGGCTGCCCATTCTTCTTACGCTTTTTCATTTTAACCCGGCATTGCCACTGGTTTTTCTGCATGATACGTTGAACAGTTTTATGGTTAATACGCATTCCCCTTTTTAGTATGGCTGTGATTTTTCGATAACCATATCGATATTTGTGCTTTCGGCACAACGTGCCGACCTGTTTCTCTAGTTGTCTTTTAGAATGATTCTGAGTCAGATCCTTTTTCCATCTATAATACGAAGTACGTAAGATGCCTAAATGGACACAGATGTCCTGTACCGTCATCGTTTTGCACAATTCTTCTACCAGTTTGATTGACGTTTCCTTATCAACTTCCTTTCCAATTCGTTGTACTTTTTTAAAACTTCATTCTGTTGACTCAAAAAGCGATTTTCTGCCTGCAGTCTCTCTAATTCGGAAGAGTACTCGGGACCCTTTCCATAGGTATATTGTTTTCCAACAGGCTGTTCGAACCGGTGTGTATCCCCAGCTTTATGCCACCTCACCCATGTCTGAACCTGCGTCTTATTCTTGATATTCAATTTCTGCATGATCTCTTTCATAGGTACGCCTGCCAATCTCATTTCTACAGCCTTCTGTTTGACTTCAACCGGATAACTCACTCTTGTCCCCATAGAAAAAACACCTCCATGTTTTATTTCGGATCACAACGATCCATTTTCAAACTTGAAGGTGTTTTTTATTTGTCTCATCTTATGGGGTCAGTTCCCATTCCTTGGGCTGTTATTCTTTCTTCTCCTTTTTCTCTGGGAGAACAATCGATGGAGCGCCTGAGTTCGTTCCGCTGCCATTGTAATAATCTGGTACGTCTCCTTGAACGGCTTGGATGGAGACGGGAACTGAGTTTTTGACCACGATTGTTTCAGATGCAAACGGGATAATGACTCTCACCTTGACCTCGATTAGAACACTAATATCAATCAAGGCATTGTTGATGCCATAAGGCTTAATGTTTTTTTCAACGTCCGTATGCGGATCACCAATGACACTAAACCGTACAGGCACTTTTGGTCCTAGGTTGGCGATGAGTGCATTTCCGGACGCTTGCCCAAGCGGAATGTTATATATAATGCCATCATGTCCATCTGTTTGATCCTTTAATGCTTCTTTTGCCTCTTTTTGAAAGTTCCCCTTTTCAATGTCCTCTAAATTTTTTTGAAGATGACGTGACAGGTCAGCCATTGCTTTCGATGTTGCCTGCGCATTAAAATCGATGGTCGTTACTTTTCCGTTCTCACTTGTATTCATGACCACCATATCCTTCATATTCTCCTGATCTTCTGCAAAGTCTTGGACGGAATATTGAATCAGATGATTGGCGATACGTTCTGTTTCTAGTTCAGCAATGTGAATAAGGGTTGGTTTAATGGAGCGGTTAATAAAAAATAGACTAATGACGGTTGAGAGTACAAAGAATAAGATGGCAAGCAGCATGACGTATCGGAATGGCAAAGGGCCCTTTTTATAGGGGCGATAGCGGCGGTTCATTCTCAATAAAAAATCCCCCCTTCTCCACTACAAGTGTATGCAGACAGGCGGGGGGATAGGAATCATCTCTCCATTTTATTTGACCATTTTTAATAAGGCGTCTCTTCCAATGGTTCCAGCTGTAATGCCTAACGCTTCTGCAGCGTATGTCACAGATTCTAAAGGGGCATCAAGCAATTGCTCAATCGTTCTCACACCAACTGCTCTCCCTGCGATAATGCCTCTATCTGCAAGCTTTTCATTTAAGAGCCCGACATCCAGTGCACCGCACATGATATATCCATGTTCATTTGTCACTGCCATAAAATTCGTTTTCGGCAGTTTGACGGTGACGGCTGTAAAGGAATGTCCATCGATTGTTATAGGTGTTAAATTCACCAAATCCCTTCACTCCTCTCATCACAATCTATGTGACAAGAGGGCGAGTGTTGTTAGGCTAAAGCGGATTTCATGTGGCTTCCTTCAGGCGCCAAGTAAGCACATCACGTAAAAATTCCGGCATGAAATATTCAATGTGTTCATGGTCACGGATATGAGGAAATAGAGAGCCTAATGTATACATATCGACTGTGCCAACCGTATATAAGGCGTCTTTTCTGATCAATTGATCGTGTACAAAAACATCCTTTACCCGTTTGGTTCCGCCTTCTTCTACTGTATAAGTGAGGCCGCTATACAACATTTTCCCCATCAGTTCACCTCTAAAGCCAAAGCCCTTGATGCGTAGCTGTTCAATTTTTTCTTCACATGCACGCCGAACGGTTTCAATGAGCTGTTGACCGGAAAGCGTCACCCTAATTGGGTTAATGGGATGCGGGCAGATTCGATGGACTTCTTCTCTTGTCACGATTCCTGCCTCTAATGAATCAAGCACCATGCCTGCATTCATCATGCCGATATCTGCCCCGCACCAATCTTTAATAGCATCTGTTAAGAGCTGCGGAAGCGGGGATTCATCAAACCATTTCGTTTCTAGCCTTGATTCAATCGCTGTTACTTTCTCCTGCATGAGGGCTTTCGCTCTTCTCTCTGCTTGCTGTAAGGTAGTGATCGCTTCATCTGATTGACTGATCAGCTGATCCACTGACTGCACCGTTGCTTTTTTCTCGATTAACTCTTTGCTCGCTGTGTCAATGGTCAGCTCGACACAGCCAATATAATGCCCATACTTTTCAGCGCATGCAAGCAGTACCCCATTGTCCATTTCACCCTGTTCTAACAAATGATGCGTGTGTGAGCCTAGGATAATATCGATGTCTGGAAAATCACGGGCGACCTCCCGATCATGGATGATACCAAGATGGGATAAGAGCACAATGATATCCGCTTGTCCCTTCACTTCCTGCAGCATGTCCCGTATGCTGTCAAACGGATCTGTCATCTCCCAGCCCAGCTTTTCATAGACAGGTGTATACGCAATGGTCACGCCTAAGAGACATATTTTCAGTCCGTTTTCCATTTGGATTATATGATAAGGCTTTGCCCACGCTGGCCTTTTGCCTTTCTCAAATAAATTAGACAGGATCACTGGAAATTGTGCATGCTCGTACAATTGATCGAGCTGATCATGAGGCAGCGTAATGCCTTCATTATTCCCAATCGTGACCCCATCATAGCCAAGTTGATTGAGAAGCTTGACGTTTACCTTTCCATAATCAGCTTCTGACACAAGGTTCACTCGGTCCATATGATCGCCAATATCAAACAAGAGCATCTGATCGTGAACTTGACGCTTTTCCTCAATATAAGCTGCGATTTTTGGCCAGTTCTCAAAGTGGCTGTGCAAATCGTTTGTATGATATAACCATAGCTTCTGCAGCATGTTGATCTCTCCCTCAAGTTGTCACTGAACCGTCTCATTCAAATTGAAAGCCGCAGCTCTCATTTAACTAAATAAATCTAACTGCTTCGGAGAAAGGCTTGAATACGTAATATCCAGCAAATCAATCATCTGCTGGCCATTCGTCGCTGCATCTCCGCCGGAGTTATTATTAAACACGACATAGACATCTTTTGATTGCTGATGCAGGATGTCGAGATTCTTTTTCCACTCTTTTAATTCAGCTTCATTATATAAATATAAGTATCGCACTTCACGCCAATTTTCATGATCTGCTGGGTGAAGCCAGCCCTGTTTATTTCTTCCATGAAAACGGACCAAAGTTTTATCACGGTGCGTAGCTTGTATGACTGGCGGAATGGAGCCTTCTCCAACTTGCGGCTCATCACAGACAGAATGAATCCAGCCTTCTTTTTCCATAAAGGACAAGGTCTGCTCATAAAATTCATCTGAGAACCATGTGCGGTTACGGAATTCGAGGGCACATGGAATGTCCCCCATCTTCTCTTTACACCATCTTAAATAAAGGACGTGCTCTTTTTTGCAATCAAACCATGGTGGAAATTGAAATAGAACCATGGCTAGTTTCCCTTCACGAATGAGCGGAGTCAATGAAAGGATAAATGCGTCAAACATCTCTTCCTTCGAAGTAAACGGAATTTCGCCCCTCTGATGACCAGTCATTCCTTGATATGCTTTCACGACAAACTGAAAGGTATCTGGCGTATCCTTGATCCACTTTTCATGATTACGTTCAGGCTGAACTGCATAAAAGCTGGCATCCAGCTCCACAATGGGAAACGTAGATGAATAGTGAAACAGCTTTTGCGCGCTGCCGATTTTCGGCGGATAAAGACTGTCATGGTCACCCCAGCCAGTTAATCCGATATAAATCATGTTTCTCACCTCTTGCCACTTTCATGTATAGACGGCTTCCTCACATGAAAGCCTTTTTCTCTTGGGATACCCATATTTCTGAAAGAAATTCTTCTGTCTACAACATATCATATTTGCCGGTAATTCTGAATGAAGATGACTGATGGTATGTGATTTTATTATGAGTTCTGTTTGTCATATTAGTTGACAACATTCTATCTAAAATGATGTGAGCTGATAACATAATATATATCAGAGAAGTGAACAGTGATTGTCCATTTATTTATTCATCTTCACCAAGAACTTAAGTTCTCAATAAAGGAGACTTAGTGGATATGAACATAGACGATAACCAGTTTGAAGCATTGCAAAAAATCGCCGAAAAGATTCACAAGCCTGTCTATTTGTGTAACCAGCATGGGCGTCTTCTCTGCAACTCGCACATCACGAGCCCAGATTGGATACGCATTCTCCCCTTTTTCCAAAGCAGGACACCTCATTATTTTTCGATAATAGATACGAAGCAAACCTTTTCTGTCTTTCCGATTGATCTAACCGAACAAACATGCGAGTATGTGGTCATCCCTTCCTTCATTCTTCCGCTGGATGAAACACTGCAAGTCATCATTGACCAAGCAGTACACGAAATCTCGATTGCGCGAATGAGACAATATACTGCCCAGCAAACGGCCAAGCGTGCCAGAAATGAAGGGTTTCGCAGATGGATAGAGGGTTCATCGTATTCTCAGCAAGACGCTGCATACATTGCGAAGGCGTTTGGATTAAATGTAGATAGCAGCTATCTATGTATGATCTGTCAGCTTGATCAGTATCATGAGACCACTCATTTTTTGAAGCAGCAACTGATGTTAGAACAAGTCGTTGATCTGCTCGACAGCGCACTTCCAAGCTCTCCTTTCCCTTCCTTTTTATTTGTCAAAGGTGATATGGGCATTGTATTAATGGAAGAGACGAGCAGTTGGTCAGAGATGAGTGAAAGGCTCCTTTCTTTTTTGAAACAGCTGCAGATGCTCGTTAGCATTCAAGTAAATCACACCATTTCCTTTGGCGCGAGCTTGACTAGTTGTCGCATCACCCATCTGTCTGAGGGCTATAGTGAAGCATTAGAAGCGCTTCAAGCCGGACATCTCTCGGCGCAGTCGGAATATATTCAGTTCTATCAGGCAAAGGATGTGCCAGATTTATTAAAGCTTATTCCAAGAAAGGACTTAGTCACGTTTCACCAGATGCACCTTCACCCGTTATATGAAGCCGGTCAAAATCTCCTCCACACCTTATCTGTCTATTTAGAAACGCATTGCCACATTTCAGAAACAGCAAAACGTTTGTCTATTCATCGCAACACAGTCATTTATCGATTGGAGAAGTGTGAGGAGCTGCTTCGGATCCGCTTAAAAGACCCTGAAACCACATTAAGGCTGCGCTTAGCATTACGTATTCAGATGCTTCTTTCACCCCATCCTGATTGAATGTTTTCTTCCAAAGCTTCATATAGTTTGGAGGAGAAAAGTGATACACAAGGAGGGATGATAAATGGATGATGAGCTGCGTCACATCCCGCAGCCAATTCGAGAGGATGGTGCTGGTGCCACCGATCTAGGCCCGCGGGACGTCCTTCGAGATATTGAGAACCCAGATATGCTTGTTCCACCTAAAACAGATGCCGGAACCATTCCAAATTTGAAATTTTCATATTCCGATACACATATGCATTTGAATCATGGCGGCTGGTCGAGAGAAATTACGAAGCGAGAGCTGCCTGTTTCCACAACGATTGCGGGTGTCAACATGCGGCTGACTCGAGGCGGAGTGCGAGAGCTTCATTGGCATAAACAGGCTGAATGGGCGTATATGATTTTAGGAAAAGCCCGCATCACCTCTGTAGATGCAGAAGGGCGAAATATGATCGCTGATGTAGCAGAAGGAGATTTATGGTATTTCCCCCCAGGTATTCCGCACTCCATTCAAGGACTTGAGGACGGGTGTGAATTTCTTTTAGTCTTTGATGATGGCGCTTTTTCTGAATTTGATACGTTCACCATCACAGACTGGTTTGCCCATACACCGAAAAACATTCTCTCCGACAATTTTGGCGTTCCTGAGAAGCTGTTTGATGATATTCCGAATAAGCAGCGCTACATGTTTCAAGGCTCTCCGCCAGCATCATTAGAAAGCCAAACGGTATCTGATCCATACGGAAGTATCGAGCCGTCATTTACGTACCAGCTGCTTCGCCAAAAACCGCTGACGACCTCTGGTGGAACTGTCCGCATCGTCGATTCACGAAATTTCCCGGTTTCAAAAACCATTGCAGCTGCGCTTGTTGAAGTAAAGCCTGGCGGCATGAGAGAAATGCACTGGCACCCTAATAATGATGAGTGGCAATACTATTTAACCGGTACAGCCAAAATGACGGTCTTTGGAGCTGGGGGCACTGCCCGCACCTTTAATTACAGAGCAGGTGATGTTGGATATGTTCCTTTTGGTATGGGACATTACATCCAAAATATCGGCCAAACGAGCCTTTGGTTTTTAGAAATTTTTAAAAGTGATCGCTTTGCAGATATTTCGTTGAATCAGTGGATGGCCTTAACCCCTCCTCAATTAGTGAAAGAGCATTTGCATGTAGATGATGCCATGATTCGTGCGCTTCATAAAGAAAAATCACCTGTCGTGACATATAAAAGGTGATGACCATTATAAAAAAACCGATCCATCTGTGCTGATCGGTTTTTTATAATTGAATTTTAAGAAATTGCAGAAGGATGCTGCACTTTTTTTCCCCACACGATGGATGCAATGAAGCTTATGCAAAGCACCAGTGTTCCGAGCATAAAAGGAAACTCGATATTCACATCAAATAAAATCCCCGCAAGGCTCGGTCCGACAATATTGGCAAGGCTCATAAAGGATGTATTGAGGCCGCCCGCTACTCCTTGCTGATTACCTGCCATTTTGGACAGCAATGTATTGAGGGCTGGACGAACAAATGAAGTAGCCGACAAAAATAAAATAGAGCCTGCAAAGATCAGCCAAAAGGACGGCGCAACACGGCAGACGATGAGCATCAAAGCCGCTCCAAGCAGTGCATAACGTACGACGCGCATTTCACCAAATCGTTTCACACAGGCATTCACCAACGCACCTTGGACAAGCACGCCAGCAAGACCCGCAACCGTAATCACAAACGCAATATCCTTCGGTGTAAATCCATGTTTTTGGTCTACATATAAGCCAAAAATCGATTCAAAATGAATGATGCCAAAATTGAGGACAAACGCCAATATAAACAAAAAACCGTACGATGTCTTTAAAGCTTGCATCATTTGTACAAACGGGTTGAAATGAATGTCTTTGTTTAACCGTGCTTCTTCCTGCTTTTCCTTTGTTAATGTTTCAGGTAAAAACAGGATGGATAATAGGGTAGAAAGAGCTGCAAAGGAACCTGCAATGAGAAAAGGAAAAGCGATTCCGTACTCGACCAAATAGCCGCCTACGCCTGGTCCAATAACAAAGCCTAACGTCATTGCTGCACTAAATAGCCCCATTCCTTTCCCTCGATCCTTCTCACTTGTGATATCAGCGATGTATGCAAACATGGCTGGCATGAGTAAAGCCCCGGCTGCACCACCTAAAAACCGAGACACAAACAGCATCCAAAGCTGATCTGCAAATGCAAAAATAAACTGGGCAATGGTAAAGCCGGCAATTCCGGCAATGATCAATTTTCTACGTCCAAATCGATCGGTCAATGCGCCTGCAACCGGCGATAAAGCAAACTGTGTAAGACCAGTTGCAGCGACAAGAAAACCGAGTGTTTTTCCAGTTGCGCCAAAGGCTTCAATGTAACTTGGCATGACAGGGACAATGAGGCCAAAGCCAAGCATGGCAATAAAAATATTGAGCATCAAAATATATAATCTGCCCATTTTCTTCATATCAAAAAACCTCTTTCTGCAAAATAAATGAAAATGATGACAAAAATGATCAGAACTTCTTCAGTATAGCGATATCACTGTCTATAAGTCTAGTTTTTCAAAATTTAGTTTTCTTTTCCAAATAAAAAAATACCCGCAAATAGCGAGTATCCGTCTGACTTTATTCATCTTGTTCATAGATAGAAAGAGCCGCCTGAAGCCCTGCGCCGCAATGGATAGATGCACCGTGTTTGATTAGAATTGCTTCCAGCCCTGCTAACACAAACAGCACATTTTCTTTTCGGCAACTATAGCCCATTGTGCCAATTCTCCATATACGTCCGGCTAGCGGTCCAAAGGAGCTGGCAATTTCAATACCAAAATGCTTAAGCAGATCGGCACGTACCGCTTCTCCATCCATACCACTTGGAATTTCAATACATGTCACAACTGGCATTTTACAATGTGGATCACCGAACAATTCAAGTCCCATCGCTTCAAGGCCTTTCATCAAGGCTTTCTCGTGAAATGCGTGCCTTTGGAAACGCTCAGACAGACCTTCTTCCAGCACAACACGAACCCCTTCACGAAGTGCATAGAGCATCGTTGTCGCTTCTGTATGATGATTTAATCGCCTAGGGCTCCAATAATCCTGGAGCTGGCTGAGATCAAAGTAATTGCTTTTAATTGGAGAAATATCCATTTGCTCTTGCAATTCATCCTGAGTCGCAATTCCCTTTTCCACTTTCTTTCTCGATTCAACGACAGCTGCCACCCGTTCATTATACGTGATAGGTGACATACCTGATGGAACTGACAAGCACTTCTGCGTACCACCAATTGCCGCATCAATCTTCCATTCGTCCACTTTCACCTGGACCCCGCCAATGGTTGCTACAGCGTCTACAATGAACAATGCATCCAGTGCTCGGCACGCTTCACCAATTTGCTCAAGCGGCTGCATTCGTCCGGTGGATGTTTCACCATGGACCATCGCAACGATTTTAGGCTTGATCTGCTTCATTTCCTGAATGATATCGCTAGGGTCAAAAACGGTTCCCCATTCACATTCCATTGTATGTACCTCAGCACCATAGCGCTGTCCTATTTCAATGAGAAGATGACCGAACCGGCCAAAAACAGGCACAAGCATTGAATCTCCCGGCTCAATAACACTGGCAAGCACAGCTTCAAGCCCTGAACGAGACGTGCCGTCAATTGGAAAAGCCCATTCATTTTCTGTTTGGAAAAGGGACCGCAATAAGGTCATCGTCTCATTCATAATATGTGTAAATGCTGGATCAAATTGACCGAGAATGGGCGTACTCATTACACGGAGCACCCTGGGATCTACTTCAACAGGTCCTGGTGTCATAATCGTTCTTGAAGGTATTTGCAGTTCTTTCACGTTATCCATCCTTTCCCTTGCTGTCATCCTATATGCCCACTTATACAGTAATGCTGATAAAATAGCAATCTCTTTTCCTATGAACTCATTACATAAAATTTACGATAAATCCATTTATTTCTTTCTGGCATTATGATAGAAATAAAGAGAATACATTCCCTATCAAGGAGGAAATCGAATGAAGAGAACCTTATTTGGAACTGTGGCTGCCGGAATCATGATATTCGGTACGTTAGCCGCCCCACTGCCGCAAGCTGCGAATGCTCAAAGCTTTACTCTGAATGAACCGAGCCAAACCATCACATTTTCCCCGTTACAGCTTCAAAACGAAACATCTGCACAACAAGCGAAAATAACCGCTACAAGTCAAATCGATTCCTATTATCAATCTGCTAATGGCAAATCAAGACCCGCTTTAAAGAAAGCTTTACACGATATTATTGATGATCATAAGCAGCTATCCTACAGCCAAGTTTGGGATGCCTTAAAGAAAACAGATGAAGATCCAAAAAATCCAAACAACGTGCTCTTGCTCTATAGTGGTGTCTCTCGCTCAAAGCAAGCGAATGGCGGAAATGTTAGCCAGTGGAACCGGGAGCATGTCTGGGCTAAGTCACACGGCAATTTTGGGACAAGCCAGGGCCCAGGTACAGATCTCCATCATCTGCGAGCAACAGACGTGCAAACGAATAGCACACGAGGAAATTTAGATTTTGATCTGGGCGGAAATGAATACAAGGGAGCGCCGGGCAACTTCTACGATAGCGACTCATTCGAACCTCATAGCCGGGTGAAAGGGGATGTGGCAAGAATGCTCTTTTATATGGCGGTGCGGTACGAAGGAGATGACCGCTTTCCAGATTTAGAATTAAACGACAAAGTGAATAATGGTAGCGCCCCTCTTCACGGCAAAATGTCCGTACTTCTCAAGTGGCACAAACAAGATCCTGTCGATCAAATCGAACGGAACCGCAACGAGATCATTTATCAAACATACCAGAACAACCGCAATCCCTTTATCGATCACCCAGAATGGGCAAGTGAGATTTGGGAATAAAAAAGAAAGGCACTGCTACGAACAAGCAGTGCCTTTCTTTTTATCAAGAGGACAGACAAGACAATAATCGAGACTCTCCGATTTTTTCTCTAGCTTATAATACATACAGCAAGTCTTACGGTTGGATGTTTCTAGTAAACTGTCATCTAAGTTTAAGCTGTGATGAAATGGGTTTTGTTTTGCTCCGAATACATCACCAGCTGCTTGCTTCAGATACAGATAATCCTCCCTCACGCGCTGCTTCACCGCAGGGTCTTCAGCCTCCCGCATCATGCTGCGATAAAGAGAATTGATGCGAACCGCTATATTCTCCCACAAAATGGTATACGGAAGTCTTGACGTGCGCTTCAATACATCTAAAAGAGGTGTAACACACTCCGTAAACAGCGCATGCACAACCTGCTCTCTCCATTCATACCGATCTCCTTCTAATGGAACAAACGAACACAATGACTCATCAATTTCAATTTTCCGATCCTCTCTAAAGACACATGCCTCCGGTGGAAACTGATAGACACCGTCATACAGCGTCATCATGTACAAAGAGGAACTGACGGCTAAGTAGGCATAACGCTTTGAAAACATCGACGCCGCTACAGCTAAATTCGGTGCATGCATAGCTTCCTTTTCAGCCTCTAATAAACGCAGGACAGATGCTTCTGAAAAAAGCGCAGCAAGTGTGCGATCAGATGTCATTGGTTCATTTGTGATGTGTACCCCGAAATCAAGTAATTCTCTCTCAACCCACTCTGGCCTCATATCAAAACCTCCATCTTTCGTTTATCGATTTCGTTGTTGGTATAACAAATAAATAAAGAACGGTGCCCCAATTGCGGCCGTGAATACACCTGCTGGTACATCTAACGGTAGAAAAGCCGTTCTAGCGACTAAATCTGCGAGCATCACGAGAATACTTCCAACAAGCGCAGATGCCGGGACCAGCGCAATGAACGAACGGCCGATGATCATCCGTGCAACATGCGGCGCCATGAGTCCAACAAATTCAATACCGCCAGCAAAAGCAACGGCAATCCCCGCCAATGTCACACTCATCAGCAGAAAGAATAACCGTTTTGCCTGCACTTTCACCCCGAGACCTGTTGCGAGATCATCTCCAAGCTCCTTCACATTCATCGTTCTTGCTAACACCATGACAATCGGTAAAATGATCATGATCCAAGGAAGCATCGACGTGACGTCCTTCATCGTAGAACCATATAAACTGCCTGTCAGCCAGATATATGACTTTGTCGTCGTCATCGTATCACTAAGAACAAGAGTAAACGTCACACACGCCTTCATAATGGCAGAAATCCCAATTCCCATTAGGACAAGTGTAATCGGCTTAACCCCTTTTTTCCATGAAAGCAAATAAATCAGACAAGAGACAGCAAACGCCCCTGCAATCGCCCATAAGGATTGATACGCAATAGGCACAGTGCCCATCCAAAAAACAATAAACATAATCGCACCGAACGAAGCACCACTCGTAATCCCAATGATGTCAGGCGATGCAAGCGGATTGCGAATTAAACCTTGCAAAATAAGCCCTGATACCGCAAGCGCGGCCCCCACTAAGACAGCCAGCAGTGTTCTTGGAATCCTCAGTGTATTGAGCACAAAAGTATTTCCCTCTCCCTGACCGATTATATGAAGAAGCACATCCACAGGCGAAATAAATCGGCTGCCCATACAGAGACTGAGAATAAATAACCCAAAAGCAATGGCCGTCAATAAAAGTAAAATCAAAAACGTCCGCTTTGAAAATTGAAATGAAATGCGCCCGCCCTTTGAACGCACTGTATATGTTTTAGCCACCTGTCTTCAACCCCTTGCGCACGAGATAAACAAATAGAGGCGCTCCTGCTACCGCCGTCATGACACCAATCGGCACTTCCTGCGGCATGATCAGAAAACGAGCCGCAAGGTCTGCGACAAGTAAAAGCGACGCCCCCACAACGGCACAATACGGCAGTACCCAGCGGTGGTCAGGTCCGACAAGCTTTTTCACAATATGCGGCACTAGAAAACCAACAAACCCAATCGATCCTGCGACAGCGACGGAACCACCTGCTAAGAAGACGACGAGTACCCCCATCGTGATTTTCAGCACCAGGGTACGCTGACCAAGCCCCTTTGCAATATCATCTCCTGACAAAAGGACATTGATGGAGCGTCCAAGAAGCAGCGCCACAACTGTCGCACCTAAAATATAAGGCAAAACAGGCAGCAGCATATCAATGCTTCTTCCAGACACTGAACCCGCCATCCAGAACAGGATGCTTTGAATCGACTGTTCATTCACGATTAAAAGACCTTGTGTAAAGGACGCAAACAGTGCAGATATCGCCGCACCTGCAAGGACAATTTTGACCGGTGTCAATCCATCTCTTCCAATGGAGCCCAAAAGAAAAACGAGCATCCCTGCAATTGCCGCACCTAAAAAGGCTGTCCACATATAGCCTGTTAATGACTCTGTTGAAAAGAAAACAATCGAAATGACGATAAAAAATAGTCCACCTGCATTAATTCCTAACAAATCTGGCGCTGCAAGCGGATTTCTCGTTAATGCCTGCATCAGTGCACCTGAAATCGCTAGACTTGATCCAACAACTGTTGCAATTAAAGCTCTTGATAATCTGGATGTCATGACAATGACACTGTTTGGATCCGATTCATCAAAATGAAGAAACGCATGGATGGTGGCTTTGAGGGAAATCGAGGTTTGCCCAAGAGAAATGCTGAGTATAAAAAAGACCACCATCAATACGACGAATCCAGCAAACAGCAGCGCCTTGCTCGAATCCTTTTTTAATAAACTTCTCATCTGATTCCCGCTTTCAATCTGTTATGGAAAAAGGAGAAAATGGTTTTTCACATTTTCTCCTCTGTTATCCTTATTTATCAATTCCGAGACGATCATCAATATCATCAAGCATCATGTTTGCAGCGATAATACCGCCGCCCATGTTCCAAGTGATTTCATCGACTTTATGCACTTGTTTCGCTTTCACTGCGTCAAGCTGCTTCCATAAAGGATGACTCGTCCACTCTTTATATGCTTTTTCAACGGCTTTATCCTGATCATCCATGAAGTAATAGATCACATCTGCATCCATTTGCGGAATGCTCTCTTTGTCTGTCAGTGTAATGATGTCTTGCTTTTTATCTTTGACATTCTTAGGTCCTTCAAAGCCTAGCTCTGTTAAAATTGACCCTGCGAATCCAGTTTGATAGATTCTAGCATGATCTGCACGAAAGTTCACTACAGACACACTCATTGGCCAGTTTTTGATGTCTTTTTTCGCTTTTTCTTTGAAGTCAGCGACGCGGTCATCCCACTTCGTTAGCAATTCTTTTGATTTGTCTTGCTGATTTAACGCTTCACCCATTAATTTCACTGTATCTTTAAATGTGAACACTGTTTCTGTTGCAACAGTTGGAGCGATTTCTTGCAGTTGATCAAAAATTTGCTCGTGACGGACTTTTGATGCAATGATCAAATCTGGGTTAAGTTTTTCAATTTCCTCTAAGTTTGGCTGTATTTCCTGCCCAACAATTTTGACATCCTTTAAGTCATCTCTTAAATATTTATACGTAGGTGCCTCAAGCCATGATTCAACAACACCCACTGGTTTAATGCCCATCGCGACTGCTGCATCGGTTGCTCCTTGGTACAGCGTCACCACACGTTTAGGCGATCCTTTAATTTCAGTTGAACCGATAGCGCTTTCAACGGTTCTCGTTTTCTCTTTACTATCTGACTTGCCTTCACTGCTATTGCTGCCGCAAGCTGCAAGTAAAACGATGGAGAGCACAACTAACAACGACCAAAAAGATTTTTTGAACATGTACCTCACCTATCCATTCTATATGTAGTCATATCGTTTGATAACGATTCTCATTATCACACTATGATTTTATCATAGAAAAGGATGGTGTCAATGTAAATTTTTAAGAAAAAGGGAGAGTGTTGACTAGTTGTTCTCATTATTGGAGTGATTGGCCTCTCTTCGTTCCTCTGGATAATCATTTACATTGAATTCCTTTTTCGTACTCTACTCCATTAATGACGACTTATTGTTCATAATCAGACTTTCTCTATCAACCTAAAAAAGACGAACGGCAATCGTTCGTCTTCTTCCCTCACTTCACTTCTTCATGCTCCTGCGCGGTATGTCGTTTATTGGCGATAAAGAGTGCACAGGTCATAGCAAGAATGGCGAGCGCCCACCAGAACGTCGATACAGCCTCTTCATGATCGATGATAATCAAACGGATGACAGCTGTGATGCCGATATAAATAAAGTAGCGAAGCGGGAAATGAAAGTTGGATTTAAAGTATTTTATAATTAAGGCAATAAACTCAAAATACATAAAGAAGATCAGCAGTTCTCCAAGCATCCCATAATAGCTTTCTCCTTTGTTAAACAAAGTTTTGTAGACGAATTGGACAATATACCAAGTTTCACTAATTAAGAGGACGCTTAATGCAATGGCCAGAAAGAATAGACAGATATTCAGAAGACCTTGCAAGAGATCGGGTACCTTTTGGAAGTTGTTGAATCGTTTCATTAGATTGTCTCTCCATTCCATGTTATTCATTTGTGATTTATATTTTGATGTGCCAGAATCGCAGCACGATGTAGTAAACATCGTTCTTTTCCATCCTTTCAAACTGCCCGTGCATGCGGGACATCATTCGTTTTATGCTTCGTTCACCAAGTCCAGTGCTTTCCTGCGTGCCATTTGTCTCTTTTATCGCATTGCTCACATGGATCTCAAACATTTCTTGATCGGATAGAAACGTGAGATTGATGTCTTTTTTCGGATCGGCGTATTTCAGTATGTTCGACATCAGATTATCAAACACTCGGCCAAGTTCCTCGACATTCACGTTGATATAGCTGTCGGGCAGCTCTCCTAAAAGATGAACCTTGAATGTCTCTTGCTGCAAGATCGCCACCTGATCTGATAAGAGATCGTAAATGACCTCTTTGACTGCAACGGTCTCAAGCTCAGGTTCATGTTCTTTATCAAGTAGAAAATAGGCAAACAGATTATCAGATAGATTTTTCAATTGCAGTGCTTTTTCATAAGCACTTACTATATATTGATCTTTACGTGTATCCGCTCCAGCCTCCTCTTTTTTCGCAAACTCTAAATTCATCATCAGCGACGTCAGCGGTGTTCTCATATCGTGTGACATCTCGGTCACCAGACTGCGACTCTCTTCTTGCAGCTCGTCAATGGCTTGGAGCTTGTCCAGAAAAGCTTTACGAAGATCCTCAATACTTTTGGCAATCATTGCTAATTCATCATGCCCTTTCACCGTCATCTCATAGTCCAGCTCGCCACCTTCAAGAATATGAATGTCTTGGTGAATCGTTTGCAGGTAGCGTAAACTTTTGCGAATGCCAAGCAGAACAATGAGGAGAAAAATAAGTGTCGCTCCGAGCAGCTCGAGTGTAAAGGCAAGATCGTGGTAACGAGATGAATAGAAACCATCCACCATGACGCGGCCTTCACCGTCGCTAAACTGAACTGGATACGAATGATGCTCAGCGTACTGGGTCACCTTTTCTTTTCCATACGCCGATTCATCAGCAGCTGAATAGATAGAGTTATATTGCAGCACTTCATCCTTGAAGATGGTCAAATTAATGTAATTCTCTTTTTTCACCCACTCACCAAACGCTTTTCGATCTGTAGAAGACAGCTCATTCTCTGACACGTAGCGGCTGAATTTTTGAATGTACTTGGCTGACTCCTCCTCGTAATACTCGTCCGAACTCAAATATCCGTCAATGAGGTCATTGGTGATCTTTTGCAGCGTCAAAAAGACAAGTCCACTCACGACCGTAGCTGTCAAAATCAATAGTGCTAGCTTTTTGGCTAGTGTATATTTACGATGTGCCAAATCGGTATCCTCTTCCCCATTCTGTTTTGATATATACAGGACGTGCAGGATCATCTTCAATTTTGGCACGTAGCTTTCGAATATGCACCATCACCGTATTGTTGGAACAATAGAAATAAGGCTGTCCCCACACGCTCTCATAAATATTTTGGGCTGAAAAGATTTTGTTTCGCCTGGTCATGAGCAGCTTCAACATACGATATTCTAAATCAGATAGCTTGATTTGTTGATTTTCTTTCCACACTTCATTAAATTCTTCGCTCACCCTTAGCTTGCCCCCAACAAGAAA
This sequence comes from Bacillus sp. FSL M8-0266, assembly GCF_038613425.1. Lineage (NCBI taxonomy): Bacteria > Bacillati > Bacillota > Bacilli > Caryophanales > Bacillaceae > Bacillus > Bacillus sp. FSL M8-0266. The sequence continues at coordinate 3,019,997 of NZ_CP152015.1, forward strand.
AGTTTCTTCCTGTTCCTTCTTTTCCTGATAGACAGTATACCTGCGTAATTGTGCAATCACTCTAGCATGAAGCTCCTCTTGTGAAAAAGGTTTTGTCATATAATCATCCCCGCCGGCGAGTAAGCCTTCGGTTTTATCGAATGTACTTGATTTGGCTGTCAGAAATAGAATCGGGACGTTAGAGGAGGCTCTCATCTGCTGGCACGTTTCGATGCCTGAAATACCTGGCATCATCACATCCAAAATCACCAAATCGAGTGAATCGTTCACAAGCTTCAATGCTTGCTCGCCATTCATTGCTCTCAGCACCTCATATCCTGCGCGTGTAAGGGATTCCTGCAAAAGGTCTCCAATATCCTGATCATCTTCTACGACTAATATTCGATGCGTCATGTCTCTCTCACCTCATGATACGTGATGTACTTTCTTTTATGTCTTTACTATATATCATCTAACAACGTGAAAAGAATACGGTATAAATCTTAACAGGATATGAAAGTGAAGGTCTGCCATCAATTTGTCACATTCATTTCCCAAAATTTGCTTCTTCATAAATTGTTAAGAATTGGTCTTTATATTAATTCATTGTAAGGATCAATGATTAGATCCGAATCACATCTATTATAACAAGAAAAGGAGCATGGATATGAATGCAAACAAAGTAGCACACGCGATGAGTTTGAAAGATCGGGTTCATTTCTTAGACATCGTAAGGGGATTTGCCTTAATGGGAATTATTCTGGTGAATTACTTTTTGATCGTGGATTCGGCGAAGGGATTCGATATGGAAGCAAATGATGTCTTTCACAACTTGGTGAATTGGTTCGCCTCAGGGAAATTCATTACGTTATTCTCCTTCCTATTCGGGGTTGGTTTTATGATTTTTATGGATCGAGCTGCTCAGAAGGTGGACAGTCCGAACAAGCTGTTTGCCCGCAGATTAACCATTCTCTTAGGATTTGGCCTTCTGCATGTCACTTTTGTTTGGATTGGTGATATTTTAGCGTATTATGCAGTCGCTGGCTTTTTATTGCTTTTCTTTTACAAACGTACAGCCAAAACCATCCGATACTGGCTGATCACACTCTTTGTGATTCAATTGCTCACACCCTTTTTCACAATGCTGCTTCATACCATCAGTACAGGCTCATCGGGCAAGCCGGACCTTGCCGATTTTGATTTGACCAGCCACAACAGTCTGACTTATTTAGCATCTATTGGTGACCGATGGACAGATATGGTGACGATGGCTTCCAGCTCATTTTCAATCGTCTATTCCATGTTCTTCATGTTTTTGCTTGGTGTTTATTTTGTGAAAATGGAGTTTTTCAAAAACATGGAGGCGAAAAAAACGATTTGGAATCGCATTTGGATCATTTGTACCATCGCTTTTCTCATCACACAAGGCAGTACGATCATAGCAGCGGTCAATCCTTTTGAAAATACACTCTGGGTGAACATGGCCACTGCTCTGGAACAAAACGGAGGATTAACTGGCAGTATGTTTTATATGAGTACACTTGCGATGCTGTTTCTGCACGTTCCTCAGCTGCGAGGTGCTTTGATGGTCTTTACCAAAGTCGGGCGGATGTCACTGACCTGTTATTTGCTTCACTCAATCATTGGAACCATGCTATTTCTAAAATATGGAGCGGGGCTTGTCGATCATCTTCAGCCGGCTGGTACGTTCTTCATGGCTATTGGCGTGTATGTCTTCCTTGTGCTTTTCAGTACGTTTTGGTTAAAGAGGTTTAAGTATGGACCGATGGAATTTATTTGGCGTCAGCTGACGTATGGGAAGGTCAATGACAGATCGAAAACCAATACATTTCATGCGGCGAAGTAAAAGAAAAAAGGCGAATGGCTACAGTTCGCCTTTTTTAATATGTTAAGTTTGTGATTCAGAGACAATCCGTTCACTTTCAATACTGCTCAATCATTTCTTGTAATTGAGTCAAATAACTCTCTTTTAATTCATCTGGGTATTCAATTTTCACATGTTTCCCAAATGAGATCAAATAGTGAGTCATATACGATAATTCTTCTTGGTTGTACCCACCTACAATATATGGAGTATCATCAATGATCTCCAATCTCATATTCGGGTAATGATTCTTCAAAAACTTTTCTTTTCCTTGTTCCGTTAAACGACATTTAAATGAGATATCATGATAAGTTTTTTCGTACTCGATCTGCAGTGCTTTTAATTCTTCCTTCGTAAAGGTGTCTCTGCCTTCTTCAATGATCAAGTCCTTCATAAAGTCACATCTATAGATGTCCCACTTTTTATTTTGAACATCATATGCTTTGGTGAACCAAATCCCATTTCGATAAAACAACTCAAGAAATTGCAGCCTGATCCTTTTATTTTCATATTGAGTGTACGTCATCTTCGCGATTTGATCTTCCATCATCGCCTGTAAAATCAATTCCAAATGATTTTGTTCACTAACTGGTGCGACATTATAGTAATGAATCACATCCAAAGTCTCCGTAATCATTTGTTTTCTCTCATCAGACATTGTGGCAAACAGTTTTTGCCGAATTTGTGAGTAGGACTTTTTAAATGGTGTTGCTGATACTAGGTCAAGAGCTTTAAGAGCGAAAAAAATAGCTTGAACTTCATCGGTATTGAAATAAATAGGAACCAATGGAGATTGTTTCACCAGTCGATATCCACCATGTCTGCCAGGTTCAACATAAAAAGCTAAACCCATGGACTCTAGCTCTTCCATATCTCTCAAAGCCGTACGTTTCGATATGCCAAATTCGGTTTCTAAATCCTTTAACTGAAATGAGTATTTATCACTTAAAAAAATAAGCTCTTGGTTTAATCGTTCTGATTTTTTCATTTGATTTTCCTTTTAAAAAGGTGACATGTTTTGTCATCTTTATATTTTATACTCAGTTTATCAAAAGAAAAGGAGCATGTATATGCAAACATTAATCATTAACGCGCACCCTGATTTCACTCATCGAGAAAGTTATTCAAACAAACTGCAAACACTATTTTTAGAACAGTTTAAAGAAAGATACCCTCATGATGAACCAACAATTTTACATTTACATGAAACTGAAATTCCTCGTATCGAAAAAGACCAGCTGCTACGTATTTGGAATAAGCAAGCATCTGAACAAACATTAACAGCTACCGAAGAAAACATCGCTGCTGCTTCATCTGCTTTATTGGCTCAATTCAAAGCACATCATCGAATCGTCATTGTGTCACCTGTTCATAATTTCAATGTGACGTCACGTATGAAAGATTATATAGATAATATTTTTATTGCAAGAGAAACGTTTAAATATACAGAAAATGGTTCAGTTGGTCTGATGACTGACGATTATCGTGTAATTTTGCTTCAAGCAAGTGGCTCAATTTTCACAAATAACGATCGATACACACCTCTGGAATTTTCACATCATTACCTAAAAGAAATATTTCAAAACTTGATGGGGTTTCATCAATTTCATATTGTCCGAGCACAAGGAACAGCGATTTTAGAGGAAGAAACGATCTTGACATCTGCAGCTGACGATTTGTCTAAAGCCTTTGACGAGTTTTACTCGCCTAGCGAGATGTGAATTGGATTTTTTCAAAAACAAAAAGACCAAAAACGTTTGATTTCACGTTTTTGGTCTTTTTTTATTAACCGATTGAACCTTCCATTTCAAACTTAATTATTTTTGGGAATCACACGGAAACGTACGTTCTCTTGTTGGCGTGATTCCTGCGGTTTATATTTGTTTTACGTCATATAAAATAATAAGCCGTCATATGTTTGTGGGTGTTTTGTGGGTGTACCCACATAAATATATATTAATTAAGGAAGTGAAATACATGAATATAAACAAAATAAGATCATTCCTTTATAAAACATCAAAATACCTGGGTGACCTCAATGCTGTTCAAAAGGGTACTATAGGCAAACGTATCATGCGACGTGCTGCGGGTAAAGCATCCGGCAAGCTAATGAAAAAGATATTCAAATAAAAAAGAAGCCCCCGAAAAGGGCTTTTTTAATTAAGCGAAATAACCGATACTTGATGTATGACCTCTTATAGCCTCATCCTGTTTTTTTAAAACACCTATAACTTTAACAAACTTTAAAATATAAAAAACTATATCAAAATATTGATATAGTAAAAAAGAAACTAGTTTTATATTTTTAGAATTCTAGATTAATCAACTCTTATATTCTTTACATTTTATTTCCAATAGCATTTTAAAACAGATAGATCACTTGCAAATCTAGTGCTCTTGATGTTTTCTTTTTTAATTGTTACATAGTTACAAGGAAGAAATATACTTTTTATGATGTTACCTATATTTATATTACTCGGTTTGTTTAAATAGGTTTTTGCTTAAAGTACGTTTCCACGTTATATTCGCGGTACTTCTTATTACTTATTGAAGTTTGATTATACTAACAGTAGTTCGTGTAAAGTTTGTTGTAGCTCCTTGATTAATTAATGTCAAAATATTTGGAGAGCTACCTGTGTTTAATACTATCCCTTGACTTAGCATTGCATTTTGTCCCAGGTCCCCTCCCATCGGTGCTACTGTAGCAGCTGAATCTGCTCCAGGTATATTTACTCCATTTAATCTTAGGGTTGCAAGTACTACTCCATCACTTGGATAAGTAGCTTCTGTCCCATAATTAATGTAATAAGTTTGATTAGGTGCCAATGAAATATCAGTTGACCCCGGTGTATGAGTAATCGCAGTTCCATTTAGAGTAACATTTGTATTTAATGGAATAGCTGCTAGTGAAGCAATATTAGAAGTCATCCCCGTGCTAAATTGACCGTTATTAGCCGTTATAAGTGGACCCGTTGCTCCTGTTGCTCCCGTATCTCCTGTCGCTCCTGTAGGACCGGTGGCTCCCGTGGCTCCTGTTGCTCCTGTAGGACCTGTTGCTCCTGTTGCTCCCGTATCTCCTGTCGCTCCTGTAGGACCGGTGGCTCCCGTTGCTCCTGTTGCTCCTGTAGGACCGGTGGCTCCCGTTGCTCCTGTTGCTCCTGTAGGACCGGTGGCTCCTGTTGCTCCTGTTGCTCCCGTATCTCCTGTCGCTCCTGTAGGACCGGTGGCTCCCGTGGCTCCGGTGGCTCCTGTTGCTCCTGTAGGACCGGTGGCTCCCGTATCTCCTGTCGCTCCTGTAGGACCGGTGGCTCCCGTGGCTCCGGTGGCTCCCGTGGCTCCCGTGGCTCCCGTGGCTCCCGTGGCTCCCGTATCTCCTGTCGCTCCTGTAGGACCGGTGGCTCCCGTGGCTCCCGTGGCTCCCGTATCTCCTGTCGCTCCTGTAGGACCGGTGGCTCCCGTGGCTCCCGTATCTCCTGTCGCTCCTGTAGGACCGGTGGCTCCTGTTGCTCCTGTTGCTCCTGTTGCTCCCGTATCTCCTGTCGCTCCTGTAGGACCGGTGGCTCCCGTTGCTCCTGTTGCTCCTGCGGCTCCGGTTGCTCCTGTTGCGCCTGTTGCTCCTGTTGCTCCGGTGGCTCCTGTTGCTCCGGTGGCTCCTGTTGCTCCGGTGGCTCCTGTATCTCCGGTCACTCCGGTAGGACCGGTGGCTCCTGTTGCGCCAGTGGCTCCCGTATCTCCTGTCGCTCCTGTAGGACCGGTGGCTCCCGTTGCTCCGGTTGCTCCTGCGGCTCCGGTGGCTCCTGTTGCTCCTGTTGCTCCCGTATCTCCTGTCGCTCCTGCGGCTCCGGTTGCTCCCGTTGCTCCGGTTGCTCCTGCGGCTCCGGTTGCTCCTGTTGCGCCTGTTGCTCCTGTTGCTCCGGTGGCTCCCGTGGCTCCCCTATCTCCTGTCGCTCCTGTAGGACCGGTGGCTCCGGTGGCTCCTGTTGCTCCTGTTGCTCCGGTTGCGCCGGTTGCTCCTGTTGCTCCTGTTGCTCCCGTTGCTCCTGTTGCTCCTGTTGCTCCGGTTGCTCCTGTTGCTCCGGTGGCTCCCGTGGCTCCGGCGGCTCCCGTGGCTCCCGTATCTCCTGTCGCTCCTGTAGGACCGGTGGCTCCGGTTGCGCCGGTTGCGCCGGTTGCTCCCGTGGCTCCCGTATCTCCTGTCGCTCCTGTAGGACCGGTGGCTCCGGTGGCTCCCGTATCTCCTGTCGCTCCTGTAGGACCGGTGGCTCCTGTTGCTCCTGTTGCTCCTGTTGCTCCCGTGGCTCCCGTGGCTCCGGCGGCTCCCGTGGCTCCCGTATCTCCTGTCGCTCCTGTAGGACCGGTTGCGCCGGTTGCGCCGGTTGCTCCCGTGGCTCCCGTATCTCCTGTCGCTCCTGTAGGACCGGTGGCTCCTGTTGCTCCTGTTGCTCCTGTTGCGCCTGTTGCTCCCGTGGCTCCCGTGGCTCCGGCGGCTCCCGTGGCTCCCGTATCTCCTGTCGCTCCTGTAGGACCGGTGGCTCCCGTGGCTCCTGTTGCTCCTGTTGCTCCTGTTGCTCCGGTTGCTCCCGTTGCTCCCGTTGCTCCGGTGGCGCCTGTTGCTCCCGTGGCTCCGGTGGCTCCCGTTGCGCCTGTTGCTCCCGTGGCTCCTGTTGCGCCTGTTGCTCCCGTGGCTCCCGTGGCTCCGGTGGCTCCCGTTGCGCCTGTTGCTCCCGTGGCTCCCGTATCTCCTGTCGCTCCTGTAGGACCGGTTGCGCCGGTTGCGCCGGTTGCTCCCGTGGCTCCCGTATCTCCTGTCGCTCCTGTAGGACCGGTGGCTCCTGTTGCTCCTGTTGCTCCTGTTGCGCCTGTTGCTCCCGTGGCTCCCGTGGCTCCGGCGGCTCCCGTGGCTCCCGTATCTCCTGTCGCTCCTGTAGGACCGGTGGCTCCCGTGGCTCCTGTTGCTCCTGTTGCTCCTGTTGCTCCGGTTGCTCCCGTTGCTCCGGTGGCGCCTGTTGCTCCCGTGGCTCCGGTGGCTCCCGTTGCGCCTGTTGCTCCCGTGGCTCCTGTTGCGCCTGTTGCTCCCGTTGCGCCTGTTGCTCCCGTGGCTCCGGTGGCTCCCGTTGCGCCTGTTGCTCCGGTGGCTCCCGTTGCGCCTGTTGCTCCCGTGGCTCCTACTCCTGGTCCCGTTGGACCTGTTGGTCCTGTTGGTCCTGTTGGTCCTGCTGGACCTCTTCTACCTCTACCCCCTGGACGACCTTGGATGACACACACACAAGGATCCTTTTCACAGCAAGGATTTTTCACTGGTTTTCTTGTTTTTCCTTTCTTACAGCTATCACACTCCCAGTCATAATCTTCATACGAACCATACCAACTTCCTCGTTTATTAATATTTCCCGAATGAGATGTACATAATTTTCCGCAATGCCTACACCTTTTCATAAAATCACCTCTTTAACATCTTATGTACCTGATCTACATTAGTGAGTTTGTTTAGAAAAATGAATAAAAAGTCTAAATTAACAGATGATTTATAACAACATTTTTATTATTGATAAATATGTATAATGTTCTTTTTCTTATATAGTTTTCAAAAAAGCTTTAGTAAGGAATTACAATAAATTATTCCCCTCCACAAGAAAAATAAGATAAAGACACAAAAAGAAAAGACCTCCCCATAGGGGGAGATTATTTCTAGATGGAGTAAAACCATGAGAGATTAAAGACATGTGATCTGTATACTATATGTAAGCGGAATTGGAAAAGTGATTTTTTATAAATTTGGAGTTATAACCACTAGAAGATTTGGATAAAATATGTCCGGGGAACCTCCTCTAATGCTTGTGGATAGAAAAAGACCTCATTTGATGTGAGGTCTTTCTTATTTTAATACTTTTTGAAGAGCTGCTTTAGTGTTCGGACCATAAATGCAATCAGCAACAAGACCATGCATCAATTGGAATCGTTTGACCGCATCCGCTGTTTTTGGTCCGTAATAGCCATCGACGCCGTTATTTTTCGCCCTTTGTCCGGGTAGTAGTAAACCGCCGCCAGGGCTTCTTGTACGGCTTTTACTGCTGATCCCTTTGTAAGAGGCTTTGTAACTTTTAAAATTCCTGTTGGCAAACCATATGACTTTTTAGCAGGCTTGGAAGCCGCTGTTTTGGATGGTGCTGCTTTTGTTGGTTTAACAGTCGGCTTTTTATTTGTATGAGCAACGGCGATCCCGGCTTTGAAACTGTCCCAACGATTAAGCAGGCGGCGGGGACATTCTTTCCCGCTCCAATGCTTATGAGGAACAACGTTTGCCAATGTAATGCCTTGTTCCTGCATTAATTGGCGAATCAACCATTGAGCATTTTCGATCGCCTTCTCAAAATCTCCGTCAGCATTTTCACAAATTTCAATGCCGATCGACTTCATATTGCCCGTGCCTCTGCCGTCTCCTGCGTGCCATCCGTTTTCGTTTAATGGTAAATGCTGATAGATACAATTTTCATCCACAGTGTAGTGCCAGCTAACGGCTGTACTAGATCGTTTAACAAAAGCTGCGTGACTTGCTGCGTTTGCCCCTTTTGCTGTATTGGCTGTGTTGTGGACCGTAATATATAAAGGCTTCATATAGTTGCCTGGTCGATTGTTATTCCCTTTTGAAATGAAGTCTTGAATGATTTTTACCATTGTTCATCGTCTCCTTAAAATTGTTTTTCAGTATTAAAAAAGCCGCCTGGGGCAGCTCTTATTTTGTTAATCCTTTTTGTTGCAGCGCTTCTTTTTGGGCTTTACCTCGACTTGTCACATAGTTGTTTTTGTACCATGCAACAAGGGTTGTCACTAAAGTAAAGATCATTGAGAAGGCAAGGTACAATGTTTCAGCCAACGAAGTGAACTGGTCCTCACTGATCGGCAAAACAGGTTTGCCAAACATGATAAGTCCTTGATTGATTAGTGCAATAAAAAGAAGCACCGTGCGAACGACCGTGCCTTTGTCAAAGTTTTTCATATCAAAAATTCCTCTTTTCATTTTTATTTTTGGTTTCTTTCAATACGGTCCAATTTTTCGATTACAACGTCATATTTTTCACTGAATTTTGCTAGTACGTCATTTTGTGCGTCAATTTGTTCGTTTAGCTTGTTCTCACGCTCTTTTGTCGTGTTCAATACATAAAACAACACCCAACAAAAAAGCACCGCAAAGGGTCCTTGTGTCATTAAATACTGTGCCAAATCCATTTCCATAACTCTCACCTTCTCCCGCCATAAGCATAAAAAATAAGCCTATACCTCGTATGGCTCACCTGTTATTTCCTCGTATTGTTCGGGTGTGATTGTCCCCGCTGCTACTGTGTTATAAACCATTTCTTTTGTCCATAATTCTCTATCATAAAAACCTTTGATTCTACTGAACCAATCGAAATCACTCACGATGGATCACCCCCTAATGCAAACAAGTAATAAAGCTCTGCAACTTGTTTCTCCATGAGGTCTATTTTTGACGGCTGCGGCGTTGGTTGCAAGCTCTCTATATACTCTTTAGATGCTGATTCAAACCACACTCTTTTTTTCTCGTCATACTCGGGAAGATACAACCCCTCTTGTGGTCTTACATCCGTAGCATTTTTCGGCAGCTCGTCATGATCAATTACATCTTCGCCTTGATATTTAAAATTTTCGTCATAGTAATAAATGTGCATGATGCTTCCCCTCCTTTACCACAACGGAATAGATTCATTTATTTCAAATCTACTTACAAAAGAATTATCGTTAGCGGACATTCCATCAAAGCGTAAAGAACCATCTTTCTCTAATGTAAATCTAGCAGACCCATAAGAACCTACTGTTGCACCGACAAACACAGCTTTTGTTAACGGTTTTTGAGTAAAACGGGCAATGACTGCATCATTCGCCGGGACTCCCTCAAACGATCCTCGAAGTAGTAAGTCATTTTGACGTATGGAGAATTGGAGAGGGTTTCCCGCAAATTGTTTTACTGTTCCAGCGACTAACGTTACCTGATTCCATGTGCTGATTGAATCATCATCCGTCAGCATCCGTTTCCATCCTTTAAATGATCCGTCCGTATGGACTGTGCCGAACCAATGTGAATTATCGCCACTTCTAACAATATGAAAGTATTTACGGTTGTTACTGTTATCAATGACATAAATATTGAACCAAGATGAATCGGTTTTACTCGGCATATTGACAACGTTTGTGCCTACTGCATAGTAGTAGCCGGAAGGCAGCGTTAATATGTCCGTACCATTCGGCAACAATTGGCTTTGCCCTGTTTCGGATAGCAAATTGTGATTAGATAGCCTTGCCCATCCACTCCATATATTATTGTTTAAATAATTGGTGTAGATGTTGTTAATGTAATCTGTTGCGTATACCCATCCAAACGTCCCCTTTCCATTTGTCGTTGCATCTGTAACGTGGAAGAAACCTCTAAAAGAACGATGATTCGGCAAGTCTTTTGAACCAGCTATTGCATAGAAGGTTCCTTGCCCTAATCCATTATTGATAACTTCGTCTAAGATGCTTAAAGAAGTATCCTTAATTGAGATCAACGGCATACCTGTATCAGCCGTGATTTTCTTTTGTTGAAAACCCGAAACAAGGTCTTTAACCATTTTCAAAGCGCCGGCGGGTGTCTCTGCGTAATCCTCCGTATATTTTTTAGCTACTGCAAGGGCTTCGTCTACTTTATCTTGTGCGCCTTGTTTGGTTTCAAGCGCTTCGAGATCGTCAAGTTTCTCCTTCATTCTATCTAGTTGCTCTTGAAGCTCTTTCGTGATCTCGTCAATGTTTCCTTGCATATCGTCAGTTCGCTTTTGAATATCGCTTTCAAGCTCTGTTGCCATGCGTTCAATTTGTTTTTTCAACGATTGAAAATCATCAATATAAAATTCCGCTGCCGGGACAATGTCCTGGTCAATTAAGTTACGCTGAATATCAAATGTAAATTCGTGAATCGACAAGGCTTGTCCATTTCGATAATACAAATTTAAAGACGCTTGAACCTTGCCATATAGCTTGATCTCGTTATTATCTAGGACGTATTCGGCGATCCCTTCGACTTTATCAACAAGAGTGATATTCCGAACGTTCTTGGATCCATTGTTAAATAAAAGTACGAGTTTTCCGTCAACCGCTGAAAGAGGCAAAGGCACGCCATCTTTACGCAATTGAAAAACTAGCTTTGCTGTGCCGATGTCCTGGGTCGAAAAAACAATTTTTGAATCGTACACGCTTTGATCATAGGCATCAACCACGAAAGGCAGCACGCCATTTTTAAAAAGTTGATTCGTCATGTTATCCCCCTCAAGTGATATTTTCAACGGTACGAATAGGATCAACGCTTTTATCGTTTAATGCAGATACTTTCCCGGCTCCTTTTAATCGGTTGCCGTAATGCTGAATAGCTGAACATTTGCTTGTTAAATACATACCATACCTTCCCGTTTTCCCAATTGCTGTATTATTACGAACGGCGCTATTTTTCACGCCATCCATAAATAAAATAAAATCGTAATCATCACCACGCTTGCCCGCATTAATGATCGTGTTTTCATCTACCTGTACATAATCAGAATCACCCGAGACAGATATTCCCGAAAACCCGATTTCTTCTAGCGTGTTATCATCCACAGAAACGAAATCGCAACTTCCTTCCTCGATCCGCACGCCGTTACCCTGGATGTCTCGCCCTGTGTTGTGGTGTACCTTTCCCCGTGTGCTACGGGTAACTAAAATGCCATGATGCCCGACATTTTCTAGGTTGTTATCATGAATGACAAAGTGTTTGACGTCAGACACATGAATACCGTGCCTGGTTGTGCCGTCAATTTGATTGCCCTCAATCACCACATGATCAATGGTTTGATAACCTTTACGCCCATAAACTTGAATAGCATGTTTATTTTTCATTTGTTTAAATTTATTATTTGTGATCGTATGTCGCTTTGTTTTGTTGACTCTGCCCGTTGGGTTACCGTTTTTGTCTTGTGTATACACACTATTAACCACTGGCAGCATGATTCTTACGCCATTGGCACAGTTTTCAAAAGTGTTACCATCAACAAATACATCTTGCCATTTGTTGCCCGACACCGCCCATTCTGTGCAATCGTAAACCTTGTTGTTGAGGAATCTAATACCCGAATAGAGAACGCCGTCCGTGCTTGTATGTGAATCTATCGCTCTAGGATAGCCCCCAAGCTCTGCTGATTTACGAATAGTACAATTTTGCATTGTAAGGTTTCTTGTCGGTGTGTGATCATAAGCGCCAAAAGCGCCAAAATTGCCCGATGATCTCATCAAATCGACTTGAACCGCTGCGGAAAACCATCTATCCCCCACATAATCCGCAAACCCTTCAAATGTCACATTGTCGATCAGCACGTTTTCATTGCCCGCACAATCAAGAGCATGTCCCCCGCAAACATTTTTCAATGTGAGGTCTCGCATGATAATACCGGATGCATGAGCGAACCCAAAAATAGAGCATTGCTGCTTGATTTCGTGTCCCATGCTGTCGATTGTTCCTTGTCCGTCAATGATCAAGTTTCCGTGCCCTTTGTACCCGGTGAAACTCTCATTTAAATCACCATTTACAAACATGCTGCCAACAAAGCCACGCTTGATCGTTGCCCCTGCCTGTAAAGTGATATGAGTGTTTTTATAAATCCTCACCCGTTCCCGCAGCGTATAGCCCCCTGGGGGAATATAAAGCCAAATGGGGCGATCTTTTGCTATTTCTAATGCTGCTTGTAAAGCCTTTGTGAAGTTGCCGTATTTGTTTAAAAACGGCTGCAAAGACACGATCGAAAGCATGTCATTCACTTTCTTTTCAAGCTGATCAAAGTCATATTCAAGACGATCATTCAAAGTCGGATGAATAGTCGCATCAAGCGAAACCCTTCCATCCACAACTTCTTTTATATCGTTGCCATCATGATTGACAATCAGATTAACAAGACGGGACCAATAACTATTAAGCCAGTGTGCAACGCTTTTCCCTCTGTGGACGATGCTTGCCGCTTCGTGGGCTTTTTCGCTCCCTTTATGTTCTTTGATTTCTATGTCTAGTTGGTTCAAAGCGTTTTCTATTGATCTTGCATTTTGCGATAGGTTGTCTTCAAACTCTGCATTTCTGCCAATTTTAAAGACTTTCAATAAATTGAACCTTCCCATGCTATCAGCTCCTTTCATAAAAAATAGCCGACGTTTGATCGTCAGCTATCTAAGTAAAATGAAATATTAATTTGTGCGCCGTTTGGTATATCGGCAGCCGTTGGGCTGATCCTTTGACCGTCTTTAGCAAGCATAATATTCATGCCGCTTGGGTTGGTCGTATCAATGGTTGCGCCTGCCGTGATCCCCTTTAGACTTAAATCAAAATCAACGCCCACCCTCGGGCTTTTCGGTTTTATGTCGAAACCTATATCAATATCTATGGTGTTCCCTATCTCGTCAATTTCAGCTCCGTCTACGCTGCTATCATCAATTGACCAGGTTTTCGTGACGGTTGAATATGACAAGCTCAAGTCCTGGGAAACCTTTGTATTGATATTGCTCAATTGGCTTTGCGTGCTGCTTGCTATGCTCTTTTGAGCCTCAAGCATTTCGGCTATTTCTTTCTTGATTAAATTCCGCTGCTTTTTCATTGCGACGGTCTGCTCTAGTTGATAGTCAATAATGTCTTTACGATAATTTGTGAGCGTGACTGACGGCTTCATGTCCAAATTGAGAGGGTTATATTTGATTTCCTGTACCCTTACCTCTCCTTCAAACAGGATGCCGTATGATGTATCTGCAATGACTGGAACAATAGCGCCTTTACAAATGTTGTCCTCAATCGCTTCGAGCTTCGGATCATACACTTTTTCAAAATCCAATTCGATCGTTAATTTTGGATAAGGGTCAACTTTCTTTTCCAAAAATTTTTCCATGTCCTCTTTTTTTGAAATGGAATCCTCGTAAACTGTTTCCGCTACTCTCGGGCGACCGTCTACAAGAAAAAGTTTTTCGTCGGGGTGAATATATGTCACAGGTGGGAACATGTACTTTTCATCATTTTTAAAGGTCCGATAAAGTCCAATAAAATTCCCGTTAGGCACGCTCACCCGGAAACCCGTTTTCATTTTTTTCGTGTTCGGGTTTTTGCTGTCCTTTCCCTTAAACGTTGCAACGACCGTATGCTCTTTATCCTCAAGACCTCGAATCACGTCAACCGTTTCAACCACATGACTTTCTTTGCCCGTGTCTTTGTACGTGCTGAATGTTTTGTTTGTCTTTTTATCTATGTTGAACGTGATTTTACCGCCTAATTTTTCTTTGATCAGCTTCACGCTGAAGCCTGTCCCTTTAAACGTAAAAGAGAACGTTTGTCCAACGTCCTCCGCATACATGGCATTTAAATCACTGTTTGTTTTCCATTTCCCCGATTTACTATCATAGCCTTTTGTTTCCTCGCTTGCTGTGTCCTTTTCTTCTTTTACCTTGCCATAACCCTTTATCCGGGTGAAAGATTCGGACAAGCTGCTTTTAACACTAATCGTATTCATATTCGCCCTGGTATCTAATTTGTAATTGATCCGCTTTTTGATTTCTTTGAATACGTAAATATGATCATTGTTTACATCAAGTTCCACGACAAAAGCCGATATAAGATCGTTCATCAGCTCTAACGACTTTTTCTTGCCGAATCCTTCTAGTTTGGCTTTCAATCCTTTAGCATCCGGCATGATGGTATATGAAAAGCCGCTTCCTTTTAAAGCGTGTTTAAGGGCTGTGTCTATATCTATTTCTCCGTTAATTTCTTCATCAACCTGGTTATATGTCAGACGAACAATATACATATGATCAGTTCTTTCAGCATGAGGGTAAATGGTTAAAAACAAATGTTGTGAGGGAGTATTTCAAAGAAGTCTGTAAAAGAGCTAATCTTACCGTTCTGTCTCCACATGCTTTAAGACATAGCCATGCTGTACACCTCTTAGAAGCTGGCGTGAATATTAAATATGTATCTGAACGGTTAGGTCATTCTAGTATAAAAACAACCGCAGACAAGTATCTCCATGTCACCAAAAAAATTGAGGACCAAGCAATGGAAATGTATCTGCGGTATGTTCAATAATTAAATTTTGTGGGTGTTTTGTGGGTGCTTAATAAAAATGCAATACCTAAACACCTTTAATCCCCGGTATATCAACGGTTAACCTATACTACCTTCCATCTCAAACTTAATCAAGCGGTTCATTTCAACGGCATATTCCATTGGCAGTTCTTTTGTGAATGGCTCGATGAAGCCCATGACGATCATTTCTGTTGCTTCTTCTTCAGAAATTCCGCGGCTCATCAAGTAGAATAGCTGCTCTTCTGATACTTTTGAAACCTTGGCTTCGTGCTCTAATGAAATGTTGTCGTTTAAGATTTCATTGTAAGGAATCGTATCAGATGTTGATTTGTTATCCATGATGAGTGTGTCACACTCGATGTTTGAGCGTGCACCCTCTGCTTTACGTCCGAAGTGAACGATTCCGCGGTATGTGACTTTACCGCCTTGTTTGGAAATCGATTTCGATACGATCGTTGAAGATGTGTTTGGTGCAAGGTGAATCATTTTTGCACCTGCATCTTGGTGCTGACCTTTACCTGCTAGGGCAATACTTAATGTCATACCACGAGCGCCTTCACCTTTTAGGATGACCGCTGGGTATTTCATTGTCAGCTTAGAACCGATGTTTCCATCAATCCATTCCATTGTCGCATTCTCTTCACATACTGTACGTTTTGTGACAAGGTTGAAGACGTTGTTTGCCCAGTTTTGAATCGTTGTATAACGGCAGTAGCCGCCTTTTTTCACGACGATTTCAACAACCGCACTGTGAAGTGAGTTTGTTGTGTAAACTGGAGCTGTACAGCCTTCTACGTAATGCACATGTGCGCCTTCATCAACGATGATGAGTGTACGCTCGAACTGACCCATGTTTTCAGAGTTGATACGGAAGTATGCTTGAAGTGGTGTATCTACTTTGACGCCCTTTGGTACGTAGATAAATGAACCACCAGACCATACAGCCGAGTTAAGCGCAGCAAATTTGTTGTCAGTCGGAGGAATGACTTTTGCCCAGTGCTCACGGAAGATGTCTTCGTTCTCTTTTAATGCGCTGTCTGTATCTTTAAACACAATGCCTAGATCTTCAAGGTCTTGCTTCATGTTGTGATACACAACTTCAGATTCATACTGAGCAGATACACCTGCTAAGTACTTTTGCTCTGCTTCTGGGATCCCAAGCTTATCAAAGGTTTCTTTGATTTCTTCTGGTACTTCATCCCAAGAACGCTCAGAGCGCTCTGATGGCTTTACGTAGTACGTAATTTCATCAAAGTTTAATGCATTTAAATCTCCGCCCCATTGTGGCATCGGCATGTTGTAAAAGAGCTCAAGAGATTTCAAACGGAAGTCGAGCATCCACTGAGGCTCTTCTTTCATACGAGAAATTTCTTCAACGATCTCTTTTGTCAGTCCGCGCTCTGAACGGAAAATGGAAACGTCTTTATCAGAAAAGCCGTATTTATATTCACCAACATCTGGCATTTTTTTAGCCATCCATTTTCACTCCAATCTTATGATTTGCCGTTATCTTCGGCAGATGCGCCTTTTTCAAGCGCCTTCCAGGATAATGTTGCACATTTGATGCGGGCTGGGAATTTTGCCACTCCCTGCAGCGCCTCAATGTCACCAAGATCAATGGAATCGTCGTATTCTTTTCCTAGCATCATATCGGAGAAAATCCGAGACATTTTCAAAGCTGTTTCAATATCTTTCCCTTTAATCGCCTGCGTCATCATAGAGGCAGATGCCATTGAAATCGAGCATCCTTCTCCTTCAAATTTCGCATCCATGACCTTTTCGCCTTCGATTTTCATCGTGAGACGAATGCGGTCACCACACGTTGGGTTGTTCATATCGACGACAATGCTGTCGTTTAACACACCTTTGTTTCTCGGATTTTTATAATGATCCATAATCACTTGTCTGTACAGTGTGTCTAAGTTTACATTAAAAGACATTCGTAAAATACTCCTTTGTCTTACGGAGCGCTGCAATGAGCTCGTCAATCTCTTCTTCTGTATTGTACAGATAGAAGCTTGCTCTTGCAGTCGCTGATACACCAAGCCATTTCATGAGCGGCTGTGCACAGTGATGTCCAGCACGAATGGCGACACCTTCTGTATCCAGAACAGTTGACGCATCATGCGGATGGACGTCGTCTAAGTTAAACGTCACAAGCCCAGCCCGGTGCTGCGGTCCATAAACAGTCGCACCTTTAAGCTCCTTAAAGCGCTCAAGCGCGTAAGTGGCAAGCTGATGCTCGTAACGGCTGACTTCCTCCATACCGATTTCATTTAAGAAATCAATCGCTTTTCCTAGTCCAACTGCTCCGGCAATAATCGGTGTTCCCGCTTCAAATTTCCACGGGAGCTCTTTCCAAGTGGAATCATACAGATCCACAAAGTCGATCATTTCACCACCAAACTCAGCAGGCTCCATATTATTCAAAAGGTCCTTCTTCCCGTAAAGCACACCAATGCCAGTCGGTCCACACATTTTATGCCCAGAGAATGCGAAAAAGTCACAATCTAGATCTTGAACATCAATTTGCATGTGCGGCGTGCTTTGCGCACCATCGACGACAATAATGGCACCATGATCGTGTGCAATTTTAGCGATTTCTTTAATCGGGTTGATGGTTCCTAGTACGTTTGAGACATGCGTGACAGCGACGATTTTCGTTTGATGTGTGATCGTTTGCTTCACATCTTCAAGCGATAGCGTGCCGTCTTCCTGTAACGGAATATATTTCAATGTGGCGCCAGTTGCTTTTGCTGCTTGCTGCCAAGGGATGATATTCGCATGATGCTCCATGTGCGTAATGACAATCTCATCGCCTTCTTTGAGGTTTGCTCTGGCATAGCTGATCGCCACTGTATTCAGTGCGGTTGTTGTACCTCTAGTAAAAATAATCTCCTGGACAGATGAAGCACGGATGAATGCACGAACTTTCTCTCTGGCACCCTCGTATGCGTCCGTTGCTTTTGTTCCAAGGGTATGAACACCCCGGTGGACGTTCGAGTTGTAAGACCGGTAATACTCATTCATTGCATCAATGACCACTCTTGGTTTTTGAGAAGTCGCCGCACTGTCCAAATACACCAAATCATGTCCGTTCACTTGCTGATGAAGGATTGGAAACTGCTCACGAACGTCTTTGATATTCATTATTTTACTTTCCTTTCAATCACAGAAACGAGCTGCTTTTTAACTCCTTCAATCGGCAGTTCTTTGACGACTGGATTTAAGAAGCCATAAATCACAAGTCTTTCTGCATCTTCTTTGGAAATCCCGCGGCTCATGAGGTAATACAGTTGAATTGGATCGACACGTCCAACAGAAGCAGCATGCCCTGCTGTTACATCATCTTCATCAATTAATAGAATCGGGTTTGCGTCACCGCGTGCTTTCTCACTCAGCATGAGAACACGTGATTCCTGCTCGGCATTTGACTTCGTTGCGCCATGCTCGATTTTACCAATTCCGTTAAAGATAGAGGATGCTTGATCCTTCATCACACCATGCTTCAAGATATACCCTTCAGAGTTTTTACCGAAGTGGATGATGCTTGTTGTAAAGTTTTCCGTTTGATTCCCGCGGCCGACAACAACTGATTTTGTATCACCGAATGTCCCGTCGCCCATAAGCTTTGTGATGTTTTCAGACACGACGTCTCCATCATTCATCAAGCCAAGCGCCCATTCGATTTTACTGTCACGGCCATTGGCCATACCGCGTCTGTTCACATAGACTGTGACACCTTCTGAAAGGTTATCTACTGCACCGTAAGTGACGCGGGCATTAGCTCCCGTGAACACTTCGGACACGATATTGAAGATTGCTTCTTCAGGTTTTGCTGTACTAATGTAGTTTTCTACATATGTGACTGCACTATGATCGTCTGCTACGACGATGACATGGTTGAACAAAGTCGTGTCGTCATTTTCATGCAGGTAGATGGCTTGAATTGGCGCTTCAAGTTCTACATTTTTTGGTACATAAAGGAAAGCTCCGCCATTCACTAAAGCAGCATGTAAAGCGGTTAGTTTATGCTCATCTACTTTCACTGCATTAGTCATGAAGTATTTCTGCACTAGATCTCCATGTTCGCGAAGCGCTGTATGAAGATCAGTGAAGATCACGCCTTTGTCTTTCGCTTCCGTTGAAAGGGACAAGTATGCTGGCGTTTGATCACGCTGAATGTAGACTGTCTTATCCGTGTCCTCTAAATCAATGAGAGATTTCACTTCTTCAGGAAGCTCTTCTAATGATCCAAATGGCGCACTTTCGACTGTATGCTGTTTGAAATTGGTTAAATTCCATTTAGAAATATTCGTTTTGTCAGGCTTTGGCATTGGAAGGTCTTCTGCTTTTTCAAGAGCCTGTAAGCGAAGGGAACTCATCCATGCCGGTTCCTGATGCTTCTCGGAGAAGCTTTTGACATAATCTTGATCTACTGATAATTTCGTTTCTAATGTCATCAATAATCCTCCTAACGCTTACGCTTCTTGACCAACAGTTTCGTCTTCAATTCCTAACTCTTTTTTAATCCAGTCATAGCCTTCTGCTTCTAGACGTTGTGCAAGCTCTGGTCCGCCAGATTTCACGATACGTCCTTGCATCATGACATGAACGTGATCTGGTGTGATGTAGTTCAGTAGACGCTGATAGTGAGTGATCATTAAGCAGCCGAAGCTTTCGCCGCGCAATCTGTTAATCCCTTTAGAAACCACTTTCAACGCATCGATATCAAGACCAGAATCGATTTCGTCAAGGATCGCAATTTTTGGTTCAATCATCATTAATTGAAGAATTTCGTTGCGTTTTTTCTCCCCGCCTGAGAAACCTTCGTTTAGGTAGCGCTGCGCCATGTCTGGGTCCATTTCAAGGAACTCCATGTTTTCGTCCATTTTGCGGATGAATTTCATTAGAGAGATTTCATCGCCTTCTTCTCTGCGAGCGTTAATAGCAGAACGAAGGAAGTCCGCATTTGTCACACCACTAATTTCAGATGGGTATTGCATCGCAAGGAAAAGACCTGCTTGAGCGCGCTCATCTACTTCCATTTCAAGTACATCTTCGCCATCAAGCAAAATGCTGCCTTTTGTTACTTCATATTTAGGATGACCCATAATGGCAGCAGATAAAGTTGATTTACCTGTACCGTTTGGTCCCATTACTGCGTGGAATTCTCCACCTTTTATCTCGAGGTTTACACCCTTTAAGATTTCTTTCCCTTCAATCTCAACGTGCAAGTCCTTAATTGTTAATGTCGAAGCAGTCATATATCGATACCTCCAAAATAATCATTATTCTCAATTTATTCTCATTCTAATTTTATAACAAATTAAAACTGAATACAACACATTCACGATATACGTGAGAGGATGCTCTCAAAATTCTAACAAAAAATGCAGGTGGATAAAAGGATTTATGTCGAAAAGACTGTTTCCATAAAGAAAGGACGGGAAACTGTTCTCCCCGCCCCTTAGCTATCAATAGCCTCGTATATTCATTTTTGCGAGCTGTCTTTTCTCATCTCGATAGGACTGCTCTCGTTTATATTCCACTTTCATCCGTAAGTCATGGTCTCTTTCGTACTCTGCATAGCTCATGCCATGAGCCTTGTGCATGGCCTTTTCCATCTCGGCGGTATAATCCAATCCCAGTGTACTATGGTCCGAACAAATAATAAACCATTCCCTTCTTTGAGTGTAGCTTTATTGTATCAAAGGCATGCGGCTTCACTCAAAAGGGATATGACGCGCTATGCTGGCATATTTTCTCACACAATCGGCTGAGAACGACTCAACTCCCTGAGATGGAAAAATGCCATCTTATCCTTCCCTTAATGCGTCTGTCCTCCAAATTCGTCAATACATTGCTGAACGACAGTAATCCCTTGGCTCAGTGCTGCCCCGCCGCCAAATGCTGCCGCCACGCTGACAACCTCTAGCAAATTCTCTTCTGTCGCGCCTTGGTCGAGCGCTCCCTTTGTATGATAAATCATGCAGTATTCATCCTGTGCATGAATACTGATGCCAAGGGCAATTATTTGTTTTTCCTTTTGCGTTAATGAATCGCTCTGAAAGCACTGCTCCGTGAATTCATTGAATTTCTTCCCAAATACCGGCATTTTCTTCTGAAATTCACCCATTGCCGTTTTATAATCAGTCAGTGATTGCTGCATGGATCCGCTCATATGCTGTTCATTCATCTTCATTCCATCCCTTCAGATCATTTGTACATTTTTATTATGAGCGAGATTTGAAAAAATACACAAAAAAACCTCGCTTTGATGAAAGCGAGGTTAACACATGGTTATTCAGATACCGGTAGTACAGCACCGTCATATTTTTTGTCAATGAATTCTTTGATTTTATCAGAGTGAAGAACTTCCATTAACGTCTTGATCTTATCTGATTTTTCTTCACCTTTGCGAACAGCCACGATGTTTGCATATGGGTTGTTCTTTGTTTGCTCAAGTTCAATTGAATCTTTTTTCGGATTCAATTTATTTTGAATCGCATAGTTGACGTTGATAAACACAGCATCACCTTCACTGTTTTCATAAGCTTTCGCTGTTAGTTCAGGAGCGATTTTTTTGAACTTTAGGTTCTTTGGGTTTTCTTTGATGTTCTTTACCGTTGCATTGATTGTATCAACCTTCGGATCAAGCTTGATGACACCTGCATTTTGAAGCAGGGTAAGCATACGTCCTTGTTCAGCTACGTTGTTTGTCATAATAATCGTGCCGCCGTTTGGAATATCTTTTACTGATTTGTACTTCTTAGAGTAGATACCGAATGGCTCAAGGTGAACCGCACCGGCACTAACTAGGTTGTAATCTTTGTTTGATTTATTTTCTTCGTTTAAGTAAGGGATATGTTGGAAAAAGTTTGCATCCACTTCTTTTTCAGCTAATGCTTTGTTGTACATTTTATAATCACTAAGTACTTTCACTTTTAGATCGTAGCCTTTTTCTTTTAGAAGTGGTTTTGCTTCTTCAAGAATCTCGGCATGTGGTGTTTTTGAAGCGGCAACCGTAATGGTTTTGCTATCACTTGCGTTATTAGATGAACCGCATGCAGCTAAGATGCCTGCAAATGCTAGAAATAGTGCACTTAAAATCAATTTCTTCATGAATAAATCCTCCCTTAACGTTTATCAATTTTATTTGTAATCAAATCACCGATTATTTGAATAATAAAGACGATGATGAGAATAAACACAGTGGCTACAAGTGTGACATCTGTATTACCAGATTGGTATCCTTCCACATAAGCAAGGTCACCAAGTCCGCCTGCTCCAATTGCACCTGCAATCGCAGTTGAGCCAATTAAAGCAATCGCTGTTACGGTAATACCTGAAATGAGGGCTGGCAATGATTCTGGCAGCAATACTTTGAAAATGATGGTCGATGTTTTCGCTCCCATTGACCGTGCTGCTTCAATGACTCCTTTGTCTACCTCACGCAGTGCAATTTCGACAAGACGTGCATAGAATGGAGCTGACCCAATGACAAGGGCAGGGAGTGCTGCATTTGGACCTAGAATTGTATGCATTAAGAATTTCGTGAACCCTAATAAAAGAATAATTAAAATGATAAAAGGAATCGATCTGAAAATGTTGACGACTGCACCGATGACAGCATTGATCGGTTTATTTTCCCAAAGACCGCCTTTTCCTGTAAGGAAAAGCAGGAGTCCAAGAATAATTCCGATGACAAATGCAAACGCCAATGAAATGAGTGTCATATAGACTGTTTCACCCGTTGCATTCCAAATGACATCTAAATCAACGTTCGGAAACCATTTCTCAAACATGTGTCATCACCTCAATTTCAACCTGTTTACTTTGGATATAGGCGATGGCTTTTTCTACCTCGGTCTCTTCTCCATTAATATGGATAAAGAGTGTTCCAAACGCGCCTTCCTGCGTTTGAGAAATCTTTCCTTGAAGGATGTTCACATCGACCTGGAAGGATCGAACGATTTCAGTGATGAGCGGCTGCTCGGCAGAATCGCCAATAAAGGACAACCGTACGACCTGACCTTCTTTTACACGCTCTAAGACGTGCTCGATTGTTTCTTTCGCTTCCTCTGGTTCAGCAAGCTGCTGTACAAATCGCTTCGTCATTTCTTCCTTCGGCTGTCTGAAGACGCGTAATACTTCGCCTTCTTCGACAATGCGTCCATTCTCCATCACCGCCACGCGATGACAAATTTTACGAATGACGTGCATTTCGTGCGTAATCAGCACAATCGTGAGCCCTAATCGTTTATTGATATCCGCTAAAAGCTCAAGGATAGAATCCGTTGTTTGCGGATCAAGCGCTGACGTCGCTTCGTCACAAAGAAGAACCTTTGGATCATTTGCTAATGCTCTCGCAATCCCCACACGCTGCTTTTGTCCGCCGCTTAGCTGAGACGGATATGCATTTTCTTTTCCTTCTAAACCGACCAATTTAATCAGTTCATTCGCACGTTCTCTTTGTTTTGATGCCTTTACACCTGCGATCTCAAGCGGGAACATAATATTTTGTCTCACCGTTCTCGACCAAAGTAGGTTAAAGTGCTGGAAAATCATGCTGATTTCTTGTCTTGCTTTCCGAAGTTTCGCATTTGATACTTCATTGATCCGGTTTCCTGCCACTTCAACAATTCCTGCTGTTGGCAGCTCCAGACCGTTTAATAGGCGAATCAGCGAGCTTTTTCCGGCACCGCTATACCCGATAATTCCGAATATTTCACCTTTATCGATATCCAAGTTGACGTCTTTCACGGCATCAACATTTCCGCTTTTTGAGTGGTACGTTTTTGATACATTCTGTAAATGGATCACAGTCTGTTCACCTGCTTTCTTGCTGAATCTATAGGTTGCCATCACATACGTTATTTATTCTTCCTGCTGCCATGCCTCGTG
This sequence comes from Bacillus sp. FSL M8-0266, assembly GCF_038613425.1. NCBI lineage: Bacteria > Bacillati > Bacillota > Bacilli > Caryophanales > Bacillaceae > Bacillus > Bacillus sp. FSL M8-0266. The sequence goes on from NZ_CP152015.1 coordinate 3,043,903, forward strand.
CCTGACGTGAGGTCAGTAAAAAAGACCTAACTGCAATGCAAGCAGAAAGGCCTTTTATGTTCAATACGCCTTTCTCTCATCTTTCAAAGCATTGCGGCTTTGAGTGAATTGGCACCAATTTCAGCTATGCTGACGGTTGCCGGGTTTCATAGGGCACGTCCCTCCACCTCTCTTAATAAGAGAAAATATGTTGTTTTATGTGATGTTCATGTTTTTACTAACGTAGAATATCATGCTACCCGAGATATGTCAACGCTGTAAATCGCTAATTTCCAAGTAAACGACTAAGTTATCATTTTTCGAAAAAAACCGTTCGTCAGCCAAAGTACCGCCTCTAGTCTTAGGAGCGCACGGAATGACCCTTTTACTTTCACTTGTCCCCTGCTAATTAACTGCTGTAAGGACATATCTCCATCTAATAATTGAAGTATTTCTTTTCTCTCACCATAAAAGATGAGATCCGATAACTCAATTGCAGGTAGTTTCTTCACTTCACCACGCTCATCCACAATCAATGTACAAGAGTCAGTTTCCGCCTCAAATGTAATCTTCAAGGATGATGATGAGAGCAGCGGCTTTAGCAATAATCGCTGCCCTGTGTTTCCATGGGTTTTCACTTTTTCCACATGTATAACCTCCCTGTCATTTGGTTATACATAACATTTCTCTACAAACATTCGCTTGTCCTTTATAAATAACTCGACAAATTTTCAGATGAAGTGCTTGAAATATGACAAAAAACCGCTTTATTTAGCGGTTTCAATCATTTCATGAAGATATGGAACGGAGTGAAAGGCATAGCCTTTTTGCACCAGCTCACCTTTTTTAAACAGTAGAAAGCAAGGAACACTTTCGATTTCAAAAGTTTTCGCAAAGCCTGGTGAGTAGTTTAAGTTATTTTCATAAAAAGGTACATCCGGCTGCATGGTGTCTACGACAGCCAGCATTTTCTTTGCCAGCTGACATGTTCCGCAAAACGGTGTATATAAGTATAAAAGAAATAAATCGTCCTTTATCTCCTTGAATTCGTGTTCTTCAATCTCTTTCATATACGTCCACCCTCATATATATTTCGAATGAACATCAATGTTTGCAGCTAATAGGATAGATGCAATGTGGGCTGACGGTGAAGCGGCCACTTCGCGGTACGTTCTGTCGACAAAAAGATGAAGTGCTTCAGGGAATTCTTTTCGAAATTGCTTCCGCAGTTTGTCGCCTGCATCGTCACTGTCTGCTAATATGTAAACGTCTTTCCCCAATAATTCGTCTACGAGCTGATCCAGCTTCGATGTACTGATCGTGCCATTGGTGCAAATGATGGTAACAGGTTCACTTATGACTTCTTTTAGCTTTTGTTTGTCTGTTTTACCTTCTACAATGATGACCTTTTCTACCTCTACATTCATCACGATCACCCGGCCCTTTTGACGTTGTTCACTTCTCCCTTAGATTACAATTTTTCATTCAGGTTGTAAAGATTAGGCGCTTGCACTAAAAAGACTGCAGCTTATGCTCACTGCAGCCTCATCTGTGATTAGCACCAGCCATTTTCATCATCACAGTCTACATATTTTTCTGTCCCGTGGGTCAATGTATCCGTCAGACGATAAAAACGATTTTGATCATAGGAATAACCTGATTTTAACTCATATTGGTTTTCACTAATCATCGTGCCAATCTCTTCATTTTGATGATACAACACCATGCCGTTTTCTTTGAATCGTCCAGTGACATGATCTGTTATATCCACATGTTCTTTTTGAAAAGACAAATTGGACACCCCCATAAAGGTAGAGTGTCCAATTTCACGTGAATTAGTCTTCTTTTGTCATTTCTTCATATTGCTCAGCAGTCATCAAGTTCTCAATTTCAGATGTATCAGCTGGCTCTACCACGATCATCCATGCTTTTTCGTATGGAGAGTCGTTGACGAATTCAGGGCTGTCATCCAGCTCATCGTTCACTTCGACGATTGTACCGTTGATCGGTGCGTAAAGCTCAGAAACTGTTTTCACAGATTCTACACTTCCGAAAGGCTCGTCCGCTGTAATTTTGTCTCCTACTTCAGGAAGCTCAACGAACACGATATCGCCTAGCTCAGATTGAGCAAAATGCGTAATACCGATACGCACCTTATCTCCTTCTACTTTGACCCATTCATGTTCTTCTGAATAACGTAAATCTTTTGGTGTGCTCATTCAATACCCCTCCAGTCTTTTCTTTCAATCTATATTGAAGATACCACAATCTGAATGAAAGTTACATCATTTCCAGACGCTTTTAAATGTATCTTCATTAAATCCAACTGTGACTCGTTTACCGTCTGTTGTAATCGGACGCTTGATCAGCATTCCGTTAGATGCGAGTAATTCGAGCTGCTCGTCCTCTGACATTGCAGGAAGTTGATCTTTCAGCTGTAGCTCTCGGTATTTCTGTCCGCTTGTATTAAAGAACTTCTTCAGCTCTAAGCCGCTTTTTTCGTAAAGCGCTTTTAATGTTTCTTTATCAGGCGTCTCTTCGACGATATGTATGCTGTTGATGTCTTTATTGTGTTCTTCCAGCCATTTTTTTGCTTTTCGGCATGTACCGCAAGATGGGTATTCATAAAAATCTAAAGCCACTATTTTCACCTCCTGCAAGTAGTGAGAACATTTTATCACAAAATATTTTAAAAACCTAAATGTATGCTTACAAAAAGGTGCGGAGTGATATCCGCACCTTTTAAGCCGTCTTATACGATATATTTCTCTGCTTCAAAGATTCGTTTCGCCACTTCGCGCTTTTTGGCGATGACATTGATCGGGGTGAATCTTGTCAGTTTGCGAAGAGCTGACAGATTCATGCGGAGTGAATCTCCTTCTTCCATCGCGATCAAGGATTCTTTTGCATGGGCTTCAATTTTTATGAAGGCTTCCTGCGTGAAAATTTGTGTGTAAGCAAGCTTTTGAGTATTCTTATCTAGCCCTGATGCAGCGATTGCCTTTTCAGTACGCAGAATCGCCGATTCAACAGCAAACAGTTCATTGACGATATCCGCTATGTTCACAAGAATCTCTTGCTCTTTGTCTAATGCTTTTCCATACTTCATCGCCGCCATTCCAGATACCATTAAGGCGATCTTTTTCGCATGGACGAGCAAGTATTTTTCTTGATCGAGCGGCTGATCACCCGGCTCTTCCGGCATCATCATCATGAGCTCTTCCTGTAAGGTTTGCGCTTTTTGAAGCAGCGGAAGCTCTCCCTTCATCGCTTTCTTCAAGAATGTGCCTGGTACAAGCAGACGGTTGATTTCGTTTGTCCCTTCAAAAATACGGTTAATCCGTGAGTCACGATAGGCTCTTTCGACCTCGTATTCTTGCATGAATCCATATCCGCCGTGAATCTGCACACCTTCATCCGCAATATAATCTAAAGTTTCAGAGCCAAGCACTTTACAAAGAGAGCATTCAATCGCATATTCTGCAATGGACTGGGCGATTTTTTTGCCGTCCTTTTGCTCTTCTTCACTTAATAGGCCCATGCGCTGTTCAAATAATCCGACTGTGCGGTAAACAGCACTTTCCATCGCATAGAGCTTTGCCGACATGTTGGCTACTTTTTCACCAATTAAGCTAAATCGAGAAATAGGCGTTTGGAATTGCTTACGCTGATTTGCATATTCTGCCGATAATTGAATGACACGTTTTGACGCACCAACTGTCCCCACAGCCAGCTTGTAGCGTCCGATATTCAAAATGTTAAAGGCAATGACGTGACCTCTGCCAGCCTCACCTAGTAAATTCTCCTTCGGCACTTGAGCATCTTCAAGTATTAATGTTCTCGTCGATGACCCTTTAATGCCCATCTTTTTCTCTTCAGGTCCCGTTTGGACACCTGGAAAATCCTTTTCTACGATAAAAGCAGAGAAGTGTTCACCATCAATTTTCGCATATACGACAAAGACGTCGGCAAATGCGGAGTTTGTGATCCATTGTTTTTCACCATTCAGCACATAATGAGTTCCGGCTTCATTTAAGACCGCAGTTGTCTTTGCTCCAAGGGCGTCAGAGCCTGATCCTGGTTCAGTGAGGGCGTACGCTGCAATCGTTTCTCCAGAAGCGAGTCCAGGAAGATATGTTTCCTTTTGTGCTTGATTTCCAAACAGCACGATGGGCAGAGATCCAATGCCGACATGGGCGCCATAGGAAAGCGAGAAGCTCCCTGCTCTGGAGAATTTCTCGGTAATAATGGCTGAACTAATTTTATCTAATCCGAGTCCGCCGAATTCTTCAGGCACGTCAGCTCCTAGCAGCCCAAGCTCTCCAGCCTTTTTGAGAAGCCTGACGGAATGCTCAAATTCATGGTTTTCAATTTGATCTATATATGGAACAACGTCTTGTAAAATATAATCCTCTGTTGTCTTTCCAATCATTTGATGCTCATCAGAGAAATCCTCTGGTGTAAAGATATGTTCATAATTCGTCTCATCAATTAAGAAGCTTCCACCCTTTTTTACTTCTTCCATTGCTTTCATTCTGATTTCCCCCTTTAGATCAATTCAAAAATTCCTGCTGCTCCCATGCCCCCGCCGATACACATTGTGACAATGCCAAATTGCTCGTTTCGTCGCTTCATTTCATGAATGAGTGACAGTGTCAGTTTCGTTCCTGTACAGCCGAGCGGATGTCCTAGCGCGATTGCCCCGCCATTGACATTCACTTTCTCTTCATCGATTCCTAAATGACGAATGACTTGAATGGCCTGAGAGGCAAACGCTTCGTTTAATTCAAACAGCCCGATATCCTTCAGCTCAAGTCCAGCGATTTTCAGCGCACGCGGAATGGCTTCAATCGGACCGATTCCCATCACCTCAGGCGGTACACCACCAACAGCAAACGCCCGGAACTTGGCAAGAGGCTGAAGGGAAAGTGAGGATGCTTTCTCACGATCCATCATCATCACACATGCAGCGCCGTCACTTGTTTGTGAAGAGTTTCCTGCGGTCACCGTGCCTTTTGTCGAGAAAGCCGGACGCAAAGTAGAAAGAATCTCTTCCGTTGTCCCTGCTCTCACGCCTTCATCCTGTGAAAACTTGAATTGATGTTCTTCTAATTGATATTGCTTCCCTACCCGCCGCTCTGTTACATCAACGGATACAATTTCATCTGAAAACTTTCCATCCTGTAATGCTTTGGCTGCCTTTTGATGACTTCTTACCGCAAAGGCGTCCTGATCTTGACGTGTGACCTGATACTTTTGCGCCACCTGCTCTGCCGTGTGTCCCATGCTCATATAGTATTCAGGCGCTTGCTCTGCCAAATGAGCATTCGGACGAATGGAGTGACCCATCATTGGCACCTGTGACATCGATTCGACTCCACCGGCTAAGATTGTTTCTGCCTGACCGAGCATGATTCGTTCACCCGCATAAGCGATTGACTGAAGACCAGATGAGCAGTAGCGGTTAATGGTGATCGCAGGTACTGTATACGGAAGCCCTGCTAATGCTCCAATATTACGAGCCACATTTAACCCCTGCTCTGCTTCTGGTGTTGCACATCCGATGATCAAATCATCTATCTGTCCGTCGTAATCACCGGCACGCTTTATTGTTTCTTTTACACACAATGCGCCCATATCATCAGGCCGAACATGTTTTAACGATCCTTTTTTCGCCTTCCCTACTGGTGTTCTCGCGCCAGCGACAATGACTGCTTCTCTCATTTTGACTCCCCCTTAGTTACGTAAAGGTTTTCCTTTGACGAGCATGTGCTGCATGCGTGCTTGTGATTTCACTTCTCCTACAAGACTTAAAAAGGCTTCCCTTTCAAGCTCTAATAAGTATTGCTCCTCTACCTCTGTTCCAAATGGCAGTTTCCCGCCGGAAATAACATGAGCTAATTTTTTAACAATGGTCATGTCATGCTCTGAAATGTATCCAGACAATCTCATATTTTCGGCCGCCAATATCATTGCTGCATAGCCTGTTTCTCCCATGACGGGCACCTTTTGCTTGAGCGGCGCACGATAACCCGCTTCATCAAGAGAGAGCACAAGTTGTTTCGCATCATAGATCAGGTGATCTCCGTTCATACTGATTCGGTCACTCGCGCGAAGCATGTTCATATCCCTCGCTTCCTCTGCCGAAGTGGACACTTTCGCCATTGCAATTGTTTCAAATGTTTTCATCGTGGCGTCTTGTATAGCGGTCTCTGGCGGCTTAGCTGATCCTTGAAGATGGCGAAGGTATAATTCTTTGTTTCCACCGCCGCCTGGAATCAGTCCAACTCCCGCTTCGACAAGACCCATGTATGATTCGCTGGACGCCTGAATAGCTGCTGCCGGCATACAAACCTCAGTTCCGCCTCCGAGTGTCATACCAAACGGAGCAGCAACGACTGGACGGTCGCTATATTTCACCTTCATCATTGCCTGCTGGAAGCGGCGGATCACAAAGTCAATTTCAAAGAAATTATCGTCCTGAGCTTCCATTAAAATCAAAGCAAGGTTAGCACCAACACAGAAGTTCTTCCCTTGGTTTCCGATGACAAGCCCTCTATAATTCTGTTCCACCTCATCGACAGCGCGATTGATCATGTCAATGACATCTAGTCCAATGGCATTGCTTTTGGAGTGAAATTCGAGCAAGGCGACATCATCACCGATATCAATCAAGCTCGCACCAGCATTTTTAAAAATCACGCCCTGCTTCTTTTTCAATCTCGCTAAGGAAATATTCTTGTCGTTTCCTTTTTCCTGTTCATAAGCCCCATTGTGATAAAACGCACGCTCTCCATCAGCATTCTCTTGATAGAATGTATCGTGTCCTTCTGACAGCATGTCTTGCACCCACTGCGGGATGCTGTGTCCTTCTGCTTCCATGCGTTCGACTGCTTTTTTCACACCGATTGCATCCCATAGCTCAAATGGACCGTGCTGCCAGCCAAATCCCCATTTCATTGCGTTATCGATGGACTGAATATCATCCGCAATTTCGCCTGTTAACTGAGCTGAATAAAGGAGCACAGGTGCCGTCATGTTCCAGAGCAATTGTCCTGCACGGCCATCTTGATAAATAAGCGCTTTCAATTTCGCTTTCGTTCCCTTTTGCTGCTTTGCCATCTCAATGCCTGGATCTTTCAGTTTCGTTCGTTCTCCGTATGTGAGCGTCACAGGGTCAAGTTCTAAAATGGTCTTTCCATTTTTTTGATAAAATCCTTGCCCTGCCTTGCTGCCAATCCATCCTTTTTCAAGCATTCGTTCAATAAACTCAGGCAGCTGGAAAATATCTTTTTCCTTTCCTTCTACTTGGTCATATACGTTGCGGGCTACATGGAAAAACGTGTCGAGCCCTACAACATCAAGTGTACGGAAAGTCGCGCTTTTCGGTCTTCCAATGAGAGGTCCTGTGACCGAATCCACCTCTCCAATGGTGTATTTGTTTTCAAGCATTTCACGCACTGTCACAAGGAGTCCATAAGTACCAATACGATTGGCAATAAAGTTCGGCGTATCTTTCGCTTCAACGACGCCTTTACCAAGTACATCCTCGCCAAACGTTTTCATAAATTGGAGTACTTCTGGATCTGTTTCTTGAATAGGAATGATTTCTAAAAGCTTTAGATAACGAGCTGGGTTAAAAAAATGTGTGCCTAAAAAGTGACGTTTAAAATCCTCTGATCGGCCTTCTGCCATTTTTTCAACCGAAATTCCAGATGTGTTACTTGATACGATACTGCCTTCTTTGCGGTGTTCGTCGATGAGAGAGAATACATGTTGTTTAATGCTGAGCTTTTCAGTGACAACTTCAATGATCCAGTCAGCATCATGTAATAAGGAAAGGTGATCTGTGAGATTTCCCGGTGTGATGTATGATAGGTTTTTTGCTGAAGTAAGAGGTGCTGGCTTTTGCTTTAACAATTTTTTCATCGCTTCTTGACTTAATCTATTCCGAACACTAGGGTGATCAAGCGTTCGCTTTTTTGCCGTTTCTTCCTTTGTCAGTTCGTTTGGCACAATATCTAGCAATGTTACTGGTATCCCGATATTGGCTAGATGCGCAGCAATGCCTGAGCCCATGACACCTGAACCAATGACAGCCGCCTTGCGAATATGTTTGCCCATATATATCCCCCTAAACATTTTGAATGAATAGTCATTCATTTTTTGTCCAAAAAAAAGCAATGCCTCTTTCTTTATCTTAAAAGATTTTCCGAAACAGTTCAAGAGCGGATTTCAAAAATTTACACATTCTCATGTGCCTTACTTTGCGGCGTATGAATTAAAGATGAGAGGGCATTGTAAGAATGGAGGTGATGTCCACATGTCTCGTTTGAAGAAAAACCCATCGAAAGCAGGCGTAAGTGCTGCAAGTGTAAAAGGAAACGCAGGTCCATCACAGGAAGCAGACCTAGGCGGCAAAAAGACTAGTCAAAATCAACAATATAAAAAGAATCAGTAAGGAAACAAAATCGTAAGGAGGAACACACCTTGAACAATCAGCAAATGAATATGCCCCCGCAAGTCATTTCAGTGAAGGATTCCTTGTACTTAGAGGATATGCTGAATTGGAACTTGATCGCTATGAAAAAGGCTCACTTTATGGCCGAGCATTGCCAGGACCAAACATTGAAACAAGAATTAAATCAAGTGGGCCAAATGCACCATCAGCATTACACACAAATTCTTCAGCATTTAGGCAGCTCAGGGCAAGGCCAGTCTACTGGCTTTATGCAATAGGAGGAAAAAACATGGAACAACAAAACCAACAAAAAATCGGGAATCCTCAAACTCCGGTTCCCACGACAACAAACATGAATGATCGTGATTTTGTCACAGATCTCTTGTCGACTGAAAAATATATCACAAGCGGATACAACACAGCGCTCAATGAATTCAGTCATGAATCTCTTTATCAGGATATTCAGCGAATTGCACTAGAAACTCAGAAAACACAAAGACATTTATATGATGTCATGTTCCGATATGGCTGGTATTCTGTTGAAGCCGCTGAACAGCAAAAGCTCCAGCAGGCGCACCAGAAATTCCAGCAAACACTGACAGAACAATCTCCATACGGACCATCACAGATGTCATAAAGAAAAACTGCCAGTATGGAGCTGGCAGTTTTTTAGCGATCTTGATTCGCTCGATGAGCTTCGTTCATTTGTTTGATCCGCTGAATTGTTTCTTTGATTTCTTCCTTAGCCTCTGGATACGTTTCATTAAAGTGCTTTGCTAGAGGCGGCATACTTTTTGCAATATGAGAATAGATTACCCACTGTTTCACATCTTGTTTCAGTGCGTCTGTTGATTCGCCAAGCAACAGCTCAGTATATTTCTCAAGCAAGCCTTCCAGCTTTTCGTCTAGTTCATTTCCCATTGATCTTCCGCTCCTTTTTTCAGAAAAAAGCCTGACTCTGTACGTAACAGATGTCAGGCTTTTGACATACGATTATCTTGCAGCGAGAAATGTCTCCGCTTGCGCTTGCTGCACAATACAGCGTCCTCTGCCATGCGGAATACATAATGGAGTTCCGAATAAAGGATCTGTTGTCACTTGGCAGTTCATATCAAAGACATTTTTCACAAGATCACAATTAATGACCGTTTCTGGTCTTCCTTCTGCATAAATCGTCTTGTCTTTAATCGCTACAAGGTGATGAGCATATCTACATGCGAGATTCAGGTCATGAAGAACCATGACAATCGTGCGCTGCTCTTTTTCATTTAAGTCAAACAGAAGGTCGAGAATTTCAATTTGATGCGTCATATCTAAATACGTCGTCGGCTCATCTAACAAAATGATATCCGTCTCCTGCGCTAACGTCATCGCAATCCATGCACGCTGCCTTTGTCCACCTGATAATGAATCGACCGTTCGATCAGCAAGGTCTTCCATCTTTGTTGACTTCAGTGCACGATTCACTGCTTCCTCGTCTTGCTTTGACCACTGCTTCAGCCAATTTTGATAAGGATATCTGCCTTGCTTCACTAGCTGATGCACGGTTAATCCTTCTGGCGCTTCTGGTCCTTGCGGAAGAATGGCGAGCTGTTTCGCTACTTCCTTTGTTGGTAATTTGGCAATGGAATGACCTTCAAGCAGGACAGAACCACCCATTGGCTTCATGAGACGGGCCAAAGAGCGAAGTAGCGTGGATTTACCGCATCCATTGCTGCCAATAAATACTGTGATTTCACCCTTAGGGATTGATACATTTAGTTCATCTATGATCATTGTTTCTCCGTAGCCTAAGCTTAAACCTTCAGTAGAAATGGCACTCATTCCGCTCAAACGCTCCTTTTCTCATGCAAATTTTTTATATGAAATATCGTCTATATATAGACGCAAAAGATCACTTATCTCAATTTAGTGTATCAGATTTAAGTGATCTTGAAAATCATTTTCAATTAAAAAATGAGAAAGTTCCGTTTTACTTCTTCTTTTGGAATGTACGTTTGGTCCCATCTTCAAGCTTAATATCGACCTGAATTCGCTGATAATCATCGTCTAAATTAAAAGCAGCTAATAGCTCATTTACATACGTTTCATTGATCTTCGCACTAGGAATCGACATATCATTTAGCTTCATCTTCATCTCGCGTAATGCTTCTTCACCTTCATAGCGGACACCGTTCATATGATCACTAATAAGTGCTTCTTCTTTTCCTTTCGCCTGACGATAGGTGGCTTCGTATAATTCGCTTTTCTGCCCGTATTGAACATGCAGGTGGAGATGCTCAAATGGAAGTTCCTTCATTTGAACCGCTGAGAGACTCTCTGCTTCTGCTTCCTTTGTTTGCTGGAGCGGCTCAATCGATTGACAGCCAGACAGCATAAAAAGCAGCACTCCTATTTGTCCCGCCTTCTTCCAACACATCATGTGCTACCTCCTATTTCTTATCATCGCTTTTTATTCTTCTCCATCCTTCTTTTCGTTATTCAATAAAAGAGCGGGCTATGGTAAATTGAAACAAAAAGGAGGTACGAGATGATGAAAAGGACAGCCATTGTAACTGGTGCCAATAGCGGCTTTGGCAAGCTCATCACGATAGGTCTCGCCAAGCAAGGCTATAAAGTGATTGCAGGTGTCAGGCAGGAAGCGAATGCAAAAAAGCTTGCTGAAGAAATCGAGCAAGCCTCGTTATCCGCATCGATACATATTGAAGCATTAGATGTGACAGACACGCAGTCAATTCAAGCATTTCAGAAAAAGCTACATGCTTACGCCCCAATTACCCTGCTTGTCAACAATGCAGGAACAGCCTATGCGGGTTTTGCTGAAGAGGTTCCTGTTAACACGTACCGCCAGCAATTTGATGTCAATGTCTTCGGAGTCATGGAAGTGACACAAGCCGTCCTTCCGCTGATGACAAATGGTGCAAAAATATTCAATATGAGTAGCATCAGCGGATTAATGGGAATGCCCGCACTTTCTCCTTATGTATCCTCCAAGTTTGCTTTAGAGGGCTACACAGAGAGCTTACGCATTGAACTGGCCTCGTTCGATATACAGGTAGCCTTGATCGAGCCAGGCTCTTTCCAAACGAATATTTGGAACACGTCTATGAACGAGCACATGTTGCAGCCAGAGGAAGGCTCGAAATACATACACATCTATCAAAAAATGATGGCTCATATCAATGCCCAGAAATCAAACTACGGGGACCCGCGTGAAGTCGCAGATCTTGTGATTCGATTAGCCGAGAAGAAGCAACTGAAAAAGCTGAGATATCCAATTGGGAAAGGAGTGCAGTTTTCATTTACAGCAAAGCAGCTCCTGCCTTGGAGCATGTGGGAAAAGATCATATTACGTACACTCTCTTCAAAAAAATAGGCATAAAAAAACAGGTAGACCTTTAACGTCCACCTGTTTTTTCATTTATTCAGTTTCAGACTGTCCGAGGGTAATGTCTAGGTTCTTGTTTTTCCCTTCACGAATAACAGTCATTGTCGTTTTATCGCCGACTTTTGTTTCTTTGTACAAAATTTCTTTCAGCTGAGAGCTATTCGCCACGTTTTTTCCTTTAAACTTGATGATGACATCTCCAGACTTCAAGCCTGCTTTTTGTGCAGGTGATCCTTTTGATACATCCTTTACGTAAATCCCTTTGCCGATTTGTTTATCAAATAGGCCGAGCGTATTTTCTTGATACGTTTCAGGCACTTGCTCAAGGTCAATCATTTGTACGCCAAGGTAAGGACGTTCAACCTTTCCGTTTTTCAACAGCTCATCTACAATCGGTTTGACATCGTTACTTGGAATTGCAAAGCCAAGTGATTCCACACCGCTTTCGCTAATTTTTAAGCTGTTGATACCAATGACTTGACCATCTGTATTGATAAGCGGTCCACCGCTGTTTCCTGGATTGATCGCTGCATCTGTTTGCAGTACATTCATTTCCACCGTACCAGACGATGTGTTCGCTTCAACTGTACGATCAAGACCACTAATAATCCCTTCTGTCACAGTACCAGAGAACTGGGCACCAAGCGGGTTCCCAATTGCGATCACTTTGTCCCCAGCACGGAGCTTAGAAGAATCACCAAAGCTCGCCACTTTATCAATGCCGTCTGCATTGATTTCTACAACAGCTAAATCTGTCATCACGTCACTGCCGACAAGCTTCGCTTCTTTTGTTTTTCCGTCATAAAGTGTGACTTTCAGTTTATTGGCACCCTCGACTACGTGGTTATTTGTAATAATGTACGCTTTTTTGCCATCTTTTTTAAAGATGACACCAGAACCCGTTCCAGCTTCAGCTTCTGTTGAATCACCGCTAAGGCCAAACGAATTTTGGGTAGATTGATAGTTTGAGACTCCCACAATGGTTGGCTCTAAATCTTCTACCATATCAGAGACATTCGTGGCATTGGTAATTTGTTTTGTTGAGAAATTTTCAGAAGCTGCAGGTTCACTTGACGCTGTTTGCGTTTGAGTGTTTGCTGCTGTGTCCTGTGACTGCGGCAAAAGCGGTGTAATGCCAAGCACAAGGCCTCCGCCAATAATTCCTCCAAGGATCGGACTGAGCCATGCTGCTTTCCGTTTTTTCTCCTTTTTCGACACACGGTCATCCCCCATTTGAGGAGAATGGTTTGTCACACTCTCCTGAGTGGCAGAAGCTTCGTTTTCATGAGGTTGAAAAACGAGTTCCTTTTCTTTTTCAGGTTCGTCTATTTGTTTCTCATTCTCTTGATGTACATCTTCTTGTTGATTCAACTTCTTCTCTTCATCTTCTCTTCGGAAATCCATCGCTTACACTCCTTTACATCATGTTCATGACTTGCTTGATTCATATGTGTAGATCGGACTCATGTCCTCTTAATGGCAACATCATTGAAAATACTACATGACAATATGTCAAATTATATAATACTTATTCATAGAAAAAAAGCAAGGTGCGCACATTCGTGAAAAGCACCTATTGATCTGCCTTTTATCTATGCCCTTTTTTCCCTTGAGCTTATCATAAACAAACATTATGGGATAATGATGAGAAGAATATGTGAAATTGTGAAAAAAGCATGTGATTGTTGACATGCCGCCTTTGTATCCCGTTATAATGACGGTGAGAGGATGTGGAAGACTTTGTCGTACACCATTTATTTAGTGGAAGATGAACAAAACTTAAACGAACTTTTAACCAAATATTTAGAAAGTGAAAATTGGAATGTCTCCTCTTTTTTAACCGGAGAAGCGGCACGCGAAGCAATGAATAAGCCGCCGCATCTATGGATTTTAGATATCATGCTGCCTGATACAGATGGCTACACACTGATTAAAGAAATCAAAGCCGCATCACCTGACGTACCGGTCATTTTCATTTCAGCACGCGACGCAGATATTGATCGTGTCCTCGGTTTAGAGCTAGGGAGCAGTGACTATATTGCGAAGCCATTTCTTCCGCGCGAGCTGATCATTCGGGTGCAAAAGCTGCTTGAGCTTGTGTACAAAAACAGCGATACTCCGCAGCAGCAAAGTGTCACACCCGTCTCCTCCTATGTCATTCATGAGGATGTAAGAGAGGTGTATGAAGGAGATCAGCTGATTAACTTAACTTCTAAGGAATTTGACTTGCTGCTTTTATTTACACATCATCAAGGACATGCTTTTTCTCGTGAAGATATTCTCGTCAAAATTTGGGGACACGATTACTTCGGGACAGATCGTGTGGTGGATGACCTTGTCAGACGATTGCGCAAAAAAATGCCCGACTTAAAGGTCGAGACCATCTATGGATTTGGCTATAGGATGCTAAAAGGATGAAGAACAAACCACTCGCTTTTCAAATTTGGATCGTCATCTCTGGTATTTTGCTCACCATCTCGATTGTCCTGATCATTCTATTTTCCAATACATTACGAAATTTTTTCACGAATGAAATTTATAAAAATATCGAAAATGAACAACAGGTTCTCACAGAATATCCGTTGAACCGAGACGGCTCGCCAAAGTCGACACCGGAAAACCGTTCGGTGCAGCACATTCTGATTCCGTCAGATGAATTAAACCAAATGGCACAGTTTTTCCCGCACGCCTTTATTGAGAAAATCCAATCCTTTGTGAAAAAACAAAAAAGCGCAACGAAACGCTATTCTGAAGAGGTGAATGGCCAGCACATCTTTTTTGTCATCAAAAAAGTATCAACAGGCAATACACAATATATTCTTTTGTCTTATGCGCCAGACTCTTATCGAGATGACCTGTCCTTTACGCTGTTTAAACAGCTGATCTTTATCTTGGGCACCGTTATTTTATTAAGCTGGATTCCATCGATTTGGCTTGCCCGCTACTTATCCCGTCCAATCGTTGCGTTTGAAAAGCACGTGAAGCGGATTGCACAAGAGGACTGGGACGATCCTGTCATCGTTGACCGGCAAGATGAAATCGGAAAGCTTGGTCATACCATTGAAGAAATGAGACAAAAACTCATTCAAAAGGATGAAACAGAACGGACTCTTTTGCAAAATATATCACATGACTTAAAGACACCTGTCATGGTCATCCGCGGCTATACGCAGTCGATTAAAGATGGTATTTTTCCTAAGGGAGATCTTGAACAAACGGTGGAAGTCATTGAAGGTGAAGCGGAAAAGCTTGAGAAGAAAATCAAGGATTTGCTGTACTTAACAAAGCTTGATTATTTATCAAATCAACACCCTGCACATGCTTCCTTCCTACTGAGTAATACGATGCTGGAAGTGGTCGACCGAATACGCTGGTCGAAAAATGAATTACAGTGGAACGTGGACTTAGATGATGAGGCTGCTCTTGAAGGCGATCCAGAACAATGGAGCAAATTATTTGAGAATGTACTAGAAAATCAACTTCGCTACGCAAAAAGGAAAATTGATATTCAAATGAAACAGGAAGAGGATCAAATACGCATTGTCATTCGTAATGACGGTCCTCCAATTGAAGAACATATGCTATCCAACCTATACGAACCTTTTAGTAAGGGAAAAAAGGGCGAATTCGGTATTGGATTAAGCATTGTCAAAAAAATTCTCTCCATGCATCAAGCGTCTATATCAATTGAAAATGATGATCTAGGTGTACGTTATACGATCACGGTACCAAAGAAGAGACTGTAGGTTTGTGACCGCAGTCTTTTTTAGATGAATGAATACCCATTGAAATCACGGTATGTGGCTTTGATTTTCTTGCCAGCTTGATACATCCATTTCTTTTCAATGGTTGTCTCTTTCGGCATTTTGACTTTTTCTACTTGAATTCCTTTTGTTCGCAAGCGTCTCATCATATCATCGATTTCTCTCATGGAACATCATCCTTTCACATTTTTTGACCAGTTGGTCACCTTACTTTATAATATAAAGAATTACACTGTAAAAAACAAGTTACAATCTGATTAATTTTTGAAAACTTTCGTCGTTTATGACCGATAAGTCACATCTCTTTGCGCACGTTTCCTAAGACATTTGTCTCTCGGTAAGAAAGGATGACATTCATATTGAAGAAGAAAGAGAAAATGATCATTGAGGCCGGCATGAAATTGTTTGCCAGTAAAGGCTACAATACAACGTCTGTTCAGGAAATTGCGGATGAATGCCACATGTCAAAGGGTGCTTTTTATCTTTATTTTAAATCAAAGGAAGCACTGCTCATTTCAATCTTACATTACTATTACGATAAGGTATTTACCCGGATCCATGAGGTTCAAACTGAGGGAGGCACACCAAAGGAAGCCTACCGTAAGCAGCTCACTGTCTACTACGATAATATCTTGCAGCAAAAGGATTTTATTAAAATGCAGCTGAGCGATCGAGCACTGCCAATGAATGAAGAAACGCAGCAGCTCGCAAAACAAATCAGACTTGCCACCATTCAGCTTCACATTGATAACATTAAGCAGGTATATGGAGATGCAGCGATTCCTTATATGGCTGATCTTTGTTTGACGATTGAGGGAATGAGCCACGTTTATTTCGAGCTTGCGATTTTATATGATTTTCAGCTAGAGGCTGAGGAGCTAGCCGCAACGATGATTCACCGTATCGATGATTTGATGGGCGGTATGATGGAGCGACATGATCTTCCGCTCATCTCTGTAGATCAAGCGAGCGATTGGTTTGGTCCTATTTATGAACGGTCATTCGACCCGCTGACAGAATCTCTTTTAAAAGAATTAAGAGAGCAGGCTGAAGCACACTATGAAGTGAAAGACGAGCCTGATTTATTTGAAGCACTCGGCATTCTAGAAAATGAATTAAACAAACAGAAACCTAGACAAGTCATCGTGAAAGGCATGCTGCATCAATTAAAATTATACGCACCGCTCCAAACCCACTCTGAATCACTTTTGCGTATTTTGAAAGAGGATCATTTGTAGAACCCAAGGCACAACCTGGGTTTCATTTTTGTCCACATCACGTTCAATGAAAAAAACCAGGGGCAGACGCCCCTGGTTCTTATTTTGCTTTCGGTGTCACCATTTCTTCTGGTTTCACAAACTCTTCAAACTGCTCTTCTGTTAACAGCTCTAATTGAAGTGCTGCTTCTTTTAACGTTAAACCTTCTTTGTGAGCAAGCTTTGCAATTTTCGCTGCATTTTCATATCCGATGTGTGGGTTAAGTGCCGTCACAAGCATCAATGAATTGTTCAAGTTTTTCTCGATTGTTTCTAGGTTTGGTTCGATTCCAACTGCACACTTGTCATGGAATGAGTTCATGCCGTCAGCAAGTAATTCAACTGATTGCAAGAAGTTATAGATGATAACCGGCTTAAATACGTTCAGCTCAAAGTTTCCTTGGCTGGCAGCAAAACCGATCGTTGCATCATTCCCCATAATCTGTGCTGCAATCATTGTTAAAGCTTCACTTTGAGTTGGGTTGACTTTACCTGGCATAATGGAGCTTCCTGGCTCATTTTCAGGAATGATCAATTCACCAATTCCGCAGCGAGGACCACTTGCCAGCCATCTCACATCGTTGGCAATTTTCATTAAATCAGCTGCAAGTGCTTTTAGGGCACCGTGTGCATACGTAATTTCATCATGGCTTGTCAGCGCATGGAATTTGTTTGGTGAAGAATTGAATTTTTGACCTGTCAGCTTGCTGATTTCCTCAGCGACATATTGACCAAACTCAGGATGTGCGTTAATTCCTGTACCAACAGCTGTTCCGCCAATCGCAAGCTCTCTCATTTTTTCAGTTGATTCTAGAATCATTTCTTTTGAACGGTCCAGCATGTACACCCAGCCGCTAATTTCTTGACCTACTGTCAGTGGAGTTGCGTCTTGCAAATGCGTACGACCGATTTTAACAATCTCTTGATATGCTTTTGCTTTCTCATCAAGAGTCGCTCTTAATTGATCAATCGCAGGCAATAATTTTTTGTAGACAGCTAAAACAGCTGCCACGTGCATAGCAGTTGGGAATGTGTCATTTGAGCTTTGGCTGCGGTTGACGTCATCATTCGGATGAATGCTGAACTCACTATTTTTATCTTTTAAGTAAACAGTTGCTCTATTTGCAACGACTTCGTTCATATTCATGTTACTTTGTGTCCCGCTACCTGTTTGCCATACAACAAGCGGGAAATGCTCGTCATACTTTCCGCTGATGATGTCATCACATACAGCAGCAATTGCTTCTGCTTTTTCGCTCTCAAGGTTGCCAAGACGTTCGTTGGCAATCGCTGTGCTACGTTTCAAAATTGCAAACGCATTCACAACTTCCTTTGGCATTTTCTCAGAACCGATTTTGAAATTTTCTTTGCTTCGTTGTGTTTGTGCACCCCAGAACTTGTCCTTTGGCACCTTGATTTCGCCCATTGTATCTTTTTCGATTCTAAATTCTGTCATTATGTATCCCTCCATAGCTTTATACACTCAACTCTATTCTATACAAAAAACCAAAATCCTTTAAGCGTTTTCAATTAAAATTTTATCTTTATTTTAATTTTAGTTCAATATAAACGCGGACATCTTTCGAATATTTGTATTTTGGGTTCGTTTTTCCGTAATCCTTTGATGTATATGTCACTTCATAATGCTTGTCAAACGACTGTAGAATACGGTCAATCTCCTCTTTTGTTCCTGCTAAACGAATTTGTGCCATCTTGTTTCCTCCAAAACCCTCATTCTTTCCTTTACCACAAAATAATGTAACACAGAATATTGTTTTTTCAAGCAGGTAATGCTAAGAAAAAGTTATTTGAGGCGGGTGATCATTTTGAATCAGACTCCATTGAAAGAGCACTTATACGATAATCTCTCCGTCATTCTCCCTCAATTAAAGGAAATGGATGATTTAGTCCATGAGAAAAAAACGCTGCCTCACGGGCAGGTTGTTTACTATTTATACATAAAAGAAATGAACGAAAAGATGGAGATTCAAACCTTTTTAAAGCTGCTTCTCCAAGATCATACGTCTCTTACAAAAGAGAAGCTGGAATCTAATTTATCCATGATGACGACACGTTCGGTGAAGACCTCTGAAGAATTGGTCGATGCGATTTTTGAAGGGCATTGCGTGGTGCTGATTAATGGATTTCAGCATGCGTATATTTTAGAAACGCATGGAACAAAGAAACGCAGTTTAGGGGATTCTACATCTGAAACAGTCGTAAGAGGGCCGAAAGTTGGCTTCATTGAAGATTTAAACACGAACTTAGCTCTCGTGCGACAGCGCTTGAAAAACCCTGACCTCAAAACAGTTAACATGAAGATCGGGGAAAAGAAATACACCCAAGTGACCATCATGTACATTGACGGTATCGTTGAAACCTCTGTTTTAAAAGAGGTAAAAAAACGGCTCAAACAAGTCACCATTGATGATATACAAGACTCTGGTGTTCTTGAGGAGCTCATTGAAGACAATGTGTATTCTCCTTTTCCGCAAATTCAAAACACAGAACGGCCTGATAAAGTCGCCTCTGCTTTGAACAATGGGCGAGTCGCCATCTTTGTCGATCATTCGCCTTTTGTATTAATTGTACCTGCTTCACTCGCGACGATTATGCAATCACCAGATGATTATTATGAAAGATGGATCGCCGCCTCTCTCATTCGTATGCTGCGGTTTACCTCGATCTTTCTGACATTATTTTTATCAGCCATTTATATTGCGCTTGTGTCGTTCCATCAAGGACTTTTACCAACAACTCTAGCTATTTCGATCTCAAGTACAAGAGAAAATGTCCCCTTTCCGCCTATTGTGGAGGCACTCATCATGGAGATGACGATTGAGCTTCTGCGGGAAGCCGGCTTAAGGCTGCCAAACCCGCTCGGTCAAACGATCGGACTTGTTGGCGGGGTTGTCATTGGGCAGGCAGCCGTTCAGGCTCATATTGTGAGCTCAATCATGGTGATTATCGTCAGCGTGATGGCCCTTGCGTCCTTTACTGTTCCTCAATACGGGATGGGCATGTCCTTTCGTGTGCTCCGCTTTGTGTCCATGTTTGCTGCGGCTACCTTTGGTTTATACGGGATTGTGCTGTTTATGCTCGTACTCCTTACTCATCTCACACGGCAAAAAAGTTTTGGCACACCATATTTCTCACCAGATTTTGTGTTCAGCTATAAAAACGAGGACAATTCCATTATTCGATTGCCCTTAAAAAATCAACAGAAAGGAGAACGAGATGGTCAATCATAAAGAGTCGATATCAAGCTATCAGGCAAGTGCCATTATTGCAAATACAACACTAGGCGCAAGTATGATGATTCTGCCAAGAGCAATGGCTCAGGCTGCGGCTACACCTGACGGCTGGATTGCACTCTTACTCATGAGTGTCATTTACATTGTGTTTATTTTTGCAAATGTCCTGATGATGAAAAAAGTCCCCTTCTCCTCATATTATGATTATACGAATGAGGGACTTGGAAAATGGATTGGCGCGCTTGCCAACCTCTTGATTATTATTTATTTTCTTGGCGTTGCTAGCTATGAAGTACGGGCTATGTCGGAAATGGTGAAGTTCTTTCTGCTTCAAAACACACCTGTAGCGATGACAATGATCAGCTTTATTTTGGTTGGTTTTTATCTTGTCATTGGAGGAATTGGTGATTTAGCCAGGCTATTTCCTTTTATTCTGATTGTGACGCTCATCATTTTATTTGTCGCTTACGGACTGAGCGTGCAAGAATTTAAGCTAGATAACCTCCGTCCCGTTTTAGGAGAGGGATTCTCCCCTGTTTTCAAATCTTTGAACGCATCAGCCATTTCGTTTGTAGGCATTGAAATGATGCTGTTTATGCCTGCCTATTTGAACACGCAAAAACACACCTTTGCTTATGGTACAGTCGGCTTTTTGATTCCTGCGATCATCTATATTTTCACCTATATTCTTGTGGTTGGTGCGTTCACGGTGAAAGAAACGGCGACTTTGACTTGGCCAACCATTGCCTTATTTCAATCATTTGATATTCAGGGGATTTTTATTGAACGAATTGACTCCTTTTTGCTTATCGTTTGGCTGATTCAGCTTTATACAAGCTTTGTCGGATATACATTTTTTGCTGCAATCGGGGTGTCTAAACTGACCAAGTTTCCTAAAAAAGTGGTCCTTGTTTTAATGGGAATTGTCATTTACTTTGCAGCGATTTTTCCAAAGGATGTCGATACAGTGCGAAATTATTTAACCTATGTGAACAACCTCTTTTTCCTGCTGTTCGGCATTCTCCCGTTTCTCTTATTTATCATCGTGTTTTTCAAAAGGAGGCGGAACACAACATGAAAAAGAAAGTAGCTGTTGCTCTTTTGACGCTGGTTCTATTAAGTGGTTGCTGGGATAGCACAAATATTGAGGAGCTTAACATGGCGATTGGATTTGCAGTAGACAAAGGGGACCAAGGGAATAAATTAAAGGTATCTATGCAAGTCCTCGTTCCTCAAAAGATCTCTCAGGAATCAAACATCAAAGACCCTACGAAAATCATTGAAACAAACGGGGATTCTGTGCATCAAATACTCCGCACAACGGCGCTGAAAAGCCATCGCATTTTCGCACAGCAGCTACGGGTGTTATTGTTTTCTGAGGAACTCATCAATGAGAATGATTTCGACCTCGTCATTAATCAATTCATTCGAGACAATGAAACGAGGAGAGGAGGCCTCGTCTTTATGACCTCTAAGAATCCTGGAGACATGCTGAAAATCAATGACGACGGACAGCCAGCCTCTACGACCTTATACGATCTTTCTGAGAATAGAAAATCGACCATTCTCATGTTTAAGACTGTCTCATTAGGAGATATTTCTTCTGCCATGCAAAACAATGTATCTTTCGCTATTCCGAAAGTCAGCGTCGATCAAGGAAAATTAATGCTCGATGGAGCCTCTATTATTAAGAATAAGCGATTTCTCACCAATATCTCTCCGTTAGCAGTACAGTCATACAATCTGTTAACTGGAGACGGACTGGGTGGAGTCATTGAATTTGAATATGAACACAGCAGCTACTCTTTTGAGATTTTCAAACTCAAGCACCATATTAAAACCAATAAATCAGCCAGCGGAAAATATCAATTTGATGTGTCAGTGGAGCTTGATGGACGATTGTCTGAGGATTGGAATGAACGTGAAAACGCTTTTAATGAAAAGTATCTCAGAGAAATTGAAGGCGTTGTCAAGCGTCGATTAGAGACAAGCGTTAAAGATTTCATCGGTGAATTACAGCATGAGATCAAAGCAGATATTTGCGGGTTCTATCAAAAGGCGAGTATTGCCTACCCGAAGGATTTTCGAAAAGAAGCAAAACATTGGGATGAAATTTTTAGTGAATCAGATATTCGTTACAAAGCAAATGTGAAAATCCGTGACTTCGGGACTAAGGGCGCAACACAATCCTTATAGAGTATGTTAAAATGGTAAGAAAAAAAGGGTGTCAATCATGAAACGAGCTTTACTTTCGGCCGGCATTCTATTTTTGATTCTAGGAATACTCCTGTTAGTCGTTGTATTCATGCAATCAAAAGAAGATTTCTTCATTGAAGCCGACAGCTTTTCGAGCACATTTTTGATCGTGATTTATTATGGACAAACCCCTGCGCTCCTTCTTGTTGGAGGCGGTATATTCGTCGGACTTTCACAGATCATTGGTTTGCAAGAGAAAAAGGCAGCATTGGCAAAGGAGAGCGTAAAGCTATTATCCGAGATGAAGAAAGCCCTAGAAGACAAATCGGCCGAGGAGCAGGAGGCTTTTCCAGTTCCTGAGCTCCATCAACTATCCGAACGTCCGATCACAGGACAGAAGGACTAAATTTACGCATGTTCTAGCAGCTTTCTTTTGAAAGCTGTTTTTTTATTTTATTGAATCAGCTTATGACGATGCGCATACACAGCCGCTTGCGTCCGGTCTTCTACATCGAGTTTGGAAAGAATGTTTGTAATATGTGTCTTCACTGTTTTAATTGTAATAAATAGTTCCTCAGCGATGACCTTATTCGATTTCCCATCAGCAATCAGCTTCAAGATTTCCATTTCCCTTGCTGTTAATGCATCATGAAGGATCGATCCATTTGAGGAATGACGAAGTTTATTCATCACCTTTCCAGCTACTTTTGATTCTAGTCTTGGTTCGCCGATACTTGCAGACCGAATGGCATCTGCAATTTCTCCTGCCTTGGATGTTTTTAACAAATAACTTAAAGCACCTGCTTCAATCACTGGATAAACTTTATCATCATCAATAAAGCTCGTCAGAACGATAATTCGTGCATCTTCAATTTCCTGACAAATTCTTTTCGTTGCTTCGATACCATCCATGCCTTCCATGACAAGATCCATTAAAATGACATCTGGCCTTAATTCAACTGCTAGCTCTACACCTTTTTGTCCATCTGACGCTTCACCAATGACTTCAATATCAGCCTGTGCCTCTAAAAAAGCAGCAAGCCCCATTCTCACCATTTCGTGATCGTCGATTAAAAGCACTCGAATCATCGAACGTTCTCTCCTTTTCCTTCATCAAAAATGGGAACCTTCACATCAATTTGTGTTCCTTTTCCTTCAAATGACATAATCTCTGCGACACCGCCTACTTCACTTGTTCTTTCACGAATTGATTCCAGTCCGTAGGAGGCCGTCTTCACATGATCGGTTTGAAAGCCGATCCCATTGTCGATAATCTTCAGCTGCACCTGCCGATTTCGAATGAGCAGACGCACCGTCACCTTTGTCGCCTTTGCATGCCTGAACACATTTGACAGGGCTTCCTGTACAATTCGGAAGAGGTGATCCTCTACTCCTTTAGACAGCGGAACATCATCTTCTATTTCCCAATCAATATCAATCGGCTGCTTTGCTTGAAATTCATTTAGGAGCTCAATCAAGCCCTTTTTCAAGTCTTTTCCTTCAAGGGTGATCGGTCTGAGATGAAGCAAAAGGGCACGCATTTCATTTTGTGCATCGCCAGCCATTCGTTCGACTAGGCGCATCTGCTTTAAAATCTTTTCATCCTTTTCCTTCATGACTTCAAGAATCGCAGAGGTCATCATTGAAATCGCAAATAACTGCTGGCTGACCGCATCATGCAGTTCTCGTGCTAAACGCTGACGTTCTTCTGAGACGACCGACTTTTTCATTTGCACCTGCCATTCTGCCCGCTCATTCGAGAGCTTTTGCAAAGAGGCTACTTGACCTTCCACTCGTTTCGCCATTTCATTTAATTGATCTGCCGCTAAGCCAATTTCATCGTCGCCAAGAGACGGCAGTCTGTATGCAAAGTTCCCATTTTCAAACTTTAAAATCGACTCTACAAGCTGATCAAGACGCTTTTTATGCTGATAGCCAAATACATGTGAGGCAGAAACCCCAATGGCAAGACTAATGATCAGTAAAATACAAAAAAATGGGATGCCGAACCAGCGGGTAGAGAGGAGAATCATCGGATCAAGCTGATAATAAAAAAACATGGGCAGCATCGTCATGATGACAACACCAAGCGAGATCCCTACTCCAAGACGAATAGATTGCCACTGGATACCTAGATGGAGTTTCCTCATAAGTATCTCACATCCACATCTCCGATCAGTAAAGAGATGGAGATTTTCACTTTTCGTTTACTCTCATCGTAATTGTCGGTCATCACATACACTTTACTGCCGAATCCGCTTCTTTTTTCATCAATAATTTTCATATCACCAATGGCAGCTGAAGCACTCACACATACTTCAATATCCTGCGGTACGAAAATATCCACATCTCCGATGAGCCCGCTTATCACGATCGTGCTCTCTTCTTCTGCGATGATGGCCTTTGATAAGTCGATTTTGACATCCCCGATAAACCCTGAAATCGTCAAATCACTTAATTGAAACGGCTTTTTCATCAGCCTGACTTCACCGATAAAAAAGTCATGCTCCTTGCGCGGCTTTGTCTGGCTCTTTGTTTTCTTTTGCTCGCCCTCTTTTTCAAGATTGACTTTCAGAGAAGGCTTATCGCCCTCCGATGCTTCCTTTTTATCGACATCAAAAACGGGTTTGTTTTTCAATAAGCGATAGCCGGCATATATCAAAAAGGCCGCAAATAAATATCCTGTGAGACTAAATGTAATATTGAGCAGGAATTTTAAAAAGAGAAAGCCGGCAAAAATATAGGAAACTGAACCGAGCCAACGTTTGGATCTTGAGTGCAGCCAATAGCCTGCCAGCGCAAAAAACACGGGCCAAAACAATTCGGCTCCGATCCCAATAATTTTGAGAAATAGATTAATACCAAAAATCACGACAATGATGCCTAAAATTTGATTCCTTGAAAAACGCAGTTGACTCGCCTCCTTCCTTTCTTCCGTTCATTACCGCAGCTTTAAGTTTCCACTTGTCATTTCAATATCGACTAAGTGTGTCCCTTTTCCCTGCGTACCTGTAAAGCCTCGACCTTCACTATCTGCTTGATCAAAATGATAGGAGTGATCCACACTTCCACTTGTTTTTTTCACTTTGACGTTAAAATCTCCTTCATCCGGCAGGTTAAATTTTGCGCTGCCTGATGTCATGTGAAAGGAGACAGGTGATTCAATGGTATCAAAGCTTGCCGTCAATCTACCACTCGTCATTTCTAGCTGCAGTTCGCCTTTGACATCTTTAATATCGGCACGGCCTGAGGTTGCTCCAATATCACTATTTTTCGCATCGATGTGAGACACAGAGAGTCTGCCGGATGTCGCTTTGATTTCGACATTGTTTGCTGAGAAATTCTCGGCATTGAGGTTTCCGCTTGTTGATTTAAGCGTCACATCTTGAAGAGACAGTTTCCCTTCGCCGTCCACCTCACTGACGCCGCTTCCACCCGTAATCTTCACATTTTTATGATAATCTGTTGGAATTTTGACTAAGAGTTCTCCTTTTTCAAATGAAGAGAAAAACAAGAATCCTTTATTTTCAGCACGGACGTTAAATGTACTGCCTGTTTGTTCCGCATACATTTTCCCTTTTCCACCTACGACCATCACGGAAATATCGGAACGATTTTCAGGCTTTACCTTCACGCGAAATCCAGAAAGAGAAATATCTAATTGATCAATTTCATCTTTTTTCGCTGAAGCTGTTGTGACTGCTTTTTCACGGGAGAAACTCAAATGAAAGAGATCTTCGTTTTTGAAAAGCATCCCAATCATTAAAAAGACACCTACAAGTATACAAATTAGACCGATTAACCGCTTCATTCATACCATCCCTTTATCTTCTGACCTTTTCATTATAAGGAAAAGCGAAACAGAAAGAAATCAAATATCGGAAGAAAAATCCTGCTTTTCTTCCGATCTGCCATTGATTTCTTAGTTTGCTTGCTGCTGCTCAGGCTTCTTCTCCAGCTTGAGCTTCTGCCATTCTTTTTCAACCTCATCAGCATAGTCTAGATGAGCATATGCTCCTTGATCCTCAAATTGTGTATAGCTGCCCGCTTTTGTCTCCATTTCTTCGATACGGTTCTCCATTCGAAGAAATTCTTTATATGCACTTTCACTATCTACTTTATTCATAGATTCGTTCATATGCTGCTTTGCCTGTGCGGCATTTGCTCTTGCTATGAGTGCCTGCTTCTTGTCTTTAATATCACGCAGCTTCGTTTCTAACTGCTGCAATTGCTCTTTCAGCTCTTTTAATTGTTTCACAGATTGCTGATAAGCTTCCTGATATTCCTGATGCTTTTCTTCAAAATACTTCATTTCTGTGAGCGCTTTTCGTGCTAATTCTTCTTCTCCTGCATGAAATGCCAGCTCAGCCTGCTTCTTTCTTTTATCAGCAAATGCTTCCGTCTCTTCTGCTTTGCGCAGGAAGCCTTGTTGAATCGTTTGCTGTTTGATGATCGCATGTTTCGCTTTGGCAATATCGTCCTCCATATCACGAACGTACTGATTTAGCATGACACGTGGATTCTCCATTTTATCTAAGCCCTCATTGACCG
The DNA here is from genome assembly GCF_038613425.1 of Bacillus sp. FSL M8-0266. Classification (NCBI taxonomy): domain Bacteria; kingdom Bacillati; phylum Bacillota; class Bacilli; order Caryophanales; family Bacillaceae; genus Bacillus; species Bacillus sp. FSL M8-0266. The sequence goes on from NZ_CP152015.1 coordinate 3,070,752, forward strand.
TTGCAACAAACATATCTCTCATTCTTCTGAATACCATTTGAATTTCCTCCTCTTATTTTTTCTTTAAAAAATCTTCCCATTCTTGATCAAATGACGTGTGCATAGGTTCTTCCATTTTCGGTGACGTGTTTGGCTCCATATATGATCTACTTGATGATTCTTTTGCCTGTTCACCATTGATCATCGTCCAGCCGAAGTAGAGAAGCCCCCCAGCCAATGCGATTCCAAGGATAAACGGCAGAGCTTGCACAACGATCATGACACCAATGACTGCTAGAATGACGCCGAAGGTTTTACTGCCTTTTTCATATTTCTTTACACCTACATAGATGAGCCACGCCCCAATCAGAATCGGGATCAGCCCTCCTAGTGAACCACCGAAGAAGATGGATAGACCGACAAACATTAAAATCGAACCGATGATGGTTTTACTTGTTATTTTCATCTTCATGCCTCCTTTCTTGCTCCTTGCTTTAACTATAGTCAAAAAAGAAAGCTGGCAAAACGTGTCGCAGATTGATCTTTCGTTGCGACCAGAGTCGTAACTTCGCTCAGACTGAGCGGTAGAATCCAATAAAAAAGCACTCTTCTCATTTGAAGAGTGCTGTTCTTTATTTAGACCGAAATACGTTTGCACTTCGTTCATATTCAACATCCGCTTCACCGAGCCGATGATTCACGATTCGGGCAGCTGCAAATAAATAGTCAGAAAGCCGGTTTACATATGTGAGCGCAACTGATGGAATCTCCTCCTGCTTCGCAAGCGTCACCATATGCCGCTCTGCTCTTCTGACGACTGTCCGCGCCACATGTAAAAGAGCTGCACTTTCCTGGCCGCCCGGTAAAATAAACTTCGTGAGTGGCGCGGCTTCTTCTACATAGACATCCATTCTTTGCTCAAGGACTGATACAGACATTTCAGTTAATTTACCTTCTTTCGGTGGTTTCACTGCTGCCAAATCACCGCCGCAGTCAAACAGCTCGTGCTGTATCACAATCAGCTCTGACAAAATGTCTTGAAACAATTCGCCATGCTGACGTAAATGTGCATGCGCGAGTCCAATGAAGCTATTCGCCTCATCTAACGTGCCGTACGCCTCTACTCTCACATCATCCTTATCGGCTCTCCCGCCGATCAAGCCTGTTTGACCTTGATCCCCTGTTTTTGTATAAAGTTTCATTGGTGTTCCTCCTTGTCTATTGCTTTGTCCTTTTAGTATAACCTGAAGTGAAAAGGATGTATTTGTTTAACTAAAGTACTGTGATCGCATCATAAACAAAAAAGCGAACCCTTTGGTTCACTTTTAAATGGCATTCAATGAATAAAGAAGAAGGTGCACTTTCTGCTTTAATCTTTCGTGTAAATGCTCATCATCTTCCGTTTCTTGCATACCCGCAGCAGCGATACATAGATGATGAATGAACATGCTCGTCTCCCGTTTCATCATGTGGACAAGCTGCCCCATGAGCTGAACAGACGATCCGTCTGATATAGACTCTTTCAGTACAAGCCAAATGGTCAACTCTTCTTGATGACGCATGCCGTAAAGCACCATGTCGTCGTCTGTGTCTTCAGCAGCAAATTGTTTTAGTCCACTTGTTTGATCGTAAAACAATAGTCCTTCACGATCATCCAACTCGTCACGAAGCATCTCACTTCCCGTTCCGAGAGACCTTTTCCAAAAGAAGCCGCCCTTTTTCTGATGTGAGGAAAGGATGCGGAGCGGCTGTTTGAGGGAAAACGTCATTCCTTCTCCGCCATACGTTTTCCACCCATCCGCTAACTTTGCATTTGATGCTACAGAAGCCCCCGCAGGTTCAATGGTCAACTGAGGGTTTGCCCTTCGCGGGTGTTGGAGCGGTGTTACATCTGTTTCATATACACGGTTGATTCGCTCAGGCGTCAAGACGTGATGCGGCAGCCCTACTATTTCTGTCTTCCCTTCATCAAGTAGCAGCAGCCGATCACAATACAAACTGGCGATGTTCACATCATGAAACACACCGATCACCGTCAACCTAGAGGAAGTGGTCTCTTCTTTAATTAAATCAAGCAAGTCTTTTTGATAGGCCAAATCAAGAAAACTGGTTGGTTCATCCAGCAATAAATATTCAGGCTGCTGGGCTAGTGCCTGTGCCAAGTACACACGCTGCTGTTCTCCCCCGCTTAGCTCATGAATAGATTGCCCCTTAAATTGTGCAACATCCGTTTGTTCCATTACTTTGTTTACGATTCGCATATCCTCTTGGGTAACAGATTGCAACCATCCTTTTTGATATGGATAACGACCGAATTGAACCGTTTCTTCCACTGTAAATGAGAAGGCTTGGTCCGTTTTCTGCGGTAGAACAGCCATTTTTTGCGCAAGCGCCTTTGGACGATAGGATTGAATCAGTTGACCGCTCAGGCGTACTTCACCACTATCAGGTTCCAGCAACCCAGAGATCATTTTAAGCAAGGTCGACTTCCCGCTTCCATTTGGACCAAGTATACCGAGAAATTCCCCTTGCTTTACCTCAAAACTGATGCCACGTATGACCTCTTTCTCTCCATATCCACCTTTGATTTCCTTCACTTGAATCATAGATGCGTCCCTCCTCTGTATTTACGGATGAGGATGATGCCGAATACAGGGGCACCAATTAACGCTGTGATGATGCCGATCGGTAATTCAGTCGGCTCAATGATCGTGCGTGATAACACATCTGCTAAAACGAGAAAGGAAGCGCCATTCAGCATAGACAAAGGCAGGAGGTGCCGGTGGTCTGTGATCGCTAAGAGGCGAACAAAATGCGGAATCACAAGTCCCACAAATCCGATCGTACCTGACACCGCTACTGCACTACCAGTCAGAATCGATCCAGCAAGCAGCACGATATATTTGCTCCTTTTCACATGTACACCTAATAGTTTTGCTTTCTCCTCGCCATACGTCATGACATTCAAATCTCGCCCCATCAGCATTAATGCAAAGGTCCCAACCAGAAAGAAAGGAAGGAAAAGCGCAATATAGCGCCAGCCCCTCATGGACACACTGCCAAGAAGCCAATGAATAATCTCTTTTAAATCATCACCCGTTAAAGCAATCATTAATGATATAAGCGCGCCCAAAAAAGAGCTGAAAATCACTCCTGTTAAAATTAAAGAGGAAATGCTCATCCCCCGATGAACAAGACGCGCAAAAAAGAGGACGAGACATAGGGTCACAAGCGCTGTTATCATACTGAAAAAAGGCAGTGTGAAACTGCCGAGCAAAGGGAGCTGCAAACTGAAAAATAGGGTCGCGACGGCTCCAACTGATGCCCCTTGAGATACACCCAGTGTATATGGGTCAGCAAGAGGATTTTTTAATAAACCTTGAAAGGCTGCACCAGATAACGCCAGCGCTGCTCCGACTAGTGCCGCTAATATTACTCTCGGCAGCCGGATATTCATCATAATATTGCGATCAATTGAATCTATTGTGCCTATCTGCACACCGAATAGTTCATGAACAAATATACGAAGAATAGAAGGAATGGGAATCCCTAAGCTTCCAAAGGAGATTCCCATTCCAATGCTCACCACAAGAAGTAAAGCACTTAGTGTGTATGCGATGATGAATTTATTTGAACGTGTCAGGATAGATGCTTTTCGCAAGAGCCTCGACTCCTTCAACCAATCGCGGTCCCGGTCTTGATGCGAGATCCGTATTCAATTGAAAGACTTGTTTTTCCTTCACTGCTTTGACCGCATTCCAGCCGTCTCTCTTTTTCAGATCAGCTAAACTGGAACCATCAATTGTGATGATCACGTCAGGGTTTCGTTTGATAATTGATTCCTCTGTCATTTGTACCCAGCCAGTTTGATCACCAGCAGCATTTTTCGCATGGATAACAGAAAGCATTTCATCCATAAATGTATGAGTACCTGTTGTATAAATTTCAGGCGTACCTGAAACTTCAACAAAGACTGTTTTTTGTTTGTCTTTGGAGATCGCTTCTGCTTGTTTCTTGATGTGATTCAATTTTGCTTTCATCTCGTCTACAAGCTTTGTTGATGCTTCTTTTACACCTGTTGCTTCACCGATCATATTGATCGATTTGTACACATCCTTAAAAGAAGTGGCATCATTTACAGTCAGTACTTGAATTCCTGCATCCTCTAGCTGTTTAAATCCCTCTTTTGATCCCATCTGTGAGGCATGAGCTAGTACAAGATCAGGCTTTAATGAAATCACCTTCTCGACATTGAATTCAAGTCCGCCAATTTTCTCTACCTTTTCAACTTCCTTTGGATAATTGTCAAAATCAGATCGTCCAACCATTTTATCTCCAAGACCAAGCGCATACGCAACCTCTGTATTACTTGGAATTAATGAAACAATTCGTTTAGGCTGTTCTTTGATTTCGACTGTTTTACCAGCTGCATCTTTAATCGAGACAGGAAATGCCGCAGTCGTTGTTTCGTTATTTTGTGAACTCTTTGCTTTATGGTCTGTTTCAGCACCTGCACATCCTGCTAAAACACCCATCACAAGCAGGAGCGATAGCCAAATGGCCGTTAACTTTTTCATGAATGAACCCCCTGATTTATGTACTGCTTGACGAAATCTCTTCCGTCAATTCTTTTCTAATTTCGGGAATATTATACTACAGTGCAGATAGGTTGTATATGTGATTTCTAAAAGCGTCTTTTCGATCTTATAAATGAAAAACAGCCTCTAAAAAGACTGTTTTTCGCCTATCTATTTATTAATTTGTTCCCCATTGATGACGACTTTCTGAAAAGAAGGCGCTACTGCATGCTCCAAAGAAAGTGGATACGTCACATGATCTATGACACAATTTTTCATGTTGAAGTTTGTCACGGGGGAATGTGAGTAGGCGGCTATTTTCACACCATATCGTCCGCCGCTGCTTTTCAGTCCTTCTACTTGAATATGACGTACAACAGGACGATGTGGACCCGCATCCCCTTCCTCATACATCATGTCGATACAGACCACTTCATGCTTTAGGCTTTTGACTGTGTTGTTTTTAAAGTAAATATGTTCAATGGTACCACCTCTGACAGAGTTGGTTTTAATCCGCAGTGCCCGGTCAAGGTTCGGACTATCCATGACATTATTCTCTGCATAGACATACCTTACCCCGCCAGTGATTTCACTCCCAATCGTCACTCCGCCGTGTCCATCACGCATCTTATTTCTACGAATGACAATGTTTTCAGATGGAATCCCTATTCTCCGTCCGTCCTCGTTCCTTCCAGATTTGATGGCAATACAATCGTCGCCATTATCAAAATAACAATCTTCAATGAGCACATTCCGGCAAGACTCTGGATTGACACCATCTGTGTTTGGTCCATGCCCGATAATATGGACTCCACGGACAATCACATTTTCACTTAGTACAGGGTGAATTTGCCACATCGGTGAATCCTTCACTGTCACTCCCTCAATAAGAACTTGCTGACATTGGTAAGGTTGGATAAAGCTTGATCTTAAATAATGCCCTTCTCCAAACACTCTTTCTTCTACTGGTATTCTTTTTTCAGCCATGTCAAATAGAAGCTGACGATCTCGATCTTGAGAAGGCTGGCCATTCGTGCCATATTTCCAAGGCCACCAATGATGCTCATCCCCTCTGCCATCAAGCGTTCCAGCTCCTGTAATGGCAATGTTTTCTGCATGGTGTGCATAAATGAGAGGTGAATAATTATAAAGCTCAACCCCTTCATATCTTGTCAGTACAAGCGGCAAATAGTCCTTTCGGTTTTGGCTGAATGCCACATACGCTTTCTCATGCAAATGCAATTCTACATGACTCTTCAATTCTAGCGCACCTGTCACAAACGTCCCTTCTGGAATCAGCACACGTCCCCCTTTCAAACGGTGCGCATCATCAATGGCAGACTGGATAGCATCTGTTGAAAGCTCGGTTCCCTTCGCATCTGCACCATAATGAACCACATTAAATTCACGATCAGGGAACAGCGGTGCTTTTATTTGCTTTAACACTTGATCGATTCCGTTTGCTTCTTTGTCTTTCTTCCCTTGCCTTGCTAAACGAGTGAGTCCGATTCCTGTGAGTACCGTTCCTGCTGTGATATACATTAAATCCCGTTTTCTAGACACATTCTCATCCCCCAGTCGCCTTAAAGTGTGACACCTGTTTTGAAAATAGCCAGCTCTCTAAAATTGTTTTTTTCATGATTTAATCGCTTTCCGCTCGCCACATCAATGACAGTTGAAATAAATTTTTCTAACACAACATCTTCTTGTACATCTTCAAGCAATTCTCCCGCATTAAAGTCAATCCAATGTTTTTTTGTTTCATATAAGGCTGTATTCGTCGAGACCTTCATTGTTGGGACAAACGTGCCGAATGGTGTCCCTCTGCCTGTTGTAAAAAGGACAAGCTGACAGCCAGAAGCGGCAAGAGCAGATGAAGCAACCAAATCATTCCCCGGCGCACTTAATAAATTTAAGCCCTTTCGCTTCAGCAATTCCCCATATTTCAACACATCTTGAATGTCAGAAGTCCCTGCTTTTTGTGTACAGCCGAGAGATTTATCCTCTAATGTCGAAATTCCACCTGCTTTATTTCCCGGGGAAGGATTTTCATATACTGGCTGTCGATGATCCATGAAGTATTGTTTAAAGTCATTGATCATTTGCACAATATTGTCGAAAGTCGCTTCTGATTCCGCTCTCTCCATTAAAATCGTTTCAGCTCCAAACATTTCGGGCACTTCTGTTAACACTGTCGTGCCTCCTTGAGCAACAATAAAATCGGACAGCCTTCCTAAAAGCGGATTTGCGGTAATGCCGGAGAATCCATCTGATCCCCCGCACTTCAAGCCGATTTTCAGCTCAGATAACGGGACCTCTTCACGGTGATCTTCTTTCGCTGCCTCATAAATTTCTTTGAGTAAAGCGACCCCCGTCTCAATTTCATCACCTACTTCTTGGCTTCTTAAAAATTTCACTCTCTCACGGTCATATTCACCTAATGTAGACTGAAAATTGTCAATATCGTTATTTTCACATCCAAGTCCGAGGACGAGCACTCCTCCAGCATTGGGATGCTTCACGGCATTTTGTAAAATGGTTTTTGTATTTTCATGATCGTCCCCAAGCTGTGAACATCCGTAATTGTGCTTTAATACGAGTGCTGTTTCAAACGGATGGATGCTTCCGCCCATTTCAGCGGTAAAAATTTGGATGATTTGATCGGCGATGCCATTTACGCATCCAACGGTTGGGACAATCCAAAGCTCATTGCGAATCCCGCTTTCCCCGTTTTTTCGTTTATATCCTTTAAATGTAAGATTCGTTTTTTCATAGGGGTTATCTGTGAATGAAGGCTTGTATTCGTAATCAAGCTTGCCTGATAGATTGGTTTTGATGTTATGTGTATGCACCCATTCTCCAGCAGAAATGGCAGTCGTTGCATGCCCAATGGGGTAGCCATATTTCATGATATTCTCTCTTTGCTTGATATCAGCCAATGCAAACTTATGACCTTTGGCGATGGTCTCTTTTAAAACAACGGAATGATCTTGATGCTGCAGCTCCTCCCCTTGTTCAAGTACTTTTAAAGCAATACCGACATTATCTGAAGGGTGAATCACAATAAAATCTTTCATGCCTTCTCCCCCTGACTTTCATAATGATGTTGCAGCATTCGTTGAACAGCCGCTCTCATCCCTTGCTCCTGTATGAAGGTAAGCTGATCAGCTACAGCGTGAACCAAATCATTTATATCCGTTAAATTTCTCCCCCATAATGACTCACATGATAGAATCTTAGCTGCGATCGCTTCATTAGATTGGTTCTCTCCTTCAAAGGCTTCCTTCATGAAAACCAGTACAGTCTCATCATCCTTTATCTTATCTGCATGTGATCTGTAAAAATAAATGAGGCTACTGAGTGAAAACACGAGTTTCATTGGCAGCTGTTTCTTTTGCTCAACATAATCAAGCAATGACGGAAGAATACGGGTTCGAAACTTAGATACACCATTGAGCGCAATATCCAGCAATTGATGCTTCACAAATGGATTGCAAAAGCGATCCCAAACCGATTGTGTATAAAGAAGAAGCTCATCTCGAGAGAGCTCAAGCCCTGGCAGCACTTCCTCCTCCAGCATCCGCCGGATGAACGTACCAACATCCTCATCATCCACAGCCTCTTTTACAGTTTCTCCCCCGCATGAGTAAGCGATTGGCACCATCGCTGTATGGGCACCATTTAAAATCCGTACCTTACTCATGCGATAAGGCGCAATATCCTCTACAAAAAGGACATTTAAACCTGCTTCTTGAAAAGGCAGCTCTTTTTGTACGAGGACAGGTGCTTCAATAACAAAGAGGTGATAGTATTCTGCCGTGACAAGCAACTCGTCGATATACCCCTCTTCCTTTTGGACAGTTTCAGCTGCTTCCTTAGAAAACCCAGGAACAATCCGATCCACAAGCGTATTACAAAACGTATTGGCTTCCTTGATCCATGTGATAAACGCAAGCGGCAGATCCCACTCAGCTGCCATGTCTATCACATATCCCTTCAAGCGGTCACCGTTATGTTCGACCAGCTCACATGGAAGGATGATCAGCCCTTTTTGTTCATCTCCAGCAAATGCTTTAAACCTGTGAAATAAGAACGCTGTCAGCTTTCCTGGAAAACTCGCTTGCGGTCGATCCTCCAAGCGATCCTCCTTTCTGAACATAAGTCCTGCCTCTGTCGTGTTGGAGAAGACAAAACGGAGATCGGGGTTTTCAGCTACTTGTAAAAAAACATCATAATCCGTATAAGTACTGATTCCTCTGCTGATCGATTGAATGACCATGCGCTCATTCATTTCTTGCTGGTCATGATAGCCCTGTATACATAATGTGTATAAGCCATCTTGTTCATTTAAAGCTGCAACAGATCCTTTTCTCGGAGGAACAACAACAGCTCTTCCTTTAAAATCTGTGCAGTCGTTCAGCTTTTGAATGTGCCAATTAATAAAGCCTCGCATAAAATTCCCTTCACCAATCTGCAAAATCGTTTCTGGATACTCAGGCACCGGGTATATGGTTTTTGATAAACGTTTCAAATGGATTCCCCTCTCTGATTTTATGCACACGTGAACATTTTTCTTTAAAAGATGCTGATTACTGCACCTTTTTGACTGAATCTCTGATCATCAACTCTGTGTGGACATACACTTTTTCCATATGATCCTCTTCCTGCTCTTCACCGTTTATGACCGATAGGATGGCTTCTGCTCCAAGTGCACACATTTTTTCGATTGGCTTTTTTACCGTGGTCAGTGCAGGTGTGGTGTAGGATGAAAATGCAATATCGTCAAAACCAATAATAGAGACATCGTCTGGACACGTCTTGCCCTTTGCATATAAAGCATTCATCGCACCAATGGCCATGTCATCGTTAGAGCAAAAAAGCGCTGTTGGCGGATGATCAAGTGTCAGCAGGGATTCCATTGATTCATAGCCGCTTTTCATATGGTAGTCACCCTTGATCATATATTCTTTTTTCATAGGAATACGGTGATCAATTAACGCTTGGAGAAAGCCAGCTTTTCTCTCCTGAGTCGATTTAAAGCCTTCTTTTCCTTCAATGATGGCGATTTGTTGATGGCCTTTCTGAATGAAATAGTGTGCTGCCTGGTATGCTCCTTGACTATCATCTGCTAATATATTCATCACTTCATTACTTTCTACACGGCGGTTCAGCACAATGATTGGAATGCCCTGTTTCTTGACATGATGGATAAACGCTTCATCGTGCTCACTTTGGCTCATCAGCAAAATGCCATCGTAGCGCTGTTTATGAATGGTTGTGTAATCGTGAAAATCGTCAATACCCCTAACAAACAGATTGTAATGCTCTGTCATGACGCTATTGACGCCTTTTAACGCATCCACAAAGAAGCTTGAGGATGTGCCTTCTGTTAAACTCGTGAAAAACAGACCGATTGTAAACGATTTTTGTGATACAAGGCCTCTGGCATGGACATTTGGTGAATAATTCAGCTGTTTTGCAATCGACAAAATCTTTTGTTTTGTCTTCTCTTTAATAAAAGGACTGTTATTCAAAGCCCTTGATACTGTTGTATGAGAGACATTTGCCAATTTTGCTATGTCTTTAATTGTGACTGTCATGCTATTCCGCCTTTTATGATTTTTTTCCATCTTATCATAAAACCGCTTTCATTTTCTTGCCTTTTTCCTCATGTGATTTTACTTTGATGATGGAGCTGCTTTGCCCGGTCAAATTGAAAATATCGCTTCGCATTTTCATAGCTGATTCCTTTCACGATCTCCCCTAACAGCTCAAGGTCATAGGGGACTTCTCCTTTTTCTACCCAATCCCCGATGATATCACAAAGCAGTCTTCGGAAATATTCATGCCTTGTATAGGACAAAAAGCTTCGTGAATCTGTCAGCATCCCGATAAAACGGCTGATCAGTCCGATACTGGAAAGAGCCATCATCTGCTCTGTCATTCCTTGCTTCGTATCATTAAACCACCAAGCTGTGCCGTGCTGCATCTTCCCAGGTGTCTTCCCGTCTTGAAAGCTTCCAGCCAATGTTGATATCACTACATTGTCCCTTGGATTTAAGGAATACAGAATCGTGTTTGGCAATGCATCTTCTTGTTCTAAACGATCTAATATTCGGCAAAGCGGCTTTGCAATGTCTTCGTCATTCATCGCATCGTACCCCGTATCTGGTCCAAGCCTCTCAAACATTTTCGTATTGTTGTTTCTAAGTGCATTGATATGAAGCTGCATTGCCCAGCCACGCTCACAGTAAGCCTGACCTAGCATAATGAATGTCTCTGTTTTAAATTTAATCTTCTCTTTTTCCGTCAATGGATGATTAGACATTCTTTTATGAAAGATGGTCTCCACTTCTTCTTGTGTCGTTTCTTCATATGTCATTTCATTAATGGCATGATCCGAGATCAAGCAGCCGTGTTCATGGAAAAAATCAATTCTCGCACGGAGGGCATTCAAGAAGTCTTGGTAGGATTGTATTGGGATAGCTGAAGCCTCTGCCAGCTCATGAACATATTTTTCAAACAGATCATTCGCTATATCGAGTGCTTTATCAGGTCGAAACCCTGGAAGCACTTGTACAGAAAATCCTTCTTCCCGCAGTTTTTGATGATATTGAAGTGAATCGACCGGATCATCTGTTGTCACAACGGTTTCAACGTTTGATTTCATGATGAAGTCTCTCGCCCCAAATCCCTCTCCTTGCAGCTTTTCATTGATTTTCTGCCAAATGATATCTGCATTTTTTTCATTTAATAGGTATTCGACTCCGAAATACCTTCTCAGTTCTAGATGGGTCCAGTGATAGAGCGGATTTCCTATGGTCATAGGGACGGTCTTCGCCCACGTCAAAAATTTATCATAATCAGATGCATCCCCCGTGACGTGCGTTTCAGGGATGCCGTTTGCTCTCATGGCACGCCATTTGTAATGATCTCCATAAAGCCATGCCTCGGTAATATTTCGGAAGGTTTTATTTTCATAGATGTCTTTAGGACTTAAATGACAATGGTAATCTATGATTGGAAGATCCTTTGCAAACTCATGGTATAACTTTTCCGCCGTTGGACTGTTTAGTAAAAACTGCTCATCTAAAAAGGCTTTCATCAAATTCCCCCATCCCTCTTATCGTATGAAAATAATTTGTTCACGTTAACAATTTAATTGTAATCGTTTACAAAGATGATTTCAATCCTAAAACAGGAAAAAACGATCTCCTTAAGAAAGGAAAATCGTTTTTTGGCTATTTTACAGGAGGTGATTTTTTTAGGATAATCGCAATAGTTGTTCCAGCACCTGGTTCACTTTCTACTTGAATATCACCGTCATGCAACAAGACAAGCTCTTTTGCTATTGCCAGACCAAGCCCTGTTCCATTCGTTGGGTCATTTGTATTTGTCCCTCTATAGTAGCGGTTAAATAAGTGATCGACCGTTTCTTGTGCCATTCCGCATCCGTTGTCTTTCATTTCGATCCGAACTTCTTCATTTGTTTCAGACAAAACAGCTGTAATATGCGTGCCTTTTTGGTTATGCTTGACTGCATTCGCCAGCAGGTTCTCAATCACTCGTCTGAACCAAGCTTTGTCGATCTCAAAGATGACACCGTTAGTTTGATCTTCAAAAGAGGATGAAAAATCCTCAGAAAAAGAGCTTCTTGAAAACTCGTCCATAATAGAGGCTAAAAATTCACCCAGCTCGACCGGCTTTCGATTAATAGGCAAGGCCCCATTTTTCAATCGATACGTAAGGTTTAAATCTTCAATCAAGGTCGACATGTATTCTGATTTCTCACGAATCACCTGTCCCATTTCCATGACTTCTTCCTTGGACCATTGATATTGATCAGATTCAAGCATGAGCCCGTAGCCGTAAATCGTACTAAGGGGTGTTTTCAAATCATGCGACAATCCTGCAATCCATTCTTCCCTTGTGGTTTGAATTTTTCTTCGGTTTGCTTCATTCTCTTTTAATGTAAGCGTGAGCTGATCCATTGTTTTTAGAATATCCTCAAATAATCGGTATTCCCGCTTAATACGACCTTTTTTATTTTTACTGATTGGAATTCCTTTTCTATTTGTTGGTTCCTGTAATTTATTTCTAGATAAGAAAATCAGCCAGCGGATAATGTGATAGATCGGCAGTCCATAGCGATACGAGTACCATAATGTCATGACGATAATAATCGTAATCGCAAGACCTGCAATTAAGATGGTCGTATATTGGTTTAAAGCGTCTGTTTCTTTATCGTATAATCCATCTGGGCTGTATACTTTATTTGGTACAGAAATAATGATATACCGGTTTTTATTCACCCTGATATAAGACAGATCACTTCTAAACTCCCAAGGCTTTGATTGATACTTGAGCAGTTCAACATCTGTTACCTCATGTTTCAAATTGGTATTGGCTCGAATACCTTGTAAATATTCCCCTTCATCATTGAACAGATGCACCGATCCATTCATTCTCTTCAAGAATTCTTTCGTTTCAACCGAATATTGAGAGAGTGCAGCCAAGTCTTTCTCGTGCTGCTTCAGATAATTGGCGACCTTTGTGCTGTTTGTTTTAAACCCATATAGCACGATAAAGCTTTTTTGATCAATCTCAATTGGCCAGAAGTACATCTTATAATCTTTGAATTGTCTTTTTTCAAAGATCTTGATCATTTCATCCTTTTGATAGGAAGTTGGAATGGACTTAGGGCGGTGATAGCTATAGACGTTGTGTTTTTTTGAATCAATGACTTGCAGCCAGCCGTCTCGTTTTCTCACTGCTTGTTTCAGCTGATCATCAGCTTCCATTTCTCCATCCTCGTTAAAATAAAGCCAGCTCATGAGTGTATCTCCATCAGCTTTTGTTAAACCGGTTTCAGCCATGTTCTCGTAGTATTTTTTTAAATATAAATTATCAGAGAACGTATTTCCGATGATCAAAATGGCAATCACAATAAACATTTGTCCAACAAAGTGAAAGAAGAGTTTTGCTCGTAAATTCATAAATTATTTAAGAACCTTTGCTGGGTGCGGTATAAATTTATAGCCCATACCACGGATCGTCACAATATATTCTGGCTGACTCGGATCTAACTCGATCTTTTCTCTCAGCTTTCGGATATGAACCATCACGGTGTTGTTATCACCATATGATGGGACGCCCCATACTTTCTCATAGATTTGATCTTTTGAAAGAACCACATTCGGATGATCACAAAAGTACTTCAGCAAGGAGAGAAGCTGGGCTGAGCATGCAGTCACCTCTCCTCTTACTTTCAATTCGGCTGAATGAGGATGATAGGAGAAATGGGCATATTCATATCGGCTTTGGGCATCATCTTGGTCTTCCTGCAAGGAGATATAAGTTCGGTTTAAGTGAGCCTTAATTCTAGCCACTAGCTCTAGCGGGTTAAATGGTTTTGTAATGTAATCATCTGCCCCCTGCGCAAAGCCGGTCAGTTTATCTACATCAGACGTTCTTGCAGTTAAATAGAAAATGGGCGCTTTCGTATATTTTCTCATTTCAGGAAGAACATCAAAGCCAGACTTACCAGGCATCATCACGTCTAGAAGTAAGAGGTGGATGTCCTCGTTTTTGACAATATCTAATGCTTCATCTGCATGGTAGGCTTTATATATATGCTTGAATCCTTCTTTTTTTAATACGCGTTCAACCATTTTGACAATTGCTTCTTCGTCATCTGCAATCAATATTTTTGCTGTTTCCACGCATCTCTTTCCTTTCTAGCTATGATCTCTAACCGTATATTACCATTGTCTAAAGTAAAAAAGTACCTCTTTTCTGCATAAAAGCGAAAAATATCAACTGGAGAAAATGGAAACACTAGGTATTTTCGAGGACAAAAAAAACCCGGTAGTCACACCGAGTTCCTTGTCCATCTATTATCCATTCACAGCTTCTAGCTTTCTTTCATGATTCATTAAGTCATATGTTAAACAGATCGGCTTATTTGTTCTAGGATCAAGTACAATTTCTGCATCAATGTGGAATACCTGACCAAGCACCTCTTTGGTCATGACCTCATGAGGCGACCCATCTTTGATAACTTTTCCTTGATTGAGGGCAATCATGTAATGAGAAAAACGTGCCGCATGATTTAAATCATGAATGACCATCAACACAGTTCGTCCCTGCTCTCTGTTTAACCGTTCTAACAGCTGAAGAATTTCGAGCTGATGTGCAAGGTCCAAATACGTCGTCGGCTCATCCAATAGAAGCAGTTCTGTTTCCTGGGCAAGTGCCATCGCAATCCATACACGCTGACGCTGTCCACCAGAAAGTGCTTCAATTGGCCGGTCATGAAAAGCAATCATACCCGTTTCTTCAAGTGCCCATCTGATGATTCGTTTATCTTCATTTGATAAGCGTCCAAATCCATTTTGATGCGGGAAACGTCCATATGACACAAGCTCATAGACTGTCAGCCCGCTTGGTGCTTCGGGAGTCTGCGGTAAGATCGCCATTTGTTTTGAAATTTCTTTTGTTGGCGTTTGATGGATGGCCTGGCCATTTAAGTAAACAGCTCCTTGATTGGACTTCATGATACGGGACATTGTTTTTAAAATCGTTGATTTCCCGCACCCATTCGGTCCAATCAATGTCGTCACCTTGCCTTTTGGGATACTGATATTTAAATCGTCTACAATCAAACGGTCATTATAGCCAATACAAAGCTTTTCTGTTTCGAGCGATTTCATATGTTGTACTCTCCTTCCTTCTTAGTTCGTTTTCATCAATAAGTAAATGAAGTAAGGTGCGCCTAAAGCCGAAACGACAAGACCAACTGGCACCTCTGATGGTGCAAGTATGACGCGGCCAAGTGTATCTGCCAGTAATAATAACAATGCGCCAATCAACGCGGAGGCTGGTATCATTCCTTGATGCTTTGGTCCAACAAGCTTTCTCGCCAAGTGCGGTGCGGCTAACCCTAAGAACGAGATACTACCTGCAACAGCGACACTAGCACCTGCTAATGCAACAGCAATCAGCATAAAAAAGCTTCTTTCTTTATGAACCGAAATCCCTAAGCCGTAGGAAAGCTGGTCACCCAAATTCATGATATTTAAGTAGCGTGCTCTTACAACCGCTAATACAAGGAAAATCAGCATCCATGGCAGGACAGCCAGGACATACGTCCAGCTTGAGCCCCAAATGCTTCCAGATAACCACACAATGGCTTGGTTAAAATCATTTGGGCTCATTTTTAATTGAATCACCACAATCGCTGCTGAAAATGCAGCATTGACGCCAATACCAGTTAAGATCAAACGAACAGGTGTGATGCCCTTTTTCCACGCTAACACATAGATGAGAAATGCAGCAAAGCCTGCACCTACAAAAGCGAAGAGCGGCAGTACAAAGATCGTAAAATCACCTAGGTTTGACATCGTACCTTGGAAAGCAAAAATAAACAAAACCACTGCAAAGCCTGCGCCCGCATTGACACCAAGAATGCCTGGATCGGCTAAACCGTTCTGAGAAACACCTTGCCAAATCGCTCCTGATACAGCGATAGAAGCGCCAACAAGTAAAGCGATGACCATTCTTGGAAGTCTGAACTCGAATAATACAAGCTCATCCATTTCACTTCCGAATCCAAAAAATGTTTTCAATGTATCCATCGGAGAAATGCGAATTTCTCCGGTATTTAAACTAATAAGGAACACAGCCACGATCGCCAAAAAGATCATGAGCATCGTTCGTTTGTATTTCTTTTTCTTTGCCTGCTGCACCATTTCCATCTAAATCCCGCTCCTTTCACGTCTAGCTAAATATAAGAAGAAAGGAACGCCTATAATTGCAGTAATGGCACCGACTGGCGTTTCAAATGGGGCATTGACCAGCCTTGCAGCAATGTCTGCATAAATTAACAGAACCGCCCCTAAAATAGCTGAGCATGGGATAATCCATCGATAGTCAACTCCGACCAAGAAACGAGTGACATGAGGAATCACAAGCCCGATAAAGCCAATAGAACCGGCCACTGAGACAGCAGCACCTGTTAGAAGAATGACGACCAATATTCCAAGTACCTTGACAGTTTTCGTGTACTGTCCAAGCCCTTTTGCCAATTCATCACCTAAGCTGAGAACAGTGATCGAGCGGGCAAGAATCATTGCGATGATCAGCCCCGCAACCGCAACTGGAATGATGACCTTAATATTGCTCCAATTCACACCAGCCACGCCGCCAGCATACCAAAAGCTCATGTCTTGAGCGACGTCAAACCGGATGGCAATTGCTGAGGAGATGGAGCTTAAAAGTGCCCCAACAGCCGTACCAGCTAGTGCGAGCTTCACTGGGGTCAATCCACCTTTTGAAAGAGTACCGACACCAAACACAATAGAGGCAGCGAGTGCCGCACCAACAAATGACCAAAGAATTAATGTAAAAGAAGATTGTCCTGGGAAAAAAGCAAACGCAATGGCAATCGCAAATGCAGAGCCATTTGTCACACCCATAATTTCAGGAGACGCAAGCGCATTTCTTGTCATGCCTTGCATAATAGCCCCCGATACGGCTAAAAAGGCACCGACGAGTGCTGCTCCAATTGTACGAGGCAGCCTTAATTCCCGGATGATTTGATGTGAAGTTTGTTGTGGATCAAAATAAAAAATGGCTTCCCACACAGTGTGCAAATGAATGTTTGCCGCTCCTAATGATACCGATAAAAAAAGACCAAATGCTAAAGCGATGATTCCTATGATGACAACAGCTGCTGTTCCAAAGGGCTTTGTGACAATATCCATTGCATCGTCTTTGGCCGGCAGCTGTTTATTCGATTGTGAGCCCAAAACCAGTCTCTTCCTTTCCGTTCAAATCTATTCCTCATTAGTGATAATGATTATCAATCTCGAAGTCTAGTATATCACTTTCTTTTCTTTTTGAAATCATTGTTCTGAACATTTTCTTTATTTTCATCAAAAAACCGTGAGAAATTTACCATTTTTCTTTAGGACCTAAAATAGCCGATGCATTTTTCATCCCATCATGTTACGATACAATTGAAATTGAGAATCATTATCACAATAAAGTGAATAGGAGAGAATCTTTGTGAAAAAACGATCTGGATTTCTTTTGATTTCCTTAGCCATTCTTATGCTGTTTACAGCTGCTTGCGGCAGCACTTCAAATAAAAAATCTGGCGCCAACCAGAATGACACAATCACTTATCAAGATGTCAAAGGTGAAGTTAAACTCCCTAAAGATCCGAAACGAATTGTTCTTCTGGCAGAAAGCTACTACGGAGACCTCGTGACACTTGGCAAGACACCGATTGCTACAACTGCCCCCATCTTTAAAAACCCTTTCTATAAAGGAAAAGCGGATGGTGTTAAAAACCTTGGAACAACCCCTTCTGTCGAAAAAGTAGCCGCTTTGAATCCAGATATGATTATCGCTTGGGGAGAAGACGAGAAATTTGATCAATACAAAAAAATTGCGCCAACCGTTGCCATTAAATACAATCAATATTCCTTTAAAGATCAGCTAAAAGAATTCGGTAAAATGACAGGTACACCGAAAAAAGCAGCAGAATGGATCACGAAATGGGACACCAAAATTGCTGAGGTAAAGCCTAGAGTAACAAAAGCGATCGGCAGCAAAACCGTTTCAATCGTGTCACCTTTTGATAAAGGTATCTATATCTTTGGAAACACCTTTGCACGCGGAGGCGAAATTATTTATGACGAGTTGAAATTACGTGCGCCAAAGGCAGTTAAAAAAGATGCCATCGACAGCGGGGTCGGCTATGCAAACATTTCCCTTGAAAAGCTGCCAGAATACGCAGGCGACTATATTTTCACTAGTCCATGGAGCGGTTCAAAAAGTAAAGGAGACCAGGTGTATGAAAGCAGCATTTGGGCATCACTTCCTGCTGTACAAAATAAACACGTATTTGAAATCGATCCTGTCGGTTACTTCTTTAATGACCCAGTGTCACTAGAAGGACAGCTTGAGTTTATTGTGGACCGTTTAACATCTGCATCATAAAAAAACGTTTCTCCACAAGTGAAGAAACGTTTCCCTTATTCTGTTCCTTTGGCAAATCCTTTTGACATGAATGGATAAAGCAAAATACCTACTAAGAACAGACCGATGCCAAGTCCAAATGTTTTCAAATCAGCTGTTCCAGAAATAATGACCCAAGCGGAATACCCCATCGCTACAAGTGCAATGATTCCGTCTCTTGTTCGCTTCCCTTTTTGAAGATCATACGTGTCACCTTGCATGATGACTTTAAAGCTATAGATCGAAGACACAATATACGGAATGAGATACGCAAGTGTCGCTGATGTCGTTAAAAAGGTAAAAGCTTCATTAATCGTACGAGACATCACTGAGAAAATAAACAGCTGTGACATAATGTTTGTAACCGTTAAAGCAAAAACAGGACTGCCTTTTTTGTTTGTTTTTGCAAATACTGCCGGGAAATCGCCAGCCTTTGCTGCTTGATACGGTACTTCTGAACCAAGTAAGATCCAGCCGAGCATCGAACCAAATAAACAAATAATCGCAAGCAATGCCATTACAATTCCGCCAGCCGGTCCTATAATGAGCTGAAGCACGTCAACGAATGGTTTATCTGAGCCTTGCAACTGATCGTGCGGTAGGACGCCCATTGTAATCAAAGTAATAACCATGTAGATAGAAAGTGCAATTAAAAGACCTGTAATCGTTGCACGTTTCACATCGCGCTGCGAGGACGCTCTTCCTGATAAAATGACAGCAGATTCGATGCCAATAAATGCCCATAGTGTGGAAATGGCCGCATGATGAATTTGGCCTCCAAGTCCGAGCATTCCTTCGCCTTTTGCTGCAACTGGGAAGTAATAATGTTCAAATAATGCCGTTTGGAATGCAAATAATCCCGCAACAATAAAAAGGACGAATCCAAGTACCTTTGAAAAGGTCGTAATAAAGTTTAATTTACTTGCAGCACTTAAGCTTGTAATTAAGATAGTATGTGTTCCCCAAAGAAGAATGGTACATACAATAAATGTTGTCAGCTGACCAAGTGTGATCGCTTCTTTTCCAAAGGTGAAAATCTCCGTCTTCACTGTGAGAATAGGAAAAAATGTCGTTAAATAACCGGCAAGACTCGTAATAATCGCGACATTACTAATCCAGCTTGCTACCCAATATCCCCAAACCATTGTAAAACTGGCCGCTTTCCCTTTTTTCGGATCGTTAAAAAGCGCTCTTGCATAACTTTGTGGTCCAGCCGTTAGCTGCGGCTTATGAATGGACAAATGCCCAAAAACAAGTGCAATCATCAGCACACCGCCACCTGTGACAAGCCATGCCATCGTCACACCTAAAGGACTCGCATGCTGGGCAAGCGTACTTGGCAGCATAAAGATGCCTGAACCTACCATATTTCCGACGACAAAAGCCGTCAATAACCAAAAACCCCATTTTTTTGTCTGTTCCATTTCCGTACCTCCGTTATATTCACTTCGGACCAGACCCGGCAGTATCTTCATTGATATATTTGTGAAGCAATGACTTGTATTCTTTATGTTCATCATGGGTCACTTTCTTAACAGCATACCCTTATCTTCGGTACTCAGAACATAAAAAAAAGCCTGAACAACAGTCCATGCTTTTTAAAACATACACCTTGATCTCCGGATAGCCCTCCACGCTTCAAAGACGTGGCAGTCCTGCATTTATTCAATGCAGACCCAGCATAAAGAAAGTTGGAGCTCTCTCTACACTTCGGCGCTGATGCCTTTTTTCTCATGATCTTCGATTCCATCTCTCCCATGAGTGACTCATCATCCGCGCAACCTCTACCTCACTGAGACATAGCGTGAGGATTTCTATTCATTTTTACTACACGAAGGTTATCAAACATTCTCACTTCTGTCAAAGGGAAAAACATAGAAAAAAGGCAGAGAATCATTTCTCTGCCCTATACCTGCTTATTGATCATTGTTTTTCTTCTTTTGTACAGCTTCCTGAAGCGGATCGCCTGCTAGCTCTTTGCTTGCTTCTTCTAACAGCTGATCTACTTGCTTGTGGTCTTTCTCGCTTTTCGCCTTTTTATCCTTTTGGAAAAATGACATCGCTGTTTCCTCCCTTTTCATAAAATGCGGTTGCCTGTTTAATTTGTACTACAGTGCGCCGCATTATACAAAGTGGAAAGGCTCAATCATCATGAAAGGTCTGTCTCATTTTTTGCAGGTACGTCAAAAAGGTCTTTAAGTCTTCCTTTGTGAAGTCTGACATCATATGCTGAATCACCTTTCCGAAAAGACGTGTATGCTTCTCATAAATCGCCTGCCCTTTTTCGGTGGCTTCTAAACGGACGAGCGAGGGGTCGTCTTTGTCCCGTTCTCTCTGAATATAGCCCTGCTCACATAATTTATTGAGTGCAATGGAGGCTGCACCTGGGTTTAAAGAGAGTCTTTGTTTCAGCTCTTCGGCATGTGATACTTTGCCTTGTATCAAAATAGAAAGAGCATATATCTGCGGAGGCGTGATGTCTTTTTCTAACTCAAGTAACTTGCGGTTTAATTTACGGCTGACTTCATAATGTACAAGAACAATTTCTTTTAAAATGTCTGCATTACCCATCCGAATCGCATCCTTATCGTTAGTATCAACATGACTTCCCCCTTATTATAGAATGTTTTTCCAACCAGCCAACCCTTTTGTCCTCTTTTTCTTTAGAAATAAGCCTTGCTGAATGAATTCACCCTTGATATAGTGGGTACTTGAACAAAAGATAGAACAGGAGTACGCATCATGACAGGAAAAACACATATTATGGGCGGAATCGCCGCCTCAACAGCCGTCGCCTACTACTACGGATTTGACCCAGTCATCATGGCTGCAGCTGGATCAGCAGGTGCTTTGATCCCCGACCTTTGCCATACAAAAAGTAAAATCGGTAGAAAATTTCCGCTGCTCTCGGCAATGATCAGCAGCGTATTCGGTCATCGCACGTTCACTCACAGTTTATTATTTCTGCTGATCATTTATTTTCTCGCGACAACATATATACCAAATGACAGCCTAAGTATCGGTTTACTAGTTGGAATGACGAGCCACCTTATCCTTGATGCTGGAACAGTAAACGGCATTAAATTTTTATTTCCAGCTTCCATTAAAGTGCGTCTCCCCTTCTATGTCAAAACAGGCAGCACAGGAGAACAAGTCGTACTAGCTGCTCTCACTGTCGTCACCTGCTATTACATCGCCGTCATCTGCGGCATATCTATCCCCATTCAGTTCTAACAGAATAAAAAAGAGTTTTGCGAAAAAATAAGATATCAATTGATCATTCCTCATTTTTTTAGTAGGTTTAAGATAAGTGTTTTTGCCTTGCAGCTGAATACAGAATGATGAGGAGATACATAAATGAAAGCGTTTTTCAAAAATCACTGGTTTTTAGTGTATTCCATCCTCTTCATGTGGATGAAAACATACATCATTTATCAACTAGGATTTCACATACGAACGGCCAATCTGTTTCATGAATGGCTGCTTTTGATCAATCCACTTAGCTTTCTACTCCCTTTGTTTGGGATAGCTCTTTTTTTAAATGAAACCAAACAAAAGGTCTTTTTATTGACTGCAAATTTTATTCTTACGGCGATTCTTATATCGAATACGATCTTTTATGGTTTTTACATTGATTTCATTACCATTCCCGTGCTATTCCAAGCGAAGAACATGGGAGATATGGGCAGCAGTATGACGGAATTATTCCACCCGCTCTTTGTGCTGATGCTCGTTGATTTTGTTGTACTTGCTTGGCTGCTCAAGCGCAAACCATTAGTCCCAAAAGCGTCATACAAGACGATCAAAACATATTATGCGATCTGTTGCAGCTTCCTATTGTTTCATGTCAGCTCAGCTATGATGGATCACCCTCGATTTCTGACAAGCTCTTATGATCGTGAAGTCATTGTCAGAAACCTCGGGCTGTTCCAATTCCATCTGTATGACGGTGCTGCCCAAACGGCACGCATTGGACAAAAGGCCTTTGCAGATGAAGATACGCTTTCTACTGTAGCAAACTACACAAAGGCTGATTACAGCGGACCAAACGAAGAGTACTTCGGACTTGCTAAAGACAAAAACGTTGTGTTCATTTCACTTGAATCCACGCAGCAATTTGTCATGAACCAAAAGGTAAATGGACAATATATCACTCCCTTTTTAAATCAATTGGCTAAAAAGAGTTTTTATTTTGATGAATTTTATCAGCAGACAGAGCAGGGGAAGACGTCCGATTCAGAGTTTATTGTCGCTAATTCCCTCTATCCTTCTAGTAGCGGCGCTGTCTTTTTCACAGCAAGTGACAATGAATATGACACGTTATACAAGCAGTTGAAAAAAGAAAACTATGAATCCGTCCAATTTCATGCAAATAATAAAACGTTTTGGAATCGTGATGTGATGTATGAATCTCTAGGAATTGATCGTTTTTATGATGTCGATTCATATCATGTCAATGAACTGAATTCCACTGGCTGGGGCTTAAAGGATATCGACTTCTTTGATCAATCCGTTGATCATTTAAAAAAGTTGAAGCAGCCTTATTACAGTACGTTTATTACTTTGACCAACCATTTTCCATTTGAAATTGACCCGAAGGATCAGTTTATTGATGAATATGATTCGTCCAGTACCATTTTAAATCGCTATGTGACGACCGTCCGCTATCAAGATGAAGCAATTAAGACATTTTTTGACCGTATGAAAGAAGAAGGATTGTATCACAATACGATGTTTGTCCTCATGGGTGACCATTATGGCATCTCTGAGGCACATCATGAGGCAATGGCACAGTTGCTCAATAAAGAGGAAATCACACCGTTTGATGCGGTCAAACTGCAGCGTGTTCCCTTTTTAATTTACATTCCTGGTGTCACGGATCAAGCACCGCAGACGATTTCTGAAACAGCTGGTCAAATAGACGTAAAGCCAACACTTCTTCACTTACTAGGGATTGAAACGAAGGATTCCATTCAATTCGGCAATGATTTATTTTCAAATGAACGGACGCCTTTCGCTGTACTGAGAAACGGTAACTTTATTACAGATGATTATCTCTATACAAAAAACACCTGCTATGATCAAAAAACAAAAGAACCCGTGAAGCAGGATGAGGTATGTCAGCCTTATATCGAAAAAGCCAATAAAGAGCTCTCCTTATCAGACAAGGTGATCAATGGGAATTTGCTGCGTTTTTATCAGCAGTAAACAGGATAGAACGATCTCCTTCGTCGTCACGCTGAAAGTCGCCATTTGGCGGCTTTTTCTTTTCTCTTTTTATTGAAAGCCTATGAATGCTCAAATAAGTTTGCTTATAATAAAGGGAACTACATGATATTGAATGATAAGAGGTGTGAACATGAAGTATATATTCTTAGCCTTCATCTCCATATGTTTGCTTCTGAGTGGATGCCAAACAGAGATGAAGCCATCTAATTCGAATAAAAAAACAGAGCTTGTGATTTCAGCAGCGGCAAGTCTTCAGGATGCACTAAAGGAAATTGAAGCCTCCTTTCACAAACAGCATCCACATGTGACATTAACGAATAACTTCGGGTCATCCGGCGCATTGAAGCAGCAAATCGCTCAAGGAGCAAAAGCGGATCTCTTTTTCTCAGCAGCTGAAGAGCCCTTCGATGAACTTGTTCAATCTGGAGACATTGACCGAGAATATATCAAGGACGCCATACAAAATGAGCTAGTCCTTATTGTGCCAAAAGATGGCTCTTCCTCTATTAAAAGCTTTCAAGACGTCCAGCACATAAAAGGAAAGATTGCTCTTGGCACACCTGAATCGGTTCCTGCTGGTACATATGGAAAAGAGATCTTCACAAAACTGAACATATGGGACCAAGTGAAAAAGAATGCTGTCTATGCCAAAGATGTACGACAAGTTCTAAGCTACGTTGAAACTGAAAATGTCGAAGCAGGTGTTGTGTATAAAACAGACGCCCTCGTCTCCAAAAAGGTAAAGATTACAGCTGAGGCAAATTCGGACATGCACTCCCCGGTTATATATCCAGTAGGGATTGTCAAAGGGACAAAACATCTAACGGAAGCCAAGGCCTTTTTTCAATTTCTTCAATCTGATAAAGCCACATCCATTTTTAAGAAATACGGCTTTCAAGTGTCGTAATGCCTATGCTCACTGAAGACTTTCTATCACCCATTTGGCTGTCCGTTCAAGTGGCCATCGTTAGCGGACTGTTGGCCACTGTCTTTGGCACAACGATTGGCTTCTGGATGAAGCGAACAACTTTTAAAGGGAAAATGATTGTGGAAACGCTCCTGATGATGCCGCTCGTTCTCCCGCCAACAGTCGTTGGCTTTTTATTGCTCGTCGTATTCGGAAAGCATAGTGTAATAGGGGGCGTGATTGAATGGATTTTCCATCAGCCGGTCATTTTCACATGGTGGGCGGCGGTCATTGCTTCGACAGTCGTGGCATTCCCGCTCATGTATCAATCAGCAAAGGCTGGCTTTTCTACAGTTGAGTCAGATATTGAAGGGGCTGCAAAAGTAGATGGCGCTCATTCATTCCAAGTCTTTGCCTATATTACGGTACCTCTTGCCCTGCCATCCCTCTTGTCAGGCAGCATCCTCAGCTTTGCAAGAGCCCTTGGAGAATTCGGAGCGACCTTAATGTTTGCCGGCAACATCCCAGGAAAAACCCAAACACTCCCAACCGCTATTTATGTGGCGATTGATTCTGGACGAATGGAGCTTGCTTGGGCATGGACGATTTGTATTGTGATTTTATCTTTTATTATGCTCTTGGCTGTGCGAAGAAGCAGTACATAAAAAATCCCTCTATATGAGAATAGGGGGATTTAGACTACATATTTACTTTGACGTTTTACAATAGTATAAGTCATCAAAGATGACAGGTAGAATAGCAATGAAATACTAATCAGAATGGTGGTTATATTCATGGGAATAGGCTCAAATAATTGGTAGTTTCCTTTAAACGAAAAAAGGTGCAAAGCTAAGTTGGCGACCATGTTTTTTAAATCAAAGACACCTAAGTTAGGGATCAGTAAAAAATAGACCATATAGATGATCCCTGATAATATAAAACTTCGACATAAACTGCCTAAATAAAAAACAATTGTACTAAATAACCAACTAGTACAAACAACAAACATGAATTGAAGCAATATAGAATGTTCATTACTATCTTTATATGTAAACAATTGAACAGATATATCATTTGATATGGCAGAATAAAAGATATGGCTAGCTATATAAGAAATAAGAGAAAGAATAGGAATCAATAATAGAATGATGACATACAGAGATAATTGCTTAGAAAACAATACATCATTCCACTGATATCGAACTGCCTTTATTTTCAGCGTTTTATATTTAAAATCATATGTTGATAAATAAATAGCATATAAACCAAATACGAGAGGATAAAAGATAAATCCCATCCATTCTAAAGTTGTTGAAATCGTTTGAGTGGGTTCCATCAAATGAAGTGAATGAATAAACTGCTCATAATCATATTTCAAGACATTTTCTACAACTTCCCCCTCAGCTCCGGCTAGTTCTCCTTCTTCTATGTTGACTGGCATCGTCAAAGCCTTCTTAATATCAATCCCGAGCTCTTTGTATTCACTTTCTGTTTTTACATATTGGGCATAGTTGGATTTTGTTGTTTCATATTGAGCATATACATTCCATAACGAAATCAGCATTAATGGAATGAACAAGACAAGAAATGCTTTTGCATAATATTGATATAAAAACTCTTTTTTCATTAATTTAAAGATATGTTTGATAGATGTCACCCAAATCCTCTCCTTTTTCCTGAAAGTCATGGATTTGAATCATTGATTTGTCTTTTAAAATAAACAATTCATCCACAATAGATGAATAAAATTCAAACTGATGACCTGTAGCAATAATCGTCATGTCTTCAGACCATTTCTTAATCATTGCTTTTAATTCCATCATTGTTCCATAATCTAAACCATTTGATATCTCATCTAAGAATAAATATGTTGGTTTTGTTAAGGCAATGAATATGAAACTTAGCTTCTTTTTTTGTCCATATGAGTAATGTTTGACCTTTTTCTTGAGAATCTCATGTGGCAGGTATTCTCTTGCCAGTTCATCACACTTTTTTTGATCAACAGGGCTATTTAACAATAATCTTATATTTTGATAACCGTTTAGATTTAAATAGAGTGGAGTATCATCAAACATCACCTGAATCTCATTTCTTACTTGGTCAATTGGCTGATCGTTATACAAGATTTCCCCTTCATAGTGTTCTAATTGGAGTAAGCATTTCATAAAAGTTGTTTTTCCGGATCCATTCTTGCCCATGATGAAATTTATTTTTTGATGTTTTATTTGAATATGTAAATCTTCAAATACAGGCTGATGTCGATATGTTTTTGTCAATCCTTTTACATCGATCATTTTCCAAAAACCCCTCTTAGTATTTTTTGAGATTATTTATAATATTTAAACAGCGCTACTATGATTTGTAAATAGTTCTTAAGTAGCGCCTTTTCTATTAATCTATTATATTAATCCCAACCATGTTTCCCTTTTCCATTAACCCAAACTCGATCTGTAAAAGAGTTACTCACAAAGGTAACATCTCCCCACGGAGTGGGTGTTCCAAATTTAAGGGTTGTTTTATGTGCCCATTTATGAAGTTTAGATCCCTTATAGTATCTTTTAGACCCATTTTTCACCACTTTGTTAGGGAAGACATAGCCCGCATCTTGAGAACCAGAACTCGATTTGACTTTACCCGAAGAATATTTCCAATCTACATATGATTTGGACCAAGCCATAAAGCTCCCTCTAGATGTGGTTAGCCTTTTAGCATACACTTTCGAAGCACTTGTAGACATCTCACCTTTATTCGTTTCCTTTACTGTTTGTACATACATGGTACTACTAGAATAATCTTCTTGAAGTACTTTTTGCTCCTTACTTAAACCAACATTTGTTGCTTCGGCAAATGTCGTAGGTAGAATCGTGGCACCCAAAGTTAACGACAAGCCAAGAATGACTTTTTTCATATAATTAACCTCCTTTTATTTACAGTTAATAATTTACCATATACTTCATTATAATTCCATAAATCCAATTATATTTAAGGTGGATTTAAGGAGTTCTTAGGATCATAGATTATCTTTCATTAATAAAAAAACACCTTTCTATTAGTCATAGAAGTGTCTCACTCCTACGCCTATCGAAAGGTGTTCTTATCATTATTCTATTGCATTATCATTCAAACCCAACCGTCATCGTCTCTGGATTCGAGCCGACGCGCTCGTTATTGTTTAATGCATCGATTTTTTCCATGTCTTCTTTTGAAAGTTCGAAATCAAAAATATCTGCATTTTGTTTAATGCGTTCTTCGTTGATTGATTTAGGAATCGTCACGACGCCGCTTTGCAGATCCCAGCGCAAGATGACCTGAGCAACAGATTTGTTGTAGCGTGCAGCCATGTCCTTTAATACGTCATGATCTAATAGCTTTCCTTGCATGAGCGGAGACCATGCTTCAATTTGAATGCCTTTTTCTTTTGCGTATTGACGCAGTTCGACAAGTGTCAGTTTCGGATGAAATTCAACTTGGTTCACGGCTGGAACAACCTCAGCATCTTTTAACAGCTCTTCTAAATGCTGAATGTAGAAGTTGCTGACGCCAATGGCTCTCACTTTCCCATCCTTGTAAAGCTTCTCAAGCGCACGCCATGTGTCTTTAAATGTTTCTGCATTTGGGCCAGGCCAATGAATCAAATAGAGGTCTAAGTAATCAAGACCTAATCGATTCAAGCTTGCGTCAAATGCAGCCAGTGCTTTATCATAGCCTTGATCCGTATTCCATACTTTAGACGTAATGAACAAATCTTCTCGTTTCACGCCAGATTCTTTAATCGCTTTGCCTACGCCTGTCTCATTTTTATAAACGGCAGCCGTATCAATACTGCGGTATCCGTTTCGTATGGCTGCTTTTACGGCATCTACCACTTGATTGCCGTCCTCCACTTTGAATACACCTAAACCAAACCAAGGCATTTCCACTCCGTTATTCAGTGTTACGGTATCATTCAAGCTTTTAACCATTTTAACAACCACCTTTTTCATAGATTCCATCTTTTTCATTATCTCACGTTGTCCATTAAAACTCTATTATCAGGCGTTTTTCTTCGCTTCGATGGCTAACAGCAAAGCTCCTGTCATGCCTGCCTTGTCCTCAAGTCCAGGAGAGACAATGTATGTATCAAGCGGCGGCAGGTCTACATAATCATTGAGATAAGCAGCAAGCTTCTCTCGAATTAGTGGAAACAGCTGTTTTTGCTTCATGACGCCCCCGCCCATAATGATGCGCTCTGGGCTTAAAATGAGCGAGTATTGCATCAGTGCCTGCGCCAAATAATCGGCTTCAAGTGCCCAAACTGCTTCTTCCTCTGTGAGCTCTTTGGCAGATTTCCCCCACCTTTTCTCAATCGCTGGGCCAGCTGCCAGTCCTTCTAAACACGTTCCATGCGCTGGGCAGACTCCTTCAAATGGGTCTGATTCATGCTGCCTGACAAGGATGTGCCCCATCTCTGGATGCGAATGACCGTGAAGAAGCTCGTTTTTTACAATAGCGCCAGCACCGATCCCCGTACCGACCGTGATATACATACAGCTATTCAGCCCTTTGGCTGCTCCTTTTGTTAATTCACCTAAAGCTGCCGCATTGACATCTGTTGTAAAAGATACTGGGACTTCTAATTGCTTCTCTAGCTCTGGGATGAACGGGTAATGCTTCCACTCTACTTTCGGCGTGTTCATGATATAACCATAAGAAGGGTCGTCCTTTTGGACACAAATCGGTCCAAAGGAGCCGACCCCTAATGCTTCAATGTCATGCTGCTCGAAAAATGGGATGAGCTTTTGTAACGTTTTTTCTGGGTGCTCTGTAGGAATCGTCATTTCTTCGAGAATGTCCCCGTACTCATTGCCAATTGCACAACAAAACTTTGTACCGCCAGCTTCAATTGCTCCATAATACGCCATCATTGATCTCCCCCTGCTCGTTCTCTTTCTTCATCATAAAACATAGGGGAAAAGATGACAACATTACGTATTGGTCAAGAGAACAGCTTCCATATCATTGATATACTCCCTTAAATGATGGGCAATATCACGATTGATTTCACCATTTTCATACAAAGTTTGAATTTCATTTCGAATCGTCTGTACAGCTTGGAAGTTAAGCTCTTTTTTCTTCCGGTCAAACGAACGATCTTTTTGCTGAAAGAAGCTTGGACCGTGTTCACATCGATAAATGACTTGGTTGTAAAAGCCAATCACTTGGTGACACGTTTGTTTATTTTCATCGGTCATATGCTGTTTGATCGAGTCCACAGCAGCCTCTGCCGTTTTCTTACGGATTTGCTTGTACGAGTCTTCGTTTTCTAAAATACCGCTGGAAACGAGCTGATTCGGTCGCCATAATTGGAGCCATTGAAGCAAGCGCAGGAACTTCACTTTTGAAAAACGAATTTTGAAGGAGTTTGAATACAGCATTTCCAGCTCATGAAATCTCTCCTGTAGCTCATAGGCTTCTTCTTTATCTAATTTCTCTTCATCAATTAATTGCTGAAGCTTCATTTGTTCTGCTTTAATTCCATGCAATCTGATTTTTCGTTCCTGTCTTCTCATCCCGAATTGGTACGGCTCACGCTGGATATTACGCAGCTTCATTCGGTAATCATTAATGAGTGCTAGAGACACTTCCCTGTTGTCTTCATTCATTCCTTCTCTTAAGGTTTTAATGGCACTTCTCAGCAGCTTCCGTTTCGCATGCTGAACCTTTGTATCCAAATCCACGGCGATTTGCTTGTCTTTTTTCTCAGATAAAAGAGGCAATAATACACTAGCTAAAATGAGTGTACATAAAATGACGCCTGCTGCGAGGAAAATAATCAAATGCCGCTCGGGGAATGGTGATCCGTCCGCAAGCGTAAATGGTATTGAGAAGGCACCAGCTAAAGTGACAGCACCACGAACACCAGAGAATGTCATCAGCATCGAAGCACGCAGCTTCGGTTTTTTCACATTCTGCTTTTTCGTTACACTCCAGTTACCTGCCCAGAAGAGCCATACCCATAAGAATCTCAGGATCATGAGACATAGCGTGATGATTAAGATGTAACTGATGACCTGCATATTATTAAACGCTTCATCCTGGAAAATCACTGTCGATACATCAGGAATCTGTAATCCAAGAATAACGAAAACAAGTCCGTTTAAAATAAATAAAATAATATTCCAAGTGTTTGATGAAGCAATTTGCAGTTTGGCTAAATTTGCTTCCATTCGATCCTGCTCAATAGCGTGTGTCACACCGCCAGCAACAACGGCTAAAATACCGGATACACCAATTTCTTCAGCTGCTAAATAGATGACAAATGGTGTAAGGATTTGCAGAATGATATGCATCGTGACATCGTCCATTCCTAAACGGCGGAGAAAATAGCGAAAACGAATGATAAAAAAGGATAGAATAAATCCAGTCAATAGACCACCTGCGGCAATTAAGACAAAGCTAAAGGATGCCTCAGCAATTGAAAAAGCGCCAGTTACTGTTGCTGCAATGGCAAATTTAAAGGCAACAAGTCCTGATGCATCGTTCATTAATCCCTCGCCTTCCAGCAATCTCATGATGCCCTTTGGCATGTTCACACGGCTGGAAAGAGCACTGACTGCTACCACATCTGTCGGTGATAAAATCGCTGCAAGCGCAAATGCGGCTGGAAGCGGAATGCTTGGGATCATCCAATGGATGGTATATCCCGCGACAATGACTGTCGCAAATACTAATCCTAGGGCTAACAGAAGAATCGGCGCTCTTAATTTCCACAGCTCGTCCCTTGGGGTACGCTTCCCGTCATTAAATAACAGCGGCGCAATGAATAAAACGAAGAATAGTTCAGGATTTAAAGAAATATGTAAACCTGAAGGAAAAGCTGCCACCAGTATTCCTAAGCCCACTTGAATTAACGGGACTGGAATAAAGGGGACAAAACGATTGATAATATTAGATGATGCAATGAGTGCAAGTAGTACGAGCACTGCCAAAAAAATCTCCACTAGTACGTGTCCCTCCTATTTTAATTTTTTCGTCAAGTTTTGCTTACATGCAAAGATGTGTTCATTTCGAGTTGATTCATCCGTCCGATCATAGGAGCTTCTTTAGTATTCCGCAAAATGTGAAACCAACACATAACAATCCATCTAGGCAAAAAAAGGCTGAATCCAGATATTCAGCCAGCTGACAAAATTTTCATCATATGTATTGTTCCAATGATGAACAAAAAGACCCTGCTTTTATTTTACACGAAAACTCCATTACCTGCTGACATCCAGCTCGTATCAAACACAAAAAAAAGAGCGAAATCGCTCTTTTCTCGTTTTACCCTTTATTTAAAAAATAAGACCTAGCGGGAAGCCGCCATTTGAATAGATAGGAACAAACCCTGCATACGACGAGGATGAGAAACAGCAAATACAAAGCAATCTCTCCTTGTGCTAAACCGAGTCCTACGAGTAAGCCGCCAAGTGCTGCCCAGACTGCGTAAATCTCTGCTTTTAGCACAAGCGGCTTTCGCCCTGCCAATAAATCACGCACAATTCCGCCACCGCTTCCAGTCAGAATGGCTGCCACAATGACCGCACTGAGTGGAAGCTCTCTTTGCACAGCAAATAATGCACCTTGAATCGCAAACGCTGCTAAGCCAATCGCATCCGAGAAATTCCCCCATGTGCTCCAGTGCTTGAGCAAAAGCTTTGGAAAAAGAAACACAATCGTAATGGATACAAGAGCAATGGTAAACATCTTGCCCTGTGACCATAAAGCAGACACCGGAAGACCGATTAATAGATTCCGAATCGCTCCACCGCCAAATGCTGTCACAATCCCTAAAATGTACACACCAAGAATATCGTACTCTTCCTCCATTGCCACTATCGCACCACTAATGGCGAATGCGATAATACCAATGATACTTAAGACTTCCCATGCCATTTTCCGCTTATCTCCTTACATGATCTGATCATCTAACACTACTCCCTTAATGTATATCTGACATAAGCGAAAAGCAATACAAATTTTCTTTAAATTTTATCTTTTTGCAAAAATAAAAAATAGCCCGCTGAAAAGCAGGCTATCTCTCATCTTCTTTTGCATTTAACAGCAGCATACTGATGATGATCAGAATAAATGCAATAAGTGCTAACAGCGGAATGGTGATAAAACCAAACCAGTTCAAATAATCAACAGAACAAGGAATACCGCTGAGGCAAGGGCGAATCGACGCAAAGCCTGGGATCTTTTGTTCCATATAATGATAGATGGAAAAGCCAGCACCGATCACAGCCAAAGGCAGTACGTAATACTTCACTTTGACATCACCCCGGAACGTAGCAATTCCAAGTAAAAGCACGAGCGGGTACATGAAAATGCGTTGGAACCAGCACATATCGCATGGAATAAACTTCTTAATTTCACTTAAATACAGGCTGCTCATCGTCGCAACGATCGAGACAATCCAAGCACTGTACAAGTAAATAAGCTTATTCTTCATGATTTCTTCCCTTTGAGCTCTTGATCAATTAATTCTTTGATTTCATCATAGTCATAGAAGTTTTGAACTTGTTTATTGTTAATCAAAATCGTTGGTGTTGAATTCACTTTGTATTTGTTCACAAGCTGATCGTCTGTGTTCAGCTGCGGCTGATACGTTTTCTTTGATAGGTTATCTTTGAGTTTGTCCGTATCAATTTTTGTTGTCTTTTTCGCTAATTCAGTCAGCTTAGCAGGCGTAACCCATTCTGCTTCACTATCTGGCTGTGCTTGATAGACAGCTTCATGGAATGCCCAGAAGTTTTTTGGATCTTCTTTCCATACTTCTTCAGAAGCTAGTGCTGCTAACACTGCGCCATCTCCATGAACAGGCAGTGGCAAGTTAATAAATGAAAATGATACATCGCCTTTATCTATGTAGTCTGCTTTCAGTTTTGGGAAAATGTCTGTTTCGAATGATTTACATGACGGACATTTGTAGTCCCCAAACTCGACAATTTGCACCGCTGCGTTTTTGTCTCCTATGACAGGCTGTCCTTTAATCGAAGGCTTACTGTCAACTGTTTGTGCTTCTTGGCTGTTCTTGTTTCCAATCACAACAAATATACCGATGAGAAGAGCTGCGATAATGGTTAAAATGACAGCAAATTTAATGGATGAAGATTGATTATTTTTCTTACTCACATAAGCACCTACCTTATCTTTATCATTCCTTTAAAAAAGAAGTTGGATAATAGCTTAGAAAAATGCCATTATCCAACTTCTTCTATTTTAACAAGAGGGGGTCCATTATGAAAGATGGTATTCATGAAATTTTCCTTACAATTTTATTTCATGACCCTCATCGCATTTAAAACAGCGAGTACGGTGACACCGACATCCGAGAAGACCGCTTCCCACATCGTCGCAATTCCGAATGCTCCGAGTAATAGGAAAACGCCTTTGACACCAAGGGCAAATGCGATATTCTGCCATACAATCCTTCTTGTTCGTTTTGCGACAGCGATGGCTTCTGCTACCTTTGATGGCTGGTCCGTCATGATGACGATATCAGCGGCTTCGACAGCTGCATCTGAACCAAGCCCGCCCATTGCAATTCCTATGTCTGCTCTTGCTAATACCGGTGTATCATTAATGCCGTCCCCAACAAATAATAGCTTTTCTTGAGGCGCTTTTTTCTGATCAATTTCTTCTAATTTCGTTACTTTATCCTGCGGTAATAATTCTGCATGTACTTCATCAATGCCAATTTGCTTAGCGACCGCAGTTCCGACTTGCTTAGCATCACCAGTGAGCATGACGGTTTGAATACCAGACGCTTTTAGAGCAGAAACGGCTTCGATTGCATCGTCCTTCAATTCATCTGCGATCAAGATTGATCCGGCAAACTCACCGTTAATTGCCATGTACACAACGGTTCCGCTTCTTTTTTCTTTTTCATACGCAATACCTTCTCGCTCCATCAAGCGGTAATTTCCCGCTAAGACGTGAGAACCGCTGATGGTCGCTTTAATTCCATGTCCCGCGATATCCTCATATGCTTCGATCTGACTTTCATCAAGCGGTGAGCTGTACGCCGCTTTAATCGATTCTGCAATAGGATGAGAGGAATGGGCTTCTGCTAGTGCTGCAAAAGAAAGCAGCTCTTCTTCTGACCACTTGTCACTGGCTGTGACAATATTGGTCACTGTAAAGTTTCCTTTTGTAAGCGTGCCCGTCTTATCAAATACCGCATATTTCACAGAATTCAATGCTTCTAAATAGTTACTGCCTTTGACAAGGATGCCTCGTTTAGACGCTGCCCCAATTCCCCCGAAAAATCCTAATGGAATGGATACAACAAGAGCACAAGGACAAGAGATCACGAGAAAGACAAGTGCCCGGTACACCCAATCAGACAATTGTGCTGATGGAATAAGAAGCGGCGGCACAAAGGCAAGCAATAAGGCGAGCACGACGACAGCCGGTGTATAATATTTCGCAAATTTTGTAATGAAATTTTCTGTCTGCGCTTTTCGGCTGCTTGCATTCTCAACCAAATCTAAAATTTTCGTCACGGCCGATTCGCTTAACTCTTTTTGCACTTCAATTTCAAGTATACCGTTTTGATTCACAAATCCTGCAAGAACTTCTTTTCCCGCTTCTACATCCCGCGGCACCGACTCCCCTGTTAATGCGGATGTATCAACAAGTGAGAAGCCCTCAATAACGAGCCCATCCAGCGGAATTTTTTCACCAGGCTTCACGACAATACGGTCACCGACTTTTACTTCTTCTGGATTCACTTTTTTCGTTTCATTTCCGACTTTTAGATTCGCGTATTCTGGACGTATATTCATTAATTCACTAATTGAACGTCTTGAACGGTTCACTGCCGCCCCTTGGAAGAGCTCTCCAATTTGGTAAAAGAGCATCACTGCCAGTGCCTCTGGATATTGCTGAATAACAAAAGCACCAACTGTTGCAATGGTCATTAAAAAGTTCTCATCAAATACTTGGCCTCGCACGATATTTTTCAGCGCTTTAAAAACCACATCACCGCCGACTAGTAAATATGCTGCGAAGAACATAAGGAACTTTAATATACCATCTTCAGGTATAAAGAAAGCGGCTGTTCCAATGACTGCACCGCCAATTAATTTCAGCACAATCGTTTTTAAATTTTTCGTCCCGTGATCATGATCGTGATGATGACCATCTTCTTTCGGTGATACACTCACATGAGGTTCAATGGACTGAACAGTTTTTTCAATTCGCTTTGACATCGTTTCTTGCTTATCTGCATGCGTCACAGTCAAGGTGCCTGTCGCAAAGTTAACAGAGCAAGCTTCCACTCCATCCATTTTGCTGACACCTGTTTCTATTTTACGTGCACAGTTGCCGCAATCAAGACCGCTTAATACGTATTCATCCTTCATCTTTTTCATGTTCTCACCTTTTTCTATATGATAAGTAACGTTCCCTGGATCGATTCAACCTATTAAAAATTAAAAACTTTATATATGAGCATATATTCATATATTGGATTACCCTTATTATATGAGGATTTCTTATCTTCTGTCAATCATTTATGAAGAAATAATTGGTTTTTTTGTGTCCCATTCTGTCACACGGATTTTCAATAAACCAAGCTCATGCCCACCGCTCTGCGCATAACATAAAAACGATCATTTGCCCTCTGACAGAATAAGATATAGTTTTTCTCTTTACAAAAGAAGGACAGACGCTTAGAATAAAATAAAAGTTTCCCTAAGGAAACAAAATAGCATTAGAGAATCATTTCATCCTTTAGTCAAAATTATTTAATGTATGCATATATCTTTAGGAAGTGCAATGATGATTGAAAGGGGCCGCAAGAGATGCCAAATGCTTTAACAATCGACCGTCTTCATGTCTCATATCATGGGCAGGATGCTTTAGAGAACATCTCTCTTTCCATACAGGAAGGAACGATGACAGGAATCATAGGTCCAAATGGTGCCGGTAAATCGACTTTACTCAAAGCATGTTTAGATTTAATTGAAAAAGACCAAGGGGATATTCGCTTTTTTGAACAGCCCTTTAAACAAGTTAGAAAACAGATCGCCTATGTACCTCAGAGAAATGATCTAGACTGGACGTTTCCTATTCATGTGCTGGATACCGTCCTACTTGGAACATATCCGAAGCTTGGCCTGATCAAACGTCCGAAAAAAGAAGACCGGGCATATGCATACCACTGTTTAGAAAAAGTCGGCATGCAGGACTTTGCCAAAAGACAAATTGGTGAGTTATCCGGCGGTCAACAACAGCGTGTCTTCCTTGCAAGAGCACTTGCGCAAAACGCACAGCTCTTCTGTTTGGATGAACCATTTGTTGGAATTGATATGGCAAGTGAAGAAACAATGATTCGCATTTTGAAGGAATTACGGGATGAAGGAAAAACCATTTTAGTGGTCCATCATGATTTAAGTAAAGCCGATGATTACTTCAGTCATCTCGTTCTGTTAAATAAAAAACTCATCAAAGCGGGACCTGTACACGACATCCTTCGCCCAGAGGTCATGCTGGAGGCATATGAAACGCAGCTACCATTCTTAAAATCAGCAGGAGGAGACGTGTAATGGAATTTTTAACCGGACTCTTTGAATATGCGTTTTTACAAAAAGCGTTATTTACATCCGTGATGGTAGGCATTATTTGCGGGGTCATTGGCTGCTTTATCATTTTACGGGGCATGGCATTGATGGGAGACGCCATATCGCATGCTGTGCTGCCAGGTGTCGCCATCTCTTATATGCTGGGAATTAACTTTTTCTTCGGAGCCGTCTTAACTGGCGTATTAACAGCGATTGGGATCGGATACGTGAGTCAAAACAGCCGCATTAAAAATGACTCTGCGATTGGCATTGTCTTCACCGCTTTTTTCTCAATCGGGATCATTTTGATCACATTTTTGAAAAGTTCCAGTGATTTATATCATATCTTGTTTGGAAACGTTCTAGCTGTTCGATCATCTGATATGTGGATTACGCTTGGCATCGGCATTTTTATCCTGCTGGCCGTTATCGTTTTCTACAAAGAATTGCTCATTAGTTCATTTGATCCGGTGATTTCTTCGGTTTACGGTTTACCGAATCGAATGATCCATTATTTTCTCATGACGTTGTTGACCCTTGTGACCGTTGCTTCATTGCAAACTGTTGGGATTATTCTTGTCGTTGCCATGCTTATTACGCCGGCAGCCACTGCGTATCTCTTAACAGACCGGCTATGGATTATGATTTATTTATCTGCATTTTTCGGGGCAGTTTCTGCCGTCGTCGGACTTGGGCTTAGTTTTACGTATAACTTGTCGTCTGGCGCTTCTATCGTGCTAGTTGCGACCATTTTATTCGGGAGTGCCTTTATCCTTTCACCAAAGCAAGGAATTCTATGGAGATCATTAAGGTCTAAACGAAAACGAACGCAGCTAAAAAAGGAAGCGTCTATGTAAAAGGAGGACATATATGAAGAAGGTATTTGCAATCCGTTTGACCGCAGTATTCATTGCCCTTATGGTCATCACAGGCTGTTCTACAAAACAAAATAATTCCGGCAAAGATGACGGCACATTAAAAGTCGTCACGACCTACTCCATTCTTTATGACATTGTGAAGGAAGTAGGCGGAGAGCACGTCTCTATTCACAGCATTGTTCCCATTGGTACAGACCCACATGAATTTGATCCACTGCCAAAGGATGTTCAGCATACAACGGATGCAGACCTTGTTCTATATAATGGTTTAAACCTTGAAACAGGGAATGGCTGGTTTCAAAAGCTGCTCGAATCGAGTGGCAAGGACGGGGATGATGCACCTGTAGCCGAATTAAGTAAAGGCGTCAAAGTAAAGCACTTGTCTTCAAAAGGACTGGAAAGCCAGCAGGACCCCCATGCCTGGCTAAATGTCGAAAATGGGATTCTGTATGCTAAAAATGCCAGAGATGCACTTATTAAAGCGGACCCTGAGCATCAAGAGGATTACGAAAAAAATACAGAAGCCTATATCAAAAAGCTTCAAGCGCTTCATGATGAAGCAAAAGACAAGTTCGACCAGCTGCCAAAAGACAAAAAGCGTCTTGTGACAAGTGAGGGAGCCTTCAAGTATTTTGCAGATGCCTATGGACTGAAGGCAGGCTACATTTGGGAGATTAACACAGAAAATGAAGGAACACCTGGACAAATGAAGCGCATCATTCATTTCGTCAAAGATCATCAAGTGCCTGCGCTCTTTCTTGAAACAAGTGTCGATCAACGCAGCCTTGAAAGCCTATCTGAAGAAACTGGGGTTCCGATTAAAGGAAAAGTATTTACTGACTCCATTGGAAAGAAAGGTGAAGATGGAGACAGCTACTATAAGATGATGAAATGGAATATTGACACCATTTACAAAGGGCTTTCATCATAAGAAAAGACAGGCGGAGTGATTTCGCCTGTCTTTTTTATTAGCTGGCTATATTTTGCGGGTGTTTTTTCGGCCAGATCACATAGCTGATGCTAATGACGAAATCAATGGCTAAGACCATTCCCCATACTCTCGCTAGCTGCATCAGTGCTTCCGTTCGTTCTGGTGCTTGGATGAGGTAGGATAACCCAATTAGTAGACCGGCTCCGATGACATAAGAGACGAGATGCCGCGTCCAGCCGACTATTTCATACACAGACCGTTCCTTCCCGTACTTTGGTCTTCCCTTCGGCTTAGGGCCTCCTGCAAATCGATAAGCAAACCGGACATCTGCCCATTTCACCATTTGATGTCCAAAAGCGAGGCTCACCCCAATATAAACAGCCGCGAGCCCGTGAATGACACTCGCCACAGCCCCCTGCCTTAAATCCATATAAGTCGCTGCAAGAAGAATGAGATCCAAAATCGGTGTACAAATGAGAAAAAAGGCGCCCCACTTTTTCTGTCTAAACACATAACGAAGTGTTAAACCCACCAGAATAAACAGCCAAAATCCAATTTCACATGCCACAATCAATAACCCGATCAATATTCACCACATCCTTTTTAATACAATTGTATTAAATAAAAAGTAACACAACTGTGTTAAAAAAACAATAGCTGTGCTAAAATCAATGTATGCCAAAAATCGTCGATCACCATAAACAAAAACAAAAAGTCGCTCAAGCTGCCATGAGAGTGATTAAACAGGATGGATTGGAGAACGCTTCTGTACGAAAAGTAGCGGTAGAAGCTGGCATTTCAGCGGGCTCTATGCGCCATTATTTCTCCACACAGCAGGAGCTATTTCTTTTCTCTATGACATTGATTCAGGAAAGAGTCAAAGAGCGGATGACAGGACTTCAGCTGAACGGTTCAACGGAAGAAAATGTCCTCGCGTTATTGGAACAGGTTCTTCCACTTGATGAAGAACGAAGATTTGAAATGGAGGTGTGGCAGGCTTTTACAGTCAAGTCGATGACTGAACCTGATTTACAGCCGCTCAATGCAAAGATGTATGACGAGCTTTTCCAAATGACCCAATATTGTTTAATGAAATTAAAAGAGGATGGGCTCTTGCTTGATCATATCGATCTTTTAGTCGAAACTGAGCGGCTTTATGCGGTCATCAACGGACTTGCATTGAATGGAATCTTGCAGCCTCATCGCTTACCGCCTCAGCTCATACGCTCCGTACTGCAGATGCACCTGCAATCCATCACCAAAAAAGACATGTCCCCCTCATGAGGGAGCATGTCTTTTTTTTAATCTTCCATAAAAATACGTTTTGCTTCGTAGTAGAGCACCTGCACAAATTTCTTCACATTGATACGGGTATGTTCTTCTCTACCGCTGGTCTCTTTTGTTAATTCACTCATTTTCTTTCGCACGATGGTGAAATCAAAGAATTTAGATGCGTAATTTTCAAAGGTCGGATGAGAAAAATCGGTTAACCCAAGTGATGCGATATGTTTCAATGATTGGTTGATCGCACGCCTTACTCGCTGTTCCGCTGCCTTCGCTTCTCTTGCAATGTCTGCCGATGTGTAAGGCTCATTTAATTTTCCCTCGGTGACGCCCGTGAAAATAACCTTTAAAGAAGGAAAGGAATCATGATGATCGGTATGCAGCGCTAAATATTGATCTGTGAAGAGAATCATATCTAATAAATCTTTAGACCCCTTCTCACCGACAATCCCAAGCTCCGCCAGCAAGAACTGACCTGCCTCTGCAAGACTTTTCCCCCGCTGCTTCGTTTTCGTCTGACCGCGCTGCTGAAACTGCATGACGGATTTGAGTGAGTGCTGAATATTTTCAATTGAATGCTCTAAATGAAGCCGCTCAATCATGAGGTGGAGCACACTTAAGACCTCTACACGATTGATTGGCTTTGTTACATAATACTCAACACCAAGCGTATACGCCTGGCCGATTAATTCCTTTGTTTCTACCTGTGACAGCATTAAGTATTTCCCATGAAACTCATCCTTAATAGCTCGAATCGTTTCAAGTCCGTCTCGTTCCGGCATCAATAGATCAATACATAAGATATCAATATGCAAATCATTTAAGTAGCTTGCTGTTAATTCTGCGCCATCCTCTGCTTCCCCCGCGACAATGCCAAGCTCTTCATCTTCAATAAGCTGAGCCAGTGAAGAACGCACGGCTTCATCATCATCCACAATAAAAAATCTCATCTCCCAACCCCCTCTTTTCTACTAACTTGATCCAATGGTATCGTTAACGTGAAAATCGTTTGTTTATTTGGGATACTCCTCATCTCAACACTTCCGCCAAGCTTCTCCGCTGTATCCTTCACATAGGAAAGCCCGATACCGCTTGATGGATTCCCAGCCTGATCGTATTTTAAAGTAAAACCGGGTTTAAA
Source organism: Bacillus sp. FSL M8-0266 (assembly GCF_038613425.1). Classification (NCBI taxonomy): domain Bacteria; kingdom Bacillati; phylum Bacillota; class Bacilli; order Caryophanales; family Bacillaceae; genus Bacillus; species Bacillus sp. FSL M8-0266. Next base: position 3,112,293 of record NZ_CP152015.1, read on the forward strand.
AATCACATGATGATTACGCTCTTTAATGCCAGGCCCGTTGTCACTAATTTGAAAAATCACATGGTTCTCTTTCTGGGAAATAGAGAGAGACACCTCTCCATCCACCGGAATGGCTTCGACAGCATTGGAAACGATATTATTTAACAAAGATAGAATGGTATACACGTGATAGGCGGGATGCTGCCCATCTTCATCATAATGAAAGACAATGTTTTTTTTAAGAGATTCTGCGTAATTTTCATGGATACGAATCACAAGCCCAGCAATATGGGCAGGACTTGCATAAGCCTGGAAATTTTCTTCATGAATCAGCTTTGATAAGGCAGAAAAAATCCGCTGGTTATCCTTTTTGATCTCATGCACCTCTCCTGCAATTTGCAGGGCTGTTTTTCCGAGCTTTTTCAAATCCACTGACTCTGCATCCTTTGCGTGATGCAGAGATTGATACAATTGATAGGATGTCGCTGTAATGTGCTCAGCATGTGCAAGTGTTTTATGAAAGTATGTAGATTCCGTGTAAAGATTAGACAGGAGCATGAGCAGATGTTCCTTTTCCTTTTTCATTTGACGCTCTCTCGCCTGCTCTTCATATAAGCGAATCATTGTATAACAAGCCAACACGAAAAAGCTTCTAAAAATCGCTAAAACGAAAAGTTGAAACAGCGTCCGCATCGTTAAAATTTCATCGATGGTGCCACGAAGTGCAATCATTTCAACAACGCTCGCACATAGCTCCATGATGATACCTGTCGCTCCAATCAGCCAAGGCTGATCGCGGAAACGTCTGACCTTTAATAAATAAAAGAGCGTGCCGTAGACGACGTAATAAAGCAGGGGAGGAAATCTGAATGAAATCGCCTCTTCCAGCGGAAGATGACCTGTGACGGCTGTATCAAGAAGCACGCGAAACGCAAAAACAGAAACCCCTGCAATGATACCGCTTGCCCATGCCGGGAATTTTTTCATTTGAAGCAGGATAAAGAAAAAGACAACGGTTCCAAAGCTGACCCGAAAGCTGTCCTCAAAAGGATAAAATTTAAACTCTCCGCCAATCGGTGTCAGTACAATGAGCATCACAATTAAATAAGGCTCTGTATTTAGCCATTTTTTCAGTAGATTCAAACGCAGTCACATCCCTAATAATTGACGATAGTATACTATGTGGGCTTGAGAAAAACAAACATCCATGAAAAAGCGCACACCGGAACTTTGTCGGTGTGCGCTTCTCATGATGTCGCTTAATCTTCTAAACGATCCTTTTCTAAAAGTGATGCGCCAGCAATACCTGGTTTAGTCATTTCAAAAGGATTCAAGATGACATCAAGCTCTTCCTCTGATAAAACATCATTTTGCAGACAAAGCTCACGTACAGATACGCCTGTAAGAATCGCTTCTCTGGCAATTCGTGCAGCAGCTTCATAACCAATATGCGGATTGACCGCCGTCATGACACCAGCACTTTTTTCTACATATTCTTTTAATCTAGATTCATCTGCTTTTAGGTCACGCAAGCAGTTGTCTACGAAGGACTCAAATACATTTTTCATGATGCTGAGAGATTGAAGCAAGTTGAACACAAGGACTGGTTCCATCACGTTCAGCTCAAGCTGACCAGCCTCTGATGCAAGACAGATCGTGTGGTCATTTCCGATGACTTGGAATGCCACTTGGTTCATGACCTCAGGCATCACTGGGTTGACTTTCCCTGGCATGATGGATGAACCTGGCTGTCTTGGCGGCAAGTGAAGCTCACCAAAGCCTGCTCTTGGACCTGATGCCATCAAGCGAATATCGTTCGCCATTTTGGACATATTCATCATACATACTTTCAGTGCAGCTGATACTTCTGTATAAGCATCCGTATTTTGCGTGGCATCGACTAAGTCTTCAGCTCCAACTAACGGTAATCCGCTAATGTCAGATAGATAGCCAACCACTTGGCGAATATATTTAGGATCAGCATTTAATCCAGTTCCGACTGCTGTTGCTCCCATATTGACTTCATATAAATGCTGTCTAGACTGCTTGATACGTTTAATATCACGAGCAAGAACCTTTGCATAAGCACTAAACTCTTGACCAAGTCTGATTGGAACAGCGTCCTGAAGATGCGTACGTCCCATTTTGATGACATGATCGAATTCTTGCGCTTTTTCTGTCATGACTTGATGCATGTTTTCCATCGTATAAAGTAGTTTTTCAATCATATTCAATGTTGAAATATGAATCGCTGTTGGGAAAACGTCGTTTGTTGATTGCGACATGTTCACATGCGTGTTTGGACTTAGCTCAGTATAAGCACCTTTTTCCTTTCCTAGTAGTTCAAGCGCTCTGTTTGCAATGACTTCATTGGCATTCATATTCATTGAAGTGCCAGCCCCGCCTTGAATTGGATCGACAATAAATTGATTGTTCCATTTTCCTTCAATAACTTCGTCTGCGGCTTGAACAATTTTGTCTCCAAGACCAGAATATAGTCGCTGTGTATCCATATTTGCAAGTGCGGCTGCCTTTTTGACAATCCCTAATGCTTTGATGAGTTCCTCATGAACATGGTAGCCAGTAATTGGAAAGTTCTCTACTGCACGTAATGTTTGAATTCCATAATACGCTTGAGTGTCTACTTCCTTTTCACCTAGAAAGTCTCGTTCGATTCGAACTTGCTTGTCCTGTAGCTTCGTCATTTGAAAAGATCTCCTTTTACGCTGCTTTTGTTTGTTGTTTTAATTCCTCAATATACTTCTTCGATTTCTCTTGATCAAAAACTTTTTCCCACTTAGACATGACAATGGCTGCAAGTGAGTTACCAAATACGTTAACAGTTGTACGAACCATGTCAAGAATACGGTCGATCCCAACGATGAAGGCAAGTCCTTCAAGCGGCAGTCCCATTGCACCAAGTGTTGTGATGACAACAACGATTGATGCACCTGGTACACCAGCCATTCCTTTAGATGTCAGCATCAAGATTAATAGTAACGTAATTTGCTCATAGATGGAAAGTGGCATGCCGTACATTTGTGCAACAAATATGGCAGCAATGGATTGATAGATGGCACTTCCATCTAAGTTAAAGGTGTAGCCTGTTGGGATAACGAACGACGTGATCGCTTTCGGGCAGCCGAACTTCTCCATTTTATCCATTAGTCTAGGCAGTACAGCTTCTGAACTTGCTGTTGAGAATGCAAGAATGATTTCTTCTTTTAGCACTCTAAATAGTGTAAAGACGCTTGTTCCAGCTAATTTTGCGATAATGCCAAGTACGACAATCACGAAGAATGCCATTGTGCCGTAAACGACAAGTACCAGTTTACCTAGCGGGAGAAGCGCTCCGACCCCGAATTTGATCACCGTCACACTGATGAGCGCGAATACACCAAATGGTGCAAACTTCATCACTTTATTGGTCACCCAGAACATGGCTTCGAGTATACCCTCAAAGAACCCTAACACTGGTTTCCCTTTGTCTCCTACTGCGGCTATTCCTAATCCGAATAAGACTGTAAAGAAGATCGTTGGTAATAGATCACCTTCTGCAATGGATTGGAAAACGTTTGTTGGCACTAGATGCACAATCGTTTCAGAGAAACTTGCTTTTTCGGAAGAAGCTTTCGATGTCTCTTCATATTTAGAGATATCGCCTTTTTCCATGTTGCTCATGTCAATTCCTGTACCAGGATGGAAGACGTTTGCTGCAAGCAGTCCTACTGCTAATGCAATCGTTGTGACAATTTCGAAGTAAAGAATCGTTTTCCCGCCGAGTCTTCCGATGGTTTTCATATCCCCTACACCAGCTACTGCTACAATCAACGCAGCAATAACAATTGGCAGAACGATCATTTTAATTAAATGGATGAATATATCGCCAATCGGCGTTAACACATTAATAACGGTTTCATTTTGATAAAACAGCGCTCCCACGATAACACCCAGAACAAGCGCAATGAGTATTTGAGAAGCTAACCCTAACTTTTTCATACGTGAACCCCCTTTTTTTGATAACGCTTTCTTTGTTGCTTAATCGCATCTTAACGATGAACCTACAAAAAACGACAAAAAGGAACAAAAAGAAGTGAATTTTTTATGAAAAATCTTTTAAAAGGTGGGTTTTTCCACAAAATTGTTAAAAAAATACTTCGCTTTTGGGCGAAGTCCTAATGATTTTGCATTTGTTCACTTGGTGTATCTTTTTGTAAATAAGCTCCAGCGTATATCGCATATCCAATAAGGACCAGAGTAACGTAGAACAATGCACTAATCGTCCAAATCCATTTGACATTCAGCTTCATTGTGCCACTCCCTCTCTAACCGGTTTCAGTCGCTGCAATCTGAGCGCATTCAATACAACCGACACGGAGCTAAAGGCCATTGCTGCTCCTGCAAGCCATGGCGCAAGAAGTCCTAAAGCAGCTATCGGTATCCCAATACAATTATAAGCAAGCGCCCAAAATAGATTTTGCTTGATGTTTCTCATCGTTTTTCGACTAAATTCAAGCGCATCAGCAATGGCATGGAGGTCTCCTGTCATGAGTGTGATATCTGCTGCTTCCATGGCGACATCTGTCCCTGTTCCAACTGCCATCCCAATATTTGCTGTCGCAAGGGCCGGTGCATCATTGATGCCATCTCCGACCATGGCGACTTTCTTTCCTTGTTCCTGAAGCGCCGCAATGTGAGCAGCCTTTTCCTCAGGCAGAACTTCAGCAATGACATGATCAATACCCGCCTGTTTCGCAATCGCCTCTGCTGTCATCTTGTTATCACCTGTCATCATCACGACGTGAATCCCTTGCTTTTTCAGACGCTTGATCGCTTGAGGTGAAGATGATTTGATCGTATCTGCGACCGCGACAATGCCGGCGACTTCTCCATCAACGGCAACAAGCATAGCCGTTTTCCCTTGCTGCTCCAGCATTGTGACGGATGCTTCGACTTGATCATATGGGATATGATGTTTCTGTAATAGCTTACGCGTTCCAATCAAAAGCCTGTGTCCTGCCGCCTTTGCTTCAATTCCATGACCTGGGTCAGCTTGGAAGGCTTCAATCTCGACCGCTTCTAGACCTTGTTCCTTCATTCCATCTGTGATCGCTCTGGCAAGCGGGTGTTCCGACTGTTGTTCAGCTGATCCTGCTAACTGTAGGAGCGTATTTTCTGTCCAATTGGCAGACACTATTACATCTGTCAGACTCGGCTCCCCTTTTGTCACAGTCCCTGTTTTATCTAAAACCACCGTATCCAGTGATTGGGTCACTTCTAAATGCTCTCCGCCTTTAAACAGAATGCCGGATTCAGCCGCACGACCGCTACCCGCCATAATAGAGGTTGGTGTAGCAAGACCAAGTGCACAAGGACACGCAATGACGATGACCGCTATAAAGGTTTCAAGTGCTGAAGTCACATTCCCTGGATCAACAAAGAAAAACCATATAAGGAAGGTGAGCACAGCAATTCCTACAACGATGGGTACGAATATCCCTGATATTTGATCGGCCATCCTTTGAATCGGTGCTTTTGAGCCCTGTGCCTGTTCTACGACTTTAATAATCTGTGAAAGGGCGGTCTCTTTTCCAACCTTTGTCGCTTTCACTTTCACAAACCCATTTTTATTGATCGTTGCCCCGATGACCGCATCACCAGCCGTTTTATCAACAGGCAGACTTTCGCCCGTAATCATGGACTCATCAATTGCGGTTGTTCCCTCCACGATCTCTCCATCTACCGGCACTTTCTCTCCCGGTTTGACAAACACAAGATCATTCACTTTCACTTCGGAAATAGGGACGGTCATCTCTTTCCCATCTCGCTCGATGACCGCTTCTTTCGCTTGTAGGCCCATCAGCTTTTGAATCGCTTCTGATGATCTCCCTTTTGCTCTTGCTTCCATTAATTTTCCGAGCACGATCAACGTAATGAGTACAGCACTTGTTTCATAATAGAGGGCTGCCTCATGTGTGCCTTGAACCGCTGACTGAATGCTTTCATATAAACTATAGAAAAACGCAGCTGACGTCCCAAGTGCGACAAGAACATCCATGTTGGCACTTTTATTACGTAACGCTTTATACGCACCTACATAAAAGGGCCAGCCGACAATGAACTGAACGGGCGCTGCTAACGCTAGCTGAACCCAAGGATTCATGAACGCTTCAGGCAGCCAAATAAAAGACGTGAAAGAAAAATGACTGACCATTGCCCAAAGAAGCGGCAGTGACAGAATCATTGAAAATAAAAAGCGTGCCGTTTGCTTCTCTATTGCTACTTGGCGATGATCTTTCTTTCCTTCCTCTGCTTCATCTACAGCTGGTTCAATTAAAGAATACCCAATGGACTGAACCGCTTCCTTTATATCACTTGTAGACGTTTGGCCTGGGTGATACGTGACCTGAAGGGTCTCCAGCGCAAAGTTCACAGATCCGTGATCAACACCATCCATCCGGTTTATTTTTTTCTCGATTCGGTTGGCACACGCTGCACACGTCATTCCCTCTATATCAAATTCCGCTTGCTCCATCACCACATCGTAGCCGAAGGATTGAATTTTTTGCTTGAGATCATCTGGTGTGAGTTGTTCTGCTTCATACACAATATGAGATGTTTCAAGCGCCAAATTCACATTGGCATCCTCCACACCTTCCAGCCTGTTCAATCCTTTTTCGATGCGTCCTGCACAGGCAGCACAGGTCATCCCCGTAATTTGAAAATCAATTTCCTTTTTCATTCATCTCACCTCTTCATATACTCCATAGGGGTATCTTTTTTTGGAAAAAATACGTGCTGTTATGCAGCACGTATGTTCATTTATACGACATCATATCCCTGTTCTTCAATTACATCAGAGATACGGTGTAACGTGACTTGATCTGGGTGAAATGAAACTTCCACCTCTCCTTTGTCTAAATGGACTTTCACAGATTCAACACCTGCTAGTTCTCCTACATTTCCTTCGACTGCTTTCACGCAATGTCCGCAAGACATGCCCTGCACTTGAAGTGTTGCTTGTTCCACTTCTCATCGCCTCCATCAATCATTTTCTACACCTTACTATACCCTAGTAGGGTATCAATGTAAACATATAAATGCTACGATTTTGTCAGTTTCGTAAAGACCGTCATTAACTCTTCAATGGCTTCATCCCCATTGCCGCTCTTGATTGCATCTGCTACACAATGATGGGTATGCTTTTCCATCAATTGAAGACTGACCTTTTTCAAAGCCGCATTGACAGCGGAGATTTGATTGACAACATCTATACAGTAACGATCGTTTTCAATCATTTGCTGAATCCCACGCACTTGTCCTTCCACTCGTTTCAACCGATTGATCAATTGATCTTTATCCTTGTCGGCTCTTGGCGAAGCCATATGTCTTTCTTCATGTTCTGTCATGTGATCACCTTTTTTCTAATATGACTTATCTTTACTTAAATTAAAGCATATCTCCACCGGAAAAGGCAAAGATATGCTGATTACACTCTAGTGTTTGCTTTAGTTTGTTAATTGTTCAATGTCCTGCAATAGATTGACGGACTGCTGAAGCTGCTTGATCAATCCTTGCTGATCCTCAAGCATGGCGGCAACGTCGATGTTGTCTGCTTTCAATTGCTGTAAATACGTTTGTATTTCCTCTGACAGCACCTTATTTTTTTCAATGATCTGCGCATGCAGGTCTTCTGCTATTTTGGGTGCTGTGATTTCATTAAATTCTTGAATGTCTGCTTTCAATGATTCTAACTGCTGGGTTAATTCTGCTTTTTTGGCGGCGTTTTTCACAGCTTCTTCTGCGAGCTGTGGAAAGTCCTCCGTAAATTGCTGAATGTCCGCCACATACTCATTTGCCTCTGTGACATATGTCGTTGTATCACTTACTTGGTCAAGCAAACCAGAGCATCCACTTAATACAAGCGTGCCGGAAAAGAGCAAAGAGATCACATATTTTTTCAAGATTGATCATCCTTTCATCTGAGGTATTGAAAGCATCATTTGTCCCGCTCCCCCCATCACACAGATGCAATAAGACCTAAAAAAGCCAGACCTTTGCCTCATGTGTGATAGGCAAAGGTCTGGCTAACATGTTCATGCCGGAATAGCCGAGAAACAACGGATGTTTCTGTAATGACGACCAAACCGTAAAAGCTACTCCCCTTTAGGAAACCGTTCAAATGTTATGTTTATCATATCGAATGTCAGGACAACCGTCAATGAGAAGCTAGCAGCAGGTTAATGCTCTTCATAAAGCATATAGTCCGCTCCAGTGGACGCATAAATCCGGTTGCGTCCTTGGCGTTTTGACATATACAAAGCTTGGTCTGCTTCAAATAGAAGAGTTTCTAATACATTGGGATCATAAGCTGTGTGAGCAATTCCAAAGCTCGCTGTCACCCGCACTTTTTCCTCATCATTCTCAAAGAAACTCATCTCAAAGGAATGTCTAATTCGCTCCGCAATATGGCATGCCTCTTCAAAAGAATGATGCGGCAGACAAATAGCAAACTCTTCTCCGCCATATCGTCCGAATAAATCGTCCATTTGTAAATGCTGCTGACAAATGGTGACAACATGACGCAGCGCCTCGTCTCCAATATGATGTCCGTGCGTGTCATTGATTTGTTTAAAAAAATCAATATCAAACAGCATAACAGCCGTATCTTGCGCATCCTCTTCTAGGATCATCTGCGTTCGTTCAATAAATGAAGACCGATTAAAGATATTCGTCAATCCATCAATATACGCACGGCGCTCCAGCTCTTCCTGAAGCAAACGCTGCTCTGTTACATCACTGATCACAATTTGCCTACCCTCGATCTCTCCTCTCCTATTAAATAGGGACGATGCGGTCAAGTGATAATAGCTGGAATGATCTTTTTCCCTTTTCAACATTAAATCAAATTGCGAATGATCCTGCGGAGAACGTAGCCACTGAATGAAGTCAGTATCTTTGATGATTCCTGAGAAAATATCGTCTATTTTATAGCCAATCCCCTTTTTATTAGAAAGTGCTGGAATGATCGATGCAGCAGCGGGGTTGTAATCTATGAGTGTCCGGTATCGATCTAAAATGAGAACCCCCTCAGACATATGCTCAAACACACGCTCCATCGCAATGGGAGAGAGCTTAAAGAGCTGGAACGACATAATCGCCCATAAGTAGAGTGCATTGGTTAAAAACATCACCACAGGGACCGGGTCAATATGAAGAGGTGTCACACCTAATAAATAGATAAAAGATGTCGTGATTGGCAGTAACATGCCCACTAGCAAAATTAGAATCTGCTTTAAATATTCTTTTTTTGTGACACGCAAAAACCAAACCAGCATAAAAATAGCCAGCATCGAACAGCCAAATGTATAGACACCATGAATGATATACCAATAGCCAATCGTAAAGTCAGCCAATAAAAATCCGTCTACCGGATTCATCGTGATGCTTCGATAAAAGAGTGAATGAAAAGAATTGGTGAACACCATAATGGTGGTGAGAGTTGGAATCAGTAAGATGAGAAGCACGCGGCGCTTTGTGAAATATTGATGGAATCCCGTAAATTGCAGCACAATCATTAGACTGAATGGCGCGATGAACGGAAGACCCATGTATTGAAAACAAACCCAGAACATAATCTCCCTAGGTGTACTTGCCAATAATTCAAACGTGTGCCCAAAGATATAAATCGCAGTTGCTCCAGACATGTACATAAACAATTGACAGCCAATATACCGGTGGCGGTTCGCATGAGCAATGATTGATAATATCACGGACAGAATGCCAGAAACACTCATGATCACAATAAAATGTAAAACAATCGAATCCATGTAAACGCCCCAATTTCAGTTATTTAGAACTAGTCTAATCTTACTATATATGAGGAAGTCACAAATGGGAAGATGTGATTTTGATTTGGTTGGAGGTTTTTTAAAATCTTTATGACATTTGTTTATTCTTTTTTTCACAACACACTCAACAAGAGTCTTAAGGCACCTTTTTAACTAATTAAAAATTCGCCGAAAATTATCTTCCAGCTCAATTTAAAACCTACTTTTTTACCCTTTTTTATAATAATGACCACACCATATTTTATTTGCAGTACAATGATGAAAACATTAAATGGAAGGGGAAAACTTAATGAAGAAAAACAATCGTAGAAAGTTTTCTAAACTATTGATAGGCTTGTTAACAATTATCATATCCACAACGGGTTTTTCCAATGTAGGCTCTGCGGAAGAAAAAAAATCAGATGTTAACAACTCTGAACAAAATCAACCACTTCATTCTGAACAAAAAGATGTTAAAAAAACAAAGGTAAGTATGAAAGACATAAAGAAGATAGAGTCATATCTATATTTATCTAAAAAAGGAACACTTATTTTAAAGTCAAATTATACTGATTTGAATCTAGATCATTCAATAATTACAGAAGTAAAGGCGTGGCTTAAGTATAGTAACCAATTAGTACTTGAAAAGAAAGCTGTTATTCAACCTGATTTTAGTATTAAAATGCTAGATGAATCTAACACTAATTCACTTGATCATAAGGTATCAACATTATCTAAAGGATGCGGAAAGAACGGTCACAATGTTTATTGGTGGGGATATAACTTATACTTTGATTGCAATGAGACCAGATCTTTATATCAGTCTTTCAAAGCTGGAGGGGGCGCTACTAGTGGAATCGCAGCCATTTCTAGATTCATACCCATTCCTCCTACTCAACTAGCTAGTGCTATTGCTGGAGTAATAGGTGGAGGGCTTGTAGGCTTTGGTCAAATGATTCAAGATGAACATGAAGGACATGGCGTAAGAATAAGATTTACCGGATTAGGTTATGCAGCAGTTCCATCTGGTGTATTCCCACAATAAATATAGGGAGGTAAAAAAATGACCTTCATCATAATCATGGCAGGTTTATTTATGCTCATTCTTTTAGATAAACCGTTTCAAAAAAGAAAGTCTGGTTTACTATTCTTAGTATGTTATTTATTACTCATTTCATTGTATATCATTAATACAACGTTTATGAAATTTATATCAAATAAACTTTTACTCATTATAGCTATTTTCGTAGTTAGCCCTTTGTTTATTCGATTCCTTAAACCTTCTCAAAAAACTGAACAGTGATTCCTACAAAAAAAGATGACGGACCGTCATCTTTTTTCTTATAGGACTTAGACTGATATTTCGATAGAATCATCATCGATTCACTTCTCCATATACCTCATTCAACATGTCTTCCATAATGTACGACTTAAATTCATCGTTCTCTAAAATCTTCATAAAGAACTCCTGATTGCTACTCATTCGGTCGATAACAAAATTCATAAATGTTTTTTCGAAAGCAAATTTGAAGTTTTCTTTTGTATTGTTTTTCGCTTTCTGACGGAGATCATCATCATTCAACATGTCCTCTTTCACTTGTTCACGAGAAAGAAAATCTGTTTCTGTAAATTGTGTACCAAAGCGCTCATTTAACTTTTCTAACACGCTTGATAATCGCACCTTCTCATCTTCAGCTACACCACCAGCACCATGCTTCTGTGGATCAAGTTCAATGCCACCCGTTTTTTCCAACTCGATGCTCCCTTCGAATACCTTTTGATTGCGATAGTATTCAAGTGCGATATCATCAGCTAAATAAACGTCCTTATCACCAGTTGTACGAGGTAGCTTACGCAACAAGTATGTTAAATAAATATATTGCTTGTGTAAGCTTAGATCAATAAACGTTACAACTTGTAGCACGAAACTATACGTACGAATAAATTTTGTTGCGGCTTGTTTAAAATCAAACTGTTCTTCTTCTGAAAGCCTTTTATATCGCTCTACACCTTTGTCAAGAATTGCATTTAACTCTGTTTGCGCCTTAGTTGACTTTTTCACACCGTCTGTTACTTCAAGTTCATTAACCCTTTGCACCTCATCTTCTTTAAATACTTGATGAGGCTCGATGTCAGCCTGCATATCATAAAGGATATTTGGGTCCGTAATTTCAGATAGGCTTGTTGATTCGTAATATGGTTGGAATGAAGCTTTCATAACCTCTGGTTCATTTACAAAATCCAGTACGAATGTGTCCTCTTTACCTGGGCAAGTACGATTTAAACGAGATAGGGTTTGCACCGCTTTAATACCACTTAATGGCTTATCTACATACATCGTATGCAACAGTGGTTCATCAAATCCCGTTTGATATTTCTCAGCTACAAGTAACACTTTAAATTCATCTGAATTGAATTTATCAGGTAGCTCTTTTTCAGAGAAACTGTTCATGTCCGGCTCCGTATAATCTATTCCACCGTCTTTTACAGTACCTGAGAATGCCACAACTGTTTTTAAATCGTTATATCCCTTTTCATGAATATACTTATCAAAAGCAATTTTATAACGTACTGCATGTAAACGGCTTGCTGTCACGACCATCGCCTTGGCACGCCCACCAATTTTCCGCTGTACAAAATTCCGATAATGTTCAATGATAATTTCTGTTTTTTGTTCAATGCTGTGTGGATGCAATGAAACGTATTGAGCAAGTTTTTTGGTGGCTTGCTTCTTCGATACTTCAGGGTCATCATCGACAGTCTTGGCAATTTTCCAGAACGTTTTATACGTTGTGTAATTTTCAAGTACATCTAAAATAAACCCTTCTTCAATTGCTTGGCGCATTGTGTATTGATGAAAGGCCTCTGGCTTACCATCAATGCCAACTGTACCAAACTTCTCTAACGTCTTGGGCTTTGGAGTCGCTGTAAATGCAAAAAACGATACGTTATCCTGTTTCCCACTTTTCAAAATGGCTTCTACAATTTTCTCATCTACATCAGCTAAGTTTTCTTCGGCAATGCGGTCTTCCTCATATGCTGCTTCTAATGTCTTATCTGATAGAACATTTGTTAAGGCAGTAGATGCTTTACCACCTTGAGATGAGTGCGCTTCGTCGATAATAACTGCATATTTTTTTCGCTCTAAACCCGCTACTTTCTCCAAAATAAATGGGAACTTTTGGAGCGTTGTAATAATAATGCGTGTTTCACTATTAATAGCACGTGCTAATTGCTCTGAGTTTTTATCGACTGGTTCGACCATTCCTGCTTTATGCTCTAACTGATACACTGCGTCTTGCAATTGCTTATCTAACACTCGGCGATCGGTAATCACGATGACACTACTAAAGATCGATTCATTTTCCTCGTTATGTAGCTTAGCTAAACGGTGTGCAAGCCATGAGATCGAGTTCGTCTTACCAGATCCCGCAGAGTGCTGAATTAAATAATTATGACCGACAAGTTTTTGTGCAACATCTGCTTCTAACTTACGTACAACATCAAGCTGATGGAAGCGAGGGAAAATAAGCATTTGACGCTCACCTATTGTTTCACCGTTTGAATCTTTAATGTCGTCTTTCTTAATAAAGATGAAGCGATATATAATATCGAGTAAGCTATCAGGTACTAAAATTTCTTCCCATAAATAATGCGTTCGATAGTTGTCACCGTAAGTTAACGGATTGCCTTTCCCGCCATTATTACCTTTGTTAAATGGGAGGAAGTACGTTTTGCCTTTATCAAGCTTTGTTGTCATAAACACTTCATCTGGGTCAACGGCAAAGTAGACAGCAACACGCTCATTAAATTTAAATAGCTGCTCACGTGGATCACGATCATTCTTTAATTGTATCATCGCATCTTCAACTGTTTGGTTTGTTAATGGATTTTTCAGCTCCATCACTACAAGTGGTAAACCGTTTAAAAACACCACCATATCTAAGCTGTTTTTATGCTTATCACTGTAAAACACTTGGCGAGCAACGTTAAAGCGGTTTTTCCCATACTGCTCATTTAATGTTTTATTCATATCCGTAGGTGGCTTATTATACGCAAGCTGTAATGTCACACCACGGTCTTTAATCCCTTTACGTAAACATTCAACCAAACCTTGTTTATGTAGCTGATCTTTAATGCGCTTTAACACTTGTTCTTTATAAGTAGGACCATACGATTTTTCTAACGTACGCATCCGCTTTTCCTGCGTATCTTCTAAAAATGCAAATAGCTCTTCAACATCAATCGCATGCTGCTTGAAAGAACTACTTGCCTCACCTTCTAACACACGCTTTTTATAGCCATTCGCGATTAATGCTAATTCGATATTTGTCTCAAAACCTGTTTCTGTAGTATCGATCGCCATTACAATTCACCTCACTTAATCAAGTTCCATATCACATACGTCGATTTTGCCTGTTACTGCTTCGTAGATTAGGGATTGACGGTATTCAGTTAGTTTTTTAATTTGAAAGTTCACCAACCCTATCAATTTATCAAGTTTATTTACCTCTTCTTCAAGTCTATTTAAAATATCCTCTTGCTCTTTTACGGATGGCCAGGGTATTTTTATCTCACCAATTGTGTCTGTATTTAGATTTAATTGAGTCCCCATTTTCCCTAAACCTTTATATGACTGACCACACGCAAATATATAGTATAAAAATTTCTTATTATACTTATAATTTGGGAAATAGACAAATCCATCGTGAATACAACATTTTATATTGGATATACATGGTTTTCCTACAGTACCTGCAATACTAACAAATAAATCACCTGGATATTGTTTGATGCTTAATGAAGCACCTAATTCAGACATTATTTGTGATGTTTCATTTAAATACATTCCTGCTCTTGAAACATCAGCTATTCGTACCCATGCATATTCTCCATCATCATCAAAATACTTTGGATCATCAATAGGTCTAGGCGACGCTCCTCTTTTTACTTGTGTAATGTGCTTAATTTTTTTTATCTCCCAATGCTCTGGAACCTCACCAATCCACTCAACACCCGAATCTTTCATTTTCACATTCGGATTTAAACCTTTCGTAACAGCTTCTGTGATGATTGATTGGCGTTGTTGTTCCAATAATATTAACAGACGTTCTTTATGCTTCAATAAAGTCTCAATTTCAACACATTTACGATCTAAAAATTTTGCTATGATTTTTTGGACTTCTTCAGATGGGATATTTACTTCATAATTTTCTAGCTCTGACCCTACAATGCTAGGCAAAGCTGTTTGAGTTACAATTTTTCCCCAGGGGAATACCTCTAACAGATAATAAAAATATCTCGGAGAATTACCTGAATAAACCTCAGTGTAATACATAGTATCTACAGCCCAAAAATCACCTTCAACATATAAAGGTTTACCTATCGTTCCTTTTCGACCAAATAATACTGAAGGCCCAGTAAATAGTTTTTTATCAGTATATTTAAAAACTCCACCCGATCCATATACGTTAATAACATTTTTACCATAATTCACTTCATTTGTTATTTCTCGACCATTCTTAACTTTTAAATGATATTTCAATTTGCTTTTCTTTAAAACTACAGTCATACCATCACCTTCTTTAACTGGTCAGTAATCTCCGCTTCTAATGCACGAATCTCTTCCATAATTTCTGCTGAGCTACGTAATTCAGTGTATTTGTAAAAATGGCGAGTAAAAGGAATTTCGTAGCCGATTTTTGTTTTTGTTTCATCAATCCATGCATCTGGTACATGTGGTAATACTTCACGTGCAAAATAATCATGAATGTTTTCTTTTAACGGTACATTTTCAGTATCACGCAAATCAGGATCTGGTTCGATGTCTGTTTTATTTTTCATACATACGTCAGCTGTTTCATCTTTTTCAGATAGACCAGCTAAAATTGCTTTTAATACAGGTGCTCCGATAGTAATGCCCGCTTGTTTTAATGCATCTTTTAGTACTTTCGTAAACTCGTCACGATTTTTATATACTGTATCGCTTTCTAACGTGCGTAACACATATAAAATTTGTGTTTGCAGCTTTTTCCCTTCTTCGATTTCAAAATGACCTGCATCACCTTTTTTCTTCGATATTGCTAAGTTCGCAAAGCCTTTTTGCTCTACTACACGTGCCAAACGCTCCTCATTTACTTGGAAGTTTAAACGTAATGGACGTTCTACTGTAATTTTCGCATAACCAAAGTCTTCATTCTCAAAAATCTTCACGTACTTATTTGGTTGTGCATCACCGTATAAACGAACAATCTCATTAATTTGCTCTTCCGTAATTTCGTTACGCTTGCTACCCATCGACTTTTTCATTTTTTTCGAGAAGTCTACTGCATTGACTAACCGCACTTTCCCTTTATGAAGAGGCGCTTTATTGTTTGTTAAAATCCAAATGTATGTTGCAATGCCTGTATTGTAGAATAGGTCGTTCGGCAATGCCACAATACCTTCTACTAAGTCGTTTTCAAGCACATACTTTCGAATTTCACTTTCACCAGAACCTGCATCACCTGTAAATAACGGCGAACCATTCATAATAATGGCTAGACGAGAGCCTTGTGGATTTTCCACTGTGACTGGCTTCATTTTTGATATTAAGTGCAGGAGGAATAATAACTGCCCATCACTTGTACGAGGTGTACCAGGTCCGAAACGACCATCAAAACCTTGTTTCTGATGTTCGTTTTTAATCGCCTTCTCATATGATTTCCAGTCCACTCCGTACGGTGGATTTGAAATTAAATAATCGAATGTATCATGTGGGAATCGATCCTTTGATAATGTGTTCCCTAAACGGATATTACGTGCATCTTCACCTTTAATAAGTAAGTCTGCCTTACAAATCGCATAGGATTCAGGATTAACCTCTTGTCCAAAAAATTCCAAATGTGCTGTTGGATTTTGATTTAGTAAATATTCTTGGGCAACTGAACCCATACCACCTGTACCAGCCGCACAGTCATAAAGTGTTTGTGTTAAACCTGGTTTTGTTAAAATGTTAGCATCATCATGTGAAAATAATAAATGTGTCATTAAACGAATGACTTCACGTGGCGTGTAATGATCCCCGGCCTCAGCATACTCATTAAAACGACGAATTAGTTCCTCAAATACATAACCCATCTCAATGTTTGAAACTGTTTCTGGATGTAAATCAATTTCACTAAAACGTTTAATCGTTAAGTACAATAAGTCATTTTGATCAAGTTTATCGATTTGGCGATCGAAGTCGAAGTGCTCCATGATATCACGAACAATTTTTGAGAAACCATTTTTATAGTCACGTAAGTTTTCAGCAATATTATCAGCGTCTGTTAATAGCTTTTTAAAATTGTATTCACTTATGTTATGGAAATTCTGCTTAGAAACACGATTTAAAATTTGTTCACGTGCTTCATCTGTCATATTTGGATACTGCTTTGCTTTCACTAACACTTCTTCTTTTGTACTTTCTAATACGCAATCAAAACGGCGTAATACAGCTAATGGCAAAATAATTTCACCATAGTCTTCTGGCTTATATGGCCCACGTAAAATCTCTGCAATTGACCAAATGAAGCCTACTTTATCTTGGAAGTTGATCATGTTATGTACCTCATTTTAAATTTATTTTTCCGAAAATAATTCTTGTAAAAATAATGCAATAGTACATTCAATTATAAATGCTCCAACAACAAAACGTAACTGCAAAAAATAGAAACTTTAACCAAAGACATTGGAATTGGTAACTCTTCAGGTCAACCTGATATAAAGAACACTTATTATTAGCTCACTACATTGTAAGTTTTATAAATCACCGACAATAGAAAAAAGCCAAAACCCTTAATATGAAAGGACTTTGACCTCATTGATTTCCTTCGAAATCATATGTATGGAGACGGTGGGAGTCGAACCCACGTCCAGAGACATCGATTACTTAAGCGTCTACGAGCGTAGTCAACATATTTGGTGTTCACTCATCCTCATGCCTGCTGACGGGCGCTTGGAGAGCTAGTCTGATGGATCTCTTCTTACGTCCTCAGACGAAAACGTAAGCGTAGCCTACTTCATTGGGCTCCTCACAGACACATAGGCGATGTCAGGAAGAGCTCGCTGCACTTATTAGGCAGCTAGTGCTAAGTTTTGGTTAAAACTTTTAGTTTTGCCAGTTACATTTAGTGCGTGTTAACGAGATCGCCTCTCGGCTCGCAGCTCAAGCTCGAACCGCCCCTGTCGAATCCGTAACGTCCCCTTGTAAAAGGGATATACGGGATGGAAACGTTCAGCTTAACTGCTTCCGTATATAACTATTATAACAATCTCATCGCTTGAAACAACTGGTGGTTTCTGTAAGAAAAGCAATGATTGTTTACTGCATAACATATTGTAGCATAATGCTTCCGCTCTCAGCAAGACATCTGCATGAATCTAGAATTGCTTTTGTCGATCACGGAAGGCACGGTCGATTTCACGTTTTGCATCTTTTTTCTTCAGATCTTCACGTTTATCGTATTTCTTTTTCCCTTTACCAATTCCGATCAACACTTTGGCAAAGCCATTTTTTAAATAGAGTTTCAGAGGCACGAGTGAGTAGCCTTCTTCCTTTGTCGCACCAATCAATTTACTGATTTGCTTGCGATGAAACAGCAGCTTTCTCGTTCTCAGCGGATCATGATTATAACGGTTCCCCTGCTCGTATGGGCTCACGTGCATGTTATGAAGAAACACTTCTCCTCGTTCGATTTTGGCAAAAGAATCTTTTAAATTCACTTTTCCTGCACGAATCGATTTGATTTCAGTTCCTTGTAACACAAGGCCAGCTTCAAATGTTTCTTCTATAAAATAGTCATGATTTGCTTTTTTGTTTTGGGAAACAACCTTTCCCTCTCCCTTTGGCATTGGCGTACACCCTCCTTTTGACACAAACACGGTCCAAATCGTACGGATTATTTTATCAAACAATCCAGCTTTAGACAACGCTGACGCTATGTGGTCAAAAAGCAAATAGAGCGTATTGCCCTATTTGCTTTTTGTCACGTTACTTTTTCTTTTTACGCTTTTGTTTTGGTGCGTTATCAAATACGCGTTTTTTCTTTTTCTTCTTCTTACGGCCTGTGAACCAGTCACTTCCGCCTTTATCCTCTTTGGCTTTATCCCCAGAGGCATTTTGGTCTCCGCGCCCTTTTTTCGCTGGTGAATCTGTTCGTTTTTTAAACTTAAAATCTTTTGCCGATTTACGGCGAGTGCCTTTCATACCGACGATTTCAAAATCAATCGAGTGCTCATCTTTATTGACATTCACCACTTTGACTGTGATTTCATCACCGATACGGTAGACATTTCCTGTGCGTTCACCGATCATGGCAAAGTGCTGCTCATCAAAGCGATAGTAGTCGTCTGTCATGTAGCTGACATGGACAAGACCTTCAATTGTATTCGGCAGTTCAACAAATAGTCCGAAGTTCGTCACGGAACTAATCATTCCATCAAACTCTTCACCGATTTTATCAAGCATAAATTCTGCCTTCTTGAGATCATCTGTTTCACGCTCTGCATCAACTGAGCGGCGCTCCATTGTAGACGCATGATCTGCAATTTCAGGAAGCAGCTGGCCCCACTTTTCTAGAGTTGCTTCGTCTGTCTTTTTCTGAATCAAATAGGTTCTGATCAGTCTATGCACAATTAAATCCGGATAACGGCGGATCGGTGATGTGAAATGTGTATAGAATTCCGTTGATAAACCAAAATGACCGATGCTTTCTGGATCATATTTCGCCTGTTTCATCGAACGAAGCATCACAGTTTGTATCACAACTTCTTCTGGTTGATCCCTCACAGCATCAAGTACACTTTGAAGTGCACGCGGGTGGATGTTTGTCGACGTTCCTTTTACAATGTAACCAAACGTTGTCACGAACTCTAAAAAGCGCTGAAGCTTCTCAGGATTTGGTTCTTCGTGAATTCGATAGATGAAAGGTACATTCAACCAGTGGAAATGCTCTGCAACCGTTTCGTTTGCAACAAGCATGAATTCTTCAATTAATTTCTCTGCGACAGAACGCTCACGAACGACAACTTCTTTCGCCACTCCTTCATCATCTACAAGCACTTTTGCTTCCTTGAAGTCAAAGTCTACTGCCCCGCGCTCCATTCGTTTTTCGCGAAGAATCTCTGCAAGCTTCTCCATTTCTTGGAACATTGGCACAAGCGGCTCATATTTGTCTATAAGCTCTTCGTCTTGATCGACTAAAATCTTATTCACATCAGTATAGGTCATTCTTTCCGTCGTTTTGATCACACTTTGGAAAATCTCGTGTTTGACGACCTTCCCATTTCGATCAATGACCATTTCACAAGACAGCATGAGACGATCGACCTTCGGATTCAATGAGCAAATACCGTTTGACAGGCGGTGAGGGATCATCGGAATGACGCGGTCTACGAGATACACACTCGTTCCACGCTCATAAGCTTCCTGATCAATGGGGGAATTCTCTGTGACATAATGAGAGACATCTGCAATATGCACCCCTAGCTTATATTTGCCATCATCCAGCTTTTGCACCGTAACGGCATCATCTAAGTCCTTCGCATCTGCTCCGTCAATGGTTACAATCGTTTCGTTGCGTAAGTCACGTCTGCCTTCTAGGTCTTTTTCATCAATCGTTTCAGGTGTGTCTACTGCCTGCTGAAGCGCTTCTTCAGGGAACTCCCCTGGCAGGCCGTGTTTATGAATGATTGATAGTATATCAATGCCAGGGTCATTTTTATGACCAAGAATTTCAGTCACTTCGCCCTCTGCACTCATTCTTCCTTCTGGGTAGCTAGTCAGCGTCACGACCACTTTATGCCCTTCGACCGCTCCATTTTTAGCGGATTTCGGGATGAAGATATCGGTTGTGATTTTTTTATCATCAGGAATGACAAAGCCATAGCTTTTCGTTTCTGTGTAGGTACCGACAACCGTCTGAGTATTACGCTCCAGAATTCGGATGACCGTCCCTTCTTTTTTTGTGCCGTTTGATTTGTGACTGACACGAACCATGACCGTATCACCATTCATCGCTGTGCCTAGCTCATTAGGTGGAATGAAAATATCATCCTGTCCAAACTCTTCTGGTGTCACAAATGCAAAACCTTTTGCATGAGCAGACAGCTTTCCTTTTACCAAGTTCATTTTTTCTGGTACACCGTAGCGATCGCTGCGCGTGCGAACGATGAGCCCTTGATCTTCCAGGATCACAAGTGCTTTGACGAGCTCTTTATAATCATCAGGATTGGTAATCTCCATCATCACTTCCAGCTCTTGAACGGTTAACGGTTTATACGCTTCATCTTTCATAAAAGCGAGTAATTCATTCATAAATTCTTCTTTTTGCACACTCTAACCCCCTATATATTTAAACTGACCAATCAAGTGATTCTAAGAATGCATATACATCCTGATGAACCTTCTCGCGCTCTTTATCAAGCGTGATCGCATGGCCTGATTCTTCATACCATTTCAAATGCTTTTGATCTGTCTCTACTTCGTTGTAAATGATATTCGCACTGTCTGTATTAATCATATGATCGTGACGTGCCTGAACAACAAAAGTAGGTGAATAAATCATGTCGACATTGTTTCTAACATCTGCAATGAGTTCTTGCAGGCTCCTCAGTGTATCCATTGGCGTTTTCTTGAACTCTTCCATTTCCTGTTCAATTTGCTCCTCTGACTTACCCTCAAATTTCTTATAGTTACGGGCATATTCTAGTACACCCTGATACATGACTTCTTCACTTTTTATGTACATAGGTGCACACATAGGTACAATTCCCTTTACAGGTACAGTGTAACCTAATTTCAATGAAAAAACTCCTCCGAGGGATAGGCCGCAAACCGCAATTTCCTCATAGCCTTCATCTTTTAAGAATTGATAGCCTTCTTCTACATCTTTCCACCAGTCATCAGGGCCTGAATGGACAAGCTCTTCTGGCGGCACACCGTGTCCTTTATATTGTGGTGCATGACACGTATACCCTCTTTCGTTCAAATAACGGCCAAGCATTCGAACATCGGCTGTATTCCCAGTAAAACCGTGAAGAAGAAGCACCGCCTTTTCTCCACCTTTAAACGTAAATGGTTTTGGTGTAACAACTTTCATGATGTGACTTCCTTTCCTTCCGATATGGTTTATATTTTCCACTTGTATGTATGAAACAAACACAAAAGAGTGCTGATAATAAAAAAAGGTCTGAAAAAAGATCAGACCTTCTGTTACTCGCGCTTTACACGCCTAAATATGCCAATGCAAGTGTTAAGATGAAGAAAAGCACTGACAAAATAACCGTTAAACGGTGAAGTATCAAGTCAAGACCTCTCGCTTTTTGCTTACCGAAAAGCTGCTCGGCTCCACCTGAAATAGCGCCTGACAGTCCAGCACTTTTACTAGATTGTAACAATACAACGATGATAAGTGCGATACTGACAATTACGAGTAATGTGATAACAAATGCGTGCATGAAAACACCTCCAGACAAACTGGTACACATAACTTTATTTTACATGAAAACAAGGTGCATGTCACGAAACATCAAAATAAAGATTCCCTCTATATTGTCGACTTTATTCGTTATTTTGATTCAATTTCATTCCAAAGAGTAGTATGCAGCATTTTTTATATGCAATTTTCGGTTAAAAACACGTTTTTAACGGGTTGCTTCTTCTTTCAATAGCTGTTTTAATTCTACTAACAAACGTTCAGCTCCTTCAAGACTCAGCATCACTTTCCCATTTCCATAGCTTTTGTTATACTTCGTCACTTGTCCAGTTAACAGGCAGCTCTTATCTGCATCATATTTTTTCAGCATAATGGTTTGATCTTCAATGAAAATTTCTAAAAACTGCTCTTCTTTAATATTGAGTACCTTGCGCATTTCTGAAGGCAGAACAATTCTGCCTAGTGAATCAATATGTCTGACCATCCCAGTTCTTTTCAACGACATTGCCTCCTTGATCATTTTGTTCATTGACTTTTGTCAACATCTTCATAGTAAAATAGATCTTCAAATTTTTTATCAAAGTAATGAATCATTTTGCCAATGACAAGCTGGCCTGGTTTCCGATGACCATTTAATACCCTGCTGAGTGTGGCAGGAGAAATGCCAATTTCATCAGCGAGCTGATTTAAAGACATATCGTTTTCGATCATATACTGCATGACAAAAGTCCGCCTGATCTGAATCTTTTCGACCATCATTACAACCTCCTATGGAATCAATATGTACAACGTGTAGGTGCTCACATGAAACAGATCTATTAACTTAAGTCAACACTTTTACCCCTCTGCTATTTCCTTTGGTCAATGATCATACTAAAATAAGTCATATACTGAAATGTGAGGTTCGATGTCATGAATCACTTTGGTGAACAATTACGCATTTTAAGAGAAAATAGAAAAATGTCTGTCAATCAACTCGCCATGTATTCAGGTGTAAGCGCTGCTGGTATTTCTCGTATTGAAAATGGAAAGCGTGGTGTGCCGAAGCCTTTAACCATAAAAAAATTAGCACACGCCTTGAAGGTGCCTTATGAGGATTTAATGCTGCTTGCCGGTCATATTGAACAGGAACAAGTTCATGAAATGAAACCAAAATATGAATCCGTGTTGAAAATCTATCAAACGGCGCTTCAAAAGGATGTAGAACATCTTCCCATTTTTGACGGAGACCTATGGGAAAGGCTATCCGCACAAGACATCAGCCAGCTGAATGAATACTTTCTCACGCTCATCAACCAAAAAAAGACGAACAAATAGCGGGGCATAACCCTAAGATACATTCACTATTAACTAATGTCAATATTTTCATGGTATACTTGTTGCCAATAGTCAACAAATCAAGTAAAATAGACATATCTAATCTATAACCATGTGAGGTTTTGCCTTGATGAACTTTGGTGCATACTTAAGAGCATTACGTGAGGAAAAGAAGCTGTCAGTGAACCAATTAGCGATGTATTCAGAGGTCAGTGCTGCTGGTATTTCTCGTATTGAAAATGGGAAACGCGGCATTCCGAAGCCTCCTACGATAAAAAAACTAGCCGGTGCATTAAAGGTCCCTTATGAGGAAATGATGCAGGCTGCGGGCTATATTGAGGAAGCCTCTTCTGTCCATCAGCTGAAGGAAGAGGAAACGGCATTATCCAAAATAAAGGAAGCCGCAACGCAATATGAACTTGGTGATCTCGAGCTATTTGATGGAGACATTTGGTCAACTCTTTCGAAAAAAGAAATAGAAGATCTTAACCGCTATCTGTTATTTATATTAAACAGCCGTTCGTCATCATAGAATGTTTTGATCATTGACAAGCTTTTAGAGCTGATTTATGACAAATTTACGGTATAATGAGTTCAGATTGGAGTGAAGAAAGATGAATCAATCTGACATATGCCCACGGTTTGAAAAAGCAGTTGAGTTATTGAGTAAACGCTGGGTTGCACTGATTGTTTTTCAGCTTCTCTCAAGTCCGCAGCGCTTTAGTGAAATTGAGGCCGCTCTGACAAATTTAAGCGGAAGAGTATTATCTGAGAGATTAAAAGAGCTGGAAGCAGCAGGCATTGTAAAACGGGAGGTTTTTGCTGAAACACCCGTGCGTATTGAGTATTCTTTAACTGATATGGGGCGTTCCCTTGCACCCGTTTTTGAGGAAATTTCGAAGTGGTCTACTGAATGGATCACGCTCGAATCATAAAATAACCGCATGTGAACTGCCTGATCATTATAAAACAACCTCCCTTACAGATGTAAGGGAGGTTTTGTCTTTTCAACCGCTTAAGCAGATGTCATGTTTTTTTCAGCTAATGCTTTTCTTTCTTTTTTCTTGTTCGTTGGGCTTAAATAGCGTTCAAGCCAGCCCATGACTAGGTCAGCGATAATGGCCATGAGTGCAGTTGGAATAGCGCCTGCTAAAATGATGGCTGTTCCGTTTGTGGCGTTTGATCCTCTGATGATGATATCACCTAGACCTCCTGCACCAACAAATGTCCCAATCGCTGTAATGCCGATGGCGATGACCAGTGCAGTTCTTAAACCAGCCATAATAACCGATAAAGCAAGCGGTAATTCAACCATTCTCAGCACTTGCCATTTCGTCATGCCCATCGCTTTACCCGCTTCTAAATAAGCATGTTCAATGCTGACAATTCCTGTATACGTGTTGCGGATGATCGGCAGAAGCGAATACAGAAAGAGTGATAAGATGACTGTATTTGCGCCAAGTCCTAACACGAGCATCAACACGGAAAGCATCGCTAACGCCGGTATGGTTTGAATGACGTTGGTAATGGCGAAGATCCAATTGCTCAGCTTACGGTAATGCGCCACAAAGATGCCTACTGGAATTCCGACTATCGCCGCAAACAGCACCCCATACGCTGACATGAGAAAATGCCGATAAAATTCTTCTAACACATATGAACCGTTCTGCTGATAATACGTCCATAATTGCTGCAGTGTGTCCATCAGCCGTGACACCTCCCCATCTTACTCAAAGTAATTGTGCTTTTCCAGGAAATTCTTCGCAACGGTGGCTGGTTCTTGAAGCTCTCCGTCGACTTGATAGTTCAACTCTTGCATTTGTTCTGTATCAATTTTTCCGATCAGTCTGTTGATCACCTTATCAAGCCCTGGGTTCTCTTTTAAAACTTTTTCCGGGACAACGGGCGATGCATCATATGGCGGGAAAAACCGCTTATCATCTTTTAAGATTTTGAGGTTATAGGCTTTGATTCGTCCATCTGTTGAATAGGCAAGCACAATATCCATTTTTTCATTTTTTAATGCATCGTAGACTAAACCAATCTGCATTGGATACGTGCTTCCAAATTCAATTCCGTATGTTTTCACGAATCCTTCATACCCGTCGCCTTTCTTTTTGAGCCATATATTATCGACACCGAACCGGTAATTCTTCGCATTCTTTTTCAAGTCAGAGACCGTTTCTAACTTGTTTTCCTTCGCCATCTTTTGCGTCACGGCAAAGGCATACGTATTATCAAAGCCATAGGAATCAAACCATTTGTAATCATAGCGTTTCTTAAATTCTTTTTGGACGATTTCCATTGCACGCTCCGGGTCTTTTTCCGCATCCATTCCAAGCGTACTTGTCAAATCTGTCCCTGTATATCTTGTCGCCGAAATGTCGATATCACCGTTTTCCATTGCTTTCTGCTGTACGGTATTGGAGCCTAAGTTTTTCACAATCGTTGTCTTTTTATCTGTGTAATGTTCGATGATTTCGCTAACCATATAGGCCATTATTTCTGATTCGGTAAAGTTTTGTGCTCCCACCCGCAGCGTATTGCCTGAGGAGCCGGCTAGTCCAGGAAGTGAACAGCCGCTTATCAATAGCAAGCATCCGGCAAGCAGTGCACTGATCCATTTTGTTTTTCGATTTTTCACATAAGCCAACTCCTTATGAAACTTCCTTCAATCCTTTTAAGCCTTCTGGTGTTACTTTTTTCTCCAGCTTCATCAATGTAAAGTCAATGATAACCGCTAAAATAGTGACTGGGATGGCACCTGCAATAATGTATTCCGGCTGGTATAGCTGAAGTCCAATCAAAATGTAGTCACCAAGACCGCCTCCACCGATAAAAGCAGCAAGTGTTGTCCAACCAATTAAATAAATCGTTGACGTTCGGACACCTGCCATAATGATCGGTACAGCAAGCGGAAGTTCCACAAGACGAATTTGCTCCCATGTCGTCATGCCGATCCCTTTACCGGATTCAAGCAGATTTTTGTTCACACCTTGGACGCCGGCATACGTATTTCTCAAAATAGGCAATACCGAATAGAAAAAGAGAGCAACGATTGCAGGTATTTTCCCAACCCCCAAAATAGGAATAAAAAATGCAAGAATCGCTAAACTAGGGAGTGTTTGAAAGATATTCACGACACCGATGACAAAGCCTGCGCCTCGTTTCATTCGCGTGAGAACGACGCCTAAAGGAACGGCAACGATAATTCCTAGCACGACAGCAATTAAGGAAATATATAAATGCTCCCACATTTTTGTGAGGAGTTCCCCACCATTTTTCTCTAGAAAATCGATGATTTGATCCATGTGTCCACCTCCCTTAGTTCATTTCAATGGCAGACGCTGGCGTATCGTCTCCCCAAATGGAGTCGTACACAACATCTACAAGACTTGCCCGTGTCACAATGCCTTTTAAATGCCCTTTGGCATCGACAACCGGTACATATTTAATACCGCGTATTAAAATTTTCCGAACGGTGTCTCTGAGAAGTGCGCCTTCTTGTACAGTATAGAACTCTGTATTTAGGATCTCACCAACGAAAGCCGCTTTTCTGCGGTTCGCATCAATTGTTTCAATATCGATATAGCCTTTTAACACATCATGTTCGTCTACTACAAGCAAGGAATCGACCCGCTTTTCTCTCATGATGTAGATGGCATCAGTCAACGTTTGTTCAACTGTAATGGTGACTGGTGACGTGTTCATCATTTGTTCTACACGTTCCATATTCGGATTTGATTGAAGCAGGCGTTCTTTTCCGATGAATTCTTCTACGAACTCGTTGGCTGGGTTACGCAAAATATCTTCAGGTGTGCCTACTTGGACAATCTCTCCATCTTTTAAAATCACAATTCGGTCAGCCAGTTTAATCGCTTCATCCATGTCATGTGTGACGAATACGATGGTTTTATTTAACGTTTTTTGCAGTTTCTTAAATTCTTCCTGCAATGTATCTCGTGTAATTGGATCAAGTGCACCAAATGGTTCGTCCATGAGGATCAGAGGGGGTTCTGCTGCCAGTGCGCGAAGAACTCCGATGCGCTGCTGCTGTCCTCCACTGAGTTCATGAGGATAGCGCTCTAAAAATTCTGGGCCCATGTCGACGAGCTTCAGCAGTTCGCGTGCTCGTTCCTTCCGTTTTTCTTCCGGCCATTTTAAGAGCTTCGGCACAAGTGAGATGTTTTGCGCGATGGTCATATGGGGGAACAGTCCAATTTGCTGAATCACATAACCGATTTCTCTTCTTAATTGAACTGGATCTTTTTTCATAATATTTTCTCCCTCGATAAAAATGTTTCCTGAGGAAGGTTCGATGAGTCGGTTGATCATCTTCATGGTTGTGGTCTTACCACAGCCACTCGGTCCAATAAAACAAATAAATTCTCCTTTTGCTATGTCTAAATCAATATTTTTGACAGCTTTTTTTCCACCTTTATACGTCTTAGATACATTCTCTAGTTTCAGCAAATGAGACACCTCCAATTAGTTGGATCTATATATTCAGAAAATTTACACCTTATTAATTATAGTGCAAACTTTATAAAATAAAAAGTTTATAATGTGTTTGTATTGCATAACATTTATATAAAATTTTCAGTTAACGACGTAATATCTAGATATCTCTCCTTTTTCCTCCAAATTACTAGCAATTACTCAATATTTATTGTTTTCATCAACAAACAGGTATATGATATATTGTGTTACAAATTGTCAGTCGTGAAGGGATGAAGCGGGGAGTGGACAAGCAAGCGCTAGGCGCCATTCAAAAAGCACAGGATCATTATATTGAAAAAGCTGCAGAGAACATGAATGCCTTTGGTCTTTCTTCTACAGTGGGTAGAGTGCTTGGTATCATTCACATGAACCGTAAACCAATGACGCTGGAAGAGCTATCAGAGGCGACCGGCATGAGCAAAACGAGGATGAGTCAAGTCGTTCGAGAAATGCTTGATTTAAATATTGCGGAAAAGGTTTATGAAAAAGGAATACGTAAAGATCTTTATGATGTTGAGCAAGATCAATACCAAACGTTTATTTCATTGTTTGCAGCCAATTGGACACGTGTTGTCAGTAAAAACCGTAAAGCACATAAGAAAACGTGCAAGGAATTGCAAGAGCTGCTTGAACAGGAAGATTTACCAGAAGAAACAGAGGATAAAATCAACCTGCTTCTTTCAGAAATCAAGGAAAGTCTTGATTACTATGATTGGATTAGCCGCTTAATTGAGTTCTTTGAAAGTGAAGAAGTATTTAAGCATGTGCCGAAACCTTAAAAAAAGCTGTTTTATTTTACATCATTGTAGAAAAAAACAGCTTTTTTATATACACTTATGATATAAACATCGGAAACATCCCTTTTAAGCCTGCGCCGATCATTTCAACTGCCACTACAGCCAGAATTAATCCCATCAAACGCGTCACGACATTCATCTCTGTTTTCCCCATTTTTCGCATAATAAAACTTGAATAATGAAAGGCATAATACGTCATGGCAAGAACGATGACAATGCCGATTAAAATCGAAAACATGTGGAGCATCCCTTGACTTCCAGGGGTTAAACTCATTACTGTAGCGATTGTACCGGGACCAGCGATGATCGGAATGGCGAGCGGCGTAACGGAGATATCTGACTTCTCTTTGCTTTCTGCCTTTTCCTCCGAATGAGGATTTTGGACGTGTGATTCTTTTGCATTCAGTAAATTGTAAGCGATACCAAAAATAAAAATACCACCAGCGATGCGGAGTGCATGAATATCGATTCCAAACAATTTGAAAATGAGCCTGCCTGCCAATAGAAAGGCAATCAAAATAATAAAAGAGACCACGATGGCTTTTTTGGCTGTCTGGGAGCGCTCTTTTTCTGTATAGCCCTCTGTTAAGGTGATGAAAAGAGGTACGTTTCCTATGGGGTTTGATACAGCAAATAATGAGACGACAACATGAATCATAAAGGAAATCAACAGACACCCTCCTTTTTGCATAGTGTCTGCCATTCTGATGTGAATATGCCCTTGTGATGTTAAAACCTGTATATCTTTAACCGATGATAATAGAGGTTTAAAGAAAGGGGTTCACACATGAAGAAAACAATGACGATCATTCTTCTTTCTGTAGCAGTTATTGCCTTAGGTGGCTGGATTGTTTGGCAGCAGCAGACCATCGAAAAAGCAGAGAAAACACACCAGCAAGAAAGCAACACGAGCGATCTGAAGCTCTCGCAGTTAACATCAGATCAAACAGATATGAAGCATAAAAACGATGAACAAAAAAAGCAAATAGCCACCGTCACAAAAAAGCTCAAAAAAGAAAAGAAAGCCTATGAAAAAGAGGTCAAACAGCGTAAAGCGCTTGAGATAAAAGTCGACCAGCTTCAAAAAGAGCTGACGGCAGCAAAAGCCACTGCTCAAGCAAATAAGCAGACCACTCAGTCTACAAGGAAACCAACTGTCAAAAAAGACCCGAATGTCACTCATCATCCTCCCTCTCAGTGGGTACAGGACCAATATGATTGGGGCGTGAAACAAGGGTATATTAAAGAATAGAAAGGATGAAAAAATGTGATACAGATTCGGCCATTATCTCATGATCAATCTCTCCCTATGGATCTTTTACTATTAGCTGACCCTTCAAAGGAAAAGGTTCTCGCTTATGTGCAATCCGGCTCTTGTTATGCCGCCTTTCATGCACAGGAAGTGATTGGTGTCTATGTGCTATCATCGCTCTCTCAGCATTCAGTGGAAATCATGAATGTTGCTGTGAAGGAGTCATGGCAAGGAAAGGGAATTGGGAAGCAGTTGATCCGCCATGCGATCGCTGAAGCGAAAGCCACTGGTTTTCATACGATTGAAATCGGCACAGGCAACTCGAGTATTCAGCAGCTCGCACTTTATCAAAAATGCGGCTTCCGCCTAACATCGATCGATCACGATTTCTTCCTTAAGCATTATGATGAACCAATTTATGAAAACGGGATTCAGTGTATGGATATGGTACGGCTGTCTCTCACATTTCAAGCAGACTGACTATTTGTTCAGCCTGCTTTTTTTATGCTCTTCGTTTCTTCATAGCATGAATCACATATTGAATGAAAAAATAAAGCACAGCGCCAGCTAAAAAGCAGACAACGCATCCAAAAAGCGTCGCCTCAGAGCTGAATTGATACTCTTCAATTTTCATAATATAAAATGGCATGCCAAACAGCGTTGGACTTGATTCAATATGATTGACCTCTAGCAGCAGTAAAAAGACAGGGGTCATAAACACAGAAAATATATACAGCATCGCAAGTGTTAAGCCGCTAGAAAACGAATGAAATACTTTGATCATCTCTTTCTCTCCTTCATCTCTTTTAAACTGGCTGTGATATTTTTCCCGTCTGGGCAAGCTGGATGCAGCATCACAGTGTTCAGTAAAGAAAAAAACAGCAGCTGATGACTCACCGGATGCTTCCACATTAAGAAAAGCACAATCGAGCAGAGCACCGGAAACAGCGGACCCGCAAGTGCCACCATCAGATTAAAGCTCGGCCTGGCAAATGTCTCATGGACGATCGCCACATGCTTCCAATCAATCGTGACCACAAAATCAAAGAGCGGTCTTTTTTCAATTTTGTTGCACACCATGATCATCAGCATATGACCGAGTTCATGAATGAGCACAACCGCTAGTAAACTAATGACAAGCCCCATCATCGCAATATCGGCCTTTTTAACATCACTGCATATATACAACTGAAAAAGGCAAGTGAACCAAGCAGATAAGCGGTGGCGAGTAGAGACATATTAGATGACAGCCACTCTAATAAAAGCATATCGATGAAGCTGAATACAGCAATCATCATCACGATGACAAACAGTTTATTAAAATCACTGATTTTCACGACAAACCCCGTACAGGCTGCCATGACGGTCATGAATAAAATGGACAAACTCGCCAAGCCATGACCTTCACTTTCAATACCGATCACCAAATAAGCAAGGCCAATATACACAAAATAAATGAGTAAATTGATTGCGTAATAAAATAAAATTCTCGACAATATATACGCGCCCTTTGATGTATTTAACATAAAGATGGCCCGTTGATTGATATGATATTCTCTGCCAATCATCAGCGGAAGCATAATCAATATTTCCTTTAACGCAAACTGCACAATAAAGGCATACAGCCATCCAGTTTCTTCCGGCGTAAAAACAAATGGCAGCCCAATCGTCAAACAAACGAGAAAGAGGAACAAAATGCCTTGTTCTTTAAAAACAGCTGATCGGATGAAATAGACCACTTCCTGCCGCAAATGCGTCAGAAAGGAAGAGTACGTCCTAATTTTCTGGTAAGAAAATGACTTTACCTCTGTTTTCAGCTGCAAAAACATTTGATGAACATAGCAAGCTGCTAAGCCCTTCACCCATAGCCAGCCAGCGCTTAGAAGAATCACCAGCAACGTCAGATAGACAGCCGGCCATACATGGATCATCTCCACTGCTTTTTGAAAAAGAAGAAATATGAGTACTTGAAGTGCCGCAAAGCCGATTGTTTGTAGCAGTAAATGCTCCTTTGTTTTTGATACGAAATGACTTACACCGATCCGCATTAGCATCCATGAAGAGAGCGTATAAAGTGCCAATATGCCGCATGTGATGCAAACAACGATGATCCAATACAGAGATGGGGTGACACCCGTGATCAAAAGACCTAATACAATCGGTAAAAAAAGTAATCCAGCCATGAGGAAGCAAAAAAGCACTGGAAAGAAATACGCACAAAGGACAAAGGGTACACTTTGTATCGCACTGTTCAAAAAGTAGAATTGATATTCTTGGCGCTTCAGTTTATTGCGGGATAACACAATCCCTGCTCCTAATAGTAAGAGCGACATTTTGACAAATTGGAGGTATAGCGCAGCTGGCTCACTTTCACCTGCCTGCATGTAAAAGCGCAGGCTGATGACAACGTATATTGCATAGATGAGCAAGAAAAAAACGGCAGCTGCGAGAAGCTGCAAAGGATACT
Source organism: Bacillus sp. FSL M8-0266 (assembly GCF_038613425.1). Taxonomy (NCBI): domain Bacteria; kingdom Bacillati; phylum Bacillota; class Bacilli; order Caryophanales; family Bacillaceae; genus Bacillus; species Bacillus sp. FSL M8-0266. The sequence continues at coordinate 3,144,893 of NZ_CP152015.1, forward strand.
TTTTTCCAAGCTGCTTTCCTTTCGTTGTCAGCATGCCCCATTCGATTTTATGAAGAACGTGTCGTGTCCAAATCATTGAGTAACCTCTCCACCTGCATATAGTAATCTCGATTTACTTCTTTATAAATCTCTTCAAGTGCCTGATGAGGAAATGTCTCATTCGTTTCTTGGCGGGACATATTCAGCTTCACGTCACCATTTCTTAAGATCATGAGATGATCATATAATGTATCACCAAAGCTCAAATGATGAGTTGAAATCAGGATGCCAGCGCCTTGATCTCTCAGCTTCATGAGCACCTTTTTTAAGATGATCATCATATCTGGATCAAGTCCGTTCGTTGGCTCGTCGAACACATAATAATCACATGGTCTGAGAAGCTGCGAAATGATCTGTGTTTTTTTTTGATTGCCATGGGACAGCTGAGCGATTGGCTGATCCATATACGGACTCAGCTCAAACAAATCGGTGAATGTCTCTTCACGTGTGGCATCTTGCTCATGTGGCAGCTGAAGTAATTGAAAGTATTCCCTCGGTGTTAAATAATCGAACAACGCATGATCGTCAGAAATATAGGAAACATGTTTTTTCAAAAGGGAAATATGAGCTGAGGATTGAAGGTTCAGCTGTTCACCATGTAAGGAAACGTATCCAGTAAATGGCGTCAGCCCAAACATAGCTTGAATCATCGTTGTCTTTCCTGCACCATTATGCCCTAAAAGAAGCATCGTCTGGCCTTTCTCCACGTTCATTTGAATATTACGGAGAGAGAAGGTGCGGCTATACGTTTTTTCTTGTAATTGTAGTGACAGCATCATATCCCTCCGTTTGTTTCAGATGGAACAGATGACCTTGCATCTGTTCTCATCCCTGTTAGAAACCGCATTGGATTTTAACGTACATGCCTAATAATTTGAACTCTCCTAAAAATTTGGAGCCCTTTCCAAAGGTCTTACATGCCCAAATCAATGCTCCAAGTGAAATAATGCCCAATATAGCGGCAAGGACATAAATCCAAAATGCGTTTTTCTGTACATTCTTAGAAGTTAGAATTCGTTGCTTCCTTTCATCATATGCCGCCAGTAGCTGAAGGATATACATATACACACCTACTGGAAAACGAAGGCTAAAAGGATTCAGCATCTCATCACCCCCTAATATATGTAAAATGATACCATCCCACATACAGAAAACATAAGTTCATTTCAGATCATATTTTTAGTCGATTTTTCATGATCTATTGCTTATAAATGGTGGAGTTGCGCGCTTTCCCTCTGACTGAAGGACGATTTTTTACAAAAATAGGATGTGACTATTGAAACAGCTGCGGGATCTCATTCAACACAAAAAAACGCTGCGCCCACTCTGATATAAGAGCGGAACGCAGCGCGTTGCTGGCATTATTTATTCAAGTTATAGAATGTTGCAATGCCGTGATATTGTGCTGTTTCAGCCAATTGATCTTCGATGCGAAGTAATTGGTTGTATTTCGCCACACGGTCCGTACGAGACGGAGCACCTGTTTTGATTTGTCCAGCGTTTGTTGCAACAGCGATGTCTGCAATTGTGCTGTCTTCTGTTTCACCAGAGCGGTGAGAGATAACAGCTGTGTATCCTGCACGTTTTGCCATTTCGATTGCATCAAATGTTTCAGTTAATGTACCGATTTGGTTTACTTTGATTAGGATTGAGTTACCAACGCCGTTTTTGATTCCTTCAGAAAGCTTCTTCGTGTTTGTAACAAACAAGTCATCTCCTACTAGCTGAACCTTGCTGCCAAGGCGCTCAGTTAATAGTTTGTGACCTTCCCAGTCGTTTTCATCAAGGCCGTCTTCGATCGAGATGATTGGGTATTTCGATACCATATCTTCATACCAGTCAACCATTTCAGCAGATGTTTTCACAACACCTTCACCTGATAAATGATATTTACCGTCTTCTTTGTTGTAGAACTCAGAAGATGCAGCATCCATTGCAAGTTTCACTTCTTCACCTGGTTTGAAACCAGCTTTTTCAATCGCTTCAACGATTGTTTGAAGTGCTTCTTCGTTAGAACCAAGGTTTGGAGCGAATCCACCTTCGTCACCTACAGCTGTGTTTAAGCCTTTTGCACTTAATACAGATTTCAGGCTATGGAAGATTTGTGCGCCCATGCGAAGTGCTTCACGGAAGTTCGGTGCACCTACAGGCATAATCATGAATTCTTGAATGTCTACGTTGTTATCCGCATGCTCTCCGCCGTTGACGATGTTCATCATTGGCACTGGAAGCGTTTTGGAGTTGAATCCACCAAGGTATTGGTAAAGTGGAATTTGTAAGAAATCAGCAGCCGCACGTGCTACAGCGATAGATACGCCAAGGATTGCGTTTGCGCCTAATTTCCCTTTGTTTTCTGTTCCGTCAAGTTCGATTAACATTTTGTCAATTGCTACTTGTTCAGTGACATCAAAGCCTAAAAGCTCTGGTGCAATGATTTCGTTTACGTTGTTTACAGCTGTCAGAACACCTTTTCCAAGGTAACGGTCTTTGTCTCCGTCACGTAGTTCTACTGCTTCATATTCACCAGTAGAAGCACCACTTGGTACTAGTGCACGGCCAAAGCCGCCAGATTCTGTGTAAACTTCTACTTCAACTGTTGGATTACCGCGAGAGTCTAATACTTCGCGTGCATATACGTCAACAATGTATGGCATCGTTATTTCTCTCCTTTTGAATCAATTTGTTATTTCTGAATCAATGATGTTCCTGTCATCTCTTTTGGTTTTTCAAGACCAAGTAAGTCTAAAAGCGTTGGAGATAGATCGGCTAGAATGCCGCCTTCTCTAAGCGTTGCACCTTTTTTCGTTACGATGACTGGAACAGGGTTTGTCGTATGTGCAGTATGCGGCTTTCCTTCTTCGGTAATCAGCACGTCTGCGTTACCGTGGTCTGCTGTGATGATGGCATGTCCGCCTTTTGCTAGGATTGCGTCGACAACAGCTCCTAAGCACTCATCTACTGCTTCAATGGCTTTGATTGTTGGCTCGAGCATACCTGAATGACCAACCATATCCGGGTTAGCAAAGTTCAGGATGATCGCATCATGCTTGTCAGCATTGATGTCTGCAACAAGTGCATCCTTTACCTCATAAGCGCTCATTTCTGGCTTGAGATCATAGGTTGCCACATCTGGCGAATTGATCAAGATGCGGTCTTCACCAGGAAATTCTTCTTCACGTCCACCACTCATAAAGAACGTCACGTGAGGATATTTCTCTGTTTCAGCAATCCGCAGCTGTTTCAATCCATTTTGCGCTAGCACTTCTCCTACTGTGTTATCCAAATTCACTGGTTTGAAGGCAACATAGCCATCAACTGTTTCACTGAAGTGTGTGAAGCAGACGAAGTGTAAATTCTTCGGATGTGCTTCTCCGCGATCAAACGAGCGGAAATCTTCATTTGTGAAGGTGTTCGAAATTTGAATCGCACGGTCTGGGCGGAAGTTATAGAAAATCACAGAATCGCCGTCGTTTACTTTTGCAACTGGCTCACCATTTTCTCTCGTGATGACAGATGGAATAACGAATTCATCGTAGATTCCATTTTCATAGGAGTCATCAACGACATCATAGATGTTTTGATAACTTGGGCCTTCACCATACGCCATCGCGCGATATGCTTTCTCCACACGATCCCAGCGTTTGTCACGGTCCATTGAGTAATAGCGTCCAGAAAGTGTTGCCACTTCTCCGACACCGATTTCTTTGATTTGTTCTTCAAGCTGTTTTAAGTACACTTTGGCTGTCTTCTGACCAACATCACGTCCGTCCAAGAAGCCATGAATGTATACCTTTGTTAAGCCTTCTTTTTTCGCCAGCTTTAGCAGGGCAAAGAGATGTTGAATGTGGCTGTGCACACCGCCGTCTGACAGGAGACCGAATAAATGAAGGGCCTTGTCATTCTCTTTTGCATAAGTCATTGCCTCTAGGAACGTTTCGTTTTTCTCAAATTCCCCATCACGAATGGCAACATTCACTCTTGTTAAGCTTTGATACACAATGCGTCCTGCACCGATGTTCAAATGCCCAACTTCAGAGTTCCCCATTTGACCTTGCGGGAGGCCTACTGCCTCACCAGAAGCCGTTAAGGTTTGATGCGGGAATTCGTTCCAGTAGCGGTCGAAGTTCGGTTTCTTTGCTTGGGCAACAGCGTTACCAACTGTTTCGCCTCTTAAACCGAATCCGTCTAAGATGATTAATGCAGCTGGTTTCTTACTCATATTGACCTTCCTCCAATAATTGAACGAAAGACTGAGGTTCTAAGCTTGCGCCGCCTACCAAAGCACCGTCAATATCGGATTCTGCCATATATTCTTTAATATTCGCAGGTTTCACGCTTCCGCCATATTGAATGCGAAGGCTGTCTGCCGCTTCTTGACCATATTCGCTTGCAACCGTTTGACGGATATGCGCACAAACGTCGTTTGCATCTTTCGCTGTAGAAGATTTCCCTGTACCGATTGCCCAAATTGGCTCATATGCAATAACAGATTCAGCGACTTGCTGAGTTGTTAAACCAGCTAGTGCTTTCTTCACTTGATCAGCGACAAGTTCATTTGTTTTGCCGGCTTCACGCTCTTCAAGCGTTTCACCTACACAGATAATAGGAACGATGCCATGCTTGAATGCAGCATGTGCTTTTTTGTTCACTGTTTCATCTGTTTCAGAGAAGAATTCACGGCGCTCTGAATGACCGATCACTGAGTAGCCGATGCCAAGATCTTTTAGCGCAGCAGGGCTGATTTCACCAGTGAATGCACCATTTTCTTCAAAGTGCATGTTTTGTGCACCAATTTTAAGGTCTGTTCCGTTAGAAAGGCTGTTTAGCTTTTCAAGGAAAAGGGCTGGCGCACAGACAATGGATTCCACTTTGTCAGGAGATGGAATGGATGACTTGACTTCTTCAACGAAGCTAACCGCTTCGCCAAGTGTTTTGTTCATTTTCCAGTTCCCAGCTATAATTGGTTTTCTCATGATTGACACTTCCTTATAGCAGTTTTGGTCTTATTTATCGTTTAATGCAGTAACACCTGGAAGCTCTTTGCCTTCCATAAATTCAAGTGAAGCGCCGCCGCCTGTAGAAATATGGCTCATCTGATCAGCAAGACCAAATTTCTCAACAGCTGCTGCTGAATCTCCACCGCCAATGACAGAATATGTATCTTTTGCTTCTGCCAGTGCTTCTGCGATTGCTTTTGTTCCTTTAGCGAATGCGTCGATTTCAAATACACCCATTGGTCCGTTCCAAACAACAAGTTTGCTGTTTTTAATAACATCAGCGTACTTGCCTATTGTCTCTGTTCCAATATCAAGTGCTTCTAGATCACTTGGAATTTCAGAGATTGGCACAATGCTTGTATTCGCATCATTTGAAAAGTCGTCGGCTACCAGAACATCTGTTGGAATCAGGAAGTTCACGCCTTTTTCTTTTGCTCGGTCCATAAAGGATTTCGCTAAATCTACTTTGTCTTCTTCTAATAAAGATTTTCCTACTTCGTGGCCTAGTGCTTTCACAAATGTGTAAGCAAGTCCGCCGCCGATGATGAGGTTGTCCACTTTATCAAGAAGACTTTCAATCACACCGATTTTATCCTTTACTTTGGCGCCACCAATAATCGCTGTAAATGGGCGATCAGGGTTTAAAATGGCTTTTCCTAGAACCTCAAGCTCTTTTTGCATGAGGAAGCCCGAAACAGCCGGAAGATATGCTGCAATACCAGCAGTGGATGCATGTGCACGGTGTGCAGCACCGAACGCATCATTGACATACACATCGGCTAAATCAGCAAATGCTTTTGATAGTTCAGGATCGTTCTTTTCTTCACCAGGATAGAAACGAACGTTTTCAAGCACTAACACATCTCCTTCTTTTAAGTCAGAGATTTGCTTTTTCACGTTGTCGCCGTAAGCTTCATCCGCTTTTTTCACTTCTTGTCCAAGAAGCTCTTGAAGACGTTTCGCTACAGGTGTCAGACGCAATTCTTCAGTAACTTGACCCTTCGGACGACCCAAATGACTAGCTAATAGTACCTTTGCGCCTTGTCCTGTTAAATACTCAATCGTTGGTAATGCTGCGCGAATACGAGTATCATCCGTCACTTTTCCGTCTTTCATTGGAACGTTAAAATCTACGCGGCAGAACACAACTTTACCTTTTACGTCAATGTCTTTTACTGATTTCTTATTCATGCTCGTCAGGAGATCCTCCTTTATTCTGGTTTCCTTACGCATTGGACAAGTCTCTCTTTATCCTTTTCCCATTTTGCCCTCATCAAAACGAGAAATCGTGCAGAACGGATAAAAACAGAGAAAAAGGGAAAGGGATGCTTCCCCTTCCCTTGTCCGTCTTCATTATATCGTGTCTCTAGGAAAGAACCAAGTGAGTTCCTTCAGTGTGAGAAATTAAAGACCTTGTTTTGCAATGTAAGCTGCAAGGTCAACAACGCGGTGAGAATATCCACTCTCGTTATCGTACCAAGAAATGACTTTCACCATGCTGCCTTCCATGACCATTGTAGAAAGAGCATCGATTGTTGAAGAGTTTGCATTACCATTGTAGTCACTAGATACTAATGGCTCTTCGCTGTAGCCAAGGATTCCATTAAGTTCTCCTTCAGCTGCTTCTTTAAGTGCTGCATTTACATCTTCAACAGTTACATCTTGGTTTAATTCAGCCACAAGGTCAACTAAAGATACGTTAGGTGTTGGAACACGCATAGCGCCACCGTTTAATTTACCTTTAAGTTCAGGCAATACAAGTGAAACAGCTTTCGCAGCACCTGTAGAAGTTGGGATGATGTTTTCCGCAGCTGCACGAGCACGACGGTAGTCTTTGTGCGGAAGATCAAGAATTTGTTGGTCATTTGTGTATGAGTGAACTGTTGTCATCATACCGCGTTTGATACCAAATTTATCGTTAAGTACTTTTGCAAATGGAGCTAAGCAGTTTGTTGTACAAGATGCATTAGAGATGACATCGTGGCTAGCTGCATCGTATTTGTCTTCGTTTACACCCATAACGATTGTGATATCTTCTTCGTTAGCAGGAGCAGAGATGATGACTTTTTTAGCGCCAGCTTCTAAGTGTTTTGCAGCGTCTGCACGTTTTGTGAAGAATCCAGTAGATTCAACAACGATTTCTACGCCTTGTTTACCCCAGCTTAATTTCGCAGGGTCACGCTCAGCTGATACTTCGATTGTTTTACCGTTCACTACTAAGTTTGTACCGTCTACAGAAACTTCTGCATCTAGTTTTCCGTGAACAGAGTCATATTGTAAAAGGTGTGCAAGCATGTTAGCGTCTGTTAGATCGTTAACCGCTACTACCTCAACTTCAGGATTGTTTAATGCTGCACGAAATACGTTACGTCCAATACGTCCAAATCCGTTAATACCGACTTTTACTGCCATGATGTTTCCTCCTTTTATAGGTCACAATGTTTATATTGAGGGATCAATTGACTCCCTTAATAACTCTTTTGCGGCTCCTTCGTCTGTGACGAGAACCGTTCGGCGGGGTTTTTTGAAATAAGCTTCAATGGCCCCTGCCTTTGATGATCCACCTGCAACAGCAATGATGTGTGGAATGCTTTCTAAATCATCTAGCTGCATGCCGACGGAGTGCACTTTGTGGACGACCTCACCATCACGATTAAAGTAATAGCCAAAGGCCTCTGTCACTGCGTCATGCTCATCAATCTTTTTTAAATCTTCAGCTGGTGTGTTTCGTCTCATCGCCATTGTTTTTGCTTCACCGATTCCATGAATGAGCATCGTGGATGATTTGATCGTTTGAAGCACTTCTTTGACTGACGGCTCTTCAATAATGGAAGAGTAAGCACCTTCTGACAGCTGTCCTGGAACAAACAGCAGTTTGTAAGTACCGGAAGCTTTTTCAGCCATGTGGGCACAAATGGTGTTTGCCTGATTTTTTACATTCTCCCCAAGACCGCCTCTCGCAGGGACAAACATCATGTCTCTGTTTTTGGCATCAGGGGTCATCATTTCGGCAACGGCTTCCATCGTCGTTCCCCCAGTGACGGCGACGATATTATTTCCAGTAAACCTTTTTTTCATACATTGGACAGCAGCTCTTCCCATTTCTTGCTTCACCCACGGGGATTCGTCACTGTCACCAGAAACGATCACGACTTCTTCTAGGCCTAACTTCCTCTTTAATGTATTTTCCAAAAAGGTTAAACCTAAAACGTCTTTCATCATTCCTTCAAGCATTTCAAGCAAAGCGTGGCCTTCACTCGTCAGCATCATGCCGCTCGTTTTGACATCCAGCAGATTTTGTTCTTTTAAAAACTGAACTTCAGCACGTAAGATGCGCTCACTGAGACCAAGACTCGTCGCAAGACTTCTGCGGCCGATTGGTTCAGCTAATCTGATGTACTGCAAAATGTCGTAGCGTTTTTGCATAACGATGAGAAGATCTGGCAATAATTTTTTTTGAGCTTCCAATAAACGATTCATGGCTAACGACCCTTTCTTTTCACGTTGGACTAAAAACGTCCCACTGTGACAAAAAACGTCCCGCCACAGCCAAAAAAAATCAAACCCTGCTTTCTTTAATTATTTTAACAGGATCATCTTGCATTTTCAACTATTACAAACACATTTAGACAAAAAATAGACACAATTTTACCGATAGCCTGCTTGTCATCAAGGTTCTTGCTATGATATTTCTTTTCAAAATATTTTATTTTCTTCTATATTGAATGAATTCATCAATGAAAGTGTGCATGCGTAAGAGGTCCGCATGCACATTTTTTTGATATAGTCGTCTTTTATGTTTTTGGGATTCCTTCCTCTTCGGCAAAACGCTTTGCCTCTTCCTTCGGTTTGATTTTGAGATAATAAATGATGTAGCAGGCTGCCATGAACGGAACGCCGCAATAAAGGCCAATCCGCTGATTCTCAATAAAGAATAGGCTGATGAGCACGATGCCAAATGCGATGAAGCCTGCTAGTGGGACAAATGGATAGAGCGGTGTACGGAAGACGAGATCCTTTACATCTCCACCATCTTTTATGAATTGTTTTCTAAAGAAATATTGAGACAAACAAATGGACATCCACACCACAACAAGAACCATTCCAGAAATCGAAATAAGCCACACATACACCGTTTTTGGTGCCACAACACTTGTAAGCAGAGATAGAGCGGATACACCCATTGTCACCAATAATGCATTGATCGGGATTTTACGCTTGGACAGCTTTTTCGTAAAAGCAGGTCCTTTCCCGTCCTTTGAAAGCGACCAGAGCATACGTGATGACGCATATAATCCAGAGTTTGCTACAGATAAGACAGCGGTGATGATAATAAAATTCATGATATCTGCGGCATATGGGATGCCGACCTTGTCCAGCACGACCACAAACGGACTGTCGACAGCGCCTGCTGTCTGCCATGGAAGAAGTGCTGCCAGAACCGCAATTGATAAAACGAAAAAGACCATCGTTCTCCAAATAATATTCCGTATTGATCGAGGCAATGTTTTTTCAGGGCTTTCACTCTCACCTGCTGCGATCCCTACAAGTTCTGTTCCTTGGAAGGAGAAATTGACCGTGACCATGGTTAATAAAATAGCAAAAACACCATTAGGAAATAGTCCGCCATGATCCGTCAAATGACGAAATAAAGGGGCTGGTTCTCCGCCTTTCAAATGAATCATTCCGAAAATTGCGCCAATTCCGATGATAATAAACAATAGGATGGCCGCAACCTTGATAGCTGAAAACCAAAACTCCGTTTCAGCGAAGCTGCGAGCAGAGATGGCATTCACGGCAAATAATATCACGCTAAATGCTAGACACCAGAGCCAAACCGGGATATCTGGAAACCACCTTTGGAGCAATATGCCTGCTGATGTAAACTCCAGACCAATCGTACACGCCCAGCTAAACCAGTACAGCCAACCAATCATAAAGCCTGTGGACGGGCCTATATATTTGGTTGCATATTCCTGAAAGGAACCGGCTGTTGGCATCGCCACTGCTAATTCTCCAAGACACAGCATGACCAAATACATTAACAGTCCGCCAATGATAAACGATAGAATGGCTCCCCCCGGTCCTGCCTGATGGATAATCAATCCTGATCCAAGGAAAAGGCCCGTACCGATGACGCCGCCTAAGGCAATCATAAAAAGATGTCTGCTTTTCATGGAACGCTCTAGTTCATTATGCTGTTCTTGCATCAAATCCACTTCCCCACTTTCCCTCTTCTATTCAGCATCCTTTGACAAAATTCGCTGTTCGTTGAAAAAGAAAGGGAGAAAGTGAAGCTTCCTCCCCCTTTGCCATTTAAGCTTGAAACAGTGCTTCAATATGACCAATCGCCCAGTCTAAATCTTCTTTTGAAATAGTCAGCGGTGGTGCAAAACGGATGACTGTTTCATGAGTTTCCTTACATAACAAACCTGCTTGCTTCAGTTTTTCACAATAAGGTCTAGCTGCCTCTGTCAGCTCCATGCCTATAAATAGTCCGCGGCCGCGCACTTCTTTAATCACAGGACTTTGAATGCGTGCCAATTTGTCTTTGAAGTATTCACCAAGCTCCATAGAGCGGGCTGCAAGCTTTTCGTCGATTAAAACATCCAGTGCAGCAAGCGACACCGCACACGCAAGAGGATTTCCTCCAAAGGTAGATCCATGAGAACCAGGGTTAAATACGCCTAAAATATCACGGTTTGCTACAACACACGAGATTGGGAATACTCCGCCGCCTAAAGCTTTCCCAAGAATCAGCATATCTGGCTCAATGTCTTCCCAATCACACGCAAACATCTTACCTGTTCGTGCTAACCCCACTTGAATTTCATCCGCAATGAACAGCACATTTTCTTGCTCACAAAGCGTTTTGGCATCTTTCAAGAAGCCTTCTGGCGGCATGACAATACCCGCTTCACCTTGAATCGGTTCAATGAGGAAAGCCGCTGTCTGTGGTGTGATAGCTTCACGTAACGCTTCTATATCTCCGTAAGGAATCAACTTAATTCCAGGAAGCATTGGGCCGAAACCTCTTTGGTATTCTGCTTCTGAGGAAAGAGACACAGCCGTCATCGTTCTCCCATGGAAATTGCCAACACACGCAATGATTTCTGCACGATTCTCTTCGATTCCTTTCACATCATAGCCCCAGCGTCTCGCTGCTTTTACAGCGGTTTCTACAGCTTCAGCACCTGTATTCATTGGCAGTGCCATGTCTTTATTCGTCAGTTTGCAAATTTTTTCATACCAAGGACCAAGCTGATCATTATGAAAGGCTCTCGACGTGAGTGTCACGCGATCTGCCTGTTTTTTGAGCGCTTCAATAATGCGGGGATGGCGATGTCCTTGGTTCACTGCGGAATACGCACTCAGCATATCCATATATCGATTGCCTTCAGGGTCTGTCACCCACACTCCCTCAGCCTCTGAAATTACAATTGGCAACGGATGATAGTTTGCCGCTCCATATTGTTCTGTTTGTTGAATCAATTCATTTGTCTGTGTCATCATCTATTCCTCCTTCTGTAAGGTAGCTTTTTTCAATTGGGTTCATCTTCATCCATATGTTATGCAAGGATCGTGCCAACTTTCTGACCGCTTGATCATAAGGGTTTACCTCATTCATTACGCAAAATATCTTTGCATGCGCAAAATTTTTTAGAGGAAACTGCAAAATTTTTCATGTAAAATAGAGGTAACGTCAGGAGGTGGCGCAAGTGAAAAAAGATATGCATACCGCAAAGCTTGAAAATGAGATTGATTTATATAAACAAATGCTCGATTTAATTGATGTCGGGGTTCACGCCATTGACGAGAATGGCAATACTGTTGTTTATAATAAAAAAATGATGGAAATTGAATCATTGAAACGCTCAGATGTTCTCCATAAAAATGTACTCGATTTCTTCGCGTTTCAAGATGAAATGCACAGTACACTTGTCCAAGCGCTGCGTACCGGGAAACAAACCGTACATGCCAAGCAGACGTATCATAATTACAACGGAAAAGAAATCACAACGATTAACCATACATACCCGCTCGTTCGATACGGTCTCATTCAAGGGGCTGTTGAAATTTCGAATGATGTGACCAAGCTGGAACGGCTGATTCATCACAATATGAAGAAAAAAGGAAGCACCCGCTTTACCTTCGATTCTATTATTGGACAAAGCCCTGCCTTTTTAGAGGTGATTGAGCATGCGAAACGAGCGACACGCACCTCTTCCTATGTGCTCATTGTTGGCGAAACTGGGACTGGGAAAGAGCTGTTTGCTCAAAGCATTCATAACGGCAGTAGCCGGTCATCTGGACCATTTATTACCCAAAATTGTGCGGCACTGCCTGATAATTTGATTGAAAGCCTGCTCTTTGGTACACAAAAAGGGGCTTTTACGGGAGCAGCTGATCAGCCTGGCTTATTTGAGCAGGCGCAAGGAGGAACCTTGCTTTTAGATGAGATCAACTCATTAAATCCTCATCTTCAAGCAAAACTACTGCGCGTCTTACAGGAGAAACGTGTGAGAAGGCTAGGAAGCACAAAGGAAATTGCTGTTGATGTAAGAGTGATTGCCAATATGAATGAGGACCCTGTGGATGCAATCGCAGGTGGACGTATGCGCAAGGATTTATTTTATCGTCTCGGTATTGTCACCTTATTTATTCCGCCGCTTTCTGAACGAAAAGAGGACATTCCTACGTTTGTGAATCATTTTATTCAAAAATATAATGAGCTGTTTCAAATGAAGGTGAAGGCGGCTGATGAAGAGGTACTTGCCCTTTTTAAGGCGTATCATTGGCCAGGCAATGTAAGAGAACTTGAGCATGTGATTGAGGCGGGGATGAATATGATGATGGATGAAGACGACTTAAGCATGCATCACCTTCCCTATCATTTTAGATTTAAACACGGGGAAGACCGTCCTAAGGCGCAATTGCAAACAAATTCTTTGCAGCAAACCGCAGCTGCTGACACCTTTGTGTATACAAGCCCAGAACAGACGACTGATTTCCAAACCCAAATGGAACGATTCGAAAAACAATACATCGTCCATTACTTAGAAAAAATGGACGATAATATTTCACAGACTGCAAAGTTATTGGGCATGAGCAGGCAAAGTCTGCAATATCGAATGAAAAAGCTACATATTTCTCGGCAATAATAGAGCTGTGCCATCATTTCGGCACAGCTTATTGTGTATCTGTTTGTTCTGCTGGTTTTTGCAGCACATCACCGAGCAGATTTTCTACATTTTTCAAATGCGTAAGCATCGCTTTCTCTGCTTCTTCTGGCTGCCTTGCAACGATGGCTTTGTAAATTTGTTCATGTTCTTCGTAAAGCTTCCGAATGGAGGCTTTCGTTGAGAATAACACGACTTTTCTCGTTTCCCGCATCGTTTCTACTAACAAGGATGAGACCTGATTCATTAACACCTTTAATACATCATTCTTCGAGGCTTTGGCTAAGGCGAGATGGAAGGTGAGATCTGCCTCTTCACCAATTTCTTCATGGGCTTCTGCCAGCTTCATTTGTTCAAGTGCATCACGCAGCTGATGAAGGTCATCGTCCGTCCGAAGCAGCGCCGCCTTTTTGACAGCACCTGTTTCAATAATGGTTCTCACTTCAAGGAGCTGCCTGACATCATGCTGCTTCATTAAAAATGCAGGAGATAAAGAAAATGCGAGCTGTTCAGGATCGAACTGCTTCACATATGTGCCCTCCCCTTGCTTCATCTCTATTAATCCGATCGCTTTGAGAGCAGACAGCGCCTCTCTCACAGCGGAACGGCTGACTTGAAAGTTTTCTGAGAGCGCTTGAACCGAATCTAATTTTTCTCCCGGAAGAAGCTCACCAGTGCGAATGGATTCGATTAATGCATCCGCAATTTCTTCATATATTTTTTTGGTTTTGATTTGTTTATATTTCAATTGGTCTCACCTCATCACTGTTGTCTATCCTTTTCGGCTCATGCCCTATCTTATACTTTACCCCAAAATTTCCGTTCACACGTCTCCCCGATTTAATTTTCAAAAAATCTTCTATGTGCCTCCCTTTCAACAAAAAAGAAGCACCTGCCATGTTTCTGGCAAGTACTTCTTTTTAATCATAGCGCTTCCGCAGTGTAGATGATGGAAGATTCATTTGTTCACGATATTTCGCAATGGTTCGGCGTGAGACTCGAATGCCAAAGGTTTGCTGAAGCTGCGTCATCATTTGCTGATCTGAATACGGTTTTTTCTTATTTTCCGTTTGGATCAGCTCGGCAATGTACGTCTTGACTGTGTAGCTGGATGCCTCTTCCAGTGAGGGCCCTTCTAGCTTTGCTTGGAAAAATTGCTTCATTTCCATGAGGCCATAAGGGGTTTGCACCATTTTCCCTTTCACCGTTCGGCTGACTGTTGACTCATGCACTTGCAATATATCTGCGATACGTTTCATCGTAAGCGGTTTCATTTTATGTTTCCCTGTAAGGAAAAAATCTGTCTGGTGTAAGATAATCTCACGAACGACATGGGTCATCGTTTGTTTTCTTTGCTTCAGCGCTTGGAGAAGCCAATTGTACTGTTGCTCTTTTTCCTTTAGATACACATATGCTTCATGCCGCTTTCGGTCTTGAATCATAGCGAAGTATCCTTCATTCATTTCAACGTCTGGGAAAGCGCGCTGATTCAGCTCAAATGCGATGTGGTCTTGCACGACAGTAATCGTCACATCCGGCTCTATATACACATGGTCTTCTTCGTATGAGAAATGGATGCCTGGTCTTGGTTCAAGCTGCGACACCTCATCTTGTACCGCTTGAAGTGTTTTCATGGAAATACCTGTTTTCGCCGCGATTTCCTTCCATGCCTTTCTTGCAAAGAGAAAGAAGTGCTCATCGATGATCAGCTCAGCTTCATACCAGCGCTCCTTTTTTCTTCTCAGCTGAAGCAGGATGCCTTCTTGTAAAGATCTTGCGCCAATACCGGCAGGCTCTAGCGATTGAAGCTGATGAAGGACGGCTTCAACTTCTTCAGCTGACACCTTTAAGACTGCTGCCATCTCGTCAACTGGTTCATTTAAATAGCCATTGGAATCAATGGACTCGATCATAAAATGAAAGATCCTTTGATTCTTTTCACTTAAATTCAAATCAATGGCTTGTTTCTTTAAATACATTTGCAGGCTTTCTTTTTGATGCGTTCGATACGGCTCTGTCATTCGGTCTTGAGATTTTTTATGATAAACTGGTTGATAGCTGTCCGTGTCTTTCCGCTCAATCAGAGGGTTCTCAAGCGCTAACTGGTCAAGATACTCGCCAAGCTCAGTGCTATTCAGCTGGAGCAATGTAATGGCCTGCCTGAGTTCTTGTGTGAGCACCTGCTTTAATACTTGTTCTTGTTGCAGATTAAGGCTCATTGTCTCCCCTCCCTCTCATCATTTTACATGAAGATTGACGGACCGTATATACGAAATAGGAGTGATTCCCATGTCTGAACTTTTTTCCGTTCCATACTTTGTTGACAACTTGAAACAACACATCGCCATGAATCAAAATGAAGACAAGATTCATGCCATGAATGCCTATTACCGCTCAGTGGTGTCAACGCTTGTACAAGATCAGCTGACCAAAAATGCTGTGGTTTTGAAGCGAATTCAGCACCTTGATGAGGCGTATCAAAAGGTGAAAAAAGAAAGCGAATGAACATGAACACCCTTTGTCATGATGGCAAAGGGTGTTTTTCATTTGCGAAAAGCTTCTGATCCAGCCTTGATTTGTACATCATCAAAAAGCCAGACCGTCCGGTAGTATAGATGATAAAGGCAAACCATAATCCGTGATTATGCCAAATAGGCGTAACCGCTGCTTGAACAACGATAAACAAGATCATCGCAAACAGCATTGAATTTCTGACAGGGGCAATTTCTGTCGCACCTGTAAATACACCGTATATGACCAAACCGAAACAAGCGGCAAACGGATAGAGAACGAGCCAGTCTGCATAGCCTAATGTCACATCTAAAAGACGGGGAAGATTTGTAAACAAGCCCAAGATCGGCTCTTTTAAGAGAAAATAAACCGACGCAATTAGGCATGCCATGACAAGTGCCCACTGCCTCGAAAGGGTTAAAGTTCTCTCATAAAGGGTGCGATCATTTGCCCCAACTGATCTCCCCACAAGGATGCTGGATGCATTGGCAAAACCATCGAACAAATAAGCCATGATGTAGTGAATTTGAAATAAGATGGCATTGGCCGCCAGCATCTCTGTTCCAAAAGAAGCACCTTTTGCTGTAAACATGTTAATCACGACAAGCAGACAAATCGTCCGAATAAACAAGTCTTTATTCACATGAAACATTTTCTGAACTGCCTGTGTATCCATGATTTTCTTAATAGCCGGCATCTGGAACCCGTTTTTTGAATGTTTCATGATGATCCATGCGCCTAATACAAAGGCGGTTAATTCAGATATCAATGTCGCGGCCGCCACCCCTTTGACTGCAAACGAAAACACATGAACAAGCAGGAGGGCAAGGACCATATTCATGACATTGATCAAGATTTGTAAAGAGAGGGCTTCTTTCATTTTTGCCATTCCCATCAGCCAGCCTAATATCACATAATTCATTAAGGTAAACGGCGCACCCCAAATCCGAATATGAAAATAATCTGCTGCAAATTGCCGTACATCCGCAGCCGGAGAGATCACGAGAAAAGCAGATTGAATAATGGGCCATTGTAGGGCAATAAAACAAAGGCCGACAATGATGGCGATTAAAAAGGGTCTTAGAAAAGCAAGTACGCCCTGCTCTTCACTCTGCGCCCCGTTTGCCTGAGCGGCAAAAGCAGATGTACTCACCCGCAAAAAACCAAAGAGCCAATAGAGTGTACTGAAAATGAGACTGCCAACCGCGACGCCTCCAATATACGCGGGGTTGGCAAGCTGACCGACAACTGCTGTATCAACAGCTCCAAGTAATGGAGTGGTCATCGTTGAGATGGTTAAAGGAATGGCTAAAGCTAAATACGCTCGATGGTTCACGATGCCACCTGCCTTTCATGAAAAATAGCCTCTTCTAAAAGAGGCTTAGATTGTTGACAAAGTGCTAAAATGATTTTTATTTTAGCACTTTGTCTTCTTTTCAGCGTGATAGAAAACCTTTGAAGTCTAGGAAGGGCGAGCACTGGCGCGGAGCGAATTGAACATTCGTGAGCACCAGCGCGCAGACCTGACAACGAATGCGAGGGTTTGTCTACACGCTGAGCCTCTTCTAAAAGAGGCATTGATGTAATGAAGATTTATCGAACCGGTCTGCCAATTGTTCGGGACAAAGGATGGTCTGCGAGCATTGCATCTCTCATCTTTTGCACCGCTATCTCTTCAGATGAAAAGAAATCATCCTTTGATCGAAATTGAGCAACAAGTTCACCTTGATCTAATATCGCCAATTGATCACTTAAGTGATAGGCTGCCGTCATATCATGTGTAATAAATAAGTAAGCGACACCTAGTTCCTTCTTTAATTCTACTAATAAATCTAAAATGACACCCTGTGTGACCATGTCTAAGCTGCTGACGGATTCATCCAGTACGACGAGCTTTGGCTGCAGCAATAAGGCTCTTGCAATGTTGATCCTTTGCAGCTGGCCACCGCTGAATTGATGCGGATATTTAGACAAGTCCTTTTCGCTGAGCCCGACTCTTTCCAGCCAATGGATCAGCACGATTTTGCGTTCTTTTCGGCTCATGGTTTCATAGTTTTCAAGCGGTTCGGATAAAATTTGTTCGACTGCCCACCTTGGATTCACCGCCGAGTACGAATCTTGAAACACCGCTTGCACATGCCGGCGATAATGTTTGCGTGTTCTTTGATCTGCACAATAAATATCCTGCCCTTCAAAAAGAACCTGACCGGCTTTTGGCTTCTCTAGACCAAGTATGATACGGCCTAGCGTGCTTTTCCCTGCGCCGCTTTGCCCCAGCAATCCGACGCACGTGCCTTCTTCAATGATTAAATTGACGCCGTTTAAGACTTGGTCTGCGCCTTTTTTTCTCATCAGAAACGACCGGCTGTTGTATGAATGACTAACTGCTTTCACTTCTAATAAATGCAAGGGCCTTCTCACCTCAAATCGGGCAAACAGCTGGGATGGATGGACGAGCTGCTAATAGTTTCTTTGTATAATCATGCTTGGGGTTTTCAAAAAGCTCAAGCACTTCTGCTTTTTCAACCATTTCTCCCTGTCTCATGACAACAACCTGATCTGCCATTTCTGCAATGACGCCAAGGTCGTGAGTAATGAGCAAAATGGCGGTTCCATACTCATGACGAATTTGGTTCAGATGCTCAAGCACCAGCTTCTGTGTGTGTACATCTAAAGCAGTTGTTGGTTCATCTGCTATGAGGAGAGGCGGGTGCATACAGGCAGCCATGGCAATCATGACACGCTGCAGCATGCCGCCGCTTAGTTCAAAAGGATACTTGTTTAACAGCTTATCTGGCTGCGGCAGATTCATCTGCGCTAACGCATCCATTGCCTTCGCTTTTGCCTGCCTTTTACTGACAGTGGTATGCCGGCGGATGGTTTCAATCAGCTGATGACCGATCGTCCATACTGGCGTAAAGCTGTTCATTGGATTTTGCATAATATATGAGATGTCTTTGCCCCGAATAGAGCGCATAGCCCTTTCACTCATACCGATCAATTCTCGTCCTTGTAATGTGATGCTACCAGTAACATCCGTTGTTTTCCGGTCAAGCATATGTAAGATCGACATACTTGTCACCGTTTTCCCGCAGCCGCTCTCACCTATTAATCCAACGATTTGACCTCGCCCTACTTCAAACGATACGTCCTGAATAAGAGAGGTTGTCCCATGAGGCGTTTTCGTCTGCACATGCAGGTTCTCTATTTGTAAAATGGACTCTTGCACATTGATCATTCCTTTACACACGGCGTTTGATACCATATTTCTCTGAAAGGGCTTCTCCTAGTAAATTAAAGAGGACGACGACAGCCATGATGACAAGACCTGGATACAGCATCAACTGAGGATTCGTTTGAATATACGATTTCCCTTCATGGATCATCGCTCCCCATTCAGGCATAGGAGGCTGAACGCCTAATCCGAGAAAGGACATCGCTGAAATGTCCATAATTGCCCAGCCCATTTCGAGTGTGCCAATGACCGCGAGTGGCGGCAGGACATTTGGAATCATATGCTTTCTCATGATGTTCCAGTGGGATGTTCCGCTAATTTTCGCAGCAGCAATAAAGTTCTGTTCTTTTAAACTTAGCACCATCCCTCGGAAGACGCGAGCATAGTATACCCACTGCACAAGCATCAAGGCAAGCACTACTTGAGAAAGTCCAGGACCGAAGATGCCGACTAATCCGAGGATCAGCACTAGGTTCGGGAATGCCATGATCCCGTCGCAGATTCTCATTAAGACGTGATCGATCCAGCCACCTTTGTAACCTGACAACAAACCAACGATTAACCCAATCAATAAAGAAGAGAGAAAGATTAATAACGCACAGCCTAGTGAAACACGTGCACCATATAAAATTCGAGATAAATTGCATCGGCCTAATTGATCTGTCCCAAGAGGATACTCCCACGAAGACCCCTTTAGCTTCATCGCTAGATTGACAGCCGCCGGATCATGTGGAGCGATCCACGGCGCACATATTGTCACAATCAGCAATAGACCAAGGAGCACCACGCAGATCGAGATCAGCTTTTGATGAGAGAAGAGATTTTTTCCTTTTGTCATCATGTCTGGCGGCCTTCCTTTCTGGAAATACGGGGGTCAATGATCAGCTGAAGTAAGTCCACAATCAAGCTGCTCAAGATAAAGATACATGCTGCCATGAGGACATAGAATTGAATGACCGGCAGATCCCGGTTAAAGATCGCTTCAATAAAGAAACGCCCAAACCCTGGCCATGAAAAAACTGCCTCTACGATAATGGTTCCTGTCAGCAGCTTGCCAAGATTCACCCCAAGCCCTGTCAGCATTGGCGATATCGCGATTCTCAATACATGCTTGAACATGATCGACCGTTCCTTTAATCCTCTGATTCTCGCATATTGAACAAACGGCTCTTGAAGCGCCTCACTCACACTTGATCGTAATAGCCTTGTATACATCGCAATTAAAGGGACGGCCAGTGTGACCGACGGCAGGATGAGATGCTCCCATGTTCCCACCCCTTCTACCGGTAGAAGATCGAGCTTCACTGAAAAAAAGAAGATGAGCAAATACCCCAAGACAAACGTAGGGATAGATGCTCCTAAGAAAGAAATGAGCCGGCTCACATGATCAACGATGCCATTTTTCCTCATGCCGCTGAAAAAGCCGAGTGGAATGCTGACACAAATTGCAATCAGTAGACTAGTCAGCGCCAATTGAATCGTCGCTGGTATTCTATAGATCACCTCATTGAGCACAGGCTGGTTGGACATATATGACTTGCCAAAATCAAGATGAATGACTTTTTCAATGGTGTGAAGATACTGCATATAAAACGGTTGGTCTAAACCAAATTCACTTCGTTTTTGCGCTAATATTTCATCCGTTGGCTGGATATGAGCCGCTGCTAAATATGCCTCAGCCGGGTCAACTGGCGAAAGGTGAATCATACCAGTCGTGAAAAGAGTGGCTAATAAAAATACAGGGATGATTGATAGCATGCGTTTGACGATATAGCGGCCCATTTCCTAACCTTCCTTCTATTACTTCAGCTTAATACCTGTGAATGGATGTTCGTCGCGATTTGCTGGGAACTCAAAGTCCTTCACATTTTTTTGATAAACGGCTGTCTTTTTAAAATAAGAGATTGGCACAATTGCCCCTTGATCCTGTAATGAAGATAAGACAGACGAATAAAGTGCTTTTCGTTTGTTTTCATTGGTTGTTGATGGAATTTCGCTCATTTCTTTGATCAGCTTGTCCTTATTTGGATAGGCTGAGATGGCTTCTTTGAATCCAAAACCATCTGATGAGACGACGTTCATAAATGTATGCGGATCATATGGCGCTCCGTAGTTGCTAAAGAAGTTCATATCAAACTTATTAGCTTTAAAGCGCTGCACCTGTGTTGCCAGTTCCACACCTTCAAGTTTGACACCAACGCCAATGGCACCCCATTCTGCTTGAAGCGTCTCAGCCATCGCTTTTTGAATCGATTCTGCTGAATCATACATCATACTAAATTCAAGCGTTTTTCCATCTTTTTCACGAACGGTTTTTCCTTTTGGTAGTGTCCAGCCTGCTTCATCCAGCAATGCTTTCGCTTTGTCTACATCATATTGGAACGACTTCACCTTAATATCAGATGTGTAAGGCATGTTGGTCGGCAATATGTGATCTGCTTCATCCTCTAAGCCAGAGGTGACACCTTCTACCATTGATTTCTTATTGATCGCATATTGAAGGGCATGTCGCACTTTCTCATCTGACAGCTGATCGACTTTTGTGTTCATGACAAGCTGTCTCGTTGCTACAGGCTCTGACATTTTTGTTTCATACTTACCGCTCGCCTCTAACTGTTTGTAGGCATCCAGGCTAATGGTTCCTTCTCCGTAAAGGATGTCTACATCACCTTTTTCAAATGCCATGACTCTCGTTTCCGCATCTGGGATGACCTTGACTTTGATTTCTTTGACCTTTGGTTTTTCTCCCCAATAATGATCATTTCGTTCGAAAATGGCATAGTCATCTTTTTGATATGTTTTTAATACCCAAGGGCCTGTCCCCACTGGTTTTTCAATTCCTTTTGACGTATCACCGTTTTTAGGGAAGCCTGCTTCGCCTAAGAAACGAACCGGGCGGACAACGGCTAATTCTTGAACAGTTGGATAATATGGCTCTGTTAATGTGAGTTTAAACGTTTTCTTGTCTACTGCTTCTGTCTTTTTGATCTTTTTTATCACACCTAACCAGCTATGTATATCCTTGTTTTTTAAGATGGAATCAAAGTTCTTTTTCACAATGTTTGCATTAAACTCAGATCCATCTGAAAATGTCACTTTGTCTCTTAGATGGAACGTGTACACCTTGCCATCCTTTGACACATCCCATGATTTCGCTAATTCAGGTTTTAGCTTTCCATTCTTTTGATAGCTGACCAATGGCTCATAAATCATTGATTGCGCGAACAATTGTGATGGGTTGTATACGTGCGGATTCATTTCGCCAATATCTCTCGGCCAAGCCATCGTGATCATGTCAGGATGATCCTTGTTTCCATCTGCCCCATTGTTTGCTTGAGAACAGCCTACTAATAAAAAGATAAGCAGGAAAGGGATGACTGTATTTATTTTAATTTTCGGAAAAAATTGACTCCTAATAAACATAAGATGTTCCTCCTAATTGATGCTGATAATCATTTTCATTTTAAGGAGGAAGGACCCCGTTGTCAATATCATATTTAAAACGAATTGACAATAAATAAACCTATTTATTCCACAAATTGATGAATTTGATAAAAAGAGAGGCAGGCTGCTTACGAGTGAGCAGCCTGTGAAGAGGTGAAGGTTTTTTCTCGCAGGGCATGACGAAGTGTGTCAATGATACGATCCTGTTCAGCGTCTGTCATACTTGTTCCAGAGGGGAGACAAAGCCCTGTTTCAAATAACAATTCAGATACGGGAGTGCCTTTCGCCGCTGAATAAAAGGGACAATCACGAAAGAGCGGCTGTTGGTGCAGCGGCTTCCATACACGCCTTGCTTCAATCTGTTCTTCTTCTAGTGCAGCAATGATGTCCACTGGAGAGGTTCTTTTATCGCGATCAATGGTCAATGTCGTCAGCCAGCGGTTGGACTTGGTGTCTTGATATTCAGACATGAAATAAAGACCCTCTACTTTAGATAACGCATCCTGATACCGCTTGAAAATGCGGCGCTTTTGTTCAACACGCTCGTCCAATATTTCCATCTGAGCAATCCCGACGCCTGCTAGCAGGTTGCTCATGCGATAGTTGTATCCTATTTCTTGATGCTCATAATGCATCGCGCGCTCTCTTGCCTGTGAAGCGAGAAAGCGGCAGCGTTCGATCGCAGCTTCATCATTACTCACAAGCATTCCGCCGCCTGATGTTGTAATGATTTTATTGCCATTAAACGAATAAATGCCGAACCTGCCCATTGAGCCGCTTTTTTTTCCTTTATATAGAGCACCTAACGATTCAGCCGCATCCTCAATGACTGGCACATCATATGCTTCACACAACGCCAGGATCTCGTCCATTTTTGCGCTTTGTCCATATAAATGCACGACAATGACTGCACGGGGTCTTTTTCCAAGTCGTTTTGATTCCACAAAGGCTTTCTCTAAAGCAAGCGGGCACATATTCCATGTATCCCTTTCAGAATCAATAAAAACGGGCGTGGCTTGTTCATATAAAATCGGATTTGCAGTTGCCACAAATGTGAGGGTGGAACAAAAGACAATGTCCCCTTTTTCAACGCCAATAAGCTTTAATGCGAGGTGAATTGCTGCTGTTCCAGAAGATAAAGCCGCTCCTGCATTCACTCCTGCATAGCGCGCGACTGCCTGCTCAAATTCATTCACAAGAGGTCCAAGCGGTGCAATCCAATTACTCTTGAAAGCTTCCTCTATTTTCAAATACTCTTTTCCGCTCATATGCGGTGGTGATAAGTAAATCCGTTTTCTTTCTTGCATCATTTCCCACCCTCTCTCCGATCTTTGATTTCTATTGCAGGAATGCCTACAGCGACTTTCTGATCGTGTATATCTCTTGTTACTGCGGCTCCTGCGCCAATGATTGTCCAGCTTCCGATTGATGTCCCGGGTATCACAACAGCACCTGCCCCAATATGGGTTCCCATTCGTACAGACACACAGCCAGTTAACACTGCTCCCGGTGACAGATGGACAAATGATTCGAGTATACAGTCATGCTCTACGATAGATCCTGTGTTGATAATCGCATGTTCACCGATTACTGCATCTGCTTGAACTACTGCCCTTGCCATTACGACAGCTCCTCTTCCAATGACCGCTGATGGACTTACGACCGCCTGTGGATGGATGAGTGTGGAAAATGCCGTGTTTTTAAAGGAGAGGCGTTCCTTTACTAACTGTCTGCTCTCATTTTGTCCGATCGCAATCAGCCATTTCATATGTGGCATTGTCTCTCTCAGCTGTTGACTCACGGAGATCGGTCCATACAAGATACTGCTTTGAGTCGTAGTCTCTTCAAATTGATCATCTAATACGGCACATAATGAGTAATCGGGATGGGCAGCAATCATTTCTTGAATGACTTTGCTATGCCCGCCAGCCCCAATTAAACCAATCGGTTGCTCTTTACATATCGGTTCCTTTGAATTTTTCAGCTGTGGCATGATGCGGCTGCTGCACCCCCTCTGTTTTGATCACTTTCAGCAAGGTCATCCATAAAATTTTCATATCAAGCCAAAATGATTGATGCTCGACGTACCAGAGGTCATAGGTGAATTTCTCCTCCCAGGAGATCGTGTTCCTTCCATTCACCTGTGCCCATCCAGTAATGCCAGGCTTGACAAGATGGCGCCTTGCTTGCTCCTCTGTATACATCGGTAGATATTCCATCAGAAGCGGCCTTGGTCCAACGAGACTGAGCTCTCCTTTTAGGACATTGACTAGCTGCGGCAATTCATCAAGACTGAGCTTGCGAATCAAGGCGCCGGTTTTTGTTAATCGAAGATGATCTGGCAGGAGCACCCCGTGCTCGTCACGCTCATCGGTCATCGTCCGAAATTTATATAGCATAAATGGCTGGCCATACAGACCAGGCCGCTTCTGCCGAAACAACACAGGCCTCCCAATTTTCCACCGAATCAGTCCATAAAGCAGAAGAAAAAGAAGACTGCCTGCGATGAGCAGCGTCAATGCCACCATCACATCTAACATTCTTTTCATCATGAAATCTCCTTTTCTCACTAGCGGGAAACAGCTTGTTTTACCTTATGCACCAGCTGCTGCCGCTCTCGTTTTGTTCCTGCAAATTGATACAAGTAGCCCATATAAAGAAAGAAACATAGACCGCCAATACAAAACAGCTCCCACCAGGACGTCACGTCATAAATCGCTTGAATTCCTGCACAGACGCCCCAAATCATGAGCGCTCCTGTAAGTGGAACCATCGTATGTTTGTAAAAGATGGTGCGTTTCTGATTCGTGATGCGGGCCGTATAAAATGGCAGAAACACAATATTTTTGATCAATAAAACAATCGCTCCCGCTGATGCAATGCCGTATAAACCAAGGTGAAGCGTATGAGTCAATCCATAGGCAAAAAGTACATTGGATACACCTAATATGAGCGTGACCACCGCTGGAACCTTCAATCGATTAAAAGCGGTCGGCACATATGTCAGCGGTAAAAACATCAAGGTTAAGCATAAATAAGCAGCATGAATCATAAGAAGCCATTTCAGCTCTTCAAAGGCAGGTCCAAGCCATAAAAGCATGAGCGGACCGGCAAGTCCTCCTAGCAGAGCGGCCGGAAACGCGACAAATAATCCGCTCCACTTAATGGCACTGGCTGCATATTGAATGAGACCTTCTTCATCTTGAT
Source organism: Bacillus sp. FSL M8-0266 (assembly GCF_038613425.1). Lineage (NCBI taxonomy): Bacteria > Bacillati > Bacillota > Bacilli > Caryophanales > Bacillaceae > Bacillus > Bacillus sp. FSL M8-0266. The sequence goes on from NZ_CP152015.1 coordinate 3,170,506, forward strand.
TCGAGTAAAATTTCGTAATCGTTGGGGCAAATACAACCGCCAATGTCCCTGCGAGTGTGCGTAATAATAATGGAAATTGTAATATCGCCGCATACTGTCCCGTCGCTTCCGCTCCAATGAGCAGATTCGTCATCAATAAATCAATCTGTAAAAATAGCAAAATCCCCATTTGCTCAAAAGAATGCCAGACCCCTGATCGAACAAGTGTGAGACTAGAAGATAGTGAAACGTGCCGCCACTTAAACGAAAACCAAGGGATGAGTTTTTTTAAATAATAGATACCAATTCCCATAGCCCCCAAGCTTCCTATCACAGCCGCAAGTGGAATATGCCAGATGGCGGGTGCCATCCATGTAAACAGCAGCACAATCATCAGTGCCCTCAAAAACATTTGAATGGCCTGACCAATACTTGATACATATAACTTATTCGCATAAAACGGCGCAGCCCCAATGCCGGACATGACAAAATTGAGCATAAATAAAAGACCCCCTAATATAAAGGCGGTCTGTGTGTCCTTGGCGAGATCATCAGGCACATGAAGCCACTCTACCAGCTGGCTGGACATGAACAGACAAAACAAAAAAAGGCTAATCGATAAAAAAATGGAACTGACGAAATAAGATGAGAGATAGCGCTGCGCCTTCTCCATTTCTCCTTTATGAGCCGCCACAGAAAAAAAGCGCACCACCACAGCACTTAATGACGCCGTAATAACCGATAAATAGTTGATCATATTTTGCGTCAGATGGATTAAGCCGAATGCTTCGACTCCAAGTGTATGAACGATATACGGTGTTAAACAAACAGACATAAGCATCATCAAGACAAACGTCATGATGTTTGCACTGGCATTGTAAAGAAACGCTCGATTCATTTTGATTTCACGCAGCGTGTAAAAGCCTTCATCCAGCTTCCTCTCCCTTTTGTCTGCTCGTTTTCATCAGCTGATGAATCGCCTCTTTCACAGACGCCTCATTCGGTTCTTTTAATAGCGTCAAAAACGGAAGATGAGCCACCCATTCATACCCTTCCATCACCTTATGATCAAACGACCTGAGGACAACACACGGTGTTTGCGTAATCGCACAAAAAATCATGCCGTGAAGCCGGTCTGTCACGACGACCTGTGCCTTACTTAACTCTTTCCATAAAGCAGATAATTCATCTAAGCGAGTCGTTCGATCCACTCGTTTGCCAATTGTCGTTGTGATCAAACCGACTTGATCAAATGTCTCTTGAATATGCTGCTTTAGCTGCCGCCGCTCCTTTTCAGTGAGATACGCTTCCTTATCCTCTCGCAAACAAAGTAAAACCCCTTCACGTTTTTGTTCCTTGTTTGATTCATCTAATGTCAGCACCATATCAGGCTGTTTCCACACATCTTGATCAGGGAAGTGCTGCTTCATCCAAGTGTAGGTTGTTTGATCTCTTGCCATGAGAAGCAGCCTTGGATGATGTTTGTATGTTTGAATGGCGCGGCGTTCCTCTCTTTTTCCTCTCTTTGTTTCTGTAAAATGGGCAGTGGCCGGCAATTGAATCACCGGATAGGACTTGAAGGTTTTCATGATAAATTGTCTCGTCCATTCTTCATAACGGTATAAGTCCCCCATATTGCCCCCACCGATGATACAGACGATATCTTCTGGGTGCCGCATACGCTTTAACGGACGGGCGAGGCGATAGATCTCCTTCATGTCCACTTCCATGATGTCGTAGGCGGGAAAGTACTCTTTTAAAAAACAATAACTCGCATAGGCAATCGCATGATCCCCTAAATTATCATGTCCTGGCAGCAGCGTGAGAATGATTTTCTTCTGATGACTCCGCTCTGGCAGGCTTTGGCGGCTCAGTCGATATTCAAGCGGATATTTAACCTTTAAGAGCAGCCACTCTGCGGCGTGCGCCTTCAATTGCTGCAATGTCAATCTCATCACCCCTATTTCCTTGTTTGATATTCGATCCATTTTTGATAGCTAGAAGCGGCGGCAGACAGCGGATAAACCAGCCGGCACTTCGCAAGGAATAAAATCATTCGCTTTCGAGCGGTGAGCTTCGATGGTTCCACTTGTTTGACAGCATGCTGAAAAGCCTCGTGTGTCACCATTTCCCGCATGTGATCAAGCTTTTCCCGAAGAGAGAGTGCATTTTGGCTCTTCCATTCGTTGAGCATACAATGAAGGGTATGATTGACAATAAAAAAATCAAGTGCCTTTTCATACAGAGAGATGTCATCATATTCTGTCAAAAACAAGCGCTGCGCATGATAAAAGGTTAGTCCATGATGAAAATACTGCTTCTGATATCGCTGCACAATAGAAGACAGATGAACCCGGTAGTAATAAAGAGGTTCATGAACAAAGGCAATGCCGCGTGATAAAGAAAAACAGCGCAGCGTCACATATTGATCTTCTATGTTCTCAAGTTCCCCCCGCAGCGGAAATCGAATGTGATGTTCTTCGATAAAGGCACGTCGATACAGCTTATTCCATGAGAACCCCGTAATGTCTCCATGCAATAACGCTTCAATTAAACTCGTTTTTTCGGCCGACCGCTCGGCTAACAACGTCGTTGGTATGGTTCGCTTTGACTGTTCAAATTGAATCCAGTACTCACTGACAACTAGATCTGCGCCGGTCATTTCAGCTTTTTCATACAAGGCTTCGCAGTAATGAGGCGCTAGAATATCATCTGAATCAACAAAGGCAATATACGTGCCCTTTGCTTCTTCGATGCCCCGGTTCCTCACAGCGCCTAACCCTTGATTGGTTTGATGAATGACCCGAAACCGCTGATCTTGCGAAGCAAATGCTTCAAGATATTCTCCGCTATGATCTGTAGATCCATCATTTACGAGAATGACCTCTATATTTGAAAAACTTTGATCTGCAATTGATTGAAGGCATTGCTCCACATACTGACTCGTATTGTAGACTGCGACCAATAGACTGATAGCTGGCATTACAACATGCCCCACCTTTCTCAAAATCTACTTTGTAAATATCGTCCTGTACGGTAACACAGATGAATCGAACGGCATCAGCATGATGCTGTACAGAATATAACAAACAGCAATCCCTACATAGATAAAGACATTAGACCGCTGATCAAAAATGCGTGTGAAATACGGCAGTAAAATAAGCTGATACAAGCCAAAATAAATGTGAAATCTTGCATAAATGACATCCTTTGTGGCAAGGATCCCAAACAAGAAACCGAGCAAACAAAAATTCACAACGTAATCACTCTCAGGCGTCAGCTCACGAAGCCGTTTTCGATAAAGAAAAGCAAGCAAAAGCGGCAAAATCAATACACCGATTTTTGTCACATTCATTCCATTTGTATTCGTTGTGAGCCATTCCTCGTAATGCCCATACGAACTGCCTTGCAGCATCACGACAAACACGGAAACAAATCGGTCATAAAGAGCGGTTAACCCTAAGAAAATCATGCATAAGACCAGCATCATCCATGACCACGATTTTGTTCTCACGATAAAATACACAGGAATCATGATAAGAGCCGATGAATGAAACAATGAACATACGAGGACAAGCGGAAAATACAATTTCCACTGACCATTGATCACAAGACGGATGGCGTAAAAAAGAACCGCCGCCACCATATACTGACGCATGCCATTAAACGAAGCGTAATAATGAAAGGTGCCGAGAAAAAGCAGCATACTCAGCTCAAAGGGACGGCCATATTGAATGAGCGTCTTGATGATAAAAAAATAAGTGATCGCCCCAACCGAGATATACATGATTTGCGGATCATGGGACAGTTGATTGAGCATCCATAAAATAAATGTAAATCCTGGGTCAGTGGCCGCCTTGTCCACACCAAATCCGAATATGTGCCAAGGCTTTTCATAATTGATGGAGAACTCATACATCTGTCCATATGTGACAAAATCGGTTCCTACTTTGTACCGAATACCAGCGACAATACAAAGAAACAAAAACGGAAATAACACGAGAATCTTGTTAGGCCGCCATCCGCTTTGAATGGTATCATCACGCCTGCCGTAAAATGCGGCAAAGCTCGACCATAAATAGACCATGATCATGTTCACCAAATATACCGCCATCTGCCATTCCTTCCTTACAGTCCATATCCATTCATCACACGTGTGATGTTCTGTTTGACATCAAATCCTCTTTGTTCAAGCTGGTACGTAATGGTCTCTTGAAGAGGAGGCTCTGCATGATACGCTTCAAGCACCGCCTTCATCCATTCATGCGCGGAATCCCGCAGCGACATTCTTTTCACAAGACCGCAGCCTAAATCTACTTCCTCTGTAATATGATCTGAAATCACACAAGGCAATCCAGATGCCTGTGCTTCCACTAAAACAAGCGGAAGGCCTTCAAACAAGGAAGGCATGACAAAAACATCAAATGCTTTCATATATTCTGGAACGTCCGATACGACGCCTGTAAAGACAATGTTGTCTAACAAACCGGCCTTCTCCGCATATGATTCAACCACCTGCCTCAGCGGTCCATCCCCTACAAGGACGAGCTGAAATGAGACCCCCTGCTTCTTTAAGGTCTGTGCCAGTTCCATAAAAAAAACGTGATTTTTTTGTTCATGAAAACGGCCAATATGACCTATCACCATACTCTTTTCCTGAAGACCCAGCTGCTTTTTGATCTTCACCTTTTCTTCTGGATCAGGCTGAAAGAAAAGGGATAAATCAATCCCATTCGGCAGCACCTCAACCTGTCCATTCTTCATTTTTTTCTGCCCAAATAAAAAGGAGCCGGCATCCTCACCGCATGCAACAAGCTTTGTAGAAAATGCAAAAATCAGCCGGCGAAACCCTTTGAGCATCATATGGTCTACCCAATTTGGCGACTGTTTCCAAGCTGTATTATGCGAATGACAAATCCGCACCTTCACACCCGCCAATTTCGCAGCAAGGGCAGAGAAGCCTGTTTGAAAATCTGTATGAGCATGCACTGCTTGATACGGTCCTGTTCGTTTGATCGTCTTTGTCAAAGTTCTAACAAATGCCAAAGGAGAGGAAGCCCCAATACTCGGGACATAAAAGATACGTCCTCCGAGCCTCTGAATTTCCTCATCATAATCACAGACCTCCTTCCGGTGGGTAATGAAGTCAAATTGGAGGACATTTCTATCGAGTGCACGATAGATGTTCATGATCATCGTTTCAGCTCCGCCGCGGTTCATCCCGCCCACAATATGAAGTACACGCTTTGGCTCACTCATCCCGAATCGGCCTCCTTTTCAACAAAGACGCCTCCAGCTTCCGCTGGTGATAAAATTTCATGATCTTCGGTGATAAACAGGCACGGACCACCGGCTTTAGCGCAAACAAATAATGAACCGGCGGCAATTTTAATAACCAGCATGCTTTTAAAACGAGCCAAGCATTATCTATCGAATATTGAAACTTACGACGCTGAAAAGCCGCTTCATCCTCTCTCACAAGGTATAACGGCTCTTGTAAATTAAAGCCTTTTCTCCCCGCAGCAAAAAAACGGATCCACAGATCAATATCTTCCATCCGTCTCGTTGTTTTCACAGAGCGATATCCATTTAAAGCCTTGTACGCAGCCGCCCTCATCATAATGGTTCCATGACAAAAAGGCGTCCCTCTTGCCAGCACTTTTCGATCAGGCTCTGAAATCAGTGTACGTACACCTTTTGTACCCGATTCATCAAACACGGTCATCGCCGTCCCGACCACATCATATTCAGGATGTGATTCAAGGAAATGCACCTGTTTTTCTAAACGATCAGGTACTGATATATCGTCGCCATCCTGCCTTGCAATCAAGTCTCCCCTCGCTTCAGCTAGACAGCGATTCAGACTGGCAGCGAGTCTTTGATTATGCTCATTGCGGATAAGGCGAATTCTTTCAGGTTCTCGTTTTATATAGGACAGCACTTTTTCATAGGTGCCGTCTGTTGATGCGTCATCACATATGATGAGCTCCCAGTTGTCATATGTTTGATGAAGAATGGATTCAATACTTTCTTCTACTGTGTCTTGGCAATTGTAGACGCCCATGATGATAGACACCTTTGGCTTATGCATGCTCACATCACCTTCTCTGCTTGATCCATGTAAGTTGTATAAATTTCTTCCATAGCACTCACCGTCTGCTCCTGTGCAAATGCATGGGCTAAGGAGCGCCCCGCTTTTCCCATGAGGGGCAGCTGATCTCTTTTGTGATAAAGCTGGTGCAAATATTCAGCCAAATCATTCACATCATGCGGTTTGACTAAAAAACCATTCACGCCATGTCTGATCAGCTCACAGTGCCCTCTATTCTCTGTTGCAATGACCGGCTTTTCCGCAGACATCGCTTCAAGCAGATTCATGCCGAGCCCTTCTCTTAAACTAGTCGACACACATACATCACTCAAATGCATCCATTCCTCAATTTGTTTGTAAAAACCAGCAAAGTGGACATGCTTTTCAAGATGGAGTTCGTGAACCAGCTTTTCATACATCGGCCTCCTTGCCCCTTCCCCGGCAAACACGATCTTCACATTTGGTATTTTCCTATATAGCTGGGCACATGCTTTGATGAGCATTCCTTGGTTTTTATTCGCATTTAATTCGCCAGCGCACAGCACAATAAAATCTTCTGACGAAAAGCCATGGACTGTACGAAGACGCTGCTTCTCTTTTTCATTAACTGGTGCAAATCGTTTCATATCCACACCCATACCAGGAACATAATAAACAGATGTCCGCTCTTTTGATAGACGATCTGCTCTTTTAAAATCCTCTCCATTAATGGTGATCAGAGCGTCTGTATGGCGGGCGAGCCACCGCTCAATCGGATAATAGAGCAGCCAGTTTTGAAGCGGCGCTCCTTGCCAAAAGTGAAAGCCATGTGCTGTGTAAAGAACCTTCGTCCCTTTTTTGCGCGCGCTTTTGGCTGCAAGTCTGCCAATCACACTTCCCATTGGTGTGTGGCAATGGATGAAGTCGTAGTGCTCTTTCGCTAACAGCTTCTTCAGCTCCACATACGCAAACCGGTTGTGCACATGAAAAGGAGATCGCTGAATCGGAATCGAGTGCGCTTGATCCACATAGGGAAGCTCCAGCTGACCATTTGCCGCTGTATGCACTTCCCATCCTTGTTCCTGAAACCACCGGAAATACGGAAGGTGAAATGCCTTAAAATGATAATCAACCGTTGCGCAAAACAAGACTTTTTTCTTCATCAGCAAGCGCTTCCCCCTCTCTTTTCATCTGTTCAGACAACAAATCATCCGATTCGATGGCAACAAACAATGCTTCTCTCATTTGCTCTTCACTCATCATGTCAAATTCATGGATAAAGCGGTTCAGCACATATGGGTCCCCGTCCAGCGCATGGCCGATATGAATTTTCGGGAAAATTTGTTCCTGTGCTTTTTCATGTTGGTTGAGTAGTTCCTCATACATTTTCTCCCCAGGACGAATGCCTGTGAACGTAATCGGAATCTGGTCTGTGGTGTAACCTGAGAGGTGAATGAGGTTTTCTGCGAGGTCAACAATTTTCACTGGCTCCCCCATATCTAATACGAAAATCTGTCTTCCTTCCGCCAAGGCACCCGCCTGAATAACAAGTCTCGATGCCTCTGGAATGGTCATAAAATATCTTGTCATGGCTGGGTGTGTGACCGTGACCGGCCCGCCTTGTTCAATCTGTTTCTTAAAAATTGGAATGACGCTTCCCCTGCTTCCGAGTACATTTCCAAACCGAACCGCGACAAATTTTGTGTCACTGCTTGCCCCCATTTGCATGATCAGCATTTCAGCAAATCGCTTTGTGGCGCCCATCACATTGGCAGGATTGACCGCTTTGTCAGAGGAAATGAGGACGAATGTTTCAATGCCATGCTCATGTGCAGCTTCTGCGACATTTTTTGTCCCGATAATATTGTTTTTCACTGCTTCTTTTGGACTGATCTCCATGAGCGGGACGTGCTTATGTGCCGCAGCATGATAAATCATATCCGGCTGAAACTGACCAACGATTTCACTCATTTTCTGTTTATCTTGGATATCCGCAATTTGCGGATAGAGACTGATGGTATCCCCATACATTTCTTTCAGCTCTAGTAAAATAGAATGAATGCTAAATTCTCCATGTCCCACAAGCACTATCGCTTGAGGAGCAAACACACAAATTTGACGACAGATTTCTGATCCAATCGATCCGCCTGCCCCTGTGACCATGATGGTTTTCCCCTTTAAATGGACAGATAGACGGCTTGAATCTAATTGAATCGGTTCTCTACCTAATAAATCCTCTGGCTGTACATCTCGTAATTGATTCAGCGCATGGGTTCCTTTTAAAATCTGCTCCATCTCCGGCATGATCTGCGTTTTAACCCCAGTCGCTACGCATTCTTTATAAAGCCCTTTTAAGGTATGGCTGCTTTTGGACGGAATGGCGATGATGATCTTTTGAATATCCATCATCACAACAGCTGTTTGAATCTGTTCTTTTCCCCCTAGAACAGGCAGTCCCATGATTTCAAGCTTATGCTTCGTCTTGTTATCATCTATGAAGGCGACTGGTTCAATATGTACATCACTCGATTGCTGAAGCTGACGAACGATGATCGTCCCAGCTGATCCGGCGCCAATGATTAATGCCCGCTCCTTTTCTACCTGCAGCCGCTTTGCCCCATCATGAAATAGCCGGGACGCCATTCGAGATGAGCCGATGAATAATACGTGAAAAAGCCATACGATGAATAAAAAACGGAAGGGCCATGTCTGCACGAAGAGGTACAGCATTGCCATTGAAAATAAAAAAGAACATACAAAGGTCTTCATTAAAGAAAATAGCTCTCTTACCCCTGTATAAGCCCATACTTGCTTGTACACGTGAAAAATATACGAAAACAAATGGTGCCCAATGAGTAGACTGAGCGAAGAAATGACGAGCATTTCAAATGTATAAACAGTTAACGCCGCTTCTTGGACAAATTGAAAACCAAAAAAGACAGCCACTAAGATGAGATATGAATCTAGTGCCACGATGATTGATAATCTTTGGGCGTAAGTCAACGCTCCTCCCCCTTTTTAAAGCATCACTATTCTTACGTAAAATGGGCATCTAACCCGTCCTCACATCCCACTATTGATGACGAGCATCTAAGGCATTGGTCATGCCCACAGCAGGATCGAGTGCCTCCATTGTTAAAGATTAGGAGACATCACCTATCAATCTTGTTAATACATATACAGCCTTCCCTTTTTCTCTTTCTTGCCATTTAGCATAGCCCCAAGCAGTTTACCTGTTGTCCCGTCTAACACTTCTTTTGATTTCTTCACCGCAGCTATCTTGGTTTTGCCGCTTAAGACAACAAGAATGCTTCCATCTGTCCGGTTCGCCAGGATCTTTGCATCGGCTACTGGCAGAAGCGGCGCAGAATCAACAATCACCATGTCATATTGCTGTTCAATTTCATAAAAAAGTTGCTTCATGACAGGTGAGGAGAGCAGCTCAGCTGGATTCGGCGGAATGGTTCCACTCGGAAGCAGCTCTAAATGTTCAATAGGTGTGGGTAAAATAGCTTCCTCCAAGCTGCAATTATTTAATAGCACATTGGTCAAGCCCGTGTGATGACTCAGGTCAAAATATTCATGAACAACCGGATTTCGCAAATCAGCATCCATCAGCAGCACCCGCTTTTTCTGCTGTGCAAAAACAGCTGCTAGATTTGCAGCCGTAAATGATTTCCCTTCCTTCGGCAAGGAGGATGTCACCAATATGGATTTCAGCCTTGTTTGGATTGATGTGAATTCGATGTTCGTTCGGATCGTACGAAATTGTTCTGCTATGACAGAGTGAGGATCTAATACAGAAATACAGGATAAATCTCTCTTTTCTCTTTTCTTTCTTTTAAAGATCAATGTTCTGTCCTCCCGTTATGACGGACTGCTTGTCTTTTTTTGCCCTCCTGTCTGTCTGCATCCGATAGACGCTGCCGAGCGACGGCAATCCGATCTCTTCTCTTATTTGATGTGTTCGTTTTACAGTATCATCGAGTAGGTTCATTAAGAAAATGAGTGTTACCCCCCCTAATAAAGAGGCGCCTAGTGCCAGTACGATATGAACGAATTTTCTTGAATTCATAAGAATCGTATTGGACAGCTTGGCTTCAGACAAAACATTAATGCGATCCATATTCATGGTTTTTTTGATTTCTTCTTGCAACACCTCTGTTGCAGTATTCGCAATGGCAACTGCCTTTGCGCGATCCTCATCTTGTACAGAAATATTGATGACCTCAGACTCATTTTCTGTACTTGTGGCAATTTTGTGTTTTAATCCTTCAGCTGATTCTGTAAGGTTGAGTGTTTCTTTTACTTTTTCAATGACGATCGGACTTTTTAATAAAACTTGAAAGGTACGTGTATATTGAAGGTTCATCTGAATATCGTTTAAGTTCGCTTGTGCGTCATTGCTGCGTTTATGAACAAGAATTTGAGTGGTTGCCTGATATACAGGAGTCGAGACATAGAACTGATAGTAGGCTGAAATGCCCGTTACGATCAGGACAATCAGGATCAGAAGGGCCATTTTCTCTTTAATGACAGAAAACAGCTGCTTAAAACCTATAATCTCATTCATAGATACCTCCCGATTTCATCATAAAAAGGTTATATATGGTTTCTTTTTGTTAATGATTGGATTATAAAAGATAATACCCGCAAAGAAAAATGTCATAATAGGTCTTATGGTTCTTTTTAAAGAACGAAATCGTTCGTTTTCTTTTGTTTACTTCCTAATTCTTACGTTTTTGAATTTTATAAAGAACAATTTATTTCTTATAATGAACGAAAAGGTCGCAGTACGATTCGCCAGGGAGAAGGGATGATCGAATGATAGGAAAGGTGATACGCATTTACCGAAAGAGGAAAGGATACTCCATTCAGCAGTTGGCTGAAGATGCCCATGTTTCTAAATCGTATTTGAGTAAGATTGAGCGTGGTGTCCACAGAAATCCATCTGTCCAGTTTTTAAAAAAGGTATCCTCTTCACTAGAGATTGATTTACAAGAGCTATTTGATGCAGAGACGTTGATGTTTCATGACTCTGAGAGTGGTGAACACGAATGGCGGGAGCATATCGTCAATGCCGTCCAATCCGGCATGCCAAAAGAAGAACTCTATCAGCTGCTCCAAACGTACCGAAAGAAGCAGGAAGAAAAGACGTTACATGTCACTCATAGAAAGTTGACGGATTCGAATATAACAGAGTGGAAGCGTCTGATGAGTGAGGCGAAAGCTATCGGCTTAAGCATTGAGGAAGTAAAAGCATTCCTCGCCAACATGGGAGAACGACGGGCGTAAGCCTTTCAGGAAGAGTCAAATTGCGGGGAGAAGCGTTTGACGCTTCGCTGAAAAAGAGCCTTTTATCATAAAAAGGCTCTTTTTCCTCTTATTCTGCTTTTTTTGTTCGTGCTTTTTTCGTTATATCATTGTTTTTCCAATAGGCCCAGAGAGATGTAATTCCAAGAAAGGCTAACGTGATGAATTGCTGAATACCTTCTTCATCAATAGGAATTGGGCTTTTTCCCGCAGCGGTTAGCGCACTGTTGACAAGTGCGAGCAAAAGCAGCACAAGCCTTGCGATTGTACCTGCACTCATTTTTTGAACTTCCAACTGTAACCCCTCCCTTTCTTCCCCTTCACGGCCGGTACGGCTCGTTCTCTCTCATATGTATGCAAAAACCGAAAGAATAGAAGACCGGATCAAAAAAAGAGACATCATGCCTATATAAGGAATGATGCCTGATTTCATCTTATTTTGATGTAGAAAACATCTCTTTCGCTTCATCCAAAGCCATTTTATTGCCTAGTGCTGAGTAATCGAGCCATGGCTGATCGGCAATCGGATAGACTTGGCTGTTCTTTACGGCTTTTAGCCCCTTCCAAATCGGCGTCTTTTCTAATTGCTTGAATGCCTGCTGCGCTTTATCATCACGGTTCACGACGACAAAGATAGCATCTGCATCATAGTCAGGAAGAACCTCTTGAGAAATCACTTCAAATGGCCGTTTGCTGTCCAGTTTCTTCACCCCATCGACAGGTGTGAGGCCTAAATCCTCGTACAAAATTGGACCCATTGGGCGCTTCATGCTAAATACTCGAAGCTCCTTTGCCGTCACACGGATCGCCATTACTTTTCCGTTTCCAATCTTTTGTTTGATGAGCGATTTGACTTCTTTTGCTTCTTGATTGTAATCCTGAATATATTGATCGGCTTCTTTCTCTTTATTGACGAGCTTGCCGATTTTTTTCAAATGATCACGCCAAGTGCCGTTATTTAAATCAAACACTTCCGTTTTGGCGATTTTCTTATATTTCGATAAATCTTGTCCAGCTAGTTCTTCATCAACGTAAATAACATCTGGTTGTAATGCAAGCAGCGACTCCATATCAGGATCGGCTGCGATGCCCAGCTTCTTCGTACCACTCAGCTGCTTCTTCGCATGTGGAAGGAAATCTTTTAAATCCCCTCCTACAACAGAGCCTGCTGGCTTGATACCGAGTGCTAATAAGTCATTCGTTAAATGAATAGACAAGGAAGCAATTTTCGGTGTTCCATGATCATTTTGAGTTGTTGTATTCTTTGTTTCCTGTTGACCACAAGCGGCAAGCAAGATAAAACAGAGCGTTAAACCAAGCACAAGTAATTTTTTCATGATGAGTTCCTCTTTCTTGTTTATTTCGTTTTTGCTAATAAATAGAGAAAATAAGGAGCGCCGATAAAAGCCACAACGACACCCGCTGGTATGGCATTTGGGGCAAAGATGGAACGTCCAATTGTATCGGCACTGACCAAAATCAACAAGCCAATCAGCGCACTAACTGGTAAAAAATATTGATGGAGTGAGCCGACAAGCCGCCTTGCCAAATGCGGAGCGACAAGTCCAATAAAACCAATACCGCCTGTCATCGAAACACTTGCACTCGCCAAACCAACAGCTAAGGTCAGCAAAAGGAGACGCTGACGCTGAACACGTACACCTACACTTGAGGCGACAGCATCTCCTAATGTCAACGCATTGAGCGTGCTTGACTGCATCAGCGTAAGCGGTACAAGGCATACAATCCAAGGCAGAAGCGCTAACACATGAATCCAGTCTCTCCCCCAGACATTGCCGACAAGCCATCTTGAAGCAAATGTGTATGTATCTTCATCTAGCTTCAATGACAAAAATAACGTCAAAGCACTGAATCCCGCGGCAACTGCAATTCCTACTAGGATCAGCCGGATGGGAACGAGCCCTTCCTGCCGGTCATACGCCAGAAGCACGATGACCGCTGCCGCAAGAAGCCCTCCGCCAAATGTAAAGAGCGGAATAAGAAGAGAGGGATTGCCTTCTAGTGCGTGGAAATACGTCACAAATACGATTAAGCCAAATGCAGCGCCTGCATTCAGTCCAATAATCCCTGGATCGGCCAGCGGGTTACGAGATAGACTTTGCAAAATGCCTCCCGCAATACCAAGACCAATTCCAGCTAGCATCGTTACCACGATTCGAGGCAGACGATAGTCAAACAGCACCGTTTCACTTTGAAAATCTCCAAAGCCGAATAACGTTTTGACGACTACAAGAGGATTTAGTTTCAGCGTACCGGTATTTAAGCTATACAGCACAACGGCCACACTCAAACAAAGCAAAACGACTGTCACAACAAGAGCCCGCTGTTTCTCTCTCATGACAGGTTCCTCCCTTCTTTTCTGGCAATATACAAGAAGAAAGGAACACCGACAAGTGCCACCATCACGCCAATGGCAAGCTCTCGCGGCGGATTAACGGTGCGGCTGGCAAGGTCAGCAAAGACAAGCAGTACCGCGCCTAATATCGCTGACATCGGAATGACGAAACGATAGTTTACACCAACCAGCTTTCGTGCGATATGTGGGATGACAAGACCGACAAACCCAATGGAACCGACTGCTGATACAGAAACCCCTGCTAATAATACAGCAGCTACCATTCCTAGTATTCGCACTTGTCGCGTTTTCACCCCTAAATTTGCCGCTACATCTTCACCAAGCGACAGTAGCGACAGTGACCGTCCTAATAGCATCGCCCATACGATCACTACGAGAATGACCGGGGCAAGAATTGTCAGCTGCGGCCATTTCACACCTGCCACTCCGCCTGCATACCAAAACGCAAGGTCCTGACTTAAGTCAAAATAAATCGCGATTCCAGAGCTAAGTGCATGAAGCAATGCAGCCACAACGGCTCCTGCTACTGTTAGGCGCAGTGGTGTCAAAACGCCACCAGCCGCACCAATCGCAAAGATCAGCAGCGTACTGAGCACTGCACCAATAAAGGAAAACAACATAAGTGCCGAATAAGGGATTCCTGGGAAAAAAGCAAAACAAAGAGCGACCACGAACATCGCACCGCCATTGATGCCTAAAATCCCCGCATCGGCCAGCGGGTTTCTTGTAATCCCCTGCATGAGCGCACCCGCTACGGCAAATGCCGCTCCAACAAGAGCTGCTCCTAAAACACGAGGAAGTCTTAATTCATGGATGATCTGCTGCTCTGTGACATCTGACTGATAGTCAAATACAGCTGTCCAAACCGTTTGCAGAGACAATGTTTTGGCACCATATGACACAGCCAAAAACATGGCAGCCGCCAAACTAAGGACGGCGAGAAAAAATATCAAAAAGAACAGAATATATGATGATCGTTTTTGTTGAGGTGTTCGCTTATCCTGCAAAATCGGTGTCATCCTTTTCTTCATTAAAAGTCTGTTTGAAAATGAGAATCATAATCATCAAAATTATATCTGCCTGCCTCTCAAAAATCAATGTACACCTTATTTTTTAATTAATGAAGGTATGCAGATGACAGTCTTTGCTCGTTTGAAATGACCTATCATTTTTTCTCATATTTTAATAGGAAAATAGTTGACATTCCGCCTGAATATCCTCTAAAATGACAAAAGTAAGTCAAATGTTATAAAAATATTACAAACAGATGTCAAACTGATAAAGAATGACCCGTCTTGAGAGGAGATTTGAACGTTGTGTCATTAAAGGGAAAATGGAGTATCGGCCTATTTGCACTTGCGATCGTCATTGGAGTCGTTGCTTTCTTTCAGAATCAACAAGCAAGTGGTACCGAGAAGAAAAATGTAAAGCAGGATACGAACTATAAAAACGTCGAAATCGTCACTCTCGTAAATGACGGGAAATTTATGAGATATGCAGTCAACTATCCTCTTTTTCATCAAAAAGAGCTAGATGACAAGATTCAAAGCTACGCCAATTCAGCTTTAGAGCATTTCAAAAAGACGTTTAGTGAAGCCAAGGACGTCGATGAAAACAAACGCTTTGAACTGAATATTGATTATGATATGGTGCATTATGCGAAGCAGTCGGCTGCTATTCGCTTTACGACTTATACCTATACAGGTCAGCAAAATGGGATCACCAATCATCTCACGATCAACTATGATTTTCAGAAAAAAACCTTTCTTGACACAAAAGATTTATTTCTACCTAAAACCAACTTTTTGAAGAAATTATCCTACATTACATATTCGGAGCTTCAAAAGGACAAAACCTTATCTAAGGATCAGACGCTCCTTCAGAAAGGAACAGCCCCTACTGCTCAAAACTTCAGTCAATTTGCCTTGAAAGAGAAATATGTAGAATTTTATTTCCCAGCATCTCAAGTAGCCGGCGAAGATCTTGGTCCCCAAACACTTGCGATTAAAAAGACGCTGCTGAAAGATATAATGAAGCCAGAATATATGAATAAAACCAAAAATCAAAATGAAATGAAAGAACCAAATCCGAAAAGAAAAGCCGTCAAGCTGCCGCAAAAATCAAAGCTTGATCCAAATAAAAAAGCCATCGCCCTCACATTTGATGATGGTCCGAATCCAGCGACCACTTCAAAAATTTTAGAAGCACTGAAGGAAAATAAAGGACATGCGACCTTTTTCGTATTAGGCAGCAGGGTGCAGTATTATCCTAATATGCTTGCCGATATTCTAAAAGGCGGGAATGAAATCGGAAACCATTCTTACAGTCATCCTTTATTAACAAGACTGCCTTTAAAGGAGGCGGTGAAACAAGTGAAGGACACTCAGAAGCTGATTGAGAAAGCGAGCGGGTATACACCTACGCACTTTAGACCGCCATATGGTGGGACAAATCAAGACATCAATCAAGCAGTTGGGATGAAGGTCTCTTTATGGGATGTTGATCCTGAGGATTGGAAAATTCGCAACAGCCAGCAGATCACAAACCACGTTCTTTCACATGCAGCAGATGGGAGAACGGTGTTGATGCACGATATTTATGACAGCTCAGCTCAAGCAGCAGTGAAGATCATTCATGAACTCACCAAACAAGGCTATCAGCTCGTCACAGTCAGTGAGCTTGATCAATTAAAAAAAGAACGAAATGAACAAGCCCCTGTGCAATAAACACAGGGGTTTTCTTTATGACTCCAAAGATTTCTTTTGTTTCAATAATGCTTGAAATGTCTCCTCCAGCTCCTGAGACGGCTCAATACTTAACCGGCTGAGCACTTCAGACAGCTGTAAATCAATTAACAGAAGCTCCTCTTCTCTTTGGGTCACAGCTGGTTTGTCGCCTTTTTGTTTATACGCTTCATATGTTCCACAAAAAGCTTCAATACGCTTTTCATGAACATGGAAAATGCGAGTCGCCACATTCTCAATCAGTCTGCGATCATGGGAAACGAACACAACAGTACCCGAGTAATCCTTCAATAGACCTTCAAGCGCTTCAACTGCCGCCAGATCTAGAAAGTTCGTCGGTTCATCCAGCATGAGAACATTGGCATCGCTGACAAGCAAGGACGCCAGCATGGTCTTCACCCGTTCTCCTCCGCTTAACACCCCGACAGGTTTATACACGTCATCCCCTCGAAACCCAAGTCTCGCTAAAACCGTTCGTACCACTGTCTCATCTTGAACTGCCTCTTTCAGCGCATTTTGTAAAATCGATTCATCTACCTTTAATCCTGAAAGATCTTGACGAAAATAGCCGAGCTTGACAGCTTCTGAGCGAGAAACTCCGGGATGTCCATTTACCAGCATTCGGAGAAATGTCGTTTTCCCGCTCCCATTCTTGCCAATGATGGCGACCTTGTCCCCGCCTCTCACTTCCACATTCGCCTGCTTCCAAAGCAATTGATCGCCCGCCTTGCCATCTACATTTTTCACTCGCAAAATGGTACGGCTCGCTACTTCCTTCATTGTGTGCTGCGTCATTTGAATGGGCTGAATGTCTTTTACTTTCTCAACCTTTTCTAATTTCTCCATCCTTGTTTCAATCGATTTGGCTGTTTTTTGCAGCTTTTTTTGCTTATTTGCATAGTAGGGCTTTGCAATTTTTGGCCCTGAGGATTTCAGCTTTTGGGATGGCTTTGTAGCTTTGTCGGCTTTTTTCTTTTTCTTTTCTAGCGCATGCTCTAACTGTTTTTTCTTTTGGGTATAAGCTTCGTACGCTTCCACCTGCTGACGATGCGCCAGCTCTTTTTGATGTGCAAATTGCGTGTAGTTGCCTTTGTATTGATTGAGCCGTCCATGATCCAGCTCCCAAATCTCCGTACATACCGCATCTAAAAAAGCACGATCATGTGAAACGACAATGAGGGCTCCTTGATAATTGTGAAACTTCTCTTCCAGCCACTCAATGTGCTCTGTATCTAAATGAGTCGTTGGTTCATCTGCTAATAAAAGGGCAGAAGGACGGTTTAACGCGCTTTCAATATAAGCCTGGGTCATCTCACCACCACTCTGTATGCCATCCGCTTGTTTTAGCTGAGGAAGCAGTGTGCAGGTCGTTGTGGCAGCAAACGTGCCACTGTCTGGTGTCTCTTGTCCCGCGAGCACATGCAATAACGTCGTTTTCCCGCTGCCATTTGCCCCGACAAGTCCAATGCGGTCACTTTGATGGATGGTAAGTTCCTCAATATCAAATAACAATCGATCTTTTCGAAACACCTTTAACTGATTGGCTTTTACTAACATCCAACCCACTCCTTTCGTATCAGGAGACATGAAAAAGCCTCCCATTCTCAGAATAGGAGGCAAAATGGTGTACAAAAATAAGCGGATCAATCTCGGATGACGTGCCGTTCCTATTTGAACACACACATCCCCGTATCAATCTCCTCATTCTTTGATTCCCAAGCTGTACCATCCTATTCCGAAGCTAAAAAATGAAAACGCAGCAAACATGGCAAACCAATCGTTTGCTCACTGCCTTCGTTTTTTCATTTTGCTTACAGGTCATAGGATTAGTACTTCATTGCATTGGGTCACCCTTCCGTCGTTTGTTACGTTTACAATAAAAGATTGGTTATTTTTTGTCAAGCTGAAATGGCACAGGTGAGTCCATTCATTTCAGCGTAATAGAAAACCTTTGAAGTCTTGGAAGGACTGGTACCAAAGCAGAGCAATTCCACTTTCACGCACGTCAGACACCAAATACGAGGGTTTGCCTACACGCTGACAGACTCATGATTGAGTCTGTTTCGTCTGCATCCATTGATCAATCGTCCGCAATGCTTTATCTGTTCCGCCTGCTGTTTGGAAGCTTTCTTCAATTTTTTCGATTCCAGCACGGTATGTGTTACTTCCCAGAACAGATTCCACGGTTTCTCTTAGCTGCTTTGCTGTCAGTTGGTCTTTATCAAGTGCACGGGCAGCAGATAGCTCGGTCAGTCTTTGTGCGACCATCGGCTGATCTTTGTCGACCGGAATGACAACCATCGGAACGTGATAATGAATGCCTTCATTGACACTGTTCATTCCGCCATGCGTCACAAACACATCTGTCAGCTCAAGTACTTCAAGCTGTGGCACATAAGGCTCGATCAGAAAATGAGAAGGTGCTTCTTTCAAGAGAGACCGATCCACTTTTTCACCTGTTGCGAGCACCACTTTTCCATCAAAGTCGGCAAATGCATCAATACACATATTAAAAAATGCTTCTGTATCCCCAAGAACGGTGCCCATCGAAATAAAGACGACTTTTTCTTGCTCAAGTGCTTCCAGCGGGAAATCATGCTGATCTGCCCTTTTTAGAAAGCTCGGTCCAATGAAAACAAATGAGTCGTTCACTGCATCGACAGACGGCTGAAAATATTCACTTGTATACACGATATTCAGTTCTCCGCGATTTTTCATGAATTGCATCAAACGCGTTGGCTGAACGCCAAAACGCTCTTGTATGCTTTCTAACAGATGATCGGCTTTCTCATCCTTTCTGTATAGCGGTGTATCAAAATGCGCCTCTTGCAGCACAAAAGATGGGTTTGAACCGATTCCTGGAATTTGTAAATAATCTCGAACAAGCTCCCCTGCACCAAACATATCAAAATAGACAAAATCAAATGAATGCTGCTGAGAAAGTGTTTCTACCACCTCTAAAATATCAAATGATGTTTGCAACATGGCATGAAAGAATGGCTGCATGGAATCGAGATTTCCTTCATCCACGTGTAATGTCCGAATATAGTCTGGATGTTTATGTACGTGAGCGCCTAAGCGTTTGATTCGTTCCTCATAATGTACAGTTGTGACCGCATGCACTTCATCTCCACGATCCGCCCATGCTTTGATGATCCCTAACATAGGATTCACATGCCCTTCAGCGGGAAATGTAATCAATAAAATCTTCGCCACAAGAAATCCCTCCTCATTGTCAATTCTCTTCCATGTTAATCATATACAGCCAGCGGGCTCAACAAATACGCCTGTAAAGGGAAGAAATGAGTCTTATGACCAGTATTTTAAGAGATGACTAGAAGAAAAAAGACAAAGCCCCAAGTTAAGTGCTTTGTCCTTTTTCTATTATTTTTTGAGCAGCATTTGTTTAAACGCAGCAGACTGTTTTTCAATTGAGATCGGATCTGCATAGATAAATTCATTGATTGAATAATAAAGAACATGTCCCTGCTTCACCGCTCGATTCTTTTTCCATACACCGCTGCCCGTGATATCTAGGTTTGGCTCTTTTCCATCCTTTGTGGGGACAAGTAAATAGTCACCTGTATACTGGTTCATCTCTTCTAACGAAATACCAAGATAGCCTTCCTTTGGAAGTGCCTTTTCTACTTTTGCAGGCAGGCTGAATCCATAGCCTTGATAGATAACTTCCCCGCCGCGGCCAAAATCAGTACCAAATAAGTATACTTGCTTTGGCTGAACATCCATGATGGAGAATGTCTTGTCATCACTTATTTTTGCTTTGACTTCTTCTCCGTCTTTCTTTAACTGCTCATCCAGTTCTTTTATTTGTTTTTTTGCTAACGCTTCTTTTCCAAGAATCTTTCCGATTTCAATATGCATCTCTTTGAAGCTGTGTTCACTTGTCGTGAATGTGATCGTTTTGGCAATCTTTTTATATTTTTCAACCTGTGCGTTTTGAGAATAAGCAATAATCAAATCAGGCTTCAGCTTTGCAATCGCCTCCACATTTTCGATAGGCACCCGCTTCACACCTGTTTCATCTAAAAAGGATGATTTAGGATAAACATCCGTCATCCCAACTGGTGTCACACCAAGTTTTTGGAAACTTCCAAGCTGCGCCGTTAAAACAACAACTCGCTTTGGCTTAGCAGGAATGGTGATCTTTTCACCCGTTTCAGTTGTATATGTACGTGTGCTTGCTGCTTGCTCTTTATTCTCTTTCTGCCCGCATGCCACTAACAATAATGCCATCAAACTGATCAACCATATCATTTTTTTCACTTGCGAAACCACCTTTAATTGAGAATGATTATTAATTATAGCATAATTAGACAATCATTAAATGAACAGTTTTAAAAGTGAATGATACATATAGTAAAACGAAAAAACCCTCTCCAAAGGAGAGGGTTTAAATTGGACCTTTATCAATCGTGAACAAGGCCAAGTACGCGCTCGGAGGGATTCGAACCCCCGGCAGACGTGGTACCGGAAACCACCGCTCTATCCAACTGAGCTACGAGCGCACGATATGTTTTTGAACGTCAGCATATCAAATTATAAGGGAAATGCTGCAAGAAAGCAATGATATTCTGATGACTTCAAAGAAGAAGCCTGCACCGAAAAGATGCAGACATGTCGACTTATGCGCTTTTAACAGATGCAATAATTTTTCGTTCCATATTTTCATTTACTTCATCCACTGTTTTGACAAGACAAATGATCCCATCAATAAATGGCCAAATGAACAATGTCAACCATCCTAGGAGAAGCATGGTCACTGCATAGCCAAAGTTTTACCATATTTTTTTAAACCTTTTCCATGGTTTAAGAAAAATAATTTTTGGGAAAAATAACATGTGGCTGTCGAATTTTTTGATTGCGTTTTGTTTGACCTTTATTGACCAAAAATGTATCATTGAATTACATACTTACCTAAAAGGTGAAGGAGGAACATTATGAATTTAATACCTACAGTCATTGAGCAAACAAATCGTGGGGAAAGAGCTTACGACATTTATTCTCGTCTTTTAAAAGACCGTATTATCATGCTTGGTTCTGCGATCGATGACAATGTTGCCAACTCCATCGTGTCACAGCTGCTTTTCTTAGAAGCTGAAGATCCAGAAAAAGATATTTCTATCTACATTAACAGCCCTGGCGGTTCAATCACAGCTGGTATGGCCATTTACGATACGATGCAATTTATTAAACCAAAGGTATCAACCATTTGTATTGGTATGGCTGCATCTATGGGTGCGTTCCTGCTTGCTGCTGGTGAAAAAGGTAAGCGTTATGCTCTTCCAAACAGTGAAGTCATGATTCACCAACCACTAGGTGGTGCCCAAGGTCAAGCAACAGAAATTGAAATTGCGGCAAAACGAATCCTTTCTTTACGCGATAAACTGAACCAAGTACTTGCTGAACGTACTGGTCAGCCAATCGAAGTGATTGAGCGCGATACAGATCGTGACAACTTCAAAACAGCGGAAGAAGCACTTCAATACGGACTCATTGACAAAGTCTTGACCCGTAATGCAGAAGAACAAAAATAATATGACAAAACAAACCGTCTGCTCCTCGAACAGACGGTTTTTTGTGGTTGAAATACGCTTTAAGACAGCTCCGTCCATTTCTGCTGAAGAGATGGTGTTTGATAAGAAGCCATCTGCGTGATTAATTCCTCCGGTTCGCTGGAGGCATGTAACAATTGGAGGTGTGATTCATTCGAGAAACCTTCCTGTACACTAAACTTCACCATGTCAATGAGCGGATTGAAATAGTCATTCACTTGATACAAGCCGATTGGCTTTTGGTGAATGCCGATTTGTGCCCAGCATAGCACCTCAAATAATTCTTCATATGTACCAAAGCCGCCTGGCATCGCAATAAATCCATCAGCCAGCTCACTCATTTTCGCTTTTCGTTCATGCATTCCTGTTACCTCGATTAATTCTGTCAGCTCTTGATGCACAACTTCTCCTCTAAAAAGCCCCTTAGGCATAACTCCAATGACTTGTCCGCCATTTCTTAAAACCTCATCTGCAATGGCACCCATCAATCCAATTCGTGAACCGCCGTATACAAGACGGATGTCATGCTCTGCCATATAAGTCCCCAGCTCTACAGCCTTTTCTTTGTAGACGTCCTTCACGCCTGGATTCGAACCAGCAAACACACAAATCGTTTTCATCAAAACAGCTCCATCTCTCTCTATGATTTCTTCACCCACTCATTCTACTATAATTGTTTTTTTAAAAACAACCGCTTCGTCTATATATAGTGTAAAATTAAAAGGTGCACACCATATAAGGAGCTGTATAAAGAGAATGCAAACAAATGAGATGGAGAAATGGATCAAGGATTTTTACAAAAAGAGAAATTGGACAGAATACGGACCGTTTATCCGGTTAGGGTTCCTGATGGAAGAAACAGGAGAACTCGCTCGCGCTGTTAGAGCCATCGAGATCGGACGTGACCGGCCTGACGAGCAAAAACAAAAATCATCTGAGTTGAAGAAAGAACTCGTTGAAGAAATGGGAGATGTGTTAGCGAATCTACTTATTTTAGCCGATCTCTATGATGTCACAGTAGAAGAGATCTTCTCCTCTCATCAACAGAAACTCACAAAGCGTTTTTCAGAACTGAAAAGCACGTGACCACATCGTCACGTGCTTTTTTCCACCTTTATAGCTGCTGTGGTGAGATATCATCTGTTCGTTCAAAAAAATGCTGTTTTCCAATATGATGGAAAAGACCTGTTCGACGCAAAAGCTCTTTCGGCTGTGATTGAAGTCCGACAATCATCAGCTTACCATTATGATGCTTTAACCGGTTGGAGATATTCATCAGCACCGCTTCTGCTGATGTGTCCATATAATTGACTTTATTCATGAGCAGAATGAGCGTTTTTGGCTTTGTCTGAACATGGTCCAGAATCGAATTTTCGAGTGAGTCTGTTGTTCCGAAAAACAGCGGCCCTTCAATGGCGTACATACTAATGCCTTGCTGGTCTGTCTGTTTTTCTAAAGCTGCTGCTGTTTCCATCTGGGGAACCGCAACGTTTGGATGAATGCTGGTCGTCTGGCTCATTTTTTTGATGAAAGCAATAAAGGCTAAAATGAGCCCTGCGGTGACGCCAATAATCAAATCACCGATGACCGTCAGCAGGAAGGTCACAACAAGTACAAGGGAATCCGCATTTTTCACTTTTACAATATTGATAAACTCTTTTCTCTCACTCATATTCCAAGCAACAAACATTAAAATCGGTGCCATCGCAGCAAGTGGAATCATCGACGCATATGGCGCAAATAGCATTAAGATGAGCAGCACGACGACGCCATGCACAACACCAGAAATCGGGCTTGCTCCGCCATTTTTGATGTTTGTTGCCGTACGGGCAATCGCCCCAGTCGCCGGAATTCCTCCGAACAGCGGTGCCGCCATATTGGCAATTCCTTGCCCAACAAGCTCCTTATTGCTGTCATGCTTTGAGCCTTTCATATTGTCTGCGACCATTGCCGATAAAATTGATTCCACGCCACCTAAAAGCGCAATGACAATCGCTGGAGGGAGGAGGTAGATCATTTTTTCAATCGTTAATTCAGGAAAAGCAAAGCTTGGCAGCTGACGAGGAATTTCCCCATATGCCGAGCCGATCGTTTCAACTTGTCCTTGGAAAAAGAGAACAGCTAGAAACGTTGAAGCCAATAGACCTAATAGAGCACCAGGTATTTTGGGAATGTATTTTTGTGCCGCCAAAATCACAATAAGCCCAATAACAGCTGTGATGATGGCAAGACTGTTTGCGGTACCGAGATGGACCACAATTTCTCTCATATTGAGGAAAAAGCTTTCATGCTTTTCAACACCCTTTAATCCGAGGAAGTTGGCAATCTGCCCTGAAAAAATAATGACAGCAATGCCAGCAGTAAAGCCGATGATAACCGGACGAGGAATAAATTTCATGAGCTTCCCTAGTTTGAATATCCCGAATAATACAAGCATACACCCTGCCATAAAACCGGCAATGAGTAAGTTTTCGATACCGTATTGGCTGACGATACCAAATAAAATTGGAACAAACGCCCCAGTCGGCCCGCCGATCTGATACTTTGAACCACCAAACAATGAAATCAAAATGCCGGCAACGATGACTGTGTATAATCCATATTCTGGTCCGACACCAGATGCAATGGCAAAAGCCATGCCTAAAGGAATTGCCACAACGCCCACGACAAGCCCAGCGATTAAATCACGTCTAAATTTTGATGAATCATATCCTTCAAATCTTCCATAAAAACGCATGGTATGTGTTGGCCTCCTTCAAGTATGTGTAGATGATTTAGGTATACTGTGCGTCAATCTGATTATCTTTCACAACGACATCCAGCTTTCCCGTTGCTGGATGAATGACAAGTCCATGAACAGCCACATCACTTGGCATAAGTGGATGCTCTTTGACCAATTTCACACTTTGGGACACGCTCTCTTCAACCGAATCAAAGCCTGTCAGCCATCCCTTTAAATCAACTCCTGAGTTTTTCACAATGCTCAAACATTTCTCTTCAATGCCACGCGCTTTCGCCTTTTCAAGTAAAGGATCTGCCGCAAGACCTGCCATTCCGCATTCATGATGTCCTACAATGCATACCTCTTCTGCCTTTAGTTCATAGATTGCTAGCAGAATACTCCGCATCACACTGCCAAAAGGATGTGTTACGATGGCGCCCGCATTTTTAATGATCTTCGCATCACCGTTGCGCAGCCCCATGGATTGCGGCAATAATTCCAAAAGACGTGTATCCATACAAGTTAATATGACGAGTTTCTTTTCAGGAAATTTCCCCACTTTGTAAGGCTCATAATGTCTCTCTTGTACGAATTTTGAATTGTGCTGAAGAATCTGTTCTAATTTTGATCCCATTTTGCCAACTCCCATCTTATTAAGTCACGTAAGCTCCTGCCTGTCCTCCTTTTCTTTCGTGTGTTCTCAAGCTTAAAGATGAAAAATGATAGAAAATAAAGAAAAAAATGAGAAAACGATGAGAAGAAATGTGATCATTTTCTCTCATTTACGCTTCATCGCAAGGGGGACGCGGTCTTCCTTTCAATCTATCGTTCTCTGCTCGCCAAAAGACGATGAAATGGTTTAGTAGAAAACGACCTTCCCGTTTAATATGTTTCAAATATAATCATTTTTCTATCAAAAAATCTCGATCTATTTTCCAGTTTGTCAGATAATCTCTCAGAAAATCAGGCTTCTTCATATGTCACATCTCCCATTAGCTGATTTCCATCTAAGTAATAAATGCATCAGATGGCATATAAATAACCTTTTTCACTAAGAAAATGTCTCTCTTTTCCGTTATTTTAGTATATTAAATATTGAGCAGATAACCTTCAAACGTGTTCAGACGAAATGGTTGCTTTATAATAAAAGGAGCAAGATGACCATGTGAAAGGAGCGAGTTGACTGTGACACCACATATTTTTGTCGCCAAACCATTACCTGCCTCATTTGAGGAAATACTAAAGGAACATTGTACATACGAGGTGTGGCAATCCAAAGATCCCATTCCAAAAGATATTTTGTTTCAAAAATTGCAGCATGCTGATGGTCTTTTAACGTCTGGGACGAAAATCGATCAAGAGCTATTAGATCACGCACCAAAACTCAAGGTCGTGAGCAATAACTCTGTTGGCTATGACAACTTCGATATAGAAGTGATGAGGCAAAGAGGCATAATCGGAACGCACACGCCTCATACACTCGATCATACTGTGGCTGACCTTGCATTTTCACTCATTCTTTCCTCTGCGCGAAGAATTGCCGAGCTTGATCGTTTTATCCGTGAGGGGAAATGGACGAAATTTGTACAGGAAGAAGATATCTTTGGCATCGATGTCCATCATCAAACGCTTGGCATTATTGGCATGGGACGAATCGGAGAGCAAGTCGCCAAACGAGCTGCACATGGTTTTGATATGAATGTCCTGTATCATAACCGCAGCCGGAATGAAAAGGCTGAATCAGCATATGGCGCTTTATATTGCACACTTGATGACCTACTAAAGCAAGCTGATATCATTGTGTTGATTACACCGCTGACCGATGAAACGTATCATATGATTGGCGAACGAGAATTGAAGTTAATGAAGCAAACGGCTTTATTTGTAAACATCTCCCGCGGGAAAACAGTGGACGAAAAAAGCCTCATTCAAGCGCTTCAAGAGGGATGGATCAAAGGCGCAGGTCTTGATGTGTTTGAACAGGAACCGCTTCAGGAGAATCATCCTTTCAAAGAAATGAACAATGTCACCCTTGTTCCCCACATCGGTTCCGCTACTGAAACAACGCGGGATCTTATGCTGAAACGAGCCATTCATAATGTGATTCATGGAATTGATGGCAAAGCCCCTGTAGATATTGTGAAGGAGCTTGCTTCATCTTAATCGGAAAAGACGCAGGATTCAGAGCTGCGTCTTTTTATTTATTTCATCAGAAGAATATCAGGAGAAAAGCCTCATTTTAGCAAAGATCCTGTTTCTTTACATTTCCTTCATATTCGGGTGCTATAATATGAGGTAGACAAGCATCAAGAGGACAGCTTCCGATTTCCTTAATAGGAGGATGAAGATGAAAAAAATCAGTTCGGTTTTTACTATGTTTGCTCTGATTGCTGCTATTCTGTTTTCTGGTTTTATTCCGCAGCAAGCCAATGCCGAAACACCACTTACACCGACCGCCACAAATAAAACAGCTTCTATTCAACTGACATCAGATGTTCATACCCTTGCCGTCATTAATACGTTTGATGGTGTAGCAGATTATTTGATTCGCTACAAACGACTGCCTGATAACTACATCACAAAATCACAAGCAAGTGCTCTTGGATGGGTGGCATCGAAGGGAAATCTAGCAGAGGTTGCCCCAGGCAAAAGCATCGGTGGAGATGTTTTCTCTAACCGGGAGGGACGTCTCCCTTCAGCAAGCGGCCGCACATGGCGTGAGGCAGATATCAACTACGTCTCAGGCTTCCGCAATGCTGACCGCCTCGTGTATTCAAGTGACTGGCTCATTTACAAAACAACAGACCATTACGCGACATTCACACGGATTCGATAATCAATCAAAAAACAGCCCCATTTGACGCAGGGCTGTTTTTTTGATGCCACTTATGGCAGCAGGGTTTTCACGTATTCCTCAAAAGGCAGAGACAGCGGTTTTTTCGACACTTCTTCATGTTCATGTATAGTGACATGATCCTCGGTGACGATTACACGTCCTGTTGGTGTGAGCTTTGAAGCAAGTGGTCTTTTGTTAAAAGGAGAGGCTTCATTTTCATAAATCTCCTCTCTCATTTGGACCAATGTAGGCTCACTCACCTCTTCCAATGTAAATGCATAGCCTGTTTCAGCGCCTTCTCCTCTATCTAATTGGAGAAGATGCGTACCTTTTTCAGTTTCTTCTTCTTTGACTCGAAACCGAATAGACGCTCCTTCCACCCATTCTTCAGTAAAGGGTACAGGCTGGAGAGGTAAATTCACACCAAAACCCGCATCAATAAGATACCGTTCGTTTTGATGATTCAACGTCATGGCTACGTGCGTACCATCAATTGCCCATATGCCCGCTTCCTTGTTATACACGGTCCCTTGAACGAGCTGTACAGCGAGTCCTGCCTCTTTTAACACATAATATAAAAGAGGATTGAGATCGTAACAAAGACCTCCTCTGCCTCCTTCAAGAAGATGCTCTTTCAATCCTTCTTGATTCAAGGCATAGGATTGTTTGTTCAGCACAGATCTATTTTCAAATGGAAAGGTGTAGGCCATCTTTTTTAATAATACAGGCAGGTCATCAAAGGTGATGGACTGGCCTTCGTATCCGATCTTCTGTAAAAATGCTGATTGCATCATGTTCATTCCCTTCTAAAAAAACTGAGTCTGTGAAGAGACTCAGTTTTCTTGATTGATAAAATCCGTTAACGCATCAATGGCTTCTTGTTCATCCGCACCATCTGCTATCAGTTTAACAGTGACCCCAGAGCTGATCGCAAGGCTCATGAGACCCATAATGCTCTTCGCATTGACTCTTTTTCCGTCCTTCTCTAGAAAGATTTCAGCTCCAAAACGATTCGCTTCCTGTACGAACAAAGCTGCGGGACGTGCCTGCAAGCCTGTTTTCAACTGGATGGTGACCGTTTTTTCCACCATATGATCTGCCTCCCTTTTTCATTCTCCTATTTGAGTGTAACAGCTTGTCCGTTTCGTAATTGTTCTGCAATTTGATCTAGCTTTCTTAAGCGGTGATTAATGCCTGATTTGCTAATCTTGCCACTTTCCACCATTTCTCCCAGTTCCTTTAGCGTGACCTCTTGATAGTCGACTCGCAGTTTTGCAATTTCACGCAGCTTATCTGGCAGAGCATCAAGTCCAATTTTTTCATCAATGAATTGGATGTTCTCGACCTGACGCAGCGATGCACCAATCGTTTTATTCAAGTTTGCTGTTTCACAATTGACGAGCCGGTTCACGGAATTCCGCATATCACGGACGATCCGAACGTCTTCGAAGCGAAGAAGTGAATTATGCGCACCTACAACACTTAAAAATTCGGTAATTTTTTCGGCTTCTTTCATATATGTGATGTAGCCTTTTTTACGCTCAAGTGTTTTACTGTTGAGATGAAATTGGTTCATCAGCTCACAAAGGGCATCATTGTGTTCTTTATATAGTGAAAAAATCTCAAGGTGATAGGAAGACGTTTCTGGATTATTCACAGAACCGCCTGCTAAAAAAGCACCTCTCATATAGGAGCGCTTACAGCACCTTTTCTTTACAAGCTCTTCTGAAATATTGCGCTCAAATACAAAATGCTCACCTAATATTTTCAAATCCTCTAAAATGGTTTTCGCTCGTTCTACCAGTCTGACAATATACACATTATTCTTTTTTAATCTCATTTTCTTACGAACGAGCAGCTCGACTGTGACATCATATTTCTTTTTTAGCAGCGTATAAATCCGTCTTGCGATGGCTGCGTTCTCTGTCTGTATATCTAGAATTAATTTTCGATTAGAGAAAGATAATGAACCGTTCATACGGATGAGGGCA
This sequence comes from Bacillus sp. FSL M8-0266, assembly GCF_038613425.1. Taxonomy (NCBI): domain Bacteria; kingdom Bacillati; phylum Bacillota; class Bacilli; order Caryophanales; family Bacillaceae; genus Bacillus; species Bacillus sp. FSL M8-0266. Next base: position 3,200,111 of record NZ_CP152015.1, read on the forward strand.
GAAAGCTCTGCTTTTGTGCAGCAGTCCTTCACGTCCAGATTAGTCAGCTCTTTTTTTGTTTCGGATGCAAATGACATCCTTGCCACCCCCATTCCTATTTTTTCTTATGCAACAGGTCGACAAGCAGCGCGGCTACTTTCAGCGTGTCGTGACGAATCACATGCTGGTCGTATGTAATGATTTCCCCAGGGATGACTTCCAGTCCCATTGCCTTGAGTACATCTGTGTCGAACTGTACAGGCTGTGCCTGTTCTTCTGCATATTTTGCTTTGATCTCTTCTGGAATTTCTTTATTGTTCACAAAAATGGTATCAATAAATGGACGAACCATATGATCGTTTAATGCCTGCACATGATCAGCTGCACTGTAGGAAAGCGTTTCCCCTGGCTGCGTCATGACATTGCAAATATACACTTTTTTCGCCTTCGAACGAATCACTTCTTCGCCAATATGCGGTACAAGTAAGTTTGGCAAGATACTTGTATATAAGCTGCCAGGTCCAATGACGATCAAATCGGCTTCACGAATGACTTGAATCGATTCTGGGAGCGGCTCAATCGTATTGGGTGTGAGGAACACTCGTTTAATTCGCTCACCGTAGGTTGGGATTTTTGATTCTCCTGTTACCACTTGCCCATTTTCTAGTTCAGCATGTAGAACAACACTTGAATTCGCTGCTGGTAAGACTTTTCCTCTTACATTTAAGACCTTGCTCATTTCTGTGACGGCATGAAAAAAATCACCGGTTATATTTGTCATGGCCGCAAGAATGAGGTTGCCAAGTGAGTGGCCTGTTAAGTCATTCCCTTTGTTAAAACGGTGCTGAAATAAGTCTTCTACAAGTGGTTCAACATCAGAGAGAGCTGCAAGGACATTTCGAATATCGCCTGGAGGCGGAATATTCAAATCATGCCGCAGTCTGCCTGAGCTGCCTCCGTCATCAGCAACCGTTACAATAGCGGTAATATCCACTGGCTTTGTTTTTAGCCCTCTGAGCAAAACAGATAAGCCAGTGCCCCCGCCAAGAATGACCACCTTTGGAAGTGTCGTCATCTATTTTCTGCTTCTCTTTTCAATGTCCCGGTGAGTGACATGAGTGTAGTAGTCATTTTTAAAATACTCCGATAAGTAGTTCGCTAGCGTCACTGATCGGTGCTGTCCGCCTGTACAGCCAATAGCGATCACAAGCTGGCTTTTTCCTTCTCGTTTATAGGACGGAAGCATAAAGCTGAGAAGGTCAATTAATTTCTCTGTGAATTTTTGTGTCTCGCTCCATTTCATTACATAGGAACGCACTTCTTCATCGTTTCCAGTCTGTGGACGCATGCTCTCAATATAGTAAGGATTCGGCAGAAATCTCACATCAAATACAAGATCAGCATCAATCGGCAGACCGTATTTAAAACCGAAGGACATCACATTCACTGTAAACACCTGCCCTTGGGTCGTGGCAAAGTGCGCGACAATTTTTTCTCGAAGCTGTTTTGGTTTTAAATCCGATGTATCAAAAATCATTTGAGCCCGGCCTTTTAACTCTTCTAACAGATCGCGTTCCATTGCGATTCCTTCGAGCGGCAAACCTGTTGTCGCAAGAGGATGCGAACGTCTCGTTTCTTTGTATCTTGAGACAAGCACCTTATCGTTTGCGTCTAGAAATAATATTCTTGGTGTGATCCAGCCAAGATCACTCATTTCATCTAAGGCTGCAACTAAGCTGTCAAAGAATTCTCGTCCGCGTAAATCCATCACAAGGGCGACCTTGCTCATCTTCGAATTCGAATCCTTCATGAGTTCTAGGAACTTTGGTAAAAGTGATGGCGGCAAGTTATCTACACAGAAGTAACCTAAATCTTCAAAGCTTTGAATGGCAACGGTTTTCCCCGCACCTGACATTCCTGTAATAATCACAAGCTGAATATCTCCTTGTTTGTGCGTATTCATGCCTGCTTCCTCTCCTTCTTTATAAAAACGGTTCATGTATTAGTCTCCTTGAGGATCTAACCGATAAGCAATCAATTCAAAATCAGGTGTATACGTAAAAGTACCGTGAAGAAGTCCTTTTCCCTTTAGCATGAAATCAAGAATATGGGAATCTCCTGGTGCCATCGGTAAATGCGGCACATCCTTTACTTCATGCCACTTTAAAATGCCTTCCTCTGACTCTGTCACGTTTTTTCCAGTAAATGAATCTGCCATAAAGGTGAACATCATCCACTCTTGAACGATTTGATCGCCTTCTTTTATGATAAAGGTAAAAACACCTTTTAACTGTGGATTTAAAATATAAATTCCTGTTTCTTCTCTATACTCTCGAACGACTGAATCCTTGACCGATTCTCCGCTTTCCATTTTTCCGCCCGGCGCTACCCACCAGCCCCGTCTTGGCTTTTGCAGCAAGAGAACTTGATCTTCGTGATGCAGCACACAATTGGTTACTCGTTGCATCAGCTGTCACCTACTCTTTTATGTCTTTAACTTATTATACAGGTTCATCCTGACTCCCACAATGAACATGCCCCTTCTTCACCGAAATCAGACCGAATTTCGTCTGAAAGAAGTGGCGGGCAATTTTTCTACTCTTTATTTTACAGCAACTAATGGTTCTCCATGCGTCATTTGTGAACATCTCATGAATTTCTGATTTTAAGCAAAAAAAAGGACACGGATTCTCATCCGTGCCAAACATGTATTCCTTATAAAAGGGGGTCAATTACTAGTTTTATCATAACGGAAAATTGTTTCACCCGTGTTACATTCCAGTTAAAAGCCCATGACGCTATATTAAGGATTTACGACAGCCTTTTATTTCGTTGCTTTGAGTTTTTCAGCAAGCTCTTCTACATAATGCTGTGCGCTTTGTGCGGCAATACTTCCGTCACCTGTTGCTGTCACAATTTGACGGAGTGTTTTTTCACGAATGTCACCAGCGGCGAAAATGCCTTCCACTCTCGTTTCCATTCTTTCGTTTGTTTCGATGTAGCCTTCTTTATTTGTAATGCCGAGATTTTCAAATGGTTTAGACAGTGGCAGCATTCCGATATAGATAAAGGCGCCATCTGTTTTAAAGTCTTCTTCTTCACCAGTCACCGTATCAATCAAAGTCACACTGCCGACTTTACCGTTTTCTTCATTAATTTGTTTAACGGTTTTGTTCCACATGAAGTCGATTTTTTCATTATCAAAAGCACGTGCTTGTAAAATGCTTTGTGCACGAAGCTTATCGCGTCTATGAACGATCGTTACTTTTGACGCAAAGCGTGTGAGGTACACACCCTCTTCTACCGCAGAGTCTCCTCCACCAATGACGACGAGCTCTTTGTTTTTAAAGAAAGCACCGTCACATACTGCACAGTAAGAGACGCCTCGGCCGCCAAGTTCTTTTTCACCTGGTGCACCGATTTTTTTGTATTCCGCACCTGCTGCAATAATGACAGAGCGTCCTTTGTATTCTTTCGAACCGGCTTTGACGATTTTGTACTCTTCACCGTCTACGATTTCTTTGATATCGCCATATGCATACTCAGCACCGAATTTCTTCGCATGGTCAAACATTTTATTTGAAAGTTCTGGCCCTAAAATGCTTTCAAAGCCAGGATAGTTCTCGACATCTTCCGTATTAGCCATTTGACCGCCTGGAATCCCTCTTTCAATCATCAATGTTGAAAGATTTCCACGTGATGTATAAACAGCGGCTGTCATTCCGGCAGGTCCCGCTCCAATGATGATCGTATCGTAGATTTTTTCTTCTGACACAACTGTCACTCCCTCTTCAATTACTGCTAGCATTTCTTATTAGAATGCCCTTGGGTGATGCTTCCATTCATGACAGAAAGCATCCATCCCACTCTTAGTTTTATTCCTTACCCATATCCTATTAAATCTGTGGATAATAAGCGAATCATTTGCTCATATCTTCAAAAAAAGAAAAAGCTTCCTTAAACTGCTGTTTAAGGAAGCCTGTTTACGGTTATATAGTAAGTAATGATTTATTCAACGACTCTTCTTACAACACCATTGAATGCTTTTTTCCAGTAAACATTGCTCATAGAGTCGACTGAAACACCGCGAGAGCTGTTATCGTTCAAGAATGTACCATTTCCTAAGTAAATACCAACGTGTCCATTTACTTTATACGTATCAAAGAACACAAGGTCTCCGCGTTTCATGTCAGATGCACTTACAGCTCTTCCTTTACCTACAAGCGTATCTGTTGTTGTACCGCCAACTGGTCCAAGGTTGATGCCTGCTGATGCAAATGCCCAGCGAACGAATGAAGAACAGTCAAAACGACGTGCGTCAATATCAGCTTGAGATCTGCCGCCAGCCCATTTATATGGAGATTGTCCAACAATGGTAGAACCTGTGCTGATCGCACCTTCGATTCCGCCTACGTTACTGCTGACAGGTGATCCACCGCCAGTAGATGGCTTCTTGCTTGGTGAACTGCTGTTGTTGTTATTATCGTTGTTATTTGAAGATCCACTGTTACTGTTATTTGAAGACGGGCTGCTGTCGTTCGTTGAGCTGTTGTCTTCTGCTTGAACACTAGCTTGACGCTGCTGTTGTCTTTGTACTTTTTCTTCTTTAGCTTTTTGAGCTGCTTCTCTTGCTTCTTTTTCAGCTTGTTTTTGAGCAGCGATTGTTGCGTCTTTTTCAGATGCAATGCTGTTAGCCTCACTGTTTAACTCGCTGATTTGAGAAGAAGCACTTCCCTTTTGCTTTTTCACTTGCTTGAATAGCTTGTCTTTTTCATCAAGCTGTTTATTCAAGTCTGTTTGAAGTGTTTCAAGCTTTGTAAGTGTCTTTTGAACATCTTCAAGCTTTGTGTTTAATTCGTTTTCAGACTTTTGAAGCTCAGCTTTGTCTTTTTCTTGCTCTTTAATGATTTCGCTGTCTGCGTTGATGAGTGTAGATACTGCACCTGCACGGCTGATGAAATCGCTAAAGCTTTTCGCTCCTAGTAATACATCTATGTATTTCGTAGAACCGCCGCTTTCTTGAAGCGCACGTACACGCTTTTTCAAGAATTTGTTTCGATCTTCAATACGTTTTTCAGTATCAGCAATGTCTTTTTTGAGTGCATTGATTTCTTTTTTCGTTTGTTCATTTTCTTTTTGTTTTTCTTCGATTTGATCACTTGTTTTTAAAGCTTTCTCGTCAATTTCTTTTAGCTTTAGTGCAAGTGCCTCTTGTTTTGCTTCAAGCTTTGAAAGCTCATCTTTTTTCTTTTGAAGGTTTTTGTTGACCTCAGATTGCTTGCTGTCCAGCTCTTGTTTCTTTTGTTCAAAGTTCTGTGCGTTTGCTTCATGAGTAAATGGGATAAATAAACTGCTCGCTCCGATGACCGAAGCTAAACCGAAAGTAATAAACTTTTTCACGAATAGTTCCTCCTTTGACAATTTCCAAGCGACATGAGAAAGCAGCAAATTCTCTGCGACCAATCTGTGCTATCTATGTCTTTCTTCCTGATTGATCAGTCAGATGTTGACCAGATTGTTTCTATCACTAGGTGTTTCATTATGTATAGTAAAATATCTAAATATATGTCTTTGTTTTAATCCACGATTTTCATTATACATGAGACATCGACAAAATGAGCTAATATTTTTATTACATTTATGTTTCAAAAACATGTCGTGATTGTCATACTTCGCCAAATCCTTGCAAATCCCACCTTTTTATCCAAGAAAAAAGCATGACCTTTTCGGCCATGCTGCAATCTTCTAAAACTATTTACCTATTCAATCAATTAATGTACAAATGACTTGTTCATATTTAGACAGTGTTTGAACACTGATTTGAAAAGAGGCTGCAATCTCTTTTTTGCTAATAGATTCTTCTTGCTCCTGCATCCATAAATAATAAGATGCTGCTGCCCATGCAGGCGCATTTTTCTTATCTACGCCAGAAGCACGTGCCTGCTGAATAATATGGAATAACCAAAAATAAGGCATATGGCTGTCAGGCTGAACAGCTTCTTCCAAGCTGGATGCCGCCTGTTTTGCAAAAACCGCATCTTCTGAAAAAGACCGTTCTTCCATTTCATCTTCGTATAAGAGCAGTTCAATGAATTGCTGTTCAAAAGCGGTTTTCGCTGCGCGTGCATCAAGGACAGATTGAAGAACGTCACGTTCCCCTTTTTGTTTGCTTACATAGTACGCCGTCAGCCGCTCCTCAATGGAGACCATTGGCTCAGTCTCCTCAGGTTTATCCTGCCACGGCTTGATTTCATCTGCATCGATATCTTCTTCGACCATCTTATCCCAAACCGTCTGTGCAAGCGTTTTGTGACCTGTATAATAAGCTGCGCTTGCGAGCCAGTATAAAAATGTACTATCTCCCTGAAAGCCTGTTTTGTACAAAGAATAAAGCCATTTAAAGGCCCATTCAAATTCTCCAACTAGGGCAAATGTTGCGCCAAGCTTATAACGCTGTTCACTTAATATTGGATACACGTGCGTTAATTGCTTTGCTAACGTATTGACCTTTTCTTCTTCTTTTTCATAATGATAGAAGACAAGCTGGTTGCAAAGGGCATGCAGATTACCCGGATTTTCATCTAAAACCCGGTTCAGCATTTCTTTCGCCTGATGGATTCGACCAGAATAAAAATAGGCCAATGCGAGATTATTGTACGCTGACCAAAATTCTGGATACTCAACAATCATCTGTTCCAGCATCTCAATGGCTTCATCAAGCCTGCCGCTTTCCAGCAAGTGATTTGCTTGATCCTGCTTCACAATCAGGTCATCCTGATCGTAAGGAAAATCTTCGTCCTCTTCGTCACTCATATCGAGCAAGTCGAGAAGGTCATCATTTTCATCTGCAAATTCCCCGTTCTCTTCTAATGAAGCATAGGCAGTCGCTGACTTATATGCCTCTTGAAAGAGTCCTAGATTCGCATAATTATTGGCTTTAAAATAGTGACACTCAGACATATTTTCATCAATATGTTCAAGGATGAAATCAAGCAGTTCATTTGATTGTTGGAAATGACCCATTTCAGTATAAATAATAGCAAGCTGTGACAGCATTTCTACATTTTCAGGCTCAAGTACGATAGCCCGCTGTATGAGCTTACTCGCTTTAGATAGATTTCTTTCTCTATAAGCTTTTAGACCTTTATGAAAAAAGTAATGCCCATCTTGGAATAGCTGGACGACTTGTGTGTGATTATTTTGAGAAGTGTATTTACTCACTGATACCCTCCATTTCGAACAGTGTACCGTGTGTAGTATAACATACTTCAAGAGTCGTCACATAGAACAAAAGAAAAGGAAGGATTTGTTTTTCACTCAAAAGTAAAAAGCCAGAGGTGCCCCCGGCTTTTTACTCGCCTTGATGACGTTTTTTTAATACTTTTAATACATCATCAAGCGGCAATTGCTGTTCACGTAATAACACAAGCAGGTGATACAGAAGATCGGCTGTTTCCCATTTCAATTCTTCTTGATCCCGGTTTTTTGCGGCAATGATGACCTCTGACGCTTCTTCCCCTACCTTTTTCAGGATTTTATCGACCCCTTTTTCAAATAGATAGGTTGTATAAGCGCCTTCTGGCATTTCTGCCTGACGTTTCGCAATCACCTGTTCAAGTTCATTTAAAATTGCAAAACGATCCTGCTCTTCCGTTTGACGCTTCACGCCTTCTTCCGAAAAGCAGCTATAGCTGCCAGTGTGGCACGCTGGTCCACTTGGTGAGACAAGAATAAGCAGAGCATCCTTGTCACAGTCATATCGAATGGATGTGACTCGCTGAGTATGTCCAGATGTGGCGCCTTTGTGCCAAAGCTCGTTTCTTGATCGGCTGTAAAACCATGTTTCCCCTGTCTCTAGTGTTTTTTCATAGGATTCTTGATTCATATACGCCAATGTCAATACTTCCTTGCTTTGAGCATCCTGTACAATCGCAGGTATCAGGCCTGCCTCATGAAAGGATAATTCGTTTGCCTGTTTCATCTGACCTTCACCCCGTGTTCTCTCAAGTATGTCTTTACCTCTTGAATTGAAGTCTCTTTATAATGAAAAATGGAAGCTGCTAAAGCTGCATCCGCTTCTCCTTTTGTAAATGCCTCCAGCATATGCTGAGCATTGCCAGCACCTCCCGAGGCAATGACAGGTACGGTGACAGCTTCTGACACAAGCTTTGTTAATCGATGATCAAAGCCCTTTTTCTCACCGTCGGCATCCATACTTGTCAGCAATATCTCTCCTGCCCCCCTCAGCACGGCTTCTTTTGCCCAATCGCTAACCTCTATATCCGTTTGACGGCGCCCTCCGTGTGTATAAACCATGTACGCTTTTTTCTCTTCATCGTACTTTGCATCTATTGCGACGACGATGCACTGGGAACCAAAAAAATCGGCACCTTCTGAAATGAGTTCTGGTCTTAAAACTGCCGCTGTATTCACAGATACTTTGTCTGCACCCGCTCTTAATATGCGCTTCATGTCTTCAAGGTGGTTAATTCCCCCGCCTACCGTAAAAGGGATGGCAAGAGTGGACGCCACTTGTTTGACCACATCTACCATCGTTTTCCGGCCTTCATGAGAGGCAGAAATATCAAGAAAGACGAGTTCATCCGCCCCTTCCTCATCATATATCTGCGCTAATTCTACCGGATCACCAGCATCCTTTAAGCCGAGGAATTGCACCCCTTTGACCACACGACCTTCCTTCACATCGAGACATGGGATGATTCGTTTTGTCATCATACGCGGTCAAGCCCTTCAATTGCTTCAGCTAAAGTAAACCGCTCCGTATAAAGTGCCTTTCCAATGATCGCACCAGAAACGCCTGACTGTTTTTGTGCTGACAGCTTTTGGAGATCGGCTACCGAACTGATACCGCCTGAGGCAATAACTTGTTTGCCAGTAGCTTCTGCTAAGCGAACTGTACTTTCCACATTGGGACCAGCCAGCATGCCGTCCATTTGAATATCTGTGAAAATAAAGACCTCCGCGCCTTCCTTTGTAAATTCTTTACAGAGATCCTCCGCCTTCACTTTCGACGTTTCAAGCCACCCCTCAGTCGATACAAAGCCATTTCGCGCATCGATGCCAATCGCTATTTTCTCCCCATATTGCGCAAGCATTTTTTTCACAAAGGCAGGGTTAGAAACAGCCGAGCTGCCAAGGATGACTCTAGCTACACCATTGTTTATATAAAAGGCAACGTCTTCTTCTGTCCGAATGCCGCCGCCAATTTGTACATTTACATCTAAGGATGAAGCAATCGCCAGCACATGCTCATGATTCACGCGATTCCCCGCTTTCGCACCATCTAGGTCAACGAGATGAATCCACTTTGCTCCTTCATTTGCAAATCGCGTCGCCATATCGAGCGGCGAATCTCCATAAATGGTTTCTTGATCATAATCTCCTTGCACGAGCCGTACACATTTGCCATTTCTCATATCAATTGCTGGATACAATGTAAATTCACTCATTTGTTCACCCTCTGTTCGTTTGCTAATTGAATAAATTGTTTGAGCAGCGCCATGCCCGTTGTACTGCTTTTTTCAGGGTGAAACTGTGCGCCTAGCACATTTCCCTTGCCGACAACTGCTGGTACTTGAACGCCATAGTCTGCGCTTGCTAATTGCTCTTCTGGATTCATATCCCTCACATAATAAGAGTGAACAAAGTACGCAAATCCTTCGGATACCCCGTCAAACAATGGGGAGGGCTGATGAAATGTGAGCTCATTCCACCCCATATGAGGCACCTTCAGCCTTTGCCCATCATGGTCACGATCCTTTAAAAGAACGACACGCCCTTTTAGCAGCCCCAAACCTTTCGTACGCCCTGCCTCTTCGCTTTCTTCAAATAACAGCTGCATCCCAAGACAAATGCCAAATAGCAGCTTTCCTTCCTGCACTACTTGGTGGATAAACGCCTCAAGCCCTGTCTGTTTTAACAGCTGCATCGCATCACGAAACGAACCGACCCCAGGCAAAATATAAGCATCTGCCTTTTTGAGCTCCTCCACATCAGCGGAGACAATATAACGGGCACCTGCTCGTTCCAGTGCTTTTGATACGCTGAACAAATTTCCCATTCCGTAATCAATGACTCCGATCATTAGAGCATCCCCTTTGTCGAAGGAATCCCTTTCACACGTGGATCAATGGTTGTTGCTTCATCCAAAGCACGTGCCATCGCTTTAAAAATAGCTTCAATTATATGGTGCGTATTGCTTCCATAGTGAACAATTACATGAAGGTTTATACGAGCTTCTAACGCAAACTTCCAAAGAAACTCATGTACGAGCTCTGTATCAAAGGTACCGACCTTTTGACTTGGAAAGGCCGCTCTCATTTCCAAATGAGGACGATTACTTAAGTCGACCACGACCTGGGCAAGCGTTTCATCCATTGGAACAAAGCTGGACCCGTACCGCTTAATCCCCTTTTTATCACCTAACGCTTCCTTAAACATTTGCCCAAGCACGATGCCGATATCTTCTGTTGTGTGGTGATCATCAACATCTGTATCTCCTTTCGCATCAACGGTCAAATTAAAGTGTCCATGCTTCGTAAATAGATCGAGCATGTGTGTCATAAAAGGGACATCTGTTTGAATATCCGCTTTTCCTTCCCCATCAATCTCTAACGATAATGAAATATTCGTTTCATTTGTTTGTCTCGCTGTTTCCGCCTGTCTCATGACGATTCCCCCCGCTTTCTCGATTCAATCGACCTTGCATGTGCTTCGAGCCCTTCTAACCTGGCAAAAGCCGCAATGCTATTCCTGTGTGTCTCAAAGGCTTCTTGACTATATGAAATAATGCTCGTTTTCTTTTGAAAATCGGTCACACCAAGCGGGCTAGAAAATCTAGCTGTTCCGTTGGTTGGCAGCACGTGATTCGGTCCTGCAAAATAATCTCCCACCGGCTCAGGGCTATAACGCCCTAAAAAAATCGCCCCTGCATGCTTGATTTGACCAAGAAATGATTCTGGAAATGCTGTCAGCACCTCTAAATGCTCTGGCGCTAACTGATTGACGACGTCTACTGCACGATCCATGGAATCTGTCACGTATATACGGCCATGATGTTGTATGGATTGTGCAGCGATTGATTTTCTTGGCAAGGTGTCCAGTTGCGCTTGCACCTCAGCTCGCACATTTTCAGCAAGTGTCTTAGACGGGGTCACCAAAATACTAGATGCCAGCGCATCATGCTCTGCCTGAGAAAGTAAATCGGCCGCCACCTCATGTGCTATGGCCGTGTCGTCTGCTAGAACCGCAATTTCACTTGGACCGGCAATCATATCAATGTCTACCTGACCAAATACTTCCCGCTTTGCCAGTGCGACATAGATGTTGCCTGGACCTGTGATTTTATCAACAGGCTGGATGCTTTCTGTTCCATAGGCAAGTGCCGCAATCGCCTGTGCACCGCCCATTTTATACATCTCTGTAATACCGAGCTCCTTCGCAGCAACGAGTACAGCGTCAGAGAGGTAGCCGTCTTTCCCTGGGGGTGTCACAAGGACAATTCGCTTAACACCAGCGACAAGCGCCGGAATCACATTCATTAAAACAGATGATGGGTAAGCAGCTGTTCCGCCGGGGACATACACACCAACTGCATCAAGTGGTGTCACCTTTTGTCCGAGCATCGAGCCATCCTGCTGGTGATAAAACCAAGAGGATGTCAGCTGACGCTCATGGTATGTGCGAATATGACGGATAGCCGTTTGAATCACTTGAATCATGGCTGGGTCCAAACGTTCGGAGGCTTTTGTCATTTCCTCGTCTTTGACAAGCGGATCTTCAAGCAGCACCCCATCAAATTGCTTTGTAAAAGACTGTACCGCTTGATCACCATTTAGCCTCACTTCTTGTATAATCCGCTGAACAGCCAGGCGCTGCTCTTCCGTGCCTGTATCTAAAGTCCGTTTGAGCGAGAGTGTCTCTGTCTCACCTTCTTGTATGTAGGTGATGTTCATGATGTTTCCTCCCCTTCAATGATTCTTGCAAGGCGCTGCGCCATTTCATCGATCACTACATCCTTCATCCGATAGCTCACAGGATTGACAATAAACCGTGATGTAATATCACAAATATGCTCCGTTTCAACAAGTCCGTTTTCCTTGAGTGTTTGACCTGTAGAGACAATGTCTACAATACGATCGGCGAGTCCGATGAGCGGTGCTAATTCAATGGAACCATTCAGCTTAATGATCTCTACTTGCTCCCCTTGTTCTCTAAAATAGGAAGATGCGACATTTGGGTACTTTGTTGCCACACGCGGTGCGACACCGCCCCAGCTGGCTCCCGGCAATCCGGCAACCGCTAAATGGCATTTACTGATGTTTAAATCAAGCACCTCGTACACATCACGAGCTTCTTCGAGCATGACATCCTTTCCTGCAATGCCAACATCTGCTACACCGTGCTCTACATAAGTCGTCACATCCATTGGCTTCGCTAAAATAAAGCGGAGGTTTTCTTCCGGTACATCGATGATTAACTTTCTTGAATCCTCGAATTCCTCTGGCAGTTGATATCCTGCCTGCCTTAACAGCCCTGCGGCTTCTTCAAATATTCGGCCCTTTGGCATCGCCATCGTCAACACTTTACCCATTTTGCTCTCCCTTTCTAGCGCCGATAAAATAAGTCACCTGCTCAAATGCCTTGGTCATCGCGTCAATATTTTCAATCCCTGCTAAGTCTTGCAGCACGATCTTTTTCCCTTTTGACCGCTCCTTTTCTGCAAAAGCAAAAGCTTCCAGTCTTTGTTCTTTACTAAAAATCACTGCCTCCTGCGGTTCATTGATTTCTTTTGCATCAAGCGCTTCAAGCAGACGATCTAATCGAAGTCCGAATCCTGTAGCTGGTGCAGGTGCATCAAAATGAGCAAGCAAGTGGTCATATCTGCCGCCACTTCCGATGACTGACCCAACATGATCTGCAAATACTTCAAACAAAATACCCGTGTAGTAGCTCATATGACTCACCATGCTTAAATCTAGACGGATATATTCTGTACAGCCGTAATCTTCAAGTGTCTCCCAAAGCGACTTTAACTGCGTAAGCACCTCTTTTCCTTCTTGTGAAACGACGATGTCCTCTGCCCGCTCTGTGACTTCCTGGCCGCCTCTTAACTCTAAAAGCTGTAACAGCCTCGTTTTATCGATGGAGGAGAGTGGCAATTGCTTCACATGCTGACGGTATCCTACATAATTCTTTTCATATAAGAATCGGCGAAGAACGTTTGCACGCTCTGTATTTCCCAGTACATCTACAAATAACGTCTCTGCTAAAGCGACATGCCCAATCGCGATTTTGAAGGACTTGAGCCCAGCATTTTTTAATGCGAATACGACAAGCGCGATCACTTCAGCATCTGCACTAATCGATCCGTCTCCAATTAACTCAATTCCGACCTGCTCAAATTCTGATGGCCTTCCGCCTTCTCTTTCCTGTGCCCGGAACACATTGGCCGCATACCCAACGCGAAGTGGATACGCCTGTTCATGAAGCTTTGATGCTGCCACTCTAGCAATAGGTCCCGTCATATCAGGTCTGAGTACAAGGGTTTGCCCGTTCTGATCTAACAGCTTAAAGAGCTGTGTATCTGTAATCGCCGATTGAACACCGACTGTATCGTAAAATTCAAGCGTTGGTGTTTCCATCAACCGGTAACCCCAACCATTCATGACCTCTGTTAAGGAATGTCTCACTTTTTTCTTCGTCTCATACAATCCTGGTAATGAATCCCGCATACCATATGGTTTCTCAAACATAAACATGTTCTTCTGCACCTCCAACACATTAAAACAAAAAATTCCGAATCCTTTAGTTCGCTAATATGATAATATGCTAACAAAATAAAGTAATTAAATCAATCATTTTTATTTTCTCTCTATTTTCATGAAAAATTTGTGGAATTATTACATTCAAGTGACACCTGTCTCTTTTCTGCATGTTGGGTGAAAGAACGTGCTATAATACATAAAAATATTGAATAACACAGGAGATTACAGTGAAGTTCATCCAGACATTAATCTTAACTTTGTTGTGCGCATGCCTTGTTTATTTCGGCTTTATATACGTGACACAAATCGACCAAGTCAAGAAGACAGCTTCGCCACACGAAGCAGCCAAAGAAAAAGAAAACGATACGGCACTCGCAGATGAAGAAACACGATCAACGAAAAAAACAGATACCACCTATTCTTCCTTAAAAGGAAGCAAAAAAGCCATGGACGTCATCCTCTACAATCAAATGGATGCCCCAAAGCTTTATAATGGATGCGAAGTCACAAGCTTAGCGATGCTTCTTCATTACAGCGGCTACGAGCAAGTGACGAAAGACACATTGGCAAATGAAATTAAACGTGTTCCACTCAATTATGAAAATGGCTTAAAAGGAGACCCACATGACGGTTTTGTAGGCGATATGGAGAATGGACCAGGTCTTGGTGTATACCATGAACCTATTTATCAGCTTGCGAAAAAATATGCGGGCGCTCAAGTCGTCGACTTAAGCGGAAAACCTGTCAAAAAGGCCATCTATCAATCACTTGAAAAAGGGTATCCTGTTTGGGTGATTACCACATCCACCTTTGACAAAATAGATAACATGGAAACATGGAATACACCAAATGGCAAAATAGATGTAAGCTTTAATATGCATAGCGTGGTCATCACAGGCTATGACAAGGAGCATGTCTACTTAAATAACCCATACGGAGAAAAGAATCAAAAAGTCGATCGCGATCAGTTTGAAGATTCTTGGGAACAGATGGGCAGGCAGGCGATTATCATTAAAGCCTAGAACAATTTCTCTTTGAAAACATGAAAAACCATCCTCTATCCGAATAGAGGATGGTTTTTTTCATGATGATGCTTCTATGATTTCCTTCAGGCGCTCCTCAAGCTTTTCAGCTGTCATCGCTCCTCCGCCTACACTGAAGTATTCATCCCCTTTTTTTAATAAAAGGGTAGGGTATCCATTCACTTGAAGTTGATGAACCTTCGCAAAGTCGGCATACGCATCATTGAAGACTTCTTTTGTTTTCATTCGTTCAATGACGGCATTAGGATCAAGATAATGTGCCAGAGCAATCTCCTGATACGTTTCATCATCGCTCAGGCTTTTTCCGTCTTGATAAAAAGCCTTTTGCATCGATGCTGCCAAGTACAATGCACGATCTGGAGCAACGGATCTTAATGCTGAAAACCCAATGGCTGCAGCCTCAGAGTCTAAGAGAAATGTCCCGTTTGCTAGCAGCTTCTGATAACGTTCACCAAACTCAACGCCAGTTAGCTGACTGATCCGTTGATTTGCTTCTGATATATGTGGATATTCCTTTATTGGAAGACTTCTTTCTCCTACAAATAAGCCGCCAGATACGAGCGTCAGTGACATTTCAGGATGGTTCTCATGCAAAGTACGGATACTGTTGGAAAACCCATAACACCAGCCACAATACGCATCCCATACATAAATGAGAGACAATTCTTGATCATTCATACGTTAAACTCCTCACTCATCGTTTTTAGCGGCAACGAATCACTTATTCTGCTTCAGATACAACGGTAAAACGTTCTCCAACATGGGCAGCCTGCTCAATTTCATCGACAAGCGCAATGGCGTAGTCGGCATAGCTCACATAGCTGTCACCTTTAGAATTGACAATCAGTTGGTCTTTCCCTTTCACATAAGAACCTGTGCGTTTGCCAGCTGGATCAAAGAATGCAGCAGGGCTGAGGAAAGTCCATTTGAATCCTTCGGTTTGTTGAAGGTCTTTTAGGTTTTCACCTTGCTGTGAAGCAGTAGGCACATACTCCTTTGGAAATTCTGGTGTATCAACAAGTCTTGTTGTTTTGGCTTCATCAACAAAAAGACTGCCCGCTCCGCCCACAACGATTAAACGCGTATCGGATACCTCTTTCAAAATATCAATCAGCTTTTTCCCTGCCTCTACGTGAAGGTGCTCTTGTCCAGCAGGTGCGCCAAATGCATTGACGATAACATCAAAGCCTTTGATGTCTTCTGCTTGTAAATGAAACACATCCTTCTCAATAACAGCTACGGATGAATCTGTCACTTTTTTCGCATCTCGAACGATGGCTGTTACCTCATGTCCTCTTGATTGAGCCTCTTTTACAATTTCCTGTCCTGCTTTACCTGTAGCGCCAATAATACCGATTTTCATATGAATTCCTCCTGTAAAATGATTTTATTTGATAAACAAAGATGTAACCAATTCAGTTACAACAGAGGTAAAAAAAATTGAATAGATCATCCAATTTTTTTGATTAACACCTGCGTTAGTTCACTTAATTTGATCTCAGCAAGCACTTGCTCCATCGCACTTTGAGCGCGGCACAAGATTAACTCAAGCACAGCCTGGATATTTGCACCGATCGGACAGTCAGGATTTGGGCTTTCATGGATTTGAAACAATTCTCCCTCATCCACCACTTCAACCGCTTTATACACATTAAGCAGCGTGATATCGTCTTCACTGCGGTTCAGCTGAGAACCGCCTTTGCCAAGACTCGTTGAGATTAGGCCTGCTTTTTTTAATTTACTCATAATACGGCGGATGACCACTGGGTTTGTATTCACACTTCCCGCGATATCCTCCGATGTCTGTAATGATCCTTTTTCAAGTGATAGCAAGGCCAGAATATGGACAGCGACAGTAAATCTGCTGCTGATTTTCATGTTTTCTCACCTCTGTTGTAATCATTATAGTTACACCATAACATATTGTCAACAAAAAAGTCTGCCGAGCTACTCAGCAGACGTAGATTGACGTGCTTTCATTTCTTCTTTCGTATAAATCATGCGCATTGGATTACCTCCAACAAATGAGCCTGCTGGAACATCCTTATGAACAAGTGTACCAGCCGACACGATCGCCCCATCCCCAATGGTCACACCAGGTAAAATGGTGGAATTGGCTCCAATTAAGACTTCATCCCCAATATAGACTTCACCAAGTCTGTATTCTTTAATCAAATACTCATGGGTCAAAATGGTTGTGTTATAGCCAATCACCGAATTTCGACCGACCGTGATTTTCTCAGGAAACATGAGATCCACCATGACCATTAAGGCAAACGCTGTATCTTCGCCGACCTTCATACGAAGAAAGGTTCGGTATATCCAATTTTTCATTCCCATAAAAGGCGTGTACCGTGCGATTTGAATGAAAATAAAGTTTTTCACCACTTTGAAAAAAGGGACCGTCCGATAGACTTGTCGTAACGAATTGACCCCTTTTACAGGATAACGATCTGTTTTTCTCAACTCAATCAGCTCCAACAATCGCCAGGAGATCACTCATTTTCTTTAGCATAAAATCAGGGCGATGCTTTAAAAGGGCCTCTTCTCCCTTAATCGACCAAGCAACACCTGCTGTTTTTGTCCCTGCCGCTTGACCAGACAAAATATCGTGATAATTATCGCCAACCATCACCGCTTCATGTGGATCACTGCCAAGCTTGGATAATGCCAGCTGGACAGGCTCCGGATGCGGCTTTTCATTTTGGACATCATCGAGCGTCACAATCACCTCAAAGAATGGCTCTAAACCGGTCAGCTTCAATCCCATTAACACTGTGTCACGTATCTTTGTTGTGACAATTCCAAGCTTAAATCCTCGATCCTGCAAGACTTTCAATGTATCTATAACAGTCTCATATTCAGTCACGAGCAGATCATGCTGTTCATGATTAAACGTACGGTACATCTGAATCATGTCATTCGTTAGATCAGGGTCCATCGCAGAGAATGTATCAAATAATGACGGACCAATGAAATGGAGGATCTCTTCACGGCTGTACTGACCAGGGTAATAATGATCAAGCGTATGTTGAAATGAAGCAATAATTAATTCATTCGTATTGATTAATGTGCCATCTAAATCAAACAGCACGGTGTTAATAGTTGATTCGTTCATATGGCTTCCTTTCTAACAGCTGCGAGCTCACGCTTTCGCCAAATATAGCTAATGGCAGCTGTTAATAAAATAGCAGATATCAGGCGGATGACAAGAAGCGGCCACACAGGAATCCCAAGTGGAATAAATATCAGCGTGTCTTCGACCACTGCATGGCAGGCAACAAGGAAAATGAAAGCAAGGGTTAAATCTTTTTTACTCACGCCGTCCTCTTCCACTGCCTTCATCATCACGCCAGCTCCGTATGCCAGACCAATGGTTAACCCAGCGACCATCGTCATCGACGTATTTTCTTTCATTCCAAGCATTCTCGTAAATGGAGACAGCCACTTAGACAGCGTATGGAGCCATCCTAAATCTCTCATGAATTGAATGATGATCATGAGAGGGATGACGATACAGGCGAGCTGGAGCACACCGAGTACGGCTTTTTGTAAAGCGAGAAGGACGATCATGTACCAGCTGGAAGGCACATCAGCCGTCTGAGCTGCTGTCAGCAGTCCATATTGTGCCGGCTCCTGGCCTCCCTGCCAAACGAGATGAATGACAATAGCCGAAATAACAGCAAGACTGATTCTGACAAGCAAAATGACAGACACTCTCAGTCCAACCTTTGCTGCCACAGTCGATTCGATGATCAGGTTATGGCAAAAGGACAGCATCACGGCCAAAATAAACACTTCCTTCACAGGAAGATCTAGTGTCAAAATGGCAGCTATGCCCGCATACAAATTCAGCACATTTCCTAATACAAGTGGAATGGCCGCTTCTCCTGAAAGACCAAACAACCCCATAAATGGCCGTATGAATCGAATGATCCAATCCATAATAGGCGTATGCTGCAAGATACTGACGAGAATGGTAACTGGAAAGATGACTTTTCCAAGTGTCCAAGTTGTCGATAGCCCTGCTTTTAAGCCGTTTTTCCATGTCTCCCCCATCTCTTCTGATCCCCCCTGCTTTAATTCGATGAGTTGTTCTCTTTATACGGAATCGATGCGTAACCTTTTATTCTTCTAAAGATCATCAGCAGAACAGCCACTACAAAAATGGCAATCGAAATCATTTGAGCGATTCGAAGATGTTCTGTCAGCATCAAACTGTCCGTTCTCATACCTTCTATAAAGAAACGACCGATTGAATACCAAATTAAATAAGACAAGAAGATTTCGCCTCTGCGCATCGATGTTCTACGTAATAAAATCAAGATCACAACACCGGCAAGATTCCATAATGATTCGTATAAGAACGTTGGGTGATAATACGTCCCATCAATATACATTTGATTAATGATAAACTCAGGCAAATGCAAATTCTCTAAAAAGGCTCTTGAAACAGCCTCACCATGCGCTTCCTGATTAATAAAGTTCCCCCAGCGTCCAATGGCCTGCGCTAGTAAAATACTAGGTGCTGCTACATCGGCTATTTTCCAGAAGGACACCTTTTTCACTTTTGCAAATACGATCGCTGTCAGCACAGCACCTATCAGCCCGCCATGAATGGCAATTCCGCCATGCCAAATCTTAATGATTTCATTTGGGTGCTGCTGATAGTAATCCCATTCGAAGGATACATAATAAATTCGTGCACAAATAATCGCTATTGGAATGGCAAATAAGATTAAATCAATAAACGTATCTTTATTGATTCCTCTTTTCTCACATTCTCTCAGTGCGAGCCAGAGTCCTAGTAAAGCTCCGACCCCAATGATCACACCATACCAATGAACCGAAAGAGGTCCGAGCTGAAAAGCAATCGGATCAATTGGCTGAATCGCTTCGTTCATATAGACAACTCCTATTCATCTTGGCCATTGTCTTCAATGACATCGGCTAGTTTACTTGTAAATTGTTCCGCCGCATTATGTCCCATGCGTTTTAACCTGAAGTTCATCGCAGCCACCTCAATGATAACCGCTAAGTTTCGACCAGGGCGGACAGGAATGGTCAGCTTCGGTACATCTGTATCGATGATTCGCATCTTCTCTTCTTCAAGTCCTAAACGATCGTACTGTTTGCCTTGTTCCCAAAGCTCAAGGTTCATGACAATCGTAATTCTCTTATAGCTTCTGACAGCCCCAGCTCCAAATAAGGTCATCACATTAATGATGCCTAATCCACGGATTTCTAAAAGATGTTCAATCAGCTCTGGTGCGCTTCCGACTAACGTATCCTGATCCTCTTGACGGATTTCCACGCAATCATCTGCGACCAGCCTGTGTCCTCTCTTCACTAACTCTAAGGCTGTTTCACTTTTTCCTACTCCGCTTTTTCCAATTAACAATACACCTACACCATATACATCAACGAGTACGCCATGAATCGCGGTCGTAGGTGCAAGCTTGCTTTCTAAAAAGTTGGTCAAACGACTCGAAAGTCTTGTCGTTTTTAGGCTTGAACGTAACACAGGTACACCATTTTCATTTGAAGCTTCAATTAATTCCTTCGGCACTTCACGATCTCGTGACAAAATAATTGCAGGGGTAATATCAGTACAAAGAGACATCATTCTCTGCTTTCGTTCGCGTTCTGGGAGCTGTTCAAAAAAAGAAAGCTCTGTTTTCCCTAAAAGTTGAACTCTTTCTTTTGGGTAATATGTAAAATAACCAGCCATTTCAATACCTGGTCTGGAAAGATCACTGATTGTAATGGGACGATTAATCCCTTCTTCCCCACTTACCAGTTCAAGATGAAATTGTTCCATTATGTCCTTCGTACGAACTTTCGGCACGCTTCTTCCTCCTTTTATCACAGGCGATTCAGAAATACAGCTCTATTTTATCACTTTCAATGATGATCCCAAAACAGTATTTTATCCTGATCCTGTTTCCGTTCATTTACTGGTATAGACAACTATACTTAAAAAGGGTAAACTAAGTCAAAGACAATGACTAAAGGGGGCACAATCATGAGCAACTCTTTATTGCTCTCCAATATTCATATTGTGACAAAGACCGAAATGATTGCAAACGGTTTTGTCGGTTTACGCGGCGGCAAGATTGACTATATTTCAACAACACCACCGACAGGAAATTATGAAAAAGTATATATTTCCCGGGAAAACTTTTATTTACTTCCCGGAATGATTGATATTCACATCCATGGCGGATATGGAGCAGATATGATGGATGCGACATCAGAAGCCATGAATACACTCGCTGACAACTTACCATCAGAAGGAACGACAAGTTTTTTAGCCACAACCATCACTCAAAACCATCATGAGATAGAGCAAGCACTTAAAAATGTCGCCCAGTGGAAACAATACAATGAAGAACAAGCAGGCGTTCAGGCACAATGTTTAGGTATCCATCTTGAAGGTCCTTTTATTTCTAAAGATAAAGCAGGGGCACAGCCTGTTCAATGGATAAAGCAGCCCGATCGCCCTCTTTTTGAAAAATGGCTGGATGCTTCTGAACAGCTTATTCGAATCGTCACGTTCGCACCTGAGGAAGACCCTGATTTTGCTTTTCTTTCCTTGTTGCAAGAAAAAAACATTATTCCTTCTATTGGACATACGAATGCCCATCATGACATGATTGAATTAGCAGCAAAGCATGGTGCACGCCATGTCACACATCTTTATAATGCACTGAGTTCGTTTCAGCATCGTGAACCAAACGCTGTAGGAGCTGCTCTTACAAACAAGGATCTCCATACTGAGCTGATTACGGATGGGATACACTCCCACCCACTTTCCATCAAGCTGGCGTATTTGGCAAAAGGAAGTGATCGTTTAATGATGATCACAGACTCGATGCGCGCAAAAGGACTTGGAAATGGCACGTATGAGTTTGGGGGCCAAACAGTCACAGTCAGCGGCGAAAAAGCTTTACTGGAAGATGGTACACTTGCAGGATCAATTCTGCGAATGAAAGATGGCGTCAAACGAATGAAACAGATCACACATTGTGAATGGACAGAGATAGCAAAGATGACCTCAACTAATGCAGCCATTCAGCTAGGACTTGATCAGCAGCTTGGTTCGATTGAAGTTGGAAAACAAGCTGACCTTGTGATCTGGGATGAGTCTGGTGAACTAATGATGACGATCTGCCATGGACAAATCGTCTTTGAGAAAAAGGAGGCCAACCACTAATGAACATCATTGAATTTGAAGATAAAGAACAATTAGGAAAAGAAGCAGCAGCCCTGATCGCGCGCACAATCGCTTCTAAACCAGATGCCGTACTCGGCCTGGCAACGGGCGGTACACCTCTTGATACGTATCAAGAGTTAATTCACCTTCATCAATCACAACAATTGTCTTTCAAACAAACAAAAACAGTCAATTTAGATGAATATGCAGGGCTTGATTCAGATCATGAAAATAGTTATATGACCTATATGAAACGTCATTTATTTGATCACATTGATCTTCCACAGGATCAGTATTTCCTTCCAAATGGCGCTACACCTGATTTAGAAAAGGAATGCTTAAGATATGATCAGCTCATTCAAAACATAGGCGGCATCGACCTTCAACTTCTTGGAATCGGTCAAAATGGACATATTGGTTTTAACGAGCCCGGTACTCCGTTTAACTCAAAGACTCATGTCGTGCAACTAGATGAAAATACCCGGCAGGCCAATGCAAGATACTTTTCTTCTATTGATGAAGTGCCTACACATGCCATCACCATGGGCATTGCGAGCATTCTTTCTAGTAAAAAGATTCTCCTTCTTGCATCAGGAAAATCAAAAGCGGAAGTGATACAATATTTAGAACAGACTGAGATACATCCAGACTTCCCAGCATCTGCTCTGAAACTTCATGAAGATGTGACGATTTTGATTGATCGAGAAGCTGGTTCACTACGCTAAAGCTAAACACGAGAGGATTTTCACATGTTTATTGATAAGCAGTCACCTATTCCGATGTACCATCAGATTATGGAGAATTTGAAAAAACAGATTGAGAATGGAACATTAGCACCTGATACACTCATTCCTTCTGAAAGAGAATATGCCGAACGCTTTGGTATAAGTCGAATGACTGTCAGACAAGCCTTATCGAATCTTGTGAACGAAGGATATTTGTATCGACAAAAAGGAAAAGGCACCTTTGTGAGCCGAAGAAAATTTGAACAGCCGCTTCAAGGTTTAACAAGCTTTACAGAGGATATGCGTCAGCGTGGTCTTAAAGCTTCAAGCCAGCTGATTGACTTCACAAAAACCGTCTGCCCAGATCACTTGTTGCCTGTCTTACAACTGTCAAATGACGATGCTATATATGAACTCAAACGGATACGCCTCGCAAATGATGAACCGATGGCGATTGAAACGAGCTATATCCCTGAAGCATTTGCAGGAGATTTAACAAGGGAACATTTAACTGGCTCTATATATGAATATATAGAGACTCAAACAGGCCTTACAATTGCTCATGCAAAACAAGAGCTTGAAGCGAATGTTGCTTCAAATGAAGAAGCACACGTGCTGTCTATTTCAACAGGCGATCCCGTGCTCTCAATTGCAAGAACGACTTATTTTCAGAATGATATTCCGTTTGAATATGTTCTTTCCGTTTATAGAGGAGATCGTTACAAGCTCATTCATACAATGGAAAGATAAACAGTGCCCTTATCAAAGGAGCACTGTTTTTATTTCCTAAGAAATGTTTCTTCACGATCATCTTTTGTATGAATTTTCCATATAGGTGAAATCGCTTTTCCTTGAAAACGATCTTTTGCTACGGTGTACCAATAATAGTCTTCATTTGGCTTTAAGCCTTTCCACTCAAAGCTTGCTTTTTTGCCGCTTTTTACGCCGCGCGCCTCTCCTATCAAAACATTTGTGTACACATTGAGTTCAAAATAGTTGGTTTTGACAGATTTCATTTTTGGTGTCAAATCCACATCGATTGAAAATTCATCTTGATCTCCATACGTTTTAGGATCGTAGAAATGCTCTTGATTCATGTAAGGTGAGTATGTCGTAAAATGAAGCTGGTTTTTTTCTTGATCGGCTGTTATCAATCGCATAAACCCTTGTCCACCTTCAGGTCCTGACTGATAATCAGCGAGTATTTGATATACTTTCCGGTCTACTTTACCATCATTGTCATCGTCAAGCTCATCTACTTTCCTGCTCGCTCCGTGATAGTGACCGCTAAATACTGCCACAATATTGGGATGGCGCTTCACTACCTGATGGAAGATGAGGTCGCCAATCGGACTGCGGTTGCCACTGACCAACAAATACTCATGGAAATTTAAAATGACAATACGGTCTGGATGCTCAGAAATCACACGGTTCAACCAATCAATTTCATCTTGCTTAATCCCCCAGCCCATGTATACCATCATATAATCATTGCCACCGGCAGAGATGAGATCATAATGACCTCGATTGTTTTTATAGGATTCACCATAGTACGGTTTATTTGCAAAGCGTTTCTCCCCGAAATATTTTCCATATTCCGCATAAAAACCGTCCTTATGTCGAACATCATGATTTCCTGCTAAAACTCCATAAGGAATTTGATGCTCATCTAACACACGCATAAACGTATCAGCACGATGCCATTGTTTATCTTTTGAATCATCCACAATGTCACCTGTATGGAACACATATTGGATGTTTAACTTTTCTCTCTGGTCTCTGATCCACTCGACCATTTGTTTAAAGATATGAGGATAGCTCTTTGCATAATATTGTGTGTCAGACATCCAAACCATCTTATATGGCTTTTGCGCTTTGCTGATTTCATCCTGTACAAGCAAATCAAACGTATGATTCTTCATGTACTGTCTGACTGACAGCAGTCCTTTCAGGTAAAATTCCTTTTGATCCTTAGCAAAATGATGAGTGATTTTATCCCACTTTTCTTGCTGATGATTCCAGGCATACATGGTCACCTTTCTCCCTGACAATGAACTCCCTTTCCACATCGCCTCGACGACATCCTTTTCACGTACATCTTGATGAACCTTGATTTGAAAACGATGATAGGGAAAACGATGTAAATCCTTCGTTTCTACTGACTTACCATCAGCAAATGCAATGCGATTCCTTTCTTGATGAGAAAAAATCATTTCTCCTTTTTCGTTAAAGCTCTTTGGCGGTTCTGTCTCCGCTGCATATTTCAAAATGTTCATTGATGGATGCAACGATGTATATTGATAGGCACGGTAAAAGGAATAATCCAGCTTATCATTCGTTGGGTCCTTGGTGAGCACAGTTTGCTTTGACGATTTCATTTTCGTCTTATCTGCTACACGTTCTGGTGGCTCAGGGTGTTCATGCACCGTCTTGAATTTCTTTTTCACCGTCGTCATGTTCCCTGCTGCATCTTTTGCTTTAATTGTCAACGTGTGTTCCCCCGGGTTTAATTCGCTAGAGGACGTCTGGTATGGCAACGAAATTGGCTTGCCATCTACATATGCCTTCATCTCCTCTATGTCACTCCAGCGATCCGTTACCTTTGCTTTTAACGTAAAGGCTCCTTTATATGGATCCTTTGTTTGGACATTGGTCTTAATTTTTGGACCTGTATTATCGACCATCACATGTACAGATGCATGCTCGTCTGAGGTTTTGGCCTCAATCAGGTGCGGCCCCTCTTTCAACCTTCTTGTATCCCACTTCATAAACGTTGAAACATAAGCTTCTTTTGGTATTTCAAATTGAAATGTTCTGACCTTTTTGGCGTTACCACTGTCTCCCATTCTCCATTCTTTTTCCGGCTTTGCATTGATTGGAGGAATTTGAGTTCCATTCGACAAAATCATCCGGACGTTTTTTAATTCAAAATCATCGTGATTCTCACCAGGCAGCCGATCAACTGGAGAAGATTTTGTTCCAGCATGGAAGGAGATTGTTTGGAGACCTTCTTTTTTCATCTCTGCTTCTGGTATTGGCATTGTATAGGTACGATACACTTTTGTCGAATCATCAAAAATAGAAAGTAAGTGCTTACCTATGGACACACCATTTTTAAAATATAAATTTGTCCCTTTGACATCAAATGCAATATATGGATCTGCTTCAAGGGCAGAAAACACTTGCTGATTCCGCTTTCCATCTATCAATAATTCAATGCTTTTTTTCTGATCAGACGTTGCTTTTAATGGAAATAATCCTGAAACCGTATCTCCTTCTTCTACATTGAATCGAAGGCCATGAGCTTTGCTAACTTGCTCCACATCAATTATTTTTTTCATCGTCATTGCTGTATTTTCACCGTCTGACGCTTCAAGCTGATATTCCAATTGTTCTTTACCAATCAACACAGGAGAGTAAATAATATGATGAAATAACCGGTCGTTATGATCTTTTTGAAGCAGTATCTCCTTAAAATCATCTTTCCGATTTGTTCGATAGCGAAGCTTGACGGTTTTGACGACCTGATCATCCTGTACATCTGCTTTAATCTCTATGCTTTCAGTTGGTTTCACTGGTTTTCTCACTGTCATATCTTCAATCACAGGTTTATGGATATCTTGAGAAATTTCTTTTTTCTCAGATGGAATTTGTGCTTTTAGCACTTTTCCAGGCGTAGGCTCTTCTTCAATTTTGGAGATCAGCTTCATTTGCGAAGTACCGTCCATTGGATATTTGAATAGCAAAGATTTATGCTCACTAAACCATGAAGGCTTTAAGCGAAATGCTGCTGATGAAATCTCCTCCCCTATATTTGTTGTGATGGAAACAAGACGAGATTTAGAGTTGGACAGCCCTTTGCTTTCGATGACAGATACATGCTCTCCCTCTTTTAATTGACTTTTGTACATAGCATTGAAGTCCGCTACAGTTAAATGCTCCTGTCCTTTTTTCCTCAGCCAGAAAACATACGGTTTTCCAGGTGAAAGAGTGACTGGATTTGTGTGAAAGGAATACACATCATCCATTTCAGTTCCTTGTGCAGGATTGCGATAGCGAAGCTGATAATGTTTAAGAGAGATAGGCTCATGTGTTGTGTTATATACCTCAATAAATTCAAATGCATCTTTGCCTTTGCGATTTTTTGAATTGACAACAATTTCTGTGATGACTAAGTCCGAAATGCGCGAAAGGTCCTCTTCAAATCCATTTAAGTGGACAGATTGTTCTGCCGTTTTGATCACGGACTTTTGCGTAAGAAACTCTGTATAGTAACGAACGGTTGAATTCCATAATTGATCTGGCGGAATTTTCGCTGTAAATTCTGGCTTCATACCTGGCAGCCGTTCCATTGGGATCAAACGGTACCCTAGCTCATCACTTTGTTTATAATACAAGTTCGCAGACAAAATTTGTTCCGGATCCGTAATTGACGCACGAAACTGGAGATCACGGCTTTTTTCCCCTAGAACTGGACGGACATCCACATGAAAGGGATCAAAGATAATAGGAGAAAAAGGCTTGTCCGGTATATTGACTTGTGTTTGAATAAAAGGCCCTGCTGAAGCAGGCTGATTGAAACAAAAAAGAATGATAAAAAAACATAAAAGCATGATTGGTCTGCTCATGTTCACCATCGTGCACCGCCTCCCTTCGGATATTGTGTCTCCTGAAGGAAGTTTTTATGTCAGATGAAACAGAGAAACGATACAAAATGGGTCAAAAAAAACCGTTAGCTTTTTTTCGCTAACGGCTCCACAATTCCTTTTTGTATCAACAGGTGGAAAATGGATAATATGACAGCCATCCAAATGGCCGTTCCAAACCCATCAATATTAAAACTATCGCCCATAAAACTTGATGTCATCATAAGTGTGATGGCATTAATCACAAATAAGAACAATCCTAGTGTAAGAACGGTTACTGGAAGCGTTAAAATGATCAAAAACGGCTTCACTAAAATATTGAGCAAGGATAAAATAATACTTGCCACAATGGCTGCGCCAAACCCTTCAATATATACGCTCCCAAGCCCTGGCAGAATGCCTGAATCAAAATATCCCGCAATGACGATTAAAAGTAATGCATTGACTAAAATACTGACGATCCATCTAAGCATTTAGTTAGTGCCTTCTTCCGGAACAACAAAATACCAGATGAAGTAGACCAAGAAAATTGGCATAAATGCTGTCATAAATCCGATGATGACCGTTAAAATGCGAAGCAGAGATGCATCGACACTTAAGTATTCGGCAAGTCCACCAACAACACCCGCTATTTTTTTATCTGTTGCTGAACGATAAAGCTTCTTCATGTAGAATCACTCCTTGTCTGATTGGTGCTTTACTTGTATTGAACCTGTTTTTGTTTCTGCAAAAATGGATATACTGTTCACTGCCTGTTGGTTGGCTTTGATCATTTTCTCTTTTTGTAATGTCTCATTTTTCTCTTTAATCATCTCTGCATCAAGCAAATCGTGAGAAATAGACCCAAGATTGCTTTTCAGCTCAGCGGTCACTGCACACGCACGCGGGATCTCGACGTCCACGCTGCCTGTTGTCGTTTTCGCATAAATGGAACGGCACTTTTCATCCGACAGCTGAACCGCTATGTTTCCGTTAAAGCTTTGGGCATCAATTGATTCACTTTTCCCGCGTAGGTCAATGAGCCCATTGATGGTTTCTACTTCAATCATACCACACTCGTGATCCGCCAGTTTAATTTGTCCGTTTGCTGTTTCAATTCCAACCTTTTCAGCCTGTAGAGAGGCAAAAGAGACAACACCATTGGTGGTTTTCGCAACAAGTTCTTTTGTCTTTAGCTTTTCCCCACGAATCGGACCATTAAACAGCTTAACCTTGATTTTATCGTATTGGATACGCGGTACATATAAAGTGACATTGACTTTCATTGTCTTCTTTTCGGTCCGGATAAAAAATTTATCCCCTTCGAGGCCGCAGTCCAATTGATTGAGAAATTGCTGTCTTGCCTGCTCTCCGTCTTCTGCACGGTAGATTTTCGCATGGCATTCTGCTCGAATATCGCCATCGTCCCAAGGCATCACATTGAGACTGCCGTTCGCCAATTGAATATCTAAATGAGAGAGTGAGGCGTCTTTGAACTGAAAAATGTGCTCAACGTCGACCGACTGTCCAAAGTTCAAATCAAGATCTACGTCTTTCACCTTTTTCACCGCAGAATCTAACCAGCCAAACAGCTTTGCACCAAGATTTTCGGTACCAGTTCCTTTGCTCTCTGTGCCAGCTTTTTCTTCATGAAAGGTGTGGTCAGCCGTTGATTTTTCTAATGAAACAGACGGACTTTCCTCCAGTTTTTCAAGCAGCGTAATCGCTTCTTTTGCCGATAATGTCCCGTCTTCTACTAATTTTAAAATGCGTTCTTTTTCATTCATACAAAGCCCTCCTACGATTTGATGGATTGAAGTACTTTAATACCTTGAATGATATTCCAAATGACAGAGATCAAAAAGCCAATAGCGACTAAAAAGGACAGGATGAGCATCGTGATCACTGGCATGAGTGAGTCACTTGCCTGTGTCGATAATAAAAATGGAATAGATCCAAAAACCAGCAACACGCACGCTGCGACTGGCAAAACATGTGACCACAATGCCCGCATCGCGTGCCGTTTCGGTTCCTTCTGGTCGACTACAAAATATGCCACGATCGGTACAATAAACGGCATAAAAAATACACTAAAATAACAAATTGATGCAATGATCGACTGATCTCTATTCATATATATTCGCTCCTTCATGATGAAAATTCCTTTCTAACTCATACGTTTATTGCGTATCAAAAGTTTCAAAATCATTCGATTTACATATGACCTTAGACACAAATTACATCTTTTTGCACCTAAGTGTAGATTCTTCACGGATTACCCTTTAAAATATGTTGAAAAGATGGTGATTATCATTATAGGGGGTAATTATTTTGACAGATCATCATAATACTAACCACACGGCTCAAGCGCTTTTAGACCTTATACAGAAACAAAAAAGCATGAACAGCGATATGATCAGGGAGCTCGAGACCATTCATCCGTCTCATCCACAGTATGGTGATATCCGTTATTTAAAAGTACTGCTCGACAGCAGCAGCACGCATATTTTAAAGGATTTAACGCAACTCAGTCATTTAATGCCGAAGGAAGATGCGCAATAAAAGGAAAACCCCTCGATAAAGAGGGGTTTTTTCTTATGACGATGTCACACGTTCCGTTTCTTTGACCAACTGTTTCATTCGTTTACGGTCACGCTCTAAAATAGGCTTTAAGTATCGACCAGTGTAAGAAGCTTTTTCTTTTGCAATTTGCTCAGGAGTCCCTGAGGCAATGATCGTTCCGCCGCCTGCACCGCCCTCTGGTCCGAGATCAACGAGGTAATCAGCAGCCTTAATAATATCAAGGTTGTGCTCAATCACTAGCACCGTATCTCCGTTTTCGACCAAACGCTGAAGCACTTTTAATAAACGGGCAATATCATCCACATGCAGACCTGTTGTCGGCTCGTCTAAAATATAAAGAGACCTTCCGTTTGAACGGCGGTGAAGCTCAGATGCCAATTTCACACGCTGCGCCTCTCCCCCGGACAATGTCGTCGCAGGCTGTCCAAGTGTAATGTACCCTAGTCCAACATCAAAAATCGTTTGAAGCTTCCGCTTAATTTTCGGGATGTTCTCGAAAAATTGGAGTGCGTCCTCCACGGTCATTTCAAGCACATCAGCAATGTTCTTCCCTTTATATGTGACCTCAAGTGTCTCGCGGTTATACCGTTTCCCGTGGCACACCTCACAAGGCACATACACATCAGGTAAAAAGTGCATTTCGATTTTAATGATGCCATCTCCGCGACATGCCTCACAGCGTCCACCTTTGACGTTAAAGCTGAATCTACCTTTTTTATACCCTCGTACCTTTGCTTCATTGGTTTGTGCAAACACATCCCGCACATCATCAAATACGCCTGTATACGTGGCAGGGTTGGATCTCGGCGTACGACCGATTGGAGATTGATCAATATCAATCACCTTATCTAAGTGATCCATTCCTTTGATTTCTTTGTGCTGTCCTGGCTTCGTCTTCGCTCTGTGCAGTTTTTGCGCAAGTGATTTTAATAGAATTTCATTCACAAGCGTACTTTTCCCTGAACCTGACACACCGGTCACAGCTGTAAAGATGCCTAGAGGGAACTTCGCATTGACGTTTTTCAGGTTGTTTTCTTTTGCCCCTTTGATCTCAATGTAGCGGCCGTCAGACTTTCTTCTTTCAATCGGTAGCGGGATAAATTTCTCACCAGATAAATATTGTCCTGTTAAAGATTTCTTGTCCTTCATGACTTCTTCCGGCGTCCCAGCTGAAATCACTTCTCCTCCATGAACTCCTGCTCCAGGTCCAATATCAATCAAATAATCAGCGGCTAGCATTGTATCCTCATCATGCTCTACGACAATGAGGGTATTCCCGATGTCGCGCATGTTTTTCAATGTCCCGATCAACCGGTCATTATCACGCTGATGCAGGCCAATGGATGGTTCATCTAATATATAAAGAACACCCGTCAGCCTTGACCCAATTTGAGTCGCCAGACGAATCCGCTGCGCCTCTCCTCCGGATAGTGTACCAGCCGAGCGGCTCAATGTGAGGTAATCTAATCCCACATTATTTAAAAAGGACAAGCGCTCTTTGATTTCCCGTAAAATGAGCTGGGCAATCTGCAAATCTTTCTCAGACAACTCGATTTCACCATATAAATCAAGGGCATCAGAGACAGACAAATCAGTGATTTCTCCGATATGTTTGCCATTGATCAGAACCGCAAGCGTCTCTTTTTTCAGACGATATCCTTTACATGTCGGACATGGCTGGTTCGCCATATACTTCTCCATTTGCTCACGAATATAATCAGAGCTGGTTTCCTTATAGCGTCGTTCAATGTTACGAAGAACACCTTCAAATTCAATTTCATTTTCACGTACCTGACCAAAATCATTTTCATATTTAAAATAAATCCGTTCAGAGCCGCTGCCATATAAAATTTTATCGAATAAATGCGACGGTATATCTTTCACTGGAATGTCCATGTCGATGCCGTAATGTGTACATACTGCCTCAAGGAGCTGAGGATAGTATTGTGAGCTCTGCGGCTCCCAAGGGGCAATGGCATGCTGTCGTAACGTCAAATCCTTATTAGGAATGACAAGCTCAGGGTCAACTTCTAGTTTAGAGCCAAGCCCATCACAGCTCGGACAGGCACCAAAAGGACTATTGAATGAAAACATTCTTGGCTCAAGCTCACCAATAGAAAATCCGCAGTGCGGACAGGCATGATGTTCACTGAATAACAGCTCTTCTTGTCCAATCACGTCAATCATCACACGGCCTTCACCTAGTCGCAGCGCCGTTTCAAGGGAGTCAGACAGCCGAGCCGCAACGCCTTCCTTCACCACGATTCGATCAATCACGACTTCAATGGAATGCTTCTTGTTCTTTTCAAGCTCGATCTCTTCTGACAGATCTTCCATCTCTCCATCGACTCTTACTCGAACATAGCCCTGCTTTCGAATTTGATCAAGTACTTTAACATGTGTTCCTTTGCGGCCAGATACGACCGGCGCTAGCACTTGCAATTTCGTTCTTTCTGGATATTCTAAAATACGATCTGTCATCTGCTCAATCGTTTGGGACGTAATTTCAATCCCATGTATCGGACAAATAGGTTTCCCAACTCGAGCATACAAGAGTCGTAAATAATCATAGATTTCAGTAACGGTTCCAACTGTTGATCTAGGGTTCCGGCTCGTCGTCTTCTGATCAATACTAATCGCCGGAGAAAGACCTTCAATGGCATCTACATCCGGTTTATCCATTTGACCGAGAAATTGGCGCGCATACGCTGAAAGAGATTCAACGTACCTGCGCTGACCCTCTGCATAAATGGTATCAAAGGCAAGAGACGATTTTCCTGAACCAGATAAACCCGTGATGACCACTAGCTGGTCACGCGGGATATTCACATCAATATTTTTAAGGTTGTGGGCTCTAGCACCTTTCACCTCTATTCGTTCCATAGCCATCAGGCAATCATCCTTCCGCTTTTAGCTCTAGCAATAGATCTCTTAATTCTGCTGCTTTTTCAAAATCAAGCGCTTTTGCTGCATCTTTCATTTCCATCTCGACCTTTTCGATCACTTTTTCTCGTTCTTTTTTGCTCATTTTTGACAGCTTTGGTGCTGCATTTGTTTCATATTCTTCCGATTCTTCATGTATCTTTGTTGCTTTAATGGCATCTCTGATTTTCTTATGGATGGTTTGCGGAGTAATTCCATATTTCTCATTATACGCCTCTTGCTGCTCTCGTCTTCGCTTCGTTTCTTGAATCGCAATATCCATTGATTTGGTCATTTTATCTGCATACATAATGACCCGGCCTTCCGAATTTCTCGCTGCACGGCCTATCGTCTGGATGAGGGATCTTTCAGAGCGTAAGAAGCCTTCTTTATCTGCATCTAAAATCGTCACGAGCGAGACCTCTGGAATATCCAGTCCTTCACGAAGAAGGTTGATTCCCACAAGCACATCATATTTTCCGAGACGTAAATCGCGAATAATCTCAATCCGCTCAAGGGTCTTAATTTCTGAATGCAGATAATTGACCTTGATTCCGATCTCTTTTAAGTAATCTGTAAGATCCTCAGACATTTTCTTCGTCAGCGTCGTCACGAGCACACGTTCATTTTTCTCAACCCGCGCATGAATTTCTCCAATTAAGTCATCAATTTGCCCTTCAATAGGACGCACTTCAATGATTGGATCAAGTAAACCTGTTGGACGAATAATTTGTTCCACAACCTCTGGGGTTTTCTCAAGCTCGTAAGGACCAGGAGTGGCAGATACATGTACAATATGATTAATATGCTTTTCAAACTCATCAAAGGTGAGCGGTCTGTTATCAAGTGCTGAAGGCAGACGGAATCCGTGATCAACCAACACTTGCTTTCTTGCTTGGTCCCCGTTGTACATCGCGCGTATTTGCGGTATTGTCACATGTGACTCATCGACAACAATCATAAAATCATCTGGGAAATAATCAAGCAATGTGTAGGGTGTTGAACCAGGAGGACGCAAGGTCAGGTGCCTTGAGTAGTTCTCGATTCCTGAACAAAAGCCCATTTCTCTCATCATCTCAAGGTCATATCTTGTCCGCTGCTCAAGGCGCTGCGCTTCTAGCAATTTTTCATTATCTCGAAGTTTTTCGAGCTGCTCTTCAAGCTCTTGTTCAATATTAATAATCGCTTTTTCCATTTTTTCTTCTCTTGTGACGAAGTGAGATGCTGGGAAAATAGCCACATGCTCACGATCACCGAGTATTTCTCCAGTCAGTGCATCCACTTCACGAATACGTTCAATTTCATCACCGAAAAACTCCACTCTGATACAATGCTCATCACGTGAAGCAGGGAAAATTTCAACGACGTCTCCTCGTACTCGGAAGGTTCCGCGCTGAAAATCTATATCATTACGAGAATACTGAATGTCCACCAGCTTACGAAGAAGCTGATTGCGTTCAATCTCCATTTCAGTACGTAAAGACAGCACAAGCTCTCGATATTCCTCTGGCGAACCTAAGCCATAAATACAGGAGACACTGGCAATGATAATGACATCTCTCCGCTCAAATAACGAGGACGTAGCAGAGTGTCTCAGCTTATCAATCTCATCATTGATGCTGGCATCCTTTTCAATAAATGTATCAGTCTGAGGCACATACGCCTCTGGTTGGTAATAATCATAGTAACTCACAAAATATTCGACAGCATTATTCGGAAAGAATTCCTTGAACTCGCTGTATAGCTGACCGGCAAGTGTCTTGTTATGCGCAATGACAAGTGTCGGTTTGTTCACTTCTTTGATCAGGTTGGATACAGTAAAGGTCTTTCCCGTACCTGTAGCACCTAACAGCGTTTGATGCTGTTTTCCCTGATGGATCCCCTCAACAAGCTTTTCAATCGCCTTCGGCTGGTCTCCTTGGGGCTGATAGTTAGAAACTAATTCAAAGCGGTCACTCACATCAAAGCCTCCGTTTCGTTACGAAATCTATCTAATGAATATATTATCATAAAAGAACACAAAAATACGAACTAAAGTTCGGCTCTTGCTTGATTTTTATTTCCAATACAGTCATACCCTCTCTTCAATACCAAATAACCCTCTTGCGAAAACCTTCCTTTCAGTATGGAACATTTCGGTGAGAGATATTCGATGAGCAGAAAAAGAGCACAAAAAGAAAGCTGCACTCACTATAATTCGTAAGCACAGCTTATAAAACGTCATCTTTCTGCCTAACACGCTCTTGATGATGATATCAATGATTTTTTTCAGCCTTTTCTCTCTTTTCAATTTCTTTTTTAGCCATATATAATGCCCCAGCTACTAAAGAAATGATATCTAATCCCACAATAAAGTAGGTTTCTGTATAGCCCTTCATGTACGAGGCAAATAAAAGCGCTGCTGTTAATGCAATGCCCACATAATGATTATAAGTAACCTTTGAAAATAAAATAACGAGCAGGAAAGGAAAAACAAGTGCAAATATGGCTTTTGTAATCACATAAACCCTCCCTCTTCTTGGTCTACTCCCTTGATTATAGTAAAGATTGGCATATTGAACAATTCACAGTTTTCAATTTCACCTATTTTTCTTTCTGTTCGGAGACTTTTGTTATAGATATAGAAGGAAATTAGTGAGAATGTCCCCTTTGTAAAGATAGGTCTTTCCGTCTTTGACAGTAACATCCAATAAATCCTATGATTAAAATGATAGTGCGCACTATCATTTTAAAAACAATAGAGAGATAGACAAACCATTGGCTATTTGGATAAGGGGGCATTCCCATGTATTCAGTTTTATTTCATGCGGCTGAAGAATCCGCAGCACTCGCAGGGGCAAAAGGCCTGAATTTAATCAAATTAAACAATCACGGCCTGCCAGTCCCAGATGGATTTATTATCAAAACCAACAGCTTTTCAAGCTTTCTTTCATATCACAACCTGCATCCAACTGAACAAAACCTTGCTGACAAAATCAAAAAAGCATCGTTCCCTTCTCAAATGGAAGCAGAACTCCTTTCGTCCTTTCAATCATTGCGGAAGACTTATCCCTCAGTTGCAGTTCGATCCTCTTCTGTTGCTGAAGATCTCGAAGGCGCCTCATTTGCAGGACAGTACGAGACCTATTTAAATATCAAAACAAATGAAGAATTCTTACAGGCTGTCAAAGAGTGCTGGTCTTCTTATTTTGAAGCGAGAGTGACAGAATATAAGGAAGAGATGGGTGAAAACGAGGAAGAGATGCCGCTCATGGCTGTTGTCGTTCAAGGATTGATCCATTCTGACGTCTCCGGTGTCATCTTTAGTGAAAATCCCGTAACAGGAAAAACAAATGAAATGATGCTCACAGCAAGCTACGGACTAGGAGAAGCAATCGTCTCCGGGATTGTGACACCAGACACATTTATTGTAGACAAAGAGACACTTTCTATTGAAAAATCACTTGGAACGAAAGAACTGCAAATTGTACCTTATCAAGAAGGTGTCATTGAACAATCAGTAACTGAGGAAATGGCTGGTCAGTTTTGCCTGAATGATGACCAATTAGTAGAAATCACGCAAATCACCAAACAAGTAGAAGCACTTTATGGTCATAGCGTCGATATCGAATTTGGAATAGCAAATGGCACATTTTATTTACTTCAAGCCAGGCCGATTACTACAGCCCTCTCAAAAGCAGCAGATGAGACAGCGGGCGCTTCTTTTCAAATGCAGCCAGACGAGCTGCAGGATTTCTGGATCTCAATGGACGATCATATGCCGGGCCCAACGAGTCCTCTCTTTTCAAGTCTGATCATCCCAGCATTAAAAAGCGGTATGAAGAAAAATGGTGAAAAATATCAAGTGCCTGATCTGAATATTAAAGATATCAAGCTTTATAGAGGTCACCTGTATTCATCACCGTCCCTGCCTGAAGCGAGTGCAGAAACTGCACCAGTTTTTGATGAGAGCATATTTGAGTTATTTCCACATTTAAGTGAACGTATGTATGAGATTTTAGAGAAAAATTTCTTTCCCTTTTATGAAAAACTCGATCGCCAAATGAAGGAACCGATGACCATTGAAGACGCCATCGTCGGCTTCGAAAAATTAAAGACTTTTTATATACAAGCATACGATGATCATTTTGATATTGTCATACCTCAAGTCATTTTATCGACTATGATTGAAGACATGCTTGTGACGTATACTGGTGATCAATCACAAGTGATCCTGCTGCATGAGATGATGATAGGCGTGATGAACAAATCTCTTGAAACAGACAAGAAGCTATCTGATTTTGCAAAGAGTGTCCTTCAAGATACTGAACTTCATCAAGCGTTTATGAAGCATGAAAAGAACCCAGAGCTGCTTGATGCACTCACTCAATCGGAAAAAGGCAGACACTTCATTTCGGAATTAGAGGAATTTCTTCAAGTCTATGGCTGGCGATCTGTTAAAAGTCATGATCTTACGGAGGAGACATGGGCGGAAAACCCTGAGTTTATACTAGATATCATCAGAAACAACATTCAACACCAATGTGATTTTGATGAAGAATTTGCACAAGCCGTCATCAAAAGACAAGAGACATATGAACATTTTATGAGCCAAGTGATGGATGAAGCGTTTAAAACGAAATTTGAGACACTTTATCAATTTGCTCTACAGGCCGCTAATATCCGTGACGATCACCACTTCTACATTGATGCCATGTTAGATGCTAAAGCCAGGGTATATCTATTAAAAATTGGTGAACTTCTTGTACAAAAAGGAGCGATTCCTCATCAAGAAGATCTATGGTATCTCTACGATGAGGAGGTACACACAGCGCTCACAACGTCTACAACATTTGATACGGTCATCGCACAAAGAAAAATTGACACGAAAGAAAATGAAGATATTCAGCCACCAGCTTACATGGGCACCCCAACTGAATCTGAATTGCAGCAAGTAGAAAGAATGCTCGGTTCATTAAGAGAAAATGAAAACAACACAAGCGATATGATCTATGGAATTGGCGCATCTAGCGGTATTGTTTCTGGAAGAGTAAAAGTCATTACATGTGCTGAGAAATTCTCACAATTTCAAAAGGATGATATTTTAGTTTGCAAAACAACCACACCTTTATGGACGAGCTTATTTAGAGATGCAAAAGCAGTCATAACCGATGCTGGAGGCATTTTGTCTCATTCAGCTATTATTGCTAGAGAGTATATGATGCCAGCTGTCCTAGGTACACGAATAGCGACTGAAACACTTCAATCCGGTGACCTTGTGACAGTAGATGGAAGCAATGGACGCATTCAGATATTAAAACAGCATGCACGTGCCTAACTTTATCATTTTGGATCATATTGGCGGTCATAGGTTTTATCGGTATACTTACTTTGTTGCAAACACATTCATGACCTGAGGTGAGTATGCTTGTTAAAATCTACAAATCAACGAATCATTCGCGCAACAATGGATTTATTAACTGAAAAGGGCTATCAAAAAACCACAACCAAAGAAATAGCCACAAAAGCGAATGTCAGTGAAGCGACTATTTTCCGCAACTTTAAAAACAAACGCGGCGTCATTGCTGCCATTATGAAAATGAAATCAACACCGACAAAAACCTTAGAAGCAGAATTTAAAGGCGATTTACACACCGATTTAAAGTTTCTCGGTTCATATTTCCTTGAAGATTTAACTTCAAAAAAAGAATTTATTTATATCAGCATGCGAGAACCGGCTATGTTTAAAGATTTGACTAGTCATGAAAAAATTTATCCTCAAGAACTAAGGGAAATGCTGATGCAATATTTCAAAAAGATGAGTGCTCAGCATCATCTCTTAAATGGAAAAGAAGACATTTATGCAGACATTTTCATTAGTACGTATTTCGGTTTTTTTATTCAGCAGCTTGAGCAAGACTTCCAGCTCGTATTAACACAAAAAGATGATTTTATTGAGACATACACACACATTTTCATGAGAGGAATTTCTCCCGCTTAAAGGGTGGAATTCTTCTTTTTTCCAAAAGGTGGTATACACACATTGAAATTGCAAAAAGAGAGTTTGATCATCTATTCTTTGTTACTTGGAGCTATACTAGTTCCGGTCAACTCAACGATGATCGCAGTCGCTTTATCATCCATATCAACTTATTATGATCAATCCATTTCAAACATTACTTGGGTTGTCACGATTTATCTTATTGTCATGGCGGTCACCCAGCCTATCGCTGGTAAGTTAGGAGATATATACGGACACCGCCGCATGTATTTAACCGGAGTGACACTCTTTTTAATCGGCTCGATTGGCTGTGCTTTAGCACCTAATCTAGCATTTCTCATCATTTTTCGCTCCATTCAAGCAGCTGGCGGGGCTATTTTAACACCGAATAGCATTGCTTTGATTCGTGGAACAGTCTCACCCGAAAAACTGTCTAAAACAATGGGTTACTTTGGATTTGGTGCTGGTATTGGTGCCGCACTTGGGCCTTTTCTTGGATCGATTCTCATTCAGAGTTTTGATTGGCATTCCATATTCTTAGTGAATATCCCATTCCTATTTCTTACACTAGTCACCGGCGTTTTACTCATTCCAAACATAAAGCATACACGCATACACGCAAGGGTAGATATGATCGGTTCATTGTATTTAACCATCGGAATTGCCACAGTCATTCTATGCACAAAAAGCCAGCTACTAAATGAATATTTAATTTATGGCATTCTAGCATTGATTGTCATTCCTTTATTCTTTAAACATGTACGGAAAGTAAAGAATCCAATTATCGATTTATCCCTATTTAAAAACAGTTCATTTACAAATGCGAATCTGTCGATCATGCTAAGTAATTTTGTGATGTATGCCATCCTTCTCATTATGCCGCTGTTTATGGAACAGCAACTTGCCCTTTCTCATACACAAAGCGGTATGATTCTATCGGTATTTTCTCTTTGTATGTCTCTTAGCGGTTTATTAGGCGCAAGACTCCATCCAAAAAAAGGCGCGAAAAAAATGATTCGCTTTTCATTTCTCTGCCTTACTTTAACAGGCATCATGTTAATTACACTGAGTCAGTACCCAACCTTACCACTGCTGATCGTGACACTAGTCGCAGGTGGAATTTCATCAGGGATTGGTATGACCAGTATGCAGATGGCTTCTTTAACAGCTGTTGATCAAAGTTTATCTGGTTCGGCCTCTGGTATTTTCTCAACCTTTCGATATTTTGGCAGTATCATTTCGTCGACTTTGATTGGTATCATGAGTGGTTTCCAACCTTTATTTATTGTATTAATGGGCGCAGGAATCCTCGGCTTCCTTTTATCCCAACGCGTCAAAACGAAATCTACCTCTCCATCATCTGGGCATTCTGCCTAATGACTCCCTGCGCTCTATGTCGATTTAGAGCGGGGGAGTTTTCATTATTTTTATCACTGTAAGCTATAGCTGGCACAGGAATCAAATATTGAAAATCCTTTTTTAAAGAGGAAAAAAAGCCATATGACTAGACAAAAAAGGAACTTTAAATCGAATTGTCCTCATTCATCCACCTAAGATCTGTTTTTCAACTCTTTCAGCATTGATAACTTCGATTTTTTTTCACAATTTTTGTGGTATGCTTTTTGAAAATAGAGGACGCAAAGGAGCGGAAGAATGGAACGTGTAAAATATGTTTTGATCTATTTATCAGCTCTATTGTTATTCCTGTCAGGCTGTGGAAAAGACCAGCAGTTTACTCCACCTGGCAGCTCTCAATTGATCGCGGTCATCTCTCAATTAAAAAAAGCCTCCTTTTCAATAGTTGATTTACAAAAGAATAAAATGATCTCTTCCGTTGATTTAAAACATCCGCTCACTGATCTTATCCAAATCAACAAAGACGTCATCATCGCAACTAGTAAAGAAGGAGAATCGCTTATCGAAATTAATTTAAAAAAAGGTACAGCAACAGATTATATGGATGTGAATAAAGGGCTGACTTCCCTTACATATGATGCAGCTTCTCACACCTTAATTGCAGCGGATTCACAGAAAAATGTCGTTTATTTTATTGATACGCAGCGTAAAAAAATAAAAGCAACTGTGAAGACCGGAAAGTTACCTTCTTCTATGACACTTTCTCCGTCAGGTACTTTATTTGTTTTAAATGCAGAAAGTCATACTGTCTCTGTCATAGATATTGAGAAGGAAAAACATATACGTACGTTCTCTGTACTTGAACGACCTTCTGGTATTCATTTTGATGGACAATCCATTTGGATCGGTGGTCACGGTAAACCAGGCACCTTAAATAAGAGCATTTTTGCTTACGACCCTCAAACAGGTAAAAAACAGCGAGAAATAAAACTAGGCGTTATGCCTGTTGCATTCTTTTCAGAGAAAAATTCTTCTACTTTATATGTACTTTGTCATGGAGATCATACGCTATACAAAGTAGATACAGAGACGAATAAGCAGCTTGCTTCTGTTGAAACTGGTCAAAATCCGAATTATATCACCGCTGATACCACATCAATATATGTGAGTAACTTAGATGACAATTCAGTATCAATTATCGATAAACATACATTCATGATGAAAAATCGACTGAATGTCCCATCAGGACCTTATGCTATCGTGTTGGAGGAAAAGAAATGAAAGAACAAATGCATATTTTAATCGTAGACGATGAGTTCGATATGCTTGAGTTAATCGGGTCCTTCTTAAAAAGACAAGGCTTTCACATCCTCACAGCTAGTAATGGATTGGATGCCTTACGTCAGCTTGAAAAAGAACCTGTTGACCTTGTAGTACTAGATATCATGATGCCTGATATGGATGGATTTGAAGTCTGCCAGCGTATTCGACAAACTTCTCAAATCCCCATCTTATTCTTAACAGCTAGAAGTTATGAGGAAGATCGAATTAGAGGCCTAGAAATTGGTGCGGATGACTACATCATGAAGCCTTTCAGTCTACGTGAGCTTGCAGCAAGAATTGAAACAACTTTGAGACGAATTAGAGGTCTTTCGCTAAAGCGCAGCCGCATACAGTTTGGTGACATGGAGATTGATCAGGATGGTAGACAAGTCTATATCCATCAGGAGCCCATTAATTTAACTAGAAGAGAATTCGATTTGCTCATGTTTCTTTTACTCAATCAAGGCCAAGTGTTTTCACGAGAACAGCTCTATCAAAAATTGTGGGAATCACATTCTACTAGCGGCTCTTTACGAACAGTCGATACACATATCAAAACGCTGAGACTGAAATTAAAGGGAGCGGAACGGCATATAAAAACCGTTTGGGGTGTCGGCTATAAGTTTGAGGAGGAAGAATGAAGCCTTTATCGATTAAAAAGAAAGTGCTCTTCTTAATCCTTGTAGTGACCGGAATCGTTGCTGCCTCAGCTCTTGCCCTCACCTATTACTTATACCAGCACTTATATGTTGATAAGCAGATTGATTCCTTAAGTTTACAAGGTAAAAAGCTGGCACAAATCTATCATCAACACGGGAAAGATACGTATTTTACCGATAGAATAAAATGGGCTAACGACTCGAGTCAGGCGAACATTATTTTTACAGATGACCCAATGGAACTTTCAAGTGGTCTTCCTTTTGATACGAACACAAATGATAACCTCATCACGTTCAAGGAACGCCAAAAGCTCCTTCAAGGGGAAACCGTCGTGTTGATTAGAGAACACTCACAGTTTCATCAAGATATTCTTGGCATCGCCATCCCTGTCTTCTCAAGCAAAGATGAGCTATCAGGGACAATTTTTCTATCCATGCCCTTATCGGATGTATATGAACCCTTTGTCCAAATCAGATTGACACTTGGCATATCCATTTTATTAATTCTGCTCCTGATTTTCTTTATCGGATATAAAAGCTCCAATAAAGTCGTTCGGACAATTAATCAAATGAAAGAAATTGCAATGGAAATGGAATCTGGCGATTTTTCAAAACGGATGGCTGTGACCAAAAACGGAGATGAATTAAACCAGCTGGGCCGCTCTTTTAACAAACTGTCTTCTACCCTTGAAAAAGTTGAGCAGCACCGCAGGAAATTTCTTGCGAATGTCTCCCACGAACTTCGAACTCCGCTAAGTTATATGAAAGGATATGCTGAAGGTATTGAAGAAGGGATTATTGATCAAAAAAAAGGAATGCACATCATCCAGGATGAGGCCGCTCGTTTAAGCCGGCTTGTGCACGATCTTTTAGACCTTGCGCAGCTAGAAGGAGATTCTTATCCACTAACGATGGAGCCAATCGTCTTTGCTCAGCTGATTCATGACGTTCTTGATCAAATGGCATTTATCGCTAATCAAAAGGGCATTTATCTGAAACGGACACTTGATGAGGATTGTATTGTGTATGGCGATAGCGATCGACTGCAACAAGTGGTTCGTAATTTACTGGACAATGCCATTCATTACACTCCCTCTGGAAAATCGGTCTCGATTGAATTACTAGTTCACCAACATAAAGCTGAATTGAGAGTGACAGATGAGGGCAACGGCATTCCAAAAGAAGACCTTCCACATGTTTCTGAGCGATTTTACCGAGTAAATAAGGCACGTACGAGAAAAGATGGCGGCTCAGGCCTTGGACTAGCTATTGTCTATCAAATCATGAAAAAACATCATGGCACGTTCGTTATTCAATCTGAGCCAGGATACGGTACGACAGCCATCATCCAGCTGCCAAATACTCCAATCGATGAAGACCTGCATACGATATAACCAATTAGATTTTGTAGGTAAGGTCATTCGTTTCATCCAAATATACGCATCAGTCGCCTAAATTTGAACAGCTATTTTCAGCCCCTTTTTGATCATCTACTTTTATGCATCAATTCCTTTCAAAAGGATAGTCGATTGCTTTCGTTCAAACAATAAAACTGCATTAAAAAAAGCGTGCGAGACCTTCTTCAAAAGTCCTGCACGCTTTTAAATTAAACAGCTGTTTCAAACCGCTTTCTATTGATGAAGAAAGAAAGCGTGATGATGAGATAGATACC
This sequence comes from Bacillus sp. FSL M8-0266, assembly GCF_038613425.1. Classification (NCBI taxonomy): domain Bacteria; kingdom Bacillati; phylum Bacillota; class Bacilli; order Caryophanales; family Bacillaceae; genus Bacillus; species Bacillus sp. FSL M8-0266. The sequence continues at coordinate 3,243,981 of NZ_CP152015.1, forward strand.
CATTGTGACCAAGGTTTGGACAATCGGAGTTGTTGATACTACGCCAATAAAAATGGCAATGATCGCAATGACAGAAAACCATGTTGTGAAAGGATACAGCTTGACGCGATATCCTCCTGGTGCTGCTACGCTTCGAGACTTTAGATGCCCGACAGCAATAATAAACCAAATGAATAAGACCGTGTAGCTTAAAGATCCCATTAAATAATTAAAGGTTTGACTTCCTACAAAAAGAGAGATTAATACGGCTGCATACAAAGTAGATGTACATACTAGAATCGCTCTGACTGGCACCTGCTGTTTCGACAGCTTCGAAAAGCCCTTCCATATACGACCATCCATTGCCTGTGTAAATAGTACCCTTGAAGAAGCATACAGACCAGAGTTCATAGAAGACAAGATCGCTAATAAAATAATCCCGTTCATGATATCACTTGCATATGGCACACCAATCGTTGCAAACACCGTGACAAATGGGCTCACTTGTTCATTGTTTACTTGATTCCAAGGAATTAAGCTGACGATGATGAAGAACGGAAGTACATAAAAACCGATGATTCGTACAAATGTACTTTGAATGGCTTTTGGGATGACTTTTTCAGGGTTTTTCGTTTCTGCTAATGTAACCCCAATCATTTCAGTTCCGCCATATGAATACACGACCACCAGCATTGCCGCAATTAAGCCGCCTGTTCCATTCGGGAAAAATCCTCCGTGTTCGGTTAAGTTGGATAATCCCGGTGCTGCATGCTGTCCGAATGAGACAAACAGCATCGTTAACCCAATGATAATAAATAAAAGAATGACAGCAATTTTAATAGAAGCTAACCAGTACTCTGTCTCAGCAAACATTTTGACTGAACAAACATTGATCAATGTCACAACAAGTGAAATGATTAACACAAGTGTCCAAATCGGTACTTGCGGGAACCAGTACTGAATAAAGATTGCAGAAACGATCGCTTCTGCTGCAATGTTCAACACCCACATTTTCCAATAGATCCAATCTAAGAAATAGGCGGGGTATTTGCCTAACACAGGTTCAATTAAATCACGGAATGTTCTAGCGCCAGGTCGTGCAACCGTCATTTCGGCAAGTCCTTGCATAATAAATAATAAAATAAGACCACCAATCATATATGCCAAAATGACAGCAGGACCCGCGATATCAATGGCAGAACTGCTTCCTTTAAACAGACCAGCACCGATGGCTCCGCCAAGTGCGAGCATCATGATATGCCTTGACGTCATTGTTCGTTTTAACTGCACATGTTCCTTTTCCATTTTCTATAGCTCCTTTAAATTTGAATCTTCAGACAAATATAAGATAAAAGCATATAAAAAGGCCAGTCATCTCCTTGAAGAGACGACTGACCTTGCAACCGCGTTACCACTCTTATTGACTCAGACATAGCTGAATCCAACTTGAAACCCGATAACGGAGGTCACACGTAAAGACTTACTATTCATTCAGTCTTGCCGCTCCTTGAGCGAGTTCAATGATCCGTTTTACTGCGTTGCACCAACCCGCAGCTCTCTTAGAAAACGGATATTCATTTACTATTCTCAAGTCAAAGCGTTTTATAGTCAATTTGTCTATTTATAAAAGATTTTATTTTTTAAATATACTGACTAACCACGCAATTGTCAACAGCCTTTTTCAGACATTTTCTTTTAACGAATCCAAACGGCTACTTCATCCATTGGACGACGCGTTTTGCCGCGCTTTGGCTCAATGACTCGATACCCAAAGGCAGCCATGACAGAGATGTCGTACTGACCATCTTCAAGTAATCCTTCTTCCTCAAGCATACGATGAATTTCATCGTAGCTGAATCCCTCAACAGGGCATGAATCAATGCCGATTTGTGCCGCGGCTGTCATCATATTTCCAAGGGCAATATACGTTTGTTTGGAAGCCCAATCGAAGAGCGTACGGTCAGTTTCCATCAAATGAAGATCATTCTCTTGGAATTGTTTGTAGCGTTCTTTTACCATCTCAAACGTTTCGTCTGTCATTCCCTTGATTTCCTTGTTGATGTATTCTGCATATGGTGAATCATACCGGGCGTCTGTTCTTGCCAAAATGATCACAAAATGGCTGGCAGTTGGAAGCTGCTTTTGCGCACCCCATGTATATTCTTTTAATTTCTCTCTAAATGCTTCATTTTGAACGACGAGGAACTTCCAAGGCTCAAATCCGACAGAGCTTGGGGAAAGTCTTCCTGTTTCTAAAATGAACGAAAAATCATCTTCTGGAATCTTTTTCGCCGGATCAAACTCTTTTGTCGCATGACGGAATTCAAACGCCTCTATGATTTCTTTTTTTAATTGCTCTTTGTCTCTCATGGTATTCATCCTTTCTAGTGAACGATTAGGGTGTGTTTCATCAATCCAATTTCTTTCCATTCCCATATAGAAATTGTTATGATAAGAAAACAAACAGCCCGAATGTGTGATGTGATACCTCTATGTTAAAAGAAAAGTTTCCTTTGATTCAAGTACGCACATTTTTGTTCGTTAGTTACAATCATGTTCGTTTATCACCCATTTCGTCTTAGAAAGGAGTGTAAAAATGAGTGCACCATCCAATCCAGTCAGTATTGTCAATCATGGCTGTCCCGTTTCAACCACCTCGAGTGTAATAGGTGGAAAATGGAAAGGAGTGATCCTTTATCATTTGACTTGCGGTCCAAAACGATACAACGAATTACGCCGGCTTCTGCCAAGAATTTCTCAGCGTGTTCTTACGCTGCAATTGCGCGAGCTAGAACAAGACGGCGTTGTTCACAGAGAAGTCTATGAGGAGGTCCCTCCTCGTGTCGAATATTCACTCACTTCTCTAGGAGATACGTTAAAGCCTATCATCTTCGCTATGCGTGAATGGGGCGAATCCTATGGAAAAGAAGCGCGCCCAAAAGAAAAAAGCTGCCATCTCGGGACTGACCCCCGTTTTTGAGACAGGGATCAAAACACCTTTATACAGCCAATTGCCGATAGTTTATCGGTGATTGGTTGTTTAGTTTCGTTTGAATACGAATGTTGTTATAATAATAAATGTATTCTTTGACAGTGCGTTCTACGATGCTGGTCGTAGTGCGGTCAATCCTGTTAAGATAGAACGTTTCAGACTTTAGTGAGGAATGAAACGATTCGATGGAGGCATTATCAGCGGGCGTCCCTTTACGGGACATGCTCATGGTAATGCCTTTTATATGAACAGCTTTCTGATACTCGTAAGATGTATACACAGAACCTTGATCGCTATGTAACACGCAATTCTCAGGCAGTGCTGGGAGCTGATTAAGTGTGTTTAAGATAAAGTCTGTGTCCTGCTTATCACCAATCGTAAAAGCAATCACTTCTCCATTATATAAATCCAATATACTGGAAAGGTACAATTGTTTCTGTCCATAAGGCAAATACGTGATGTCCGTTACTAGTTTTTCAAGAGGGCGATCAGACTGAAAGTTCCGATCCAGTATATTACCGGCCACGGCATAGGGCTGCCCATTCTTCTTACGCTTTTTCATTTTAACCCGGCATTGCCACTGGTTTTTCTGCATGATACGTTGAACAGTTTTATGGTTAATACGCATTCCCCTTTTTAGTATGGCTGTGATTTTTCGATAACCATATCGATATTTGTGCTTTCGGCACAACGTGCCGACCTGTTTCTCTAGTTGTCTTTTAGAATGATTCTGAGTCAGATCCTTTTTCCATCTATAATACGAAGTACGTAAGATGCCTAAATGGACACAGATGTCCTGTACCGTCATCGTTTTGCACAATTCTTCTACCAGTTTGATTGACGTTTCCTTATCAACTTCCTTTCCAATTCGTTGTACTTTTTTAAAACTTCATTCTGTTGACTCAAATAGCGATTTTCTGCCTGCAGTCTCTCTAATTCGGAAGAGTACTCGGGACCCTTTCCATAGGTATATTGTTTTCCAACAGGCTGTTCGAACCGGTGTGTATCCCCAGCCTTATGCCACCTCACCCATGTCTGAACCTGCGTCTTATTCTTGATATTCAATTTCTGCATGATCTCTTTCATAGGTACGCCTGCCAATCTCATTTCTACAGCCTTCTGTTTGACTTCAACCGGATAACTCACTCTTGTCCCCATAGAAAAAACACCTCCATGTTTTATTTCGGATCACAACGATCCATTTTCAAACTTGAAGGTGTTTTTTATTTGTCTCATCTTATGGGGTCAGTCCCCTCTAGCAGCTTTTTTTTATGATGAAATCGCCGTTGATTCTTGCTGTGGATCATCCTTCACAAACAGGATGCCAAGCTGATGATGCTCCCCTTCGTAAGAAGCGCGTTTCTCAAACCTTGTCTGACCATTCAAGCCAATGATCTCAAGCTTTGTCAGAGCACGATTGGTTTGAAGGGCTTCGTAAAATTCCGAAACGGTTTTGACTTCAATTCCATTCACCTTTGTAATGACTTCTCCGATCTCAAGCTTTAAATCAGCTGCAGGTGTATTCGGAATGATTCCCAGCACCATTAGCCCTTGATTACGCTTAGAGAAGTAGAATGGAGCCGCATTGTCGTTGACTCTCTGTTTCCATGAAAGGAAAGCTCTTCCGGCAATCGCTATCAATACAGCTGCCCATGCAATCGGCGTAAACCAAATACTTGCAGCACCTAGTAAAGCAACAGCGAGTCCAAGTATGAGAATACGCCGTGCCGTAATTTGAATGCTCACAATTGGCAGCGATCCTTGAATCCGCTGCCCGAAACCGATGATGTATGGAATCAAAATAAATGAAAAGCTTTGATCGTGTACTTGAAGCACCGGCCACCATGGCAGAGAAGAAGTAAATTCACCTGCCGGCATCAGCAAAACAAGCGGTAAAAGCCACAGACGGTTTGCCCGCTGCTGGCCAATCAAAAGTCCTCTCGCACTCATCACCATTGCAGGCGATGTTCGTAAATGCGCCGTTCGATAGGCTAGAATCCCCTCGGTCATTAATAAAAGACCTAGCAGAATAACAACGGCTGATGCATTCATCATTGAGAGCTGCGGCAGCCATGAATGACTCACTTGGAAATACATGAGTCCTAGTGCCGCAATAAAACTGAAACCGAGTGTGTATGCAGACGAAAGCGCACTCGCCTTAAAGAATAAAGAGCAAACGATGGTCATCGCTGCAATCAGCACGATGAATCCAGGTGGGAGGGCAATCCCTAAGCCTACTGAAATGACGGATAGGCAAATTCCTAGAATCCATCCTTTTGAATATGTAAATTTAAGTTCATCGTATACATCTTCTATTCTTGTTTGAAACGCTTTTCTCTCCCGCTTTACGCGGATGTAGCCATGTAACAGGCTGATTAATATCATGAAATAAAAAAGAGGGTGGATTAAAAACAGACCGACCGCTTTTAATCCAGCTCCCATCCACTCCGAGCTCATTATCGTTCACCGCCCAAGTCAAGCATTTTCTCTTATTCTATCAAATAAATCGATGCTTGACACCAGGTTTATTTCTCCTGATTCATCCAAAGTGTGACATTCGACAGTGAAAAATCTTTTAAGTAGTGATTGACATCTACATCTAGTATGCCGCCGAGCAGCTGCATCGACCTCTTGATGTCGGTTAAGTTTATACCAAGTCTCTTATGATTATCCATTAAATAATTGAAGTATATCTCAGCACAGTCTTCATCGATTTCGTCGACTGATTCTACCGTTGTGTAATTGACCAAGTACCTGCTTAACAGCATGAGCAGACTTAATGCCTTTGTAGCGGAAAACGTCACATCTTTCGAACGACTCTTAAGCTCCTCTACCAACTCGTAATATTTTTTCTCTCTCACAATACTTGCCCTTTTCAATTGTGTACCCCCATTTACTAGTTCTTTTAAGAAAAGCGCAAACCTCGGTACAGCTTAATGCTCAAGCTGAATATCCGCAAAAAATAAAATATTTAAAATGAGTGCTACTTTATATTGTAAGAATTATTTATGTAACATACAACTTTCAAAAGTTTCATTTTCATGACATGTTTAAATCAACAGAAAGTCTCTTATATAAATAAGTTATCGGGTAAAATCGAAGGAATGTTATGTTTTTTGTAAAATAAATGAATATATTTCTCGATATAATTTATTTTTAAGAATAAACTATTACATGTTTGTGACACTTATGAACCAAAAAAAAGAGGCATTTATTCGCCTCTTTATTTTTTAAGATATAGTGCTTTTAGTGCAGTCTGCAGTTGAAGATCATTTTTTTCATAGGATTTCACTTCATCCACCATTTTGTTCATCATTTTCGCTGTCTTCAGATCAATTACACCTGATTTATCGAGATTGTATGTGCTTTGGAAGGCTAATACCGCCTTTTTCGTTTCTTCATCAAAGTAGCCGTCTACTCTGCCGGGGTCGAATGACAATCCCTTTAATAGCGTCTGTGCTTGTCTCACTTCTTCATTGTTCATATCAAGCTGAAGTGGTTCTTTCAGCTGAAGCGGTCCTACAGTAAAGTAATCTGGCTGATGAATCGCAATCGTTGGTACGACACCTTTTTTGTGAATCCAATTCCCTTTTGGCGTGAGCCATTTATACAACGTTAATTTAATGTTACTGCCGTCACCCATTGGAACCGCCTGCTGCACAGTGCCTTTACCAAAGGAGACATCACCGACGACTTCATATTTTCCGGCTTCTTTCATAGCACCAGCAAGTATTTCAGAAGCGGATGCACTGCCTTTATCAATTAAAACATTAACTGGGTAAGGCTTCTGTTCTTTCCGCTTTGAAAAATAGCGTTTCCTGTCGCCGTTCCGTTCTGCAATTTGAATATAAGGCTGATCCTTTGTAATAAAGTGTTTCAAAATGTCTTCTACACTTTGCAGATAGCCGCCAGGGTTTCCTCTTACATCAAGCACAAGACCTTCTATGCCCTTTTTCTCGAGCTGTTTCAGGCTTGATGTGAAATCCTTCGCAGTATCTTCTGAAAAGCTTGAGATCGCGATATAACCTGTTTTATGACCATTCACCTCTTTCATAGAGGAAGTCACGGTTTCAAGTGGGATTTCTTCTCGTTTGATATGGAATGTTAACTCTTTTCCAATCCCATTTCGTCTGATTTTCAGAGCGACGGATGTTCCTTTTTTCCCTCTTATTTTCAGTACAGCATCGTTTAAGCTTTTTTCTTTCATCGACTCACCATCAATGCTGATGATTTCATCTTTCGGCTTTAGACCTGCTTTTGCTGCAGGGGATTTTTTAAAGGCAGAGACAATAATGATTTTTCCTTCATCCATCCCCACTTCTGCCCCAATTCCCTCAAAAGAAGAATCAAGCGAATCAGAAAATTGCTTGGCGGTTTGCTTGTCCATGTATACTGAATACGGATCATTTAAAGTTGAAAGCATTCCTTGAATGGCGCCTTCAAGCAGCTTTTGGCGATCCACTTCCTCTACATATTCATTCGAAATAAGGTCATAGGCTTTCTCAATTTTCTCCATCCCATTCTCTTTCGCCTTATCACTTGATTGAGCTTGTCCAGCCATTGCAGCAGCTGCTTGCGGTGACTCTGCATGAGTTCCCTCTTTATGCGTCATCACCCCTGCACTGATTAATAGAACGACACTTGCCATAATAGATGCGATTTGTTTTTTCATATTTGGCCTCCTTCTTCAACTCTTCCTGATGACCTGAGTTATTATATGCCAGAAGAAGGGATTTCATGTAAAGACATTCTGTCGCGAAGGCTTGACTAATTATTTTATTAGGTGTAATTTTTATTTTGTTATGATCGAGAAGGAGTCTTCGCTATGTATATTATATTGACGATGCTATTATTAGGAATTTTATTAGGATTTGTAGGTGCAGGCGGTGCTGGTTTTGTTATCGCATTGCTTACGTTAATTTTTGATATCCCTATCCATACCGCACTTGGGACATCTTTAGCCGCAATGGCATTTACGACGTTATCAGGTGCATACAGCCATTACCGGGAAGGGAATATTCAGCTGAAATCTGGTTTGATCGTCGGAGCTTTGGCTTGTTTTGCTTCCTTTGCAGGAGCTAAGATTGCTCCTTTTATCCCAGAAGGAAATCTGCACTATTTAACAGCTGGCATGCTCTTTTTATCCGCTGTGTTTATGATGATCAAATTATTTGTTCTGAAGGAAGAAGCTGAGCATCAGCCGCTTTCTTCACATCAACTGCTCATAAGGGGTATTATTTTAGGAATTGTATCCGGATTGCTGTCAGGTATGTTTGGTATCGGGTCCGCACCATTTATCCAAGTAGGACTTTTGATTTTACTGAGACTTTCCATTCGACAGGCAGTTGGCACGACAATGCTTGTCATTATTCCGATTTCCATCGGTGGTGGAATTGGATATATTACAGAGGGCTATGTTGATTTTATCTTGCTCATTCAAATTTTAATCGGAACAGTATTAGGCGCATATATTGGCGCAAAATTCACACGCCTTGCACCGAAGCTTTTATTGAAATCGGCTGTACTGTTAACACCTATTATTGCCGGTTTACTGCTGTTATTTTAATTTTATTTAGAATAAGAAAAGCCGATAACGTGATGTTATCGGCTTTTTGATTAGCGAATATATTGCGCTGGATTGACTGCATTTGATTTTGCGCCATTCCATAATCCTTTATGAATTTCAAAATGGAGATGCTGACCATGTGACTGGCCTGTATTCCCCATATATCCAAGGAATTGTCCTTGCTCGACTCTCTGCCCTGTGGACACACTTCTTGTAGATAGGTGAGCATATACCGTTTGATAGGTCTGTCCATTGATATTATGCGTAATGAATATTACATTCCCGTAGCTCGATGAGTAGCTTGAGTTCGTGACTGTTCCAGATGCAGCTGCGACGACAGATACTGTGCCTTTTGCTGCAATATCTAATCCAAAGTGGTTTCCGCCAGAACGTCCGCCAAAGCCAGATGAGAATCGGCCAGCAGCTGGTTTAACAAAGCCTGAGCTGCTTGCTGGTGTATCAGATACTTGATCTGAACCGCCACTTTGAGGTGTAGGTGCACTTTTTTCAGCAGCTGCTTGTTTCGCTTTCTTTGCTTCTTCCTTTTGGCGGCGTGCTTCCTCAGACTTCACAGCCGCTTTTTGGTTCGCTAAAATTTCTTGTTCATTTTCAAGTTTGCCTAATTCATCATGAGTATGATTCTTTTTATCTGTTACATTCCCTAAGATTTTCTCTTTTTCTTTTTGCTGTTTAGACAAATCCTTTTTCAACTCTTCTAGCTCTTTCAGAGATGTTTCAAGTCCACTTAGCTGATTATTTAGCTCTGCTTCTTTTTGCTCCACCAGCTTTAAATCATTTTCATGTTCTGTAATCATGTCTTTGTCTGCTTCGACAATGGTTGTGACAGCCCCAACACGACCGACAAAATCACTAAAGCTGCGAGCACCCAGCAGCACATCTAAATAGTTGATCGTACCGCCGCTTTTTTGCATCGAACGAATTCGATCTTTGAATATAGCTTTTCTTTTTTCAATTCGATCATTGATGACTTGAATGTCTTTTTTTAGTTTCTTGATCTCTTGCTTCGTTTGTTTGACTTCTTTTTCTTTTTCAGCGACTTTTTCAGTTGCAGCACTTACCTTGTGGTCAATCTTTTCAATTTCTTTTTTGAGCTTGGATTCTTTCTTTTCAAGCTTAGCCAGCTCTGATTTCTTTTTCTTCAAAGTTGATTCAGTCTTTGATGTTTTCTCTTCGATTTGTTGACGTTTTTGATCTAGGTCTTCATATGCGAATGCACGATTCTCGTTCCCTGGAATGTATAGCCACGTTGTTCCAATAAACGCTGCCATTCCAGCCATCATCAGCTTTCTTTTCAAAACGATATTCCCCTCCTATGACAACTGCCTGCATGAAGAGTCGACCGGATGAATCGGTTCAACCGGTCACATCTTCTAGCAAATTCTCGAGTGCTGCCATCAAAAATAGATTTATACTTTTAAGAATTTACGAATGGATGTCAAGCTGCCCCATACACCAATGATTGCACCGATCAATAGAAGGACCAGTGAAACTTGAAAGACAAATGGGTTATATGGAAGCATGGAAATAAATGAGCCTTGTACTCTTGGTGCCACCCAGCCCACTGCATATTGATATGTGCCAAGCAATAGAGCGATTGGTATAATGGAACCAAATACACCAAGCAGTAATCCTTCAATGAAGAATGGCCAGCGGATAAACCAGTTCGTTGCACCTACGAGTTTCATAATCTCGATTTCTTTACGTCTAGCAAAAATCGTAATTTTGATCGTATTAGAGATCAAGAACATAGCTGTAAATAAAAGCCCAATGATGAGCGCAATCCCTACATTTCGCGCCACTCCAACCACATTAAAGAGTCGGCTGACTTCTTCTTTTCCGTAGGTTACTTTATACGTACCTTTTAGGTTTTCTAATTTCTTCGCTACTTTTGGTGTATCGTGTGGATCTGATGTTTTCACAATAAACGCATCGTTTAATGGGTTTTCTTGATCAACAAGTCCCATGGATTGTCCATTTTCACCAAAGCTTTTAATCAGCGCTTTTAGTTCGTCATCTTTAGATGAGTACTTGACATCACTAATTTCAGGAATCTTCTCAATTTCTGCTTTTAATTCATCCTGCTGCTTTTGATTCGCCGTTAATTCGATTAACACTTTTACTTCTACTTCTTTTTCAGCATTCGATGCCATGTTGTTCAAGTTGAGCATAATCACAAGAAAAACCCCAACTAAAATCAATGTGACAGTGACCGCACTAATTGATGCAAATGTCATCCACGTGTTTCTTCCAAGTGAACGGAAGCTCTCACGTAAATGCCGCGAGAGAGTTTTAATCATAAATGCCGTACTCCCCTCTTGCTTCGTCACGCACAATCATTCCATCTTCGATTGCGATGACGCGTTTCTTCATGCTGTTTACAATTTCTTTGTTGTGTGTCGCCATGACGACTGTTGTTCCGCGGTTATTAATCTCTTCGAGTGTCTTCATGATTTCCAAAGATGTATCTGGATCAAGGTTTCCTGTCGGCTCATCTGCAATGACAACCTCAGGACTATTCACGATTGAACGAGCGATAGATACACGCTGCTGTTCACCGCCAGACAGCTGGTCAGGAAATTGTCGTGCTTTGTGCTTGAGCTGTACCAAATCAAGTACATCCAGCACTTTTTTCTTAATGATATGAGGCTGTTCCCCAATGACTTCAAGAGCAAATGCCACGTTCTCAAACACCGTGAGGGTTGGAAGTAGTTTGAAATCTTGGAACACTACGCCAATTTCTCTTCTTACGTAAGGAATTTCTTTTTCCTTAATTGAGGCTAAATCTCTGCTATTAATTAAGATTTTCCCTTTGGTTGGCTTCTCTTCACGATACATCATTTTGATGAAAGTGGATTTACCAGCACCACTGGGACCAACAACATACACAAACTCTCCTGGGTGGATAGAGACATTGATTCCATTGATCGCCTTTACACCGTTAGGATAGATCTTGTAGACTTCCTTCATTTCAATCATGTAATCACCTAATCTTTTCTTATTGCTGACTAACAGCTTATCATGATGTTTTGACACTTATCGTCAAAAAACGTTATGTATGGTCACGCACATACCCTTCGATACGTACAAGCAATTTATGTCCTTTTCATCCAAAAAGATGAAAAAAATGAATCGTCTAAATTTCAACAACTCCAATTATACGTCATGAATCGACGCAATGGTATTACATTTATATTTCAAAACTTATCGTTAAAAGGTAAAAACAACGTTTAAAACCGAAAAGTGTGTCTTTTTACCCTTATTTTTTAAATAAAATTTAATATAATGCGTTTTCATACTATTCAAAAGTCTTTTTCTACATATAAAAACAAAAAAACCTTGTCGATTAGACAAAGGTTTTATTTTTTCTCTGCAAGCCATTTTGCTACTTCTTTTGCTTGCTTCTCATCTACCATTCCGCTTGGCATAGAGCCTTTACCATTCTGTGCAATATCTGCAATTTGGCTTTCATTATATTTCTTCCCTACTTCTTTCAGGCTTGGTCCGCCTCCGCCAGATAGGTCTTTCCCATGACAGCCAATACAGTTTTGCTGATAAATTTCCTCACCACTGCTCACAGTTGAAGCACTTTTGCTGCCTTCTTTGTCACTGTCACTGCTGCTTGAATTACCTCCACAAGCCGCAAGAACAAGAAGCATCACTACAAACAGCATCATTAATCCGCTCTTTTGCATCAATTTCCCTCCCTTACAATCATTTGGTCAACGCTATTATATCCTTGTTTACGCCCTTTTAAAACCCTCACCAAGCACCTCTTTTGCATCCATTACGATGACAAATGCTGATGCATCGATTGCTTTCACCACTTGTTTCAACTTTGTGAATTGTGACTGTCCAACGACACACATTAGAATTGGACGGTCATGGTCGGTATATCCTCCGACTGCTGAGATTTTTGTGACACCACGGTCAATTTGATCAAATACTGCCTGTCTGACTTCATCCTCATGCCCTGTAATGATCATCGCCATTTTCGAATGACTGAAGCCGGCCTGTACGACATCAATCGTTTTACTTGAAATAAACACACCAATGACAGCGTACAGTCCCTCTTCAATCCCGAAAACAGTCATCGCAGCCAGTACAATTAGGCCATCCATCATCGCTAAACAGGTGCCAAGCGTGAGGCCTGTATATTTATTGATGATTTTGGCAGCGAGCGCCGTTCCACCTGTTGATCCATTTCCAAGGAACACGAGCCCTATACCGATCCCAATCACCACTCCGCCAAAAATGGCTGCTAAGAGCGCTTCATGTGTCACAGGTGCAATATGTCTTGTGACAAACACCATCAAAGGTAAGAAAATAGAGCCAACGAGCGTTTTCACGCCAAATGTACCGCCTAATAAATAAAAGCCAGCGATAAACAGCGGAATGTTGAGCCCCCACTGCACATATGCCGCTTCAAAGCCGAATGACTGCATAATCGTACTAATCCCGCTCACACCACCTGCGGCAATCTGATTCGGTAATAATAACGTATTAAATCCAATCGCCACAATGGCTGATCCGATTAAAATGAACAAGTAATTTTTTGCTTCAATCCATAATTGTGAATGTCCCTGCTTCATGTCTGTCTTCCTCCGTTACTTCTGAATGCACACCTATTTTAAGCCCTCCTATTACGAATGTAAATAACAGCCAAATGCAGTGCTAATGGATTAATACTTTATCACACAAACGGATCAGCGTGCTTGCCGTTTGGCATAGGAGCAAATGATGGTATATTTAATATGTACAAGAGAAAGAAGGGACATGCGATGAAGAAAATACTGAAGATCATAGGCATTACATTACTTGCACTGATCATTTTGGCTTTTGGTGCTTTCTATACATGGAGCCGCTTTACATACGGACCATCTGCCGCATTAAAAAAGCAAGTGAACATCGAGCAAGTGGAACATAAAAACGACATCTATACATTTGCATCAACAAAAAGCGATACGGGCATCATTCTCTATCCAGGAGCAAAGGTAGAACCACTTTCATACGCCTATATCGGGAATGAATTGATGAAAAAAGGCTACTCTGTCTTTATCCCTGACATGCCATTTTCGTTTGCGATTTTTCATACAAATAAAGCACAAGATATCATGAAAGATCATCAAACGATCAAACATTGGTATATTGGCGGTCATTCACTAGGCGGAACAGCCGCCGCTATGTTTGCAGAAAAAAATCAGCGCAAGCTCGACGGTCTTTTTTTCCTTGCGTCTTATCCAGCATCAGATGAGCTGAAATCATCGTCCTTGAACGTCCTCTCTATATCAGGTGAAAAGGATGGACTTGCGACACAAGAGAAAATCAAGCAATCGAAAACAAATTTGCCGTCTCAAACCGTTTATCATGAAATAAAAGGCGGGAACCATGCTCAGTTTGGCCTGTATGGTAAACAAAAAGGTGATCAGCCAGCGGACATTCCAGCCCTCACACAGCAAAAGGATATCATTCAGACGGTGCTTAGATGGCTAAAACCAGCAAAAAAACTCCCGTAATGGAAGGTTCAGCGTGTAGACAAACCCTCGCATTCGTTGTCAGTCCTGCGCGCTGGTGCTCACAAATGTCAAATTCGCCCCGTGCCAGTGCTCGTCCTTCCTAGACTTCAAAGGTTTTCTATCACGCCAAAAGAAGACAAAGGGCTAAAATAAAGATCATTTTAGCCCTTTGTCAACAATCTAAAGCTTCCGTAATGGGAGCTTTTTATTTTCACTTTTTCGTCGCTTCTAAAAACTCTTCAGCATCTGCTACAGCGAGGCTAATGGCTTCCTCCCAAAAGTCTTTTTGGGTAAGGTCGACACCTAAGTGCTTATAGGCCAAATCTTCTACTGTCATTGAAGCTGTATCCTTTAGTAATGCAATGTACTTTTCTTCAAACGAAGTACCAGCCTGCAAGGCCTTTGCATAAATTCCTAGTGAGAACATGTAGCCGAATGTGTACGGGAAATTATAAAACGGTACACCCGTGATATGGAAATGCAGCTTAGACGCCCAGAAATGCGGATGGTATTCATCTAGTGAGTCGCCAAAGGCTTCTTTCTGCGCTTCTACCATCAGCTCATTCAACCGGTCCGCCGGCACTTCTCCTTGTTTACGCTCTTCATAAAAGCGCTGTTCAAATAAGAAACGAGATTGAATGTTCATGAAAAAAGCTACACTTCGCTGCAGCTTATCCTCTAACAAGCTGAGGCGCTCCTCTTCATTTGCCGCTTCTTTTAATGAAGCATCAGCCACAATCATTTCTGCGAATGTCGACGCCGTTTCAGCTACATTCATCGCATATTTGCGATTAAGAATGCGAACATCCTGCATCACTTCCTGATGGAACGAGTGACCAAGCTCATGCGCGAGTGTCGCCACATTGGATGGACTGCCTGAGAAGGTCATAAAAATGCGTGACTCTCCGCTGTCAGGGAAATTTGTACAAAAACCGCCTACTCGTTTGTTCGGGCGATCCTCAGCTTCTACCCAGCGCTCATTAAAGGCCTTTTCTGTAAAAGCAGCAAGCTCTTCTCCAAATCCAGCGAAATGCTTCACAATAAAAGCAGCTGCTTCCTGATACGGATAGATCTTGGTCTCACTGCCAATAGGAGCCCCAACATCAAACCAGCTTAGCTTATCCACTCCAAGCATGTCAGCCTTTCGATGTAAATAATCAATGAATGGCTGCTTATGTTCATCAATCACAGACCACATGGCATCAAGGGTTTCTTGTTTCATCCGGCAAATATCAAGCGGCTCTTTTAAGATATGATCCCAGCCTCTTGCTTCATATACTTGCAAACGAAAACCTGCCAGATGATTGAGCGTACTTGCAAATAGATGTTCGTCCTGCGTCCATGCATGCTCTAGGTTATGATAAACAGCCTTTCTGACTTCACGGTCTGAATCATCCATCGCATTTTCCGCTTGGCCAACAGAGATCATCTGCGTTTCACCATGTTGTTCAAACGGAATCGTAATCTTATTCACTAAGCTAGAATAAAGCTCATCCCACGCATGGTAGCCATCAACGGCTAGCTTTTGAATCAATGTTTCTTGTTCAACAGGCAATTGATCCTTCACGCGCTCTCTGCGTTCATTTAATATGTAGCGAACATCTGAAAAGGTCTCTGAATTCATGAGATCCTCCCATTTTTCAGGAGAGATGGCAGCAAGCGCCTGATCAAACAGCGCAAGAATGGTACCTAAATCAGCTTCCAGTTTAGCAATCGTACCTCGAAGACTGCCAGCCTTCATATCCTTTGTATTTTGAGATTGAAGACAGGAAACAAATGAACCTGCTTGAGACAGTTTTTTATATGTGGTTTCATACGTGTCAAGGACAGACGTTAACCTATTTTCAATGTGTGTATCTTCTTTTGAAAAGGCATCGACCTTTTGTCGTAATTCATCTAATAGCTGCTGAATGTGTTGCAAGTATGTTTTAAATTCTGGTGAAGAGCTGCCTCCTTTAAAAAAGGCATCTAAATCCCACGTCTCTTGTAATGTTGTTAATCCCAAAATATTTCCCCCTTTATTTGCTAATTTCATCATACAAAGGATATAGAGTCAGTATGGCGTATGTATTCCTTTATATTCATTATATTTTCTCACAATAAAAAAAACCCGGCAAGAAGCCGAGTTTTTATGATAATTTCGAACGTAAGTAAGCATCGATAAATGAATCTAAATCTCCATCCATGACCGCTTGAACATTTCCCATCTCCGTATTGGTTCGATGGTCTTTCACAAGAGAATACGGATGGAATACATAAGAGCGAATTTGGCTTCCCCAGCCAATTTCTTTCTGCTCTCCTCTGATTTCATCCAATTCAGCCTGCTGTTCTTCGATCCGTCTTTGATAAAGTTTCGATTTCAGCATTTTCATCGCACGATCTCTGTTTTTGATTTGTGATCTTTCTGTTTGGCATGTCACCACGACATTGGTTGGAATATGTGTGATACGAACGGCAGAGTCAGTCGTATTGACGTGCTGTCCACCTGCGCCGCTTGCACGATACGTATCTACTTTGATATCTTCTGTTCGAATATCAATATCGATTTCTTCATTGAACTCAGGCATGACATCACAGGAAACGAACGATGTATGGCGACGGCCAGATGAATCAAAAGGAGAAATACGAACCAAACGATGGACGCCTTTTTCTGCTTTTAAGTACCCGTATGCGTTATGCCCTTTGATGAGCAGTGTCACAGACTTAATTCCTGCTTCATCACCAGGAAGATAATCAAGCGTTTCAACCTTAAAGCCTCTGCGCTCTGCCCAGCGAGTATACATTCTCAGAAGCATAGAACCCCAGTCCTGTGATTCAGTACCGCCTGCGCCTGGGTGAAGCTCGAGGATGGCATTGTTTTTATCATATGGTTCACTTAAGAGAAGCTGCAGTTCAAACTCGTTAAATTGCTTAGTTAAGTTCTTCAGCTCTTTCTCAAGCTCTACATGAAGCTCCTCGTCATAATCTTCCTTTAATAGGTCATGTGTCATTTGCAGCTCTTCATGAGATTCACTGAGCTCATGGTATGAATTCACATTATCCTTTAGTGCATTGGCTTCATTGATGATGCCTTGTGCCTTTTGCTGATCATTCCAAAAATCAGCCTCTGACATGGTCGCTTCGAGTTCTGCAATTTTGGCTTCTTTTGTTTCGAGGTCAAAGAGACCCCCTAAAATCAGCTAGCCTGCTAGCCATATTTTCAAGCTCTTGTCTAATTTCTACTAATTCCATATCCTTCACCTCATAGATGTATGGGGGCTAACATGAATAGAAAGAGGTTTTCACCTCTTTCCATTACTTATTCTGTCTTCCCATGACAATTTTTATATTTCTTGCCGCTTCCGCAGTGACATGGTGAGTTTCGACCAATGTCTACGACTTTACGTACCGGCTTCTTTTTCACTGTCTTCTCCTCATCACCCTCTTGAGGCTGATGAGCTGTTGTTTGACCTTGAACGACTTCTTCACGTTCTAAGTTGTTTTGGATTTCTGATTTCAAGACATATTTGGCCACATCATCTTCGATTGAAGCGACCATATGCTCAAACATCGCAAATCCTTCCATTTGATACTCACGAAGCGGATTTGTTTGTGCATACGCACGTAAATGAATCCCTTGACGCAGTTGATCCATTGCATCGATATGATCCATCCACTTTGAATCCACCGCACGAAGAACGATGACTTTTTCAAATTCTCGCATTTGTTCATCGCCATATGTTTCTTCTTTTGCATCGTATTTTTCTTTAATACGATCCATAATGAAGGAGGTGATTTCATCTGCTTCTTTACCATAAATATCCTTGACCGAAATGGCTCCTTCATCTAAATAGTTCGTGTTGATTAATTCAACAAGCCCATCTAGTTTCCATTCTTCAGGAAGCTCTTCTTTCGGCGTATAAGAACCAACAGCGCGCTCAATTGAAGACTGAATCATATTGATCACAATCGATTTTAAGTTATCAGAATCAATGACTTCAAAGCGCTGTTTGTAAATCACTTCACGCTGCTGACGAAGCACATCGTCATATTGCAGAAGCTGTTTACGGGAATCAAAGTTGTTCCCCTCAACGCGTTTTTGAGATGATTCAACGGCTTTAGACACCATTTTACTTTGGATAGGCGTAGTGTCATCCATGCCAAAGCGGTCAAGCATTGCCATCGTGCGCTCTGCACCAAATCGTCGCATCAATTCATCTTCCATTGAGAGATAGAATTGGGTAATCCCTGGGTCTCCTTGACGACCAGAACGT
This sequence comes from Bacillus sp. FSL M8-0266, assembly GCF_038613425.1. Lineage (NCBI taxonomy): Bacteria > Bacillati > Bacillota > Bacilli > Caryophanales > Bacillaceae > Bacillus > Bacillus sp. FSL M8-0266. The sequence goes on from NZ_CP152015.1 coordinate 3,262,305, forward strand.
CCGCGCAGCTGGTTATCAATACGTCGTGATTCATGACGCTCTGTCCCAATTACAGCTAGACCGCCAAGCTCTTTGACGCCTTCGCCAAGCTTGATGTCCGTACCACGTCCTGCCATGTTGGTCGCAATGGTGACGGCACCCTTTTGACCAGCCTCTTCAATAATTTGTGCCTCACGCTCATGGTTTTTCGCATTTAACACTTGATGAGGAATCCCTTTATTTTTAAGCATCTTAGAAATAAGCTCAGACGTCTCAACCGCTACTGTTCCGACAAGCACTGGCTGCCCTGTCATATAGCGCTGTGCAACATCTTCAGCCACTGCTTTAAATTTACCTTCCATTGTGCGGTAAATTAAATCAGGTCTGTCATCACGAACCACTGGTTGATTGGTCGGGATTGTCACAACCTGCATGTTGTAAATGTTACGGAATTCTTCTTCTTCCGTTTTCGCTGTACCCGTCATACCAGAAAGCTTTTCATACATACGGAAGTAGTTCTGGAACGTAATCGTTGCAAGGGTCATACTTTCGTTCTGCACTTCGAGACCTTCTTTTGCCTCAATGGCTTGATGCAGACCTTCACTATAACGGCGTCCTTTCATTAGACGTCCTGTGAACGAGTCAACAATAACGACTTGACCTTCTTCAACGACATAATCCACATCTTTTTGCATCGCAACATGTGCCTTTAGCGCCTGGGCGATGTGATGGTTCAGTGCGACATGTTTAACATCAAATAAGTTCTCGATGCCGAATGCTTTTTCTGCCTTCGTCATTCCGCTTTCTGTCAGCTGTACACTTTTTGTTTTAATATCGTATGTGAAATCATCTTCTATTTTTAATGTACGAACAAATGCATTCGCTTGTACGTAAAGCTTTGTAGATTTCGCAGCTTGTCCAGAAATAATAAGAGGTGTTCTCGCTTCATCAACTAAGATGGAGTCAACCTCATCAATCACGGCATAATGAAGCGGTCTTTGAACCATTTGCTCTTTGTAAAGCACCATGTTATCTCGTAAATAGTCAAAGCCAAGTTCATTGTTTGTTGAATACGTAATATCAGCAGCATATGCTTCTCTTTTTTCATCTTTGTCTAAGCTGTTTAAGTTTAAGCCAACCGTTAAGCCAAGAAACTCAAAAATCTTGCCCATTTCCTCTGCATCACGGCTTGCCAAATATTCGTTGACTGTCACAATGTGGACGCCTTTTCCAGAAAGAGCATTTAAATAAACAGGCATTGTTGAAGTCAACGTTTTACCTTCACCTGTTTTCATCTCAGAGATGTTGCCTTCATGAAGCGCGACCCCCCCCATGAGCTGCACCTTAAATGGGAACATTCCTGTCACGCGGCGTGATGCCTCGCGAACCGTTGCAAATGCTTCAACCAACAGGTCATCCACGGATTGTCCCTTTTCAAGTTTTTCTTTAAATTCGTTCGTTTTATTTCGTAAAGCCTCGTCAGATAATTTCTCAAAATCTTGAGCAAGAGCTTCAATTTCATTTGCTTTTTTTTCATATTTGCTGATCGTACGTTTCGTAGGATCAAACACTTTGTTTAAGATTCCAAGCATATAATAACGCTCCTCTATTTCATGCAATTTTTCGGCATGTCCAAAAGATTGACAGGTCCATATTTACCTGCATTTATCATACCATACCTTCCTTCATTTCCAAAGAATTTGCAATGATTTCGCACAAAAAACCCGCCCCTCATGGAGGGAACGGGTTTACTTTTTTTAGGTTGTTTTTAGATCAGATTAAGCGTTCGGCTCAATCAGTCCATATTTTCCATCATTTCGGCGATAGACCACATTGGTCAAATTTGTCTCAGCATTTGTGAAGACGAAGAAACTATGACCTAACATGTTCATTTGAAGGATGGCCTCTTCGCTATCCATCGGTTTTAAATTGAAACGTTTTTGTCTGACGATTTCTGTTTCATCAATTTCTTCGTCATCTTGAACAGCTACATCAGCCGTCCCATTTCCTCCAGCAAATAAGTGCTTTTTGGCACCTTGCTCTCGGAATTTACGGTTTACTTTTGTTTTGTGTTTTCGAATTTGACGTTCTAATTTACTGGCTGCTAGGTCTACTGCATTGTACATATCTTCATTATGCACCTCAGCTCGAAGTGCTAGATCAGTCATTGGAATGGTAACCTCAACTTTAGATTCTTGATCATTGTAAAACTTCAAGTTCACGTTGACTGAAGCATCTACGTCTGTCTCAAAATAACGCTCCAGCTTTCCAATTTTTTTCTCGACATGATCTCTTAGTGCAGGTGTTACGTCGATGTTTTCTCCTCTGACATTGTAATTCATGTAAAGAACGCCTCCTTTAAAATTAAGGATATGTAAACCTATTTCTACTTTTCCCTCCTTTTCTCCTGCTCAAACGTAAAAAAAATGTGAATTTTTATTGAAATTTGTCGAATTTTGCGGTGCGTCAACTGTTACTTGATAGGTGATGAATATATATTCGGCTCATTCTTGAAAAAGACCAGCGCACATTTAAATGGTGAAAGATGATATTGATGTTTTCAGCGATTGAGATAAGGTTTTTAAGTCCTCCGCCGCTGCTTGCATTTCTTCATTTGCTGCCAATGATTCTTCAACAGCCGCAGACATGTACTCCGTCTCTTCTGAATTGCGTTTGGCTCCTTCTTCAATGACTTCAACCGTCTGAGATATTTCCTCTGTACTAGCTGAAATCTCCTCTGCAGTGGCTGAAAGTTCCTCTGCTTTCATCGAAATATCACGAATAGATTCCAGGATTTCATGAAAGCTCTGTTCTGACAATTGCGATACTTTCACACCTTCTGCTACATCCTGCTCAACCTTTGTCATCGAATGTGATGATTTTTCAGTATCTTTGTTCACGTTCGCGAGCAATTGACTAATTTGATCTGTCAGCTGACTAGATTCTTCCGCCAGTTTCCTCACTTCATCTGCTACCACCGCAAAGCCTCTCCCATGCTCTCCTGCTCTTGCCGCTTCAATAGCAGCATTTAAAGCAAGCAAATTCGTTTGATCAGCGATGGCATGGATATGACCTAACAAATCTTCAATGCCTGTAAACTGGGCTTGTACATGAGCCATTGTGGAATGGTGCTCGTTCACAGACGCTTTGATAGAGCTCATTTGTTTTACGAATTGCTGAATAAGCGCTGCACCCTCTTCAGCCTTTTCAGTCACTGAAATTGAGTGACCCGAAACATCGGATGTGTGTTCAGCTGCATTTTGCATACCAGTCGAGACTTCTTGAATGGCAGAAGCTACTTTTCCGACCGCGTCTGATTGTTCACGTGAAGCTTCACTGACCTGTTCAATCGAGCTAGATGTCTGCTCACTGGCCGATATGGTTTGATGAATCGTTTCCTCAAACTGAGCAGCAGAATCAGCTAATTGTCTTGATCCATGTTGCACCTGTAAAATGAGCTGACGCAAATGCTTTGTCATTTGATTAAAAGCAGTACCGAGTTGACCAATCTCATTTTTAGAGGTCACTTCAATCTCTTCAAGTGTAAGGTCACCATCTGCCATCCTTCTCGCAGCATTTGTGACAGACACAATCGGCTTTGTCATACGATAAACGAATCTTGTCCCAATCAACAAAAAGCCAACAATAATGACCGCACTAACTAGAATGAGAGTGAATAGTAATTGATTACTGTCTTGGTTGAGCTGATTGATTTTTTGGTCACGTTGCTTCAACTGGGTTTGAGCAAATTCTTTTGTAAAGGTATGTATTTCTTGTTCGATAGGTTGTAATTCTTGATTGAGGCGTGTGTTAAATTCTTTTTGATTTTGCATATTCAATGAATTAAATAGTCGGTTTGTTGAGGTGTAGTAGAGATAATTCTTTTCTGAGATTTGATCTAATAGATTTTTTGCTTGTTTGACAGAGCTCATTTTTGTAGCTTCCGTTGTTTTCTTATTAATCTCTTCATATGTTTGCTCAATTTTCTGTAAATTTTCAGCATCTTGCACGACAACATAGGTTTTGATTTGTGCTTCCTGCTTTTGCAAAAGCGCCTCTAATTCCAGTGAGGTCTGATAAAGCTTCACTTCTTTACTGAGGAGCGTCTTGTAGGATTGATCTGTTTTGTAATAGATAAAGCTTGAGAATCCTAAAATACTGACAAACAATACACATATGACAATAAGCCCAAACAAAAATTGATTTTTTAGTCTCATAATTTCCTCCGAAAGTCTGAATTGAACAAAAATTAATGAATGACATACGGCCTCATACAGGCATGTATTTCATCCATCCACTTTCTATATTCAGGTATAAAATATGCTTTAAGGAATGATTGGAAGTGTATTGAAGGGAATGTATAGAAAGCTAGTATATCAAAACTTAAAAAAATTTGATCAAACGAACGAATCGTTTTGGCAAAGTGCTCATTTTCTATAATTGAAAGCAGAAGGGGATGTGTTGTTTCTAAATGAAAGAAGGCATGGATCAGATCATTAAAGATCCGATCCCCTTCTGTTTTAGCAAAATCCTTCTCAATTTCATCTAAATATTTTAGACTCTCTTCTATCGTAAATAGAAGTTCATAATATGTGGTTAATAAAATATAGTCATCTGAACGATACGCCACAGGTCTCACCTAATTATTTCCGTTTATCGTAATATACGCCGTCACTCGTCATAGGCTGGTATGGATTTTGATAATTCAGCTGTTTCGTTTTCTTTTTTTGAATGGCTTGAATATCTGCTTTGATCCCATTTTGGATCACAGTTAATTGCTTCGCCATCTGTTGATCTGTTTGGATGATTTCTTTGATTTTTTCTTTTTCTTGATCCGTCAGCTCATGCTGAATATCTCTCATTAATTCGTCTCTCTCAATTAAAAAGGCATCAAAGTCTTCAACCAAGGTGTCACTTTGCGGATTTGCCGTTATTTCGGCTGCCATTTTTAATGTTTGGTCATGCAGCTGGTCCACAATACTCATAGAGATCCCCCGATAGAGTGGTGGCGCCCTTTTCGATCGGTTTGAATAACTTCCTTCCACGCATCACGAAAATCAGTTACGTATTGCTCTACTTCATTCAACATCTCTTCGTCATTTTGAAGATTGGCTTCAATCAGTCTGCGATAAATGTAATCATACATACTTGCCATACTATTTGATACGTCATAAGAACGATTTAAGGTGACATTTAATTCTTGAATGATGTTTTGAGCCTTTTTCAGGTTCACATTTCTCGTTTCTGCATCCTCTTTTTGAATGGCATACTTCGCTAGTCTAATGAACTTTAAGCAGCCTTCATAAAGCATAAGCGTCAACTCGGCAGGTGTTGCAGTCTCAATAGAATTTTTCTGATAGGCGGCATAAGGGTTCTGAATTGCCATATGTTATAAACCTCCAATTATTGTCCAAGCAGTTGAGAAAGATAGCCAGATTGGTTGTTTAGCTTTTGAATCGCGCTATCCATGGCGCTAAACTTTTTGTAGTAGCGGGTTTCCACCATTTTTAAACGATCTTGGAATGTATCCATTCGTTTTGTTAAAGAATCAAGGTCCTTACCAAGTCCGTATTCCTTTAATTCCATCGTTGTGCTTCCCGCCTTTGTTTGAATGCTCTTCGTGAAGGCAGTTAAGGAATTTTTGACACGATAAATGATTCCTTGTTCTTGATATTGCTGTTGTGCTTTGTCTTTATCTTTTGAATCCACATTTAAACTACCCGAGATGAACATTTGTCTGACTTTCTCCGGGTCTTCTTCAATGGCTTTTCTTAATTTCTCTACTCCATTTATATCCTTACTAAATTCCAGCTTTCCACCATCTTTATACTTGGATGATGTCTCAATACCGATTTGTGTGAGCTGAATTTTATTCGCATCACTTGTCGTAATATTAGCATATAAATCACTTCTTATTTTAGAAGCACCAGATCGTAAAATGGAATCACTTCTCAGCAAGCCAGACTTCGCGGTCTTTTCCCATAGCTCTATTTCTTTTTCAGACATCCCTTTTTTCTCTTCAGCCGTTAATGGTTGATAGTCTCTGTTTTTCTTTTCATTGACTTTACCATTAATTTGCTCAACGAGCTCATTGTATTTATCAACAAATTGTTTAATTTTATCAAAGATTGCATCCACATCTGTTGAAACGTTTAAGCTGACAGGCTTATCGGTTGTCCCTTTAAGCTCGTACGTAATACCAGCCTGCTCAAATATATTGTTGTTATTTTCCATTTTTAGACCATTAATCTCGTATTGCGCTTTTTGTCCTTGAGTCGTCGCAACTAATTTGTTATCTCCATCCACTTGGAAGCCTAATTGAGTGAAGAATGAAGCTGAATTACCATCAGCTGCTTTAATGCTGACACCTTCACCTGTTGTCCGAGAAGTAAGAGCGATTGTATCCACGTAGTTCGTTCCATCAAAGATCTGTCCTTTGTAAGCTGTCACACCTAATTGCGAGTTGTTTAGCTTTGACACAATGTTATCAATTGTATCGGTATCAGAAGTATTGATCGTCACCATTTTCGGTTTTGTCGAATCTGGTGTCGTCACCTCGAATGTAAACGTGCCATTTGCAGGTGTAAAACCAGAAGTACCAGACGATTTGAAGACAGAAGCTGTCGCTAGTTGGGTGACATTGATTGAGCCAGAGGCAGCATTTGTTGATCCAGTTGCTGTGACAGCAGATTCATTTGAGCTTGTCACTTTTTTGGCGCCATATGTAGTTGGACGCGTTAAGTTTAAACTGTTGATCAAATCATCTAATTCTTTGATCTTCGAATTGACCTCGCGATAGCTGTCTCTTTGCCATTCAAGTGTTTGTTTCTGGCGTGTCATTTTATCAAGTGGTGCTTGCTCAGTTTTCATTAGCTTTGATACGATTTCATCAATATCAAACACATTTGAAAATCCAGTAATTCGATTGACCATTTTTTATGTTCTCCCTTCACTTACATTCTTTTATCTACAAATAAACCGACAATTTCTGTCATTGCCGCATAGAAATCAAGCCATTCCTTGGAAGGAATTTCTCTAATGACTTCTTCTGTTTGGTTATCTACGACTTTGACATAATATTCATTGAGTTTTTCATGTAATTCAAATTGCAGATGAAATTGAGTGGGTTCAATCAGCTTGTTTGCTCCTTGAAGCGTTTTTTCAATTTCTTCTTTTGAAACGACCTTGCCATTTGCTTGTAAATCAGAGTTTGCATTGTCATTCTGGTTATTAGAAACACGGGTTTGAAATGCATCGATAATTGGCTCTAGCGATGTCAACTTACCAACAGACATAGTTATTCAGCTCCTGTGCTTTAATCTACCTTTTATATCGGCTTTGAATTTTCAAATTAAATATAGATGGACCGATTTGTTAAAGTTTCATATAGATGGTGAACATCCACACAGAAACGTGGAGAAGGATAGCTGAATCAGATAAAAAAATCCTCACTTTTTTTGTGAGGATATTTGAGAGAGGAGATCTACGGATAAACTCGCAGCACGACTGTTCTCTTCCTGAATAGACAGGTACACTTCTTTCCTGTGAATATCAATGTGCTTAGGAGCTTCAATCCCGATTTTCACTTGATCGCCTTCGATCGAAATAATCTTGACTTCAATATCATCGCCAATTTGAATCGACTGGTTTAATTTACGCGAGAGAACTAACATGAGGATGCCACCTCTAACAAATGTTTTGTATGATAGGCTGAATCATGCAAAATCACCTGCTTGGCTTTCATGTTTTTCCGGTTCACAATAATAGGCGCTCTTAAATTGGCTGTCGTTTTTTCAATAGAAGATTCCATTGTTAAAATCACCATAACTTCCACATCATTGGCATCTTCTACTTCTAGAATATCTACGACCGTTTCGTCTAGATCGAATTCATATTGATTGAAGAATAAAAACGGACTGCTGACAATAAAGCCTAACTCTGCGTTTTTCAATGATTGAAGAACTAAAAATGGAGACTCTTCTGATAAAGGTAAAATGACAAACTGTTTTTGATCCAGAAATCCTGGTATTCCATTAGAGAAGTTGATGATTTGCTCCTCTTTGATTGTCACTTCACCATGGTATTTTGTTTGAATGATCATAATTCACGACCTTTTTCATTTTTCTTAACTATACCTTATCACCATTTTGGCCCGTTTCGTCAACTTCTATTTTTAAATCTGGGTATTGTAACATATCAATATTGACCTTACCTGGCTGGTAGTTAACGATTGGTTTATGAGGCGTTGCCTCTATAATAGCTTTTTGAGGCTCCACTTCAATTTGAAGCTCAGATGGCTGATAGTGAATTTTCACACTAAAGAATGAAGGGATCACACCAATATTGAATTGTTTGGCTGGAGGAGTGCCATTGATTTTGGCAAACTCGGCAATTGCATTCCCACCATTCTCGATCTTGATGAGTTCACTGCCTTCTTCCGCTCTTCGGCCCATTCCCTCTCCAACAGCACGTTTCCCCTCAGCTGCCCATTCTTCAGAACGCCTAAAAATCGACTTGATATCCATATCGGCAAATGCTTCGGTTTGATCTATTGTTAATTTTGACGGTGTCCTTGTCATATTCATGACGGCTCTGGGCTGCTGAATCTCAAGGTCTGCTCTTGGCTGCTCTACTTCTTGCCGAGAAGGAGTTGTCGACATTTGCAGCTTTGCATAGGTTTGTTGCATTAACAATCTAGGGATTTGCATATAGGTACACCTCCATGATGCAAAAAAGCACCCAACGGATGCTTTTTATTATCTTAAGAAATCAACAAGGGATGGCTGAATAACTTTAGCCGTCGTTGCTAAAGCAGCTCTATTCACAACCTCTTGTTGAAGAAGATCAATAATTGCTTTTTCACTTTCTACATCTTCATTATCTGATTTGGCATTTTTTAGTACTTCGAATTGTGAAGTCAAGCGACTGCCTACTAAGTCAACACGATTTGAACGGGCTCCTAAGTCCGAGCGCTCAGCACTCATCACTTCTTTAAAGTGATCGATACTTCCTAACGCATCATCAGAATTTGCGAACGTTCCATTTTTCAATGAGTTTTCTAAATTCGTCAGCATTTCAATGACATTTTGACCGCTGGCAGACTGTCCACCAAACGCTGAAATTGGATTTGAGTTCACATTTAAAGTGATACCATCAGAAATGTTCGACTTAACAGAATTTGCATCTGTATAGTTTTCAAAGTTAAACGTAAACGTACCATCTGCGTTCTCAACAACTGGTTTGACATTTGTATTTGTTCCATTAAATACGAACTTACCTAACATCTGAGTGTTCATCGCGTCAATGATTTGTTTCTTCATCTGGCCAATTTCTACTCCGACAGCTGCTAAATCTTCTGGCTGCTTTGTTCCATTAGCCGCATCAAGCACTTTATCTCGTACATTTGACATAATATCAATGATTTCAGTGACACTTGTTTCAGATGTATCAATCCAGTTCTGTGCTTCATTTAAGTTTTTTTGATATTGATCATTTCGAAACATTGCTGTGCTATATTGAAGGCTTTTTACTGCTGCAACGGGATCATCAGACGTTTTTGTGAAACGTCTCCCTGTTTGTGCTTGCTCATTTATTTTAGAAAGTTTTTCATAACTTTTACTAATATTACGAAGTGAGTTTTGAGAAATCATACCTTGTGTGACTCGCATCAGTTATACCTACCTTCCTACGACACCCATGCCGTTTATTACTTTATCCAATATTTCATCTTGTAATGTCACAACTCTCGCAGCTGCATTATATGCATGCTGAAATTGGATCATATTCGTCATTTCTTCATCAATGGAAACAGCACTCGTCGACATTCTACGCTCATTGGCTGAATTGACAAGAGCGGCTGAACTGCTTTCTAGCGTTATGTTCTTTTTCCCTTGAATTCCCATCTCAGCAATGACATTTTGGTAGTAATCCTGGATCGTCGTTGTATTGCCGCCGATTGGTACCTTTAAGTCTTGAATACCAGCTAATTTCGTAGCATTCGAACCGTCACCTTGTGTTTGATTGATAGATGCTGCAATATTATCTGTTGATGCTAAAATAACATCACTCACTTTGATACGAGCAGCTAAACCTTTATTCAGATCATTATTATTCTCGATATCAAAAAAGTCTTGTCCACTTGTGCCATTTAATGTGTACCCCTGCTTATGCACATCATTAAATGTATCCATGAAGACTTGTGCTACTTCATCAAGCTCTGCAAGCATGTCTGGATACATGCCTTTTTCAGCACCATTTGACATGTAGCCATAAGCCTCAACAAGTGCTTTTACTTTACCATTCACTTGAAGCTGATCTGCTGCAATGGTTGTTGTTCCGAATTGAAGTGAGTTAACAAGTCCCGTTGTATTATCATAGGAGATTTGCAGTTCAGATTTTTCGCTTGTAATGCCATTCAAAATCGTTCCAGCAGATTGTCCATTTGCACCGATAATGTCGATGTTAACAGTTCCTTCTGCAATTTTGAGTGCATTCCCGCCAGATGGATTGTAGCTCACTTTAATATCAACAAGTGAAGATAATTGATCTACCAACGCATCACGCGTATCATATAGATCATTTGGAAGATACCCGTTTGGTTCAACTGCTGCAATTTGTTTGTTCACTTCATCTATTTGAGATAAAATCGTGTTCACATTTTTGGCTGTTGAATCGAGTTCTGTTTTTAAATTCTTTTGTATCGTTGTTAAAGACGAATTAAGTAGACGGAATTGATCTACTAAAGCCTGTGCACTTGTTTTAACAACTGTACGCGCAGACGCTGTATCGGCATTTTTTGTTTCGGATAGGACCTGTAATGATTTCCAAAGGTTATCAAAAGCTCTGTTTAAGCCTTCATCCGTCAAATCATTCATAACTCCCTCCATTTGCGAAAGGGCATCAGATTTTGTTGAGTAGTAAGACAAGTTATTGTTATGATCTCTGAATTGCAGATCTAAAAAGCTGTCTCGAATTCTTTCAACGGTTCCAACTTGAACTCCTGTCCCCATTTGGCCATACGTCTTGCCGTCATAAACTGAAATGACTGGATAAGGATTATCTGCTTTAAAGGTAACTCTTTGTCTTGAGTAGCCATCTGTATTTGCATTGGAGACGTTGTTTGATGTGACATAAAGCCCTGCACGCTGGGCTGTGATTCCTCTTTTTGCCGTTTCTAGTCCCATGAATGTAGAACCCATTGGTATCCTCCTTGTTTACGCCTTTGAATCAAACAAAGCCCTCTGCTGTTTAGGCTTTGAACTCTCAAGACCATTTTGTCCGTAATTCATATTTTCTTTATTAGGGTTAACGAGATCGAATGTCAGTGAAATAAATTGAAGCGACTGCTGAATGAGCTGTTTGTTCAGTTCATTTACATCTTTCAGTTCCACCATGATGTCATTTAATTTGTCATATAACGAAATGAGCTCTTCTTGATCCGAACCTTCAGCCTTTTCGATACACGCGGTGATGGTTGGGGGTTCATCACTTTGTAAAAATTGAACTGTCGCTTCAATTCTTTTTTCTTCTAATTGAGAAATGGCCTGAATATATTTTTGCTCTAAATTCAGAACCTCTGAAAGAGCATCAATCTCATTACTTTTCAGCATTTCTGTTTTATCCTTCGACAGCTTCAAAAGCTGTTCATGCAATCCATAGAGACGATGCAGCTCTTCAATGATTATTTTAACTGACATTCACGCTACTCCCTTTTGTTATTGTTGTTTATAAAAATTCAGCATTTTATCAGCAATGCCCTTTGTATCTACTTGATATGTTCCGGCTTCAATGCTTTTTTTAATTTGGTCTATTTTATCTTGGCGTTCTTTCATGATATTCGGTACCTTTTGCATTTCGATTGCCTTTTTAGAAATTTCGACTTTATCAGTTGATTTTGCTTGATTTGATTGCAACGTTTGTTTCTCATATGTTTTCTTGTAAGGATTTACTGGTTGTGTTCCATATCGATTAATTTTCACGGGATTCCTCTCGCTTTCCGTTACAGTCTGTCTTGATTCTATCCATTTTATCGACCAAACTGCAACTTAGTTTAGGGAATCAATCGTTTTTAGGATTAATGGCATAATAGGTGTCTTTTTTCCTAGATTCAATCTCCCTTTTACGCTCTTCTTCTTGGTTCATTTGACTCATTTGCGAATGAATGTCCTGTTCACATTGGTTGCACAGCTTGTTTTTTCTGATCGGTTGGCCACATCTTTCACAAGGATAGTTGATATTCGGAAATTGGCTAATTTGAAGTCTTTTCAAACGGATAAATTTCAAGATTAATTCTTCATCAACTTCTGTTGCATCTACTATTTCAGCAATGGTTGATTGTCTATTACTTTGCTTTCGCAAGAATTTATAAACGATATCAAAAGAACGTTCTTCTTCTTCAAAGCATTTGTTACAAACCGTTTGGATGGTCGTTTTTAAAAACAGCTGATTACATTGCGGGCAGTTTGCCAATTGATTCATAACCAAAACCCCTTACGTTATTTTCTCTTCTTATTATCGGTTAATTATCCTGAATTTTAACTACGGATCAACGTAAAAGAGGAAACACTTTTGGCACCTGCTTCTTTTAAAATTCTCGCCGCATCATAAATGGTGGCCCCTGTTGTATAAATGTCGTCAATTAAGATAACATCCCTTTGAACGATCGCATCTGTCTGTTTGATTTGAAACATTCCTTTTTGATCTAAACGTTCATTTTTCTTTTTCTTGGACTGTTTGGTTTGATGTATTTTCACAAGTGGCTGAAGGATCGGCTCACCAATCAAGGAAGCAAGTATGACGGACTGATTAAACCCTCTTTCCTTTAGTCTTTCTTTACTTAAAGGAATCGGGATCAGCACAGGTTCTTTAATTGAAAAAGAGCGCTTAAATACTACTTGGACATCTTGTTTAAAAAGCTCAGCTAAAGCTGTATCACCTCGAAATTTAAAGCGGGAAAGGACCTCTTTCATCAAATCGTTGTAAGCATAGACAGACCTATTTTTCACAAGTAATGAAGTAGAATCAGGGCGTTCTTTCCACCTGGAACAGTCTTGACATAATTGATCGCTCGACTGTGCTCTCCCGCAGGCTGGACAAATCGGGCGTTGAATTTTTTCTAGGTGATGCTTACATGCTATACATAGACGATCATCATTTAATAGAAGTAATGATTTCCATGTAAAAGAAGCGACAAAATGCCCCTCACAAATGAGGCAGATCAATTGTTATCCTTATTTATCGGCAGACGATTTTCGCATCTTGGAAATGCGGAGACCTTTGAAGCGGCTTCTGTGAGAATGACCAGCATGGCCGTATTCTTCTGTTTGTCCACCATATCAGATTTACTGTAAGATATTTTATCGATATCTGTTATATACTGAGGCTTCACTTGATTTAGTGAAATCGCTAATACATCTTCTATACACTTTTCACAGTGACAAATCATGTTTAATTGGTTGAGATATTGATAGAGGATTTCCTTGAGTAGTGTTTCTTTTGCATTGAGCAGCATATTTGTCTCTCCTGCCATTTGTGTATTGTGAATATAAATGTACCATGAAATTTAGTTGAACCTACATTATTTTTCGGAGAACTCTTTTTCAGCTGTATCATTCATTTTTACAATATGCTTCTTTGCTTGTTTCATACTTCTCGTTAAACCAAAATGAAAAAAGAAAACATCTCCTTTAAAAAAATCGGGATGTCTACCTGCTCTACCAGAAATCTGAACAAGTGCACTTTCTGTAAAGATAGTAGATTCTGCACCTAGTACCCCTACTTGCACATTTGGAATGGTTACGCCTCTTTCTAGAATTGTGGTTGTAACTAGTACATCGTATTTGTAATCTCTGAATTGCTGGACCTTTTGTTTCCTGTCCGGATCATCAGCAGACACCCCTTCTACATTTAAGTGGTGCTTTCTAAGAACCTTCGTTACCTTCTTCATAGTAGAAATAGAAGGAACAAAAAGTAAAACCCTTCTCTTTTTTGTAATATGTTTCTGCATCCAATTCATTACTTTAGGTGGGAGCTGATTCTTTTTTAATTTCTTCTTCCAATGTCCAATCCATTGAAAGGATGGGACCGGTAAAGGCTGTTGGTGAAAGCGCAGAGGAATTTTTACGGCTTCTAGTTGTCCACGAGATACATCTCTTATCATTTTCTTAGACGGCGTCGCACTTAAATAAACCCTAACCCCTTTCTTTCTCATTGCCTTTAAAACAGCAAATTGGAGACGTTCATCGATTGAATAAGGGAAGGCATCGACTTCATCTATAATGAGCACATCAAATGCATGTTTATATCTCATCAACTGGTGAGTTGTAGCGATTACTAACGGTGCTATTTGGAACCTTTGAGGACTTCCTCCATAAAGAACAGCTATTTTCATTCCTTGAAAAGCTTTTTTAAGCCGCGGCTCTAGTTCAAGTACAACATCAGTTCTAGGTGTCGCAATGCAGACACTCATTCCTTGATGTAAGGCATATTCTATTCCGTGAAAAAGCACCTCTGTTTTCCCTGCCCCGCAAACTGCCCAGATGAGTAGATCAGATTTGTGTTTTATCGCTTCTATCAATTTTTCTGACGCTCTTTTTTGTCCTTTAGACAGGTCTCCCTGCCATGTTAATTCCGAGTGACATGCTTCTTCCATTTGTGGACCCGTCCATTCATAAAGAAAGCCACATTCCGTTGTTTTCCCCATCATGATGCATGATCTACAATACACACAATCTTTTTGACACTTGTCACACGGAGAGTGGGCAAAGTACCGATTTTTTGATACACCACATCTGCAGCAAATAAGACCATTTGCTTTCCTCTCAATAGCAGGTGTTCGGATAACTAACCCTTTCTCCTCCAGCCAATCCAAATCAGACTGTGAGCATCTTGTTTCAGCAGTAAGCAGGTGGCGTGACTGCAGGTGTTGCCCTAGTTCCATTGCTTTGTCCATGTTCAATTTCAACAAACACCTTTCAACTGATGTTTGCCTATTATGCGCAAAGACATGACCTTTCGTCCAACAGCTAAAAAAGAAAAACAAAACCCCTTTTCTAAGAGAAAAGAGGTTTTTAGGATTTATTTAATCACCCAGCCAAGAGCTAAAGAGCCTTCGCCTAGATGAGTGCCGATTACGGCACCAAAATAGCTTTTATAAAATTCAACATGAGGATATTTTTCTGATAAGTGCGCAATCAAATCGTCTACTTCTTCTTCTCTATTACCATGTATCACTGTTGCTCTCATCGGGACACCACGCGATGCATCTTCATCAAATAGTTCAAACATACGTGAAATGGCTTTTTTCCGTGTACGAATCTTCTCAAAAGGGACAATTAGCTTGTTGTCAAAATGCAGTATAGGCTTTACTTTTAAGAGGCTCCCAATAAAAGCCTGAGCACCATTTAATCTGCCGCCTCTTTGTAAATGAGTTAAATCGTCTACCATAAAATAAGCTCTCTGATTCTCTTTCAGGTAATTGAGATGAGCTAACACTTCTTCTGGAGAAGCACCAGCTTGGATTTTTTCAGCAGCTTCTATCACATAAAAACCTTGCGCCATACAGCTAGTTTCTGTATCAAACGGATAAATGTCAATTCCGTCAACTAGGTCATTTGCTGAGGCTGCACTATTATATGTTCCACTAATTCCGCTAGAAAGGTGAATACTAATCACGGCATCATATGTTTCACTTAGTTTTTCATATAATTCTATTAGTTCACCGAAAGCAGGCTGAGAGGTGGTTGGAAGGTCTTTATGCTTTTTGACTTCTTCATAATATGTCTTCCAATCCATTTCTATTTCTTCACGGTATGATTCGTTGCCAAAAATGACATTGAGAGGGATCATATGAATATGATGTTTATCACGCAGCTCTTGTGGTATATAAGCAGTACTGTCTGTTACAACGGCTATTTTCATTCTTAAATACCTTCCTTATCCGTTAAGTTGCTCTTTTTTATTTTCAAAGAATGATCATTGTTGTTCATTAGGTTTATAATAGTAATCAAAAAAGCCTGCCTAATCAATAGGCAAGCCCGTTATATCCGAAAAAGACTCCTTATCTACCTATCATTTCTCTCCAATTGACATGTGAGAGAACCAAAAACAGGCGAAAAAGGAGTACTTGTCCGGAACATTATCTCATTTCTACCCAGCCGTTCTTAATTGCTACAACAACAGCTTGTGTACGGTCGTTTACATTCATTTTTTGTAAAATGTTACTCACGTGGTTTTTGACTGTTTTCTCACTAATAAAGAGCGACTCACCAATTCCTCTATTGCTCTTTCCGTCAGCTAACATTTGAAGTACTTCGCACTCACGTCTCGTTAAGATATGAAGTGGTCTGCGAATTTCAGGATATACTTCATGCTGTGGATGTGCTGAAACGCCACTAGTCGCTAGGCGTCGGAATTCATTTACTAAGTTATGAGTAACTTTCGGATGTAAATAAGATCCTCCGTCAGCTACAACTTTCACTGCTTCAATGAGCGTGTCTGCATCCATTTCTTTTAACAGGTAGCCTCTTGCTCCTGTTTTCAATGCATGTGTCACATAGTTTTCATCGTCATGAATAGATAGAATAATGACTTTTGATTCGGGATAAAGCTCAACTAGCTGCTTTGTAGCCTCTACACCATTTACATTCGGCATATTAATGTCCATAATGACAACATCCGGATGATAGTGTTCTACGATACGTGCAGCTTCGTCTCCGTCGTCTCCTTCTGCAACTACTTCAAAAGTAGGTTCAAAATCTAAAATCCGTTTGACACCTTCACGGAATAATTGGTGATCATCAATAATTACAATATTTACTTTAGTCACAAGCTACGCCTCCCCATATTTATTGTTCTACACCTGAACTTTATGGTCAATATGTCTTTTGTCTCTATTTTACAATTTTATTTTGCAATGTTAATGGCACGCGAATCATGATGAATGTCCCTAGACCTATTTTTGAGTCTATGGTCATTTTACCTTCCAGTAAGTCTACGCGTTCTTTCATGCCAAGTAAACCGAAGGATTTGTTTTTGTTTGTTTTCACATCTTTCATATCAAAGCCTTTTCCATCGTCTTTGATAATTAACGTGACAAAGTCTTTCGTCACTTCTACTTTTACAGAGATTTCTTCAGCTTCGGAATGCTTTAATGAATTTGTGACAGCTTCTTGGGCTAGTCTAAACAGTGCCACTTCAAATTGTGAAGCAATTCTTTCGCTTTCTGTATCCCCTAGGCATTGGAACGTGATCTTGGTTTTTCCATCATACTCTTCGATTGTGTTTAAATATTTTCTTAGCGTCGGAATGAGACCCAAATCATCTAAAGCCATTGGTCTTAAATCATAAATGATTCTTCTCACTTCGTACAGAGCATTTCGCACATTCTGTCTGAGACTTCTAATTTCTTTAAAGCCTTCTTCTGTCCCACGGTCTCTGAAAATCCGTTCAATTAATTCGGAACGCATCATTACGTTTGCCAGCATCTGGGCCGGACCGTCATGAATTTCACGGGATACCCTTTTGCGCTCTTCTTCTTGGGCTTCAATAATTCTAAGTCCAAAATCTTGTTTTGCCTGAGCATCTTCAAGTAACACGCCAACTTGGCGTAAGTCCTGATTGAGATAGTTGAGAACAACTGTGATCTGGCTCACAAGCGTTTCAGAGCGTTCAATGACATCTTGAAGGCTTAACAATCGTCTTTCTAGATCATCTCTTCTTTCTCTCAGCTGCTTTTCACGCTGCTGGATCATGGTGAGTTCCACTTGCAGATTATGTGCTTTTTCGTAGGCCTCGCGTATTTCTTCTTCGCTAAATTTGTTAAAATTTCTGCTGACCTCAGATAAGCGATTTCTAGCATGTCTCGTATGGACTTCTAGTTTATCCCCAAAATCAATTACTTCGTTTACTTGCTGCTTGATTTGCTTCAGCTCTTCTACAAGGCTTTCATATTGTTGACGGGACTGTTCGCCTATCCTAAATACTTCGTCCTTGCTGCCATCAACTGTACTTAGCATTTTCATGATGATTGAATCCAATAATTTCGGATCCATTTTAGGTGTTGTCATGGCTTTTCCCTCCCGTAACAGTGATGTCATCTTTTTTTATTATAAATGTCATTGATCTGCATTTTATGTCGAATTATAATGAAAGAATGCGTATAAATCATGAAGTTTTTATGACGACCCTTTTTCTACCCCTATCATCATAACAAAATACGCTGTAAAATTCTAAAATCAAAGCAAATTTTCTCTAGTCTTACAATTTGCTTTTCAGGAGGGTATGTCTTTTGCTGCATCGCTATCTTACAGTAAAAAGTCGTGGCGAGCATGAGATCGTCATTGAAAAATCACGTTTTATTTGTCATATACAGCGTGCTGTCTCAGAAGAAGAAGCACAAGCATTTATACAATCCATTAAAAAACAACATTGGAATGCCACACATAATTGTTCTGCCTATCTCATTGGAGAACATGACCTGATTCAAAAAGCGAATGATGATGGTGAACCAAGTGGTACAGCAGGTGTGCCAATGCTTGAAGTGTTAAAAAAACGGAAGCTGAAAGATACAGTCGTAGTAGTCACTCGTTATTTCGGCGGTATTAAGCTAGGCGCCGGTGGTTTGATTCGTGCCTACGGAAAATCTGTATCAGAAGCCATCAACCATGTTGGGATGGTAGAGCGCTGTTTAATGCGTACGATGCACACAACAATAGATTATACATGGCTTGGAAAGGTAGAGAATGAGCTTAGAGCCTCATCTTTTCAGCTAAAAGAAATTCATTATGCAGAAGATGTTATTTTTGAGACGTATGTAGAAGAAACACAAACAGAGCAGTTCATTGAATGGATGACTGAGCTGACAAATGGAAAGAGTGTTACAAAAGAAGGCGAACTGATTTATTTAGAAAAGGACATTGGTCCGATAAAGGAGACAGATGAATGGCACAACGAGTAAAAGTGCGTGTACGAAAGAAAAAGAGTAAGAAGAAGAAAATTTTCAAACGTATCCTGGTCTTATTTTTGCTTCTTATCATATGCATGGGCGGATTTGCAGTCTATAAAATAGTCAATACACTTCAAGCCGCTGACAAAACATATGACGAACTAAACCGCGGAGAGAAATCGAAGCTTCGTGATGCGGTCATTGATATTAAAAAGAAACCCTTCTCTGTACTTTTTGTCGGAATTGAGGATTATGCCACAGATGGTGATCATGGCCGTTCAGATTCACTTATTGTTGCAACGATTAACCCTCAAGACAAAACGATGAAAATGGTTAGTATCCCTCGTGACACACGCGTACAGCTTGCAAGTGACACGACAGGAAGTAAAGAAAAGATCAATGCAGCATTTGCTAAAGGCGGAAAAGACGAGACGATTGAAACTGTCGAACAATTCTTGCATATTCCAATTGATAAATATGCCACCGTTGATTTTGACGGATTCAAGGATGTCATTGATGAAGTCGGCGGAATTAATATCAATGTTCCATTTGACTTCAATGAAAAAAGTGATGTGAAAAAATCGAAAAAGATTTACTTCAAAAAAGGCAACATGCATTTAAACGGGGAAGAAGCACTTGCTTACGCTCGGATGAGAAAACAAGATCCACGCGGTGATTTTGGACGTAATGATCGTCAGAAACAAATTTTACGTGCAATGATTGATCAAATGTCGAAGGCAAATAACATTGCGAACGTCGATAATATCGCAAAAGAAGTCAGTGATCACATTACGACCAACTTCCGTATCACAGAAGGTCTTGCGCTTCAGCAAATCTACAGCGGGTTTAAGGGAGACGACACAGAAACACTTTCTATTAAAGGGTCAGATCTTTATTTAGGACCAAATCGAACGTATTACTTTGAGCCAGATCAAACCAATCTAGCTAACGTACAAAATGAATTACGGACGCATTTAAAGCTTCCTACTGAATCTTCGACTGAAACAGATTCACAAACCAATCCATCCTCTAGTGAAACAGGATCAAGTGATACAACTAATCCTTCCAGCACATCAGGACAATAATAAAAACAGCCCAGTTCCCTAGGAACGGGCTGTTTTTTATTGTCTTTTCACCATTCGTTTATAGAATTTCGTAAATGGTTTATACTCTTCGTTGACCAAACCCGTGACTTCCGCAATCACTTGCATAAACATCACCAGTAAAAAGATAATGATCAGCGATAACCAAATGGTCGCGCTTGTCAGCAAAATCGCACTTAAGCTAAAGACTAAGCCAATCATGTAAATCACGATGACAGCCATGCGATGGGACAAGCCAAAGGCCATTAGTCTATGATGAATATGAGATTTGTCCGGTGATGAAATCGGCTGTTTGTTTAATATGCGTCTAATGATTGCAAAGGTCGTATCAAATATAGGAACACCTAGAATGATCACAGGAACAACAACACTAAACAAAGTGACACTTTTGTATAGCCCTAAAAGTGACAGCACCGAGATCATATAGCCTAAAAATAACGAACCGGTATCTCCCATAAAAATCTTCGCCGGATGAAAGTTGTAAAAGAGAAAGCCGATCGTACTGCCAATGACGACAAGAGATAAAGAAAGAATCAGAATCTTATCAGCAGAAAATGCCATCACTGCAATCGTTGATAAACCGATGACAGAAATACCGGCAGCTAGTCCATCAAGGCCGTCAATTAAATTAATGGCATTTGTGATGCCCACAATCCATAGCACGGTGAGGGGATATGCCATCCAGCCTAACTCAATTCGATCTGTTAAAAAAGGAACAGAGAAGAAGTCCATTTTTAAGCCCGTGCTCACAATCAAACAAGCAACAAGGACTTGTACGAGAAATTTAAATCTTGCACTTAAATTATATTTATCATCAAATATACCTAAAATGACGATGAGTACGGCACCAACTGAAATTGCTGTAATTTTATTATGTAGAAACAGCCCGCCTGCTAATGCTCCAGCCGCTACTCCAATAAAAATTGCCAAACCACCCATTCGAGGCATTACTTTATCATGAACTTTTCGTTTATTCGGCTGGTCCACTGCACCAATCTTAATTGCAAACTTTTTGACGATTGGTGTCACAATTAAAACTGTAGCCAGAGAGACAAAAAACGCTAATAAGGCGCGTTCGTAATCCATAGGTCAGTCTCCTTCTAAATTGAAATCTGTATTTTGTATATTGGCCGCTCTTTCCATTATACAATTGAATAGAGGATGATCACAACCTTCCCCGGTGATGAAACAAGTAAAAACGCACAATCCCGAATGAATTATGCGTTTTCTTTAATATTCGTTAGCTCCACCATGTTTGTGAACAGCGCGTGCCAATCTTTTTTCTTCGCTCGGCTTTGTCTTAGATGTCTATAGCTCGTGTCGTCTTTTTTGCTGATCACTTTCAGGCAGGCTTCTACGAAGAGCGCAGGATCATCGCCCTCTAAATATTCATACACATCCTTCTCTTTTAGCCTTTCCGTTGATGGGAGATTTAAACCGACAACCGGTATTCCAGCGGCTAAAAATTCATAAAGCTTGAGAGGGAACACCGCTTGATTGTAAGGGGATTGTTTATATGGCATCATACCTACATCAATCAGCTTCATATAAGCAGGCACTTCTTCTGGAGCAACAGCACCTGTCCAAATCACATTAGGCAGTTTGAGTGCATGCTGAAAAGATGGATCTCCATTCGTTCCATCCGGACCGACAAATAAAAATGTCCAATCAGGCCGCATACGAGCAGCTTCAGCTATCATGTCAAAATCGAGCTTTGGCTTAATTCCTCCGATAAAACCAAGTACAGTCCCTTCTCTTCCTTCCAGCACATCTTCTTTACACGGAAGATTGCTTTTCGCAAACACATCGTACTCGACGCCATTTTCCACCGTAAACACATCTTTCGGTTCTCCCATAAGACGTTTTTTGATTTGATCGTGTAAATATTGAGAAGAGCATGTAATGCTGTGTGCATATTTAATGATTCGATTTTCTGCTTTGACAATGACACGCTGCCTCATATAAGAAAGGATGTTATGGTTGCCGCTTATCGGCTCACCCCACAGGTCACTGCAATCATAGACAATATGTTTCCATTCAAATAAAGAAGATAAGAGCGGAAAGCCCGGAAACGTATACCATAAACAAACGGCGATCCCCTTCTTTTTCTCCTGCCGCAAATGTTCAAGAAGAGGGGATAATTTATGAATATAGAACATGTCTTGATATCGACCAAAGCGAAATAATTTGCTCTTGAGCACATCAGGAATGGTCAATTGCTTCATTCGATCTGTTATGGGCTGAAAGGGAGCTGTATGACGAGATGATGACGGGCATACCCAGATGACCTCTTTTGTTTCTGGATCAGATGCTAGAAATTCGGCCAGCCGATGCCGTCTGTACCTCAGTCCGTCCTGTCCCCATTCTCCCGTCGCTACGACAACATGTATGATCGAGTCTGCTTTCACCTTTATCACCTTTTTTCCCTTCTGTTTATAAGCGCTTCTTCACAGCATTTGTCGCATAGTGCATAAAACACCAAGACGCTTTGACAAAATGAAGCTGCTCAATTTCTCTGTAGACAAACCACGTTTTTTTCGCTGCTTTCCACTTGTTACTAGAGATGGAGTTCCCAACGATGCGATATTCACTGAGCGGTTCACTCATACCATAGGCTGTAAATCCTCTTTTTAATATAGACAGCCAAGTAGCTAAATCCTGCCTTGTGCGAATGTTCGGCATTTCCACATGTCCTACCTTTTGAAGATCAAGCATGACCGTTAAACAGCCGATAATGGTGTTTTTCAGGGCTTCATTATAGTCTAATCTCGCTGGCGCAGTGACGGTTTTTTCTAATGATTCTCCGTTTTCTGCAATGATGTCATATGCCGTAAATGTAAAGGCGTAATCATTTGTCAGCATGAAGTCTACCTGTTTTTCGAGCTTCGTCTCTTTCCACATATCATCGCTGTCTAAAAAAGCGATAAAGCGTCCTTTTGCCTGTTTGATGGCTGCGTTTCTAGCAATGGCAGCTCCCCCATTTTCCTCTAAATAAATGACGTTGATTCTGTCGTCCGCTTGA
This sequence comes from Bacillus sp. FSL M8-0266, assembly GCF_038613425.1. NCBI lineage: Bacteria > Bacillati > Bacillota > Bacilli > Caryophanales > Bacillaceae > Bacillus > Bacillus sp. FSL M8-0266. Next base: position 3,285,352 of record NZ_CP152015.1, read on the forward strand.
CTTAAATCCCCTAATAGCTTTCTAGTTCCATCTGTAGAACAATCATCTGCAATGATCAGCTCCCAATTGGAATAGGTTTGGGCAAGGACGGAATGAACTGTATCCGTTAAATAACGTTCCGCATTATACGCAGGTGTAATGATGGATACTAACGGTTGATTGTTCACCTAGACTCATCTCCAGTTCATCATTAAGATTCTTTGAACACTTCGGGTAAGACCACAAACATGAGCGAGATACTAAAGCCAATGACAAGCCCAAGAAGTGCACGTTTTTTAGCTGACATGCCTTTATTGCCTTCATCAAGTACTTGGGCAGGATCAACAATTTTTGCCTGCTTCATTCCAAGCTTTGTTGACTCCAATTCATATAAGAATCGTTCTTTATCGACTTTGGAATCATTGCTGACCGATTCGTCTTCAAGAGCAGCTAATCTACTTTCAATCACCTGCTGCCTTTTTGTAAATAACGCTTTATCTTGCTTGAGAAATGTATCTGACACCTGCTTCACGACAGCCAAAGCACGACCCTTATCGGCATCCGTGAAAGACAGCTGTAATTGTGTATCCGATTGATTGGTAAGGATGAGACGGGTTTTCACATCCTGTCTTTCTTCTTCTTTCACATCACTGAGTGCTTCGTTTAGAAATGCATCGCTTTTTAATAGAGATGTCACTTCTGCCATATTGTTATACACCCCATCATCATATTTACCGAGAGTGAGGGTAACAGCAGCTGTGTAACTAGACTGCTGCGTAGTTCCTTTAGCAAAAAAGAAACCAAAAACGCCTAATACGACAGGCAGCAGTATGAGCCATACGATGTACTTTTTGATTCGCTTCCCTATCCTTGATATGAAACCAGACATGTTCATTCTCCCAACATTGACGTATTTGCTCTTTCACTAGTGTAGCCATACAAACAAAGCATCACACACGGTTTACCACAGCTTGAGTCGTTGTTTGTTTTTCAGCATATTCACCGCTGCGATCACCAGTCCTAAAAATACCCAGTGGAAATATAAATTCGAGACGGAGCTAGGACTGATACTTGAAACGAGAAAGCTCAGCATGGCTGCAAACAACCCCTCAATGATCATTTTTGCCGATCTTGTGTCAGCCCATTGGTATTGTTTGTACAGTGTGAACATGAGATAGGCGTATACTGAGATATAGCCCAGCATGACTGCAAATCCGAAGTTCGTCATCAATTCCAGCAGCCAATTGTGCACTTCTACGACCTGGTCTGTGTCAAAGATCGAAAAGTGAGCTAAGTAGTAAGACACATTCCCCGCTCCAACTCCGAATCCGTATGAATTCGTAAAGAAGTGCCAAGCATTTTTGATTAAATTTGCTCTCGCGATGTTAGACGGGAGTGGTTCACTAAAAGAATGCGCGACCTGAGAAGCGAGAAACAAGTCATAAAAAATCGAATAAATCTTGGCTGAAAAGACAGCGATACCGATGACGACAAGTCCGCTTGCTGCAACGATTGACAACTTTTTGAGAAAACGCGGCAGCAGCAACCACACATAGATCGCCACTCCTGCAAATATCCCAAGCAGACTAGCGCGGGATTCGGTTAACAAAATGAGATACAGCGCTGCGATTGCACCTAATAATCCAAACGCTTTGATATAACCGTTTTTCATTTGACGCATGCATGCTAGATATAAAAAGAAACTAATCGATAAAAACGTTGCAAAGTCATTCTGATTAAAAAAGACAGATGTAGGATAGTGCTGTTTATACACTGGCCCTAGATATAATGAGGTATTCGGTAAATGGTTCAATGTAAAGTGATTATAGAACCCAATCCCCATTACAAACACAGTCATAACAAGCCAAATGCTATAAAAAGTCACCACTTGATCCATTCGCTGAATATACATGACGACTAGAAAGACAAATCCCATCCCCATTGCAAGAAGGGACATATATTTCAGGCCGTATGTGACCGAATGAGCCCAAAGCAGTGAGATGAGCCCGTAAAGAAACCATGCAGCGAAAAAACCAAGAAGTCCTTTGACACGAATCTGCTGCCACTGCGATATGTACGTCCCCTTATCTCTCATCCGCCATATGAATAAAGTAAAGGTGGCGATGAGCATGATACGGTAGAGAAAAAGACTAAAGAACCCTGCACTAATAGAAAAGAACGCGTTGTTGAGAAAGGTCAATGTAATCAAAAGATAGATGGCTGCCATGAAGATTTGCTCACCATTCATGTACAGCTTCATCAACACGAGAGCAGCCGACAGGATCAGAAGTATAATCGGAACAGCTACCATCTTCTTTAACCCGACGGGCTGCGCGGATGCCATTTGCACAAGCCCGATCCCTGCTGCAAACAAAATACATCCAATCATGATTTGCCATGCTGTTTGTTTCACACTCATACCCATTTTCCTCCTAAGCAACCCATCCGATTTGAGGGATTAAGCCTTGACTTCCTGTTCATAGTAGGAAATGGTACGAGCCAAACCTTCCTGTAAACTCACAACAGGCTCCCACGCTAAGACTTGTTTCGTTTCCTCATTTGCCAATGTACTATGCACAATATCTCCTGCACGCTGCGGCTTATAAATTGGTTCAAGATGCGACCTCGTCACTCGCTTCATCGTTTGAAATAGCTCATTCACAGTGATCGAAACACCACATGAAATATTTAAACAAACGTTTGATTGAGCTGTTAAAGCCGCGACATTCGCTGCTGCTAGATCACCTACATAGATGAAATCTCTTGTTTGTTCCCCATCTCCAAAAATGAAAGGAGCCTCATCCTTTGCAAACTTATCAGAGAAAATAGAGACAACCCCGCCTTCGCCAAGTGCATCTTGTCGCGGACCATAAACATTGCTATACCGAAGAATACAATAGTCCACATCATACAGTGATTTTGCCATTTCTAAGTATCGCTCTACTGTGAGTTTCGATAAACCATAAGGCGAACCAGGCTTTAGCCGGTGAGCGGTGTCTACTGGCAAATACACTGGATCTCCATAGACAGCTGCCGATGAGGCAAATACCACTTTCTCCACCCCCGTTTCAGCAGCTGCTTTCATGACATTCAGAGACCCTTTGATATTGACCTCTTCGTCATAAACGAAATTCTGAACGGAAACGGCGACACTCACCTGTGCTGCAAGGTGAATGATATAATCCGGTCTTATTTGTTTGATCAAATCGACCGTTTCTGATTTTGTGACATCTGCCTCAATGCATTGAACGGAAAGGTGATCAATATTTTCCCGAGATCCAGTTGAAAAGTTATCAAGAACGATGGGCTCGTAGCCTTTTTCTAGTAAAGCCTCTACCGTGTGTGATCCAATAAATCCGCTTCCCCCAGTAACCAATACTTTCTTCATCCAAGCTCCCCCTGTTATTGTGCCTTTGATACCAATTCTGCTTCCCATACGCCTGGGCGGCCGATAGACTGGTAAATAAATCCTCTCTCTTTCATTTCTGCTGGATCAAACAAATTCCTTCCATCAATTACAATCGGTGAACGAAGCAGCTGCTTGATTTGATCTTTATCCATCTTCTGTACGTCATCCCATTCTGTTAGGATGAGGCAAGCATCCGTATCTTTTACTGTTTCATACAGGTCATTACTGAAGACAGCCTGCGGGCCAAGCTCTCGTTCTGCTTCTACATAAGCAATCGGATCATAGGCCTTCACAAAAGCACCTAGCTCTCTCAGCATTGGGATAATGTCTAATGCAGGCGCAGAACGCATATCATTCGTATTCGGTTTGAATGCGAGACCTAAAACAGAGATGGTTTTACCTCTAATATCACCGAATACACTCATCAGTTTGCTGACAAGGTGCGCTCTTTGGTGATTGTTCGTTTCAATCACGGACTCGATCAGCTTGAACCGGTATCCGGCTGTTTCGGCAATTTTGAGAAGAGCCATCGTGTCTTTCGGGAAACAAGAACCCCCAAATCCAATGCCCGCTTTTAAAAATTTATGCCCGATGCGGCTGTCTAATCCAACGCCTTCGCTAACTTTTTCAACATCAGCGCCCACCCGCTCGCAAATATTTGCAATGTCATTGATGAATGAGATTTTTGTGGCAAGCATGGCATTTGCAGCATACTTAATCATTTCAGCACTTTCTAAGTTGGTCTCCACAACCTCTGTTTGAAACGGATCATGCAATCTTTTGATGATGGTTGACGCATGGGTGCTTGTCGAGCCGATTACTGCCCGCTCCATATTCATCGTGTCTTGGATGGCAGAGCCTTCTCTGAGGAACTCTGGATTGGATACGACATCAAAAGGGTATTTACTGCGCGATGCTTTTTCAACAATGGCTTGAACGAGCCGGCCTGTTCCAACGGGCACTGTGCTTTTATTGACGATGATTTTATAGCCATTTAGATGTTCACCAATTGTTTGAGCGACAGCTTTCACGTACGTTAAATCTGCTTCCCCCTGTGCTGTCATCGGAGTCCCTACAGCAATATAGATAATTTCTGATTCCCGGATAGCAGCAGGAATATTGGTTGTAAAAAACAGTCTTCCTTCTTCCGTATTTTTTTCAATCAATTCCTTTAAACCCGGTTCATAAATGGGAACGACACCACTTTTTAAGCTGTTGATTTTTGATTCATCGATGTCACAGCAGATGACACGATTTCCGATATCAGCAAAACAAGTACCCGATACTAACCCGACATACCCTGTTCCAATCACAGCAATTTTCTTCAACATTGTTCATCCTCTCAGTAAAAGCATATTGTCCGTTCCAAGCTGTTTATCTATCTATCATTCTTTGCACATTTCATCTTGTTTAAACGATGGATCTTGATTGATGAAGCACCTTTTCATATTGCTGTATGAGCTGCTTCGTATTATTTGCTGATGAATATTCTGTATGAACGATTTGATAAAGATCGTTTTTCACTTGCTCATTCCATCTGTTTTCATAAAGGTAGGCGTGAATGGCCTCTTTTAACTGATTTGCCGAATGCGGATCAACGAGGAGGTGTTGATAGCTAGAAAATAAGGTTGGGAGACCACCGACTCTTGTCGCAATGACAGGTGCTTTTAAAGCGAGCGCCTCCAGAACAACGGTTGGCATTCCTTCACTATAGGATGGGAGTGCAAACAAATCGGCTGCTATTAAATAGTCTTTCACCTGATCATTCGGCACCTGCCCTGGGAGTAGAATGGATGCTCCAGCACGTTCTGTGAGCTCCTTTGCAAGGGGGCCTTTTCCAACAAAAACTGCTTTCACACCATCCAAGCCGCTGACAGCATCAGCTAATTCAAGTAAGCCCTTCTCTTTGACTAATCGTCCGACGAAGACAACGAGCTTGTCGTGAAGGGGTAAGCCTAACTTTTTCCTGATGCCTTGTTGATCTTCTTTCGTTTTAGAAAATGACTGGAGCGGAATACCGAGCGGGAGGCATTTCGCTTCTACCTTTGTCATGTCATGTGTCTTTTTAGCAAGCTCCTCGCTCACCGTCAGAACAGCAGATGCCTGTTTCACCGCCGTTTCAAAGGCTGCATGTGCCCCTTTGCTATAGCTCGGATACACGTTCACATCACTGCCATGTAAGGTCAAAAGATAAGGAATTTGCGTTTTTTTCTGAATCACAGCCGCCGCTCCGCCAGATGGCATCGCAAAGTGCGCATGGATAAAATCTGGTGACAGCTGATAACGCTGCATGGCGCTGAGAACAGTAGAAGCTATTCGTTTACTCGGCTGTGCCCATTTCAGCTGTCCAGGGAGCGCTGTATAGGGCGGCCTGTATACGGTCACTCCGTTTCTCACTTCCTGCTCGGGCAGATCTTTTTTCTGCCGATAGGACGCCTTCAGCATCCGCAAAACCGGTGGATTGACCGGGTTGGGACATATGACGGTCACTTGTACTCCTTGTTTGAGCAGCTCCTGCACTTGCGTTTCATGGAATACGCCTTCACTTGGATGTGTTTCACTAGGATATACACTTGTCAGCCATAGCACCTTCATGACGAACGACCTCTTCTCAATAATTTGCCTGCAACTTGCGGATACATTTTGATGAGCAGCAAGCCATACAATGCTGCGCTGACACAAATCGTCAATCCTAATTGAAGTAAAATGTCGGCTGACGTCAGCTTCATCCCTTGATGGAGGGCTACCGCACAGGCGGCCATCAATAGCGTCATAGCAGCAGGCTTGCCAAGTGATTTCAAATAAACCTTCATATCTAGCTGAATGACATACGCCATGAGCCATCTGCCGACAATGAAGTTGAGCAGGCTGACACCTGAGTAAACCCAAGCTACTGTGAGCAGACTGCCTGTGCTGACACCTACATATAAGGCGCATCCATACACAAGAAGCATCCCCGTATCCCAATAAAAGGCTAAGTCCGCTCTCCCCTTTGCAAGAAGTATTGACCCGTTTGGATTCATCAGCACACGCAGAAGTCCGACAATGCACAATATATTAAGAACCGGAACAGCTACGAGCCATTTCTCGCCAAACACTACCTCTATAAAGCTATCTGATACGGCAGCAAGACCGATTAATAACGGAAAGCTAATCAATGCGAGCATATTCGTCATACTAAGGAAGCCCTCTCGCAGCATGGAGTGATCACGCTGACTTTTTGCGAAAACCGGGAAAGCCACTCTCGTCACGATTGGGTTAATCTTCAGCACGGGGATCGTCACGATTTGATACGCCAAGCTATAAATACCTAACGCTTCTGCTCCAAGAAACCGGCCGATTAAAATCATGTCTATGTTCGATCCTGCTCGATTGACTAGTCTGGATGCGAGCTGGAATGCACCAAATGAGAAAAATTCTTTCACTTCTCCTAATGCAAAAACAGGTGCTGGGCGCCACTTCTTCCAATAAGTTGCGGCATACATAAGCCCTTTTCCTGATTGCAGCAGCACTTGAGAAATGACATAGGCAACAATCGGATTGATGAAGAAGGCCAAAGCGAGTAAAACAATCAGCGATATCATGGTTGCAACGGCTTCAATGGCACTTAATGTTTTAAAGGCTAGGTCCTTTTGCATCATGTATTGGTATTGCTGGCCAATAGGAGCAATCAAAAACATGATTGATAATAGTTTCAGCAACCCCTCCAGCTCTGGCCGGTTATAAAAGGCGGCAATCATTGGGCTAACTAGAATGAGTAAACAGAATAAGACAACTCCAGTGAGTAAGTTGATCCAATATAATGTGGATAATTGACGTTCTGTTGTTTGTTCCTTTTGGATGATCGCTGCCCCGATCCCTAGATCAAGTAAAATCTGCGTAAATATTGTGACAGTTGTGATCATGCCAACGAGTCCAAACTCCTTCAGTGACATCACATTCCCTAAAAAGGCGAACTGTGCAATTTGGATGATCGTAATGATGAATGCGGACAAGCTTGTCCATTTTGCCCCGCCTATCATGCGTTTTTTCATACTTGCCATTTCTCTTCCCTACTTTACTTATCTGGCTCCGTCACCCGTCATGATGACTTTTAACGTTTTTACCATAATCTTCGTGTCGAGAGAAAATGTCAAGTTTTGAATATAATGTAAGTCGTGTGTTAATTTTTCACTTGGACTCATTTCATATCCTCCATTTACTTGTGCAAGACCTGTCAGTCCCGGCTTGACCGTTAATCTTTTCGTAAAACCTGGAATCGTCCGATTAAATTCTGCGGTAAACATCGGTCTTTCCGGACGCGGACCTACGATACTCATTTCTCCTTTTAACACGTTGATGAATTGAGGGAGTTCATCGATTCTTGTTTTACGAATGAAGGCTCCCACTTTGGTGATACGTGGGTCGTTTTTTTGTGCCCATTTCGCTCCTCCGCTTTCAGCATCGGTTCTCATCGATCTGAGCTTCCATAATTTAAAGTAAACACCGTCTTTCCCGACCCTCTCCTGCATATAAAAGGCTGGTCCCGGTGTTTCCAGCTTAATCAAAAGAGCAAACAGCAAAATGATTGGCGTACTCAACATCAATCCGATGAACGAGAACATTAAATCTATGAAACGTTTTGCAAATAAATAACGAACCATATGTTCTGTTAAAGCAAAAGAGTGGTTTCGTCTCACTTCATATTCTCTATAAAGATTCATCGCTTTCTCTGCACTCACTGACCTGCACCTCACCATTCAAAGTAGTTGTTGTGTAAAGAGATGTTCTATGAAAGTCAGTTTAGCAGAGCAACATTAAGCAAATGTAAATGCGCTGTTAAGTCTTGTAAAACTGTGTTAAGAATGTGCACTTATATCAAGTTATGCCCTTTTCAACGTAAAAAAGACCCGCAATTCTGCGGGTCTCCGGGTCTTTTCTTTATTTTGCTTTAACAGATTCGATCGTTTTTAATCGAAGGGTTCCGTTTGCATCTTTTGTATAAGTGACTTTCACTTTTGATTCTTCTTTTAAGCTGTTCACTTGTTTAGAAAACGTATTTCCGAATTGAATAGCGACTTCTTTGCCATCAATGTTCACAGCAATGGTATGTCCATCAGCCAAGCCGACATATGTGCCTTCCTTGGTGACTTCATTTTTCTTATTTGTTGTTGATTCTTTCTTTGTTTTAGATTCAGCTTTTGATTGTTCCTTAGTAGGTTCTTCTTTTGTGATTTCTTTACTTGAGCTGTCTTTTGCGTCTTCATCAGATTGACCAGATTGCTCTTCTTTTGGAGCAACTGTTTCTTTGCTTTGATCATCTGCTTTTTCATTTGATGACTGATCTTCTGTTTTTTCCTTTTTCTCTGAAGCATTTTCTTTCTTTTGATCAGCTGCTTCGGTTGTTTCCTTTTTGCTGTCATCCTTATTGTTGTCGCTTGATTGATTTGTTGTGCCGCATGCTGTGAGTAGTACACCTAGAAGCAATACTAGAAACGGCATTGTGATTAATTTTTTCAAAATTGTCACCTCTTCATGATTTGTCGATTGGCTGTCGCTTAGATTCACGCGTAAACCATTCACCTTTTATGTTTCAATTATAACAAAGATAACTAGAAATGAAATGTATTTTTAACTTGACACACTATTGATGACCCGATCACTTCATAGACTTTTGAAAAAAGGCTGCCGAGAGACGTTCTCGAGCAGCCTAAGAGGAGTATCTGAGGCACCCCTCATGTTTGTATTTTCTTATCTAAAGTAACCTGACACACCGCTTGAAATGCCTGACGCTAAACGATCTTTATACGTAGCCGATTTCAAGATGTTTGAATCAACTGGACTTGACACAAAACCAGTTTCTAAAAGAACACTCGGCATTTTAGAATATTTAATCACGTAGAATCCAGCTGTTTTCACACCACGGTCTCTTGTACCAAGTGCACTGACCATTTTCGGCTGAATGTTTTGCGCAAGCTTCAAGCTGTTTGCAGACGCATATGTTTTGTCATAATACGTTTCTGTTCCGTTTGCACTGCTGTTATCATTTGAGTTTGCATGGACACTGATGAAGATATCTGCATTTGCTGACGCACCTTTGCTCACTCGTGTTTGAAGACTGTCAAATGTGTCTGATGTTCTTGACATGGTAACAAGTGCACCCGCGTTGTTTAATTTCGTATTTAAACGCTTGGCTACATCTAAATTCAAGTTCTTTTCATATAACCCGTAGCCTACAGCTCCTGAATCATGTGCGCCATGACCTGGGTCAATGAATACTTTTTTCCCGACGACAGGGTTTTTCAATTGATTCACGACAGTTGGTGTCACCGTATTTGCACTGCCTACGACAGTAAATTTGGTGATTTTTTTACTGCTAATGGTTGCTCTTGTTACTTTTGGTAATGTTTTTTCATTCGTTAGAAGCAATGCTTTGTTTTGCTTCGCTGCGATCCCTGCAGCAGAAGATGAAGTGGCGTAGCCAAACCCTCTTCCTACATAGGTATTGTTCGTGCTCATATTATACTTTTTCACAATATTAGCGGCAACGTCATAACGAGTGGAGCCTTTAATTCGTGTTGGAGATTTCAATTGATTATAAGCTGCTTTTGTGACGTAATTTTCTCCGCCGACTACAATGGTTTGTTTGACATTGCTTGCTTTTGCAACAGATGCGATTTCAGAACGAAGTCCCTTTTTATCTGTGTAGAGAATCGGGAAACCTTTTTGTGCTGCTACCGGTGCAATTGCAATCCCATGAGCGTAGAAGGAACCTTCAACGACAACGACGCCTGCTGGCTTTTTCATTTTCTTTGCGATATTTGCAGATAGCTCATATCGATTTTTTCCTGAAATACGTTGTGTAGAGATGCCCATTTTCTTCACTTCATTGATTACGTTATTTGACACACTTGATGTACTGCCTAAAACGATCACTGTCTTTGTTTTTAAAGCCTTTAGGGCTTTTTTCGTATCACCTGAAAGACTCTTACTGTTTGTATAAAGAACTGGTCCATTTTTTTGGTGTGCAAGTGGAATCCCTGCTGTTGCATCTGCATACGCAGTTTTCCCTACTATTACGACTGTACTTGCAGTTCCCCATCCCTTTTTCGCTACGTTTGCTGCTACAGCATATCTGCTTCCGCCATCAATTCGTGAGACTGAATTATCTGCTGAAGCTGTTGGAACAATAACGAAAATGGCGATGAGGCTGAGGATGGCTGTTTTCATGATTGAGCGCATCATCTATGTCCTCCTTTAACCCTTTAATAGTTTGTTAGTTTTGTACCTGGATAGTAGAACGAAAGTATGGAAGAATATGAGTTTCCAGATTCTGCTCTAGCTTTGGCACCGTATTGGCTCATGCCAATGCCGTGACCATATCCTTTTCCTGAAATCGTAAAGTCATTTGTATTGTTTTTGACTGACGCAAATGTGCTTTTCACCTTTGTTGCGCCCATGATGGATCTAAACTCGGTCATCTTCATACTTGCCGTTGTACTTTTGTTTACTGCATATGTGCCTGTTTTATTTTTCAAATGATATGTCAGCTTGATTGATACCGTCTTCGCACGTTGGCCTTTTGTTTTTCCTGAGAACGTCAGGCTTGAGATGGATGCAATCTTCATATCAGATGCAGCTGTTTCTTTGTTTTTGAGCAGCCATGATTTGAGACCAGCAAGATCCGTTGCATTTGTCTCTTTTGCCTTAGACCACTGAGATGCTACTGTGCTAGCAGTCAATGTTGTGCCTAGCTGTTTTTTAGAGAGTTTTAATGTCCATGCATTGACCGGATCTTTTGTATCCTTTTTGGCCACTAAGTACGGCAGTGCATTTGCCCACACTTCTTCACTTGCCTCTGTATATCCGCCATTACTAGAATAATAGGTGGCTGAAATGAGCTGATTGTTGTATTTCAGTACTTTCCCTTTTGTGGCATCGACAGCTTTTGTCGAATTCGTGTACCAGTTATATCCTCCATATACTTGGAAGGCAGTTGTATCAGGTACGACTTTTCCAATACTTTTCACTGAATACGTTCTAGCGGCCACTGCCTGTGCTTTTAGCGCTTCAACATGCCAGCTTGCAGGCATTTCATTTGGTACCACGCCTTTTAGATAGTCTTCAAATGGGATATTTTCGAGAGTCGGCCTGATATAACCTGATTCAATTGCAAAGTTGACGCTGCCTAAGTACGGCTTCCCTGCAATTTGAAGGATATTTTTCGTTGAATATTTCTCAGGAACAACTCTTACATTGTTATACGTCTTTATGCCTTTTAATGAAATTTTTCCGTTAGAAATATTCAATTGGTAGTTTTGATTTTTTTTCAGATAGACTTGTTTGGCTAATGAGTTCTTCAAGCTATCTTTAATCGCACTTGTGCTACCAGCAAGGTGATAAGCATATGTACCCTTTTCTTTCAGCAGTTTTTTTAGTGACGCTGTGACAGAATCCGGTTTCACATACACAACAGTACTATTAGACTTTGCAGCCAATTGAGACAGCGGCATAGCATAAATATAGCTAGAGGCTTTTGCCAAATAAACTTTATCTGCATTGATATTTAATTTCTTCATTATATTCACAGAGAGTTCATAGCGATTGGCACCACTGATTCTTGTTACCTGTGACGTTTTTTTAATTTGATTCTCTACTTTTTGTCCCGTACTTTTCGTACTACCGATGATGATGACTTTGCTTGGCAGCTTGTAAGACGGAATGGAATCCTTTTTTGTTAACAGGATTGGATATCCCTTTCTCGAAGCATAGGATGCAATCGCAATCCCATTCATAAATGAGTTTCCACCGACAACGACAGCTTGCTTATAGTTACCCATTTCTTTAGCGATTTTTTGGGAGATTTCAAACTTGTCTTTTCCACTAATACGTCTGACTTTCCCATACTTTTTAATAGATTTCTCAGCAGCTGTTGAAATACTTTTCGTGTTACCAACGATCAGGATGTTATCCGGCTTCATTTTCTTCAGCTGGTTTTCAGTTGTTTTTGTTAGTTTTTCAATGTTTGTATACAAAATGGGTGCGCCTAGTTTGTAAGCTAACGGTGATACAGAAATGGCATGATCAAATGCATCACGGCTCACAATGACAACTGTTGATGGATTCTTCCAGCCGGCAGACGCGATGCTATTGGCAACTTCGTATCGATTTTTGCCATCATATCTTTTCGTGACAGCCACATTCGATCCTGACAGCTTGTATTCTCCAGCTGTGGATAGATCCATCGTTTTTTTATTTCCGATATAATTAGACAATTTCACTGAAATTGTTGAGCTAGCCATGGCAGACTGAAAGGGTGCGATTAGTAGAGTCATTGTCATGAGAACAATAAGTGTAACGCCTGTTTTCTTCAATTTTGTTCATCCCGCCCATCTTTTTTACTTCTGTTTTTCAATCTTTTGAATTTCCTTTTGACCACTGTCATTGATAAAGTAAGAGATTTCTACTTTGTCTCCTGGTTTGAATTCATTTAACACATCTTTAAAATTATCCGTAAATTCATAGCTTAAGGTCGTATTCACTTTTTTCACTTCGACTGTATGTGCATCAGCCATTCCAATAAATTCAGCTTTTTCTTCCAGCACCTGAGGAGTTGAACTGCTTGTGTTGTTTTCTCCCGAGGACTGCTCAGCCGTTCCACATGCTGTGAGCACGATACCAAGTAGTAGTATTAAGAACGGTAAAACGACGATTTTCTTCATTTTTTTCACCTCATGTCTTTGTATCGTCTTATAACTTAATATTTTAAGGTAAATTTAAGGTTTTTTGAAACCTTTTTTTTGTTGCAACGTCTATATCTAGGTTCAGAGTAAAAAAATAACTTGTTTATCAAGATTCGTAAACCTATAATCATGGAAGAATCATAGAAAAGGTGAGGGACATTATGAGAGCTGAAAGAAAACGAAAGAAGAAAAAGGTTCTTTGGATTGTTTTATCGATTATTGGCTTATTCGTATTAGCAACTGGCGGATATGCATATCATCTTTGGAATACAGCAGCATCAACCGTGGCAGGCATTCAGGAGAATTTAAAGAAGTCAGATAAGCGTGACAAAGATGTCGATTTAAATAAGAAAGACCCGATTTCTATTTTAGTCATGGGTGTTGACGAAAGAAAAAATGACCGAGGCCGTGCGGATACATTAATATACATGACCGTTAACCCAAAAACCAAAACGACTGAGATGGTGAGTATCCCGCGTGATACGTATACGAAAATTGTCGGAAAAGGCACAATGGATAAAATTAACCACTCCTATGCATTCGGCGGCACACAAATGGCAGCTGATACTGTAGAGGAATTGCTTGATGTACCTGTTGATTACTTCGTGAAAGTCAATATGGAAAGCTTTAAGGATATTGTCGATACAGTTGGCGGTATTACAGTGAACAGCACATTTGCTTTCAGCTATGATGGTCATTCATTTGGTACAGGAGAAATTAATCTAAATGGCGATCAAGCCCTTGCCTACACAAGAATGAGAAAACAAGATCCAAAGGGTGACTTCGGACGTCAGCAAAGGCAGCGTCAAGTCATTGAAGGCATCATTGCTAAAGGGGCAAACATTTCATCTATTACGAAGTTCGGCGATATGTTCAAAGTCGTGGAAAACAATATGAAGACCAACATGTCCTTTGATGACATGTGGACGATGATGAATGACTACCGTGACGCAAGACAGCATGTGAAGCAACACGAGCTGAAAGGTACAGGAGCACGCATCAATAATATCTATTATTATCAGCTTGATGATAGCAGTTTGGCTAAAGTGAAGAAGGAATTGAAGGACAGTTTGGAGCAGTAAAAAAAGAAGACTACATGAATGTAGTCTCAGATTGTTGACAAAGGGCTAAAATGGTTTTTATTTTAGCTCTTTGTCTTCTTTTTTTATGATTTAAATGGGGCAGGTTTTTCTTCACTTAATCCAAATCGATGGAGGAGCTCCTCGACAATTCGTCTCGATGCTTGTCCGTCACCATAAGGGTTAGACGCCTTCGACATGCTGTCATACTCCTTCTGATCTACTAGCAGCTCTTTAGCCATTTTGTAAATGGTCTCTTCATCCGTACCTGCAAGCTTAAGTGTGCCGGCTTTCACGCCTTCTGGACGTTCTGTTGTATCACGGAGCACTAAAACTGGCCTCCCTAGAGAAGGCGCCTCCTCTTGTACACCGCCAGAATCCGTTAAGATAAAGTGCGAAGCGGCAGCAAAGTTATGGAAATCAACGACTTCAAGCGGTTCAATTAAGTGTACACGATCGAGACCGCTAAATTCTGTCTGAGCTGCATCACGTACGGCAGGGTTTAAATGAACAGGATAAACGACCTGAACATCTTCAAACTCTTCTACAACACGTCTAATGGCTCTAAACATATTTTTCATCGGCTGGCCGAGATTCTCTCTGCGGTGGGCCGTTAACAAAATCATTTTATCCGTGCCTATTTTCTCTAAAATAGGGTGCTGATAATGCTCAGTAACTGTAGTTTGCAGGGCATCAATCGCTGTATTCCCTGTCACACAAATGGTCTCTTCTTTTTTATTTTCAATTAAAAGATTCTGCTTCGCTTCCTCTGTAGGAGAGAAATGAATATCGGCAATAGTGCCTGTCATTTGACGGTTCAATTCCTCTGGGAAAGGCGAATACTTATTGTGTGTTCTCAATCCTGCTTCGACGTGCCCAACTGAAATTTGGTGATAAAATGCTGCCAGGCTTCCTGCAAAGGTTGTTGTAGTATCCCCATGGACAAGGACAATATCAGGTTTTTCTTCTTGGAATAATTGGTCTAGCTTTAACAGTGCATTTGATGTGATTTCAGATAATGTCTGGCGCTGCTTCATGATGTTTAAATCATGATCTGGCGTAATTGAAAAAGCCTCAAGAACTTGATCAAGCATTTCTCTGTGCTGGGCTGTCACAGTGACAATCGAATTTATCTGTGGATGTTTATTTAATTCAAGGACAAGTGGTGCCATTTTGATCGCTTCAGGTCTAGTACCGAAAATAGTCATTACATTTAGTTTTTTCACTTGTTTAATCCTCTTTCCTAGTATAGTACTTTCAATTATACACAATTTGGAGGATAAATTTAATGGTATAAAAAAAGAAATTTACATTGAATTAACGTTAAATTTCTCTTTCCTTTACATTTAACATATAAAATATGAATTATCTAAAATTCATTTTAGTGAAATTATTTGTCTTTCCTATGATTTGTAAGTTACACTTTAAACAGACGACCAAGAACAAACATTGAGTGATTAAATCGGTTATCTATGTAAGGAAGGTGCAAAGTTCATTGAAAAAAGTACGTAAAGCCATTATACCAGCTGCAGGTCTTGGGACACGTTTCCTCCCTGCAACAAAAGCTATGCCTAAAGAAATGCTGCCAATCGTTGATAAACCAACCATTCAATATATTATTGAAGAAGCTGTTGAATCAGGAATTGAAGACATTATTATCGTCACTGGAAAAGGAAAAAGAGCCATTGAGGATCATTTTGATTTTGCACCAGAGCTAGAGCGCAACCTAGAGGAAAAAGGGAAGAGCGAGCTTCTAGAAAAGGTGAGAAAATCCTCTAACATTGCTGACATTCATTACATACGTCAAAAGGAACCTAAAGGACTTGGACACGCTGTTTGGTGCGCACGCAATTTTATCGGTGACGAGCCATTCGCCGTTTTATTAGGTGATGATATTGTTCAAGCCGAAACACCTGGGCTTCGCCAGCTGATGGATGAATACGAAAAGACCCTTTCATCTGTGATCGGTGTTCAGCAGGTAGCAGACAGCGATACGCATCGCTACGGGATCATCGACCCTCTTACACAAGAAGGACGCCGCTACCAAGTGAAAAACTTTGTGGAAAAGCCGCCGCAAGGTACAGCACCATCCAATCTAGCCATCTTAGGACGTTACATTTTCACGCCAGAGATCTTTATGTACCTTGATCAGCAAGAAATTGGTGCAGGCGGGGAAATTCAACTGACAGATGCCATCCAAAAGCTGAATGATATCCAGCGTGTATTCGCCTATGATTTCGAAGGAAAACGATACGATGTTGGTGAGAAGCAAGGCTTCATCGAGACGACTCTCGAGTTTGCCCTTCAAGATGAGGATCTGAAAAAGAAACTCATTCCATTTATGAAACAGCTTCTCGAAAAAGAAGAAGTGAATTAAAAAAAGCTGCCGGAATCGGTAGCTTCAGATTGTTGACAAAGGGCTAAAATGATCTTTATTTTAGCCCTTTGTCTTCTTTTCAGCGTGATAGAAAACCTTTGAAGTCTAGGAAGGACGAGCACTGGCGCGGAGCGAATTTGACATTCGTGAGCACCAGCACGCAGGACTGACACCGAATGCGAGGGTTTGTCTACATGCTGAAAGCTGCCGGAATCGGCAGCTTTTTATTTCATCACTGAAATCGTCAGTGTATGCTCTTCATTATCAATGACAAACAGATTGCTTTCGCCCTTTACTACGAATTTTGTTTGTTTCTCATTCATCCAAACCTTCTGTTCTGTCAGTCCAAGTGTCGAAGGAGAGATCGGCATCACCTCATGAAAGACAATAGCATTTGCTTGACCATTTTGAATGACATAGTCAGTTTTCTCTGTGGTCAATCGCTCAATCGTACCGCCTTGATCACTTTTGATCGAGCTCAGCGTTTGCATTTTTTGCTTAAGCACAGATTCCTCTTTTCCAAGGAAAGAAAGTAAATACTCATACGAGCCAGCAGATGCGGGCGATACATACGAGTTGAACTGTCCAGGTCCAATGGATAAAGACTTTAATTCCTCTGCAGGTTGAAGCCCTTCAGGTTTGACAAAATACGTCTCTGATGCTGTTTTGATTTGAACGGTTTGTTTATTTTCAGCGACAGCTTGTATCTCTTGCCCGAATGGCAAAGTGACACCTGCCTTCTTTTTCATGGCTTGATCTTTGTACACCGTGAGTGGATCTGCCGTGACAAGCGTCTGTCGATCCACCTTTTTCATATCAGGCGCCCCTTTCGTTAGCTGGTTCTTTGACTGAGGCGATTCTGTCTTATCTGCTGGGATGGCGCCAAACGTCGCCAGTGTACGAAGCGGAAGATCCGAAAACATCGATAAGGCAAGTAAAATCGTTAAAACAGCTATTATCGTCACTTGAAAGGCTGGCCCAAAAAAGGAACGTCGTTTTCCGTTCTCATCATATCGAGACACCTTCTCTGTCTTTTTTTGTACGCCTTTGCGACCTTCTTTGTGTTTCAATTGATATTCTTTTTTTTCTTTTTTAGAAAGCTTGTTAAACCATTCAACAAACTCCTTATACTCTTTCACGACCTTCTTCGTCTCATCAAACATACGAAGCTCACCATAATGCATCCAAGCCACTCGGTCACAGATTTTTTGAATTTGGCTAATGGAATGGCTGACAAAAAAGATCGTCTTCCCTTGTTCCTTAAATTCTGTGATTCGATCCACGCATTTTTGATAGAAGGTTTGGTCACCAACAGACAACGCTTCATCAATAATCAAGATATCTGGATCGATATGCGCTGAAATGGCGAAGCCAAGACGTGACTTCATTCCGCTTGAATAGCTTTTCACAGGCTGATCAATAAAGTCACCAATATCCGCAAACTCTACGATTTTTTCATATAGTTCGTCTATCTCTTTATTCGTCAGCCCCATCATCAAGCACTTGAGGCGAATGTTGTCTTTCCCGCTTAATTGGTTGTTTAGCCCTGCCGCAATGGCAATTAACGAAGGCTGGCCGTCCATATCAACTTCACCACTTGTCGGTGGGATGATTTTCGCAAGAAGATTCGACATCGTTGATTTTCCAGATCCGTTGATCCCTACAAAACCAATCGTCTCGCCTTCATATACATCAAAGGACACATCACGAACAGCAAAGAAACCTTTTTCATTTTTATTAGGAAAAAACAGCCCTTTAATCTTATCTGACTGCTTTTTATATAGGACGTATTGCTTGGATACGTTTCGAAACGAAACCTTTAGTTTCATCGTATAATCTCCTTACTTTTTAAAGAAAATCGACAAATTTATCCCTAAATTTCATATGAAGCAATGAACCGACTGTTAAAAGAAGAAGCGTGATCAGCCAAAAATAAAGCGTATATTTCACATCATGGAAGAACCATTCTCCCTTTAACAAGCTATTTCTAAAACCATCAATAATGTAGAAAAGAGGATTCAATTTTAGTATATCCCCGATCCATGCTTTGTCTCCAGTGAGCTTCTCTGAGATATTCCAAAAAATCGGCAGCAAAAAGAAAAGTAAACGTGTCACTGATTGTAAAAGAAATTGATAGTCTCTCACGAGTACGCTAATCGTGGAATTAAACAAACTAAACGAAAACATAAACGCGATCATACAAATAAAATAGTATATATATTGTAGCCAGTGCGCATCAGGATATATGCCATAGGAAATCAGCACAATCAGATAGACACCCATCATGACAAAGTAGCTGAACAAATTGGACATAATCACTACAGACGGCAGCGCACTAATCGGGAAATTCATTTTCGATACCATATTAATGCGTTTAAACACACTGTTTGATCCATCAAGTATCGTCGGACTAATGAAGAACCAAGGGATTAATCCAGCAAGCATCCAAATGATAAATGGAACTTCCATCCCTCCAATGACAATTGGCTGCCCTCCGCGAATTCCCAGACCAAAAACAAACCAGTAAGCCAGCATTTGAATCAATGGATTTAAAAACTGCCATAAAACACCTAAATAATTCATCTGATATTTTGATTTTGTTTCATAAACAGCAAGTCGCATAATCAGCGGAAATGAGCTAATTTGCTCCTTTAATATCGTCAACATTGCGTTCATTCTAATCTTCCTTAGATATAAGTTTTTGGGATTACTTTTTTAAAAAGCACCGCTCATAATTGTAACAGATAACGATGCACATTTCATCTTATAACAAAAGTCATGCACGTCAAACTAGAAGACAAAAACCCCCTGAATCCTTTCAATCGTTGATTCAGGGGGGGCATCACATATTAGATAATTTGGTGCTCTTTTAAGAAATCCGTAATTCTTTTCGTATTCTGATTATCGTTAAAGCTGTTGATTTTCAGATATTTTTCTTTATATTCCTCTTCCACAACATACTGACGATCGATCGCATGTTTCACGATTCGAATCAGCTCTTGTGTATTATATGCTATCGGTCCTGGTGCATTTTCATCATTTACAGGAGGAATCGCTTTATACTGTCTAATCAAGTAATCTTTTTCTTCCCAATAAAAAATAGGATAGGCACCTCTATATTGTGCATCATAAATAGCAGATGAATAATCAGTAATAAACACTTTTGACACTTTTAGCGCTTCCGATGGGTTATCAGAAATAATATGTTTATACTGAGGCAGATTTTGATAAACGTACTGTGAAAATTTGTTATGCGGTACAATTAACAGACGATCAAGAAGACCTGCTTCTTCAAAGCTTTTGATGATTTTGATTAGAACTCTATAGTAAGATGTTTCTTCAATTCTATTCGTATAAATAAGCCCCTCTTCCCAATATCGGTAAGTTGGCATAAAGGCGATCTTATCTGCACCGTCTACTAATTTGGCATGATCAAAGGTTGCCAGACCTGTCAAAATCAAATCCTCACGATCATAGTTCATTTTATAAAATTCACCGGCCTCTAATTCAGAGCTGATGACTGATTTATAAATATTGTATTGATTCTTGTCTTTATGAAACCCAAAGGCCATTGGATTATCAACTGGTTTAGCAAACATAATGCCATGCTGTAAAAAGACGAGTGGGACACTCATGATTCTCTCTCTGAGATGGTCAATATACAACCTATCATTTAGAACATGGTTAGATAATTCACTTGATATAAAATAACTGGCATTAAATATACTTAAATAATGTCTGAGACTATATTTCGGTATGATACCCTTTCCATATTTCGTTTTCAATGCTGGATATGCGCTTGATTTCTTATTAAGAATAAAGTAATTTTTTGAGTCTGTTTGACAATTTTCCTGTACATAGTCATACACTCTAATAGCTGATTCATCTGCTTTATCACTCTTTTTCTCAAAAAACAAATTCACACGATACTTTTTGTCTTTATAGAATGATGATAGGATACTCGCTATTTTTATTTTCACTTTACTAAATAAAGAATATTCCTGTGAATAAGGAATAATAGTTGATGTCACATTTCCAAATAGATTGGTTCTTAGGACTTGTAGCTTGTCCCCATTCTTTTTCGTGATATATGTTTTGACCTTCTTATCCTTCTTTTTCAACCTTAAACTATGGATAATTCGGTGATCATTTCCTACAAACAAGTTATTGTGGATTCTGCTGTCTAAATCAAGATCATTTAACGAGATTTTAAAGAAACCATATCTTTTCAAGAATTTAATCTTTCTAAATGGTCTTATAAATTTCGCCAGCTGATGCTCAGAGTTTCTAATGTAAAGATATTCATATTTTTGGTCTGAATTATACGCATAATGCGTCAATCTTCCAAAAACATAAAAACTATTAAACAAACTAAAGATGCGTAATCTCGACGTATGTTTAGTAACGAGATATGGGTTTCCTCTCACTAAGTATACGCCATTCGTTCTGACATAGATGTAATATCTTTGCTTATTAATCACTAAGATATTAAGAATATTGTCATCTTTGAACTGGTCTAAGGTATCTTTACCAAAAACTTTTAGCGGCTGATATCTAGGGACGAGTCTAAAGTTGATGATTTTCTTTTGATCCGTCACTTTATTTAAAATTTTGATTTGATTACGATTATTCACAGTCACTTGAATATCTTTATGTTCCTGCATCACATCAAACAAAATTTTCCTTACATTTAGTTCTTTATTCTGACAGTCATAGGTAATCACAAAGTGGAAAGCACTGTATTGAATAAAGGAGATATCCTCAAATCGTCTATTTGCCTCTTCGATGGGCAAATCTATTTTATAATTACGATTGATCTCATCTACATTCAGCAGCCCTGAAAATAATAACAATTCCTTTTCGCCGCTGTATAAGCCGTAGCGATCTAACCCTAATTGCTTGACATAAATATCCTCAAATTGATTGTTAATTTCAATAGGAAGTACTTGATCTGATTGGATCATGTCTGAGCATTCTTTGACAATATACAGGTTATGATCCTTTGCATAGAGATAGATCATTTCATTAGAATTGTCTATTGTGGATTCAAAAATCATCTGATCCCTTACATCAATTTCACAAATCCACTTTGACTCATTTACATTTAACTCTTTAAATTCAAAAGTGCACAACTTCTCTATGTTATCAATATATATAACTAACTTATGTTCATCTAAATTAAGAATTTCTATAAAATTATGATAAAGTTTGTACATTGAAGCACCTCTATATTATTTTCAGCAAATTTACATTACCGGATAATCTTATCTAAATTTAGCATGTTTACTGTTAAAATTCTATGTTTTTTTATTTTTACCACAACTTTTAAATATGTGTACATTGGAATAAAAAACACAAAAAAGTACCGTTCAAAGGTGAAGAACGGTACTTTTTAAACTATTTTTCAGAAAACACTACTTCCACCACACGCTTCGAAGACTCTCCGCTCTCTAAATAGCAGAATTTTTCATAAAACGGTGCGAATGAAGCTGGCAAAGAAAAGGTTGGCTGTTCTGTTTCTCTTACCCAGTCAATGACGCTCGCTGTTTCTTTCACAAGAGGTCCAGGTGCTTCTTGTTCAAAGTCAAAGTAGAAGCCTCTCAGCTTGTCACGATATGTTTCGATGTCTGGCACATAGAATAGCATCGGACGTTTGA
This sequence comes from Bacillus sp. FSL M8-0266, assembly GCF_038613425.1. Taxonomy (NCBI): domain Bacteria; kingdom Bacillati; phylum Bacillota; class Bacilli; order Caryophanales; family Bacillaceae; genus Bacillus; species Bacillus sp. FSL M8-0266. The sequence continues at coordinate 3,307,575 of NZ_CP152015.1, forward strand.
GGTTTGCATAATCAAAGAATACAGATGAGTAGTCAGTGATGAGCAGATCAGAAATCATATAAAGATCTCTAATATCTTCGTAATGAGAGAAGTCATAGGCAAAGCCTTCATATGGTCCTAAATCAAAGTTTTCAGCGACTAGATAGTGCATACGCAGAATGATAATATATTCATCTCCGACAGCGGCTCTCAGCTCATGCAAATCAAGGTCTAAATCAAATTTGTACTGCCCTTTTTTATAAAATTGATCGTCTCTCCATGTCGGAGCATATAAGATTAATTTTTTATCAAGCGGCAGGTTCATTTTTTGTTTGAGTGCTCTCATCGTTTCTTCATTGTTTTGATTGTGAAGGAAGTCATTTCTCGGATATCCTGACTCAATCATGGTCTTTTGAAATTGGAAGGCACGTGTAAAGATTTCAGTCGAGTAAGCATTTGGAGAAATGAGGTAATCCCAATTCGACGCTTCCTTCGTGAAATTCTTTTTGTATTTTTTCGTGTTTGTTCCAGGCATATGCACCTCGTCCATATCCATCGCCAGTCGTTTTAACGGCGTACCGTGCCATGTCTGCAAGTATGTTGTATGCTCTGGTTTTGGAATCCACAGCGGCAAACGGCTGTTGACGACCCAATACTCAGCTCTTGCCATCGCAAAAATCCATTTCAATGACAGACGATTGATATAGTAAATATCCTTTTCCTTAAACGGTGCTTCGTGCCCTTTTTTCACGCTCCAGATCAATGTATATTCAGGATGATTTTCTTTCATATACTCATAGATCCCACGCGGGTTACAGCTAAATTGTTTTCCATTAAAGCTTTCAAACATAACGGTTTTCTTTTTCACAGACAGCTTGCTCGCCAGCTGAAAGGTCGTTTGGAAGGTACTTGTCACAAGGCGGTTACGGACTTTTTTTATTTTGCCGATTTGCTTTTTGAACTTCTTCCACTTGCTTTTGACATAGTACTTCGCACGTGTTTTCATTGTATAATCATTAATTCGAATGCCAAGCGTTTGTCTTTTTTTCTTTCGATACACCTCATATCGAATCGGGACATCGTTTCTTTTATGAATTTGAACAAGTCCTTTGAGTTTGTTCGAGCGATCTCCAAGGACTAAAGAAGTGGTCGTTAAAGTCTCCTCTACTCCACCTACATCGCAAATAAATTCAAAATAGAAGCGATATACAAAACGTTTGTTTAACGAATAGGACAATTCCTCTAAAGGAACTTCTGCTAGAAATTGATAAAGCTGTGGTACTTGTTGATCATCACGGTATTTGACCACTTCCTCTTTTATTGGAGTCATATTTACCGGAAAACGATGCTCAATTGGCTCTTCGCCATTTCTCTTCACTAGAAGCTTTACTTCCTTGATCTCATAAGGATGCTCTGCACTGAGAATGCCTGCATAACCAGATAAAGATAACGTACAATCTTTGTTGAGCTCGATATGATTGAATTTCACAACCTTTAGCTCACGCTTGATTTTAAACGATGCATTTCCTTTATCCGTACGATATGGGATGACATTCAGCATCGCGCCTTTATTTTCTAAAAAAGTCAGCTCTGGCTTCTCTATTTCCATTTTTAAACGGCGTTTATAGTATGGCGACTTCTCTTCTACTTCGGCATTATCCGTTTCTTTAAGTTCTTCTTCCTCTTCTTCCGAATCAGAATCATAGGCCGAATCCTCAAGCTCGTCCTCATCCTCTTCTTTGTTTGCACTCAGATAGTCCGTCACATACAGGTTGTATGTCTGACCCTGCTCTAATGCAAGCGGAAGCGATGATTCACTCAATACCAATTTGAATAGATTGTCTTCTTGATGAACAAGCGGAAGGAAAAGCTCTTGTTTGGATACCCTTTCCCTCATAAACAAATAAAATTCTCTATCTGTTAATGGCATGTCATCGTCGATGCGAATAAGCATTTCTAGTTTCTCATGATGATTTTTTAACCCTTCAACGACACTCTTCTTATGAATTCCCTCTTCAATCATTAATCGTTAATCTCCTCTGTTCAGAAATCTTACCGCTGTGTTGTCACATTATTTTACTTTCCAAGAATAGTTTCCTTGTTTCGTTTGATACGACCACCCATCGATTGACGATGGTTTATTGGTGAGCAGCTCTTCCTCTACTTCTAGACGCTGCAAAACTTCCTGAAGTTCTTCTGTTTTAAAACGAATGTAAAAATCAACGTATTTTGTTTGATTGGTTTCAATATTTTTCTTTGTTTGAAAATGCCCAATTGGGAAGCTGACTTGATGGTTTTCATCGATTGTTTGAGATATGATTTCAGCTCCATTCACTCGATCATATCCTGCGAAATCGATTTGCACATGATCCGCATGACTCATTTCGTCCTTCAGCTCAAGCTGAAGATGAAGAACATGATGTTCAGCGCTTAGATCACGCAAAACCCATTTCATACGGTCCACGATCCTTCTCAGTTCATCTTTACGCTCACGATTTTCGAGCATATGATGAAGTGTTGTATTCCAAAGAGACATTTCATCAGAAGGCACAAGATAAAAATAGGCTTGTTCTCCCAATACCTTCTCAACATCTACCTTATGCTTAGTATCTCCAAAGAAGACGGCATCCACTTGCTGTTTTCTTATTTGTTTAAATAATTCTCCGTAATGAGAATAGAGTTGATGCGGATCTTCTTCATAATGTGCGTCATGTACAAATGCAGCATAATACGTTGTTTCGGGCTGATCGATTTTAAACAGGTGACGGTCTTGATCCCGGTCTTCTGTAATCATCAGTTTCAAACGGTCATTTTGTGTTTGAATACTAGATAACCATCGTTGCTTTATATCTGTCTTCTTTGTAAAAGTTTGAATTCCTGTTTTTTTATACCAATTAATATGCCGAACTGGATTCTTTTTTGTATCTCCAGAGTAGATGATCTCCATATAGATATTGCCATCGTCATTGATTAGTTCTTCCAAGTATAGGGCACCTGTATGAGGAACAAAGCTTTGTACTCTGCACAAAACGCCCTGCCAATTGTACTCTTCCCTCTTTACTAATTGCTGCTCTTCATTATATTGATCAATATAACAAATAGGGGAAGATGGCAGTTCATATCTCGTCACCTGAACTGTTGATTCTTCTGCTGGCATCACTGCTTCATTGATCGATTGAAAAGATGTACCGATGATAAATTCCGAGTAACGCCTTTTACTTCCGCTTTCCGGTAGAATATAGTGCTCAAATACATTCAAGATGTCAACTTGGTGAAGAAAGGTCTCCTCCAAGCTATGAATATGTTCTTTCACATTTGCATCATAATTCAAAGTTAAAATGGCATTACGTTTATGTTTGTCAGCCAATGGCTTTAATCTCGCTTTTAAAGACTTCGTTAAGCGCTCATCCTGTTTTGGTACATCACCCATGATAAAGTAGTAGTCCATATCAGGCATGTCAACTGATGTCATTGTTTCATGTTGTTCAGGTTGATCCAATGTGTGTTCAACTTTTTTCTTCATCCAATTTTGAAACAAAGGAAGCTCTCCTTAAAAATAATGATAACTTGTATTTTACATGAAAAAGCACTTCTCACCAAAAGATAAGAAGTACTTTTTTTCGATCTATTAAAGTCCAGCAATTTCTTCCTTAATTTGTGTGGTCGAGATGCCTTCTGTTCTTTTCAAGTACACGACTTCGCAATGCTCTTTTAAGAAATCGAATTTACCTTCCCAGTCATCTCCCATGACAAACACATCAATATCGTGCTCTTGCACGTCACGGACTTTTTGATCCCAGCTATTTTCTGGAATGACTTCATCTACATAACGAATCGTTTCTAAAATCAGCTTTCTATGCTCGTAGCTGTGATAAGCCTTTTTTGATTTTTGTAAGTTAAACTCATCTGTCGAAATGGCCACCACTAAGTAATCTCCAAGCTGCTTTGCACGTTCGAGCAGCTTAATATGCCCCCAGTGTAATAAATCAAATGTACCGTAAGTAATAACTTTCTTCATTGCAAACATGAACTCCTTTCTTCATTCCTTATTCAACTGCTTTCATGCAGTAATGTTTATCCGTAATCCTATAATCTTCGTTCGTGTTTTTTCGCTCTTCGGAACCTCATTATATCACAGCGCCCATCAAACGTTAAGCAGATGTAAAGACAAACTATTTCCAATTTATTGGGCGCAGAAGGAAAAGTCCGAAGAATCAATGTTTCTCGCATCAGCCTCATTATGAATTGATGAAAATGTCATGAAATTTAAAGGTTTGTAAAGTTATTGTTAATATTTCATGGAGCATCTGTGATAAAATGATGTGTAGACGAAGAATGAATTTACAATGAACGTTCATAGATAACAAGATGAAAAAGGAGGTCTAAACAATGCAAACAGAAGTGGTCTCTAACCTTTCTTATGTAAACGGCGACCTAGATGAATTTATTAGCTATATGAATCACCATCATATTTCTCAAAGAAGAGGCGCCATGATTGCGACTGTCAATCCAGAGATTGGCTATGCTGTTATGAAGGATCATGCGTATCATCAAGTTGTCTCTTCTGCGGATTATGTGCTGCCGGATGGTGTAGGCGTCGTCTTGATGTCACGTTTGACACAAAGTCCGCTGAAGTCAAGAATTGCTGGCTTTGATGTCTTCATGTCTATGCTTGATCTAGCAAACAAGCAGTCTAAAAGTATCTTTTTATATGGGGCAAAAAAAGAAGTGCTTGAGGCTGTTAAACAGCGAATTGATACGGAATATCCAAATGTGGTCATTGCAGGCAGCTGTGACGGTTATCAAGCCGATAAACGTTTCGTAGCAAAGCAAATCGCTCGCTCGAAAGCAGATATGGTGTTCGTTGCTTTAGGATATCCAAATCAGGAGAACTTTATTTATGAATACCGTCATTTATTCCCGCAGGCTGTTTGCATCGGTTTAGGCGGAAGCTTTGATGTATTTAGCGGAACGGTGAAGCGTGCACCACGCTGGATGATTAAAACAAATACAGAATGGCTGTACAGACTTGTTGTGAATCCATGGAGATGGAAACGAATGCTGAATATTCCTAAATACGCTTTTGCCGTATTGAAAGAAAACAAAGGGAAAAAACGTTACTATCCTGAGCAAGTAAAGGATCAGACGAAGCAGCTGTGAGAGACTGACCAATGATAAATATACGCTCAATGATCATTTCATGCTATGCAGCTTTCGTTTCTTTCATTGGATGGCTGATGAGCGGCGTCAAACCACGGGAAAACCAGGTGACGCTGCTCGTTTCATTTCAAGAGAATGCAGCTGCTCTTATTGATACTTATCAACAACAGGCGAACATGACGATGAAGCTTACTGTCCTCTATACGAAGCATGCTTCTGCGATAGAAAAGGACGAGTCTCATCTGTCATTTCGCTATTTTCATGAAAAAAATCCTCTCCATCTCATTCAATGTATTTATACGATGTTTAAAAGCAAGGTTGTCGTGACAGATAACTACTTTCTCATGACAAGCGTACTCAGAAAACGTCCTTCTACCACCTGTATTCAAGTATGGCATGCTAATGGGGCGTTGAAAAAATTCGGTCTTGAAGATGCTTCCAATTCGGAACGAAGTCGTCGTGACATCAAACGGTTCAAACGAGTCTATGCATCTTTCGATTATATCGTTACAGGCTCAGATCATATGCACGAGATTTTTAAGTCTTCGTTTGGAGTCAATGATGAACGTTTTTTACCAACTGGGGTCCCGATGACGGATGTGTACTATGATCAGCGCCCGTCTTCCTTGAAGCCAAACGAATTTCCTAAAGGGAAAAAGATCCTGCTTTATGCACCGACCTATCGAGACTTTGCAATGGACGGGCTTGTCCTGCCTTTTTCAAAGGAGCAATTGCAAACAGAGCTAAACGGCGATTATATTCTGCTCGTCAAGCTTCATCCTGCGGTCAAACATTTAGCGAAGGCGGAAACAGACGATAAATGGGTATTTGATGTGTCCGATCAGCCGCTTTATCCATTGCTTTGTGCATGCGATGTCCTGATCACAGATTACTCATCGATTGTGTTTGAATATGCGCTGCTTGAAAAGCCTGTTTTATTCTTCACTTATGACTTAGACACTTATCGAGAGAAACGCGGTTTAGTCGATCGGTATGAGGACATCATTCCTGGGAAGGCTTGCGTCACTCAAGACATGCTCTTGAAGGAGCTGCTTCATCTAAATGAATCAGATCAACTAAAACGAATCAAAACCTTCGCCGAGGAATGGAATCAATATTCAAAGGGAAGGTCTAGTGAGCAACTCTTATCCTTTATTGAACAGCAGCTCTTACACAAAAAACGTCCGGCTTCTCATTAGGAAGCACGGACGTTTTTTTATTTGTTATAAACCGGGATATCGTAATACAGCGTATAGTTATCAAGTAAGTTATACAAGCTATACATACGAGTGACTTGCTTATATGCCCAGCCAATATCTGTTGCATATTGATGAGTCGCTGCACTAGACCAGCGCATTTTATAAATCGTATCTTGTTTGTATGTGGCGTGATTGATATAGCTGTTGCCAATGAATTTTGCCCCGCCAATAATGGCTGCCTCTGGCGTGAACCATTGCTGTTCATACGCATATTTCGCACCGAGGTAATTCGGATTGCTGTCGTATGCGCCAATGCCATACATATTATATACTTTCTTTCCATTAAACATCGTACCATTCGCTAAAATAGAACCTCCGTTACCTGTTTCAAGCAACGCGTGAGAAATGAGATAAATTTCGTTGATATGATACGTTTTCGCTGCAGTAATAAAGGCTTGTCCTTTACCTGCAAGAATCCCTTTGCCTGCTAGAATCTTTGAATTCACTTCTGCCGGATTGAGATTCGCAGCTTCAGAGAGTTTCAGAAATTGAAAATAAGATTGAGTGCCCTCCGCAATATTGGCTGGGTCTACATATTTTTGCACCTCTGCTGCACTTGCATTTCTCCAGCCAAGGCTGATCTTGATCCAGTTTCCTTCTTTCCCAAGCTGTTTCACTTTTGCTCCTTTATTCAGCTGTGCCACGATGTTGCTTGCAGAGCTCGAATCAGGTGTCGAACGAACATTTAAGCCGTCCGTATTCACAGTTGACGTCGCCGTGTCGACATATGGTGCATATACATAGGCTGCGCCATCGGTCTGTGGTGACACCTTCATTTGCTTGTTCACCATCTCATTGACAGTGAGGTTGTAGTTCGTTTGCATGACCATTGGGCCATTTTTGATTTTTACAGCTGTAGCTGTCCAGCCATATTGACTTTTCACAAAAGCAATCGCTGCATTTACAGTTGGTAATCCTGTGAATTGCTGCGTAATGTTGATTTTGTAGGTTGGCTTCGTTGTTGTTTGATAAGCAGCTGGTTCATTCCGTTTTTTGAAAAATGCCATGCCTTGATCGCGCAATGCGGCTGTTGAGATGGCACCGGTTTTGATCTGATATTGAGCATAATCAGCTGCGCCTGTTTTTTGAGCAGCTGCTTTCATTTTTTGTTTCGTTAAATAGCTTAGCGCTTGATTCAGTTTTGTCTGATTCACCGTCGGCTCTGTCGTGATCCGGTATTGTTTAACCGCTTCTGTCAGCGTTTTTGTACTGCTGGCAACGCCATTTTTCTTGATAATTTCTTGAGCCTGCTTGACTTTACTTTGCTCATATACAGGTGTTGTCTTGAGACTATACGTTTTGCTGACAGCTTGTCCCTTACTTGTTGTGATGCTGCTTGTCACCTTCTGCGTTTTTAAATATGCGGCACCTTTATTTATTTTCGCTTGGTCCGCTGATTGATTGACGACAAGTCGATACGTGCTGTCAGATGCTTTACCTGTTTTTTTCGTTGTCGCTGATACCTTTTTCTTTTGGAAGAAAGCTGCTGCTTTTTTCGCTTGATCATCTCCCAATAGGTTTCCAGTCACTACTTGATATGGCTGTGTAGAAGAGATCTTTTTTGATGTGTAGCGCCATTTCTTTTTCTTGAAAAAGGCCACCGTTTTTCCGTATGCTGTATCGTTCAGTTGATTGAGCTTCACGATATAATTTTTTGTTTTTCCCACTCGCTGCACAGTCCCTGTAGCGCCGGTTTGTTTCTTAATCTGGGCCGCAGCTGAGGATGCTTGTTTGTTGTCTTTGAAATAGCCTGATTCCAAGCGATACACATTTTTTAAAGCGCCTGTCTTTTGAATCTTCCCGCTGATCTTTGCTTCTCTTTGGAGCTGGGTAAGAAGCGTCTGTGCTTTTGACTGGCTCACTTGTGCAGCTGATGTGACGATGTAATATGGCTTGCCTGCTGTCACCGTTTGAAGCACCGCTTTTAAACCAGACTCCTTTTGAAAGCCTTGTAGGATCGTATTCGCTTTACTTTGTCCAACGATACCGCCTGAAATCAACTGATACACAGTGCCAGCTTTGTTTTCAGTTTGGTATGTACTGGTGACACCGGCCTGCTTTTGTAATTCGGTTTGAATACTTTTGACTTTCGTTTCAGAATCAATGGTTCCTGAAATGACCTGATAAGAAGGTCTGCTTTGATTGATGACTTCATAGGTGCTATTAAGTCCTGATGTTTTCGTTAGCTCGAGCGAGAGCTTTTTCGCCTGAGCTTGATCATTGACGGGGTCAGATACGACCTTTTGTAAAGGAAGCCGGTCACCTACTGGCGACACTGTACCGCTCATGCCCGTCTCTTTTTTTAATGCAGCTGCACTTGCACTCGCTGCTGCTTGTGACTCATATCCTGAGGCAGTGAGCTGATAGGTCGACGTGTTTCCTGAGGTTTGATAAGTGGCTGTCCACTTTTTGTCCTTCTTCAATGTTTCCACTGCTTTTTTTACTTCTGATTCTGTTGTAAATACCTTTGAGGTGTTCATCGTATAAATGGATTGATCGACATAGGAGGCTGCTTGCGCTTCTTTGCCCGTCTGTATTGTCATACCAAAGGCAGCTGCGAGTAACATAATCTTGATGGTTTTTTTCACGTTCACTGTCCCTCTCTTACTTTGCATAATAGTCTACTAATCTCTTTATCGACAAAAACAAGTACTCTTTCAAGTCATTTATGCAATAGAAAAATAGAGGACCCCGTCGAAGTCCTCTTTTCCTTTATATATGCGATACAATCAGTTCACAAGTTCCTTCAATTGAGAAGCTCCCTGTTTCAGCTGGCAGGATAAAATGAGCCCCTTTAGGCAGTGGATATGTATGTCCATCATGCGTTAGAGCCCCTTCCCCGCTAATTACACTGCACAGCAAAAATGGATAATCTTGCGAAAGCTCTACTGCTTGATCAATTTCCCATTTATACACAGAGAAATACTCTGCTTCAACAAAAGTTCGAATGGTCAGCCCACGGCGTGTTTCAACTGATTCATCTGCATAACCATCTACATGGGGAACCGTTGTGACATCAATGGCTTGCGCAAAATGAAGTTCACGTTCATTGCCATTCTGATCTTTTCGTTCATAATCATATACTCGATAGGTTGTATCTGAGCTTTGCTGCGTTTCGAGGACAAGCGTTCCTTCGCACAGCGCATGAATGGTACCGCTTGGCACATAATAAAAATCACCAGGCTTAATCTTCACACGACGCAAAAGACCTTCCCAATCTCCACTGTTCATCATGGTCACAAGCTCAGTTCGTGTTCTTGCATTGTGCCCATAGATCATTTCTGCTCCTTCTTTGCAGTCAATGATATACCAGCATTCTGTTTTTCCAAGCTCGCCATTTTCATGTCTTTCCGCATAATCATCATCTGGATGAACTTGAACGGACAAGTCTTGGTTTGCATCTAAAATTTTGGTTAACAGCGGGAATCGATCGCCTTTTATTCCCCCGAACAATTCTCTGTGATTGTCCCATAGTTCGATCAGCGTTTTCCCTTTATATGGACCGTCTTGCACGACACTTGGTCCGTTTGGATGAGCAGAAATTGCCCAGCATTCTCCCGTTTGATCAGAAGGAATATCATAGCCAAATTGATCTCTTAAGGCTGTACCTCCCCATATTCTCTCCTTCAATTCAGGCAGTAAAAAAATTGGTGACTGCTTCATTCAGGATGACTCCTCCCTTTGCTACCCTTTGATAATCCTTGCCAAACTTGATGAAAACTAGCAAGTCTCAACTTTTATTATGACGCTATCTAAAGAGAAGTCAATCCTTTCAGTACACCAAATGAAAACGATAACACAAAAATATTTCATCCTTTGACAGAGCCTGCGAGAAGCCCTTTGACAAAGTATTTTCCGAGCAGAATATAAACCAAAAGTGTCGGCAGTGCGGCCAATATCGCCCCTGCCATTTGGACGTTCCATTGCACAATTTGACTGCCAGATAGATTTTGCAAGGCAACCATCACTGGCTGATGCTCTGCAGTGGTCATCGTGACTGCAAATAAGAACTCATTCCATACATTTGTGAACTGCCAAATCGCGACCACAACAAATCCTGTGATCGAAAGCGGAAGAATCATATGTCTGAAAATCCCGATAAATCCTGCACCGTCCATTTTTGCCGATTCAATCATTTCATCAGGAATGCTCACATAGAAGTTTCGAAACATGAGCGTTGTGATTGGGAGTCCATATACGACATGGACAAGCACCAAACCTGGAATCGAATTATACAATCCGACTTCGCGTAAAAATTGAATGAGTGGAATGAGGATACTTTGATATGGAATAAACATTCCAAACAGCATCAGTGTAAAGACCCCTTCTGACCCTTTGAAACGCCATTTTGATAGGACATAGCCATTCATCGCCCCTAAGACAGCTGACAATAAGGTAGCCGGAATGACTAGATAAAGAGAATTCATTAAATTGGGCGCTAGCTTTTCAAATGCGATTTGATAGCTTGAAAAATCGAGTGTTGACGGCAGCGCCCACATTTTCTCAAGGGTCACTTCACTTAATGGCTTCAAGCTTGTGACGAGCATGACATAGACTGGCATCAGAAAAAAGAGACTGAACAAAATCAATAAAGCATAAAAGACTGGACGGACAAACCATCTAGCTGTCATGATGACGCCCCCTTTCGGCTCGACAGGAGATATGGCACGATAAAGACCGCAACAGAGATCAGCATAACAATCGCGATGGCGGCACCGCCTGCATAATGGTTTCCTCTAAAGGTCATTTCAAACATGTAAACACCCGGAACATCTGTGACAAAGTTTGCACCCGGTCCTGTCATCGAGTAAATCAAATCGAAAATCTTTAATGAAATATGAGCCATGATGATAATGACACTTGCAGTAATCGGTTTTAATAGAGGAAAAATAATCTTCCGGTAAATCTGCCACTCGGTTGCGCCATCCATTCTAGCAGCCTCTCTTACTTCCTCTGGAATGCCTCTAAAACCAGCCAAATACATCGCTAGAGAAAATCCAGTCATCTGCCAAACAGCTGCAATCACGACGGCAATCATTGCCGCAGGGATACCAAACTCAATTTTCCCCCAGACAAATCCGGCTAAAATGTTCGTATCCGTGTACCACTTAGGCTGGATACCAAGCGTCTTTAAAAATAGATTCACCCCAGTGGACGGGTTTAAAATCCATTGCCAGACGACCCCTGTCACAACGAAGGAAAGGGCCATTGGAAAGAAAAATAAATTCCGAAATAGAGATTCACCCTTGATCTTCTGATCTAGTAAAATCGCAAGTGCGAGCCCAGAGGCAATAACGGCTCCAATAAAGAATAGAGTAAAAAAGACCGTGTTCCGAAGATCAGACTGAAAGCGGAAATCTTGAAACAGCATCATATAGTTTTGAAGCCCTGCGAAAGAGAAATCAGGAACAAGCGAGGTCCAATTTGATAATGACACATACCCTGTCCAGCCAATAAAGCCGTAAACAAAGATGAATAACAACACAGCCGACGGGGCTAAAAATAGAAGCGCAAGCAGCTGATCCCCACTCCATTTTTTCTGAACACGTTTGACTTTAGGTGTTGCTGCTTTTGTGATCGGCGATGTATCCATACGCATGAAGCTACACTCCTTTTTAAAAAAGAGGCGGTGCTTAGTCGCCGCCTCCTCGTCTTTATTTCATTGAATCTTTTAAAGATGAAACAAACTGGCTGCTATCTTTTTGTGTGACGAAGATATTGACGGCTTGATTCGCTTTTGTCACAAACCCTTCTTCAGCAGCTGAACCATGCGCGAGAGACGGCGCCAGCTTTGATTCTTTAAATGCCTTCATCGCCGATTTTCCGTATTCATCATATTTAGAAACATCTGCATCCACACGTGCCGGAATCGATCCCTTCAGCGGATTAAATGCATCCTGTCCTTCCACAGATCCTAAGACAGATAAGAATTTCTTCACGTTTTCTGGCTGTTTCACGCCCTTTGGCAGTCCAAATGTATCGGTGATCACCATAAAGCTTCCCTCTGTTTCAGGAGTCGCCACGTATCCAAAGTCTTCATTCACCTTCAACTCCAGATCATTCACAAAGTACCCCTTCGCCCAGTCGCCCATGACATTCATTGCAGCTTCCCCTTTTGCTACGAGCTGCGAGGCATCCTGCCAGTTACGTGAGCTGTGGTCATCATTGACATATTCAAGCATACGTCCAAAGATGTCTGCCGCTTCCTTCACTTTTGCGTCATCCATTTTCATGTCGCCAGCCCAAAGTTTTTGATATCCATCAGCGCCTAAAACGCCGAGAAGCACACTCTCAAACAAATGCGTCGCTGCCCAAGGCTCTTTATCACCAAGTGCAAGCGGTGTAATGCCTTTTTTCTTTAATGCATCTGCTGTTTTGAAAAATTCATCAAAGGTCGTTGGCGGCTCTAAGCCTGCATCATCAAATACCTTCTTGTTATACCAAAGCACATTGCCCCTATGAATATTCACTGGTACTGAATAGATTTTCCCATCTTTGCTGACAAGGTCGATGAGTGATTCCGGAAATTTGTCCTTCCAGCCTTCTTTTTCATATAGATCGTCCAGCGGCTCCATTTTGCCTGCTGCGACCCAGCTCTCATTCAGCTCCGCTCCGCCATGTACTTGGAATGTAGCTGGCGGGTCATTTCCTTGCATTCGGCTAGTCAGAACAGCCTTTGCATTTGTACCAGCACCACCTGCGACGGCTGCATTTTCAATTGGGATATCTTTATTTTTCTCTTCAAACAATTGAATAAGTGCTTTCAGTCCGTCCTCTTCACCTGCTCCAGTCCACCAAGAAAAAATATCGAGCTTCTCTGCTCCGCCCTCTTTTTTCGCACCTGAGCTCGTCGATGAACTACAGGCAGTGACGATAAGCATACAAAGCACTAACAGCGTAAAGCCTAATTTAACCTTCATGATTGATCCCCCATCCCTATTTTGTAAGCGTTATCATAATAAGTATAATGGCAGATCCTTGCTTTTTTTTAGGCAAACTTCTTCACTTTTTTATGAAATTCTTCATTTTTTTACGGTCTGTTTTCGATATTCCTTCGGTGAACAACCCACCATCTTCTTAAACACACGGCTGACGTAATTGGGGTCTGTATATCCTGCCTGATAAGTAATTTCTTTTAAACTAAGCGAGCTGTCTTTGAGAAGCTGTTTGATTTTATCCAGCCGGCAGGTGGTCACATACTCTTTAAATGTCAGCCCTGTCTCGTCTTTAAACCGTTTTGTGAAATAGGTTGGACTTAAATCAACATAGGCGGCAGTCTGCTCCAGCGTGATCTGTTCACAAAAATGCGTTTTGATGTATCGCTTTGCCCGCTCGATATCATTCACAGTCTGGTTTCTTGCTTCGTACACGTCAAATAAATATTCACAGCACTGACGGCATTCAACTGCGGTGCTGATCGTTAATATTGGCCAGTCTGTTCGTAGCCGTGATTTAAATAAAATCAGCAGCTCTTTTAGTTGTGAAAGGGTCGCCCCCTCTAGCTCAAAGGCATCGAATAAAGCGAGCGCATCCTCTCTTCTCCCTTCTTCCATTGCCTGCATCATATCGTCTGCAAGCTCCGGCAGATGGATCAATGGATGAGACTGTTCTTCTGTTTGGTAAAAACCATAACGAACAACGCCGGGGCTCTTTTTTCGCTGATAATAGGCAAGCTTCGCCTCTGCTGCACTTTTCTGAAGATAAAGCGGATTTGAGACCGGGTGTCCTATGCCAACGACAGGTAAAGGCTGATCGTTTGTGGTGGCAGTTCGAATCGCCTGTAGGACATCTGCCTTTAAATGACCAGGCGCTTGGTGACGATAAATGAGACATGTAAACAACTCACCACTCACCTGAATCGGTACCGTATGAAAAAGGGGAGATGTCTGTAAATCCATCAACAGCTGATCCCCGATTGTCCGCTGCACAGCGATGACAAGACCTGCTTCGAATTCATGAAACAGTTGTTGAAACTCCGTAGAGGTATAGGATTGACCGTTTATGACATGAGCTTCAAGCCACTTTGACTGCTGCCCGGCCGCCACCGCCTGCCGCTGAGACGCCTCCTGCTGAATCTCTGCCGCAACCGTTCGAATGGCGGTGATGGTTTCATCTTTGTCAGCCGGTTTGACGAGATATTGCTTCACCCCTTCTTGCATCGCTTGCTTGGCATAATCGAACGTATCGTAGGCTGTCAGCATAATAAATTTTGTATGAGGACTGATCGCTTTGATTTGCTTGATCGCTATGAGTCCATCCATTCCAGGCATCTGAATATCCATGAGCACAAGATGAACGGGCTCAGTCCGCACGAATTCAACCGCCTTTTTTCCATTTTCAGCTTCTCCTGCGATATGACACTCTGGAAGCCAATCCGTCATGAACTTCCGCATCGCTAGTCGTTCTATTTTTTCATCATCCACAATCAGCACGTTCAGCATGCAGGTCCCTCCTTCATCGGAATAGCCAATTGAATGGTGGTGCCTTCGTTTGGCTTTGAGTCAATTTGAAGGGCATCTTTTACCCCGTAAAACAAATGCAGCCTTGACATCACATTTCGAAGACCGATCCCTGTCGAGTGCCCTTTACTCAAGATGTTTGGATCTTCCTCTTCTTTTTCTGATAGCAATCTCCTTTTCTCTTGTTCATTGATTCCCATCCCATTGTCCCGAATCCGAATCATCACATAGCCGCCTTCTTGATAGATCGAGAGCTCGACAAGCCCGCCTTCCTCCTTCGGTTCAACGCCATGAATAAAGGCATTTTCAACAAGCGGCTGTAAGGTGAGACTTGGGATATGTACAGATAAACACGATTCATCTATGGTCGTTTTGCATGTGATACGATCGGCAAATCTTGTTTCTTGTATATGAAAATATTCTTTGACCACTTTTACTTCTTGTTCGAGCGTAACGGATGCACTGAGAGCTGACAGCGAATAACGCATGAGAGTGGAAACGGATTGGATCAACCTCGATGTGGCATCCGCTGATTCTAAGTAAGCCATGCGTGAGACGATGTTTAATGTATTAAATAAAAAATGTGGGTTCATTTGGTTTTGCAGCGTTTTCAGCTTCATGTCTTTGATTTTTTGATCTAAGGCTGCCTTTTGTTTCATCTCTTCAATCATCATTTTCATCTCTTGACGCATTCGCTGAAAAGCCTCATTTAATACAGAAATTTCATCCTTTGAGGTGACATGCAAGTTCGCTCCATCAAAGTTCCCTTCGGATACTTCCTTTACGCTTCGAGAGAGATGGACGATCGGTCTTGATATCCCGCCAGCAATCATATACGCCATCCATAAGGCGACCCCAATGGACAGCGTAAACAAACATAAGGTAAAGAGCGCATAGGTTTGGTGTCTTTTTTGCAGAGATTGATAGAGTACTTGATACTCAGACAATTCATCATCAAGCAGGGTCATCGTTTGCTCTTGTATGTAGGAGGAGACGGTTCTCACCTCCCTTACACTTGCTGCATATTCTTTGATTTTCCCTTCTTTTACATGTGTCATGGTCGCATCACTTTCATTGATGAGCGTCCGCATCATATATTGATATTTTTCAATAGAAGGAATTGCCGCATGAAGCCCGGCATCTTTTCGCAATGCCTGGTCGTAGGATTTCATTATTTGTTTTGAAGCTAGATATTCTTTGGCAAACTGCTGATCCTTTTCAATCGCATACGCATTGACCTTTTCATACATCGTTTTTGCCTCTGTCGATATATCATTAAGCAGGAGAAAAGAACGAAAGCTTCTGCTATATTCTGATGTGATATTCGAGCTGCTCCAATAGACGAAAAAAGCGGCCACGTTACCAACAAACACAAGGATTAAAAATGCCAGTAGCAACTTACTTCGAATCCTTCTCACGGCTGGACCCCCTGCCTTCTGTCTGTTTGCTGCAGCGGCAGATCCTCGCGCCGAATCACACTCGTTCCTGTGTACTGAAGCGGTTCTTCTTTTTCACCTTTCTGCAAACGCACAAGCGATTCCACTGCTTGGTAGCCCATTTCATAAGGGTGCTGAACAACGACTGCATCAATCTCTCCATCATCGAGCGCCTGAATCGTATCTGGTAACGTATCAAATGCGAGTACATAGACATCTGTAGACGATTGATATTGCGCTGTTGCTTGAATGATACCTGCACCATCTAATGCACTCGTACCGTAAAATGCAGTTAGCTTCGCATGATCGTTTAATAGTTTATACGCGGCACCGGAGGCCCCTGATTTGGTAATGGCTGATTCTTCTATTCCAGCAATATGAATGCGTTTTTCAACGGCGACGGCGTCTCGAAACCCTTTGACGCGCTGCTTTTGATGAACGGCATCAAGCCTGCCTGTGACAATTCCTACATACTGTTCGCCTTTTGTATCTGCAATGAGTGCCTGTCCTGCGATAAAGCCAGAATAATAATTGTCTGTGCCTACATACACTTGACGCTTGCTCCCCTCTGCATCCGTATCAACGGTGACAACATCAATGCCTTTATCCCTCGCCTTCTGAAAAAGCGGTTTGTATTTCTTCGCATCAAGTCCCTGTGTCATAATGCCATCGACATGCCCTGCGATTGCCATATCAATGGTTTTCAAATGGTCGTCTATATCGGCTTGCTTCGGACCCAAATATTCTAAATACACGCGATGAGCGGCTGCCGCATCAGCAGCTCCCTTTTGTACCAGCTGCCAATATTCATTATCAAGTTCCTCCGGTACAAGGACAAAGTGATATTGATAGGTTGTCGACGCTTTTTCGGAAGCGCTTTCAATTTTAAATAAATCTTGACCTAATGATGTTAAAAAAATGACAGATACGACACAAAAAGTGAGAAAGGCACTCACCCCGATCCACTTTGATACTTTCACCACATCCTCCCCCTTTCAAAAATTGCGCATAAAAAAAGAGCTGCTTATAAGCATACTCTCTCGACCTCTATAATTCCTTTGTCATAAATAAACTGTTTGGATCTTCTTGATATGAACCGAAAGGCGGACAAATATAAAACCCAACACTCTCATATAGTTTTCTTGCTGGCTCGAAAAAAGACATCGCACCTGTCTCTAAGCTGACACGTGAAGAGTCAGCATTCACCTGCTGTTATGTCAGATAAACGAACAAACAACCGGCATTCATCTGCCAGTTGTTCATTTGATAGCGCCTATTTATGAAGAAAGAACCGCTTGTAATTCTTCTGCCGTACTGCTTTCAAGCTGACTTCCGACCCCTACTGCCACTGCGCCTGCTTTCAGCCATTTTGGCACATCAGCTGGATGAATTCCCCCCGTTGGAATAAATTCAATGTCTGGAAATGGGCCTTGTAAGTTTTTCATATAGGATAAACCGAAGGAGCCGCTTGGAAAAAGTTTGAGCAAGCAGTATCCAGCTGCTTTTGCCTGCATGATTTCACTTGGGGTGAGGACACCTGGTACATAGAGTGTGTCGTGAAATGAGAGATGCTCTCCAATGACAGGGAGATACCCTGGACTGACAATAAATTGTGAGCCTGCGTCAATGGCTGATTGCGCCTGCTGAAGGGTGGTGATTGTGCCTGCTCCTACAATCAGATCTTGCTCATGCTGAAAGGATGCGATGATGTGTTCAGCATTGGGCGTGGTATACGTCACTTCAATGGCACGAACGCCTTTTTTCTTTAAACGCTCAATGATCTCAATGCCTTCTGCTTCGCTCTCCGCTCTCACCACTGCGATCAGCTTACAAGCCGCGAGACGTTCTTTAACGCTCAAACTTGCTGACTTTCCCATATCCTTCATCCTCCTTCATATATTCCCGTCTGTGATATCGCTTGGCTTCTTTCATAAAGGCCTGAAGCTCTTCCCGAGTAGGCAGGCCGTCCTTATCGCCTGGAGACATCACCGCAAGAGCCCCTACAGCATTGCCTCTTGTCACAGATTTTTCATATGATAAACCGTCCAGTAACCCGCTGATAACCCCCACGGCAAACCCATCACCGGCACCGACTGTATCCACGACATCTGACACATAAAAGCCGCTCACAATCCCCTGACTGGATGTACTTTTATAAAAAGCACCTTCTGCACCGAGCTTAATGACCACAAGCTTGACGCCTTTTTGCAAATAAACATCTGCAATCTCTTCCGGCTCGTGACAGCCTGTGAGCCTTTGCCCTTCTGCAAGCCCCGGAAAAAACCAATCCACTTGAAAAGCCATCTGATTCACTGTATGGATCATATCTTCCTCCTCTTCCCATAGCTGCAGCCGAAGGTTTGGATCAAATGAAATGGTTTTGCCTGCTTCTTTCATTTTTTGAAGAGCATGAAAAGAAAACGCTCTCATTTCACTGGATAATGCAGGCGGAATACCTGTCATATGGAGATGTCCTGCCTGTTTGAAATAATTCGCGGGAAAGTCGCTTGGACTCATTGTGCTCGCAGCAGAGCCTTTACGATAATACGTGACATCAGGGTCTCCATCTATCACTTTGGATTTAAGTAAAATCCCTGTTTGAGACCCATCATTTGAACGGATCACTGCTCTTGTATCGACTCCTTCTTTTTGAAGCTCTTCTAAAATAAATGTGCCAAGTGAATCTGCTCCGACTTTGCTCATCCATCCCACATCAAAACCTAGCCTCGCCAAACCGACTGCTACGTTACTTTCGGCACCAGCAAGCGCCTTTTGAAATGTATGCACTTGATGAAGCTCTCCGGCTTCTTTTGCGTAAAACATCGCCATTGATTCCCCAAATGTGACCGCATCCAATGCTTTCACTCATTTCTCCCCTTTCTCGGTACCGGTTTCAAATTAGTTGAAAAAGAGAGAGCATGCACGTATGTATACTCTTCTCTGTCTGTTGTTTATAAGGATTTTCTTACGATGATTTCTCCATCAAGCTGAATGGTTTGGGGCGCACTTTCATCCCCTTCAAGCCGAGTCTTGATTTTTTGCATGGCGGCTTTCCCCATTTCATGAGATGGCTGGGCAACCGTTGTGATTCCAGGCCCAATCAGCTTATACCATTCTGTATCATCAAAGCCTGCGATGCCTATATCTTCTGGAATCTTTAACCCGAGTTCTACAAGCTCACTGATCAGCTTCAGCATAAGTAATCCATTGGCTGCTAAAATTGCTTTTTTCTGCTGGCTTAATTGGACAAAATGGACAAGCTCTTCTCTCAGTTGTTCCTTTTGTTTCAAATCAATTTCTGCAATGATAGGCTTCTTATGTTTACTCATGGCTGTCTGTTCATATGCTTCTTTTCGTTCTTCACGAGGACTGATCCCATCGACCGGCTCAGTAAAGAAGGCGATGTGTTCATAGCCTCTCTCATACATTTGTTGAAGCAACTGGATCGTGATATCACGGTTATTCGTTGTCACTGTGTCGACTTTTAGTTCAGATAATTTCCGGTCAACAAGAACAATCGGCACACCGTCTTTCTTAAAATCCTGCAAAATGTCATTGTTCTTGCCTGTCGTATTGATGATGAGCCCTTCAATATAATGCGCATTCAGCTTGAGGAGCATTTCTCGTTCTTTTTCTGGCCGGTTATCTGTGTTGCATACCATGATGCTGTATCCATATTCATCACAAATTTCTTCGACTCCGCGAAGTGTCGCTACAGAGAATGGATTCGTAATGTCGGCTACAATAAACCCAATGACCTTGCTTTTTCTTACTTTCAAACCTTGAGCGAGCTGACTCGGACGATAATGCAGTTCCTCAATGGCTTTTTTAATTTTTTTGACCTTTTCAGTAGAAATTTCATTTGTTCTGCCATTGATATATCTGGATACAGTTGATTTTGAAACACCTGCATAAGCGGCCACTTCGTTGATGGTCACTTTCGTTTGCTTTTTCTCTTTCATTCAAAAAACTCCCACAATCAATATCTTCTCATTTGTTTCGAAACCGATTTCAAATAACTTAAAAAGAGCATATCATAATTTCTTAAATTCCAGAAGATTTTTTTGATTGGAGATGACAAAAAACCATTTAAATAAACAAAAAGAAAGCGATTTCAAAATAACAGTTGACGGCACTCTCTTTTTCCTCTAAAATTTCCCTTGAAACCGATACCAAATAAAATACCCATACTTTGTTTCAGATGGAAAGGGAGGCTTATTTCAAATGGAAAATCGTTATGCTGTACACCCTGAGCAGGTCAAACGTTTTACAACAGAGGAACTTCGTCGTCATTTTCATATTCCTACACTATTCGTCAGCGGTGAATTAAAGCTCTACTATTCACATGAGGACCGCGTGGTGATTGGCGGAGTCATGCCATCTGCAGAGCCGCTCAAATTAGATGCGGGCGACTTTCTACGTACGGAATATTTCCTTGAAAGACGAGAAATCGGCATTGTAAATGTCGGCGGTCAAGGAACAGTCACTGTTGATGGTGAAGCCTTTGTACTGGAGCACAAAGATTTCTTATATATTGGGCTTGGACACGAAGATGTACAGTTTGCTAGTTCATCAGGCGAGGGAGCCAAGTTCTATCTTGTATCAGCCACAGCTCATCAAGCGTACCCTACGCAAAAAGCAGCCATCGCTGAATTAACACCGAATCACTTAGGGGAAGCGTCTGCTTCAAACGTACGAAACCTGTATCAAGTCATCCACGCAAACGGTATCCAAAGCTGTCAGCTCATGATGGGAATCACTCAGCTTGAAACCAATAACACGTGGAATACGATGCCCGCTCATATTCATGATCGGCGTATGGAAGTGTACTTATATCTTGATATCGAAGAAGATGCTCGTGTCTTTCATTTTATGGGGGAGCCATCTGAAACAAGACACCTCGTTGTGGCCAATGAGGAAGCGGTCATTTCTCCTGCCTGGTCCATTCATTCAGGCTCGGGTACATCGAATTATTCATTTATTTGGGCGATGGCGGGCGAGAACTATACGTTTAAAGATATGGACTTTGTCCCAATGGACCAGCTGAGGTAATGTGATGACGACAGCATCCTATGTAGCGTCCCTCTTTTCTCTTGAAGGCAAAACAGCCCTTGTGACAGGTCCTGGAACCGGCATTGGGCAGGGCATTGCTGTGGCGCTTGCCAGGTCAGGCGCAGATATTATCGGCACATACCACCACACACCGCTTGAGGAAACGAAAACACTAGTCGAACAGGCGGGCCGCTCGTTTCATGCGGTTCAGGTTGACTTTTCCGACCCTCAAACTGCAAAGCAGGCTGTCGATGCCATGTTACAAAAGCATACGATCGATATTTTAATCAATAATGCTGGCACCATTAAAAGAGAGCAGGCCGCTCATTATTCGGAGGAAGATTGGCATACGGTCATGGATGTGAATATCAATAGTCTCTTTTTCCTCACCCAAAGGGTTGGGCGACAGATGCTGAAAAATAGGCAAGGGAAAATCGTCAATATCGCCTCCCTTCTATCGTTTCAAGGCGGCGTCTTTGTCCCCGCTTATACAGCAAGTAAACACGCAGTCGCAGGGCTGACGAAAGCTTTTGCAAACGAATGGGCGAACCAGCATATACAAGTGAATGCGATCGCTCCTGGTTACATTGCGACCAATAACACGCAAGCCATTCGGGACGATGAGAATCGAAATGAAGAGATTCTCAAACGAATTCCTGCTGGGCGCTGGGGAAAGCCTGAGGATCTAGCCGGTGCGGCTGTTTTCCTTAGCTCACCAGCCTCTGATTATTTGAACGGTCATATTTTAGCAGTTGATGGCGGTTGGCTTGCGAGATAAACAGACGAGAGAATTCCTATTTGCAGGGATTCTCTTTTTTCTATTTGCATAATTCTCCACCATCCGAGTCACTCTATAAAAAACATGACATGAGGGTGAGGTATTATGAAAAGTCGTATTGAACAAGATATAGCGTCCGTCATCAAGCGCGTCAAAAGCTTTGCCGGGAAAAGTGATGATATCGTGTTCCACTCATTTTCATTTGGCCCTTCTGCTATCTCTGCATGTCTCATGTACGTTGAAGGACTCACAGAATTTGAGATGCTTTCCAAACAAATCATTTCACCCATGCAAAAGGAACTGGATATCACCGAGGTTGATTCTAGTACGCTTCCAGCCCTGTCTAAAACGTTCTTTGGCATCCAAAATGACGTGCTCGAGGATATGAACCTTGCCATCGAGCAGTTATATAACGGCAGGGCTATTTTATTTGTAGATGGCGCGGCTCAAGCACTTGTGCTCCAAACGAACCTTTTTCAATTTAGAGAAGTAGAAGAGC
This sequence comes from Bacillus sp. FSL M8-0266, assembly GCF_038613425.1. NCBI lineage: Bacteria > Bacillati > Bacillota > Bacilli > Caryophanales > Bacillaceae > Bacillus > Bacillus sp. FSL M8-0266. Next base: position 3,330,197 of record NZ_CP152015.1, read on the forward strand.
CGCAATCGGAAGTCCTTGTAAGAGGGCCTCGGATCGGCTTTATTGAAAATCTTGAAAAAAACACGGCTTTAATCCGCGAGCGGGCAAATGACCCAAACCTCGTCATTCAAAAGGTGAATGTAGGTACTCGCAATAAAAAGTCCGCAGCCCTTGTGTACGTTCGTGATATTGTTGACCCTAAATTAGTAGAAGATGTTTTATCACGCATGACCGAAATCAAAATGGATGACATCCCTGAAACCGGCTATATTGAACAGCTAATTGAGGACAGCCACATCTCCATTTTCCCGCAGATTCAAAATACAGAACGTCCTGACCGGGTGATTGCATCTGTGCTTGAAGGAAAAGTGTCAATTTTACTCGATGGCACTCCTTTTGCGCTCATTTTACCGATGACCTTTACAGCCTTGATGCAATCACCTGAAGATTATTATCAGAGATGGACTAGCGCGACTCTTTTACGTTTACTCCGTTATATCGCCGTGTTGCTCACGATTTTTTTACCCGGGCTTTACATTGCACTTGTTTCTTATCATCCAGGCTTATTACCCACACGGATGGCGCTCACCATCGCAGGCAGCCGGCAGAATGTTCCGTTCCCTCCTGTTGTTGAGGCGATTCTTATGTCTTTTACGATAGAGCTGCTGCGAGAAGCTGGACTTCGGCTTCCTAGAGCCATCGGGCAGACAATTGGGCTCATTGGCGGCGTCATCATTGGTCAGGCGGCTGTCCAAGCCAATATCGTCAGTGCCTTAATGGTGATTATTGTGTCGCTGACCGCACTAGCTGACTTTACGGCACCGTCCTATGACTTTAGTTTCCCGCTGCGTATCTTGCGGTTTATGGCTATTTTCAGTTCAGCGATGTTGGGGTTATATGGCTTAATCATGTGTTATTTATTTGTGCTTTGTCACCTGATGCAATTAAAGACCTTTGGTTTTGACTATTTCACACCTGTTTTGTCTTCACCGTTTTCAGATTTAAAGGATACGTACGTACGTTTACCAATTGGGCTATTTAAATCGAGACCGAAAACAGCAAAAATAAAAAATCTCAAAAGACAAGGAGATTAAACGATGTACAGAGCTGAGAAGCTATCATTGTTACAAGTCACCATTCTGTGCAGCTCTACAATGATAGGCGCTGGAATTTTAACCATTCCTCGCAGTTCTGCCAATTCAGGATTCCCTGATGGCTGGATCATTGTATTAATACAGGGAGTCATCTTTGCTTTCATTGCTTTTTTGTTAGGATGGATTGCTGAAAAAAATGCGCCGGATACCATTTTTGACTCAAATAGAAAAGGAGCCGGTGCCATCATTGGCACGTTCTTTAATTTAATGCTGATTGCCTATTTACTAGGCATTGTCGGCTTTGAAGCGCGTGTACTCGGGGAAGTGGTCCAATTTTTCCTGCTGGAATCGACTCCCATGGCAGTAATTGTGATGATTTTTCTTCTCGTGGCGATCTATCATTTGAAAAGCGGTATTTTCCCAGTCGTCAAATTGGTCACGTACATTTATCCCATCGCCTTGATCATTTACATCGGGCTCATGCTGTTTTGTCTGAAAATATTCGATTTTGATTATTTACGTCCTGTCATGGCACACGGGTTTAAAGATTTCAGTAATTTGTTCTCTCAAACATTTATTCAATTTACAGGCTTTGAGGTCATTTTGTTTGTTGTACCACTTATTTATAAAGACAAATGGTCGAAGGCGAAATGGGCCGCTGCGATCGGGGTCGGAATTACCTCACTTATCTACTCTCTCACGCTCTTTATTGTGATTGGTTCCATGACCGTTGGAGAAACGAAATCCCTCACCTGGCCCACTGTCTCCCTCATTCAAGCACTAGAACTTGAAGGGGTCTTCATTGAAAGATTTGACATTTTTTTGCTGACGATCTGGACGTGCCAGCAGTTTATTTGTATGCTTGGCTTTTTCCAATTTGCGATTAAAGGCTGTCACACGGTCTTTAAGACGACCAATGTAACGAGACTGCTATGGCTGCTGTTTTTGATTACCTCTGCCCTCTCTTTATTTCCGAGAAATATCAATGAAGTCTTTTACTACTCTACTTTACTCGGCTACGCATTGTTCGCGGTTTTAGCCATTCCTTTTATTACAGCTGTTCTGCTGATGATACGCAAAAAATGGGGAGGTCGTTCTGCATGAGAGGAAGACGTGTAATGTTCATCTTTTTGTCCTGCTGTCTTTTCCTTCTATCAGCAGGATGCTGGGATTTAAAGGATATTGAAAAACTATCGTTTGTACGCGGTGTTGGTATTGATGAGGAAGATGAGGATGGCGTTAAGCTGACCTACCAAAACCTTGTACCGAAAACAGGCGGAACACAAGAAGCCGATTCTCCCGGCTATGTGAATGTTGTCTCGAAGGGAAAAAATGTGCTGGAGGCTGTCAGTAATGTCGCCTTGAAGGACCCGCCGATCTATAGTGATCACCTGAAAATCTTTTTGTTTGGTAAAACCCAGGCGGAGCAACACGATATTCAAGGAACACTCAATCATTTTATTCGAGATGATGAGGTTCGGCGAAGCAGCTATCTCCTCGTGACACGAGGAGATGCGTCAAAAATCATCAACCAAAAATTGAAATCACAGCAAAAGGTCCCAGTTGAGCATATCTTCGAAACATCCAAAAATCGAAGCTTTAACGGAAAGATCGCACCGCCAACACGTATTGGCCGGGCGTCTGATTACTTTCAGATGGGCGTTAGCTTCCTTGTGCAAAGTGTAGATGCGATAGACGGTGAACTTATTTATGATGGAGCAGGCATCATTCACGGAAAAACACGTAAGCTGATCGGTTTCATCCCTGCGAAGGATGTCCAATCTTTAAACTGGGTGATGGACCGAATTTCAGGTGGCGTTGTACCTGCCACCTACAAAGGTTATCCGATAACGTATGAAATCAAAAAAGCAAAGACGAAGGTCGAGCCCTATCTGAAAAATGGAAAGGTATCCTTTAAAATTAGCGTACAAACTAATGGAAAATTGTCTGAGGATCAATATCCTCCTGAAAACTCATTCGATGAGCAGTATATCAAACGATTTGAGCGGATCTTTGCTCATAAAATTAAAGAACGCATTCAAAAAGCGGTCCATCATGTGCAAAAAGAAGTGGGCGTTGATCCCATATTGTTTAACAAGCAGTTCCGTATGAAATATCCTGACTATTGGGATCGGCATGGTACCGAGTGGGATAGGCTCTTCCAAGAAGCAGCCATTGATTACGATGTCAAAGTCAGCATCTTGAACTTTGGTGCAGAAGGTGCAACAAAAAGCTTTAAATGGTAAAGCAAAAAGGCGGTTATCCCGAAGGGGAGCCGCCTTTTTTACGCACGACAAGTAAAAGCTGATATAGAGTCACTTGATCAGTCAACGCTTTTGTTTGAAAGCCAAGTGACACTCCTACTCTCGCCACCTCGTCAAAAAACAATTGGACGTTTTGATTAATCGGAACATTGATCCTCTGCTCGATCATCCGTTCAAACAAATGGTCTGGGAAAAGCGCACGCATTGTATTTGGTGTGAAGAACCTCAGGTGACCTCGGTCTAAAATTCCTACATCTTGATACGTAAAATTCCCTGTCATTAACGGGAGAAGCACCTCTGCATGCATCATGTTGGGCAGGCAACAAATGATCACGCCGCCTGGCTTTAAAGATGCGTGTGCTTGTTCAATGATGTGCCAAGGATCTGACACATGCTCTAAAACATCCGAAAAAATGATCGCATCAAAAAAAGCCTCTTTCTCTAACCACGGGTACTTATCTGCTTTTGCCTCGATGACTTCTTTGTAATATGCCTTTGCGATGGCTGCTTTTAATGGATTAGCCTCTACTCCGTACATGTCAACAGACTGCCGATTCATTAGTTCAAGCCCTGTTGCTCCTGCGCCGCATCCCGCATCCAGTACACAAACAGCGTCTTCAGGCAGCAGAGCCGCAAAGTACGGATGAGGAGCCATCAGATTGAGGTCAATGCCCCATTTATCTAAAAACCGAAGCCTGTTCTCTGCAAACAGTGTAGAGATGTTCGTTTCTTGATTTGCTCGAAAGGTTGCATGACCGTGATGATGCACAAATGAATCGTGAACGATTTGCAGCTGATATCCCTTGAGCAAGGATCTCAAACAAAGGTCGTCATCCTCAAATGATCCATACACGAACCGTTCATCAAATAAACCCACCTCTTCAATAAGCTCTCTTTTCACAAGCAGACAAAATCCCACAAGCCGATGTACATAAGTTCTCTGACCTTTTTTCGCAGCCGTATAATTCTTCGCAAAAGCTGGGAGCTCCTTCACATCTGTATACGATGGCTCGACCATTTGAGGACCACTCACATAATTGGAGACTGGTCCTACCATCCCAATACGTTCTGATGCAAATAACGCCTCTCTTAATGGAGAAAGCCAGTTTTCCGTCACGATCGTATCGTTATTTAAAAAGAGAATGCTATCTCCTGTCGCTTTTTTCGCTCCTTGATTACAGCCCTTTGCAAAGCCTCGATTTTCTGCATTTTCTATGAAAATCACATCTTTCAACTCTCTCACATATTCCTTCGTCCCGTCGGTTGACGCATTATCAACGATGATGAGTTCATATTGGTCACTTCGGGTATGCTGCTTAATGCTGTCGATACATTTTTTCGTTAAATGCAGTTCATTGTATGTCAGGATGACAATGCTCGTTTTCCCTTTCATCTCATTTCCACCTTTCGCCCGTCTGTTCCATATGTATGTCATATGCAGCACGTTCAGAAGATGAGAGATTGTCCTTTCTTAATTAAACGTTTGTTTAACAAAGAAAAACCAGCTGCATGTGTGCAGCTGGTCATTGTTCACACCGTTTTTCCTTCTTCACCTGTGACGGCACGGTTCCTCTTTTTTAAATCTTCTTCAATTTCTTCAAGACTTTTCCCTTTCGTTTCAGCCACCATATATTTCACAAATAAGAAGGCACCTACGCCAATGACCGCATAAATGAGGAAGAGATTACTGATACCCATCGCGCTAAGTAAAGTTGGGAATGTAAGCGAGATGATTAAATTCCCTGTATGAAGGAGGAAGGTAGAGACGCCCGTACCGATTCCTCGGACATGTACTGGGAACAGCTCAGGAAGCATCACCCAAACGACTGGACCCCAGCTGACAGCAAAGATGACGATGAAGAGTCCTAAACAAATAATGGTTGTCCATCCTGCAGCTGTTGACCCCTCGAAAAATCGATTGACCACTGACAGGACAATTAAACTTAGGACCATGCCAGCATTCCCAAATAAGAGCAGCGCTTTACGCCCTACACGGTCAATGATTTTAATCGCCACAAACGTCATGACGACGTTCACTGCCCCAATTCCGACGGTTCCTAAAATGGCCGCTGAATTACCAAAGCCAACACTTGTGAATGTTTTTGGTGCATAGTAAATAATCGTATTGGTACCGATAAACTGCTGCAGAAAGGCAAGACCGACACCAGCGATTAATGCTGGGCGTACCCATGGCTCAAATAATTCCTTAAAACCGCCTTTTTCTTCACTTTCCGCCTGTTGAATGTCTGAAATTTCTTCTTCCACTTCTTGCTTACTCTTTCTGAGTTTAGATAATATCTCTTTCGCACGGTCTGCCTGTCCATGGACAAACAGCCAGCGGGGGCTTTCTGGCATAAACATAATCCCACATAATAAAAGCACAGAAGGCACGACCGCAATTCCAAGCATCAGGCGCCATGCTTCTGCATCCGCTAAAGCGTAATTCACAATATAGGCGAGAAGAATACCAAATGTGATCATGAGCTGATTTAATGAGGACAGTGCACCTCTCGATTCCTTTGGAGCAAGTTCAGATAAATATAATGGAACAATCGTGGTCGAGCACCCGACAGCAAGTCCTAGCACAATTCGGAATAAGACCATCACTTCCGTATTCGGAGCAAGGGCTGTACCAAATCCGCCGATAATAAACAAAATCGCTGCGGCGATGATGGCTTTTTTCCGCCCAAATTGATCTGTCAGCTTTCCAGATAAAGAGGAACCGAGCATCGCTCCGATTAAAATCGAGCTGACAACAAGCCCCTCTGTAAATGCGTTTAACCCTAAATCCTCTTTCATAAATAAGATGGCGCCAGAAATGACACCTGTATCATAGCCATATAAGGCGCCGCCAAGTGCGCCGAAAAAATAAAGCCATCCATTCCGATTTTTCATGTTCATAACCCCTCTTTTGTTCTGTATGTACTGGATGTTTCTCTATGGAAAATCATTTTCCTCACTTTCTGTCACTTCAAACATTTCGATGTTTTATGACAAATATATTTCATTTGCGTATCATTGAAACTTTTTACGATAAGGAAACGTCAATTAAGCGTTAGTGAAAAAAACATCGCACTATATCCCGTTTTAAGGTATATTTGTTTTAGTTTGTAAGTAAAAAGAGGGACATCTTTACTATAAAAATCATAGCGAGGGTTTAAAATATATGGATCAATCAAGAAGCAAACGCAAAGGAAAAAAGCGTTTAAAACCATGGGTGAAAGTCACTCTATTTATAGTCGGTATCCTTTTACTGACAACCGCTTCTGTCACAGGCTATGCCTACTATAAAGTGACAAGCGCTGCAAAAAAAGCACAAGTATCTTTAGATCGCGGCGCTCAATCTGTCAAACGGATTGAAGCATTTGATCCTGGTAAAGACAGCTTTTCTGTCTTGCTGCTTGGTATTGACAGCAGACCGGGCGAAACAGTGAAACAAGCACGAAGCGATGCGATGGTCTTAGCAACCGTCAATCGTACAAGTAAAACCGTGAAATTATTAAGCATTCCAAGGGACTCATATGTAAATATTCCAGGGCATGGCTATGACAAAATTACACATGCACACGCATTTGGCGGTGCAGATTTAACCTTGAGTACAGTCGAAGATTTACTAGATATTCCGGTTGATTTTATGATCCAAAGTAATTTCAAAGCATTTAAAGAGATCGTCAATGAACTAAATGGGGTCTCTATTAACGTCAAGGATGAATATGTGGTCAAACAGGTTCTAAAAGATACAAAGGGAAAGGTACAGCTTCAAACAGGAACTCATACGCTAGACGGTGATCAAGCTCTCGCATATGTGAGAACTAGAAAAGCAGATAGTGATTTAATGCGCGGGCAGCGTCAAATGGAAGTATTAAAAGCCATTTTTGATAAATCAAAATCGTTAACATCAATTCCGTCATATGACAATATCATTGATACGCTTGGTGATAATGTCGCGACCAACCTTTCAATGAAAGAGCTAGTCGGGCTTTTCCCACTTCTGACGTCATTGAAATCGGTTGATACCATTCAGCTTAAAGGCTCTGATTACCAGCCAAACGGGGTTTATTATTACCAATTGGATCAAAACCAGCTAAACGAAGTGAAGACTGAATTGAAGAAGCAGCTTGAATTATCATAAAACAGAAAGCGTCCCCAAAGGGCGCTTTTTGATTGTTGACAAAGGGCTAAAATGGTTTTTATTTTAGCTCTTTGTCTTCTTTTCAGCGCGATAGAACTCTAGGAAGGACGAGCACAGAAGCGGAGCGAATTTAATATTCGTGAGCATCGGCGCACAGGACTGACACCGAATGCGAGGCTTTGTCTACACGCTGAAAGCGTCCCTAAGGGGCGCTTTTTTACTTGCTGACGATGATGCAGATTTTTCCCCTTTGGCTTATTTCCTTGATCATTCGATCATTTTTGTTTAGCCTTGATAGAGAGGAACAAGCATCGTATTGCTCATGAGAAGGAACGAAATCGTACATACTTTGAAGAGGCTATTGCATGCATGAAGGAGGATTTGACAGCGATGAAAAAAATGATTGCGATTGATTTAGACGGTACACTTTTAAATACAAAAAGTGAAATATCTGCTCAAAACAGGGAGGCATTGATCCGCGCGAAGGAAGCGGGATATATTGTCACCATCTGTACAGGGCGGGCGACTTTTGATGTGAAGGAACTGCTTGGCGATTTGGATATCCCTATTATTGCAGCAAACGGCGGAACCGTTCATACAGAAGGTTACGAACTTTTCAGCCGTATCACACTTGACCAAGAAGCAGGAAAACGAGCGGCTCAGGCATTAGTAGAACGAAACATTTACTTTGAGGTCTACACGGACGATGCGCTCCTCTCTCCTTTTGATGGAAAAGAGAAGCTGAAAGCAGAATTCGATGTGATCAAAAGCGCGAATCCAAATGAAGATGTAGCTGATTTATGGGAAGGGGCAATGACTCAATTCAAACAATTTGGCATCAAACCAGTGAATGATATTCGTCAGATTTTTGAGTTGAATGAAGCGACCTATAAATTACTCTGCTTCTCGTTTGATATGAATAAACTACAGGAAGCACGAGATCTCCTCGCGGAAATGCCTGAGCTTTCATTGACCTCTTCTGGAAAACATATCATTGAGGTTCTTCCAAAGGAGTCTGGAAAAGGACATGCCCTCAAAAAGCTCGCAGCTCATTATGGCGTAGACCGCTCACATATTTATGCGATCGGCGACAGCCCCAACGATCTATCCATGTTTGAGGAAGCAGGCCACCGCATTGCAATGGGGAATGCAGTCGATGTCATTAAAGAAAAGAGCACCTACATTACAAAAGGTAATCATGAAGACGGTGTTGCTTACTTTATTGATCTGCTTTTACAAAATCAATTCCACGAAAAAAAGACGCTTGTCTGATCAGCGCCTAGAGAGAAGTCTAAAAGTCCGATACGAACGTAGATCGGGCTTTTTCTTTATTTTTTAATTCGAACTGCCGTCTCATACTTATCCTTCCAGTACGTACTTGTTTTCATATTCGTAAGCACGACACCATTTGAGACGGTCATATGAATGACTTGATTTGATCCTGCATAAATGGCCGGTATCAATGACGTTCCACTAAAGAAAACGAGATCTCCCGGCTTCAGCTCCGACCGTTTCACAGGCGTACCTGCCTTGACTTGACCTGACGCATAACGAGGCAGCTCAATACCAAGTACTTCTCGATACACATACTGTGTGAACCCTGCTGTGTCAAAGCCTTGCTTTGGATTCGTCCCACCTTTGACATAAGGAACTTCTCCAATATACGTAGCGGCTTTTGAGACAATCGGGTCTTCTTTTGCTAATTTCAGCTCCGTTAATCGTTTCGCACCTGTCCATTTTTCGCGCCAATACGATTCAGACAAATAAGAAATCGTGACACTTTCCGAACGGCTCGCATGAATAAAACGGTCGCCCCCAATATACATCCCTACATGAGAAATGCCTGGCTTATATGTGTTGCTAAAAAAGACAAAATCCCCAGGACGTATATCATCTAATGCTACTTTTTCTCCAGCCATCCACTGCTGTTCAGCACTTCGAGGCAAATAAATCCCTAGTGATTTTTCAAATACATATTGTAAAAAGCCTGAACAATCAAAGCCAATCTTAGGGTCTGCTGCACCAAATACATAAGGAATACCTAAATATTTCATCGCATCTTTCACAAGACGATTATCCGAGATTGCCGGTGTGCCGGGAAGTCGTTTGACTGCATAAAATCGATCCGTCCAGTATTTGCTTTTGCTGACGTCTGTTTTCACGACACCTTGACTAAGCGTGATGTGAATGACCTGATCGTTACCAGCGTACAACGCTACATGTGTCGGGATATCCTTTGTTTCTTCAAGGCTGCGAAAATATACAAGGTCACCTGGCTGGGCTTTGTCCCATGATACCTTTTTTCCAATCTGATACTGGTCGATTACCTTCCGCGGTAAATCAAATACTCCTGATGTCTTGTACACATATTGCGTAAACCCTGATGCGTCAAAGCCCGTTTTTGGATCGGTTCCTCCTTTATGATAAGGTGTTCCAATCAGCTTTTCCGCTTGCTGCAAAGGAGACACTGTTTGAGCAGATATTTCTGATTGAGACATGAACATCAGCCCTACGAGCGCGCATCCAGCAATCACTATTCCTTTCCATTTCATGATCTTTCTCCCTCCTTTCTTCTATAGTTTCGGCATGACACCTAACTTTTTACACCTTTTTTCGACAAAAAAGAGCACGCAATGCGTGCCCTCTATGCTCGTTAGAGTTATTTACTTGCTTCCGTTTTTGACTGTTTTTGTTGTTCGATTTTCTGCATTTCAACCGAGATCTTTTGTTTTTCATGATCTGTGAGGCTGTCACTAAATTTAAAAGCAGACATAAAGACAAAGACTAAAATTAATGCAACAAACGGCCAGCTTGCTTTTAGGAATTTCATTTCTTCTCTTTCCCTCCGTTTTCTTTTAAGTGTTTAACTTTATCAGCGTGATCTACTTCAAAGAAAATGTGTCCGTCTTTTTCTTTCCAATCCGCATTCGTACCATTTGTCAGCATACGGATAATGGATTTTGATTCAAATGATCCTGCTTTAACCGGAGCAGGTGTTGCTTCTTTGATGTACATTGGGACAACTTCAAATGTCGCTTTTCCATCTTCATTCAGATGATACTGAACAAGTGCAGAATCACGTGTTCTTGACCAGCCTTGGTCAAAAATAAAGTTTCCTAAGCTATAGAAGATCGCCGTGCCGTTATAGACTTCCATTGGCTCAAGAACGTGCGGATGAGCACCGATAATGATATCAGCACCTGCCTTAGACATCGCTCTTGCCAATTCTCTTTGTCTATCGTTTACCTCATTGTTGTACTCCTGTCCCCAGTGAGCATGAACAACGACGATATCTGCCTTTTCAGCAGCCTGCGAAATCATCGGAATAAAGATAGATGGATCGGCTGGCAAGATACCCGCCTGGCGATTCGTTGCTTTAAAATCTTTCCCATACACATCAGTAAAACCAAGTGTAGCGATTTTGACACCATTTACTTCTTTATACGAAATGTTCTGCTTCGCATCCTGAAGGTTATGGCCTGCGCCTGTATAATCCATGTCAGCTTGTTTAAAGGCATCAATCGTTTTGTTTAGCCCTTTTTCACCATAGTCTGCCGCATGGTTATTCGCAAAGTTTAATACAGAGAAATTCAAATCCTTCAACGCTTTGACAGAATCCTCATCTGTTTTTAAATGAATATTCTTTTGCGCCGCTTGTTCCCGGTCTGATGCGACTGGATGCTCAAAGTTACCAGTCACATAATCTGACACATCAAAGTATGGTTTGGCATAGCGAAAGAGATGCTGTTTTCCATAACGGTCTGTTACTTTCTCTACGTTTCTTCCAAACATAATGTCACCGACAAACGAAGCGATCAGGATGTTTTCTGGATTCTTTTGTACAGTTGGCACTTTTGCTTGCCCGATAAACGTAAATAGAAATGTACAAGCAATGACGATCGGTAAAGCAATCAGTACATGTTTATTCGTTTTTTTCTTTTGGTTCTTTGTGATTTTCAGCAGCTTTTCCTGAAAGCTCAATTTTTTATTCATCATTGGACACACCTTATCTTAAAATAGATAGTAAACATACATGATGGCAAATGTTGCACCACTTAGAAGTAACGTGCTTCCAAGGGTAATCGTAAGACCTTGCTTTTGAATCGTATTTGCAATCAATCCAGGAACGATAATACCGATTCCGCGGAATTCTGCTATTTCAAATGGGACCACTGGATAGAAGAAATCAAAGACTAGCTTTAAGGCAATCCCTGTAATCAGCATCGCAGCAAACTTTCTGCGTCCGTATAAAATCATAAATTTCGATAGACCAAAGCGAACGATGACATACGTAAGCAAGCTGACAGATAAGACAACTAAAATGAAGACTGGCTGGTTAAATACAAGCGCCAGATAACCTGGGACAACAAGTCCAGCTGGTACGATTCCTGTTTTTTCTGCAAAGATTAAACTAAGTAGAACACCTAAAATTAACGAGATATAAAGATCTGATCCGAACATTTTCTATATTTCCTCCTAGCTGACAAGCTGCTTAATTTTGTATTCTTGAATTTTTTCGATTAACGGTTCAGCGGCACCATGAATATTGCCGACTCCATAAACCACTCGATTATGAAGCTTTTTCTCAAGCATGTTCATAATTTCTTCTGTAGATTGATATTCAAGGTTGTGTAAGTGGTCAGCCGGAATTTTTCCATCCTCATATGCCTTTACAATTGGATCTGTTGTTTCACCAATTAAGACGAGATCACTTGCTTCAATATAAGGAAGTACATCCTCCGCAAACTGGATCGTTCGATCTACACGATCCGCACGGCAGTTCATGATAATAATCGGTTCATCTGTTGGATATCCAATTTCTTTCACACGCTTCCAAATGTTCAATGTAGATGATGCGTCATTTGCCGCAAAACCATTTACAAAGTGTCCAGGTGTTTTCGCATCCATTAATGGAAGAATTCTCATCGCTCCTGGATCAGGTGGCGCATTTAACATTCCTCGGAATGCCGTATCTTCATCAATTCCTAATGCCTGTGCAACACCAAGTGCAAGTGAAGCATTATCTGGGAAGACCATGTACTCAAATTTCCGTAAATACTCATCAGAAATCTTGGAATTATCTGCAACAATGACTTCTGTATTGCGTTTTTTCGCAATCTCTTTAAAGAAATCCGTATATTCACTATCCGTAATAACCAAGTGTCCATTGTAAGGAATTGTCGCTGTAAAGGCTTCTGCTATTTCATCAAGTGTCGGCCCCATGACGTCCATATGATCTTCAAGAACGTTTACGATCACGCCAATATTCGCTTGAAGCAGCTCTTCCTGAAAGATGATTTGGTAATCTGGATTTACCGCCATACATTCACTGACGATGGCATTTGCTCCTCTTTCAACGGTTTCTCTCATAACTTCCTTCTGCTCACCGATATTCGGTCCTTGCGGTTTCCTTTTAATCGGTTTCTCCTCTGGCGTATCCCAATAAATCATTCTTGCATCTGTTCCCGTTGTTTTGCCGACAGTTTTATAACCTGCCTCCATTAAGATACCGGTTGTCAATCTTGTAACGGTAGACTTTCCGCGAATACCATTAATATTGACGCGCACCGGTAGGGCATCGATATTTTTCTGGTGACGCTTCTTTTCAATAAAGCCAATCCCTAACATGATGACACAGGCTATAACGATTAACCACATCGCTTATCTACATCTCCTTTTTTTATGAGTGTGATATGTAAATTCAATCAACAGTATATAGGTTCAGCATAAAATCACAATCGGTATTATGTAACATAATCTTTCACTTCCTCGTATGCCAAAATCCTCTAATCAGAAGGTGGATTGACCTAGCTCCTCTTTAAATGAAAAGGCCAAAAGACGGACAAAAATCAGCCTGAATTTCGGCTTCAATCAAGAGTAAGCGTTACCATCAAGCATCGAAAAATCTTTTGTCCTTTTCTCCCTAAATTTTTTGACAATTGTTAAGATGTATTTTGAATCAATGTTTTAAAGCCCTTTAAACTCTATAACATCAGTCGTATCAGCGCTTTAAATGAATAGTGCGTGTTTTGGAATGTTTTCGATTTTTGAAGGAACAGGTTAGAAAGTCATCTTCATCGGTCAGAACGCTACACGTTGACCTATGACAAAGGTCACCTCATAAAAAATCAAGTCATATGCTTATTTTCGGGTCACAAAAAATTGGGATAAGATGTCAACTATTGATCATTTCGAAATGCCTGCTCTTTACGATATTCGCTCCTTATGACCTACACAATGAAACATTATTCATTTGTTTTTATCAAGATTCATCATTTCTTAACATTTTTAATATGATTTTAGTTGAAAGTTGTCAATTCATGTCATGCTTTCCCCAAAGGCGACGAATAAAATCAGCTTCCCCGCTTACACTAAGGTTAAAAAATCTGTGAGAGGAGGCTAAAGATGCCAAACAGCAATGAGCAAACACGGTTGCATTTTTTATCAGGCAGCTTCGAGGAAAAAATCCGGATTCTGAAAAAAACATTTCAGCAAAGCGGCGATTTTGAATACCGAGAGTTAATGGTGAATGAAACGAAATCTGTCCTGTTTTTTATTAAAACAAGAATTGATGAAGGCAAACTGAACAACTTTATTATCGGTAACTTGTTAGGTCCTCCTGGAAAACAAGATTATACAAAGTCTCTTAGTACGCTTGAAACAGGCGACTTGACTCTGATCACTGACAGTATTATTGCAGGAAGCATTGCCTTTCTTGATGAAAATTCCTCGCAGATCAAATTATTTGCTGTCGGGCAGCCGCCGCTTCGCTCTATTTCTGAGCCTTCTTCAGAAAGCATCATTGCGGGTGCTCATGATGGATTTGTGGAAAGTTTGGATACGAATATATATTTACTGCGTTCTCACTTAAATGATCGGAAGCTCGCCATTCAGTACCATAAGGTCGGTACAAAATCGGAAACAAAGCTTGCGATTGTTTATATTTCTGATGTAGCGAATCAGGAAAAGGTAGAAGAGGTAAACAGACGGATCTCTTCTATTAAAGTAGACACGCTGATTAGTCCTGGTTCTATTGTTGAGGCGATCGAAGATGATTCATTTTCTATTTTTCCGCAGCTGATTGATACAGAACGTCCTGATAAGGTGAGATCTGCCATTCTTGAAGGTCGTATTGTAGTGCTGATGGACGGGAGCCCTATGGCAATTATTCTTCCTGTCACCTTTTTTAGTTTCTTTCAATCACCAGATGATTATAATAGCCGCTGGATTCCAGCTACATTTATCCGTATTTTGCGTTATCTCGCCTGCATCATCGCAGTCATACTGCCATCTTTTTATATCGCCGTGATTGGGTTTCATTATGAGGTGGTCCCTGATGAACTCGCCGTGACCATGAAGAATTCTATTATTGGGATTCCCTTCCCTCCTTTAATCGAAGCCATGCTGATGGAAATTACTATTGAACTCATACGGGAAGCCGGGGTGCGTCTGCCAAAACCAATCGGGCAAACCATTGGGATCGTAGGAGGTTTGGTCATTGGGGATGCCGTTGTACAAGCAGGACTCATCTCAAATGTTCTTGTCATTGTGGTCGCTGTGACCGCTGTCGCTTCCTTTGTCCTTCCTTCGTTTGAAATGACGTCTACCATCAGGATGCTGCGTTTTCCGCTCATGTTCATGGCTTCAATGTTTGGCTTTATCGGCATTTCATTTGGCCTGGCCATCGTCCTCATGAATTTATGCCGCCTAGAATCATTAGGGGTACCGTACTTATCACCAGTTGCCCCCTTTAACTGGCAGGATTTAAAAGATACCTTGATTCGACTTCCCATGTGGATGTACAAACAGCGCCCTGTTTATTTAAAACCGCAAAAGAAAAAACAAATTGAAAATTTGAGAGGATGGGAAAAGAAAAATGAAAAATAAAATATCTCCACCTCAAGCGATCTTTTTTCTCATCCAATCTCAAATTGGTGTTGGGATTTTAGCGCTTCCCCATTTGCTGATGAAAGATATGGGGCACGATGGCTGGATGGCGATTATCTTAGCCGGCGTATTTATTCAAATCATCAATACCATTTTCATTTATATCATTCAAAAATATCCTGACATATCGTTCTTCCAAGCATTAATCAAAGTCTATGGGAAGTGGATAGGGCATATTTTAATCGGGCTTTATACAGTTTATTTTGCCTCGATCTGCATTGTTGTTCTCTCAATTTTCACCAGAATACTTGGTATATGGGTACTGCCACTTACGCCAAACTGGGTCATTAATTTATTGCTGACGATCTCTATCATCTACATCGCAAAAGAAAAAATCACAGCGGTCGTCAGATTTAACTTTATCTTAACCCCCTTTTTGCTCATGTTGTCTTTACTCATGTTCTATTCGTTAAAAGGAACCAATATTGACTACCTCATGCCTTTCTTCCAGACGGATTTGTCTCAGTTCCAGCTTGGATTGAAAGATGTGGTGCTCTCGATGAACGGCTTTGAAATGATTCTCATCATCTCTCCATTCATGAAAGGTTCCATCAAAGAACGGTATAAGGTCATGACGATTTCAAATATATGCACGACGCTTTTCTACCTATTTATTACATTGATTTGTTTTATGTTCTTCAGCCCGATTGAGCTTGATATCATTCCAAATCCTGTGCTTTATCTATTAAAGACCATTACATTCGGAATCATTGAACGAACAGATTTAATTTTTCTAAGTTTCTGGGTGTTTGTCATTCTTGCCACACTCAGCAATTACCTTCACTTCTGTGCCAATGGCCTAGCGAGCCTACTTAATAAAAAAGAGCATAAAAAATATGTCTGTTATTTTGCCATTTTCATCTACGCGGCTTGCTGTTTTCTCGCAAACGATAACTTTAGAATACAGCGCTTTAACGACTTTACGACCATTGCTCAAATTTCAGTTATTTACACACTGCCGATCATTATGGCCATCATCATTTTTATCAAACATCTTAAAGGGAAGGTGAAATCGCATGCGTCATAAGTTTTCGCTGACGCTCCTCATGTGTATATCGCTTATCTTCATGCCTGGCTGCTGGGATCAAAACTTATTAAAAAATATCTCTCTTGTGTTAACGTCTACGGTTGATCAAGGAGAAGACGACAATGCGAAGTTCTCCATCACCTATCGTAAAGTGCAGCAGTCTCAAAGCATGGCGCAAGGAAATACAGGCAGCTATTTAACCACTGTTCTTACAACTGAAGCTCCTACATTAAGAAAAGCAAGAACCAACTTCAGCCGAATTGTCGATCAAAAAATTGATATATCAAAAATGCGAGTCATGCTAATCGGTGATGAATTTGCTCAAAATAGCCTTCTCCCCTATTTAGATATGTTCTATCGAGATCCAAAAAGTCCTTTGCTCGCCAATCTTGCAGTGGTACAGGGGGGAACCTGTGTGGAATTAATCAACCAGCTCCTCAAGGAAAAGGTCATTGTGAGCGATTATTTAAATAACCTCATCACCACTGCATCTCAATCCTCCCAAGTAGCACCTAAAAACATGCAAAGCATTCGTTCCAAAATGCTGCAAACCGGAGAGGATTTCACACTGCCGTTACTCTACTATGATCAAGAGAAAAAACTAACGAGTGTAAAAGGCGTAGCCCTATTTGATAATGAGAAAAAGAAAGGTGAGCTGTACGGACAAGATGCCATTCTTCTCAATGTCATGGACGAGAATATGGGTAAATATGCGAACTTCACTAAAAAAGTAAGAAGTGATATGAAATCAAAGGAGAACAATTACATCACCATTCAAGTGACAGATTCAAAGAGAGACATCAACATTATCAATCCTGACCATCGAAACTTAACCTTTTCTCTTGAGTATGAATTCACGACCTCTGTCCTTGAATACCCGAAAGATAATCTAGACACAGATAAAAAAATTAAAATGCTCAACAAAAGGCTTTCCGCAATTTTGACAAAAGAAGCAGAAAAAGTCGTGGCCTCCCTGCAAGAAGCAAACTCTGACGTCCTTAGCCTAGGCAGAAAATATCGGGTAAGACACTATGATGAATTCATGAAAATGAACTGGGTTACGGATTATCCAAATGTAAAAATTATCCCAAAAATCAAAGTGAATATTACAGAAACAGGGATTATTAGTTAAGAAAAGGAAGATGTCATCTTTCTTTTCTTTTTTTATTTTTTTAAGATTGTCATTTAAAAGCTTTCATGATAATCTATTTGTGTAAACGGTTACACATTCACGAAGGGAGGCACTCCATTGGCTACAATTAAAGATGTTGCAAAAGCTGCACAAGTGTCTGTTGCCACTGTTTCACGCGTATTGAACGATACTGGGTATGTCCATTCAGATACGAAAATCCGCGTGACACAAGCGATGCAGGAGCTGAACTACTTTCCCAATGAAGTGGCTAGATCCCTTTTCAAAAGAGAATCCCGCTTAATCGGTTTGATCTTGCCTGATATCACAAACCCCTTCTTTCCTCAGCTTGCTAGAGGCGTAGAGGATGAGATTCATGCGCAAGGTTTTCGGTTATTATTCGGAAACAGTGATGAAGATCGAGAAAAGGAATTGGCTTATTTACAAACATTTAAACAAAATCAAGTAGTCGGTGTCATCGCTGTCACAAACGAACCTGAATCAGATATATACAATGATGATGAATTGCCGGTTGTGTTCTTAGATCGAACCGTTCCACATGCACCTTCTGTATCTGCAGATACTGCAGCTGGCGGGAAAATGGCTGCAATGGAATTAATCAGGCGCGGCAGCCGGCAGATCACACTGCTGAAAGGACCTGCCCACCTTCAAACAGCGAGGCAGAGATTCAAGGGTGCACTCGATGTACTGACCGAAAAGGGTGTCGACTTCCATGTGATGTCTAATGCTTCATTTTCTTTTCAAGAAGCCCGTAAGAGTGCCAAGGCTCTTTTCCAGCTGTACCCTGAAACAGATGGCATCATTGCCAGTAACGACATCGTCGCAACAGCGGTCATTCACGAAGCACTTCGGATCGGAAAAGCCGTTCCAGAGGATGTTCAAATCATTGGGTTTGATGATATTCCGCAAAGCGAGCTGCTCTTCCCTTCCCTATCGACGATTAGGCAGCCTGCCTATGAGATGGGAAAAGAAGCGGCACAGCTGTTAATCAAAGCGATTCAGAAACAACCTATAGATCAACCAGTTATCCAAATGCCCGTCTCTTTTATTGAACGAGAGACCACAAGAAAGGTGGATTCACAATGAGTCATATTGTCGTAGTAGGAAGCTGTTCAATGGATTTAGTCGTCACTTCGAATAAACGACCAAATGCCGGTGAAACAGTGTTAGGCGAATCATTTAAAACCGTCCCAGGCGGAAAAGGCGCCAATCAAGCAGTCGCCAGTGCCAGACTCGGTGCTGATGTATACATGGTCGGCCGAGTCGGTGATGACGCTTATGGTCAAGATATTCTCAGCAATCTACAAGATCAAGGGGTCCGCACCTCATATATGAAACCGGTTACCGAAATGGAAAGCGGCACGGCTCATATCATTTTAGCAGAAGGTGATAACAGCATTGTCGTGGTCAAAGGGGCAAATGACGAGGTCACTCCTGACTATGTGAGAGAAGCACTTTCTACAATAGATGATATTGGAATAGTGCTCATTCAGCAGGAAATACCTGAAGAAACGGTCGAAGCTGTCTGCGCCATTTGCAGTGAAAAAGAAATCCCTGTGATTTTAAACCCTGCACCTGCCCGCAAAGTATCGCAGCAAGTTTTAGACCAGGCTGCCTATATTACACCGAATGAGCACGAGGCTGTTCTCATGTTTAATGGACTCCCAATTGAAGACGCCTTGCGTCAATACCCTAACAAATTACTGATTACAGAAGGGAAAAATGGGGTTCGATATTTTGACGGATTGAAAGAAGTGCTCGTCCCAGGCTTTCCAGTCGAAGCAGTTGATACAACAGGAGCAGGCGATACCTTTAACGGAGCCTTGGCTGTCGCCTTAACAGAAGGCAACTCTCTCTATGACGCACTTGCATTCGCTAACCTTGCAGCATCAATGTCTGTCACCAAGTTCGGTGCACAAGGCGGCATGCCAACAAGAGAAGAACTGGAGAGAAAAAAATGAAAAAAAACGGCATCTTAAATAGTCATATCGCCAAGGTACTTGCTGACCTTGGTCATACAGATACAATCGTCATCGCAGACTGCGGCCTGCCTATTCCAGAAGGTCCAGTCAAAATCGACCTGGCACTATCAATCGGCACACCGTCCTTTCAGGAGGTCACCTCCCTCCTTCTTCAAGAAATGGCGGTTGAACACATTACTGTAGCTAGTGAAATCAAAGAAGCCAATGAGCGAGATCATCTATTTCTAAAGAAAGCGTTCTCACACCCATTACATGATGTAGACCACGAGACGTTCAAAGACATGACCAAACAGGCAAAAGCAGTCATTCGCACGGGTGAAGCCACCCCATACGCAAACTGCATTCTTCATGCCGGTGTCATCTTTTAAAAGGAGGAGCCAGATATGAACATTGAGATGCATAACATCCATAAGGCCTTTGGAAAAAACACCGTTCTTTCCGGGGTCTCCTTTGACCTCGTCACAGGTGAGGTTCACGCGCTCATGGGTGAAAATGGCGCAGGAAAATCAACTTTAATGAACCTGCTCACAGGTCTTTATTCATTAGACCAGGGAACGATTCATATCGACGGGAAAGAAACCGCTTTCAAAAATCCGAAGGAAGCGGAACAACACGGTATCGCCTTTATTCATCAAGAGCTCAACATATGGCCAGATATGACCGTCTTGGAAAACCTATTCATCGGGAAAGAAATCAATACGAAATTTGGATTGCTAGACACAAAGAAAATGAAGGTTCTTGCCCAAAGCCAGCTGGACCGATTGTCTGTGAACCTCTCGCTTGATCAAGAGGCAGGCAGCTGCTCTGTTGGACAAAAACAGATGATTGAGATTGCAAAGGCATTAATGACGGAAGCGAAGGTCATCATCATGGATGAGCCAACAGCAGCTCTAACGGACCGTGAGATTGAAAAGCTCTTTCAGGTCATTGAATCTCTCAAAAAGGAAGGCGTATCCATCGTCTATATTTCTCACCGTATGGAGGAAATCTTTGCGATTTGTGACCGGATTACCATCATGCGCGATGGGAAAACGGTCGATACGAAAGCCATACCTGAAACGAATTTCCATGAGGTGGTCAAAAAAATGGTCGGCCGCGAATTAACAGATCGATACCCTGAGAGAACGCCTTCTCTAGGAGATACTATCCTTGAGGTGAAGCAAGCGACAAGAAAAGGACAATTTCAAGATATCAATTTCTCCGTTAAAGCTGGAGAAATCGTCGGTGTTGCAGGCTTAATGGGCGCTGGCAGGACCGAAATGATGCGATCGCTGTTTGGTCTTGATCCTCTTGATCAAGGTGAAATCTGGGTTCATGGAAAAAAGGCTATCATTAAAAAACCAAGTGATGCCGTCAAGCTTGGCATCGGCTTTATCACAGAGGATCGCAAAGATGAAGGACTTATGCTGGATGCATCCATTCGAGAAAACATTGGTCTGCCAAACTTAGAAAGCTTCTCTCCAAAAGGACTGATCGATAAGAAAAACGAACAGGATTTTGTTGACCTGCTCATCAAAAGATTGACGATTAAAACGGCTTCCTCTGAAATCTCTGCTCGAAGTCTCTCTGGTGGAAATCAGCAAAAAGTCGTCATCGCCAAATGGATCGGCATCCAGCCAAAGGTCTTGATTTTAGATGAACCGACAAGAGGTGTCGACGTCGGAGCGAAACGAGAAATCTACCAGTTAATGAATGAACTGACTGATCGAGGTGTCGCCATTTTAATGGTCTCCTCTGAGCTCCCAGAAGTTCTAGGGATGAGCGATCGAGTGCTTGTCATTCATGAAGGAACCATCAGCGGCGAATTAAATAAAGCAGACGCAACACAAGAACGAATTATGACACTAGCTACAGGAGGGAAGTAACATGAAACCACTTACTTCAAATGGACGATTTGACAACATCATGCAAAAGCTTGGGCCATTCTTAGGGCTCATCATCCTTGTTGCCATTGTTTCTATTTTAAACCCGGCCTTTTTAGAGCCATTAAACATCTTAAACTTACTGAGACAAATCTCCATTAATGCCCTCATTGCCTTTGGTATGACGTTTGTTATTTTAACCGGAGGAATTGATTTGTCTGTCGGGGCCATTTTAGCACTTTCTAGTGCACTGACTGCCGGATTTATCGTGTCTGGTATGGACCCGATTTTAGCTATTATCGTTGGCTGTATCATCGGCGCTATTCTTGGGATGGTCAACGGTCTTTTAATCACAAAAGGAAAAATGGCTCCTTTTATCGCAACACTTGCCACGATGACGATTTTCAGAGGGTTAACACTTGTTTATACAGATGGAAACCCGATTACAGGACTCGGTTCTAACTATGCCTTTCAGTTATTCGGCCGCGGGTATTTCTTAGGCATTCCTGTTCCAGCGATCACGATGCTTCTCACCTTTATCGTACTTTGGGTGCTTCTTCATAAAACTCCTTTCGGCAGAAGAACGTATGCCATCGGCGGAAATGAAAAAGCTGCGTTCATTTCAGGAATCAAAGTACCACGCGTAAAAATTATGATTTATTCATTGGCAGGTTTCATGTCTGCTTTAGCAGGTGCCATTTTAACCTCTCGCCTAAACTCAGCTCAGCCAACAGCTGGTACGTCCTATGAGCTTGATGCGATTGCTGCTGTTGTACTTGGCGGGACAAGCCTGTCTGGCGGAAGAGGACGAATTGTCGGCACACTGATCGGGGTGCTCATCATCGGTGTCCTGAACAACGGTATGAACTTACTTGGTGTATCATCATTCTATCAATCTGTTGTGAAAGGGATTGTCATCTTGATTGCAGTCCTACTAGACAGAAAGAAATCTGCTTAAGGAGGCAGCTGCTATGAAAAAATATCTCATTCTCATTCTGACTCTCTCATTATTCATGCTTTCTGCCTGCTCGCTAGAACCGCCAGAGTGGGCCAAATCAACAAAAGATGGGAAGAAAAAAGACATCAAAATCGGTCTCTCGATCTCAACTTTAAACAACCCATTCTTCGTTTCTCTCAAAAACGGGGTGACGAAAGAAGCGAAAAAGCTTGGCATCGAAGTCGTCATTGCAGATGCACAAAATGATTCAGCGAAACAAACAAGTGACGTAGAAGATTTAATTCAGCAAGGGGTCGACGCATTACTCATCAACCCAGCTGATTCGTCTGCTATATCGACTGCTGTTGAATCAGCGAATGCTTCTGATATTCCTGTCATCACATTAGACCGCTCAGCTGAAAGCGGAAAAGTAGAAGCACTGGTTGCTTCAGATAACGTCAAAGGCGGCGAAATGGCAGCTAACTTTATTATCGACAAGGTTGGTAAAGGAGCAAAAGTCGCTGAATTAGAAGGTGTACCAGGCGCTTCCGCTACACGTGAGCGCGGAAAAGGATTCCATCAAATAGCAGATAAAGATCTAAAAGTGACTGCAAAACAAGCGGCTGACTTCGACCGAACAAAAGGATTGAACGTCATGGAAAACCTCCTTCAAGGAAACCCTGACATCAAAGCCGTTTTTGCCCACAATGATGAAATGGCACTTGGCGCTTTAGAGGCGATTCAAAGCTCTGGAAAAGATATTCTCGTCGTTGGCTTTGACGGAAATGAAGATGCTCTCAACTCAATCAAAGCAGGAAAACTATCCGCAACAGTCGCCCAGCAGCCAGAGCTGATCGGGAAACTGGCAGTCGGCGCTGCAAGCGACGTCTTAAAAGGGAAGAAAGTAGAAAAGAACATCGCAGCTCCACTGAAACTAGAACAGAAAAAATAAACACAAAACCCCCGATTTCCCTCGGGGGTACAGATTATTGACAAAGGGCTTTAGTCCTTTGTCTTCTTTTCATTTCATTCTGGTCTTTTTAGCACAAATGACGTCCCTAAATGGGCATAATCATTTCCCGCTAAACGTGCGACTGGCTTTAGTTCATGAGTCGAAACATATCCTTTTTCCGCATCATAAACAGCCTCATCTAAATGCGCACACACAACCCGGCCAATGATATGATCGACCGTGATCTCCCCTTCATCATTTTGAAAGGTAAGATGCTTTTCAAGCTGACATTCAAAGCGAATACGCGCTTCCTGAATGCCCGGCACTGACACGACATGACTCTTTACTTGATGAAGACCGGTTCGATCCAGCTCACTCTCATCCTGTGGCAGCGTAGCAGCTGTTTCATTAATATCTTCTATTATCGCTTCATCACTCACATGGACTACAAATTCTCCTCTGTCAATCATATGCTGCGCTGTGTCTTTCATCTGACCTTCGCGTCGTCCGATAGAAACTGCGAGGAGCGGCGGGTGTCCGCTGATGACATTAAAGAAACTAAATGGTGCGGCATTGACAACATCGTCTTTAGACAGACTTGTAATAAACGCAATCGGTCGTGGAACAATAGAACCCGATAATAATTTATATGCTTCTTTTCTTGATAGCTGATCCATTTGCAACGTAATCAATTCAGACACGCCTCCTTTTGGTGTATCGACATCATACCATACCTCTTTTTCTATGCCTCTGATTCAGGCTCGGTGCGATGCAGGATATGGTGGACAAGATGAAATAAAGCCGGATTATGATTTTCTCGTCTATAGGAAATCGTCCATTCTGCCAGAAGCTGTTCACCTTCCATGGACCGATACACAACATCTAGATTAAATAAACGCCGGGCTGATTTTGGAATAACTGCGATACCGACACCAGCTGTGACTAGGCCAATCACCATTTGATATTCCGCCGCTTCCTGCACAATATTAGGAGAAAACCCGTACTTTTCACATAGCAGGACAAAGTGTTGATAAAGGGACGGCCATGATTCCTGTGATAAAGAAATAATCGGCTCATGACGAATATCTTCGATCGTGACCGCCTCTTTTTTCGCCAGCGGATGATTTTTCGGAATCGCAAAAATACATTCACTTTGCTTCATCAAACGGCTGACCAGTTCTTCATGAGGAGATGTAGGATGTAAAAAACCGATATCAATCTCCCCATTTAAAAGCGCTCCTAGCTGCTGCGGAACAGAAAGCTGCTCCAGCTCAATACTGACAGAGGGATACAGCTCTCTGAATTCGCGTACAACTGGCGGCAGAATATCATACGTCGCTGTTCCAACAAACCCTATGATGATTTTTCCCAGCTCTCCTCTTGCTGTATGCCGGGCATGATCAACGGCTTTATCAAGCTGATGCAGCACACCCCGCACCTCATGTAAAAAGACCTTTCCAGCAGCTGTTAGCTCCACCACTCGCTTCGACCGGTGAAACAAAGGAAACCCCAATTCTTCTTCAAATTGCTTAATTTGCTGACTAAGTGGAGGCTGTGTCATATTCAATCGTGCGGCTGCTCTGCCAAAATGCAGCTCCTCTGCTACTGTGACAAAGTATTGCAAATGTCTCAGTTCCATCCTTTCACCCCTCGCACACTTATTCGTGAAACATATTAAAACCACGTTAAACAGATATTGGAAATTTTCCATTTTGAAATGTATAGTAAATCATATCATGAAAATATATTTTCATAAAAAATTTTACTTGCCGAAAGGAGTGCGGGGTAAATGAATTCTCAAGCACAACCCCTAACAAGACGAGGAGCAGAATTGATTGTTGATACGCTGATTGCTCAAGGTGTGACCCATGTTTTTGCAATTCCAGGTGCCAAAATTGACGCCGTATTTGATGTATTAAAAGACAGAGGTCCAGAGCTTGTCCTATGCAGACACGAACAAAATGCCGCCTTTATGGCAGCTGCTGTCGGCCGCTTAACCGGCAAACCAGGTGTTTGTCTCGTCACATCAGGTCCTGGCGCATCTAATTTAGCAACAGGTCTATTAACAGCCAATACAGAAGGTGATCCTGTTGTCGCAATCGCTGGAAACGTCATTCGTGCGGATCGGCTGAAACGAACACATCAATCACTCGACAATGCGGCATTATTCAAACCAGTCACAAAATACAGTGTTGAAGTACAAGACGTTCATAATATACCCGAAGCCTTAACAAATGCTTTTCGCGCGGCACAAAAGGGGCAGGCTGGAGCAGCATTTATCAGCTTTCCACAAGATGTCGTGACCGAACACACCACACAAATACCAGTGTCTGCTCACCCTTCTCCAGAACTAGGTCCTGCACCGGATGCTCTCATCAGCTCGGCTATCGCCAAAATTCAAAATGCACACTTACCTGTTGCCATTGTGGGAATGAAAGCAAGTCGTCCAGCTGCTGCAAAGGCTACAAGAACATTATTGAAAACACTTGGAATTCCATTTGTCGAAACGTACCAAGGAGCCGGCGTTCTCTCAAGAGAGCTTGAGTCTCAATATGTAGGCAGAATCGGTTTATTCCGAAATCAGCCGGGGGATCTTCTCATTGAACAAGCAGATGTCCTTTTAACCATCGGCTTTGATCCAATTGAATACGATCCGAAGCATTGGAATATTCAGCCGAAGCAGCGACAGATCATCCATGTCGATGACATCCAGGCAGATATTGACCATTTTTATGAGCCGGCGCTTGAGCTTGTTGGCAATATAGCTGAAACCGTTAAACATTTAGCCCATGACAGTGTTCCACTTTCTCTATGCAAAGAACAAATTGAATTCGTCACTGAATTGCAGGAGCTGTTAAGCGACATTGAAAAAGCACCAGAAAGAGAAAGTCATCTATCTCACCCGCTGGATGTCATTCATACATTAAGACGCCTGATTCCTGATGACACGAAGGTCACATGTGATATCGGGTCTCACGCGATTTGGATGTCGCGTCACTTCCGCGTCTATGAGCCGAACACATTCCTCGTGAGCAACGGAATGCAAACATTAGGCGTCGCATTACCATGGGCCATTGCGGCTTCCATATTGAATCCAGATGAAAAGATCATTTCGGTCTCTGGTGATGGCGGTTTTCTCTTCTCTGCAATGGAGCTAGAAACAGCCGTCCGCATGAAAACAAATCTTGTTCACCTTGTTTGGAATGACAGCACATACGACATGGTGGCATTTCAGCAGGAAATGAAATATGACCGCACATCCTGCGTTGAATTCGGACAGATCGACTTAGTGAAATATGCGGAAAGCTTTGGAGCGACTGGATTACGGGTTAACTCACCTGAAGAGCTTTCAACTGTCCTCCAAAAGGGTATAAACATAGAAGGACCCGTTATTATTGATATTCCGATTGACTATCAAGACAACCCAGACCTCGCCAGTCAAAAATGGCCAGAAGTCTTTCGTGAAAAACACACATTGAACGTCTGATAAGATGTCCATACATTACACCAAAGGAGTGAGCGGATATGGGTATGATGCACCCAATGAATCAACAAAGCGACACAAGACAACATGACAAACAGCAAGAGGTCTATCAAGTATCGACGATGACCTCTTTGCTGGAAGCCGTATATGATGGAGATTTCTCCCTTTCACAAATTCCCGAGCACGGTGATTTCGGCATTGGTACATTCAATCAATTAGATGGAGAGCTGATCGGCTTTGACGGCGCATTTTATCGACTGCGCTCAGATGGAACAGCGACACCGGTAACAGATCAAGATTATTCACCCTTCTGCTCTCTAGCATTCTTTGAAACAGATATCGTTCATCGAATTGATGCACCCATGACGAGCAAAGAGCTAGAAGAAGAAATCGACCGCATTTTACCGAGTAAGAATGTGTTTTATGCAATCCGCATTGATGGATCATTCAAAAAGGTTCAAACCCGTACAGTTGAAAAACAGGAAAAACCTTACGTTCCGATGGTGGAAGCTGTCAAGTCACAGCCCATCTTCGATTTCGAGGATATTCAAGGAACGATCGCCGGTTTCCGTACACCACAGTACGCACATGGCATTGCGGTGAGTGGATACCATCTTCATTTCATTGATGACGATCGAAGTGTCGGCGGACACGTATTTGATTACACCGTTGATCAAGTGACCATCCGAATTTCTCAAAAACGTCATATGAATTTACATCTGCCAAATACGCAGGAATTCTTCCAAGCAGACATTGATCGAGCTGACCTCGCACAGCAAATTGCCAGTGCAGAAAGCAGCCCAGATCAATAAAATAAATACACCCCGGCTTCCGGGGTGTATTTTTATGCAAAAAGAACACTTATCACCTCATTATATTTCATTTCGTTATACAATTGAGATTCGCTCATTCTATTCGTAATAAAATATGTTAAAATATCAACAAAAGAAAGGTGGTCATACGGTGGCAAACGACTATAGCATTCCGAACCTAACATTAGACGAACGAGATAAACAAATTTTATCCCTATTACATGAGGACGGGCGTATGTCCTATACAGATCTCGGGAAACAAGTCGGTCTTTCACGTGTTGCTGTGCAAGCCCGTATTCAGCAGCTAATTGAAGCAGGTGTCATCGAACGATTCACAACGGTCATCAATCCTGCTAAGATCGGCATTCATGTTTCTGTCTTCTTTAATGTAGAGGTTGAGCCGAAATTTTTAGAAGCCGTCGCCCTTCAGCTTGAGCAGGAAACAGCTGTCACAAGCCTTTATCACATGACAGGGCCAAGCAAGCTACATATGCATGGCATTTTTCAAAATGAACAGGAAATGGAGACATTCTTGACAAAAAAACTGTACCCGCTAGAAGGCGTCGTGAGTGTGGACTGCCAAATGCTCATTAAACGATACAAAAGCCGAATGGGCATGAAATTGTAGACAGGAGTTGAAGCACTTGCAATCATATATCGAACTCATCATCGCTATGGTGCGAACCGGTATTCTCGGTTTTGGCGGAGGTCCTTCCGTCATACCACTCATTCGCCATGAAGCGGTAGTGAAATATCAATGGATCAATGATGACGAATTTGGAGAAACACTCGCCATCGCCAACGCATTACCAGGTCCGATCGCGACCAAAATGTCAGCATATCTCGGCTATCGATTGAAGGGCGTATCCGGCGCAATTGTCTCAACAGTTGCCCATATTTTACCGACATGTCTCGCCATGGTGGCACTCGTCACACTTGTCAGCGTCTTAAGCTCCTCACAAATCATTCAAAATATGATTGGCGTCGTGACACCAGTCATTGCCGTGCTGCTCGGGATCATGGCATACGAGTTTGGACAAAAAACGCTGAAAGGCTTCGGAATGATCTTCGGGATCGCTCTGTTCCTTGTGGCCTTTATCGGGCTGCAGGTGCTGTCCATTCATCCAGGAATCATTGTTATCATCTTTTTATGCTATGGCGCTTTTCATTTCAAACTGAAACAACGCTGGAACCGACCAAATAAAGAGAAAGGAGTGTCTTCATGATGCTGATTCTCTTTTTATTCTGGGCATTCTTCTTGTCCAATCTATTAGGATATGGCGGAGGACCTGCATCAATTCCGCTGAATTATGAAGAAATCGTCAACCATTTTCATTGGATGACAAACGAAGGATTTTCCAATATGCTTGCTTTAGCCAATGCACTGCCAGGACCAATTGCGACGAAAATCGCGGCATATGTCGGCTATGACGTCATGGGCTGGCCAGGCTTTATTGTGGCACTGCTTGCAACTGTACTGCCATCAGCCATTGGATTGATTTTATTGCTCAAGCTGATTGACCGCTTTCGTCAATCCCCTGTCGTCAAAGGCATGACCTTATCCGTCCAGCCTGTCATTGCGATGATGATGCTTTTATTAACATGGGAAATCGGAGGAGATGCAGTAAAAGCCATTGGCTGGGCGCAGTCGCTCGCCATTGCCGCGATCTCCTTTTTCTTTATGACTAAATTCAAAATGCACCCCGCCTTTCTCATTGTGGCTGCCTTTTTATATGGCGGATTCATCCTGCCGCATTAAAAAAACCGATAACATGACCTGTTATCGGTTTTAGATTGTTGACAAAGGGCTAAAATGATCTTGATTTTAGCCCTTTGTCTTCTTTTCAGCGTGATAGAAAACCTTTGCAGTCTAGGAAGGGCAGCTACTTTTGCGGAGCGAATTGAACATTCGTGAGCACCAGCGCGCAGACCTGCGGGCGAATGCGAGGGTTTGTCTACACGCTGAAACCGATAACATGACCTGTTATCGGTTTTCTTTTACATATAGATTGGAGAAACCGGTCTGCGCCCAATCGAATGATATTCGACTCCTGCTTGTTCTGCCGCTTCAAGCGTATGGCAGTTTCGCCCATCGAAAATAAGCGGCTGTCTCATCCATTCCTTATAGGACGTGAGCGGAAACGTCTGAATCTCTGTCCACTCTGTTAATATACAAGCTGCATGGACATCCTTTATCGCTTCTTCAATCGTATGAGCAAACACGACTTTTTCAGGTAGCTCACGAGCGGCATGGCGTGCGGCAACAGGATCATACGCCACAAGCTCCGCGCCTAATTGATGGAGTTCATGAGCGATTGGAACCGACGGCGCCTCCCTCATATCGTCTGTATTCGGTTTAAAAGCAAGGCCAAGAAGTGCAATTCGCTTTCCTTCAAGATTTGCCCCCAGTCTCTCTTGAATACTTCGGATAAAACCCGCTCGCTGCTCATTGTTTACTTTGATGACAGCCTTTAGCAGCTCAAAATCATGCGACACATGCCCTGCGATTTGGACAAGTGCATTTGTATCCTTTGGAAAACAAGAGCCCCCGTAGCCAATCCCCGCCTTGAGAAATGAAGAACCGATCCGCTGATCGAGCCCCATTCCCTGCGCTACCCATTCAACATCAGCACCTGTTTTTTCACAAATGGAGGCAATCTCATTCATAAAGCTGATTTTGGTCGCAAGGAAAGCATTTGATGCATACTTGATCATTTCTGCACTTTTTCGGTCTGTCTTGACCACTGGCAAATGGAAATCAGCATACATCTCCTCGAGCCGATCTAATACACCTTTTGTTTCAGCCCCAACGACAAGCCGATCTGCCCTCAATGTATCTGAAATGGCAGAGCCTTCTCGTAAAAACTCTGGGTTAGATGCAATCGATAATGGCTCATTCCGTCCTAATTCTTGATGAATCATCTGTTCGATTTGATCACCCGTTCCAACAGGCACCGTACTTTTCACCACAAGAACCGCACCTGATTTCGCTTTTGTGCCCATTTCCTTTGCAGCTTGAAACACATATTGTAAATCAGCTTGGCCATCTGCCTGCTGCGGGGTGCCGACCGCAATCATTAACACATCAGCCCGCGGATAGGCTGCCGCTCCATTTATGTGAAATTGAATTCGTCCTTGCTCAAGATTGCGCTTCAGCAGTTCTTTTAATCCCGGCTCATACATTGGTGGATGTCCCTGTTTCAGCTGCATGACCTTTCTCCGGTCAATATCAATACACGCTACATTGTGCCCTGACTCCGCTAAACACACACCTGTGACCAGTCCCACATATCCACAGCCTGCAATTGCAATATTCATGACACCATCAGCTCCCCATACGCCTTATGCTTGTAATGACATCGTATGCCGGGAGCTTTCGTTCCATTCATAAAAGCATACAAAAACCCCCTGCCATCACTAGCAGGGGGTCACTTTTATGAAACAAGACCATTTCGAATATGAGCAATCAGATTTTCAAGCATTTCTTTTGTGGTGACATCATTTGAATTCTCACCAATATCATGAGCGTACATCAAAATTTTTAAAAACTCTTCTTGATTCAAACCCTTATTATCCATGTCTGTATCCTTTCGATTCCACTAATTTCATTATTATATGTTGTATGGTTGGTTTATGCAATACTCTAATACATCATTCGACAGCTTTTGAAATTTATGACCATTTTCATGAAAAACTTTTTTATAAATCACCATTGAGCTATAATAAAAGAATTGGAATCTTTTACTTGGTTAGGAGCGGATCAAATGCTTCAGCACAACATCAACGAGGAAGAAATCAAACAAACAGCCGAACAGATCAAAGAACTTCTTCCTGCAACAGATGAAAACAAACAACTCATCAAAAAAGCATTGATTACTTATAGACAGGACAGTGTATATCGTCTCAAGCAAGAATCTGATACGGAATGGTCAGCTTATGTACATGATGTCGTGGCAGCAAGAGTCCATCTTCATGTGCTGTTTCCTGTGAGAAGCAGCTGCTCATGTCCGGCAGATGGACTTTGTAAACACATTCTCGCTGTCTTCTTTTCGCTATACGCTCAAGTGGAGAGTGTGACTGGATTTACAGAAAATTGGTCAGAAAAGGATGAATTACAGCGCAGCAAAGAATTGATTCGTCAGCACTTCCAAGTGAAGCGCCCAGACGAACAATCACTACAAAGCTGGTTGAATTTTTTCCAAGAGGAATTTAACCTCTGGCTGAAACGGACACCAAAGCACCAGCAAACACCGCAGCATTTGTATTACGGCTATTTATCGATCCTAAAAAAACACGCACCTCATTCTCCTGAATTCAAGAGTTTGTATGCGATTCATACGTCAATCGATGTGTGGTTAAGGATTCATGAATTAATCGACCTTGGCCAGCTTGATGCCGAGAAGGACTTTTATTCCATGAATCCATATGTAGAACAACTCATGAACACCATTTTCGATTCAGTGGATCACTTGAAGACATACGCCCTTTCCTTTTCCCTCGATCCGTTTCTTGAAAACACACCAACTGCCGTTCGGACAATTCTTCAAATAAACGGACCTTTCCAGCATGAACGAGTAGCGGTCTTTATGGAGATTTGGGGCACCATATTAAATAGAGGGAAATGGGTTAAAAAAGAAACAGAATTACTAAAGAATGCTCAGCAGCAAGAGCAAACGGTTGAACGCGCCATCGGACTGATGCACATGGATTATTTAATGAAAGAAGACGATAGCCTTTTTCAACAATTAAAGCTGCTCAATGCAGATATGCTGCCAAATGTGCTCAATTGGCTGAAGGACCTGACAAACCGCAAGGACTGGAAGCGGCTCAAGCTCTGGTATCATGAGATCACCTATATTTTAGAAGAATATTGCCAGCTCGACCTTTCCTACAGAGAACTACGAGGAGCCGTTAGTGATTTCTTCTTCTATTTAGACGCATACTTTAAGCAGACAAAGGATCATCATTTATATGAACGCTACCTCCAAATCTGCATGCCCTATGCGTTTACTGAATATAGTCAGTTCTTATATGCACAGCAGCGTTATGCAGAATGGATTGAGATTCACAGCCTTGTTGGTTTCTCCATCAGTGAACTGGAGAAGGATCTGATCAAACAAATTGCAAAAGAGGAGCCTGAAGCGCTCATTCCATCATATCACCGTGAAATCTCACAGCTTCTCGATCAAAAGAATCGAAGTGCTTATCGAGAATCTGTGAAAATGCTAAAAAAACTGCGCACGCTTTATCATAAAACGAAAAAAACTGCGATTTGGGAAAGATATGTAAAGCAGCTACAGGATTCAACGAAACGGCTGCGTGCGTTCCAAGAGGAAATGAAGAAAGGAAAATTAATTGATGACACGCCATAAACAAATTGTCATTCATGCAGAACAAACAGAAGATTTCTCTTTCACCATTTCAGCGCAAGCAGAGGACGGACACCCTGTTCCGCTTAATGAAATGAAGAGGCAGCTTTTCCAATGGCACGAATCGTCTTTTTACGGAACATTTTTAGAAGATGTAAGCTTTATTGGCACACCTGCCTTCCTGCTAAGCCCTTGGATGACCGTCGAACTGCTAGGAAAAAATTCGTTTAATACCTTTAGTCATGTGACACTAACCGATGAAACGGAACCACTGATGAAGACAGCCTCCACCATTTATGAATTCATCGAGGATGAAGATTTCATTCCCGATTACGAGGCGTGGACAAAAGGTGTGCTTCGTTTTAAAGACAAAGAAGGACTATTAGATGGCTATACGGCTGAGTGGTTCTCCTTTGCCGTACAGGATTATATTCAATATGATGATGCCTTACAGCACAAATGGAACCGCATGACAGAACAATCGCCTGCGCTCTCATCCTTCCAAGGACATTTTTTAGATGAGCAGGATTTCTTGGAAACGATTGGCTGGATTGATGACGACACACCTTTCACTGTCGGCTTGCGTTTAAATGAACCGGATTTCGACGGAGATGATTGGAAAATCGAATTGTTTTTGCGTGATAAGAAAAACAGCGACCTTCTTTTTTTTGAAGGCATCCGTTCATTGAAAAGGTCTTGGCATCCGTATCAAGATAAAATCTCAAGAGAGCTGGAGCGATTCGGTCAAATTGTTCCTTGGCTCTCTTTCACATCTGGCACCACGCTCATGTCAGAAGACGAAGCATGGCTCTTTCTATCTGAAGCAAGTGAAACACTTGTGAATATGGGCATTGAGATCCTACTCCCATCGTGGTGGCAAATTGTCAAAGAAAGCACCATGATGCTAAAAGCAAGGATTTCCTCTACCCCAAGAGGCGAGTCACATGTCGGAATGGATGCCTTGATGGACTTTAATTGGCGCTTCGCTACAAACGGCATCGAGCTGACAGAAGATGAGTTCAACGAGCTTGTCCAAAGTAAACGGCGCCTTGTCAATATTCGTGGACAATGGATCAAAATCGATCCAACCTTCATACAGCAAATGAAAAAATGGATGGAGCGTGCCGAAAATGAAGGGCTGCACATGTCTGATATTTTGTCACGTGAACTGGCAGATCAAGAAGCATCCTCTGAATCGATTCCAGAGCTGCTAGACAGCTCAGCATTTGCACATATTCAATTTGAACTTTCGTCTCAATTAAGAGGGCTTGTCCATCAGTTAAATGATACGCATGAGCTGCCTTCCTACGAAATGAGTGAGTCCTTCAAAGGCACACTCAGGCCGTATCAGCAGCATGGTGTCAACTGGCTGTTATTCTTAAGATCTCATGGATTTGGGGCTTGTTTAGCAGACGATATGGGGCTTGGAAAAACGATTCAAATGATTGCGTATTTCACATATTTGAAGGAGCAGGAGCAAAATTCCGCTCCATCTCTCATCATTGCTCCGACCTCTGTTTTAGGAAACTGGCAGCGAGAGCTTGAAATCTTCGCACCACACTTGAATGTTGCCTTGCATTACGGACCATCGCGTCCTCAAGGGGAACACTTTACAAAGGCATACGAGTCAACAGATATTGTCCTGACGTCTTATGGACTCTCACATTCTGATCGTGATGAATTAACGTCAGCAAAGTGGGATACGATTTGTTTAGACGAAGCCCAAAACATTAAGAATGCCCATACGAAACAATCGAGAGCGATCAGACAGCTCAAAGGGCAGCATCACATTGCCCTTAGCGGGACACCTATGGAAAACCGTTTGACAGAGCTTTGGTCCATTTTTGACTTCGTCAACAAAGGATATCTCGGCAGCTTGACGAGCTTTCATAAGAAATTCGTTCTGCCGATTGAAAAAGATCGTGATGAAAAAAGAATTGAACAGCTGCAGCAGCTGATTAAGCCTTTCCTATTAAGACGAACAAAGCAAGATGAAGAGGTCGCCCTGAACCTGCCTGAGAAACTCGAAGAAAAAGAATTCATTCCGCTATCTGCTGAGCAGGCTTCTTTATATGAACAGCTCGTGAAGGATACATTCGAACACATGGCTTCGTTAACAGGAATGCAGCGGAAAGCCATTATTTTAAGTATGCTCGGCAGACTCAAACAGATTTGCGATCACCCGGCTCTCTATTTAAAAGAGAGTGGAACCGATGTGAAACTGCTGAAACGTTCATTAAAAATGGATAAACTCGCAGAGCTGTTAAAAGCAATACACGAGCAAGGAGAAAGCTGCCTCATCTTTACGCAGTATATTGGAATGGGGAACATGATCAAGCAGCTGGCGGAAAAGATGTTTGGAGAACCAGTTCAATTTTTAAATGGCAGTCTGTCCAAACAGGAGCGGGATAAAATGGTGGACCGCTTCCAGAAGAAAGAATTCAACATCTTAATTCTCTCTTTAAAAGCAGGAGGAACAGGACTTAACCTAACCGCCGCAAACCATGTCATTCACTACGACAGATGGTGGAATCCTGCTGTGGAAAACCAAGCGACCGACCGTGCTTATCGGATCGGACAAAAACGATTTGTTCACGTCCATAAGATGATCACAACGGGCACAATCGAGGAAAAAATCGATCAAATGCTCGAAACAAAGCAAACGTTAAATGATCAAATTATCCAAAGTGAAAGCTGGATTACAGAGCTATCGACAAACGAACTAGAAGATTTATTCACATTAAGTGCCGCCGCTCAATCATCTTAATCCAAGCAAAAAGAGGACTTTTCTCAACATGATGAAAAGTCCTCTTTTTTCATTTCATATGAACATAGGTTAAATGTGCAGTTTTTTCAATGCAGATTTCACGTTCATATACGTATTCAATTCACGGAAGTCTTCTCTCATTTCTCCCATTTTCATCGCAAGGTTCGGTTTAATTCCTGTCACGATGAGTTCCGTACCTGTCATTAAAATCAAATCATTCAGCTTAAAGATCGCATCTGCCACAAATGAATCGACTTCTAATAAACCAGACAGATCGACAATAAAATAATCGTCCTTGGATTGAGAGATATAGGTGGAGACTGTGGAGATAATCTTGTCAAATCTTGGCGCTGTTAACGTACCAATGATCGGTAACACAGAAATACCATCTTTCACAGGAACAATGGGAACAGAAATGTTCAGCACTTCATCAATTGATTGCTCAAGAAGCTCCTGCTGTTCCTTCTCTTTCGTGACATCTTTTTGCAGACCAACGAAATAAAGACGTTTCCCTTCATTTTCGTCAATCCAAAGAGGAGCTACACTTAACTCATTCCAAAACATCTGTCCAGATTTTTTATAATTTTTCAGCTGAACAGTGACAGCCTCTTTGTTCTCAATAGCTGTTCTAATTTGTTGGAGAGAGATTGGCTCTGTTTCATTTCCTTGAAGGAAACGACAATTCTTCCCCAATACTTCGGGTTCTTGATAGCCTGTCATATCTAAAAAGCCCTTGTTCACATATATTAAAGGATTATCAGGTAAAGACGGGTCCGTAACCGTCAGGCCAACTTGAGTATAATCTAAGGCTTCCTTGATTAAATGCAGATTTTCGGACTTATAAGATTCCAGCGCCATTCGTTTACTCTCCTTAATTTCCTTACAAGCGGGTTATGTTCATCATTAAATTATATGATGTTCCACATCATGTGTAAATAGAAGTAGTTCTGAATTCCTCTTTTGTAGAATGCGCTTTATCCTATGTGGATTATACAACGACATTCGATGCATCTATTTCAACAGGTGCCGAATCATATACGCCACACCATGTTCATCATTTGTTAACGTGACATGATCAGCGATTTCTTTCATATCCTGTCTCGCATTGCCCATCGCAACCCCAACACCAGCTGCTCGAAGCATCGATTCGTCATTTAAACTGTCTCCTACAGCCGCTGTCTGGCTTAAAGGAATACCAAGTCGTTCTGCCAGCCTTGTTAATGCCTGGCCTTTAGATGCATCCTTTGAACCAATTTCAAAGTTATGATCGGCTGAACTGACCATTGTGACATCTGAATCATCACCAAACATATTCCAACCTGCCTTCAATCTGTCTTCAAAGAAAGAGAAACCTAAGATGTTGTAGAATGAAAGCTTTCGATCCTCACGAAACAACTCTTTATATGTATCAATATAAGAAAAACCCGACTGACTGTATTGAACTTCTGCCGCTTGTTTTAAAACACTCAAGTCCGCTTCTGGATTTGCACTTTTTAAGCGATCCATTTCAATCGCAAGAAGCTCTCTACCACGATTCGGTGTGAAAATGGCTTCGTTTGTAAAAACTTCATAATAATAATCACGTTCTTCAAGCCATTTCAATATGCGTTTGGCCTTTTCTTCTTGTAAAGTAGCTGAATGATATACTTGTCCAGCCGGATCATGAATTACAGCTCCATTGGCACTAATCACCCATGTATTCATCCCAAGCCCATCAAAAATAGACCTCACATCAAAATACGCTCTTCCTGTTGAAACGACAACTTCCAATCCATTCGCCACTGCTTCCTTTAATGCCTGCTCATTTTCCCGACTCACTTTATGCTCACTATTCAATAACGTTCCGTCTAAATCCGTTGCAATCAATTGAATGTTTGTCATCGTTCTCTCCTTTTTGTCTCCATTTTGGCTATCATACCGCTGATAAAATCCATCATCAAGAGGTGATCGGTTTATCATTGAATAAAAGGGTACCCGGCCACGCTACATGACCGGATACACACAAGGGGATTTAAGAGGACACATGACCTATACAAAGAAGCGATGGTTCTATTACGCAGTGTTCTTATGCTCAAGGCAGCGTCTATCAGCTTTAGCTAGAGGGGGGCTGTCAGATGCTAGACGTTACCTTTTGATTCAGACCGTACCTCCTTTCCTTTCAACTGCCCTTAGTCTACCGAGAAAGGTTGTATGTGACAAAACCTGAAAATGACAAAATCCCCCCCTCAAATTCTCTATTACCTCTTTAATTTCTGCTTTTTACCGCTTGAGTATAATACATCATCTTGTTTTGTTTAATGAAAAACTTATTTTTCATAAATTGATAAAAAACGTCTGAATGAATCCAATTACTAGAAGGCATGTGAATATAATCAGATCCGTCCCACGCAAACCAATAAAAACAAAGCTGTCCGTCATGAATCGACAATTGAAATTCAAAGTAGTCCATTTGATCCTCGGTGACGTATTGAAACGTGAGTGACTCACCTTCTTCCATGTACACATCACAAAATGAAAGAATGTCTCCCCACGAATAAACGCGCATTGTGCTCTTTGCCTTCTCCTCGCCAATATGTATGTTTCGCAATTGATAAGACTCCATAAAACATCTCCTTTCACTCATATGCAGCTCGCTTTAAGCAGGCAGCGGTTTCATTTATACAGATGTTGTATGCTATAATGATACTTACGAATAATGAACGCTTGTGAGGTGAAAAATATGAAAACCTTTAGGCTGATTGATTTAAAAATCGAACTTGATCCAAAGCAAGATAAAATGTCCAGCATTCCCCTTCGTGATGGTTTAATCATTAATAAAGAAGATGGCGAAAATCACTGGATGATCGAGGCACTCATTCCAAAGAAACATAGACAGGTGTTTGAGGTGCTCTTTCAGCAGCACACTGAAGTGAAGATTCTTGTGACGATCACAAAAGAAAACAACCGCCCTGTTCATCTATCTGTCCAAGTCAAAAACATTGTTGCTTTAGAAGAAAACATTTCTGTGCTGCTCGATGGTAAGATGATTACAAATCGTTACAGAACAGAAACCGAAGAAGTACTTAAAGACCTCGTCAAAGAGGGGCTTTCCGGAGAAAAACTGCTGGATGCATTTAAACAAAACACATAAAAAGAGCGGGATTAGCCGCTCTTAGATAGTTGACGAAGGGCTAAAATGAATCTTATTTTAGCCCTTTGTCTTCCTTTCAGCGTGATAGAAAACCTTTGCAGTCCAGAAAGGGCGGGCACTGGAGCGGAACGAATTGAATATTCGTGAGCACCAGAGCACAGACCTGACAACGAATGCGAGGGTTTGCCTACACGCTGAGAGCGGAGTTAGCCGCTCTTTTTTTATTGCACATCTTTCGATTGGCTTTGATTTTTCAAGAGATCTCTAATTTCAGTTAGTAAAACTTCCGTTTGATCCGGCGTTTCTACAACCTCTTCTTCCTCTACCTTTTTCCGTTTTAATTTATTCAAATAACGAATAAAGATAAAAATGGAAAACGAGATAATCAAGAAATCAATCACTGTTTGTATGAAGCTTCCATATAAAATTTGAGCAGATCCGATCTTAATAGATAGACCGCTAAAATCATGTCCGCCAATAATAATACCGACGAGCGGCATGATCAAATCATTCACAAGAGAAGTGACAATTTTGCCAAATGCTCCCCCAATGATGACACCTACAGCCAAGTCAATGACATTTCCCTTGACTGCAAATTCTCTAAATTCTTTCAGCATCTTTTATCACCTTCATCTTTTTTGTCTAATATGACGTTTTTTTGTCAAAAATGCAAGTCCTGATCCGTTCAGACTAGTTGTTTCCATATAAAAAGCGATTCATCCTTGATGAACCGCCAGGCAAATCATGATACTTTAGGACCGATAGAAAATGTGAGTTCTGCTTCACATGCCACTTCGCCATCTACTGTGGCTACTGCTTTTCCTTTTGCAACTGGACCCCTAAGGCGCGTCACTTCTACCTCTAAACGAAGCTGATCGCCAGGCTTCACCTGTCTTTTGAAACGGCATCCGTCAATTCCTGCAAACAAACCAATTTTCCCTTTGTTTTCTTCTTTGCCTAACATAATGACCCCAAACACCTGCGCAAGTGCTTCTACAATAAGCACACCCGGCATGACTGGGTATCCTGGGAAATGACCATTAAAAAATTCTTCGTTCACTGTGACATTTTTAATCCCAACCGCTCTCTTCTCTCCTTCAACCTCTAAAATACGGTCGACCAATAAGAATGGATAACGGTGTGGAATAATGTCTTGAATTTGCTGAGCATCAAGCATATCTTGATCTCTCCTTTTTTCTATATCGATGATCTTCATTTGATTCCTATAGAAGTATATTATGAATGCTCGTATTTTTCAACGTCCGCTCCACATATATGGTAAAAAATAGAATCTACTATTACCTATTGTCATCAAATATAATCCACACTACACTCATTGTTTTTTCACAAATATGGTAATATATATTACATCATTGATTGAATAAGAGGGAAAAAATGAATTTTATAAGTGATAAATCCATTAAAAAACTTCTCCATTCGTGGTATACAATGCTAAAGCATCGACATTTTTCGAAGGCTGAAGAAATCAAAATAACTCTATTAAAACATCAACGTAAAATATCAAAAAAACAGGAACTCTATTTACATTATCAGCTGATGCTTTTTCGGCATCAGCTCTGGATGAATCAGACAGAGGACTTAGAAAAAATTAAACATGAACTGATGCAGTACAAAGACCAAATGAACGATCAACTGCAATATTATTTTAACTTCTTTCTCGGTTTATACGAATCTTTAAAAAGCGATCAAAATGATGCCATTCATTATCTTGAAAAAGCAGAAGAAAAACTGCCGCTGCTAGACGATGAGCTAGAGGAAGCCGAGTTCCATTTTCGTACAAGTGGTGTTTATTATAACAACCGCTATTCGTTGTTATCGATTCGTCAT
Source organism: Bacillus sp. FSL M8-0266 (assembly GCF_038613425.1). Classification (NCBI taxonomy): domain Bacteria; kingdom Bacillati; phylum Bacillota; class Bacilli; order Caryophanales; family Bacillaceae; genus Bacillus; species Bacillus sp. FSL M8-0266. Next base: position 3,370,933 of record NZ_CP152015.1, read on the forward strand.
GTTGAAAAAGCCATGGATATCTTTGCAAAGCACGGGGATATCCATAGCATTTATCGGTGCAAAATTGTCCTCGCACTTAACTTTAGCGATCAAAAAAAATATGAAGAAGCAGAAGCTCTTTTTATTGAGATCATCGAATACGTGAAAATCATTGATGATCAAGAACTGCTCGGTATCGTTTATTATGACGCTGGCTTTATTCAGTCGAGACAAAACCGTCACAAGAAAGCGCTGGAATACTTTAAAAAAGCACTTCATCTCCCAGCATACCGGAAGTCCGCACACTCCTATGTATCGTGCCTCTATGAAACTGTGCGTTCCTGTTATAAAGAAAATTTAACCGATGAAGGAATGAAGTATATTCAAAAAGGATTAAAAGAAGCCGTTGCTTCACAATTTGATATATTAAGAATCAAGTTCCAAATCTTATTTCTTCTCTACAGCCAAACGCCAAAGGCAGATGAGCAGATTGCAAGGCTCGTCACATGCCTTGAACGAAAAGAAGCTTGGATTGATCTTGAGGATCTGCTTGCCGATGTCTCAGATTTTTATAAAAAAAAGGGCGACTTTGAGCGAGCCGCCTTTTTTATCATGAGAGGCTGATGTCAGCCTGCTCGTTATCGAATTGTATTCACTAATCCAAGCATTTGATCACCCATCGTAATCGTTCTTGAATTCATCTGATAGGAGCGCTGTGTTGTCATGAGATCCGTTAATTCTTTAGACATGTCCACATTCGACGTTTCAAGTGCACCTTGCTGAAGCTGAATCGCTTGGCGGTTTGCTCCATTTAGTGCCGTTAATGCACCTTGATAAGTACCGTCAACTGAGAACAAATTATCTCCTTCAGAGACAAGTGCTGAAGAGTTATTGACTTGTACAACCCCTAAATTCACTTGCTGATTCGGTTGATTGTCTCTTGAAATGGCTGTTAGACGTCCATTTTTATCAATTGAAATATCACGGAAATTCGCATTTAAGACGATTTCATTTCCGTTTTCATCAAGAATCGGATGGCCTTCGCTAGTGACAAGCTGCACTTGATTACGATTATTGCCTGGCTGTAAGTAAAGAGAACCGTCTCTTGTATAACGAATATTACCGCCGACATTGACCTGCATATACTGAGATGGCGCTCCAAATGCAACATCAAGATCACGACCTGTTTCTTTAATCGAGCCTTGCAGCGAGTTAATGGACGCATTGACCATCGTACCCGTACCAAGCCTTAGCCCATCAGGTGTCAGACGACTGTTTGCCACCTGCGCATTTTTTTCATCCACTTGGTTGAACTGTTGTCTGATCAGCTCTGAGAAACGGGTATTTTTCGCACGGTACCCTGTTGTTTCACTGTTCGCGATGTTATTACTGATAATATCAAGCTGCTTTTGTACTTCGTTCATTGATACAGCTGCATTGATCATCGTTCTAAGCATGAGAATCCTCCTTTCTTTTTCATTTCTTGATTAGTACACTCTGCCGATTTCATTCACTGCTTTTTCTAAGCTTTTATCATACGCCTGAACCACTTTTTGGTTTGTTTCAAATGCTCGATAGGCGGTTGTCATTTCTGTATATGATTTCGTCACATCCACGTTCGATAGCTCCGATACACCTTGACTTAACGTATAGGACATTTGACCGTTATTGACTGCGCTTGGCAGGGGCTGGTTATCAGCTGTACGGTATAAATCATTTCCTTCTCTCGCTAAATTCCTTGTATCCATCGCAACACGTACATCAATTTGCCCGAGATTTTGTCCATTTTCACTCACAGTTCCATCTGCATTCACTTTGAAATTCTCACTCTGAACCGTAATTGGCTGACCTGTGACAGAAAGAAGGGCACTTCCATTGATAGTCAACTGATTTTGTGCGTTCATTGTAATCGAGCTGCTTTTCGTATAACGAACGCCTTCTGGGGTATTGACCGCATAAAAGAGCGCTGATTTCTGATTGGTCTCCGGGTTGATCGGCACATTATTTTCGACTAGTGCGACATCCGTTGTTTGATCTGTTGTTTTTAAAGTTCCTTGTGTAAATTGAGGGATCAGTTCCTGCATATAGGTCCCCGTATTAATGCCGCCAATCGGCGTTTGCTGCGGAACACTAAAACCTTTGCCTGAGGAAGTTTGGAAACGTCCTGACTCCATTCGGCTTAGCAGCATTTCTGGAAATGCCCGCATGGTCCCCTCATCCGCTTTATATCCTGGCGTATTCGCATTTGCGATATTATTTGAAAGCATTTCTGTCCGCCGCTCTTGAGCGATCATGGCAGATGTTGCGGTATATAGTCCTTTTAACACGTGCTCACCTCATTAAAATTCTTTCACATGACCTAAACACAATCTTCTATGAAATATATCGGCATATTTGCAGGGTTCTTTAATAAAAATCCCCCATTCTTTCGAAAAAGAATGAGGGACATCATTAGCTGAGTTTACGCTTTGGCAGCTTGTCCATATTATCAAGCATGACGCCAGTACCAACAGCTACACAATCCATCGGATTCTCAGCAACGAAAACTGGTACTTTCAGCTCTTCTGCAAGCAATTGATCAAGCCCGTTTAGAAGAGCTCCGCCACCTGTAATGATGACGCCGCGATCAATAATATCAGCTGATAATTCAGGCGGTGTTCTCTCAAGAACTTGCTTCGCAGCCTGAACAATCGCAGATACAGATTCACGCAATGCTTCTTCTACTTCTTTGCTTGTGACGGTAATCGTTCTTGGTAATCCTGTCACCATGTCTCGTCCACGAATTGAAATCTCTTCGTGACGTGCGTCTGGGAATACCGTTGCAACTTGGATCTTAATATCCTCAGCCGTGCGTTCACCGATCAACAGCTTGTACTCTTTTTTAATGTAGTTGAGAATTTCCAGATCAAATTTGTCTCCAGCCATTTTAATAGAAGAGGCGGTTACAATGTCACCCATTGAGATGACAGCGATATCTGTCGTTCCGCCTCCAATATCTACGACCATGTTTCCACTTGGCTGAAAAATATCCATACCAGCACCAATAGCTGCTACTTTTGGCTCTTCTTCAAGAAATACATGCTTACCGCCGCTTTTTTCAGCAGCTTCTTTGATCGCCTTCTGCTCAACAGATGTAATGTTTGTTGGGCAGCAGATGAGCATACGCGGCTTAGAGAATAGCCCTTTCACATTTAATGAGTTAATAAAATGCTTGAGCATCGCTTCAGTTACTTCAAAATCAGCAATTACGCCATCTTTTAATGGACGAATCGCAACAATATTCCCAGGCGTACGTCCAACCATACGTCTAGCCTCTTCTCCAACAGCCAAAACTTTCCCGCTGTTTTTGTCAAGAGCTACAACAGATGGTTCATTTAACACAATTCCTTTTCCTTTGACATGAATCAGTACATTGGCAGTACCAAGATCAATTCCAATATCCCTAGCAAACATCTATATATATCCTCCTTGAAAATCTGTTTCCATAGCAAATACCACATTCTGCCCTAATTATATATTCTATCATAATTTGCAGAAAAAAAGATATTTCTTTACAAAAGTCTTTACAAATTTTGTGGTTAGAAACTACCGATATGAGGAAGATATATATATCATGTTTATGAACAAAGAACTAAGCTTATTGTTTCACAGGCTCGCCTTCTAAAATTTCTTCTTTTTTATACTTTAATTTAGTGGCTTCTCCCCCTCGCAAGTGGCGGATTGATTTATGATAATCCAGTATCTCCTTCACTTCATTAGCCAGATCTGGATTAATTTCTGGCAGTCTTTCTGTTAGATCCTTGTGTACAGTACTTTTAGAGACTCCAAATTCTTTCGCAATTACACGAACGGTTTTCTTTGTCTCCACGATATACTTTCCTATCTTGATTGTTCGCTCTTTGATGTAATCGTGCACACCACTCGACCTCCCTAAAATGGATGTGAGAAGTGTGAAATGAGATTCGTATCAATATTATCCATTTTCAGAGGCGCTTGTTCGTCTTAATTTCTCATCCATTAGGTAGTAAATGCCAAACACGATCCCTCACCTCAAACACTCTCTTTGTCAGGTTTGTAACAGTGTATTAGCATTGCATAGGGAATATGCTAAAAATGAAGATAGGACAAGGGATTTATCAGAAAATGCAATCATTTCGAGTGGCGAAAATTTTCACTTTACAAGAATGGGTCGAGCACGTAAAATAGAAAAGGTGATTTTATTTACCTAGCTAAATATTGAATAAAGGTGAGCATATGGATACGTTAAATAGAGAGTGTTTACATCAAATACACCAAAGCGCACGCCTGCTGTCTAAAAAGGCGAACGAAGCGCTTGCTGCTTATGACTTGTACATGTCCCAATGGACTGTACTTTTTTGTTTGGATACATTCGGCCCGAAAACCCAAAAAGACATTTGGACATATTTGAACGTCGAAGCCCCAACCATTACCCGAACCGTAACCCGTCTAGAAGCAAATGGCTGGGTGCAACGTGTACAAGGAAAAGACAAACGTGAAAATCTGATCGTGATGACAGATGATGCTAAGGCCCGATTTGAAGAAATCAAACGTACGATGGAACAATTTGAAGAAGAATGTCTTTCAGATTTCACCCACGAAGAAAAACAACTCCTCCATACACTTTTACACAAATTATCAACTGAATAGGAAGTGACATACATCATGAACGAACGCATTTGGACGAGAGACTTTATCATGATTGTCCTGGTGAATTTATTTACGTTCACCTCTTTTTATGCCCTTTTAACCTTGCTGCCTATTTACACAATGGATGAACTAAATGGAACAGAATCACAGGGCGGTCTCCTTGTGACGGTCTTCTTATTGTCCGCCATTGTGACAAGACCGTTTTCTGGAGCCATTATTGAGAAATTCGGTAAAAAACGGATGGCGATTTTCTCCTCAACGGCATTTGCCTTACTCACTTATTTATACATCTCAATTGATCAATTCCAAACGCTTCTCATGCTGCGTTTCGTGCAAGGCATCTTTTTTAGCATTTTGACGACAGTAACCAGTGCCATTGCGGCAGATATGATTCCAAAACATAAACGCGGGGAAGGACTCGGCTACTTTGTCATGTCCATGAACCTCGCTGTGGTTATCGGTCCATTTATCGCACTCAATCAAGTAGGTAAAGTAGGATTCCATTCCTTATTCCTTCTTTTTTCCATTATCGTTACCATTGGTGCCGCTTTTACGATGCTGATCAGACAGCCAGAGCTTGAAGATGGGGGTAGTGTCGTCTTCCGATTTACTTTTTCTCATCTGTTTGAAAAAGGTGCATTAAAAACAGCGGCGGTCGGCATCATTATTTCATTCTGTTATTCGCCGATCATTTCATTTATTTCAGTCTATGCCAATTCCCTTCACTTGATGGGGGCAAGCAGTTATTTCTTTATTGTGTTTGCGGCAGCGATGCTTGGATCACGTCCATTTACAGGAAGACTTTTTGACCGAGTAGGACCTCACATTGTGATCTATCCTTCGATTGCTCTTTTTGCGATTGGTTTATGGATGCTGACAGCTACACATTCAGCTACAATGCTTCTTCTATCAGGTGGTGTCATTGGACTTGGCTATGGATCGCTAGTACCATGTTTACAAACACTTGCCATTCAGCACTCACCAGCTCACCGTACAGGCTATGCGACGGCTACTTTCTTCACTTTATATGATACGGGTATTGCTGCTGGCTCATTTGTATTTGGTCTTCTTGTCAGTTTCACAGACTTTTCAAATGTATATCTCATTGCAGGTATTGTTGTCTTGCTCAGTATGATTGTTTTTTATTGGAGCGAACGAAAGCCCCAAGAAGCAAAAGCACAGAAGGTCTCCCTATCAGAATAGGATTCTATTTTAAACTTCAACGGAAACATGCTAAAATATAGGATGTTTCAAATAAACGATTATTTGACAAATAGTTGGCATTAAGCGAAGGTATAGGTGATGTTTTGAATTACGAACTGTTTAAAGTGATACACGGGATGGCTCATCATTCTGAGTTTTTAGATCAGGCCATGATTTTCATTACGAAAAAGGCCATTCTTGTGTACGCCCTTGTCTTATTGATTTGCTGGTTTTTAGGTAATCACAAATTTAAGAAGCATGTCTTCTTTTCCGGTGTAACGGGCATCGCGGCACTTATCGTCAATTTTGCGATTACACTGTTTCATTATGAGGAGCGACCGTTTGTGGCGCATAAAGTCGACACACTCATTCCGCACTCAGCAGACGCTTCCTTCCCAAGTGACCATACAACAGGTGCACTGGCTCTTTCACTTGCCATTCGATCTCGTAATAAAAAGCTTGGCAACATCTTGCTCGTCTTTGGATTACTCACAGGATTCTCCCGCATCTGGGTCGGTCACCATTATCCATTAGATGTTTTAGGCAGCTTGATCGTATCGATTGTGGTCGTGTTTATCATGAATAAATTATGGAAGTTCTTTGACTCTCCAATTGATCGCATCGTCACTTTCTATGAGACAATTGTAGGGAAAATATTCAGAAGGAAGCAAAAGGATCAGGGCTCTGACCTGTCTAACTCTTAAGCGGCTTGCGATAACGTGATGAAGAATCTTCTTCCACTTATCGCGCCGCTTTTTTTATTGAATGTCCTCCTCTGACCTTGTTCGAAAAATAAAGACTGACACCGATGCCGATAAGGGAAATCATGATCAACGTCCAGCCTAACTGCTCAAAATGAGGACCAGCAATTTCATCCCCAAACAGCATACCGAGAACAGCAGATGACAGAATGGAACCAAGGTAGCGGCATGTTTGAAAAAGCCCAGAGGACGTGCCAATCATATGCTGAGGGCTTGCCTTGAGCATGGCAGCTTGCAGCGCAACATTTCCAATCCCGTAACTAAGTCCAAGCAGCGCTAGAACCAGCCCTTTCCCCCATAATGGTGCCGGAATAAAAAAGAAGGTCATCGCAGACGCCCCAGCCAGCATTAATACCGCACTGGCTAATACGGGATGGCGTTCATCCCCGCGGTCCACCCACTTTCCCGTCAGCGGAGAGATAATGATGCTCACCCCAGACATGCAAAGCATAAAAAGACCCGTCATTTCCACACGCCAGCCTAATTCATCTTGGAAATAGCTCGGCAAACCAAAGAAAAGACAATAGAAAAAGATATTTAAAATGATAAATTGCACATACACGAGTGAAAGCCGCTGCTCCTGTCTGAACATCCGAATTTGAATAAACGGTTCATCCACCTGATACTCCCACCAAATAAAAGCGCCTGCACTCACGAGACAAAGAATCCCCTGTACATATTGAATGCCATGACCTAGTGATAATAAAAACGAAAGCAGAAGGACAATACAAACTGTAAAAAGCAGCATGCCTGGCAGATCGAGCTTCCGTATCGTTTCACCTATACGTAGCTTTCTCTTTTTCTGCTCCTTTGGAAACAAAGATAGTCCAAGAAAGAAGCTGATCAAAATAAAAGGCAGATTCACTAAAAAAATAGCCGGCCAGCCACCGATTGTCATCAAAAAGCCGCCAAGTGTCGGTCCAAGCGCCGTCATCGCTGAAGCAAAAATGGACAATACCGCTAACGCCGATGCCTGCTTGTCTTGAATATGATCCCGAATGAGTCCGACACCAGAAGGATAAATGGCACTGCTCCCAATTGCCTGCAATAGCCGGATCACAATCAGCACCGCAAACGTCGGGGCAAACGGCGCACAGATGGCTGAGACCGCCACAAGACCCAGTCCGAATAAAAATAATGTTCTCCGGCTCATCACATGATCCCCAATCCGGCCGCTCACCGGCTGCGTCACCGCACTAGCTAAATAAAAAGACGAAATAAGCCAAGATACAGTCGTAAATGACAAACCGAATTCATGTTGGATTTGATGCAAGGCCAAAGAAATCATTGAGGAATTCAACGGATTTAACATCGTCCCAAAGGCAATAGCAGTTAAAAAGACTTTTCGGTTGTCCCTCCACTTCTTCATACACCGACCCCCTCTTTATGTTCTGGCATGTTTCCTTCCGTTATTATGAGATTCATTTCCCTTTTTTACCCTGATCAATTCAAGTTCTCTCTTGGAAAAGCAAGACATACATTTTAAAAAGGGCGAGTGTTGGAAAAACACATATAAAATTGAGAATATGAGGAACAAATGGTAAGATGCTACACATATTTAAAAGCCTACTTTCTCCTTATATGGAGAACGGCTGAAAAGGAGGAGAAGCTTATTATTAAGAAAAGACGGTTTTGGGTCCCAGCCCTTTTCTCGGTTGCAGTATTACTTCTGTCTTCGTGTGGTTCAAATGAAACAAATGGGAACGGAGATAAACGTAATTCTACAGCGAAAGGGTCGCCAATTTTGGAGGATGGAAAATTTATATTTGCAGCATCAGGTGAATTTCACCCGTTCAGTTACATGGATGGGAATCAGATGTCAGGCTTTGATATCGATGTAGGCAATGCGATCAGTGACAAACTAGGCCTTGAGCCTATACAGAAGAAATATAAGTTCGCAGGCATTGTCGAAGGTGTGAAATCAGGAAAATTTGATGCGGCAGTTGCAAGTCATACCATCAATGAGGAACGAAAAAAACACGTCCTTCTTTCTAAGCCCTACTACTACTCTGGTCCGCAAATTTTCACAAGACCTGAAGCAGACATTCAACATGCTGATGATTTAAAAGGTAAAGAAATTGCTGTTTCAAAAGGCTCGTCCTACGCTGATATTGCAAAGGAACATAGCGGGCAGGAACCAAAATATTACGACAGTGATGTAGTCGCTTTAGAAGCACTAGCCAACGGAAAACACGATGCAGTCGTGACGGATTTCGCCACAGGTGCAGAAGCCATGAAGAAAAAATTAAAGATCGAAGCGCAGGAAAGACTCGGACAAAGCGAGCAGGCAATTGCTGTATCTAAAGAAAATGAACAGCTCATAAAAGAGATCAACGATGCGATTGACGCATTAAAAAAGGACGGAACATTAAAACAAATTAGCGAGAAATACTTTGATGAAGACATCACGGTCAAACAAAATTAAAACCACGATTGTGCGCCTTTTTTAGGCGCACTTTCTTCAAATGGAGATGATTGTTTTGCCTAGCCTATCACATTTTTTTCAGACGCTGATTGATTCAAGAGGTATTTTTTTAGAAGGAATGCTACTCACGTTACAGCTCACTGTGATCAGCATCTTTATTGGCATGTTCATCGGGCTCTTCTTTGCTTTATTGAAAATATCACGCGTGACTGTCTTCGGTTATATCGCCAACGCCTATATCTTCCTTGTACGCGGCACACCACTGATTGTTCAAATTTTCATCCTATATTTTGGACTGACAGAATTAAATATCCCCGACTTCTGGGCCGCTTCCATTGCGCTCGCCTTTCATAATGGAGCGTATATAGCAGAAATATTCAGAGGCGCCATCCAATCGATCGATCAGGGGCAAAAAGAGGCAGGACGCTCTCTTGGCATGGGACGTTTTCTAACAATGAGACGCATCATTCTCCCGCAAGCGATGCGACGCGCCCTCCCCCCTCTTGGCAACCAGTTCATTATCGGCTTAAAAGATTCATCACTCGCCGCCTTTATTAGCGTCAATGAACTATTTAACGTCGCCACGACCCAAGGCTCAAACAGCTTTGACAATATGACCTATTTACTTGTTGTAGCCGTCTATTACTTAGTTCTTGTCCTGCTGTTAACGTTCGCTGTCCAAACCTTTGAGAAGAAACTATCAGTCAGTGACCATTAGGAGGAGAAACATGACAGAATCAAAGGAACTCATTCGTGTTGAAAAACTAAACAAACACTTCGGAGAACTGCATGTTTTAAAGGATATCGACCTCACTGTTTATGAAAATGATGTAGTCGTCTTAATTGGAGCCAGCGGCTCTGGAAAAAGCACCTTGCTCCGCTGTATGAACTTTTTAGAAATCAAAAATGATGGAGAAATCATCATTGATGGCAGCCCTGTTCATCCAAAACGCGATCAATTAAACGAGATGCGGCAAAAAATAGGCATGGTGTTTCAGCATTTTAACCTCTTTCCGCATAAAACTGTGCTTGAAAACATCATCGAGGCGCCTGTTATGGTAAAAAAAACAAAAAAGACTCAAGCTGTATCAGAAGCCAACGTCCTGTTAGAAAAGGTCGGACTTGCGGATAAAGCCAACGTATATCCTTCTAAACTATCAGGCGGTCAAAAGCAGCGTGTGGCTATTGCAAGAGCTCTTGCCATGAAACCAGATGTCATGTTATTTGACGAACCTACGTCCGCCCTCGATCCAGAGCTTGTAGGCGAGGTACTGCAAACAATGAAAAGTCTCGCAAAAGAAGGCATGACGATGGTTATCGTCACACATGAAATGGGCTTTGCAAAAGAAGTCGCCGATCGTGTCGTCTATATGCACGAAGGCCGTATCGTCGAAGAAGGCACGCCATCAAAATTGTTCGATTCTCCTCAAGAGGAACGAACCAAGTTGTTTCTCAGTTCCATTTTATAGGTCAAACGCCCTTTGTTTTTCGTGCTCAATGCACGTTTTTTCTCATATTTCACGAACTTTTCATCCATTTATATTGAATATAACCAAAAACCATGTAAGATTAACTTACACAAATATGTTATATATGACTTTTCTCTCTATAATGAAGAATTAAGAAATCAATTAATTCTGAATGATTCAGGGGGAATGCAGCATGCAAATGGGTGATACAGTATTTATGTTCTTCTGCGCACTACTTGTGTGGTTAATGACACCGGGTTTAGCCTTATTCTACGGAGGACTCGTGAGAAGTAAAAACGTCTTAAGTACAACCATGCACAGCTTAACTTCACTAGCGATCGTCTCTATCGTATGGATCATGTTCGGCTATTCCTTGGCTTTTGCGCCAGGCAATGCATGGATTGGAGGCTTAGACTGGATTGGACTAAAAGGCGTTGGCTTTGAACCTGGTTCCTACAGTGAGACCATTCCACATTCATTGTTCATGATGTTCCAAATGACCTTTGCCGTCTTAACAACAGCCATCATCTCAGGTGCCTTTGCTGAACGAATTCGTTACTCAGCGGTCGTCGTGTTTACACTCCTTTGGGTCACATTTGTATACGCGCCAGTCGCACACTGGGTATGGGGCGGCGGTTGGATTGGCGAAATGGGTGCACTCGACTTCGCTGGAGGAAACGTGGTTCACATTTCATCAGGTGTTGCAGGTCTAGTCGTAGCGATTGTGCTCGGGAAGCGTAAAGAAGCAGCAAGCTCTTCTCCTCACAATTTGATTTATACCCTTCTTGGCGGAGCTGTCATTTGGTTTGGATGGTTTGGCTTTAACGTTGGAAGTGCTCTTACCTTAGACAGTGTCGCAATGTATGCCTTTATTAACACCAATACAGCTGCTGCTGCGGGAATCATTGGCTGGCTGTTAGTCGAGTGGATGATCAACAAAAAACCGACCATGCTCGGCGCGATTTCTGGAGCCATCGCAGGTCTTGTGGCAATTACACCTGCCGCAGGTTTTGTCACACCTTTTGCTTCTATTATCATCGGAATCATCGGCGGCATCGTGTGTTTCTGGGGAGTCTTCTCACTCAAAGCCAAATTTGGCTATGATGATGCACTAGATGCATTCGGGCTTCACGGAATTGGCGGGACTTGGGGAGGAATTGCAACAGGGCTTTTCGCAACAACCTCTGTCAATGACGGCGGAGCCAATGGCTTATTTTACGGAGATCCCAGCTTACTTTGGAAGCAAGTTGTTGCTATTGTAGCCACCTATGCCTTTGTAGCTGTTGTGACATACGTGATCATCAAAGTGGTCAATCTCTTCTTTAAAATTCGCGCAACTGAAGAAGAAGAATCAGTGGGTCTTGATTTAACCATGCATGGGGAAAAAGCTTATCAAGATTAATGAAAAAGGGGTGTCTCTATGAGCAAAATGTATAAAGTGGAGATTGTCACACGTCCAGCCAATTTTGAAACATTAAAGGTGGAGCTTGGAAAGATTGGTGTCACTTCCATTACCTTTTCGAATGTACACGGCTGCGGTTTACAAAAGGGACATACAGAGCTATACCGCGGCGTCAAAAAGGAAAATAATGTGTACGAACGATTAAAGATTGAAATCGTCCTAAGCGAAGTACCTGTCGAACAGGTCGTTGAAACAGCTCAAAAGGTACTTCGTACAGGCGAACCAGGGGATGGGAAAATTTTTATATATGAGATAGAAAATACAATCAACATTCGGACAGGTGAAGAAGGACCTGCCGCACTCTAAACCATCCCCCGCCGAGTGCGGGGGATTTTTTAAAGACAGAAAAAAACCTCTGCATGATTCATATACAGAGGTTTCAAGACTTAAGATTGTTTTGTTTCTTCAGATTGACTGCTGTCTTTAGAGGAATCAGAAGACTTTTCTTGATCAGAGGATTTCCCCTTCTCATCAGACTTTTCTTCAGATTTTTCTCCAGCAGGCTCTTTGGCCTTATCTTCAGCAGCAGGTTCCTTCGTTTTTTCATCAGCTTTTGGCTGAGCAGGTTCTTTTGCTTCTTCCGTCACTTCTTGCGCGGCCTTTTCAATAGTCGAAACAGGCTTGTCAATGAAGCTAAGTGGATTAAGCGCTAAACCTTCCATACGAATTTCAAAATGCACATGGTTGCCGCTTTCAGCACCATAAAGATTTTTACCAGAAGCACCGATGACATCATTCTGCTTCACTTCATCGCCTTCTTTAACACTCACTTGTGACAACGATTGATAAACAGTCGATAATCCATCTTCATGTTCAATTTCAACGACGTGACCGAGAACTGGATCTTTTTTCGCTTGAACCACTGTTCCACTAAGAGCAGCTGTGACATCAAACACTTTGCCATCTTTATCTGCAAGATCAATACCTTTGCTCAAGGTATAGGTGTTATTATAGTTTACAAGTGCTGCTTCTTTTTCTTTTTGATCAGCATCTGCTTCATAGAACTTTTTCACGACAGAAACATTATCAGAATTCTGGACTGGCATGGCAACATTTTCAATTGGCTTTCCAACTTCAACGGCATCATCACGCTGTTCTTGCCCTGTTTGATTTCCATCAGATAGTTGGTCTTTCACATCTTTTGATACAGCTTGATACCAAAGAACGGCTGTTAACACGACCGCTGCGCTGACCAAGTAAATTGCAGGGAATACCCAGCGCTTACGGAAAAATTGCTGAACTTTTGTGATTTTGGAAGTACGTTTCTTTTCTTCCTCTCTCATTTTTCATCACCTCAGCAACATTCTGAACACTTTTCAAAAAATATATACACACGAAATCATTTTTCTTTTTATTTTGCGCAATCGCATCAATAATATGTATGATGAATGAAAAAAAGATGGGGGACTTTAATGTGAAAACTTTCAACCGTATAGCAACAGAAGATGACCTCAAAGCAATCGTTGATATTTACAATTCGACTATTGCTTCAAGAGAAGTAACCGCCGATACAGAACCAGTTTCAGTTGAAGACCGCCGGCAATGGTTTTTGAATCATTCAGAGAAAAGACCTCTCTATGTGAAAACAGATGAGGATGGACATATTTACGGCTGGCTCAGCTTTGAAACGTTTTATGGAAGACCTGCATACAACGGGACCGTTGAAATGAGTATTTACTTAAACCAAGACTATCGAGGGCAAGGCTTAGGATCACTTTTTTTACAAGAGGCCATTGAGTTGGCACCTTCACTAGGCATTCGAACATTACTCGCCTTTATTTTCGGGCACAACGAAGCCAGCATTCGATTATTTAAAAAGCACGGCTTTGAAACATGGGGTCACTTGCCACGCATCGCAGAAATGGACGGCAGCAGGTACGATTTAGACATTCTAGGAAAAGAATTATAAAACGAGCGTCTCTCCAACAAAGAGACGCCTTTTTATGATGCGTGTAACAACTGTTCAAACTGTTTCGCATTTTGAACAGCCTTTCTTTGGAGGATGATGCCATGTTCATCTATCAGAATCGCTTGCGGAACCACAGTTACCCCATACAGCTCCATGATTTGCGAAGAGCGCACATACACAGCTTGATCAGGCAGCAATTGAAGAAGCAATGCATCATCTCCTTGTTCATCTCCATTGATGAAAATGAATTGAGTATCATCGCTAGAAATGTGCTGACGCATATCAGACAAAATGCTTTTGCATGTCATACAAGTGGTATTTACAAATAACAGCATCACGGCTCTTCCGTTCTGTAAATACTCCTTTAAAATAACCTTATCTCCTAAATGTGTATAGCTTCGAAATAACGGCGCAGCATCACCAACATCCGCTTCCTTTAATTCAATCCCATCAAGGGATTTAATTTTACTCATAAATTTTCCGATAAAGCGGGCAAGCAAAAACACGACCGCCAGCTGAGCAATGACAATGAATAACACAATAATTAGTAGAATATCAGTCATTTCACTTGGTCTCCTTCTATAAACGATTCAAATTGATTCATCCATTTTCTTTTGAACATCATGATTGTTTTCCCCACTGCTATAATCAAACAGACAGCCACTGCAATCAGAAAACAAATAATATGAAATGGCCACGGAATTGTTTCTACATAGGGATGTACATAAAACAACCCAATCACAAGAGCCAGCATCGACACATTACGAATCACAATTCCCCAGTGAAGGCGGTCATTTTCAAGCAAACCTCCACAGCCGCATGAAATGTGACGATGTCCTCTCAATAAATTGAAGGTGACCGCTCCAGTATAGATACATAAAAGTGCTGTAAGACCAATCGCAGGTACAAGAGACATGTTCCACACGAACAATAAACCCGTACAAGCCAATTCAACAGTCAAAAACAAATAAAACATAGGCGCCGTGAGCGCAAGAGGCAGCAGTCGATAAGCATTCATCTGCTGAATATGCGCTGTTTGTTTTCTCACTTTATCAAGCCATGAACCTGCAAAGATGATTCCTAATAAATAGACACCTATAAAATAAAAGACACTCACCTTACGCCATCTCCTTTTGTTGAAATAGTTGGGATTGTGCCTCGTAAAGTCTTTTGTACTCTCCATCTAGCGCCATCAGTTCTTCATGGTTCCCCTCTTCAACGAAAGCACCATCTTTCATCACGATAATCCGGTCTGCTAAGCGGGCCGCTCCCATACGGTGGGTGATAAACAAGACCCCTTGATCCTGAGTATGATCGAATAGCTTTCGAATGAGTGAAATCTCCGATAGCGGATCGAGAGCAGAAGTCGGTTCATCTAAAATGATAAAATCACTTTCTCTAAAAAAGGTTCTCGCCATCGCAAGCTTTTGCCATTGTCCCCCAGATAGTTCATGACCTTCTTCAAAAAACCGGCCAAGCTGCGCATCGTATGTTTCTTCCATTTGATGAATTCTTTTCTCTATGCCTGCTTGCCGTGCAGCTGAGATCATGCGCTCTTCCTTATCTATTTCGTCGATACGGCCAAATCCAATGTTTTCTTTCACAGTGAATTCGTACTTCATAAAATCTTGAAAAAGGACGGCCATTCTCGCATGATATGATTTTTTATAAACGGTCGATATCGATTCACCATTGACCCTTTGCATATTCGGCTTGTCTGGATCATATAAACCGGTCAAGCATTTAATCAAGGTCGTCTTACCTGATCCGTTATCCCCCACCAATGCAATGCGTTCACCTTTATCGATATGAAAATGTATATGTTCAATAGCAGGCGTTTTCATATTCGGATAGGTAAAAGAGAGATTTTCTAGCGTAATGGACTGAATACATTCAATCCTACGAAGCGATGCCGTTTCCTCTGTCTGCTCATCAATTTCTTCTTCTCTCTTTTGAAAAGTTCTCATTTCATCAATATAGAGACTCGTTTCATATAAACTAGAACATTCCCTCGTCAAATCCTGAAAACCACTTTGAATATTTTGCACAGCTTGGAGCACAGCAACAAACGTACCCGCAGCTAATTTCTTTTGAAAGATAAGAAAGACAATAAAAAGACCACAGCACACATAGGCAAATGTCATAAGCAATCCGCCTGCCATCTCCCAGCGAACCTGACGTTTTAGTAATTTATATTTTTCATCTGCACTTTTTACATAATGACCTTGCCATTTTTGAAGAAGATAATTTCCAATTCCATATAAACGGATTTCCTTCAATGAATCTCGCTGCGCAACAAGATCAGACACATACATTTCTCTTCGATCATTGGCCGTTAACATGCGGTTTAATTGATACCGTGCACCTCCAAAGAAAAGCTCAATCCACAAGACAGGCAGAGTACATAAGATCAGAATGACCGCCAAGCCCCAATGGATACCAATCATATAAATGAGAAGTGATACAACAGTAATCAATGCGCTCATGATTGTAAAAATACTTCTAACCATACTCAGAACATGCTGATGACTGTTCATCACACGTTGACTTTCATTATAAAAAGACGGGTGTTCAAATGTAATATATGGAAGCCTGATCGCTTTTTGAAGCAATTCACCCTTCAAATGCAAACCAATCAGATTTGTCGCTTTCTGCTGACTAAGCTGAAGAATGAATTGAAGCCCATATCCTAAAATCACAATGACCATTTGCAACCCAAATAACCTTAAGACCTTTTGAATATCTCCTGAAGAAGTCATGAATAAAATAATTTCATTAATCAATGTTTGAATAATCCAGACACTAGCCAAAGGCATAAAGCCAACGATCACTTGGATTAATAAAGTTAATAGAAGATATGATCGACTTCTTTTCCAAGTATAGGAGATTGCATATAAACAATGGTTCACTGTACTCATCAAACGCTCCACCTTACACCATTTAGTATAATTGACATATTTTTGATATTTATATTATGATAGCTCTGCGTAACTTCATTCTGAGAGGACGATATACGATGACTTCAATCTTACTTTTACAGCTAACTCTTATTCTTTGCAGCCTTTTATTGACGATCGGAATCATGATCTATTTAAAACACCAGATGGAATTAATCATCTTACCGATCCAGCATGTTGGACAAAAATTTGTTCATCCGCTACTTGAAAAAACATCACCTATTCAAATAAATGATCTACTGCAAACCAATCACAAGCAGCAGTTGCTTATATTCACTGACACAGCATGTCCGCATTGCATCCCATCACTGGAACAATTCCTAGAAACGAAAAAGCAGCGTCAATTAGACATTTCTTTTAGTATTTTGCTAAAGAATGGGAAAGAAGAGGATCAAGAATTATATCGTGATAACCAAACCAACATGCGAATTATCTCAGTGGACGAACAAATGATAGGCGTCTTTCATATTGAAGAGTTTCCATATTACATCATGGTAGAAGAAGATGAAACAATCTCATATGCAGCCCCTTTTCCGGATGGTCTTTATTCAAGGTTTTCTGCAAAATAAACATAAATGAGGCATGTGAAGATAAAAAACACACGCCTCATTTTTTTATTAGTTTGAATCTGCCTGTATATCCTGATCCTTTTCCCTTGCGGCGATTTCACTCGCTTCACTTGAAGCTGTGGCTTGTTCCTCAGCTTGTTCAAACTCACTGCGAGCCTCATTTGAAATATCTACTTGGTCACCATGCTGATTCACAGTAACGGACGAAGAAGACGATTCTTTTTGAACCTCTTTCTCTAGTTCCTTTAATTTAGACACATGAAGCTCTAAATCTTTTCCTTGCTGAACTAGAGTCAGTTGTTGAAATAATGCCTTTCTCTCTTCTGGAGAATGGTCGCCTTGAACAATTTTCGCTGCTTGGTTTAAAAAAGAATTGGATGTTTGACTCGCTTGACGACTGTTTGACGTCTGCATAGCATTTGTTAAGAATGAAATCGAAGATATGCTCATGCGTTCACATCCTATTAAATAAAATCCTTGAATTTAGCAGCCACATCTAATGCGTTCTTGGCTAGTACAAATCTCACCTGTATCACGATCCACGTAGTAACGGAAAGTTCCAACACCTTGAAGGAAACAAGTTGGCGCTGATTTGCATGAAGTGACTAATTTTTGCAAAATACATCTTGAAGCTGCAGGTTGAACATTGGTCATTTTGTTTAAGAAACGATCTAACATATGAATTCCACCTTCCAATTTTTATGGTAATACAACACAATAATAACCAATTACAAGACAACTAACAACATATTTTGATAATTTTACTAATTATTTTTAACTACTAATCTTATTTATGACATAAATCGACGTTAAAATTCATAGTAAATGTTACTTTTTTCTTATTTGAAGATAATTTATTTATCCATAAATAGTAAAGTGAAGATAGAAATATTTTTTAATTGTCCTACATTCACTCTTCCTAAAGTACTACCTGCTCAAGTATGATAAAGAGTGAATACATAAAGGAGTGAACACCATTGCAACAAACTGAGAAAATCATTCAATCTCTTCATTCGATCACAAAGTGGGGAAAAGTTGGTAGTATATTTCTCTATATTTCAGGCGGCCTAGCTATTCTTATTGGTTTTTGGCTTGTTCTTCCTGCTGCCCTTGGCGTCTTCCTCATTATGATGGGAATCCATGTACAAAAATCTGTAAACGCAGCTGAACAATTAATTCAAGCTCCTGATAATTCTTATGAAGAGTTATTAGAACAATATGCTAAGATGATGAAAATGCAGACGCTATTTGCCATATCAAGTATTGTCGCAGCCATTCTCTCATTCATCGCCATTATCCTGATGCTGATATTAGGCGGTCTAGCATTTCTTCAAGAAATTCCTAGTGACATTCAGCACTACGAAGGCGAATACGAAGAAGAGCTTGGTGACTTTTATTAATGGAGGGGGGTATCAATGAACATATGATACCCCTTTTGTTTGATATTTGGCATTGTTTTACCCTTCTAAGCTTGACATTCTATCTTGATCATTTTAAAATACAAATCGTAATAATTACGAATTAAAGGAGGGTCCTATTACTGATGCGTGTAAAAATTACCTTAGCCTGTACTGAAACTGGTGACAGAAACTATATCACAACAAAGAATAAAAGAACGAATCCGGACCGACTGGAGTTAAAAAAATATTCTCCTCGGTTAAAGAAATATACCCTTCATAGAGAAACAAAATAATTTTTAGGTTTCAAATCGTAATCATTACTTTTTAAGAGAGGCGGAAATTAACATGAGCATTGGCAAAGGGACAGAAGGAAATGAATAAACGAATACCCGTTACAGTATTAAGCGGTTTTTTAGGAGCTGGAAAAACAACGATATTAAATCATGTACTACAAAATCGTAAAGGGTTAAAAGTAGCTGTTATTGTTAATGACATGAGCGAAATCAATATTGATGCAGAACTAATCAAACAAGGCGGTGAGCTCTCTCGATCAGATGAGAAGCTAGTTGAATTATCTAATGGTTGTATTTGCTGCACACTAAGAGAAGATTTGTTAACCGAAGTAGAGCGCCTATGTAAGACTGGTCATATTGATTATATTGTCATTGAGTCAACAGGTATTAGTGAACCTATTCCAGTCGCGCAAACTTTCTCTTATATTGATGAAGAAATGGGGATAGATTTGACGCGCTTTTGCCGGCTAGACACGATGGTCACTGTTGTAGATGCGAACCGTTTCTGGACCGACTTCCAGTCAGGAGAAAGTCTATTAGACCGTAAACAAGCCGTTTCCGATGATGACGAACGAGAAATTTCCGATTTACTTATTGATCAAATTGAATTTTGCGACGTGTTGATTATCAATAAGTGTGATCTAGTATCAAACTCAGAATTAGACCGACTTGAGCACGTGCTGACCACACTTCAACCAGAAGCATCTATCATCAGAACCTCAAAAGGGCAAGTAAAGCCAAGTGACATTTTAAATACTGGTTTATTCGATTTTGAAAAGTCCAGTGCTTCTGCTGGATGGATTAAAGAAATCAACGCTGGGCATTCTCAGCATACGCCAGAAACAGAAGAATACCAAATCTCCTCCTTTGTTTATGAAAGAAGACTTCCCTTCCATACTGGCAGGTTAAATAATTGGTTAGATCAGATGCCAAAGCAAATAGTTCGCGCTAAAGGATTTACATGGCTTGCCACACATCATGATTTAACCATTTTAATTTCACAGGCTGGAAAATCTGTTGCGATTGAACCAATTGCCTACTGGATTGCTGCCTTGCCTGAGCAAGAAAAAGCACAGATATTAAAGCAAGAACCAGAGCTTCTTGATGAGTGGGACGCAGAATTTGGTGACAGGCATACAAAACTTGTGTTTATTGGCGTAGATTTACCTAAAGCAGATATCATTCGCACACTTGATCAATGCTTACTCACACCTGAGGAATTTGATCAAGAATGGACTACGTTTGAAGACCCCTTTCAATGGAAAATCCAACATTAAGCCAGGAGGGTTTTAAGTGGCAAAGAAATCTAAAATAGCTAAAGAAAAAAAGCGGCAGCAGCTTGTATTGAAATATGCAGAATTAAGAAAAGAGTTGAAAGAAAAAGGTGAATATGAAGCTTTACGGAAATTACCTAGAGACTCTTCCCCTTCTCGCTTAAAAAACCGCTGTGAGTTAACCGGTCGTCCTAGAGGTTACTTACGAAAATTTAAAATGTCTAGAATTGCTTTTCGTGAGCTTGCCTATCAGGGCCAAATTCCAGGAGTGAAAAAATCAAGCTGGTAAAGATTGAGTTGATCTTATCACAGCTCCCATAAAAGTAAATCAGTAAAAAATGTTGAAAAATCTATTTTCTAAGCATATCCCAACCTTTTTGAGCCACAAAATAACATTTTAAAAACCAGCAGAGTTTCTGCTGGTTTTTGATCATGACAGGATTCTAAGATGAATAGACCTATTTCTATAAAAGGATTTTCAACAATGATTATGACATTTTCTCTACTTTTCAAAAAATCATGATCATGATACTTTGTTGTCACTACCCACCGATGTATGACATTTCAACTTTTTTCTGATCTTTCTTCTGCTCTCTCTCAGCTGAATATTGATCATCTCTATTCGACCATAGTTCCTTCAATATATTCTTTATATCTTCATTATCTTTTGTTGAGCGAATCACCCGCTTCAGATCAAAACCCGATGATGCAAAAAGACATGTAAACAATTCACCGCGAGCAGAAAGTCTCGCTCTATTACATGTTCCACAAAAAGCATCTGAAACAGAAGAAATAATGCCTATCTCTCCTGAACCATCTTGGTAAAAGAATCGGTTGGCTACTTCACCTGGATATTGAGGAGGTTCTGGTTTGATGGGAAATGTTGAATCAATTAGACCAATGATCTCTTTCTTTGTCATGACATGCTCTAGATTCCATTTGTTCGTATTTCCGACATCCATAAACTCGATAAATCTGAGAACATGTCCTTCTTTTTTAAAGTAAGCTGCCATTGGTAAAACATCCTGATCATTCACACCTTTTTGAACAACCATATTGATCTTAATAGCAAGTCCAGCTTTTTTTGCAGCTTCAATCCCATCAAACACTTTTTGGATAGAAATATTCCTTCCGTTCATTTGCTTAAAACGGTCAGGATTTAATGAATCCAAACTAATGGTGACTCTTTGAAGACCTGCTTTCTTTAACTTATCAGCATATACAGGTAAAAGCGTTCCATTAGTTGTCATAGCAATATCTTCGATTCCTGGAATTTTTGAGAGCTTTTCTATTAAGATAGGTAAATCTTTTCGCATTAAAGGTTCACCACCCGTGATGCGTATTTTTACCACACCTAGGTCCTTTGCAAAAAGGGTAGCAAGCTGTTCAATTTCTTCGAAACTAAGCAGTTCTTCTTTATTCAAAAAAGGATAATCTGGTCCAAAAATTTCAGCAGGCATACAGTACGTACATCTAAAGTTACAGCGATCTGTTACTGATATTCTTAAATCGCGCAATGGTCGATGTCTCCTATCCAATATACTGTCCATACTTTGCCTCCTATTCTGTTATACGCTGATGGTGAGTGTAGATATTAAAAGATTCTCCTCTGACAAATCCAACTGTCGTGATATTTAATTCTTCTGCCATATTAAGCGCCAGCTCAGTAGGTGCTGATTTTGAGATGACGATCGACACTCCTAGTTTTGCTGCCTTCAATAGAACTTCTGACGATATCCGGCCGCTAAACACAAGAATTTTATCTCTAAGTGGAATTTGATGAAGTAAACAGTATCCATAGATTTTATCTAATGCATTATGTCTTCCTATATCAGTTCTAGTGATGAATAGCTTTTCTGTATCACACAGTCCAGCATTATGCACACCACCAGTATGTTGAAACAATTGACTTTCTTCTTGTAAACATTTCATTAGACGTATACAAGTATCAGCAGAAATGTTGATTCGATCAATGGCTGTTTTTGCTGTTTTCACATCTTGGAGAAAATAAAAATGTCTCCCTTTCCCACAGCAAGAACCAATCACCCGCTTTGTAAAATCTGATGACTGAAATCGGGTTGAGTGAACTAAATCAACATAGGCAAAGCCCATACTTTCATCTATTGTAAACCTTTTAATCTCATTTTCAAATCGAATGACTCCTTCTGAAGCTAAAAAACCGATCACCAATTCTTTCAAATGATCTGGTGAACAAACAAGTGTTACAAATTCCTCTCCATTCACGATCACAGTTAAAGGAAATTCTTCTACAACTTCATCTGTTTTGCAAGTAAATTGACCTTCACGGTATTGGTGTATGACTCGTTTCTTTTTAACAGAAGGATTCATTGTATGACCTTCCTTTCAGCACAAATTTAGTTATATGAACCAATCAAATTGTGATATTATTTTAAAAAGTCATAAAAATGTAACATATTTCTATCTTATCAAACTTTTTGATTGCTTTATATGGGGGGAACAAAATGAACAAATCGAAAAATCGCTGGCTCATCGCAACAAGTGCTGTAGGAATTCATTTGTCTATTGGGTCTGTTTATGCTTGGAGTGTTTTTACGAATCCTTTACATCAGGCCTTTCATTGGTCACTCACAGAAATAAGCCTGACCTTCAGTATTGCTATTTTATTTTTAGGATTATCTGCTGCTTTCATGGGGCATTTCGTTGAAAGATATGGTCCAAGGGCATCAGGGCTCTTCTCAGCCATTTTCTTCGGTATCGGGATGACAGGGTCAGGATTCGCTGTCCACATGTCCTCACTCCCTCTCCTCTATTTATTTTATGGTGTACTCGCTGGGATAGGATTAGGGGTAGGCTACATTGCACCTGTATCAACTTTAGTGAAATGGTTTCCGGACCGAAGAGGACTTGCAACCGGCTTAGCTATTATGGGTTTTGGATTTGCGTCTCTTATTTGCAGCCCAATTATCCAATATCTCATTGAAAAAGTAGATATCGCAAATACCTTTTACATTCTTGGAATTTCCTATTTTATGATCATGGTGATTTCATCTCTTTATTTATCACCACCAACACCTGATGACATCAAACAATTTGATGTGTTAAAAACAAATCAAAGAAAAATTCCTCAGGATTTATCACAGCTTACAGCAAATGAAGCGATCAAAACACGACGTTTTTATTATTTGTGGCTCATGCTCTTTATTAATATCACATGCGGAATTGCCATTATTTCAGTAGCATCGCCTCTTGCTCAAGAAAGTGTTGGATTCACTGCAGGTGCTGCAGCTACCCTTGTTGGCATTTTAGGTGCTTTTAATGGTTTAGGACGGATTGGCTGGGCTTCCTTCTCAGATTATATCGGAAGGCCGAATACGTATACAATCTTCTTTAGTATCCAGCTCATTGCTTTTCCTTTACTTCCCTACTTAAAAGAACCACTCGTTTTTTCAATCGTGATGGCAATCATTTATACGTGCTATGGAGGAGGGTTTGCCTCAATTCCAGCCTATATTGGGGATTTATTTGGCACGAAACAACTTGGTGCCATACACGGTTATATTTTGACAGCCTGGGCAGCTGCTGGTTTAGCAGGACCTTTATTTTCATCCTTTATCCGGGATATAACAGGTAACTACACGCAGAGTCTGATGGTGTTCTCTGGCTTATTTTTCATCGCTTTTATCATATCTCTTCTCATACGGAAGGATATTCAGCAGCTTAGAGAAACAAACCTTACTGCTGCTGCTTCTGTCTCATCCCGACCTTAATTTGAATTTGACAGAATCACAATCTAAAGGTAATTTTTAGATATGAAAACGCTTTATAAAGTAATAGGAGGGTGATGATATCATGGGGAAAACAAAACATAAGGGGCCTATTAAGCTTAATAAAAAACCCTCACCAAAGCTATGGGCCTCTTTTGCGCCTATGGGACTTGGAAAAGTAAAGCCGAAACACATTCGAGATACGATGAAAGTGGCTTGGGAGAACAAGGATAATCTCCCCTATGCATATCGTATTTTAACGCAAGGCGTGTGTGACGGCTGTGCCCTTGGTGTTTCAGGGTTATATGACCAAACGCTCGCAGGACCTCATATATGCACCACAAGACTAAATGTACTTCGTCTTAATACAATGCCAGCTATTGATCCAAAATGGTTTGAAGACATTCAACAACTCAAACAAATGGACAGCACTAATCTCCGCAAACTTGGCCGTATCCCTTATCCACTGATTCGAAAAAAAGGTGACAATGCCTTTATGCGTATTTCTTGGGATGATGCATTAGATCAAATCGCAGCTAAAATCAAATCAATTGATAAACGGCAGCTCGCTTTCTATTTAACAGCTAGAGGAATTACAAATGAAGTCTATTATACCGCTGCGAAGGCAGCTCGCTTTATCGGGACAAATCATATTGATAATGCGTCTCGCATTTGTCATTCACCGAGCAAAACCGCTCTTAAGCGATCTCTTGGCATAGGAGCCTCCAGCTGTAATTACAACGATTGGATCGGAACAGATGTCTTAATTTTTTGGGGATCTGTCGCAGCAAACAATCAGCCCGTTTCCACTAAATATATGTATGCGGCGAAAAAGAAAGGAACCAAAATTATTGTCATCAATCCATACAAAGAACCTGCCATGGAAAAGTACTGGGTTCCCTCTATTCCAGAAAGTGCTTTATTCGGCACAAAAATCGCAGATGATTTCTATCAAGTCAATATAGGCGGCGATATTGCGTTTATGAACGGTGTCATCAAACATTGGTTTGACATGGAGCAACACGCGCCCCATTCCGCTCTTGATCATGAATTTATTCAAGCTCATACTACCGGCATACAGGATTTACAGCAGCATGTCGCACAGTTGAAATGGGAAGACCTTGAGGCATCATCAGGCTTATCAAAAGAAAGAATGAAGGAATTTGCCATCCTTCTTGCCAATGCCAATTCAGGCGTTTTTATTTGGAGCATGGGTCTTACCCAGCACCGCTTTGCAACGGATAATATATCACAGGTCGCTAACCTTGCTATGTTACGTGGATTTATTGGCAGGAAACATTGTGGTGTCATGCCAATTCGCGGGCATAGCGGTGTTCAAGGTTCTGGTGAAATGGGTGCTGACCCATTTGTTTTGCCTGGCAGTGATTTTGATGAAGAGAATATTGAAAGAGTCGAAAAGATTTGGGGGTTTGACATTCCGAAATGGCATGGTGACACCATTGGGCAATCCTTTGAGAAAATGGCTCTCCCAAAAGAACATCCGCAAAAACTCAAAATGCTGTTTACGAGCGGCGGGAACTTTTTAGAAACGATGCCAAATCCAGATGCGATCGAAAAAGCATTATCTGAGCTTGAACTCCGTGTCCATCAAGATATCATTTTGAATACCTCTACGCTAGTAGAGGCAGAAGAGACGGTCATTGTTCTGCCTGCTATGACAAGATATGAACAGCCAGGCGGCGGTACATCAACTAGTACGGAACGCATGGTATATTTCAGTCCAGAAATTGAAGGACCTCGGATTGAGGAAGCCAGAGCAGAATGGGATATTTATATTGATCTTGCAAAAAGAGTACGCCCACAAGATGCTGAGCTGATTCATTTCGAAACGGCTGAAGACATTCGCCGTGAGATTGCGATCGCAAATCGAAACTATGATGGCATCCAGCATTTACGTCATAAAGGAGACGTTTTTCAATGGGGAGGTGCCTGGCTATGTGAAGACGGAGAGTGTCCAACACCGGACGGCAAAGGACATCTTCTTCCTGCCCAGCTGCCTCAATACCGAAAAACCGAGGGACATTTTAATATCACGACAAGAAGAGGAAAGCAATTCAACTCGATGATCTATAGTGAAAAGGATGCCTTTAATGGTGGGAAGCGTCATTCTATCTTGATGAATGACGAAGATGCTAAAGAGCTTTATGTCAAAGAAGGTGATCCAGTTGTTTTGTTTAATCAATATGGATCCTACCAAGGAGTCGCTCAATTCGGGGAGTTGAAACGTGGCAATATCGCTGTTTACTGGCCTGAAGGGAACGTTTTAATTCCAAAGGGTGTGTATGAGAGCTACTCACAGATTCCCGAATATAATACGGTGGCTATATTAGAAAAAGCTGAAACCTTTCATGCAAGAAAAGACCAGCACTACGTGGAGAAACGAATTGATGAATTAGAAACCACTTTGAATTGATCTTAAACTAAAAAACAGCTGGGGAAAACAATCCCCAGCTCCCATTCATATCCTACTGACCAAAAGCGCTCGCTGCATTTTGTAGAATGTGATTCAATTCTTCGGCATTTGCAGCCGGTTGATATTGTCCACCGCCTGCTTTTGCAACAGACTTTAGACTTTTGGCTTCTTTTTCATTCACGTCAAAGCCGATGATATTAACAATGGTGTCAATTCCGCCTTCATGTAATTCCTTTGCTGCTTGTGAAGGGCTTCCTCCACAAGTTTCTTTACCATCACTGACGACATAGACAATGTTTTTCCCTTCAGCCTGGTGATCTTCAAAATCTTGCTTCGTATCTGTTAATGCTTTTGCAAGTGGTGTCCATCCAGTTGGCTTATACACATTCAGTGCTTGCTGAAATGTTGAGGACTCATATGATCCAAATCCATAAACGGCTTCAGAGCTTCCACAAGAAATTGCTTTTCCAGCATTTTTATTGGTTCCTTCATGACCAAATACACGAAGAAGGACTTGTGTATCATCTGATAAAATACTTGCGAAGCTTTGAATAGAACGTTTGGCGATATCGATTTTCTTTTCGCCTTCAATTGATTGCGCCATGCTGCCGCTTAAATCGAGTAATATCACCACATGAGCCGGCTCCTGTTTTTTTGTCACAGCATGAGCTGGTGAAGAAAGAAGCAGGACAAGACTAGCCAAAATGGTTAATACAATATTGCGTTTCATTCATAAAAACCTCCCTTTTTACATTTGTACAGAAAAAGAGAAACGAAAGCATACATCAATCGTTTCCCTTTTGTTCAGCAAGTTATTCGTGTAGTTTTAATGATTCTGCTGACAAGATAGAACCCATTTCTTTACCAGTGCTTGCTTGGTAGTAATGGCCTTTACCAGCTTTGGCTACTTGCTTTAATTGACCTTCATAGCCATCGTTAAAGTCTAATCCAATGACATTAACAACAGTCGAGCCTTTTGAGTTATGCAATTCTTTTGCTACTTTTACTGGATCCCCGCCACAAGTTTCTTCGCCATCAGTGATGAGGTACACAATATGTTTTGTTCCATTATTAAGCTGTTCATCCGCTTGCTTTGCATGTTCAAGAGCACGAGCAATCGGTGTCCAGCCATTTGGTCCAAGTCCGTTTAAAGAGTTTTCAAAGCTTTCTTTTTCGTAAGGCTGTACGCCATAAACGCCTCTAATGACTTCACATGATTGAGCTTTACCTGAATTTTTGTTGTTTCCTTCAGAGCCAAACAAGCTCATACGAATTTTAGCGTCTTTTGGAAGTGACTGAGCAAATTTAAATACCTCTTGTTTTGCGAGGTCAAATTTGCGTTCTCCCTCTACTTTTCTTGCCATGCTTCCACTTGCATCAAGTAAGATGGTGACTCTTACATCTTTGTTTTGTTTTTTGACTGTAGATGCTTTTGCAAATACTGGTGAAGAGATTGACATAGATAATGTCAATACAGCTAAGGTTACGAGTGTAAATACTTTTTTCAACATCATTTTTTCCTTCCTCCCTATGTATTAAATTGAAACATCTTAATCGTAAAATATTCTGTCTTGGAATGGTATAGGACTCGGTCCCTTTTTCTCTTTCATCAAAATCACTAAAAATCTGTCAGTTATCTAGATATATTCACCCAACACATCATTTTTTCTTTTGTTTTCTCCTTCTTTCGAGGGGCTTTGTATCGGCCATCGGTTCTTGTCGGGACGTAAATGTTTAAGTTTTCCTGAGGTGCGTCTTAAGTCGCAAATTGACACATTCTGTTCAAACCTCTTGGAACACACAAAAAAGATGCCCCCATTTTGAGGCACCTTTGCTTTATTTTTTAGCCATATACGTGTTAAGAAAACGATCAGCTGATTCAATTTGAATCCCTTTATAATAATGTTTCACGATAGCATCTACTTTTTTGCCTGACTGTGCCATATAATGCGCACCGTACTGACTCATTCCAACACCATGGCCATACCCTTTTGTCGTGATGATAATTTGCTGGCCCTGTCGTTCCCATGTAAAGTCCGCTGAGTGAAGCCCTAATGACTCTCGAATATCTCTACCTGACAGTGTTTTACCGTTTATTACGGCTTTCGCCACTTGGTTTCCAGGTGTCCGTTCTACAATCTGTCCTACCTGAGCCTGCTGAGTGAGCGTCACACCTAATTTTTGCTGAAATTCATTCACTGAGATGGTTTTCTTGTTTTGAAATTTTGGCGATTTTTCGTCCCATTTACTTGAGACACTTTTCAAATAGGGGATTTCATTTTTCCAATAAGCTTCGGCATTTTCCGTTTTCCCGTTACTTGTTGAAAAGAATGAGGCATCAATTGGTTTTTCGTCGTAGGTCAACACTTTTCCTTGTGTGCTAGCGACAGCTTCTGTGACTTTTTTTAACTTCCAATTGTACGCTTTTCCCCAAATTTTCTTGAGTTCCTGCTTGTTTTTATAAACTTGGAACATTTGGGTATCATCTACAAGAGAGCCCTTTGGTGATTTGACGGTCTTATCGATGATCATTTGTCTGACGATATACGTTCTTGCGGCGAGTGCCTGTGCCTTAAGTGCTTCCATCTCAAAATCAGCTGGCATTTCAGATGCTACGACACCGATCACATACTCTTCTAAGGGGATGTTTTCTACCTGCTGATGAGCTGAACGATAGACGGGGATAGCGACGGCTGATTGCTTCAATTTGACTGTACCCTTCACTTCTTTTTTAACTGATGGCTCCGCTGATACATGCTGGCTTGCCTCCGGTTTCCCTTGAAACGTCGGCAACACAAGTAAAGTTGGAATCATTAAAATAATGATGCATATTCCTGCGATTGTCCATATCATTGGTTTCATATTTGGCTGCCCCCATTTGTCATTGGATCTCTTTTATCTTATGGGCGGGGACAAGCTAATATGACAGCTTCTTTCATTCAGTGGACAAGTCTTTTGATAAAGATAAGAGGCTCTTTATCAACTGATTTTACTGTTCGTCTTTATGAATAAAATTTAAGATGGTTGGATACACTAATGATAAGCTTTGAAAATAAATCATCTATGATTCTAAAAAAAAATCAGCATGCCCCAATGGACACACTGATTTCTTTATGATTACGCGTTCAGATCTGATACAACTTGTTCTTGTGTCACATCTGCTGTTTCATCATTTACTCTTTCAATATCTGCACCGATTGCTGCAAGCTTCTGGTGGAAGTTCACATAACCACGATCGATATGCTTCAACTCAGTGACACGTGTATGACCTTCTGCTACTAATCCAGCAAGTACAAGTGCTGCTCCTGCTCTTAAATCAGTCGCTGACACTTCAGCACCTTGAAGTTGAACCGGCCCGTTGATAATGACAGAGCGACCCTCAATTTTAATATCACCATTCATACGACGGAATTCTTCTGCATGCATAAAGCGGTTTTCAAATACCGTTTCTGTGATCATGCTTGTTCCGTTCGCACGAAGCAATAGCGCCATCATCTGAGATTGCATATCCGTTGGGAAACCAGGATGTGGCATTGTTTTTAGATCGATTGGCTTGAGCTCAGATGGTCCAATGACTCTTAAACCTTCTTCTTCTTCAATGATCTGAATACCCATTTCTTCCATTTTTGCTACAAGTGATGTCATGTGCTCTGGCACTGCGCCTTTCACAAGAACATTTCCTTCTGTAATGGCTGCTGCCACCATGAAAGTACCTGCTTCAATTCTGTCAGGGATGATGTTGTGTTTTGCACCGTAAAGTGTTTCCACACCTTCGATTTTGATTGTACCAGTACCAGCTCCGCGAACCTTACCACCCATGGCATTGATGTAGTTTGCCAAATCAACAATTTCAGGTTCTTTTGCTACGTTTTCTAAAATCGTTGTTCCTTCAGCTAATGCTGCTGCCATAATGATGTTTTCAGTTGCGCCAACACTTGGGAAATCCAAATAGATTTTCGCACCTTTTAAACGGCCTTTAACTTCAGCCTCGATGAAACCATTTCCTACTTGAATTTTAGCTCCCATTGCTTCAAAGCCTTTTAAATGCTGGTCAATTGGTCTTGAACCAATCGCACACCCTCCAGGTAATGCAACTCTTGCATGACCTGTTCTTGCTAAAAGTGGTCCCATGACGAGCACAGACGCTCGCATTTTACGGACATACTCAAACGGAGCCTCAGTTTCTAGTGCATGAGATGCATCCACTGATACTTCGTTATTTTCAAAATGTACTTCTGCTCCTAAATGACGTAACACTTCATTGATTGTATATACATCGGAGAGCGTAGGTACATCACAAATTACGCTTTTTTCTGTACTTGCTAACAAAGATGCAGCGATAACTGGTAAAACGGCATTTTTTGCTCCTTCTACTTTAACTGTGCCGTTTAACTTTTGACCGCCGCGGACGATGATTTTTTCCAAGGTCTTCCCCTCCGCGTCCCAAATTCTCTATATTAATATTCAGTCGTTACGATTGGTGTGCCAACCGTAATCGTATGATTTTCGTTCATTTCCGAACTTCTGATGGCAATTTGAACATTCATTTTATCATTTGAAGTCATAATGAACTGTTCCCACTTATCTGTGTAAGCGGAAAGCGACACAAAATTAGACTCAACGAGATACTCAACTGGTTTTGCTTGAAATTCATTTGCTAACATTTCAGCCTTTTTTTGCAAAACAACATCCATCATACCATTTACATGACCATCGAGACAAGTAAAAATTACAAATTTCTCTTGTAATATGCTTTTTGCATGACGTACGAACTGATCATATGTATGCTCCCAGGTATTCAGTGGGCGAGCACCTTTTTGCTCATATAATAAATACGACTTTTGATTGGATTTTGTGTCGGTCTTTACGAGTAAAATTTTCGATAATGTATCATTTTTTTCATCTTTGTAAATTCCTGTGACTTTGGTGACATGTTCTTCTTCTTTTTCGGTCCACTCATACTGTCGTAGTTCGTCTTTGAAACGTTTCACTTTTTTTGAAAATTGTTCGGATGAAATGTCTACATTTGTTTTGGCGTGAAGAGTCCATCCATCTACTTCAATTTGCTGGTTTTTTAGACCTTCTGCTATTTGGACGAGCGGAGAAGATTCTTCCGCACGAACACCTTGAATCATCAGAACAAAAAAAAGAATAAACGCAAATAATGGCCAACCTTTTACATACTTTCTCACTTGTCATTCCCCCTTGCTACAAGTGTTGCCGCAAGGAGGTCTATGCATACGTGGAAAAGTCATCAAAGGCCATACTTTTGACACTTCTTTTTAAGTTCCCGCATAAGGTAGTGACCAAACCTTTTACGTTAGAACATATAAGGTATTTGTCTGGAGAAATTTAAGTAATCAAGGAAGAAATTGCTGACTGCAGATGCAATAGCAATGGTAATGAGCATCATCAGCAATCTTGCCTGAATGATTTTCCCTTTTTTAATCAGTGGGTCAATATTTACGGCAAGCAATGCCCACCATGTAACCGCAATAAAAAACAGGTGGATCACAATACTAACAATTGCTTGTTGTCCTACGTCTTCCATACAGTTGAATCCTCCTTTTATTTATTTCTGTAAAGGAAAACTCCCTTTCATTATATCCTCGAAAATCGGAAAGATGAATCATTTGGAAAAAAGAGCTACATTTAGAGTAAATCCCCTCTTATCCTGGTGCCAAGGAGATGATATACTGCGTGTGGAAGGAGCTGAACATATTGAAAGATTCTTTTCCTGACTTTGTTGATTTGTACGGAGAACTGGTTCCCTCATTTGATCATGAATGGGAGGCCATTGCTTTCTACTTTGATTATAGACAGACACAGCTAGAAGAATTAGCGCAATTGTGTCATTTTCATAACATTTCTTTGGATTACTCTGTGGAAAGCCTGAATCAGTTAGAATCACTTTACTTTGATGCATTTACCAAGCAGCTGTTTGCCGAGTGGAAAATGCCAATAGATGCATTAGAAGCGATGATGAGTGTGTATATGGGAGAGGTTGTTCTTCGTCATCATTCAGATGCTGACTGGGTGATACGGCCTTATATGGACTCTCCGCATCAATATACGCTGGGTTTGCGACGGCACAATAAAACGTGGCATAGTACGCAGTTTTGCGAGCACTTATATCTTGAAAAACAGGATTCTCATCCATATGTGTCAATGTACCAATCCCTCATGTCACTTTAAAAAAATCCTTCTTATCATTGTGATAAGAAGGATTTTCTGTTTTATTTCCCTGCTACATTTAAACGGTTTAACGCCCGTTTTAATGCGAGTTCCGCCCGGCGTATATCACTTTCATTCGGGTGGTTCAAATGCTCTTCAGCACGCTGTTTCGCTGATTTAGCACGATCGACATCAACTTTATCTGATGTTTCAGCGGCCTGAGCAAGAATGGTTACTTGTTCAGGGCGAACTTCAACAAATCCGCCACTTACTGCAACCAATTCAGTTGATCCACTATGTTTTAAGCGAACTGCACCGATTTTTAGCGGAGCAACCATTGGAACGTGGCCAGCTAAAATACCAAGCTCACCGCTTTCTGCTCTGACACTGACCATTTCCACATCCGCTTGATACACTGGGCCGTCGGGAGTAACGATATTGACTTGAACGGTCTTCATGCTTTTACCCTCCTAAGGACCAGATTAGGCCTCTACACCCATCTCTTTGGCTTTTTCAACCACTTCTTCAATGCGTCCAACTAAGCGGAATGCATCTTCTGGAAGGTGATCGTATTTACCAGATAAGATTTCCTTGAAGCCTTTAACAGTTTCCTTCAATGGCACGTAAGAACCTTTTTGGCCAGTGAACTGCTCTGCTACGTGGAAGTTTTGAGATAGGAAGAATTGAACACGACGCGCTCTGTGTACCACAAGCTTATCGTCCTCTGATAATTCATCCATACCTAAAATGGCAATGATATCTTGTAGTTCTTTATAACGCTGCAATGTTTGCTGCACTTCACGTGCGATGGCATAGTGCTCTTCGCCAACGATCTCAGGTGCAAGTGCACGAGATGTTGAAGCAAGAGGATCAACCGCTGGGTAAATACCCATTTCAGTCAGCTTACGCTCAAGGTTTGTCGTTGCATCAAGGTGAGCGAACGTTGTTGCTGGAGCTGGATCCGTATAGTCATCCGCAGGTACATAGATCGCTTGAATCGATGTAACCGATCCTACGTTTGTAGACGTGATACGCTCTTGCAGCTGACCCATTTCTGTTGCAAGTGTCGGCTGATAACCTACCGCTGAAGGCATACGTCCAAGAAGGGCTGATACTTCAGAACCTGCTTGTGTAAAACGATAGATGTTATCGATGAAGAACAATACGTCTTGACCTAGTTCATCACGGAAATGCTCTGCCATTGTCAAACCAGTTAGGGCAACACGCATACGTGCACCTGGTGGCTCGTTCATTTGACCGAAGACCATGGCTGTTTTTTCGATAACGCCAGAATCTTTCATTTCGTAGTAAAGGTCGTTTCCTTCACGTGTACGCTCTCCAACACCAGCGAATACAGAAATACCGCCATGTTCTTGTGCGATGTTGTTGATCAATTCTTGAATCAGAACGGTTTTACCTACACCGGCTCCACCGAATAGACCGATCTTTCCGCCCTTGATGTAAGGAGCAAGAAGGTCAACAACTTTAATACCCGTTTCAAGAATTTCAACTTCTGTAGAAAGTTGATCAAAAGAAGGCGCTTGTCTGTGGATTGGATCTCTTTGAGCTTCCACACCAAGTGGCTCATCTAAGTCAATATTATCTCCCAGTACGTTGAATACACGTCCAAGTGTTACGTTACCAACTGGTACTGAAATTGGTTTTCCAAGGTCTACAGCTTCCATACCGCGCTTCACACCATCTGTTGATGCCATTGCGATGGTTCTGACTGTATTATCACCTAAATGTAGTGCTACTTCTAAAGTTAAGTCGATAGTAACTTCACTTTCACTTTCCGCTTTATGCGAAACTCTGATCGCATTATAAATCTCAGGCAAGTGACCGTCTTCAAAATGAACGTCTACGACTGGTCCCATGATCTGACTGATGCGTCCTGTTTTCATTGCATTCCCTCCTGACAATTATTTCTATTCTAAGGCAGCTGCTCCGCCGACAATTTCTGTAATCTCTTGTGTAATCGCTGCTTGACGAGCACGGTTGTAAGAGAGTGTCAGGCTGTCGATCAATTCCTTTGCGTTGTCTGTTGCACTCTTCATTGCTGTCATCCTTGCAGCATGTTCACTTGCTTTACTGTCAAGAAGCGCACCGAAAATCAAACTCTCTGCATATTGA
Source organism: Bacillus sp. FSL M8-0266 (assembly GCF_038613425.1). NCBI lineage: Bacteria > Bacillati > Bacillota > Bacilli > Caryophanales > Bacillaceae > Bacillus > Bacillus sp. FSL M8-0266. The sequence goes on from NZ_CP152015.1 coordinate 3,405,789, forward strand.
GGAAGGAGAACTTCAAGAATTTCTTCTTCAGAAGGCTCAAACTCATAAGATGCGGAACGTTTATTGGGTGTCGCTGCGGCCGAAATGTCCGTTAGCGGCAATAATTTCTTCTCTGTTACTTCTTGTGAAATGGCACTGACAAAGTGGTTGTAGAACATGTAAAGTTCGTCAAACGCTTCATCAGAGAACATTTGAACTGTACTGCTTGCTAATTCTTTAATATCAGCAAACGCTACTTCGTCTCCAAGCCCTGTGACTTCAGAAATAACTGGAATACCGCGCTTTTTGAAGAAGTCGCGTCCGATTTTACCAATCACAATCACCGTATATTCATCAGCGGATTGATGACGAGATTGAATGGTTTGGTAAGCGGCACGCAAAATCGAGCTGTTAAAAGGTCCTGCAAGTCCTCGATCAGATGTAATGACGAGATACCCTGCTTTCTTGACAGGTCTTGAAAGAAGCATTGGGTGCTTAGCACTTGTTCCAGTTGCGATTGCAGCAACGACTTCCTGGATTTTCTCCATGTAAGGAACAAAAGACTTCGCATTGTTTTCAGCACGATTCAGTTTCGCAGCTGATACCATTTGCATCGCTTTTGTGATCTGACTCGATTTTTTCGTTGACGTGATCCTTGACTTTATATCGCGTAATGAGGCCAAAGATTTCACCACCTTTTTTCAGGAATCCGTGTTCATTTACGTGAAAAGAGAGAAAAAGAGAATCTTTTTCTCTCGGAAAGATTACTAATTAGTTGCTTGGTGCAAACGTACGTTTAAAGCCTTCGATTGCTGTATTCCACTCTTCATCAGCAGGCATGTTTCCTGTTTGAGAGATCGTGTCAAACAAGTCTTTATGGTTTTCTTCAATGTACATGAATAATTCAGCTTCGAAACGTTTGACATCAGCAATCGCGACATCGTCTAAGTATCCTCTTGTAAGTGCATAAAGAATCGCTACTTGTTTTTCAACTTTAAGCGGTTTGTTCAAGTCTTGTTTTAAGACTTCAACTGTTCTAGCACCACGGTTTAATTTTGCTTGAGTCGCTTGGTCTAGATCAGATCCAAATTGAGCGAATGCTTCAAGCTCACGATAAGAAGCAAGATCCAGACGAAGTGTACCTGCTACCTTTTTCATCGCTTTGATTTGTGCAGAACCACCTACACGGGATACAGACAATCCTGCGTTTACTGCTGGACGTACGCCTGAGAAGAAGAGGTCAGATTGTAAGAAAATCTGTCCATCTGTGATTGAAATAACGTTTGTTGGGATATATGCAGAGATATCGCCAGCTTGCGTTTCTACGAAAGGCAATGCTGTGATAGAACCGCCACCCTTTTCGTCACTAAGCTTCGCTGCACGCTCTAATAAGCGAGAGTGAAGATAGAAAACATCACCAGGGAATGCCTCACGACCTGGAGGACGACGAAGCAATAATGAAAGCTCACGGTAAGCTGCCGCTTGTTTAGAAAGGTCATCATATACAACAAGTACGTGCTTGCCGTTATACATGAATTCCTCACCCATCGTTACACCTGCATAAGGAGCAAGGTAAAGTAGCGGAGCTGGCTGTGATGCAGAAGCTGTGACTACAATTGTGTAATCAAGCGCACCATGCTTACGAAGTGTTTCAACAACACCACGAACCGTTGATTCCTTTTGTCCGATCGCTACATAAATACAGATCATGTCTTGATCTTTTTGGTTTAGGATCGTATCAATTGCAACAGATGTTTTACCTGTTTGACGGTCACCAATGATCAATTCACGCTGTCCACGTCCGATTGGAATCAAGGCATCAATTGCTTTAATCCCTGTTTGAAGCGGCTCATGTACAGATTTACGATCCATAACGCCTGGTGCTTCACTTTCGATTGGACGAGTTTTGCTTGTTAAAATTGGACCTAGTCCATCAACAGGCTGACCAAGTGGGTTCACAATACGTCCGATTAACTCTTCACCTACTGGAACCTCCATGATACGACCTGTACGTTTTACATCATCACCTTCGCGGATATCTTTGTAAGGTCCTAAAATAACGATACCTACGTTAGACTCCTCAAGGTTTTGAGCCATACCCATTACACCGTTAGAGAACTCAACCAGCTCTCCTGCCATAATGTTGTCAAGGCCATGTACACGCGCGATACCGTCCCCTACTTGAATGACTGTACCGACATCTTTTACTTCAATTTCAGATTGATAGTTTTGGATTTGCTGCTTTATCAGCGCGCTAATCTCTTCAGCTTTGATACTCACTAAGGTTTCACCCCTTCTAACGATTTTCGCCTGCAAGCTGACGTTCAATGCGGGAAAGCTTTCCGCTGACACTGCCGTCATAAATGCGGTTTCCGATACGGATTTTCACTCCGCCTATTAGATCCTTGTCAATCACATTTTCAACACGCAGTGATGTGACTCCGGCTTTTTTGGCAAATACTTCAGATAAAGATTGAATTTCAGCGCCGCTCAGCGGTTTCACTGAATACACGACCGCATCGTCTATTTGTTTCGTTCGGTTTGCCAGTTTCACAAACTCAGACGTCATTTCAGAGAAAATATTCGTGCGCCCGCGGTCAATCAATAAATACATTGTGTGCAATACATGTGTCGAAACACCTTTGAAAGCTTCTGCAATCAAATGTTTCTTTTTGTCTGCCGTAATCTTTGGATGAACAAGAAAGTCATTCAATTCTTGGTCAGCCTTTAGAACTTTTTTGATCTCATTCAGCTCTTTTTCAGTTTCGTCTACTGCCGAAGAAGCAAGAACGATGTCAAAAAGAGCAGAAGCGTAACGCTTAGAGACAATAGTCACGCTCATCGGCTTTCGCCTGCCTCTTTAAGATACTCTTGAATCAATTTCTCTTGTGCTTGCTCATCAAGTTCTCTTTCAATCACTTTAGATGCAATAAGTACAGATAGTGATGCAACCTGCTCGCGCAGTGCAGCCACAGCTTGTTCTTTTTCTTTCACGATTTCAGTTCTAGCAGACTCTTTCAAGCGCTCTGACTCTTGACGTGCTGCTTGAATGATCTCTTCTTTTTGCTTCTCACCAATCTTTTTCGCATTTTCGATGAGTGTATGTGATTCTTCGCGTGCTTCTTTCAATAAGGCACGTTGTTCTTCAAGAAGCTTTTCAGCTTGAACGTGCTTTTGTTCAGCACTTGAAATTTCATTTCCTATATAATCTTCACGCTGTTTCATAATCCCTAATAAAGGCTTAAGCGCAAATTTCTTTAAAAGTGCAAGCAAGATGAGCATAGCGATCAACTGGAATATCATATCCCCAGCGTTGAAACTTAAGCCACCTGCTCCTAAAACCACTGGTAACTGAGACATTTAGTACGGCAACTCCCTTCTTTAAATAATATGTTAAGAAACAAAACATAAAGGAATGGCGAAGTTTCGAACTAATCTGATCTTCGCCATTAAATTTCATATTAGAACGCTTCTCACATATTAACCAAAGAATGCCAAGAATGCGATAACGACAGCGATAATTGGAAGTGCCTCAACTAAAGCAACCCCGATGAACATAAGAGTTCTTAGTTCTCTACCAGCTTCTGGCTGACGAGCGATTCCTTCAACTGTTTTAGATACGATTAGACCGTTACCAATACCTGCTCCTAGTGCTCCCAAACCGATTGCAATTGCTGCTGCTATTAAATTCATTAAAAAGCTCCTCCTTTAAAATAACGTCCTTTTTGGACTCTCAATTTTTTAGTGTTCGTCGCTGACTTTATGAGAAATGTACACCATTGTCAGCATGGTGAAGATAAATGCTTGGATTGTACCGACAAACAAACTAAATGCCTGCCATACAATCATCGGCACGATGGCACCTAATGTACCAACGATACCAAGCGCAATGTTTTGCGTGTAGAAATTGGTCGCAAGTCCTGCAAGCAAACCAAGAAGAATCTCTCCAGCAAAAATGTTTCCATAAAGACGCAAACCAAGTGTTAGCGTGTTTGCAAATTCTTCAATAAGTTTCAATGGTACTAAAAGCGGAATTGGTCTAAAGTAGTCTTTCGTATATTCCTTGACTCCTTTTGCCTTGACACCGTAATAATGTGTCAATCCCATGACCATAATCGCTAGTGTCATTGTGATTGCAGGGTCTGCTGTTGGTGATTTCCACCACAAGTTGTGATCGACCGTAATCGCAAATGGCAGTCCTAGCATGTTTGAAACAAATATGTACATGAGTAATGTAACGCCTAGCGCTAGAAATGGGGCTCCTGTTTTCATGTCCATCGAACTACCTATGATATTTCGAACAAAATCAACAATCCATTCCATGAAGTTCTGCGCCTTTGTCGGACGAATAGACAGAACACGAGTAGTCAGCACCGCTATGAGAAGAACGATGATACTAGCAATCGTAATCATGAGAACATTAGATAAGTTGAACGTTAACCCTAAAAATTCTGTCGTTTTTGAACTGTGACCCAAAGAGTATTCACCTCTCTTCCATAGTAGAACGTTTAAGTTGAATGAAGGAATCTATCATAATGACAGGATATATTGTCATTAATCCTATAACAACACCTGCCAGATGAACTTCATTAGGGTAACGCCAAGCAATCGCTACAGCGAGAATTGCGTTGGCCCACCTGGCTGTACTTCCCATTGAACGAATGGATTTTCCTTTTTTAACCGCTCGATCAAAAGCATGCATTCTCCGTATAAGTAGGAATAAATTAAAGAAAGCAAAAATTGTGCCGATAATCAAACCAAGAAACAGTGGTTTAAAACCAGGCATGGCATAGCCAAACACAAAAATTGCCAATAGATAGAACATGTATTTACTCTGTCTGCGGAAAATCGCGTTTGGATCGTTCATTCATCTGACTCCCGATGAAAAATATTGTAAAAAAGGTGATAATTGGTGATGAAAACTGCGTAGAAGACGCTTATGATAAGCAGTCCTGTTCGAAAAAAATCAATCACCCATCGGTCTAATTGCACAATCAGACTTGAAATCTAAAGATCTATGGGATGTTGCTTCATTCGCTGATACAAACCCTGATAATTAAAGGGTTCACAATGAGGATTAGTAGAGTGCTATAGACTATGAAAACCTTACCATAATACCCTCGTTTAGCATACAATAGCGTCTATGATGTGTCAATCCGTTGAAAGTTAAAAAACTTTTCTATAATGATAGAGCACACAAAATGTTCACAATTTCATCAAACTTTAGGAGACACGTGACATTCATTGAAAAAAACAGCTAATGTTCAGTATACATTGATTTTTCTAAGAACGATATCACCCGTTTGTCATATATTTCAAAAAGCCCACATGCACGTTTGCATGTGGGCTTTTATTAAAACATGTTATTTCGTTCCATACATACGGTCACCAGCATCACCAAGGCCTGGGATAATGTAACCTTTTTCGTTTAATTTCTCATCTAATGCTGCAATGTAGATATCAACATCAGGATGATGCTTTTGCATTTCTTCTACACCTTCAGGAGCAGCAATCAGACACATGAAGCGAATGTTTTTTGCCCCGCGTTTTTTCAAGCTGTTCAATGCTTCGACTGCTGAACCTCCAGTTGCAAGCATTGGATCTACTACGATAAATTCACGCTCTTCCACATCAGATGGAAGCTTCACATAATATTCAACAGGCTTTAATGTTTTCGGATCACGGTATAAACCGACATGTCCCACTTTAGCAGCTGGAATGAGTTTCAAAATCCCGTCCACCATTCCAAGACCTGCTCTTAAAATTGGCACAACACCGAGTTTCTTCCCTGAGATCACGTTTGATTTCGCTACTTGTACAGGTGTTTCTACATCTACCTCTTCAAGCGGTAAATCTCTTGTGATTTCAAATGCCATTAATGTTGCGACTTCATCCACTAGCTCTCTAAATTCTTTTGTTCCTGTATGAACGTCACGAATATATGTAAGTTTGTGTTGAATAAGCGGGTGATCAAATACATAAACCTTTGCCATTGCTTGCTACAACTCCTTTTCTGTCATCTTCCGGTGAACTTTGCACACTTCCTACAATTCTACATAAAAAGACATCATCTTTCAATATGATTCGCAAATCCTACAAAAAAAACCCACATGCCAAAAATAGGCAAATGGGTCTGCTTTTAATAATCTAATTCGTTATATAGAGGAAAGCGGGCAGTTAGATCAGATACACGCTTTTTCGCTTCTTCTAATTTCGCTTCATTTTCATGATGTTTTAGAGCAAGCGCAATAATGGAACCTACTTCTTTCATCGCCTCTTGATCGAAACCGCGGCTTGTCACTGCTGCTGTACCAACACGTACACCACTTGTGACAAAAGGTTTTTCTGGATCATAAGGAATCGCATTTTTGTTCACTGTAATACCGATTTCATCAAGAACATTTTCTGCAATTTTTCCTGTAATGCCAAGAGAACGCAAGTCGATAAGAACAAGATGATTATCCGTTCCACCGGACACAAGCTGAATATCTTCTGATAAAAGGGTTTCAGCTAGCTGCTTCGCATTGTCAATGACATTTTGTGCATACGTTTTAAAATCTCCGTTCAATACTTCACCGAAAGAAACAGCTTTTGCAGAGATGACATGCATCAGTGGTCCACCTTGAATACCAGGGAAGATCGATTTGTCGATCTTTTTACCAAACTCTTCACGGCATAAAATCATTCCGCCGCGAGGTCCACGCAATGTTTTGTGAGTTGTCGTTGTCACAAAATCTGCATAAGGAACTGGATTTGGATGAAGACCTACTGCAACAAGACCTGCAATGTGAGCCATGTCGACCATAAAGTAAGCACCGACTTCATCCGCAATCTCACGGAACTTTTTGAAATCAATTTGACGTGGGTATGCACTTGCACCCGCAACAATTAGCTTTGGCTTATGTTCACGTGCTTTTTCAAGTACATCTTGATAGTCGATATGCTGCGTTTCTTTATCAACACCATATTCTACAAAGTTGTACTGTACACCACTAAAGTTAACAGGGCTTCCGTGTGTTAAATGCCCGCCATGTGATAAGTTCATACCTAGCACTGTATCGCCATGCTCAAGAATGGTAAAGTATACGGCCATGTTCGCTTGAGCACCTGAGTGAGGCTGTACGTTCACATACTCAGCGCCAAAAATTTCTTTTGCGCGGTCACGTGCGATATCTTCTACAACGTCTACATGTTCACAACCGCCATAGTAGCGTTTACCAGGGTAGCCCTCTGCATATTTGTTTGTTAATACAGAGCCCTGCGCTTCCATGACTGCTTCGCTTACAAAGTTTTCTGATGCAATTAATTCAATTTTGTCTTGCTGGCGTTTCCGCTCTAGTTGAATTGCCTTGAATACTTGTGCGTCTTGCTCAGGTAAATGTTTCATCAGCGAAATCCTCTCCAATCTATTTCCATTCGATGTTTTCACCATCTCATTGTACACGGTTTTTGAGTGAAATGTAAAAGTTTTTTTGGGAAATTGACTTCTTTTTTTGCGAAAAACCGAATGTTCAAGTGGTGAAGCGCCTTCATCATTCAACATTATATTAGAAATATATCTAAGCTAAGATCTTGTATAAACCGCTCGTTCTCCGCCAATCAGCTTCGGACGCGTTTTCGCAAACGTCACATGTGCATGTCCTAATTGATGACGACTAAGGCGAACAGGTACAGCGACTCTCTTTAGATGCATCCCAATTAATGTATCACCGATATCGATTCCAGCATGCGCCTCGATGGATTCAACTAACACAGGATGTTCCATGTGCTGATACGCATGAGCCGCCATCGAACCACCCGCCTTTCGGACAGGTACTGCCGCCACAATCTCTAGGTTAAGCCGGAAAGCCACTTCTTCTTCCACAACAAGAGCACGATTCAAATGCTCACAGCACTGGAAAGCGAGGTCAATACCGGTCTCTCGTCTTAGCTGATCCAATTCTTGATAAATGGACGCAGCTATTTGCTCATTTCCTGCTGTCCCAATATGCTCACCAGCCACTTCTGATGTACTGCAGCCGAACACTAAGATTTGCCCAGCACGCAGTTCGACCATTTGATGAAACTCTTTTAACATTTCAAGCCAATCTTGACCAATGTTCATGTTAAGCGCTCCTTATAGGTGCTTTTCTTCGTAATCAGCAATCTTACCAATCCGTACAGCATGTCGTCCTGCCGTAAATTCTGTTGTCAGCCAAATATGTGCAATCTCACGTGCTAATCCAGGTCCAATGACTCGTTCTCCCATTGCAAGGACGTTTGTATCATTATGTTCTCTAGTCGCTTTCGCACTAAATGTATCATGCGCCAGCGCACAGCGAATTCCTTTTACTTTGTTTGCCGAGATACTCATACCGATGCCTGTCCCGCAAATTAAAATGCCGCGGTCAACTTCTCCGTTTACCACCATATTGGCTACAGGAAAAGCATAATCTGGGTAGTCTACAGAACCTGATCCACATTCACAACCCATATCAATGTATTCAATCTTCAATTCATCCATCAGTTGTTTGATTTCTTCACGAATATTCGTTCCGCCGTGATCGGATGCAATAGCTACTTTCATCGGGCAATTCCTCCTAAGGGTGAGTTGATCTGTTAAGCCTTACATTTATTTTTTATTTACAGTTATATTTTAACCTCTGCTTAGTCATTTGCAAATAAAAGCAGAAAAACCGTTGTTGCAACGGTTTTACAGGTTGTCCATTATGAGGATGTCCGATCCTTTTTCAATTTCTCAGCCAGCTGATGGAGCAATGCTTCAAGTTCATCACGTGTTTCCTGATAAACAGACAGGCTTCCTCCAAATGGATCGGAAACATCGCCTTCTGTTCCTGTCGCGAATTCCTTTAGAGTGAAGATCTTGTCTTTTACATGTGCATATTGATCCATAATCAACTGTTTATGCTGCATGGTCATGGTGAAAACGTAATCAGCTTCTCGCAGAAGATCCTCTGTCAGTTTTGCTGAAGAGTGATTCAGCGGAATGCTTTTCTCAAATAACGCTTCGACCGCTTGAGGAGAAGCCTTCCCAGCATCTGAGGCAAAAATGCCCGCTGATTTAACAGTGACCTCTAAACCTTTATCATGTGCAATTGAAGCAAAAAGGGCTTGAGCCATCGGACTTCTGCATGTATTTCCCGTACAAACAAATAAGATTTTCATCTTTCGCCCTCCTTTTCTTCTATTATATAGCATTTCATTCTACATGTTATGTAAGGAGACTGACTAGAGCGGAAATAATAATTTGATACCAAAGGCTAGTAAAATGATTCCGCCAAGCGCCCCGCTATATGATCCCACCCATGATCGAACTTGTTTACCGAGAAATAACCCAAGCCATGTGAGGATCATACTAAAAAAACCAAACAATAAAATGGTCATCCACACGCGAGAACCGTAAATTCCAAGGCTTAAACCAACGGAAAAACTATCTAAGCTGACACTTGTTGCAAAAAGAACAAGACCAGTGCCCACAGGTGCGATAAATGGTTTATCTTCTTTGCGAATAGACGCAATGATCATTTGCAGCCCGAGCACCAAAAGCAGCGCCCCGCCGATATAGGTGGCAAGGAGACCGAGCCAGCCTGATAAGAGCTGACCTGTTAACATACCAAAAAGCGGCATAAACATATGAAATATCCCAATGACAAGTCCAATATAAATGATCTGGCGGAACCTCAGCTGAATCATTCCCATGCCAAGTCCAACCGAAAAAGCATCCATCCCCAGTGCAAAAGCCATGATGCTGAGCGTCAGCAATTCGCCAGCTAGTTCGTACATGTAAATCCCCCTTGGACACACATTCTCCTTTAACCTATGTTTGTCCAAGAAGGGTTAGAACTATTTGAATGAAGAGAGGATTCGGCCTCCTGCCGCTTTTTGCAGACGGTTCATAATTGCTGAACCAACCCCCTGTTCTGAAAAGGCTTCTGAAACAATAACATCTACATCTGTCTCATCAAATTGTCTCAGTACACGATATAAGTTCGCCGCTATCGTTTCAGGTTTTTCTCTCCATCCACAGCTGAAAACAACATCTGCCGCAAACAACGATTTCTTTTCTTCTGTTGTCAGCACACCAACTTTTAAACCTGCTGCTTGGTATGTTTGAATGTGAAGCTGCATCTCTTCATCACTTCCAAAAAAGAGGTACATTTTAGCTTCAGGGGCATAGTGTGTGTATTTCATCCCTGGCGATACAGGCGCCTCGTCCTTTTTTGTCAGCCCTGGGTCAATACTGACCGTTCCTACTACCTCTTCTAAAGCTTCTTTTGTAATTCCGCCCGGCCTTAGGATGACTGGAATCTCGTCGACACAGGATACAACCGTTGACTCAACGCCAATACCAGTTGAACCACCATCGACAATCCCAGCGATTCTTCCATCGAGATCACTCGCTACATGGTCAGCTTGTGTTGGTGATGGTTTGCCTGAACGGTTGGCACTTGGTGCGGCAATCGGCAGGCAAGCCGTTCGGATAAGCTCCAGCGCAATCGGATGGTCAGGCATTCTCACACCGACCGTGGATAAACCTGCCGTGACCTGCTTTGATAAAGCGCCCGGCTTACACGGAAGAACAATGGTTAAAGCACCCGGCCAAAAGGCATCCATCAATGCCTTTGCTTTTTCGCTTTCTATTTGTGCAAATTCATGAAGCTGCTCAATCTCCGCAATGTGGACAATCAATGGATTATCACTTGGACGCCCTTTCGCTTCATATATTTTCATGACAGCTTCTGTGTCTTTCGCATTAGCCCCTAGTCCATACACTGTCTCTGTCGGAAAAGCGACCACTTCGTTTTGCTGCAATAACAACGCTGCCTGTTCAATTTGTGGATAGTATGTGGATAAATCCTTTTCTAAATCCACAGACCACCTTTTTGTATTTAACATCATACAAACTCCTTTTAAAAAAGATAAAACTGTTGATATATCTCAATTATCCTTTTGAAAGTATAAAAGATGATGATCAATAAAACAAGCGTTGTCCACAATTTGTGGATAACGCTTGTTTAACAGTGGATAAGTATGTGTATAAGTTCAATATATTGTGATTAACTGGCTTTTTTTTGAAGAACCACAGCCTGTTCTTTCGCTAAGATCTCTTTTGCATGTGCAGATACCCACATGCTTTCTGGAATATCCTCTAAAGCCGTGAAGCCCATCAATGCCAAAAAGTCATGCGAAGAGGAGTGGTTGGCAACGACATAAAACGTATCCACACCTATTTTCCCTCCGAGCGTTTGAACACTTTGGAACAAAGACACGATGTGTCCTTGACCTAGTTTATCTGATATGACAAGAGACCGGAGCAAGCCCTCTTGTTCACTAAGCTGTTCAAGACCTAAACACCCTGCCAGCTGACCTTCTGCATCTTCCATGACAACAAATGTCGTACGCTCTGCAAGCGTGACGCCGCCTTTCGCTTGTCCCTTTTCAAGAAAAGCATTGATCGCTGGGGCATCTTCTTCTGTGGCTATTCTTAATTGATAAAACATGCTTTCACCTCTTTTTGATCTCTTACTTCAACTCTATGAGGCAAAAACAGATTTATACCTTTTTTAGGAGAAAAGACTAGAGACCCATTCGAATAAAAAGAATTTCACTTCACCCGTCTCTTCTTTCTCTTCTTTGACCACTTCATTCACAGACTCATCTGTTTGCTGTGCTGTCACTTCGGAATCCTCATCCCCCTCTGGCGATGCGATGGCTTCTCCATTTGAAAAATCGATAAAGCAGAGCGGCGGGAATAACACACACCACCAATTGGCTCCATCCCCTTCTCCAAGCGTAATTAAAATGGCTTCATATTTCCCTGCAGGATAGACGAAATTTCCATAGAGCTTTGTTGGAAATGAGACTTTTTGAAAACTGACTGATACGGATTGATCAATGTGCTGCTCCTTCAATTTCGCTTTGGCAATACGATTGATTTCTGGCAGCTTGGACCGAATCACACGTCTTGCTTCTTCAATGGATGTAAGGTCTTTGACCCATTCTGTCATATTAGCATTGACTTCGTCTCGAATGCTTCTTTTCACATCCTGATCTGCTGAACGATCACTATTTGCTAAAATGCGTAATCGAATGGCTTCGTCTGGTATCACAACAGGCTGATTTGCAGAAGCAGCCGCTGTCTCCTCTCTGCCAAGGTTTGCAAAAGCACCGCATAATAATAGAAACATATAAAGACAAATCATCATTTTACTTTTAAACATGATGTGTTCCCCCCCCCGCTTTTTCTCTTCGCTACAAACATTGTGTCCAGGAAACCCATCTCATAAACAGGAAAAATGATTTTTTTAATAGATTATGAGTCAAATGAAAAAAACCGTTCCATTAAGAACGGCTTTGGAGTGAGGATTGGTAATCGGAAGGGTACAGTCTTCCATCCCAATCTCGGCTGATTTTTAACCCTGCATCTGTTTTGATGACAGTCATTGCTCCTTTTTTCTTGATTTCTTTTTTGACTTTTCCGTTTTGATTAATAAATTGAATTATCATTTCATAGTTAAATTCAATTCTGTCATCGCTTTCATCTGAAGGCGTAAACGTAATTTTCTTCAGCTTAATTTGACAATCTTGATCCTTTGCTGCTTCTAACACGCTTGGGAACATGCTGTCTTGTGTATATTCTTGATATTCATGCTCGGTTAAATAAGACTTCAGCTTCTCCTTCATATCAGTTAGGTCATCTGTTCGATTCACTGTGTATTGTGCTTTTTTATAGCTTTCTCCAAATGCTGCTGCTTCTTTTTTAAAGCTCGGTTTGCCACAAGCACTCACAATCAATAGTACACTGACGATGACCAACACCATCGCATACCTTCTGTTCACACCATTCGCTCCTTCAAAACAAATTTATGTAAAAAAATCATGATCAGAATGTTCATTCTTCTATATATACGTTTCTCTTTTACCATAAGTTTCATCTTTACATAATAAAATAGTCCGACTTTATTCAGCCGGACTTTCCGTTTTGAATGTGTGCGCAAACAGCTCGGTCTTTCCCATTAATATCCTTGACGATGCGGACATCTGCCGCGGGAAATGACTGCAAGAGAAGTGCTTTTACATCTTGCCCTTGCGTATGTCCAATTTCAAAGACAACGACCGCCTGTTTATGAAGTACATGGTGAAGATCACGAATGAGACGCTTATAAAACCACAGACCATCACGTCCATCTGTCAGCGCATTTACTGGTTCATGCTTCGTAACCACCTCTGACAAGCTGTCCATTTCTTCTGCCGCAATATAAGGTGGATTGGAAATAAACAGATCCACTTTGATGCCCTGATCTTTGATAGGTTCGAGTAAGTCCCCTTGTAAAAAATGGACGTCTGCACCTAGCGCTTGTTGATTCCGCTTTGCTACCGCAAGTGCTTCATGTGAAATATCCGTTGCTGTGACAGATAGTGTTTCTTTTTCAAGAGCGAGCGTAATCGCAATTGCCCCGCTTCCGGTGCCAACGTCTACTGCTTTGAGCGGCTGATCGTGCGGGAAGATGTCACTCATCAAATTCAGCGCCGCCAAAACGACCTCTTCCGTTTCAGGGCGAGGAATGAGAACATGTTTGTTCACCTCGAATGGACGGCCGTAAAAGAATTCAATACCTGTTAGATGCTGAACAGGCACGCCTTTCTTGTGCTGCGTGACAAACTCGCTGAACAACCGATCTTGCTCCTCTGGCAGCTGATCATGAAAACATGCAAGAAGTTCACTTCTGCTTATGCCCAGTACATGCATCAAAAGGAGCTCTGCTGCGTTTTGGTCTCTACCGGCTTCCGTTAACAAAGAAGAAGCCCATTTAAGGGCTTCAAAATTGGTTCGCTGATTATTTTGCATTTTGAAGCTTTCTTGCTTGGTCTTCCATAATTAATGCATCTATGATCTCGTCAAGTTTTCCTTCTAAAATTTGATCAAGCTTTTGAATCGTTAATCCGATGCGGTGGTCTGTTACACGGTTTTGTGGGAAGTTGTACGTACGGATACGCTCTGAACGATCCCCTGTTCCAACAGCAGATTTACGCGTTTGATCATATTCAGCCTGTGCTTCACGCTGGAATTTATCATAAATTCTTGCACGTAACACTTTCATGGCTTTTTCTTTGTTTTTGATTTGTGATTTCTCATCCTGACAGGATACAACCACGCCTGTTGGTAGGTGAGTTAATCGAACAGCAGACATGGTTGTGTTAACACTTTGTCCGCCAGGTCCGCTTGATGTGAAAGTATCTACACGGATGTCTTTTTCGTGGATATCAATTTCAACTTCTTCAGCCTCGGGCAAGACAGCAACTGTCGCTGTTGATGTATGAATCCGTCCGCCTGATTCCGTTTCCGGAACACGCTGCACGCGGTGTGCACCGTTTTCAAACTTTAGTTTGGAATATGCGCCTTTCCCGCTGATCATAAAGATAATCTCTTTATAACCGCCAGTTCCAGTCACACTCGCTTCCATTACTTCTGTTTTCCAGCCCTGCATTTCAGCATAACGACTGTACATACGGTAAAGGTTTCCAGCAAAAAGCGCGGCCTCTTCTCCTCCTGCTGCACCACGAACCTCCACAATAACGTTTTTGTTGTCATTCGGATCTTTCGGGATCAGCAAGATTTTCAGCTCGTCTTCTAAGCGTTCCGTTTCCTCTGTGAGCTCTGAAATTTCTTCTTTGACCATGTCGCGCATCTCGGCATCCAGCTTTTCTTCCAGCATTGCTTTCGCTTCGCTCAACTGGTCGTATGCCGCACGATATTGTCTATATACCTCAACAGTTTCTTGAATATCAGATTGTTCCTTTGAATATTCACGAAGCTTCTTAGGGTCGTTCACCACTTCAGGGTCACTTAAATATTCATTTAGCTTTTCATAGCGTTCTTCAATTGATTTTAAACGGTCTAACATGGTCTTCACCTCTGTTTTGTGCGTAACAGTCTAATTATAGTATAGCGGGGTATGACAGTCAAAAAAATTTCCAAAACAATTGATTTTCTGCAATTTTTCGCTAGAAAACACGATCTTTGGCGATTGGTTACTTGTTTTGTCTAACGTGAAGGAACAGGTCCTTCTTGAAGAGAATGGTACTTATAATTGAAAAAAGGGAGGGCATTTGGTTTGAATACAAATGAGGTTGCAAAAGAAATTGGCGTTTCTTCAAAAACGATTCAGCGTTGGGTCAAACAGCTCAACATCCCTGTCGCCCGGAATGAACTTGGACATTATGAATTTCATGAAGATATTGTACAGCTTCTCAAAAAAGTCAAACACCAAATGAGTGAGGGTGTGATCCTTCAAGACATTCGATTGCCAATCCACGCGGAAACCGTTCAACAGTTATCGCCTGCTGCAGAAACTGATGCCTCCACAAAGCGGATTGAAGCATTAGAAAAGCAAGTGAATCAGCTCATTGAGCAGCAATTACACAGCACTGATGTAGAAAAACGACTGCAAGAACTCGAACGGAAACTGGCTAAAAAAGCAGATGAAGGTGTATCATATCAGCTGCTCCAGCACCGTAGAGAAATTGAAGATCTCACCACTAAACTTGAGCATCTTGCTGGGAGCTTGAAACAACCCTCTCAAATAGAAGAAAAAAAGGAAATCACGCACACTGACATCAAAAAAAAGCGTGCGCTCTTCCCTATGTTTCATTCATTTCGCTAAAAAGGCTGCCTCGTTAGGCAGCCTTTCTACTTTATTTATGAGGTAAGTGCAATAATGATCGGTAATGAAATTAATGACATGATTGCACTGATCACAAATGCGGATGCAGTTTCTGCTTCTTGTTTTTCAAATCGGGTTGCGATCATGGCTGCAACAGCTGAACCTGGGAAGGCAACAAGTAATACAGCTTTTGTAATTTCATCAGCCGAAAGACCCATGAAAATGGCGATAAAATACATAAGCAATGGTTGTACAGCTACTTTTAGCAATGCGATACTGAATGCTGGTAGGCTTAATTTAATTTTACGGATACCAACAGTGACACCGACTGCAAATAGCGCAACCCCTGATGTAACACTTCCAATTTCCTCTAACATTTCATGTCCAATTGCAGGAAGTTTAAATCCTAAAAGAACAAGAATGATACTTGCTAGCGGTGCAAGTGCAAGCGGCTCTGATAAACCGTGCAAAATGGCTTTCGTCGTCATTTTAAGGAAACTTTCGCCATTTTTGGCTTTTCCTTTTGTTTTTTCACCGACAGTTGACACAATAATCGCAATTGGATCAAGCATTGCATTTACAACTATTCCGGTAATTGCAATCGGAATTGCAACTTCTTGAGCCCCAAATAAACTGCCTAGGACTGGAATACCCATAAATGCAAAGGTCGGTTGAGCTGAGTTTAACGAGAAAATAGATGAATTTGTTAAATCGTATTTAAAAGCAAATTTCGTAACAAGAAGGATAATGATATAAAAACCAACGATTCCTAAAATCAATGCAACGAAAAATGGAATTTGACTATAGAATTTATCTTTTGGTGTTGACAGAATGCTGGCGATAAAGTGCGCTGGCAAAGCATACTTTGTCACAAGTGTACTTACACCTTTCGCAGATTTAGCGTCATAGCTACCGAAGTGTCCTGCGAACCAACCCAGCGCGATAACGAAAAAAATCGGTGCTAGGAGGATCAAAATATTTAAAAAGTCCACCTTACTCTTCCTCCTTAAATCCTTACAAGTTTCTATTTATTGCGGCATTGTTTAAATTACCCTAAACAATGCCGCGTTACACAATTTATTATGCTCTTACAATTTTTTTATATTCAGGAATCCACATTGCATCTTTCACAGCTTGTTCAATGTCTTCAGGCGTTCTTCTTGCGACACCATCTTTAATTGCTGCTTTTGCCACTTCAATGGCCACTTTGATAGAAACTTCTTGCAATTTATCAATGCTTGGAAGAAGACCAGCACCTGGTTTATCATGATCAACCATTTCAGCAATCGCATCCGCAGAAGCAACGAACATGCCTTTTGTGATGATTTTAGATTCCGTTACGATTGAGCCAAGACCAAGTCCAGGGAAAACGAACGCATTGTTTGATTGTCCAATTTCATGTTCAATTCCGTTATACTCAACGTTTTCGAACGGACTTCCTGTTGCAATCAGTACACGGCCGTCTGTCCATTTAAACAGATCCTCTGGCACTGCCTCAGCAAGTGGTGTTGGGTTAGACATTGGCATGATCACTGGACGCTCTGTATGAGCTGCCATTTCTTTAATGATTTCTTCAGTGAATGCGCCGCCTTGACCTGATGTACCAATTAGAATCGTTGGCTTCACCCTGCGAACAGTTTCAGCAAATGAGATTTGCCCTTTTTCATCACGAGCCCAGCCTTCTACTTCATCAGAAGAACGAAGGTATGGTTTTTGGAAATTAAGCACTTCATCTTCAAATTGATCTGTTAACAACCCTCTGTAGTCTAATGTCCAGAATGCATTGTTTGCTTCTTCTTCAGTCAGACCTTCAAGTACCATTGTGTCACGCACTTGATCTGCGATTCCGATACCAGCTGATCCTGCTCCGAAAATCACAATACGGTGATCTTTCAATTGTGTACCAGTTTTCTTGACAGCTGCAAGTACACCCGCTAAAGTAATGGCACCAGTACCTTGAATATCATCATTGAACGTTAGGATGTTATCATTGTATTTTTTCATGATGTTACGCGCGTTTTTGTTTCCAAGGTCTTCCCAGTGAAGTAATGCTTTCGGGAAGAATTTAAGCGCTGCTTTTACATATGCATCAATGAATTCATCGTATTTTTCACCTTGTACACGTTTGTGATGGTTTCCGATGTATAATGGATCATTCAATAATTTTTCATTGTTTGTTCCAACATCTAATACGACTGGAATCACGCGGCTTGGATCAATACCTGCAGCAGCCGTGTAAACAGCTAATTTACCAATTGCGATGTTGATACCACCGACACCCCAGTCACCAATTCCAAGAATGCTCTCAGAGTCAGTTGCTACGATAAGGTCGATATCTCCTGCTGTGGCATGTAAGTTTTCAAATGCTTTCTCAATGCCGTCAATGTTGTTGATTGAAAGATAGACACCATGAGGTCTTCTGTATTCATGGCTGTATTCTTGAATCGCTTCTCCAACAGTTGGTGTGTACACAACAGGAAGCATTTCACGAAGCTTGTCTGATATAAGCTTATAGAACAATACTTCGTTACGGTTTTGCAAATCACTTAAGTATACGTTTTGACGAAGACGATCTGGCTGTGCTAGAAATTGCTTGTACGCTCTCTCCGCTTGTTGTTCTAAAGTGAGAACAGTTGGAGGAAGTAAGCCTTCTAGTCCAAGCTCTTGTCTTTCTTCTTCAGAGAAAGCAACGCCTTTGTTCAACGTTGGAATCGATAATACATCTTTACCTGTCAAAGTGGTTTCGAGGTACCCTTCTTTTGTTTTCTTCACGTTGTTCATCAAAAACTACCCTCTTTCTAAAATATAAATAAAGTGAACTATTAATTTAAAGAACGATTAAGGAGAATAATCCTTAATCAAAAAAATTATGACAAGAAATCGAACTTTTCGTTAAAATGCTTTACACTACAGTTAGTCATTTTATGCCTGCTTATACTAAAACGCAAGCGTTGAAAATTAGATAATTTTTTCGTAGCGTTATTTAATTTATTTAAGTACAAATGATGGGTGTTCAGCCAAAATCTCGAAAAACGAAACACAGCGGCATTTGCTATTTTTTTAATTGTCAAGTGTTGTACCAACGTCAAGTCTTGATACTTCATGGTGATGTCTGCATCGTGCTTCGTATGATTCCTGCGCACCTACTAAAATAATGGGATCATCATAGGATGCGGGTTTACCGTCGATCAAGCGTTGTGTTCTACTCGCTGGGGAGCCGCATACCGAACAAACTGCTTGAAGTTTTGTTACAAGCTCTGCACATGCCATTAAATGCGGAACAACACCAAATGGCTCTCCTCTGAAGTCTTGATCAAGGCCTGCAACAATGACTCGGTAACCTTTATCAGCCAATTGAGTGACAATGTTAATGATTGTCTCATCAAAAAATTGCACCTCATCTATGCCAATGACATCGGTTCTTTCTGATATGTGCGTTATTATGTCTTTTGGTGAGGCTACTGCAATCCCATCGACCGATGAACCGTTATGTGAAACAACTGAGCTTGTACTATACCGGTTATCAATCGCTGGTTTGAATATTTTTACTTCTTGTTTGGCAAAGGTGGCCCTTTTGGCTCTCCGAATCAATTCTTCCGACTTTCCAGAAAACATACTTCCGCAGATGACTTCAAGCCAACCGCTTTGTTTCATCACATACATAAGGTCTTCTCCCCCGTTTTAAAGTTCCATCAATCCACGTAAAAAAACAGGCAAGAACGGATTCCTGCCTGTTTATTGTATCTATTATTACTTAAGACCGTATTTTTTGTTAAAGCGGTCAACACGTCCATCAGCAGAAGCGAATTTTTGACGGCCTGTATAGAAAGGATGGCATTCAGAGCAAATCTCGATGCGTACCTCTTCTTTTACTGATCCAGTTTCAAACTCATTTCCACAAGCGCATTTGACTGTAGCTTTTTTGTAGTTAGGATGAATTCCTGTTTTCATCTACTGTCATCTCCTTCCGCCCTGAATCCAATTCGGAAACAGAGTTAATATCTCAGAATAAATTCTGAAACGCACATGATGAAATTATAACAGTGTGAGTCTATGATTGCAAATGTATTTTTTCAACAAACTATCTTCTTGATGCAGACATGTTCGCTTGTTTCCATTCTTGCGTTAAAATATCAAAAAACTCTTGGTTTGTCTTTGTTTTTCTCATTTTGCGCATGAATTTCTCAGCAAAGTCAGGTGTATCTGACATCGATTTCCTCATCGCCCATAAACGATCAAGATGCTCTTTTGGTACAAGCAGTTCTTCTTTTCTCGTACCAGAACGACGAATGTCGATCGCTGGGAAAATTCTTCTTTCTGCAAGAGAGCGGTCCAAATGAAGCTCCATGTTCCCCGTCCCCTTAAATTCCTCATAAATCACATCATCCATACGTGATCCCGTATCAACAAGCGCAGTGGCTAAAATCGTCAAGCTTCCGCCTTCTTCAATGTTACGCGCAGCACCAAAGAAGCGTTTTGGACGGTGGAAAGCCGCTGGATCAATACCGCCGGAAAGCGTTCGGCCGCTTGGCGGGATGACAAGGTTGTATGCACGAGCAAGCCTTGTGATGCTGTCCATTAAGATGATGACATCTTTCTTATGTTCAACAAGACGCATCGCACGCTCTAATACAAGCTCTGCTACTTTAATGTGGTTTTCCGGTACTTCGTCAAAGGTTGAACTAACAACATCCCCTGCAACAGAACGTTCGATATCTGTTACTTCCTCCGGGCGTTCGTCTATCAAAAGGACAATCAGCTCTGACTCTGGGTGATTTTCAGAAATGCTGTTGGCAATTTCTTTGAGCAAAATGGTTTTCCCAGCCTTAGGCGGTGCAACAATTAAACCACGCTGCCCAAACCCAACTGGCGCCATCATATCCATAATTCTAGTAGACAGGTGATTAGGCTGTGTTTCAAGAATCATTTGACGATCAGGGAATAGCGGCGTGAGTGCAGGAAAGTGAACACGTTCCTTAGCTGATTCTGGGTCGTCCCCATTTACCGCTTCGACATGAAGGAGGCCATAGTAGCGTTCATTCTCTTTTGGAGGTCGTACCTTTCCAGACACCTTATCTCCGTTTCGTAAATCAAAGCGTCTGATTTGTGAAGCTGAAATATAAATGTCTTCAGAACTTGGGGAGTAGTTAATTGGTCTTAAGAAACCAAATCCCTCAGACTGAATAATTTCAAGAACCCCTTCCATAAATAAGAGATCCTCTTGCTCAGCGTTCGCCTTTAAGATGGCAAAGATTAATTCTTTTTTTGTTAGTTTGCTGTAATAAGAGATTTTGTACTTTTTTGCTAACTCATACAGCTCTTTTAATTTCATATTTTCCAAAGATGAAATCGAAACATCTTTCAATATGGACACCACACTTTTCTAGTCAATGTATTTCATTACAAATGCATGACCATTGTATTTGATTAGCTTTTAATTCCGTTTTTGTTGGAATGACCTCGCTCTCATGGTAACGCTCCCACTCGTTTTATCGTAAAGATAGGAACAATGTGAACTCGAGCTTTGTCAACATAGAGAAGGATAATGAGTATATCGTCATGATGCGGCAGTATTTAAACTTGTTGAAGCTTAAAAGAAGTAAATTCGCAGAAAATTTCGCAGCACTCTTTAGTTTTACCTCATTTGCAGAGAATATTCAACTTTAAAAAGAAAATGATATACATTTGACACCTATATGAAAAGCGGGTAATGAATACCCGCTTTCAGATTACGGACGAATGACAAGATTCGGTTTTTTCTTTAAGCTATGTCTACCGTCTACAAAACGAACTGTACCTGATTTCGCACGCATAACAACACTATGTGTTGTTCCAACAGAGCCTTTGAATTGAACACCTTTTAATAGCTCACCGTCTGTTACACCAGTCGCTGCAAAAATGGCGTCGTCGCCTTTCACGAGGTCTTCCATTCTTAAAACTTTGCCAACATCCAGCCCCATTTTCACACAGCGTCTCAGTTCTTCTTCACTTTGAGGAAGAAGCTTTCCGTGGATTTCACCACCAAGTGCCTTTAACGCAACAGCAGAAAGGACACCTTCTGGCGCTCCGCCTGAACCAAATAGAATATCAACACCTGTATGATCAAATGCTGTATTAATGGCTCCTGCAACGTCACCATCATCGATCAGTTTGATTCTTGCTCCTGCTTCTCTCAGTTCAGCAATGATTTTCTCATGTCGATCTCTGTTTAAAATCGTTGCAACCACATCTTCAATATCTTTGTTTTTTGCTTTTGCTACAGCACGAAGATTGTCAATGACAGGCGCTTCAATGTCGATGCAGCCTACCGCTTCTGGACCTACTGCGATCTTATCCATGTACATATCAGGTGCATTCAGCAAATTGCCATGATCTGCAACCGCAATAACAGCTAAGGCATTCCAGCCGCCGCTTGCCACAATATTTGTTCCTTCTAATGGATCAACAGCTACATCCACGCGAGGTCCGTATCCGTTCCCAAGCTTTTCCCCAATGTAAAGCATTGGTGCTTCGTCCATTTCCCCCTCGCCAATGACCACTGTTCCTTTCATCGGAATGGTATCAAATACATCACGCATTGCACTTGTTGCAGCATCATCCGCTTCGTCTTTTAATCCTCTTCCCATCCAACGAGCAGATTTTAATGCGGCTGCTTCTGTCACCCGTACTAGTTCCATCGATAAACTTCTTTCCATTTTTGTCCAAATCTCCTCTCACAGTCAAAGCCTTATGAATTTTGAAGTTCTTCTATTTCTTGGTCACTCAGCTTTTCACGCCAGATGGTTGCACCCAAGCCTTCAAGCTTCTTCTCAAGCAAACTATATCCTCTGTCTATATGTTCAAGCCCTGTGATTTCGGTCACACCGTCTGCCATTAGCCCTGCAACGACGAGACAAGCACCTGCACGCAGGTCACTTGCTTTCACCTTTGCCCCTTGAAGCTGCGTTTGTCCAGTGATAATGGCAGATCTTCCTTCGACCTTCATGTTTGCCCCCATTCGGCGTAATTCGTCAATGTGCTTAAAGCGGGCTGAGTAGATCGTATCTGTGACCACACTCGTGCCTTTCGCCTTTGTTAACAGCGCCGTCATCGGCTGCTGAAGGTCCGTCGGAAAGCCCGGATACACAAGGGTTTTGATATCGACAGGCTTGAGTCCTTCGTTTCTGCCAACGATCAGCATCTGATCGTTGCTTGTTTCAATGGTGAACCCCATCTCTCTAAGTTTCGCCGTAATTGATTCTAAATGAGTTGGGATCACATTATCAAGTACAACTTCATCTCCCATCGCAGCACCAGCAATTAAAAATGTGCCTGCTTCTATACGGTCAGGGATGATGGAATGCTTACAGCCATGAAGAGATTCTACACCTTCGATTCGAATCACATCAGTACCCGCACCTTTGATTTTGGCCCCCATGCTTGCAAGCAGTGTCGCTACATCAATAATTTCGGGTTCTTTTGCGGCATTTTCAATCACCGTTTTTCCTTCAGCCAGTACGGCTGCCAGCATGATATTGATGGTCGCACCTACACTGACCACATCAAGGTAAATACGGGCTCCGACTAATTTTTCAGCGCGCAAATAAATGGCACCCTGCTCGTTTGTCACCTCGGCTCCGAGTGCTTCAAAGCCTTTAATATGCTGATCGATCGGCCTAGGTCCTAAGTGGCACCCTCCTGGCAGCCCAATGACAGCCTGCTTGAATCTTCCCAGCATAGCGCCCATTAAATAATAAGACGCACGCAGTTTCTTCACTTTCCCATTAGGAAGCGGCATACTGATCATGGAAGCAGGATTGACGACCATTTCACCTTTTTCAAATGTGACCTTTCCGCCAATCTCTTCTAACAGATCTCGTAATGTGTCAATATCTGAAATATGCGGAAGGCCCTCAATCGTTACTGGAGAATCAGCGAGAATCGTGGCAGGAATCAGTGCCACTGCACTATTTTTCGCACCACTAATATGTACGGTCCCGCGTAAGGGGTCACCGCCGGCAATG
Source organism: Bacillus sp. FSL M8-0266 (assembly GCF_038613425.1). NCBI lineage: Bacteria > Bacillati > Bacillota > Bacilli > Caryophanales > Bacillaceae > Bacillus > Bacillus sp. FSL M8-0266. Next base: position 3,429,436 of record NZ_CP152015.1, read on the forward strand.
TTTAACTTTTCCATATTTGTCTCCCTTCTTAAAGAAGATCACTGTTGGAGTTATACTGTTTGTGGATGTCGCGCTTTAAAAGGTCTTGTCCAAAATTTAGCCAATATCAAGAGAAAGAATACAGGTTAAACGAAATTTGTCGGAAGAAAAATAATCGAAGCTTTGCGAGGCTGTGATGTTCTCTTCTTTGCACAAAACATTTCTTAGCGTTTTTAAGGAAAACTGCGGCAAGCAGGAGACAATCCCGCCTGCCACAATCACTTATTTATTCCAGTCAGCTAAAAATTGCTCAATGCCCGCATCCGTTAATGGGTGTTTCGTCAGCTGCTTGATGACTTTCAGCGGCATTGTGCCGATATGAGCACCTCTAAGTGCAGCTTCTGTCACGTGCTGCGGATGACGAATGGATGCAGCAATGATTTGTGTATCTAAGCCATGAACATCAAAAATGGTTTTCACTTCACTGATGAGATCGAGACCATTTTGGCCAATGTCATCTAAGCGGCCGAGGAATGGAGAGACATACGTCGCACCAGCTCTAGCTGCAAGAAGTGCCTGGTTTGCACTAAAAATCAAAGTGACGTTTGTTTTAATTCCAAGGTCTGTTAACGCTTTGACAGCTTTAAGACCATCTGTTGTCATTGGGATTTTAACCGTGATATTTGGTGCAATGGCAGCAAGCTCTTTTCCTTCTTCAATCATTTCTTCTGCTTTGAGGGAAATGACTTCTGCACTGACAGAACCTGATACCACGTCAGTGATTTCGCGAAGACGGTCGTGGAATGATACGTCCTTTTCTTTCGCTACTAAACTAGGGTTTGTTGTGACGCCTGCTAAAATGCCAAGCTCGTGCGCCTCTTTGATGTCTGCGATATTCGCTGTATCTACGAAAAATAACATAACCGTGCCACTCTCCTATCAATAAATTGTCTGAAATGTAAATTTTGATTGCGCTTTCTCAAGATATGGAGAAAACCGCCTGTGACTCAGGCGGCTTTCGGTTCTCATCAAATTATGCTTGGTTAGAAGAACCAAATTCACGCATTTTGCCGATAACAGTCGCTTTAATTGCGTCACGAGCTGGTCCAAGATATTTACGTGGATCATACTCTTCTGTTTTTGCAGCAAGTGTTTCGCGTACTGCTTTCGCAGAAGCAATTTGGTTTTCAGTGTTTACATTGATTTTTGCTGTACCAAGTGAAATTGAGCGCTTGATGTCAGCTGTTGGGATACCTGTTCCGCCATGAAGAACAAGTGGAAGACCTGTCATTTTACCAATTTCTTCCATTTCAGTGAAACCAAGATTTGGTTCACCTTTGTATGGACCATGTACTGAACCTAATGCAGGTGCAAGGCAGTCAATACCAGTGCGTTCTACAAGCTCTTGGCACTCTTTTGGATCAGCATAAATAACGCCCTCAGCGATGACGTCGTCTTCTTGTCCGCCAACAGTTCCAAGCTCAGCTTCTACAGATACACCGTGGAAATGTGCAAGCTCAACTACTTTCGCAGTTGTTGCTACGTTCTCATCGAATGGATGGTGAGAAGCGTCGATCATGACAGAAGTAAATCCTGCATGGATCGCTTTTGCACAAGATTCAAAGCTTGAACCGTGATCTAAATGAATCGCAACAGGAACTGTTACATTATATTCTTCGATTAACGCTTTAACCATTGCGACAACTGTTTTGAAGCCGCCCATGTAGCGTCCTGCTCCTTCAGATACTCCTAAGATAACTGGAGATTTCTCTTCTTCAGCAGCTTGTAAAATCGCTTGCGTGAATTCTAAATTATTTAAGTTAAACTGTCCAACAGCGTAACCTTTTTCCTTTGCGTCTTTCAACATTTCTGTCATTGAAACTAAAGGCATGATGAAAAATCCTCCCTATGTAGCTAATTTGCTTACTAAAAAAAGCTCTCCACCCTAGCATGACCAGAATTTCTCGCCATATGTAAACTTTCAAAGTCAGATCGCTTTCTTCTTCTTATCTAGGATACCAATTATTCGACAAATCGGCAACAGAATGACTCGATTCAATCATTTCCAACTACCCATTTGTTTCGAGCGGCAAGTATTCTTTGACAGCATCTCGGATCTCATCAATATCAAAAGGTTTTGCAAAGTGCGTCAAAGCACCGAGTTCTTTGGATTCTTGGATCATGTCTAATTCGCCATAGGCTGTCATAATGATGACGCGGATGTCTTCATCAATTAATTTCATGCGTTTTAAAATTTCAATTCCATCCATTCCGGGAATCTTCATATCAAGCAGCACAAGGTTTGGTCTATGATTTTTCACAATATCTAACGCCTGAAGTCCATTGGCTGCTTGGAAGGTTTGATAACCTTCTTTATGAAACACTTCATTCAATAATATTCTAATACCATATTGATCATCGACAATTAAAATTTTCTCATTCATCTGTTACACCCCATTGCTTTCATTTTTCGCCATAAAAAGAGCTGTTGTTAAATAATTCTGTTTGATTTTCACATTTCCTTTATTTATAATAGTTTACTTTACGACATTTTCTGAGCATTTTTCCTAATATTCTCTTTATATTCTATTATAAAATGATCTGACCGAAGGAGGAAATCAGTCTTGTTAAAAATTTTCACGACCCAGTTATCAGGTATTTTTTCACGTATTGGAGAAAAGCAGGCTGAAGCGATCGAGGATGGTGCACGCCTTCTTACACAAGCCGTTGTCAGTGGACATGCTGTTTATTTTCATGGGAAGAATGAACTGGCTGCTGTAGCCATAGAGGCAACTGAAAGCAAGGAGCCATTTCCATGTGCGAAAGTGCTGCCGCTTGATCAAACGGAGCGCAGCTTGCTTCATCCAAGCGATAGAGTGCTGCTATTTTATTCAGACCCAGAAGACGAAGAGATTCAATCTCTTGTAAAAGAGCTTCACGCGCAAGGGACGCCCGTTGTCGGTGTCGGGCCGGCACAAAAGGAGTCGTCCATGATTGAAGAGCATTGTGATGTCCACATTGATTTCCAGCTCAAGAAACCGCTTGTGCCTGCTGATGACGGAACAAGGTTCGGTTATCCTGCTTTAATGACATGCTTATACGTCTACCACGCTCTATCGTTTACTGTGAAAGAAATCGTTGAGGAATATGAATAAAAAGACTGCCGAGAAGATGATATTCTCGGCAGTCTTTTTGTTTTATTTTGATTCAGATGCTTGCAGTGAAGCACCAACGAAATCTCTAAATAATGGCTGAGGTCTTGTCGGTCTTGAGACGAATTCTGGGTGGAACTGAGAAGCAAGGAACCAAGGATGATCCTTCAGCTCGATAATTTCAACAAGACGTCCGTCTGGGCTTGTACCAGAGAAGACAAATCCTGCAGCTTCCATTTGCTGCCTGAATTCATTATTAAACTCATAGCGATGGCGGTGGCGTTCGTAGACCACTTCATCATTGTATGCAGCAAATGCTTTGGAGTCTTCATCTAATTTACATGGATACAGACCAAGACGAAGTGTTCCGCCTAGATCATCTACATCCTTCTGTTCTGGAAGAAGGTCAATGATTGGGAACGCTGTTTCAGGATCAATTTCCGCTGAATGAGCTCCCTCAAGACCTAGTACGTTTCGTGCATATTCGATTGACGCAACTTGCATTCCTAAGCAAATTCCAAAGAAAGGCACTTTGTTTTCACGGGCATATTGTGTAGCAATGATTTTCCCTTCCACTCCGCGGTCTCCGAAGCCTCCAGGAACGATGATGCCGTCGACATCTTGCGCGAAATCAGCCATATTTTCTGCTGTCACTTCTTCTGCATTGATCCATTTGATTTGAACGTCTGAATCAAATGCATAACCAGCATGGCGAAGTGATTCAACGACAGAAATGTAGGCATCTTGCAGTTCAACATATTTTCCTACTAAACCAATTGTGACTTGTTTTGAGAGGTTTTGCACTTTATCGACTAGCGCTGTCCACTCCGTCATGTCTGCATCTTGACAGTCAAGTTTCATATGTTCACATACAAGCTTGTCTAGTCCTTGTTTTTGTAAATCAAGCGGAATAGAGTACAGCGTGTCTGCATCCTGACATTCGATAACAGCTTTTGTATCAATATCACAGAATAACGCAATTTTGTCCTTCATGTCTTGGGTCATTGGCATTTCAGTTCTAACCACAATAACGTTTGGCTGAATACCAAGGCTGCGAAGTTCTTTTACACTGTGCTGTGTTGGCTTTGTTTTCAGTTCACCTGCTGCTCGGATGTAAGGAACAAGCGTACAATGAATGTACATCACGTTTTCACGACCAATGTCACTCTTCATTTGACGAATCGCTTCAAGGAAAGGAAGGGATTCGATGTCTCCTACTGTTCCTCCGATTTCTGTAATGACCACATCTGCACCTGTTTCTTTTCCGGCACGGTACACGCGGTCTTTGATTTCATTTGTAATATGGGGAATAACCTGTACAGTTCCGCCTAGATAGTCGCCGCGACGCTCTTTCTTCAGAACAGTAGAGTAGATTTTACCAGTTGTAACGTTGCTGTACTTATTTAAGTTAATATCAATGAAGCGCTCATAGTGACCTAAGTCAAGGTCTGTTTCAGCACCGTCATCTGTGACGAAGACCTCACCGTGCTGATATGGACTCATCGTCCCTGGGTCTACGTTGATATATGGATCGAATTTTTGAATGGTGACATCCATCCCTCTATTTTTCAGAAGGCGGCCTAACGAGGCAGCCGTGATCCCTTTTCCAAGTGAGGAAACAACTCCTCCTGTTACAAAAATATACTTTGTCATTTCGTATGCTCCTCTCTTTTTTACCCTTGCATGACTAGACATGCACAGCTTCATCCTTTTTAGAGTGTATCCCTAAATCTCTTGAAAAATAAGAAAGCTCCCTTTCAAATAAATGAAAGGGAGCGTAAATGAACGTATCTTTACGTACTCTTTTTAGAGAGCCCAAAATACATACTACATAGTTCGCTCTCGAAAGTCAAGACGGTTTTATCCTGTTTTGAGGACCGGTTTGTGAGGGTTATTTCTCTTCCTTATTATCGTCTAAATCGTCTTCGTCAATTTCTGTTAAGCCATCATCATCTTCGTCATCGTCTTCGTCGAAGTCTTCTATATCTTCCTCGATTTCCTCATCATCGTCTAGGTCGAGATCATCGTCGTCTTCAACAAGATCAAGTTCTTCTTCAAGCTCTTCGATTTCCTCTTCCTCTTCAATTTCATCGAAGTCTTCTTCAACGACAGCTGCTTTTGTTTTTTTCTTTTTCGCTTTTGTTTTCACAGCTGGCTGAACTTCTTCTTCGACTTGATCAACTGGATACCAGCTGCGAAGTCCCCATCTCTGATCACCTAACGAAATAAAGCGGCCATCTATATTTAAGTCTGTATAAAATTGAGCAAGGCGATCATCAAGATCAGATTTTTGTATTCCTTGTAAACGGACCATTTCATCTATTAACTCGGAAAACGTAATCGGTGTTTTACTGTCTCTGAAAATTTCATAAGCAAGTTCAACTAAAGACATGTGCTTGAGCTGCTCCTGTGAGTATTCTTTCAAACTCAAGGTCAGACACTCCCTTTCTATTACATGTATGTATCCATTTATCAGTGAAATAATAAGTGTTTATCCCTTATTTTTACGACAAACCATACCTCTCATTATAAACAAATTAGGGGAGTTTATGCCACCTTTAATCATGTTAATTTTTGATTTTTTCTCAAGGGGAGCAACTAATGGTTCATCATTTAGGTGAAATGGGTCTAGCTTTTGTGTCCGGCCTGCATTTTGTAAACCGTTTTATTCATTCCAAACGAAAAAATGGGAACAATCAGGCAGCAATGGTGAATGAATAAATTTTGGCTATCATTCGAACGAAGTGATTGTCCATTTTTTATAAAGCGTATAAAAAGGTACACACCAACGGGTTCAGTTGGCGTGTACCTATAATGAAAAAAATTGTATAACACCTTTTTTCTCAAGTAACCTTGAATTCACTTTTATGCGAATACCGTTACTTCTTTTCGCAAGAGTTCATGCTCTATTTATTATTCATTACAGTACAGCGACTATTTCTTTTCCTAAGGAAATGAAAGCATCTATAATAAATGGTGCCGCAAAGAGAATCGAAGCTTTCCAGTTCGCTTTTTTGTATTGAAAAAAGAACAAGATCAACACTGCTCCTATGAGTGCCGTGAAGAGGTACAGCCATAAGCTTTGTATTTGCAAGATCCCCATACATATTACATTAATAAACATAATGATAATCTTAGGAATTAGAGCATAAAACAGATGACCCTTAACCTCTGGAGCAAAGATGATTAATAGGAATTTTGCGATGAGATACTGAACTAATAGGCTGATGGTGGTTAGAATTGTTGTAATGACAACAATGAGATTCAGCATCGTTTCATAGGACATATCCTCTAACAAAGCTCTTAAATCATCTAGTTGCGAAATGTAGCCATTCAACTCAATAGCAAAAGTAACGAAATAATAATTGGCCATAATAAAAATGACCAATGATATCAATGATGTTATTCTTGGACGTTGTTCCATAATAGCCTCCCATCCCCTATACTCACAATGCTTGAATGATCGTTTAAGCGTTTATTCACCATGCTATGGGAAACATATATGATGGTTGAAATTTTTTTAATAGAGAGATTCACTAGCCTCTCAGATAGCATCTCTATACTTTCTGAATCTAGAGATGACATGGTTTCATCAATTAGAATGGTTTCCCAATCTTTTACGAATAATAAAGATAATCCTACCTTCGCTTTCATACCCGTAGATGCTCTGCTATACGAACCATCTAGGTTACCATCGAAAAATTCATTCACTTTCCCCATTTGTTCTTCAGTCGGCACAATTTTAAACGTATTCCACAGAATCTCTAGATTTTCTCTAATTGTAAATGGGTGAATGCCAATAGGATCCACATTTAAATAAAGAGTCGATTCTTTGTTTGCCTCAATATCTCCAGAGTATCTCTTATCTAAACCAGCTATCATTTTAAGGAGAGTGCTTTTACCTGCACCATTTCTCCCCACTAAATGAAAGAGACCTGTTGGAATTGAAAAATTCACTTTATCTAGTATGGTATTGTTTTTGAACTTCTTCGTACATTCTACAAATTCTAATCCCACTTGAATCCCCTTCTCTGTCGTATAGAGTCTTCAATAAAACCATCTATGATTGATCATGATAGAAAATAATAAAGAATCATACCCTTCAATAAAAGCAGCTATTATTAGGATGACTAACGATAGTAGATAATAAGGAATCATTTTTTTCATGACACCTAAAGCAGCTTTAATTGATTTCGTATAAATTAGTGTGAAAAGCACATACTGGCTGATTCCTTGATAAAACAACATATTTGGAAATTCTAATAGCCCATGAGGAATTAGTTTACCTAAAGCTTCTTGTGCTCCTAGCGTTCTAAAACCCATCGTAATGACGAAGGACGAACCTCCAAAATCCATTATTTGAAATAACGGCGACAACAAGAAACCCAGTAAATACATTGCAAAGTTCGTTAAGTTATGTGTCAGGACTACAGACATAAATTCCTGACCCGAAGTTGGTGGTGCGGCTTCAAATAAATCTTTGTTGACTATATTCCCTAGATAAATCCCTGTACCTATCAGCAATATACAGTAGATAGAGTAGTACCACAGAAAATACTTCAATCTTTTATGTATCATTTTCCTCCTCTTTTCATGAAGTAATCGTGAAAATAGTAATGCATATGAGTAATAAAATAGGCAAGGACAGCTTCAATAACTTATGTTCATAATCGTTGATTAATAGCTCTGTTTTTCTGAAATATACGACCCCAATAAAGATGATTAAAGGCAACGATAACGTATTTTTAAGAATGATTGAGATATCGGACGTGTTGATCATTACTCCGACTATTCCACACACACTGACAAAAATCAGTACAAGACATAGTAAATATATCGTACTGGATTTAAATCTCTCGTACGGACTCACAATCAAAGAGGATTGCAACGTCTCGATTCTTGCCCTATCAAGCACAATCTCTTCCTTTTTCGACCCTATTAAGATTTCTAAGATCGTAATAAAGTTAATATAGACTAAAATGAGCGCAGGCAGATTTTCTATTTTCGTTAAAAAGGATTGGGCGAAATAAGTAAGCATTGATACTAAGGCACCTATTAAAATGATCAATATTTTATTACTAGTGATATATGACAAAAATAAATACAGAATATTTCCAGACCTATATTGCTTATTCGCACTTTTTAGGAAGGAAAGTCCAGTTGTCAAAGGTATTCTATGAGAATTACTTATGTAAATGTAAATAAGAAGAGACTGTACTATTTGCAGTATCATCACTGCTTCAAAAACGGACGTTATGATATACCAAAATTGCAACAAAAGGAGTATTCTGTTGATGATATTGAATAGACCTGACAATAATTGAGATGCAAAAGAAAGCATCACGACAATAAGTGCTAGTATCATAATGAAATATTGATTTTCTACTAACAAAAAGGTTAAAGCGATGAAACAAGCCAAAAGTAATTGAACTGAATATCCTTTTTTAATCGTAAAGAATAAATGTTTCAACAACAATTGTTTAGAGACAAAGACCACGCCTGGCTGCTGTCTTCTATACGGTAATACACAACGATTAATATTAGCTGTAGCTACAATGTATATTGAAATAAAAACAAAGCTGTTTAGGTAAGTGCCGGGAATCTCACCCCGATAGAAAATCAACGCTACCATCACAATGAAAGAAAAAAGAATCATCCCAATATAATTGAGGTACCCCATTATACTTTGATCATATATTTTAAATAGTTTATTTGTTTTATGCATAAGTCATTTTAAAAAGCAGCAGCCTTGGCTTTTCCTTGTTTTTTAAGTACAAACAAAATAGCAGCGGCAGCCTCAGTACTAACACCTAGATTGGCTACTATCTTTGAACCATTTCCAACGACTAAAGATGCGACTGTATCTGCAAATAACAATAGTGAGAATGAGCCAAGATTTTTTGCTTTTATCATAAAATTTCCTCCTAATTAATGTTTTATTACAAGCCGGATGGGCATAAAACGTTAAATTAGTTTTTAAGTCCCTGTCTATTGAACGTTGTTTCATCTGATATCAATACACTTTTGAAAAAAAATCATCTCAATAAAGATTGAGATGATTTTTTTTTAGATTAAAAAGCAGCAGCTTTCGCTTTTCCTTCTTTTTTAAGAATAGCCAAGATAGCAGCAGCTACACCTGAACTAATTGTGCCTACGCCAGTGAAAACACCAACGATTGTAATGACAGTTGCTACTGAGGACCAAGTATCTAAGAAATTCACTACTGTTGCCGCAGTTGCAGTACTAACACCCAGATTTGCTGCAATCAAAGAACCATTACCAATCACTAAAGCTACTAATGTTACCGCAAGAAGTGACAGCGATAATAAAGCATAAAACTTAGAATCTGTTGCTTTCGTCATAATATGACCTCCTTCGATTATTTACTACTTCTTTAGTCTAGCAAGAAGTAAATTACATTTCAATATTTTTTTGGAAAATTTGTAATATTTATTTAATTAACGGTATTTGTAATCAGTTTTTATCAGGATTTACGTTCATTTTCCATTTTTACCGGGCACTTATGTAATAGCATAAAATGCTCTGATTCATTTAAATCTAGTCAGAATTTCTGATAAACACTATCAAAAAATCAATTCGTTTCAAATCTTCAATGCCTTCTTTTTAGAGACAGGTAAACTTTTATGATGAATTTTTTAAGAGATGCTCGTTTCCTGTAGTACTTTGATTATTACTGAGATATTCTTCAACAATCGGAGCTCACCTTCGTTAAAGACAGAGACCAAGTTCAAAAAATCACTGAAAGATCATGTTATAGATGTGGAAAAAGAGTTGATTTTATTTTGAATTCAAGAGAAATGATGAATGGAATGGGAAGTAAGTTATACACATTGACCCTAAGGAGAGAAGAACCGTATCCTGTATTAGGGAGCGATTCATTTTTGGAAATATATCAGTATCTTTATACATTTCAGTTCCTATCATAGCTTTTGAAAAATTGTAACATTTAGAAAATGTGATAAACATACTATTCTCTAAAACACAACATAAGTCCCTACAAATCAGAGTCGAAAAAGAAGAAAATGGATTAAATTACCTAGTTAAATTGAATCAATTTCCTCAATTCCAAAAGAAATCGAGACACTCATATGGAGTTGTCTCGACTTCGATTTGATATCAAAATAGATACCCATTATTCAAATCTTTGAACGTATGATGAAAAATAATGGCTGCTTTTTGCATGAATCGTCTGTATAGTCATTTCTGTATTTTCTTTAGATCCAGATATTCGGGCAAAAAAAGCATTGCTCCTTTATGTAGGCAGAATCATAACCATCACGTTAGAAATGAGGCTGAACCCTGACATTTCTGCAAAGTCTAAACACATTAGTGAATGAGATGAACTTGTTATCTAGTTCTCAAGCATTGAAATATGCTTTCATAACGATACACTTTTATCGTTTATTTTAAGGCTAGAGATTCTGAAGTAATGAGATGACTACTGCTATGGTCAATATGATGCCTGCAAGCATTAAAACAATTAATTTTCTACGGCTATTTTCTTTTTCATTGTGATCTTTCTTTGAAGACTTCGAAAGTTCTGCGGAAACCATGATCCATATCACCAAAGTCACAATTGCTAAAATGGTAGTAGTTGTGGTCATAATAACCTCCCATATTTTTATTTTCTTAATTTTAACATAATGCTAATATAATATGGATCGATACTGGAAATCATCTTAAATTCAGGAAAACCTGACTATTACCTTGTATGTGGGTTATAGCTATATCATTCTTGAGGTCTAATTCTTTAGTAGGTATATTGCGAATTCACATGTACCAATACTCACTACTTCACCAGTTACAAATCACTCATACGTTAAAGCTGTTTCCTGTTGCCGACACTATCCTTTTACAATCCTAAAATAAAAAAACTTTGGATGATGCTAGTGATTAATGCTTCATGAACCAAAACAGACCACCTCACATCAGGTGGTCTTTGCTTTGTTTCTACATATCTAGCAGTTTGCGCGAGATGACTAGGCGCTGGATTTCCTGTGTGCCTTCATAAATTTGGGTGATTTTCGCATCACGCATGTATCGTTCGACTGGGTAATCTTTTGTATACCCGTAGCCGCCGAAGATTTGGACGGCTTCTGTTGTTACCTTCATGGCTGTATCTCCAGCAAAGAGCTTGGACATAGCTGATTCCTTTCCATACGGGAGCCCTTTCGTTTCGAGCCATGCTGCCTGATAAGTGAGCAGCCTAGATGCTTCAATTGCGGTTGCCATATCTGCGAGCTTAAAAGCAATTCCTTGATGCTGAATGATTGGTTTGCCGAATTGCTTTCGCTCCTTCGCATAATCGACTGCCGCATCAAGAGCGCCTTGTGCAATCCCAACAGCCTGTGCAGCAATACCGTTTCTTCCGCCATCGAGGGTCATCATAGCTATTTTAAAACCTTCTCCTTCTTGTCCGAGCCGGTTTCTTTCATGAATCCGGCAATCTTCAAATCGAATTTCGGTCGTTGGCGATGAGCGAATGCCCAGTTTGCTTTCCTTTTTGCCAACAGAGAAGCCCGGTGTCTCTTTTTCTACAATAAAGGCGGTCGTATTTCGAGATGTAGCTTCTTGGTCTGTCACAGCAAACACAATATAATAATCTGCAATGCCTCCATTTGTAATAAAGATTTTCGCACCGTTCAGGACGTATTCACTGCCTGCTTTTACTGCCGTTGTCTTCATTCCGCCGGCATCTGAACCCGAACCGCTCTCAGTGAGTGCATATGCCCCTACCTTCTGTCCTTCTGCAAGCGGCTTTAAATAGGTCTCTTTTTGTTCATCTGTTCCGAAAGTATAGATAGGCCACGAGGCGAGAGAGGTGTGGGCGGAGAGGGTGACGCCTGTAGAGGCGCACACTCTTGAAAGCTCCTCCACTGCGATGACGTAGGCTAAATAATCACTACCGATCCCGCCTACCTCTTCCGGCCAAGGAATGCCCGTTAAACCGAGCTCCGCCATTTGGCGAAAAATAGCTGGATCATACGTTTCTGTCTCGTCCCGCTCTGCTGCTGTTGGCTCTACTTCATTTTTCGCAAAATCCCTCACCATTTTTTGAATCATTTCATGTTCATCACTTAATTGAAACTGCATCATGAGCCACCTCGTTTCATATTAGCTGTTTACAAATGACCAGCCTTTGAATTTCACTTGTTCCTTCATAGATCTCACAAACTTTCGCATCACGAAAGTAACGTTCTGCTTGATAGCGATTCGTATAACCGTCCATGCCGAGTAAATGGATCGCTTCTGTACTGATCTCAACCGCCGTTTTTGACGTAAATAGCTTTGCCATGGATGCTTCCTTTGTCACCGGACGATTCGTCTCTTTATAAAAAGCCGCTTGATAGACTAATAGCTTGGCAGCTTCAAGCTTCGCTGCTAAATCACCCAGCCGAATGGTCGTTTCTAGACCTGCCGGGTGCTGCTTTAAATAAGTCACTGCCTCAGTTAATGCGGCTTCAGCTATACCGAGGCTTTGAGCCGCGATACCAATTCTCCCCGCATTTAAACTAGACATGGCTATGTGAAAGCCCTCTCCTTCTGCACCGAGCAGCTGCTGTTTTGGAATCCGCACAGCATCAAAATGAAGCGTAACGGTTTTTGACCCATGCAGTCCCATCTTTTTCTCATCTTTTCCGATCGTAAATCCGGGTGTATCTTTCTCGACAATGAATGCCGATATATTTTTTTTCGCAGAAGCAGGATCTGTCACGGCAAAGACAAGATACAGTTCTGCTTCCCCGCCGCTTGTGATAAACATTTTTGTACCATTTAACACATAATGGTCGCCCGCCCGCTCTGCTCTTAACTGAATATTGGAGGCATCTGAGCCTGCCTTCGGTTCAGTCAGGCAAAATGCTCCCAGTTTCTGCCCGGATGCAAGCAGCGGAACATAGGATTCTTTTTGCTCATTCGTTCCAAAAGCCAAAATAGGCATCGTCACAACAGATGTATGAACGGACACAATGACACCGATGGTCGCACTCACTTTGGATAATTCATGAATGGCGATGATATACGTTGTAAAATCTGCTCCTAAGCCTTGATACGAAGCTGGTATTGGAATCCCCAGAAAGCCTTTTCGTCCCATTTCTGCTAAAAGTGTTCTTGGGAACTGACCTTGTTCCATGGCTTCCACTTCAGGGAATACACGCTGTCTTGCAAATTCTGCTGCCTGTTCTCTCCAGAGTCGCTGTTGATCCGTAAGCAAAACATCCATTTTGACTCCCCCTATGAGTGGTCGTGGTATGTGTAAAAACCTCTCTTTGTCTTTTTGCCCAGCCAGCCTGCATTCACGTATTTTTTCAAAAGAGGACAAGGTCGGTATTTGCTATCCCCAAGTCCCTCATGAAGGGTATTCATAATAAATAAACATGTATCTAGTCCGATGAAATCAGCGAGACGAAGCGGCCCCATTGGGTGATTCATTCCAAGCGTCATGACACCGTCAATACTTTCTGCATCTGCCACGCCTTCATAAAGGGTGTAAATAGCTTCATTGATCATTGGCATCAATATGCGGTTTGATACAAACCCTGGGAAGTCTTCCACTTCAATTGGGGTTTTGTTTAATGTCTTTGCTGTTTCACAAACGAGTTGATACGTGTCGTCACTCGTTTGCAGCGCTCGAATGACCTCAACGAGTTTCATGACAGGCACCGGATTCATAAAATGCATGCCAATCACTTGCTCCGGTCTCCCCGTAACAGCTGCTAATTCAGTGATCGACAAGGAAGATGTGTTTGTTGCAAATATCGTCTTCGCCTCTGCAATTTGATCGAGTGTTTCAAAGATTTGTTTTTTCACACTCATTTGTTCAGATACAGCTTCAATCACTAAATGAGCCTGCTGCACGTCCTTTAAATCTGTAGATACGGCAAGCCGCTGCGTAATATCTCGGACTGCCTGATGGGCTAGCTTTCCTTTTTCTGCTCGTTTCGTCAGTTGTTTGGTCATGGAGGAAATGGCTCGATGAATCTGCTTTTCAGATGCATCATGCAGCAGGACTGTGTAGCCAGACTGAGCAAAAACTTGGGCAATGCCTGATCCCATTTGACCAGCTCCAACGACCATGACGGTTTCTTCTGTACTCATGACGATGAACGCCTCCCTTTTAATCTACCTTTATCATGATGGCATCTCCTTGACCGCCTCCACTGCAAATCGCCGCAATGCCAATACCGCCGCCTCTTTGTTTTAATGCATGAATCAAGGTCAATATGATACGTGTTCCGCTTGCCCCAATGGGATGACCAAGCGCAACTGCACCACCGTTGATATTCATTTTCCGCCGGTCAAGCCCGGTTATTTTTTCACATGCCAGCGCCACAGCTGAGAAGGCCTCATTGATTTCAAATAGATCGATATTCTCTAGGCGCTTGCCTGTTTTCTGTAAAATTTTCTCGATAGCAAAGGCTGGTGTTTTCGGAAAATCCTTTGCCTCTACAGCTACCTGCGTATGACCAAGCACGATTGCCAATGGCTTGACGTCATGCTGCTTTGCATATGTGTCTTTCATTAAAAGAAGCGCACTTGCTCCATCATTGACACCTGGTGCATTTCCAGCGGTAATGGTACCCGTTTGATCAAAAACAGGCATGAGCTTTGATAGCCGTTCATATGACGTATCACGACGCGGGGATTCATCTTCTGTCATCAGCCGCTCTCCCGTTTTCGTCTTGACGGTGACGGGAGTGATTTCATGCTGAAAAAAGCCGTTTTTCTGCGCTTCGATCGCTCGTTCATGACTTCTTAATGCCCAAAGGTCTTGCTCTTCCCGCGTGATACCGAGCTCCTTCGCAGCCATGCTCCCATACTCACCCATATGAACGCCTGTAAACGAACAGGTTAATCCATCTAAAATCATCGCATCTTGTACCGCACCATCTCCCATTTTGTAGCCCCATCGCGCTTTTTTTAGCAAATAAGGGGCGTGTGACATGGATTCCATACCGCCCGCTACGATGACCTCCGCATCTCCAGCTCGGATGATTTGATCTGCTGTGCTCACACTGCGCATTCCTGATGCACAGACTTTATTGATGGTTTGCGTCGGAACGGACCACGGAAGATCAGCATGTCTTGCTGCTTGCCTTGAAGGAAGCTGACCTTGTCCTCCCTGCAAAACACTTCCCATGATGACCTCATCCACATGATGTGAACCCGGCACTCTTTCCAGCGCAGCCTTGATTGCCACTCCGCCTAGTTCTGCGGCAGTCAATCCGCTGAAAGCACCGCCTAGTTTTCCAAATGGTGTTCTTGCTCCAGATACAATGACTGTCTTACTCATGTATGTCCCCTCCCTTTTGTTACCGCTTACATATTATCTGAACAGCAGATGTACAGCGCCATTTATAAGCCGATGAACATTCTATTCATCGGCCTGTTTTGTTTACGAAACCTGCTTTCCAGCCTCGCCAAACACTGATTTTTCAAGAAGCTCTGCGACATCAAATGTACCTACCTGCTCTTCTACTTCTTTCGCTTTCGTCCCATCTCCCAGCATCGTTAAGCAATAAGGACACCCTGAGCTAATGATGGACGGCTGCACTTGTAACGCCTGCTCCGTTCGGGCAGTATTAATCCGGGTACCCGTCTCTTCTTCCATCCACATTAAGCCCCCGCCTGCACCGCAGCACATACCAGTTTCACGATGCCGTTCCATTTCTCTCAGCGTCACACCAGGGATGGCTTTTAAAATGTCTCTCGGCGGATCATACACTTCGTTATATCTGCCTAGGTAGCAAGAGTCGTGGAAGGTAATCACCTCGTTCACTTCATGTACAGGCGTTATTTTTCCTTCTTTCACTAGCTCTGCCAGTAATTCTGTATGATGGTACACTTCTGCCTCAAGCCCGAAGTCTGGATACTCATTTTTAAATAAATTGTAGGCGTGCGGATCAATCGTAACGATCTTTGTGACACCGTTTTTCTGAAATTCTTCAATGTTTTTTGCGGCAAGCTCTTGGAATAAAAATTCGTTTCCAAGCCTTCTTGGTGTATCACCTGAGTTTTTTTCTTTATTGCCTAGGATGGCAAAGGACACACCTGCTTCGTTGAGAAGCTTTGCAAAGGCAAGCGCAATCTTTTGGCTTCGATTGTCGTATGCCCCCATTGAACTAACCCAGAATAAATATTCGAAGGTTTGGTCTGCTTTTTTCAGCTCTTTTACTGTCGGCACGTGCACATCTTCTCTCAATTCACGCCAATTTTCTCTTTCTTTCCGGTTCAATCCCCACGGGTTCCCTTGGCGCTCTATACTTGTCATGGCACGCTGTGCATCTGCATCCATTTTCCCTTCAGTCAGCACAAGATATCTACGCATATCAATAATTTTGTCGACGTGTTCATTCATGACAGGGCATTGGTCTTCACAGTTTCGGCACGTCGTACATGCCCAAATTTCTTCCTCTGTAATGACTTCACCAATAAGAGAAGGATGATACATCGAGCTAGCAGCCGATTCCTCTGCACCTGCTCCTCTCGCCTGAAGCGCCAGCTGATTTCCTGTTGTCTGCCTGAAGGCAAGCTGCGGAACCCAAGGCGTCTTTGATGTAATGGCGGCCCCTTTATTGGTTAAATGATCTCTTAGCCTTAAAATCAAATCCATTGGAGACAGCATTTTCCCTGTACCTGTTGCTGGGCACATATTTGTGCAGCGCCCGCATTCCACACAAGCGTAAAGGTCGATCAGCTGTGACTGACGGAAGTCTTCAATTTTTCCCACACCGAAGGTCTCTTGTGTCTCATCTTCAAAATCAATTTTTTGCAGCTTGCCTGGCGGGTCTAATCTGCTGGCAAATACGTTCACCGGTCCTGCAATGAGGTGAGCATGCTTTGACTGCGGGACATACACTAAGAATGTCAGCAAAATCAGGAGATGCACCCACCATGCGACATAAAAAACGACCGTTGCCGCAAGAGGTGAAATACCGCCCAGCAAGAAAGCAACACTGGATGCGATTGGCTCCGTTGGTGATAAAGAGTGTCCATGCCAGATGATATTCATCCCGTTCCCAAGTAAAACGGTCAGCATCAAGCCGCCAATAAATAAAAGCACTAGACCGGATTTAAAGCCACGCTTTAAACGGACAAGCTTCTCCACATACCTTCTATGGAACGCCCAAACAACAGCTACTAAAATGAGAAGTGTGACCACCTCTTGGAAAAAGGTAAAGACACCGTAAAGCGGACCTAAAGGGAGTCCGCTGCCTGGAACGAGTCCCTTCATAATAAAATCAAAGGCTCCGAACTGTACAAGGATAAATCCGTAGAAAAACAGCACATGAATGATGCCGCTCTTCTTGTCCTTTAACAGCTTCTTTTGCCCAAATACATTGACCCAAACACGCTCTAAGCGTTTTTTCACGTCTTGTTGGAACTCTTCTTTTTTACCAAGACGAATGTACGCTGCTCGTGTTCGAATGAGATAAATAAACAAATACACAGCGTAAGCGGTCACCGCCGCAAATGCGATCATGTTCATGATTAAAAGGCTATTCATCTTGCTCCCCCTTTCATTCCCCAAAACCCACTTTGTTCCGTTTCCATGTTGTACCTCTATCATAAATAATGAATGAGTATTCAGTCAATATTTTTTACACGTTTGGGTACACTATTGAAATATGCAAAAAAGGAGGAAGCTTCATGATCGCATTGATCATCCTACTCGTACTCATTGTCATCGTTTGTCTCATATTGTTAGACCTTTATATGGGAAAGAAATATTTTTCCACCCGCGCTTTTGAACGATCTTTTGATCAAACAAGCGGTGATGCCGCCTTTTATCATGATGGCGAACCACTCTTTGAACAGCTGATCACCGATATTCAGCACGCCTCTTCTTCTATTCATATGATGTTCTTTATTGTAAAGAACGACAAGATTGGTCAAAGGGTGTTACAAGCTTTGAAAACAAAAGCGGAACAAGGGGTTTCAGTCTTTTTACTGACCGATCGATTAGGGTCCTATCCGTTTGATCAAAAGTCCATTGATATGCTGGAGAAAAGCGGCATCCAATTTTACTTTTTAAATAAGCCTCGTTTCCCTTTTTTGATTTATCGGTTAAACATGAGAAATCATCGTAAAATCACGGTAATTGATGGAAAGATTGGCTATATTGGCGGTTTTAATATTGGTGATGAATATGTTGGAAAAAAGGGTCGGTTTGGCATTTGGAAAGATTATCATTTGCGCATGACAGGGCAAGTTGTCGCAGATCTCCAGCATGTGTTTTTGAATGATTTATACCGGACATCTGGCATTCATCAGCTGCAATATGAGGTTTTTCCTGCTTTGGAACCGGGAACACTACAATGCACAACACGCGCGACTGCTGGTTTTTCTTTAGAAGCTTTGTTCCTCAAAGATATTCAGCAGGCGAGGAAACAGATCATCATCTGTACGCCTTACTTTATTCCATCTGCTCCTCTTCTGAGTGCACTGCTTGATGCACGAAAGCGAGGCGTCACGGTTGAAATCATCATCCCAATGAAAGCAGATCATCCACTCGTCAAAGAGGCTGGATTTCATTATTTGAAGGACCTCATTGCCTCTGGCTGCCTTGTTTATCGTTTTTATAAAGGATTTTATCATGCGAAAGCCATTCTAATTGACCAGAGACGCTGTATGATCAGTACGGCAAATTTTGATAAACGCAGCTTGTTTTTAAACGAAGAAGTTGACGTCGCCATTGATGATGTCGACTTTACTGCACACGTAGAAGAAAAAATTCGCGAGCACATAGAAGTGTCTGAGCTTATGACAGAGGAGAAATTGACACAGCGTCCGCTTTTGTCACGTCCGCTGGAATGGGTTGGCGCCATGTTCTCGTACTTTTTATAAAGGAGCTGACCTATGCGTTATCGATTCGGTTATGTATCCAATGCCGTCACCTTGTGGGAGGCTTCTCCTGCCAAGTCGCTGACCTTTGCAAGATACAGCAAGCTCTCAAAGGAAGAGAGAGAAGAGGCTTTATTACGAACAACAAAGGCCAATCTCGTGAATACATTAAGAACGCTTTACTTTGCCATTGCCCATGATATCCCGCTTTACCGTTTTTCGAGTTCGATCGTCCCGCTTGCGACCCATCCCGAGGTACGCTGGGACTTTGTGACACCTTTTCAAAAGGAGTTTCTTGAAATTGGCGAGTTGGTGAAACGGCATGAACTGCGAGTGAGCTTTCACCCCAATCAATTCACCTTGTTTACTAGCCCCAAGCCTTCAATCACAGAAAATGCCGTGATTGATATGACGTACCATTATCAAATGTTTGAGGCGATGAAGCTCGTGAAGGAAGGCTATATGAACATTCATGTGGGCGGTGCGTACGGTGATAAAGATTCGGCGCTTCAACGTTTTGATGACAATATCAAACAGCTACCAGCGCATATCAAGGCGAGGATGACGCTTGAGAATGATGACAAAACGTATACGTCGTTAGAAACCCTTGATGTATGTGAAAAGCACGGTATTCCATTTGTTTTTGATTATCATCATCACGTGGCCAATAAAGATGATGATGCCGTGCTTGAAGACATCCTGCCAAGAATGTTCAACACTTGGACGAGCACTGGCATTCCGCCTAAAATCCATTTATCCTCACCGAAATCAGAAAAAGCCATACGCAGTCATGCAGATGGTGTAGATATGTCCTTTGTCTTACCGCTTTTTCATGCATTAAAACCGTATGGGCGTGATATAGATTTTATGATTGAGGCGAAGTTAAAGGATCAGGCACTGCTCCGACTTGTCGAAGAGCTGTCTGCGATAAGAGGCAACAAGCGAACCGGCGGAGGAACCATTGAGTGGAAATCATAGATAAAGGTTTATCTCTGTTCAAACAGGGGTAACAAAGCTATTGTGAGAAAGTTATTAACAGGAGGATATGAAGATGTCTCAAATCTATTCAATCCAAATCGCTGCGAAAGCATTGAATTTACATAAGCTTATTTCTCTTTATGAAAAATGCCACCAGGCTCAACATCGTCTATATGTGTATTCTAAAAAAACAATGTGCAACATCAAGAACATCGTAGAGCTTGAAACCTTCAGGCTCACTCATTTAGAGTCTGACTACTTAATTGTCGTAGAGGGGAAAAAAGCGCAAGATCTCTTGCAGCCTTTTGAAAAAGAGCATGTTTCATAAAAAGGAGCAGCCCTCAGGCCGCTCTTTTTGTTAGATCCACTCTTTCGTCAACCACACTTGTTTTGAAGCTGCATCCATTTTCACTTGTGCCCCGATTGGCATCGTAAGCATCGGGTGCGTATGGGCACAGTCAAAATCTGCGATGAGCGGTCTCTTTGTCTCTCCAAGCACCTCAAGTAAAATCTCGTAAGGTTCTTTTCCCGTTCCCTCATCATCAAACAGCTCATGTTTTCCCAAAAGAATACCTGATACTCGCTCAAACACTCCATTTACTTTCAATAAAGAGAAGTTTTTTTCTACAACCGAAGCGGTTTTCATGCAATCTTCAATGAGGAGAATGTCTCCTGTTTGGATCGCTGGCATGAACTCACTGCCCCATATGCCGTACATTGCATTCAGGTTCCCGCCGATCAACCTGCCTTCTGCCCGTCCTTCTATGACGCACAGCCAATCGTTCGGACGCTGCTCTTTATCACGCGTCTTTTCTTCCCAATTGATTCGTTCATCCGTCCAAAAAGGTGGTTTTTTGATCTGATAAGGAATGGGTTGAGGATGCATCAGGATGTCTTCGAACGACTGATACGTATAAGCGACGAACGGTTCAAACTCTCCAAAAGATGGGACAAGCGCCGGTCCGTAGAATACAGGCAGTCCCGTTTTTTCGTAAGCGGCTAAAAGAATCGCTGTCGCATCTGAATAACCGATCATGATCTTCGGATATTGATTCAGCAGCTCAAAATCAAGATAAGGGAGCAAGCTATTTGAATTTGTCCCGCCAATCATTGACATGACGCACGCCAAGTCTTCCCTAGCCATTAGCTCATTCAGCTCATCCGCTCGTTCTTGAATTGTACCTGAACGGTAGTGATCCTCTTTCCCTGTTAATGATCCTGGTACCACAATGAATCCTTTTTGCTCAAGCCACTTCTTCGCCCGCTCATACCTAAGAGGCGAGGTCGCTGATGCTGGACTTGAAGGTGAAAAAATACCGATCTTATCGCCTTTTTGTAATCGCCGAAGCCTCTTCATTCCATCAGATCCTTCCTACACGAGTTTTTTCTATCCTAACAAAAAAAGCCCCTTATCAAAAGGGCTTAATCTTTAATGACCAAACTGCGCTTCGTGCAGTCTGCTATATACGCCGCCCATTTGAATTAAATCTTGGTGGCGGCCTTGTTCTTCAATGCCTTCCTCTGTTACGACAATGATACGATCGGCGTGTTTAATTGTTGCAAGGCGGTGGGCTATGACGAGCGTTGTCCTGCCGACAGCTAGTTCACTCAGTGCATCCTGTATGGCTTTTTCTGTTTCTGTATCAAGTGCTGACGTGGCTTCATCTAGAATGAGAATGGACGGGTTTTTCAGGAACATCCGCGCAATCGACAGACGCTGCTTTTGACCGCCTGACAGTTTGACGCCGCGCTCACCTATGACGGTATTTAACCCTTCTGGGAAACGCTGTACGAGTTCCTCTAAATGCGCACTTCTTACAGCCTCCCAAATCTCTGCATCGCTGGCTTCTAAGTTGCCGTACGCAATGTTTTCACGAATGGTACCTGAGAATAAAAAGACATCCTGCTGCACAATACCGATCTGCTGCCTTAAAGATGACAATGTCATCGACTTTGTGCTTATACCATCAATCGTGATCTCCCCTTCATCCACATCATAAAAGCGAGGCAGCAGACTGCAAATGGTTGATTTCCCCGCTCCTGAAGGCCCGACAAACGCAACCGTTTCTCCTTGTTTAATTTTTAAATCGATATTCTTCAGCACATGACTGTGTTCATCGTAGCCAAATGTTACGTTTCGATATTCAATTTCACCTTTCAATCCGTGTACATCACGTGCTCCCTCTGTATCCTTCACATCCGGCTCTGTTTCTAGCAAATCGACATAGCTTTTAAAGCCCGCAATGCCTTTCGGATACATTTCAATGACCGTGTTGATTTTATCAATCGGTCTAAATAAAACATTTGTGATCAGAACAAACGCGATAAAGCCACCTGCCGTTAATTGACCTTGCAGGACAAACCATGTACCTGCGAGAAGGACAAACAGTGTCACAAGACGTGTGAGAATGTAACTGATCGATCCATTGACCGACATAATTTTATAGGAAAGAAGCTTCGCCTTTCGAAAACGGTTGTTGTTTTCAGCAAAACGTTTTTTCTCGAAATGTTCATTGGCAAAGGCTTGAACAAGACGAATGCCGCCGATATTGTTTTCAACCCTTGCATGAAAGTCTCCAATGTCATTGTTCAGCTGTGTAATCGCATGCGTCATTTTCTTATTAAAATGAAGGGCAAGCCAGATGATGACCGGCATGATCAGGAAGGTTAAAATGGCCAGCTGCCAGTTAATCATCAGCATGACTGCAAAGGCACCAAGAATCGTCATAATCGCTATAAACAAATCTTCAGGACCATGATGCGCCACTTCTCCAATGTACATGAGGTCGTTTGTCATCCGTGACATGAGCTTACCCGTTTTGTTGTTGTCAAAGAATTTAAAGGATAGGCGCTGAAAGTGATCAAACAGCTTCTTCCTCATATCTGTTTCAATATTGATGCCAAGCATATGCCCCCAATACGACACAATAAATTGCATAACCGAGCTGAGGGCATAAATGACAAACAGCGCAAATGCGGTCCAGACAATGACTGTCCAGTTCCCTGTTGGCAACAATGTATCAATAAAGTAGTTCACGATAAGCGGGAAACCCAGTTCCATTAATCCAACGGCGACAGCGCAAAAGAAATCTAAAAAGAACAGACCTCGATAGGGCCTGTAATAGGCGAAAAAGCGTTTTAGCATATGTAAAAGAACCTCATTTCCTCTATAATTGATAATCATTTTCAATTATAGAGGAATCCTCTTCAAAATACTAGATTAGGAAATGATTTCTTTGACTAGAAATCCTCATAGAACGCCAGAAAACAACCGAGCAAATGATTCCTTTAATCGTTCTTTTAAGCCTCTTTTATAAAAATGAACAGGTCCCATCTGCTCACATTCCATCATATCCTCCTCATAGTGTGCCATCAGCTGCTCAATGGGCTTTTTCGCGGCTGTAAAGACATTGACCTCAAAATTGAGCTGAAAGCTTCTCATATCCACATTTGCAGTGCCGACAGAGGCAAGTTCTCCATCTGCGATCATTACTTTTTGATGCATGAAGCCCTTTTGATAGTGATACACCTTGATGCCCTCTTTTAGAAGCTCAGAAAAATAGGATCGTGTGGCGTATTGTGTGAGAAAGCCGTCATTGATCTCCGGTACCATCACCCGGACATCCACCCCTCTTGTAGCAGCAATTTTCAATGCTGTACGAAGGGATTCATTAGGGACAAAATAAGGTGTCGCAATCCAGACAAATTGTTTCGCATTTGAGATGAGTGCATCATATAAATCACTCATACTTTCTTTCATATCGGGTCCAGTTGGTACAACCTGAATGACATCCTCTCCCGTAACAGGTTGCGGCGTATGATATTTCGGATCATCAATTAATACTTCATCTGATACATACTCCCAGTCGAGCATAAAAATAGAGTGAAGGGTTTGGACAGCCTCACCCTTTAACATGGTATGCGTATCACGCCAAAAACCGATATTTTCATCACGTCCGACATATTCTTTTCCGACATTTAACCCGCCGACAAATCCTGTCTTCCCATCAATGATCACGATTTTGCGGTGATTTCGGAAATTGAATTTTTGATTAAAGAAACCATATTTTAAAGGCAGAAATGGAGCAACCTTGACTCCTGCCTGCTTCAAACGTTTAATATCTTTTCGGGAGAAGCGAATGCTGCCAGCCGCATCATAGATGAAGCGAACCTCTACCCCTTCTTTCACTTTTTCTATCAGAATCTCCATCATCCGGTGCCCGAGGAAATCTGATTTGAACATGTAGTATTCTATATGGATGAACGATTTTGCCTTTTTTAATTCTTCAAAAATACGGGGAAACGTCTCCTCCCCATTTTTTAAAATGTCCATATCACTATTTGTGTTCACATGCATGCCTGTTGCTTTTTCTGTGTAATGAAAAAAAGTCCGCTGATTTTCGGTTAGACGCGATTCATCCGGCTTGCTTTCAAGCTCAGATATTCTGCGTAGTTTTTCACGGTTGTACATTCTCTTTGATTTGAATAAATGACCTTTCACATAGAGCTGTCCTGAGAACAAATAAAACATATAGCCAATGATCGGGAAAAAGATTAGCACATACATCCATAAGAGTGTGTGCTGTGATGTACGGTTCTCTAGCATGAGTGAGATGATACTAAATAAAATAATGGCGATATAAACCGCTGCGTACAACTGAACACTCCACGCTGGAACCGGCCACCAATACACCACATATGCCCCGAATATCATAAAATATAAAAATAAAAATTCCAGTCTCCTCTTTTTCACATTCTCCGCCCTCATTCGTTTCTGTCTTTTCTCTTCCATACCCTTTGCACAGCTTGTATGAAACGCACGACCTATGCCTTTCTTCTAGCTTTTACAGACTTGGACCATTTGATCCGATATAATGGATAAATATGTGATGGAAAGGAAGATTTGTTTATGTATACACCCTCTCCTTTAAAAAAGGGCAGCCATATTCGCGTCATTGCCCCAAGCCGAAGTGCCAGCATTTTATCAGAAGAAGGAATCGCTCAAGCAAAAAAGCGTTTAGAGATGTTAGGCTTCACCGTCTCTTTTGGACTACACGCGTTTGAATGTGATCTTCATTCCTCTTCATCTATTGAACACCGCTTGTCTGATTTGCATAAGGCGTTCACAGATGATGAAGTCGACGGTATTTTGACAGCCATTGGAGGCTTCAATTGCAATGAACTCTTGCCTTATATTGATTACGACTTGATTCGTCAGCACCCTAAAGTTCTTTGCGGCTACAGTGATATTACCGCACTCGCAAGCGCTATTACTGCAAAATGTGAGATGGTGACATACTCAGGCCCTCATTTCTCCAGCTTCCAAATGGAGCAAGGACAAGAGGAACAGACCGCTATGTTTCAAGCCTGCTTGATGAATGACGGTGAGTCTTTTGATGTGATCCCTTCGACAAAGTGGAGTGATGATGCATGGTATCTTGATCAAGCGAACAGGCAATTTCATCCGACAAAATGGGGAATATATCAGGAAGGAACAGCTGAAGGCACCTTGTATGGCGGTAACCTTTGTACACTGAATTTACTGCAAGGGACGTCGTTTATGCCTCATATCAAGGATGCCATCTTATTTGTGGAGGATGATGATTTGGTTTTCCCTGAAATGTTCGCCAGAGACCTCACATCCCTCTTGCAGCATGCAGAATCAATCAAAGGACTGATCATCGGACGCTTTCAGAAGAAATCCGAGATGACAGAAGAACATTTAAGATTCATTCTAGATAAGCACCCAATGCTCAAACACATTCCAGTGATTTACGATGTCGATATTGGACATACGCAGCCGGTTTTCACCTTACCGATTGGTGGAAATGTAAAGCTAGCGTGTAAAGATGGAGACGTGAAGCTGCGCATTCATTCATAACTAATAAAGGCTAAAAAAGCACCCGAATATGTGGTGCTTTTTTCTATGCCACCATCTTTTTTAAAAATTTTTTAGAAAAAGTGATCCAACCCTCCAACCCCTTCGTTAAGTAGATGTAAAAAGAAAAGAGAGGAGGCAAAAACATGTTCTCTGATGTACTTAACCAATTATTCGATTCTATCTCTAACATTATTAATACACTTGGATAATTCTAATTAACGCACACATACTACATGCTTACCGAAGGGAGGATGCACTCTATGTTTTCTGATGTACTTAGTCAATTATTCGATTCTATTTCTAACATTATTAATACGCTTGGGTAATGTTCAACATCCGCTGTCTCTAGTAGATAGCGGATGTTTTTATTTAACAGATTCTGAATGGCGCCATTTAAATAACTATAAGGAACCTTGTTTGATTATCATCAATTCAAAAGACCCTTTATGAACTGGTTTCTTTTAAACAATTCAAACAAGCCCAATTGGATGTTATGATCTATTTAAGGAATATACTAACTATATAAAGGAGATATAATGATAAAACGTTTGATTGGTTTGTTTTTTATTACTCTTTGTATTGTTGGATTAAGCTTCACTTCAAAAACTCTCACCCTTTCTGAAGAGGAATTAGATGAAAAGGTCATCCACGTATTGGACTCATTATGGGAAGAGCATGCATTGTTTAACTATCAAATGATCAAGACAGATCCCACAATTTCCATCGGCATCGATACTTCAAAAGATATGACAAGTTTGCAATCTATCTTAGAAAAGAAACTTCCTAAACAAGCATTAGAGGATTATGAAATTGAGATTTTTCAGAGAAATAAAAGTGATCTAAAAGCTGGATGAAAAACACGAAGAAACCCACTCTCGTTCCGAGCGGGTTTCTTCGTGTTCTTACATCTTTTCCGGAGCCGATACGCCAATTAGTTTTAATGCATTCGCAAGCGTAATTTGTGTTGCTTTCATGAGTGAAAGACGTGCTGTTGTTTTTGTTTCGTTTTCTACATCAATGACCTTCTCGGCATTGTAGAAGCTGTGAAGGGCTGATGCAAGGTCATAAATATAGTTCGTTACACGGTGCGGAATACGCTTTTCAGCTGCTTCTGCTACAACTTCTGGGAAGCTGCCAATGATTTTGAGAAGATCGTACTCTTTTTCCGATTGAATGTGAGAGAAATCTGCTTTTTCAAGGTTTGGCTCGTAGCCTTTTTCTTCCCCTTGACGCAGCATGCTGCAAATTCTCGCATGCGCATATTGTGCGTAGTACACAGGGTTATCGTTAGACGTAGATATCGCTAAGTCTAGGTCAAAGTCCATATGTGTTGCCGCACTTCTCATCGCGAAGAAATAACGAGTGGCATCTAGACCTACTTCTTCAATCAGATCACGCATGGTGACAGCTTTTCCTGTACGTTTACTCATCTTCATCTTTTCACCGTTTTTGTATAGGTGAACGAGCTGAATGATTTCTACTTCAAGCTTGCCAGCAGGATATCCAAGTGCTTGGATCGCCGCTTTCATTCGAGGGATATAGCCGTGATGGTCCGCTCCCCAAATGTTAATGAGCTGATCAAAGCCTCTGTCCAATTTGTCTTTATGGTATGCGATATCTGGAAGCAAGTAAGTGAAGCTGCCGTCTTTTTTAATGAGCACGCGGTCCTTGTCATCGCCAAAATCAGTTGAACGCAGCCACGTTGCGCCGTCTTCTTCAAAGACATAGCCTTTAGCGCGAAGGGTTTCCAGCGCTGGTTCGATTTTTCCGTTTTCATATAAAGAGGTTTCTGAATACCATACATCAAATGGGACACGGAAATTCTCAAGGTCTACACGTAATTTCTCTAATTCGTATTTTAAGCCGTATTCACGGAAGAACTTCATACGCTCTTCTTCTGGCTCATGCACGAAACGGTCACCAAATTCATCTGCCAGCTTTTGCCCGATGCCTTTGATGTCTTCTCCTCTATAGCCGTCTTCAGGCATCTCTTTTTCAAGACCGAGCGCCTCAAAGTAACGTACCTCTACAGATAAAGCAAGGTTATTGATCTGATTGCCTGCATCGTTGATATAGTATTCACGGCTCACTTCGAACCCTGCTTTATCAAGGATGTTGCAAAGAGAATCACCTACAGCTGCTCCGCGGGCATGTCCAAGGTGAAGGTCACCTGTTGGGTTGGCTGAGACGAATTCAACTTGCACCTTTTGGCCGCCGCCTGTATTCGTTTCACCATATGCCTCTTTTGCTTCAAGGACAGCTGGAATGAGCTTTGTTAAATACTGATTGTTCATATAAAAGTTAATGAACCCTGGACCTGCGATATCCAGTTTTTCAATAGAAGCTTTCCCTTTATCAAACGCTTTGACAATGTCCTCTGCGATTTGGCGAGGTGCTTTTTTTGCAATGCGGGCAAGCTGCATCGCCATGTTGGTGGAGTAATCACCGTGAGTTTTGTCTTTCGGCACTTCTAAAAGGACATCTGGTACCTGGCTTTCATCAGCAAGTCCTGCTTTGACGACTGCCGCAATGATTTCTTCTTTTAACGCATCTTTGACCTGTTCTGCGATATTCATGAACGTAAATCCTCCTTATACGAAATCGATAATGTATGTAAATGCTTTTGATCTTCCCCTGTCAGCATATCGTACGTAATGTGCAGCAGTCCCTTGTTCACATCGAGATCAATGCCATGTGTGTGTACATCAAGCTGTAGTGTACCGAATGGCATCGTGTAATGTGTGACGGTCGTTTCCCCAATGAGAAAGCGCTGCTTCATTTGAATGGCCCCTGATCTCATGACAAAAATTTCTTTTTCACTCATTTTCACAACGGTTTTTACTTGACCCATTTCATGTTCTTCATGGTAAGTGAGATACGTTTTGTCATTCTTTTCTTGATACGTTCCAGTCGTGCGGAATTCGATCGTTTCAGCCGGCTCCGTCTCTGGTTTCATCACTGACTTTACATGAATTGAAATTTGGTTTTGTGTCATTTTGCACTTCCTTTGCTAAGACCCGTTTAACTAAAATAGTATACCATATTCATGATCGCCTATCATACCATCATTTCTCTTCTTCACTGCGATTAAACTTCGTTTTTGATCTTACGCTATCCCTTTAGAAAAAAAGAAACAGGAAACTCACTAATACCACCAACACAGCCTTTACGCCCATGTCTTTTCTTTTGATTAAATAAAAAAGAGCTTGAACGCCTGAACTTGCCAAAAATACCTGAAAAAAATCAAATGGCACGATCTGTGCTCGCTTAAATATCACCTGCATGAATAACGCAATGGCCGTCAAATAGAAAAAGCCTCGATCCTGAAACAACCCCAACATCTCTTCCTTTGCTTCCTTTTTCGAAGCAAAAACGGGGGGCTCTGCTGCGAGCTCTCGTTTCAGCGTGAGAAAACCCGCCGCTAACACACAAAAAGCGAGAAGCACCATCAATATAGAAGAAAACATGAACTGCCTCCTTTATTTTTTGATCCATGTAAAAAAAGAGCTTGTCCACATGAGATGACAAGCTCCTCTATCAAGGTGTTATTTCACAAATCCAAGCAGCATTTCGCGTAAAAGCTTGCTCGCTGTATTCGCTGTTTGGTCGGAATGATCGTATACAGGTGCTACCTCTACAAGGTCTGCACCGACTACTTGAACCTCAGATCCTGCAATGGCATGAATGGATGCAAGCAGCTCTTTTGATGTAATACCGCCAGCATCTACCGTGCCTGTACCAGGTGCATGAGCTGGATCGAGTACATCAATGTCGATCGTCACATAAACTGGACGCCCCTTCAGCTTTGGCAATACTTGCTTCAACGGCTCCAACACTTCAAATTTAGAAATGTGCATGCCCGCTTCTTTTGCCCATTCAAATTCTTCCTTCATCCCAGAACGAATCCCAAAAGAGAACACATTCTCAGGTCCAATGAGTCCTGCTACTTTACGAATCGGTGTTGAATGAGACAGAGGCTCACCCTCGTATTCCTCACGAAGATCCGTATGTGCGTCCATATGGATAATCGCCAAATCAGGATATTTCTTATGCATCGCACGGAAAACCGGCCAAGACACAAGATGCTCGCCGCCCATTCCTAATGGAAACTTCCCTTTTTCTAAAATGCTGTCGACATACTCTTCAATTAAGTCCAAGCTTTTCTGAGCATTTCCAAAAGGAAGCGGAATGTCACCGGCATCAAAGAATGGCACCTCGTGTAGTTCACGATCTAAATAAGGGCTGTATTCCTCTAATCCAATCGAAACTTCACGAATACGGTTTGGGCCAAAACGTGAGCCTGGTCTATAACTGACGGTCCAATCCATCGGCATACCATATAAAATGACTTTTGCATCTTCCCATGTCGGATGACTTCCAATAAATACTTTTCCTGAATAAGCCTCTTCGAATCTCATGCAAGATTCCTCCTTTTACGCTTCAAAAAATGCGCAAACTGTTATTTGCGCATTTCCTCTTCGCTTGATTTATTTGATTAAGTCGCTCACAAATTTCGGCAGAACGAATGCCGCTTTGTGTAATTCTTTTGTGTAATATTTCGTGTCAATATCAAAGAAACGGCTGTCTTCTACAGCAAGTGGATCATATTTTTTTGAACCGATGGTAAATGTCCAAAGACCACTTGGATACGTTGGAATATTTGCTGTGTAAAGCTTCGTGATTGGGAAAATCTCTTTCACATCACGCTGTACATTTGTAATCAGCTCAGGTGTGAACCAAGGATTGTCCGTTTGTGCCACGAAAATACCGTCTTCTTTGAGTGCTTTTGAAATTCCTGCGTAAAATCCTTTAGAGAACAGGTTCACAGCTGGTCCAACTGGTTCAGTTGAGTCCACCATGATAACATCGTACTCATTGTCAGCTTCAGCAATATGCATAAAGCCGTCTCCAACTTTGACATCTACACGAGGATCGTCTAGTTTCCCAGCAATCGAAGGAAGGAATTTTTTCGAGTATTCGATGACTTTGCCATCAATATCAACAAGTGTCGCTTTTTTCACACTTGGATGCTTCAGGATTTCACGAATGACACCGCCGTCTCCTCCACCTACGACAAGAACATTTTCTGGGTTTGGATGAGTGAAAAGAGGAACATGTGCCACCATTTCGTGGTATACAAACTCATCTTTCTCAGACGTCATCACCATACCGTCTAAAAACAGCATATTGCCAAACTCTTCTGTTTCCACCATTTCTAAATGCTGAAAATCTGTTTGTTCTGTGTGAAGGGTTTTGTTCACCTTCAAAGTAATACCAAAATTCTTCGTTTGCTTCTCTGTATACCAAAGTTCGCTCATTGTCCATCTTCCTCTCATCCAATAATAAACAAACATCTATTGTTAGCGCCTTTAACGGCTATGACTATATCGATTGTCCAAGAAAAAAGTATAGTGGATTCATATCAAATTGTAAAGAACCGCATGACTTCTCTTCAATTTTAATGCACGCTCTTTCAATCATTTGTTTAAAACGGTTTTCTTTGTTCCATACTGATAAAAAACCGTCAAAATGGGGGCTTTGCATGGACACAATCATGAGTAATAAAAAAATCCGCATGACCGTGAAAACGATTCGAGCCTGTTTTTTTATTGGTTTGCTCGCTTTTCTATTTGCAGGCACTGTCTTTTTGACGATTCTTTTAATAGCCAAATGGCAAGGCGCCCCTTCTGTTCAAGTTCCCCAATCTACGACCATTTATGCAGCCGATGGTTCAAAGCTTGGAGAATCCAGCTTTGGAGAAAAGAGATATTGGGTGCCCTTAAAGGACATGTCCCCTTATATCAGGCAGGCAGCTGTAGCTGTTGAGGATAAAACCTTTTATGAGCATCATGGCTTTGATGTGAAACGGATGGCGGGTGCTGCAGTGGCTGATATTCGTGCCATGGCTAAGGTACAAGGCGCCAGCACGATCACCCAGCAATATGCACGAAATCTGTATTTAGATCATGATAAAACGTGGAAGCGGAAGTGGAATGAAGCCTTTTACACGATTCGCTTAGAGCAAAACTATACAAAAGATGAGATTTTAGAAGGATACTTGAACACCATTTATTATGGTCATGGAGCTTATGGCGTGGAAGCAGCGTCCCGTCTGTATTTCGGGAAAGAAGCGAAGAATTTAACCCTCGCTGAATCTGCCTTACTTGCCGGTATCCCAAAGGGCCCTTCTCTCTACTCCCCTTATGTGAATGAAGAGAAAGCCGGCGCAAGAAAGAATATGATTTTGAGGCACATGCAAGAGGACGGCATGATTACGAAAAAGGCAGCCGCTGAAGCCGCGAAAGAAAAACTGTCCTATCGCCCTTTGCAAAAGAAGCAGCTGCAAGCAAAGCAAGCCCCGTATTTTTATGATGATGTGATTCGTGAGTTGAAACAAAGCTTGGGGTTAACTGAGGAACAGATCGAAACCTATGGCCTTCATATCCAAACGACTTTAAATCCAGAGTTACAGAAAATTGCTGAGAAGACGTTAAAAAGCACAATCTATTCGAAATCAGACATCCAAATCGGCTTTACCGCTATCCATCCCCAAACTGGTCATGTACTCGCCCTCATTGGGGGAAGAGATTATGAGAAAAGTCCATTCAACCGGGTGACACAAGCGAAAAGACAGCCCGGTTCAACAATGAAGCCTCTTCTCTATTACATTGCCTTGCAAAATGGGTTTACACCAGCAACCGTCATGCGCAGTGAAGAAACGGTTTTTGAGCTCGATGATCAAGGAAGCGGCGCTGCTTATTCACCAAGCAATTATCATGGCTATTACGCCAATGACGGCATTACGATGCTTCAAGCCTTGGCGCTGTCTGATAATATTTATGCCGTGAAAACCCATCTATTTTTAGGAATGGAGCAGCTTGTACGTGCTGGCAAAACATTTGGCATCAACGAAAAACTAGATCAAGTGCCATCACTTGCCCTAGGCACGTCTCCTATCAAACCAATTGAAATGACCAATGCTTACGCAATGCTTGTCAATGGCGGAAAACGAGTCAAACCCACCTTTATTACAAAAGTAACGGATGCTAAAGGCAACGTGCTTTTTGAAGAAAAACAAAAACGAGAGCAAGTCTTAGATGAAAAGGCAGCCTTTGTCACCACCGACATGATGTCAGGAATGTTCAATGATCAGCTAAACGGCTATACGAGTGTCACAGGCCGCACCATTATGAAGGATCTCACGCGAACATACGGAGGAAAATCGGGAACGACAGGAGCCGACAGCTGGATGATCGGCTTTTCTCCCCAGCTCGTCACAGGTGTGTGGACGGGCTATGATAAAGGGCGTACCATTGACTCGGTCGAAGAAACAGCCTATGCAAAAAAGATATGGGCATCCTTTATGGAATCAGCCCTCTCCAAACAGCCAGCGTCCTCCTTCATGCCGCCAGACGGCGTAAAAGGTGTGTATATCAATCCAAAAACCGGCGATCTCGCAGGCCCAGGATGTGAATCAAAGGTATTCACCTATTTTATAGAAGGAACAGAGCCGACAGGTGTGTGCTACGGCGCTGAGAATAAATCTTCTGAGCAAGATCCGGTTCAAGATCAAAAGCCAAAGAAATGGTGGGAAAAGTGGCTGAAACGTTAAAAAGGACATGAAAAACCCCGAGATCTGCATCTCGGGATTCTCCATGTCCTAGCTTTAACACCAGTTTACTCAAAAATCAGCTGGAATTGGTAGCAATTCGCCATTCTTCACAAAAATTTCACAATTATTCAGGGACAGCCAATCCTTCTTTTAATTCATCTGTAGATGCTTCCCATAGTGCTTCATTATGACTCTTCAAGAAATCAGCCAGCACCTTTTTCGATACATCATCCATATGACTGACGACGATATTTCGCTTCATTGATTTATCCATGAAATTCACATGCTCTGGAAGCGACTTATACCCGCGGCGGATTGAACGGTCGACGGTCATTTCGCAAGCCGTCACACCCGCATAATAAGGGCCTTCTTCTCTGCGGTCAATGGTCACCCATACGAGCCAATACGGCTTTCCGTTCGGTACCTCTTCTTTTGTTTTCAAAAATTTAATGCCTTTTTCGACGGCACTTCTTGCATGCATCGCACCAATATCAATGACAGCTTCCTTTTCCTCTACGTCAATGATCACCGGCGAAATGTTATCTAGGCTGAGCGCACCCGCTCCAAAGCCTCCGTGTCCGTCGGTTGCATCTGTTTTTTTAATGATGTTAAAACCAATTGGTTTCTTCTTTTTACCTTCCATTCATTAAACCTCCTAAAGCAGCGGCTTCAAAATAAGATTAAACCATTGAATGATTTGATCCCGCATTCCGATCAATGGACCAAAAACAAACTGTCCTAGCGGCGTGATCACGAATATGAGAAAAATAATGATCCCATATTGTTCGAATTGCGTCATTTTCGCCCGGATACGGGGGCTGACGACGTCCTCAATAATACGATACCCATCCAGCGGCGGAAGTGGCAATAAGTTAAATAGGAACAAAATGACGTTCAAGTTAATAAATATCCGGAAGAAATGATCAACTCCCGGCTCAAAGCGCATGAGCGACTCCCCGCCAAATTTCTGAAGAAGCACGTACACGAAAAAGCCTAGAAACGCCAACACTAAGTTACTTAAAGGGCCAGCAATCGAGACGCAGATTCCTGCTAAGCGCGGGTTTTTGAAATGGTAACGATTGACCGGCACAGGTCTCGCCCAGCCAAACCCAGCCACAAAGATCAAAATCGTCCCAAATACATCAAGATGCTTCAGTGGATTTAATGTGAGTCTCCCTTGGTTCTTAGCTGTCGGGTCGCCGAAACGATACGCAACATATGCATGCGCCAGCTCGTGCATCGTAAATGCAACAACAAGCGTAATGGCGACATATGGGATGAGTTCTAATGGATACACAAGAAATTGGTTCAAAGGCATGAATCCCTCTTTCTTTCTATACAATGATTTACTTCATTCAGTATACTATAAGAAGTCCCTTAAACTAAAGGGAAGCGTAGCATGAAAGGAAAAAGGAGGTTTTCGCATTGCCGATTGTCACCGTACAAATGCTTGAAGGAAGAACAGACGAGCAGAAAAGAGCTCTTGTGGAGAAAGTCACTGATGCTGTTGTTGAAACAACAGGCGCAGGTGCAGAAAAAGTCTCTGTTATTATTGAAGAAATGAAAAAAGAACACTATGCCGTAGCAGGAAAGCGAATGAGCGACCTGTAAGCATAAAAAAAGGACAAGCACATAGGTGTTTGTCCTTTTTTCTCTTATTTTATCTGTACCACGCTTTGTTACGGTTCACTTGATTTTTATGAGCCGCATCAAAGAAATCGACTGTGTAGGAATAATCATAATTCATTAAGCAGACAATGCCGCTGCCTTGAGGGTCATGCGGTAAGCCAAAGTTATGGCCGTATTCATGCGTAGCCGCTTTTGCTGTATTCGCTGTTCCTTGATCAAGGTTGACGGCGAATGCACTTCCGCGCGGTGCACTATTGTATACATAAGCGATTCCGCCCGCATCAAAGTTTGGATTTGCTGTAAATCCAGTGACAAAATCGTATCCTCTGCCATCAAAGCTGCGCGAAAGGTTAGATAAGATTTGCTCTGCATTTGATCCAGAAGATGTCCAAGATCCTACTGCTTGTACGACAAAGTCCACATCATGATCACGGTTAAAGGTGACGTCCGCTTGCTCGATGATGCTGACAATTCTCGTCTGCCAGTCACTATATTTCGCACGATACTGCGCATCTGCTACAGCATAGACCGTTACTTTTTGACTGCCTGTACTTGCCTTTGTTGAAATAGAATCTCCTGTATTCGCCTTAAAGGTTCTAGAGCCTACCTGCTTACCAGACTCATCTAATACCTTTGTTGTCACATCTCGTTCAATTGGAGGTGCTTTCGTCAAATCTTTAAAATCGTTTGCCTTTGGCAACCCCTCACCAATATGTGTTTCGAATGGCGCATGACCATGATCATGCCCATGACCAGTACTTGCGACTGGTGCTGAAGCTGAACTTACTCCCGGTAACAAACTACCTACCAATAAAAATGACAAAAAGACTGAACGCTTTTTCATTCCTATCCCTCCTTTGATTTTCACAAAGTTATATATTCACTGAAAATTCACTTTTTTCCTTCTATTCAGTCAAAAACAGGGAATTAGATACACAGGAAGAAAGTCGAAATACGTCATATTCACTAATTTTCCGGATCCTTCAGCACACATTTCATCGAAAAATAGCGCTTTTGGTCTGGGTCTTACAAAACAAAAAAAAGCCCTAAATGCTGGGCTTTTGCGAAACTAGTTCAATTCCTTCAACTGATCAATATAAGCAAGTGCATCCTCAAATTCTTCGTCCGTATAGCGCTGCTTGCTTTTAATGGTGAAGACCTTTTCCTTTACCTCATCTTCTGGCAGATCATCAAAGTATAAAATCGTAGAGACGAGCTCTAGGAAACGAGACGACTGCTCGTTCATCTGCTTCGTCAGCACTTTGAGGTCAGGCATGTCCACTTCACACTGATCGAGAAACTCTTTCCCATTGTCCGTCAGCGAATAGCGATATTGATAGTATCCGCCTTTTTTTTCCTTCATTTCGTCCAAGAATCCAAGGTTGCACAGCTCTTCAATTCTGAGCGTCAACTCCTCTGAATAGGGGCCATAAAAGTGAAAATCGTATTTCTCGTAAAAAGGCAAATCTAGCTTTTTTGCTATGTAAATCATCTTTTGCAGCTTCTTCCGTCCAACGATTTCCCCGGATTCAGAGAATACCTTCATCAACTTTGCATGCTCTTTCAACAAATTCCCGACATCTCCTTTTTCAGTACTTCCTTATCCCAATCCAAGCAGCTTCATGATCGCCTTCTTTTCTTCAGCTTTTTCCGACATATCTACAATTAAGTCCATCGGGAAATAAAGTTTATGATCGGTTCTTCGTTTACCGGAAATGGCATCAACAATATCTGACTGTCTCGACAGCTCTTTAATATGACCGCTTTGCGTCAAAAGGTGGATCGGCAGTCTCTCTTCTTCCTCCCCTGGTCTGTAGAAGTCGTATGGCAAGTCAGAGGAAGAGTCGACGACTAAATAATAGTCAGGATCAATGCCTGCCTCCTTGAACAAGGCGGTCAGCTTGAAATATTTCGTCATTTCTTCATTCGGATTAAACTCTGTATATTGGAACAATCGGCGGTTCATAAAACGGCGGCACAAATCAGCCAGCACGTGATCTTCTTCGTCTTCCCACGCCTGAAAATAAAATAAGACAATGGATTCATCCAGTTTAATATAGTCCTCTGTGGTGACATTCCCCTCGAAAATCGAATAAAAATGAACAGGTGCATGCGTGAAAATATAGCCCGTTTCATGCAGCTCTTTTGCACGGTGGAGAATTTTCGTTAAAATGACTTCCGCACTGCGTGTCACTGGGTGGAAATAGACTTGCCAGTACATTTGATAGCGGCTCATAATATAATCCTCGACCGCATGCATCCCGCTCTGCTTCATCACAATCTGATCTTCTCTCGGACGCATCACGCGCAAAATACGCTCCATATCAAAATGGCCGTAACTGACGCCTGTATAGTAGGCATCACGCTGCAAATAGTCCATACGGTCGGCATCAATTTGACTTGAGATCAAACTGACCACCTGTTTGTTTTGATACGTCTTGGCAATCACTTCCGCCACATGCTTCGGGAAATCATCACTCACCCGGCGAAGCACTTCATTGACTTCGGTTTGCCCTAAAATAATATCTCTTGTAAACGATTCATGATCTAAGTGGAAGACCTTTTCAAAGGAATGAGAAAATGGTCCATGTCCGAGGTCATGAAGCAAGGCCGCACTCAGGACAAGCTCGCGTTCTCCCTCATCCCATTCCGGCCGTCCTTTGAATACATCATCCACAATCCGTCTCACAATCTCATATACGCCGAGTGAATGATTGAAACGGCTGTGTTCTGCACCATGAAACGTCAAATAAGTGGTTCCTAGCTGTTTAATTCGGCGCAGGCGCTGAAATTCTCTTGTTCCTATTAAGTCCCATATTAATGCGTCCCGTACATGAACATAACGGTGCACAGGATCTTTAAATACCTTTTCCTCAGATAATTTCCCTTTTGGATACGCCATCGTTTCGTCCCTCTTTTTTTAAGACGTGTTTCTATTATATCGGGTAACTTTTCCCGAAAACATCCTTGAATTTGCTCGTGAATGTGTTCTCAACGATTGCATGGACGTAAAAAGCCCGACCTGACAGGGACGGACCTCTTTTTAGGTCGACTGAACACATTCAGTGACATTTATTTGACTTTTTTTTGAACCTTTTCGAGTAACTCATCTTCTGTTGGTGCGGATAATGGGCGATTGTTCACAAACGCAAAAGCCTTTTTTCGTCCTGGACCACAATAGGATTGACAGCCAATTTCAATTTTTGCATCAGGGTCAACCGATTTGAGTCGAGGCAGCAACGTCTTTAGGTTCGTCGCATCGCAATCGTCACATACGCGAAACTCATTAGCCATGGTCTTACGCTTCCTTTCAATGATGAACTTCATTTTATATGAAACAGTTGGACAACCAAGAGTCTTAATATACCACCCAACATTGTACATCGAAGCGGCTGGACTTGCAAGACGCATTGTAAACGCCGAAGCATGCTCACATAAAAGCTAGTATTTTCCACTATCCTTTTAGCAAACTTGTATAAACTTTCTTGAACTTGGCTAATCTAATACCATCAAATCATATGGGGGTTTAAACATGTCAAAACAAAGACAAGATGCTTGGTCAGAGGAAGATGATCTTCTTTTGGCAGAAACCGTCTTACGTCACGTCAGAGAGGGCAGCACACAGCTGAATGCGTTTGAAGAAGTAGGAGACAAGCTGAACCGTACCTCAGCGGCATGCGGTTTTAGATGGAATGCTGTTGTGAGGCATCAATATGAAAAAGCGTTAGCCCTTGCCAAAAAACAAAGAAAACAACGGATGCGCGCACTTGGCAATGGCCAGCCTGCAAAGAAACGATTACTATATCAGCCGCAAGTAGAAGAAACAGTCACGCAAGAGGAATTCTCACAGGAGCTGGAACCAGCGCAGGAGGAAACGTTTGCACCAGCATCTGAAACAGCCGAGCAGCTCCAGTTTGTAGACCAAAGCTACAATGAAGAGTTAGCTAGTTTATCACATTTATTGTCACAGGCTTCTCATGTCGTAGAGAAAAAGCCAGAAGCCAATCCTTTTAGGCAGCAACAGGATTTAACCATCGAAGATGTCATTGATTTCTTGCGCCGCTATGAAGGCGATGGACAGCAATCGTCTGCCTTACGCATGGAAAACAGCCGGTTAAAACGAGAAAACAACGAACTTTCACATAAAGTCACACAGCTAGAAGCAGAAGTGAAAAAGCTTGAAAAGGATCAACTCACCATTCAAGAAGATTATGAAACACTCGTCAAAATCATGAACCGTGCAAGAAAACTAGTTTTGTTTGAAGAGGACGACACTGCCGCTCCAACCTTTAAAATGGACCGGAACGGCAACCTCGAAAAAATGGCAGAATAACAAAAAGTGCTCCCCATCTGCGGGAAGCACTTTTTTAAATGCCCAAAAATAGCATCACACTAAATAGGACATTAATCAAAAAGACAAACATAAAAATATACCTGACTTGTCTCACCTGAAAATCACCAAATATAAAAATATAAAGACCTGCGATGCCAAGTGTCAGTACAGGCTGAAGAAACGGCACCAAAAGCGAAATGCCGTAGCCGGCTCCCATGATAACAGGAAGCCATAGTAAATAGAGGTAACTGCCGTTTTTGGATTTCAAGAAACCACTCCCTCTCTTTCTTCTATCTGCTTGATTTCAGGTTGAACAAATTTGAGTCCGACAATTGTGCGGCCGCGTCTTTTTGAAGTCCAAACGGCAATCGCCGGCTGATCTGTCAGAGATTCTGTGTCAATGGTGATCCGCACTTTCTCATGTAATTCAATGACAGCTTCAGACTCGATTTTGCACCCAGATACACTAATATCATGTATGACCAACGGCACCTTCTCTTCTAATCTGTCCTCATATGATAACGTGCCTGTCACACCTTTTAAAGGTTTTCTCACCCATTTGCGCCGTATAGCCTTTGGCACTTTGGCACTTTCTCTTACAAAACGGAGAAACGTCCGAACAGCATAGGATTTTTTCTCACGATCCGTTATCGATACATGCTCTCGTGTGAATAGGAAGCGGATCAGTGATAGATACTCTGATTTTTGTGTGTCAGTAAAAGCAACACCAACCATCAGCTTGTCTTCCTCTGGATAGCTCCAGACCACGTCACACGCCACACTTTCATCCTCTGAAAAGAACAATTGCGTTTGTCCTTGATAGAGAGAAGGAGCTTGATCAAGTGGAATGGATAGACGCGCACCTGAATCACTCATATCTAGTAGAAAACAAGCAATCGACTCATCTTGATGATCAGAACGGAGCTGTCCCTCTTTTTCAATGACAAACCGCTCTGATTTTCGATAACGCGGACGATCAAACGCCACAAGCAGTGCCATGAATAGACCTGCACCGTTATACATCACCCAAAATATATTAATCAACGTAAGATCAGCATTCATCGTCCCATTTACCTTCACATCGTATCCTATTTTCACTAGGACAAGCAATGAGAGCAGCAAAAAGATCAAATGGGGAATCATCGTTTTCAAATGAAAGTGTCTTTTGTCCGTTTGAATTCCCTTTGGTGTGACAAGAAATTCCACTCTCTTTTTGAAAAACAGCTCACTTAAAGCCACACCAGCTAAGTGGAATGCCATAGAGCTTTCATAAATATGACTCCAAAACATGCTTCTTTTTTGATTCGACACTAGTTTAAATGCTAAATAGGAACTAAAGAACGCCGGTAGCCAGAACATGAAAATGGACTGGAAATCTGCCCAGAAACTTTGAATACCAAACAATAAAAACAAAATCGGCGTGAGAATGTAAATCATTTTAAACAAACCGTTAAACCAATACACAATACCATCTAAATAAAGAACTCGCTGCATAAGCGTTAAGCCGCGAACCTTCAAAGGATTAAACTTACGGGCACACTGAATGTTCCCTCTCGACCACCGATCTCTCTGCTTTAACAAATCAAGCCAGCTTTCAGGTGCCAGACCGACGGCTAATACTTCTCCGACAGATACAGATTTGAACTTTCCTTGGAGAAGCATTCCTGTCGCCATGTCTTCTGTAATCACCCCAGTAGCAAATCCGCCAATTTCATCTAAGGCGATTCTTCTAAAGACAGTATTACTACCGACATACATCACAGCATTAAACCGATCCTTACCAGCTTGGAGGGTTTGCATGAAGAAGTCCTGCTCATTTGGAATTCGATCGTTCGAGAACATATTATATTGGAAAGGATCTTCGTTATAAAACGCCTGTGGAACTTGAACAAACGCCGTCGCGCCATCATGAAAGTAAGGCACTGTTTTTTCTAAAAACGAAGGAAGGGGGACCATATCCGCATCAAGTGTGAGAATCAGCTCTCCATTCGTTTGAGACATCGCATGGTTTAAGTTACCCGCCTTCGCAAACTTGTTATCTGTTCTTGTCAGATAATGAACACCAAACTCAGAAGCAAGCTGCTCTACAGACTCCCGCTTGCCATCATCACATAAATAGATGTGGACTTTGTCCTTTGGATAAGAGAGATTCACACAACCTGCAACAGTGCGTTTCAGCACTTCAATTGGTTCATTATATGTAGCTATGAATATATCAACTGTTGGCAGCCTGTCAAGATCACTGATCATGACTTGTTTCCGATTGGAAGGCTTCCAAACAAGTGTATAAAACACAAGCAGCTGTAAAAACCCAATGCATTCACAGGCAACAAGCAAAATACCCATCACAATATTAAAAGTACCTTCATGCGGCAGTGTAAAGAAAAGACGCCAGCAAATATAGGCGGCATTTGTTAACACACAGAGCACAATGATGATTTTTTTAACAGTAGTGGCCACCGGCTGAATACGATATATTACATACAGCACAGATAAAACACAAAGCATAAACATCGGGTAATACGTGGTGAATAATGACAATACATTTTCCTTCTTTCTTACGTCATAAAAGACTATCGCATATAAAACTACATAACGAAGGAGGGGATTCTTTCATTACAGTGCCCCCCTCCATTTCTATTTGACTATCGTAAATGGTTTATTTCCACAATTTATCTAACTGATTTGAATAAAAATCAATAGCTTTTCGATAATTCAAAATAGTAGGATCTGTTGTCGTTTCAGTTAAACAGTTCAGTAATACTTCCATTGCTTTCTTATGTTCCTTCAAATTATACAAAGTCATGGCATAGAACGTTTGAATGGCCTTGTTATCAGGATAAGCTTCTATCCCTTTTAGGAATATCTGCTTGGACTTTTCATATTCTCCTAAGGTTCTGTATGTACTTCCTAACCCTAGTAAAGCATCTTCCAGTTCCCCTGAAGACAACCCTAACTCGATGGCCTTTTCATAAAAAAAGACAGCTTGCCTTTCCTCTCCTAACAAATCATAACTCCATGCACATTGATAATGAATAGAGGCATCGTCTGGATACTCCTCTACAAGATGAGTGAGCATTTCATTTGATTCTAGATGGTGTCCACTTTTTCGAAGTTCAATGGCTTTCTCAAGCTTTGTTTCCATCACTTCACCTCTATGCTTTTTAAGATTAAAAGACTGATGTTTACGAAAACACCTTTTCATTCCGCTCAATCATCCGCGTCATGTTTTTTTCAAATTCAAGCTGTTCTTCTGCGTTTAGTCCTGACGCTGTCAGCTGATCACTGAGCGTTTGAAGCTCTTCTAGTAAAAGACGCATAAGAAGCGCACAATCAATTGGTTCTCCAGTTAATTCTGATAAAGACGCCATCGTATCAGGTTGTATATCAGGAAATACTGCCTTCACTTCTTCTCGTTTGTCTTTTAAGGCGGCGTCATAAAAACGGCGGATTAAGTCGGCACGTTCCCGCCCGCTTCCATCTGCACACAAATAAATTTGCACAGCAACTCCACCGCGTAATCTACGCTGAGAAATGCCTGCAAATTTCTTTCCATTGATGCTTAGATCATAACTGCCAGGACAATAAGAGCCGACAATCTCATAGGCTTCAATGTCCACCTCATACTTAGACAGCATCCGGCGGACCAATTCCACCATCGCATCATACCCGCGGTCAATATCAATGCCCTTCTTTTGTTCCGCAAA
Source organism: Bacillus sp. FSL M8-0266 (assembly GCF_038613425.1). NCBI lineage: Bacteria > Bacillati > Bacillota > Bacilli > Caryophanales > Bacillaceae > Bacillus > Bacillus sp. FSL M8-0266. Next base: position 3,472,571 of record NZ_CP152015.1, read on the forward strand.
GATTAACGACACATTTAAGACACCTTCATCCAGCACCACAGCAAGACCGCCTGAATTGCGCACAATCACACGATAGCCCTCTTCCTCAAGCAGCTTCACACCATCTTGAAGAAATGGAAGCCTTGTATCCTGAATTCCAAGCACAATTGTATTGTGATGCACCCAAGAACGCGCAGTCGCTGGTGAGAGTCCCTTCCCGACCGACGCACAAAGCGTATCATCCATCGCAAAGGATTGCTTCGGGTCCACATAAAGACCAAGGCTCGATTGATCTATGATTCGCCATTTCGGCTGTGTCAGTAACTCAATAGGTTCATTTTTCATGTCCTGCATATCCTCTCGTTCATAAACTGTGTTTATTATAACATGGGATGAATGGAGGGAGAATGAGAGAGACTTGGTGATGTGGAAAAAGGTCGGTTCACAGTTGAAACTATCATTCATGACTAAAAAGACTCCTGCCAAGGGCAGAAGTCTCTGAACTTATGTTAAAGGTTGGCACCATTGGTCTCTATATTTTGTTGATACCAATAAAAACTGTCTTTTTTTATTCTTCTTAAATCTTTAAGATCTGTTTCATCACGGTTAATATAAATCAAACCGTATCGCTTTTTAAACCCGCTTCCTGTACTAACGACATCAAGTAAAGTCCACACATGGTAGCCGATAATAGGAACACCGTCTTTAATCGCTAGTTTCATCTGAGACAAATGGTCCTTCAAATATTGAATTCGATAGTCATCTCTAACTTTTGAATCGTCTTCTAGTACATCAGCTGTTCCCATCCCATTTTCTGTCACCATCAATGGAAGTCTATACCTGTCGTATAACGTGTTAAAAGCGAACCGGAACCCCTTCGGATCAATTTGCCAACCATACTCAGTGGCATCTAGATAAGGATTTTTTACATATCTGAAACGGCCCGGTACAACAAGATTTAAGATATTAACATAATCGGTATTTTCCACATCTTGCGGACAATATTCAGCTGCAAATGTTAAATAATAATTAAAAGCCAAAAAGTCGGGTTTGTTCGCCTTAATGACTTCCATGTCCCCTTCTTTGATATCCGGCTGCCAATTATGTTCACATAAATAGTCCCAATAATACTTCGGATACTCTCCAAACACATGAACATCTGCTAAATAATGATTGTAAAGGTTATCTGCATCACGAGCTGCCAAAACGTCCTCTGGTTTACTAGTTGCAGGATAAGAAGGAAGATAAGCAAATGCCGGCCCAACTTTTGCGTGCGGACAAATTTCACGACAGGCGGCGATAGCACGGTGTGTTGCTACAAACATATGATGATTCATTTGGTGCCGAATTTGTTCACGTTTTAAAGGATCTTTTTCCTTAATTCCAATAAGTTTTTCTTTTCTAAGCATCAAATTCTGTTCATTTATGACTAGCCAGTAATTTACTTTCTCTCCTAATTCGGTTAGAAGAATACGTGCATACCTTTCAAAGTCTTCTACACATTGATAGGAATGCCAGCCATCATATTGGTCAATCAGTGCTTGAGGTAAATCAAAATGATACATTGTCGGTATAGGTTCAATTCCATTTTTAACCAATTCATTAATTAGTTTCTTGTAAAAATTTAGACCTAATTGATTAGGCTCTTCATCATTTCCATTAGGAAAGATTCTTGTCCATGCGATGGAAAAACGATATGATTTTAAGCCTAATTCAACCATTAAAGCGACATCTTCAACCATACGATGATAAAAGTCACTTGCTACTTTTGTGTCAGCTTTTGTCGTTGATGACTCTAATGATTGCATATCAGCAATGGATAAACCTTTTCCATCTTCATTATACGCTCCCTCCACTTGAAAGGCAGATGTAGACGCTCCCCAGAGGAATTCTTTTGGAAATTCATTCAATTTCTTCATATCATCATATGCTCCTTTTTATTATTCAACTCAAGGTCATTACTTCTTCTCCGACCGCTATATTCGTTTTATTGCTGATTCTCATTGTTCTAGAAATCTCTTGACTATTCGTTATAACAATAGGAGTGGTGCTGTCGTATCCTGCTTTGATGATTTCTTCCAAATCAAATTCTAGCAGCACATCACCTTTCTGCACCTCCTGCTCAGGTTTTACCTTAACTGAGAAATGTTTTCCCTGTAAGTTAACCGTCTCAATACCAACATGCATCAATATTTCAGCCCCATTATGACTTCGTAATCCGATGGCATGACCAGTTGGAAAAACTGTTGCAACAACCCCCTCAACAGGCGCATATAGTTTACCTTCAGAAGGAATAATAGCAAATCCATCACCCATAGACTTGGAAGAGAAGACTGGATCATTCACCTTTTCAAGAGAAATTAAACTTCCAGACAGCGGAGCCACAAGTGTTTCCTTTTCTGTACTTTCATGATGACTAGTTGTTTTTGACTCTTTCTGCTGATTCACTTCAGCACGGCCTCCCTGTTCTTCGAAACCAAAAAGAATGGTTAACAGCAAAGAGATAAGGAAAGCAACAGTGATACCGATTAACAGCCCAATGAAACCATCCCCGAAGAATATAGGAAGAGTCATTAAACCTGGAGATGCGGCAGCGATTGCTCTTGATCCAGCAATACCCGTTATAATACCGCCTATTGCACCTCCTATCACGGCAGCAATCATAGGTTTTTTATATTTAAGTGTGAAACCATAAATCGCAGGTTCTGTAATACCAAATAGAGCCGTTAAAGAGGCTGTACCAGCTAACGATTTTTGTTTTTTATCTTTTAATTTAAAAAAGATACCTAAAGCTGCCCCAGCTTGTGCAAAATTTGCCGCAGCTGAAAACACAAAGATTGTTGTTTGACCAGATCGTGCAATATCATTAATTCCAACCGGTACTAAAACTTTGTGAAGTCCAAAAATAACCAGGATCGCCCACGTTCCACCCAAAAAGGCGCCAGCAACAGCAGGGCTTAAGTGATACATAAAGGCATAAGAACTAGATAGTAGGTATCCAAGATAATTACCAACAGGACCAAATACGATCAAAGTGAGAGGAACAATAATGGCTAAACTTAAAGCCGGAACAACTAATATTTTGATTACATCTGGCGTCACTCGCTTTAGGAACTTTTCTAATTTAGAAAGAACCCATATAGCTATAATAATAGGAATAACCGTTGAAGAATAAACACCTGGCAGAACTGGAACTGTAAAAAATGTGATTGATTCCCCACTTGCCATTAATGTTACAAGGTCTGGATATAGTAGAGCTGCTCCGATGATAACAGATATGATCGTATCAGCTTTAAACTTCCTTGATGCCGTAAGCGCTATCACAATTGGTAGAAAATAAAAAACACTGTCTGCTGCTGCATTTAAAATTCTATATGAACCTTCTTGATTATTGAGTACGCCTGTTGTACTAAGAATGACAAGAATTCCTTTAATAATACCTGCTCCAGCTAAAGCCCCTATGATTGGTGTAAATATACCTGAAATAATATCAACAGCTTGATTGAAACGGTTTTTAAATCCTTTTCGTTGTTCTTGATGTGGAGTCGTTTCTTCTTGAAAATCTCCTGTGGTCAATTGATTTAACTCGTCATGTACTTCTGATACTGAACTACCAATCACAACTTGAAATTCTCCGCCCCCCTGAACCACTTGAATGACACCTTCAAGTGAAGATACCTGATCTTTAGAAGCCTTACGATTATCTTTTAAACGTAGTCTCAGCCGGGTGGAACAATGATAAAAGGATTGAATATTTTCCTGACCACCAACTCGTTCTAGTATCTGTGCAGCCAACTTTTTATGATCCATAAAAAGATCCCCTTTACTATTCAAAATGATAAAAATAGTTAATATTACCTAAATAACCCATACTTTCCTATCGATTTCTACCTCTCTTTAGAATCAGAAAGCGTTAACATACATTGATTATAAAAAACTTATTTTTATAAAGAAAATACAATATATGAATAAGCCCATAACCTATAAGTTATGGGCTTATTCACTAAGTTGATTAAATTTACCAATTTCTTTTATACAAAGTTGTACAGATTTTCGGAGAGGTTTATCTTTTGAATAAATAATCCCAATTTTCCTATGAAGCGTAGGGGTAAAGGAGATGGTTTGAAGTGTTTCTGGTAAATATTCAAAGGATTTTCGAGACAGGATGGCAATGCCTAACCCACCTTTCACCATGCTCAAGGCAGTGTTGACACTATCAACAATATGGCTAATGTTCAGTTCTAAGTGATGCTGCCGAAATGCTTCAATCGTTGATTTTTCAAATCCATGACCACAAAGTATGATTTGCTCATCAACTACTTCTTCCATTTTCACTTCCTCACCTTCTTCCAAAGGATGAGGAGTGGGAGCAACAATCACCATCTCTTCCTCGAATAGAAAGATCGATTGATGGTCTTCTTCAGTGATGATGGTGATTCCAAAATCAACAGAACCATCCATAACCAATTCTTTTATTTTATTAACACTGCCTTCTGTAAAAGACAATTGAATGGATGGGTCATGCTCTTTAAAATACGAAATTAATTTTGGCATATATACGGAGGTGATACTTGGGAAACCACTAATATGTATCACGTCGGCTTTATTTTCGGTGAACAATCTCACTTCATGTTCAATGGACTCATATTGTTTAATCAATTCTTTTGCGTAGGGAACGACTTTCCTGCCTATTTCGAGCCCCTTCTTCTTATCTCTTATAAATAAAGAAACACCAAGGGTTCGCTCAAGACCAGAAATCGCATGACTGACTGCAGGCTGACTTATATGTAGGATTTCACTAGCTTTTGTGAAATTTTTCTCTTCCACTACCTTAAGAAAGATATATAATTGCGTGATTGTCATATATGATCACCTCTGTCCCCTAATTTATTAAGATCATAACATATCAGTTATGGAATAATAATAAAGATTCATTTCTCAAGCCATTTTATTCCCATTATAATTCAACTTATCTTTAATTAATACGCCGTGATAAAAACATGGAGGTGTTGTGTTGCTTAAATCTTTTTTTAAATACGTTCCTTTGATAATTGGTGTAACCTTATTAGGAAAGAAAGATTACGAAGAGTGGAAAAAGCTTGGAAAAGGTGGAGTTCCTTATAACGTTTATGGTTGGTTGCTAGTAACTTACTACCGCTTTTATAAACGGAACCCTATCAAAACAGATATCTATAATGACAGATTGAATACTAGAGAAGATTCTGTTCGTTTAGGTGAAGTAGAAAAGCGCAAAGGCCCTCGTCCAAAAATCGGGAAACATCCTGTACCACATAGACAATTGGACCAATTGGACAGCGAACCAGGAACAAGGGAACTGCTTGATGAAGTATTTAATGAATATGTTCAATCACATACTCAATGTGTTCACTATGAGAAAAGTTTCTTTGAAAAAAGAAATGATGCGATTACACTCATTAACAAAAATGCTGGGGTAACACTTGCCAAGGAAACCGAAGGAGAAATTGCACACATACATCCTTCTGACGGATCTATGCATATGGTGTTCAGTCCAAGTGATGCAAAAAAAGTAATCGAACAAGGCTGGGGAGAACGTCACCCTCTAGCAGGGGTTAAATTAAATCTGCCAGATACTTATCTCATGATATATACCCCTCGTAACAAATCAGAAGTGTTAGTGGTCAAACAACTATTAAATGCTGCGGTTGCTCATATGTCTGCTGGATGTACTTGCAGTACAAATAAGGAGGAAATTAAATGAAACTAGGTCATTTTATAAAAAATAATGAACGATTCATTGGCTACAAATCAGAAGATGGGATTATAAATGTAAATGAAGCTGCAAAACAAAAAGGTCTTCCGCTTCCAGAGTCAATTGATACATTAATTCGCTCTGGTGAACAAGGCAGAGAACAACTTCATCATGTTCTTGAAGCAATTAGTGACCCATCTCTCTATCTTGTAAAAGAACAGGACATTACATTTGATTCAGTAGTCATCAACCCTGAAAAAATTCTATGTGTCGGCCTAAACTACATGCCTCACGTGGAAGAAGCAGATATGGCGATTCCAGACTCTCCAGTTCTGTTTAGCAAATTTAACAATACGTTAGCGGGACATCAACAAGAGATTCCACTGCCTAAAACTGCTGAGAAATATGACTATGAAGCAGAATTGGTGATGATTGTTGGTAAAGAAGCTCGGGATGTCTCAGAAGAAGAAGCGCTGTCATATATTTATGGATATTGTGTCGGTAATGATGTATCTGCACGCGACCTTCAAATGAAATCTGGTCAATGGCTTCTTGGAAAAACACTTGACGCATTTGCACCGATCGGTCCTTATCTGGTGACAAGTGATGAGGTAGACCCAACAAATCTATCAATTGAATGCAAAATTAATGGTGAAGTGAGACAATCAAGTAATACAAAAAATATGATTTTCAGCTGTGCCACTCTCATTAGCTACATTTCTAAGTATATGACGCTTAAACCAGGGGATGTTATTTTCTCAGGTACGCCAGAGGGTGTTATCTTGGGATATACACCTGATAAACAGAATTGGCTTAAAGCTGGAGATGAAATGGAAGTAACAATTGGACAAATTGGACAGTTAAAAAATAAATTAGTTTGATGTGTGCAGGTGGCCTAGAAATGTCTAAGGCCACCTTTTACAATTTGATAAAAAGCTATATGACATGAAAAGTCACATAGCCGCCCACCATCTTCAATATACTATCTCCAATTCAGATCAAAACAGAAGGTCTCACAACCCCGAGACAGGAATTGGTTCATGAGCTCCAGACAATACGCTCACTCTCCTGTTGATTAAGCTTCAACGATACCCCCTTCACTCATCCACGTCAGCAAGTCTTCAGTGATTAACTCTGCATGCTGAGGGACCATTACACCAGCATCTACAACCCACACGAGTTTCTCTTCTTTGGTCTGACGCATGAGAAATACTTGCCCTCCACCATCGTCACCAATCGCTATATAGCCTCCTGCATACCGTTGAACCTCCCACGTTGCATTGCGTTCCGTAATGTCCTCAGTGCCGTATAGTAGAACATCGCCACCAATGGAACATCCATTTGTCTGTTTCAGCAAGTTTTTATAAGCATCGGGTAGCACCATGTTTAGTTGGGATTCTGCCTTTTTGATGTTTATATCAGTTTCTGGATTGTTGATGATTAGGCCTGGGATTTGGGGTAAATCGACCATTTGGATCCTCCTAGATAAGTGCTATGTTTATGAAGTTTTGCTTTATCTTTAGATTTACTTAACAGGTCACTCAATCCACAATTATATTCCAATTTATGAATTTCCCCTTGTCCAATTCTCATATATTAGTTGATCGAAGGCAAAGTAAATCTTGAAAGGCTTTTAATAGTCTGCTAGTAAATCTAGATAATATTTATCATCCTCTTGTATTTTGGTTAAAAACTCCTCTAAAGAATTAGCAATTTGTATATCATAATAATATATTGCGCTTCTATCCTTTTCATTCAATTCAATTGACATTAAAGCTGTCTCATTTGCTTCAAAAAAGATTAATTTGTTATTCTCAAATTCATCATAGATTTCAATGTCAGGATAGAATTCAAAATCATTAGCCCTTAATCGAAAGTCTCTTACAGAATAAGGGTCCATAATGCGATTAGTGTTAAACTCAGACCCATTAATAAAACCGTAACCTACCTCTATATAAAAACTAATTAACTCCTTAGGAAACTTTAAATCAAGTTCCTTTTCAACATCTAAGATTTCTTTTTCAGTTACTAAAAAAAAACTATTTTCTTCGTTTTTCTTAATAATTTCATATCCCATTATTTTTTAACTCCTTTAAATAATGTATTTGCTGGTGAACCTGCTCCATGTATACCTGCTTGATGCTCATTTGGAAATTTTGCAGGATGCATATTCCACCACTCATGCTCTCCTCCAAAAGTATTTTCAATTATATGGTGAGCATCATACTTATCTCCTTTTTTTCTAATTACTTTACCAGTTTTTCCTGAAATAATATTTTCATTATACACTGGCCACTTTTGTCCAGTATTTCTTTCCCACTCTTTGATTACTTTATTTTTCACACTATCAAATTTCGCCCGATGCTTAGCCGTTTCTATGGGTGACATTTTGCTATACTCTTTATTTCTTAATGCTGCTTTCAAATTATCTATTTGGTTTTTAGGTAACTCTCTACCTGTTCGTCCTTCTATATCTCTAACATATTTTTTTATTGTATCAGAATCTATCTTACTCCCTGTACTAGTAGTAATCCTCTTCACCGCACTCTTCCCTTGATCTATCTTAAAGACATATTTCCCTACCTTCACTATTTTCGCGATTGGGATAATTGAAGCTGCGGACAGAGCTTGTTCTGTTCTGCTGATGTTTTGGCTGGTTTCGGGGTCTTTGCCGGTTACGGCTCGATAACCGTCGTAGATTCCGCTGTATTCTAGGATGATGTTTTCGGTTGTTGAGACAACTTCACCGTCTAATATGCGCTTCGCGTTGCCTCGGCTCCGGCTTTCTGGGATTTTGTCTACTTCTTCTATTCTTATTTCACCGTTTGTGATATACGTTCGGATGATTTGTTTATTGGCGTAAACGGTGTATCGACCGCCAATAAAATCAATATCGGATGAGTCGGTGACAACTTCATCTGCGATATCGAATTCTTTTAATTTTTTAATGCCTTTGACGTTGTATAGTTTACCATTTATGACCCTGATGTCTCTATGAATCTTGTTTTTCCCGTTCACGGCTTCCCTTTGCAATGTCGTAAGGGATGGGTCGTTGACTGTGACTTGTTTGTTGATGTATTTATGTGTGTCATCCAGAACAACCGTCTCCACATCCGTCCGTTCTTTCTCTCTCAGCTTCTTCAGCATGATCATCATCGGATTATTGTCTTTCGGATTGTCTATTTTGTCATTCAATCCACCGACGTTACTGCTTATTTTTTCTTCTTTTCCATCTTTGAAAATAGACCCTTTTTGATAGGTGGTGATGTCGATTTTTGGGCCGGTGAACATGGTGCTTAACGTGTTGATGAATTGCTTCATTGTTTGAAGGGAGCTTTTTGTTTCTTGTAAAGCGCTTGTCTGCTCTCTGTCAAATGCATGAAGCAGACCAATGGTTCTTGAGGTCTCGAGCCATGCTTTTTGATAGCGCTGCTGAAAAGCTGATTCGTCTACATTTGGCAAATGAACAATATGACCAATTCTGGCGATGGCATGGTTTACATCTGTTACAATCTCAGATATCGTGCGCTCGGCTTTTTTTAGTCCTTGATCTAGTTCGTGTTCAATAAATGATTGTGAGATCAAGCCGTGTTGATTTGGTTCAAGAGCATGAAGCGCCTGTTTTGTGCTTTTCAGCGCAGTGCTGTATTCCTCAATGATGACCTGAAAGAATTGCAGGAAGGGAATATGACATTCTGTATAAAAGGAGCGGATGGCTTGTCCCGCCTCTCCCTTTAGTGCGCCATCAAGTGAGATGATCTGATGGATTTGTTTTTCTATGGAGCTGATTTGTTGTGATTGCTGCTTTAATGTATTCAGCGTTTGGTCCATTCCGTTTATTAGCGCAAAAGCGTCAAGGGTTTTCATTGCGTTCTCCTTTATTTTCTTTTACTGCTGGAGGCAAGCGCCTTGTCCGTTTCGATCATGGTGTTCACCGCTTGTTCTGTTTGTACAAGCTGTTTCTGAAGAATGCCTATGTAGGATGTACTTAATTCGTTCAACTGTTGATTGATTTTTTCTAATGTGTCTGCTGCTATGAGCTGGTTTCTCCCTTTGATGGATGTTGGAAGTTTTGCATTCATTTGAGCGCCTGATTGTTTTGCATGTTGTAAAACTCGTTTGATTTCACTGGCATCTATTTTGATTTCTCTACTCATGTGACTTCCCTCTTTTTTCTTCCAATTGTTTCTGCTTTACTTTCTCTATTTTTCTTTCAACAGAATGGATCTCATGTTCTAACGTATGAATCTCTGATTTTAAGTCACTGATTTTCTCATCAATTCGATTCACTAGATTAATCAGCTGTACACCTTTTATCTCTTGACTGGCGGATGCCACCTCGTCTCGAATGTCATCAAACGTATCTGCAAGATGGCCAAACCATGTATGTGATGTCAGATCTGGATAAGTCATTTTCTTGTTAGCATCTGCCAGAGCAGACTTTGCTTCTTTTATTTCTTTTCGACACATGCTCAGTTCTATGATTTGTTCTTTTTTTATGGATATGTCTGCCTTTAACGAATACAAGGCTGTTGTATAACCGATGATAGCTCCAGACATCGTCAAACACCTCTATCCCTCAAATAGTCCTCCGTTATGTTACCATTTCCTAGCACAAGAGGCATATGATTGAAAACGAATTCAACGAAAAATGAATCGTAGGTATTGGGTTTTTATACCTAATTCACACGCGCAAAAAAGCTGAATCCACCAACTGAATCCAGCTTTTGACGCTTATTTGACCGAATCACCAGCTGATGCTGATGGTTGATCGCTAAATGACGTGTCTTTCTTTTCAGGAATATAATGAAGAGAGAAACCGACAAGACTAAAAAAAGCGCTTAACACCAGTGTTGGATTTTTGAATAGGTTCGTACTTGCTATGATCAAATCTCCATTTTGCAAGAGAATCCCTAGTATTTGACCGAATACCAACAGGGTACCTGACGTTAAGAAAAGGACAAGCAGCACTTTAAATAAACATTCCATCAATGCTCTCATGTGTTTCTCCTTTCTATACTGGAAGTATTCCCATTCCGATGAGCCAGCCAATTCCTACAATCGGAAGCATATAGTAAAGAATGAGTGGTATAAATGTCTTCTCCGGACGGGCTCCTGCAAGACCAGAAGCGATAAAAATTGATCCTGATGCCGGCGGGGAAGCGCCTTCTGTTGATGAAAAGGCAAGAATGGCGACAACAGCGACAACTGGATCTACTCCGACTGAGATTAAAGCTGAAAATGAGACAAGTCCAACAGCTGTTAATGTGGCAGTTGAAGATAATGGTCCAGCTACCAGCGTGACAAGAACACCAACAATGAGCACCATGAGCCACTTCGGAATGGCAAGTACTGATGTGATTTGCGTCAAATCTTCTGCAAGTCCTAATTCAGCAAGCACCTGACTAGCAGCAACAGCAAACAGCATCAATGCTCCGATCGTTGTAAACTTAGGAATGGCCGATTTGAAAAACTTAGACCAATCTAAAGCAGACGCCTTTTTTCTTCCAATTGTTAAACTAATCAGCATCATGAGAATCGGAATCCACGTAATTAAAGAAATTTGATCCATTGCCTCTGGTCCAATGTTTGGATTACTTTTTAAGTAGTTTGCAAGTGGACCAATCGTCATGATAATCGGGATCAAGGCACCGAAAAAAATAAAAATCGATTTCCATCCCTGTTTCACAGCTTCTCTAAAGGGAACAATATCATCTGGCGGCATCGCTTGGATTTTATTTTTTCTCACCAGAATATACACAAGAATAAATCGGTATACGACTTGATACAGCCCTCCTATTAAAAGAGCAATATATAAATCACCCTCAGATACAAGGGCTGCAACTGGTGCAAAGCCCAGCATGATAAACATGGAAGAGTTCGGAGGCAGCGCGGCTCCAAGTCCGCCATTCCCGGCTAGAATCGTGGCCGTATGGGTTCGGCTCCAGCCTGATTTAATCATCCAAGAGGCCGTGATAGAGCCAGTGGCAGCTGTGTTTGCAGAATTTGAACCTGAAAGAGCACCTAACACTGCTGAACCTAATGTACTCATATAAGCCGCTCCACCAGGAAGCTTGCCGACAACCGAATTCAGGATGCGCAAGAGTGCGTGAATTAATTCCAGCTTTTCGATTAAATAGGCCATGAACACAAACGCAACGGCTGCATAAAGCACCTCATATGTGGATGCAAATATTAAACCATCCCAGAAAAGTCTTAATGCATCCATTCCGCCAAACAAAGTGGTTGCAATAAAGCCTAATAGCATGGCTTCTCCCATATTTCGTTTCACGATGACATTCCATATAATGATGACGGCTATGAATACAATCAATGCAATAAAACCCATGTCGTTTCTTCGCCTCCCCTTATTTTAATAAAGCGCCTACAAACATCACCCTTGCTGCATCACGTCAATGACTTCTTCCCAGCTGGCTGGTTTTTCCCCATTAAACCGTTCAACGAATTGAAAATCTGCTAATCTCTCTAGCTTCTGTTGTGCTGCCCGGGACATGCTCGCATCAATATGAGCTGAATCCAGTATTTCAATAGAGCCAAGTAGTTCGACCGCTCGTCTTTTTGCATGTAATGCACTTCCTGTCACAAGACGATTCATCGTCTCTTCAAAACTTTTGCTGTCCAGCGTTTCGCTTAGTGAAGAAATCACTTGATCTTCGACATTATATTTTTTAGAAATTTCCAAAAATTCAATGAGTAAACCGACAATCCCTTTCATATAAATGCTTCTTATTAACTTTAAAGCTGAGGCATCTCCTGGCTGATCACTGATTTTTGTAATATTCATACCGTATTCTTTCGTTAATTCAATGAATCGATCTGTTCCACTGCCGCTAGCAGTGATTGGAACCTTGTGTTTGTTAACTGGAAGAGATCCTAGCATGGCAACATCTACAAATAGAGCTTCTTGCTTTTCAATTTCGTTTGCCACTTGTTTTTTGATATCTGGAGTTGATGCCGACACATCCACATATACTTGATTTTTTTTCAAACTATCTAATACGGATTGAGCCACTTCTAAGGTTTTATTCGCTGGCACAGCCGCAATAACAATATCAGATTTTCCAATGACTTCACTCACATTACTTGTTAATTCGACGCCTGTGCGGGCTGCTTTTTCTTTCATTGTTCCAGCAAGTTTCTCATTCTGTAATAGTACATCATACGCATAAAAATGATCTAATCCTTCTGTTTTCAATCCCGTTGACAGCTCATATGCAGCTTCTCCATAACCGATAAAGCCTATCTTCATCACAGATTCCCCTATCCCTGGAATTTTTTCATTCTGCCCTCTAGCCATGCAGGCGCTAAGAGACTGATATCCTGCTTTCCTTCGCTCATATAATGTTGAATGGTCTTTAATCTGTGGTTTTCATACGCTAGTTTCTCTTCAGCTAGTGACAGCATCTCTTCTGCTTTCTCTTTCGGGACAATCACTACTCCATCATCATCTGCAACGACCAAGTCACCTGGTGATACTTTGACCCCTCCACACGAGATGATTTCATTCAATTCACCAGGACCATCCTTAAAAGGTCCATTCGGCGTGAACCCCTTACTATAGATTGGAAAAGCTAATTCCTCTAAAGCGACTTTATCGCGGACAAGACCGTCGATTACGATTCCTTCTATTCCAACAGCTTTTGCTGAACTAGCCATCAATTCTCCTAAATATGCGTGACCCCTATGATCTTTCCCATCAACGATGAGTACATCGCCTACTTGTGCAGAATAAATCGCTTGGTGAAGAAACAGATTATCTCCTGGCCGTAAGCTCACGGTAAAAGCTGTGCCGACTACATTCATGCCTCTCGCAACTGGTTTGATTTGATGATCCATCGCGCCGGTGCATTCCATCACGTCTGACAGCAAGGTCGAGTTAAGCTTTCTTGCCCTAGCTATAAGATCATTTGACACGAAATGAACAGTACTCATTGTTTCCATCATCCCCTTTGAGTTATATTCATTACATTTAATTCATTTAAAGTAATATACATTACTTTTGTGATATGATCATACCATCTCATTTTTAATTAGTAAAGCGCTTTCAAAAAATAAAAAATGAGTCCCCACACGACTATTGTGTTGTGTGATAACTCATTTTCGTTAACATATGATTGATTTGATCTAAACGTGGTTTTGTTCTTTCAGGATCATTCATCGCTAATGCACTTAAGATGAAATCGACGATAAAGATAGCAGATACGACAGAGTTATGAGAGCCTACACTTGCTGAGGAACACGGTAATACATGTTGTGCATATTTGGTTAGTGGAGAGCTGTAACTGTCTGTAATTAAAAGGACTTCCACTCCATAAGACTTCGCTGCTTCCATCAAATCCTTCATACGCTTTGCATAGCGCGGATAGCTGACAGCTATAATGAAATCATCCGAGTTGAAATGAACCAAATCATCCACCCAGTCACTTTGATCTGCATCAATATACTGGCAATTCCCCAATAGCCGATTGATTCCTAATGACAGGTACTCGCCAACAGGTCTTCCACTTCGTACACTTGTACACAAAACGTGGCGCGCGTTGGCTATTTTCCCAACAATTTGCTGAAAGGTTTCTTCCGTGATATTGTCCAATGCGTACTGGATATTTTGAAATTGCAGTTCTACATGGTTATGCAGGAGCTTACTCTTATTTGAATGCTTGAGATTCGCCTCAAGTCTTGTTTGAGGGTCGGCTTTATGCTTCATAGCTGATTGGAGCTCTTTTTGAAACTCAGAAAAACCAGAATACCCCACAGCAGCAGAGAATCGCATGATGGTTGCTGTACTCGTCCCGACTTTTGACGCTAATTTATCGACAGTTAAAAACGCAACCTCCATTGGATGTTGTACGATATAATCTGCAATTCTCCTCTGTGCATCAGTTAAAAACGCGACCTTATGCTGAAGCTTATGTATTAAATCCTCCATTTTAGCACCTGCCCATCCTATCGGCTTTATCTACGTTCAGATTGTTTTCTTTCTATATTGTACACATTTGTCCAAAATAAAAAAACAGCCAGCACGAATCTATCGCGCTGACTGTTTTAGCCGAGATGCTATTTTATAGTGCTTGAGCTGCTGTGATAAGTGCAAGGTTGTAAACGTCTTCGGCATTACAGCCTCTTGAAAGGTCGTTTACTGGCTGGTTTAAGCCTTGCAAGATTGGACCTACAGCTTCAAAGTTACCTAAGCGCTGTGCAATTTTGTAGCCGATGTTTCCAGCTTCTAGGCTAGGGAAAACAAATACGCTAGCATCGCCTTTAATCACGGAATCTGGTGCTTTTTTCGCTGCTACTGAAGGAACGAAAGCTGCATCGAATTGGAATTCTCCATCAAGTACAAGCTCAGGTGCCTTTTCTTTAGCAATACGAACTGCTTCAGATACTTTTTCTGTTTCGTCTGATTTTGCTGAGCCTTTTGTAGAGAAGCTAAGCATTGCCACACGTGGTTCGATGTCGAACATTTTGGCTGTGTTAGCACTTTCGATTGCAATTTCAGCTAGATCTTGGCTGTCTGGTGCAATGTTGATTGCACAATCAGCAAACACATATTGCTCTTCGCCGCGAGCCATGATGAAGACGCCAGATGTTTTCTTTACGCCTTCTTTTGTTTTAATGATTTGAAGTGCTGGGCGTACTGTGTCAGCAGTTGAGTGTGCTGCACCGCTCACAAGTCCGTCTGCAAGACCTTTGTACACAAGCATCGTACCGAAGTAGTTTTCATCTAGTAATGCTTTTCTTGCTTGCTCTTCTGTTGCTTTGCCTTTACGTCTTTCTACGAAAGCTTGTACAAGCTCTTCAAAACCTTCATATGTATGAGGATCATACACGTCAACACCATCAAGTGTAAGACCTAATTCTTTTGCTTTTGCTTCAACTTCTTGTGTTTTACCTACAACAATTGGCTGCAAGACTTTGCCATCTGCTAGTTTTTGAACGGCTGTTAGAATGCGTTCGTCCATTCCCTCAGGAAAAACGATCTTGACTCCTTTACCTGCAACCTTTTCCTGAACTGTTGAAAAAATATCTGCCACTTATATACCCTCCTTGATTTTACAAAAAAAGCGTTCTCTTTTAAGCATACTCTTCTTCTACTTAAATTCAAACTACCAACTTACATTATAGCGCTTACAAATTAAATTCTTATTTTTCAAACTAATTTAATCAATTTCCATAAAAGCTGACTTCGTCGTTCAAGTTTTGATCACATCTTCATTTGGACAAACTATGTTATAGTTGGAACAGATGGAAAACTGTAAATAGGAGTGAAATAAATGAGCGAACAACATACAACCAATGAAGCAGCTCAAACACTAGACGGCTGGTATGCACTGCATGATTTTAGAACCTTTGACTGGACAGCTTGGAAGCTGCTGACAAGTGATGAGCGCCAAGCGATTCTTCATGAATTCACAGGTCTATTAGAAAAATGGAAAATAGCTGAGCACGATAAGGCTGGAAGCCAAACAATCTATAGTATTGTCGGCCAAAAAGCAGATATTATGCTCATGATTTTGCGTCCAACCATGGAAGAACTGGGTGAAATTGAACTTGAATTCAACAAGACACGACTAGCAGAATTTACGATCCCAGCTTATTCGTACGTTTCAGTTGTTGAACTCAGCAACTACTTAGCAGGAGGCGGAGATGGCGGAGATCCTTACGAGAACCCGCATGTACGTGCGCGTCTATACCCAGAGCTCCCTTCTTCTCAATACGTATGCTTCTATCCAATGGATAAAAGACGTTCCGGCAACGACAACTGGTACATGCTCTCTATGGATGAGCGTAAATCACTCATGAGAAGCCATGGCTTAATCGGCCGCAGCTATGCTGGTAAAGTAAAGCAGATCATTACAGGCTCCGTCGGTTTTGATGATTATGAGTGGGGCGTCACTCTTTTCTCTGACGATGTGCTTCAATTCAAAAAATTGGTTTATGAAATGCGCTTTGATGAAGTCAGTGCACGCTACGGCGAATTTGGTTCCTTCTTTGTCGGAAACCGATTAGCAAACGAGCAGCTGGCGTCTTATTTTCATGTATGATAAACTCTTAAGGCTTCGGATCTTTCCGAAGCCTTTTTATGTATTTTTTTAGAAGGGTGATCACATCATGAAAAACTTCCCTATCGCTATTTTTGCATTAACGCTCGGTGCGTTTTCGATTGGCATGACTGAATGTGTCATCAAGTGTTGGAACAACAACTAGACATGTATAAACCTTTTGTCTTTTGCTTGTTATACTCTTTTCTGTATATGCTGCATAAACCATCAAACCTATTGAAATAAAGACATATGGTACGACCCATAAAGAAAGAACTACATGATGTGTTTGCCATTGAGGAAATTCCGTAAAGTAAATCTGCATAATGATTACGGGTATGAACAAAATTATTTTCCAAATGAAACTTCGCTTTTTACTTGTGATTATTTCTGAGAACACAAGGTCGAAAATCATAATTGCATATGCTGTTCCATAGTGTCCTAGCGATGATGTAATGGATTAGCTGTAGATGGCTAGATGAACCATCCAAGTAATACGACAAAATTACACTTAAACCACCAAAGCCACCAAAAATCCAATAAAGCTGCCCCATCTTGTTTTTTCATTTTCAGGATAAGTAAGAAACAAAACTAAACTCATGGTCCACAACAATGCAGTTAGGATGAACATCATTTTATTTCTTTAGCCTACTTTCAATAAATTGAAGTGTGTCAGCTGCTATTCTATTTCTAGATAGAACAATTCCAGCATGCCCACAACTGTATACGTGCCTTTTAGGTTGATTCCAGCTATTCCACAGAGTATCAGCATCGTTTATGTCGATATACATATCATATTTTCCTGATATTAAGAGTACATTTTCTTTGTCTACGAGAAGTTTTGCTTTACTAGGGTTCATAATGTCCCAAGCTTTGTCGAGTTCTTCATACGTTGTTCCATGTTCCTCCAGATCTCTGCGTATATACTTACCAGGAAGAGTATTCCAAATGGAATGCGCAATATTGTTCGCATAAAAAGCTGATACAACAATATTCACGTCTTTTTCGACTGTTGCTAATAAGTTTGTTAGCCACCCTCCTAAACTAATGCCAACTACGATTATTTCCCCACCTTCATTTTATCTTGATCCATTTAATCAGCCCTCTAAGTTCAACAATAGCTTGCTGGGAAGAATGCACTGTTCGACTTATATTGGCGCTAATCATGTGTTCACCTGAATATGTTGAATTTTGTGGTTCCCTATCGAAATGATAAGGCAGCGTGTAGTAATACATATTCCAATCATAATTTTTAACGATTTTATCGTGATAAATCTTCTTAATTCTGTCGTATGAATCCATGCGCCATCCATGTACGAAGATTATATTGGGCTTGTACTTTGACTCTTTTCGTAAAAACACTTCCCCAGAAACCTTGTCATTCTTATCTTCACCAGATTTGATGCTTGAATTAAAAGAAAATATTCCACTTTTTAAGTTTGCTGTATGGTTATCGATGTGAAATTCTAAATCAATTGGCTGAGCACCAAAAAAATGATCTCTATTACCTACGTCAATAGGCAAATTATTATAGTGACTTTCTTTGCTTCTTGTTCTGTGCATATCCATTAATGCTGCGTAATCTATTACTTTTAAAAGCTTCAAAAGAATTGACTCCTTTAATCTCAAATTATTACTATACGAATATTTTAGCAAAAAAAGGTTATTTTTTTGGAAACAAATTAAATAAATTGATGAATGAAAGCTAATTAGTAAGCCAATGATGTGTAATAAACAAGATAGATTAAAGTAACAATTAATATAAAGATAAACAATAAAAAGACAAATATAAGGGAAATCATAAAAGACCTTGTCGATGCATATATATCAAAAAGAAGACACAGGGCTAAAATAAAGATCATTTTAGCCCTGTGTCAACAATCTGAAACTTTTTATTTCACCACGGTCACTTCTGGCTCTTCTATTGGTTTCACACGTTCCTGAATGGGATGAGAAAAAGAGTGCCCTGATAAGACGATATGAGATACTGTTTTGGTAAACCCAGACACTGCCTGAATAAAGGCTTCAATTTCTTCAAGGGAAGCGACAGACAGCTTAATGAAAAAGCATGACTGCCCTGCCACTCGATAAGCAAAAAAAGCGCGTGGATGCTGATTCATAAAAGCCACAAAACGTTGATACTCCCCGTTTAGCACTGTGACTTCCAGCAGGCAGTCAATCATAAGCCCTAATTTTTTATAGTTAACCTGAACCGAATACCCTTCGATAATCCCTGCATCTTCTAATTTACGCACTCTTTCTGCTACCGCAGGTGCGGATAAATTGACCCGCTTGGACAATTCCCTCATAGATAAGCGGGCATCTTCTTTCAATTCATTTAAAATATGCACATCAACACCGGTGATTTTCATTCGTACCTCTCCTATCCAAAAATCGTTCCATTTGAAAAGTATTTTATGATAATACTTATGATGCGAAATGTAAAATAAAACTAAATAATGGTAGAATTTATTTTAACGGAATTGAATGAAAAAGCAAGTTTGGAGGGATCACCTGATGAAAGAATCTTTAGACAGCCAGGCTTCTAAAACATTTCCCATCACACTTGCCATTGCGCTCACACTTGGCGTCTTTGCGGCGGGATCGGAAGAACTGGTGATTTCACCACTGCTGCCTGATTTATCAAACTCTTTTCAGCACTCTCTTGATATTCTCGCCCTTTCCATCAGCATTTATGGGTTAGCTGTGCTGGTTGGAGCCCCGCTGCTTGTTCCTTTAGGGGACCGGTATTCAAGGGAGCTATGCCTGATTATCGGGCTTTCTTTCTTTTTGATTGGCACCGTAATGTGTGCGGCTGCCCCGAATCTGGCCGTATTTTTTGCAGGCCGTGCTATTTCTGGGCTGGCGACCGGTGTATTTGTGCCAACAGCCTATGCGCTTGTGGGTGACCGGGTTCCTTATGAATATCGAGGCAAAGTGATGGGGCTCATTGTGTCGAGTTGGTCTCTTTCTCTTGTCCTTGGTGTACCAATTGGCGCCTTCATCGGGCAGAGTTTAAACTGGCGATGGACCTTTTGGATTTTCGCCATCATGAGTCTCATTGTCCTGCTGCTCGTCATCCTTGAATCTCGTAAACAAACCGCCACAGCGAATACAGGAACACCTCAAGCTAGGGAGAAAGCTGGCTCTTTATGGGGAGCTTTGAAAATTGATCGTGTCCCCGCCTATTTGACCGTGACATTTTGTAATATGCTTGGATTTTATGGCATGTACTCGTTTTTAGGAGCGTATCTACAAAGTTTGTTTTCTGGAGGGCAATCGACGGCAGGACTTCTGATCATGGCTTACGGTGTCGGTTTTTCCATGAGTGTATTTACAGGGAAATTAGCAGACTGGTTTGGCAAAACTCGTTCTCTTTTCTTTGTGCTGGGCGGCATTACGCTCGTTCTCGCCTTACTTCCTTATGCTCCTTTCTCATGGACATTGCTGATTTTTGCCCTATTTATTTGGGGTGCCATGCAAAGTTTATCTGTCACGCTTTTGAGCACTGTTCTAAGTGACTGCTCCCAAACCCACCGAGGCAAAGTGATGGCTTTTTACAGCCTTGCGTCCAATCTTGCCGTTATGCTTGGTTCCGCTCTTATGGGACCTGTCTATGTCCATTTCGGCTATCATACGGTAGGGCTTGTATGTGCTCTCGTTACGCTTGTTGGTTTTCTTATTAGCTTCGTCAGCTATAAACGTGAACGAACCTTACAGCAGAAACATAAAAACACATTTGAAACGTAAGTTCAATTCACTGCACATCTAGGTATGTGCAGTTTTTTAGATCAATTTTTAATATCATCATAAAATACATTTTTTATAAATTTTGTTGACAATTGCCAATTTTATTTTTTATAATCTAGTAAAAATTTGAAAAAGATTGGATGGTAAACATGATCTTAAAGAATGATGTTTTTCATTTCAAAGAAGAGCCCATCGTTTCACCTAAGATGTTTACAGTCAATACACTAGGCCCTAAGGGGACAAGCAGTGAATACGCAGCAAAACACTTCATCTCTCATTCCACCACTACTCTCGGCACTCATACGAAACTATCCCTTTATGACACATTCGAAACTTGCATTGAACATACTCTCTCTCACGCACTCCAATACACTCTCGTTCCACACGCATACGAAGGAATCAAACACTTCTACATGAGACCTGACCTGCAGCTCTTACAAATTTTCAGATGTGACACACCCATGTATGGCTTGGCTGTCAGACCAGATTTTCCATTTCAAGAACAAATGCTCCACCATTTAAAAATTGTCTCTCACCCTGCACCTGTCAATTTGATTCAATATTTCATTCACCAAAATGCTGAATTTGAGCTAGTCAATTCGACAAGTACTGCCGCACAAAAAGTAAGAGACGGCGAATTTGATTTCGCTTTAACCAATGAGGTAGCCAGAGCCACATATGGCCTCACCTTCGTTCGAACGTTTAAAAGTATTCCTATGAGCTGGTCCATATTCGGAAAAGGAGAGATATAATATGCAAACTGAACAAAAAACGCAAGAACGATATTTTCCACAAGCCAAAAAAATAGAATGGGAGAATGGTGTCACACAATATTCCACGGTCAGAGGTGATACGGAAGTGCTCATCTCATACATCCCTCCTCACACGATCATTAAACCTCACGAGCATCCCGAAGCACAAATCGGCATCGTATTAAAAGGCGAGCTTCAAATGACAGTCGGCCCATCGACCCAATTGCTTACCCCTTTAGAATCAGCGTATATCGCACCACCTTTTGTCCCTCACGGCGCTTCTAACCTGACAGATGAAGAAGTGATTGCTATTGATATTAAGAGATTAAAAGATGGCGAAGAATACACGGCGCCTCCTACTTATTTCTTAGACATTTTCAAAACACGAGATTTACTTCCTGGCATGGAAGTGACCTTTTTTGTTGAGGATTGGATGGAGCTCATGATAGCCAACATTCCTGGAAATGGCGGAGAAATGCCTTTTCACAAACACCAGAATGAACAAATCGGCATTTGCATTAGCGGAGGTTATGATATGACGATTGAAGGCTTTACAGAGAAAATGGAATTTGGTACTACCTACTTTTGTGACCCTAGGGAAGACCACGGTGCGATAAATCCAAAGCCGGAAGCATCAAAGTCTATTAATCTCTTCTTCCCTCCCCGCTATAATCGGTTGAAGCCAAAAACGTCTAAGGTGAAGAAATGAACCTCGACGGAAAAGTCGTCCTGATTACAGGAGGTGCATCGGGAATTGGGCTTGCCGCAGTCAAGCTTTTCCTTGAGCACGGAGCAAAAGTCGCAGTGGCTGACATCAATGAAAAAAGCGGCAAACAGCTCGTCGAATCATTGGCGCACGAGCATGTTGCGTTTTTCAAAACAGATATTACGAATGAGTCTGACTGTCAAAAAACCGTTCAGTCTGTGCTGACCCAGTTTGGGACAATCGATGTGCTGATTAACAATGCAGGCATTGAAATTGTCTCTCCCGTTCACGAGATGACGCTGGAGGATTGGAATCACATTGTACAGGTCAACCTGACGGGTGTATTTCTCATGAGTAAGCATGCTTTGCCGCATATGCTTGAAAAGAAAAGCGGAAGTATTATCAATACCGGATCTGTCGGGGGTCTTGTCGGCTGGCCTGACATCCCTGCCTATAACGCAACAAAGGGCGGTGTCATCCAGCTCACCAAATCGATGGCGGTCGACTATGCCGCCCATCAAATCAGAGTGAACTGTATCGCCCCAGGCATTATTGATACACCATTAAATGAAAAATCCTTTTCAGACAATCATTCAGAAAGCCTTGAGGTTGTTAAAAAGGAAAAAGCAAAGGTGAACCCATTACTTCGTCTCGGAAAACCCGAAGAAATTGCGAGCGTCATGCTGTTTCTCGCCTCTGATCTATCCAGCTATATGACTGGAAGTGTTGTCACAGCAGATGGCGGTTACACCGCTAGATAAAAAGGAGTGCTTTCATTGAGTAAAAAAACCGTACTTGTCATTGCTGATCTAGGAGGATGCCCGCCCCATATGTTTTACGAAAGCGTGGCTGCATCGTATCATATCGTTTCTTATATCCTGAGACCTTTTGCTATTACAAAGGGACACACTGAGCTAATCGAAAAATACTCTATTGCGGTCATCAAAGATCGAGATTATTTTGACAAAAACCCTTCTTTTGAACACCCAGATTCGATTTACTGGGCACATGATGATTATCTAAAATCCGAGGAAGAGGTGGTGGACGACCTAGTTCGCGTCGCTTCCTTTTTCAAAGCGGATGCGATCACCACCAATAATGAATTATTCATTGCACCAATGGCAAAAGCCGCTGAGCGACTTGGGCTGCGCGGCGCTGGGGTAAAGGCAGCTGAATTAGCGCGTGATAAAAGCCAAATGAGGGCTGCATTCAACGCAGCTGGGGTCAAAGCAGTAAAAACTCAGCCTGTCACGACTTTAGCTGATTTTCAGCAAGCCATTGAACATATTGGTACACCGCTTATTTTAAAGCCTACATATTTAGCAAGCTCCATTGGCGTGACCCTTTTTCATGACCGATCCGGCAGTGATGATCTCTTTTTAAACGTACAATCCTATTTGCAAACCATTCCCGTTCCAAACGCTGTGACGTATGAAGCACCGTTTGTCGCTGAAACGTACTTAGAGGGGGCTTACGAGGATTGGTATCAAGACGACGGCTATTCTGATTATGTCAGTGTAGAAGGATTAGTTGTTGAGGGTGAATATATCCCTTTTGTCATTCATGATAAGACCCCTCAAATCGGCTTTACAGAAACGGCTCATATCACTCCGTCGATCCTAGACAATGAAGCCCAGCAAATCATCATTGAGGCAGCGAGGAAAGCAAATGAAGGATTAGGTCTTGAAAACTGTGCCACTCATACAGAAATCAAGCTTATGAAACATCGAGAAACCGGACTGATCGAATCAGCAGCTAGATTTGCTGGCTGGAATATGATTCCGAATATCAAAAAGGTCTTTGGGGTGGATATGGCTAAGTTGCTGATTGATGTATTAGTCGATGGAAAAAAAGCTAATTTGCCAAAAGAACTACTTTCTGGACATACGCATTATGTAGCAGACTGTCATTTATACCCTCAGCATTTCAAAGAGAGCGGACACATTCCGCCTGAGGCCACACACATCACCATTGATCATGTGCATATTCCGCAGGACACTTTAGTTGGAGATACTGTCATCATCAGCGAATCTGTCCCACCTAAAGGAACCTTTGTAGATCTATCTTTATTTGAAGCATTTAATGGCATCGTGTCTCTTGAATTAAAAGGGTCGTCTTCTCAGGATGTTGCCGCCTCCATCCGTAACATTCAAAAGCAGGCAGCCATTCAGTTAATGGATGAATTAGTGAAGGGATAAGAAAGAGAGGATGTCGTGGTGAAGATCTTACCATCTAACATGATTGAACGGCTGCCAGAACAAAAATTTGGAACCGTATTTGAGAAAATTGCGCATAAAACACAACACGGAGCGAACATTGTGAACCTTGGTCAGGGAAATCCTGATCTTCCTACTCCGGCGCACATTGTGAATGCCCTTCAAGAGGCAGCAGGCTCTTTGCAATTTCAGCAATATGCACCTTTTAGAGGCTTTGACTTTTTCAAGCAAGCCATTGCAGATTTCTACAGAAAGGAATTCGGCATTGAGGTTGACCGGAAGAAGGAAATTGCCCTTTTCAATGGAGGAAAAACAGGGCTTTATGTGATGAGTCAGTGCCTGCTTGATCCAGGGAATATTGCCCTCGTCCCCGATCCGGGATACCCAGAATATCATTCAGGTATCTTGATGGCGGACGCAAAGCCACATTGCATCCAGCTTGAAAAGAAAAATGGCTATTTGCCGAATTTCTCTTCAATTGATCCAGACGTGTTAAAAAAGGCAAAGGTGCTTTTCTTAAATTATCCGAATAACCCAACTGGTGCTGTGGCGAATGAAGCTTTTTTTGAAGAGGCTGCAGAATTTGCGTCCGCTCACGATCTGCATGTGATTCATGATTTTGCTTATGGTTCCTTTCATTATGAGCAAAAACCAGTGAGCTTTCTAAAGGCTCCTCTTGGGAAAAACGTAGGAGTGGAATTATATTCTTTATCCAAAACATTCAATATGGCAGGATGGAGAGTCGCTTTTGCTGTAGGCAATGAGGACATCATTCATGCCATTAACGCCTTCCAGGATCATGTGTTTGTCAGTATGTATGGTGGATTTCAACATGCCGCCACCGTCGCTTTACAAAGTGATGACTGTCATATTCAATCATTGAAAGAAGTCTACATTGAACGAATGGCTTTCTTCATCCGTCAAGCGGAGAAGCAGCTTGGCTGGACCATTGAACGTCCAGCCGGCGCCTTTTATTTGTGGGCACCGATTCCTGATGATTTCGAGGATTCTCATGCATTTGCCGACTATTTACTCGAGCATGCAAATGTCGTCGTGACGCCTGGGGGTGTGTTTGGAACACATGGAAGACATCATGTCCGCATCTCAATGGTGGCGCCAATTGAACAGCTTGCCCTTTTTATCGATCGGCTGCATATACTGCCGATTCGTTTTCAACAAAAAACCCGCATATAGCGGGTTTTTCATATTTATATACTTTTCATCGAACCACCATCGACAGATATTTGCTGTCCGGTGACATAGGAGGCTTCCTCTGATGCGATAAATGCCGCCAATGAAGCCATTTCACTCGCTGAACCTACTCTTTGCATCGGGATCCCTGACGCAACAGCCTGTACAGCTTCTTCCCGTGATAATGACTGCTCACGCATCATGTTTTCGATAAACTGTTCATATCGATCTGTAGCAATAAATCCTGGGTTTAAACAATTCACTGTGATCCCTGAAGGCGCAAGCTGTGTGGCTGCATTTTTACTAGCATTGATAATCGCTGCATTCATCATACTGTTCGTAAACATTTGATCACCAGGTTCCTTCCAAAGGTTCCCGACAATTTGAATGATCCGGCCATATTCATGTCTTTTCATCATCGCTGCCGCACGTTTCATCATATCAATGTACGCTAGGGCTTTCTGAGAAAATGCTGCCAGCATCTGCTCACTTTCACATGAATTAAAAGTATCTGGCTTCCCTCCTGGAATGTTATTAATCAACACATCCAGTCTGCCAAACTCTTGATCTATTGCCGCAAAGGCCTCAGCTCGCACTCCTTCATGCGACATATCACCACAGAAAAGAGACACCGGCTCCTTTGTTTCTGCCATACGCTCAATATGCTGCCGCGCATCTTCTAGTAAGGATTGATTTCTAGAATTGATGATGACCTTTACATGGTCCTGGGCGGCAAGCTTTATGGCGATTGCCTTTCCAATCCCTGTACTTGCCCCTGTTACAAATGCAATTCTTTTAGACAAACTCATCCACATCCCTTTTCTGCTTAACTTAGAAAAATACATAAAATGACACTTATAGAATGTATTTCAACAAAAAAAGACCTTTCTCCTGCGAAAGGCCTTTGTTCTTTATTTAAATGTCGTTTCCCAATCAAATCCGATTGTCTCGTCATTCCAAGCGATTCTCTTTTCATCTGGGTTTTTCGGGTCATAGGATTCTGTCGTGAAATAGACAATTTGCAGCGGCGTCTCGCCTAGTACCCGGTAGCCATGTGCGACACCCTTTGGGATGAGGAGGAGCATTGGATTGTCTTCCCCCATATAATACACATCGGTTTGACCCTTTGTAGGAGAGTCCTCACGCAAATCGTATAAAACGACCTGAGCATGACCTGCTGGGAAAAACCAAACATCATCTTGCTTTTCATGATAATGAAAGGCTTTGATCACACCTGGAAAGCTTTTCGACCACGATGCCTGCCCAAAACGTTGCAGCATGGGCTCATCATCTCGAATGAGCTCTGCAAAAAAGCCGCGATCATCACAATGTTTCATGAGTTTTTTCGTTTGTACACCATCAATCATGCTGATGCCATCTCCCTTCTTTCTGCAAAAATTCGTGAAGCGCATCCTTCCAATGTCTCGGCTTCCAACCTGTGGCTTCAATCGCTTGAAGGTCTAACACAGAATAGGCTGGACGAGGTGTTTGGAAGCCGTACTCTTCTGTGGAAATTGGCTCAATGGTCGTAGACAGGCCGCTTTTTGTCACAATTTCTGACGCAAAGTCAAACCAGGAACAGCTTTCTCGGTTACTGACATGATAAATTCCTGCCTGTTGATCAAATAAATGAATGATGGCCTCTGCGACATCTTTTGTATAAGTAGGTGAGCCTATTTGGTCATTCACGATGCGCAAATGATCCTTTGTTTCTGCGAGCCGAAGGATGGTATTCACAAAATTATGTCCCTCATGTCCGTATAGCCACGATGTACGGATGATTTTCACTTCGTCTGATACAAGATGAATCAATTCCTCACCAAGCTTTTTACTTTTTCCATAAATGGTGTGAGGATCTGGCTGTGCATCGACTTGGTAAGGCGTGTCTGCTTGCCCGTCAAACACATAATCTGTACTGACATGTAACACATCAGCCCCTACGTTCTTTGCCTCCAGCGCTGTATAGTAGGCGCCAATGCCATTAACAAGATACGCCTTTTCCGTTTCTGTTTCACACTGATCTACTGAGGTATATGCTGCTGCACTGACAACAATATTAGGACGAAAGTGTCTCATCGCATGTCTGACTGCTTGCTGATCTGCGATATTGAGCATGCTCCTCGTTAAGGAAATGACGGTGATGTCTTTCTCCTTAAGCTGTCTGCTCAATTCCTTCCCTAGTTGCCCGCCTGCACCGGTGATTAAAACTTTCATCGGTCACCCTTCTTCGCTCTGATCATATTTGGCACGATACCAATTGATCGTTTTTTCAATACCTGCTTCAAATGACGTCTCCTGCGTCCAGCCAAGCTCCCGTTTTAGCTTACTGGCGTCAATCGCATACCGTCTGTCATGTCCTTTACGGTCTTCAACAAACGCAATACGGTCATGACTGATCCCGAGCTGCGTCAGAATGGTTTTGGTCAAATCGAGATTCGTTTTCTCGTTGCCACCGCCGATATTGTACACCTGCCCAGCTGTTCCGTTTTCAAGGACCTGCTTTACAGCTCTCGCATGATCCTCTACATACAGCCAATCGCGAATCTGCTGGCCATCTCCATAAATCGGGATTTTTTCTCCATTGATTGCTTTTCTAATAATCGTCGGTATTAATTTCTCTTCATGCTGATGCGGTCCGTAGTTGTTGCTGCATCGTGTGATCATTGCGGGTAATTGGTGAGTGTGGATATAAGATTTTACAAGCAGGTCTGAGCTTGCCTTGCTTGCTGAATAAGGATTATTCGGTGAAAGTGGTGTTTGTTCTGTGAAAGCCGGATCATTCAGTTCCAAATCTCCATATACTTCGTCTGTTGAAATATGAATAAGTTTTTTCGCCTTGCCCTTTAAGACTGCCTCCAGCATACGATAGGTACCGAGGACATTGGTTTGAATAAAGGGCTCTGCCGATTCAATACTGCGATCAACATGGGATTCCGCTGCAAAATGAATGATAGCATCATAGACTTCATCAAACGCTTGATCCAGCTCATGTTGAAGGGTGATATCCCCTTGAATAAAACGAAAATGAGACAGCTTTAATAATTCATCCATCTCCTCTGGATGACTAGCATATGTTAACTTGTCAAAAACAGTGAGCCGGACATCTGTCTCCTGAAGCAGCAGCTTCACAAAATTCAGTCCAATAAATCCCGCTCCGCCTGTAATGAAATAAGACTTCGTCATTCGTATCCCTCTTTTTTCTTCATCGTTTCAAACATTTTCGTCGATGCTTGGTGGAGAGATTCATGTGTTCCTGCATCAATCCACCACCCTTTTAACATATCATAGGTCAGCTGGCTATTTGAGATATAGAGATTGTTTACATCTGTAATCTCTAATTCGCCTCGATCTGACGGCGAGATTTTCTCAATATATTGAAAGACTTCTTGATCATAAAAATAGATGCCCGTGACGCAGTAGGATGAACGCGGATACTCCGGTTTTTCCTCAATTGATACAATTCGGTGGTGGGTGGCATCAATTTCTGCAATGCCAAACCGCTTTGGATCTGCCACTTCTTTCAACAGAACCTTCGCACCACTTTCTTGCTGCTGAAAGGCTTCAACAAAAGGGGTTAGCGAATCCTCAAATACATTATCACCAAGCATGAGCACAAACTTTTCCCCTTCTACAAAGGGCTTTGCGTAGGATAAGCCGTCTGAAATTCCAGAAGCTTCTGGCTGGACCTGATACACGATGTTCATCCCCAGTTCCTGATCGCCTTCAAGCAGCTTTTGAAACAGCGGGATTTGTTCTGCTTGTGATATGACCATTACTTCTAAAATTCCCGCTTCTTTCAATTTGAACAATGAACAATAAATCATCGGATATGGGCCAACCGGCAATAAATGCTTATTGAAAATCTTTGTTAAAGGTGCCAGTCGTGATCCCTTTCCTCCTGCTAAAATAACTCCCTTCACATCTACACATCCTTATGTTCTTTTTGGTGATGATTCATGAGGTATATAAGAATGTTTTTCACTCGTTCGGTTCCTTTTCCATCAATGAGTGACCGTCCATTGAGATGAATGCTCCTGCGGAGAAAGTAGCTGCCGGACAGCCTTCGAACAGCACGCCATATATCCTTTTCATCCACAAGGCTACCTAATCCAAGATGGTGACAGGCTCCCCTTTGTGCAAAACGAGTGGCTGTCACTGCTTGGTGGTCTACTTGTGAAAGGACAATGCTGGGCACCCCGATACAAACGGCCTCATATAACGTCATCCCGCCAGCAACAATCGCTAGATCGGCTTCTGCAAGACGGGTAGGTAATTGATCCGTATGACGAATGAATTGAATATGTGCAGCCTCGATTTCTTCTTCGATGCGAGAGGCTTTTCCTGTAACCGCTAGAATGTGTAAATGGCCTGCTTCGAGAAGGGCTGATACAGCCTTTAATAATAATCCGCCTGGATCACTGCCCCCAAGGCTGATCACCACCTTCTTACATTCTTTGCGAACCTCATATGTGTCTTTTAATTTGCTGATCTCGTGATCTAACAATAAATAAGGTGTTCCATAAAAGTAGTCCGTTCCATTTACTTGCAGGTGCTTTTCATCTAGTCCACCATAAATGCCGTTTACGACAGCATCAGCAAGCTGGCAAGCTTCTGTTCTTTCTTCTTCAAATAAGACCAGTTTTGCATTTCTGGAGGACGCTTTGATCGATCGAAGGAACTGAAGGTCACAATCAAGGACATCGATTAGCAGAAGATTAGGATTTAGCTCTTTTATGTCCTGATCCATTTGAAGGAATACGTTTGATTCCTGCACCAAATGAACGTGCCATGCTGGATGCGAGAGCATTTCTACACAAATCTGTTCATTTGTATAGAAATATAAGTCGTTTCCTTCTTGAATCAGTTCCTTTGCCAGACGTTTCATTCTAACGATATGCCCCATTCCTCTTAAAAAACCACCGTACACAACAATCATGATTTTTTTATTCATTCAGCATCCTTCTGTCTCACAAATTGATTCAACCGAACCATATTAGGATCTTGTTCACAAATGGTGATGAGCTCAGCTGTAGGCACTGCATTAGACCCACCGGCTTTTTCAAGTAAACGGGTGGCAAATACATAATCTTCTTCTGTATCAATCGTGAATCGATAAGCAGGATATGCGAGTTCTTTGGGCGGTGTGAATAATTGCAGTTGAAATTGCTCAGGGTGCTTTCGGATATACAGCGTGACATGCTCACGCTCCGGCTGCGTAAGGGGGAAATTGTCGATTTTACGTAAAATAGTTGCGTTGATCATTTCCCCGGAAATACCGAGTGGTGTTCCGGTCGTATACGTGTAATCAGCCTTCTTCTGTCTATGTTCTTCAAGCATTTTCGACAAAAGCGCTGGATCTATAAATGGATTATCTCCCGTTAAACGTACAATGGTTTGTGGTTCAAAATGTTGAGCTATCTTTGCGAATCGCTGCAATACATCCATCTCACTGCCACGAAATACCTTATAGCCCTTTGATAAACAATAATGAGCCAATAGATCATCTTCTGCTTCGACTGTTGTGGCGATCATGAGGTTCTGCGTTTTGTGATTATAATAAGTTGATTGCTTTACCCGTTCAACGATAAAATCGATCAACGCCATACCACCGATTGGTTTCATCACCTTTTTTGGCAGTCTTGTTGAGCCCATTCTAGCCTGTATGACAAAGAGCACATCATTGATCATTTGTAGACTCCTGCATGAGCACATCTTTCCACGAAACCCCTGTATGGGCTGGAATGTCTCTGACAGCCTTGACGCCAATTAAAATCTCCATGTACCGCGGATGCAGACCTTGGCTTTTTTGTCCTGGACGTAATACGGCTAGATTTTCTTCGGTCAATGTCTCGCCCTTTGCAATATCTTTTGTCGTAAAAATCCCTCGATACGCAAATTCACGAATCTGCCCTTCAATGGCTGTTGTCGTTTTAAAAGAACTGCCAAGGAGCTCCTCTGACACAGAATAAGCGTCTGTTTCTGATTGATTTCGGTCCTTTTCCGCCGCTCGAATATGCTGAACCATTTCCTTTAATTCTTCGGGATCGAGCGCAAAGGAATGATCGGCGCCAGGCAGCGTCTTATCTATCGTAAAATGCTTTTCAATCATGGCTGCCCCAAGCTTCACAGCAGCAACAGGGGCTTCAGTAGGATGCTCACTATGATCGGAAAAACCGATGACTGCCTCAGGAAAAGCGGAAGCTAAGGTTTGGAGCACACGAAGATTCGTGTAAGCTCTAGGTGCTGGATACTTTGCGACGCAATGCATGATGGCAACCTGATCGTTTTGCACGCTTGTAATCGCCTCATATGCTTCATGAACATCTGCAATAGTGGCCCCGGCAGTTGAGAAAATGATGGGCTTTTGAAAAGAAGCTGTATGTCGCAAAAGAGGCAAATGATTGATTTCATAGGATGCCAGTTTGAAAGCTTTCGGATCGGTTTGATTTAATAAATCCGCCGATTCTTCATCACACACTGTGCTTAAAAATATTAGCCCTTTTTCCTCACAGCGGGTTAATAATACCGGGAGCCATTCTGGCGGCAGTTCCATTTGTTCCACTAAGGAAAAAATGGACACCTCTTCTCCCTTGGCTGTTTCGTATAAACCTGGTTCCTTTTGATACATCCGATCAGCTTGGAACATTTGAAACTTCACTGCATCGGCACCTGCTTCTTTTGCCACATCAATTAAAGCAAGCGCCTGATCCAGCTTTCCATCATGGTTAATGCCTGCCTCTGCAATGATAAAGACAGGCGCACCATCCCCCACTTTGCGATCTCCAATGTAGAAATGCGCCATCTTACCTCTCTCCTTTTTTCGGCCATACATGGTAATACAAGAAGGCATTTGTTGTTCTAAAGCCCATCTTTTCATACAGCTGAATGGCGGTTGTGTTATGCAGCTGCGTTCCGGCAGAAATAAAACGATGCCCTCTCTCATAAGAGACCTTCATCATCTCAATAAACAGCTTTTTCCCGATCCCTTTTCCTTGTACATCCGGTCTAATCGCAAACAGCTCAAGCGCCAGCTCATCGCCCTTGGTCATCCCTTGTATCAAGCCCACGACTTCATCGTTCACCTTTGCTACGATATTGATATCTGCACGTCCGAGAACATTATTTCTCATCCATTCTTGATAGAAATGCTGGACGACGTTCTGGTCTAAAAATGGATCGAGGGCATACCGGCTTTTCACAAAAGCCTGATAAGCGAGTGACACCGCCTCATCGTATTCCTTTTCATTCGGCAGACTGATGATCACATCTTCAACTGTTGATGGCATTTCCAAGTGAACAGGCGGCGCTTCAAGACGAGTGAGACCGCCCACATAGTACACATGTGACAGCTTTTGGACGATGCGGTTTTTTTCAACATCCGCCGCTTCAAGACGTAAAAAGAAAAAATCGCATTTTTCTGTTCTCATCCAATTGATGAAGCGCTCCATCAATTCCTGAAAAGCAGATGCTGACTCAGCTTCCGCAAACTTCACATGAAAAATATGCTGATCAAATATACCGCTTTCCCATTTTGACCAGTCGTATAACAGCACTGCTTTGAGCTGGGCGCCACTGACAAGACCAAACTGTTTGAAGCCTTTCATTTGTTCAATTTGTTGACCGTATTTCTCAATCCAAGCGGACAGCACCTGATCGTCTAGTGCATGAACGGTCTTCATGAAGATGCCTTCTGTTCTTTTAAAATAGACAGCACCGCAGTGATGACATCCTGCACATCTTCATCTGTCATACTGGGATAAAGAGGCAGTGAGAGGGTTCGCTTGTAGTACGCGAGTGACTCAGGGAAATCCTCTGGTGAATAGTGGTAGGTTTGTTGATAGTATGGATGCACATGAACAGGGATAAAGTGAACACTCGTGCCGATTTTATAGTCCTTTTGCAGCTGATCAATCAGCTCATTGCGTGTGATGAATGCTTCTTTCGGGTCCACTTGCAGTACATATAAATGCCATGCATGTCTTCCCTCATGATGGACTGGCGGCAGGATCAGCCCTGCTTCCTTTTGAAATGCTTGATTGTATGCTTTCGCAATTTGTTCTCTCCGTGCCTGCATATCATCTAAACGGCTTAGCTGAACAAGCCCTAACGATGCCTGCACATCAAACATGTTCATTTTATAGCCAGGTTCCTCGACCTCGTAGTACCACGTTCCTTTTTCTCCATAACGATTCCATGCTCCCTTGCTCATCCCATGGAGTGCTAGTCTTCTGATCCGAGCGGCAAGTGCATCATCATTTGTCGTCAGCATGCCACCTTCTCCGGTCGCTATATTTTTCGTCGCATAAAAACTAAAGGCAGTCGCATCACCAATCGAACCAATCGGCTGCCCGTGATACGTTGTATGCAGAGCATGAGCGGCATCCTCAAGCACAAAGAGATCGTACTTTTTGGCAATGGCTAAAATCCGTTCCATATCGCACGATTGACCAGCAAAATGAACAGGGACAATCGCTTTTGTGTGTGGTGTAATCGCCGCTTCTAGTTTCTCTACATCGAGGTTGAGTGTCGCTGGGTCAATATCGACAAATACAGGTGCTGCCCCTGTATGAATGATCGTATTGGCTGTTGCGCAGAATGTCAGAGGCGTTGTGATCACCTCATCCCCATTCCCAATCCCTTTAGCTTTTAAGGCTAAAAATAAAGCAGCCGTACATGAATTGACAGCGATCGCATGTTTTGCACCGGTCAGCTGCCGAAACTCTTCTTCAAACTGTCTGACTTTTGGTCCGGTTGACAGCCAGCCGGATTTTAATGTTCCAATGACTTCGTCAATTTCTTCCTGCTCAATCAACGGCAGGGCATAAGGAAGAAATTGTTCTCTCTTTTTTTCCATATCGCTTGCACACCCCTATCTTCATCTCTGAAAATCCACACCTGTTTTTGTTTGAAGCAGAGAAAGCAGAACATCGGTCGATCGCGCATGCGGATAATGTTGTTTAATGAACTCAACTCCTTGCCTCTTTGCCAGCTTCATCTCTTGATCATCCGACAAAATACGAATGGCTTTCTCAGCCAGTTCAACAGGGTTTTTCATATGATAGCTGCCAAGCGACTCGTAATAAGGGTATCTTCTGCCTTCTGTCATTTTCCCGATCAGCACACTCTTTTCAAAGAGCATCGCTTCAAGACCGACGGTTGATGTGAGCGTAATGACCATATCCATATATGGCAATAGGTCATACAAGTCGATCTCTTTTTTAATCAATCTCACATGATTTCCTGCTCGTTCAATGGACACATACTCATTTAATCGGTTGCGGGCAATTTCCCACGGATGCGGCTTCATGATCAACTGAATGTCTTTCCGTTTTGCAATCGTTTTAAGCACATCACCATAGAAGGCTTCTGAAAACGGCTGCGTTGCCACAAGCACGGTCTTTTTGGCAGGATTGAAGTTCAATTTACGAAAGATGAGTTCCTGCTGAAGCGGCGTTCGATCCTTCACCAAATCAAACCTCGGATGACCTGTGATCTCCACCTGTTCCAGCTGACAGCCTTTGTCTACATACCAGTCTTTTTCATACTTTCCAAACACCCCGTGGCACGTCGTGAAAATCGGCAAAAAGGCTTCGTCTCCCATCAGTGCGCCGTGCTGAAGACAGATACTCGTGAGCTGGCGTTTCACAGTTTGCAGTGCAAGTACGCGGCTGTAAGCATCCTCCGTTGTCCCCACAATGATGGCTGCAATTGGCTCCATCTGAAATAGCACTTCTGTCTGGTCAATCACATCAATAAATTGCACAATGTCCTTCCGAAGCTTTTCTCTAAAAAAGACATTGCCAAAGACCGGATGCTTTGCGTAAGGTTTAAGGAGAGCATTTGCTTTCTCAATATATTCAGCATGGGCTTCTTTATTAACCTCTCCTGCTAATTCCGGCTTGCTGATGACCGGTAAACCGAAATAATCTGCCTTCTTCCAGCGAGCAAGCACCACCGTTTGACTCGGATGGAACCGCATGTAATTTTGTTCAGTAAAACGCAGATGTTCAAAGTGAAGCAGGACCTTTCCATTCGCCGGACGATAAGCAATACGCTTGATCTGCTGCTTATGTTGATCAAAAAATGGCTGAATCTCTTCCGGCAACGGACAATCGGTTGTCAATTCTTGACCGAATGCTTCATCCTCCATACGTTCCCTTACCTCAGGACTGATATATTGATAGAAATTGCTGATCAACCCAAGGGGAATTTGTTGATAGGACAAATCCTTCATAAGATTCACATACTCAAAGTACACCTGCCAATAATGATGAATATAGTGCGACACTTAAGGTCACCTCCCATGTCTTTGTTTTAATATATGGCGGAGCTCCCAGCAGGTAGACTGCTCAGGAAGTGCTTGAATAAAGGCACTTTTCTCTTCTTCCGCCAATTGATAGTGAATCGACTGTTCTGTGATGTAATTTGTATCTAAAACTTCATCATAGGGATAGAACGGATAAAAATGATTTAATCGAAAAAAGAACCGGGCATCCCCTATTCGATAAAAATGCGGACTCTCGTCCCAGTAAGACCCAAATTCAGTATGAATTTTTGTTAAAATAGAAGCACGATGAACGACCGAGCAATGATCTATGGCACAAGGTGCATTCCATTGCACCGTTTGCGCAGGTCGAATCGTTTCCTTTACTGGCTCTTTATTGCTATTTAAATAGATTACTTTCGATGCAGAATAGACAATATCTTCACTTGGTCGAGCATCTAGATAATGTGTGAGCTTCTCTAAACGGTCCGGGGCATAGACATTGTCATCTGTGGCATAGGAAATATACTCGCCCTTTGCTAGTTCTAATGCTTGATTAATGAGGACGGCGTATCGGGTTTTCGCTGTTCTCTCCTCCAGCGATTTGACACCACTTTGGATAAAATGAACACGGGGATCTTTGCGAAAGGGCTCAATCGCGGCAAGGGTTTTTTCGTTTGAACCATCGTCCATGATAAATAGTTCAAAATCTGACAGCGTCTGCTGCAAAATCGCTTCAATCGATCTGCCGACGTAAGCCGCCTTGTTGAAGCTCGTCATAATGACAGTTACTTTTGTCAAAGTTTTCACCTCGGTCTCTTTCAAACTATGTTTATCATATGTGTCTCCTCTTAAAGAGACTGTAGAGTGACCTATTTTTTATAAAATTGTATCTTTTTAATGATCTATCTTTGAAAAACGCGAACTTTTTGGTAATATAAGTAATCATTTATATGTATTAAAGGAGTAAAGAACATTGGAAGCTATGAAGAATGATCACTCCCAACAAGAGGAAGTAAAAGGTTTTTTTCGATTTTTCAAAATTTTCGTGGCGACAAAAACGATTATTCGCTCATATCAACATTCCTCTATTCCCATTTGGCTGATGATGCTCCTTGCAAGTATCGCTGGTACAGGCTGGGTCTACGAAGGGTATTTTAGCGAGTATATGGGCAATCATATTCCATTTCCTTTTATTCTGTTACAAGGTGCGGGATATGGTATTCTCGCAGGCAATCTCGGTCTATTTTTCGGTGTACTCATCCTAAAGTGGTTAGGTCGTCTTTTTTTCGGCAGTCAAACCGCGTATCGAGATGTACTGAAAGCCTGCACGCTGTCGGTCTTTTTCCCTTCTGCTTTATTTGCACTCAGTTGGATTTTCACGATTGGAATGCTCGGTCCGTATACGTTTGTCAAAATCTCACCCTATTTAGATCAGCATTATGAGGTTTGGTATTATCTCGATCTTTTAACACTGATTGATGCTTATGCAAAGACGTGGATATTGGGAATGGCTGTTTTAGGCATTGCCGCTGTGATGAAGCTCAGATTATGGCAAGCCTTTCTCATTGTGATCACACCGCTTGCTACATGTTTTCTTATCATTACTCTTTTATTTGGTGTCCAGCGCGCTGTAAATTGGATGATGTAAGGAAGGTTGCACATCATATTCGTGAGCAACGAAGCGCAGACCTGACAAAGAATGCGAGGGTTTGCCCGCGCCTAAGGAACTGCACCACAGTTCCTTTTTTTCGTTCAATGTACATATTCTCCCCTCCTGTCTCATAGTGTGAAAGAGAGAAAGAATGCTATGGAAACAACAGGTGCTCAAGCGCCTTCTGTTTAGAACACCATGAGGAAAGAGGAGGAACGTTATGAAATTGAAAAATCAATTTGGGCAAGGTTCGGGTTTCGAAGGTCAAGATTTTCGCCAGCAACAATATGGAGCAAATCCGTATCCTGCGCAGCAGATGGGTTATTCAGTCCCTCCCCAAACGCAGGGTCAAATGCAAGGACAAATGCAGCAGGGATTTTCACCAATGCCGTCTACTGGTTCTTCACAAGGGGGGCAGGGCACGCAGAGCGGCGGGCAGCCGTATCAAATTCCTTCTGGGCCGATTTATCAGCAGAATGTCACTGGTCAGCTGCCAATCGAGCAGTCCTATATTGAAAATATTTTACGATTGAACCGCGGCAAGGTAGCCACGATTTATATGACGTTTGAGGCAAGTAAGGAATGGAACTCGAAGATTTTCAGAGGCGTCATTGAAGCTGCAGGACGTGACCACATTATCATTAGTGATAACAAGACGGGAACACGATACTTACTATTAACGATCTATCTTGATTACATTACGTTTGATGGGGAAATTCAATACGACTATCCATACTCCATGTCCACGTACTCTCCGAGGTAGATAACGCCACATATCGCAAAAGCAAGGAGCAGGCGCCCTTGCTTTTTTCTTTTGACTAGGTTTTTGTCACAACTCTAGGGTGCTGCTCATAAGATGCCTAGTAGTTTTTATCAAACACCTAGAGGTGACATTCATGACTGTTGAGCTGGATTATACATCACCAAATGTTAAATATTCATACGACCTGAATCAAAGTCCACTTGTGAAATACGATCAGCATAACCTGATTAACGTTTTAGGGAAAAACCAACTAAATTCGTTGGATCAAGTATCTCTGCTGGATATATATTTGAGTAAAAGCAAAGTCGTAGAGCCCCATTATCATCAAAATGCCGCAGAGCTTGTTTATTGTATAGCCGGTTCTGCTGCCGTCTCGATGCTGAATCCTTTTACAAAAAAACTGCACACCTATACCATCACCCCAGGACAGGTGGCAAACGTACCTCAAGGCTGGTGGCACTACGAAGTTGCCCTTCAAGACAGAACTCATTTGTTAGCCATTTTTAACGCATCTACGCCAGAAGTGATCCTAGGCTCAGACCTTCTCACCCTCACCCCTGCTCACATCATGGCACATACGTATTGCATGAACGAAACACAGTGGAAACAGGCGACGCAGCCTGTGAAGCCAAGTGCGTTTATCGGACCATTTTGCCACAGAGAAGAGGAAGCACAAACGAACCCTGTCCCTCCGTCTCACTACATCCCTTATTATCAAGCACCGCCAAACTACGCCCCTTACTGGAATTAAAAAAAAACCGATGCCCCTCACAGAGCATCGGTTTTTTAGCTTATAAATTTTTTGCTGCTACAATGACAAGCATGATCCAAGAAGCAATAAACGCCACTCCGCCAATTGGGGTAATGGCACCTAGAATCTTCACCTGAGTCAATGCTAGGACATAAAGGCTTCCTGAGAAGAAAAGGATACCTGCAAGCATCACCCAGCCAGCGGTTGGGACTAGAGAAACACCTGACAGCTTATCTGCAAGAAAGGCGACAATAAATAGTCCAATCGCATGGAACATCTGATATTGAACCCCTTTGTTCCAAATCTCTATATACTTTTCAGGGATTTTCCCTTCAAGACCGTGCGCACCGAAGGCTCCGAGTCCAACAGCTAGCATCGCATTAATCGCACCTAAAATGAAAAATAGTTTCATTCGTCATTCTCCTTATCTCGTCAATTATATTTATCATAGCGCGGGTGACAGACGATATTCAACTTTCCCTTTACGTTGACACGAGATTGTCGGATTTCTTTTTCTTTCGTAACAGAACTTGATCGACCGCGATCGCAATGAGTGTACCTAGAACAAGTCCATTGCTTAATAATGAAATGAGCACAGGATGCATGCCTTTCAAGGCCTCCTGCGGTACAAACATCGCCCCTACACCTGCTAAAACGGCAATCCCTAGGACAAAGCGAATCCGCGGAATTTCTTCTTTCTCATACTGATCAAACTCAGACATCGCAATTCCAATCATCGAGGAGAACACCACAAAGTTTACAGCAAGCCCCACAGGTGATGGCAATGCGGAGAAAAAGCTCATGAGCAGCGGGAATAAACTAATGAGTACAATGAGCAGACTTCCTATGAAAAATGGCTTTCTCGATGGAATTTTCGTTGTCTGGATAAATCCTGCTGCCCCGGAAATAGGTACAGGCGCAATCGCTCCGATCAATCCGCTCAGTAAGTGGCCAAATGCTGCGACAAAACCAGCCGGACGAGCTCTCTTCCGCTCACGCAGTTCACCAAATGCCTTCACTGAACTTTCCACAATGCGAATACTTGCCAGCATGTTCACAATGAGTAATATCGTAATGAAAAAGGACGTGACAAGCAATCCACTGTCAAAGACTGGCATGCCGAATGGGAACAGCTTCGGAAACTCGATGATTTTTTCTGGAATTCGAACCGGCTTTGCCAACCCGAGTAGAGCGAATAACAACCAGCCTCCTGCAAGGGCAAATAACACAGAAAACTGCCTTAAGTAATGCCATTTTGAGCGGCTGATCATGAAGGTCAGAACAATAATCAAGATCGACAAGCAAAAGACAAGCCCATCCACCTGATTTCCCCGATAGCCGATGCCCATCAGCCCTTTCATGATCGGCTGACTTAACTGGACAACTAATAATAGCAAGTAAATGCCTGTGACGACTGGCGTAAATAAAGACGCGAGCCAATTAATGATTTTAAATAAACTAAAAATAAAAAAGAAAGCGGCACTAAAAATTAAAGCCCCTTGTAGTGCTTGCAGAGTTTCAGGATACGTCGCAAAGATGGTTCCTGTCATACCTGCATAAAGGGTATACACACCCCACCAAAGCCCCGCTGGACTTTCATTGATCGGCAGCATATGGCCGCATAAACATTGCACCATCGCCACAAGACCAAGTGAAAAGAATGTACTTTGAATCAGCTCTGCTGACTGTACTTGGTTCAATTCAAATGCTTGTGCAATCGCAATTGGTACAGCAATAGAAGCTGCGATAAAAAATGCCATCCACTGAATGGCGCCCAAAAATAGTTTCAAACCGATCACCTTCCCTTTGTCGTGACAAGACCATTAAAAATCAAAGATAGAGTCGCCGTTCCCATCCTTCTCTTTTTGCCCCTCTTCTTGATGCTGAAATTTCTTCGCACCACTCGCACCCATCAGTTTCTCAAGCATGGCTTGATCTGAGGATACGGGCGGCGCGGGCGGTGTCTGTATCGAAGAAGGTGGCGAGATAATCGGCGCTTGCGGCATTTGCACCTGTGATGGTGCATCGAGAATGACATCACATAGTGAAGAAATCGCCGCCACTTGACGTTTCACCTCTTCATCATTTCCACTTTGTTTCGCCTTTTGAACCGCTTCCTCCATTTTTTGGAGCAGGCTTGATATATGAATATTCAAGGGTAGACCCTCCAATCTAAAAAAATCGTCTTTCAACATTATTTTACCAAATGAACAAACGAAATGGTTCATTTTTTCAAAGCAGTGCGCTCACGCCTCTCCTATTTGACCCGGCATCGTCATTCACACATAATAAAAGAAACAACATCGTTTATGAAAGGATTGAATAATGGACAAACTCACAACACTTTTTCAGAAACAAAAAACAGCATGAGAAGGATATTTTACAAGCCTTGGCCCATGATTTACATAAATCCGAACAGGAAGCCTACACAACAGAGGTCGGGATGGTGTATGAAGAAATCAATCATACCATCAAGCACCTCCACAAATGGGCAAAGCCAACACGCGTGCGAACGCCCCTCACTCATATCGGGTCGAAAAGTATGATTATGAAGGAACCTTATGGAAGTGTGCTCATCATTGCTCCTTGGAACTATCCTTTCCAATTGGCCCTTTCTCCATTAGTTGGTGCCATTGCTGCGGGTAATGCCGTTATTTTAAAACCGTCTGAGCTGACGCCGCAAGTTTCAGAAGTAATCAGTGCAATGGTGGAACGTGTATTTCAAGAAGACCATGCAGCTGTCGTAGAAGGCGGTGTAGATGTGAGTACAGAGCTGTTGAAACTGCCCTTTGATTATATCTTCTTTACAGGAAGTGTGGCAGTCGGCAAAATCGTCATGGAAGCCGCCGCAAAGCATTTGACCCCAGTCACACTTGAGCTTGGCGGAAAAAGCCCTTGCATCGTCACGCCTGATACAGATATCAAATTAGCGGCAAAGCGAATCACGTTCGGCAAATTCACCAATGCTGGCCAAACGTGTATTGCACCAGACTATTTGCTTGTTCATGAATCCATTAAAGAAGAACTTTTGCGGGAAATGACAGCTTGTATCCGTGACTTTTATGGCGAACAACCGGAAACACATCCGCACTTTGGGAAAAATGTCAGCCAGCGTCACTTTGACAGGCTCTCACAATTCCTCTCAAATGGAACGATCGTCACGGGGGGACAGCGCAATGAACACGAGCTCAAAATCGCTCCGACCATTTTAGACCACATCACATGGGAAGATCCCGTCATGCAGGAGGAAATTTTCGGACCGATTCTGCCTGTCATGACCTTCGATTCTCTGCACGAGGCAGCTCATATGATCAAAGCTAGACCGAAGCCGCTTGCGCTTTACTTATTTACAACAAGTAAAGAAACAGAAGCCTATATTCTAGACCATCTCTCATTTGGTGGAGGATGTATCAATGACACGCTCATGCATGTCGCTACTCCTTACCTGCCATTCGGAGGCGTGGGTGAAAGCGGCATGGGACGATATCACGGGAAAGAAAGCTTCTTTACGTTTACGCATGAAAAAAGCGTCCTGCGCCAAACCAATCGCTTCGATTTTTCCTTCCGTTATCCAAATGCGAAAAACGGACTCGACTTGGTTCGTAAATTTTTAAAATAAACAGGACGAAGGGTCTCTCCCCTCGTCCTCTTTTTATTCAATATCTTGGATACACCAGTTAATTTCTTCTGTCCCCATTTGCTTTAAATACGCGTTTACCTTTGAAAACGGACGACTGCCAAAAAAGCCGTTTCTTGCAGAAAAAGGACTTGGATGAGGGGACTCAATGATGAAATGCTTGTTTTGATCAATCCGTTCTTTCTTATTTTGAGCATGTCTTCCCCACAGCACAAAAACGACGGGCTGATCACGTTCATTCAGCACATCAATCACGCGGTCTGTCACACGTTCCCAGCCCTTGCCTTTATGAGAATTCGCCTCGCCCTTTCTTACGGTCAGCACAGTGTTTAAGAGCAGCACACCTTGCTCTGC
This sequence comes from Bacillus sp. FSL M8-0266, assembly GCF_038613425.1. Taxonomy (NCBI): domain Bacteria; kingdom Bacillati; phylum Bacillota; class Bacilli; order Caryophanales; family Bacillaceae; genus Bacillus; species Bacillus sp. FSL M8-0266. The sequence goes on from NZ_CP152015.1 coordinate 3,515,379, forward strand.
CCAGCTCATAAGTGAGCCGTGATTTGGAACAGGACAGCCAAGATCATCCTTTAGCTCCTGAAAAATATTTCTCAACGATGGCGGATGCTTCACACCAGGCTGAACAGAAAAGCTTAATCCATGTGCCTGACCTGGGCCATGATACGGGTCTTGTCCCAAAATCACCACTTTGACCTCTTCATATGACGTCAAATGAAGCGCACGATAAACGTCATCCGGTTTCGGAAAAACGGTCTGCGTACGATATTCTTCCTTCATCCATTCACGTAATTCCTGATAATATGGCTGTTCAAATTCACTTTTCATCACAGCCCACCAGCTATCATTTAAAAATGGCTTCATTGGGGTTCTCCTCCTTGTGTCTGCTGCGTTAGTCTTGAGATCATCGGTTTTCCGTCCCACACAATCTCACTCTCTGATTCTCGTTTTTTCATCGCTGGTTCTTCTAATAAGACAGCAAAGTTCGCTGTCGGAAGGTCACCCAGCCCATGCTTTTCACTTAGATCATCTAAGTAGTTCTTCCTTGTCTCACCAAGATCACTAGACTGATTCCCTCCGCCATCAAAAAACGCATAGATCACGCTGGCAGCCGGCACTCGTTTGACCCGGGCGTGCTGCGTGACACGTAAGAAAAAGTCCCAATCCCAGTAATGATGCATCGCTGGATCAAAATAGCCAATCTCATCGTGTATACAGCGTTTATACATACTGCCGGAAGGAACGTATGTAGAAAAGACACGCATATCCTCAATAGCAGCTGTATACGCAAACAGACGTCTTGACACCGGGAAGCGGGTCGCACCTTTTTCTTCAAATGACACAATTTCAGCATCAGAAAAAACAAAATCGGCGTCCTCCAGCGCCTTACTCATACGTTCAATATGACAAGGTGTAAAGTAATCATCATCGTCACTCAGCATGATCACATCGCCTGTCAGCTCCCGCACCCCCACGTTTCTAGCATTCACATGCTGGACGTTCTCATCTAAATGGATCAAGCGGATCGGAAGTTCGGGGTAGAGTTCCTGAATGATCTCGACGCGCTCTCCTGCATCATTCACAACCACAATTTCAAAAGGCTGTACGGTTTGTCTCGTAATAGATTCAAGCAGCTCACACAGTGCGCTGAGCCGGTTATGTGTCACAATTAATAAGGAAATCTTCATATTCAGCTAACTCCTTTAATAGATTCGTCTTTTTCCATTAAAACATAAAATGACGTTCTTCTCATGATATAAAAGGCGGTTTGATGTGACGGGAAAATGGGAATTTTTGATGAAAAGGAGTGATCACGATGGAATATTTCACAGTAGAAAATAGCAAAGAAGCGAAACAGACCATTGAACAAATACGTTCACCAAAGGATGATATTTTTGTTTTTGCGTACGATCCAGAACGCTCTGATACCGTCACAGAGCATACGAATGCCAAAAGCATGACAGCGGTCGATCAAGGGATTTTAGATCAAATTGCCAATGTCATCCGCACCCGGGATGACGAGCTCATGGCCAAAATGATGTCGGTTGGCGCCGATCAGGAATTAGCTTTAACACTTTTAGACGAACTGAAAAAGGGGAAATTGGTGATTTGTAAAAGGTAAGGGGAAAGGCGTTCTTCCTAAGGTGGAACGCTTTTTTATGTCGTTTCATTGTGATAAACGGAAAAGCTGATTATAATAAGGGATAGAACAGTAACTGTTACACATCACATTGGAGGTTCAGCAACTATGTCTATGAATAAAGCACTCACCATCGCAGGCTCGGATTCAAGCGGCGGTGCAGGTATCCAAGCAGATTTAAAAACGTTTCAAGAAAAAAACGTCTACGGGATGACAGCTTTAACCGTTGTCGTTGCAATGGACCCACATAACCATTGGGATCATCAGGTGTTTCCAATTGATACGGCGACGATTCGTGCGCAACTCTCTACCATTGTAGAAGGCATTGGGGTAGATGCACTGAAAACGGGTATGCTCCCAACAGTCGACGTGATCGAACTTGCAGCGGACACCATCAAAACATATGACCTAAAAAATGTCGTCATTGATCCTGTTATGGTTTGTAAGGGTGCGAACGAAGTGCTATATCCGGAGCATGCGGAAGCACTGCGCGAAAAGCTCACGCCACTGGCAACCGTCATTACGCCTAACCTTTTCGAAGCAGGTCAATTAAGCGGAATCGGTGAGATCAAAACGATCGAACAAATGGAAGAAGCAGCAAAACGCATTCACGAACTTGGTGCCAAGTATGTGGTCATCACTGGAGGCGGTAAGCTAAGCCCAGATAAAGCGATCGATTTGCTTTATGATGGACAAACCTTCGAACGACTTGAAACAGAGAAGATCGACACAGAATACACACACGGCGCAGGCTGCACATTCTCAGCAGCAGTCACAGCTGAACTAGCAAACGGCTCAGACGTGAAAAAAGCCATTTATGCAGCAAAAGAATTCATCACAGCTGCCATCAAAGGCTCTTTCCAGCTAAATGAATACATCGGACCAACAAAGCACTCTGCTCATCGTTTTGATAAGTAGAGTAGAAAAAACCGATTCGCCTTTTGGGTGAATCGGTTTTTGTTTTTAACATGTTTTTTCTAAATCGTTCAATTGATTGGTGAAACCAGAATGATCTACCTGCGGTGCTATGTTTTCTAGAAAGCGAATGAACTCACGACCAGATTCAATAAAATGACGCACAAGTTCTTTATACTCTGCAATTAAGGTTTGATTATCAAGCGATAACATCACTTCATGATCAGATCTTTTTTCTAACTGTATCTCTAATGGAACACTTGGATAATATATTTTTCCATACCCTTCTTCCACATATTTCTCAAAAATGTTTGTGTAATAATGCCACAACTCTTCAATAGAATCTGGATTTTCGAAATCCTCTATTTTCCCCTTTTCCTCATGATCGAACGTAATTGTGCCTTCAAGGTTTGTAAACCCTTGTTCCATAAAATCTTCTTTCGTAGCAACGAATGTTTTGATCTTTTCAATATCATCAATGGGTACAAACTTCTTCTTGTCCTCCAAATAAATATACGTTTCTATCTTCAATTGACGACACTTTTCATTTTTATTTCATGAAAAAAAGCATACCCGCGTATGGGTACACTCTTTTATCCATAAAGGATACCTACTTTTGCTGATCAGATTCTTTCGCCATTTTTCGAATAAAGGCTTCAATAGATTCAACAAATAAGGCATATTCTTTCATTTGTTTATACGTATCTGACAGCTTCTCTTTTAATTCTTCCTGCTCTAGAGAAGGTTCACCGAGAATAGATTGGACTTGAATGAGCAATTCTTTATATTCTTCACGTTTATCTTCAACATGATCTGCCATTGTCTCCAAGCGTTTTCTAGTCGTCGGCTGCTGTTTTGAATTCAAGTAAACAACCCCTTTTTGTCCTACCGCATTTGGATAAACGTCAGCCTCAGCTGTATATATTTTAAAATGATACCATAATTCCACCTGTTATCATATATGTAAAACGTCATCAAACCGCTTCCAGCCAACCTTGTATATACATGTTATAGGCTATAAGATACAGGTTGATTTCACTATTAAAACCAGAGCGGTATAATGGAATGGGCTAACCCCAGCTAAACATGTCCAATGTTTGGGCTGACCTGTTCAGTTGGATAGTTATATTCTTTGTCGTTTTCATTGGCGTTGAATCGGCTTATAGAACAATTCATAAAATGAAGCATCGAACTAAATAAAGACGAACAAAAAAGCCCTGCGGACAGGGCTTTTTCTTTGTTCTTTTTTCAATCAATCATTAATGGAGTTGCTTTTTATTCCAGTACGCCTTTTTGCTAACACTAGAAAACCCAATAGAAAAAGTAAACTTGTGGAGAGTCTACTTCTCCTAATGCTTATCCAAAGTATCCGTTTTCTGCGGTTTGAAAATCATTTGAGGAATTTATATGTACATTAGTTGTGATCCCCATTAATAAGGTAAGGCTCAATATCATAACTTTAAAGTGATTCATTAATTACCTGCCCCTTTCTATTCACCACAATTTAGACTTATTATCGCAGATGACGATTTATTTTCCAACATTTATGTAAAAATAAGTAATGTGTAGCATGTCATATGTTATATGAATTACTCATTTTCCCTCTTAGAGTCAGCTTGATTTTGCGGTATACCGAAAATTTACATAAATAGCGCATCTGTTCGATTTTAGAATAGTTAGACATGTTAAAATATTGTATATAATTGGTTTTATAGGAATATGAAGGGGGCGTATATATGGGTGGTTCTATCACTTATGACGAGGTTGCGATCAAACTGAATGAATGGTATTCAGCCATCAAAAAAGATCAAATAACTGATGCTGAATTTTTAAAAGCGGATGTTAAACGACTCTTTGACAGTATGGAGGAAAATCAAACTGTTTTATTATATTTTAGTCTTCTAGAATTTCGACATGACTTAATGCTAAGCTACCTCAAGCCTAAGTTATCTAGCCAAGAGTTAGATGAATATATGGTTCAGATAAATGAGCAGAAACATAAGATTGATCAATCACTTCACGAAGACAAAGATCAAATTGAAAAGATGTTAGATTTTTATTTCTGGTTTTTTAAAGGAATGCACGAATTTAGGAAAAAACAATTTGACGAGGCGATCAGTTCTTATAAAAGTGCTGAAAAAATTCTTGTGGATGTTGAAGACCCTATTGAAAAGGCTGAATTTTACTACAAGTTATCAGAAGTGTACTACCATATAGACCAGTATCAAATTTCTGTCATGTTTGCACATAAAGCATTGAGTCTATTTACAGAACAACCATTAATGCAAGAAAAAATAGCCTGGTGTTATTCAGTCATCGCTGGAAATTATCTATCTAAGCTACAATATGCTGATGCACTTACTTACTTTGAAAAATCCCATTCTTTTGCACAGCAGACGAAAAACGAATACCTTATATCCTCTACGATCTTTAACTTAGGCAAGTGTTATTTCCACTTAGAAAAATATACAGAAGCCTTGTCCCATTTTGATACTTCTTGTGAACTTTTTGAAAAGAATGAAACATCACATGTTCCAAAATCCTATTTTAACAAGTTATACACTCTCTTGAAATTAGGACAGGTTGTTCCAGCAGCCGAAACTTTTGAGAAAGGGGTCTCGGCGGCCCAACAACTGGATGACATAATTTATGAAGCAGAAATGAAATTTTTATATTTCCTTTATTTTCAATCTAAGACACCAAATGCGATCACAGAGTTAAAACATTGGCTTGATACTCTACAAAGCAAAAATCTTTACGAAGATGTGTATCAACTAGCTTTTGAAGCTGCACGATACTATAATAGAAGTGGGCAGTTGGAAATTGCTGTCGTTTTTTATGAAAGAGCTCTTGAAGCAAAGTCGTTAATTCAAGGAGGGGAATTATTATATGTTGAAGAGTAAAATTTTTGTTCCCATCATGCTTGTAACTGTAGCATTAGCGTTACCAATTTTTCATTCTGCTGCTGTCTCACATGAAGTGGCTGACAAAGTGATTACATCGAGTGTAGGGAAAGAAGCTGGAAATAAAATATAAGATCAAAGAAAAGGTTCTGTGACTGGCTGCTTTGGTAAACAGCTTAAATCAGTGATACGATATTGAAAAGAACCCTGGTTATTCATTAGGGTTCTTTCATCATCTCTTTCAAGGGGGAAAAACAAATGTCTTTCTGGCTACTGACAACTATCCTTACAGTTATTATACTAGGCGTTTCTTTAATCTTTAAAAAAAACCAGTCATCTTTCCAGTATGGATTTCCAGCAGTTTTAATGATGGTAAGTATCATCTTATTGCTCATAAGCTTTTTTGTGGGAGGATGGGAAGGTTTAGGGTTAGGAGCGATCAGCATTTCTTTGTTAGTTTCATCAGTTATCACTTTAATTATTACAAGCATTTTGAGTTATTTTAGTGGTATGAAACAAAAATAAAGCTTATGTTTGTGGACATAAGCTTGTTGATTATGCTTTTTTATAGCGAATATACATGTCTCGAATAATTTTTGTAATTACAGAGGTGCACATGCATAAAAAAGTCACCACCCCTACCCAATACATATTTGACATGTCAAACCCAGTATAGGCAAATATAAAAATGGTTGAAGTTATAAATGTGATAGTTAAAACCACATGAACCTTCTTAAAGATTAAATAGCCAATAATCCCCCAAGCCAAATACAACAATGGCATTGTGAATAACACAAGCCTCATGGGTTCAAGATAATGTAAGTTGATTTACTCCACGCTCCTCGTCAGTTATTTTACAACTTCCAAGCTTGTCATTTCCCAATCTCTATCAGATTTTAGAGATATCTCTTTAGAGTCTTTGCTTTCAATATTATATTCAATAATTCTGCCAATAACTCCATCCTTATCTCTATCAAACATTCTTACCAATGCATAAATTTTGCCGTCTAAAATCTTGACCTCTTCTAAACGTTCGTCATCTGATTTAAAATTAAGTGGATTTTTTTCAGAAGATATCTCTTTGAAGTCTCTGTTAAACATTTTAACTTCTCCTTCATGGGATATTATCGTAATTTTATCTTTATCTACATGAATCTTGTAGATAGTGAACCCCTTATCCATTACGATTTCTCTTTTCTTATCGAGAGTTTCTTTGTTGATTATAATTAACATAGAATTTTTCTTACTATCGACATCATCATTTACAGCAATCATTAATTCTTTATTGTTTAAATTATTTAATGATTCATTGTTGTCAGGATAAAAAACAGAGTCAATGTCCAGTTTCTTTCTTTTAGTCTTATGACTTTTTGGGTCTATAGAGGATAATATGATATGTTCATCATTGTTCAAAATGGCATATATTTTTTTATGGTCAAATATAGCTGTCCTCAATTCTCCGTTGAATTTGAGTTGCTCTTTACTTCCGCTGTCTTCTTCCCAATAAACTAACTCTCCTGCTAATCCACCTTCTACATAGCCAACGTTTATATCATGTAGAACATAGCCATTAGAGTAGTTAATAAAAAATGCTCCCTCGTCTTCTGTAGATTTTGAAAGTGATTTTGTTTGTAGATGGTTTACCTTGCCATTATTCTTATCTATCGAGACATGATAATTAGACCTATTAGATGAGAAGTACATATTATTATCACTCTGAGTAGACGAAGTAAATCCCACGCAGTCTTTTAATGACACGCTTGATAGCTTACTCCCTATATCGTTATAGTTTACTATCTCGCATCCCCTATTCATCATCTTTGAATGAATTACAGCAAATTTACTATCTTTCATATTGCTCAATTCTCCCTTAGAAGAGTCTCCCACAGCCTCCTCTTTCTTTGAACATGCTGTACATATTAATGCTATGGCACAAGCTGATAAAAGCAACTTAAAGTATTTCATTCAATCATCTCCTTTTAATTTTAAACAAGCAAAGCAATCGGGGAAATCCCCGACTGCTTATTAACTTACTTTTTATGATAAAAGACCTTCGTGTTGTTAGAGCTAACTAATTCCATCGGTGACACAACTGAATCTTTTTTATTATTGTCAATATCATGACCTTGATTTTTCCAAGCCCTCCAAGCTAATTGAGAGCAATAGAATTTTTTTGTAGTTTTCTTGTCAAAGAAGTTCAAATTGTATGGCTTCTTTTTGTCTTAGAAAACCAAGACAATATCACCCTGTAGCATATATCCTATTAGTCTTTTTAGAATATGTCTCTTGAAAGGTTTGGGTTTAACCTTCAATTCCCCGTTCCTTTTCCAACAATGGAACGCTGTTATTGTATTTCTTTCATTGGGCATGTACAAACACTTCCTCTGCGCTTTTAAGGAAAATAGAGGTTTAATCACTGCACAAAATAAAAAGAAGCAGGCTATCCCTTCCTGCTTCTTTTTCGCTCTTCTTTAGCTTTAGTAGTAATATTTCAACAGGTTGATTTCTACCTATACAACCTCATGATTCATCTCTTTTTTCTTGTTTGACATTTCCTATTTTTAATCGACATCTTCTCTATCAATTGTGCAGGCGGCTGAAGAGCTCCCTTATTTATAGCATTGCGCTGTTTCTTGTACTTATCAACCGGAAAATTCAATTTCACATCATACTGATCATCACTTGTAGGAGACGTAGACGTTTTCTCTACTTGTTGAGCAGATCATTGACCTGCTTCTCTTTGTAAATGCCATGTTTTTAGTTTAAGCTTTGTTTCATTTCTGCCACTGATCGAGATTGATTTATTTCCCGGGGAAGGAAAGTAACGAGCAGTCAATACTTTTCGGCCTCCATTTACAAAAATCTCAATTGACGATGCATCGATAAAGATGTGAAGGTCGTGTAATTCATCTATTGCTACTTCTCGAACTTCTTTTGATCGATCTTCAAATCGATCTCGTTCTAGTGTCAGTTTGCCCTCACCTTTATCATAAATGATACGGGCTGCCGCTCGAATACAGCATTCAAACCCTTTTTGTGTATCAATCTGATCAATGAATAACTCTGCGCTCGTAATATCATCTACAGGAATCGATTGAACGGAGCGTTTGATATGGAAAATATGCTCTTGTTCGTTGGTTCTCATCGCCTGAAGCTCAGTGACTGGCTTTTGAATCAGATGTCCGTCATCATCTAAACGCAGCTCTCTCGGAATGGTGAGGCAGTGTATCCATTGATACGAAATCGTTGGGTGATGCTCTTCTCCTTGATCAGGCACTCCCATCCATCCAATTAAAATGCGTCTGCCTGATTCGTCTAGAAAGGTTTGCTGCGCATAGAAGTCAAAGCCTCGGTCCAGCTCCTCAAACGCTCCGTGCGTATATTGATAAGTATGGTCATCCAATCTCCCAACAAAATAGCCTGATTGATGTGTATTATGATATTTTAAGCCATCTGGCTTTAATCCCTGTGGCGACACAATCAATACATCTCGGCCATCTAATTCAAATAGATCTGGACATTCCCACATATAGCCGAAATCCTCTAATCCATTTTTCCCACTGCCTGCAATGATGCCTTGAAACGTCCAATTGTCTAAAGTATCAGAGGTAAACAAGACAAGATTACCTTTCAGGTTCAGGCTTTGTGCACCTAGAACCATGTACCACTTGCCATTTCGCTTCCATACTTTCGGATCACGAAAATGGGCGGTGAATCCTTCTGGCAGCGTCGCCACGACACCTTTTTTCTGAAAATGAATGCCATCCTCTGAAACAGCTAAACATTGATACGTCTCGCGGTTCCCTTGCTCATCGCGAACGTTGCCAGTGTACATCACATACATATGTCCATCGTCAATGACTGCACTGCCAGAATAACAGCCATTTTGATCAAACCAATCACTTGGCGCAAGGGCGGCTTCCTCGTGCTGCCAATTCACTAAATCTGTCGATGTGTAGTGGCCCCAAAATTTTGCGCCGTGTCCCGTTTTGAATGGCTGCCACTGATAAAAAACGTGGTAAATCCCTTTCCACTGAATCAACCCATTCGGGTCATTTAAAAGACCAACTGGCGGCATTAAATGGAAATGCTGGCGATACACATCTTTTTTTACCAAATGCTCATAGTTTCGAATACGTTCTGTTACCTTTTGACGAAGTGCTGCGTCAGTTGTTGTCATGACTGTGACCACTCCTTGATTATTTTTCGACTTCTTTTACTTTGAAGATGATGGTGAGAGTAAATGAAACAGCAACAGCGATTAACATACCAATCACATAATTTACCACATTTTGCACACCGAATGGCGCTGCAATCGCAATCATCGGAATACCCGTTAAACCATAGGCGTTGGCTGCTACCTTTGTGAAGACAACAAATGCCCCGCCTAATGCGCCTCCAATCATCGCGGCGATAAACGGCTTACGATAGCGGAGGTTGACACCGAATATAACAGGCTCGGTAATCCCTAGGAAAGCTGAGAAGGCTGCAGGAAGTGCGATTTCTTTTGTTTTCGCGCGTTTCGCTAAGAAAAAAACCGCCAAGCCTGCTCCGCCTTGCGCTACGTTGGACATCGCCCAAATTGGGAGCAAATAGTTACGCCCAATATCATTCAGCAATCCTGCTTCAATCGCATGGAAGCTATGATGGACCCCTGTGAGCACAATGAGAGAGTAGGCTCCTCCGAAAATGAGCCCTGCTAAGAACCCTGCGTGATCATAAATAAATGTCAGTGCATTCGAAATTCCTGTACCGAGCATTCTTCCAAGCGGTCCAACAGCAATAAACGTCACAAATCCAGTCACAATCACCGTCACAAATGGGGTCACAAGTAAATCAATACTGTTCGGAACCACTTTTCTTAAATTCTTTTCAACAAGACACATGATGTACACAGTCAATAACACTGGAATGACTGTTCCTTGGTAACCAAGAAGAGCAATATCAAAATTGAATAAATGCATATACTCTGGTTTCGCATCCGTCAGTCCCCACGGGTTGAGCAGGTTCGGGTGAATCATAATCCCCCCAATAACGGCTCCTAAATACGGATTTCCACCAAACTCTTTCGCTGCACTGACACCAATTAAAATGGGCAAAATGATAAAGGCTGCACTTGAGAACATATCAAGCATTTGAAAAATCGCGGAGCTTGGGTCAGCCCATTTGAAGGCTTTCATCATACCTAAAAGCCCCATTAATAAACCGCTTGCAACAATGGCTGGAATGATCGGTACAAAAATATTTGATAACGTCTTTGCAAAACGTGCAAGTGGATTCATTTTTTGTTTCACTGCTTCATCATGGCTGACAGGTTTTTCTTTCTCGTCGTCTGTCTCAAGGCCGGTCTCACGAGCAAATGGTTCATATACTTTGTTGACCGCTCCCGTTCCAAAAATGATTTGGAATTGCCCCGAGCTTGAGAAAGCCCCTTTTACCCCTTCAAGTTCCTCAATGGCATCTTTGTCAATTAGTTCCTCATCTTTCATCACCAATCTGAGTCTTGTTGCACAATGCGTGGCACTGATGACATTTTCTTTGCCGCCTAATAGTTCTGTTAATTCTTTGGCTGTTTTTTGATAATCCATGTTGTCTCCTCCTTTTTTAAAGCAAAAAAGACCTAAAATTCACTAACGATAAAAGGACATACACGTCCCCTCGTTACGCAAATTTTAGGTCTTGCCTGCCTGACAGTCACAATCCCACGATATCAAGTTTTGATTACGCTTTCATCATAGTATAAGAGTGTGACCTGCGTCAACCTCTTTTTTCGAATCTATTGACCCATATACACTATTTAGAGTAGTGTGCATAAAAAAAAGCCTGCATGCAGGCACAAACACTAAACCAATTCGGCATCCTGCAGACGCTGGACATGCAGCGTGATGTAGCCGATCTCCGATTCAGGGAGATGAAGTTCATATTCATTTTTCAACAAATCAGCGAGTCCACGTGCACACCGGTAAGCCAAATCATACTTTGTTTGGATAAAACTCAGCATGTCATCGTCCATGATTTGAAATGCCTCATTTGATTCCAACCTGCCTAATGCATACCTCAAATGTGTCACAAGTCGCTGATAGGAAATACTATCCTCATCAATTGAATGCTGAAAATAGCTTTCTATATGCTCGATCATTTCTTTGATCATCGTTGTATATTTCACGGTCTTTTTCATAGACTCCGTATTCATTTTGGCCGTATGAATATGGAGTGCCACATACCCTGCCTCATCGTCCGGCAGTTCAACCCCGAGCCGCTCCTTTACATAACGAATGGCATACTTCCCAATGTCATATTCCTGCTTATATAAGACTTTGATCTCACCAAGCAATTTATTATATAGCACAATGCCCTTTTGAATACGCTCAATGGCAAAGGATAAATGGTCAGTCAGTGATATATGGATATGATCACTAAGCGGCATCATCAGTTCACCCTCCGCATAACTGATGATATGCTCTGCCACCTCAATATGCGCTTCGGGCAATGTCGCAAGAATTTGTTTGAATTTCTCATTTTCTTCACGCACAACAAAGATTTTCTCTATTTTTTGAACGGGAACGACGTCATTTTTCCCCTTCTGAAAAGCAATTCCGGGACCCATCACAATTTTCTCCTGATCACCCTCCTTTACAATCACTGCATTGTTATTCAATATCTTATATATCTTCAAGGGGTATCCTCTCCCACCAGATAACGTTTCTTATGTGGGATTTTACCCTGTTTCATCTCTCATGTAAAGGTAAGAGCGGACCAGCACGCGCCTCTCTCGTCGTCTTCTCATCAAGCATCATCAGACTTTGCTTAAACGGTTTCTCTGACCTGCGCTTCTTGTTCTTTTCTTCTGCCAGCTTCTCTAGCTCTCTCTCTTTCACCACTTGAAAGAAACGTTCATCCACCGCGGCCGCCTGAAAACGTTGCTGCTTCATCATCACACCAGGATTCACAAGCACATTCATCATGAAACCAAACCATACACTCAACCAGTTTTTGAATTTCCTCACTGAACATCCCTCCGCTTTTCTTAGAATCTAGCAGTTCTAGCAAAACAACTGCTCCTATCATATCCCGAGAAAAAAGAGAGATTTGTCACAATCTGGGTGAAAAAACAAACTAGTTTTCAGAAGTTTTGTTGAAAAGTGCAGAAGTTCATCATGTAAGTGGATGTTTGAATAAAAATTTTATACACACTATATCCAAAAGATAAGCACACCTTATCAACAGGGTTTATCCACATATCAACACCCCATTACTAGATTTTGTGTATGAGATTTTTTTGTTTTCCATATATGTACCTAAATAATTGAGTTATCAACAGGAGTTTGTGCATAAGTGAGACTTTATAAACAAAATAGTTCTTTGTGACTATGTAAAATAAGACCATTTTAGTAAAGGAATTGTTTTCAACGTATTGAATACTTAATAACGGGCAGTGAATCTTTCCTATTTATCCACAAAAAGAAAGGCTATCTCCCTAAAACACAGCTAGAAAGGGGAAAATTAATGAAAAAGGTCATCTCTCGTTCTTCTGTTCTATTGTTCTCCACTATTTTTATTTTATCCACATTCTTTACAGGTCAACAGGCTAGTGCCGCTCCATCGAACAAACAGGTGGAACTGGAAAAAGCAGAAATCTTCGGTGAAATCAATGTCAAATCTAGAAAACATACCACTGTCATTGTTGAATTAAAGGAAAAATCCTTAGTTGAAGCAAAGCAAGAAGGCAAAGCTCAAACAAAGGCCTCCCTCAAAAAATCTCGAACAAAAGTAAAAAATGCAGCACTCAAAGAAATTGATAAAGCGAGTGTTCGTCAAGAATATGAAAAAGTCTTCTCTGGTTTCTCTATGAAACTTCCTGCAAACGAAATTCCGAAGTTGCTCGCAGTTGACGGAGTAAAAGCCGTTTATCCGGATGTTACATATCAAACAGATGAAGTGAAAAAAGAAAGCATCCAGCTTCCAAACGAAGATGTCTCCCCCCTTATGGATAAAAGCGCTCCATTTATCGGTGCCCCAAAAGCTTGGGATGCCGGCTACTCTGGAAAAGGGGTAAAAGTCGCTGTCATTGATACTGGAGTAGACTATACCCACCCTGATTTAAAAGGAAACTTCGGTTTATACAAAGGCTATGATTTTGTTGATAACGATTATTCTCCGCAAGAGACACCTAAAGGAGACCCTAGAGGCGAATCAACAGACCATGGCACACACGTCGCAGGAACAATTGCTGCCAATGGACAAATTAAAGGTGTCGCAAAGGATGCCACGCTTCTTGCCTACCGTGTACTTGGGCCAGGCGGGTCTGGGACAACTGAGAACGTCCTTGCAGGCATCGACCGGGCTGTTACTGATGGAGCAGATGTCATGAACCTCTCTCTCGGAAACAGTGTGAATAACCCTGATTATGCCACAAGCATCGCACTCGATTGGGCCATGTCTGAAGGCGTTGTCGCTGTCACATCGAATGGAAACAGTGGTCCGAACAGCTGGACAGTCGGTTCTCCCGGCACGTCAAGAGATGCCATTTCTGTCGGAGCAACTCAGCTTCCGTACAGCCTTTACAATGTAAAATTCCCGAACTATTCTACATCAAAAGTGATGGGTTACTACCAAGAGAGTGATTTAAAAGCACTTGACCAAAAACAAGTCACACTCGTCCATGCAGGTATCGGTGACGAAAAAGCATTTGAAGACATCGACGTGAAAGGAAAGGTTGCCGTGATCGAACGAGGAGCCATTGCCTTTGTTGATAAAGTCGACAATGCAAAAGCTGCTGGTGCAATCGGCGTTGTGATGTATAACAACACCGATGGAGAAATTCCAGTCGATGTACCGGGACTTGCTCTTCCAACGATTAAGCTTTCAAAAGCTGAAGGAGCGGCGCTTGTCAAAGCCATTGAGGCTGGAAACAATACAACAACTTTCTCCATTCAATTTGTCAAAGAACTTAGTGAGCAAGTCGCTGACTTCTCCTCTCGCGGACCAGTTGTGGATACGTGGATGATTAAGCCTGATTTATCAGCGCCAGGCGTCAGCATTGTGAGTACAATCCCAACGCATGATGCTTCTCAGCCTTACGGATATGGCTCAAAGCAAGGGACAAGCATGGCTTCACCTCATGTGGCTGGGGTTGCAGCGATCATGAAGCAAGCAAAACCATCGTACTCAACAGAACAAATCAAAGCATTGCTGATGAATACAGCAGAAAAACTATTTGACGCAAACGGCAGTCCATTCCCTCACAACACACAAGGGACAGGCAGTGTTCGCATCATCGAATCACTCCAAGCGTCATCTATCGTTTCTGATGCGAGTTATTCTTACGGCACTTTCTTGAAAGAAAAAGGCGTTCAAATCAAAACGAAGAAATTCAAGGTAGAAAACCTTTCAAAAGCACCGAAAACGTATACCATTGATTACAAATTCGATGGCAGCGGCATCAGCACAAATGGAACGAAAAAAATCACTGTCAAAGGGAATTCCACTGGGTCCTTTACTTCCGCGGTACAAGTGAAATACGGTAAAACGAAAAAAGGAACGTACCAAGGCAGCATTACCCTTCGCGAAAATGGCAGAAAGGTCACAGAGATTCCGACTTTATTGATTGTAAAAGAGCCTGATTATCCTCGCGTCACTTCGGTTTCTGTAGAGCCGGATAACCGTGCTGGAAGCTATGTCATTAGCAGCTATCTTCCTGGCGGAGCTGAAAACCTTGCATTCCTCGTCTACTCGACAGATGGAGAATATTTAGGTGAAGCAGGTGTTTATCAACATGTTGATAAAGGAGAATACCGCGTAAAATGGAATGGCACGATCAATCAAGGTCAAAAGCTCGAACCTGGTGAGTATACAATGCTTGCGTATGCCAGTTTGAAAGGGAAATCCGACACTGTTCAAACGAAGGAACCTTTCGAAATTCACCCTGAATAAACGTGAATCACAAGAAAAGCCTTGCATGAGCGGATATGCTCATCAAGGCTTTTCGATCATATATGGAGGAAAGAGAGACTGATGTTGATATTGCTATGGATCGTTTCTTTTTTTACTGCTTTTTTTCTAACGATCACCTTGGTGTATTTTCTCACCCTTTTCCACGCGAAACATCCTCGTCCTTTTCATCAAGCATGCGAGCTAACGGTCTATGTGTCCTTCATTTACCCGCTTAGTTTGCTGGTGACAGCCGCGTTTATTTTCATCATGATGCTCCTCTTCCCTCTCTACTGGCTGCGTGGACGGTAAACAGACATACATACGTTATGCATCAAAGGCTTCTTTTAATAAACGATACGATGTGAGCCGGTCTTGCATGCGGTGAGTGATGGTCACGGCGATCACTTCATTTGTACGATAAGCCTTCGTTAGTGCCGTCAACTGCTTTTTCACAGAAGATGGCGTCCCAACCACCATCCTTTGACGATTGGCAGCCACTCGTTTTTGTTCATATGGACTATAGGAATAAGCCTGTGCCTTTTCATATGAAGGAAAGCCCCCAAGGTTTTGCCCCTGTTCATTGGCGAGTAAGGATAAATCTAAGCTGACTGCCAGTTTTTCTGCCTGTTCCTCTGTTTCAGCACATAAAACGAAGACCGCCAGACTGACGCGCGGCTCATCACCGAATGCTGAAGGTTCAAACCGGTTGATATATTGCTCTACAGAATCTTCTCCGCCTTCGCCATTGATAAATAGAGCAAACGTATAGCCTGCACCTGCTTTCGCCGCAAGTCTTGCACTTCCTCCAGAGGAACCAAGCATCCATACCTCTGGTGCAGTCTCTACCTTCGGAGAAGCGGTTAAATGGGGCAGCGGGTAAAATTCATCCGCTAGGTCGTGTAAATAGACCTTCAACTCTTCTACCTGCTCAGGATATTGATCACCTAGACGTTTTCGTTCACCATGATGAAGAGCTATGGAGGAAATGGGCATACCACCAGGAGCACGTCCAATTCCAAGATCGATTCTGCCAGGAGCGAGTGCTTCAAGAACCCTGAAGTTCTCTGCTACTTTATAGGCGCTGTAGTGGGGCAGCATCACACCGCCTGAGCCAATACGTATATGTGACGTAACGGCTGATAAATGACCGAGAAGCACCTCTGGACTTGATCCTGCAAGCCGGTTTGAAAAGTGATGCTCTGATACCCAAAAACGGTGATAGCCCCAATTCTCTGCCTGCTTTGCCAATTCAACCGTTTGCATCAAGGCTTCAGCAGGTGTTGCATCTCCAATTAAAGGAGATTGATCCAGTATACTTAATTTCATCTTACTGCACCTCTTACAGAAATCCCCCTCTCTCCATTGAAAGGGGGATGTCTTATTTATTTTCGATTAAAGCCCTTCTCTTTCACAAATTCTCCAAGGAAGGCACGCTTTGGCTGACTAAAGCCGCGAAGCATCTGCTTAGACCAAGTATCTGTTCTCTCTCCGTTTGTTCGTTCTTCATAATAAGATGAAATACGGTCATCGTATTCTTTTATATAACGATCCACATGTGCTTCATCTTGCTGATATGAATTTTCATGATAAATGAGTTCAACTGGCAGTCGTTCCTTTTGTGACGATTGACTCGCTGGATGTCCGACAACCAGACCAAATAATGGCAGCACATATGATGGCGTTTCAAGCAAATTAGAGACTTCTCTCAGTTGATTGCGCAGGCCGCCAATATAGCAGATCCCAAGTCCCATTGATTCTGCAGCTATACTCATATTTTGCGCAGCGAGCGCCGTATCAATGACGCTAATGAGAAAGGCTTCCGTATTCTCAAGCGCCTCCTGATGATTCTTCCCTGCTTTTTTTGCAATATCATCATGGCGTTTCAAGTCTGCACAGAAGACAAAGAAATGCCCATTCTTCTCAACGTATGGCTGATTCCCAGCCAGTTCAGCAAGCTTGGCCTTCTTCTCTTGATCTGTCACACCAATAATACTGTACGCCTGTACATAGCTTGATGTCGAAGCAGCCTGTGCACTTTTAATGAGTGTCAGCACCTCTTCTTCGGACAAACGCTCGTCTGTAAACGAACGGATGGACCGATGATTTAATATCGTTTCTATCGTTTTGTTCAATTCGAAGACCTCCTTCACTTCTACTATCATAAGACAAAAACATATGGCTTTTCAAAAATTAAAATTCGAATAAAAAAAGACAGTCTATGCTTAGACTGCCCTTACCCGTTTTATTTAAATAAATAACTTTGGTATTTCGTTAATTGAACACTTGCATTATAAGCAATCCCGAATCCAATGAGAACAGATAAAACAGAGCTTCCTCCGAAGCTGATAAATAGGAGCGGAATCCCTGTTACAGGCATTACGCCTATGTTCATTCCAATGTTCTGGAACGTATGGATCACAATAAGTGCTGTATATCCTACACAAAAGAATGACGCAAATCGGCTATAAGGATGGATACGATCAATCAGCACGACAAGCCGGTAGATCAAGAAGAAGAACATGATCACAACAAACGCACAGCCAATAAAACCAAAGGCTTCTCCTATAATGGAGAAAATCATATCTGTTTGTGCTTCTGGGACATAGACCTTTAAGTTTTTAACCCCATTCCCAAAAATCTGTCCAGCACCAATAGCCATAATGGCCTGGTCTACTTGGTATTTATCAGACCCAGACGCATCCTGAGTCTGCGCTTGGTTGGCTGACGTAGAACTATCAGGCAGCCAAGCGGTAATCCGGTTAATCTGATACTGCTGAATGCCGATTGTTTTTGCAACATCAGGGAAAAGTATGATCACGGCTAACACAGCGGCAACTAAAAGCACAACCACAGAACCGATGAGAGAAATCAGCTTCCAATTGACCCCTGATAAAAACACCATCACAACGACAATAAACATACAGACAGCTGCCGTACCTGCATCCTGTAAGAAAATCAGTCCAACTGGAACAGCTGCTACACCGGCAATTTTTAATAATAGAATAATATCATCTTCTAATGTCCTTTTTCCCCTAGGTGTAGACTTTCCAATGACAGACGCGAGCATCATAATCAAACCAATTTTCATGAACTCTGAAGGCTGAAGTGTTCCAACCCCTGGAATTATAAACCAACTTTTGGCTCCGTTTTTTATAGGGGCAAAGTCTTTACCCCCTATCTGAGCGGGGCTCAATTTTAAAATAATTAGAAGAAGTATCCCACCTAGAAAGATGTATATACTCAACTTTTCAAGCTGTTCAAGGTCTAAATAATTAATGGCTACAATGCAAATTGCTCCAATGAGATAATAAATGATTTGCCTTGTCCATGCACCACTACCATATTGTTCAAACTGACCCGCAGCATATATAGAAATGACACTGATGGCAAAGAAGGCTAAAAATATAAAAATTAAATCCCCTTGATAGTACGGAGATGTATTCTGCTTGTTCATGAACTAACCACCCTTATTACAAAACATAAAAGCCCTTATTTATATTAGATTGAATTTTTCACAAAAGCAACTCACCTTAAATATGACGGAAGATACATCCGAAAGGTTCCAACCATTTTTCAAAAAATGAAATACTTTTCATCCTAACAATAGGAAAAAATCCCTCTATACTCTTACCATTCAACCGATCATGAGTCCTTTAAAAAGATTATTTTACAGATATTAAGGGGAAAATTCAATGACCTATGTGGCGATATGACAAGCAATTATTAAGCCAGCATAAGCTGTACGGAGTGAAAAGGAAAAAGCCACTTTCTACGGAATAAGGCCCATTTTCCAATTATTGAGTTTACTTCAAAGTCAATTGTGGTATAATACTTGTAACAAAATGTTCACAATATCTCCTAAAAACAGACACAATTGCATCCTGACCTCTCATTTGAATTGAACATCAACTTACAAAGGAGTTGGATACGATGGATATGTTCTTTGCGTACCTATGTATTGCAACGGCTACACCCCTGTTTTTATGGCTTGAAAACAGAAAAATTGCACTAGCTTCTATTCCACCCATTATGATTATGTGGATTTTCTTCGGTCTTTACATGACAAGCAGTTTATCTCCAGCAGGACATACCTTCATGATCGCATTCTTTGCCATTAATGTCATTTTGGCACACATTGCAGCGTTCCTCATTTATGGACTTCCATTCATTCGCAAAAGATTCAGCAGCACCAGATAAATAACACAACATCATGATAAAAACCACTCACCTTTGAGAGATGAGTGGTTTTTTATTATTTCTCTGAATGCTCAGATTGCTTTGGTGCAGAAGGTGAATAACCGTCTTTGCTGTTCTCTCCGTGGCTGTAGTGAGCCGCAAAGATCCAAACAGATCCGATAACGAAGATAATCGCACAAAACAGACCAAACAATGTATTTCCGACTTGAACAGTTCCGTTCTCGCTTTCTGTCATGTGCATAAACATGAATAGCTGTAAGAACGCTTGAATGAAGGCAAAACCAAAGATAATCCATAGTTTTGCAGAACTGCCAATTTCAGCTCCAATGGCAATCCAGAATGCTAAGATGGTTAGCACGATGGATAGGATGAAGCCAACTACGTGTTTCCAAGGGAAGTGTTCGTGCTCTGCTGAGGAATGTGTTTTTCCAGCCATATCACAAAAGCCCCCCTAATCCGATCAAGTAAACAGCTGTGAAGATGAAAATCCATACAACATCAAGGAAATGCCAGTATAGACTTGAGATAAAAATCTTCGATGCTGTTTGTGGAGTTAATCCACGTTTTTTAATTTGGAACAAGACCCCGGTAATCCAGAAGATACCGATGGATACGTGTAATCCGTGAGTTCCTAAGAGTACAAAGAATGCAGACCAATACGCACTTGTATGAATGCTCGCACCCTCATGTACATAATGGAAGAACTCGTAAATCTCAAACCCAACGAAGCCTGCACCTAGAAGCAGTGTGAGGATCGTCCAAATGACAACCCCTTTTGTACTTCCACGGCGCATTTCATGAACGGCAATCCCGCATGTAAATGAACTAACCAATAGCAGGAATGTCATGATCAATACAAGCTTCATATCAAACAGCTCAGCTGGTAAAACGCCGCCAGCTGTTCTGCCATGAAGAACAAAGTAGGTCGCAAAAAGTGTTGAGAATAACACGATTTCCGCGCCAAGGAATATCCAGAAACCAAGGATGTTTAAACGTCCCGTTTCAGACTGATATTCAAGCGGTGCATTTGCATAGCTGCTATCATTATGTCCCATTACTTCTGCGCCTCCTTATTCTTTTTCTCTGTTTCAATCACTTCTTCAACAGGAATATAGTAGCCATCGTCATATTCAAATGAGCGTAAAATCATTGTTGCGAATACACCGATTAAACCAATAACGCCAATCCAGTACCATTCAAATACAAGGCCGAATGCACCAAGTCCGAAGAATGCAGACATGATAAGTGGTCTGCCTGAATTGTGCGGCATGTGAATTTTCTTGAATTCTTTTTCAGGATGAACGTCTACATTGTTTTGCTTCCAATGATGGAATGCATCTGGTGTTGTCACTTCTGGAAGTGCTGCAAAGTTATAATGCGGCGGAATTGCAGAAGATGTCGCCCAGTCAAGAGTACGTCCCTCTCCCCAGCTGTCGCCAGACACTTCACGTTTCGCGTGTCTCCAGCTGTAGTAAATGTTGTAGCACAGGATGATGAATCCGACACCCATCATAAATGCACCAATTGTTGAAATAAAGTTTAGTGCAGTCCAGCCATCTTCTGGTCCATACGTATAAATACGTCTTGGCATTCCTTGCAGTCCTAAGAAGTACTGCGGGAAGAAACAGATGTTAAATCCGATCATGAATACCCAGAAGAACCATTTGCCGATTCTTTCGTTTAACTTGTAACCAAACATTTTTGGATACCAGAAAACAAGACCAGCAAAACATGCAAATACAGTACCTGCGATTAATACATAGTGGAAGTGGGATACAAGGAAGTACGTGTTATGGTACTGGTAATCCGCAGCTGCCATCGCAAGCATAACCCCAGTGACACCACCGATAACGAAGTTCGGGATGAAACCAAGTGCCCAAAGCATTGGTGAAGTAAAGCTGATACGGCCTCGATACATCGTAAAGAGCCAGTTAAAGATTTTCACACCTGTTGGTACAGAAATTGCCATTGTTGTAATCGAGAAGAATGAGTTAACCGCTGCACTGTTCCCCATTGTAAAGAAGTGGTGAACCCACACAAGGAAACTAAGAACAGAGATTGCCACAATCGATACAACCATCGCTTTGTAACCAAACAACTGTTTTCTTGAGAACGTCGCAAAGATTTCTGAGAAAATACCGAAAGCCGGCAGGATCACGATATATACCTCAGGATGTCCCCAAATCCAGAAAAGGTTCGCCCAAAGCATTGGCATACCGCCTGCTTCGAGTGTAAAGAATGCAGAACCGAATAAACGATCAAATGTCATAAGTGCTAAAGCAACTGTTAGTACAGGGAATGCGAATACGATGATGACAGACGTGATCAACGTTGTCCATGTAAACATTGGCATACGCATAAGCGTCATACCTTTTGTACGCATTTTTAAAATGGTCACCATGAAGTTAATACCAGTCATAAGTGTACCAATACCTGCAATTTGGAGCCCGAGCAAGTAATAGTTCTGTCCAGGTCCTGGTGAGAAATCATTTCCGGCGAGCGGCATGTAACTCGTCCAGCCTGCACTTGGTGATCCTCCAATGACGAAGGAAATGTTGAACAGCATCGCTCCGACCATAAATGTCCAGAAGCTCAGGTTGTTCAAATAAGGGAATGCAACGTCACGTGCACCAATTTGAAGAGGTACAACGACGTTGATTAAACCAATTAAAAATGGCATCGCCATGAATAGAATCATGATCGTACCATGCGTTGTGAAAATTTCATTATAGTGGTTGGAATCTAAAAACGTATTATTAGGAAGCGCCAGCTGTGCGCGCATCATCAGTCCGTCTACCCCACCGCGGAAGAACATAATCACAGCAGCAAGGATATACATGATCCCAAGCTTTTTATGATCAACTGATGTTAGCCATTCTTTCCAGAGCCATTTCCACTTTTTAAAGTAGGTTAAAACAAACACGATAGCAATGGAAGTAAGAGCGATAGATATTTGCGCACCAAGAATTAATGGGTCTCCAGTTACAAAAAACTCATCCCATTTCAAATGCATAACGGCCTCCTCCTTTCCTTAGTCAGTTTATTCATTATCTAGTTTTCTTTTATAGTTCTTCACATTCTCGAAAGGATCTGTTTTGGAATGCGGAGAAACTGATTTGTAACCTAAACGTTTGCGTGCTTGGAGTGCGTATTCAGAATCCTCTCCATGCTTCGCAAAGGATAAATGTGTTGATGAGAATGTCTGCACATCTGCAGCATCAGGAAGCATCAAGTAGTCATACGTTTTCTTCGTTAACTTTGGTGCTTCTTTTTTCGTTTTGCTTACCCATTTATCATAGTCAGACTGCGTCATCGCATTGACTTTGAATTTTTGCTGAGCAAAGCCCTCGCCTGTGAAGTTGGCGTTTCTTCCTTCATATGTGCCAACTTGATCAGCTTGAAGATATTGTTCCATCTCCATTCCAGCCATCGCATACTTCTCCCCGCCTAGCTGAGGAATCCATAGTGATGCCATTGTATCAGCAGAAGTGATTTTGAATAAAACCGGCTGATCTTTTGGAATGTTTAAGTAGTTCACTGTCTCAATATTTTCCTCTGGATAGCTAAAGATCCATTTCCAATCAACAGCTGTAGCATAAACGACAAGAGGATCTTTATGGCTTGTTGCTTGAGGTGCCTCTTCCAAAGAGTAAATTGTTTTTACAGTTGGAACTGAAAGGGCAGCAACGATTAATATTGGGATCACTGTCCAGACAACTTCTAGAAGCGTGTTCCCGTGTATTTCTGGGTTATAAGAGGCGTTTCCAACGTCCTTACGCTCGCGGTATTTAACCAAAATGATGGTAAACAGTACAAATACCGCACCAACGATAAAGAGCATGAATCCGATGGATAAAAGGATTAAGTCTTTTTGTTGTGCTGCGACAGGTCCTTTAGGATCTAAAACAGCGATATTGCTGCAACCTCCTAATACAAAAACACTCACGAGCATCGCTAATAAAAGCATAGGTTTAATGGCTCTGAACAAGAAGATCACCATCCTTCCTTAGATAATGTATAAATTGCTGAATAATTGTGAAAAGCCATCTGCCTTCGAAAACTTTTCTTCCCTTTGTAATGCTATCAAAATCTGTTACAGTTAGCTTCCCTTTTTTCAAAAGTTCATTTATTTTTCAACAGATTTCTATTAAAATGTCATAAATTCGACATAAATTTATATTATTGCACACACAATAAATTTCTAGGATTTTGAAAAGTTGAGAGTTGAAGGCAAAGGACAAACAATCAAGAACTTTGTCAAATTTAGGTTTACCACAATAAAAAAGTTTGGTCAAATTTCAATTTAACTTAATGAAATTTTATCTAGGTAAACAATTTCAAAATAGGTATCCCTACATTTAACAAAAACCTTACTCATTTTAACGCAAGTTCACAAGAAAAGAAAGTATCGATCCTCTGTGTATACGCTGTAAGAATTGGTAATGATGCTGAATTAGTGGAATCTCGCTAAAGACTTCCAGCAAAAAACCGGCTCAGCGCCGGCACTCTGCATTTATTCATCTCTCACTAAGATGTCAGGTCGTCTATAGATCTTCCCTTCATGTTCAATGTCCATGTACGTCCACTTGCCTGTATACGTTAAAAATCGGTTGCCCTCTTTTTCTACAACAATCGTATCCTCTGATTTCAGTCCAGGCAATGAAGGGTTCCATGTAAACACTTGATGAAGCTGAATTTCTTCCTTCGATGAGGGAACAGCAATGATTTCCCTAGATACAAATCCCGTCTTTCCCCCTTGATGAAGCTTTTTCCAGCTATCAGGGAAGCCCTCTTTTTCGTACTGAGCAATACCTGCTTTCAGAACATCTCCTAATGTTCCCCCAGGACGAGTGGCGGCATTCATGACCGTGTCAATTCGTGCTAGACGCTCTTTGTTCTCTTCAAGCTCCTTCGGAAGCTGACCAAAGTAAACAGACCTTGTGACATTCGCAACGAGCCCGTGCCGCTCCGCGCAGAGAACAACAAGCGCGTGCTTTTGAAGAGCTTTATCTGTTGGAATCGGGTGACGGTATTGATGGATCCGGTCATCGGTTGCCAGAAGCAGGACTTCTATCGTCATCCCTTGTGTAATGGCTCTTTGAGCAACAAGCGAAGCAATCTCGTGCTCGGTCTGCCCTGGAACGATTTCTTGACAGACACTTTCTACAATGACCGCTGTTTCATGACACAGTGTTTCATATTGTCTGAGCTGTGAGGCGGTTAGGATCGAGCGAACATGCGACAAATCCGGTTCGATCCATTCGAATCCATCTATTTGAATGTCCGTCCCAATTCGTTTACCTTTTGTGAGTTCTTGAATGTATGGGGTCTCATCCTCATACCAATCCATTGTGACCACTTGAAACGGATGATCGACGTACGCCATTTCCTCTTCAATGATCCGCTTTTCTTCCATTTGATTCACAATGAGGACGAGGTCGTCTTTTAAGACGAGCAGCTGGCACACGCCCTCTGGCGTATTTAACACAATATGATTCCTTCTTCCGCCTGTCAGCCAGGAGAAGTTATTTCGCTTTTGAATCAAAACACCATCAAGCTGCTTTTCTTCCATTAATTCTCTTACTTGTTCAATCATCTAATCACCTGCCTGTTTGAAGTATTTGAATAAAACGGTTAAAAGCTGTTTTCCCTTGCTCAGTTCTTTTAAACACACCTGCCTGCGAGAGAATTCGAGAAAAAATAAAGCCAATTTCTTTTTGTAAAATGGTTTCGGTATTGTCCTCTGTAAAGGTGTTCTCTTCAAGCAGCCGCTTCGCCCAAGCCTCGTGCTTCATGATAGCAGGACGGGCTTTGATTTCTTCAAGTGGACTTTCAGATAGCAAAGCCTCTTTTAATTGACTTATTTCCTCTGCTAATCTACCAGGAAGCACAGCAAGGCCCATGACTTCAATTAATCCGATATTCTCTTTTTTAATATGGTGGACTTCTTCGTGCGGATGGAAAATGCCGTCCGGGTGCTGCTTGTTTGTACGGTTATTACGAAGCACTAAATCTAATTCATAGTCATCCCCGTGACGCCTCGCAATAGGTGTAATGGTGTTGTGAGGTGTCTCTCCTGTATGAGCGATGACCCCCACCACTTCATCTGAATACAGTTTCCACTCATGTAAGATAAAGTCTGCTGCGTCTGCGAGCGACTTCCGCTCATTACTTCGAAGTCGGATCACAGACATCGGCCATTTCACAATGCCAGCTCGCACATTTGGAAAGGCTTTGAGAGAAAAGACTTCTTCCATCTCTGCTTTCGCCATCGGAAATTCATGCGCACCGCCTTGAAAATGGTCATGACTTAATATACTGCCTCCGACAATCGGAAGGTCGGCGTTCGATCCAATGAAATAGTGCGGGTATATAGATATGAAGGAAAGCAGTCGTTCAAAGGTCTTTTTGGTGATGCTCATTGGCTCATGTTTGCCTTTGAACACTATACAGTGCTCGTTGTAATACACATAAGGTGAAAATTGCAGAAACCACGATTCATCTGAGAGTGTCACAGGAATAATCCGGTGATTCTGTCTCGCTGGATGGTTGATCCGCCCCTCGAACCCAACGTTTTCTTTACAAAGGAGACAAAGAGGGTATTGCTTTTGACTGAGCTTCTTCGCTTCAGCGATGGCTTTAGGGTCCTTTTCTGGCTTTGATAGATTAATGGTGATCTCCAGCACGCCATCGTCTGTTGGTGTAAACCACTGTACATTTTTGGCGATCCTGCCTGTATGAATGTAGTGGGCATGCTGCTGCATCTCATAGAACCAGCTCGTAGCTGCCTTCGGTCCCTCTTGCTTGCGTCTCTCTTCAAACTTCGCATAGATAACACTTGGAGGAGCCACCAAGCAGCCCATGATTTTCGCATCTAGTAAATCACGATACGTATCTGTCCCTTCAGGAATAATCCCTGTTTCTACTGCCCAATCGAGCATCGGCATTAAGATGTCTTCAAGGTCTTCTTCTCCTGAGACTGTTCTTGCTTCCGCTTCATCGAGCCTGAGTACCTCAAGCAGTCGATTTCTCGTATATTCGATATCTAGTGATGTCATTAGCTCTTTATTGATCCCATATTGAATCAGCTGTTCCAGCTTTTCAAAAATATCAATCGCCATTCCCTCTGTCCCCTCTCTTGCCTGCCTTTACGTTTTATTCACTTTGGTAACCATCTGGATGCTTCTGAAACCAATCCCACGCACTCTGAATGATCGTGTGAAGGTCAGCATATTGAGGTGTCCATCCCAATTCTTGCAGTGCTTTTTCAGAAGAAGCAATCAGCTTTGCTGGATCTCCCGCGCGTCTTTTTGCCACTTGTGCCGGGATGGTATGCCCCGTGACTTTTCTAACAGCTTCTACGACCTGCTTCACGGAGAACCCTGTTCCATTCCCTAAGTTGTAGGTCGCACTGCCTTTTCCAGCACGCAGCCGGTCAACAGCTAAGATGTGTGCCTCTACTAAATCCATCACATGAATGTAATCCCTAATACACGTGCCATCCTCTGTCTCATAATCATCACCATAAATCATCATTTGATCCCGTTTTCCTAGAGCAACTTGCAGAATAATTGGAATGAGATGCGTCTCAGGCTGATGATCCTCTCCGACAAGTCCTTCTGTATGAGCACCAGCTACATTAAAGTAGCGAAGTACCACGTACTCTATTCCATACGCTTGCTCAGACCACTTCAGCATTTTTTCAATCGCTAGTTTCGTTTCTCCATATGGATTCGTTGGGTTCGTTTCATCCGTTTCAACGATCGGCACCCGCTTCGGTTCACCGTATGCAGCAGCAGTTGAAGAAAAGACGATATGTTTCACATCAAATTCATTCATGACATGTAGTAAAGCAGTTGCTCCGCCGACGTTGTTGTCATAGTACTTAAGCGGATCTGTCACACTCTCCCCGACGAGTGAATCTGCCGCAAAATGCATGACCGCTTCTATTTGATGCGATTTGAACACCTGTCTTAAAAAGGCGTGATCTCGTAAATCACCCTCCTCTAAGACAGCTCCTTCCAAAACAGCTTCTTTGTGGCCTGTCTGCAAATTATCTACTACCACTACTCGTTCGCCTTTCACTAGAAGAGCCGCCACCGCATGACTGCCTATGTACCCTGCTCCTCCACAAACTAAAATTGTCATCACACTTCCCCCTTTGTGAGTCCTCTTGCGCCGCCTCCAATTCCAGCTGTGTAAAAAGAGGCTTGAACACCTGTTTTCTCTTGATATATCGCACCAGTTTCTTCTATAAATGAATCTAGCAGCTCTTCTTTCACGATGCTGATCGTACATCCGCCAAAGCCTGCACCTGTCATACGGGAGCCAATCGTCCCCGGGTGCCGCCAAGCTGCTTCAGCCAGTGCATCTAGTTCAAGTCCTGTTACTTCATAATCATTCTTTAAAGAAAGATGAGAAGCCTTCATGAGCCCACCTAGTTCTTCCATTTTATCATCTTTCAGAAAATTTACTGCTTTCATCGTTCGCTCGTTTTCCGTCACGACATGTCTTGCCCGTTTGCGGCAGATGTCATCTTCAATCAAGTGGGCAATCCCTGCAAATTCATCCGCAGTGAGCTCACATAAGTGGGTGATGTCGATTTCTTTCTGAAGATCATTTAAAGCGGATTGACACTCTGCCCGGCGCTCATTGTATTTGGAATCAGCCAGTGTCCGCTTTTTGTTTGTATTGGCGATGACAAGCGCCAGTCCCTCTTGCCGAAACGGACTATATTCAAAGGCAAGGGTGTCACAATTGAGCAAAATGGCGTGATCTTCTTTTCCAAGGGCAATCGAAAACTGATCCATGATCCCGCAATTGACACCAATAAATTCATTCTCTGCACGCTGTGAAAGAAGGGCAAGACGGACATTTGAAACGCTGAATGAATACCATTCATTGATGAGAACAGCGGTGACAAGCTCTATGGAGGCAGAGGAAGACAGACCTGCGCCATTTGGAATATTGCCGCTGTACACAATGTCAAAGCCTTCTTCTATCTTCATTCCTGCTTCTATAAACTGTTTGAACACACCCTTCGGATAATTTGCCCAGCCGTCCGATTCTACGTAAGCGATTTCAAAAAGATTGAATTCTTTCACACCATCACGATCAAAGTTCAAGGAATACATTCTCACGCGGCCATCTGACCGCTTTGCACAAGCAGCATACGTCCCGAGAGTAAGCGCGCATGGAAACACATGTCCTCCATTGTAATCTGTATGTTCACCAATCAAGTTCACTCTTCCTGGGGCAAAAAAATAGCGCAGTTCTTCTCTATCTCCAAATTGCTGGTGAAATGCCGCGCGTAACGTATCGATCATATCCATTCCCCTTTTCTCTTCTGATACTTTTTATTTTAGTTGTCCCAGCAGCATCAGTTCAATGGTAAAAAAATCGTTAAAAAATACCCTTTTTTTGCTGTGAATGGTACGATGTGATATGAGGTGTAACATGATTCTAAATAGAAAAAGGTTGTTTTTTGCTGTGAAGGAGGGTTTCCAATTTGAAGAAAGAAGCATTTGCATTTCGTTTTCACCATTCTGATGTGACATTGCCAGCACAAATCTGGTCTGTTGGCTGGGAAGTTCAATCTTCTTCGTTATATAGCTGGAATGGCGTGGAGCGGAAGGATCAGGGCAAGTGCATCTTTCAGCTCACACTGTCTGGACATGGCATGATTGAAATCGGAGAGAAACGTTTCAAAGTATTGCCGGGTCAGGCCTTTCTCGTGAAAAGCCCAAGTGCCTACCAATATTATTTTCCAGAAGACAGTGAGCATTGGGAATTTCTCTATTTAACGCTTTACGGGGAAGCCTGCGATCTTTGCTTTGACCAATTTATTGACCAAGGAAAGCAGGTCATGCGTTTTCATCCGAATTCCAGACCGATCCGCCTGCTCAAGACCATTTATGATGAAGCCAGTGAAAGACGGATTACCAATCCATTTGAGGGGTCTAGCCTTGCTTATCAATTTGTCATGGAACTGTATTCATATTTGCCAAAGCTTGAGGGACAAATGGAGAAATGGCCCGAGCCCATCGTTCAAGCGGCCTTGTTTGCCAGCCATCATTTTCACGAGGAAATTGGCCCGGACGATATGGCAGCTGCGGCACGTTTATCCAAAAGTCATTTTACGAGGGAATTCAAAAAGGCCACTGGCTTCACACCTATTCACTATCTAACCAATATCCGGTTAGAAAAGGCGGAAACGTTACTGAAAACAACAAAATACTCGATTGAAGAAATCGCCATACAGTGCGGCTACAGAAATGCGAATTACTTGAATAAAGTCTTTCGAAAGAAAATCGGCATGTCTCCAAAGCAACTGCGGGAAACAAGCGATGCATAATAAAAAGCAGCCGCTTTCACAATTGGCTGCTTCTTTTACGCTTTCGTCAGGTCAACATGGATTCTCCCTTGTCTTAAAACAATGGTCATTTGCGTGTCAGGTGTCATTAAGTTTTCCAAAATGTCCGTTGCTGTTTGAAGCGCAATGTCCATTCGGTTGATCTTTTCCTTTTCTTGTTCCGAAAACGCTTCTGGATGTGCGGTCATTTCTTTGACTAGCCTCAGCACTTGTTCATGCTGCTTTTCTGTTTGTTGATATATGACATCATATAATTCGTCTGGCCTGCTGCTCATTTCACATCACCTATCTTTTTTCATGTGTTAAATCGCATCTTCTTTTGTTTTCTTGAAGACGAACCATTTACTGGCGACATAATTCACGACCACAATCACAAAGTTGACAAGAATTTTTGCGACAGTTTCATTGAGCGCCATTTGGGTCACAAATAAAATCATCAGCCCTAGATCTACACCTAGAGACATGAGACGAACACTAAAAAATGAAGAAAGCTCACGCATAAGGCTTTTCGTATCACGAGCCTTTTGTTTGAAGACATACTTCTTATTGGTGATATAAGCAAAGAGAACAGCAAATACCCATGAAACAACTGTAGCTGTTTTATAATCCATGGAAAACATCTCAACGAATAAGTAGAAGCTGACTATGTTGACAATGGTTGTACACACACCCATCACAAGATACATGACAACTTCTTGATACTTTTGAAAAAGGCTATACATGTCTTTCTTCATTCCTTCTTGGTGGTTTCTGTTTCTTTTAGAATACCATCTTGAGAAGAACTTCCCAAACGAACAATATGTACGTCCTGCACAGATGAAATTTGTTCTACTCGATGGCAAATGTCAACCTAATTGGTTTATATAAGCCAAATGTTTTAGGTCTTTTTCATTATTTTAATTTATAATCTTTTAACTGACTTTACAATTGTTTATTATTAGAAGTAAGAAATCAATATTTATGGGTTTTTTAGTCATTTTTTTAGGAACGTGGTAGGTGATAGATTTTACAAAATAGGTTAAATGTCATCATTTTTCGACAAAATCTATTTTGCGCTGTTTTCATCCACACGTACAGTTACTAGACGGTTTGTTCAAGTCATTGGTTGCAGATGAATATGTCTTATTGAACTGGAGGATATTATGGATACGCAAGTGAAAAGAAGAGTTGACGAAGAGTGGGTTTATTTGATTCAGGAAGCGAAAAAAATTGGACTAGCCATCGAAGAAATACAAGCTTTTTTAACATCCAACGGTGATCAGAAGATGATAAACAAACCGTAAATCAACGCCGTTATCCTTTGTCTTTCAGACTGCTTTGGCTAAAAGTTCTGACTTGTCAATTGACCTTTTAAAAATCCTTTCATGACGATACGCTACAGTAGAACACCCCTTCATACCAATCCCTTCCACTCATGGGGTTCTGTCTTTCTATATTAGGAGGACAGTCCGTTTCCCGTTCTTTATATGATCCCTTTTTAGCCACCATTCATAAAAATTGTTCTTCTCTCGTTATAAAACCAAGCTCCCCACCCATATATTAAGCATGAAAACAATGAGAAAGCAGAAAGGTGGGTAGAGCGTGAGTTCAGATTCCCTTTCCTATTATCACCAAAAAAAGGATCAGTATTATCATGGCGTGAACCCGGTCATTGTCAGCCGTATTCGTGAGGAATGGACGTCTTTATTGGATATCGGATGCGGCACAGGCAAGCTTGGAAAAGTCCTGAAACAAAAGGGCCGGACCATTTATGGAATTGAATCGTTTGAGAATGCAGCAAAAGAGGCTGAGCAAGAGCTAGATCATGTGCTATGCGGAAATATTGAACAGATGACGCTCCCTTACGAACAGGAACAATTTGACTGCATTATATTCGGAGATGTCCTTGAACATTTATTGGATCCGTGGGCCGTTTTAAAGAAGGTCAAACCTTTCCTTAAAAAAGAAGGAGCCATCCTGTCATCCATTCCGAATATCGGTCACATATCAACCGTTTTAGAATTATTAGCCGGCAGATTCACTTATTCAGATGCAGGATTAATGGATCAAACTCATTTACGTTTCTTCACTCTTCATGAAATTCATGCACTCTTTCATTCAGCAGGCTTTCGTATTCGCGAACTCGAAACCATTCGCGTACAGCATCCTTCCTATGAGAGCATAATGATTGATTTACATGAATTACTCATGAAGCATGGCATTCGTTCAGATTTTCATGAGGCCGCTACCGCCTATCAGTATGTGGTTGAGGCGGTTCAGCTTCATGAGTAACCCCACCATCCTGTTTGTTTTATGTGTAAATGATGAGGCCATGTTTCAGGCTTGCTTTCGGCAGCTCGCTTCACTTCCTGCTCCCCATGGATATCATGTGGAGGTACTGCCAATTAGACATGCATCCAGTATGACCTCTGCTTATAATGAAGCCATCACTCATCCAGCTCAGTTTAAAATTTATCTTCATCAAGATACCTTGATTGTCAAACAGCATATGCTGCTTGAGTTGATCCCGCTTTTTTTACAGCATCCATCACTTGGGATGATTGGGGTCATAGGTGCAGAAAGCGTGCCTGACAATGGGATTTGGTGGGAGAGTTCTGATTGCAGGGGGAAAGTCATTGAATATCGTCACAACACCTATCAGCTGCTTTCGTTTGAAAGTGGTCGTCAACAGGCAGAAGCGCAAGATTATATGAACGCTTCGGCGATTGATGGTCTTTTCATGGCGACGCAATATGATGTGAAGTGGCGTGAGGACCTCTTTGATGGCTTTCATTTTTATGATGTTTCGCAATCCTTTGAATTCATGCAACAGGGCTATGAGGTTGGAATTGCGAGGCAAGAAGAGCCTTGGTGCATCCACAAATGCGGAGATCATTTTGATGCGGAAGCGTATGAAAAAGCGAGACAAACATTTCTTGCAAATTATCGATAGAAAGCACCCTTTTCGGGTGACCAGAATGTAGAGAAACTCATGTTTTTCTACATTCTTTTTTATTTTCCACATCATGATGTTAGGTGAGAATGAGTCTTTTGGTGCTTTTGAGATCTTGTGCAGTTTTCAAGAAAAGGTCACGGAGCACATGCTTTCGGATCTGATTTGTAGAACCGATAACCTTTCCGAGAAAATAAAGCTGTCGAGATTTTCTCGACAGCCTGACCCTAAAGGTCTGTTTGATTCATCAAGTAGATAATCTAGAATCACGTGTTCCAAAACGAACATCAGGATTTTCACTAGAACGGGTTCCATTCCTCACAGCAAAATCGTTATCTTGTTGAGATAAAGTTATAAGAGGAAAATCCTCAGAAGTAACGCTACTGCCTGTAGCATTCCTTACAGTCAGATCAGTGGATTCTGGAGAAGTAGCATTTCTTGAATTCACATCAAAATCGACAGATGATAAAGAGATCACACCTAGCAATGCTGAAGCACTCAAAAAACCAGTAAGAACCGTTTTAAAATTCATATGAACAGTCGCCCCTTTGGATTTGTTTTCGGGCGTACATCACTTTTTCATACATTTTTACAGATTCATCCATACGCCCATTCTCATTATAGTACCGAGCCGCTTCAAGCGCTAGGTCTTCCATATATGGATAACCCCTCTCATTCTCTAATTTTTCCAACGAGCTCAAGACTTCACTTAGGTTTGCTGTTTTTAAAAATAAAATTTCCAATACCATCAGCAACGATAAAAACAGATCATTTTTTCTATTCTTCGCTTCTTCCAAGCCTCTTTTGAAAAATCTTTCACCCTCAATAAATTCCTTTTGACTCAAATGAAATAACGATAATTCATAATAAACCAAAAGCAACTCTGTAGCATTAATAGGCTCTCCTTCTAGAATAACCTGATTAAAATAAGCTAGCGCCCTATTAAAATCACCTAATCCTTTATAACAACACCCAGTATTAAATAATGACTTCACAATCATTGGCTTATTAGAAATTGCCTTAGATTTTTCTAAAGCTGACAATAAATGAGGAAGCGCCTTTTCTCTGCATTCAAAATCAATGAAATTACCTGCCATAACAGTTAGACAATTAATTTCTAGAATCATATAAAGTGAATTACTCTTATGTGCCTTATAAGTATCATAAGAAAGACCAACGTAATACATAGACACGTGTGTCTGTTTCATGTGATAAAACACTTCTGATAATTTGTAATAAAATTCCGCTCTTTCTAACTCATCCCCTACTTGCTCCAAGCGCTTTTCCGCGCGCTTATAGAACACAATAGCTCTAATAAACTCACCATTTTTGAATTCATACATTCCTTGAAAAAAATTAAAATAGTATTCAAGAATGGCTGACATCTTCTTTCCTTGTCCTTCTACAGCTTTCAAGTAATCCGATTTTTCAAGTGGTTCTTTAGAAGGCTGCACATAGTCTGTCATCAATTGATGACGGAACTCCATCAACTGAAAATAAAGAACCGCCTGTTCATCTTCTTCCATGACATCGATATCTTTTCTAACCTCTTCTCTTAGTATTTGGGCCTCTTTAACATTGAATCTTTTTATATGCTTATACCATTCATTTATCTTGATCGCTACAACTGGAGACGGTATAGACGCCATCTACAATCCCCCCTAGAAAACCAATTTTTAATAAATGTTAGCACAATAATTCCTAATAAATCCCTATTTATCCATTCATATGTAAAATTTTCGGCATGGCGCAAGCACTTTTTAAGCAAGTAGAGCACAAGACATATCGGTTTTTAGATGCTATCGCAGCAGTTAAAATGGCAAGTGCATTTAAATCCCATATAAGCGCTCTTGAAGCATCACACTATGGATAAATACCCGAACATAAATAAAGGTGCTTAGAATCGAATATAAACGCTCTTGGTGGTGTTTTTGAAATAGGCGCCATGTATTTTAAGAAACAAAAAAACAGGCTCTTCAGCCTGTTTTTTATTATCCAGTGATGACCATATTGATAAATGGGACACTCAGTAAAAAGTAAACAACGGCAAAAACAACTTTATAACCCATCTCTTTTTCTTTATTATTTTTACGTTTTTTCATATAAACAGCAAAATAAGAAGCACCAATTAACATCATCAATACTGGTATTACAGTCATCATAAATTATCCTCCCTAATAAAAGAACCTATATTGCGGTCACCGCAACCCAAAAAGAAAATTTCCATCACATTACCAATTATCAAGAAATAAATGGTAGCATGGAAATATATCAAAGAAAGTGAGTGATTCTTATAAATCCATGTCTCCTATGCTTCTTTATGCAACCATTTTTTTGACTCTCTTATGATCCCCCAAAATAGGAACCTATACAGAATTACAAGCAAGAAAAAAGTATAAACAAACTCAAAGGGAGAGAATGGTTCATAATCAATTATGTATGCATTAATAAACACTATTACCAAAGAAAACAATTCCATCAAAGAATCTATAAATCTGTTTTCTTTGAACACGTCCCTTGTCTTTTTGAAATTAAAGATGTCTTTAATTTCCACACTAGAAAGTCCTTTGATTAAAGCTAAACCTATCAAGTACACACCAAAAGACATCTCAAAGGAAAAACTCAACATCTGTGTGATTACACAATAAATCAAAGTGAATAAGAATAAATACATTTTATTACTCTCCTTAACCTCTAAGTATTCCACCCCAATAGAAGGAAATATCATGTATGCGTTACCCCAAAAAACAAATAGGAGTGGTACGTATGTTTAAAAAATTTCTAGTAGTGTTATGTGTGCTTACTATTACATTTGGTTTCTCTTCTCCAATGATTAGTCATGCCAGTCAAGGTAATAATGAGACCCCTCCAGTCAGTGTAGATAAAAAACAATTGGAATTAGCAGAGAAACTATCTAATTACTTCGAATTAGATAAGGATGGAAATATTCATTTTACAGCTGATAAAGAAACCCTTATGGAAATGGGAATTTCAGAACACGACAGTCTACTAATGACTTCAATGAAATCAGAAGAATTTAGCTTTGAAGAGAATGAGAAAAAAGGTGACATGCAGACTTTAGGTTTTGTAGGTTTACACCTCAAATTAGGACCGAAAGTTAGAAGCATGAATGCCATAGTAGCAGGTGGATTTGCAGCCGGATATATCGGTTGGTACACAAGTCGAATTGCTGCTGCCGGACCATGGGGTGCTGGAGCAGCTGCGGCTATTACTGCTGGAACTTCTGGTGCTGTTGCATGGGCAGTTAAAAACAAATATAAGAAAGTTGATGTAGGCGTAAATATTATGTTTGTTAATTTAGCATATACTGTAAAAATACCTTAAAAATAACTGTTAAGCAACAATAAATAAAAAAAGCAGGCTCCAGTAAGAGCCTGCTTACTCTTAATATAAGACTTCAACACAAAATTTTTGAAATTCCTGAAAATATTTTGGTTCTGCATTAATTAGTGGTAAGCGTATAGAAAGTGTTGCAGCGTGCAGACGATCGGTAAGCCCTCACATTCTTCTCCTAGTAAAACAACCCTTTTTACATAAAAAAGAAGCCATTAACGGCTTCTTATGTTGATTTTCACTTTTCCACTATTTTATATCCGAAATCTATAAGGCACAGTTGAAAACCTCTCTGGAATGAATTTTTATCATCTTTATCTAACATACCATCCTTGTATGTTTCAATAAAGATTATAGCGCGCGACTATTCCATTTCGGGTATGCCGGCGTGTACCGGTACTAATTTATATTCCATAATACGATTTTCTCCTTGATCCTCGACTTCAAAATACCCTTTTTATAAAGCTATTTCAATTACGGCCACATCTTCACCATTGGACTTTGTTATGAAAGAAACCTCTTCTTCTGGAATTCCCACATTTATTAAAAATGACTGAAAAGCGTGGCTGCCTTCGCCGTTATAATTACTGGCTAAACCTTGGTCAATAAATAATTTATAGGCAACAGTCTCCACATACGTATAATATCTCACTTTTTGACCATTTCTAAAATGCGTAATACGTGTGACCTTTCCTAATGTCGGCAACAATGCTAAAGCAAAGTCTAAAGTCGGTTGGCTACTCTGTTCCTGAATAATGATTGTTGCTTCTTCCTTTTGAAATGGTGGT
The DNA here is from genome assembly GCF_038613425.1 of Bacillus sp. FSL M8-0266. Classification (NCBI taxonomy): domain Bacteria; kingdom Bacillati; phylum Bacillota; class Bacilli; order Caryophanales; family Bacillaceae; genus Bacillus; species Bacillus sp. FSL M8-0266. The sequence goes on from NZ_CP152015.1 coordinate 3,552,391, forward strand.
TTAAATTCTGTATGCTGCTCTAAATATTGTTCTTTAATAGTTGCCATGTCTAAATCCTCCTTTAAGTTTCATGTTAAAATAACGAATTTCAGTTTTTTGTTGTGTGGAGAGAATGCGAACAAAACAGCTGCCCTGGAAGATCCAAAATGAGCTAAAACACGAATGAAAAAGTGTGGCCAACTATACAAGCGAAACGATTTCACGAATATTGTCTTTTATCTCGTTTAAATCAGATTAAATCCTTTTAAAGTGTATAAGTTTGCCTGTTCAAGTGACTGATTAAAATTGATTGGGCTATCATAATGATTATACTGCATCAACAGTAGGAGTTATTGCAGCGTGTTCTACAGAATGAGGTATATACTCGCATACCTGAACACGAGTAGCTTGATTGATTCTATGATGAGTTGAACCATAAGAACGGCAAACTAGCGGACGAGAATCGTAAACTGAACATAATTTTGTTTCTGGATCAAGTAGTGGACAAGGAAAGCTATTCAGTCTAACTGTCATGTGCTTCTTCATTTGTTCAGCAAGTATTGTGCCATCGTCTTTTGGTTTATATATCTCTAAATTTCTCCAGGTGTCAGGTCTTTCATTTTTAATTGTTTCACACTGATCCAAAGCAGTATCATATATTTTTTCTACTCGATCTTTGCTCCAAGTCTTCAACTCATGCATAATAAATTCAAACTCAATTTCAGTTATAGAAAAATCCTCATAGTAGCAGTTATAACACCCCTCTTGACATTGAGGAATATTACCTGTTGATTCTTGATAATCTTCTATTTTTCGTTGGTACTTTTTTTGTGTTTCGATAAGCCGTGCAGCCCTTGATTCAGGATGAATGTCCTTATGATACTTTTTATATTTCTTACCGCTACCACAGAAACACGGGTCATTTCTTGAGATTGCCTTAACCATTTGCCTTTCCCCCTCTAACAACAGGATCAACCCATTAATTTCCTAAACAATTTATCATAGATTACTAAGCCAGTACGAAGCAAAAAATACCATCTTGCGCCTGCAAGACGGTCAGTAACCTTTCCATATTTCACTCTTCCAAGGCCGATATTTCATATAATAGAATGCTTGCCCCTTCTCGACTTAACACAATACCTCAAGATAAAGTCATGTTTTGATCAGGCTCAGCACCCTTTTCGGGTGCCTTTTTTATGATATACTGTCATAAACAACCAGATCGTCTCATATGCATTGGAGTACCTTGTCCCTAATTCGTACAAAGGAGGAAACAATGGCAGACAAAAAAGTTCATTATAAGAAGGTTGCCGCTTCAGAGGATTTTCGAAAACTTCTCGAGGAAAAACGCAGATTTATCGTACCGATGACGATTTTCTTTTTTCTCTTTTACTTTTCACTTCCGGTTGCTACATCCTACTTCACCTTTTTGAACAAGCCGGCAATTGGTGCGATCTCATGGGCTTGGTTATTCGCCCTCACACAATTTGTGATGACTTGGGTATTATGTGGACTTTATGCGAGAAAAGCAGCTCAGTTCGACAAATATGTAAGCGCTTTAAAAATTGAATCGAGAGGTGATGACGAATGAGCATGACCGCTTTTATTTTATTCATAGCGATCGTAGGGCTCACATTGGTCATCACATATTTTGCTGCGAAGAAAACGAGCAATGCGAGCGATTTTTACACAGCAGGTGGAGGTCTGACTGGATTTCAGAACGGACTTGCCATCGCTGGGGACTATATGTCTGCCGCATCATTTTTAGGAATCGCTGGAATGATCGCGTTAAATGGATTTGATGGCTTTTTCTATAGCATTGGCTTTCTAGTAGCGTATCTTGTCGTACTTTACGTTGTAGCTGAACCGCTTCGAAATCTAGGGAAATATACGATGGCCGATATGATCGCTGCACGATTTAAGCGTCCTGCCATTCGAGGAGTTGCTGCGTTTAACACAATCACAGTCTCTACTTTTTATATGATTGCACAGCTTGTTGGGGCAGGTGCATTAATCAAGCTGCTTCTTGGCATTGATTACTGGATTGCGGTACTGATCGTCGGTGTCTTGATGACCATTTATGTCGTGTTTGGTGGCATGATCGCAACCAGCTGGGTACAGATTACAAAGGCTGTACTTCTCATGCTTGGGACACTGATTATTTCACTGCTTGTATTTGCAAAGTTTGATTTTAGCCTGCTGAAGATGTTTGAGGAGATGAAAACAGCGACCCCGCTCGGTGGGGCATTTCTTCACCCGGGAAATAAATATGATGTGCCTTTAGAGACCCTGTCTTTGAACCTTGCTCTAGTGCTTGGGACAGCAGGTTTGCCGCACATTTTGATCCGGTTTTATACGGTGAAGGATGCCATTTCTGCACGTAAATCTGTTCTATCCGCTACGTGGATCATCGGTATTTTTTATCTAATGACAGTTTTCCTTGGCTTCGGTGCTGCTGCCTTTGTTGGAACAGAAGCGATCACAGCAGCAGATGCAGCAGGAAATATGGCCGCTCCACTGCTTGCCCAAGCCCTTGGAGGAGATTTGTTATTTGCCTTTGTTTCCGCTATTGCCTTTGCGACCATTTTGGCAGTGGTAACTGGTCTCGTCCTATCCGCCGCGTCTGCCTTTGCGCATGACTTTTATAGTCAGATCATCCGCAAAGGGAAAGCGAGTGAACGGGAACAGGTAAAAGCGGCACGCTTTGCTTCCATCGGCGTGGCCATTCTTTCTATCATTCTCGCATTATTTGCCCAATCGTTAAACGTTGCTTTCCTTGTGTCACTTGCCTTCGCAGTGGCAGCAAGTGCAAATTTACCATTGATTATCTTCACTGTCTTTTGGAAACGATTTAATTCTACAGGTGCCATTGCAGGGAGCTTAGTAGGACTGCTGAGCGCACTGATTATCGTCTCGCTCAGCCCAAGCGTCTGGGACCCATCGGGAGCAGCCATCTTTACAGGAGATCCGCTCATCCCGCTGTCGAACCCTGGAATTATCTCGATCCCACTCGGATTTCTTGCCGCTTACTTAGGCACGATCTTCTCCTCCTCTGAAAAAGCAGATGAAGACACCTTTACGGAAATACAAGTAAAGGCACATACAGGGATGCATATGGATACTGATTCTTAAGGAAAAGCCGGCTGATGAGCCGGCTTTTTTTGTGTTCTTCTTTTCCTTAGTAAGGTATAAATTGACCCTTCAACTTATTTTTATACTTTTCTAACCTGGCCAATTTTCTACACGTGATAAGAGAGCATAAGGTGACGATGATCAACAAAATTTCATGCACTTCTCCTCTATTATCAATCACTTTCTTCATGCTTATCCCCCCGTTATAGATCTATTTCTCCTACACCACATCACTCATATGTTATCATGATATACACATACTGGAAATCAATTCACACGTTGAGGAACTCATATTTGTACAATGAAAAAGCTGCAAGAAAGAAGTGACATTACTGATGCGTCAGATATATTCTGCCAAGTTATTATTTGAATCCATCTCATCACCAAGCAGTATGCCCGATAAAATATTTGAAGAACGGATCATTTTGGTGCGTGCAAAAAACCATCGTAAAGTAAAAGATATCATCCAAAAGAGCTTTCTAGAAGAAACCTTTGATAATGCGGCAGGTGGACAAACGACCAAAAAATTAGCAGCTATATTAGATGTCTTTGAGCTTCTAGATGACTTAGATCAAGAACCACTGCATTTAAGTGAAGTGTACAGCCGCCACCTTATTTTTGATAAAGAAACTTCGGTGAAAGAAGCCATCGAGGCTTATTCTTTAGACAAATAAAAGAAGCCGGCAGGTGAGCCGGCTTTTTAATAGCGCTGAAATAACTCTGGATTTTTCGGAACGTTTTCTAAATAAACGATTTTTCCTTTGTCGTCCAGTTCTGCAATATCAATTCCTTCTGCTGTATAAACACGGCCATCCGAAAGTTTCCCGCAAACGGCCCAGTTCGTTTCATACTTTCCGTCTTCTCTTTTTTTCCATCCATCCCACATATGCTTGATGTCTTCATGCACGTGGAAAAATGTGTTTAAAAACTGTGTAAACGCTTGGATCCCAGGCTTCTCTGTACCATTTAAGACAATCATGACATCGTCAGAAAACAATGCGAGCAATTCATCCATTTGTTCTTGCCCTTTTCCAGCTTCATCGTAGCGGCGAAAATACGTATCGAGCACTTCCATTGTTCATTCTCCTTTATTTACCTGTCATTTCGACAATAATCGAACAATTTGATTGTACACAATTGTTTCACACCTGTCTATTTTCCCCGAAATCAGAAAAGACATGAATTGAGTCAATCCATGTCTCCTCCAGATTAAAGAGATACTTTTTTTGATGCAACAAGTGCTTTCAATTCTTCTGCTGCTTTTTTAGGATCAGCGCTCTGGCTAATGGCGCTGATGATGCTAATACCATCTGCCCCTGCTTGTATGACTGGTGCTGCATTGCCATATGTGATGCCCCCGATGCCAACAATCGGAATATGAAGACCATGATGACGCACTTCCGTGATCAATGATACTCCTTGGACACTGCGTGTATCCTTTTTCGTTTCTGTTGGATAAACTGGGCCCATGCCGACATAATCTGCGCCGTCCTTCATGGCTTGTTTTACTTCATCTAGGTTATGCGTAGACACACCTAATATTTTATTCCCTATTTTTTGTCTGACGTCTACTGCATTTGTATCTTCCTGGCCAACATGAACGCCATCTGCATCAAGATCTATCGCTAGCTGCACATCATCATTTACAATAAACGGAACATTCGCTTCTTGGCAAAGTACTTGAAGTTGGCGAGCCAATTGTTTCTTCTCTTCTCCTTGCAAGGCTCCCTCACCCTTTTCTCGAAATTGAAACATGGTGATCCCGCCTTGAATCGCCTCTTTCAAAACATCAAGCGGTTGCCGGCTTGTATTCGCTGTTCCCATAATAAAATAAACCGATAATTGCTGTTTAATTTGCTGTTGATCAGCCTTTGTCATGTGACATTCCCCCTATTTTCCCTATCGTTAACACATCATCGCCAGTTGTGTGTGAGAGTGCATTGAGCAATTCCATTTGAAACGTACCTGGCCCTTTATTCTGGGTGTACTGAGCTGCCTTTTCAGCTGCGACACCATAAAACAATAGAGCAGCTGCCGACGCGTGAAGCGGCCTTTCACCTGCTGCACAAAATGCCCCGATGACAGACGTCAGTAAACAGCCGGTCCCCGTCACCTTGGTGAGCCATTCATGTCCATTATGAATAGACAACACGTCCTCTCCATCTGACACTACATCGACTTTCCCAGTGATCACCACAACGGTCTGAAGTGTCCTCGCCGCTTGTTTGACTAGTGCCGATACATCTCCGTTCGTTGCTTTCGCATCCACGCCTTTTGACTCCCAGCCATCCACTTCAAGTAAATGAGCAATTTCTGCAGCGTTCCCTCTGACAACTGTCATGTTCACTTGCTCTAACAGCTGTTTTGCCGCTTTCATTCGAAACGCTGTCGCACCAACGCCGACAGGATCTAATAGAACAGGTATCCCTTTTTTATTGGCAGATTGTCCAGCCAGAATCATGGCCTCCACCGTCTCCTTGGTCAGTGTGCCAATATTCAGCACAAGCGCATCGGCTAATTGCGCCATTTCAGCCACTTCTTCTTTGGCATTTGCCATGACTGGCGAAGCGCCTAAAGCAAGCAGACCATTCGCTGTAAAGTTCGTCACGACTTGGTTCGTGATATTATGGACGAGTGGATTTTCCGCTCGAACCTTTTCCAATAAATGAGACACGTCACTTGTTTTCATCCATATCGTCCTCCCTTTTACTCTGCTCCCCACACATAGGATTTCGTATGCTTTAACCATTCTCTTGCCGCAAACGACAAATAGCGATCCTTTCGCCAAATGACTCCTAAATGCCATGGGATCGACGTGTTTAAGGAAATGACTTTCACCTTTTCAGGATCAAGATCACGGCAGATCCGCTCAGGCAGAAGGCCAATCCCCAAGTTCTCGGCTACCATCTCACTAATGAAATCCCATTGAGACGTTTCATAAATGACATTGGGCCGGAAGCCCGCATTCATACATTCATTCAATATCCGGCTATGCAGAACAAAGTCTTCTCGAAAAAAAATAAAGGACTCTTCCTTTAAATCAGCTAAATCAACCTTATCTCGACCTGCCATCGGATGTGATGGATGCGTCACGAGCTTCATGTCCTCTTTAATAATGGTGTACGTATGAAAGATTTTATCATTTGCAGGCAGAACAATGACACCAATATCTAACGAACCATCCTCTACCCCTTCCTCTACTTTAATAGAGCCGTGCTCCACTAATTGAAATGTGACATCAGGATACTGCTGACGAAATTCTCCCATGACATTCGGGAAAAAACTCGATCCAATCATCGGCGGCAGCCCGATGCGAATATGCCCTTTTTTGACATTCATTAGATCATTTAGCTCGCTCGTTAAATTTTGAAATGATTGTGTGATTTCACTCGCCTGGGTATACATCGTTTGTCCAGCATCTGTCATTTCAACCTGCCGGCCATTCCGATAAAACAACTGCACCCCCAGCTCATCCTCGAGATTTTTGACCATCTTGGAAATGGTAGGCTGCGACACATAAAGAGATTGTGATGCTTTTGTGAAGCTTTTTAACCTCGCCACTTCTAAGAAATATGTTAAATGTCTAATGTCCACATGACTCATCCTTCCTATAGACAAAAGGAATACTAATTATTCGATATATGTATTTTACCTATAACTGAACGTGCTGTACACTTTAAAGTAAGCTAATCAATTGGAACGTTGTCATGTTTTTGTGAAACAGTGAACAATTTATATAGAAAAAGGAGTGAACAGAAAGTGAAATTGCTCAAAACGCCGCTGATTGCTGTCCTTCAGATTATGGCTTTGTTTGTTTTTGCGAAATTGATGAATGTGCTCGCGGCCTTTTTGCATTTAAGAATACCGGGTACGATTTTAGGCATTCTGGTCATTTTCTTATTACTTCATTTTAAAATTATTCAATTAAAGTGGATTGAACTTGGTGCCGTATGGCTGCTCGGAGAACTGCTGCTATTCTTTATCCCATCGGCCGTTGGTGTCATTGATTATGGAACATTGCTTTCTCAATCTGGTACAAGTATTGTCCTTGTCGTCTTACTGAGTACCTTTGTCGTCATGCTCTCGACTGGTATCATGACGCAAATGATTGCGAAAAGAAAGGAGCGAAAAAAGCTATGTTAGTTGGCGCACTATTTCTGATCTTAACAGTTCTTTTATATCTCGGATCAAAAGCGGTGTATAAACGACACCCGAAGGTCTATGTCTCCCCATTACTTGTGACACCGCTTGTCCTTGTCGTCTTTCTGTTAATCGTCAATATTCCTTACGACGCATACAATCAAGGCGGGAAATGGCTCACGAATATGCTTCAGCCTGCGACTGTTGCTTTCGCCATTCCCCTCTATAAGTATTTTCACATTCTGAAGAAGCATGCAGTGGAAATTATTTTGAATGTGGCTTGCGGTTCTGTCATTGCGATTCTATCTACGGCATTTATCGCGAAGTTGTTTCATTTGGATACAGGCCTTATTGAAAGTCTTGTCCCAAGGTCGGTCACAACACCAGTGGCGATGAGTGTGTCAGAAATGATTGGCGGGATGCCGTCCGTTACGGCAGTATTCGTCATTTTAACCGCACTGTTTGGGTCAATCATCGGTCCAATGATCATTCGTTATTTCCGTATTGATAATGACATTGCCATGGGCGTCCTGCTTGGTACAGGTGCACACGGGGCAGGAACATCGAAGGCATTTGAAATGAGCTCCGTCTCAGGGACGATCTCAAGTGTGTCGATGATTCTTTCAGCCATCATTACTTTATGTGCAGCGCCTATCCTCATGTCGTTTGCCTTATAAAAAAAGCCATTTCCCTTTATCGGAAAATGGCTTTTTTCTTATGCTTGTATGAAGACAACCTTTAAATAATTTCCTTCAGGATAATTCTTCGTCGTACGGAAATCCTCAGGAAGTGTATATTCTTCAAGGATACGATAGGTTTGCCCTGATTCTTTAAAGGCCTGCGCAATAAATCCTTTGAATTTCTTCATACCAAATGCACTGCTATTCGTTGATGCCACAATGACGCCGTTCTCAGCTGTGATTTGGATGGCTTCTTTTAATAGCTTCTTATAATCCTTCGCCGCACTAAATGTGTGCTTTTTCGTGCGTGCAAAGGAAGGCGGGTCTAAGATGACAAGATCATAGGTCCATCCTTTTTTCGCAGCAAACGGAAAGTACTTAAAGACGTCCATGACTTTCATATCCTGCCCGTCCACATCTATATCGTTGACTTCAAACTGTTCAGATGTTTTTTTCAAACTGCGGTTTGCGACATCTACACTTGTCGTCCGGCTCGCTCCGCCAAGTGCTGCTGCTACGGAGAAAGCGCCTGTGTAAGAAAATGTATTGAGCACGGTCTTTCCTTTTGCATAACGATCTCGAATTGCTTTTCTCACATGACGTTGATCAAGAAAAATGCCTGTCATCGCACCATCATTTAAGTAAACCGCTATGTTCATGCCATTTTCTTTCACGATGAGAGGGAATTCACCTTTCTCTCCCTTTACAAAATCATCATCTTCTATATACTGTCCAGACGTATCAAATCGTTTCTTTTCATAAATGCCTTTATAGTCTGGATATACATGCTCAAGTGCAGCCAATACTTCCGCCTTGAATGTATACACTCCTTCGCTATACCACTGGATGAGATAGAAACCGTCATAATGATCAATCGTGAACCCGCCAATGCCATCTCCCTCTCCGTTGAACACACGGAAAGCAGTCGTCTGTGCATCACGAAATAAATGCGTTCTGCTTTTCTCTGCCTGCTCAAGCTTGGAGACAAAAAAGGCGTGGTCTATTTTTTCGTTAGCATCAATAGTAAGTACCCAGCCGATCCCTTTATTTTGCACACCATAATATCCTTTTCCCAAAAAGGCGCCTCGCTCATCCACCCATTCAATCAGCTCGCCTTCTTTCACACCGTTTACATGTGATACAGCATCTTTAGAAATGAGCGGATATCCCTTTTTCACTTGTTCTGCAAATGTTTGTTTTAATGAGATTTTTTTCATTCGTGTCATCCTTATCCTAAATTGACTCTCTCTATCCTATCATAATGAATGTATACGTTACTTCTATTATGATAAGATGAGGAGAAAAATATCAACACACCATAGAGGAGGCTCTTTTTTTGACGACATTACGATTAGATCATACAGGTATTATGGTTTCAAATATTGATACGTCCATTGATTTTTATGAAAAAGTCGTGGGCATGAAATTAAAGGATCGCATCACTCATACAAACGGAATCATTGAGCTTGCATTTCTCGGCTTTAAAGATGAGGCAGAAACGGAAATTGAGCTCATCCAAGGGTACAGCAGCGATCTGCCATCTGAAGGAAAGGTTCACCATCTTGCCTTTACAACAGACAATATTCATGCTGAATTCAATCGTATTCAAAAGCTGCAAATCGAATTAATTGATGAAGAAATTACGACGCTACCAAATGGATACTGCTACTTCTTTTTCAGAGGGCCAGACCAAGAATGGATCGAATTCTTCCAGCGCTAATATTTCCTAGGAAATGGGACCGGCTATGCCCCATAAAAGAAAAAGAGTAAGAGCATCCATATGCCCTTACTCTTTTTTTATAACACCTTACTAAGAAATGATTTTGTACGCTCATGCTGCGGGTTTCCAAAGAGAGCCTCCGGTTTGTCTTCCTCGACAATATATCCGCCATCCATAAAGATCACGCGGTCTCCTACCTCTCTCGCAAAGCCCATTTCATGTGTGACCACAATCATTGTCATGCCTTCGACGGCTAATTGTTTCATAACTGCTAATACATCCCCGACAACTTCAGGGTCAAGAGCAGATGTCGGTTCATCGAATAATAACACTTTCGGGTCCATTGCCAAGGCTCTTGCGATGGCGACACGCTGTTTTTGTCCACCAGATAATTGGTTAGGGTAGCTTTTGGCTTTGTCTTTTAAGCCAACCTTTTCAAGCAGGTCCATCGCTTTATCGACTGCCGCCTTCTTGTCGGTACCTTTTACCTTCATCGGTGCGATCGTGATGTTTTCTAAAACGGTTTTATGAGGAAATAAATTAAAGTGCTGAAACACCATCCCCACTTCTTGACGTACTTTATTGATATTCACCTTAGGATCTGTAATCGTATGTCCGTGGACAACGACTTCACCTGCCGTAATATCTTCTAATTTATTGAGACATCTTAGAAACGTGCTTTTACCTGATCCAGAAGGACCAATCACACACACTACTTCCTTTTCTTCGATGACTGCATTAATATCCTTTAACACTTCGTGATCGCCAAAGGATTTCTTTAAATTTTTCACCGTAATCATACTCATTTGATATCAAATCTCCTTTCTGCGTAGCTAGCCAGTAGAGAAAGTAAATAAATGATCACGAAATAAATGATACCGACAATGAGCCAGACATTCAAAGGATCAAATGTTGCCGATGCCTGTACTTGTCCCCGCTGCATAATATCGGCAATTCCGATAATTGATAAGAGAGACGTGTCCTTCAAGCTGATGATGGCTTGGTTTGTAATGGCTGGAAGCATGCGGCGAAATGCCTGCGGAAGGACGATAAAGCGCATGTTTTGTCCCCCTGTAAAACCTAAGGAACGTGCAGCTTCTGTTTGTCCTTTATCAATAGACTGAATCCCAGCACGAATAATTTCTGAGAAATAAGCCCCTGCATTAATCGCTACTGTAATAATCCCTGCCGGCACTCGATCAAGCGATATGAATTCAAGTGTATTCAAACCAAAGTAAATGAAGAATAGCTGTACGATAAATGGTGTGCCTCGGATGGCATTGACAAAGACGAGTGCGATGAAATTTAAGATTTTAAAAGGTGACAGACGGAATAATGCCACTATTAAACCGATGATAAATCCTAAAATGATAGCAACAACAAAGATATATAAAGTGGTTTGCAAACCATCCATTAAATACGGAAATGCATTAATAATCGTGTCCATGTTTCTCCCTCCCTAATTCACATACAGCGCATCATAAAGAAAGCGCGCTCGAAGCGCGCCTCGCTTGTGTTATGACTTCAAATATTTATCGATAATTTTGTCATATTCACCGTTTTTCTTTAGGTTCTCTAGACCTTTATTGATCTTTTTCAATAGGTCTTGGTTTTTCCCCTTCATCACAGAGATACCATACTGGTCTCCATTCAATCGGTCTCCAACTGTTTTCAAGTTTAAATCTTGTTGTGCAATTGCATACGTAATGACAGGATAATCCTCTATTAAGGCATCTGCATTTCCGTTTGAAACTTCTTGGAACATCGATGGGCTGTCATTAAATTGAACCACTTCATACCCATATTTATCTGCGTTATCTGATGCAAATTTTGCACCCGTCGTCCCATTTTTAACAGCTAGCTTTTTCCCCTTTAAATCATCAATTGATTTGATACTGCTGTCCTTTTTCACAACAACTGTCAATCCAGCGTCGAAATACGGATCTGAGAAATCCACCTTCTTCTTACGCTCATCTGTAATACTCATCCCGCCCATCCCTACATCAAGCTGGCCTGCCTGCATTGCTGGAATAATGCCTGAGAAGTCCATAGCTTCAAGTTTCACTTTGAAGTCTTGGTCTTTCGCGATGGCGTTAATCAGATCAACGTCTATCCCTTCATAATTACCGCCCTTTTCAAATTCAAACGGCGGATATGTTGTATCTATCCCTATTTTATATGTGCCTTTGCCTTCTCCCGAACCGCTGTCCGATTTTGATCCACAGGCTGCCATGACGAGCACAACAATGAGTCCCATGATCAGTAACATCGATTTTTTCATAAAACACGACCCCCTATTGTCAGTTTTGTCTAAATATTCGCAATACCAATAATACTATACCACGCTAAAGCTATAGTGTGTGATACTTTTTATCAATACCAAAGATCCATACAATCCTAGATCAATAGTCTCTTTAAATTTTACTTTTTTGCGAATAACTCATTTTATTCTAAAAGAAGAGCGATTCACAATCATAATGTGAGATAACCTTACAAAAAACGAGAGATCACCTTGAAAACCACCGTTTTTTCTAACATACGAAAACAGATGCTTGAATGACCTTCTTCTCTCTATTGATATCGTAATATATTTTTTCTAAAACCCTCTTTTTACCTAAAAATATGTAAGCGTATACAAAAAAGCACCTGATCCCTATTTCTTTCACAATTGGTTGAATTTACATCAAAAAACATGTTTTACAAATTGCGAGAGAGCGCTTAAAATATAAGAAGATACTGAATATGGAAAGTGAATTCAGATGAACGGAAATCGAACGAGATGGATAGATGAAGAAAGGAGGATATAAATTGGCAGAAACAGGTGTTTTGTCGTCCGTTGATGTAGCGAATATGTTAAATGACTGGTATGTCATGATGAAAAAAAGAGAAATACAAGGTGCGATCCAGCTAAAAGAAGAGATTCTTCAAGCGTTTGATCGCATGGAAGAGAATCAAGACGTCTTACTTTACTATCAATTGCTAGAGTACCGTTTTAAGGATCTCATTGAAGATACAGCCTCGTTGGATCATAGTCTTTTTGTTGATGAAAATGCAATCCGTACAGATGACATGCTCAGCTACTATTTCTATTTCTTTAAAGGGATGTATGAAATGCGCAGAGGCAATCAGGATACGGCATTTCACCTTTTAAAATTGGCAGAGGATAAATTAGATCTCGTCCACGATGACATTGAAAAAGCAGAATTTCATTATAAAACAGGGTGTCTTTACTATAATATAAGATCCTCGTTCCTCTCCATACACCACTTGAAAATGGCTTCATCTATTTATGACGCAGATCCATGTTATGTGAAAAAATCAATCAGCTGTCAAATGATGCTCGCTTTGAATTATGCTGATCAATCAAAATATGATGAGGCAGAGTCATTATTTGAAGAAGTGATTCATTCACTAGAACAAATGGAAGACCCAGATTTACTTGGTCATGCGTATTGCAATGCAGCTTTTATTAAAAGTCTTAGAAATGAATACAGTGCAGCTGTGCCGCTCCTAGAAAAAGCTTTATTGATCGAGACATTTGAAACGTCTTCTCCAGGCGGCTACTTACTAGCCATGTATGCCTACACAAAAGCACTATTCAAGCTGAAAAAGCCTGGTTTGTTCCACTATTATGTACAGCTTTCACTTCAAAAAGCAGAAACTTTAAAGCAACGAAATATTTCACTTAAATTATCTATTTTAGAAACACTTATGCTTCAGCCAGACAACATGATAGAGCAAATCAAGTCTTATTGTGATCAATTAGAATCTATGAATTTTCTTGTCGATCTTGAAGCCATCTGTCAGGATGCAGCTGCTTACTTAACGGATCTGGGACTTCATGAAGAATCCACTTATTTCTGGAACAAGGCGTTGTCCTTAAAAACTTGTTAAGAATATGGAGTGATGTATGATGAAAAAATGGCTTATCACAACTGCGATTTTGACACTCTTGATAACAGGTGTCTCCATTGGCGCTTCTATCCAAAAAAACAGCCAATCTGCACAATCTCAAGATATCATTCAAAAGAGAGACCGCGGCACCAATCCTTAAACATGAAAAGAGCAGCTGTGAATATCGCAGCTGCTCTTTTTTATGGGTTAATCAATTTCTCGTTTAATATTTTGCATTTTTTCATCTAAGTAATGGGCGATATCTGCCGCTTCCTTCAGTTCATCGGTTAGCTGATGAGGGACATCGTTTTGCAGTTTATAATAGATTTTATGTTCAAGGCTCGCCCAAAAATCCATCGCTATGGTCCGCACCTGAATCTCAACCTTCACATGCTCCACCCGATTCGTTAAGTACACAGGGATCTCCACAATTAAATGAAGACTTCTGTAGCCATTTGGTTTTGGATGTTGAATGTAATCCTTCACTTCAAGGATTTTCAGATCCTCTCTTTGCCTCAATACATCCATAATATTATAGATATCTTGAATAAAGGAGCAGATGATACGGACACCTGCGATATCATGAATATACTCCTTGGCACATTGTGTTGTGATGTCGCACCCTTTTCTTGCTAATTTATTTACAATGCTTTCAAAGGATTTGATCCGTGATTTTGTATGCTCTATTGGATTGTGGCCATGGATTAAATTATATTCCTGGCTGATGATTGAAAACTTCGTATCCATTTCATCTAATGCAAATTTATATACTAATAATTCATTTTTCCAGTCTTCCATGACGTTCTTCAAATCTTCTACATGAGTTGCTGACATATTCATTTCTATTTGTCATCTCCTTTTGGGAAACGGCGGCTGCACCGCTTTCCGTTTACTAGACGGAGACAGGACTCGAAAGGTTTTAAAAAATACGTCGTCAGCCTCGCTGTTTATAATATGTCAACGCCAGCGCAAGGGCGAGTACAGAGCCTTTCACAATATCCATCGCATAATAAGGGACAGACATCATCACAAGCCCATTTTGCAAAATTCCGATGAGCACAGCCCCAATAAACGTACCAAATGCATTTGGTTTTCCTGCTCCCATGACGGAAAAACCGATAAAAGCTGCCGCTACGCCATCCATTAAATATGGTGTGCCCGCATTTATTTCCGCTGTCATTACCCTTGATGCCAGCACAATACCGCCGATTGCCGCAAATAAAGCCGAAAGCAGATATGCCGCGATTTTATATTTATTCACATGAATACCGGACAATCGAGCCGCTTCCTTATTCCCTCCAATGATGTACATAAATCGTCCGTGCTTTGTGTAGGTCATGAAAACATGTGCAAATAGCACAATCACTGCCATTAAGAGAATGATATATGGCACCTGTCCGATTTTGCTGAAAAAGGCAGGAATTGTACCCGTTGAGAATGTACCGTCAGGCAGCACCATGTTTTCAGAAATGGTCGCCCCTTTCGTATACGTCTGAGCCAGCCCTTGAATGATAAACATCATGGCTAATGTCATGAGCATATCTGGAATTTTCATTTTGACAATCATCAAGGCATTAAGTAAACCAACAATAAGGGCAGCCGCTAGCGCAGAGAGGATCGCAATCAGCGGGTTTTGCGAAAACCACACAAACATAGAAATCACGATTGCATTCGATAACGTTGCGACTGATCCGACTGATAGATCAAAGCCGTTGACTGCCAAGGAGATGGTAAGGCCCACCGCAATAATGGTCACAATGGAGATAGACCGTAAAATATTGATGATATTCCCTGATTGCAAAAACGCTGGATTCGCTGCCGCAAATACCACAATCAATACAACAATGGTTAAGATCGTGCCATATCGATAAAAGAAATCAAATAGATGAAAGGATGGCCGCTGCTTTTTCGTTTGCTGCACAGGGGCTGGAATTTGTTGTTCACTCATGATTGTCCTCCTGTTGAATGATATAAAAGCTCTTCCTCAGTCGTTGGGGCAGTCATTTCCCGGGCAATGCTGCCATCATACAGCACATAGACTCGGTCTGCGATCCCTGCAATCTCCGACAGCTCACTTGACGCATAAATCACAGATTTCCCGCGGGCGGCAAGCTCTGCAATCAGCGTGAAAATATCTTTTTTCGCTCCAACATCAACACCTTTAGTCGGTTCATCAAAGAGATAGACATCCGCTTCAGCCAGCAGCCATTTTCCAATGGCAATCTTCTGTTGATTTCCACCGGATAGATGCTTCACCTTTGCTTCAAGAGATGGGGTTTTGACGCCAAGTCGTTTGACGATTTCGTCTGCTTCCCGCTTTTCCTTCGAACGATGTAAGAAGCTGAACACGCTTGAGAATGAACGAAGACTTGCGGCCGTTAAGTTCCACCCCACGCTCTCTTCCGTCAGGATCCCTTCCTTTCTCCGTTCTTCTGGCACAAGGGCCATTCCAGCTCTCACGGCTTGATGAGGCGATGCGATATGAACAGTTTGACCA
This sequence comes from Bacillus sp. FSL M8-0266, assembly GCF_038613425.1. NCBI lineage: Bacteria > Bacillati > Bacillota > Bacilli > Caryophanales > Bacillaceae > Bacillus > Bacillus sp. FSL M8-0266. The sequence goes on from NZ_CP152015.1 coordinate 3,568,433, forward strand.
TGAAGCTGTACAGTCCCCGTCGTTTTTTCTGAGGCGCCGAAAAGGGCTTTACACAATTCCGTTTTTCCAGCACCGACAAGGCCTGCAATTCCGAGAATTTCACCCTTTTTCACATGAAGATGAATATTGCGTAATTTATGCTGGTCGTTTAGCTGCTTCACTTCAAGGGCAATAGGTGCATCCATCAACGGTGTACGAGGCGGGAATTGCTCCTCTAATGGCGCACCAAGCATTTCTTCAATGATCTGCTGCGGATCTGTATTTTGAACAAGATGAGCTGCGACATCGGTTCCATTTCGCATCACTGTCAGTTCATCACAAATGGTGAAAATTTCAGGCATACGATGAGAGATAAACACAATGCCCGTTCCATTCTGTTTCAGCCGGTCAATCATTGAAAATAACTTGTTTGTTTCTGTATGACTTAGCGGGGCCGTTGGTTCATCTAAAATTAAAATTCTACATTTAATTGAAACGGCCTTGGCGATGAGCACCATCTGTTTTTCCGCAAGGGTTAGATCACTCACAAGGCGTTTTGTGGAGATGTCGATGTCCAGTTCTTTTAATCGTTGAGCTGCCTTACGGTGCAGCTCTTTCCAGTCGACAAATGTTTTTTTCTCAATCTGATGTATCATCATATTCTCACCAACACTTAAGTAGGGAACGAGAGCTGTGTCCACTTCTTGATGAACCGTCTGCACACCATATGAGGCCGCATCCTTTGGGGTTTGGATCGATGCCGCCTGACCATTGATTTGGATGCTTCCTTCATAGTGCGAATGAGCGCCAGAAAGAACTTTCATTAACGTGGACTTCCCAGCACCATTCGCTCCAATCAGTGCATGAACTGTCCCTTTTTTTAATGTGAAATTCACTTGATCTAACGCTTTTACTCCTGGGAATTCAATCGAAATATGTTTCATACAAACTAGCGGCGAAGTCATAGATGTCCTCCTTCTCATGATCATCATCTGAAAAACGAAACACCCTCTATAGAAGAGAGTGCACGGCGTTTATTTTGAATAATGCTTCTTCAAGGTCTTCATCCAATCTTCTTCAAAGGCAGTCGATGAACCGAACCCCTTCACTTCGTCTGCAAGATTGACCATATTGATGGCCTTTCCTGATTGTTGAAGCTGTTTTTGTGAGATGAGAGAGGCCTCAAGGTCATAGGAAGACGGGGTTTTCTCACCCGCTATTTTCTTCGCAAGAATTCTCACGTCAACTGCGCCAATAAGCTTCGGATCAACCGCTGCTGTGTACTTCCATGGACTGTCTTTTGCTGTCATTTCTTGAAGATCAGCATTTGACACATCAATCCCATAAATCTTCACTTCTGTTCTTCCTGCTTCCTTTAGCGCTCTTGCTGCGCCAATGGCAAAGGCATCCCACGTGGCAAAAATAGCATCAAGTTTACCCTTTGGATATTTATTCAGCATCGCTGCTACTGCATTTTGTGTTTGAACAGACGTATCAGAGGAGGCAATACCAAAGCGGTCAAGTTCCTTGATCCCTGAATGTTGTTTGAGCGTTTCTTGATAGACCTTGTTTCGTCTCACCATTGGCGGGAATCCATCTACCCAGAGGTACGCAATATTTGCTGTTCCTTTAAAATTAGACACGAGTGCGTCTAGTGATTTTTTCGCTAATTGTTCGTCATCTTGAGACGTCACTGTGACCCCTTTGATGTCCTTCAGCTTAGGATTTGAATCGAACGCTACGACTGGAATGCCCTTCGCTGTGATCTTTTTCACGTCAGCGACGGTCGCCTCGTCGTCCCCATGAGAGATGATAAAACCATCATAATTTTCTTCCAGCGCCTGAGAGATCGCGTCATGGAACTTCGCTGTATCTCCATTTGCGGTGTAGACATCTACCGTAAAGCCAAGCGCTTCACCTTCTGCCTTCGTCCCAGCTAAAAACTGCGCTGTATGATCATCTCCTCCGATTTTACGGATGACTTTAATTTTGGCTCCCTGTCCCTTTGCAAATCGCTTCGGTACATTGTCAAAGGAGACCTTTTCGTTCGTATTTGCCTTTGAGCCTGCACTTGATCCAGTGCCGCAGCCTGTTAATAGGACGGTCAATACCGTTAATAATATAAAACAAGATGTAAAATACTTACGCTTCATTGCTGTTCCTCCTCAAGTTGTTTTTATTTTTCACATCGGAAAACTAGGTAAAAATGTGGGAAAACGCCAGTAAACTGTTCTCCCATTTGAAAAAGAGACGAAAAAAAAGCCTCTCTTGGAAAGAGAGGCTTGATCACCGTTGCATGAAACATGTATCGGGAATTCTTCCTCTCTTATCTGTCAAAGCTGTCACAGCTTTGCAGGAATTAGCACCAATTTCTATAGTAGAAACGGTTGCCGGGCGTCATAGGGCCAGTCCCTCTGCCTCTCTTGATAAGAGATCCGTTATGAAATTTTGTTTTCGTTGAAATGTCTTCTTTACTTTAATGTGATGTCACATTAATGTCAATGATTTTTTTGAAAATTTAAAACAATGAGTTTGTGGCTCAGACATACTTAACTTCCGATGATTTTCTTAGCAGGTGATGATTTCTTCAGGCGAAAATCATATTTTTTCTCACTCACAAATTGTGGATTGAGGTGTGCTGATCCTTTATCTTGGCCGCTTTTAGAGAGATACGTTTTGTAACCTTCCATCCATTTCCCGCGCCATACCCACTGTGATGCTTTCGCACCTTTGCGGTCGTCATACACGTTCTTCTGGAAGGTATTCTTTTGATTTACTCCATAAAGATTCACGACTAAGTAATGCGAGGTACTCGCTGTCATGATATTGTTCGTGATTCGATTGTTCACGGCTTGATATTGCATCAACAATTGACCGCCTTCTAAGCCGGCTGTGTCATTTTTGTATAAAATATTATGTGAGATCGTCGTATTTGTTGTTCCGCCTCGCTTTTTATCATAACCGCCAATTGAAATGCCTGTATAACGGTTCAAATACACTTGATTGTGTTCAATGCGAATACGATCTGCCATTTTTCCTTTATGTTCACTTGTGACTTCAATCCCTAGGTCATTATGATGTGTGATGTTATGATCAATCACAATGTCCTTCCCGCCATCCACATAAATTCCACCAGCAGAGATGTCTTTGCCATAGGCTGGATTTCCTACACTCGTAATCTCATACACTTTGTTTCTAGATACAACACCATTTCTGACTTGATCGTACTTTTTAGAAGGTGCTACGTTCTCAAAACCAATTAAATCAATGCCTATATTATCAGTGTGGCGGACGGTGTTATGTGTCACACGGAACTTTTTGACGTTCCCATTCAGCACAAGCGCTTCACTGAAGCCCAGCTTTAATTTTTCAACAGTATTCCCTTTGATTTCAATGTCTTCAATGGCCGCAGGAGCTTTTGTTCCATAGACCGCAATACCGTGCGCATTCCCATTTTTGTGTATCGTCTGAATGTCATACACTCGGTTGTTGAGAAGTTTGACGCCTTTCCCGCTTCCTTTGATGAAAATACCGACTGGGGTCAGATCTTCCTTATTCGTCTTGAGATGTCCCACCGTCAGACCTTTGAGGGTAATGTAATTTTTTTGATCGATCGTGACAAGACCGCCATCTGCTTGATTTCCTTTTAGTGAAGCCCCGCTAATGACAGGTTTTTCTTTTCCGTAAGCTTGAAAGATAACAGGTGCTTTCTTTGTCCCTGAATGGCGGACAATCAATTTCTCTTTGTATGTGCCGCCTCTAACATAAATGGTTGCCCCGGCTTTCGCCATACTTGCCGCTTTTTTCAGCGTGCGAAAAGGTTTTTGCTTCGTTCCTTGGTTTTTGTCGTTTCCGTTTGTCGCCACGTAATAGGCAGTTCCCTGCTTGGCGCCAGCCTCCTCCGTCATCGCTTGACAACCGAAGCTGATCACGGTCATGAATAAAATAAGTAAAATGCCTGGTATCGCTCGTTTCATCTTGTTGTTTGCTCCTTTCACTTCTCTTCTTTCTTTATCGGTTAAAAAAAAGAGGATTAAAATATGACAATGCCCCTTGCAATGTACCGGTCAAAAGGTGTATGGTTGAAAGAATATCTTACAGGAAATTTATCCGCTTTTAAATTGTCAGATTAATCAGTTAATAATGTATTTGGATTTTATTTCTTTATTAAAAAGGGGTGACATGAGGCAGACTGACGGCAGAGAGAAGGAAAGCGCTTTAACAGATTTTTCTTGTCTGAATTCCAGAAAACCTATTGCTAATATTTTGTGAAGGTATAGAATAGAATCATAATTATTTCATATTATTAGAATTTTCAAATAATCAAACAGCAAGGAGATTTACGATGCCAAAACAACCCATCCGCGTTGAACTTAGTTCAACAAAAAAACCAAAACCTCAATCTGATCAACTTGAATTCGGAAAAATCTTCACAGATCACATGTTTGTGATGGATTATTCCATTGATCAAGGCTGGTATGATCCAAGAATTATCCCTTATCAGGCCATTCCAATGGACCCAGCTTCGATGGTCTACCATTATGGGCAATCTGTTTTTGAAGGCTTGAAGGCTTATGTTTCTGAGGATCAGAAAATTCTCTTGTTCCGTCCGGAAAAGAACATGGAACGCTTAAACAGATCCAATGACCGCCTGTGCATCCCTCAAATTGATACAGAAACGGTTTTAGAGGGCTTAAATGAACTCATTCGCATTGATAAGGATTGGGTACCTGATGCAGAGGGCACTTCCTTGTATATCCGTCCATTCATTATTTCCACTGAGCCGTATTTAGGCGTTGCGCCGTCAAGCACGTATAAGCTGCTTATTATCCTATCTCCAGTGGGGTCTTACTATAAAGAAGGCATCCATCCGGTCAAAATTGCCGTTGAAAACGAATTTGTCCGTGCCGTTAAAGGCGGAACAGGAAATGCCAAAACAGCTGGAAACTACGCCTCAAGCCTCAAGGCACAGCAAGTTGCTGAAACGAAAGGTTTTTCACAAGTTCTTTGGCTTGATGGAGTTGAGAAAAAGTACATTGAAGAAGTCGGGAGTATGAATATTTTCTTTAAAATCAATGGAGAAATCGTGACGCCTGAATTGAACGGCAGCATTTTAGAAGGCATCACACGTAACTCTGTACTTGAGCTATTAAAACACTGGGGAATTCCAGTGACAGAGCGTAAAATTTCGATTGATGAGTTAATTGAAGCACATCAATCAGGTGAGCTTGAAGAAATCTTTGGAACTGGAACAGCGGCCGTCATCTCTCCTGTCGGGGAATTAATTTATCACGATCAGCCATATGTGATTCAAGATGGTCAAACAGGTGAAGTATCGAAGAAATTGTATGAAGCCATTACGGGTATTCAAAAAGGAACACAACCAGATATCTTCGGCTGGACAGTAGAAGTCGATTCGGTCGTCAAACAAGCTTAAGCATGTAAAAGAACCTTTCAATCATGAAGGGTTCTTTTTTTGTTTATTTACCCTCTGATATACCTTATAATGGTAATCACACGTATAATAAGGAGTGATGGTATGTTTTTTACTTATCTACTAGCGTTCTTTGGTCTTTGCATCGGATCGATCATCATCGCTACAGGTTTCGACGATTCACCGTTCCACACCCGGTTTCTATTTAAGTTTCTCGGAATTTCTATCTTTGTTCTTTCTATTACTTTTGTAAAGGTTAGACGAAAAAGGTTACGCAACAAAAAGGCGAAATAGACTTAGATGTCCAGTCAGCCTTCCATCAAATCGTGCACCAAAACAAGATCGATACACCCACAATCGCCCCTGCGTATATCCACTGTTTCCCTTTGATGCTCCGCTTTCTTTCGATCAGTAAAAAGATCTCTGGTAAAAAAACGATGATGATTTCTAGGATAAAGACAAGATAATAAACAAACGGCATCGGCTGGAAATCAAAGTCTCTTTCATCTCCACCAATCGTTGCGAAATACATCAACAGGTTGGTTACTGGAATGGTAAAACAAACGAGCAGGCGAAGAACATAAATCCACACATACTGTCTATGACGAATAAGACCAATAAATGAAGCGATGATTCCATACAAAAACAAGACCACTGTGCCATAACTCAACAGAGGTTGAACGATAAATCCGTAAAGCATTAAACCAATTGCAACCATACTCAAACCGTCCTTTCTTTGAAGCCATACATGTTGTTTTTTACTATCATACACTTCTTTCTTGAATTTCCATATGGGGCAATGATAAAAAAACGACCCCATAAAGGGGCCATTTTGTTTTACGCTTTGACTGATTTGAAGAATTGCGGTAAATATTCACGATGCGCTTCGAGCATTTCATCTAAAATTTGCTTTGCAATTTCGTCAGATGGGACAAGCGGATTGATCGTCATCGCTACAAGAGCCGTCTCGTAATCTCCTGTGACTGCCGCTTCTGCTGCCACACGCTCGAATGATTTGATTTGTTGAACGAGCCCTCTCACAGCTACAGGCAGATCACCCGTCGCGATTGGTTTTGGTCCGTCCTTCGTAATAATACAGTTCACTTCAACCGCTGATTCAGCCGGAATGCTGGCAATCGCCCCTCTGTTCACTGTATTGACTGGTTGGATGTCATGCTTATCATTATAGATGGAGCTGATTAAGTTACATGCCGCATCACTGTAGTACGCCCCGCCTCTTTTTTCGAGCTGCGGTGGTTTAATCGATAAATCAGGATCTTTATAGAGCTCAAATAATTCGTACTCGACCTGCTGGACAACCTCTGCTCTTGTTCCTTTTTCTTGGGCCGCTTTTTGCTCTTCTTCCAGCATATCTTTTGTTTTATAGTAATAGCGATGATACGGACATGGGATCACTCCTAAGCCTTTTACAAAAGAAGGTTCCCAGTTTTTCGCTTCAATGTTCTTCATAGACCACTGACTATTCGGATTTCCTAATTCATCGAGTACTTGATCCATAATGCTGACCCCGTCTAAATACACGTCTAATCCATAGACCATGTGATTGAGGCCGGCAAACTGTACCTCGACCCGTTCAACATCCACATCAAGCGCCTTGGCAATCCCCATTTTCATCCCAATTGGGACATTGCATAGACCGACTACTTTTTTTAGATTTGTGTAACGCAGCACAGCTTCTGTGACCATGCCGGCTGGATTTGTAAAGTTCACAAGCCATGCATTTGGACAAAGCTCTTCCATATCCTTCACGATGTCTAGAATGACTGGGATGGTTCGAAGGCCTTTAAATAAGCCGCCTGGTCCGTTCGTTTCCTGACCGATGACGCCATATTTAAGTGGGATTCTCTCATCCTTAGCCCGTGCTTCCAGCAGTCCTACACGAAATTGTGTTGTCACGAAATCTGCGTCCTTCAGGGCTTCCCGGCGGTCAAGCGTCAGGTGTACCTCAATCGGCAGCCCGGCTTTTTCGACCATGCGTTTCGCGAGAGCACCCACGATGTTTAACTTTTCCTGACCTGCTTCAATATCCACGAGCCATAATTCCTTTACAAGCAATTCATGATATCGTTTGATAAATCCTTCGACAAGCTCAGGCGTATAGCTCGATCCTCCGCCTATTGTGACAATTTTGATTCCATCTTTCATGAATTGACACCTCCGAGTTGCTTCATTTTTTCATGGAGCTCGATGATTTCCGCTGCAAGCTCCTTGACGGTCATTGCGTTCATGAGATGATCCTGTGCATGAATCATTAAGAGGCTAATATCGGTCTTTTCTCCTCTAATTTCTCCTTGGATCAGCTCTGTCTGTGCGTGATGCGCCTCATTTAACGCGTCTTGTGCTTCCTGCAATTTTTGCTTCGCCTCATCAAAGTTTCCTTGCTTTGCACATGTAATGGCCTCCATCGCAGAGCTTCTGCCATTCCCGCCGTGTAAGATGAGTTGAAACACAATTTGTTCCATTTCCATCGGCCGCATCCCCCTTGTTTCCTCTATTACATGCTGACGACATTTTCATCAGTTGTTGCTTTTGTTTCTAGCTCGCTTTCTTCTTTTAATTTCTGCTTATCCCACATTCTAAAGAATGGGTAGTATAAAGCGAATGACAACGCTAGGTTAACCAGCTGCATGACAGCACCTGAGATTTTGCCTCCTGTGGCTAGATAGCCTGAAATGATAGGCGGCATCGTCCATGGGACCGCAATTCCCGCCGGTTTTGCGACAAGCCCTGTGCTCATTCCGATATATGTGGTAATGACCATCATGATTGGCGTAAGGATAAACGGAATCAGAAGCATTGGGTTCATGACAATCGGCATTCCAAAGATGATCGGTTCGTTGATGTTAAAGATGGCTGGCCCAATGGCAAGTCGACCAAGCTGTTTCATTTGTTTACTTCTGGCACGTAAGATCATCGTCAGCACCAAGGCAAGCGTTGCACCGCTTCCGCCGACATTGATGAAGATTTCAAAGAACTGCGCTGTGAAGATATTTGGCAGCACTTCTCCTGCTTGGAATGCGAGACGGTTCTCATCCATTGCACCGAGCCAAATTGGGCCCATGACGCCGCCGACAATGGTTGCTCCGTGAATACCACATGCCCAGAGGAGCATTTGCACACCAATGGCGACAATACTTCCGCCTAAGCTTCCACCAAGAATGGAAAGCGGTGTGCCAATTAAGACCGTGATGATATTATGAATACTCTCAAATGGTGTCATCTCAATCACAAGTCTTGCGACCCAGATCAGCGTGATGACCACAAAACCTGGAATAAGTGCGATAAACGATTTACTCACTGCTGGCGGTACACCATCAGGCATCCTAATGACGATATTCCGCTGGACAATGAATCGGTAAATTTCAGTTGAAAGCATGGCAATAATCATGGCAACGAATAACCCTTTACTGCCCATCAATGTAACTGGAATTCCCCCACCTACTAAGATGGCTTCTGTTGAACCTTCAGGTGTGAAAGGAACTTGATATGGTGTTGCCAAAAGGAAAGCTGCAACAGCAATCGCACCAGATGATAGGGCATCCACTGCATACTTTTCAGCAAGCCTGTAGGCAATCCCGAAGGTTGCAACAAGTGCCATAATGTCAAAGGTTGCATTAACAGGATAGGATAGTTTCGTGGCCCATTCTGCTCCGAAGATACTTGCCATAAAATCGCTGTATCCTGGGATCGGAAGGTTGGCTAAAATGAGAAACAGTGAACCGACAATAATGAGAGGCATGGTTAAAACAATTCCGTCACGCAATGCTTGTAAATGTCTTTGAGCGGCAATCTTCCCTGCAAACGGCATGACCTTCTCTTCTAGAAATCGGTTGAATCCATTCATCCCTTCCGCCCCCTTTATCCGTTCACTAACTGTTCAGCAGATTTTAAAACCTCAGCCCCATTACATACGCCGTAATGCACGGTATTGATGACGTCGACTGGAATCCCTTTTTCTTCTCCGAGCTTTTTCATTTGTGGTAATAAATATCGAACCTGTGGTCCTAATAAAAGCACATCGGCTTGATCAATATGATTTTTTGCTGAATCTCCAGATACTGCCCAAATGCGATAGTCTTTTCCTTGTTCTTGTGCGCTTTTCTCCATTTTTGTGACTAGTAAGCTTGTTGACATGCCTGCTGCACATACCAATAAGATGTTCATGTGTAAACGCCCCCCTTTTGAAAGTGTGTAGCTTTTCTTTACACATTCATCATATTATGAAACCGCTTTCATAAACACCTATACTTTTTCCTTTAGGAAGCGGAAAAAGTTAAGATCACATTGTTAGTTCTTGTACGAAGGGGCCTTTTTATACATGATATCGAGCATGTCTTCAAATGTATCACAGGCGATGAGATGCTGAATGAATTTCACATTGTGCACAAGCTCGCCCAGCAGACGGTACATCCCTTTTAAATCTTTGGCATTCTCTTTTTCGACACAAAGCAAGCAAACAAATTGAACTTTTTTCTCTCCCCATATGATCGGTTTTTCTAATGAACAGATCGCCCAAAATGTCTCTTCTGTCAGCGGCGTCATCGGGTGCGGAATGGCTGTATAATGCCCGAAGGATGTAGGAGCAGCCTCTTCTCTTTCCATCACAGAAGGTGTAAGCTCTGCTGGTGCTAATCCCATATCGATGACTTGTTTCGTGAGAAAAGTGATGACCTCTTCCTTTGTTTGAAAGGCGCGTTTTGTAAAAACCAATTCCTTTTTCATATATTGAGAGGCCAATGTCACCCTTGTTTCACTCGTCAGGGCTTCTTCAATTTTTAAAAAGTCGCCGCCTCCCAAAATGGTGTTCACTTGTATGACTGGAATCGGTAAATCCATCTGAATCGGGACCGTTGTAATAATCAAATCCATGGCATGTAAAGAGACATGCGGAAGCGAATAAAGCTCTGCTGTTCCTAAAATGGTCAGCTTAGTCCCAAATTGTGACCGCAAACGATCCTGAAGCAGCCTTGCACTCCCTGCACCAGATGCACAGACAATGAGACATCGCTTCGGCGGAATCTCCATTTTCCTCCGCTCTAAAGCCGCACCAAAATGAAGCGCCATATATCCGATTTCATTCTCATGAATACTCAGCCCCTCCTCTTCTTCAAGGACCCTGCTGGCGATAATTCCTGCTTCAAAGGCAAGTGGATACCCTGCCTTTATTTCATCAAGCATCGGATTTCTTAAGTTCATCCCATATTTACACCGGGTCATGGCTGGCTTTAAGTGCAGACTCAGTCCAATCATTAATTCCGCATCACCGGCTAAATCAAGCTGCAGCTTTTGATCAACGGCTTGGAGCATCAGCTGGACAAGACGGCTCGTGTTATCATCCACAATTTGTTTTTGAGCGCTCGATGAAAAGGACTGCACCATTTTGGCTGTTCCTAATAAATGAATGGCGATATAGACGATCTCTTCTTGTGGAAAAGAGACGTCCAGCAGTCCTTCAAGGCATTCCACCATTTTTTTAGCCATCTCGTATTCCTTTGCCCGTGGAATCTCATTGATTTCCTCTGGCAAAACAGATACATAGTTTCCGTGTCTAATTCGTTTGCAGGCAATCGCGACATGAACGATTAAATTATTCATGCAAATGTCTGATAGATTCATTCGTTCTTCATTGATATAATCAATGATTGTTTTCTGAATCAATTCCAGTTCATGTTTTGGCAAAATGGTGACTGCCGTGTTCAGCATCGTTTGGCAGGATCGGCGTTCACTGAATAAATATTCTGATATACAATAACGAATTTTCATCTCCGATCCTTTGATCCGGCAGCCTTTATTCGGCTTCGCTTCCAGCTTCAGATCAAAGGGCCCAAGCTTGCGTTTGACCCATTTCATATCGTTACTCATCGTCGATTTACTAATAAACAGCTGCTCCTGTAAGTCTTCCAGTTTCACATAAGACTCTGCGAGAAGCAGTTTTTTTAAAATAAACCGAACGCGCTCCTCTGGCAGAACAGCCAGCGGCTCTTCCTGTTCGACCTCCTCTTTCATAAAACGGCGAAAGGCATTCTCATCGTTGATCAACAGCTCATAACCAGCTCCTCGAACAGCTGTTACAGCCGCTTGATAAGGAGTAAGACGGTCGTTCAATTCCTTGATGTCTGTACGAACGGTGCGGCTTGTTACTTGTAAACTGACAGAAAGCGCAGCGCTTGTGAGCGGGGTCTCCGCTGCCATGAGCTGACTTAAGATTTGCGCCAGTCTTTTACTCAGCATCAGATCAGCCTCCTTATGTAAGGGTGGAGAATCTGCCTTGTCTGGACAAGGTGTATACGCTTGCAGTTCTCTTCATTACTCATATTCTACTGAAAAGAAATAAAAATGGCCATCTCATTTATATGACAAACGCCCCTATTTATACAACAAACCATATCCAATGACCTATGCATTTTTTTGTAGGAGCGTTTGGAAACCATGAAAAAAAGGCGATACACCTTCGTGTCATCGCCTTTTTTATGAAGAGATTAGCTGGGTAAAGACAACCAATCTTTTTTCATGAGTCCCAGCTGCATGATCAAACGTCCCTGTACATGTGATTAAATTGAGATTTCGTGTAAAAGCATACCCGAAAAACGCATGTGGCTTTTCTTCACGCGGATAGCTTTGTACTTTGATCACTTCAAAGGTTCGCTTTTTTCCTGATGAGGATGTCACGATTACCTTGTTTCCCTTTTTCAGCTCCTTTAATCGATAAAAAACAGAAGGTCCCCATTTATTATCAACATGGCCATTCATGACGGCATTTCCTTTATCTCCTGGCTTTGGACCATCTTTAAACCAAGCTGTGTTGTCCGTATTTTTTGGAACGCCCATACTGCCATCCTTTGATAAAGTGGTTTTCTCTACTTTTGCTTTGACATCAATCGCCGGAATCGCAATTTCAGCCGGGATAATACCGGACGGTTCATCTTTTAACATGGCTTTTGAATGAGACTGTTTTGTGGCTTGGTTTGTTGTCATTTTTTCAGGAGATGAGGTTGTTTTAGCGGATGACGAATCATCCATCGATTTTGATGCACAGCCCGTGATGACAAGAAGCATCAGAAGACCCAACAGCCACCTTTTCAAGTCAGTCTGCCTCCTTTGAAAGAAAGGAACGGCACGATTGTGCACGTTCCGTTCCCCCCTTTTGTTTTGATATGAGCTTAATTTGATGTCTTACGACGAATTAGGAAGAACGCCCCCATTGCACCGCCAGCTAGGATCAAGCTTGCGATTAATCCCGCAAATGCTTCATATGACATACCTAAAGGACCGGCTGTGCCTCCCATACCTGTTTTCGGCATTTCGTTAGGCATGTTAGATTTGAACAGTTCAGGATGCTGATCAACAATCGCTGCTGCGACATCTTGACCGACCATGAACATATGACCGTACGCCTCTCTCACTGTTGGATAAAGCTGATCATATTCACCATTATGGTAAGACGTATATGTTTTGATCAGCTCATCAATATGCATTTTTAAACCAGCTTCTAAATCCGCCGCCTTTAAACGGCCATCTGTCGCTTGCTCTAGAAATTTCGCTTGCTTCATCCGATATACATCCAAGTTTTTCACAGCTTTTTCTTTCGCTTCTTTGTCTCCTGATGCATCTGCTTTGACATAATCAACTAAGTAACCAATATGGCTTGACCAAATGTCTTTGAATTGTTTTCCTGCGTCCTTACCATAAACAGATGCAATCGCATCAGATAAATCATTTGTATTCTCGTTCAAAGCTGCGGCTGCTTGATCAAAGTCCTTGCTGCCATCATTTCCTTTTTGCATGGCAACGACCGCAAGTGCCAAATGCTCTGAGAACAAGTAGTTTAAATCTTCACGAAGATCTGCGGCTGGTGTATCGATAGATTTATGATTAAATTTCCCAGGAAATTGATCTGTGATCGCCCACGATACGCCTTTACCGACTTCAAACATATGATGAATGGATTTTCTAACGGTTTCATAGGTCGTATCAAAATCCTTTTCTGTGTAGCTGTCAAACGCTTTTAGCAGTTCATTCACATGCATCTTCAAGCCTTCTTCAAGCTCACTTGCTTTCAATCTGCCGCCTGTTGCTTGATCGAGCATGTCGGCTTGTTTCATACGATATTGGTCAAGCTGCTTGACTGCTTTCTTTTTACCTGCCTCATCTTTCTTTGCGGTTGCTTGTACATAATCAACAAAGTAGCCGATATGGCTTGGCCAAATGTCTTTGAATTGTTTCCCTGCTTTTTTTCCGTACACAGAAGCGATGGCTTCCGATAAGTCATTTGTGTTGTCATTTAGCGCTGCCGCTGCTTGTTTAAAATCTTTACTCTCGTCAATTCCCTTTTGCATTGTGATGACTGCTAAGTAGGCATGCTCCGAAAATAGCTGGTCTAGTGCTGCGCGAAGATCGGTTGCTTTGTTTGACACCTCTTGTGACGAAGATGTCTTCTTTGCCTCTCCATGCATATGTCCTTCGTGTGCACTTACGCTATGAGCTGCCGGAAATAGTAATGCTGCGCTAAGCGGAATGGTTAAAATCACTTTTTTCATGTTCATCTGTTTTTCCTCCTCTTTCCGTTTGTTATGTACTTAACGGAAAGAAGCATGAAATGGATCATTCAAATCTATCATCCTTTTTTGTTTAGCGCACAATCGGTCATGCTTGCATAAAAAAAAGCCGGATTATCCGGCTGATATGTTACGACGTTTAGATGCTTTCCGCTCTTTATATATTTTTCTCACCACTGGATAAATCACAGGTGCCCATTTAAAAATTTGTTTCAGCCATTTTTTCATTTCTCCCGCGCCTCCTTATTGTCATTCTTACAAGGAAGATTCCCCATCTTGGCATGAAATAAACAGGTGCGGGAGAGCAGGAGTTAAATCACGCCTTGTGCGATCATCGCATCTGCCACTTTGCGAAATCCTGCAATATTTGCTCCTACTATTAAGTTTCCAGAGTGTCCATATTCATCAGCTGTCTCTGTACACTGACGATAAATCGTCTGCATCATTTGTTTCAGCTGATCATCTACTTCCTCAAATGTCCAAGACATTCTAGCACTATTTTGCGCCATTTCCAGCGCTGAGACACCTACCCCGCCTGCATTCGCCGCTTTTGCCGGCGCGAATAGAATATCATTCTGTTCAAAAACTTTGACTGCCTTTAGAGTAGAAGGCATATTCGCTCCTTCTCCTACCGCAATGACACCATTTTCCACGAGCTGCTGTGCCTGCATCTCAGATATTTCATTTTGCGTTGCACATGGAAGTGCAATGTCACAAGGAACAGACCAAATTTGTTCGCAATCTTCAATCAATTCAGCATGCGGGTGAATGTCTATGTATGCCCCAATCCGTTGATTGCTTCCTTCCTTCAGCTGTTTCACTGTTTCTAATGAAATGCCTTGTGGATCATAAATCGCTCCGCTTGAATCACTGCACGCAACGACCTTACCACCTAGCTCTATGACCTTCTCCATCGCATAAATAGACACATTCCCTGAGCCGGACACGACAACTGAACGTCCTTCAAATTGAAGTCCATGTGCTTTTAACATTTCTTCCATAAAGTACACCAATCCATAGCCTGTCGCTTCTTTTCTCGCTAAGCTGCCTCCAAATCCAGGGCTTTTCCCTGTGAGTACACCTGCTTCATAAGCACCACGCATTTTCTTGTACTGCCCGAACATATAGCCAATTTCGCGTGCCCCTACGCCAATATCACCTGCTGGCACATCTTGATCAGGTCCAATATATCGACTGAGCTCACTCATAAAGCTTTGAACGAAACGCATGATTTCTCCATCCGATTTCCCTTTAGGATCAAAATCTGATCCACCTTTTCCTCCACCGATCGGCATACCAGTCAGTGCGTTTTTAAAGATTTGTTCAAATCCTAAAAACTTAATAATGCTTGCATTGACAGATGGGTGGAAACGAATGCCTCCTTTATAAGGTCCGATGGCACTATTGAATTGAACCCTGAATCCCCGATTGACTTGTACTTTCCCCTCATCGTCTACCCATGGTACGCGAAATACCACAAGCCGCTCAGGCTCGATGAGTCGTTCTAAAATGCCTTGTTTTTCATACTCTGGATGCTTTGCAAAAACGGGAACGAGTGATTCTAGAATTTCTCTTACGGCTTGCTGAAATTCCTCCTCACCAGGATTTCGTTTTTCCACCTCTTCTAACACACGGTCGATGTAGCTTTGTGCTGTTTGCGCTGCTCGATCTAAGGTCAACATGTCTCATCTGCCTCCTTTGTATATCTTTTATCTTGTTAGATTTTCTAACGCATATTGAGATTAATTTAACACCATTTGTAAAAACGGATCAATACTGATAACAGATGAAAATGATGCCGATTTGAGATGGATCAAGCAGCCGCCGCAATCGTTTTTAGAAAGTATCTCTTACAGAATGACTATTGAGCTAGAAATCATGATTTAGACGTTATATATCCCGCACTCTTTGACAATTAGATGAACCATGAATGATTTCTAGTTGATCTTCAACAAGAAAAAAAGGCCTAAAGTTTTATAGGCCGTCTGCTCAATCTTTTCGGATCTTCTCCTCTTTTTTTCGATCAGGGTACACCACACAAAGCCAATATAAAATAGAAGACGATGGGAAGTTAATTAAACCGACAATGCCCCAAAACCACTTATAACGCCCTCTTTTCTTTGCATCCATAAATAAAAGAAGGCCCTGCGCAAATAGTAACGGCAATGCGCACAATAAGATGATCATCTCCGACTGACTCATAAGGAAGACCCTCCTTTAATATGTTGATATTCCTTGATGCCGACAACGACGCAGAGCGGCACACTCACTACTTGAAGTAGAATGAAGATGATAGGCAAATGGGTGATGGCAGCGACAAATAGTGCCAGAATGGTCAGACTGATGAGAACGTATGCCAGTACTTCTCGTTTAAAACGCCTTTTCTCTCGTTCCTTCGCCTGCTTCAGCATCATCATGACAGCCTGTTCACTTGGCTCTTTCACTTCAATTTGTTCATCTAGCTGCTGCAACTCTTCCTTTAAACGTTCGGTGAACTGATCTTCCTTCATTGAGACCACTCCTTTCGAATTTTCTTTAATCCATGATGAACCCTCGACTTCACAGTACCTTCTCTCATCCCGAGCATTGAAGCAATCTCTGGATAAGTAAAGCCATAATAATAGTGCAAAATAATCGGCGCTCTCTCCTGAGCCTTCAATTCGTTAAGAGCATCCCACATCTCATGCCATGTATGTCCCTTTTGCTGAATCTCCCATTTAAAACGGCGTATCGTCTCTTGATTCGCCTTTTCTTCCCTCAATTGTTCACGTTTTCTTTTCTTCTGGTGATCCAAAAATTGTCTAGATGCAATGGATATGAGCCATGTTGAAAATAAGGAATCTCCTCTAAATGAAGAGAGTTTCATGTGCGCTTTCAGCATCGTTTCTTGCATGATTTCTTCTGCAAGCTCTTGTTGAAGGGTGAGCTTCATTATATAACGGTAAAGAAAGGAATAATGATGACGATATAGGGCTGTAAATGCAGCATCATCCCCCTGTTTTGCCCGCTGAATCAATAATGTCTCTTCTGTCTGCTCCAAACACACCCCTCCTTCCTCTTTCTTCTCTTATTCATGAGACGACACGTATAACGATATCGTTCAAAATAAGTTTTATTTTTTTAGCTTGTCTGCTTTTCTCCCTGTTGATCCAGTATTTGAAGCGTTAAATACCCAGTTTTTTCTTATGTAATGATTATGACATTCTTTCGTCTCTAATAAAATGATGTGTTCTGATTTTCTATCAAGCGGAGATGCTCTCCCCCATAATCACTAGGTTATCCCAATACCTATCGTCAATGATCCTTGTCTCATTTAGACGAAAATAAAATAATCATGGCCTTAGTTTTCTAGAAAATCATGGAATACACAACGCCAATTCTTAGCCGATGATACCTTTTTGCGTGCTATGCTCTTCCTACATTCCGAAAAAGGCAATACTGGCGAAGAAAGGAGGAGCAGTTGAATTGCAGCTTATTTTTGGAAACGTTTACATTAAAACAAAATTGAATGGAGATGTTGACTTTGAAGAAAAAAGTTCCAATGTTAGCTGGTGTGTTAGCGGTTGGTCTCGTGACTTCATTATTTGCACCTAATGGGGAGGCAAAAGCGGCAGCAAAGTATCCGGAAAGCCCTTCTATTATGGCCAATTTTAATCAACAAGGATTCTCCACATTAAATGGTGGTACAACAGGCGGTGAAGGCGGTAAAACCGTCACAGTCAAAACTGGAAATGAACTATTGGCTGCCCTCAAAAGTAAAGGAACAAACGAAAAATTAAAAATTGTTGTCGACGGGACGATTACTCCTTCTAATACATCTGCCAATAAAATCGATGTGAAAGATACAAACAATGTCTCGATCGTCGGCAAAGGCACGAAAGGTGAATTTAATGGAATCGGCATTAAAGTATGGCGTTCCAATAACATCATCATCCGCAACCTGAAAATCCATCACAGCAAAATCGGTGACAAGGATGCCATCGGAATCGAAGGCGCTTCTAAAAACGTATGGGTCGACCATAATGAACTGTACAATACATTAAACTCTGGTAAAGATGATTATGATGGATTATTTGATGTGAAAAATGACTCCGACTATATTACCTTCTCATGGAACTATGTTCATGACAGCTGGAAAACGATGCTCATGGGCAACTCTGATAACGACAACTACAACAGAAAAATAACATTCCACAACAACCGTTTTGAAAACCTGAATTCCCGTGTACCATCTATGCGCTATGGGGAAGGTCATGTGTATAACAACTACTATAAAGGTATCCATACGACAGCGATCAACTCTCGTATGGGCGCAAAAATGAGAATTGAGCACAACGTATTTGAAAATACAAAAAATGCGATCGGCAGCTGGGATAGCCGTCAAGTCGGTACATGGCATGTCATCAACAACTCATATATTAACAGCTCAGGCAGTCTGCCAACGTCTTCTACAGGTACGTACAACCCTCCTTATAACTACTCCTTGCTTAACGTGAACAATGTCAAATCAGAAGTGGTATCAAATGCTGGTGTTGGAAAAGTAAACCCTTAAAACCACAAAACGTTCGGGCAGAAATCTCTGTCCGAACGTTCTTGTCATTTCATCTATTTAAATTGTAGAAAACGGACGATCCATCTCATACAATTTTTGATAGCGTGGGTTTTCTTTCAGTAAATCCTGATGCTCCCCCTGCATCTCAATTTGTCCATCTTCAATAAACATAATGCGGTCACATGCCTCACAGCCAGTGAGATGATGGGTAATCCAAATGACCGTTTTTCCTTTTAACACACGGAAAATGGTTTCAAGCAGCTCACGCTCTGTGCGTGGATCAAGTCCGACGGTGGGCTCATCTAATACAACAACCGGAGTGTTTTGCAGCAAAATCCGTGCTAACGCCATCCGTTGTCTTTCTCCACCTGAGAAACGAATACCTGTCTCCTGAACACCGGTGTGATAACCCTCTGGCAAAGATTCGATGGTATCGTGCAGCTGCACTTGTCTCGCTGCTTCTTTTACTTGCTCTTCTGTCGCATCTGGAGAGCCTAAGCGAATATTGTTTAAAACAGTGGTATCGAATAAATACGGCTGTTGATTGAGCACTGACACATAGGTGGATACGTTCTCTCGAATGCTTTCGACCGGTTGCCCCTGGATACTGACAGCTCCTTGATTTGGCACGACAGCTCCTTCTAACAATTTCAAAATAGTCGATTTTCCTGCACCACTTTTTCCTAAGAGAGCAAGCGATTCTCCTTGCTTCAATGAAAATGACAGATGCTTTAGCACGTGTTGATGCGAATCATACCCAAAGGACACTTGATCAAAAGAAACAGCTTCACCTTGAGAAACAACCGGCTGGTCAACTGTCTTGCGCTCAGATTCTCCTTCATACGAAAGTTTTTCATAATGATGTAATCTGCTGACAGCATGCTGATAGACTGGAATATCACCTGCTGCATCTGAGAGTGGAAGAAAGGCTTCTGTTAACGGAAAAAGCACAAGCACGAAGGCTGCAATCAGGGTGTGTGACATCGATCCTGACTGAACAACTGAACCGCTCCAATACACGACAAGCACGACCGCTCCTCCAATGATAAGCTGTGCAAAAAACTGGCGCAGACGGATAAACCGGTGCTTAGCTGCTTCAAGCGCTAACAGCTGCGCTTCTTTCTGTTCATATTCATCAACAAAATCTTTCTGCCTGCCGCTAAACAACCAGTCACTCACGCCCATGACGGCATCTGTTAAATGGCTGTACAGTTCATTTCTGCCTTTTTTCATTTGAATTTGTCTCGCCCGGTTCACTAGCACGGTGACGTATGGAAAAACAAATACGAGAAGTGCCATATAAAGCAGCATCAAGCCAGCAAAAGGCCACGAGAATAGACCAAGTGCCCCAATGGATGCGGCATATAAAAGCAGCGCACCGATAGATGGAAAGATGGTTTTTAAATAGGCATCCTGCAGTCTCTCAACATCATCTGACAAGAGCCCCAGCATTTCACCTGTACCCAGCTTTGTCTGTCTCGCACTTCGTTCAGCCATGTCATATAGGCGGACACGCATTTTTTCAATCATGGTCAAAATGAGCTGGTGGCTCGCCAATCTTTCTGCATAGCGGGCAGCTGAGCGTGAAATACCAAAGGTACGGACAGCTACAATTGGGACGTAGACCATCAGTATATTCTCAGGTCTTGTGGCAGCTTTTGAAATGAGAAATCCTGACGTATACATCAGCATAGAAGCAGAGAATACTGCAATTGCCCCTAGAAATAAAACCAGCGCAAACAGCTTTTGATTCTCCTTGATATAAGGTATAAACCAGCCTTTACTTACCATGTGTGACCGCCCCCATTTGCTCCTGTACCAATTGATAATACACGCCTTTTCTTCGCATTAATGATTCATGTGTACCCATTTCCGCAATCGTTCCTTGATCCATGACAATGATCTCATCCATGTCTGGCATCCAATGAAGCCTATGTGTCGCTAAGAACACAAGTTTATCTTCGAACAGTGGAAGCATTGTTTTCTTCAATTCATACTCTGTCTCAATATCGAGATGCGCCGTTGGTTCATCTAACAGCATAATGGACCGCTTGCCCAGCACCGTTCGCGCAAGCGCAATTCTTTGTGCCTGTCCGCCGCTTAGCCCTCTTCCCTGTTCTCCAATGACCTCATCAATACCATTTGGCAGCTGCGCCACGAGCTGAGATAAGCCAGCTTCACAGACAGCTCTTTCCACATCTTCATCTGTTGCATGTGGTTCATAAAAACGAATGTTTTCTCTTAATGTCATGTGAAATAAATAAGGGTGCTGCGGCATATAGACGACTTCCTTTTGCCATTCCTTCATCTGTAAATGAACAAGCGGCTGGCCGTTTAGCGTGATTTGACCTGAGGTCGGTTCAACAAAGCCGCCGAGCACATCGGTTAACGTCGATTTCCCTGAACCACTGGCACCAATGATTCCGATTTTCTTCTTCCCTTTGACAGTGAGATCTACATCCTGAATCGAATAAGGGGCATGTTCGTCATGCTGGACACTTACATTTTGCAGGGTGAGCGCAGACTGTTCATTCCACTCGTTCAACTGCACTGATTGTGTCTCCTGCGTGCGAAAGCCCTTTTCTTCTAAAATGACCTGCATCGCTTCATTCGCTTCTTTTCCATTTAGCGTGGCATGATAATCATTTCCCACTTCACGTACTGGCAGGAAATATTCCGGTGCTAGCATGAGCGCCGTCAAAGCCGGCAATAACAGAAGCTCCCCTTCAATTAATCGCAAGCCAAGAAAGACAGCGACGGTTGCAATCGAAAGCATGGAAAAGAAATCAAGCGCAAATGATGAAAGAAATGCGACCTTCAGCGTGCTCATGGTCGCCTTTCGATATCGCTTTGACACTTCCCCGATATTGCGGGAATGTTTTTTGCTAATGCCTAAGTAACGAAGCGTTTCAATGCCGCGGAGAGAATCAGTAAAATGATTGGATAATTTCTCATACGATTTCCATTGTTTGGCCGCTTTACGCTGAGCGACAAGACCTAGCAAAATCATAAAGATCATTAAAATCGGCAGCGTCACGATTAAAATGACGGCAGATGTTTCGTCTAATGTCCAAACATAGATGAGGACCATTGCCGGTATCACAGCCATGTTCACCATTTTCGGTAAAAATAGCTGTAAATACTGACGATATTGAGCAATTCCCTCCATCGCTAAAGTGACAAGCTTTCCTGTACCCTTTTTCTTTGTGAAAGCTGGACCTAAACGAAAGAGTTGGTCTAATAGCTGTTTTCTGACGTCTGCTCCAATTCGGGAAGAGTAGGTAAACATGACCTTCTCCCGAATCAAGGTGAGACCGTGCCGCACCAGAAAGGCAGCAAGAAACAGCAGGACATAAGGCGTTGCCTGCGAAAGGCTTTTCCCGTCAAACAGCGTAGTAATGGCATGTGCCAGCCACTGTGCTTGGAAAATAATACTTGCTCCTTGGATGAGTGACACAATACCTAAGAGGGCAAGAAGCCCTCTCATTCCTTTTAATTGAAGCAAACGTTTATCCATTAGTAGGTCATTGGCTCCTTACCGCTTACACGTTTACGGAAGACGTAATAGCTCCAAATTTGATACCCAAGCACAAAGGGCAGCAAAGAAATGGCAACAATCGTCATGACTGTCAGTGAATAAGATCCAGATGCAGCGTTTTGAATGGTCAGATCAAACGTATGGTTGATTGAGCTAATCATGACGCGCGGGAACAATGCAGTGAAAAGCATCGTCACTGTCACCATGATGCCCGCACCTGTGAATAGGAATGTCCAGCCATCACGTTCTTTTTTCATAAAGAATAGAGCTGCTACGTAACAAACCACAATGAGGACAGTTAACGGAATGGTGATGATTGGGCGTACCGTATAAATGTCAGTTTCCATGATAGATACACCAACAAATAGGACAAGAACTGGCAGCACAATCAGCAGGACACGCTTGCCAAGCTTTCTCGCACGATCTCTTAAATCACCCTCTGTACGAAGTGTGACGAAAATCAATCCGTGCAAAAGGCAAAGAACCGTTACAGCTAACCCGCCAATCACTGAATAAAGGTTCACAAAATCCGTAAAGCCAGCGTACATGTTCATGTCTTGATCAATTGGCATCCCGCGTAAAATACTTGTGAATAGCACACCGAGTAGAAACGGCGGCAGCAGACTGCCAAAGAAGATGACCCAATCCCATGCTTTGATCCAAGAGGCTTTCTCAACCTTCCCTCGGAATTCAAAGGCGACCCCGCGCCCGATGAGCGCTAAAAGGAGAACCGCAAACGGTATATAGTATCCACTGAACATCGTGGCATACCAGTGAGGGAAAGCAGCGAAAATAGCGCCCCCAGCTGTAATCAGCCAGACCTCATTCGCATCCCAGAAAGGACCAATCGTGTTAATTAATATGCGGCGTTCGTGCGCATCCTTTCCAAGCAACTGCATGGACATCCCAACACCAAAATCAAATCCTTCTAAGAAGAAAAATCCAACAAACAATACTGCGACAAGAATAAACCAAATCTCGTTAAGATATGCCATGATATGCGCCTCCATCAAATGGATCTGTAGACAGGTCCGTTTCATCCTTTTGATCTTTATCCTCTTCCGAATGTGCACCTTTTTTAATTTCTCGAATGAATAGGTAGGCAAGCAAGATGGCAAGGATCAGATACATCGTCGTAAAGCTAATGACTGAGAATAACAGCATGCCGTACGATACGTTTGGCGAAATCGATTGAGCCGTCGTCATCATCCCAAAGACCGTCCACGGCTGACGCCCAATTTCAGTCATGATCCAGCCAGCTGAGTTCGCAATAAACGGGAATGCAATCATCCCTACCATGAAGCGTAAAAACCATTTGTTCGTTTCGAGTTTCTTTCTAAAGCTCAAGTACAAGCCAATCATACTGGCAAAAATCATCAGCATGCCGGCACCAACCATGATTCTAAAGCTCCAGAAGGTTGTTTTTACTGGCGGAATGTAGTCTCCAGGACCAAACTTTGCTTCATATTCTTTTTGAAGAGTCAGCATGCCTGGCACATCTCCACTAAACTTCGAATAAGCCAAGTAACTTAAAGCAAACGGAATATTGATCTCCGCAGAGTTTTCTTTTTTATCTGTATCAATATTGGCAAATAGTGTCCAAGCCGCTGGATCTCCACTATCCTTCCAAAGGGCTTCACTTGCTGCCATCTTCATCGGCTGTGCTTTCATTAAATGCTTTGCTTGGTCATGTCCAGAGAACGCCACACCTAAGCCAGCAATTAAAGCAAGTATCATAGTAATTTGGAAAGATTTTTTAAAGAAAGCTACTTCTTGTTTTTTGATCATTTTATAGGCACTAACACCTGCAATAAAGAAAGCACCTGTTGCAAGTGCACCAAACAGAACGTGTGGGAACTCTACCCAGAGCTGCGGATTCGTGATAAGAGCCCCAAAATCATTCATTTCTGCACGGCCATTTTTTATCACAAATCCGACTGGCTCCTGCATGAATGAGTTGGCTACTAAAATCCAAAATGCTGAGAAAATCGTACCAATGGAAACAATCCAAATACACAATAAATGAATTTTCTTAGGCAAACGATCCCAGCCGAAAATCCAAAGGCCAATAAATGTAGATTCAAGGAAAAAGGCCAATAGTGCCTCGATGGCAAGTGGTGCACCAAAGACATCACCGACAAACCTTGAATAATCTGACCAATTCATCCCAAACTGGAATTCCTGGAGAATCCCTGTCACCACACCTACTGCAAAATTGAGTAAGAATAGATGACCCCAAAACTTCGCCATCTTTTTATAAATCTCTTTTTTCTTGACGACATAAAGGGTCTGCATCAAAGCAACGATAAACACTAAACCTATTGACATAGGAACAAAAATAAAATGAAATAATGTCGTTGAAGCAAATTGAAATCTTGCTAAAAACAGCTCACTCACAGCCTTACATCCTCCCTTACTTTCACATGCCGAATGATTCGAAACATCTATGCTCACCACTTCACAAAATATTCAATATTTGTTCAATGATTCACAAATGATAGCCTGTTTGAAATGGTTTGCTCGGTGAAATTTTACTCTTGCTTTTCATTCGGTTAGTTATTTATACCTGTACTTTACACCCATACGCTTCAAAAATAAAGTAAATTTTACCTAAAAATTGGATGGTATTGTGTCAGTTATTTGAATACTTTGTCAAAGATATGTGACAGAAAGTAAAAAGCAAAAAAAATAGCGCTG
Source organism: Bacillus sp. FSL M8-0266 (assembly GCF_038613425.1). Lineage (NCBI taxonomy): Bacteria > Bacillati > Bacillota > Bacilli > Caryophanales > Bacillaceae > Bacillus > Bacillus sp. FSL M8-0266. The sequence continues at coordinate 3,593,209 of NZ_CP152015.1, forward strand.
CACGTGAGCTGCAGCGCTGTGTTTCTTTTTTAGGCTTTTTTCTGTAAAGCTGGTCTAGTGACTTGCACTTCATAGTACGTAATTTTGTTTTTTAATAGGCCTTCAGGTTTCGCTTTCCCATGAGCGTGCGCATCACCAAATGCCTGAGATTTTGTCCAATTCACAAAGTCTTCTTTTCGATTCCAGCGTGTATGAATGGTCACTTCATCGTAATCGGTTGTCTGCTGTGTGACCCATACTTCCATGCCTAAAAATCCTTCCATGAATTCTACTTGTCCTTGCTTGTTAAAACGTTTGACGAGGTGGTCCGCACTGCCTTTTTCTACTCTTACCTGGTTGTTGACAATGATCATGTTTTGTTCATCTCCCTTTTGTTGTTGGATCGAAGCGATTGGAATAATAAGCGGATGCTCACCATCTAAGTGAACTTCAGCCTGAATCCCAAAGACCTCTTTGAAAAAGCTTTCTGTTAATACTTCTTTTGGTGTCCCTATTTGATCAATCTGACCACGCTTCATCGCAATAAGGCGGTCACAATATTTTGCTGCCTGCTGCAGGTCGTGAAGAACCATTAAAATGGTGATTCCATGCGTCTTATTCAGCTGTTTGAGCAGCTCTAGTAAATCAAGCTGATGCGCAATATCTAAGTAAGTTGTCGGCTCATCCAGAATAATCGTCTCTGTCTTCTGAGCGAGCGCCATCGCAATATACGCTTTTTGCCTTTCTCCGCCAGACAATGTATGCAACATTCTGTTTTCATTGATACGGCTATTGGTCACATTAAGCGCCCACTCAATCGCTTCTTGATCTGTCTTCGAGCTTTTTTTCCAGATCGAACGATGCGGACTGCGTCCAAGTGCGACCAGCTCCCGTACGGTCATAGATGGAATGGCTGTTCTCGACTGCATGAGAACGGCGATTTCCTTTGCGATCTCCTGAGCGGTCATCTCTTTTTGCGGTATATCGTGAATGTATATCGTGCCGCTTTCGATTGACGTAAGACGTGCGGCTGCTTTAATAAAAGTCGACTTCCCTGATCCATTCGGTCCAATAATTCCTGTCACGCTTCCTTTAGGAACAGCTGCTGATATAGATGACAGCTGAAAGCCTCCTTGACTGAGACTCACGTCATCCATAGCTATCACATCCAACTTAACCCCTCCCTTTCTTTTTTAATAAATAGAGGAAGAAAGGTGCACCGATGCAGGCAAGCAGGATACCGACAGGCAGTTCAACCGGTGTAAACCATACCCGTGCCGCTGTATCTGCAAAAACCACAAGCACGCCTCCGCCCAGCATCGAGATCGGCAGCAGGTACCGGTAGTCATCGCCAATTAAAAGACGGATAAAATGAGGAACGACCAGTCCGACAAATCCAATTAAGCCGCTCACACTTACTGCTGCACCAGCTAAAAGTGCCGCCAGTGCAATTAAGAAAAACCGGGTGCGCTCTACTCTGAGACCGAGCAGCTGAGCCGATTCATCGCCAAGCAAAAGAAGATTTGCCGGCTTGATGGCAAAAAAACAAAGGCACAACCCAGCGAGCGCATAGGGCGACACGAAGGTTAGATGATGCCAGCTCCGTCCATTTAATCCTCCTGATAAAAAGGGCAGGACAGCCTGCACACGCTCACTATAAAGCACCATAAACCCATTCATCACCGCCCCAAGCAGGGCATTGACTGCCACTCCCGCCAAAATCAGCTTCAGCGGTGAAACCCCTTGATCAAATGAGAGCATATACACCACAAGTGCCGCTAATAAAGCGCCAAGGAAAGCAGCGGCTGGCAGCAAATATGTGAATTGTGGAAACACAATCATGCTGAGCACAGCAGCCAATCCGCCGCCAGCCGTCACACCGATGATGCCAGGGTCAGCGAGTGGATTTCGGACGACTCCTTGTAAAATCGCCCCTGATGCTGCGAGACAGGCCCCAACGATGAAACCGATGAGAACGCGCGGCAGGCGTAAATCCATCACAATTTTTTCATGAACAGGCTGACCTGATCCCGTCAAAGCAGAGAGTAAGTCTTGCAGTGATAATTGAACAGAACCTAATGCAAGCCCTAGGCATGCGCCTACAACTAACGAGATGAATAGCCCGGGTATCAGCCATCTTCGCCTCGACTGTCTTTTTTGAAAATCTAATTCTGCCTTCATTTTCATGATGACAATCGCTTCAATCTTTTCTCTAGCTCATCAATCGCTCTCATCACGTCTGCGCCTGGATTCGTCCCAAATAGATCACTAGGCAGAATCTCGACGTGTCCATGTTTGACGGCTGACACATCGTGCCATGCGGCATTCTGTTTCATTTCACTCATAAAGCCCGCTTTCACATCTTCAGGATTGCTGTGGGTCATAAGCAGGATAAGATCAGGATCAGCTTCAATGACCTTTTCTGCATTGATTTGAGCGTATTGAGGGAATTTCTCGAGTGCCGGTTCATTCTCGGCAATGTTCGTCCCTCCAGCGATGTGCAGTAAATCTCCGCTTAAGGATTGAGGAAGTGCCGCCATATATGTGCCAGGTGCCCCGTATACAACGAGTGTCTTCACTTTTTTCTGAGGCTGTTTGACCTGCTTTTTCCGCTGATCGATTTGCTTGTTAAGCGCTTTTGCCTTTTGCTGCTTCCCTAGCAAATCTCCGAATAACGTAATTTGGCGCTGGATGTCCTTCACTGAATTGGCACTTGTCAAAAGAAGCTGTGAACCAATTCCTTCTATTATAGAGATGTCCTTGCTGTTTAATTGTTCATTCCCAAGTACGACATCGGGCTTTAAGCTTGTGATGAGCTCTACATCAAATTGATGTGTGGTACCAATTGTTTGGACTGATGTAGCCTGTTGTAAGCTCTCTGGTAATTCGGCGGCCGGACGACCGACCACCTCACCGCCTAAGGCATATAGGATGCTCATGTCTCCAGTCGATAATGAGACAATACGCTGAGGGGAGTCTTCAAACGACAGCGTTCTGCCGCTAAAATCCTTTATCTTCAATGCACCTTGTCCGCTCCCTTTCTCTACAGGTGCTGCCTGACTGCATCCGCCGAGGAGAAGCATCAAGACAAGTCCCACGAAGATCACATGTGAAAATTTCAACCGCCTGTCTCTCCTTTTCTAGTAAACTTTCTTTAGCTTTGCCTGTACCACGAGACGCCCGTTTTTCGGTGCAAGCACATGATCACAGGTCGATAGAGTGAGAATGAGGTCATCAGTGGACACGTCTGTCTTCGTTTGGTAGATTGATTTTTTTCGCACAGCTTGCAAGTAGTGCGCATATTCGCCAAGATCTTGAAAATCGGTTTGAATATAATCGAAGTCCACCGTTGTTTCATACACGGCAAAAATCTCCGCTTCATAGCTTTGATACAGCGTATCGTACTGAAATGTCCGATGCTCATCGAAGAAATCCTTTTTTAAATAGTTTGTGAGTCCAGCGAACATGGACCCATCTCTCATCCGATGCCCGTACACCACAGTATTCGGACTTTCTTGCAAGACGTCATTGCGATAATCCATAAAAATACTGCCTGCTCGGGTGTCATTTTTTAAGTAATTACGGGTTAAGTAGAACGCATTATCGCTAGATTGGACGATTGGGTACTGGATCATCGTGTCCTTCATATTGATCCAGCCGACAATGTCGTCGTTTACCTTCCGCAGTTCATCAAATGACGTACGAATGGTTCCCGGCTCCCGGTTTTCATTCATTCCTTTCTCATGACCATACATCGTCTGAGCCTTTGCAAGCACCTGACGATTTTGATAATAGCCGAACAGCTCTAAGCCAATGGCCGACCCGCTATAAATGAATACACCTAAACAGACGATCGTCAGCATCCGCTGCCAGACCCGTTTTCCTCTTTTCACACTGTCTCACCTGCTTTTTGCACAGCTTATATACCAACAGGCACGATGTACATCCCTGTTTCTGCATCCTGTCTAATCGTGACGGACACATGATAAATGTGCCGCACCATCTCTTCAGTTAACACATCGTTTGGCTGTCCTTCACTAATGATCTGTCCATCCTTCATCGCAATGATGACATCGCTGTATCGAACAGCCTGATTCATATCGTGCAGCACCATGACAATCGTTAACCCATGCACAACATTAAGCTCTCGAATCAGCTCAAGAATGTCAAATTGATAATAGATATCCAAATAGGTTGTCGGTTCATCTAAGAAAAGGATCGGCGTTTTTTGCGCAAGTGCCATCGCAATCCATACTCGCTGCCGCTCACCGCCTGACAGTGAGGCGAGCGGCACCTTTCGTTTTTCCGTTAGCTTTGTACTGGAAAGCGCCCACTCTATCGCTCTCTCATCCTCTTCCTTGTCTCCTCCGCGCATCGTCTGGTACGGCGTTCTGCCGAATGCCACGATCCTCTCGATCGTTAAATCAAGCGGCGCTTCATTTTGCTGATGGACGACAGCCAGCTTTTTTGCCAGCTCCTTTGGCTTAAACGCATTCAGTGCTTGGCCGTCTAAGTGAATTTGCCCTTTGTTTGGAGCATGGTTATGCGCCATCAATGAAAGTAGTGTGGATTTCCCTGAGCCATTCGGACCGATAATGGTTGTGATTTTTCCCTTTTCAATGTGTGTTGTGACCGATTGAACGATGTCCTTCTGCTGGTCATATGAGAATGACACCTCACGAATGTCCATGGAGACGGTCCCCCCTTCTTAGTAAAAAGATCAGAAATGGCCCGCCAATCACGGCCATGATCGTAGAAGCAGGAATTTCATTTGGCGCGACAAGCGTCCTGCCGAGCGTATCAGCCGTCAGAATCAGCAAAGCCCCGCTTAACGCAGAAAATGGAATGAGTACCCGGTGATCCGAGCCGACAAGTCTTCTTGAAATGTGTGGGATAAGCAAACCGACAAAGGCGATCACGCCTGCTACCGCTGCTGTCACCGCCGCAAGCAATACAGCTGTGATGGAAATCAAAAGGCGCATTCTGGTCACACGCAATCCTAAATTTTTCGCTGTCTTGTCCTGAAGAGCCAAGAGGTTACACCATCTGCTGAAGAAAAGGGCTACGACAAGGCCGACGACGCCATAGACTCCGATTAAACGGACATCTCCCCACGTTTTCATCGTAAGATTCGACTGTCCTGACTGATTGATCGTGATATTGAAATAGCTGCAAATGGTCACGAACGCTTCTGCCATTCCAGTAAACATGGCATTGATGGCGATCCCAACCAAAATCATACGGATGGGGCTTAATCCACCCTTCCAAGACAGAACATACACGAGGAAACACGAAATGGCTCCACCTAACACCGAAAATAAAGGAGAGTAGAAATAAAATTGAGGAAGTGCTGTTATTGCCATTAAAGAAAAGAAGCTGGCTCCTGATGAAATCCCAATGACGCCGGCATCAGCTAATGGATTCCTCATGACCGACTGCAGCAGTACACCGGAGACTGATAAGGCGGCCCCTGTAAACATGGCAATGAGCATGCGAGGAATTCTGAGATCTTTAATGATTTCTACCTGTGCATGTTGACCGGTGATGAGCCCTTCCAATAATTCAATCGGGGTGACATGAATGCTCCCAGTAATGGCGGAATAAATAAACACGCACACTAGTAAGACACTGACTGTCAGAAATAAAATCCCTGTTTTTTTCATCTTAAACGTCCTTTTATCATTCAGATTCGCCGCTTATGACGGGTACAGCATACGCGTTAGTTCATCTAATGCTTCTGCTGCCTTTAAATTGCCCGTTGTCCCGAATAAGCTTTCTTCGAGGTCATACACCCGGTCTTGCTTGACTGCATGAAAATGCTTCCAAATGTCATTTGTTTTAAATTCTTGATCAAACATCTGGACGACTTCATCTGGCATCCCATGTGCGGCCCGGAGGATGATATCTGGATTGGCTTTTTGTAAATACTCCGTATTGGAAGCCAAATACTCCATTTTCTCACCTTTGACAATGTTCTTTCCACCTGCGATACGCACAAGATCACCAATATATGAATGCTCTGTCGCCACCAAATAACTGCCTGGTACACCAAGCAAAATCAGAACGGATGGCTTTCGTTTTCCCTTCGTCTTCTCTTGTATGTCTTTCTTTTTTTGCTCAAAGTCAGACACAATGCGCTCGGCTTGTTTCTTTCTGTCATACTGATCTCCGAGCTTCTTAATCGCCTTCTCCATGTTAGCCATGCTCTCGAGATTTAAGTATGTGGCAGGGACACCTGCTTGTTGAAAGGGTGTCTCTAAATCATATTGAAGGGTCGTGACAGACAGGACATCTGTCGGTTGAAGTGATTGGATGATTTCCATGTCCGGGCTCATTGGGTTGCCGACTTCTGGCAGTCCTTTGTAACGAGCTGGCAAGGATTTTTGACTTGTTGGCACCCCGACAAGATCCACCTCTAAAGCATCCATGATCTCCACAGCAGCTACAGTCGTTGCCACAATGCGCGCACTTGATTCCGCGCTTTTCTTGCCTTTCGCTGAGCTTTCAGCCGACTGTGAGCACCCTGACAAGATCACGCACACACTTAAAGCAGCGATCAGGGAACGTAACATTCGATGCTTCAAAAACAGAAGCCTCCTTTCGAAAAAAGAGAGTGGATGCGCCGAGTTGAATGGCGCATCTCACTTAAAATAAACAATCTATTTTGCCTTAGTTTGATACTTTCTCACGAGCACGAATAACGACCCGCCGAATAAAAGAATATACATCCAGAGAAGAGAGGTATCTCCTGTTTTTGGATTCAGCTGTCCAGTCTCAGACGTGGTTTGGTCATCTGATGGCGTAAATGTCAGCTGCTCTGCGCCTGTTTCCTCTGGCGCTAAATTCTCAAGTTGATTTGGTTGAGAATCGCGATCATTTGGATTTTTGACAAAGCCGATACTCTCATCGTCTCCAATAACCGTCGCAATTCCGCTTCCTTCACCAAGTGCGATGCCTTTTGTGTCATAAACAAGTTTGACATCGTACTGCTCATGGTAATTCGCAGCTGGAATGTCAATTTTCACGCGTGCTGCCTGGTCATTGCTTAAACTTTTTGCTTCATATTGAATCACTCTTGTATCTGCTTTTTGATCTGTTTTTGCGACAAGAGTCTCTTCATATTTCCCGCCTGTCCCTACTTGGAAGGACGTGATGGCTGAGCTGTTCTTCACTGTATATGAAACGAAATGGCGGCCATTTTTCACCACCAATGTCGCAGGGCTCACGACGTAATCGTTCATTCGAGAAGGCTCATCCTTGTCTGCTTTCTTCATTGAAAAAGGAAGCTTGTATACACCATCTTTTAGCTGAGCTGTCTCTTGACCAGCTCCACCGTTATTTGTTTCTGGTGCTGGTGTATTTGGTTTTGGTGTTTCTGGAGTGGCTGGTGTTTCTTCCTCTACCTGACCGTCCTTAAGTGGAGAGATACTCTTTGAATCAAATTGAAAACGAATATCGTAGGTTTGGTCATAGTGAGCAGCTGCCACCACAATGTGTACTTTTCCTTTGACAGCTTTTTTCAAATCAGCTACATCAAATGAGACGATTCTTGTGTTCTTTGCTTGATCTGTGCTGACGGTTTTCACTTCTTGATAAGAGCCATTTTTCTCTGTTTTCAAAGAAGCAACCGACGTATTGTCCTTCACCGTAAAGGAAATGGTTTGCTTTCCGTTTTTGACGGTTAAGGATGCAGGATGTGAGAAGTATTGGTTCATCCGAGATGCCTCGTCCTCATCCCCTTTTAGCACACTGTAATTGACACGATACACACCATCTTTTAATTGATTTTGCGCAGAATCATCTGGCTTTGTACCATTTTGATCATCTGGTTTTGTTTCGCTATCATCTGGCTTTGTACCGTTTTGATCATCTGGCTTTGTTTCGTTATCGTCTGGCTTTGTGCCAGTTTGGTCATCTGGTTTTGTTTCGTTATCGTCTGGCTTTGTGCCAGTTTGGTCATCTGGTTTTGTTTCGTTATCGTCTGGCTTTGCAGGTGTAACGAGCGTTAGGCTGCTTTGATCGAATGCAAGCTGTACGTCATAAGCTTCGTCATAAATAAGGCCGCCTAAATCCCAGTAAATTTTCACCCAGCCGTTTAATTTGGCTGATAAGTCGGCAACATCAAACTTGATCACACGTGTATTGGCAGTTTCATCTTCACTGACGGTTTCAGTGGTGACAAGAGCGCCATTTTGTTCGACCTTGAAATCTGTAATCTCTTTGCTTTGCTTCAGTGTGACATAGGCAGTCGTCTTGCCATTTTCCACAATCAGCTTAGCTGGCTTTTCTGTATACGTATCCATCATGGACGCTTCTGTGCTGCCATTTTTTAAAACAGTGAATCCGACCGTGTATTCACCATCAACAAATGATGCAGCTTGAGCCGTTCCTTGAGGAATCTGAAATGCAGTCAATAAACTGAATAAAACGAGCAGAATGGCTGCCTTTAGGTGAAAAAGACGTTTCAAATGGTGACACTTCCTTCCTTAATGCTTGATGATCCACTTTCTTGCTAAAAATCCGCCTGAGCATAGAGCAAGCACAAGGAGCCACCCTGTCTGGTTTGTATCACCAGTTTGAGGATTCTCTTCTTGTTTCGTATGAGTGGATGAATCAGATTTTTTGGTTGATTCCTTTGATGATTGATGATTTTCTGCTGCACCCGCTGTTTCGTTTGAGCTGTTAGAAGAAAGTGACTTGATACTGCTCTCATCAAATTTCAGCTGAATGGTATAATCATGATCATAATCAGCAGATTTTACAGTGACATGAATTTTTGACTTGATTGGTTTAGACAAGCTCTGAGCTTGGAACTGAACAATCCTTGTGTTGGCTTTTTTATTGGTTGAGAGAACCGTTGTATCGACATAGCCGCCATTTTCGGGGACTTTAAATTCCGTCACCCAGCTGCTATTTTTAATGGTCATTTGTACTGTCAGCTTCCCATTTTTTGCAATCACTTTTGCTGGCTTCAGCCAGTAATCATTTGCCATGGAGACCGCATTTCCTTCAGCCTTCAGCACAGTATAGTTGACGGAGTATGTACCATCCTTTAACGTGGCAGCCTGTGCGTTTGAAAAAGGCAGCATGAGTGCCAATAATAAAGCGGTCATGAAGACTGATAGCCTCATCATTTTTTTCATCAAGCGAATTTCCTCCCTTTTTATTGAACAGATGCTGCATCAAACTTGAGACGGACGTCATAATTGCCTGTATATCCGATGACCGGTACAGTCACGCTCACTTTTGCTGGTACGACTTCTGTCAGGCTGTTCACGTTGAATTCTACTGTTCTCTTATTCGCAGCTGTGTTTGTATTAATCACCTTCGCATCTTTGTAGACACCTTGATCAAGTGTTTTAAAGCTTGTGATCCAAGAGCTATTCGTTAACGTGACTTGTGCTTTGATTTTTCCTTCCTTCACGACAAGCTTGGCTGGTTTTTCAAAATACGTATTCGCTGTTGAAGTCGAATCGCTATCTGCCTTCCATACCACATATTGTACTGAATGTTGACCATCTGCTAAGCCTGCTGCTGAGGCTGAGCTAATCGGGGCTAGAGCAAATAATAGAACAAAACTAAAGAACAATAATACGTGTGATGTTGAACGAATGGCTTTCATGTGAACCCTCCTAAATGATATTGATAATTATTCTCAATGGATAATAAAAAAAATAACCTTCATAGGCGCTGGATCACGCTTATAGATGATTATGATAATCATTATCAATTGAGTTGAAAAAATAAATCTTTGCTTCCTAAAAGCCAAAGATGTCTGTTTCTAAATGATGATTTGACACGTGTTTTAGGCAATCTGTCCCATTCATGATACCATGGCATGACCTCCATTCCATTACAGGGAAAAGAACCCTCTTCTTCTTGATCTTATATGATGAGTGAATTTATTGTCAACATCATTTTTCATACTATTGACTTAGATTTCTGGAAAATCGCACAAAAAAATTTCGATCAGACAGACTGATCGAAATCGATTAGGAAGGAACATGTTCCCCTTTTTTGCTGTTTTTACGTTCTAAAGACCAATCATACATTTCACGAATAATCGGCTCAATTTTCTTCCCTTGCGCTGTTAATTCGTATTCAATCCGTACTGGAATGTCAGGGTATACGTTTTTCTCAACGAGTCCTTCAGCTTCTAAATCCTTCAGCCTTTCTGATAATAATCGTCCGCTGATGTTCATTTCATTTTCAAGCTGACAGAAACGCTTAGGGCCTGTCAGAAGCTGATTGATGATGAGAATGACCCACTTCTTGCCTAGAATCTCCATGGCATCTGTGATTGGACAGCCATCTACTTGAGCCATATCTTACTCCCTCCCGCTTTTCTCTCTTTTTTTCATTATAACATAATTAATTACTTGAAATAAGCAACTAACTATTATATAGTTTAGTTACTTTAAGTAACAAGGTATTCATTTTTATATATTTTCAAAAACATTTGAACATGCCGATGCATATATCATGAAGGAGATGACCGAGCTTGAAGACAATTGAGAAGCTAAGATTGGGTGTAACAGAGTTACATGTATCCAGCTTTGAGCGTTCTTTACCTTTTTATACAGACATTTTAGGATTTACCATATTAGAACAGACGGAATCCACCACAACTCTTGGAAGCAATGCAGAGGAACCCATTCTTTTGTTAAAAGAAGATGCACAACTCAAGGAGAAGCCTGATCATGAGCCAGGACTTTATCATTTTGCTGTTTTATTACCTACCAGAAAAAACCTGGGCACATGGCTGGCACATGTGATGAAAAAAGGCTATCCTTTAATTGGAGCAAGCGATCACTTTTTCAGTGAAGCCATTTATTTAAGTGACCCTGACGGCATTGGCGTAGAAATATATGCTGATCGCCCTGAGGACGTTTGGGTAGGTGAGCATGGAGAACTGAAAGGTGGCGGAAATGCACCTCTTGATGGAGATGGTCTCCTGCAAGAAGCCGCTGATACGACGTGGGAAGGACTTCCGGCTGGCACAGTGATGGGACACTTACATTTCCATCTGAACCCAGAAGAAGCTGATTCCTTTTATGTCAATACGCTCGGTTTTCATATCCGAATGGCTCCACCAGCAAGCGTATTTATCGCCGCTGGTGTGTACCACCATCACCTTGCCTTTAATGCATGGGGACGCGGACGAAAAGGAGCCATTGATCCACGTTTTTCAGGAATTAGAAGCTATACACTCGTATTCCCACAAGAAGCAGACAGACAGTCCGTCGTTGAGCGTCTAACAACAGCAGGCACTCAAGTGAAAACAATAGGAAAAAGTAACGAATTTGTTGATCCATTTGGCGTTCTCGTTCGTTTACAGATTGAAGAAACAGACAAAAAAGAAGGTGCAGAATATGGACAAACACACAGATCTTAAAACAGCCATTTTAAAAGATAAAATCAAACGAGTACAGCAAGAGGACGGGTATATATATATCACTGGACCCATTAAATTGCCAGTGAATTTAGACGGCAGAACGGTGATGTTCAACTGGTATTCATGGTTAAAAGACGATGGGTTAGAGCCATTGTCAGATGAAGCTTTAATCGAAAGCCTCTCGTCCCGCCAGCTTGCCGATCATCAGCAGTCAAGCGTGCTAGTGTATGGAGATTTCGAGCACGCTGACGAAGCCCTTATCCGCATGCATTCCATTTGTCACACTGGTGATATTTTCGGAAGCAAGCGCTGCGACTGCGGATTCCAATTTAAGCAGTCCATGCGAATGATTGAGGACAATGGTGCAGGTGCCCTGTTTTATTTAGCCAACCATGAAGGCCGCGGTATTGGACTTTTCACGAAAGCCATGGCTTATATCCTCCAAGAAAACGGCTACGATACAGTAGAAGCGAACGAAGCACTCGGCTTTGAAGATGACACGCGTCAATATGAAGAAGCCATCGCGGTTCTTCAAACACTTCGTACAAAGCCAGTCAGACTCATTACCAATAATCCGAAAAAGACAGATGCCATCAGCCATGCAGGTTTATCTCTTTCTGGACGTATTCCGCTTTGGGGTGATGTCTCAGAGTTTAATGAAAAATACTTGCAGACAAAAATCAACCGCTCAGGTCATATGAAGGCGGAGCAAGAGGTGCATACGATTGCCACATCATGAGCGATATATGAATCTAGCCCTAGAAAATGCACGTGCAATGAAAGGACAGACATCACCGAACCCGCTCGTCGGGGCTGTGATTGTGCGCGATAATGAAATTGTTGGAGTCGGTGCTCACATGAAAGCCGGTGAACCACATGCTGAAATTCATGCACTTAAAATGGCTGGAGACAAGGCAAAAGGAGCCACCATTTATGTGACCCTCGAGCCTTGCTCTCACCATGGCCGTACAGGTCCTTGTGCGGAGGCACTTGTGAAAGCAGGCGTCGAAACCGTTGTCGTGGCAGCACTTGACCCGAACCCGCTTGTCGCTGGCCGCGGAATCGCCATTTTACAAGATGCTGGCATCCAAGTGATTACAGGCGTACTTGAGCAGGAATCCATTCTCATGAATGAAGTGTTTAATCATTTTATTACGAAAAAAACACCTTTCGTGACGCTCAAGGCAGGTATTACCTTAGACGGAAAAATTGCGTCTGCTACGTCTGACAGCAAATGGATTACATCTGAGACATCCCGTTATGATGCTCATCATATCCGCAGTATCAATGATGCGATTTTGGTCGGTGCTCAAACTGTTATTCATGACGACCCTTCACTAACTGCACGGATTCCAAATGGGCATCATCCGATTCGAATTGTTTTAGACTCTAAGCTCTCAACACCGCTGACAGCAAAGATCGTCACTGATCAGATGGCACCAACATGGATCTTTACAACAAAGCAAGCCGATGAGGAAAAACGAGCCGCTTTAGAAGCAGCCGGCGTCAGCGTCTTTGTAACAGACAGCGAGACGCGGGTGCCCCTGCAAGAAGTGCTTCAAATGCTGGGAGAAAGAAATGTCTCCTCCCTCATGATTGAAGGCGGCGGCCAGATCAATGCTTCATTTTTAGAACAGCAGCTTGTAGATAAATTGGTCATTTATATGGCACCTAAACTCATTGGCGGAAGGCTGTCTCCTTCCTTTTTCGGAGGCGAAGGCATACGTCTCATGAGTGATGCCATTGAACTGGATCAACTCTCAGTAGAAACACTAGGGAAAGATATCAAAATAACGGGTTACCCCGTTTATCAATAAACAAAAAAGCTTGTAGACCCCATCTACAGGCTTTTTTTCAAATGACATTTTGAGGTGAATGTGATGTCGATAAAAGGAATGAATCATTTGTTATTTTCTGTTTCTGATTTAGAAATCTCTATTGATTTTTACACAAAAGTATTTGACGCCACTTTATTAGTAAAGGGAACAAAGACAGCTTACTTTGATTTAAACGGGCTTTGGCTTGCCCTGAATGTGGAAAAGGACATTCCTCGTCAAGACATCCAGCACTCTTACACACACATCGCTTTTTCAATCGATGAAAAAGATATAGATCACATGTACAACAAGCTAAAACATTTGAACGTCAACATCTTGACAGGTCGTCCAAGAGATGAAAAGGATCATCAGTCGATCTACTTTACGGACCCTGACGGACATAAATTTGAGTTTCATACAGGTACTATGCAGGATCGAATTGATTATTACAAGCAAGAAAAAGCGCATATGAAATTTTTTGATGAATGATAAAAAACAAGAGGAAACAACATGGTGCTATTCGTAATTTTATGGACATAATGGTAAAATATACATAGAAACGTAAAGTAATTGATAGTCCTCCCCCCTTCTATAATAAAGGTGTTTTTATGCCAAGAAAGGAGGGGTCAGTTTGAGAACAAAACTTGTGCATTCACGCGTTGAGAGACGCAAGAACAAAAAGAAAGAAGCTTGTACCTGCAAGTACAAGCTTTGGTTTCTTATCTTAAATTCGATACGAACTCTAGTCCAGTTCATAACATGGATGATAGATAAGAGACCGTTCTGAATTAACCCTTAAGATGATAATAAAAAATAAAGTAGCACCTTCATTACCCCTAGTCAAGGTAATGCTGGTTCTATCTCGTTTCTGCTTTTTGGAGGGCTACTTTATTTATTTCATTTTATCTCAGTGTATTCCTCAAATTAAAAATGTATACATAGAAAAAGCACACGGTAGTCAGCCGAGTGCTCAAATTAAATTTCTTTTCAGTTATATGGTGACATTCAAGAAATTCACCTTGAAGCTCTCGTGCTTCAGTTTGAAAACTAGTTCAACTTAGTCCGAGTTGAACAAAAAACTTGTGCAATTACATATTATCATAAGTATCAATTTGTTACCATAGATAAGCACACTTTTTAAACCTTTAAGTGTAAAAATTTCCAAGGACTGTAATGTTTGAAATGAATTTTGTTGTTTTTATCAAGTACACTGAGCAACAATCTATATAACTTAAAATTCTTATGTACCGCCCCCTTACTTTCTATTGGCAACTGTATGACCTTGTTTAGTTAAATAAAAAGGAATCAGTGGATGACAAAACTGATTCCTTACCCTGCTTGAATCTATAAGTCCAAAACAAGTTTTATTCAAACCATGAAACTTGTCGTAAAATGTTTCATGTGAAACATTTATCGTTAATTCCCTTCTACCAGCCTGCCAAAGCTTTCGGGTGAAAGTCCCGGTGACACGCGAACACGGTGCAAGGACATCATGCCCTGTTCCTTCTTCGCATGTCCTGGTTCAGTGGTGACAGCCATTTGATAACCGGCTTGCTTCGCCAGCTTTAGCGTGTCTTCGTTATAGCGCCCGACAGGATAGCTGACCATTCTCGTACGCTGAGAAAAACGTTGATCAAAGAATGCCTTTGACCCTTTTAATTCCTCTTTCTGCTGCTCTCTTGATAAACGATTAAGCTCTAAATGATGAATGGTATGACTCTCAATCGATAGCCCATTTGCAATCATTTCATCCATTTGTTCATCCGTTAAGTGGTTCGGGCGCCCAATGGATTGCTCAATCATGAAAATCGTTGCTTTCATTCCATACTGCTTTAAAATCGGAAATGCCTTTGTATAGTTATCGGTATATCCATCATCGAATGTAATGAGGACACACTTTTCACTTGGCTTCGTATTTGTTGTGAAGACGCGGTACGCTTCTTCTGGCGACAGCGTGACATAGTCGTTGTCCTTCAGCCATTTCATATGAGCCGCAAACTCGCTCTTTGGTACACGAAGCGAGTTACCGCTGGAGATGCTGTGATACATCAAAATCGGAAGCTCTACCGGCTCCTTTTGCTCAATCCAGCTTTGTGTATCAATCACTTCCGCTTCTGTCTGCTGAATCTCTTCTGTTTCTTTTAATCGTAATGGACCCTTTTCCTCTTTGACCACTTGCTGGTTTCCTTCCGTTTGCTCCTTCGTTCCCATACAGCCCGAAATGAGCAGCGCCAAAAGACCAACCGTCATCCACATACATGTTTTTTTCATTCACCAATCCTGCTTTCTCTCTATCTATCGAATGATTATAACAGAAATTGGTTACTAGCTGATATCTATTTTGACAGGGTGTTCATTTTTTTACACATTTCAATCATTTCAATGGCAAGCAGATGAATGGTCTCTGTTGT
Source organism: Bacillus sp. FSL M8-0266 (assembly GCF_038613425.1). NCBI lineage: Bacteria > Bacillati > Bacillota > Bacilli > Caryophanales > Bacillaceae > Bacillus > Bacillus sp. FSL M8-0266. The sequence goes on from NZ_CP152015.1 coordinate 3,608,811, forward strand.
GAGCATTTGATCTTCTGCGTGTATCAGCAGTAAAGAAAAGGGAAGCTGCTCTCCTGCCGCCTCTTTTTGGATCAGCGACAAGTGCAGGTTGTGGATGCTTCGAAACGCTTCTTCCCCTTTTTCAATCAACTGCTGTGCTTTTTCAAAATCATCAGCTCTTGCTAGACGAATGGCTTCAACATAATGACTTCTTGCCTCGCCTGCATGAGCAATAATTTGAAAGGCTGCTCCCTGCATTTCCTCTAATACCGTCATCTGCTTCTCCTCCAATTACTTAAGATTCATTTGCTAGTTTCAGAGCATGCTCTAGTATTTTTTCTCCGTTCGCTGTTCCGTATAATCTCACATTGATGACATCAACAGGTATTTGGTAAGGTGCCGCTGTTTTTTCTGCTGCCTTTTTCATAAAGCTTACTTGCGGTCCAAGTAAAATCACCTGCACATCTTCTCCATGCTCTTCTAATTCATCCGCAATAGCCCCTTCAGGTATGGCGTATATATCATAATCCAGCCCCTTCGCTTCTGCGGCTGCCTTCATTTTGGACACTACAATGGATGTCGACATTCCTGCGGCACAAGCGAGAATGATTCGTTTCATATCCCAACACTCCTATCGATAGTTGACTTCTGTTTGGGCCTTCAGTTCCCTTGTTTTAATTAATGTCTGGTACCAATACGCTGATGCCTTCAACTGGCGATTCCGTTCATTTTCCAGCTGAATTTCGACTAATCCGTAGCGGTTTTTAAAGGCATTCATCGGCGATACATTATCCGTAAAAGCCCACAGCATATAGCCCGTACAATTTGAGCCTTCTGCTTTCGCTTGAAGTGCCCGTTTCAGATGCTGGCTGATAAAGGAAATGCGATACTGGTCATCAATGATACCGTCTTCTTTTTTAAACCGTTCTTCCTTTTCTACGCCCATGCCGTTTTCGGCCACAAACCACTCAACATTTCCGTATTCTTCTTTTATTCTCATGCCCATATCATAGACAATGTCCGGGTAGATTTCCCAGCCTCTGAATGGATTCATTTTTCTTCCTGGAAGCTCAAACATATCGTAATAATAAGACGGATGAAATGGCGTCATCTCATTCCACGCCTTACTCGGTGCTTTGACACGATGCGGATAGTATAAGTTGAGCCCAATGACATCAACCGTATGATTCTTGATGACCTGAAGCTCTTCCTCTGTCGCATCGAAATGAATCTCATGCTTTTTCAACACATCGAGCAATTCCTCTGGATACTCCCCTTTGATGGAGGGATCTAAGAACACTCGATTGAAAAACAAATCATACATCCGTGCCGCTTCTTGATCATGCGGAGCAGAGGATCTTGCATACGTCACTTCTGGATTGAGAATCACCCCGATCTTTGCACCTGTTGATTCCTTCAATCCCATCTCCCGAAACAGCTTCACCACTTTTGCTGTTGCCAGCGCTTTATGATAGTTCCACTGCATCCATTTCTTCGTATTTTGCTCAAAGGGATACCGGTTAGCATCAAGATAAACGCGTGTTTGGACAACAATCGGTTCATTAAAGCTAAACCAATGTTTGACCCTGTCTCCATATCGCTCAAACACCTTTTCCGCATAGAGAACAAACAGTTCGACGACATGCTTTGATGACCATCCGCCGTACTTTTCAAGCAGCACGGCTGGAAGCTCATAATGTTCTAAGCAAAACATCGGCTCTACACCTGCTGCGATTAATTCATTGATCAAATCATCAATGTAACGGGCATATGCCTCATCCACAATCCCCTTCTCGTAATCGATGAGAAACCTCGACCAATTGATAGATGTCCTATAATGAGTCAGACCGATTTCTTTCATAAGGGCTACATCTTCTGGATAGCGCTCGTAAAAGTTCGTCGCACCAGCCGGGCCATATCCTTGGTGCCAAACGTGATACCCATTCTTATACCATAAATCGATGTACGAGTCCTGATGCGCTTGCTTTCCCTTCCATCCCTCCGTTTGCCAAGCAGAGGCCGCAGCACCTAGGATAAAATCTCTTGGAATCTCGATTCTGTTCATGTCGCCACCTTCCCTTTCCTCGTTTGAACGTGAAGTCCTTCCCAAATTCCTTGCAAATACATAGCCCCAAGCGCCCGATCATATAAACCGTAGCCAGGCCTGCCTGTCTCGCCAAAGATCATACGCCCATGATCAGGCCGGACGTAGCCAGCAAAGCCCTCTTCATACAAAGCCTTCACAATTGTCCCCATATTGAGACTTTCTGCCTTTTTTTCGTATATTTACGGTCAAGTGAAATGGGATCATCCTCCCCGTACCACCTGAATTGCATGTTCATTCATGCCTCTCCTTTTATTCTGAATCTGGTGCCACTTCTGGTTTACGGTTAGACAAGAGAACAAATGGCAAATAGATGAAGACTGCGACCACAATACAGATGAGCTGTGTGATGACAGCCCCCATGCTGCCAGCGGTGGACAGCCATGCATTCACAATCGGTGGTGTCGTCCACGGCACCATCACGACGGCTTTTCCAGCAAACCCTGTAGCCGTCGCAATGTAACCAATCGTTCCTGTCACAAGTGGTGTGACGATAAATGGAATTGCCATCACAGGGTTTAACATGACAGGTAAGCCAAAAATAACGGGTTCATTGATGTTGAAGAGACCCGGACCAGATGAGAGCTTGGCAATACTTCGCATCTCTTCCCTTCTTCCAGCAATAAAAATCGCAATCAAAAGCCCAATGGTCACACCTGAACCACCGATGCTCATATACACATCCCAAAATGGCATCGTGATGATATTCGGAATCTCTTTTCCTTCTTGAAATGCTGTCATATTCACTGCAATCGATCCTAATAAGAGCGGCTCCCGGATCGGTTTGATCATCTGGTTGCCATGGATGCCGATCACCCAGAAGAATTGTGCCACAAACATCAACGTTAAAATCCCTGGTAGACCCTGTACAACACTTTCTAGCGGGCGTTGCACCACGTTATACACTGCTTCATGCAAATAAATGCCTGTCAAACGATGAAATGCAAAGCCGAATGAACTAATGATCGTAATCGTAATAATCGAAGGAAAAAGTGATGAAAAAGATGTTGCCACATTCGATGGAACAGAATCTGGCATCTTGATTTGCAGCCATTTCACCTCGGTCAGCTTACAAAAGATTTCCACAGATACGATCGCAATGATCATCCCTAAAAATAAACTTTTTGGATCGGAAAATTGCCTTGCCAGTACATCTACAACTTCACGCATCGATCCATCCACTTCAAGAAGAAGTGTCGTTGGAATAACAGATATAAATGAAATCAATGCCATCAACCCTGGGAACAGGGACTTGTGCCCGTTGATTTTCCCAAGCTCTATCCCGATGAGGAACACAGCCCCAATCGTTAAAAAGTTCAGCGTCGCATAATTGATTGCCTTCATAATTGGTTGAAGCGCCGCTAAAAATCTGAACATCTCAAAATGAGCAAGCCCTGTTTCCGGGCTCATGATCATATTTGCCACCAATACAGCAAAAGCCCCTGTAATGATGATTGGCATCAGTGTGACAAATGCCTGTTTAATCGCCATAATATACTTCTGATTCGTGATGCGATAAGCCACATTCCCCATGACGTCTGCCGCTTTCTCCTTGAAGCTCATGATCTGTCTCCCCTTTACAAAAACTCGTGATCATCCTCCTTTTTGATGTTATTTTAAAAGCGCTTTCATTAACATCTAATCTTTTTCCTCACAGATGCGGAAATGGGTGTCCTGTTTTTTCATTCTGATGCTCCAATACTTGAAGCGCCGCCGTCAGTTCCTCAAATGAAGCGGCCTTGATGAGTTGCTCCACCACTTCCTTGCGCTCTGTCAGCCGTACAAGAAATTGATAAAGTGACTGTAATTCTTTTTGATACGTCTTCTGGATACTCAACAAACAAACGACTTGTACCCGATTTTCACCCCACAGCACCGGTTTTTTCAACGTACAGATCGCACAAAACGTGTCATCTGTTGCCGGCTTCATCGGATGGGGAATCGCAACCAAATGACCGAACGATGTCGGTGACACTTGCTCTCTTTCAAGCAATAATTGTTCAAACTCTTCCGGGATGCGATCCTGTTCCTTGAGCACGTTTACGAAAAATTGCAGTACCTCTTCCCTTGATTGAAGGTCTTGCTGAAAAAATGTCAGCGCCGGACTCACATACCGCAAAACCCCTGTATCCTGCGCGCCCTGCACAAACCGTTTCAGCCGCACAATATCATCGTCACTTAGAATGGTATGTACATCAATCACTGGCACCGGCAACGTGTTCTGAAGCGGAATGGTACTAATAATAAAATCAATGCTTCTCAAATCATACGAAAGAATTTCCCCAACACTTGCAGTGCCAGCGATCTCCAGCCTTTCGCTAAAAGCCGCTGTCAGCTTATGAAGAAGGAGCTGACTGCTAGCGACACCCGTCGCACATACAATAAGACATCTCTTTCTCACATGCTGTGATTTTGTCCGCTCGATTGCAGCACCGATATGAAGCGCCAAATACCCAATCTCATCCTCATGAATCTCAATTCCCTCTTTTTCTCTCAGCCATCTACCCATATAGACGCCAGCTTCAAATGCAATGGGATAATGCCTTTTAATGTCCGTTAAATAAGGGTTACGAATGTTCATACCGTACCTAAAACGATGAATAGCGGAACGTAAATGAAGACTTAATCCAACGATTAACTCTTTATCAAATTGAATATCAAGTGACATGTGCTCCTCTACATAAGCAAGCAGTTGGTGGATGAAGCGAAAGTGATCTTCGTCTAGAAGATGAAATAGCATATGACCGGTATCTCCGTATGCCATCATCTTCGCTCCCATCAAGTGAATCGCAATATACGCCATTTCAGATAATGGAAAATCAATCGCTAGAACATGCCGAATATCCTCTGCCATTTGTTGAGCTACTTGGAAAACAGGCTGCACTTGAATCTCTTTTAATTCCGTTTCTGGCATCATGACCAGTTTTTTCTCTTCAATTCGTTTGCATGCAATGGCGATGTGGGTGACTAAGTTACTTAAACCGATTTCTGATAGATGAAGTCCGCTAGCTTTTGTACGTGAACGCACGATATCCTGAATCAATTGATACGTTTCTTCAGGTAACAGCGCAGGGTTCGCATGCGCTTGCTGAAACACATGCTCAGCCATACAATATCTTAATTTCATTTCATCCCCTGTCAGCCGCAGTCCATATTTAGGACGATGTGACACAGAAAGTCCATGTAATGAAAACAAATGTCTGACCGCTTTCAAATCATTTTTCACTGTCGATTCACTTACAAATAATTCCTCTGCCAGCGCGTCTAACTTGATATAGTCTTCTGACAGAAGCAGCCTTTTCAATAGATAGGCTACACGGTCCTCAGGCTGATTGGGTATGGTCTGCTCCTTTTTTTCGTTTCTTTCTCCCAATGACTTTTTCAAAAATGTACGAAAAGACCCATAATCCTCTACGGTCAATGTATACCCTGCCCCGCGTTTGATATGTAGTACGGCTCCATGTTCATCCAAAATATATTTAAGCGCTTTCATATCTGTTCGGATGGTTCTTGATGTGACGCCAATCATGCGGGCAATTTCTTCACTAGTCAGTTCCTGTTCCGCTTGCATCAGTCGTTTCAGCAGCTCCTCCTGACGTAGAGATAGCATAGGCTCTCCTCCCTTGGCATTTACTTTTGCCTATCATCATAAACGAAAATAGAACTCTTTGCCCAGTTTTTCTTTCAAATCGGGAACCACGATATGGCTCATTCGTATGAATAGGAAACAAGAGGAGGGATGCATCATGGGTTCTTTTATGTTTGTTGTTATGATCATATTGGCTTCTTTAGGAGCAATCATTGCCCATTTATTCACATCAAAGGATAAGCGTACGTCTGCTAAGCGTTCTTCACATCACAGTTCAACAACAAGTACATATACTGATTCTTATACTCATCACGCTTCTGATGCCTCCTGCGGGGGAGATTCCGGGGATAGTGGCGGTGGATGTGACTAAATAAAAAAACAGCCGCTCACTGATGAGACGGCTGTTTTTATTATTTTAAAGAGCCTTCCAGCCCCGTTCAATCAGATGTTTAACATCGAGTGCAAAATCCTCACCCTTTTCCATCACGTCCTGGGCTCTTCCGGCAAAGTTACTGGCAACAGCCAGCTCCATTTTTTTTAATTCAAAGTGCAAGATTTTTTGATCAATCTCTGTGATATATTTTTCATACTCATTGTTCACGATGTCATGCATTACATGATAGGCATCTTTTCGGTGGCGATGAAAGTCGGTTCCTCTCTCACCTTTCCATGACGAATCTAGAGCAGGTTTCTTGATTTCCTTTATGTCTGACTGCGCAAGATCTTGTTCTGTTCGAATATTGCTTTTGGCTGTCTTTAACCGAGAGATCATGTCATCAAATTCTGCACGTCTGTTTTCAATTCCCATATGCAGATGGTGTAGCATCTCGGATAAACTCATGTCATCCACCTCTATCGGACCTCATACGAAAGCACAGCATCAGAGCCTTGGAAACGATCAACTCACTTGATTTCTCCAAACCTGACATTTCTATCGTTTTGCTTTCATTAAGTATAGTATAAGGTGAAAAGCCTCAGTCTTAAATAGGGAAAAGGTGTCCTTTTAGTGACGTGTTTGGAAGAAAAACGGAATAATACAAGGTCGTACATCCTGAATTATATATGAGTCTTTAGATATATATTTCTGTGAAATCCATAAGAAAACGATTGCCATTATTTTGCGGCAATCGCTTCATCCTGTTCTTTTAAGGTATTCACATTCGAGCGTGTGTCTTGGACATTTTTAGTTAAGGCTTCTTTAAAACTTGAAACCATTTCGTTCACCTCTGCTTCGCGTGTCGTCCACTTGGTCACAAATTCAAGGCTGTTTTCACCTGCTTTATCTGCTGCTTTTTTCATCGTTAATGCTTCGACAGCTTGGGAGACTTCATCTAGTTGATCCATAACTGTTTGGTAGTTTAACTTAATTTGTCCCATCGTGATATCCTCCAGATTTGTTCAAGCTTATAAGCTGCTCCATGCTTTTGAGATCAAGCGTTTGGCATCCTCTACTGCGTCTTCTCCTTTTTCAGCCAGACGTGCGGCGTCTCCAGCTAAGGAACTGGCAAAGGATAACGCAGCTTGTTCGGCTTCTAACGTACTGATTTTGAATTCGATGCGGCTCACGTAGCGTGGGTACTTGTCGTTCACAATCGTTTGCAGCGCATCATGTGCTTCATTCCGCTCTGATTTGAAATCCTGGCTTCGCTCACCTTTCCAAGAGGTCCCAAGCTTTGGCTGCTTGATTTGCTTCAGGTCTGTCTCTGCCGCATCTTGTTCACGTTCGACCTTACTTTTCGCCTTTTTCAGTCGAGCGATTTTCTCTTCGATTTCTGCTTTTTTACTTGTAATGCCACCGTTTAGGGCAGACAGCATATTTGATAAGCTCATTATGGGCTCCTCCTCCTGACAAAAAATAAAAACGCTGCTTAGAGTTCCTCTAAACGAGCGTAAGGTGAATAGCACTTTTTCCAATATTGTTATTATAAGGTTCAAAGACTCATGTTTGAATAGGGATTTGTGCCCTTTTTATGGGATAAATATGCTTTCACTCTGCTTCACATTACCCCTTAAGACCTCTTTTATAAGGGGTCTTAATTCATGATTCTTGGCTATATGTCACATATAGTCATACAGACCTAGGACAAACAAAAGCCGCCCGGTTGAGGAGCGGCTTTTGTAAACGGCTTATGAAGCTGATTCTTCACTTTGCTGTTGATCTTTCACATACCAGATGAATTTCCCTGTGTATCCGTAAATAATAGCAAGAGCAATGGCAACAAAGCTCAACCACATAAATGGTAAATAAGAGAATGTCGATACGCCTAGAATTCCCGCCATGTAAATCCCGTTATCTGACCAAGGAACCATTCCTGACGTCAGCGTACCACCGACCTCTGAGTTTCTGGATAAAACTCGTCTGTCTAACTTTAATTTATCATAGCTCTTTTCCATAATTTTCGGTGTAAGGATAATTGATACATACATTGCACATCCAAAAACGTTGGCAAAGAATGCAACAAGAATAGTGGAAAGAGTAACATTTCCCGCATTGTGAAGCTTTTTCTCAAAGGTTGAGACAATGACTTTCAATACACCCAGATGTTCCAATACTCCCCCAAAACCAAGCCCAAGGATAATCACTACCAAAGAGCCAAGCATATTGACCATTCCACCACGATTAAGTAGTTGGTTCAAGAAGTCTACATCTGATTGAATTGAAAATCCATTGTATGCTGCACCGATTGCATCACTAGGATTCGCACCCTGAAAAGCAAAGGCCCAGATTGCCCCAAACAAAGCACCAATTGCAATAACCGGTAGAGCAGGCTTTTTCATTACAAGTAAAACCACAACAATTAGAGCTGGAATAAGCATCCATACATTAATGTTGAATGTATCAAGCAACGCATTCTTTAAGTATTCAACCTTCTCTTGATCAATATTACGTCCTCCATAGATAAAGCCAGTGACCGTAAACATGATAGCTGTAATAACAAAAGCAGGTATAGATAAGACCATCATCGCTCTTACATGAGCCAGAACTTCAACCTTTGATAAGGACGAGGCGAGAACTGTACTATCTGACAGTGGAGAAAGCTTGTCCCCAAAATAAGCACCTGACAATACGGCACCTGCAACGATTGGTAGCGGAATTCCTAAACCTTCACCAATGGCAATCATAGCAATACCAGCTGTACCAACTGTTCCCCATGATGTACCTGTAGCGACAGACATAATCGCACAAATAATGAGTGTGGCCAATAAGAAGATATTTGGATGAATAAATTCAAGTCCATAATAGATCAGTGTCGGTACTACTCCGCCAGCGATCCAGGTTCCAATTAAAGCACCTACAGCAAGTAAAATCAAAACGGCTTCTAATCCATTTGATATCCCCTTTGTAATAGCACTTTGTAAATCCTTATAAGCGTGTCCTAAATGAAGACCAAGCCCAATTGCTAGAAACCATGAAATAAATAAAGCCAGTTGAATATCTAAGTTAAAATAAATAGTAAATGATAAGACAATCGCCAAAAATAAACCTAGTACAGCGATGATCTCCACCATAGATGGCAAGCGAACCGATTTCAATGTTGTTTCCTCCCTTTGTGCGTGCGTTAAGCGTTTTCAAAATATTGTGAAAAAAGTGTGTCAATTCGAAAGAAAGTGAATTGCCTGTTTTTCTCTATTTCACAGGCAATTCTACATATTAATAAAATAAAATTTTTGATATTATTATCGCTCTAGGAGCTCTGCACCCGCAATGCCAGGCTTTGTCATCTCGAAAGGATTCAAAATAATATCAAGTTCTTCTTCTGTTAACACATCATTTTGCAAGCAAAGATCTCTGATCGATTGTCCTGTTAAAATGGCTTCCCTTGCGATTCTAGCCGCGGCTTCATAGCCTAAGTGAGGGTTCACGGCAGTGATCACGCCTGCACTTTTTTCGACATATTCTTTCAAACGTATTTCATTTGCTTCAATGTCCACTAAGCAATGATCTGTGAATGAACGGAATCCGTTATTCATTATACTAATAGATTGAAGCAAGTTAAAGACCAAAACAGGCTCCATCACATTTAACTCAAGCTGACCTGCTTCAGAGGCAAGACAGATGGTGTGGTCATTCCCAATGACCTGGAATGCGATTTGGTTAATGAGCTCCGCCATGACTGGATTGACTTTCCCAGGCATAATGGATGATCCTGGCTGACGAGCTGGCAATGCAATTTCAGCAAGACCTGCACGCGGACCAGAAGCCATTAGGCGAAGGTCATTGGCAATCTTAGACATGTTCATCATGCATACTTTTAATGCAGCAGACACTTCTGTGTAAGCATCTGTATTTTGCGTTGCATCCACAAGATGCTCTGCGCCTACAAGCGGAAGACCTGAAATATCGGCTAGCTTCTTCACGACGATCTCAATATAACGAGGATCTGCGTTTAGGCCTGTCCCAACAGCTGTTGCACCCATATTGACTTCATATAAATGCTGCTTTGATTGGTTGATCCGCTTAATATCACGGCTGAGCACGCGGCTGTAAGCCTCAAATTCCTGTCCTAAACGAATTGGAACCGCATCCTGTAGGTGCGTACGTCCCATTTTGATCACATGATCAAATTCTTTCGCTTTCTTTTTGAATACGTCCTGCATCGTTTGCATTGTCTCAAGCAGAATGTCTAACTGCTTCAATACAGCAATATGGATAGCTGTTGGAAACGAGTCATTCGTTGATTGTGACATGTTTACATGTGTGTTTGGGCTTAAATGGATGTATTCACCCTTTTGATGTCCCATGATTTCTAGCGCTCTGTTTCCAATCACTTCATTGGCATTCATATTCATCGACGTTCCTGCGCCGCCTTGAATTGGGTCTACAATAAAGTACTCATGCAGCTTGCCTTCAATGACTTCATCAGAGGCTTGTACGATGGCATTTCCAATTCCTTCATATAAACGTCCAACTTCCATATTGGCTTGAGCAGCTGCTTTTTTCACGATGGCAAAGGCTCTAATCAGTTCCTCGTGCATGCGATATCCAGTAATCGGGAAGTTTTCTTTTGCACGAAGGGTTTGCACCCCATAATACACGTCTGCCGGAATTTCTTTTTCTCCAAGAAAATCCTTCTCATAGCGATAAGTTGCTTGAACCATCTGATATGACCTGCTTTCTATAGAATAGTTAAATCACTAAATCTTCTGCGATTGGCGTTTCCATAATCTTTTTCACTTCTCTTGGGTCTGTTGTTTTACCTAGTGCCCACATGAGTTTCGGCACGATGGCCTCTGTGTTCATGTTTCGTGAACGTGCCACTAGTTCTTGATTGATTTTGCGTCCTACTTCATACACGCTCATGTCTTCTCCTTCTTCAAGACACTGAGTTGTGATGACAACTGAAATGCCTTCTTCGAGCAATTCGTTGATTTTCTCTAATAGGTTTCTTCCTTCAAAAGGAATTCCGCCGCTACCGTAGCTTTCGATGACGACTCCTTTGTATACACCTTTGATTGCATCTAAGAATTCAGGCTTTAGACCTGGGTGCAATTTCAAGAGACAAACGTCAGTGTTTAAGGATGCATCTAATTTAAGCGGTTTCATTGACGATCTTTTTACTTTGCTATTGTATTCAATTTGATGGTTTTCAATCGATGCAATATATGGATAGTTAATACTTTCAAATGCATCGTAGCTTTTCGTTCTTAGTTTGATTGCACGTGTTCCTTGAATGACTCTGCCATCAAAGACAACATACACGCCGCCTACGCCGTCACATGCAAAGCGAATGGCATCGGTGATGTTTTTCTTCGCATCTGTTTTCTTAAACGTAATCGGAATTTGTGAACCTGTAATCACGATCGGCTTATCCGGATTTTGCAGCATATAAGACAGAGCTGCTGATGTATAGGCCATTGTATCGGTTCCATGCGTGACGACAAAGCCGTCATATTGATCATAATTTTCATAAATGGCTGTTGCGATATCCACCCAGTATTCAGGCTGCATATTTGTACTATCTATACTCATTAGGGACTTTGTGTCCATTGTGTACTCTGCATTAATTTCGTTTAAATAGCTTAAAAGGTCCTCAGCTTTAACACCTGGAGCCAAACCATTTTCACTCTCTACAGATGCAATCGTCCCACCAGTGGTTAAAAGCAATAATTTCTTCAACAGGTCCACCTCTTTCAGTAAAATTACTTCGTTTGTCACACATATTATAAGCCAGCTTGTGCTATTCTATAATATACGCTTTGCGCGTACCTTCATTGCCATTATAGTCACATAACGCGAATTAATCAAGAAATTATTACGCATAACGCGTACATTCCATCACAAAATATGATATACTGTTGTTGTATATAAAGGAGCGTTCATGTAATGATACTCGATCGTTTAACCACTCTTAGAAAAAAGAAAAAATGGTCTCTCCAGCATACGGCAGATCGCCTAGGTATCGCCAAAAGCACCTATGCCGGTTACGAATCTGGGTACCGACGACCTTCGCTTGAAGCAGTGAAGCGCCTGGCTGATTTGTATGATACGTCCATTGATTTTTTACTTGGTAGAACGGACGAGCCAGAGATACAACGTAAAATCTCTGATATCAAAATTGAACTGACGGAAGCAAAAGAAGGAACCATTCTTGTAGACGGCGTTCCCCTAAATGATGAAGAAATCAAACAGCTTGTTGCCTTTATTCGGGCGAAAAACACCCTAAAAGTATAAAACAAAGAAAAGAGAGGCCCCTATCAATTGGGTGCCTCTCTTTTCTTTTTCAGCTGCTTATGAATAAGGAGAAGACAGCTGACTTAATTCCTCTAAGCGCCGCTTCGCTTCTTCTTTATTAAACGAACTATAATAGCGATAATTCTCATCATCTAAGATGCGGTAATGCTGACTGAGCACATTTTGCTGAAGACGAAATGTGCCTTTTTTGATAGACGTCCGCCACCAAACCTTTCCGCCGATCGTACGTTCCACCGATAGATGCAATTCATCATGTGCCACGACTTCCAGAATCTCAAGCGGATCATCCCCAAGTGTCCCTTTTAAAATGTGACTATCCCTGAATAATGCACATACGGCCGCAGTTTGCGTCCAGTTGAGGCGCAGCCTATTTTTTTCAACCTGCTGCAAATGCCGTTTCGATAGACCAAGTACCTCAGTCATGCGGTCCTGCGTATAATTCTTTTCTTTTCGAATTCGTGCCATTTGTTCTGTGACGAGGTCGATTACCATCTCTTTATCCATCTCTCATCACCTCTCCGAGTGTTCAGTCTTTACTGACATCATACACGATTTTTTCGAAAAAGTGGCGCCTCATCCTTCGGAATTATGGACAATGTCTCCTAGTCGATCTGCTCTTCGACCTGACCATGCTGCTGTCTCCAGTTCTCTTGGGCTGCTTGATTTAAATATGGATAGATCTCTTGTTTGACGGTTTGCTCGAATACTTCTTCATCTAAAATACTGTACGCTGGAATCTTGAACAATTTCCCATCCATTTTCCGAATAAGCACATCCATGAAGAGAAATCCCCTTACACCGTACCGATGCCTGCGCATATCAATGGATTGAATGTCTTGAAAAGGGATCGTCCGCTCTCGATACAGCACAGCACCATTCTCCCCGCGCTGAATGCAAAAAATCACATTTCCCCTCTTCGTAAAAGCCGGCAGAATCATCAAAAAAGAGATCAAGCCATAGACAATGCCTAATAGTCCGCCTAAAAATAAAAACAATGTATAATTCGATTCAAATGTAAGAGCTTCTGAAAACAACCAAATACCGATGATACCGAAGCCGCCCGTTGCTAAGAATGCCCATACCCTTAAAAAGGTCCTGCTTCTCACTTCTATTACTTCACTTGGATTCAAGCGTCATTCTCCTTTTCTCCATTAGAATATAGAACGTAATCCGTCTCTATGAGCCGTCTCCACGCGAAATTCATTTTCTTTTATTCCCGACACAAGCCACGACTGTTTCTCACCCGGAATAATAAATAACATGGATTCCACATCAGGCGTATTATTTTTATCGTAGACGACCTTCATCAGGGAGTCCATCTTTCCTTTTCTCGTCTGTACATCAGAAACAAATGCCTGCACGAGTTCTTCGTTCTCTGCTCGATGAAGGAAGGAAGGCCACTCATTCTTCGCCTCACTTGCTTGCTCTAATAGCTTTTCAAATTCCTCTGCTTGCAGGGTGACGACAGGTGCAGGGTGATCACTCATCTGTATATTGAAAAAGGCAGTCACTTGCTCCTCTGCCTGCTGGTCATCTTTCAGTTTTTGAATCTGATGGACTTGTTGATCATACAGCGTATGGTGCGCATATACGCCCATCTGTGTCGTGTGAAAGGAGGTACTGACTTCTTCATCTTCATCCCCAAATCGAGATGCCTTGACGGTGTGAGATGCATCATTCATCGCCTGGATGAAATGACGGTATTCCGCTTTATATCGATATTGTCTGTTTCGAAATTCAAGTACTCCTTTTGCGAGCAAAGAGCGGCATGCAATTTCAAATAAAAACCCTAGACGCTCGTCCTCTACATCAGGATAATAGGCTTCCTTTAAGGACATACCTTGTTCAAAATAGCCTTCACTGTAAAAACTAAAGATGAGTTCCTCAATACTTAGACTTAGCTGATCCAACTTGATCTCTCCTTATCCAAAAGAAAATGCACCCTTAAAGAAATCGCCTGCACCTTTTATGAGCGAATCTGCGGTTTCTTTTGTTTTTTCTATCCCTTTATGTATCACCTGATTTGCCTGATCAATGGTGTCATTAACTGCTTTCACACCTTGACCCGCCAGCTCGAATGCTTGTTTCCCTTTATCCACAACCGCATGAATTGGGTCCTTTAATTTCACTGCAACCTGCTCAGCAAAGCCTGATGTCAGCTTGGCGACTTTTTCTCCTATAAATCCACCGACTGCGGAACCAATGGCTCCTCCAACGACGGTTCCAATCGGTCCTGCAAAGCTTCCAAGAGCTCCTCCGACAACGGCACCTGCGACAGACCCGCCAGCGATAAAGACCGTATTGTTCACTGCATTTCCAACAGCCTTAGCATTTTCACGCTTAAGGACTTCTGGCTGATCACCGAATTCTGCATAGTTCTCGGCAATTTTCAATCCACAGCCGACTGTTTCCGTTGCACCAGTGACTACCGTTGCAATGATGGCATTTCCTTTAGCAAATCTTGCCCCATTTTTCAGAACAGACTTGATTCCAGCCGTGTCCTTCCAATTGATACTTCCTTTTGTAAAATCACGGACACTGTTCGTGAATGCAACCGTATCATCAGGATAAAATTTTGTGAATTTCTTATGGACCAGATCAGCCATCGACCAGTTCGATCGTTTTAATAATTCTTTTTTACTCAGCCAAATCCTTGCTAGCCGGTCAAATCTCGTTCCTTCTACCCGGCTGGTCAGATCAAGCAGAAGCTTTGAATGCTGTGCGGCATACCGGCCATTGTCTTTAATGAAGGTCGTCATCCCAAGCCCGTAGTATTTCGCCTGCATCATCACAATACCAGCTAAGCTCGTGAGCGTCCCATATTGATCATAAATGCTGTACATTTTCCGTAAAATATCGTCTGCTTCGACCATTTTATCTGTTGCATGACGAATCGCAATATCATCACTGCTCAATTTACTGATCAATGCTTGTCCTGCTCCCCATGCATCCCCAACGCCTGAAAAACAGCTTCTATACCGAGGATCACAGCCTAAAATGAGACCATCCAGTTCACTATGTAAATCGCGGTGCTTCGTTTCAATGACAGAAAGTTCGCCTACAACATCATTCGCAAGCCCTGTCAGCTGATCTGGATCAACCACTATGTCACGTGCCATCACATCATCTCCCTTCTCGGTTTCTTTCTCTCCGTTCTTCTCGTCTCTTTCGCTCAAGCTCTTCCATTCTGGCTATTTCAGCTTTCCGTTCCTCGATTTTGACCGCTGCATCGCGCAGTTCCTGACTTGTTTCAAGCAAGTCCTTTTCGAATTGATCATAGCGTGCCGTTGTTTCCTCAAAGCTTTGATCAAATTTATTCCTTGCTTCTCCCTGCCAGCCTGATCCTACTGCCTTGAGTCGATTCTCCAGCAGCTGCTTTGACTGCCGAATCTCAACAGCTGCTTCCTGAAACTTTTGAGCGAGTGCCAGCGTTTGACTAGAATCCAACTTTCGCACCCCTTTCTCCCAATTTAACGTACAAATGGATGATTTTATATGTCCTCATTATAAATAAAAAGACACCCGAAAAAATCACCCTAAAGAACCATTCAACACATCACCAAATGAAAGTAGGTCTTTTTCCTCTCTAATTACCAGAGAAAACCTTTCTTGTTATGAAGCGCATTCAAGACGTGATAAAATGAACGTATTCTACAAAAGGAGTGACGTATACATGAAAGAAGAAATGATTCAGCGATTCACAAGTTATGTGAAGGTAGATACGCAGTCGGATGCAGATAAGGAAAGCTGCCCATCGACTGAAGGACAGTTGAACTTAGCGAGACAGCTAGTTGAAGAAATGAAATCCATCGGGATTCAAGAAGTAACAATGGATGAAAACGGCTATGTCATGGGAACGATCCCATCTAACACAGACAAAGACGTCCCGACCATTGGCTTCCTGGCTCACATCGACACAGCTACTGACTTCACCGGCAAGAATGTGAAACCGAAGCTTCATGAAGACTATCAAGGCGGCGACATCACCTTAAATGAAGATCTACATATCGTTTTATCTCCATCACAGTTTCCAAATTTACAAAAATATCAAGGACATACGCTGATCACAACAGATGGCACAACCTTGCTTGGTGCAGATAACAAAGCAGGTATCGCAGAAATTATGACCGCTATGCATTACTTAATTGAAAATCCAGAAATCAAGCATGGAAAAATTCGCGTCGCCTTTACACCAGATGAAGAGATTGGCAGAGGGCCGCACAAATTTGATGTTGATGCCTTTGGCGCTTCCTATGCGTATACAATTGACGGAGGACCGCTCGGGGAGCTGCAATATGAAAGCTTCAACGCAGCAGGTGCGAAAGTATCCATTAAAGGAAACAACGTCCACCCTGGGACAGCAAAGGACAAAATGGTCAGCGCTGCGAAGATTGGGATGCTCTTCCACAACAAGCTTCCTTCTGATGAATCTCCGGAATACACAGAAGGCTACGAAGGATTTTTCCATCTCACGAAGTTTGTAGGAGAAGTCGAAGAAGCAGAGCTGCAATATATTATTCGTGATTTTGATAAAGACAAATTTAACGAACGCAAAGCACTATTTGAAAAAATAGCAAATGACTTAAAAGCCATTTACGGAGAAAACAGCATCAATCTCAAAATTCAAGATCAATATTATAATATGAGAGAAAAAATTGAGCCGGTGAAACATATTGTGGATATTGCCCATGAAGCAATGGAAAACCGCTCAGTGACACCTGTGATCGAACCGATCCGCGGCGGTACAGATGGCTCCCAGCTTTCATATAAAGGTCTTCCAACACCAAACATCTTTACTGGCGGGGAAAACTTCCACGGTAAATATGAATTTATTTCTGTCGAGAACATGGTGAAAGCAACAGAAGTCATCGTTGAAATCGCCCGTTTATTTGAAGAAAAAGCATAGATATGTTTACAACCGTTCCTGTTCGGGAACGGTTTTTTAATAAAAGTTTACAATTTTCTGAAACTTTTATGACACTTATTCGTACTAATAGAGACAACCCCAGAAAAATTCTTCTTGACGAGTGCAATAACTGGAAATATAATAGTTACAAACAACCAGTATTTTAGACCTAAATTAGCAGATCATCTAGACATTAAGAACTAAACCGATTCTGCTGCTTATTTTCAGTTATAAACATCACTCACCCTGTCTACACTTAAAGAATAGGATGAATTGGAGGAATGTCATATGATGATTTTATTGATTATCGCTTCACTTTGCTGCTACTTACTATTCTCTTTCAAAAAAGATAACCGCACACCAAAACGAAAAAGCGCAGAGCTTTCGGAGTTTGAAATCTTTCGTATGCGCCGCCACTACAACGGAAAACGCCGTCATCCACTAAACGATGCACCTAAACAAGTATAAATCTGAAAAAGAGCCTCATATGGGGCTCTTTTGTGTGAGTACATAACAAAAAACGACCAGACTCAGTGGTCGTTTTTCTTTTTATTTATATACCTTCGCAGGAACTTGAATCATCGGAATTCCTACATAGTAAGGTGAAATCTCATATGGCTGAAAAACAACAGCAATTCCCTTTTTCGTGAAGTAATACTGCGTGTTGTAGTTGATTTCAATGTCTCTTTTTTTCAGGTTCGCATAGAATTTGCTTTTATGTTTCTTTGTGTAGTTATAAATATAATCTCTTACTTTCGTACGCTTTTTCTTTGTTTTCACAACGTCTGTCAAGAACAGCTGCTTTGTCTTTTTCTTCGTTAACACATAGTTCATGCTGGAAACCATCGTATCCCCATGCATTCCACCATCATTCATGTAATCATAGTTTAAGATACTGAGCTTCTTCCCATTGTTAAATTTCGTTTTAAACGATCTTTCGTAAGTGATCTTCCCGTAGCCTTCCTTTTTCGCTTCGTCCTTTAAGAATAAGTAAGTAGAATAAGAGAAGGCGATGTCTTCTTTTAAGTCACGATTGATGGTTTTCATATGCGCCTTGCTTAGGTTTTTCACCTGTGCATATTTGAATGTTTTTTTCTTTTTATAATAGTGTGTGCTTACTTTCGCTTTTTTTGCTTGTTTGGCATCCGCAGATCCAACTGGCGCAAACAACGAAACAATCAGTGAGAAAATGAGCAGGCTGATTGTTAGGCCTTTTTTCATTGTCATAGTAAAAACCCCCATTTTTGTCTATTACCAATTGAGTATACCATGACAAAAGAACCAAAAAAAGCATTATTTCCATATTATTCTTCCTTTTTCCACATCGGGTTTGTTTACCGTTTTCATAAGTTCCTGTATGCTTAATGTAGAATGCTAGATGAAGTGTGGTGTTTATCATAGAAGAGAATATTTTTAGTCACATTCGGACAACGTTTCATAGTTTGTCTCCGACCCAAAAAAAGATTGCCAATTACATTTTAGAAAATCCTCAGAAAGTTGTGCTTCATTCCATTAGTGCACTCGCTGCTGAATGCAATACGAGTGAAACGACGATCTTTCGGTTTTTACGAAAAATTGGCTATGAATCGTACCAAGTGTTTCGTGTCCATGTCGCACAGGATATTGCGACCAATACGCCTCAATCCATTTACGGTGAGATCGAGGCATCCGATAGTGTAGCTGACATTAAACATAAGGTCATAGAGTTAACAACAAACTCGATTCAGGATATGAAGCATATTTTAGAAGATCAAGCCGTGACACAATTTATCGAACAAATGAAACAGGCACATAAAACCGTCTTCTTTGGAGCAGGTGCGTCCAGTTTTATTGCAGGAGATGCTTATCATAAGTTCCTCCAGCTTGGTTTTGAAGTGAGTCTATGCAGTGATCCGCATATGATGAACATGATTGCAACTCACGCCACGGAACACGATTTTATCGTTGCGATCTCCCATTCAGGAGAGAGTAGAGAAATTCTTGATGCCGTGCAATTTGCTAAAGAAAAGGGAGCAAAGGTTGCCTCTATCACCAGCTATCCGAAATCAGAGCTCGCAAAGCGATCTGACTTTCATCTGCTCAGTTCTTCCAGGGAGACAACCTATCGATCTGACTCCATGATCTCCCGTATTAACCAGCTTGTAATCATCGATGTACTATACGTCACCGCTGTTTTAGAACTAGGATCAAATGCCATTGAAAACGTGAAACGATCTCGATTAGCCGTAGCTAAAAATAAAACATGAACGCAAAAGGCCGGAGTTGATTCCGGTCTTTTTTTGTGACTTTTCTCATATTTTCCGTTGACACGTTCCTATCACGTCATGTACATTAAATGAACAATAGTTTATTTACTACTATTAAAACAAAGGGATAGTATATATACTAACAAAAGAAAAAGAAAGCGCTTTTTGTAAGGGTTTTCTATATAGGAGGCGTTCAATGTGACAAAGAAAATTGGATTCATTGGATTAGGTATTATGGGAAAACCTATGGCACTCAATCTATTAAAAGCCGGTCATACTGTGACTGTTTTCGATCTAAATGAGGAAGCGATTCGAGCGTTACAAGAAGCTGGAGCAAAAGGTGCTGTTTCAGCAGCTGATGCCGCTTCTAAAAGCGATATCATCATCACAATGCTTCCTAAAGGAGAGCATGTAGAGGCAGTTGTTTCAGGTGATCATGGCATTTTAACTACAGCTAAACCTGGCACTGTTGTCGTAGATATGAGCTCAATTTCCCCTGTTACTTCTAGAGCTTTAGCTGCTCTTACAAAACAGCATCAGGTGGAATTTATCGACGCACCTGTCAGCGGCGGAGAACCGAAGGCAATAGACGGAACACTTGCCATCATGGCTGGCGGCGAAGAAGTCATCCTTGAGCAAGTGAGGGATGTCCTGCTTGCGATGGGCACAGAGGTTGTATTAGTTGGGACAAATGGAAGCGGAACAACAGCGAAGCTCGCCAATCAAATCATCGTCAACTTAAATATTGCCGCTATGTCCGAGGCGCTCGTTCTTGCCGCTAAATCAGGCATTGCCATTGACAAAATGTATGAAGCCATTCGCGGCGGGCTGGCAGGAAGTGCTGTTCTCGATGCAAAGGTCCCTCTCATCTTAGAACGAAACTTTGAACCAGGCGGACGTATCGACATCAACTTAAAAGATTTAACCAATGTGATGGAAACTGCTCATGATATCGGCGTTCCTCTCCCGCTCTCTAGCCAACTGCTCGAAATCTTCCACGCTCTCAAAGCGGACGGAAAATCTGGGCTTGACCATGGCGGCATCGTTCAATATTACGAAAAAATGGCTCATGTCGAAGTGAAGAAAGGATGAGATGGTCATGAAGAAAAGCACTGACATACTGAATGCCCTTCCGAAAGCGGATTCAAAGATCATTCAATCAGCATACGAACAAGCACTGAACAGCTTTCATCATAAAGTCATTGTATTAGATGATGATCCAACAGGGATTCAAACCGTACATGGCGTCTCTGTTTTCACCGATTGGTCAGAAGAAAGCATTGAAGCCGGTTTTCTTGAAGACAGCCGAATGTTCTTTATTTTGACCAATTCTCGCAGTATGACAGAGAAGGAAACGGCTGCTGTGCATGAAACAATCGCTTCAATAATTGTGAAGGTAGCGGAACGTGTTGATCAGGATTTCATTATTGTCAGCCGAGGAGATTCTACTCTTCGTGGACACTTTCCGCTGGAAACTGACGTACTCAGAACCACGATTGAACAGCAAAGCTCCCGCCAATTCAATGGAGAAATCCTTCTTCCTTTTTTCCAAGAAGGTGGACGCTTGACGATCAACAATATTCATTACGTCCAAGATGGACACGAATTAATTCCTGCTGGTGACACAGAATTTGCACGAGATCGCACATTCGGCTTTCAGTCATCTCATCTCGGAGAATGGATTGAAGAAAAGTCAAACGGATCGTTCACGAAAGAGAACACCACCTACATTTCGTTAGATGATCTACGGGCTTTACGGATTGATCAAATAAAAAAACAGCTCATGAGTGTGACCGATTTTAAAAAGGTGGTTGTAAACGCTATGGACTATGACGATGTCAAAGTCTTTGTCACCGCTCTCATTGAGGCCATTCAAGCAGGAAAGCAACTCATGTTCAGAAGTGCGGCGGCACTTACAAAAGTTCTTGGCGGTATAGGGGATCGTGCCTTATTAACAAGACATGACTTGATACAAGAACAAAGCCCGCACGGTGGTCTCATTATGATTGGTTCTCATGTGAAGAAGACAACAGATCAATTAAAAGCGCTTCAACAGAATAAAGAGGTAGCTTTTATTGAGTTTAATACACATCTCGTGCTGGCGCCTGAAGCATTTCAACAAGAAATTGACCGCGTGATTCAGCAAACTGAGGCATTATTAGCATCTGGTCAATCTGTGGCTGTTTATACAAGAAGAGAACGGCTTGACCTTGGGGATGATCGTCAGGAGGAAGAATTAAAGCTCTCTGTAAAAATTAGTGATGCTGTGACAAGCATTGTCCAGCGTCTCACAATTCGCCCTAAGTATCTCATTGCCAAAGGTGGCATTACCTCCAGCGATATTGGAACTAGAGGACTTCACGTGAAACGCGCAACTGTGGCAGGGCAGATCAGACCAGGCATTCCCGTTTGGCAAACAGGTGAAGATAGTAAATTCCCTTTCATGTCTTATGTGATTTTCCCGGGAAATGTTGGTTCAAGGGATACGTTAAAAGAAGCTGTAGACATACTTGAAGGATAAAGCATAGGGGGTGTTTTGCACTCCCTTATGCACCACAAAGGAGGAAAGATCATGTCGTTAGTGTTTATCGGACTTGGCGTTTTATTATTGCTTTTACTCATGGTTGTCTTTAAGTTAAACGCTTTCATATCTTTGATTATTGTTTCTTTAATTGTTGCTGTTTTAGAAGGAATGTCACCACTTGAAGCGATTGCTTCCGTCGAAAAAGGACTCGGCAGTACGCTCGGTCACCTCGCACTCGTTCTCGGTTTTGGGGCGATGCTTGGTAAATTGATGGCTGATTCTGGCGGAGCTCAGCGTATTGCGATGACACTCATTGACCGATTCGGTATTGGAAAAATTCAATGGGCAACGATGCTGACTGGATTTGTGATCGGAATTGCTCTATTTTATGAAACCGGATTCATTATCTTGATTCCACTAGTTTTTACGATCGCACAAGCTGCAAGACTTCCTGTGCTTTATGTGGGTATGCCGCTCGTCGCTGCACTTATCACCACACATGGCTTCCTCCCTCCTCACCCAGGGCCGACTGCCATTGCAAATGTCTTTCAAGCAAACATGGGACAAACCTTATTAGTTGGGATTATTTTAGCGATTCCTGCAGTTTTAGTAGGTGGACTTCTCTTTACGAAACTATTTAAAAAAGATCAGTTACACGCACATATTCCAAAGAACTTATTTAATCCAAAGGAATTTACAGAAGAGGAAATGCCAAGCTTCGGCATTAGCATTTTCACCGCTGTTTTGCCTGTATTGCTCATGACATTCAGAGCAGTTTTAGAAATTTTCTTCCCGTCCTCCCCATTACTGCCAACCGCTGAGTTTTTAGGCGAACCGGCGATTGCACTGTTAATCTCCGTGCTTCTTGCTATCTACACGTTTGGACTTGGCAGAGGCAAGAGCATGCAGGATGTGATGAAATCAATCACAGATTCTATCGGTTCTATTGCAATGATTTTATTAATTATTGCAGGTGGCGGCGCCTTTAAACAGGTGCTCATTGATAGCGGGGTTGATCAATACATTGCAGGAATCATGCAAGGAAGCACACTTTCTCCACTGCTTCTCACTTGGTTGATTGCTGCGGTCCTTCGTGTATCTTTAGGATCAGCCACCGTCGCCGGTCTCACAGCGGCTGGTATTTCTGCTCCTTTGATTGGATTGACAGGTGTGAGCCCAGAATTAATGGTGATCGCAACAGGTGCCGGCAGTATTACGTTCTCTCACGTGAATGATGCGGGTTTCTGGATTTACAAAGAATACTTTAACCTGTCCATGGCCCAAACCTTTAAAACGTGGACATTGATGGTGACCGTTCTTTCACTTGTCGGACTAGCGGGTGTTCTCGTCGCTGATTTGTTCATGTAGAAAATTAACTGTAAAAACCATTGACTTTCTCTCGGAAAAGTTGAATAATTATGTTTATTAAGAAAATTGAATCAAAAGGTAACCTTATTAAGAGTGGTGGAGGGACTGGCCCTGTGAAACCCGGCAACCGCTGTTCCTCGGAACAGAATGGTGCTAATTCCTTAAGCAAGCAGATGCTTGTTTGAAGATAAGGCAGAGTTCTCTCAGTATATGATGCTCTTCCTTATCCAAGGAAGAGCTTTTTTATTTGATTTTTAACCTGTAGAAAGAAGGGATTCAGCATGACACAAGTACAAACCATTGGAAAGAAAACAACGAAACCGCCATTTCGCGCAGATCAAGTAGGCAGTTTACTTCGTTCAGAACGTATCAAGGAAGCACGCAAGCAAAAAGCAGACGGCACACTGACCGCAGAGCAGCTCCGACAAATTGAGAATGAAGAAATCACTCGTATTGTGGAGAAGCAAAAGGAAATTGGATTAGAGGTTGTCACAGATGGAGAGTTCAGACGTGCTTGGTGGCATTTTGACTTTCTTGAGGGATTAGATGGGGTCGAAGGATTTGAAGCAGATCAAGGTATTCAATTCCACAATACGACGACAAAAGCACGGGGCATCAAGGTAACGGGCAAGATTGATTTTACAGATCATCCAATGCTGGAGGATTATCGATTCCTTCACAGCATCGCTGGTGATCATACGGCTAAAATGACGATTCCAAGTCCGAATATGCTCTTTTTCCGTGGAAAGCTTGATGAAGGTGTGTATGACAGCTTAGATGATTTCCACCATGATGTGGCACAGGCGTATAAGAAAGCCATCCGAGCTTTTTATGATGCAGGCTGTCGCTACTTACAGCTGGATGATACCGCATGGGCAGTGTTCTTTTCTGAAAAAGGTCAGGAACAAATCAAAGCCTTTGGCCGCGAGGAAGATGAACTTCGTGAGTCGTTTGCAAAAACAATCAATGAAGCCGTTGCCGATCGTCCAGAGGATTTGGTGATCACTATGCACATTTGCCGTGGTAACTTTAAATCGACGTGGGCAGCTGAAGGCGGTTATGAAGCAGCGGCAGAAACGATTTTTGCCGGCTTAGATCTGGATGGTCTCTTTTTAGAATTCGACGATGATCGTTCTGGCGGATTTGAGCCCCTTCGCTATGTGAAGAACCCAAATCTCCAAATCGTACTAGGCCTTGTCACTTCAAAGTATGGTGAGCTTGAGCCGGCTGAACAGATTAAAAAACGAATCGAGGAAGCTGCTCAATACGTCGACATTAACCAGATTTGCTTGAGTCCGCAATGCGGGTTCGCCTCAACGGAGGAAGGCAATCTGTTAACAGAAGAACAGCAATGGGAAAAGCTTCGTCATGTGATTGAGATTGCAGATCAAGTGTGGACTTCATAGTCCCCTTGACGAAAAAAAGACAAACCGCAGTATGAACGGTTTGTCTTTTTTCTTTTATGCATCTAAATGATCACCATTTGTCGCAATCACTTGTTTATACCAATCGAAGCTTTTCTTTTTCTTTCTATCTAATGTTCCTTTTCCTTCGTTATCACGGTCGACATAAATGAAGCCGTATCGTTTTTTCATTTCAGCTGTTGATGCGCTGACAAGGTCAATTGGGCCCCAGCTTGTATAACCCATCAAGTCTACTCCGTCTGCAATGGCTTCTCTCGCCTCTAGCAAATGGCTTCTGAGGTAATCAATTCGGTAATCGTCTTGAATAGATCCGTCTTCTTCTACTTGATCGACAGCACCCAATCCATTTTCTACGATAAACAATGGTTTTTGGTAGCGGTCATATAGTTGGTTTAGTGTTGTACGAAGTCCTTTTGGATCAATTTGCCATCCCCAATCACTTGCTTCTAGATAAGGGTTTTTCACGCCTTCAAATAGGTTACCACCAGTCACTTGTCCAAGAACCTCTGGATCTGTACTTGTCACAAAGCTCATGTAATAGCTGAAGCCAATATAGTCCACTGTATGGTTTCTTAGGATGTCTTCATCACCATCTTGGATCTCAATATGAATACCATTTTCGCGGAAGTATCGTTTCATGTAACCTGGGTAGTAGCCTCTTGCCTGTACATCTGAGAAGAACAATGTTTTACGGTCCTGATCCATTGCAGCAAACATATCTTCTGGTCTTGAGCTGTACGGATAAGTTGTCATCGCTGCGATCATACAGCCGATTTTCGCATCAGGAATGATTTCGTGTCCTGCTTTGACAGCTAAAGCACTTGCAACAAATTGGTGATGCGCTGCTTGATATTGAATGCTTTTCTCGTCATCACCCTCTTCAAATACAAGTCCGCCGCCAGTGAAAGGCGCATGTAACACGACGTTGATTTCATTAAAGGTCATCCAATATTTCACTTTGTCTTTATAGCGAGTAAACAACGTTTTCGCATATGTTTCATAAAGATCGACAAGCTTACGGTTTCTCCAACCGCCGTAGTTTTTCACAAGTGCAAGCGGCATTTCATAATGAGAAATTGTGACAACTGGTTCAATTCCATGCTTATGCAGTTCATCGAATACTTTGTCATAAAAAGCAAGGCCTGCTTCATTTGGTTTCGCATCGTCGCCATTTGGGAAAATACGCGGCCAAGAAATAGAGAGTCTGAAGCATTTGAATCCCATTTCTGCAAAGAGTGCAATATCTTCTTTATAGCGATGATAGAAGTCAATCGCATCATGATATAAGTTCAAGTCTTTCATTGATTCATCGAATGGATGCATAATACCGTGCGGTGATACATCAGCTGTCGATAAGCCTTTTCCATCTTTATTATAAGCACCTTCAATTTGGTTGCCCGCAACAGCGCCGCCCCATAAGAAACCTTTAGGAAATGTTTTTTCTAACTTGTTCATGTTGAATGCCCTCCTCGTTTTCTTCTACACTGACTGTGAGCAGTGTCTCTTGTACTGAAATCGCGCCTTCTGTTTTCGCATCAACTTGTGCAAAATCGTTTGTGTTGGTCACAATAATTGGTGTGGTGACATCATAGCCTTCTTGCTGAATGCCCTCGATATCAAATTCAACGAGCACATCTCCTGCTTGAACAAGATCACCAGACTGCACATGACTTGTGAAATACTTTCCGTCAAGTTTTACCGTGTCAATCCCGACATGAATGAGAAGTTCTGTACCTTGTTCACTCTTCAAGCCAATAGCATGTTTTGTGTGGAAAATGGTTTCAACCTTGCCGTTGAACGGTGCTACAACACGCCCAACTGTTGGAACAATGGCTGCACCTTTACCCATGATTTCATTAGAGAATGTTGCATCATTTACTTGATTTAGCGGCTTTAGTTCACCTTCAAGCGGGCTTTGTACCACTTCATTTTGAAGTGTTACTGTGTCTTTCTTTTCTTCTGGTTTGTCTGCTTTTGTATCATCTTTCACTGGTACATCTTTGAATCCTAGAACAAGTGTCATGATCGTTGCTGCGACAAAGGCGATTACTAAGCCGATGATAGAGTAGACAAATGTTGGGCCAATGAATGTCGGGAGACCCGGGAGACCTGCTGATCCAGATATCACATATGATTTTACTTTAAAGATCGACATGAACACGCCGCCTGCTGCTGCACCAATGAGGGCTGCAAGGAACGGTTTTTTCAATCGCATGTTCACACCATACATAGCAGGTTCAGTAATACCCATTAATGCAGTGATACTTGTAGACATCGCCAATGATTTGAATGTTTTGTTTTTTGATCTTAAGAAGACACCGAATGCTGCGCCTGCTTGTGCCATATTTGCTACAAACATCATTGGAAGAATGAAGTCAAAGCCGTTTAACGTAATGTTGTTGATCATAATTGGAAGTAGTGCATAGTGCATGCCCGTAATGATCAATGGTGACATGAAGCCGCCGATCAAGAGTCCGGCCAAAATACCTGCATGTTTGAACAATAAATCAATTCCACCTGAAAGGCCATTTCCGATAATCCCACCAAGCGGTCCTACTGCGATAAGCATAATTGGTACTACGACAAGAAGTGTGACCGTTGGAACAAGGATGATCTTCAATGATTTTGGGCTATATTTTTCCGCGAATCTTTCAACATATGAGCCGAGCCAGATGGTGAGTAGAATCGGAATGACCGATGAAGAGTACACAACGGCAACCACTGGTAGCCCTAGAAATTCTGTATTTCCTGCGCCTAGTAAAGCCGTTAACTGCGGGTGCAGTGCGGCGGCTGCAATGGCAGCGGCGATATACTGATTTGTGCCAATTTTTTTGGCGACGCTTACAGCAAGCAGAATCGGTAAGAAGTAAAAGGCTCCGTCTCCAATAGCTGTTAAAATTGCATATGTGCTGCTTTTATCCGATATCCACTGGAACGTAAGCATGAGTGCCAATATCCCTTTGATCATACCGGCTCCAGCGATGGCTGGAAGAATCGGTGTGAAGACACCAGAGATAAAATCGAAAAGCTTTGAAATCACATTTTGTTTTGAAGCCTCTTCTGTACCGCCTGACTTTACATCTGTTGACAGGCCTGAGTCAGCAATCATCGCTTGATAGACATTTGAAACATCATTGCCAATAATGACATGATATTGCCCCCCGCTTTGATTCACACCCATGACCCCGTCTGTTGATTGCAGCTTCTCTTTATCCGCTTTGCCTTCATCGTATAAGTTGAAGCGAAGTCTTGTCATACAATGCGTGACTTGCTTAACATTCTTTTCACCGCCGACAAGCTCTAAAACTTCTTTTGCTGTTTGTTTGTGGTTCATTGTATTACCCTCCAATCGTTGATTACATCTTGATATAGAAAAAACCTAAACATCCATTAATGCCCGAAAAATAGCGATTCAGACATTAATCGATATTTAGGTTTTGCCTGCTTAACCAGTAACAATCCTTCATAGCGATTGATCTTTATTTAATTTTATATGTCTTTAGATATAAAAAAACCTAAATCATGCCTTATCAAAGATAGGGACAATGATTTAGGTTTTGCCTGCTTGACCAGTAACAATCCTAAAAGATTGTGGGTTATTTAGTTTATAGTTATAAATTATCATGTTAATTTAGTGATGTCAACGCTTTCTTTTTAAATTTATTTTCTTTTTATCACTCTGTCGATATGCAAAGTTAAGTATAACATCTCATCTTCTATGAGACTTCGGTTGTATTCTTTTTGAACATAATCATTAATTTTTTCGGCGCATTGGAAAGCTGCTGTGTTTTTTTCTTTTACCACTTCATACAGAAATTCATTTTGATTTTCCATTTGTGTTTCGTTAAACAGACGCTGCCCAAAAAACTTTAAATGAGTGACAAAACGGAAATAGTTTAATGATTCCTCGTCTAAATCAATTTGAAAGTGATACTTGACGATATTTAAAATATCTTGAATGAGTTTGGTAATTTGAATCACGTTCGGCATTTCTTCATTGAGCTCTGCATTGACAATGTGCATCGCAATAAAACCGGCTTCATCCTCAGGAAGATGAATGTTGAGCTTTTCCTGAATAATCCGAATCGCTTCTACACCACACATAAACTCCTCTTTGTACAACCGCTTGATTTCCCAGAGCAATGCATTTTTGATGTCCATTCCTTTTTGATGACGTTCAATAGCAAAGGTGATATGATCTGTCAGTGTCACATAGATGCTGTCATTCAAATTTTTATTAAGGGTTGTTCTCGCATGATCAATAATCGCCTCACACACTTGCATATACTCGATTGGAATATCATAAAGCAGGGTTTTGAATTTTTCTGATATATCTTTATTTTGAATGGAAAATACTTTTTCAATACGTTCTTCGTCAATCGGGTCTCCGCTTTTCTTTTGAAACGCGATCCCTCTGCCCATAATGACCAGCTCATGCTGCTCGTCATCATACGCACTGACCACATTATTATTGATTACTTTCGAAATGATCAATTGATACCCCCCAGTACATTCCGCTTTTTCGAGCATTTATTGTTGATTGATATGTCATTTTATTATTATTATCAAAAAAGAGGACTTTAAGATGATTTTACATTTTTTTTTGATACGGTCAACTAGAAAGAATGACATATTACCTCTCAAACATGACGAAATAGGGGCAAAAAAGTCTAAAAACATACACAAAAACACTCTATAAAGAGTGTTTTTTACAAAATCAGGAGCAATCCCAATTATAGACGACATTCTCGAAATTTTTTCGTTTGAGGTCTTCTGGTTTGATAAAAAAGTTGGCGATTCCGCAGTCTCCCCACAACATATCCACTTCATCATCTGAGTCGATTTGTAATAGTAGAACGGTATGCTCTTGGTCTTCATAGGTACGCGGATCCTCTTGTGTAAAGCCTGGATATCCACCCAATTTGTGACCAAAACCACTCTCTGTCTCATAAAATTCATCTAGCAAGGCATCCGCTTCATCTCCATCAATACCTTCTACACCTTCGAATAGGTCCCAGCTTTGTTTGCCTGTGACTTTTTCAAATCGGAAATCTCCTACACTGATCGTTTCGCTTGATAATTCACCTGTAATCGCGCCTTCTTTCATAACAGGAAAATAAAAATCATCTGGAATTTTTACAAAAGAAAAATCAGTTAATAACTCTTCTTCTGCTAAAAAAGGTTCTTCAATGAATTTAATCCGAAAATCTTTTTGCTCTGTTTTATGGTCAATATTCATCCCATAAAGATCATCATGCACAGAAATAAAAATTTGCAGAAGTCCTGTTTCTGGATAATCCTTCAGCTTCGGTAGCTGGCCAAAATTCATTTGTGCCAAAAGCTTCATAGGGTGTCCTGCGCCATCAACTGGATATTCGTCGTTTTTAGGGAAGTAAGGATCACCTGCAATTTTGCTGTCGTATGGTCCTGTTTTTCCTTGTTTCATATTTAGTTGAATCATTGGTTGTTCAGTTTGATCTAACATTTTACGGTAAGGTGCTATGATTTCTTGCAGCCTCGCTGATTGTGTCACGATGGTCTTCCTCCTTATGAATAGGTCTACTGACCAGGGTAGTATCTCTTTTCTATCATACAGAAGTGTACACTGCCTGTCAGCGATCAATCGGTCAATATCCTAACAAGTTCCTCACCTTAAAACGAAAAAAACCTCCGATTAATCTGGAGGTTTTGGTCGATCTATTTTTTATTTCACTTGATAATTCACTAAGTCTTCTGCGAGTGATTTCATCGTTTCATTTGTTTCATGAAGACCTTCAATAATTTTTGTAAACGTGCCTACAAGCTCTGCTTGATGCTCAGAAGAAGCGACAATTTGTGCTATTTCTTCTTCCATTCCTTTAATCGATCCCTGCACATCTTTTAGCGCTGTTTCAATATCAGTCGTCGCTTGTTTGGCGTGAGTTGACAGCTTTCTCACTTCCGTTGCGACTACTCCGAAGCCTGCTCCTGCTTCACCTACTCTTGCAGCCTCAATTGATGCGTTGAGTCCAAGTAAGTTCGTTTGATCAGAGATACCTTTGATAAGATTGGACACTTGATTGATTTTAGAGGAATTTTCTACAGTGGTTTTCGTATTTTGTAGAATTTGTTCACTTGTCGCTTGTAGTTCCTCTGAATGCGCAGCAACTTGCTGTACCATTGCGACTAGTTTTTCGGAAGCTTCGTTGCTCTCCGTCATAATGTCATCTAATCGTTGTTGATTGGTCTGATCATAGGCCACGCAGAAAGCAGCGACTACCTGACCCGTCTCATCTTTAATTGGAACGGATACAATATCCATTGGAATTCCGTATACTTCTTTCGGAATTTGGATAAACGATGGCTCTCTCCCATTTTTCAACATCGAAAAGTTTTGAAATCCATCAGCCACTGTATCACCAGCTTTAAATCCTAAGTCAATGTCCCCATGTTGCTGATAATAAAGAACCTTCTCTTTCCCTAAAACAGAAAAGGTTAGTTGCTCTCTCATAGCTAGTCCAATGATTGGTAAAGCGTCTATTATGTTATCAATTCTCTGTGACATTCGCTCACGTTCATCCTCTCTTTTTCTCAGTACATCCTCTTTATCGGTTCGTTATAAGGTCTATTACAGCCTGTAATGTGCACTAATATCAATCAAATGACCTAAGACATATAAAAAGCCCACATTCTATCAAGAGAATGTGGGTATTTTTAAAAAAAGGACATGCATATCAAGACACTGATAACGATGAGCAAAAGATACATATAGTCGATCCACGAAGTGCTGATGACATGATAATACGTCCGCTCTCTCTCACCCGTGAAGCCTCTTGCTTCCATCGCAATGGCCAACCGTTCTGATTTTCGTACGCCCTGTGTAAAAAGAGGAAGTGCATAACGCATAAAGGCTTTCCAGCTGTTTTTTTGCTTATAGCCTCTAATTTTATGCGCCGCCTTCATTTGCTTTAATTCACTTTGAAATAACGGAATAAACCGGAAGCCAGCAAGCATCCCATACGCCCATTTTGGCGACATTTTGCACTGATGAATGAGACTCATCATAAATGCTGTCAAATCTGTTGTGGACGTAAACAGGAGACCGAATGTCACAAAGCCAAGCATTCTGAGAGCGATGGTGAGTCCATTTCTTAAACTCTCCTCTGTCATATGGAACCATGCCCATTTCCAAACAGTATGATCCCCCTTGCCAAAGGCCGCCATCATCCAAAACACGAGAATAAAAAAGAGCAGATAAGGGACAAGTCTTGTGAAAAGATACTTCAAATTCCATCCGCCTAAAACAAGTCCAATACCAAGCGCAAACAGCCAGATGATGAAGGTTGTTTTAGGATCAGATATCGCCATGAGACAACACATCGCAAGTAGATGAGTGAGTAATTTGATGACTGGATTCACAGTGGAAAGAAAGGAATGATTACTTTGCAATCGTCAGCACGTCCTTTCTTTCAGCCACATAGCGATAATGCAACGGGGCTCTCAGTTGATAAGCATCGACAAGGTCCTGATTTGAAAACAAATCATAAGGAGTGCCACCATACACATGCTTTCCTTGATGAAAAAGAAGCACTTGATCGGCACATTCATCGACAAGGTCCATATCATGTGTGACCATCAAAATTGTGGTGCCTTGGCGTTGACGCTCTTTCAAGCGCCTGATTAATTCCTTCGCTGTTCTTTCATCCTGCCCGAAAGTCGGCTCGTCTAACAATAGGACATCCTGATCAAAAAGGAGCATTGTAGCCACACTCAATCTTCTTTTTTGACCTAGGCTTAAAGTGAAAGGATGAGCTTTTGCATGCTTTTCTAAACCGAACTCTTTCAATAGCTGAACTGTTTTTTCTTGCACAACGGATTCTGGCCAATTACGCTGCCTTCCACCAAATGCAATTTCATCAAACACTGTATCTTGTATGAATTGAAGCTCCGGATTTTGAAACACAAAGCCTGCCTTTTCATATAGTTCTCGGTCTGACCACTTTTTAAGGAGTGTCTCTTTTAAAAAAATGTGGCCTTTTTTCGTTGGCTCTAAACGAACCAAATGTTTGAGACATGTGCTTTTCCCGCTTCCATTTTCCCCAATGATCGCCACCCAATCCCCTGCTTTGATATCAAGCTGAAGATCACTCATAATCCTCTTTTTCCCGTAGCTTAATTGAAGATCTTCTGAACGAATGATGGTCTCCCGCTTAGTCGACGGCACTTTTTCATTCTGCTTCTTTCTTGCTTCAAAGGTTTGCATAAGCTTGTGACTCATTGGATGAAATGGATCTTGAAGGATCGTAGACCATTTCTCGGGAAATAATTTCGGCCTCCAAATTCCTGCCTCTTTCATTTCTATTTCATAAGTCGCGAGCACATCTTTTGGAGACCCATCTGCTAAGATGCTGCCTTGATCATTTAATAAAATCACCCGGTCCATCCATTCAATGACACCATCTAGCACATGCTCTACAAAAATCATGGTTTGTCGCTGATCAGCTGCAAGCTGCTGTAGAAGCTGAAATATCTCCATTCTTCCTGCTGGATCAAGCTGTGCGGTCGGTTCATCAAAGAACAGCACATCTGGCTCTAACGCTAGTAAACAAGCAAGCGCCAATCGCTGCTTCATGCCGCCAGATAATGTGTGGATGTCTGTATTCGGATCGACATCAAGTTGAACTTTTTGCATGAGCTGCTGAATGATGCGATCCATCTCGTCACGAGGGACAGAACGGTTCTCTAAGCTAAAGGCAATTTCTTCATTGACGCGATGCATACAAAACTGGGAATCAGGGTCCTGAAACATGACGCCTGTATGTCTTTGCAATATCACTTCGCCCTGCATGTCCGCTTCTAAATGTTCTGGAATGATGCCAGCCAGAACGGAGATGAGCGTGGATTTACCGCTACCGCTTGGTCCTAAAATAAGCACCTTTTCTCCTTTTTGAATGGAAAGAGAGATTTGATGCAAAACGGGCTGAGGCTGTTCATAAAAACGGACAGTGAGATTATTGCACGCGAGAAATGAATTCATGCTGTTCACCTTTGTTTCGTTTTTCTTTCATGATGGCATATTGATTCAGTACACCGGTTTTAGATAATGCGTCCACCACTACTTTCGCTAAACATCCGCCCAGTATCATTCCGCTGATGATTTGAGTCATCAGTGTGATGAGTAAAACTTGAGGTGTGTAATAACCAAAGCCATTCGCAACGAGGCTGTATGCCATTGCTCCAACAGCTGCAAAGGCACCTGACAGCATCAGTGTCCACATGCGATACCGTTTATAACCAAAAAGAGCAAAGGCGATTTCTGCCCCAAGCCCTTGGCATACACCAATCAGCAGGGCTGAAAGACCGAAGTGGCTGCCTGTCAGTAATTCCACAGCGGCAGCGGCTGTTTCTGCAATCAGGGCAGCTCCCGGCTTTTGAATGATATACGCGACGATTGGACTGGCAATCACCCAAATACCAAACATGATGTTGCCTCCTGCTGGGCCAACAAGTGCTGTAATGGGTAAGTAAAGTGTGGACCATCCTAAATAGATGACACCACATGCAACGGATAAAATGACAGCAAGGACAACTTCTTTCATCTTCCATGTCATGATGAATGCACCTCCAATGGAACTGGCCACTCTTCCACCGTAAACGCCATATCCCAAAACTTGTACTCAAGCTGACAGCTTAAGATAAAGTGCTGTTTCATTTTTTCCTTTTCCTTCTCACTTGCTGCTTCCGCCAGCTGATCGAGCCGCTTGCAAAGCTCCACTGTAATAGAGTCGGTTAACCCTCCATAAAATGTGATCCACTCATAAAACGGATGTGACGGGTCAGGCTGCACATCTGTGAGCATTCGTTTCCCAATTTCCCAATATGTCCAAGGGCATGGAAGCAGGACAGCGATGATTTCTCCAAGCGTACCTTCCTTGGCGACTTGTAGCATGTGATGAATATAGTGATGAGCACTCGGAGCAAGCGGGGCACCTTGGAGCTCATCATATGATACACCTGCCACTCGGCAAAGATTTTGATGAGGGTGTGTCTCACTATCTAGTACAAACGCAATCTGCTGATGGAAAAAGGCAATATCTTCTTTGTCTGTACATCTGCTAAGAGCCGCTGCATAAATTTTAATAAAAGCTTGTAAATATTCTGCATCTTGTTTGACGTAATGAATGATCTGTTCCTTTTCCAGCTTTCCTGTTGCCAGTCCTCTAACAAACGGATGCTGATAAATGGCTTCAAATAATGGTTCTGTTTCTTCTCTTAATTGCGCTGAAAACGTCATAAAAAAAGCCTCCTCTTCTTCAGTAGAATAAATGAAAAAGCCACCCCAAATGGAGCGGCCTTCTTATCGATTCAATCATGAATAAGACGAGGTCCAGCTCCACTTCCCTCCGCTAGTACAAACTAGATCAGGTTCAAAGGGTCCAAGATTTTCTCTTGTCTCAGTCATATATGACTCCCCTAGTGGACTTTTGTCATTTAATTATCTTTACTCTACACATGTGTAGATTTGCTGTCAACCGCCTTTCTTAATTCAACGTTCTGATCGTAGGCAGCTTTTCGATCCCTGCAGCATAGTAAAAATTAAGGACACTGAAGAAATCAATTGGTTTTCCTGTTTTCAAATCAACAGCTAAAATATGATCGCCGTAATTTGTCATATCATCAATATCTAAACGCCTTGGCGTTGTCTTTCCAAGTGTATCAACAAAGCTACTATGGTAGTATTGTCCGCTAGCAAACGATGATTCATGATACATAAATAACGTCTCCACATCTAAGTAGACGAGAATGGCCTCAGATGAACTCGCATAAGGAGAAGAGTACGATACTGGTGCCGAAATACTTTTCACTTTCACACTTTCAACAGAATGGGTTCTCTGATCATATTTTCCGTCATAGGAGAAATAAAATACACGCTCCCATTTATAATCGGCGGTCTTAGATTGTTTGTTATACACTTTTGTACCATTAGCGAAAACATCCCCATTCGCATACTCAGCTACAAAGTATTGCAGGGTAGAAGAGAGGGAAACAGCCCCTGTGAAATTGGGTGGGTTTTTTGCATTCACTTGTAACGTGTAAGAGTCTCCGAAATTTCCACCGCTTGTGATACCGAATGCGTAGTCACCTGCTGGTAAATTGGTCAAACCAAGGAGACTGCCTGCTGGCTGAATCAAGTCCGTCGGATAAGCTTGTCCAGTTTCATAATCAACAACAAATAATTGTAAGAAATAATCGGGATTTGAAGAGGTAATTCGGCTGATGAGTGCCTGAGGTGAAGTCGTACTTAACAACCATAAATCGACTGGGTCGTCCTCTGATAAGACAACCGATTGGTTGATGGCTAGTCCATCAATGGAGCGAACGGAAGATGTACGCATCTTACCATCTTTAGCGGCTTTTCGTTTGATACTGATTCCATTTTTCTTATCTACTTTAAAAGATTTTTTCAGTTGCTTCTTTTGGATAGCGGTTCCTTCATCCTGTTTCAAAATCGAGTCTTGCACTTGCTGAATGGCTTTTTCCGTCAGTGGTGACAATTTCCCATCTGATTTCGGTGCTTCTTCTGCTTTTAATACTGGTGAAAATAAACCTGTTGTGACGAGTAGAATGGATAATAACGCTGCAGTGATTTTTCCATAAAATGCTCTCACAGGAACATCCCCTTTTTCCTCAATTGGGTTTTATACCCTGTGAATATTTTACCATTATTTCATTCGTTGTTATGGTCTTTTTTAGGAAATCTTTATGACAAAAAACCAGCCGTATTTGCTACGGCTGGTTTTTTGATCACTTTATGAAATGGTTTTAACAAACAGGCGTGCTGTTTCTGCACTAGAACCTGGGTTTTGTCCAGTAATGATTTGTCCGTCAACTACAGCGTATGGTGCAAAGGCATCTCCTTTTTCAAACGCTGCCCCTTGCTCACGAAGTTTTGTTTCCAATAAAAATGGAACTTTTGATGTCAGCTGAACAGCTTCCTCTTCTTCGTTTGTGAAGCCTGTGATTTTTTTACCTTCGATAAATGATTTGCCATCTTGATCCTTCACATCAATGAATGCTGAAACGCCGTGACAAACAGCTCCGACTGCACCATTTTTGTTTGAAATAGCTAAGATTGCATCGGCTACCAGTTGATTAGACGCAAAATCGATCATTGGGCCGTGTCCTCCCGCAAAGAAGATGCCATCATAATCAGCTGGGTTCACATCTGTAAGCGCCTTTGTGTCTTGAAGTAATTCATATACATCTTCATATTGCGCTGGAACACCTTCTGGAATTGAATTTTTATCAATAGGGACAGTTCCACCTTGAATAGAGACAATTTGAACGTCTAGTTCATTTTCTTTAAAAATATGAAATGGCTCTGCCAACTCTTCTAGCCATAAGCCTGTTGGATGTCCGTTCATTTCTGAACTGCTTGTCGATACTAATAACACTTTCTTACTCATCTTGATCATCCTTTCGATTTAACATGTTTCCATTTTATATTTTGCGCAATTAAATATCAAGCAATTGAACTTCGATGCAACTCTTTATGGTATACCCGATTTTCTAAAAAATATGGCATGTCATCAAATCTAATCAATATGTGACATTCTATTGGTAGGGAATTTCATGTAAAATTGTCATTGAGTGATATCATATGAGGTAAGATGGATAGACCTCACGGATGTGAGGGGACTTTTAAAGGAGTGGAAAAGAGATGAAAACCTATTCGATTGTGATGATCATCATCACGCTCTGTATCATATTGGCCGTCTTTTTGATGAACTTAACAGGGGTCATGTATGGAAAAATTATTTTGGCTGTTGCCGTTGCACTATGTCTGACATCCATTATTCGTCTAATGGGTCTTCGAAAAAGATAAAAGCCGCCCTTTACTCGGGCGACTTTATTTACGATTAAATTGTCAGGATAAGCGCAATTAATGCAAGAAGCGCTGGTACTCCTTGCTTGACGATGATTGATTTATTAGAGGTCACACCGCCAAATACCGCAGCGATGATCACGCAAAGAATGAAAAATAGCTGAATCATATATCCAACAGTATTCGATCCAAGAATGAGCCCCCAAATCAGTCCTGCAGCTAAAAACCCGTTATAAAGCCCTTGATTGGCAAACATCACTTTTACATTTGGATCCTTTTGCAAGTGTTCTGGCAGCTTAAAGGATCTCTTTGCCATCTTTGATTCCATAAAAAACATTTCTAATAACATAATGACAAGGTGTTCTAATGCGACAATTCCTACTAGTATTATTGCCAAAATATTCAATTTAGTTAATTCCTTTCTGATAGACGATCACGAATCTCTATTTTATCCGTGTATAAATCAAAGTCTTGTATTAATTCAAGCGCTTCAGTAAAGCGGCTTTGTGGAATGTCTTTCATTTTTCTCACACCAAACTCCTTTTTAATAAAAGCCATGATGGTATTGATATGAAGCTTACCGTGACCATCATACTCGAAATGGCTGCAAAAAGTCTGCATCGTCCCTCTTATCACCTTTAATTGCTTAGCAGTGACACAACTCATTGGTAACGCTCATCCTTTCCTTTGTTTTAACAGCTAAAAAGAACCATGTATGAAAGAAAAACCTTCCAATCTCTATTATATAATGATTTCATTCGGATATCAAAATAAAAAAGAACAGACATTCGACCAAAAAGCCGTCCTTTTCATCAAAAACAGTTTATTACCATATCAAAAAGCCGGATTCAATGGTAGAATCCGGCTTTCTGTTTAGTTACTTTTAGAAATTAATACCTTTCCAACAGAACGATCCTTACTTTGTCCAACAACTTTAAAGGATAGACCGTATGTTGGGACATCACGCCCTGCATCTGGATTATTTGGATTCACATAATTCTTTTTATCACTAAATGTACGAGTCGGGCGAATATAGCGATCTACCAACGTTAAGCCAGTTGTCGCTGTATAATCAATATTGAGCTTCGTACTTGGATTCAAAGAAAATGCTGCATCATGTACTTGGAAACCTGTGGCTGCAATGGAGCCGTCACTCCACTTCAATACTTGCTGATCCGCATCTACTACCCCAAGGAAACCGTTCCCTGGGTGTTTTCCTACCCAGTTATCACCGTAGGATTGATCGACATACCACACGACCAAACCGTTATTATAGCTCATGAGGCTTGCCCCGCGTTTGATATGCTTTAACCCTTTATCGACGTCAGCATATGAGCGCCACTCTAGTAAATAGTATTGTGCTGCATATTGTTTTCCGTTAGATTGAGAGAATCCATTGAAGGTAAAAGTGGACGTTCCCTCGGCATCATCTGACCATACTTTCGTTCCATCTGCAGTGACGTTTAAATCATCTACAAATAAGCCTGGCAGTGAATAGCCTGCATCGGTTGTATAGCGGAATTGCAGGTCAATTTTCTTCCCTGCATAAGCAGAAAGATCAAAGGCTGCATCTACCCATCCGTCTGATTTTCCGTCAATTCCATTGCCTTCGTTCGCTCCAGCTTCATTTCGATCGTTCGTGATGTTACCAGCAATGGTCTTCCACTGATCGGTTCCTGTTTCACGAACTTCTACATACGCATAATCATAATCCTCTTCGATACCGTACCATGCTTTAAATGTCAGCTCTGCTTTGCTTCCTTTCGACAAATCGATACCTGTTGTCGTCATGGTCGCATTTAAATTGTCACCCGTTCCGCTAAAGTACGCATTTTGTCCTTGAGCAGGTTTTGTGACCACAATCTCTTTATCTGGTAAATCCACTCGAACCGCATCATGGTTCGTTCCTTTTGTTGCTGCTTCATCAATCAGCACTGTTTTGCTTTTCTTTAATGTTTTACCATCAATAGTTTGTCCAGTAAGCCAGTTACCGCCATGTAAGTTTTGAAGCATTTCTTTCGCATATGGACTAAAGCCTGTTGGTTCCGTTCCAGGGACTTTACCTGCCCAGCTTCCGCTTGACATGATCGACCAGTAGGATACGGGCTCGCCTCCACCTGTGTACTGTGTATCGTACTCATCAGGAAGACCGAGATCATGTCCGAATTCATGCGTGAATACGCCTGCCGCGCCATCTTCAGGCTCAATCGTGTAATCTAACGCGCCTAATTTTCCGCCTTGTCCGACTTCAGATTCAGTGTTTGGAATTTCAAATACATCACCAAGTGACCAGCGGTGCGACCAAATTGCATTAGAGCCAAGCTGTCCGCCGCCAGCTTCTTCACCTACGCCAGCATGAACGACCATCAGATGGTCAATGATGCCGTCTGGTTCGTTATAAACGCCGTCCCCATCCATATCATAGCGGTCCCATTGATCATATTCACCAAGATCAATGTTCGGGTCCTTTGCTGCTGCTTCGAGTGCTTCTTTCACCAATTCACGCGGTCTGCCGTCACTGCCTGATTCATCAGGTACGTTCCCGCCATAATAGGCTGCTTCATGCTTCGCTGTATACCAGCCAGCAACCGTTCCACTGATCGTGTAACTGCCGCCAGACTGTTTCTCATAATATTGCTTCATGGATACTTTTCGTTTCCCATCTGGACCGATGTAGCCATTTTTTCCGAAAAGCATGTCTTGATAGTGCTGCTGATCGTACTTGTCATAGTACATATCAGTCTCTTCTTTTTTAATACTATTATGCTTATAATCTTTAAAATCTACTAATAAAACCAATACCTTATCATTGCGAACATCGCCTTTATACTTTTCCTTTTTGACCGGTTTTACATGATTGCCTTCTTTTCCTTTATGCTTCTTTAACTTTTTCTTTTTGGCTAATTTGTTATGTACCTCTTGTTTGTATTCTTTCAGAAATTCAGGCTCTTCTGTTAAGGTGCTTGCACTTTGTTTCATAGCAAATTCTTCTTTTTTCTTTAGATATTTCTTTAATGCTTTTTGGGTTTCTGCTTCATTGGCATTCTTTTTGATCTTTCCTTGTTTTTTCAAGGCTTTGATGAGACGGTCTTCATTCACAACACTTGCATCGAATGGAATACCTGAATAATGACCGCCGTCTGAGGATGTTGACTTTTCTGTAGTGTGGGCAGATAGAGGGGTGCTGAAAGCTGTCAATGTGCCTAAACCGAGGACAGCTGTTAGTGCTATGCTCGTCCATTTCCCTTTTTTCATTTTGGTTCCTCCCTAATTTGGTAATAAATAATATCTCATTCTAGCATATTCCAATATACTTAAGTCGAAAAATATTTTATTTTCAGAAACTTTGTGGAAAATGCACAATACGGGAATAAAATGGACGGAACAAGGTGTCGAAAATAAAAGAACCCTGGGTGATGAACGGGGGACTGACACCCGTTTTTGATACATGGATCAAAACACCTTAATGAAACAGCCAGTTGCCGAAACTTTTTCGGTGACTTTCTAATTTCAAACTGGAGTGGAAGAATTCGATCGGGCATACACTTATGGGACACGCTCATGACAATGCCTTTTTCCTTAATGTCGTTTTGTTCAGCATATGAAGTGAGACTGCTCCTTGATTAACCAATCGTATAAGTGACTAAATCTTTTATGGTGGGTAGATAAAACATTTTTTGACCAAATGGCAAATACGTAATATCGGTCACTCTTTTTTATGGATTTGTCGTAGAAGAATCCCGTTTCAATTGATTTTCTACATGTAAAACAGATCGTTAAAAAGGCAGATTAGGGTGAATTTTGTTGAAACTCTCAAATTTTTTTCTATTGACATCAACCAAAAGGTGTAACTATAATGGTTACATCTCATCTGGGTGTAACTGAGTTCGTTACATCTTTTTTCTAAGGCTATCCAGCATGAATCAAATATTCACTTTGTTTCGGGGAGGTTAATGATTGAACAATATCCAATTAATTCGCTAAAGAAATATTTATTTATGTGTTGGCTACACTCATACATAAGACCTGTGTTTTTAGTCATTAATAACATATAGGGTCTTCGTAAAAAATGAAAAAGGAGAATCATCTAATGTTTAAATTAAAATCAGTCATAGGATTTACTTTAGGTCTTTGTTTCGTGTTATTGCTAAGCGCATGTGCTAGCAATGAAGATACAAAAAATACAGCAACCGATAACAAAAACACAGCGGACAAACAAGCTGTAAATCTTAAAATCACAACATTCAACCCTGGTGATAAAGGAGTTTTTGCTGTCACTTCTAGCTTGATTGAAGGACCGAAAGAAGTCATTCTTGTCGATGCCCAGTTTGAAAAGGATAATGCAGAGAAGTTAGTAAAAATGATTCGCGATACAGGAAAGAAACTGACAACTGTTTATGTCAGTCATAAAGACCCAGATTATTACTTTGGTCTCTCTGCCATTCGTGAAGCATTCCCTGATGTGAAAATTGTGGCAACGCCTGAAACTGTTAAGGGAATTAAAAAAACGATTCAGGCCAAAAATGATTACTGGAATCCAATATTGAAGAAAAATGCACCAACAGCACAGATTATTCCAGATGTTTTAAAGGGAGATAAACTGACCGTTGATGGAAAAAACATCAACATCATTGGACTTGACGGACCAGACCCATCTCACACTTTTCTTTGGGTTCCATCGAAAAAAACAGTTCTAGGTGGAGTACCTGTTTATGAGAATGAATATGTTTGGACAGCAGACAATCAATCTCAAAAAAGTCGTGATCAATGGCGTGAAATTCTAAATCATATTCTTGATCTGAAGCCGGAACGTGTGATTCCAGGTCATTATCTAGGTAAGAGTGCTGAAGATACATCAGCAGTTGTGTTTACCCGTGACTATATTACAAAATTTGAAGCAGCAGCTAAGAGGGCAGACAATTCAGCTCAATTGATTGCTGAAATGAAGAAAGAGTATCCGAACTTTACGAACACTGGAGACTTAGAATTGAGTGCTAAAGTCATGAAAGGCGAACAACAGTGGCCGTGATGTCATAAATATGATTGACCATTCAGTGTGTTCTCATTTTAGATGGGAGCACCTGAATGATTAGATGAAATATTTTGACTTGATTATTTTACCTCCTTAATTGATTTCATCTTCACTTCAAGCGAATAACTAACTCTTGAACCCATAGAAAAACACCTCCAAATTGATTTCAGGTATTCTATACCCGATTTTCAACTTAAAGGTGTTTTTATTTGTCTCCCTTTATAGGGTCCAGTCCTGAACGCCTAGGGTGTTTGTTGTTTTACTATGAAAGTTGCTGGCCTTGAAAGGCAACAACGTCAAGTGGAGCGGCTAAGAATTCTTTTGCCTTCGCTACGAAAGCTTGGAAATGTGCACTCGCATTATGGCTCTGAACCGCAGCGTCATCTTTCCACACTTCTACCATTAAGAAGGTATTTTCCTTATCTGTATCCTTGAACAGCTTGTAGGATACATTGCCTTCTTCCGCTTGTGAAGCTTTCATTAATGCTTTGATTTCTTCTAGAAATACGATTTCTTTTTCTGGATGAATGGTCATCCCTGCATGAATAATAATCATCTAATCGTCTCCTTTTTAAAAGATATTATTTCCACTCTGTAATGCGTTCAATCGGTAAGCGGTAAGAAGCATAACCTTCGTCAGTAGCTTTCCCAATTGATAACAGCATCACTGGT
This sequence comes from Bacillus sp. FSL M8-0266, assembly GCF_038613425.1. NCBI lineage: Bacteria > Bacillati > Bacillota > Bacilli > Caryophanales > Bacillaceae > Bacillus > Bacillus sp. FSL M8-0266. The sequence goes on from NZ_CP152015.1 coordinate 3,652,214, forward strand.
ACATAACGTTCTTTATCCCAGCCAAATGTTTCAGCGATGACTTCTTTATCAAATCCGCCAATTGGATTTGTATCATAGCCGTGTGCACGTGCTGCAAGCATAAGCTGCATAGACACAATTCCACCGTCAATTAAGATTGTTTCGCGGTTGACATGCTCTGGAAGTACCTCAAAGTGTGCAGTTAGTGCAGCAATTTGTCTTTCTTTCACTTCTTGTGGCATGTAGCCATGCTCCACTGCTTTTGAATAAATTTCATCTAAGTATTCATTGCTTTTCATATCTGCAAATACAGCAATGACAGCTGCTGATGTTGACACTTGAGTTTGGTTGAATTTTGCAAGTGGTGCAAGCTTTTCTTTTCCTTCTGGGCTGTCAATGACCATGAAGCGCCAAGGTTGTGCATTCACTGATGATGGTGCAGTTGTTGCTTCTTCTAAAATCTCTGCCATTTCTTCTTTGCTGATTTTCACAGCTGGGTCATAGTTACGAATGGAGCGGCGTCCTTTCATAATTTCCATAAAATCGTTTGTTTTTAATGTTGTAGCCATGTTGAAACACTCCTTTAGGTTGTTTGAATCTTTTCGATGTTTTGTTGTATTCGGTTGAGCACATCAGTGAGAAGCTTTCGTTCTTCGTCACTTACGTTTTCAAGCATTTCTGAGATAAATCGTTCTTTTTCTTTTTTAGAAGCTTCGATTCTTATTCTGCCTTCTTCTGTCAGACGAACAAGTGTGACTCGATTATCTTCTGGCTTTCTTCTGCGCGTGACCATTCCTTTTGTTTCTAACTGTTTTAAGTGACGCGTCACAGCCGCACTATCAATATTTACTTTTTTCTGCAAATCTGACTGGCTGATTTCGTCTGCTTGGAATAACAGTGATAGCAACTCTAGTCTTGATTGGCTGATGCCCGTGCATGCTTCGAACTTCACGCCCATCATACGGTTCACACACTGCAAACGGTATAATACCTCTGCTTCTTCAGAGCAAAATGCAGTCAATGCCATCCCCTCTTTTCTATTCAGATCAATTAGTTGATATATCAATCATTGACTCGTCAACTAATATACACCCATTATTTAATGATTGCAAGAGGTTTGTTTCATAAAGTGAAATTTTTTATCTCAATAGAAAAAGAAATGAACAAAAAAAGGACAAAAGCGGCGAAGCACTTTTGTCCTTTTTTCTTTATTCTGTGATCACAGTGTGAATGAGAGTTGGTGCATCGGCATGATCTGCGATGCGGATGTTGTCATAAATTTTCTCCACGACATTTGCAACGTCTTCACGATTTGCATGAAGTGTCACGAGTGAATCTCCTTTTTCAACACGATCGCCGACTTTTTTGTTCAGCATGATGCCGACAGATAGGTCGATCTCGTCCTCTTTTGTCGCACGTCCTGCTCCAAGAATCATCGCTGCAACACCGATCTCGTCTGCGACGATTTCAGCAACCACACCTGCTTCTTTTGCAGGAACGTCGATTTGGTAAGGGGCTTGCGGCAGTTTTTCTGGTTGATCTACAATCGAGCCGTCTCCACCTTGATTTTCTAAGAATTCTTTGAATTTCTCAAGTGCTTTGCCGTTTTTCATGACTTCAATTAGCTTTTCTCTTGCTTCATCAAGCGTTTCTGCTTTTTTCGCAAGAACGACCATTTGACTTCCTAAAGTGAGCACAAGCTCGTTTAAGTCTTCAGGGCCTTCGCCTTTAAGCGTATCAATCGCTTCTTTCACTTCAAGAGAATTTCCAATCGCTAATCCTAGCGGCTGAGACATATCAGAGATGACAGCCATCGTTTGTCTGCCAACGTTGTTTCCGATGCGGACCATGGCTTTTGCAAGCTTCTCAGAGTCTTCAGGTGTTTTCATGAAAGCACCTGCACCTGTTTTCACATCTAATACGATCGCATCTGCGCCAGCAGCAATTTTCTTACTCATAATAGAGCTTGCAATGAGCGGGATGGAGTTAACGGTTCCTGTCACATCACGTAGGGCATAAAGCTTTTTATCCGCTGGTGTCAGGTTGCCTGATTGACCAATGACCGCTACTTTATGACGGTTCACAAGCTCGATGAATTCGTCTTTTGTAATTTCTACGTGGAAGCCTTTTACCGCTTCAAGCTTGTCCACTGTACCGCCTGTATGTCCAAGGCCGCGGCCAGACATTTTCGCAACAGGTACATCAAGTGCAGCCACAAGAGGAGCGAGTACAAGCGTTGTTGTATCGCCTACACCGCCTGTTGAGTGCTTGTCTACTTTAATACCCTCAATGGCAGAGAGGTCAATCGTGTCTCCTGAGTTCGCCATAGCGAGCGTTAAGTCTGCACGTTCTTGATCCGTCATATCTTGGAAGAAAATCGCCATAGCCAAGGCACTTGCTTGGTAGTCAGGAATTGTTCCGTCCGTATATTCTTTGACAAAGAAAGAAATTTCCTCTGAAGATAATTCTTTTCCGTCACGTTTTTTTGCAATGATATCTACCATTCTCATTGTTTTCACCATTCCTTTTTTTAAATTAGTAAATCAAACCGACAATGCCTGCTGTTAAGAAGCTGACAAGTGTTGCACCAAATAGAAGCTTTAATCCAAAGCGTGCGACAACGTTCCCTTGTTTTTCGTTTAAGCCTTTGACTGCTCCAGCAATGATACCGATAGAAGAGAAGTTCGCAAATGATACAAGGAATACAGAAATGATCGCTTCTGTACGAGCACTGAAATGGAAAGCATCACCGGACAGGATTTGCATTGCCACAAATTCGTTGGATACCATTTTCGTTGCCATAATGCTTCCTGCTTGTACAGCTTCGCTCCAAGGTACACCAACAATGAAAGCAAATGGAGCAAACACATATCCAAGTACATCTTGGAAAGAAACACCGATGACAGCTGTAAAGATTCCATTAATCATCGCAATTAATGCAACGAAACCAATCAACATCGCAGCGACAACAATCGCTACTTTGAAACCATCCATAATATATTCGCCAAGCATTTCAAAGAAGGATTGCTTTTCTTCTTCTACAATTTCAATCATGTCTTCGTCCTCAGCCACTTCATAAGGATTGATGATAGACGCAATAATAAACCCACCAAATAGGTTCAACACGAGTGCTGTTACAACATACTCTGGTTTAATCATTTGCATGTATGCACCGACAATGGACATCGATACAGTTGACATCGCAGATGCACACAATGTATAAAGACGTTGCTTAGGTAGTAATCCGAGCTGTTTCTTAATGGAAATAAAGACTTCTGATTGACCTAAAATCGCAGACGCTACTGCGTTGTAGGATTCTAGTTTCCCCATTCCATTTACTTTACTAAGCAAATACCCGATTCCGCGTACGATAAGCGGGAGGATACGCCAATGCTGCAAGATACCGATCAATGCCGAAATAAAAACGATCGGCAGTAAAACGTTGATGAAGAAAGTTGACGCCTTATCATTCATTAACCCGCCAAATACGAAGTTGATTCCTTCACCGGCATAGCCTAGAAGCATTTGGAATCCTTTTGCAAAACCTCCGACTAGGAAGTTCCCAACACCTGTATTGAGCAGAATATAACCTAAAATAAATTGCAGTACAATCATGACAATTACTGGACGGAATTTTACTCGTTTTTTCCCGTTACTAGCCAGCCATGCAATGGCGAGAATCACCAGCAAACCGATGATACCAATCACGTATTTCATGTTTTTCCTCCTCGAATGAATTCGTTTACATTAATGCGATTGTATGGAACAAACCCTATTTCGTAAACAAAGTGCGGAAGAAATTCCCAAAAGTGAGATCCTTCCGCATATGACTTTTTCACCATTTATGAGTCACGAATGTTATCCTACCATAGGATCGTATGAATTAATAGTCTTTCGAAGGAGCTGATTGATCCCCTTTGATAATAGACACCCCTGCACTCGCACCAATACGGGTAGCGCCTGCAGCTAGCATTGCCTCAACATCTTCTTTTGTTCTCACTCCGCCTGATGCTTTCACACCGATGTCAGGTCCTACTGTTTTACGCATTAATGCGATGTCCTCAGCAGTTGCACCGCCTGTGCTAAATCCAGTCGATGTTTTCACAAAATCAGCGCCAGCTTTCACTGAAAGCTCACAAGCTTTGACTTTCTCTTCATCTGTGAGTAAGCACGCTTCAATAATGACTTTCACAAGTGCCTTCCCTTTTGCTTCGTCTACAACTGCACGAATATCTTGCTCAACTGCATCATATTCGCCGTCTTTCAGTGCCGCAATATTGATGACCGTATCCACTTCTGTTGCTCCGTTTTCAATCGCATTCTTTGTTTCGAATGCCTTGACCGCCGTTGTATTTGCGCCTAACGGGAAACCGATAACAGTACATACATCAACGCCTGTTCCTGCTAGTTCTTTCGCTGCAAGTGACACCCATGTTGGATTGACACAAACGGATGCAAATTGATGAGTCTTCGCTTCTTCAAGTAACTGCAAAATCGCAGCTTTAGTTGTATCTGGTTTTAGTGCTGTATGATCAATAAGGTTTGCTATCGTCATGCTTCACACTTCCTTTTAATTATGATACTTTCATCATATATGACCGATGAACATTTGTAAACACGGTTATGAAATTTTGTTCATTTATTTTGTGACATTTAAAAGAACTCTTGCTGTGTGCTGATCAATGATCAATACGTTCGCATATTTCCCTCTAAGTGCCCCGTGGATAGAAGCAACCTTGCGATGTCCGCCAGCAACAAGAATAGAGCGTTCTTTTGTTCTTAAATCATCAAGCTCCACACCGATTGTACGATTGTTAATCGCTTCACTGCAAATGCGTCCTTCTTGATCATAAAAGCGCGAACAGATGTCTCCGACACTGGATGCCTTAAGCAGTGCTTTTTCTTCTTCTCGGAAGTAACCAAGTCTAAACAAAAGGGCTTCATCTCTTACCGTTCCAACAGTGAACACAGCAATATTCGCCTGTTTGCCCATTTCAATGATGCGCTGAATATGTCTGTCCTGTTCGACCATCTCTTTAACAGCTGCACTATCAAACACAACAGGAAGCGGCAAATAGCGTGGTGCGGTTTGAAAGGCCTCAGCAAACAGCTGGATGGTTTCCGCAGAATACGTATTCACATGGGAGTGGCTAATCCCACCCTTCAGCTGGACAACCTCTACACCTTTGACCTGTTTAGGTTGCATCTTTTGAGCAATTTGATACATGGTGGTTCCCCAGCTCACACCAACAATATCACCGTCTTTCACTGTGTCTTGCAAGTACTCGGCACCAAATTGGCTCAAGTATTCGGTGATCGTTGGATAATCATCTTTGGGTGAAAACACCACATGGGCTTCGAGCAGGTCATATTTTTCTTTGAGCAATGAAGACAGCTCATTCAAGTCTTCAAACGGGTCCATTACCGTTATCTGGACGTACCCCTTCTCTTTCGCATATTGAAGCAGCCTAGATACAGTTGGTCTCGACAGGTCGAGCTGTTTGGCAATTTCCTGCTGGCTGTAATCCGATAAATAATACAGCCTTGCCGCTTCAATACTCAGTTGTTGTTTCTCCCGATCCATTCGTACGCCTCCTTTTTTCTTCTATCATAACAAATTGTTCAACTTATCATGCACAAATGTTCATTTGAAAAAAATCGTATAGGCGGCTTGAAAGGTCTCATTCTTCTCTAAAGTTTGAATACCGAACTTTTCCTTGTACTGCCCATTCGTCCCTTCAACATCAGCAATACCGTACCAAGGCTCAATACAAACAAAAGGGGCCATTGTGCCTTTTTCTTGATGATAAGGTGACCAAATGCCAACGAACGGAAAACCAGTGAGATCAACCTCAACCCCGTGACCTGCCTGAGACGTCAATGACACTCGATTGATATGACTAAAGATCATCGCATCATGCTGAAAAAGCTCTGGACGAAGCTGAATCGTTTCAAGCTGAATCCCTTTTTCTTTCTCCCTGATAAGTGAATTTTTTAGTTCATATTGGACAGGAAGATGCTCAGTAGACGGCGTCAATGTCAGGGTATAATCCGCTGTACGCTCTCCTTCAACAAGCGGAACTTGAAATGCGGGGTGACCTCCGATGGAGAAATACATCGTGTCATCTCCGGCATAATCAATTTCCCAGGAAATCGTCAGACCATTTTCCGACAGCTCGTATCGAATACGGGCGGTAAATTCATAGGGATACTGCTCGATGTGGCGGCCTTTTGATTCATATTGAAAGGTCACTGTATGTTTCGTTTCTTCATGTAAATCAAAATCAACATCACGCAAGAATCCATGCTGCGTGAGCTCATAGGTTTGATCATCTATCTTGTATTGGTCATTCTTTAATCGTCCAACAATCGGGAATAAGACAGGCGACACCCTGCCCCAGTATGCAGGATCGCCAGACCACATATATTGACGTCCACTTTCCTTGTGAAGCACCTCTCTGACCTCGGCACCTCTCTCATTGATCTGAATCAATAACTGATCATTTTCAATCGTTCTCATTTCACACATCCCCTTTCCATCTTCTTTTATTATGACAGGGATTTTGGTTTTGAGTATAAAAATAAGGCAGCCCTCCTGACCATCAATTCTTTCTTTATATAAAAATTTTAAAAAAAGACAGAAATTCGCCAACAAAATGTGATGCTGATTCGTCTAATCTTATATAAAATAAAAGAATCGTTGTTCTTTTGGAGTGACAACAAAAAAGAAGCGTTTTGACATAAATGGGGGATTCATTTTCATGAACAGCAAGGAGAATCGTTTACGTTATATATTAGGATTAGATGGGCTAAGAGCCGTTGCTGTATTGGCGGTCATTGCTTATCACTTACATATTGGACCTGCGAGCGGCGGGTTTCTTGGCGTTGATTTGTTTTTTGTGATCTCTGGTTACTTGATTACGACGATCTTGTTACATAAGCAGGATTTGGGTTATCAAGAGCTTTTACCATTTTGGATGGGCCGGATCAGAAGGCTTCTTCCAGCTGCTTACGTGATGATTTTCTTAACCGTCAGCTGGTGTGCGATTGCGGGTTCGAATGCACTATTGTCCATTCGCGGCGATGCCTTATCGTCCTTTTTTTATGTCAGTAACTGGTGGTACATTTTCCATCAGCTTTCTTATTTTGATAGCTTCAATGCTGTATCTCCACTGAAAAATTTGTGGTCTTTGGCGATAGAAGAGCAATTTTATATCATTTGGCCGGTACTATTGATTGCTGGGCTAAAATGGGTGAAAAATAGATCCCATCTGCCAATGATCACCTTTGGCCTTGCACTTGTCTCCGCCTTATGGATGGCAATTCTTTATTCACCAGATACGGACCCAAGCAGGGTTTATTATGGAACAGATACTCGTGCATTTGCGCTTCTGATTGGGTGCAGCCTAGCATTTGTATGGCCCATGCAAAGACTGTCCAGCAAAAAACTACTTCCTGTTGGCAGACGTATTTTACATATCGCTGGTTTTGGTTCCTTTGCGGTTTTTCTTCTATGTGTTTATGCAGTGGACGAATTTGACGGCTTTCTCTATCAAGGCGGCATGCTTTTATTCTGTCTTAATGCAGCGATTTTAATTGCATGCATCTGCCACCCTGCAAGCCTATTGGGAAAATGGCTCTCCTATCAGCCGCTCGTCTGGATTGGAAAGCGTTCTTATGGTATTTACCTGTGGCATTATCCCATCATCGTGCTGACCACCCCTGTCATTGAAATTGGACAGCCTTCTATGGGGCGTGTCGCATTGCAGATCATTGCCATTTTACTTATCGCAGAGGCCTCTTACCGCTTCATCGAACAGCCTATTCGCCGGCTTGGCTTCACACAATATTTTGCCTCTTGGTCTATTTGGAAAAAGGGATTCAAACAATGGTCTACGTCTCATAAAGTGTTCCTTGGAATCACTGCAGCTCTTTTAATCTTATTTACCATTGGCATGTCCAGTTCGTCCCATACGTCTCCACATGCCAAGGAAGTGACACAAATTAAGACGGCACCGAAAAAAGCAGGAGACTCTACGGAATCGAAAACGAAAAAAAAGAAAGAAAAACACGAGAAGAAAGCAGCAGATCAGAAGCAGTTCCACCAAATTCTTGCTATTGGTGATTCCGTCATGCTGGACATAGCACCGAATCTTGAAAAGGCATATGCACAAATCACCATCGATGCAAAGGTTGGCAGACAAATGAACGAAGCCGTCAGCATCGCTCCTCAGTATGCTTCATTTAATCAATCTGATGCCGCTGTTATCATTGAACTTGGCACGAATGGCTATTTTACTGAGGGCACATTGACAGCATTCATTCAGCAATTTTCAAAGGCGCACATTTTCCTTGTGAACACGAGAGTCCCAAGGTCTTGGGAAAGCGATGTGAATGCAGTCATTCAGCGAGTGGCCGATCAACATTCCAATGTGACCCTGGTCGATTGGCATTCAGCCGCTACCGGACAGCCATCTTATTTTCAGCCTGATGGTGTTCACCTTTCAACAAAAGGCTCTGATACATTGACACAGCTCATTACAGCAAGTATCAAGAAAAAAGGAGATGTGTCATCGTCATAAAAAAGAAGACAAAGTGCTAAAATAAACATCATTTTAGCACTTTGTCAACAATCTAAGACTAGCATCCTGCTAGTCTTCTTTTATGCCGTTAAAAGGCTGGCTTTCAGCGCTAACACACGCTTTTCCTTCGTTGTTTGATCCACCAACGCAAAATCACCATTCTCATATGCTAATGAAAATAATTGTTCGATATGAAACATACCTGTCTGAAACCGCCTGCCCAATAAAAGCAGTGCCGCAGCAGAGGCGACTTGAGCTGTTGCTTGAGACTCATCATGCCCTTTTATTCCAAGCGCTGCTTGATGAATCTTGTTCCCTTCCATTCCTGTCGCCTCCACTTTCACTGCATATTGATCTGTTCCCATTTGAGCAGATTGAATCATAGAAATGGCTCGTTCCTTGATTTTCGGCACAGTGAGAAGGGACGTCATTCCAAGGCTCCTTGTGAAGGCAAACGCCCGCGTTGCCGCGCGAGAATCAAAACAAAGCCTTGTTGTCACAGAAGGCACGCTGAGCGTCGAAGGCAATGTCTGCTGATCAGAGAAGGGGAACTGATAGGCTTGCCGCTTTCCAAGTTTCACACCAAAATCTATACGCTTGCCTCCAGTAAAGCTTTTGACTCTTTTACGCTGATGATGCTCAGTAACCACATAGTCAGTATGGACATTGTCAAGCGTCCATTCAATGGCGGCTTTTCCATGCTGATCACCCAATCCAAGCATAATCCCTATATCTATTTGTTTCACTGATGAGAGCATAGATACTGTTTTCGCTGCCAATAAATTCGTAAGGCCAGGCGCAAGCCCAACGCTGAGTAAAGCCGTTGCATCGATGTGCTGCTGATCCAGCTTTGCCACCTGCTCCATGTACGCCCCTTTCGCAGAGATATCGATATAATCAATACCTGACCGCAGAACTGTTTCAGCAAATGACGGGTCTTCTTGATCAAGGCACATGATCACCAGCTTTGTTTGATCCATCCAGTCCGAAAATAACGGCTCACTAACATCTAATTGATAGGGAAGAACTTTCCCTTTTGTCTGGCGTGAAAATTTCTCTGCCTTCTCATAGCTTCTGCCTGCCGCTACAATTTGCCCTGGATACACTTCGCTTAGCTGAAGACATATTTGTTGTCCAACATGTCCATAGCCGCCTATCACCATCACCTGTGATCTCATTTCTCATCCGCCTCTCTACGACCTCGCTTGCAAACAAGCCCCTTAATCATTCCTGCCTGAAAATAAGGTCTGATGTCTTCAAATCCTGCTTTGATTAAATGCTCTTTTATCTCTTCCTCGGGAACAGGGTGTGTCGCGCTCCCCAGCCTGTTTTTAAAGGACGTAAACACTTCTTTTTCTAGACCTTGCCGTTGCATGAAAAGAGAAAGCATGTGAAGCTCCTGTTGAAATGCTTGGGACTTCATCTCTCCATGTATAAATGCCAACATAAACGGCGCATCTGGTTGAAGCCTGCGGGCAATCTCTTCTAAAAAGAGCTGGCGCTTTTCTATAAAATGAATGACAAGCAAGCTCACCGCTGCATCGTAAACAGGTTCAGCAGAAACCTTATCTAATGAGGTCTCATGCCATGTGACACGCGACTCCATCTCAAGCTGTGTAACTCGCCGTTTCGCCATGTCCAGCATAGAAGGTGACGGATCGATCCCTGTGATGAGCCAGTCTTCTTTTCTTTGAAGCATGTTGATGATCTCTTCGCCCCCGCCCGCTCCAACAGTCAGGATGCGGGGAGCCGGTCCCATTAATTCAGTTTCTAATACGTCTATTGTCAACTCATGCAATAGCTGATAGCCGGGTACTTTATAGGCAATCGTCGCTGCATATGACTCAGCAACGGGATCGTGCCAATGCTGGTTTCCTTTCATGTCCTTCTCCTCCAGTTCCTTTCCGCTTTACATCGTTTCCTGTACACTAACGGTATGACATCTTTATTGTAAAAAGAGACACCAGAAAACACGATCCCTAAAAGTGGGGATTTTTGAGGAGGAGATCATGTGACCAATCCAGCCACTCATTTTCAGCAGCTGAGACAACACATTCGGGACGAGCTTGCTGCCGTCCTTGATTTTGATGCCGCCTGTATCACGACCATTGATCCAGCCACTCTCCTCTCGACAGGTTCCTTCACAGATGAACCGATTGAAGAAATTCATGACCAGCTGTTTCAAAATGAGTTCTTAAAAAAGGACGTGCATCAGCATGAGTCTCTAGCCAAAGGTCCTGTTCATGCTGCGAGCCTGGTCCAAAGCGGAGAATATCTCAACAGTGAGCGCTACCAAGACATTTTGTTACGTAAAGGATGGTCTGATGAATTGCGGGCAGCCCTTGTGATTCAAGGAGAATGCTGGGGTATTGCCAGCCTCTATCGTCTAAAGAACAAGGAACCTTTTCAAGAAAAAGATATCAGAGCAGTCATCGAACAAACGCCTAGACTCGCAGCCAAGCTGAGAGATGAACTTTTCAAGAAAAGAGATACTGGAGAGGACGCGGCGGCGGAGCAGCAAGGCTTCCTCATTCTCTCGCACGATTACAACCTTCTTTATGGAAATGAGACGGGTCTTCATTGGCTTCAGACGTTTCAAGCCTTTGAACAAATCCATGACAGGGCGATTATGCCGCGCCCGTTTAGAGCATTAGGGGCAAAACTTTTATACGGCGGCATCGACCAAACAGCGGCAAGCATGACGAGATTGCCTACGGGGCTGTTCCTCTCTCTTCAAGCATTTCGATTAGCGCAGGCAGCCGGTCAGGAAGAGGCTGTCATGATTCACATCAAGAGAGCCCAAACCAATGATATTCTTCCTTATGCGGCAAAAACATACAAGCTGACAGAAAGAGAGATGAACGTCCTCGACTGCCTATTAAAAGGACAGTCTACAAAGGAAATTGCCAGTACTTTATTTATTTCAACCCATACCGTCCATGATCATGTGAAGGCGATGCTGCAAAAGACAAATTTGAGCAGCAGACGGATGCTTGTTTACTTTTTCTCTCACATATAAAAAAAGCGGCTACCTCAGTGGTAGACCGCTTTTTGTTTATTTTCCTAAAACTAACTCATGCAGGACATGTGCTACTCCGGCTTCATTATTGGATTTTGTCACAACATCCGCTACTGCTTTGACATCATCAATGGCATTTCCCATGGCAACGCCGCAGTCCGCAAATTCCAGCATCGATACGTCGTTCCCATTGTCACCAATAGCCATGACCTCTTCACGAGCAATCCCCAGCTCTTTCGCTAGAAGCTTCACGGCATTCCCTTTGCTGACTTCAGGATGCAGGATCTCAAGGAAGAAATCTGTACTTTTCACCATCATGTACTTGTCTTTTACTTCAGATGGAATGGCTTGTATCGTCTTTTCCAAACGTTCTGGCTGATCAATATACATCATCTTCGGAAGTCTCATTGAAGGATCTGCCTCTTCAACAGGTAAATATTTAAGCGGCAGCTTTGTTAAATAAGATTCAAGTACTGTGTACTCACTAATATCACGATTCGGTGTGTACAAATGAGCGGAATCGAAATAATGCATCGGTGTATCGAGCTCACGGCTCAGCTTATATAAAGAAGTTAAATCCTCATAGGATAACGTCAGTTCTGACACTACTTCATTTGTGTGACTGTTTTGGACGAGTGCCCCATTGTAGGCAATCACATAATCTCCCTCTTGATTGAGCTGAAGATCATCTAAATAGCGATTCACTCCGCCAATAGGCCGTCCTGTACATAATACGATTTTAACACCCTCTGCTTTCGCCTGTTGAATGGCTTCAAACACCTCATCCGGCACCATATGTTGATCATTTAATAACGTACCATCCATATCAATTGCAACTAATTTATACATTCACTGGTCCCCTTTTCTCAGCAAAAAACGTGCTGCACTATTTTAGGCCATCATCTATATGATGACAGGTTATATCATTACTTTTTACCTATTTTAGCCTATCGTTTTTTCATCACGCTGTCTACTTGTTCTCACTGTAACAAAATTGTCATATGCCTTCTCTATTATATCGTATTCTATTTATCCTGCTTTAAATAGAGTTTCTGCCCTTTTCCAACGGGGAAATGATAACAAATGTTCACCACTGAATATTTTAAAACTAGCAAATCTAATTGTATGATGGATAGCAAAGAAAGGAGGTGCAGGAAATGCTTACGTTTACTAGAGGTAAATTGTCAAAAATGTCTGGTGTGCATATTGAAACCATTCGTTTTTATGAAAATGAGGGTGTGCTCCCCGAACCAAAGAGAGCACATAACGGCTATCGTTTATATGATAAAAAATATGTACTCATGCTATCCTTTATCACAGAAGCAAGAAAGCTAGATTTCTCACTCAAAGAAATTCGTGAAATTATTAAATCGCTATTTGAAAAACAATCAAAGACAGAAGCTGAACAGCTGCTTGAACAAAAAGTTGAGGATATTCAACACTCCATTCAAGAGTTAAAGAAGAGGAAAGCTGCCATTCAATTGTTAACAAAACAAACATTAGCAAACATCAGCTAATTGTAAGGGTTGCCAAAGATGTGCCAGTGTTTGCCACTGGCGCCCCTCTACGCCCAGGTCTCAAGTGCGCGTGCGATTCCAACATCAGTTATACTAGAGACAGCTTTACTTGATATCAAACGAGTGGAAGGGGTTTTGAATAGAATGAACATTGCAACCATTGGAACAGGTGTGATTGTGGAAAGCTTCTTGCAAGCGATTGAACAGCTTGACGGCGCTTCTTGTCATGCCGTCTATTCAAGAAAGGAAGCAACGGCAAAGAAGCTCGCAGACCAATTTGGTGTAAAAACGACTTATACAGATTTAACGGCTATGCTAGAAGATCCAAACATTGAAGCTGTTTATATTGCATCACCGAATCGATTACATAGCGAGCATGCGACGGCTGCATTAAGAAACGGAAAACATGTGATTTGCGAAAAGCCTTTCACCTCTAATGTCAAAGAGCTGGAAGCCTTAATCGCTCTCGCAAAGGAAAAGCAGCTTCTCCTCTTTGAAGCCATTACGACCGTTCATATGCCAAACTATCATTTAATCAAAAAGCACCTTCATCAATTAGGTAAAATCAAACTGGTTCAATGCAACTATAGTCAATATTCAAGCAAATATAATCAGCTGCTAGCCGGCGAAACGCCAAATGTCTTTAACCCTGAATTTTCAGGAGGAGCATTGATGGATATTAATATTTATAATGTCCATTTCATCATGAATCTCTTCGGATCACCGGAGCAGGTTCGCTACCAGGCAAACCGTCACCTAAATGGCATCGATACATCTGGTGTTTTGACTTTCACCTACAATGATTTCATTGCGACAAGTGTCGGCAGTAAGGATACAAGCAGCATGAATTTTGCATTGATTCAAGGAGAAAAGGGCTTCATTCATGTGAAAAATGGAGCGAATGGCTGCGAGGAAGTGCTGCTTCACGTGAATGACCAGGTGATATCACTCAATGCACAAACAAATTCAAACCGCCTATTTTATGAAGCAGAGGCTTTTCAACACATCATTGAAACAAATAATCATGAACAGTGCTATGCATGGCTCGATGAAAGTCTCTCCGTCATGAAAGTCCTTGATGCTGCAAGAAATGATGCAGGTATTGTTTTCCCAGCAGATCAATTTTAATGATAAAAACCGCCTTCTACACGAGAGGGCGGTTTCTGACAATTAAATACTCTTTGAATACGCCACAAGACGCTGAGACATGTGATTCACTTCATCGACTGCAGCATTTACTTGCTCTGTTAAAGCAGCCTGTGTTTGCGTAAGAGCTGTCATATTCGAGATATTTTCAAGAATTTCATCAATTTGCGTTTTCATTTCCGTCAAGCTAGATTCGATATTCTCCGTTGCATTGGCACTATGAAGCGCCAGCTTACGCACTTCATCTGCAACGACCGAGAATCCTCGTCCCTGCTCACCAGCTCTGGCCGCTTCGATCGCAGCATTCAAACCAAGTAGGTTCGTTTGGTTCGCCACTTCTTTGATCAAGTCAGAAATGTTTTTCGTCTCATCTGCACTGTTTTTCGCTAGATTTGCGGCAGACGTTGACTTCTCTTGAGCTACAGCAAGTTCCTGTGCTTGGTTTGTAACAGAGCTAATGCCCGATACCATCTCACTAATAGAACTTGAAAGCTGTTCTACCTGAGAAGCCATTTCATTGGCTGTTTTCTCTTTATTTTTTTCTAACGTGATATCACGAATGGTTCCTGCAACACGAAGAGGTACACCCTTCTCATCACGAATGGTTTCACCACCCGCATGATACCAACGATAATCGCCATTTTTACTCTGCAATCTATAATCAATGTCAAATGGCGTGCGCCCAGAGTGGTCATTTAAATGATCCGCAAAGGCTTGCAAAGCCATTTCTTGATCCTCAGGATGCAAACGATCGCTCCAGCTGCTCAAAACGTTCGGGAAATCTTTTTCATCTGTGAAGCCAAGCGTTTTTCTAAACTGTGGAGACCACCAGAATTCGTTGTGTGGATTAACTGAATCGCCAGCCTCTACGACCATATCCCAAGGAGCTTCCACAAGCGCACGGTTGATCAAATCATATCTCGTCACGAATGCTTGCAGTTCTTCTTCTTTCAATTTCTGATCATGAATATCAAAAAGAGCTCCCGCCACACGAAGAGGGACACCATTTCGATCACGAATGGTCGTGCCAGTTGCTTTGAACCAGCGATAATCTCCGTTTTTCAATTTCAAGCGATATTCGATATCATATGGTGTACGTCCCGAATGATCCAATAAATGCGAAGAGAATGCATTTAAGGTATATTCTTGTTCATCTGGATGGATTCGAGATGCCCAGCTGTCTAAAACATTTGGAAAATCGTGCTCATTTTGAAAGCCGAGCATTTTGCGGAAATCATCCGTCCATGTGAATTCATTTTTTGGATTGACCGGATCTCCAGCGATAACGACCATATCCCATAAACCAACTTGAATGGCTTTTGTCACCAAATTCATCCGCATTTGAATATCTTCATTTACTTCCTGCATCTTTTGCAAAGCTTCATTTATTTGGGCTACTGCTTCAATCGTTTGACTTGAAGAGAATGCAGCAGTATCTATTCGTGCTGAAAGGTCTCCCTTGTCAATTCGTTCTACTAATCGACTGCTTTCCTTTAAAAGGGTTCCCGCTGACGAATCATTTGCTTTTCTCATAAACATCTTTCATAACTCCTTTCATTCCTTCATGCTTTTTTGAAATATTTTACAGTTATAAACAATTCTTTATTAGGACTTTAGTAATACAAAAGATATATCGACAAAAACTGAAAATTGTTTATGTCAGAATGAAGGCAAATGTTCATTTTTTCACGAAATTTCAGATTTTGGGGATGGGTCATGGAAAGGATTTATGGAAGAAAACGGCTCATTTGATAGAATCAACCGCCGTTTTTGTCTGAAAAATCTCTTTTTTTATATTGACACTGACGTCGCGAAAAAAGAAAATGGAACATAAGCATTTTTAAAAAAGGAGAACGTCATGAGCGCGAATCAGGAACAACAAGAATTAAAAAAGCTTTTATCACCGCGTCACATTCGCATGATTGCATTGGGCGGGGTCATTGGTACAGGAATCTTTAAAGGAAGTGCCGATACAATCGGTTTAGCAGGTCCTGGGGTCATCTTTTCCTATGTATTTGCCGGATTATTATTGCTCATCGTGATGGCAGCCTTAGCTGAAATGGCGATTGTCTATCCGGGAAATAACCTTCGCGACCTGATACAGATTGCGCTTGGTCAACGTTTTTCATTTGTTGTCGGCTGGGTTTACTGTTTCATGTGGCTCACTGTGTGTGTCATCGAGATTATTGCGGCAGGCAGCCTGCTTCAATACTGGTTACCGAACGTGCCGCTATGGTCACTATGTTTACTCTGCTCACTCTTAGTCATCGGAATTAACTTAAATAATGTAAAATACTTTGGTGAAATTGAGTTTTGGTTCGCTGGAATGAAGATTTTCGTTATTATTGTGTTTATTATTCTTGGTGCAGCCCTATTATTTGGGATCATTCCGAACGAACAAAGCACATCTGCACTCACCAACTATCAAAACTTCGTCCCGAACGGATGGGGTGCGATCTTTGCCTCTTTATTAGTTGTTATTTTCTCTTACGGGGGCTCTGAATTGATCGGGCTGACCATTACAGAAACAAAGGATGCCGAAAAGGTCTTGCCTGGTGTTGTTAAAAGTATGATGTGGCGTATTATCTTATTTTACACTTTGCCGATTTTGATCATCTGTGGACTCATTCCTTGGAATCAAATTGATCCAAATAACAGCCCATTTGTTCAAGTCTTTTCAGCAGCCGGTATGCAAGGCGCCTCTCACTTCATTAATTTCGTATTGATTACAGCCGTTCTATCGGCGGCCAATTCTGGCATTTATGGAACGACGAGAATGATGCATTCTCTCTCTAAATCAGATGGCGGTCCGAAAAAACTGGCACAGGTCAATAAAAGAGGCGTACCCATTTTGAGTTTATGGGTGACCGTTCTGTTTCTTCTCATCGGAACATTCTTTGCTTACTTATATCCAGAGCAAATCTTCAGTTATATGCTGGCTATTCCTGGTTTTGCTGTTTCACTCATTTGGATTAGCATTTGCATGGCACATCTGAAACTTCGCCCGAAATATCCACAGGAGCCGTATTTCAAGGTGTGGCTGTTTCCGTATTTGACTTTATTTGCAGGTCTTGTACTAAGTGTGAGTTTTGTGATGTTTCTATTCAGACAAGAAAACTTGCCTAGCTCAATTATCAGCATTGGTTTCTTAATCGCAGCCATCATTGCTTCATTCTTAATGAAAAAGAAGGCTTAAACGCTAAAATGTTCTTTATTTTAGCCCTTTTTCTTCTTTTCAGCGTGATAGAAAACCTTTGCAGCCCTAGGAAGGGCGAGTACTGGCGCGGAGCGAATTTGACATTCGTGAGCACCAGCACGCAGGACTGACACCGAATGCGAGGGTTTGTCTACACGCTGTAAAACCCGCCATTGAGGCGGGTTTTTTTCATGAGCTGCTGTCTTCTGTCACTTCAAAATCAATCGACGCTTTCGGGATGCCGTTGATGATGATTGTTAATGTATGGATTCCTTCATAGTGTTTTCTTGTCGTCATATTTTGAAAAGACTGCGTCCTGACGAATTCTCTATGTAACGCTGAGCCTGTTTCAAACTCTGTGATTTTAAATACCTTTTGATTGCGGGTCCCCCGAGCTTTGACGTAGTCTATGGCATACTCTACACGCAGCTTTAGCGGCTTATCGGCTTGAAGAGTAAAATGAAAAGTCATTTTCTCACCGATCCGAATAGGGTCTTGTACGATCTTCAAATCCGTTATTTGAACGGATGGATCGTCACCATAACCAAACAACGCCATAATATCTGGATCTCCTTTTTTGAGTAAAGTACGGGATGCATGTTTGACAATCCAGTTCGTATGTTTGTTGGTTCCATACCAGTTTTGAACCGTCTGCTTCATCAGGTCTGGCTGTATTGCAGAGATATCATTTAGATGATTCGCTACACTTTTTTGCACATACCGCGACGGGTCTGCCTTCAAGTTTTCCAAAATGGGCAGCGTGACCGAAGGATTCTTTTTAAGTGAAGGAACAGATAAGCCCCATGGCAGACGCGGTCTACAGCCTTCACTAGCCAGCCTCCGTATGTGCTCATTTTGATCCTGAGACCATACGAGCATTCGCGCCAGCATTTTGTCTTGATCTTGAATCAAAAATGGCCGAACGGCAAATTCTGAAGTGGAAAAGGATGTGAAGAATTCGAGCGCCTTGATCGAGAGGTCCCAGTGTGCAAGGCCGTACGTCTCGACGTAGTCTGGAAATACGAGCGCACTAAGCCCTGAAAAATGCGGGGCTGCCTGACGCAGTACCTCAATTGCCTGCTCATAATCCTCTGGTAGACAGGCATGCATCGATTCAGTGACTCGTCTCATCCGCCCTTTTAACTCAAGCTGCTGCCAATCCTCTTGAAATACGAGCCGCTTGAATGGCTCAACATCAAATACAGTTGAAGACTGTGCAAGTTTCTCTGCTAATTCTTTTATAAATAATTCATTGTACACATGTTTTAATGGTTCGATCGTGTCCACCTCCCACATTTCAATATCATTATTTTACCCCAATCTGAAAAAAGTGGTATTAAAAACAGCCCGACTCAAAAGAATCAGACTGCTTGTTCGCTATATAAACATATTAATGATCATAATAAATGCAATCGCACTAACGGAAATGATCGTCTCCATAGCCGTCCATGTCAAAAACGTCTCTTTAATGGTCATACCAAAATACTCCTTGATCAGCCAAAAACCAGAGTCATTGACGTGAGATAAAATTAATGAACCCGCTCCTGTTGCTAACACAAGCAGCTCCCTGCTCACATCCGGCATTGTTGCAGCAATTGGGGCTACAATACCTGCTGCCGTCATCATGGATACCGTCGCAGATCCTGTTGCCACACGAATCACCGCAGCAATCAGCCAGCTAAGCAAAATCGGTGAAATCGGCGAGTGTTTGGCTACATCTGCAATATAATCACCAACACCCGAATCAATGAGCACATTATTGAAAGCTCCGCCTGCTCCAATGACTAGCAAGATGGAAGCGATTGGACCTAAGCACTCGTTGCTAAATGAAAGCACCCGGTCACGGCTCATCCCTTGCATAAAGCCAAGGCTGAAGAAAGAATAAACCGTTGCAATCAGCAGTGCTGTAATTGGATCTCCGATGTACTTGAATACCTGGAACCACATATTGTCCTCTGGTAAGATAATGTCCGCCAGTGTGGCAAGAAGCATCAGAATCACCGGCACCAATATGGTAAACATCGTATTCGCAAAGCCGGGTAGCCTTCGATCTTCATTTCGTTCAGTGAATTGCTTTCTCAGCATCTCCGGAACTGGTTTATGTATCCGTTTTCCAATCCACTTTCCATACAACGGTCCAGCAATAATCGCTGTTGGCAATCCCACAATAATAGAGAAGAAAATGGTTTTCCCCACGTTGGCATGATAGATGCCAACGGCTGCCATTGCCGCTGGATGAGGCGGGACTAGCCCATGCACGACAGACAGGCCAGCGATTAACGAGAGCCCAATGGTTACGAGCGAGATGCCTGTTTCAATGGCAATTGTAAAAAGTAAAGGAATGAGAAGAACGAAACCGACCTGGAAAAAGACAGGTATCCCCACGATAAAAGCAACAAACATCATTGCCCAATGCACATTCTTCGTCCCAAACCGGCCGATTAAAGTTTGAGCTATCCGCTCTGCTCCCCCTGATTCAGCCATCATTTTCCCAAGCATGGTACCAAGCGCTAGAACAATGGCCAGCAATGATAACGTATTGCCTAATCCCGTTTTAATCGATTGAATGATTTCCTGCAAATCCATCCCCGTCGCAAAGCCCACTAGCATCGAAGTAATAATTAAGCTCACAAATGGATTCAACTTAGCGACTGTAATGAGAATGAGTAAAAGGACAATCGCCGCAATCACGATGAATAAAAGCATGTTCTCCCACCTTTTCCCTGATGTTTAACGATTTTGTTTTAATTGCAGCGCACTAATGACATCAAATTCATCCTTCAGTTTGTCATAGAGGCGCTCATATAAATAAAACAGCTCTATGTAAGTTTCATTGTTCTTCATATTAGGTTCATGACGAGCAGAGATTCGAATCCACTCTTGAACTTCTTCTACTTCTTCCATATGACCTAAACTATAAAGTGCAAGGACAGCCGCCCCAAGTGCTGACGCCTCGTAGCTTTCTGGAACAAGCACTTCTCTACCCATCGTATCCGCTAAAATTTGCCGCCACAGGGGAGATCGTGCAAATCCGCCCGAAGCTCTGACATCCTTTGCTGAACCGGTTAAATCCCTTAAGGCAACACCGATCGAGAAAACACTCATAATGACGCCTTCTAACACCGCTCTAATAAAATGCTCCCGCTTATGCTGAAGACCGATGCCAAAGAAGGTGCCTCTCGCATTTGGATTCCAATAAGGTGCCCGCTCACCTGATAAAAATGGCAGAAACAGCAAACCCTCAGAACCAGCTGGAACCTTTTCCGCGATATCCATCATCAGATCGTAAGGGTCCACACCTAGACGCTTTGCTACCTCCACCTCAGACGACCCGAATTCATCCTTCAGCCATCTCAGCATGATCCCGCCATTATTGGTCGGTCCTCCTACAACCCAATGCTTATCTGTCAGGGCATAGCAGAACGTTCTTGATTGCTCATCTGTAATTGGTTTGTCTACAACCGTACGGACCGCACCGCTTGTCCCAATCGTAACAGCCACCTCTCCTTGACCAATCGCGCCCACACCTAAATTCGCTAGAACGCCATCATTCGCACCAATGACAAATGGTGTATCTTCTTTAATGCCCATGCGCAATGCAATCTCTGGCTGAAGTCCTCTCAGTTGATACGTCGTTGGGACAAGTTCAGATAGTTGACTGGCTTCAATTCCAGCAATACAAAGCGCCTTCTCATCCCATTGAAGCGCTTCCAAATGGAACAGCCCCGTTGCTGAAGCGATTGAATAATCGACGACATACTGACCGAAGAAATGATAAAGAATATATTCTTTGATCGAAATATATTTTGCTGCCTTCTTGAAGACATCCGGTGCCATTTCTTTCATCCAACGTATTTTTGAAAGCGGTGACATTGGATGGATCGGTGTACCTGTCCTTTTATAAATGTGGAAGCCATCCATATTTGATTTGATTCGTTTCGCTTGTTCTGCACTTCTGTTATCTGCCCAAATGATACTGTTCGTTAGCGCCTTTCCATCCTGATCCATCACAATTAAGGAATGCATCGCTGTACTTATCCCGATGCCTATAAGATTTTCTTCATCAAATGCTGCTTTCGTCAATGCACCTCTTACACTCGCAATGACGGCTTCTAATATCTTTTCAGGATCCTGCTCAACCCATGCTGGCTGGGGCTGAATGAGCTCATAAGGAACTGAATGCTTCGCTAATACCTTCCCCTGAGGTCCAAACAGAACCGTCTTTGTACTTGTTGTTCCAATATCCAAACCAATTACCGCCTGGTTTCCCTTCATCTGTATCACGCCCAATCATTGATTTGAAGTCACATATGTAGTTTTTGAATTGCCTGTTAAATCCCATTATAAAAATAATTTTTTCGACATTCAACGACCGAAAAGAAAATAATTTTCACTAAAAAGCTCACAAACGTTACCACATCAGCATTTTTCATTATCAGAAAAATTTATTTTCGGAATCATCACACCCTTTTTTGTGAAATGGTTTCTCGCATTTGCTTTAAATTTGTTATTGTTTCCTGCTGCCTTAAGTGAGCAAGAGCAAAATATAGAACGTCAATGACCGTCAGCTGAGCAAGTCTTGCGGACATCGCTTCTGTTCTAAAAGCCGTTTCTTGTGTCGCAGTATACAACGTGACATCTGCAAGCTGACTCAATGGTGAGCGCTGATAGCTTGTAATACCGATGGTTTTTGCCCCTTTTCCCTTTGCTGTTTTCATCGCATCGAGCAAATCTTTATTTCGTCCAGAATGAGAGATACCGATCACTGTACTGTGCTGATCAAGAAGACCAGCAGACATCGCTTGAAAGTGAGAATCTGTGTGAACAATACAGTTGATGCCTGTCCTCATAAATTTATGAAAAGCGTCAGTCGCAATGAGGCCAGACCCACCACTTCCATAAAACTCTAAGCGTTTTGCTTCATGAATGATTTGTATGGCCTTTTCTACATCCTCTGGATTCAACAATTGAAAGCTATCCTTTAAAGCGGATATATTCGTCTGAAAAACCTTTTGCATAAAAATAGCCATATCATCATCAAGACTCATTTCTTCATCTACATAATTAGGCTTTGTTTGGTCTATTTCCTGGGCAATAGCAATCTTCAAATCTTGAAAGCCCTCAAATCCAAGCCTTTTACAAAGACGAAAAATCGTTGCCTCTGAGCTTGCAGTTTTTTTCGCAAGCTCGACAATAGACAAATGGATGATGTCGCGGGGCTCACTCGTAATATGCTCTGCAATTGCTTTCAGCTTTGGCGGCAATCCTCTGCTTGCTGCACGTATTTTTTCAATACTACTTAAACTAACAGAAGCCAATTGACTTCACTCCTCCCTTATTCATGTGAACGCATACATTTCCTCATGTTCCCATCTTATAAAAAAGAAGCCTGTTTGCACAGACTTCTTTTTTAAGCATTCATTGTTTTGATCAATAAATCAAAGAAAGCGTCAGCATCTACATCCATACACACTTGAACGTTGCGCTCTTTCTCCCATTGATGCTGAAAATCACAGATCATCTGTCCATCACAAAACTCACTCTTCGTCTCGACGTCCACATGAAAAGCCTGTGTGCTCACGAGCTGCTTGTCAATGGCAAGACTTACAGCAAGCGGATCATGCATGGCACACGCCCACACACCATTTCGCTCAAAATAGCGCTGACGGTAAATACTTGTACTCTCTCTAATATAATGGGCCAACGTTTCATTCTGAATCGCATCAATTCTTTCATCCGTAAGCAAGACCTGTCTCGTGACATCTAATCCTACTTGAGTCAATGAAGGGAACCCTGCATCCAGCACTAACTTCGCCGCTTCTGGGTCTGCATATGTATTAAATTCCGCAACCGGCGTGACATTCCCCTGACCCTGCACGACACCACCCATAAAAATGACTTCTTTCACATGATGAATCAGCTCAGGACACTTTTTCACTGCAAGGGCTAAATTCGTTAAAGGTCCTGTCAACACAAGCGTAACCTGCTTCGAATACTGCATCACTTGGTCGATGATAAAATCAGACGCAAAACCAGCATCTGCGGTCTTCTTAGGCTCGACATCCTTTAAAGCGCCGCCAATCCCATCCTCTCCGTGCACCCGATGTTCATAATGGGGCGCTCTTAAAAGAGGAGTTGCTGAACCTTTGATGACAGGAATATTATCTGCCTCAACCAGCTCAAGCACTTTACACGTATTCAATGTAGCCGCATCGACAGACACATTCCCACATACCGTTGTAATCCCCAACATATCAAACTGCTGACTTTTCACCGCCAGCAAAATCCCAATCGCATCATCGATTCCAGTATCTACGTCCAAGATCAATTTCTTTTTATTTGCCATGATTGAAATCTCTCCCTTATTTGAAAGTGTTGTTAGGGGAATGATAGCATATACCTTTTCAACGATTTGGAGATAATCAGAAGTTGAACACTTGTAATTACTCCTTTTCTCCGATGTCTTTGAGATACTGTTCGCGTTCTTTTTTTGGAAGACTTTTCAGGAAATTTTCTTTTAATTCCGGTTCATCTTTATATTTTTCCCAGTCCCTGAATCGAATTGATAACTCGTATGAATAACTCATTGAACCTATCTTTTTAGACCTATATTGTAGGGATGCTGAAAAATTGTACTTTACCGGCTCATCATTCACATACCCGTCAATAACAATATCCCCCATGGGATTAATAGTTACATCTTTTTCGAACGTAATAGATTTTATAAAGTTGTGAATGTCCATTTTATGTAAATCTTCTTCGATTTTTGGTTTCATCTTCTCTGCAAACTCTTCTGCTTTTTCTTGATCGCTTTTTTCTTGCACTACATCATCTGACAGACTCTGATTAATGTACTGTACAATGAACGCAGTTACTGAGATGATAACGACCACAATTATGATAGAAAACTTCATTGTATTTCTCATAAAAAGCAAAAACTCCTTAATGAACTTTTAATCAATCTATCTATGAAATTGGCAAAAATAAAAACAGGTAGGTGAGTACCTGCTTTACTCTTTTTCTCCAATATCCTTAAGATACTGTTCACGTTCTTTTTTAGAAAGGCTATTCAAAAAATCTTCTTTCACTTGTGGATCAAAATCAGCCCAATTCTCGAAACGGTCTGATAAATCAGATGAGATGCTCATAGAACCGACTTCATTAGATCTATATTCTAATGATGCAGAAAACTCAAACCTTTCTGGCTCGCCATTCACATATCCCCTCACTCTTATATATCCCATCGGATTAATGGTTACTCCTTTTTTAAAAGATATAGTTTCGATAAAATTATGAATATCCATTTTATGCAAACGTTTTTCTATTTTCGGCTTCATTTTCTCTGCGAATTCTTCTGCCTTCTGTTGTTCACTTTTTTCTTTTTCTTGCACGATGACCTTTCCTCCAGATTCATTTGTTTGAGATTGCTTACCGTTTAAAAGAAACAGTGTAACTGAAATAATGGTAATAAGGGCAATAAAAATAATCGTAATTTTGATTTTATTCTTCATATAAAATATCTTCCACCTTTTGAAAGTTAACATTCATCTTTAAATTACTTAATTATTAAACTTATAATAGATATTTATTTCTCTCTATAATATAATATTTATGATAAAAATTACAGGAGTGTAAAAATTGCCCACTATAAAATCAATTAATCGACTTAGCGATAAAGATTATAATGATATATCGTCAGAGTCTTATGATATTTCTAATTATACATATCCGAAAGATATACGCTTAAAAAGCGGTAAAACCATGTATGTCATTGACCATATAGAAACAAAAAAAGGACTTAACGCACTAACCCTTGTCTCAAGAGAGGATTATCGTATTTCAAACAAAGGCAAAGACCTCACCAAAATCAAAAACGCAGTCATCGCCTACCGTGGCTCTGAACCGATTGCCGCTGGCCAATATAAAGATACCATTAAAAAACATGGAAAAAAGAGTCAGATGATCTTCTTTCTACCATTTTGACAAAGCTGCCTCCTTTTCGTCAGTCACAGACGTCAAAGCAAGTCACGACGAAGGTGGCGACAGGGACAACGACCTATACAAATGAGATTGTGCAAGATTGGCTGATATCAGATACAAAGTATTTAATTAAAAATATTCCCTTTGAAAATGGCGCAGAGAATCAAATGGTTCAAGCGGATCGGTATGCGAAAGAAATACATAAGAAAATGCCAAATGCCAAGATGTATGTGACAGGGCATTCACTTGGCGGATCGAATGCGTCTTATGTTCTTGTCAAAAATGATTTTATTAAAGGCGGGGTCACCTTTGAGAATCCGAATATTTACCCCAATCTATCGGATGGCCTCCAAGCCAAAGCATTAAAAGGTGATTACCACAGTAGATTAACAGAATATATCAATCTCAATGACGGGCTTTCTCTTTTAAATCGACATACGACAGAAATCGGTCGTGTGAAAGTGATGTATGATGCCGCTTTACCTGAAGGCGTCGATTACTCCGAGGATCCCTCCAAAGCCGTCCAATTTATGAAAAATCTCCTCAATCGGGCAATGAGTGTGAATCCTTCACTGGATGCGAATTTATTCCTTGAAGCCCTTGCTGGCAGCCATGGCTTAGATCGGTATGCCTTTTCATCAGATGGCTCCGTTGAAACCATTGATGATATGTTGAGAAAAAACCCTTCTCTCACTGCCGCCATGTTACATCAATTGAGTCAGTCGAATGTTCACCCGCAAAGTGTGGTGGCGATTTTAATCAAGTCGCATGTTCTCATGAACACAGGTCGTAAATTCTCGACATATGCCGAGCACCATATACAGCAAATCATTCGCAAAATCGAGAAACTCGATGACAAAGTGGATCAATCGGTAGAACGAGTTCGTTCGAGATACAAACAAATTGTCGGTTTTGGTTCGTATGACCAGCTGACGGCATCAGATGTGGATGCTGTAATTCGCCACTTAAAAACAGAGGGACTTGAGAATGAGTTCTATTCCGTCAAAGAGTATGATACAGCGATTGATAGCGCGATGAATATAAAAAGGTGGCTGGACTCAATATCAGATGATATGAGCCAGCTAGGGAAAGAATACCATGATGCAGATACAGCCCTGGCAAAGAATATGGGCATTTCTTAAGGAGTACGAGGAATGGAATTTTCAAAGAAACAACCAACAGATGCAGACCGTTTTTTGCAACGAATGACAGATACGCATACATCAAGCTCCGTCTTTTCTCAAACAAACTTTCACACTGAAGACATGACACCAGCAGAGCTGGCTGCTTTGAAAGCAAAGATCAAAGAAGAGCAGAAAATAGCGCTAATCAGAGCCATCCGGCATCAGCTTCAACATGAATTTGCAGAAGACCGCCAAGAAGCGGGAAAAATTTTAGATCTAATTGATGAACTTCAGAACAAAGTGTATAAACATCAAAAGCGCATCCATACACATATGTCAGGACAAGCCTTTGACGCCTTAACAGAGAAAATCGAGCAAAGACTCAAGTTTTACGAACTGAAAGAAGATGTTCAATCCGCCATCGACTCGATTGGCATTTAGATGAACCTTCCGTCTTATGAATCTTTTCCCCATCTCACTCGTATATACTAAAAGAGTGATTGATTTGAAAGGAGATCTGTTTGTGGGATATATTTTGTTATTTTCGGTTGTGATCGGTCTTGTCTTGACCCTCTTGCTCACACCACTCAAGTTGATCGTTAGAAAGAAAGGAACAGAACAGCAGGTTCCGCTTATGTGGATTGCAGGCCTTGCTTTACTGTTCATGGTCGGTATTTTTGTTTTCTATTATATGACCAATTTGGATCGTAACCCTTCATCCCTATGGTTGATTGGACTTGTTGTGACAGCAGCAGGCGCCTTTTTATCAGTTGGGCTGGAGCGTAAGATCAAAGGCGTGCTGTTTCTTATTTTATTACTGCTCGGTGTTTATATGGCGACAGCTTTTCTATTCAATGCGAATGAGAAATTTGATGTCTCCAAAATGGAACAAAAAGTGGAAATCAAAGCGTTTGATGAGACGGAAACACCTGCAAGTGTACCGCCTCAATTTGCTCGGAACAAAATGAAAAAATCGTTCGGACAGGTTCCAAACACAAGCTACTATGAGCTTGGCAGCCTGCAAATCCAGAAGGTCAACGGTGAGTATGTGTACATCGCCCCAGTGGAATTCTCGGATTTCTTTAAATGGATTCGTTCAGGGAGTACGCCGGGTTACTTTACTTTAAGTGCGACCGACTCATCTGCCAATCCAAAGTTTGTGAAAACAGAGATGGTCTACACGCCTTCCTCTTATTTCAACAAAGAAATTGAGCGGCATATTCGCCTTCAATACCCTGATTTGATTTTCTACGGCGACACACAGCTGGAAATCAATGATGATGGAAAGCCTTATTACATTCGCACGTATGGCGATTTTATCTCAGCGCGAAACGGCTTTAAAGCATCAGGCGTGGTCGTTGTTGATGCCAAAACAGGTGCAACGAAGAAATATGCTCTAGATCAAGTACCTGCTTTTATTGATGGTGCTGTTTCACCAGAAGCGGTCAGTCTGCAAAACAGTTATTTCGGAAACTATATTCACGGGTTCTGGAATAGTATGTTTGGAAAGTCAGATGTAAAGCTGCCTTCAGATGAAGGAACAGAAGCCAATGTGAGTCCGGTGTTTGATGCAAAAGGAGATATGTACTACTTCACAGATTTCACAAGTCCGAAAGAGGGCGTTGATTCGATGCTTGGGTATGCCCTGACAAATGCCCGGACAGGAAAAGCGACTTATTATACCGGAAATCTTGAAGCGTCCTACATGGATTCTCAAGGCGCTCTGCAAATTATTGAGAAACGTTTCATCGAAAAGAAATGGAAAGGCCGCATGCCGATTCTCTATAATTTCTATGGAGAAGCCAGCTGGCTCACACCAGTTCTCGATTCAAATGGCTTCCTGCAAAACTACTTTATCGTTTCGGCAGCCAATCCTGAAATCGCTGCGTACGCTTCTACACCAAACGAAGCACTGAGAGCCTATAAGACAGCTCTGCAAAAAGGCGGCGGTACCGTTAACAGTTCCTCTAAGCAGGAAAAGAAAGAAACTACAGGGAAAGTCAAACGAGTCTATAAAGAAAAGACCGGTGATTATACAACCGTCACCTTCCTGCTAGACGATGGGAAAAGCTACACCATGTCATCTGAAAAAGAACCTCTCGTCATTTATTTAAAAGAAAGCGATCAGGTCACCATGAAATACACAGATACAGGTGAAATCTTCCTTCCAGTTGATGAAATCAACATTAAAGGGTTATAAAAAAGATGCTTCTCCTACTGAGGAGAAGCGTCTTTTCAGATTATTGACAAAGGGCTAAAATGATCTTGATTTTAGCCCTTTGTCTTCTTTTCAGCGTGATAGAAAACCTTTGCAGTCTAGGAAGGGCGAGTACCGGAGCGGAGCGAATTGGACATTCGTGAGCACCGGAGCGAAGACCTGACACCGAATGCGAGGGTTTGTCTACACGCTGAGATGCTTCTCCTACTGAGGAGAAGCGTCTTTTCTCTCTTTCCTTAACAATTCAACGAGCAATTCTTTATTTTTATTTCCCCCTGTCATCGGTGACTCGACATAGGAAAATTTTCGTTTAAAATCCATTCCTCTCACAGAAATGACAGCCAATTCACCGCCAATGCTGCCTCGTTGGAGGACATATTTAGATAAAACAGAAAGCCCCATTCCATGAATCACAGCCTCTTTAATCGCTTGATTGCTGCTAAACGTCACAAATGTCCGTGCTTTCAGTCCATTTGATTTCAGGACGTGCTGTAAGTATTCCCCGGTACCTGATCCCTCTTCTCTTGTGATCCATGTTTCGTTTTGCAGTTGATCAATCGTGACATCCTTTTTCTTAGCAAAGGGGTGATCTAATGGCGCGACGATATAGAGCTCGTCTTCTAGAAAAGTTTCTACTGTCAGTTCTTTGTCATTCGTCTGTCCTTCGATCAAACCGATGTCGACATGGAATAAGCGGACATGACTGGCGATCGCCTCTGTGTTATCAATGACCACCTCAATGTCCACATGCGGATAGAGCTGATGAAACTCTGCCAATATTTGCGGCAGCACGTACTCTCCAATGGTAAAACTCGCCCCGATTGTCAGCTTACCTCTTGCCAGATGATGATGCTCATAAATATCCTGCTTCGCCTGTTCATATAAACGAATGATTTGTTTTGATCGATGGTACAGCATATCCCCAGTTGGTGTAACAGTTAGTTGCTTTGGCGAACGATTCAGCAGAACGGTCTGGAATTCCTGCTCCAAGTTCTTAATATGAAGACTGACACTTGGCTGAGAAATCCGCAGCTTTTGGGCTGCCTTTGTAAAGTTTTTCTCTTCCACAACTGTCACAAATGTCTTCAGTGCATCGTAATACATCGGTCCCTCTCCTATCAGAAATCTTAATCCAAAACCTTTCATATATATATCTTACTAATTCCTTCCCAGTGCGTAAAGAAGCGCTTAACTGAAAACACTTTAATAAAAATATTTACTAATTTTTTTAAAGACTCTATACTAGAAGGAGATATTTTCTATAGGAGGTGCTGATTTGGCAGCTAAAATAAAGGACATTGCTGAAAAAGCTGGATTATCCATTGCGACTGTATCTCGCGTACTGAACCAAGATCCCAACCTATCTGTCACGGATCAAACACGTGAAAAAGTATACGCCGCCGCTGAAGCTTTGTCCTATCAAAAGAAAACTTTCAAACATTCATTAAAAAAAATCGCCTTTCTCTATTGGATGACCGAAAAGGAAGAGCTTGAAGATATTTATTTTAAATCCATTCGTCTAGGCATTGAGGAACTTACGAATACTCGGAGTTTAAATGTCACCGCTTACAATCCATCTGGTGGGCTTCACTCCATTGATCCTTCTACAGAAGGGATCATCGCCATCGGCCGATTTAAAACGTCAGAGCTTGACCAATTATATGCGATCACCCAACATATCGTTTTTATTGATACGTCACCAGATGAAGACCGTTTTGATTCAGTAAAGCCAAACCTGAAACGAATTGTTGAAAGGATCATCGATTCTTTTATTGAAAAAGAACACACATCCATTGGATTCGTTGGCGGCACAGACATTGATCTGAATACGAATGTGCATATTCCAGATATTCGCGAAACGACTTTCCGTGAATATATGATGGCTCGCAATGTCCTTGATGAGCAATTGGTCTATGTCGGTCACCATTTCTCAGTAGATGATGGTTATGCGCTGATGATGAAGGCGATTGATGAGCTTGGTGATGACCTGCCCACCGCTTTTTGTGTCGCTAGTGATCCTCTTGCCATCGGCTGTTTACAAGCATTAAATGAGCGCGGATTTTCTCTGCCGAACCGCGTGAGCGTCTTTAGTATCAACGATATTCATGTGTCTCAATATGTGTCACCACCGCTCACCACGTATCATATCCACACGTCTTTACTTTGTGAAACAGCAGTTGATTTACTGTTAGAAAGACTTGTGGACGGCAGAACATTACCGAAAACTGTGCTGATTGCCTCAGAACCTGTCTTTCGAAAAAGTACGATATAAACAACCAGAAGCCCCGTCCAATGTGGAGGGCTTCTTTTCTCTCTACATCAGTAAAAAATTTTACTTAATAAATTTAATAAAATATGTTTACTTTTTTTACTCAAGTTGATATTCTCACATTAAGAAAGCGTTTTCTTATCATCTGTGAAAAAAGAACGAGAGGGGATTACTAATGAAAAAGGGAAAATGGGCGACATTATCAGCAGTCGTTGGGACTGCTGTGCTTCTGCTTTCAGCTTGCGGACCGGGAGATGACAATTCAAGCGGAACACAGCCAGCATCTACAGGTACAAAGACCTTACTAGTGTGGGAGGATGTCAAAAAAACTGAGGGGATTCAAGACGCTGTAAAAGAATTCGAAAAACAACATGATGTGAAAATCAAAGTGGTCGAAAAAGCTTATGCCGACCAAATCGAAGCTCTCCGTTTAGATGGAGCAGCTGGGACAGGTCCAGACGTCATCACGATGCCTCACAATCAAATTGGATCAGCTGTCACTGAGGGGCTATTACAAGAAATCAAGCCAGATCAAAAAGTGATCGACTCCTTCACAGACGAATCGATTCAATCACAAACGGTAGATGGCAAGCTGTATGGTCTGCCAAAATCCGTTGAAACCACTGTCCTTTTTTATAACAAAGATCTTGTCAAAAAGGCACCAACGACACTTGATGGCTGGTATGATCTTTCGAAAAAGCTGACAAAAGACGGAAAGTACGGTTTTGTTGCGAAATGGGATGAAATTTACTATGCGCAAAGTGTTTTAGGGGGATCTGGGGGCTATATTTTCAAGCAGAAAAGCGATAGCTCTTATGATGTTAATGACATTGGTTTGAACAACGATGGCGCCATCCAAGGCGGAGAATACATTCAAAAATTCTTTAGCGAAGGTCTTTTCCCGAAAGGCATCATTGGTGAACAAGGAATCAATGTCCTCAACTCCTTATTTACAGAGAAAAAAGCAGCAGCTGTCATTTCTGGTCCTTGGTCATTTGGTCCATATAAAGAGGCGGGTATTGACTATGGTGTGGCCGAGCTGCCAACACTCCCTAACGGAAAACATATGAGCTCATTCTTAGGTGTAAAAGGCTACAACGTCTCCTCTTATTCTAAAAATAAAGAACTTGCTGAGAAATTTGTTGAATTTATCACGAACGAAAAAAATTCAAAGAAGCGCTTTGAATTAACAGAGGAAATTCCACCAGTGAAAAAACTGATGAAAGATCCAATCATTACGGAAAACGCAAATGCGGATGCTGTTTCTAAACAAACGAAATACGCCACACTGACACCGAACAATCCTGAAATGGAAGAGGTGTGGAAGCCGATTGATAGTGCATTAGGACTGATTGCAACTGGTCGTACAGATGTGAAAAAGGCATTTGATGATGCGGTCAATCAAATCGACTCTCAAATTAAAGCAAATCACTCCAAATAACCATCAAATGCGGGTAGTCTATCAAACTGCCTGTAGTTGATCTATTTTATATGAAGTAGGTGTTAGACGTGACGGGTAACCTTGAACTAGACCGCACACACACAGTGGAATCAAAGACACACCGGAGACGGGCGCTAATGTTCTCCTTTATACCCGGGATGGGGCAGATATACAACAAACAGTACGGCAAAGGGGCACTTTTTTTCCTGTTCGGCGTCTCTTTTTTGATTGTATTTTATGATTTATTCAATATTGGCTTCTGGGGACTGTTCACACTTGGGACGATGCTGCCTCGTGACAACTCTGTTTTTCTTTTAGCAAAGGGGATTATTGCGCTGTTAACAGCTGGTTTTGGTATCGGCTTTTATGTACTCATGATGCGTGATGCTTTTATGAATGGAAAGAAACGGGATCAAGGGGTTCCACTTCATTCCATCCGTGCTCAATATCATCAGCTCATCGATCAAGGCTTCCCTTACTTAATGAGCACTCCTGCTTTCTTTTTACTTCTATTTTCTGTTGTCTTTCCTATTATGTTCAGCTTTGCGCTTGCCTTTACGAACTATGATTTATATCACTCGCCTCCTGCCAATCTGATCGACTGGGTAGGAATCAAGAACTTTCAAAATATCTTTTCCATTGATATTTGGAGAGACACCTTCATTGATGTACTTGGCTGGACCGTCGTATGGACTTTGGCTGCGTCGACTCTTCAATGTGCCCTCGGCATCTTTTTAGCGGTTCTGCTCAATCAGAAGGATTTAAAGGGAAAACGGTTTTTTAGAACCATTTTGATTCTCCCTTGGGCTGTTCCGGGCTTTGTGACCATTTTGGTGTTTGCTGGACTGTTCAATGATACATTTGGGGCCATTAACAATACACTTTTTGCATCGATAGGGATTGATCCAAAACCATGGCTAACAGATCCATTTTGGAGCAAAATTGCCCTCATTGCGATGCAGACTTGGCTTGGATTTCCTTTCGTTTTCATTATGACAACAGGCGTTTTGCAGGCGATTCCCGAGGATTTATATGAGGCTGCGACCATTGATGGAGCCAATTTTTTTCAGAAATTCCGGTCCATCACGTTACCGCTTGTTCTCTATTCCATTGCACCCATCCTCATCACACAATATACGTTTAACTTTAACAACTTTAATATCATCTACTTATTTAATGGCGGAGGACCGCCTGTTGCGGGGTCAACCGCTGGGGGAACGGACATCTTGGTGTCTTGGATTTATAAACTCACGATGCAGTCCTCTCAATATGCACTCGCTGCGGCTGTCACGATTTTACTTTCAATCTTTGTCATCGCCATTGCACTCTGGCAGTTTAAGAGAACGAATTCATTCAAAGAGGAGGACATGATGTGATATGGGATCAAAACAAAACAAGCTCATTCGCCTGAGCATTACTTATTTTATCCTTTTCATAGCCTCCATTTGTATTCTATATCCACTGCTTTGGACAATCGGTGCTTCCTTTAATCCTGGAAACAGCCTCATGAGTACAAGTATGTTTCCGAAGAATCCAACGTTCAGTCACTTTACCGAGCTCTTCTTCGGTCAAGGAGCACTTTATGCAAAATGGTATTGGAACTCCATGAAGATCAGTATTGCCACAATGTTGTTAACGCTGATTCTTGTTAGTTTTACAGGCTATGCTTTTTCTAGATTCCGTTTCAAAGGACGGAAAAATGGGCTGATGCTCTTTTTACTGCTGCAAATGATTCCTCAATTTTCAGCGCTGATTGCGATTTTCGTTTTGGCTCAAATGCTTGGATTGATTAACAGCCATCTTGCACTGATTTTGATTTATGCAGGCGGACAAATTCCGATGAATACGTATTTAATGAAAGGCTATCTTGATGCGATTCCGAAGGATCTCGACGAATCAGCCAGAATGGACGGCGCAGGGCATTTCCGGATTTTCATCCAAATTATTATGCCGCTTGCTAAGCCCATTTTAGCGGTTGTCGCCATCAACTCATTTACAGGACCACTGGGTGATTTCATCATCTCCAGTGTCATTGTCCGCTCACCCGAAATGTATACACTCCCGATCGGTCTGTACAATCTTGTGTCAGACAAAATGGGGGCCAGCTACACGACTTTTGCAG
Source organism: Bacillus sp. FSL M8-0266 (assembly GCF_038613425.1). NCBI lineage: Bacteria > Bacillati > Bacillota > Bacilli > Caryophanales > Bacillaceae > Bacillus > Bacillus sp. FSL M8-0266. The sequence continues at coordinate 3,686,807 of NZ_CP152015.1, forward strand.
CCGGAGCTTTACTCATTGCGATTCCAGTCGCTTTATTGTTTCTTGTGTTACAAAGACAATTTGTGTCCGGCCTCACACAAGGCGGGACAAAAGGATAAGGGGAGATTTGATGAAGAAATGGATGCTCGTCACGGTTGTCGTTTTCTTTTTGATGGGATTAGGGATTTTACCTGAAGCAAAAGCGGATGCGATTTCAGTTCAGCCGATCAATGGACTGCAAGGTGATTTCATTAAAGGAGCCGATATCTCCATGCTTGCGGAAGTGGAGAGAAGCGGCGGCAGATACTTCGACCAAAATGGAAAACAGGTGGACCCGCTCAAGCTATTAAAGGAAAAAGGCGTCAACTATGTGCGCATTAGACTGTGGAACCACCCATACGACAACCAAGGCCGTGCCTATAATGGCGGGACAAACGATCTCAATACAGCCATCGCTTTATCGAAACGCGCAAAAGCACAAAATATGAAAGTGCTGCTTGATTTTCACTACAGTGATTTCTGGACCGATCCTGGTAAACAGTTCAAACCGAAAGCTTGGGCATCTCTTTCACAAAACGATTTAGTAAAAGCGGTTGGCACTTACACAGGGGATGTACTCAAAGCGATGAGAGCACAAAATGCTTTGCCGAACATGGTACAGGTCGGAAACGAATTGAACTCAGGCATGCTGTGGCCGAACGGCAAAAGCTGGGGTGAAGGCGGCGGTGAATTTGACCGGCTTGCCGCTTTGCTAAAGGCGGGCACAAATGCTGTTCGCTCTGTCGATTCGAATATCAACATCATGCTTCACCTTGCCCATGGTGGGGACAATGGTGCATCCCGCTGGTGGTTTGATGAAATCACCAAACGAGGTGTCTCGTTCGATACGATCGGTTTATCTTACTACCCGTATTGGGATGGCGGATTTAGCGGTCTTACTAACAATATGAATGACATTAGCGCTCGCTATCACAAAGACGTCATCGTGGTAGAAACCGCATACGGTTTTACAACAGCAAATGGCGACAACCTAGAAAACTCATTTAACCAAGACTCAGTCAAAACTGCCGGTTATCCCGCTTCACCTCAAGGTCAGGCATCTTTTATACGAGATCTATCAGAAAAAATTTCACAAGTGAAAAACAATCGCGGGAAAGGGTTCTTTTATTGGGAGCCACTTTGGATTCCAGCGAAAGGCGCTCCGTGGTCTAGTCAATACGGGCTGGCTTATATCCAAACAACCGGTACAGTCGGAAATGCTTGGGAAAATCAAGCGATGTTTGATTTCAACGGAAAAGCACTGCCTTCTCTAGACGTATTTAAACAAATGACACCGTAATTAATAGGATAGGACGTGACAAAATGGGAAAGCGTTACCCACTCGTTCACCCCAATGTGAAAGGCTTTTTGCATGGTGGCGATTATAATCCAGATCAATGGCTTCATATGCCGGAGATCATTGACGAAGATTTTCGATTAATGAAGCTTGCACACTGTCAAACATTCTCCATCAACATTTTCGCATGGAGTAAGCTAGAGCCAAAAGAAGGTCAGTATGATTTTACATGGCTGGATGACATCATGGACCGTTTGGCAGCGCAGGGGGCACACGCCATTCTTGCCACGCCAAGCGGGGCAAGGCCTGCATGGCTCTCGCAAACATATCCTGAGGTATTGCGCGTCGAAGCGAACCGTCAGCGTAATTTACATGGACTGCGCCATAATCATTGCTTCACCTCACCAGTTTATCGAGAAAAAACGAATACACTCAATCGTTTGCTCGCTGAACGCTACAAGGATCACCCAGCACTGATCATGTGGCACATTTCGAATGAGTACGGCGGCGAATGTCATTGTGATCTCTGCCAGGAAGCATTTCAAGGCTATTTGAAAGACAAGTACAATCATGACCTTGAAGCTTTGAATCAAGCATGGTGGACGGGGTTTTGGAGCCACACGTATAGTGATTGGTCACAAATCGAGTCACCTGCACCGCACGGGGAGCACATGATCCACGGAATGAACCTAGACTGGAAGCGCTTTGTCACCGCGCAAACGATCAATTTTTATCAAAATGAAATTGAACCGCTGCGAGAATTGACACCTCATATTCCAGTGACCACCAACTTTATGGGCGACTACCCGCATATGCGTCCATTCCTTGGGCTGGATTATCATCAATTTGCAAAAGAGGTCGACGTAATTTCATGGGATAGCTATCCAGCATGGCATAGCGGCAGGGAAACAACCGCTGAATTAGCGTCAAACGTTGCCTTCGTTCACGACTTATATCGTTCATTAAAGGACGGTCAGCCATTTCTCGTGATGGAAAGCACGCCTAGCCTCGTGAATTGGCATGATGTGAATAAAGTCAAACATCAAGGAATGGCTCATCTGTCTGCTATGCAGGCGATTGCCCACGGATCAGACTCAGTGCTTTATTTCCAGTGGAGACAGGGTCGAGGTGCCTCTGAGAAATTCCACGGCGCAGTTGTGGATCATTCAGGACATGAACATACACGTGTATTTCAAGAAGTGGCTGATCTAGGGAAACAACTAAAGCAGCTGCAGCCGGTTGCGGGCACATCCGTTCAACCAGAAGTCGCCATCATATACGATTGGGAAAACCACTGGGCCATTGATGATGCACAAGGCTTAAATAATACAAACAAACGCTATGTAGAAGCTTGTCAAACTCACTATCGAAGCTTTTGGAAAAAAGGCATTCCTGTTGACATTGTAGGCATGGAAAAGGATTTCTCATCCTATCGTGTGCTCGTTGGTCCAATGCTCTACATGATCAAACCAGGCGTGGCAGAAAAGATCGAAGCATTTGTCAAAGAGGGCGGCATTTTTGTGGCAACGTACTGGAGCGGCATGGTCGATGAAAACGACCTCTGTTTCCTCGGCGGTTTCCCCGGTCCTCTCCGCCATGTACTTGGCATTTGGGCTGAGGAAATCAACACATTGATGCCAGATGAACATGTATTAATGACCACAGGAAATGGACGCACCTACCATGTCGGGCAATATTGCGAATCCATACATCCTGAAACGGCCTCTGTGTTAGGACATTTTGAGAACGGCTGCTACGAAGGACAGCCAGCCCTGACTGTCCATCCTTTTGGAGATGGAAAAGCATACTATATGGCTTCCGAAAATGAGCAGATTTTTTATGATGAGTTTTACGAGGAACTCATCGCAGAAATGGATATACAGCCCGTCCTATCAGCGGTGATTCCAGAGGGAGTCAGTGTACAAAAACGAACAGATGGCACTCAGGAATATGTGTTTATGATGAATTTTACAGAAGAGCAGCAGAACATATCACTAGATTCAGCGGAAAGCTATGAAAATATGCTGACTGACGAGCAGGTGCCAGAGAAGTTTCAGCTTGACCCTTACGAGTACGTCATCTTGAAAAAATAATTTAAAAGAAGTGTTCATTCAATGGACACTTCTTTTTTAATGATAATAAATACCTATATAAATATATTTATTAGTAGAAATGTATTTGAAGCGTTATATTTTATCTAAATTTTTTGACATGTTTGATACCGCGCCGTGAATGGATTCACCATCCTTTTTTACCATTGTATAGGTATGAAAGCGGTTGCCTAATGCTCATATTTTTGATACTCTTTTTTTCAATGCAGCTGTGGGACTGCATTGTGATAAAAAGAGCTAACAAATGTAAACGGTTTATTGTAGGGGAGGGTCTTATGTTAACGCTTGTTGGATTGTTGATTATTTTAACGATTGTTGTATTGCTGATTTGGGGGAAAGCAAGTCCAATTGTCGCTATGGTCATGGTGCCTTTAATAGGAGCACTGATTGCGGGATTTGGGATAAATGACATTCAAACCTTTTTTGAAGAAGGAATTATCAAAGTATTGCCGGTGGCGACCATGTTTATCTTCGCCATTTTATTTTTCGGCATTTTACAAGATACAGGGTTCTTTGAACCTGTAATTAAAGCATTAATCAAGCTGACAAAAGGAAATGTTGTCACAGTTGCAATGGGAACTGCTTTAATTGGGATCATTGCTCACTTAGATGGAGCAGGGGCTACAACCTTTTTATTAACTGTACCTGCACTGCTGCCGCTTTATAAAAAATTACATATGAGTCCTTACTTGCTGCTGTTATTAATTGGGACGAGTGCCGGATTAACCAATATGATTCCTTGGGCTGGTCCGACTGGACGGGCAGCAAGCGTCTTGAATATGGATCCATCTGAACTCTGGGTGCCGCTTATTCCTATCCAGCTCATTGGGGTGGTGCTCGTGTTAGGAATGGCGTTCTTTTTAGGAAAGAGGGAAGAGAAACGAATTCGGGTGAAAATTGCTGCAAACGAAGTAGCTGCTGTTCAACTAGAAGGCGCCGATTGGGATCGTGCCATTCAGTCTATTAGCGAAACAGGAGACGCTTCTTTAAAGCGTTATCATCTCATCTGGGTAAACCTTATTCTATTTGTCTGTGTTGTGGTACTTCTCGTGTTAAACGTGATTCCTGCTAGTTATATGTTTATGATTGGCCTGTCACTAGCACTGTTGATTAACTTTCCGAATGTGAATTTACAGATGGAAAGAATCAAGGCGCACGCACCTAGTGCACTGATGATGGCGGCTGTTATTTTCTCCGCAGGTTCATTTTTAGGAATTCTTGAAGGTACAGAGATGCTGAAAGCCATTGCGGTCGACAGTATTCATATTTTACCAGCTTTCTTACTGCCATTTTTACATATTATTGTCGGAATGCTTGGGGTGCCGCTCGATATGCTGACTAGTACAGACGCTTATTATTACGCCCTTTTGCCAATTGTTGAATCCATTACATCTGAGGTTGGTGTACCTGGTACTTCAGCGGCTTATGCCATGATGATTGGGAATATCATCGGAACATTTGTCAGTCCGCTTGCACCTGCTGTTTGGCTCGCTGTAGGCCTTGCAGGAGTCGATATGGGGAAACATATCCGCTACTCCTTCTTTTGGATGTGGGGATTCAGTATTATCCTTCTGTTCGTGGCGATGCTGATCGGTATCATTTAAAAAAAGAAAGACATGCGTACAACGACGCATGTCTTTTTCTTTGTATTATGAAGGATATTCATTTGTGTGAATGTCTTCTGTTTTCGGCTTTCTAATAAGAGACATCAATCCAATGATAAACAATAGAATCATTGGAGCAAATGCAAGGCCAACTGTTCCAATCAAAAGAGTCACAGCAGAAACCAAGAAAAGAATACCTGAAATCACGGCACGGCGGTCTGTTTTCAAAAGAACCACACCGACAATCGATAGCACAGCCGCAATTGCGGAAACAACCATGTACTGAGTACCAAATGCATGAACCGAAGCCTGAAGCGTTTCAATCGGCAATGTTTCTCCTTCCTCTTGTAACACTTCATTGATTTGATCATAAACTGATGGACCTATGGAGAGGAATAATGCTCCAATTCCAACACCAATGACATTGAGGACAATACTAATAATCCCCATAATTTTTTCACCTTTACGTCTAATCATGTGTAAACCTCCTAAAAAATTTAAATTAGCCTGTTTTTACTTCACGCTTTTGAAAGACAATTAAAGCAATCGCCAAGAAGATAGCCCAATAGATAACTAGGACTGTTAATGAGAATCCTAGAGATATGTCTTCGATAAAAGTAGGTGTGTCTGCAAAATATTGTGCAGGATCATTGGCAAACAATAAGTATTTCGCCCAATCAAAGAAGAACATCAAAATGCTTGTGATGGATGCTCCAACAATATACGCTAACACACTGATCGCGATAGAAATGGCCTCACTTCTAAATACCGTTGAGATGGCAAAAGAAAGTGTCCCTAATACAACAAACATAGCACAATGTGCCAAATAATAAGAGACCATATTTGCAAACTGAGATCGCTCAATGACTTCACCATTTTGATAAGCCAAATGCACATAGTCATGATTTAGTCCAAAGAATATCGCACCTAAGATAAATGATAGGATAAATAAAACCGCGATAAGAAATAGAGAATAAAGTTGAACAGTAAAGTATTTAGATAAGAGAATCTTCATTCTTGATGGTGGACGAATTAACAATAGTTTAATTGTACCATGCTTATATTCAGCCGAGACAATGGTGGCTGCAATGATAATCACAAACACACCGACCAGCTGCAGCAAATCAGCATTGATCTTCACATAAGCCCATGCATTTTTACCGAATTGATCCGCAGGAGGCAAATCATGCTTGATTCGATACTCATTAATCGCTATATCCTTTTCAAGGGATCTCTTATAAAATCCTAAATTATCCTCTTTCAGTTCTTGCTTCTTTGCTTTATTGATCGATTGCAGCTCAGTCTTCCAATCACCTGATGCTTGATCTTCGTCATTTGTTTTAAGTGCAAAGATCAGCGTGGCAATCATACCTAAAACAAGAAGTCCAACCATAATCCAAGTTCCAATACGATAACTGATCTTCATCCACTCGTTTTGAATGAGGCGAATCATACGTCTGCCTCCTTTTTACCTGTTAAGCTTAAGAACTTATCTTCTAAGGTTTGTTTTTCTATTTTGATTTCGTACAAATGAATGGACGCGCCGCTCAAATGACGAATCAATTCCGGCATTTTCTCTTCTGCCAAGGAGAAGAATAAATACTGCTCCTCTTCTCTTACAGTCGTGCCTTCCTCAAATATACCAATGAGCTTCTGCGCTTCTTCCAGCTCACCAGATGCGACCTTCATTCGATAATTGACCAATTCGTCTTGATTCGTCTCTGCACGCTGATCCTCAATCGCAATCAGCTTGCCTTTTTGGATAATCGCAAAACGATCACACATCAATTCCATTTCTGACATGAGGTGACTTGAAACAATGACAGCTAGCCCTTCTTCCTTTGCAAGCCTTCTCAAGTAATCTCGTATCATGCGAATTCCCTCTGGATCAAGTCCATTGGTCGGCTCATCTAATATCAGCAGTTTCGGTCTATGTATAAGTGCTTGCGCAATACCTAAACGCTGCTTCATTCCTAATGAAAACGTTCGAACACGCTTATGTTTCACGTGCTGTAAGCTGACCAACTCTAGCAGCTCATCAATTCGCCCTTCATCCACTTTCCCATTCATTCTGGCAAAGTGAACAAGATTTTGTCTTGCTGTTAAGTGATTATACATTTCTGGGTTTTCAATAATGGCACCAACATCTTGGATAGCATGCTGATATGAGGATTGAATACTATGACCATTAATCAGAATGTCGCCAGATGTAATAGGAGAAAGACCGACCATCATACGAATGGTTGTTGTTTTCCCTGCGCCATTTGGTCCTAAGAAGCCAAAGACTTCGCCCGCTTGGACAGAAAAGCTCAAGTCTTGAACGATCTTTTTCCCGTGAATATGCCTAGATACATTATGCAGTTCTAAAACGTTCGTCACGTTACCTCTCCTTCTTTGTCTAAGTATCATCTATCATCTATTTCCTGATAAACACCATGATCCGTTAAAAATAGAAGAACACTTCCATATGGTACAGCAATGCCCAAAAGTTGTGAAGGGGATGAGCCAAAATTTAGTGAATCATCTGCCTTTTTTAAGGTAGGGTTAAGAAAACAACAATTTTTTATGTGAAAAGAGGCTTGATTTTTTAAAAATGAACCTTTTTTCAACAGGTATATATGTATGGAATTTTGTTTAAGATTATTCCTTTCACCTATAAATAAAGAAATGAAAAAGAGGCCTCTTACTGACAGCCTCCTTTCATTATTATACCTTTTTCACAAACTCTGATTTTAACTTCATTGCACCAAAGCTAGGAATTTTACAATCAATGTTATGATCGCCTTCCACTAAACGAATGCCTTTGACCTTCGTCCCTATTTTTAAAACGGAAGAAGAACCTTTTACTTTTAAATCTTTAATGACAGAGACCGTATCCCCATCACTCAATAGATTTCCATTCGCATCTTTGACAACAAGCTGCTCCTCTGCGGCTTGTTCTTGTTCAAGTGACCATTCATGCGCACATTCAGGACAAATGAGCAGACTGCCATCCTCATAAGTATACGTTGAACTGCATGAAGGACAATTTGGTAGATTAGACATTTGTGTTTCCTCCAACTTTCTATTTCATTTCATACAATTTTACCACATTTCTATAGAAAGAATGTGATAGAAAAGGAAACATTTTTCATCGTTTACTTATTTCTTCCAATCGATATAGCAGCCGCAATATTTCGAGCGGTTCTCTCTACATGAATAGCCCCATCTCTCATCGCCTCAGAAAGAGAAGTTACACCTGGAACGATACTAAAAAGTGCATCAATGCCATGCTCATGTACGACAGCACTGTCTTTTGAGAGGGAGCCCGCGATAGCAATCACAGGCAGATGATACTGCTTTGCTGCTTTGGCTACACCGATTGGGGTTTTTCCATAAATGGTCTGCTGGTCAATTCGGCCTTCCCCAGTAATGACTAGGTCTGCCTCCTTGATGACATCATCAAACTGAACAGCTTTCAGCACAATATCAATTCCTCGCTGCAAATCGGCGTGTAAAAAGCCTAATAAACTCGCACCAAGTCCTCCTGCCGCTCCTGCCCCCGCTGCATCTTCAAAGGATACATTAAACTGCTTTTCTGCTATGTGAGCAAAATGAGCTAAATTCTTGTCTAACACTTGAACCATTTCTTCATTTGCACCTTTTTGAGGACCAAATATAGCAGACGCTCCTCTCTCACCCGTTAAAGGATTATCCACATCACAGGCTGCCTCCAGCCGAACGGATTGCAGTCTTGGGTCAAGTCCAGATAGATCAATAGAAGCTAATTGATGAAGGGTTCCACCGCCTGGCGACAGCTCCTGTCCTGCTTGATCAAGAAAAGCCGCACCTAATCCTTGCATCATCCCAACGCCACCATCATTTGTTGCACTTCCGCCAAGCCCAATGATGACATGCTTCGCTCCTTGATCTAGTGCCGCAAGCATTAATTCCCCAGTTCCTCTGGATGTCGTGAGTAACGGATTGCGTTTTTCTTGCGGAACAAGGTGTAACCCAGAGGCTGCGGCCATCTCTATAACGGCCGTCTCACCGTCTCCTAACATGCCAAAAAAGGCATCGACGGGTTCACCAAGCGGGCCTGTGACTACTTGATTGATCATGTACCCGCCCGTCGCATCAACGAGTGATTGAACAGTTCCCTCTCCTCCATCTGCCATGGGAAGTTTAATATATTCAGCGTCTGGCAAAATCGCATGAAATCCTCGTTCAATGGCACATGCTGTCTCATATGCAGATAAACTTTCTTTAAATGAATCTGGTGCAATCACAATTTTCATCCTAAAGCCCCTCGTTTCTTATCAAATGTCATCATCCAAACAACTGGAAAACGCCAAAAATAATGGTCGATACGACAGTTAATGTCAAACCAATTAATGATTCAAAAGGCATGAGTTTCAACCGCTCTTTGATGTCCATTTGAACACTTCCTGCTGTTGCATGGAAAAAGCTCCCGTGCGGCATATGATCAAGCACAGTTGCACCAGCATGAATCATGGCTGCTCCTGAAAGAGCCGATACACCAAGCCCAATGAGTGTACCGCTAAATACGCCACTCGCTACCGCCGTTCCTGCTGTTGTCGAAGCAGTGGCGGCTGACATAAAAATCCCTGAAGCTGGTGCAAGTAAATACGGAGGTAATTCCGAAGCATCGAGCGCTTGGATAAACACATCTTTTAAGGAAGAATTCGATACAATTCCTGCTAGTGTGCCTGTCCCTAATAACATAATTGCCACACCCGACATTTTATGAAGCCCCGACATCGCATAATCATTGAGAAACTTCCCTTTTTTCATGAAAAGAGCGCCTATAATGCCTCCGATCGGTAAGGCGATCATTGGGTCTATATTGATTTGAAAAAGCGGTCTTAAAGCCAACAATAAAATGGTAACAAGCGGACCCGCAAGTGCTTGAAAAAAAGCTGGCACTTCAACTTTGCTTAACGCGGTTTCCTCTTCAAGAACAGGTGTCCCTTTTTTTGCAAGCTTTTTAGCTAACACATATGTAACAGCCAATCCAAACACAGCCGGAATGACACCCGCAGCCATCATTGAAGTAAGCGGTACACCAAAAGCATCAGAAGCGGCAATGGCATTTGGATTCGGTGACATGATATTCCCTGCCTTCCCGCCTCCAATCATGGCGAGTAAAATCCCCGTTTTTGACAGCTTTGCCCGTTTCGCAATGGCAAGTGCGATAGGCGCTACCGTGATAACGGCTACATCTACAAAAACACCCACTGTTGTTAAAATCATGGTTGCCAGTGCAAGTGCTAATAACGCCCTCGCCTCTCCAAGCTTCTTCACGATCGCCTCGGCGATAGATAAAGCTGCACCCGACTCAATTAAAACGCCAGCCAGTACACCTGCCGCCATAATTCTGAGGACAGCTGGAATCATATCCTTAGCGCCTTCCATCATGACGTTGACGGTCTGAACAATATCTACACCGCCTACCAAGCCGCCTATGAAAGCACCTGCCAGCATGCCATATGCAGGTGATACTTTTTTTAGAATAAGAACAATCGCAACCACAAGTGCCGTCATGGCCCCTAGTGTACTTACTGTCACATCTCCACTCATCCTCGATCCCCCCAAAATGTCTTTCTTCAATTGTAAGCGTTTACTAATGGGAATCAGGTTGTGAATCTAGATGAACTTTTTTAATTTATCTCTTCAATTCATTGTGCATATGCACAATCAAGATAGTTGACTCATCAACTGCACCATATAAAGCTCCATCAACTGTTTCACATGACGGGGATCTTTTCCGGTCAAAGCTTGTATTTTATCTAAACGATATCGCAATGTATTCCGGTGAATAAATAACCGATCAACAATTCTTTGTAAATCACCGCCCTCTTCAATGTAAATTCTTAATGTGTGGGCAAGCTCAGCTTCTTGTGTTAATGGCTTGTAAAAGTCAACCCAACTACTGTTTTCTTCAACAGCTCCTGCAGTAATCAATAGCCTTTCCAGCTGATAAGATTCAAAAAAATAAATACTTTCCTCAGGATCAAGAGCCTTCCCCAACCTCAAGGAATCTCTTGCGTGCTCAAAGGACAATGACAGCTGGCTTATGTCGGCGGCGACAGTCCCTATCCCCACCAGCACCTGGCCTCCTACTGCTTTTTCCATTGTTCTTTGCAGCTGCCCAACCGCATGCTTTAAAAAATGATCAGAAATCGGCTGCCTTAAAAGAACCAATTCATGACGAAAGGTCATGCCAAGCAAATCATCCGCATTCTTATCGTATTGAATCGCATGAATCATTTTATGCACAGCGTCTTCTGAGGATGGAACTGGCTGAAAAACGATGGCCATTCGGTGCTTATCTAAATCCATTCCCAGCCATTCCGCTCGGTTCTTTAGCTGATGATCACCAACGTCCGAATCAGAAATTAACTGATTGACAATTTCACTCTCTATTCGCTGCCGCCACTGAACTCGTTCAAGCAGAAAAGACTGCTCTAACACCAGCTCAGCCGCCATTTTCACCAGCTCGGCATGATGCCGAATATCCTCTGGCTCACCAGTAATGCCAATCACACCAATTACTTGTTCACGAAAGCAAATGGGCAAATTGATTCCTGGTCTCACTCCTTCTAAGTGCAAGGACGCATCGTGGTCAATTTCCATACTGTTCCCGCTTGTTAGCACAAGTCGTGCACCATCATGTTTCTGACCAATCCTGTTTCGTTCACCAGAACCAATGATGACACCATCCGCATTCATCACATTGATATTTTTATCTAAAATACGCATCGTACGTTCAACCATTTCTTGTGCCAATTCAGTGGTTAAAAATTGCATTAGGCATCTCTCCTGAAGGTATTTTCATTCAATGTATCATAGTGTCATTGCACAATAAATGCAAAGTGTTTAAAAATGGGGCATTGACAAAGGTACATTGAAAAGTGTTTAATCAAATCAAGAGACCGACCGACAGTCTAGTCAAAAGAAAGGATGGCTTTATGAGAACCGTTAAACATCCTGAAGAACGTAAAAATGACATCTTAAACGCAGCCGAAGAGCTTTTTTCTACCAAAGGCTATCAGCAAACAACGATTATCGACATTCTGAAAGCTGTTGGCATTGCAAAAGGCACTTTTTATTATTACTTTTCATCCAAAGAAGAAGTGATGGATGCCATTATTGACAGGATCATCAAAGCAGATATCATCGTGGCAAAACGTATTGCGGCTGAGCCAGACCTTCCAGTCGTCGACAAACTATTTCGTATTATCATGGCGCAATCGCCTCAGCAAGGAAGCAATAAACAGGGCATGATTGAACAATTTCATCAGCCTTCTAATGCGGAGATGCACCAAAAAAGCTTAATCAAAGCGATTAAAGAACTATCACCCGTTTTAGCTGATGTCATTCAGCAAGGGGTGGGAGAAGGGACATTCAAAACAAAGTACCCGCAAGAAACGGTGGAATTCCTTCTTGCTTCTGCACAGGTCATATTTGATGAGGGCCTTTTTCAATGGACAGCCGAAGAGAGTATGCAGCGCGCGCTAGCTTTTATCGATATCCTCGAATCCTCATTACATGCAGAAAAGGGGAGCTTCTCCTTTCTTCTGAAACGTTTAACTGGAGAACTTGATGAACATAATCAGTGATTGGTCACTTCAATACCAATCCTGCATACATTATAGACTGACGGTCGGTCTAAAAGGAGAGTGATACCATGTCTTTATTATCCAAAAGAGGTTCATCCCACTTTATTTACCTCGTGCTCGGACAGATTATTTCTGTTTTTGGGTCTTCCTTAATTCGGTTTGTTCTATCTTTACACGTGCTGGATATGACTCAGCGTGTTGACTTATATGCCTTACTATTCGCTTTATCCAATGTACCGCTCCTTCTTTCCCCCTTAGCAGGCGCAATCGCTGACCGGTTTAACAGAAGGAATTTAATGATTTTATTTGATGTTCTCACCGGCATCATGATTCTGGCTTTTTATTTTTGGTTATTCTCAGGCAATGATTCACTCTTTATGATCGGAGCGGTCATGGTGCTTCTTGGTGTGATGAGTACGTTCTATGCTCCCGCTGTGATGTCCAGCATTCCACAGTTAGTAAAACAGGAACAATTAGAACAAGCAAACGGGATCGTCAATGGCGTGCAGGCACTTTCAGGTGTTCTCGCTCCTATTATCGGCGGGGTTCTGTACGGACTGATTGGAAGTCAATCCATTATAGGTGCAAGTGCCATCGTGTTTTTTCTATCAGCATGCATGCTTTTACGATTAAACATATCCTTCTCACCTAGCCCGCTTACAGAAACTATGGGCAAAGTGCTCGTAAAAGATATGAAACAGGGATTTTCCTATATTGGCAGTCAGCCATTTTTAAAAAGAGCCATGTTGCTTGCTGCAATGTTAAATTTCATCCTCACGCCATTTTTTATCGTAGGTGGTCCAATCATTTTAAGGGTCACAATGAAAAGTGGTGACATCATGTATGGTGTAGGCATGGGCTTGATTGAGTTCGCCGTCATCGCAGGAGCTCTGCTAGTTGGACTTGTAGCAAAGCATTGGCGCATCCCTACTTTATATCGCTGGCTGATCGTCATCGCAATCATCTTGCTACCTGTCGCATTCTCTACATCCAACACAGCTCTTCAATTTGGCACTTATCCAGCTTATTTTCTCTTTCTAGCAGGATGTCTTCCTATTGCTATGCTTCTTACAATGATCTCAATCGTTGTGATTTCACATGTTCAAAAGAAAACGCCAAATAGTCAATTAGGAAAAGTGATGGCAAATCTGACAATGGTTTCTCAATGTGCTGCCCCGCTTGGTCAAATGATGTATGGGTTCTTGTTCAATACGTTTTCAGCAAACATGTATGTGACAGTATTAATAGTCAGTACTTTCATGTTTGCCCTTGCCTACTTAACAAAAAATATGCTTCAACATGAAGGAGAATCAGCCTCATGAGACTGACGTTTATAAAGAAGGACTTAACCCGCCACCGTCTCATTTCCACCGGTTTAACCATATGCATTATGATGACATCATTTCTAGCAACAAGCGCCGCTCAAATGACAGTACAACTGAATGGTTCCATTTCTAATCTGCTCCATTCAGCCAAGGCACCAGACTTTGTCCAAATGCATGACGGCAGCCTAAAGGAAAAAGATATTGAGGCATTTTCAAGCAAGCAGTCCATGGTAAAAGCACATCAAATCGTCCCAATGATTCCAATTGAACATGCAAATATCAAGTTCGGAAACGAACCCGCCAAAGCAGGTGTGATGGATCATTTATTTGTGAAACAAAATCGTTATTTTGATTTTCTTTTAAATGAACAAAATGAAAAGCTCACTGTCAGTAAAGGTGAAGTGGCTGTCCCTATCTATTTTCAGCAAAGATATCATCTCAAAATAGGAGAAACGTTACTGATTGGAAAAGGGTCTAATCAATTCTCTTTCCGCATCAAAGCATTCTTGCGAGATGCACAAATGAACCCCAGTCTCGTTAGTTCGAAAAGATTCCTTCTTCATCACAAGGATTGGGACGCAATGAATCAAGTGTTTCATAAAAAGGAATATTTAATTGAATTTTTATTGCATGATGCCGCGCAGGCAGATGCCTTTCAAGCAATCTACCAGTCATCACAGCTTCCACAACAAGGTCCTGCTGTCACATTACCTTTGCTGCGTATGCTGAACGCATTGACAGATGGAATGGTGATCGCCATTCTGCTGCTTTCTTGTATGCTGCTCATCGGTATAGCCCTTCTCTCTCTCCACCTTGCTATGACGGCTTCTATAGAAGAGGACGAACGTGAAATTGGAATATTGAAGGTGCTTGGGATTCCTTTATCAAGAATCAAGCAATTATACGTTGGAAAGTATGCCTTGCTTGCTGGTATAGGGTGTATAGCAGGATATGGGTTAACGTTTATATTTGGTGATATGTTTACAGCCAATATTCAGCGATACATGGGGAATCAGCCTTCTTTCACTTCTTGGTTCATCCCGCTTTGTGTTTCTGTTGTGATGGCAATGATCATCATTTCTTTCAGCTATACTGTCCTAAGAAAGTTTGGTCGTGTATCAGCTGCTCAAGCACTTCAAGGCAGCGTCATTTCAACGAATGATAAAAAACAAATACCCTTGCATCTCAAAAAAAACAGGTTCATATCAGTCAATATTTGGCTTGGTTTAAAAGATCTGTTATCACGAAAGAAGTTGTACACAACGATTACTTGTATTATGGCCCTTTGTACATTTTTGATGCTGCTGCCTATTCAGCTATGGTACACCTTACAATCGCCGGATTTCATCACATATCTTGGCTCTGGTCAAAGTGACCTTCGAATTGATATACGACAAGGAAATCATCTAAAGGAAAATACTAATAAAATAGAATCAATGATTCGTGATGATCGAGACATTCAAGCATCAGCCATATATGAAACAACTTCTCTTCAGGCAAAATCAAAGGAGAATTCATTAGAAACACTCTATTTAGAAGCAGGTAATCTCTCAGCATTTCCTCTCACCTATTTACAAGGGAGACAGCCTTTAAAGAAGAAAGAAATTGCCTTATCAGTGCTCAGCTCAGATTCACTCCAAAAAAAGGTTGGAGAAAAAATTACTCTCGTAACAAACGGGCAGGAAATTCAAAAAACTGTGACTGGCATTTATCAGGATGTCACCAACGGCGGGAAAACAGCAAAAGCAATATCACAGCCATTTCCTCAAACAGCTCTTTGGAAAACCATTCAAATCCAACTAAACCAAGGAGTAGAAATTGCGGAGAAAAAGACAGTATTTGAAAAAGAGATATCTCCTGCAAAAGTGACAGATATGAAAGAATACGTTCATCAAACAATCGGCAGCACAGCATCTTTAGTAAAAGTCGTTGCATTTTTGTCTACATTAGCTGCTTTTGGAACCGCCAGTTTGATGTTATTCATGTTTCTGCACATGTTAAAAGCAAAAGATTCAAGCCGAAACCATTTATTACGAACGATTGGATTTTCTAAAAAAGATGTAACAGTACAATATATCACAAGTTTTATCGTCGTTATCTTTTTGGGCACATTTATTGGCACGATCGCTGTCCACTCGATTGGACCAGCTTTAATGAGTGTAGGTGGAGCATCCTTAGGGGCATCAAGCCTCCAGTGGCTGGCACCACAATGGGTGTCAATTGTGTACCCAATCACACTATTGATTATCAGCTTAGCTTTAACTGCTTCGTTATTGAAGACGTTATTTACTAGTCAAACTACACGTCATACACTTTCATAAGGAGATGTTTCACATGGAACACTTGATTGAAACAAAGCGATTGTCTTTGCAAATTGATTCTTTAAAAGGACAGAAACAAATCATTCTTAAAGATATCCATTTATCGATAAATCCTGGGGAATTTGTGACCATTATGGGACCTTCCGGATGCGGGAAAACCTCCTTGCTTTATCAGCTTAGCGGGATAGAATCAGCCTCAACAGGAGAGATCAAATATAAAGGCAGTTTATTATCAGAAATGACAGATAAACAGTTAACTGCTCTGCGTTTAACAGATATGGGATTTGTCTTTCAACACAGCCACTTACTAAAAAATCTTAATCTATTTGATAACATCATTGTTGCAGCTTACTTAACAAAGAAAAAGCCAAGAAAAGAAGTGAATGAGCGAGCTAGATATTTAATGGCGAAACTCGATATTGATCATTTAGCAGATAGATATTTGTCAGAAGTATCAGGAGGTCAGCTTCAACGAGTCTCTATCTGTCGAGCGCTTATGAATGAACCAGACATTCTTTTCGCTGATGAACCAACAGGTGCTCTTAACTCCAATACAACGAAGGAAGTGATGAATATATTTTCGAAAATCCATTCTGAAGGAGCGACACTACTGCTTGTCACACATGACCCAAAGGTTGCTCTTCGTTCTGAAAGAATCATGTTTATGAATGACGGAGAAATAACGGCTAGCTTACATTTAGGGAGATATGATGATGAGTCAACTGCCGAGAAACGGGAGACCAGATTAAATCAATGGCTTCAAGATTTAGGGTTTTAAGTTGGAATAAAACAGGCAGCCTTTCTGCCTGTTTTACTTTTCCTGGCACTCAAATGAATAATCCATAGACAAACTATTAGTCTCTAGTATGATTTTGCCGCCTACTTGTTGACAAGATTCTGTCAGCAATTCGATTTCTTTGCTATAAAAGTATCTCTTTGACATATACAGAGTCACTAAAACAAGTAACAGCGTCGCCATAATCACTGTGATTTGCCAATTTAAGATTTTAAATCTTTTTTTCATATCAACATCCTTTCCAACAGACTAATTTTTGTCTGCTTCTATCCGTGTCTATTCCAAATTTGATCTAGCATCATCATAACTGATTTTCTTTAATAGATCGACCTTCCAACTTACCCACCGATTAACTAAAATCTCTTTATTTGTAATATACCAGTGATATTTTTGATCATAATCATAAAACCCATTGTATATATTCCTTTTTTAGACGATTAAAAAAAGATTTTAATCATTTGTAAAAACATTCAATCACCATTACAATTTCGTACATCACATGACCATAGGTCCTTTTTATTACCTCTTGGCAATCACCTCACAGAAATGATTATATTCTTCCAAAAATTGTGATATCGTTTTTTAGTGAAACAGGTGAAAGGATCTTAAAGAGGTGAAATTTCATGGCTATCATTTCTGCTGAACAGGTGGGGAACCGTTTAAATGATTGGCGAATTGCGATTCGCAAACATGATGTACAAAGTGCTAACGCAATGTACACAGAATTAAAGCAATTGCTTCAAGAAATGGAAGAGAATCAGGAGGTATTGACTTATTATTCATTGCTAGAAGGCAAGTATAAACTCATGATATATGAACGAAGAGGTAAAAAACTGAATGAACAGACAGAGCTAGATTGCCCCTCTAAAACAAACGACTTAATTGAATACTATTTTTACCTATACAAAGCCCTTTACGCTTCATATAACAGAGACTATGCATCAGCCATTGGACTGTTTAAAATTGCCGAGAAAAAACTGCAAAACATTCCGGATGAAATAGAAGTAGCTGAATTCCATACGAAAATCGCAAACTTATATATGCTACTTCGTCAAAGCCTAATTTCTCTTCACTATATTCAGAATGCTATAGATATTTTCAAAAGTCATGAAGGATATGAAAGAAGACTAGCGACAGCCATTGTCATCGCCGCTGCTAATTATATGGATATTGGCGACTTCACAAGAGCAGAAAACTACTACAAAAAAGCATTACACATCGCTGACAATCTAAATGATCATTTTCTAACTTCACAACTTTTTCATAATATCAGTATTCTGTATGCCGAAGCTGGAGAATCGAAAAAATGTATCGATGCCCTAGAAAAGGCTCTAAGTGATGAACACTACCTCTCATCGTGCTATTTCCATCACACCATGTTTATGTTAGTCAAAGAGCTGCTCTCTATTGATGAAAGAACACAAGCTCTCTATTACTTCGAATTGGTCAACCAAAAACACGAATCAGAGAAATGCCCCATCTATACAGCAAAAATGAATTTGCTTTACCATCTATATTTTACTGAGGATATGTCTCAAAAAGCTCAAGCCTGTTTCGAGGAAATCAGCATTCTAAAAGAATTAAAGGATGCTGAAGGTGCCTGTGAATTAAGTGCACTAGCTGCAAAACACTTTGAAGATTTAGGTGCCATTCATAAAGCCTATCTCTTTTTGAAGGAAGCCTATCACATGAACCATCCTATATTTGAATGGAGGAATTCTAATGAAAAAAATGAGTTTATTGATCCTCGCTTTAACCATCGTTGTTTTCGGACAAACAGTGTCTTTCAATTCGTTAAATGAGACGAATCCTGGCACAACAGAACGACCTATCGGAACTTAATATAAAAATTGATCACAGCAAAGAACCACTTGCCTGATCACAAGGCAAGTGGTTCCACCATTATTTTAATTGCTGATAAGATATGAGGCGGTGTATATGTACCGCAAGATAAGTAAGCTCATCATTAGGAATGACGATACTATGCACCTGTTTTATATAATCTTTGATTTTAAAAGCAACATCCATCGCCTGAGGATACAAGTGTGCAATTTGTTCAAACAACTCATTTTCTTGATCCGACAGTAATTTATTTGCATAAAACCTCTCTACAAAGAACTTCACATGTGTAATGAACCGACTGTAATGAATATTCTCTTGGTCCATTTTCCTATTCAATGTATAGCGCACAAGATTGACAATGCTCCCGATCATTTTGGCATATTTCATGCTATCTTTTGAATCGGATTCTTCACCTAATGCATTGATTAAGTGAAAGGCGATATTGGCAGCTTCTTCTTTTGGTAATTGTATGCCCATTGTATCATTGACTAACTCAAGAGCGTACTTCCCTACTTCAAATTCTTCAGTATAGTAATTTTTGATTTCCCAGTACACGCGATTCGTAATATTAATATTCTTTTTATGTCGTTCAACAGCAA
The DNA here is from genome assembly GCF_038613425.1 of Bacillus sp. FSL M8-0266. Taxonomy (NCBI): domain Bacteria; kingdom Bacillati; phylum Bacillota; class Bacilli; order Caryophanales; family Bacillaceae; genus Bacillus; species Bacillus sp. FSL M8-0266. The sequence goes on from NZ_CP152015.1 coordinate 3,706,342, forward strand.
AATTCAAATGATCCATTAAGGTAAAATAAACACCTGTATTTAGATTTGAATTTAACCGTTTTTCTGCATATTGGACGATGCGCTGAGTTAAATCGATAAACTCTTGAGGCATTGAATCTAACAATTGAAGAAATTCTTTTGCTCTCATGTTATCGACTGACATAAAGACTTGATCCGCATTTTTCTCTTCTATCATTTGACCCGGTTTCTGTCCATAGCCAATCCCACGGCCAAACAAAACCATCTCCTGTTGGTTCTGATCTTCAGCCAGGACCACACTCGAGTTTAAAACTTTTTTGATTTTAAACATCGTCATCACCTGTTTTCATGATTGTGGTGTTCAATCAAGCGATTCACCATTTGTCTCAATGACTTTTTGGTACCAATAAAAAGAGTCTTTTCGAGATCGTTTTAATGTTCCGTTCCCATCATCATCTTGATCTACGTGAATGAAGCCATAGCGTTTTGACATTTGTGATGTACCTGCACTAATAATATCAATTGAGCCCCAGCTCGTATATCCAAAGAGATCGACGCCTTCTTCAATCGCTTCTCTCATCTGACGGAAATGCTCTTTAAAATAGTTAATCCGATAGTCGTCATGGATAGAGCCATCACTTTCAACTACATCCTTTGCACCCATTCCATTTTCGACAATGATAAGAGGTTTTTGATAGCGATCATACAGTTCGATTAAAGAAATTTTCAGACCAACCGGATCAATTTGCCAGCCCCAGTCAGTTGAAGGCAGATAAGGGTTTTTGACTCCACGAATCGTATTCCCTTCTGTCTGTTCTAACCCTTCTTGGGCGGATTCAGTTAAAGACATATAGTAGCTAAATGAGATGAAATCGACTGTATTTTCTTTTAGAATGTTGAGATCATCTGCTTCCATTTGAATATGAATATTTTTTCTCTCAAGCATCCGTGTAATCAGTGGTGGATATTCGCCAAACACCTGAACATCTGCATAGAAATAGTTTTCTAAGTTTTGTTTTAAGGCTTGTTCCACATCATTCGGATGACACGTATGCGGATACGTTGTCAATTTTGTCAGCATACACCCAACCTGGCTACCTGGGATAATACGATGGCAATCAGCTGTTACAAGAGCAGATGCAACAAATTGATGATGAAGCGCTTGATACACGGTCTCTTCTACTTTACCTTCTGGGCAACGATCGGGAATAATTCCTGCTGTAATAAATGAGTGGCGGTGAATACTATCAATTTCATTAAAGGTCAGCCAATATTTCACAGCATGTTGATAACGTTCGAAACAAACATTGGCGAACTTCACAAAGAGATCGACCACTTTTCTTTCCACCCAGCCGTTATATTTCACACTAAGGGCTAAAGGCATTTCATAATGAGAGAGTGTCACAATCGGTTCTATATTGAGTTTTTTCATTTCGGCAAATACACGATCATAAAATTGCAGCCCTTTTTCATTTGGTTCAGCTTCTTCTCCAGTAGGGAAGATCCGACTCCATGCAATAGAAATGCGAAGTGTTTTAAAGCCCATTTCAGCAAATAGAGCCAAATCCTCTTTATAGTGATGATAGAAATCAACACCTCTGCGTTTAGGGTACTTTTTATCGTCTGGATCTTTTATTGCACGATCTATATTTTCAGAAGTCACAGCAAGGTGTCCTTCATAATCTTCTACACTTAAATTGGAACGATACATTGCAATATCTGCAACTGATGGTCCCTTTCCATCTATATTCCAGGCGCCTTCTGCCTGGTTGGCGGCAATGGCGCCACCCCATAAAAACCCTTTTGGAAAACCTTTAATTGTTGTCATATATTTAGCCTCCTAATTGTGTGACCACCATCAATGTATCTTGACGATTGACCTCTTGTAATGGCTGTACCTTTATATCATATTGATCTGTATTTGTGATTACAGCAAGTGTAACTGGATCATAACCTGCTGCTATGATTTTTTCTACATCAAATTCAATCAGTAAATCTCCTGCTTGAACACGTTCTCCTGCCTGAACTTTTGGGTGAAAATTCTGTCCTTCCAATTGCACGGTATCAATGCCGATATGGAATAATACTTCAACGCCTTGGTCCGTTTTCATACCAAGTGCATGATTTGTTTCGAACAGCATGGTCACTTCACCATCTACTGGTGCATAAAGCGCTCCTTCTGAAGGGACAATCGCAATTCCGTCTCCCATGACCTTTGAAGAGAAAATATCATCTTTTACTTCAGATAGAGAGATCATTTGACCAATCACAGGACTTTTGAATGTTTCACCTGCTCCAATTTGTTCAGCAAATGCAGCTTGATCATTTGTCTTTTCTTCTTCTGTTTTATCCTTACCTAACACAAAAGCAGCAATGAAAGCGACAATAAAGGAAATGACTGCTCCAATGACAGCAAACATTAGATTTCGTGGGAGCTCATCTGATATAAACATCGACATACTTGCTAATCCAGGGCCAACAAGTACAAAGGCTTGTATACCAACTAATCCAATGAAGATCCCGCCAACAAACGAACCAATCATGACACTTCCAAGGACTCGCTTATTTTGAAGTGTCACACCATACAAAGCAGGCTCTGTGATACCAAAAAATGCTGAAATCCCTGCCGAAATGGCTGTTGATCTGAGTACCTTGTCTTTTGTGCGTAGTGCTACAGCGAAACACGCTCCACTTTCCGCAATATTATGTGCAAGTGATGCTGGCAAATAAAGTGCTTCTTTCCCAAGGGTTCCCATCGTTGTGACTGCATAAGGGACCATTGCTTTGTGCATACCTGATGCGACCATGAATGGGAGGACTGCTGCTAAAATCGCGACAGCTACCCAGCCTACTGTATTAAACATTGCAAGAATGATGGATGAAAAACCTTGTCCTGCTGTAAAACCAATCGGTCCTAATAGAAGTAATGTAACTGGTACAGTAATGACTAATGACATCATTGGAACAAAGAAAATCCGAATTGGTTTTGGTGAAAATCGTGTGAAGAATTTTTCCATTTGAGCGTAAAGCAATACAGAAAGGATTGCTGGGAACACTTGATACGCATAAGCTATATTTTTCACGTCGAATGACAGCAATTGCGCACCTTCAGTAAGCATAGCCGTCATGTTCGGAAGAAGAAGCGCACCGACTGCTGATAATGCGACCAGTGGGTTCACCTTTAGTTTATTCGCCGTCGTTACAGCGACTAGTAAAGGCAGGAAGTAAAGCGGTGCGTCCCCTACCATGTTCAATATTTGATAGGTTTGACCCTTTGCATCCATCCAGCCTAATAGAGAGAAAAGGAGAAGAAATGATTTTAAAATCCCTCCGCCTGCGATAGCTGGAACAAGCGGTTGGAAGACACCTACAATGAAATCTAACAGAACTGTGCCTATTTTTCTTTTTTCTTTTGGCTGATTGGATGGCACGTCTTGTCCAGGCGAGCTGCCGCCCATTAATTTTGTTACCTTTTGATACACTTCAATGACGTCATTCCCAATGACCACTTGGCATTGTCCTGACATTCTGACAGCTATGACACCTGGTGTTTTTTCTAGTGCTGGTACATCTGCTTTTTTCTGATCAATTAGTGTGAAGCGAAGTCTTGTTGAACAGTGCTCAAGGTGCGCAATGTTTTCTTTGCCACCTACATGCTGTAAAACGTCTTTGGCAACCTGTGTGTAATCCATTTTTTCTCCCCCTTTTCTCATACATGAGACCTATATTTCAGCAACAAAAAAAGGACCTAAAACGACAAATTAAAGAAATTCATCGTTTTTAGATCCTGCCTGCATGACCAGTCACATGTCTAATTTATCAATATTGGATTTGATTTTAGTATATATCGAGTTAATGTAAGCGTCAACATATATTTTTGAATTTAAAAAATATTTTTTTACAAGTCTAATGTCATCAAAACGGTCTCATTTTACTTTAGAGGACATTTAAATCGAAAAAGTCAGATAGTCTCAATGTCCTATCTGATTTGATTATTATCTTATTTTTTCTTTGCTTTTTTCTTTGCGGCATTTTTAAATGCTTCTTCTTGCTTTTGATATTGTTTCTTATTCACAGCTTTCAGTTTCATTTTTTCATTGTTTTTCCAAATCGGTAACTCTATATAGGAAGCCTCTACATCAGATGACCCTATCATCTTAGACAAGCCACACTTTATTTTTGGTGTGGGATATACCCAAAAGTTTTTAAAACCTGTGGTTCCAACTGCTTGATATTTTTCTTTTTTCAATGGCTTACTTTTCTTCCCTGTGGCTTTGGAGATTGTAATAGCCCCTGAAAAATCCCCTTCAAAAACGGCTTCTTCGATATCAAGGAAAATTTGATATGAATTGTTTTTTGCAGTATACAGATAGCCGTAGGCTTTATTTAAATTATCTGTGTATTTCCCTATGATCTCATAGTAACGGTCTTCTGCTGTATCCACGTACTCATCATAGCGCTTATCAATGGCTTTGTTGTATTCCTTCAATTTCTTCTCATCAACAGCTTGATAGCGTTTACTTTTCTTTGCTCCTTGCTTTTTGACCATGAGATCTTTTCCAGAAAAATAGATGTCATATACGATTGTTTTCTTCTTTTGTTGGACTTTAAGTTTGTATCCTTTTTTGGTGGTTTTCCCCGTTAGTTTGTATTTTGTTTTCACCATAAAAGGTTCAATTGGATCAACCTTAACACCCTTACCGTTTAGGTAACCCGTGACCTTGCCTTTCTTTTCAGTCACCTTTAGCCAACTGACATTGTCCTTTGTTTTATAGGCATATGCATAAGATTGATTCAGTGATTCTTTTTTAGCAGATGCTTTGTTTCCTCCAAAACTTCCAACACCAATCAATAGTGTAACAATCATGAACAATATTCCTATGTTCCTCAACTTCATTTGTACACCCTCCATTCTTTTATGAATAGATGCGCAAGCACGTTACACATCAAGTATATATTACCATATTTATGATTTATCTCCTGTATTTCAAAAATATAAATCTATCAATTATTATTTTCTTGCTTTTTATTCATTTCAAATTTATTATATATCTAATTGATATATCTTTTAGATAGGTGTGCTGATATGAAAAAATACAATGATACGACGTATGCGATTTTAGGTATTTTAACGACAGATTGTAAGTCTGGTTACGAAGTGAAGCAATTAATTGATAAGAGCTTGCATCATTTTTGGAAAATTAGTTATGGACAAATTTATCCAGCTTTAAAGTTAATAGTCGAGGAAGGGCTTGCTGAGGTTTCACCTGCTTCTTCGTCAGGCCGCTCCGACAAGCGGGAATATCATCTGACTGAAAAAGGGCTGGAGACGTTAAGAGAGTGGCTGGCAAAGCCTCTCGATCAGTTACCAACAGAACGAAATGAAGTGTTATTAAAGTTATTCTTCGGTCAATATCTTTCGATTGAGAAAAAACTGGTGCTTCTACAGGATTATGAAAGACAGCTTCGTATCCGTTATGAGACCTATGTTTCGATTGAAGAAAACATTCAAGAGCTTTATCCAGATGAAGCAGATGCGAAGTATTGGCTGTTTACTTTAGATTACGGAAAAAGAGTGGCTCAAGCAGGAATTGATTGGTGCGTGGAAACATCCCAATTGATGAAGAAGGAAGGGTAAATGAATGAAAAAAGACATACGTGCTGGCAGGTTTACAACAGAGAATTCTGACTCGATTGTTGTGTTTATTATCGGCATGCGGATCAACAAACGCTGGGCGGTTCATCAATGGATGCCTGTGTTCATGGCGATGCCTGGCATGATCAGAGAGCTGTATACCCATCAAGATGAGCTTGGTTTCCTCGGGACAGAGAATTACTTTGGCTTACGTACGACAGCGATGATCCAATATTGGAAATCAACAGATGACCTTCTGGCTTATGCGAAGATGGAAAAACATTTGGCTGCGTGGAAGAACTTCCATCAGAGGGCTCAGAACAATGACGCAGTGGGTATTTATCATGAAACGTATCAAATTCAAGCCGGCTCGTATGAATCCGTCTATGTGAATATGCCTTCCTATGGACTGAGCCAAGCGAGAGCGCCTATTCCAATTGGTAAAGGAAAACAAACAGCGAAAGAACGGCTGAAAACAACAAATTCCTAGAGAGCGAATCTCTAGGAATTTCTTTTTGCAACGGTCACAAAATGTTTTAATATGCGGGCTGTTAATCCCCAAATGGTGTAGTTTTCATAATCATAAAACCATTCCTCTATCGAACGACTCCCCCAGCGGTACTTCTCACCATTCATGATTTTTTCATAAGGGAAATCCTCAGCAGGTGTTGGCTGAACGGATACATGATGTAAGTACGGCTCATATTGACTTAGCCATGATAGAGGCACGGTAAAGGTCTCTTCTACTTCTTCTTGATTGAAGGAGTGTTTCACTTTTTGTTCATCAATGATCCCGACATATGGATAGACCACGAAGGATGGAGACGCAATGTAAGGACTAAGCTGTCCAAGAATCTCCACCGATTCTGGCGGAATCCCCAGCTCTTCATGTGTTTCTCGCAATGCAGCTTCCTGTGCTGTTTCGCTGCCGTCGAGTTTGCCACCAGGGAAGCTAATATCACCCGGCTGTTTTCTCATGATGAGCGATCGCACCTCAAATAAAATATGCCATTCTCCGTTTACTTGCACCAAAGGGACAAGGACTGCAGCTTTGAACGCTGTTTCTTCTCCAATAAATAACGGTTGAGATTGATGTAAGTCATTTTTTAATTGGTCAATGAACACGGGCATCACCTATTTTCTGTTTCTCTTTCTTTTAGCGTATCATGGTTCATCTTTTGAAGAAAGATGATCTTTCTGACAATTATTTTTATCAATTTGACAACTTTATTTGTCAAATTGAATAATATGCTTTACAATCAAAGAAAGATTCAGATCAAAATTGAGGTGACAGAATGAAAAATCGATTAAAAGAGCTTCGTGCGCGTGATGGTTTGAACCAAACTGAGCTTGCCAATCGTGCAAAAGTTTCTCGTCAGACCATCAGCTTAATGGAACGCGATGAATTAATGCCGTCTCTCTTGCTCGCTGTTAAGCTTTCACGAATTTTTCAGGAACCCATTGAACGTATTTTTCTATTCGAGGAGGATGAACTATCATGAAAACTATATACAAAATGCTTTTAGGTGCTCTCCTTGGCTTTCTCGGCGCTTACTGTCTGCTGGCTGCCGAATTTGAAATGACCCTTCTTGATATTGCATTTGAAGCGACTCTTGTCATCAGTGGCTTGACGATTGTATTGATTGTTTATTGTTTTTCAGGGATTTCACGTATGAAGAAAAGAGTATCACTTTCGGTATCTGGAGATGAAGAGGATGAACTCGAAGCAAAACAGTATCGCACCTTTACTGATTTGACTTTAGCCAATACGGTGAGTACCATTTTGTCCATTATTGCCATCGGTATGGCCATCGTCATCGAGCAGCCTATTTGGCTGATTCTCGTCAATGTTGCTTTATTTATCGTCACCATTATCAGTTCTTACGTAGCTATATCCGTTCTAAAGCTTGTCTACCCTAATCGCAACCTACCAAGCCCTTCTGACAAAGATTATGGTAAAAAGCTGCTCGCTATTTCGGACGAAGGTGAAAAACATGTGATGCTTGGCGGACTGTTTCATACGTATCAATTGATGAATACCCTATTGATCGGTGCCATGTTTATTCTGATTGTGTATTCCCTTGGCGCCAATCACTCTCAGCTCTTCTCAATCATAGTGATTGGACTTGTTTTAATCATTTTGAATGCAAATTATATGTTCAGGATTAGAAATCGTTAAATGAACAAAAGCACAGCCTACTGGAAAGGCTGTGCTTTTTCTGTCCATTATGACGCACGGCGTTTCTTTCGGGCATAAATCAATAATAAGAATCCAAACCAAATCGGTGTTAACAAGAGCGCCGGACGTGTTGCATCCGCAAACAGCATGATCACAAGAATGGCAGCAAAAAGGACAAGAACACAAATGTTCACAAAAGGTGTGAACGGCGCTTTAAAGGTAGATACTGCATGCAGTTCAGGCTTTGTTTTTTTATATTTCAAATGGCAAATTAAAATAATACTCCATACCCAAATGAAACAAATGGCACTGATGGTTGTGACAATACCAAAGGCTTGTTCCGGAATCAGCTTGCTTAAGAGAGCACCGACCGATACCACAATCGTTGAAACGAATAGTGCATTACTTGGAACAGCGTGCTTGTTCAGGCGGCCAAAGGAAGATGGGCCCTGTTTTTGATGACTGAGATTATACAAAATTCGGCTCGTCGAGAACATACCGCTATTACAAGCAGAAGCCGCAGACGTCAAGACAACAAAATTAATGAGTCCCGCTGCTACTGGAATTCCAATCAGCCCAAAGGTTTTCACAAAAGGACTTTCTGATGCACTGAGCTCAGTCCATGGGTTGATACATAGTAAGACAAAAATGGCGCCCACATAGAAAAATAGAATTCTTAATGGAATTTTATTAATCGCAGACGGGATGTTTTTTTGTGGATTGGCTGTTTCTGCTGCGGACACACCGACCAGTTCCACTCCCACATACGCAAAGATGACCATTTGGAATGACAGTAAGAAGCCTGCGACACCATGCGGGAATAGTCCGCCGTGTGACCAAAGATTCGTTACCGTCACCGGTCCTGTATCTGTTTGAAAACCAATGATTAAAAGGACAATTCCAACGCCGATCAATAATAGAATCGTAATCACTTTAATAAGTGCAAACCAGAATTCCATTTCTCCGAAAAGCTTCACCGTTAATAAATTAAACCCTAGTAAAATCAACAAACAAATGATAGCAGGAATCCATTGCGGGATGTCAAACCAATACTGCACATACACTCCGACAGCAATAACATCCGCCATCGCGGTCATAATCCAGCAAAACCAATACGTCCACCCTGTCACAAAGGATGCCCACGGACCAAGGTAATCCTCTGCAATATCGGTTAATGACTGATAGCCTGTCTTCGATAAGAGCAATTCACCAAGTGCCCTCATGACAAAAAAGATCGCCATTCCGACAATTAAATAAGCAAAAATGATCGATGGACCTGCCAATTGAATGGCCTTTCCAGAGCCTAAAAACAGCCCAGTTCCAATGGTTCCGCCAATTGCAATCAACTGAACATGGCGGTTTGATAAATCTCGTTTCAATTCTTGTTGTTCCAATGCTAACGCCCTCCTACGACACGATCTTATACTGAAATAATGAACTCTCAAAAAGTCCATAAAAAAAGAGATTGGATGCGCTCCAATCTCACGGTCATAAAAGAATAGCAAAATAGAGAAAAGCAATACACGGCATCATCCATGCATTACAAATACAATATTTCGTACTCTTCTGTCCTTTTGCCTGAGATTGTGAACCCTTCGGCGCCGCACATACATGCGGTCTCTCCAGAAGCTGCTCCTGCCATAGTGTGACCCACAGCAATCATAGCCTTCATTATTTAATTAAAATGTTGCTATTTCTGAATAATTTCATATTTTACGCCTCTAAAAGAAAGCTGTCAATGGAAATCTTTTATGATTGACGGTGGCAGTCATATAACTTCACTTCATCAATCCCCCTTGATTCATGTATAATAAATCAAAAGATGTTCGCCCCGTTTGATGGAGAAATCCCTCTTATCAAGAACAAAGTTAGGCAATCCATGGAAGTTGGTGAAAACAAATGAAAAAAATGAACAAACAGCGTGTCACATTACAGGAAGTCGCCAAGCATGCCGGTGTTTCGACTTCAACGGCATCACTTGTTGTTCGAAATAATCCTAGAATCTCTGAAGCCACTCGAAAAAAAGTACTGCAATCCATGGAGGACTTAGGATACGTATACGACCGCGTTGCTGCCAACATGCGGTCAAAAAGCTCAAATATCGTTGGTGTGATTGTCACGGATATTTCTAACACCTTTATTTCTGAGTTTTTAATTGGCGTGCAAACCACGCTTGAATCACTAGGCTATACTGTTTTACTTGGTACGACCTTTGACAGTGTCGATAAACAGGAGCGGCTCATTTCCACAATGGTAGAGCACCGAGTGGGCGGGATTATTTTAAACCCAGCTTCAAAAAGCTCTGCACGAACGGTCAAACAATTAAATCAAATTCGCACCCCAAAAGTACTGGCAAATCGTGAATTATCAGATGTGCAATGTGACTATGTCGGTGTTGATTATGAACAAGGTGCTTGGATGGCGGTTCATCATCTTCTTCAAAAGGGGCATCGGCGTATCGCCTTCTTAGGCGGCATCAAGACCTCATCGACTTGGATTGAGCGGATGAAAGGTTTCAAAAAAGCCCATGATGAGGCAAACCTAACAATTGATGAATCTCTTATTATTGATATGGTACCTACTCGTGAAGGCGGGAAAGAAGCCCTTACCCAAGTCATCGACCAGACCGATCCCCCTACTGCTATTTTTTGTTTTAGTGACTTGGTCGCATTTGGGGTCATTCAAGAACTGTCAGCACGGGACATTAAGCCTGGTGAAGATATCGATGTGGTTGGATTCGATAATGTTCCTGAAGCGGAGATGTACCATCCGCCGCTCACCACAGTTTCCTCCTTCCCCCGATCCATCGGGGTCAAAGCAGCGAACCTTTTATATCATAAAATGAACGAACAGGATGAAGAGCTGCAACGATTGATCTTAAAGCCTCAACTTCATATTAGAGAAACCTCTTCATCATCATGAAAAGGGAGAATTGCGTACAGCAATTCTCTTTTTTTATTGATCAAGTCAACTATTTCTTTGTTTCATTTTTCTTTTTTTAAATCACAAAGTCATAAACTTGACACATTTAAAACACAGGAGTATATTTATCTCGTTGCTTCTTTTAGTATATCGTTATACCTATTTCTTCATATCGTTATTTCTATCAAAAAACAGTTGAAATTGGTTTTTTATGATTCTGATCAAATCATGAAGTTTCACTTTCTAATCAAGACTGTTAAAATTTTTTACATTTTAGTAGAACGATGTACTTGATTGAAGAAGAGATGAATATTCATTAATTTACTCATCAATCACACAAGGGGTGTTGTGATGGACTTATGTACATGTAAGGAAATAATCAAGATTATACAAAGAATTTGACCCTAAAGGGGTTTCAAATATAGGAGTGGGAACATGAAAAATCCTTATATTAAATCGTCTGTTGGCATGTATTTAAACTACTTCATGCTCGGCATGATCAATATTATTGTAGCTTCCAACATGGACAGCTTATCTGAACGCTACCATGTGGATATTCCGAAAATCAGCTTGCTTGTATCGGCGATCGGAATTGGTAAACTGGTTGCTCTCTTTTTCTCAGGCCGGTTAGCCGACCGCTGGGGACGTAAGCCTGTCATTATTACAGGAAACTTTCTTTACTTATTATTCTTAATCGGTATTCCAACGACAACGAGTTATACACTAGCATTTATCTTTGCGATTTCTGCTGGGATTGCAAACTCGTTACTTGATTCGGGAACATATCCTGCTTTGACAGAATCGTTTCCTAAAAAGGCAAGTTCAGCTTCTGTTTTAGTCAAGGCGTCCGTTTCAATTGGAGCGACTGTTCTTCCATTTATCCTGGCATTCCTTATTGCACATGACATCTTCTGGGGCTGGGCGTTCTTTGGACTAGGGCTTCTTTATTTACTTGTTGGGATTTACTTAATCTTTATGCCGTTCCCGAACCATAAGCAAGTCTCTTCACAAGGTGACCTTCCAGTACAGGAACAAATGAAGGAAGAACCTAAAATGCTTGGTGAAGGCTTAGCTGTTGTACTCATGGGGTTCACGTCGACTGCATTGTTTGTCGTATGGCAGACATGGCTTCCGCAGCTCGGGTTAAAATTAATCGGACTTGGCACAGAACAAGCCACACAGCTTCTATCTTATTTTAGTATCGGTGCACTGGTGTCTGTTCTCTTGCTGTCGATCGTCTTAGATAAATTCATTTCACCTATTATGGTGGCAATTATTTATCCGATTGGAGCATTCCTTGCGATGCTTTCATTATTTCAAATCGAAACATACAGCATTGTGATTGTCAGCACCTTTTTCTTAGGGCTATTTACAGCGGGAATCTTCCAGCTGGCGATGAGTATCATGATGAAACTATTCCCGACAAACAAAGCAACGGCTTCATCCTACGTCAACATTGCGGCAAGCTCCGCGTTTATTCTCGTGCCGCTCATTACAAGTGGGTTGGTCAGCACGTACGATATTAAAATGACGTTATTTTTCGATATGATCATTGCGGTTATGAGCGTATTGCTAGCGGTCTTTGTTCTTGGACGCATGAAAAAATTATTTAGATAATTAAAGGAGATGTCAATCATGACAAACATACATGAACGAAATATTGATGGGAAAACAAAATTAGTCGGTCTTCTTGCTACACCAATCGGGCACAGCCTTTCACCACGGATGCATAACCTTGGCTATACACTAACAGGGATCAACTATGCTTACCTCGCATTTGAAGTAGGGAATGATGAACTAGAAGCAGCCGTATACGGTATGAAAGCAATGGGTGCTGCTGGATTTAACGTCTCTATGCCGAACAAAATGAAAGTATTAGATTACTTAGATGAACTAGACGATTCTGCAAGATACACACGTGCAAGCAACACCGTTGTGAACAAGGATGGCAAGCTGATTGGCTACAACACAGATGGTCTTGGCTACGTGAGAAACTTGATTGAGCATGGCGTTGAATTAGCTGGACAAAAGGTCACACTCGTTGGCTCTGGCGGTGCCGCTACTCCGATTGCGATTCAGCTTGCACAATCTGGTATTCGTGAAATTAGTATTTTCGCTCGCAATGATCAATATTTTGTTCAAGCTGAAGAAAATGTGACGTACATCAACGAAGAAATGAAATCATTTGGTGTCAAAGCGAACATTTTCCCACTTGAAGACAAAGACGCGTTCCGTCGTGAAGTAGCTGAAAGTGCGATCTTAGCAAACGGGACAAGCCTTGGCATGAAACCATTAGATGAGCTCAGCATTATTGACGATACACTTGATGTATTACGCAAAGACTTAATCGTGACAGATGTCGTCTACAACCCGCAAAAAACAAAACTTCTTGCGCAAGCAGAAGCAGCTGGTGCCAAAACGATTAACGGTCTTGGCATGATGCTATGGCAAGGTGCCCTTGCTTACAAACTCTTTACTGGTGAAGATATGCCAGTTGATCAAGTGAAACAGATTCTTTTTGAAAACGACCGTTTCTAAACAAAAGAAAGACGACTTCCTAAGCGGAGGTCGTCTTTTTTTTAATCATGTACCATGATTTGGCGGTATCGATACAGGATATACAGTGCGCCGATAATGGCCGCAACAGCCACCACTGCATCGAACATAAAGATTTGTAAAATGGACGAGTGACTCTGAATTAAGCCTGTTACGACCGGGATGACGATAGCCGAAACGCCGCCCGCTGTGGAAATAATTCCTGTCATCGTCCCTTTGTTTTTCCAGAAGAATTCAGCCATCACAGTTAACGTCAGCTGAAAGACTCCTGCTGTTGAAAATCCCAATACAAAAGCATTGACGGTTCCTATGACTGGGGATTTCACGACCAAGAGTACACAAATAGAAACTAGTGTAATGATTGGATAGATCAGCAGCACAGTGACCGGACGGACAAAACGGCGCAACAGAAATGCGAGCATCACGACAGACAGCAGCCCGCCCATGCTATAGTAACTGAGCAGTTTCACAGCACTGCCCGATGTCATCCCCAATATGGCCTCACCATACGTCGGAAGCCAAATTTGCGGCAAGGCGTACAGCCCATTTGACGTAAAGCTGATCACAATGAGTGCGATCCCTTCTCTCCAAAATGTAGGCTCTGTCGAGAAGCGCGGAAGTCCGTCATGCTCCGTTACCTGGACTTGCTCCACCTTGCGATGATTCGGAAATGGCAAGGTCCACAGCATCAAGACATTCACAAGATAGATCAGAGCAGGAACAAAAAATGCCATTCCATAAAACAAATCATGCTCTGCTAAAAAGAAAATCGCCAGTGGCAAAATGGTTGCCCCAATCGAGATAAAGGCCTTCACCATCACATTCGCAGATCCCGAGTTTTGCGGAAAAGCCTCCATTAATGCAGGATACGTTCCTGCATCCATTGCCGAATTTGCGACCCCTGCCAAAATCGCAAACGCAAACGCGATTTGATAATTTGGAGACAACGGAATTCCGATCAGGAACACTGCCATCAGCACACCCGAAACCAAAATGACCGGCTTACGCCCAAAACGATCTGACAGCACGCCCGATAGACCATACGTAAGCACCCTGCCAATGCCAAGCGCCGAAATCATATAACTAATTCCTGCACTATTGGTATCTAACTGTTTGATTAAAAATGGCATATTGGAAGCCAAAATTATATTGACCATACCTAATAAAAAGTAATTAATATATAGACTAGAAGCCGTTCTCACATACGGATTCCTCATCCTGACACACCCCTCAACACCATCGCAATGAAGTGATCGCTTATAAGATCTCATATGTGAGAAAGAACAGCTTTGCAGCCTTCACGTTCATACATCTCATCATGTCATGCAGCTCACCGCTTACATGCCCTTCATGTATCAAGCATTTCTTCAATTTTTCACTGCTCTTATTTTATATGAATGTGAAAGGTAATGATAGTGAATTGCTTAAATTTGAGAGAAAATCATCGATCAAGCGTATGACTCCATCGTTAGAAAAAAAGAGTGGCTAATTCCACTCCCTAAAAGATGTGTCAACTCTATTCATCGTTAATTATTATAACCCCCAAATACTTAGCTCATAATAATATTCCGTTCGCTCTATGCATAAACCAAAACGAAAATCCTCTGCGACTAAAAGAAAATCACCATATCCAGTTGAAAATTTGGTCTGCTCAAGAAGCTGATTTAAATGACTAAACACTTCACCCACATTCACTAAAAGGGCTTCAATTTCATGATCTCGAAAAAATAGTAATCTGCCTTGTGTAGGTGTTATTTTTACCTTTTTAACCATTTCCTTTAACATTTGTTCAGACTTCTCAATATGCTCTCGGTAGTGGTTTCCATGTATTTGAACTTTCTCTTCTCTTGATTGAAGGAAAGTAAAAACCTTTTAACAAAACAATTGATTTTCTTCGATATCTAAAAATGTATTTTCTGGAAGTGTCATATAGCTTAACTCGTTTATTAAATGCTTTCTTCTGCTTTTTCTTTTTAAGGTTTCGATTTTGGAGTTTCTGTTGTTATTCATAGAGATCACCATTTTAGGGTTACCTTACTTTTTGTATTCAAACATCTTAAGATCTCTAATTAAACAAAAGCACTTGTAGCCTAAAGGACTAATCAAGTGCCTGAATCATTATTCTAATCGTCAATATGATATTTAATCTTCGGATATTTCTGGTATTTTCTCTTTCCAAATTAACAACAGCCTTATGAATTCTTTTGTTTCAATTTTATTTTCATGAGGTTCTTCAATTCTATAATGATGTTCAACGATTGTCTCTTCTCTTTTGATACTTGCACTGGTAGCATTCAATGTAATTTCAAAGTTTTCATAAACTCCATCTATAACATTTTGAATATATCCTATATACTCATCCACTTCTTCTGTTGAAATATCTTGGATAAAATCTGAGAAAATACTTATTTCTTCTGGGAGTATTATTGCTAAGTCAGTCACCAAATTGATCTTCCTTAAATTCATATGAAGGGTTTATAGTGACTAATTTATACAGTCCAACTTGTCATCTGTTTCAAAGCCACAAAAATTAATCTTCATTTATTTGCTCATCCACTTCTTCTAGATACCTTTCTGTATCTAAATAAGATTCAATAAGATTATCTAAAAATTCAACACTAACCTCTCGACTATCTTCATAAATATGCATTTTAGCTCCAGCTTTTTCTAGTAAACTTATAATGTTTTTCATCTCTTTCAATTCATCAATATCTAATAAATTATATGATAAAATAAAATCATTTTTATTTATTGCTTCTTTTATTTCAGAAATACTTTTATCTGTATGTTTTCTTAGAATCGAGATATATTTGATTTGATCATCATCTTTCTCTATTCGCATTTTCATTTTAGGCATTTAGTTTCTCCTCCATAGATTAGAAATCGTCAATAGGTTTAATTCTTTCTCCAGGTAGACTATTCTTCCAATTACCTCCATGCCAACCATTAAAATGTTCATTTGGTGTAGCTGGATATATAATTTCGCCTTTGTTCGCTAAATGTGGATATTGTGATGCACTGTAAGAATGGTGACCTTGCACAGTTTTTCCATCTACTTTAGGCTTCTTACCATTTAGAATATCATTTAATTGCTGCTTATCCCAGTTTCTGGTTGGATCCTCTTTATTCAAAATCCTTTGACGTTCCTGATACCAAAACTCATTCACACCAGTGTTTCTATGTTTGGCAAACTTTTTATTCCATTTATAATTTTCATATTCTAATTTCGTAATCGTCCTATTCTCAAATTTGTCTTTCAGCTCTTTCATCTTCTTAGTGCTTAACTGCTTTCTTTGTATAGGGTGCTTCCTTAAATCTAATCCTTTGGTTCTTTCTGCTATTATTTTCTCAGCAACTTTTTGTTCTCCGATCCTCAGACTACCATTGATGCTCTTTTTACTAAACGGCAAAAGCATTCCAAGTGCCGCATTCATACTCGCTTCCTGCTGTTCTTTTGAGATCTTATTCCCAAACATATCACGCCCCGTAATCGCTTCGCTGAAGCCGTTTGTGGCGGTGAGGCCATATAAGCCTTTTTGAGATGTTTTTAAGGCGTCAAAGGATTTTTGCGAAGTCTTGTAGATGTCGACTGCTCTGACTGCGGCTGAGGTGGCTTGAGTTGTTTTATAAACAGCTTTTCCGCCTTTGAAAATGCGTCCTGCCCAGCCGACGATAGGGATGTAGCCTGCCGCTGCCATGCCGCCTGCGGCGACGCGCTGTCCTGCGGTAAGTTCTTCACCTGTGATCGGGTCAACACCTGTAGCTGCACGTTTTGCATCGTTCACGCCTGTCAATTCATTGACGATATTTCCGCCATAATCGAGTGCTTTTTCATACCAAGGGCGGTTGGCGAGTGCTTCTTGTTCCTTTGCGATCTCGCGGGCTTTCTGTTGTTCTTTTTTAATGTTGAGATATTCGGAAGTTTGCTTCTCAATATCGCTTTTTGCCTTGTAGATTTCGCTATTTTGATACGCTTTCTTGTCAAAATTCATCGGAGAAATTGCTTTTCCGTCATTTGTAGCATTGATCATTTCAGCGTACAATGCCATTGTAGCTTGCTGCTCCGTTTCTGACAAAGCATATTCATCTTTTAAATTTTGATCAAGCTCTCTTAGGTCTTTCACTGTCTTTTTTCGCTCGTCTTCCGTATCTGCAATTTTTTCATCAAAGGTTTGACTATCAAATACTTCTAGAGAAATGAGGTCGTCGATGTCTTGAAAAATCGTTTTAAGCGCCTTTTTTTGATCCTTCACAATGCTTTTGGCATTTTTGATGCCCATATGTACAGCGTTGTCTAAAAAGTGTTCTTCTACAAAGGTGTCGCCGCCAAAGTTTGTATCATCTAGTGTCCCAGAAACACCTTCATGAAAGGCTTTTTGCTTATCAATGAAACTGATAAACATATCTACATTTCCAGCCAGTTCTTTATAGAAGCTTTTAATGTTATCGGCACCTTTTCCAGTGAAGTCGTCACCAAGATTAGAAACACCTTGTAATGCTTTTTTTAAATCTACCAATTGTTCGCGGAGTTCCTGGTAGTGTTTTGCCCTTGCATCCATGGCACTTGTTAGTGCTTTTGCATCAAGTATCTTCCCCAGAAGAAGTCACTCCTTCCATTATTGATCATAAAGTCTATTTTACCGTGTCCACCAAAACGGAAAAATAGGTTAATTGACATAAAAAACGGAATAGACTCTCTATTTAACGGGCTAAATAAAATAAGCTAAACAAAGCACTTTGCTCTGTCTAGCCATACATCCGTTTTATTTATAATCATTGACAGGTCCTTTATCCATCAATACCTCAATTTCATTAGAAGACTTCATTTTTAATTTAGGTCTCCGCTCAGAGTTTGGTTTGCTGTAAAGCTCAAGTGGGCGGATAATCACACCATCATTTGTATTTTGAAGCATACCTGGCACACAAGAATAAATACGATCATTGTCATTGGCATGTTTGGCATGAATCGTCACAGACGTTCCTTGATGATTATCGATACTCATAGATACTCTATATCTATAAAAAGAACCTGTTCCGTTTGATTGAGCAGAATAAACAACCGGAACGACAGCAAGGATATCGTCATTTAACCGTAGTTTAATAACTTCTGTTTTCATTGATTCATGGTCTCTACCGACATCTCCCATATGCTCAACAGCTCCGTTGTCGTAACTTTTGAGAGCAGGAATTTCTTTCGCACCAAACATAGCCACATCTACTTGCTTTCCTGACTTTGTGTAGACCAATGCATAAATATCATAATCGGTGCCAGACTCCCAAGATACTGTAGCTGTGATCTCAGGCGTTTTCTCGATTATGATCGGTTTATGACCTTTATCTAGACTAATTTTACCTTGAACTTTCTCTAAACTGATAGGTGCAGCGACTTTCTCTTTAGCCGTTGTCTTCGTTTGAGCAGGGTCTTCAATTGGTTGTTTTTCAGGAGCCATTTGAGGTGTAGAAATATCCTGTTCATCAGGTTCAACCTCCACACCATAAAGCTTGCATAGCCCTTCCAGTCCAGAATCGAAGCCACGCCAGATTGAGCGTGCTTTCGTGTCACCATTTCTTATATATAGCTCTACTACGACAATGCCCTTTTCATTTGTAAAGCTTACTGGTGTTAGATAAAGCACCTCGTCACCTGTTCGAATTTCTGCTTGTAAATGCTTCACTTGAGAAAAGCCCGATCCTTGATCTTCTGTTAGTGTAATAGCCATCTTTGTGATTCCAGCAGGCACTTTGCTCATATCAAAATTTAATTGATGCCTTTTCAACTGACCTGATACCTCTGCTGGTAAAAGTGTCGCGACACCCGTGGCACTCTCTGGTTGATTGTAAAAAATAATGCCATGATCTCCTTGAACCATATCTGAATCTGTTAAAAGAAACGCCGTTAAAGAAATATCAATTGCAGATGATACTTCATAGCTGATGGATACCTGCCCCTTTGGAGAGTTTAGTACGGTATTGGCTCCCATTTGCAGAGTGTGATTCATTTCAACAACTCCTATTCTTCATCTACCATTTAACGTTTTTATAGATCAATTATACCAAATCATGTAATGAAACCTATTCATATCTTTATCTCTTTTCAACCTCTGCTGCGATATGAGACAATGCTACCTAAAAACAAATCACTCTCGAAAGGAGAATCAATGTGTATAAAAGAATCATTCCTGCTGTTATGGTGATATTCGGCCTTTGGATTCTTCTTCAAATATCCTTGAACATGAAGATCTTTCACAACCCAATGAACTATTTTGTCGCCATTACCCTCTTTTTTCTTTGTATTCAGGCATTAATAAAACTTAAACGATAAAAAATCACTCAGGCACATACACTTTTTTCAAAGGTAATAAAGATCTTGTCTCTGTGGGCATATTCTCATACCAATGTACAATCAGATTGACGAGTTCTTCTAAGTCCAATAGATGAACTTCATTATGCTTCGCAACAGCTTTTGCATGAGAGGTAAATCCGCCAGTAGAAACAAATAAACTATTTGCATTCATCGGGTTGGCTCCTAATAATTGCTGCACTTCTGGTGCACTGGCTGAATTTTTTCGATGCTTGACTTGTACTTTAATAATAGGCTTTTCAAATCCAAATGCATCTTTATAAGCTAATACATCTACACCGCCGTCAGGACCTTTTGGACTCACACGAACATTGTATGACATAGCTTGCAGTAAGCCCCCGACTAAGTCTTGCATCTTCCACGGATCCAATTTATCCACCTTATCTGCAATCATCACAGTTGCTTTGCTGACTAAATCTTCAATAATTTCATCTTCTTCGGTTTCATCTTCGGGTGCTGGTATAGAAGTAGGGTTTTTAAGTAGGTGTTCAATTTCTTTCCCCCAATCATCTACACGAAAAACAGTTGATATAGAACCGAGGCTGTTTTTAGCTGATTGGCTGAGAGAATCTCGTTTCACTGCAATTGGTTCCCAGTTGACTTGAATATGATTTGGATACATTTTATCCCCTGCTGCTTCATCAAAAAAATGTGGAGCAGTCACCGTACCAACTCGATATTCACGGCTTTCTTTTATGTATGTAATAATTCGATCTCCCTTTTGAATTTCTCTACTAAACCTCCATACCTGACTAACCCAGCTTCTTCTCGTAAAAGGTTTATTTTCGGCGTATATGACATCAGCTCGAGCATTCATCTCTTGCTTTGTTTGATATTGTTTTGGATTACCTAATTTCGGCCAACCGATTGATGCTAACCCTTTCTCTTCCCACATCGGAATTAAATCATTCTGGTCGCCTGCACGAACCATCCACCATTTCGTCATTTACGATCTCTCCCATTCCACTCTTCTTCTTTCTTACTAAATTATAAGACTTATATCTAGTGAACAAAAGGATATACACACCAATTTTTCCGAAAGAGTGCAAAAACCCGAACAAGCATATACCACGCTCATCCGGGCTTCTATTTTTTCTTTATTACACTTCTTCACCATTCGTGGCAATGACGTTTTGGTACCAAGAAAACGAATCTTTTTTGAGTCTCTTCATTGAGCCGTTGCCTTCGTTGTCGCGGTCAACATAGATCATGCCGTAGCGTTTTTTCATTTCACCTGTTGTGAATGACACGATGTCAATGATCCCCCAAGGTGTGTAGCCAATAAGGTCAACACCGTCGTATTCGATGGCTTTTTTCAGTGCTTCGATATGAGAAGCGAGATATTGGATTCGTTCTGGGTCATGAATGGAACCGTCTTCCTCCACTTGATCAATGGCACCAAATCCATTCTCTACAATGAAGAGGGGGATTTGATAACGATCGTAAAAACGATTCAACGTATATCTTAAGCCTGTCGGGTCAATGGACCAGCCCCAGTCACTTGATTTGA
Source organism: Bacillus sp. FSL M8-0266 (assembly GCF_038613425.1). Taxonomy (NCBI): domain Bacteria; kingdom Bacillati; phylum Bacillota; class Bacilli; order Caryophanales; family Bacillaceae; genus Bacillus; species Bacillus sp. FSL M8-0266. The sequence goes on from NZ_CP152015.1 coordinate 3,727,484, forward strand.
TATAAGGATTGTCTACACCATGCGGAAGGGCTCCGTTGACAATGTCTCCGTCGTTATCAGACACTGCATCACTTTTAACTGTTGTCGACATGTAGTAGCTAAAGCCAAGATAATCTACTTTGCCTTTTCTTAAGCTTTCTTCATCGCCTTCTTCAAACGGAATATGATAGCCCTCGCGTTCGAATTCTTTCAGTGCATAGCTCGGATAGTAGCCCCGAACTTGTACATCTGGGAAGAAATAGCGTTGTCTCATATATTCTTCAGCAAGCATGACATCCTCTGGATTTGAGGAATACGGATAGATTGGTACGTGAGATACCATTGCACCAATTTGAAAAGCAGGATTGATTTCTTTGCCTTTTGCTACTGCCCATGCACTTGCTAGTAATTCATGATGTCCTGCTTGATACATGATTTCTTTGGCATTTTCGCCTTCTTTGACTGATACCCCTGAGTTTGTCCATAGGAACAGCGGGTTGTTGACATCCATTTTGTTATTGATTTCATTAAATGTCATCCAGTATGTGACTTTGTCCTTGTAACGATTGAAGCACACTTCAGCGAATTTTGCGAAGTATTCAGCGACTTTTCGGCTTCTGAATCCGCCATATTCTCTTGCCAAATGAAGCGGCATCTCAAAGTGAGACAGTGTAATCACAGGCTCGATGCCATGCTTGAGCAGTTCATCAAATACATCATCATAGAATTGTAAACCAGCTTCATTCGGTTCTGCTTCATCTCCCTTTGGAAAAATTCGGGTCCAGCCGATCGATGTACGCAGGCATTTTAACCCCATTTCGGCAAACATCGCGATATCTTCCTTGTAACGATGGTAGAAATCGATTGCTTCATGGTTCGGATAAAATTTGCTGTCTTCTATCGTCTCCGTAATTTGTCTCGGTACTCCGTGGGCACCAGCTGTCATTACATCCACAACACTTGGGCCTTTTCCTGCTTCATTCCATCCACCTTCGAATTGATGTGCAGCTAATGCTCCGCCCCATAGAAAATCTTTTGGTAATGTCATTATATATTCCTCCTATTTCACAATTGTGATCATGACGTCCGTTGGCTGACATGTCGATAGTTGTTCTACGATCACATCTTCGTACGCTTGTGTATTGGTGATGATGACCGGTGTGACTGTTTTTAATCCTTTGCTTTCAATGGCTTCTTGATCAAATGTCATCAACAAGTCACCCTTCTTCACCTTGTCACCTTCTTTGATCTTGAGTGTAAACGCTGAGCCATCTAGAGAAACCGTATCAATTCCTACATGAACAAGTAACTCCACACCAAATTCTGAACGAAGTCCAATGGCATGCTTTGTTGGTGCAAGCATGACGACGCTGCCGTCAAACGGTGCATACAGCTTATTATCTGTCGGTTCAATCGCAAACCCTTTGCCCATCGCCCCAGAGCTAAATACGGCATCTGGTACTTCAGATAATGCGAGTACTTTTCCAGCAAGTGGTGCAGTGATTGTTTCTTCATTGTTCATCGAAGCATTCTTATTTTCTTCATCTTTGACTGGTGTTGTACTTGCCGTCTGTTCTACTGTATCTTCCCCATAACCAAACATTTGAATGAGCACAACTGGTAAAATCAGCGCAATTGCGACACCAATTAAGATACCGATGATCGATGTTGGATAATCTGCACTAATTCCGTTCACAATTGTCAGCGGACCAGGCAAGCCTGCATACGCAAAGTAATAAGGCGTAAAGAAGCTGGCAACAATGGCACCGGCTGCTCCAGAAATACATCCGAAAATAAATGGCTTTTTAAAACGTAAGGTAACACCGTAAATCGCTGGCTCGGTAATTCCGAAGAGTCCCGTAATTCCAGCTGACACTCCGACTTTCCGAGTTTCGCGGTTTCTTGCTTTTAAAATAACCCCTAACACTGCGCCGACCTGAGCGATAACAGCGATGGTTTGATATGCCTGGAAGGAGTCCCGTCCGTACTGTTCAAAGTTGGCGAGCACCATTGGCGTGATGCCCCAGTGAACGCCGAAAATGACAAGCACTTGCCAGAACCCACCGATAATGGCGCCTGCTAAAGCCGGTACATTTTCCGCCAAGATATTGTATCCGTTTGCAATCCCATTTGCACCTGCTGTTGAAAGAGGTCCAATTAATAGAATGGTTAACGGAACCATGACGACCATACAGAGAAATGGCACAAATAACGGTTTGACAACCTCGTGAATCCGTTTGTTTAAAAATCTCTCTACATATGAAAGAATCCACACTAAGAACAGCGGAGGCAAAACGGATGACGTATAAACAGTTTCAGATAACGCAATCCCTAAAAAGGTAACGCCTTCACCTGAAGCTACACGTCCAGCAATTTCTGTCCAAGCCGGACTAACAAGCGCTGCTGTACACGCTACGGCGATATACATATTTGTTTTAAAATGCTTGGCTGCTGTGATGGCAATAAAGATTGGTAAGAACGTAAACGGCGCCCAGGAAATAAAGCTAAAGACTTCATACGTTCCCGTTTTCGAAAAGCTTGGAAATAACAAATTAATGAGGATAAGTGCACCTTGCAAAATACCAGCTGCGGCCAAAATATACACAAAAGGTGCAAATACAGCGGACATGGTCGCAATGACACGGTTCAGTATCGTTCCTTTGTTTTCATTAGGCTGGTCATCATCCGACGTTTGAAGCTGAACAAGGCTTGAAAAATGCTCGTATACCTCACCAACATGCTGGCCGATGACGACCTGAAATTGACCGCCGTTTTCCACCACGGTAATGACGCCAGGCATCGCATTGACTGCTTCCTTGGCCTTTGGATTCGAACGTTTCAGTACCAAACGCAGACGCGTGGCGCATCTTGCGGCACTCACCACATTTTCTTCTCCGCCAACTGCCTCTAAGATGTTTTCTGCAAGCTTTTGATAATCCCTCACTTTTGACATATAACCCTCCCTTTATCACTACTAGTATATGTACATTATAATTATACCGGTACAATTTATCAATACATATATAATTTCATTTAACATATCAAAGAAAAATCGGTATGTGCTATAATCAAAGACAATAAATCGTGAAAACAAAGAGGAATGGCTATGTTAAAGTATCAACAAATTGCGAGCGATATTGAAAAATATATTGTCACCCATGAGCTGCAGCAAGGGGACAAACTCCCTGTACTCGAAACCCTCATGAGCCAATTTGCAGTGAGCAAAAGCACCATTATCAAATCATTAGACTTACTCGAAAGAAAAGGAATTATCTATCAAGTGAGGGGCAGCGGCATCTTTGTTCGAAGACACAGGCGCAAGGGCTACATCAGCCTTTTATCCAACCAAGGGTTTAAAAAAGATTTAGAGGAATTTCAACTGACTTCTGAGGTTTTAATGCTAGACACCATCAAACCGCCCGAAGAAGCAGCGCTTAATTTGAATATTGAACAAGATGAGGATGTTTTTTACCTCAAACGCATCCGTTACATCAATGGACAAACCTTATGTCTAGAAGAATCCTATTACCGAAAAACCATCATTCCCTATCTAAACACAGAAATTGCCGCTGATTCTGTTTTTAAATTTATCAGTGAAGGCCTTGGACTCAAAGTCGGCTTTTCCGATATGTACTTGCAAGTAGGCAAACTGAATGAAACCGAAGCAAAACACCTCGGCCTTAACCAAGACGATCCCGCTCTCCGCGTCGAAACCGTCTTTCATCTCACAAACGGCCAGCCTTTCGACTTCTCGAAAATCACATATAACTACATGCAATCCCAGTTTTTTATTCAGGCGAATAATTATTATGGGTGATGGATGGAAAAAGCCTCCTGAGACATTCAGGAGGCTTTTTTACGATTTACCTTTCAACCTTTAAACATTCCCTCCTTCTTTCTTGAGAAGAAAGGCCATCAATCGCCACATCACCATAATAAATGTCTATGTGACCTCCTTTGCCAATTAGAGCAACTGGAAAAGCATGCTGTTCTTGCAGGCACTTTTCGAACTCATCTGGATGAATCTCTACTTCAATTTCATGTCCAATGAAAGCATATTCAAACGTCAGCGTATGATAAAGATCCACAAGACAGCGTATGATCCCCTGTTGAAGACGAATGACATTATGAGAAACAACATCTGTCCACTTTAAAGAGATAACGAACCCTACGTAACCTGCTTCTTTTTGTATGTTGATCGTCATATCATTTAGCTTCGATCCCGATAATTCAAACTCCATATAATACCCTGAAAAGTCATCGTCTTTAATGATACTCTCTTTTATACTGTGTTCAATCCACATTTCGCCATCAGGGTCCTGACTAAACTTTACTTTGGTAATAGACATTTCTTTTTGAGCTAGATAATCAGACAATTGGCGAAAAGTATTTGGTAAATGAATGGCCTCATAAAAAACGATGCCAATATTGATGTATCCACCTATAGCTATCATGCATCCCTCGCTTTATTTTTTCTTTCATTATATTTTACTCAAACCTGTATTCTGAGAAAACTCATCCCCTTACATGAACACCTCCGATTTAAAGTATCAAAAAGATTCATTTTACGAATGCATTGATCAAACTTATGATAAACGTAACAAGATTCTATAGGAGGATTCATTATATGAGAGACATTAGAGTGTACCATGTCGATGCATTTACAACTGAGAAATTTGGAGGAAATGCTGCTGGGGTCGTGTTGGATGGTGATCTTTTAACGGAAGATGAGATGCAGAATATCGCCAAAGAGTTGAATTTACCGGAATCTGTCTTCTTGCTGCCTGCACATGATAAAGAAGCAGATTATCGGGTCAAATACTTCACACCGACAGATGAGGTCAATTTCTGTGGGCATGCGACTGTTGGATTGACTTGGCTTTTGGCGACGGAGCTTGGGCTAGCAAAAGAGAAAACAGGAGTCGTGTTAGAAACGAAGATTGGCAATGTTCCTGTTGTGTGGCACGAAGAAAATGACAAAGTCATCGATGTGGAAATGACGCAGGTGGCGCCGAAAACGCGAGATTTTATGATCGATTTAGAAGAGCTTAGTGACATGCTTGGTATCAGCAGTGACCGCATTGATCCATCTTATCCTATCAAATTAGCAAACACCGGAAACTGGCATCTTCTCGTTCCGATGAAGCACCAGAAAGACATCGATCAAGCAGCACCGAACTTAGCGGCTTTAGGGAAAATGAATAAAGAGCAGAATATCACGACGACTCACCTTTATACATTTCATACCACAAAAGAATGTGATCTTTACACGAGAGATTTTGCACCTGGAATTGGGATACCCGAAGATCCGGTAACGGGGGCGGCAAACGGAGCATTGGCTGGCTATCTTTATTTAGAGGGTATCATTTCTCAGCAAGAAATCACTCATCTGAACATTGCCCAAGGGGATGCTATCGGCAGACCTGGCATACTTCGTATCACGGTCATTCCGAATGAATCAAAGCCTGTGATCAAAGTGGCAGGCGCGGCGGTTATCACTATTCGCGGCGTGTTGACCTTATAAACCATCAGCTTGAATGGGAGACATCTCGTTCAAGCTGATTTTACTTAAATTGATCTTTGACCGCTTCGATCCATCTTTTAGCCGATGGGGATGCTGCTTTGAATGATTTGAACGCCAAATTGATCTCACGATATACGTTTGTCTCAAGTGGAATGACTTTCGTATGAGACATCTGCGGCGGCAAAATTAATGTCGGAATGATGGTCACTCCGAGCCCTTCTTGAACCATAGAAATGAGCGCATTGTTGTCTCCAATTTCAAGCAAAACTTGAGGCTTCACGCCTCTTTCTTTTAATAATTTCTTAATGAGCAGATCACAGCCCGCTTTTGGCATAATGAATGATTCATCATGTAACGAGTCAACTTCTATCACTTTCTTCGTATTGAAGCGATGGTCCTCTTGCATGAGCACCACCAATTCATCTTGGAAAAGTGGAACAGTTTCAAATTCTCTTGATGGCTGCGTTAAAAAACCGACATCAACCGTGCCAGACGCAATCCATTTCTCAATCTCCTCATAACCACCTTCATATAACTCTACTTGGATATTGGGGTACCTTTTTGTAAAGCGGTGAATCAGCTGTGGAAGCATTTTTGAAGAAAAACTGGAGAACGTCCCGATCTTGATAATCCCCACTTCCATCCCTTGAATCAACGCCGCCTCCTGCTCAAGCAATGACGCATGATGAACGATTTGCCGAATATGCGGCATCACCCGCTCACCTGCGTCCGTTAACGAAAGCCCGTTTCGATTCCGCCGAAGCAGCACAACCCCTAATTCCGACTCAAGCTTCGCAATATTATGACTGACTCCAGACTGCGTTAGTCCAAGCTTCTCCCCGGCTTTTGTAAAACTGCCGCATTCGACGACTGTTAGAAATACTTTGTATTGGAATGTGATCAGTTTGGTCACCTCACTTATTAATTCGTCGTTGTCGACGACGAAGACCTAGACGCTGCTTCATCAGCCTTCACACAATCAATCGCAACAACGAGCGCAATCATCACAGGCTCCATTTCTTCTTTCAAAATATCGACCTTATAACTATCTCCCCATGTAAACCATTCCTTCTTCACCTGGCCGATCACTTCGCCGCTTTGCAGCACTTGGAAATTCATATCCCACCAGTTACCCTGCACTTCTACACCCGCAGCATCAATTGAATATTTTGCTTTAAAGAACGTAAACTCTTTTTTGATCGTCAATACCTCTTGACCACCAACTTCTACTAAAAACTTCGGTAAAAAGCTAAACATCTTCTTCGTAATCACAGCAATTTCTTCTCGTTCTGTATTCAGAATGGTGAACGTCTTCGGCACCTTCATAAAGCTGCCTTCGACTACATACACATCGTTCTCCTGCTGATCCTTTACCGTAAACCTGCCGCTCAGACTAAATACTTTCTGCTTCATATATAGTTGCTTCATGTGTACCTCCGATTAAGTTCAAAAATTTATCAGTCTTTTATCTATTCTTTATTTACATCTAATTATACCAAAAAATAGAATGATCAAATAACATGTCAGAACTCATGCAAGTTATAATAGAAATATAAACAAAATTGAGAGGGGAACTCATGAAAAAAATCACGTTTTTTGATTGGACCATTCAATTACAAGCAAACTTAACGGCAATAACAGATCATCATGAAAAGAAGATGGTCATTTTAGAGCCATCCATTGAATTAAACGGTGTGATCTGGATAGATGAAAACAACGAGCTACAAATCAAACCTACTTGGGATTGTGTCATTACAATTGATCCAACCAACAAAACTCTAACAATCCGGCAAACAGAAGAAGTATTCGGAGAAGTGTACGAATGAAAAAAGCAGGAGGAACTATGAAGAAAACTACTTTTTATGATTGGACAGTTCACTATCCTGAACATTTAACAGCAGTCAAAGATGATACAGAAAAGAAAATGGTCTTTCCAGAACAAACGGTTGAATTCAAAGGGATTATCCGTATTGATGAGAATGATGAACTGCAAATAAAGCCGACATGGGATTGTGTCATTATTATTAATGCTAAAAATATGTCTGTCACAGTTCGTGATGCAGAAGATGTTGTAGGTTTACCGTAGAAATTAAAAAAAGTCTCGTTTGAGGGAAATCACTCAAAAGAGACTTTTTTATTTAGTTAGTATTTAATAACCATTTACAAAGTAAACAATGGTTTCTACTTCATCTTCTTTCAGTTCTCTGTTCAAATGTGCTTGATATTCACTCACGATTCTCTGCCGATCTCCACCATAAAGATCAGTGTATTTCGCAATCATCCGAAGCTTGTCCGCTTCCTGACGAAACTCCTCTTTTGTCCACGGTCTTTGGTGTGAAGGAATATACGTATCTGCATCAAAAGCTTCTAACTCATCTAAAAGACGCAATGTTTCCTTCATCGTATAATGTACTTTTTCGGCATACATTTTCGGATAAATGCAATCAGCAAGAAACAGGATTTTCTCTTCTTTCACATACACGATCACTGAATCTGCCGCATGATCGCCTCCAACATGTTGCACAACACAAGTGACCCCGCCAAGATCAATCTCCATCCGATGGTCAAACGTGACATCCGGTAAAACTACTTTAATATCTCGATGATCCTGATATTCTTCCTTAATGGCCTTCGCGCAGAACTCAATCTCCGTTCCTTCCCTCACTCGCTCATCAATCGCCTCATCTGACCACGAAAACGGAACAAGCTTCTCCATTTCCTTTCTGGTCTTTGCAGAAGCAATTGAAACCGCATCAGGCAGCGCTGGCAGACCAAAAATATGATCCCAATGCCAATGTGTGAGGACAACCACATCGGGCGTGGCATTCTCGTGTTTTAAAGTTTTTTGGATAAAATAGTTCGCATGATCTTCCGAGTTGCCGGCATCGATCATTAATGTTTTGTTATTGCCTATGACCATGCCTAGAATGGGGCGGTCGGTAAGTGATACTGGTGTGATGTACCAAAAACTCTGACCTATTTTTTTAATTGAGTGCATAGGTGCTTCCTACTTTCTGTCATTATATTTTAAATTGAATCACGTTTTTTCCCATCGTTCTGCTGTTTATGATTAAGTATATCGAATTTCATTACTCGAAGTAGCACGCGAAGCCAATATTGTTACAATGATCGCGATTGCAACGCCTAAAGCCCCTACCCAAGTAACGGAAGATAGAGAAACTTTCTCTACAAAGATACCTCCAATAGCTGCACCTGCAGCCATCGCCAATTGCATCATTGACTGATTGAGACCTAATAGTATACCTGATGACTCTGGCTCCATTTTAGCTAAGTGATATTGTTGAGTCGGGCCAGAAGACCATGCAGCAAATGACCATAATATTAAAATGAGCAATACTCCAACATAAGAATGCGTAACTAGTGAGAGCAATATGAGCATGATGACATGTAATGTCATTCCACTAATCAGAGTAAAGTTCACACCCCATCGATCGGTACTAAATCCACCAAACTTTGACCCAACTAGACTAGCAATCCCGAATACAAGGAGAACTCCACTCAGCAATTTGCTGCTTACACCTGATATATTTAAAAGGTAAGGGGATAGATAGGTATAGGCAATTGAATAACCACCAAGCCAGAAAAAGGTGATGGCTAATCCCAACACTACTTTTGGTTTTTTAAAAAGAGCGAGTTGTTGAATTAAAGGTACAGGTTTATCCCCTTGGATTTTTGGAATCGTAAGAGTAATTATAGCCATAGCTAATAATCCGAGTAAGGCTATTCCTCCAAATGCAGCTTTCCAACCAAAGAAATCACTAGTCATTCTGCCCAGTGGGACTCCAATGATCAATGATGCTGTAAATCCCATTACTACTGTAGCAATAGCGGTACCTTGCTTACCATTTGGTGCAATTTTTTCAGCAATTGTTAATGCAGTAACTACGACCATCCCCGCTCCAAGAGCCATAATTATTCTTGACACAATAAATAATTGATACCCAGGGAGGACGAATGCAAGAATATTACCTAGAATAAAAACGCTAAGTGAAAATAACATTAACTTGCGTTTATTCATTCCCGATGTTAAAGCCATTAATACTGGGGTGAAGATGGCATACACAAGAGAAAAAATCGTAATTAACTGGCCAGCTGCAGCTATCGTAATCCCTAATGATTCAGAAATATTATCCAAAATACCAGAGATAATATACTCTGATGTACCAACTAAAAAACTTACAATAGCTAAAATGTAAATCTTTACAGTGTTTGACAATGTAGATCACTCCTTATATATAATACATTTACATATCTAGAATTGTTAATATGTATGGACAAAAAAACATATTACGATAAGTCGATGTGTATTTAATAAATGAACTGAATTCTGATGTATGAATTCAGTTCATTTATTAAATATTTTTTTCTAGAATCTTAGCAATTTTTTTTATGGCATTTTCATCTCTTTTATAATACGTGTATTTACCTATACGCTCTGTCGTAATTAATCCAGCTCGTAGTAAAATTGAAAGGTATTGAGATGCTGTTGATTGCGTCATTTTCAATTTATCTGTTATTTGACTAACACATACCCCTGTAGTATTCATATCAATCCCTTCATGGGGGGTAAAATGACGATCAGGTTCCTTTAACCATTGTAAAATTTGCAATCTGGATTCATTGGATAAGGCTTTGAAGACTTCAATTGGCTCCATACAAACCATTATATCGATAAATAACGATATGTCAACATGTGTTGTTTAAGATCCTTAAAACTTTCTATTTTCCTTCTTCCTCTGGTACAGTTCACCGTGGTGCCTTTAAATGAGTTTATTAAAAAACCTTGGTGGATACCAACCTCTACCAAGGTTCTTAAAATATTATTTTATGTTGGAAGGTCTCTAGAACTACACTTAAATTAGAAATTGCTTATTACTCTTCACAAAAACTAATGATTTCCTTCGGTACAGGTTCAAATATTAATACTTCTGGCTTTGGATAAGGCCTTTTCCTCAAATAATCTTTGAGTGGGATCATACTTTTCCAGTACTGCTCAATCCAATATTCAATCGTTTCTCCAGTGTCAAAATTTAAAGCTTCCTCATCAAACTCTTTCATATCTTCATAGAATGCTTGATCATAAATAGAAAGCGAAATTTCACTATCAAATACAAATATCTTGTCCGTAAATATAGGAAAACAAAAAGACACTTCTGATGAAGCGAGGCATTCACTGGCTTTATATTTATGCAGATGAAAAATTGAGAAGGAAATTACAAGAGATAAAAGAGGGAGGTAAATATGACTGAGATCAAAGATGTAATACATTCAATTAACCAATTTAGAGATGATCGAAACTGGAGACAATATCATAACCCAAAAGACTTGGCCATTTCAATTTCGATAGAAGCCGCTAAACTGCTTGAAGACTTCCAATGGAAAAGTAATGAAGAAGCTCTTGAGGCGAACGAAGAAAACATCCAAGAGGAAATAGCCGATATCTTAATATATTCACTAATGCTTTGCTCAGACCTTCATCTAAATGTGAAAGAGATAATTGAAGCAAAATTAATGAAAAATGGAGAGAAGTATCCCATTGAAAAGTAAACAAACATGATTCGTTCTACTTATTAATGAAGAAGAGTATTGTCCTACCACTCTTCTTCATTTCATTATACTTTGAGAACATATTTGTCTAATTTGCCGACGACGAAGACCTAAACAATCAATAGCAACAACGAGCGCAATCATCACAGGCTCCATCTCTTTTTTCAAAATATCAACCTTATAGCTGTCACCCCAAGTAAACCATCCCTTCTTCACCTGACCGATCACTTCGCCGTTCTGGAGCACCTGGAAATTCATATCCCACCAGTTACCTTGTACTTCGACCCCAGCAGCATCAATTGAATATTTTGCTTTAAAAAGCGTAAACTCTTTTTTAATCGTCAATACCTCTTGACCATCAACTTCTACTAAAAATTTCGGTGAAAAGGTAAACATTTCCTTTGTAATCACAGCGATTTCATCTCGTTCTGTATTCAAAATGGTAAACGTCTTCATAAAGCTGCCTTCTACCACATACACATCGTTCTCCTGCTGATCCTTTACGGTAAACCTGCCACTGAGGCTAAATACCTTTTGCTTCAGATAAAATAGTTTCATACAGTACTCCAAATGGGGCGAAAAGTTATCATTATTTATTTTATACATCTGAATATACAAAAATAGTATACAAAAAAACCACCTACATATAGATGGTTTCCAGTTCAGAAATAGTGTCTCCAATCTCTTCCTACATACTATATTTTTGATACAAGTTATCTATCTCTATTATTTTTTTATACCCGATTTATATAACAGCTCCTCAATGGTAGCTCTATATTCAAATAATACTTTGTCTATATCGGAACGCCTACAATTAAAATGTATTTTATGTGCAGAAAAATTACCTAATGTCCTATAATCATCTAGGCTATTTTTGGTGTTTCTTGATAGACCTATACTTTTATTAACTTTTGCATCACTCACTATTTTTTCAAGCATAAAATAGTTATTTTTTTCATCCTGTATTTGTTGTTGAATACTGTATTTTTCATATGTATGTATTAATAGAACTTCAAGTAATCTTCTCATTAAAACTGCACATCCATCAAAAATATTAAATTCATAGGAAGCGTTTATTTGCTTTGCTAAATTCTCTATATATCCTCTAGTATTTAAATATAATCCTTCCGGCAAAATACTATTATTATTTGCTATATCTTCAGTCTTTATGTTCAATTCTGGGAATTTTTCTTCCAAATTTTTTATACAAACTAAACTCAACTTGTAAATATCATTAGTACTGCCACGAATAAAATCTTTGCTTTTTATTATATTCCTTCTCAGACGCGATGTGTTGGGTGAAGATAGACCTGTATTTAAAAACCACTTTTTCACATCATTCATATTAAATTCTAATGCTTCTTCATTTTTCATAAAAAAGTAACATAATAACTTAGTTTTATCTATTTCTGAATGAGATAAAAAATCACTATAATCAATAAATTTAGAAAGATTCATTTAATCATGTCCCTTTATTTATTCTTTAGTTTAGGTAAATTATGTTCAATATAATTTTCTCCTAATAAAGGAATTGAGTATAAATTATTTTGAATATTAATTAGACCAGATTTTGATGAGGTATCTGCTAAACTTTGTTTTAACCTCTTAGGCATTTTATGAAGAGATTGTTTATAACAAGTATATATATCTTCAATTGTTATCTCATTTCTTCCTAATATTTTTTCTAAGTAGTATACTGCAACTATATTAAAGTCTTTACTCGATATAGGTTTCTTTAAATCATAGAATTCTTTAAAAGATTGGTTTCCTTTAGGTATTAGATTTAAATTTTTATTTTGTTGATATGATTCACTTTTATTATTAGTTTTCCGCTTACTTTTAACTGTGCTCTTAAGCTGTTTCGTTCCAGTATCGCTAGTATCGTTATTTTGTTGTACCTTTTTAAATTCTTCATCTGTTTCATAATTTATTAACTCTTCTAATTCGTTACTTTCTTTTTCACCCATATCAATTTCTAAACTATTCACAAAAACATTAAAAACATTTTCTTGTAATGAATCTGGGAATAATTTTAAAACTTCAGCAATCTCTATCATTTTTTCTTTAATTTCATTAAAACCCATTAAAACTCCCCCTATGAGATTAACAAAATAAAAAACGGAATTATATTAATCTTATTATAACAGCTTTTCCTTTATTGGTGAATTATTACTTATAAATATTATTAAGCCAATAGACTTAGTAATAATCTTATTTGTAAAATTCTTTGTTAATATTTATTATTCATCACTTATGATAAGGCTCCCCCCGAACAATCCGAAACGCCCGATAAACCTGCTCCACCAACACCAGCCTCATCAACTGATGCGGAAACGTCATTTTTGAAAACGAAAGTTTCTCATTCGCACGCTGCATGACAGCATCGCTTAATCCTAGCGACCCGCCTATAACAAAACACACCTTACTTTTTCCGTATGTTGCCAGCTTATCTATTGTATCGGCTAATTCTTCGGAACTTTTCATTTTTCCTTCGATGGCGAGGGCGATGACGTGGGCGTCTGGGTTGATTTTGCTTAGGATACGTTCGCCTTCTTTGTCTTTGATGATTTTCATGTCTTGCTCGCTGAGATGTTCAGGTGCTTTTTCGTCTGCGAGCTCAATGATGTCGATTTTCGCATAGGCCTGTAATCGTTTTGTGTATTCGGCTATGCCTTGCTTTAAATATTTCTCTTTTAATTTTCCTACTGTGATAATTGATATATTCACAGGTCATCCCCACCTTAAGAACAAGTTATTCATATAAGTTATCAACAATTGTGGATAAAATTTGTGTATTTTGTGTCCGATCATTCGTTCCCCACTATATATATTGCAGGTTCATCGCACAATTCACAGGTTGTGGATAAACTGTGTGTATGTTCGATTTTTCTGAATTCTGGTGGCGTTTCGTGATCATCTATGTACATGTCTAGCACGGTTTCTATATGTTCTGCGCAAGCATAAAGTGATTTGTTCATAAGTTTCTAATTCCTCCAATATATTGTCTCGTTATTCACAAGTGTTTCGCTCATTGTTCAATATAACCGATTTATTCACATGTTAATAGTCTTTTACCATTTTCCACACCTTTTATCCACAAACCAAATAAAAAAGCCTCCACTCCTGTGAAGGCTTCCTTCTATAGAAACGGATTATAAAATCTCGTTCCTCTAACAAATGTAATCACTAGTGACACGATCAGTACCACACCAACAAATATTAGCGCCACATAATCTGCTTTTTGAAAGTCTTTCGCCGTAAACCATGTGCGTTTTTTATGCTTTCCAAATCCGCGCAGCTCCATCGCATTGCTGATCGTCTCTATCCGCTCTAGGCTAGAAAAAATCAGCGGCATCACAATCGACAGCGCATTTTTGATCCGTTTCCCCAGTTTTTCATTCTTCGATAAATCAATGCCTCTTGCTTGTTGAGAAATTGCGATCGTTCGAAAATCACGCTGAATATCTGGAATGTAGCGTAGAGCAATCGCAACCGCATACGAAATCCGGTAGCTGACCCCGATTCGGCTAAGCGATGAGGCAAATTCACTTGGATTTGTTGTCACAATAAATAAAAGCGCTGCTGGCATGACGGTCACGTATTTCAGTGTAATGTTTAACTGATAGAAAAGCTGTTCAAGTGTGACGTTGTACCAGCCGGCAATATGAAATAGTTCATGTTTTGCTCCGTAAATTGCAACACCTTGCTGCGGTGCAAAGATGTAAATGGCGATGTTGTTAATCACTAGGAAAATCGCCAGGACAATCACCACGAAGGAGATATCACGAAATCGCACATTCGACATCTGAAAGAATACGACACTAGCGGCTAACATAAAGACTAACACGCCTGTATCATACGTGAGCATCGCTGCGGATGACCAGAGGATAAAGCAAATGAGTTTGGTGGCCCCTGTCAGCCGATTAATCGGCGACGGGCGATCGATATAAGACAGCATGTCTACAGCCATGTCATTCGTTCCTTTCTGTCAACCTCAATGAAGCGATCCACGAGTTCATTTGGATTTGGCCAGTCTGCTTTCAGCGCCAGTTCATACAGCGATGTTTCCTTTAAGCTCGCCTTTTGAACAAGCAGCTGATCTGTCAGCACTTTGGCTGGTGTATCATCTGCGATTTTTTCTCCATCAGAAATGACAATGGTTCTTGTCGTATATTCGAGCATCAAATGCATATCATGTGTGATCATCAAAATCGTGACACCCTGCTGATTTAATTGCTCTAAAAACGTCATCATCTCTGTGTAATGTCTAAAATCCTGTCCGGCGGTTGGCTCATCTAAAATAATGATTTCTGGCTCTAATACAAGAATTGATGCGATCGTGACGCGCTTTTTTTGTCCAAAGCTGAGAGCAGAAATCGGCCAGTTCCGAAATGGGTATAAGCCGCATACTTTTAAGACCCGCTCCACCCGTTCCTTGATGTCGTCTTCCTTTACGCCTCTTAAAACGAGACCAAATGCGACTTCATCAAAAATCATTTGTTTAGAAATCATTTGATTTGGGTTTTGCATGACGACGCCGATTCGTTCGGAGCGCTGTTTGATGGTGTCTCCTGTGATGTCAACGCCATTTAGATGAATGGTCCCTTTTGTTGGCTTTTCAAACGCGCAGAGCACCTTGGATAGTGTTGTCTTGCCTGCGCCATTGGCTCCTGCGATGCTGATCATTTCTCCTTTTTTGACGGTAAAAGAGATGTTGCTCAGCGTGTTGGGTCTTGTCGGATAGTCAAAGCTCAGTTCACGTACTTCTAGTAAATCCTGCGCTGCATTTTGCTCGACTGATGGCTCAGACGCTTCCATCCACTGCTCGATTTTCATTTTTTCCTCATCATTTAAGGTAAGATGCTGTAAATTCGCGATCTGATCTCCTGCTTCAACCGGAATACCTGCATATTTCATGGCTTTTACATATAAAGGCTCACGTAAATACGCCGCTTCTAATACATTTGAGGCGAGCAATTCATCTGGTGTCATGTCCGCTGCTATCGTGCCGTCATTGACGACGATGATGCGGTCCACCTGGCGGAAGAGGACGTCCTCTAACCGGTGCTCAACCATCACGACGGTTTTTTTCGTTTGTTTTTGCAGTCGATCAATGAGATCGATCACTTCTTTGCCTGTTGCGGGATCAAGGCTTGCAAGTGGTTCGTCAAACAGCAAAATGTCGACTTCGTTGACAAGTACGCCTGCGATGGCGACACGTTGTTTTTGACCGCCTGACAGCTCATGTACGGACGATGCCAGCTTGCCATCTACCTCTGTTAATTTTGCCGCTTCTTCGACACGTGTTTTCATTTCTTCGCGTGTGACTTGGTCATTTTCAAGTGTAAACGCGATGTCTTCTCCAACGGTCAGCCCGATAAATTGTCCGTCAGGGTCCTGCAGCACCGTTCCGACGAGCTGTGAGAGAGAGAAAATGTTCTCTTTCTCTGCATTCTTCCCTCCGATGTGAAGACTTCCTTCCATAGAACCTTTATAAGACGCAGGAACTAGCCCATTGATACAATGGGCTAGTGTGCTTTTTCCCGATCCAGACGGGCCTGCGATGAGGACTTTTTCGCCTTCATAGATGGTCAGGTTGATAGCTTTCAATGTCGGTTCTGCCTGACTGCGATATTGGAATCCGAAATGTTCGAATTGAATCATCGGTTTCTTCATTTATGTGTTCCACCTTGCTTCATGATGTTTCTTTCGATAGACTGCCGCTTTTGCTTCTCGTTTTCGCATAAGCCGCAATGATGATGGTTCCTAGTACACCAACTGTGATGATGTTTGAGATTCCTGCTACGATGCCTTGAACAAATACTTTGTTCGCAGGTTCTGCATAGATCACAATGTCGAGTACCGGAGCAATGACAAACCAGCCCAATGCCTGTGCGCCTGCTTGTACGGCGTTGAAGAGCGTGATTTTTTTCCAGCCAAAGTCGCCCTCTTCTACTTTTAAACGGTTCGAAATGAAGCCGATCAATAACCCAACAACACCTGAAACGATAATCCAGCTCCACCAAGGGCCGAATGTGGTGGCATCTTTAATAAGATGACCAATAAACCCAATCAGTGCGCCTGCAACCGGACCAAATAGCACGGCCATTAATGCAAGGAATGCATACGATGTTTCAATTTGTGTATTCGGAATCCCAGTTGGAATGGAGACGAAGCGTCCTAAAATGACAAAGACGGCTGCGCCAATTCCGATGGCAACGACAGTTTTCGTTGAAAGTTGTTTACCTGCCATGACGTATCCTCCTCTTATTCGTATATAATGCGCGGAGCTTTGCGAATCGAAAGGCGCCAGCCTGTGCCTGTACCGATGTTATAAGCCTTTGCAAATGACCCTTGATTGATCGCCACGCCTAAATGATCGAGTGAATTGACATATACGAGTGGTTCGCCTACCTTTAAATCGGCAAAAGATCGTCCATAGGTCATGATATTTTTATACACATTTTTTGGCCCGTTGGCAATGGTAACTTCTATTGCATCACCGTAATTAATTGAAAGTTGTTCAAATAGCGTGTGATGAATGTTTGTCCAGAGGTTTCCGAATCTCACGTCTAAAATATCAATCGTCCCTGTGATGACTTCTTCTTTCGCATAAGCCTGTACGACTGGAAGGTGAATAATATCATCAATATCCGCCTTTGGCCCAACCTCTTCAAAAGAAATCACACCTGAAGCAATTCTCGCCCCTGTATACGCGTAAATATCTCTCCCATGGAAAGTATGTGATTTTCCCGACTTTGGCAGCCGGTTAATGGTTTCATCTAAATAACGGGCTTCCACTATGCCAATATCCTGTGCGACGTGCGTAAGTGTCCCGTTATCTGGGGTAATGATGTAGTGCGAGCTTGTGGTTTTGACGACAAGACTCTTTCTTTCTGACCCAACGCCTGGGTCAACGACGGATACGAATACCGTCTCTTCCGGCCAGTACGTGACGGTTTGGAGCAGGCGGTAAGATGCCTCCCAAATGTCATACTGCGGTATATTATGTGTTAGATCAAAAAGGCGGATGCTGCTGCTGACCGTATTTGCCACTCCGTACATGGCGCTGACTGCTCCATCATCAATACCGAAATCTGATTGTAAAACCAATGCATGTTCACTCATGTCAATCTCCCTTTCATTTGAAAAAATGGATGTGGTGTTTCACGTGGAACATTTGAACATTTGTATGAAAAAAGTGGACAATAAAAAATACCCCATCCTTATCTTTGAATCATAAGGACGAGGTATTTGTCTCGTGGTACCACCTTTATTTACTGTTTGCTCGCGCTAAACAGCCTCTACAAGTACAAAGCTCCAATCTGGCTCATATACTGTGGTTTTGATAACGAGTACCAACTCTCGTCGTGTCCTACTAATATCATAGATATGTTCAGCACGAGGCTCAGAGACCATTTTTCGAATCATTATTTTTGCTTCTTTTCAGCTGCCGAAGCTCTCTGTGGAAAAATTGATGATTGTACTTTCTCTCGTCATTGCCTGTTTAACTATCTTGAATTAAAGCTATCATACATGATGTTTTTTGATAAATCAAGATATTTTTCTGAACATTTTCAAAAGTGAGTCAACAGGTGCTGGAAGAGTCTTCTTTTTATAAAATTTAAACAAATGTTAAAGAGCGAGATATGGTGTCTTTCCTTTCTAGCGGTATAATAAAGATGAAGGGAGGTACAGCGTGTGTGGACCATCTGTATGAATGAGTTTAAGCAGCTCTTCAAAAGCACAAAATCTATTTTAACAATTGTTATTATTTTCATTCTATCTACTTTTGTTTCAACTCTACCGTTTATTGCTGCTCATCAGGACAAATGGGAGGCAAAGGATCCTTATTCCATTGGGAATGAACTGGTGATATCGTTATTTGGTTTCTTCCTTATTTTCTTATTGTCTCACGATATTTTAAGCCGAGAAATTCATTTGAAAACCATTCGTTTTCTCGTCAGTAAAACTACTCGTTTGAACATTATTATCGGGAAATATCTTGGACTGATGCTGTTTTGGCTTAGCTGTATTATGACGACATACGTACTGAATATGGCGATTTCACATCGTTTTCTGTTCTCTGATGCGTTAAAAATCTTAACCTTTATCAGTGTCGGTATCTCATGTGCTTTATTTTTGTCCATGCTCTTTCCAACCCCGCAGAAATCAATGTTTGTTGGGATGTTGTTTTCCTTTCTTTTCCCAATCGTCAGTATGATATCTGTTCTTTCTTCAGAACGATTAATTCATTGGTTCCAATATATGACGCCTTATTATTATGTGCGCTTGAGTGAGCCGCTGACCTATGTACTCATGAATACAGCATTGACCGTTATCTTACTCATTGGAACAGCACTCCTATTTCAAAGGAGGGATGTCTAAATGCTACATACAAAAGAACTCACAAAAAAATATCGGACAAAAGTCGCGATAGATCACATTACCCTTGATGTCAATCAAGGTGATATTTTCGGGCTCATTGGACCGAAGGATTCTGGTAAGACGACGTTTTTCAATATCATTACGGGAATTTCCCGGCCAACCTCTGGGACGTTTACGATGATGGATATGCCTTCATTAAAAAAGGTGAGGCAGCATATCGGTGTTCTGCCTGAATATACGGATTTATATGAAGGGCTTACGGCACTTGAACATATTGCCTACTTATCAAAAATCACCGGGACGCGCCAGAAAACGAGTGATTATGAAGAACTGCTCGAATTTGTCGGCTTAGATCGCTATCATCAGGAAAAGGTCGGTTCCTTCACACCTGGTATGAAGAAACGGCTCGGCATGGCGCAGGCTATCGCCCATCGACCCGAATTTATTTTACTAGACGAGCCTTTTGCTGATATTGACGCAGATTCGATCTTGCACATCCAGCAGGTCATTGACACGTTAAAACATGAAGGGAAAACCGTCTTTTTAACGGCTGACCGCCCAAGGTTCACAAATAGTATCTGTACAAAAACTGCTTTTATTTCTGAAGGAAAATTAGTGTCCCCCCATACACATCCTCAAGAGAAAACCATCACATCCTCAAACATACGTGCAACCTTCAAGCATGCGTGGATTGATGATGAGGTGAAGCCTGTTCTCACGCAGTACTTACAAACTGTTGGAACAGATCTTGTGATCAGTGATGACGAGACCTCATTGTTGATTCGTTCAGAAGCCCAAGTCCCATCGATCATCCGCGCTTTCGTGAAATGCAAAGTTGATTTATACAGAGTCACGGCTCAGGATGCCATGAGCACCTCATAAAAAAGTACCGTAGCGATCCGCACGGTACTTCTTCTTTTTTATAAAGGTTTACTCATATAGATTCCAGTTTCTGTAAATCCGGTCTTCTCGTACAGTGAACGGGCAATTTGATTGTGAGCAAAGACATGCAACGAGAGTTTCTGCACTCCTAATGACTTTGCTTGCTCCTCTAATGCAGCAATGGCCTGCTTTGCAAAGCCTTTGCCTCGATAGGCTTCGAATAAGAAAAAGTTATAAATGAATCCTTCCTTCTGCGGATGATTGGGGTCATAACAAAGCCAAACCCAGCCAATCGCTTCTTCCCCATTTAAGAAATTCCATAGCTCATGATGCTCTGTCTGCAGACCTTCTGGAAGGAGCCGATCAAATTGTTCTTCGGCGTTTGCAAGTGATTCTTCCTTCTCCCAAGTCCCTGCGAGTACCTTTTCTTCTGCGTACCGCTGAATGGCCTTCTCCATCAATACATCGTAATCTGTTTGTGACATTGGTTGTAGTGTAACCAATCGTACCGCCCCCTTTCCTCCATCATATGATGAGCATGCAAAAAAAACCAGTCCCATCAAGGAACTGGTTAGCCGCCGAATCGGTCGGTTTGAGAAAGTTTGATCTCTACTGATTTTTTCTTTCCACTTCGGTAAAACTGCACCTTTACCTTGTCGCCAACTTTCTTTTGATATAAATACTTACGAAGGTCTACGATATTCTGTACACTCTTGCCATCAAAGAAAGTGACGACATCCAGCTCTTTTAGTCCCGCTTTTCCTGCCGGAGACAAAGGCTCGACACTCATCACGACAACCCCTGATGTGACGTTAGACGGCAGCTTCAGCGTTTCCTGCCAGTGATAGCTCGCAATATCAGCTAATGATTTCATGCCAACGCCTAGATACGGACGCTTTACCTCTCCGTAGCGCTCTAAGTCTTCTATGACAGGGATGACAAGGTTTGCCGGGATAGACAGCCCGATGCCTTCTACCTCTGATTCAGCAATTTTCATTGAGTTGATGCCGATCACTTTTCCGTCCATATTGATCAAGGCACCGCCGCTGTTGCCTGGATTGATGGCGGCATCTGTTTGCAGTACCTCCGCATTCCAATCCGCCTGTCCGTCTCCATTCGAGTCCACAGGAATCGCACGTTCCGTTCCAGAAATGACACCTTGTGTGACAGAACCCGCAAATTCAAGCCCTAATGGATTTCCAATGGCGATAACTGGCTCACCGGGCTTCACATGATCTGAATTGCCAAAGGCGGCGGTTTGCTTGATCTTATCACTTTTGACGGTGAGAACCGCTAAATCCATAAGCTGATCGCTTCCGACAAGATTGGCGCCAATTCTTGTTCCATCCTGAAGACTCACTTCAAGCTGATTGGCACCTTTGATGACGTGGTGGTTGGTCACGATATAAAAGGTGTCACCCTTTTTCTTATAAATCACACCTGACCCGCTGCCTGCCTCTCCGCCTTCTTCCCAAAAGCTCGACTTTTGGATATTAATGACGCCGACAACCGTATCCGACATATGAGATACGACTTTTGTGACCGCATCATTGACGTTCACATTGACGGTCTTTAAAGGGCCCTGTGCTGCTTGCCCATCTCCGTTCTGCTGCCACCCAAAGGGACTGCCGCTCTGTCCTGATACATAGGGGAAAAAGAATCCCATTAAAAAAGCTCCTACCAATACACCGATCAGACCAGATAGGAAATATCCTTTTCTGCTTCGTCTCGGCTTCCACTCTACATCGCGATAATCCACTATGTTTCCTTCCTTTCAGTGAATAGATGATGTATATAGTGTTGGTAAGAAGCTCTTATCTTAATCATACGATTGTAAAAATCATACGGAGCAAAGCGGGGTTGCTTTTTTCGGGTCCGTATCATATAAATCAAAGCCATCCCCGACAACAAAGCCTTTCATCTCAAGCGTCTGCTGGACGGCCATACGGGCTAAATCCTTCATGTTGTTGTCTTGACTCAAATGAGCCAAGTAAATGCGTGAGGTGGCATCTCCAATGACATCTGTCATCGCAAGAGCCGCATCTTCATTTGATACATGTCCGACATCGCTCAGAATTCTGCGCTTAATGCTCCACGGGTATCGGCCCATTTGCAGCATACCGACATCATGATTGCTCTCAAATACAAATGTATTGGCTGACTGAATGATCCCTTTCATACGATCACTCACATAGCCTGTATCCGTCATTAGGGCAAGTTTGCGCCCGCCATAATGGAACACGTAAAACATGGGCTCAGCCGCATCATGTGAGACGCCAAAGGACTCAACATCGAGACCGCCAAAGGATTGGACGGTTTCCATATCAAAATGGAATTTTTGCTCTGTGTCAATCTTCCCGATATGAGTCTCCATCGCCTTCCATGTTTTCGCATTTGCATAGACAGGGAGCTTGTACTTTCTTGCCATGACACCGAGCCCTTTAATATGATCTGAGTGCTCGTGTGTCACAAAAATGCCGTCCAAGTCCTCAGGCTTGCGGTCGATTTGACCAAGCAGCTCGACCATCTGTTTGCCGCTTAACCCAGCATCCACTAAAAAGGCATGCTCGTCTGTTTCTAAATAAAAAGCGTTCCCCGTACTTCCGCTCGCTAGTACACTGAACTGCAAGCTCATGTTCTCTCACTCCATTGAGGATTTGTCATCTTTCTCTATATGATCAAGTGTTGAGCCATCAATGGCATTGATCAAATATTCTTCTTCTGTCTTTTTCTTTGAACTAGCTGATACGCCTTCAAGCTCGACTCGCCATACAGGCACCATGACCTGCGTGCTTGCACCTGGGTATTGCGTATAGTAGCCCAGCTCTACCTTTTTCACGGTCGTGTTTTGGCTCAGCATGTTTTGCGTATATAAATCCTTCACAGTTTCAAGCGCTGGCACTAGGGTTTCTTTCCTCACTTCATTAATCGATGTCACCATCGACTGCTGATACGATACGACCTCGTTTTTATCATTTAGATCTAGGGTGATTTTTCCGATGGTTTCGGAGTCATCAAGCCCCTCTTGGAAAATGTATTTCCCTTTATACGTTTGGAAAAAGACGATTTTCCCTGTCTCTTCATCAATACTCCACAGCTTATAATTCTTCCCATCCAGCAAACGCTGGTTCACCAGATTTGCCGCCGCTGTTTTCATATCTTTTTTCGGCAAGGCCACTGGTTTATTGAAAGTCACTTCAAGCAGCGTGACAGGATCATCTTTGTCTGTTTTCGGGAATGTGCTTTTCGCCTTTTGATCAGCTAATTGGTCGACATCCTTTTTCGTATATTGCTTCTTTTCAGCTGTAATGCGGTAGCCAATCTTCGCTTCATCTGATAGATTGCCATATTTGATCCCGTCTGCCTTCATTTCTTCCAGCGTATCCGTTTTTTCGATAATCGCAAAATGATCGGTTGATCGTTTTTCAAAGTATTGAAAACCTAGAAAGATATCGAGAACGAGAAAGGCTAGGATAAAGATCGTTTTGGTCTTATTCCACTCCATGATTCTCGCCCCCCTCTGTCAACAAATCATGCGATAGAATCACGGTTTTGCCATTGTATTTCATGCACCATACTGGGTCCAGCCAGACAAACATCGCTTGATCTTGATCTGATGCGGTGGAAGCAGCTTGATAGGCCGGGAAAATTTGTTCAATTTTCTCAAGGTCATCATATTTCGTCTGCTTGACGATTAAGTCTTTCAGCTCTGTCCCATTCATCAGCTTGACCTGTTCGCTCTGACTCGCTTTGTTGCCTAGAATATAGTTTGGACGCTTGTAATTCAAGATGTCGTCATTCGCCCACTGTACTTCAAGAGAGGTCATCCCAAATGGGTGCTTTGTACTGTTGACGATCGGTAGGCCATCCATAAACATATTAAAGGAAAGCTGCTGGTTGCTATTGATGCCAAAGTATTGATAGTCATCGGTAAAGCTCCCCGTATCATTGAAATACTTCACACTTCGCTTGATCAAATCGCCCGTTTGGAAAACGGTGCTGCTGTTGATATTGCGATGTTGATATTGGATGCGGTGGTCTTTTTGATTGGCTTCAAGGCGGCTTGTGCCATCTGTGTACACCGTTCGGTTTAAATTAGACTCCTCGCCGACTAGACTCGGATCCGTAAACAAAGCGTCCTTGAATTTGCTTGTCTTAATCGTTTCGATAAAGAACATTTTCGCTTCAAGCTGCTTTTGCTTTCTCGGAAGGAGGAAATCTCGTTTCGAATTCGCTGAGAATGTATAGAGATCATAGTGCGGCATCTCGTTTTGAGCGGCTGCGATACTGTCCATGAGATTCCGATAGTTAGCAGACTCTATTGTCAGCTCAAGCACCGTTTCCTTGCTGTATGAAACCAAATAAACTTTCTTATTGGCCTTGTCCTGCTGGGAGAACGGCACAATCATCCGGTCAAACGAATTGTATTCAATGGACTTATTCGGCCATTTAAACAACGCTTGGAAAATATCAATCGGAATCGGGTCATTGAACACAAGATCCAATGTCTTCCCCTGTCCTCCGCTTCCATAGAAGAAATTCTTAAATTTCTGCTCCGAATATTGATCTGACACATCCGAAATCTCTTTCACATCCCAAAGGCTCACATCATTCCAGAAGTTTTGAAAGAGTTCCTTTTGATCCACTTTAAAATGCTCCCCATTTGAATGGATGAACATCTCCCGCGGCTTCACGACATCAATGAGGCTTCTAGGCTCATCGCTTGATATCTTCTTCGTTTCCACGACCTTAGTGCCGGCATCTGCCTGGTCCTGCATGACGGGCTGGAACATCCAAATATTCCACGTAAACACAAGACTGATCGCAATTAGGATTGTCAATATTATGGTTTTAAAGGTCTCACGCTTCATCCCAATCATCCTCTTGTTCTTCATTGTACGGAAGGGTAAAGGTCACTGTTGTTCCTTTTCCTTCAATGCTGTCAGCCCAAATATCTCCGCCATGAGCCTGAACCATTTCTTTTGCAATCGCAAGGCCTAGGCCGGTTCCGCCAAGTTTTCTTGTTCTCGCCTTATCCACTCGATAAAAACGTTCAAAGATTTTATCCATATCCTTCTTCGGAATACCGATCCCTTCATCTTTGACGCTGAATAATACAAGGCCATTCTCCTCATCCAGATCAACGGTAAACGTGATATGTCCACCCTCTGGCGAGTATTTCATAGCATTGGAAATGATATTATCGAGCACTTGTGTGATTTTATCTTGATCAATTTCCACATATATTTCACGTTGCGGAAGATTGCGAATAAACTCGACATGCTGCTCCTTTGTCATTTCAAAACGATCAATGACCAATGAGATAAATCTGATAAAATTCGTCCACTCACGGTTGAATTGATAATCCTTGCTATCGAACTTAGACAGCTGCAGCAGGTCATTGACAAGCCGAATCATGCGCTCTGTTTCATTTTGCGTAACACTGAGGAACCTTGGCGCAAGCTCTTTATCACCAATTGCGCCTTCAGCCAGTGCCTCAAGATAGCTTCGCATCGTCGTCAGCGGTGTGCGCAGCTCATGTGATACGTTTGCGACGAATTCACGGCGTTCTGCATCAATTTTCTCCTGCTCTGTGACGTCATAAATGACCGCAATTAAACCATCAATCTTCCCGTGCTCTTTCTGAATCACAGAGAAATTGACACGCAAAACAGACAGCTGATCTTCGCGTTCGATTTCTATCAGCATGGAATCTTGATTTTCGACTAAATCTTCAAAGGTATGCGTGTCCTCGAGGCCCAGTAAGGACGTAATCGGCATCTCTAGTGCTGTTTCACGTGAAACATTTAACAGCTCTAATGCTGGGCTGTTTAATAGAATAATCGCACCGTTTTGATTCGTTGCGATGACGCCATCCGTCATATAGGCAATGACCGAAGAAAGCTTTTTCCGCTCACCCTCCGTCATCAGCTGCGCTTCCTCCAGCTCTCTCGTCAGATGGTTAAAGGTTGTCGCAAGCTGGCCAATCTCGTCATGTCCATACTTTCGAACCTTTCTGGAAAAGTTCCCTTTGGCGAGCTCGATCGCTTGCTTTCTCATATCCGAGATAGGATGAGTGATTGTTCTAAAGATGAAAATTCCAAGTAGTGCGGTCGTCCCAAGTGCGATCAGTGTGCCAGTTGCCAAAATGGTGTTAATGGTTCGCATTTGGTTAAACACGCTCTCCATCGAAGACACAACATAAATCACACCGACAGTTTCTTGGTTTTCATTTTTCACGGCTGTCGCAGAGATACGCACCCGTTTATTGGATTCTGGGTCATAGAATTTCTTTTCATAGTCTTTGCCTACTGCGAAAATACGGCTAATGATTTGATCTGTGATTTTCTTGCCGGCAATCTCCTGACTGCCGTTATTCACAGAGGCAATCACCTCTCTGCTTTCATCAATATAGCTGACTTCAGATATTTCATTAGACTCATCTTTGTTGTTAAAGTCGTTTAATATCTTTTGAGCATCCTCTTTTAATTCTGCCTTACTTTTCGATGAATCTTGTTCTAGGTAATACGATAACGAGTAGATTCGCTGATTCAAGGAATTATCATATGAATTAATTAAGGACTGCTCTAGCTGCTTCACAAAGTACACGCCAATGATCTGCATGGCGACGATGATCAGCAGCACGTAAATTAAGGTCAATTTAAAGTGAATCGAGCGAAAAAAACCTACTTTATTCATAAGAATCTTAGTCCTGCTCTGGGTTTCTTAAATAGTAGCCGACGCCTCGTCTTGTCACGATCCAGCTAGGGTGGCTAGGGTTGTCTTCAATTTTCTCACGAAGACGGCGGACGGTGACGTCTACTGTACGGACATCCCCAAAGTAATCGTAGCCCCAAACGGTTTGCAGCAAGTGCTCACGTGTCATGACCTGTCCGATATGTTTCGCTAAGTAATGAAGCAATTCGAACTCACGGTGCGTCAATTCAATCGTTTCCTCGCGCTTAGACACTACATACGCATCTGGATAAATGACAAGTGATCCAATTTCAATATCATTTGATTCAGATTCTTCCTCTGTCTGCGGCGTAGCAATTTGTCTTCTCAAATTCGCTTTCACACGGGCAAGCAGCTCGCGCGTGCTAAATGGCTTCGTCACATAATCATCTGCGCCAAGCTCAAGACCGATGACTTTATCAATTTCAGAGTCTTTTGCTGTCAGCATGATAATCGGCATGTCATATTTCTTTCTCACTTCACGGCATACCTCAACGCCATCTTTGTTCGGTAGCATAATGTCGAGCAGAATAATGTCCGGTTTGATTTCTTCTACCATTTCAAGGGCTTCATTGCCGTCATATGCACAATGAACCTCATAGCCCTCTTTTCTTAAGTTAAATTCCAATATATCAGCAATCGGTTTTTCATCATCTACGACAAGAATCTTTTTTTCCATTGTGATTTCCTCCTGCATTTTTAGCATCTATGTCATTCCATTTTTGCATGTCTCATCAGACCTTTTTCATTTGAGCAAAAAAGGCTCACTGTCTATTATAACGCTTTACGTGGCAAAGATAAAAATAATAACGGCTTTCTTTTCTAGTAAACGTTGGATAGGAAGTCACCTCTCAAAAAAATTGATGGCTTTTTTCCTTTTTTATCGAAACTTTTCCAGTCACCAATCGTCTATATAGATGTAACGTCTTCTTCTTATGGAGCCGGGCCCTACCTAGGTCCGGCTTCTCCCTTTTTATGCCTTTTTTTCATATAATAAAAACGCACCTGCGATTGCAGATGCGTTTGGAAGTGGCTCGGGACGGAATCGAACCGCCGACACACGGATTTTCAGTCCGTTGCTCTACCAACTGAGCTACCGAGCCATCATCAAAAAGATGAATAAGTATAAATGGCGGTCCGGACGGGACTCGAACCCGCGACCTCCTGCGTGACAGGCAGGCATTCTAACCAACTGAACTACCGGACCTCAGTAACTTGCCCGAAAAAGCAATCGTGGTGCTCCTTCAAGCAAGTGAGGAAAAATTAGCTTAACGCTAAAGTAAATCAATGACCCGTACGGGATTCGAACCCGTGTTACCGCCGTGAAAGGGCGGTGTCTTAACCGCTTGACCAACGGGCCAATACATGGTGAGCCATGAAGGACTCGAACCTTCGACCCTCTGATTAAAAGTCAGATGCTCTACCAACTGAGCTAATGGCTCTCGGTTTGTGAAAAGTAATTCTGAAGAAGTTGTATTGCGTCAAACCAATCGCTTTAAAAAAGCTGGAACATCGCATCCTAACAAGTTTCAGAGACCTTTGCAACAACGAGATTTATAATATCATAGAGTAATTACATATGGCAATACGTTTTTCGACATTTTTTTAAAAAAAGTGTCGGATTTGAAATCTCCCGCCAAAGCCCTTCTATTTGCAACCGCCTTCATTTTTACTGCCTCTTTTCATGACCTCTGCCTATTCAAGCACATAGAAACGTTTTAGACCGCCCGAAATTGGTTATACATGATACAAGTGACATTGTGATTGAAAAAGGAGGAAGCAGTATGAGTTCATTTAAATTAGGAGATAAAATGCCCAATTTTTCACTTCCAACCATTCAGGGCGAACATATTGATTTTCACAAACATTTAGAGGAGCATCAAAGCTGGCACCTCATCGTCTTCTTTAGAGGCTCATGGTGCCCAGTATGTGTAGAAGAATTGAAAGAGCTTGAACAGCAGCAATCATACTTTCAAGACAAGGATATCCACTTAATGGCGATTTCAACGGATCATTCTGATGACTTGAAGGAATTTGCCGATAAAGAAGGACTGTCCTTCCCAATCATGTCTGACAAGGACCTCACTTCATTAAAAGCATATGAAGTCCACTATCACGGAGAAGATGCTCCTTATGAAGATCACGGAGTGCACGGGGAACCTGCCTATTTCTTACTAAACGAAAAGGGCCAAGTCCTCTATCAGCAAAGACAAACAAGTCCGTTTGGCAGACCGCATGCCAACGAACTGCGCAAAATCATTCAGTACATTCGTAAAAATTTAAAAGGCCAATATAAAAGCTGAAATAAGAAAGAAGCCCTCATGACGAGGGCTTCTTTTATGAATTCCTTTTATTATATATCCAGTCTGCGGCGAAAAATACAAGGAGACCCGACATGAGAATCACAAAAGTGACGGGTGGTTTATCATCCTGGAAATAAGAGTACAGCGAATGTCCTCCTAATGCGAGAAGATAAAAGATAAATGCCGGTCCTGCTGCTTTATGTGCATTCGCTTGTTCTTTTTTCGTACTTTTTTTGAAAAACATTGTAACGATTCCCCTTTATGCTGCTTTCTTCATCGTCACCCGGCGAAGTGCCTGCGAACGAATATATTCCATTGGACCAATTCCCCAAACCTTTAGACAACATGCTGATATGGCGATTTGCAGAAGTGAAATGAGCAGCCATGCCAATATGATAAGAGGGGCGTTGATTTGCCCGCCAAGACCCAATCCCCAGCTATAAAAAAGAACCGAGCAGATGACATTTTGCAGGATGTAACAGCTGAGCGCCATTTTCCCTACATATTCAAACCAATTCCACATGAACCATGACTCCGTATGCGCCAAGAGCTTCGCAATGACAGCGATATAGAAAAGAGAGAGGAATGGCGAAAACGCATAGCGCACAACGAATTCCACTAGTTCGTTCGGAACGAAGACAAGTGCATTCAGCGGCAAACCCACCCACAGACCGATTCGGAATAATCTTTTCCGCAGAGATTGCCCGCGTTCATTTGCATAAAATACACCGGCTCTCATCATCCGCACCCCTAATAAAAACAAAAATGTGTTCATTGGAACGATAAAGATCGCTTCCTCACGGTACATGAAAAAGTGTTGTAATCGTTCTTGAACCTGCGAGATCCATGTCTCTGGCAGCTGCTCTTCCAGCGCCGGTTCACTACTTTGATCATACGATGCGGTGTCCATTTCAGAGAGGGCAAACACCATCAGACAGGACAGAACAAGCAGATGAATGACTCCAGAGAAGATCATGCCTCTTTTGATACGCTTGCTCCCTCCTCGTACAATAAATGCCACAAGCAAACCGGTGACAGCGTAACTCATGAGCACATCATATTCCATCACAAGTGCAAAATGGACAAAGCCTTCGATAAATAAAAATAAAAGAATCCATAAATATGTACCCGGCCAAGGCGTGTTTTTTCTTTTGGCCTGCTGGTATTTCAGCTCTAGCCCTACACCGAACATGATGGAAAGCAGTGAGAGCATTTTCCCATAGACGAACATGGAAACAAGGCTTTCTAGAAAACTGCCATGTTCATATTCATCTGCAATCTGATCTGTCGCAAAGGTATCCCCTGCATACGCAAAAAACCAGACGTTCGTTCCCAATGTACCTAATATGGCAAAACCTCTTAAAATATCTAATAATCTTATTCTTTCTTTCACTAGAACGCTCCTTCCCCCTATACAGTTATCATATTTTGGTAATGGTCGGAAGCCTGTTCTACTGAAATTAAGAAATATTTAAACAAAAAGACACCAGTAAAATGTGCAATTTTACTGGTGTCTGATCAGTCTATGATTATGGACGGTATACGCTGCGGACAACGTTCGTTTGTGAACGATCTGGACCGACTGAGAAAATGGAAAGTGGAATACCTGTTAATTGTGAAATGCGCTCTAAATAATGACGGGCATTTTCAGGCAGTTCGCTTAAATTCTTCACGCCCGTAATATCCTCTGTCCATCCTGGCATTTCTTCGTAGACAGGTTCACATTTCGCTAGTTCCTTTAGACTTGCTGGGAATTCTTCTGTGATTTCTCCGTTCAATTTATAAGCGACACAGATTTTCAATTTCTCAATCCCTGTCAATACATCGATTGAGTTCAGAGATAAATCTGTAATACCGCTCACACGGCGCGCATGACGGACAACAACACTGTCAAACCAGCCAACACGGCGCGGGCGTCCAGTTGTTGTACCGTATTCACGGCCAACCTCACGGATTTGATCACCAATTTCATCATGGAGTTCTGTCGGGAATGGGCCATCTCCAACACGTGTTGTGTACGCTTTTGACACGCCGACCACATGTTGAATTTTCGTCGGTCCTACACCAGAACCAATCGTCACTCCTCCAGCCACTGGGTTAGATGACGTAACAAATGGATATGTCCCTTGATCGATATCAAGCATCACACCTTGTGCTCCTTCAAATAGCACGCGGCGGCCTTCATCTAGTGCGTCATTCAAGACAACAGATGTGTCCACGACATATTTTTTCACTTGCTGGCCATATTCATAATACTCGTCTAAAATATCTTCAATCTTGAAGCCTTCTGCGTCGTACATTTTCTCTAAAAGACGATTTTTCTCTTCTAGATTACGTGCAAGCTTCTCTTCAAATACTTCACGATCTAATAGATCTGCGACACGGATACCGATACGAGCTGCTTTGTCCATATAAGCTGGTCCGATTCCTTTTTTCGTCGTACCGATCTTGTTAGCCCCTTTCCGCTCTTCTTCTACCTCATCCAATTTTAAATGGTAAGGCAAAATCACATGGGCTCTATTGCTGATTCTGAGGTTATCTGTACTCACATTCCGTTCGTGAAGATACGCAAGCTCAGTGACCAACGCTTTAGGATCAACCACCATTCCATTACCGATGACACAAGTTTTTTCTTTATAAAAAATACCGGACGGAATGAGGTGTAGCTTGTAAGTCACTCCATCAAATTTGATCGTGTGACCTGCATTGTTTCCCCCTTGATAACGGGCAATCACCTCTGCATTTTCTGAAAGGAAATCGGTAATTTTCCCTTTCCCTTCGTCACCCCACTGCGTACCTACTACGACTACTGAAGACATATCGTGCACCTCCGTTAACCTTTCAAAACGTTATCTCTTTCAAACACATTTATTTTATCAATGCAAAACGAAAAAGTCAACGCTAAATCCGAACATTAATATCTCGAAATCAAATTTTGTTCGTTTTAAATATGAGAAAAAGCGCTTTAATCACTTCTTCTGCGCTTAAAAAGGGAGATTTTGAGTAAAAACAACGATTTTGATTATTCTTACTTTCTATTGATTTTCAATTAAATGAATCATCGAGCTTGCCATAAAATCAGGTGAGTACGGTCTCCCTGTC
The DNA here is from genome assembly GCF_038613425.1 of Bacillus sp. FSL M8-0266. Lineage (NCBI taxonomy): Bacteria > Bacillati > Bacillota > Bacilli > Caryophanales > Bacillaceae > Bacillus > Bacillus sp. FSL M8-0266. The sequence continues at coordinate 3,759,965 of NZ_CP152015.1, forward strand.
CTCAGCCACCATTCAGCTGTTCCAACGTAAGCCGAAATGACGAATTGCTTCTGCATGTCGATAGGAACGAGATGCGGATCAGGTTTTGAGCCTGCAACCCCCTTTACCCCCAAAGAAAAGCTTTCTTCAAAAAAAGCACGAACCGTTTCATGAATATTGAGCTCTCGTCCTCGTTTCAAGAGAATTTGATACTCCTCTTCGTGTTCTTGCAAATGCTGATAAAATCGAAAAATATATACATATGCTGCATGTTTTTTTTCCAAATCACCTTCTTGTACAGGCGCAAAAATGGCACATTTCATCACATCAAACATCTCATCCATCAGCTGCTGGGCAAGATCAAATTTATCCTCATAATGCTGATAAAAGGTCGTGCGGTGAATGCCCGCCACTTTCGTCAAATCCTGTACAGAAATCTTCCCCCATTCTTTCTCGCTTAATAACTGAAATAATGCTTTTCTTAATTGCTGCTTTGATTCCGTTGCGCGCTTATCCCCTCTGTAGCAGTCCGCCACAAGCCGCTCTCCCCTTCCTATTTTCTTCAACAGATTTCGCTTTTCTGTTGGTTGAATCCTCCAGGCTGATGAATTAACTTTAATCTAACACAATGAAAAAAAGGAAGCATCTGACAACCTATAAGGAGTGATGATCATGGAAACAACGACCCCAAGTGCCGTGCAAAAAACGTTATTAAGAGGAAAAAACAAGCAGGACCCGTATCACCCATTTGATTGGTATGCCAACATGCGCCAGACATCACCTGTTCATTTTGACGAAGCCAGCCGAACGTGGAGTGTATTCACCTACGAGGAAGCAAAACGTGTGACAATCGATAAAGATACCTTTTCGAGTCAGCCTCCTAAAAACCAGCGGAAGCATTCACTGATGAAAACAATGGTGATGATGGATCCTCCCAATCACACTCGTATCCGCTCCATTGTCAGCAAAGCCTTTACTCCTCGAGTCATGAAATTGTGGGAGCCTCGTATTCAAGAATTGATGGATGAACTCATGGCACAACTTGAAGGAAAAAAAGAGATTGACCTAGTGCAAGACATCTCTTATCCGCTTCCTGTCATTGTCATTGCAGAGCTTTTAGGTGTGCCGTCAGAGCATAAACAATCCTTTAAAGAATGGTCAGATATTCTCGTCAGCATGCCTAAAAGTGAAAATGAGGAGGATGTAGCTGAATGGCAGAAAACACGTGACAAAGGAGAAGCTGACATGATGGCGTTTTTTGCAGACACCATTGAAAAGAAACGTCACAACCTCGGTGATGATTTGATTTCCCTCATTATTCAAGCGGAGGAGAATGGAGACAAACTGTCAGCGGATGAACTAATTCCATTTTGTAATCTTCTTCTTTTAGCCGGCAACGAAACAACTACCAACTTGATCTCCAATATGATCTTCAGCTTGTTAGAACAGCCGGGTGCGTATGAAGCGCTCTCCCAATCACCTGAACTCATCCCACGTGCAGTGGAAGAGGCCGTCCGTTTTCGTGCACCAGCTCCTACGATCGTCCGTTATGTCACAAAAGATACAGAGCTTGGAGGGGAAGTGTTGAAAAAGGGGGACAATGTGATTGTGTTTCTTGCTTCTGCCAACCGAGATGAGCGTCAATTTTCAAGCGCACATGAATTCGATATACACCGCCACCCTAACCCTCATATTGGTTTCGGGCACGGCATCCATTTCTGTCTTGGCGCACCACTGGCACGTCTTGAAGCATGTACAGCTATAAAGATTTTAATCGAACGATATGAGGCGTTAGAGCTCCTTTCTTACGTTCCGATGACAAGCAGCAGCATGTATGGACTGAAAGAGCTGAAACTGCGTGTCACGCCTCGTTCATAACAGAAAAGACTCCCGGGCAAGGGAGTCTTTTTTTAAACGGGGGTGATTCCATCTGTGTTCATGAGCACAATGCGATACCCATCTGGATCTTCAATGGTTGCTCCTCCCCGTTCCCAATATGGATTTGTAGAGGTGACTTGCCGTCCGCCAAATGAGATCAACCTCTCTTTCATTTGCTGAAATTCCTCAGCATCTGGAATATAGAACACAAGAAGTTGTTCTGGATGCGGAGCGGGCAGGCTTTCTTCTTCTTCATGCTTCGTGATTTCTAAATGAACATGCTGATGAGGAAGTCCTAGCATGACACCATCATATCCTTCATGCTGATCAAAAGAACCTATTCGTTTGAGCCCTAAGCCTTCTTCATAAAAGGACACAACCTCTTCCATGTTGACGGTTGGGCGTGCGATGCGTAATTGAGCGGCTTCGAACTGTTGGAATTTCATCAGTCATCACTCCTTTTCTCCTTTTAGTATACGATTTCTCTGTCTTTCTCTCCTCCTCATTTCGATCGTTTTTCAATCATTCTTTCGATGTAGATCCATGAAAAAAAGCCCAGCTTCTTGAGCTGGGCTTTAAGCACCGGGCGGAACACCCGCATCGTCAAATCTTCTTTCCAGGTTGACGAATTTGTTATATTCTTTGACGAACGCCAGTGATACTGTACCAACTGGGCCGTTACGCTGTTTGGCAATGATGATTTCAATAATGTTCTTATTCTCTGATTCTTTGTCGTAGTAATCATCACGATAAAGGAATGCCACGATATCGGCATCCTGCTCGATACTTCCTGATTCACGGATATCAGACATCATCGGACGTTTGTCCTGACGCTGCTCTACTCCACGTGAAAGCTGAGACAAAGCAATAACTGGAACTTCAAGCTCCCTTGCCAGTGATTTTAATGCCCTAGAGATTTCAGAAACCTCTTGCTGACGGTTATCGCTTGATCGTCCGCTCCCTTGAATGAGCTGTAAATAGTCAATCAGGATCATGCCAAGACCGTTTTCTTGCTTCAAACGGCGGCATTTCGAGCGAATTTCACTTACTCTGATTCCAGGTGTATCGTCAATGAAAATCCCACTATTTGATAGCGAGCCCATCGCCATTGTCAGCTTGCCCCAGTCCTCTTCTGTCAGGTTACCGGTTCTTAGGTTCTGTGCATTGATATTCCCCTCTGCACAAAGCATACGCATGACGAGCTGCTCAGCCCCCATCTCTAAACTAAAGATGGCGACACTTTCGTCCGTTTTGGTCGCAACATTTTGTGCGATGTTCAATGCGAAAGCCGTTTTCCCTACTGATGGACGAGCCGCGACAATGATTAAGTCATTTCGCTGAAATCCAGCTGTCATTCGGTCAAGCTCGGAGAAACCTGTTGGAATCCCTGTGATATCGCCTTTCCGGTTATGAAGCTGTTCAATATTATCATATGTTTGAACAAGAACGTCCTTAATGTTTTGGAAGGCTCCTGAGTTTTTACGCTGCGCCACTTCCATAATGGTCTTTTCAGCATCACTCAACAGATCCTCTACTTCATCCTCACGCGTGTACCCATCCTGTGCAATGGTTGTCGCCGTGCGGATCAGACGTCTTAAAATTGATTTCTCTTCTACAATTTTTGCATAGTATTCAATGTTTGCGGCAGTTGGGACGGAGTTCGCAATATCGGTTAAATACGAAATCCCGCCTACCTCTTCTAGTAAATCTGTATTGGCCAGTTCAGAAGTCACCGTAACAAGATCGACCGGTTCCCCTCTATCACCAAGTACAAGCATCGCATTGTAAATCTTTTGATGCGACATTCTATAGAAATCCTCTGGAATTAATACTTCAGAAGCGAGCGTGAGCGCAGATGGTTCTAAAAAAACAGCACCTAATACGGCCTGCTCGGCTTCTATATTTTGCGGCGGCAGCCGGTCATCGAGAAGTTCCGTCATGCCAAGCACCGTCCTTTCATAAAAAAATACGCTACTCATCATTTTAACATTTTCATCAATAAAAAAGTGAAAAACATCGACTATAGTCAAAATTACCATGAGGATGATTCGTTGAACAGCCAACCAACGCATCTCAATAGAAAAGACTCTGTAACATCAATTGTTATAGAGTCCTTCATTGTCGCTAATGGGATTTGTATCTGTTGCCGTTCACCTTTTGTTAATCTATCGTTTTCTTCACTCCATAATTTTCTTTTTGTCCAATGTCATGTAAAGACCCATTTTGATAACCAATAGATAACACCAAATCGGGAATAGAATCAAACCCGTTTTTGGCTAGATTAAATAGCTGTGCTCCGTAATGTGAAGCAGCAATGCGTGCATTTTCTACTGTGTATGGATTTTTCAGGAGTTCTTCTTTGTATATATCAAAAATGTTTGTTCCCTTATCCGTGACAAATTGACCGTTTACAATGCTTAAATCTTTTAAATTGTAGCCTGTCACCGTTTTGATTTGATTGACAAGATGGAACTTGGCAAGAGAATCCGGCGTGAATTGAGTAGAATCGTCATTTCTACTTTTCATAATATGGAAAAATAGTTCTCTTGTATTATTGGTTGTATTCAATAAGTCTTCTATTTGTTTGACCAGCGATTCATCTGTTGATCCACTCACCACTAATTTGAAATGATTTGGGTCAATGGTAAAAGTTAAATTTGTGTTTTTAGGAATGGTTATACCGTTTTTAGAGAATAAATCTTGCAATTGTTCGTTGACCTTTTGTCGATTGAATATTTTCTTTTCTACGCTTTCTTGGGTGGGATCGTACCGTTTTTCGTTACGGAAGATGGCGTCATTAAAGTCATATTGACCTCCTTTTCCAGAATTAGCCCAGCCAATCTCCATCGTATATGCAGCTTCTCTCTCTACTTTAGTTAGATCACTCCTGAAATAAGGAGAGCGTGGGTTTCGATACTTATCGTGTATATGACCATGAGGATTTTCGAAACGTTTATTTTGTTCATTTATTTTTTGATATTTTTCATCTAATATCTTCATTCGTCTATCAGATTCGGTCATCACCTCATTTGTACTTTTAATAGCTGATTGACCCTTATAGTCTATTCGGTTCTGATTGTTTGAAGCACCTACCGTGTATGACGTATTAATATTCATTTTGATTCTCCTTTTTTGAAAAATTAGTGATTATTAAATATATCGGCAATTAAGTTAAAATTTGTTAGTTTTGATCTGATATAGTAATTATTACAAGTAGGGTTAAAATATGAAAAATACTATCTTCAAACGTTTTTTATTACCTGCATTATTATTAGTGCTTGTTACTAGTTTTTTTGCACCTAATTCAGCGGAAGCAGCGATTACAGGGAATAACAGCCCTAATACAGCAAGCTCAATGGGATATTGGAAATATAGTCGTCCAGATACGACAATCTTACCTGAAGGTGAAAATGAAGCTTATTATCAGTTCACGATCAATAAGGGTGAAAGGATTTATGTGCGAAGTTCATATGATAAGAATTATACAGGTATGAAAATAGAAGTGTATAATTCAAAACAATCTATGACAGGGTCCGAGGTTATAAATCCTGATTCAATTACACCATTTATTTTTGCTAATACTGGTGACGTTACTTCTACTTCAGAAACTTATTTTGTAAAAGTGACCCGTGGTACATATACAGGGAGTATGTATTTTACTGTCTCTATTCAAGATCGAATTAAATCTGGAAATGGGAAATTCAACTTTACGGGGGCCGCTACCAACTTGGGGAATACTTCTTTGAATTTTTCAGGTGTTGATTCTTCTGTCATTACAATGGATTTAACGAGCAATTCTTCTATCCCTATAAATGCAATCGTTAAATCCATTTCAACAACTAGTACCCAATCGCCTAACCAAGGAAATGTCACACACAAGCTGATGGCTGATGAAAACAAGATTTGGAACGAATCTGTTTTTTCATCTGCAACAAGCGGTTCTTACCGTATTTCTCTTGAAGATCAATTAAAAGTCGCTCAAAAATGGAGCTTTAAGTACAACGCAAAAGCTACAGCGAGATCTACTATGAGCAATGTCAAAGCCGATATTCGTTACGAATATGATGTCACAGATGGATTCTAATTGAATGGTGTTTACAGAATTAAAAAGTAAGGGTACATCCCTTACTTTTTTTAATTGTTATCATTCGCCACTCTTAAAAAAGCTGTGCATACTATTGAATCAGTTTTGAGATATGAGATCACCTACTTTTCGCAAAATCCTCCTCAATGTCCCTAAAAATACAAATGAGTCTATAGACTTATTTTTCCTCAAAATCATTTCAAGAAGAAAAGCCCATATTTATTCCTGTATCAAACAGAAGAAAATGGTAAAAATTCCGAGGCAGTCAAGGTCTTTTGACATTTCTCCTATTTTTAAATGACAAGGTCCGATATTCCCTATTTCAAATCATTTGTTAGTGAGTTAGTCCTTTATTTTCTGAATATTAGAATAAAAAAATCAATTACACAACTTAATGAACATTTGACTTCATAATTGATAACCATTATCATTTGATTTGCTTGCGCGATAATTGAGAATCATTTTCATTTGAAGGAACCATTTTCTTCAATCTCTACACTCATCCTATATCCGCAAGCCTGCTTTTATCATCGTATGAGGGTCAATTTGAGGAAGGGGATTTTCTACATATGTCCAAACGCCCTGAAGGAATGGGTACTGAGGATTCACTTTTCGGAGAAAGCCGTCCTTTTTTTATACATGGGACGGAGCAACTGGATATCACAGCACACCCATACAGACTTTTTATATTTAAACCGAATACTACTCCTCCAGCGGCTGGTTTTCCAGTCATGTACGTGCTTGATGGGAATTCACTTTTTGGCACAATGGTCGAAGCCATTCGTTTACAGTCAAGAAGACCTGAAAAAACAGGTGTTGTACCTGCCATCATTGTTGGAATTGGCTATCAGGCAGAAGCGCCCTATCATCCGCTCAGGCATTATGATCTCACTCTTACCAGCCCTGACGCTTCCATCGGGGGCAAAAGAAAAGACTTCTCCATCCATACATATGGCGGGGCCTCTGCTTTCTTTTCTTTTTTAGAAAAGACTGTGAAGCCTTATATCGAGCAACGCTTTCCGATCAACCTAAGTCGTCAAACACTGTTTGGGCATTCTCTTGGCGGTCTTTTTGTATTACACACACTATTTGAGCACCCTGATGCTTATCAGACATATATTGCAGGCAGTCCTTCTATCCACTGGAACAAAAAATTATTTCTAGAAAAAGAATACCAATTCACCAACCGCATACGTCAGGTGCCTATGAATGTCAGGCTGCTTGTAGGTGTAGGTGAGTTAGAAAAACATCATCCATGTCAAATGAATGCTCATGCAAAGTCACTAGCAAATCGTATGCTGCCTTTATCCTCATATGGCTTACATACGGCCTATCACGAGTTCCCTGAAGAAGGACATACGTCCGTTTTACCGGTGCTGATGAATTACGCTTTTCGTTTTGCGCTCTATCATGATGATCTTTTAACAACCACAGACATGAAAGAAAGGTAGTGAACGTATGAAACATAGTGGTCTATCTCAAAAGATTGCCCTTGTCACAGGAGCAGGGCAAGGTATCGGACAAGCAGTCGCAAAAAGACTAGCCGACGAAGGTGCGATCATTGCAGCAGTTGACGCAAATGAGGATCAGCTTCAAAGCACCGTCCATCAAATGAATGATGAAGGCTTACGTGCCTTTGCCTATCCAGGTGACATTACCGATCAAGCATCTGTTCAGCACATTATCAATCAAATTGAAAAACAGCTTGGACCCATTTATTTACTAGTCAATGTAGCAGGCATTCTTCGAATTAGTTCTATTGACCAGCTTAGTGCAGATGACTGGCAACAAACCTTCGCAGTCAACACACATGGTGTCTTTTATGTATCACAAGCTGTCTCCAAATACATGATGAAAAGATCAGCAGGGGTCATTGTGACCGTCAGCTCTAACGCAGGTGCCATTCCTAGAATGAATATGGCTGCCTATGCCGCTTCAAAGGCAGCAGCTACTTCCTTTACAAAAACGCTTGGATTAGAGCTGGCAGACTATGGAATCAGATGCAATGTTGTCTCTCCTGGCTCTACCGCAACACCTATGCAATGGGCTTTATGGTCTGATGAACAAGGCGCAGACCATGTGATCAAAGGGTCATTAGAGACGTATAAAACCGGTATTCCTTTACAAAAAATCGCTGATCCTCAAAACATCGCTGATGCAGTCATCTTCTTTGCATCTGAACAATCCAGTCATATTACGATGCAGAATCTCACGATTGATGGTGGCGCAACACTCGGAATCTAGCATTTTATCAAAAAGGAGGCCTTTTCATGAAACATTCATTATTGTCGTCAGAAGAAAAAGAACAGTTGATTCAAGACTATCAGCCAGGCGCTTTTTTCCTTGCTTCCCCTAAACGCACGATACTTGCCGAAGGGATTTTCCAGCATATTGAAACCAATCAGCTCAATGAACTATCCACAAGGGTAGCGCACGTATTTGACACTGCCAAACAAGCTGGTATTCAAGCACCGATTATTGCTGGTGCTGTTCCGTTTGATCCGGCGCAACCCGTTCGTTTAAATGTGCCAATCCATGTACAGTTTAGTGATCCACTCGAATTTCATCAAGGTGATGAGGAATCGGAAGTGACATCGCCATCATATGAGGTGACACCTGTCCCCTCTCCTGAAGTCTACATGAATGGTGTGAACGAAGGGTTAGCTAAAATTGAAAAAGGAGAGCTTAGCAAAATCGTCATTTCTCGATCTCTCCATCTCAAATCAAATCAAGACATTCATACGAAAGCAATACTCGAACGGCTGGCTCGTCACAATACGACTGGCTATACGTTTGCTGCAAATGTAGCTGATCCGAAATCTCCCCAAAAGCGCACACTTCTTGGGGCAAGTCCTGAGCTGCTTCTTTCAAAAACGGGTTCATCTGTGATTTCCAATCCACTCGCTGGTTCTCGGCCGCGTAGTTCAGATCCAGTAGAAGACCAGCGCCGTCACGATGAACTCCTTACTTCAGCGAAGGATTTACACGAGCATGCAGTGGTTGTCGACGCTGTCACTAAAGCGCTTGCTCCTTACTGTCGTAAGTTAGATGTGCCCGCATCACCATCCGTCATACAAACAGAAACGATGTGGCATTTATCTACTGTCGTAAAAGGTGAATTAGCAGATTCCAGTGTATCCTCAATTGATTTAGCGCTGAGCCTTCATCCAACACCCGCAGTATGCGGAACACCTACAGCAGATGCACGTGAAGCAATCCAAGCAATTGAACCCTTCGATCGAGGATTTTTCACAGGAATGATCGGCTGGGCAGATGCAAATGGTGATGGTGATTGGATTGTCACCATTCGTTGTGCAGAAGCTGAGGGTCAATCCCTTCGCCTCTTTGCTGGTGCAGGAGTGGTCAAAGGATCTAAGGCAGAAGAAGAGCTAGCCGAAACATCTGCAAAATTTAACACGATGCTTCGTGCGATGGGCATCCATCAGCTATAAAAATACATAGGAGATGACAAAAACATGTTTGTTCAACCACCTACATGGCCAGAAGAATTTGCAAAACGCTACCGTGAAAACGGCTGTTGGCGTGGAGAAACCTTTGGCGGTATGCTTCGTGAACGCGCCGTATCGTTAAGGAATAAAACTGCGATTACATACGCTGATACGCACATGAGCTACCAAGAACTTGATGAGCGCGTCAGCAGTCTTGCCGCCGGTTTCCATCAGCTTGGAATTCAAAAGGGCAGTCGAGTTGTCGTGCAGCTTCCTAACATTCCTGCTTTTTTTGAAGTCATTTTCGCTTTATTTCGAATCGGTGCTTTACCCGTCTTCTCACTGCCATCTCATAGAAGCAGCGAAATCACTTATTTTATTGAGTTTGCCGAAGCAGACGCATATGTCATACCAGATATCCATGATGGCTTTGATTATCGATCACTCGCACGTCAAGTGAAAGAAAAGCTTCCCTCATTACCTCATGTCATTGTTGCAGGGAAGGCTGAGGAATTCCTTGACTTGGATGATCTGCGCAAGGACCCAGTACTTGATCCTCAAATTCATGTAGAGGCAAGCGATATTGCATTTCTTCAGTTATCAGGAGGCAGCACAGGCCTTTCTAAGCTCATACCTCGTACACATGATGACTATATGTATAGTCTTTGGAAAAGCAATGAGGTGTGCGAGCTTACAAAAGATAGTGTGTATCTAGCTACACTTCCAGTAGCACACAATTATCCATTAAGCTCACCTGGAGTCCTTGGGACGTTATACGCTGGTGGAAGAGTCGTTCTTGCAACTGGATCAAGCCCTGATGTCGTCTTTCCACTCATTGAAAAAGAACGGGTGACCATTACCGCTGTCGTTCCACCTATCGCATTGATTTGGCTAGAGGCTGCTCCTCATCGATCAGATAACTTATCGAGCCTTGAGGTCTTACAAGTCGGTGGTGCTAAATTAAGCGCCGAGGCAGCAAAACGAGTGATGCCTGCCCTTGGGTGTAAGTTACAGCAAGTTTTTGGCATGGCCGAAGGTCTGGTCAACTATACCAGATTGGATGATCCTGAACATGTCATTATTCACACACAAGGGCGCCCGATGTCTGAATATGATGAGGTACTAGTGGTAGATGATGAGGACAAGCCCGTCCCGAATGAAGTGGCTGGACACCTTTTAACAAGAGGACCTTATACGATTCGCGGCTACTATAAAGCCGATGAACAAAACAAGAAAGCATTTACAGCCGATGGTTTTTACAGAACAGGTGACATCGTGCGATTAACAAAAGAAGGAAATGTGGTAGTAGAAGGCAGAGACAAGGATCAAATCAATCGTGGCGGCGAAAAGGTTGCCGCTGAAGAAGTTGAAAATCATTTACTTGCGCATCCTGACATTCATGATGCCGCCATGGTGTCCATGCCAGATCCATTTCTTGGCGAACGCTCATGTGCCTTTGTTATTGCGAAAGGAAACAACAAGCCAGCACCACACGCCTTAAAGTCATTTCTAAGAGAACGCGGGCTCGCTGCCTATAAAATTCCCGACCGCATTGAATGGATCGATGCGTTCCCACAAACAGGTGTAGGCAAAGTCAGTAAAAAAGCATTAAGAGAATTAGCTTCAATCCATACTGCCAACGTATAAAAAAAGAGGAGTGAAAACCATGGCAATCCCTACTATTCCTGCGTATCCAATGCCAAGCATACAAGATTTACCCGAAAATAAAGTGAACTGGATCCCTGATCCGAAACGTGCTGTCCTGCTAATACATGACATGCAGCAATATTTTTTAAATGCATTTCAACAAGATACATCACCGATCACAGAGTTAGTGCAGCATATTGAACAATTACGTGATACATGCAAAGAACTTGGCATTCCTGTCGTCTATACAGCTCAACCTGGTGACCAAGACCCGAAAGATCGTGCCTTATTAACAGATTTTTGGGGGCCTGGACTTGGTGATGATGAAGCATTGACAAAAATCATTGATCAGCTTGCTCCATCTGAAGCAGATACAATGCTGACAAAATGGCGTTATAGCGCATTCAAAAAATCCAATTTTTTAGATATTCTTCACGAAGGCGGGCGTGATCAACTGATCATTACTGGCGTATATGCACATATTGGCTGTATGTTGACAGCCGCAGAAGCATTCATGCTCGATATTGAAACCTTTTTTGTCGCCGATGCCGTCGCTGACTTTTCACTTAAGCATCACAAAATGGCAATGACCTATGCAGCTGAACGCTGTGCGGTGACCACAACGACAAGCCAAATCATTAGTCGTTTAACAGGACAGGAAGCAGACGGTGATGATCTATCCTTTGATGCTATCGTTCACCAAGTAGCTGAGTATATCCAAATCGAGCCGAATGAAATACCGTTTGACGAGAATCTCGTCTATCTTGGACTTGATTCTATTCGAATGATGAGTCTAGCGGAAAAATGGAGACAGCAAGGAGCGACAGTCAATTTCGTTGAGCTTGCAGCTAATCCAACGCTCACTCATTGGCGAGCTCTTCTTTTCCCAGAAAAACAGCCATCTATCCCAAATATCGATTACTTGTAAAGGAGGTATAGACCCTTGTCGATCCAGTCAGTCGATTCATTCCCACTAACCGGTGCCCAATCAGGCATTTGGTATGCGCAGCAGCTTGATCCATCTAATCCTATTTTCAATACAGCTGAGTATATAGATATTAAAGGTCCAATTGATCCCGTACACTTTGAAGCAGCCATTAGAAAGACTGTCTTAGAAGCAGATTCCTTGTATATGCGCTTCGTTGAGGATACTGACGGTCCAAAGCAATGGTTGATATCTAAGAAAGAGATTCCATTTCAATCTATCAATTTACAAAATGAAAAACAGCCGCTTGATGCGGCTAAAGCATGGATGAAGGCAGATCTTTCAACGCCAGTCTCTTTAGAGAAAGATGTATTATTCCGTGAAGTACTTTTTCAACTTGCTGACGACCGTTTTATCTGGTATCAGCGCATTCATCACATTGCCATTGATGGATTCGCCTTTTCGCTCATTGCACGTCGTGTTGCTGAGGTCTATTCAGCCCTATCGAAAGGGGCACCTGTGCCTCCTCAAACATTTGGAGCCTTACATGACGTAGTCCAAGAGGAGATCACTTATCAACAGTCCAACCGATATGAAGATGATCGAGCGTTTTGGAAAAATCGCTTTGCTGATCAGCCTGAAATTGTCAGCCTTGCTGAGCTTGCCCCAAGAACGTCGGATCATTTTATCCGAAAAACGGCTAACTACGATGCCGAAAAGGTAAGCAAAATGAAAAAAAATGCTCCTGCCTTCGGTGGTACGTGGCATGAAATGATTCTTGCGGCATCCGCTCTCTATATGCATCGTATGACTGGTGCACATGATATTGTTTTAGGATTACCTGTTATGATGCGCCTTGGATCGTGCGCCTTGCAAACACCCGGAATGGTCATGAACCTAGTACCGCTTCGTTTAACATGCAAACCAGAAATGACGCTCTCAGCACTTGTTCGCCAAGTATCTGATGAACTGAAAGCCATTCGCCCTCATCAAAGATATCGTCACGAGGACATGCGGAGAGACTTTAAACTCATCGGAAGAAATCAGCGATTATTCGGCCCGCAAATCAATATCATGCCATTTGATTATGATCTCATATTCGATGAGAGCATTGGTCAAGCACATAACCTTTCAGCAGGACCCGTGGATGATATATCGATCAACATATACGACCGCGCGGATGGGAACGGATTTCAAATCGACTTTGATGCAAACCCTGCCGTTTACAAAGAGCAAGCAGTTGACGCTCATCAGCATCGTTTTCTTCAACTGCTGGAGGAAATAACCGGACTAGAGCAAGATCAGATGATCAGTCAATTCAACCTTCTTTTGTCTGAAGAAAAAGAGAACATTCTCAAGCACTGGAATGATACAAAACGAGAATTACCAAAGGAATCTTTACGGGAACTATTTGAAAAACAAGTGAGCAAAACGCCACAAGCAAAAGCATTACAGTTTGAAGGAATCACTTTAACCTACGAAGAGTTGAATCAGCGGGCAAATCAATTGGCTCATTATTTGAAAAAGCGTGACATTGGACCAGAACAATTTGTCGCAATAGCTCTGCCTCGGTCCATCGATATGGTCGTAAGTCTATTAGCCGTTGTCAAGACAGGAGCCGCCTATCTGCCACTAGACCCTGATTACCCTAACGATCGTGTCGCCTATATGCTAGAAGATGCCAAACCAGCTTGCTTGCTCACATTCAAAGAGACAGCAGACGGTTTGGAGCATCCGCACATCGTTCAACTGGATGATTCAACTGTTCAACAGGAGATAGTAGGCAGTCCGCATCTCGATCCGACATGGAACGAAGGCTCCCTGCATCATCCAGCTTACATCCTCTACACATCAGGATCGACAGGCAAACCAAAGGGTGTTGTTGTCACAAAGCGAAATGTAATCAACTTTATATTGTCCATGCAAGATTCATTTTTATTAGATCAAGGAGACCAGCTTTTAGCGGTAACGACCATTGCCTTTGATATTTCCGGGCTAGAAATGTTCCTCCCGCTTTTACATGGAGCTGCTATTTTATTGGCAAAAAAAGAAACCATACAAGAGCCAGCAAAGCTTTCAGACATGATTCGTTCTCATCCTGTCACAATCATGCAGGCAACACCAACGTTGTGGCATGCGTTGGCAGATGAATACCCTGACGTGATAACAGGTATGCGTGTTCTTGTTGGAGGAGAAGCACTTCCTGCCTCCCTTTTGCACAAATTGCAATCTCTTCAATGCGACATTACCAATTTGTACGGACCTACAGAAACGACGATCTGGTCTACGATGGAAAATGTCACAGCACATCAAGAGAATAGCGGGCCGGCAATTGGTAAACCCATTTGGAATACGAGCGTTTACATTTTAGATGAAGGACTAAACCCAATTCCAGCAGGATCAATCGGTGAACTTTACATTGCAGGTGAAGGAGTATCCAGAGGATATCTTGGACGATATGATTTAACGGCTGAACGTTTTGTCGCTGATCCATTCGGCACAAGCGGCACGAGAATGTATCGTACTGGTGATTTAGCCAGATGGCGTGAAGATGGTTCAATTGATTATATCAGCCGTGCCGATCATCAAATTAAAATCCGCGGCTTCCGTATTGAACTAGGTGAAATTGAAACAGTGATAATGCAGCATCAAGCCATAAAGCATACATCTGTTATCGTTCGTGAGGATCAGCCTGGACAACAGCTGCTTTGTGCGTATGTTGTGCTGACAGACGACTCTTCTCTGCACCCTTCAGAGCTCAGGCAGTTTGCGGCTGCATTACTTCCTGATTACATGGTGCCTTCTGCTGTTGTCGTTTTGCCAGAACTTCCACTTACACCAAATGGCAAAATCGATCGCAAAGCATTACCAGCACCAAATATGTCTTTAGTTAGTTCTGAGCGTACACCTAGAACACCACAAGAAGACATGTTATGTAGTTTATTTGCAGAAACCCTTGGCCTATCTCAAATTGGCATAGATGATAGTTTCTTTGACTTAGGCGGACATTCCTTACTCGCCGCTCGTCTGCTTAGACGTATACGCGATACATTCGGTGCAGACATAAGCATGAGTACCATTTTTGCATCACCTCGGGTTGCTGAGCTTGCGCAGCACTTGGACAAAGCGAAGGACATTCGGCCGCCGCTTCAGGTAGAAAACAAGCCAGAAGAGATTCCGTTATCCTTTGCCCAAAAACGGCTCTGGTTCCTTCATTGCCTTGAAGGGCCAAGTCCAACTTACAATATTCCACTTGTCATTCAGCTGACAGGTACACTAGATCAAACAGCTCTAATTGGTGCACTCGCAGATATCACTGAAAAACATGAAACCCTTAGAACCATTTTTCCGGATAAGAATGGCATGCCAAGACAGGTCATTTTACATTCGAAAAGTGTTCAGCCTAAACTCCATGTCACAGCTTCAAACGATCAACAAATTGAGAGTCAGTTAAACGAAGCCATTCGCTATAGCTTTAAAATTGAAGAAGAACCTGCACTTCGCGCTGAATTATTCACGCTTGATGCAAACCGATCCGTACTGCTTCTATTGCTGCATCACATCGCTGGTGACGGCTGGTCACTTGCACCATTGACACGAGACTTAGCTGCTGCTTACGAAGCCCGTATACAAGGAAAATCCATCTCCTTGCCAGCCGAACCTGTTCAATATGCTGACTATGCTATATGGCAGCAGAAGCTGTTGGGCAGTGAAGAAGAGGCGGATAGTCTATTTGCCAAGCAGCTCAGCTATTGGAAAGGCGCCTTACATGACCTTCCAGAAGAACTGGAACTTCCCTATGACTTCCCGCGTCCACAGGAAGGAAGCTTCAACGGTGATACGATAGACTTTACGATTAAACCCGCTTTACATCAGAACCTCCTTGAGCTTGCAAAACAGCATCAAGTGAGTTTGTTCATGGTGCTTCAAGCATCACTTGCAGCATTACTGACACGCCTTGGGGCGGGGACAGATATCCCAATCGGCAGTCCAATTGCTGGACGGAATGACGATGCACTTGACGACATTGTTGGCTTGTTTGTGAACACACTAGTATTACGTACCAATACAGCTGGTAATCCAACCTTTAGTGAGCTATTGAAGCGAGTGCGGGACGTTGACTTAGCAGCCTATGAGCATCAGGATCTGCCATTTGAACGGCTAGTCGAAATCCTAAATCCAACCCGATCCAGGTCACGCAATCCATTGTTCCAAGTCATGCTTGCCTTCCAAAATACACCGAAGGCGGAAATGAAGCTGACACAACTTGACTCAGATCTTTACGTGAAACCAGTAGGGTCATCTAAATTTGATCTGACCATCGAATTAACAGAACAAAGAACTGAGACTGGATCAGCAGCAGGATTAACAGGTTTGTTTGAATTCAGTACAGATGTATTTAAACAAAGCACCATTCGAGCAATCGCTGACAGAATGAAGCGCTTTTTAACAGAGGTAGCTGAGCGCCCACATCTGCCGATTGGTCAAGTGAACATTTTATCAGATAAAGAACGGCAAACATTTCTCCCTGACAAAAAGGCATTCGCTCAGTTAGATCAAGCACCTAGTCTCCCAGCCTTATTTGAAAAAACGGCGCAGCAATATCCTGATCGAGTGGCAGTAACGGATGGCAAGAGGCAGCTTACCTATGAAGAGTTAAACAACAAAGCCAATCGTCTTGCTCATTTATTAATAGAAAGAGGCGTTGAACCAGAACAGTTCGTTGCACTTGCCCTGCCTAGGTCAATCGATATGCTCGTAAGCCTATTAGCCGTTCATAAAGCAGGCGCAGCCTATGTTCCGCTTGATCCTGACTATCCAGCAGACAGGCTGGCATACATGATACAAGATGCCAAACCAGTTTGCAGTATCACAACAAAAGCAGCTGCAGTGCATCTCCCTGCTGATTGCGATTTGATTTTGTTAGACGAAAAAGAAACGAGCGGTCAATTGCTGACTAAGCCAAATCACAATCCGGCTGATATAGACAGAATTGAGCCGCTATCTTCTCTGCATCCGGCCTATATTATTTATACATCCGGTTCTACAGGGAAACCAAAAGGAGTGGTCATCCCACACCAAAATGTCATCCGTCTTCTGACATCTACTGAACATTGGTTCCATTTTGATGTAGAAGATGTTTGGACAATGTTCCATTCGTATGCCTTTGATTTTTCAGTATGGGAAATATGGGGACCCCTTTTATATGGAGGCCGACTTGTCATTGTACCTCATACCATCTCTCGCTCTCCTGAAGAGATGCTGCAGCTTTTAGTCGAGGAGGGTGTAACTGTGCTTAATCAAACGCCTTCTGCCTTCTATCAGCTCATGCAGATAGACAAGGAACAACAAACACTTGGTCAAGCATTATCACTCCGCTATGTCATCTTTGGCGGTGAAGCATTAGAGCTTAGCAGATTAGAAGATTGGTACAGCCGTCACTCAGACTGTAAGCCAAAGCTAATTAACATGTACGGCATTACAGAAACCACCGTACACGTTACGTACAATGTACTCAATCGAGACATGATCGCAAAGAAATCAAGCAGCTTAATAGGCGAACCAATTCCTGATTTACACGTGTACGTACTAGATGAATACCTACAGCCTGTTCCCCCTGGAACAACAGGTGAAATGTATGTAGCTGGAGCTGGCCTTGCAAGAGGTTATCTAGGCAGGCCTGACCTGACGTCAGATCGATTCCCTGCCGATCCTTATGGAGCACCTAGCACAAGGATGTATCGAACTGGCGACCTCGCACGCTGGACAGAAGATGGGGCACTTGATTACATTGGCAGAGCTGATCATCAAATTAAAATACGCGGGTTTAGGATTGAACTCGGAGAAATCGAAGCCATTCTGGCACGCCACGATGCAGTTGCACAAGTTGCCGTGATTATGCGAGAGGATCAGCCTGGTGACAAGCGCTTAGTCGCATATATCGTCACAACTGAAGAAGAGCATTTCCATACAGAGACCCTTCGTCATTTTGCCGCAGCCAGTCTTCCTGATTACATGGTGCCTGCAGCATATGTACAGATTGATAACATGCCACTTACAGCAAACGGGAAGCTGGATCAAAAATCACTGCCGGCACCTCAATTGCATATACAGCAAGCGGATGGCCGCGGCCCAAGAAACCCGAAAGAGGAAATCCTATGTCATCTCTTTGAAGAGGTGCTTGATTTGCCAAAAATCAGCATTGATGATCGCTTTTTTGACATTGGCGGGCATTCCTTACTTGCGGTTCGTTTAATCAGCCGCATTCGTGATGCACTTGGTGTCAAACTAAGTATCGGAACATTGTTTGAAGCACCAAATGTTGCAAGTTTGGCAGAGAAACTAGAAACAGGAAGCGATGAAAACGCACTAGAAATCTTGCTGCCTCTGCGAACAAATGGAGAAAGATATCCTCTCTTCTGTGTTCACCCAGCAGGTGGTCTTAGCTGGTGCTATGCAGGTCTCTTGAATACATTAGAGAAAGACATCCCTATTTATGGATTACAAGCACGAGGAATCGCAAGAAAAGATGACTACCCGCACACACTAGATGATATGGCTGCGGATTATATCAAGCACATCCAAACGATTCAGCCAAAAGGCCCTTATCATCTTCTTGGCTGGTCACTAGGCGGAAACGTTGTACAAGCAATGGCTACACAGCTCCAGCAGCAAGGTGAAGAAATCGCACTCGTTGCGATGCTGGATGCCTATCCGAACCATTTCTTGCCGATTAAAGAAGCACCTGATGAAGAAGAAGCATTAATCGCTCTTCTTGCGCTCGGCGGTTATGATCCAGATACCTTAACAGGTGAACCACTCACAATGAAAAGTGCCGTCGACATCTTGGAAAAAGATGGCAGTGCACTAGCAAGCTTAAGTGAAGATGCTATTAGAAATCTAAAGGAAACCTATGTCAATTCAGTTCGATTGCTCGGAGAATATCAGCCAAAAACTTATCATGGGGACATATTATTCTTTAGATCTACTATTATCCCAGATTGGTTTACACCAATTGATCCCGAAGAATGGGCACCTTATATCAACGGAACAATTGAACAGCACGACATTCATTGCCGGCACAAAGACATGTGCCAGCCTAAACCCCTAGCAGAAATTGGTGTCATCTTAGACAACGCACTGCATCGGGTCAAACAAAAGCACTAAGAATAAAGGAGAGATGACAAATGACAAATCCCTTTGATCGTGAAGACGGTGTATTTCTTGTGCTTGTCAATGAACAAGGACAGCATTCACTTTGGCCATCATTTGCACCAGTGCCAGATGGGTGGAAAAAGGTCTTTGGTGAAGACACTAGAAATGCCTGCATCGATTATATCCAGACACACTGGCAGGACTTACGGCCATTAAGCTTAACAAAAGAACCTGCGCTAGCCCATGGAAAAACGGACTAAATCACCGCGCCCTGATCACACTCAGGGTGCTTTTTTGACAGAATAAACATCACCATCTCCCAGCTCTTTCTGCTACAATTTAATTGAGAATGTTTATCAACAAATAAGAGATCAGGTGGTTTTATGGGAAACAGCAATCAATTACGTACAATGGCAAATGCAGAACAATTCATCTATCGATTAACATATACTGAAAAAATAAATAATGCAGAGCTTCCGCATACGGAGCAGCAGCTATCAGATACATTCTGCTTCCTCTTCAGCATAAGCGGCAGAGGTTTACTCACATTGAACGATCAAAAATGGCGGTTGAAACATCTGACACTCTATACGATCCTTCCTGGAGAAACATTTATGTTGAAAACAGAGCCTTATCAAAAACAAGAGCTTTATCTGTTTCGCTTTCAGCTCTACATGCTGCAAGATCAAAACATACGGGAAGTATCAACTGAACATGCCCGTTCTTTACTGAATGTATGGCAATTTATCGATATTAGCCCGATTGAACAAATTCATTCTTCACTTCCAGAAATGACAGAGGAATGGAAAAGACCTGAAGCCATTAGCTTTTTTAGAAGCCAAACTCTTTTTCAACAGCTTATTATGCAGCTTTTCACACTGCATAAAGAAGATATTTGTGACACAGCACATGCCCTTTTCAAAACAAAACAATATATCGACCAACATTCCGAAGAGCCTCTCAGCCTTACAAGTCTATCTCAAATGGCTGGCATCAGCGCCAATCATTACAGTGAGCTATTTAAAAAGCATTTTAATGTGAGTGTCACTGATTATATCACCAAGAAAAGGATGGCTAGAGCCAAACAGTTAATGGCAAAAGGCAACGCAAAGCTCAAAGACATTGCACTGGAAATCGGCTATCAAGATCCCTATTACTTTAGCCGCATCTTTAAGAAAAAAACGGGCATGACCCCTTCTACTTATATGAAAAGCCGTCAGCGGAAAATTGCAGCCTATGGCCATTCCATACTCGGTCAGCTCACACCCATTCATATCATTCCGTATGCTGCCCCTCTTCACCCTAAATGGACAGCACATGATTTTGAGTATCATGCAGAAGAAATCCCGATTCACCTGAGTGCACATCGGATCAACGAGCACGCTGAAGCCAATTTACAGCAATTAAAGGAAACAAAACCTGAGCTAATCATTGCCAATGATCATGTGACAGAGGAAGAAAAACAAGTGTTGAAAACCATCTGTCCTGTTCACTTTGTTCCATTCAAACAATTGGATTGGCGCACTCAATTCAGACAAACAGCTATGTTCTTAAACGAAGCGAAGGAAGCAGAAGAATGGTTGATTCATTATGAGGAACTCGTCATTCAAGCGAAAAAGTCGTGCCTTTTTGATCATCCACCAAAAACCGTCCTGCCTCTTCGTATCTTTCAAGATCAACTCTACTTGTCTGTCAATCGCACCATGTCAGAAGTGATTTTTCATGATATTGGTCTTCTGCCAGCTTTTCAGAATGATGGACAGCTAATAGAAAAAGAAATCACCATTCGCTCCATACAACAGCTAGATCCAGACGCCATCTTCCTCTTCTTGCATAAGGAGCCAAAAACCATTGCTTTTTATCAAAAGTTAAAGCAACAGGAAGATTGGCAAAATCTCAAGGCTGTGACTCAACAAGCAGTCTATCCACTAGCATCTGACCCTTGGCGTGAATACACAGCAGCCAGTCATCAACGAGTCATTCAGGACCTTTTATCTTTTTTTCCGTAAAAAGTCCATCATTCGACAGAGAATTATCTATGGATAAAAGGACAAAAGCCTAATACAATCATTAATTGAGAACAATTATCAGTTAAAGGAGAAAACAAATGAAAAAATGGTTAGCATTGCTTATCCTTTGTATCATGACGATCACCACTGCTGCCTGTGGTGCTGAAGAAAATAAACCTGCTTCAAACACAACCAAAAGCAAGTCAGCTGAAGCAACAGAAACAAACATCAATTACTTAGATCAATCATACAACCTCAAAACACCAGTGAAACGAATCGTCATTGCTGGAAGCCTAGAATCAATGGAAGATGCAAAATTACTTGATATTCAACCTATTGGTGCTTCTACTGTAGGCGGCACATTCCCTGAATTATTTAAAGACATCACAGCGAAAACAGAAGGCATCGGTGAAAAAACAGAACCGAATCTAGAAAAAATCTTAAAACTAAAACCAGATGTAATACTAGGATCAACAAAATTCCCACCTGCAACAATAAAAAAATTGGATAAAGTCCAAACGACGATCCCAGTATCCCACGTCTCTTCTGACTGGGAAAGCAATCTTTTATTGCTCGGTACACTTACTGGCAAAAGTGAAGAAGCGAAAAACATCATTTCTGATTATCAGAAAGACCTTAAACAAGCGAAAGAAACCCTGAAAGACAAAAGCAACAACAAAACAGCTGTCATTTTACGCATTAGACAAGGCGACCTGTACGTGTATCCTGAAGACGTATACTTCAACTCTACCTTATATGGGGACTTAGGATTTACAGCACCAAGTGATATTAAAAAAGCCAAAGCACAAGCAATGATTTCATTGGAGCGCCTGGGCGAACTCAATCCTGACTATATTTTTGTTCAGTTCTCTAAAGAGGAAAACTCATCGAATCCTAACGCATTAAAGGACTTAGAGGAAAATAAAATTTGGACAAGCCTAAAAGCTGTGAAAAATGGGCACATCAATGAAAATGTCGTTGATCCTATGCTTCAAGGAGGAACTGCACTAAGCAAAACAACCTTCCTTGATAATGCTGTCAAATGGTTAGAGAAAAACAACTAAAAAGAAGACAAAGGGCTAATGTTTAGCCCTTTGTCTTCTTTTCAGCGTAGTTGAGAATTTTGAGGAGTGAATACATATGAACGGAACGTTTCTATATGACGAGTTTAACGGTCGTCAGCTTGATATTTACGTTCCACAGGACACCTCTATTAATGTTCCAGCTGTCTTTGTACAAGATGGCTCTTCTTTGTTTAGAACACACCTGCTAGAGATCGAAAGGCTGATCGAAGCCAAAACCATCTCGCCAATCATCATTGTCGGCATACACCCTTTCAATCGACTTGATGAGTATACACCATGGAAGGCATCATCACTGCGCTCTGGGTTTCCTGACTTTAAAGGCGAGGCACAGACATATGTGTCGTTTTTAGAGAATGACTTGCTCCCATATATCAAAAAAGAATATCCAGTTCAAGAGACCTGTCATGAACATAGCCACGTAGGTGCTTCATTAGGTGGGCTATTTGCAATTTATACTTTATTGATGCACCCTGCTCTTTTTAAAAACATCGCATCTCTCTCCGGGTCATTTTGGTATCAAGATTTTCTACCGTTTGCTAAACAACAAAGCATTCAGTATGTGGATCACCTTATTTATTTGTCTGTGGGCAGTGAAGAAGGTAAAGGCAAAACATCTGCTCAACAGCACATGCCTTTATTCAATAAACAACTACATGACCTTTTATTACAGAAAGGGATGCAGGAATGGCAGCTGCACTATCACATCGAACAAGGGAAGGGCCATCATCTGAAACAATTTCAAAAAAATTTTTTATCAGCCCTAAAGTGGTTTTATAAAAGAGAACTCTAATTTTTTATCAGCATGGCACAAAGCCGATATGATATATTGGAACGTATAGATTGAAAGAGGAGGGATTTGCACATGAGACCTTTACAAATCTCAGCCGACACAGCACAAAAACTTGCAGCATCACTCAATGTACCCATTGAACAAATCATGCATATGCCGCAGCATATCTTAATCGCTAAACTAGCAGAGCTTGAACAGAAGAAAGATCGTTCTTCTTAAAGAAATAAAGGAGTTTACATTCATGGAAAAACAACTAGAACAATCAACATTACAATCTCGCAGTAAAGGACAAACCATCCTGCTGATTGCTGGGATTTTACTTATTGCATTTAACCTGCGGCCTGCCATTACGTCCGTCGGCCCTCTCATCGGCGCCATTCGTTCCGATTTACAGCTTTCAAATGGACTTGCAGGTTTTCTCACGACATTACCACTGCTCTCATTCGCATTACTTTCTCCAATTGCACCTAAAATCGGAAAACGTCTTGGCAATGAACGAACCCTTTGGCTTGGGCTTGCTGTCCTTCTATTTGGGATTGTGATTCGTTCGTTTGGCACGATCACCTTCTTAATGATGGGAACCGCGCTTGTCGGTGTCGGAATTGCGATATGTAATGTGCTCTTACCGGGGCTTGTGAAGCATAAATTTCCTGCACATGCAGGTTTGATGACAAGTGTATATACGACCTCGATGTCCGTCTTTGCGGCACTTGCTTCAGGTGTCAGTGTTCCGCTCAGTCATACGATGCCTGGCGGCTGGAATACATCATTCCTCGTATGGGCTGGCCTTGCACTTCTCGCGATGATGGTCTGGGCGCCGCAGCTTCTTCATCAGAACACAGCGTCCGTCAAAAGCATTTCGCTCACAGAGCAGCCGATATGGCGTTCACGTGTCGCATGGCAGGTGACCTTTTTTATGGGCTTGCAGTCATTCCTTTTCTATAGCAGCATCGCCTGGTTTCCTGATATTTTAACATCACATGGAATGAACCTGTCGACAGCCGGCTGGATGCTGTCCATTATGCAGTTTGCTGGGCTGCCATCCACCTTTTTAACGCCTGTTTTTGCAGAAAAATTAAAAACACAAAGACCACTTGTCTTGAGCCTTGTCCTTGTGTATTTACTTGGCATGATCGGGCTTCTTCTCGGAGGATCGACGCCTATTCTTGTGATCTCTGTTTTATTGATCGGCATTGGACAAGGTGCCAGCATCAGTCTGGCGCTCACTTTTATCGGATTACGAACGACCAATATGGAGCAAGCCGCTGCCCTTTCCGGAATGGCGCAGTCTCTCGGTTATTTATTAGCCGCCGTTGGTCCTTTCATGGTCGGTATCCTTTTTGATCTCACACATACATGGACGCCATCCATTATCATCTTTATCATCATCCTATTTTTCATGTTTATATCCGGTATGCGAGCCGGACGAAGCGTCTATATTTCAGATCCATCATAAAAAAAAGAACCCGCCTCCTCATGAGACGGGTTCTTTTCGGTTTATGCTTGTTCTGTCACATGAACCTTTAACGTTGCCTGTACCTCTGGATGAAGCTTCACCGGTACATTTGTGTATCCTAATGCACGGATGGCGTCATTCAGCTCGATTTTGCGCTTATCGACTTTGATTTGATGATCTTTTTGCAATTTATCAGCGATTTGTTTGCTTGTAATTGATCCAAACAGACGGCCGCCTTCACCTGATTTTGCTGTTAGTTCTACTGTTAGCGCCTCAAGTGTTTCTTTTAGTTGTTTCGCTTGTTCAAGCTCTTGGATGGCATTCTTTTTCTCTTTGTTCTTCTGCCCTTCCAATGCGCTTAGGTTCGTTGGGTTTGCTTCAACCGCTAACCCTTGTTTGATGAGAAAGTTGTGAGCGTATCCGTCAGCTACATTCTTGACTTCGCCTTTTTTCCCTTTGCCTTTTACGTCTTTTAGAAAGATGACTTTCATCTTTGAACCCCTCCTTCGAAATATTCATCAATGGCAGCTTTTAACTGCTCTACCGCTTCTTCAATGGTTATACCATACATTTGGGTTGCAGCGTTAGTTAAATGACCGCCGCCATCTAACGCTTCCATGATAATTTGGACGTTGATATCTCCTAATGATCTCGCACTAATGCACACCGTGTTGTCATCTCGTCTAGCGACAGCAAATGACGCTTCTACCTCACTCATTGACAACAGGGAATCTGCCGTCTGGGCAATCGTGATTTGATCATAATACTCCGAGCTGTCTGACGGTAATGAAGCAATCGCCACCTGATTTTGATACAGATCTGTATGCTGAATGAGCTTTGCCCGTTTGATGTAATGATCGACGGTCTCTTTTAGGAATTTTTGCACAAGGACAGGATCTGCCCCCTTTGCACGAAGATAGGATGCTGCATCAAACGTTCTTGATCCCGTTCTCAGCGAGAAACTCTTCGTATCAACGATGATCCCTGCGAGAAGCGCAGTAGCTTCAATCATGTTAATGCGCAATTTCTTCGGCTGATACTCTAAAAGCTCTGTCACAAGCTCTGCTGTTGATGAAGCATACGGCTCCATATAGACAAGTAATGGGTCACGGATAAACTCCTCGCCGCGTCTATGATGGTCAATGACCACGACATTTTCAATTTTATTGAGTAGTCGTTCTTCCATGACGAGAGACGGTTTATGTGTATCCACGACCACAAGCAGCGTGTCATCCTTTGCAAGCTCCATGGCTTCCTCTGGCGTGATAAAACGTGACCAAAGATCTTCATAATTCTTAATTTCACTAATCAAACGTTGAACACTGTCCCCAATCTGGTTGGCATCAATGACAATATAGCCTTCTTTCCCATTAGCCTGGGCGACCTTTAAAATCCCAATGGATGCACCGATTGAGTCCATGTCTGGGAACTTATGCCCCATGATCATGACATTTCCGCTTTCAGAAACAATTTCTTTTAAAGCATGAGAAATGACTCGTGCGCGTACACGTGTCCGTTTCTCCATTGGATTCGTTTTCCCGCCGTAGAATTTCACTTTTCCATTCGGCTGCTTAATGGCTACCTGATCCCCGCCTCGTCCGAGGGCAAGATCAAGACTCGACTGCGCAAGTGCCCCAAGCTCTTTTAAAGAAGGTACGGATGCACCGATCCCGATACTCAGGGTAAGCGTCGCACTATGCGCTCCTGTTTTCTCACGGACCTCGTCTAGAATAGAGAATTTCGACGCTTCCAGCTCTGCTAAAATGCTTTCATTTAGAACCGCCATAAATCGTTCGGACGAAATTCGCTTCAGGAAAATGCCATATTCCTGTGCCCAATTGTTTAACAGAGACGTCACTTCACTATTAATGGTGCTGCGCACCTGATCGTCAAGACCCTGCGTGACATCATCGTAATTGTCTAAAAAGATATAAGATAACACCGTTCGTTCATTTTCGTACTGTCTTTCAATCTGTACCTGTTCTGTGACATCAAAGAAATATAAAAGGCGCTCTGACCGTTTAATAATGACTTTGAATTTCCGGTCATTCAGCGTCACATTTTCTGTCTCGACCTCTTGTTTAATAAGAGGCACAACGGACTCGAATGTATCATACAAGGATCTGCCGACAAGCGTGCTTTCATGAAAACACGAAGCGAGAAATGGATTTGTCCATTCGATATAATACTGGTCATTAAACAGCATAATACCAATTGGCATTTCCATTAATGCTTCTTCTCCAACCTTTTTGACTCGATAGGATAATGTTGAAATATATGAATCAATCTCTTTTTGCACTTGCGTATCTGCCCACTTTAAGAAGTAGAGCACACCTGCAAGGACTAAAAGACCAACCGCTCCTATGATCCAATTATAATAAAGGTTGAGGAGGACTGTGACCACCGCAAGGACAATCAAAGCGATGATCGGATACTTGATGACAGGTTTTCTATAGAAGCTTGGCACTGATATCAACTCCTCAACATTCAGAGTGAATTATTTGTTTTTTACTTTTTCTCTTAAATCAAAGCCTATGTCAGCAATCCCTATAATACGCACAATCACACCGATTGGCGGATAGAGAACCCCTAACACGATAGCGAAAACGGGCACCGCTTTTGAGATGCTTTTTTCGTGGCAATAATAGAAGATAAAAGAAAATCCCTGAATAAGCACCAGTATAAATAAAATTTGAAACGCACTCGTTTGAACGAGCGATAAAAAGCTGCCTTTTTCTGTCTGAATCAGCATCAAAAGCATTGTGAGTAAATAATACCATACCATGCTTTTTGGCAGCCGCATATCCTTAAATTTCTTCAAGGCTGGCATGTCTTTGACAAACCGTTTGATCAGAGGCTTCACAAACCAGTGGTTCACGAACGCCAGCAGTGTGACACCAATCAACAGCGC
Organism: Bacillus sp. FSL M8-0266; assembly: GCF_038613425.1. NCBI lineage: Bacteria > Bacillati > Bacillota > Bacilli > Caryophanales > Bacillaceae > Bacillus > Bacillus sp. FSL M8-0266. Next base: position 3,787,333 of record NZ_CP152015.1, read on the forward strand.
GACAGGCAAAGCACTCAATGCGGCATCCTGCATCTCTCTGAACTGCTTCAGCTGCTTCGCAATGTCCTGCTCAGAAGCGCCGGATTGCTTTAAGGCAGTCTCTAACATTGGAATCATTTGCTCAATCGACTCTTTCGCGACACTCATAATATCGACTTGAAAAAGCTGAACACTGACAACAAAGGAGATAAGGAAACTGAATAAATAGATCAGCGCACCTGCAATGATGGCATTTCCAGGCTGTCTTCTGCTGTAGAAAACACCCATGCCTAATCCCACAGCAATCAGAATTGGCGCCGTCATGAGTCCATTAATAGACCCAATTAAAAAGCTGATCACTATCCCAATAGCGCCAGCAGCAATTCCTTTTTTCAAGCCGTGCCTGATTGTATAGAGGATAATCGGAATCGGAGCAGCTAGAAAGAAAATAATGGATAATAGCGGCACATACAAATAAAACAGCGTCATGACAGAAAAAATACTGATCATGATAGCGCCCTCTACTAACGCTTTAGTTTGTTTCACACCTTCACCTCTATCTAATCCTTTTACTATATCTTGCTCAATGTGTCCTTCTATGTATACGTACGATGTAAGCTACACCATGTCTTACTCCAACCTTTATTTTACCATAGCGGTAAATCGCAAGTAAAATGCAGGCTATCTTAGGAGCGTTTCACGTGGAACACTGATATCGATTCGTACATGCAACTTTTCAAACAGCATGTTACAATTTTTTAGATTATTCTTAGCTATAGACCCTGAATTCAAGGTCAAAAGCTGTTAGAATAGAAACATCATCAATAAATGTAAGAAGGAGAATTCACATGGGAAAAACACTCGTATTCGGACACAAAAACCCTGACACAGACACGATTTGCTCTGCTATCGCTTACGCTGATCTAAAAAACAAAATCGGCGTCGAAGCAGAAGCAGTCAGACTTGGAGAAATCAATGGAGAAACACAATTCGCATTAGATTTCTTTAAACAAGAAGCACCTCGTTTCATTGAAACGGCTGCAAACGAAACAAAGCAAGTCATTCTTGTCGATCATAACGAATTCCAACAAAGTGTAAGCGATATTGATCAAGTACAAGTGACTGAGGTCATTGACCATCACCGTATTGCCAACTTTGAAACAAGTGAACCTCTATACTATCGCGCTGAGCCTGTTGGCTGTACAGCAACAATCTTAAACAAAATGTACAAAGAGAACCAAGTGAAGATTGAAAAAGAAATCGCTGGTTTGCTTTTATCTGCAATCATTTCTGATTCCTTGCTATTCAAATCACCAACATGCACACAACAAGACATTGATGCTGCGCATGAGCTAGCTGAAATTGCAGGAGTAGATCCAGAAGTTTACGGCCTAGACATGCTAAAAGCTGGCGCTGACCTAAGCCAAAAAACGGTTCAAGAACTAATTACAATTGATGCAAAAGAATTCGCACTAGGCAATAGCAAAGTGGAAATTGCGCAAGTCAATACAGTAGATATCGCAGAAGTTACAGCAAGACAGGCTGATATTGAAGCGAAAATCAATGAAGTCATCGCAGCGAAAGGTCTTGATCTATTCGTTCTAGTGATCACAGACATCCTAGAAAATGACTCTCTTGCACTTGCACTCGGTGTCGAAGCTGCAAAAGTAGAAAAAGCATTTAACGTCACACTTGAAAACAACACCGCTTTACTAAAAGGTGTTGTATCAAGAAAGAAACAAGTCGTACCTGCACTGACAGACGCACTTTCTTCATAAACACAACAAGACTGCTGACATGTTCAGCAGTCTTTTTTCTTCTTTTAATGAATGTACATATCGCTGACAAGAATATCCTTTAACACACTTGTTGGAATCGTGAATTCAACTACACCCATGTAACCAGGCGCCACATCATATTCATTAAAGGAAATCACCAGTTTGCCTTTTGAATTGATATAGAAGCTTTGATCTGGCTGAATCTTCTTAAACGGTTCAACCGTATCTTGCTTGGTAATCCAGTAAATCTTATTTGAATCCTCTTTCATCTGTTTCTTCATTTGCACTTTAATATTTTCACTAATCACATCAATATAACGGTCATCTTTAAACAGGCTTGGTAATGTAATGAGTACATGATTTTTCTTATCCACCGTATCATACGTCATTTCCTCTGCCGCAGACGCCTGAGTGGTCACCTTGTATCGACCTAGTGAGAGAATTTGGTCATTGTTTGTTCTCACTTCATATCCGCTCTCAACACTTAAATGACCATTTTTATATCCCTTTGTTTCCTTTTCAAAATCTTGATACAGCTTTTTGTTTTCAGCTAAATATTTTTGATTCAGGCTGTCTTCTAATTTTCCGTCCCCAAGCCCTGAAACGTGTGGTGTTTTAAGGTCAATATTCGTTCCTTGATCGCTCTTTTTAAATTCTGTGAATGTCACGACTTTCACCAGCTCGCCAATGACAGGTATCTCCGAAATAGCTCTTGCCGCCTGTGGACTGACATTCACAGTCGTGACAAATAGAGCAGCCGCAGCAACAAGTCCGATCGTCCATTGCTGAAAATGAGGTTTTTTGTTTTTTCGTTTTAATGTCCGTTCAACCATAGCATCATATTCCGGTGGAATGGGGATTTCTAAATATTCCTCTTTTAACTGTTCTAAATACTTATCCATTTATATTTCCTCCTGCGATAATTCTACTTTTAAAAGCCGCAACGCCTTATATAATCTTGTTTTAATGGTGTTTTCATTTTCATCGAGAATGTGGGCGATGTCCTCTAGTTTTAAATCTTCAAAGAATCTCAAGATAATGATGCCCCGGTAGATTTCGGGCAAATCCTCTATGGCTCTTCTGACATCTTGATCCTCATATACATCTGATTCACCCTGTGATAAGAATTCAAGCGTATCATCGTCTGTCACTTGCACCCGCTTCTTCTTTCGTAAAAAGTCTAGGGCTGCGTTCACCACGATTTTATAAAACCAGCTATGCATCTTGGTCGCATCCTCTAATCGGTGAACAGATTTGAGTGCTTTATGAATCGCCTCTTGAACGACATCCATCGCATCTTCTGGGTTTTTGACATAACTATAGGATAATCGATAAAAACTGTGTTTATGCTCCATTACGTAATCAGCAAATTGATCCTCAATTTTTCGTTTCTTCATTTTACAAAGAGCTCCTTTATCTTAAATGCGCATCGGTTATTTCTTACAATGGATAGACGCGCACCTTTTGAAAATAGTTTGCGCTCGATTATTTTTTAACATGTCATTCCATTTCCGTTTCTATACAAAAAGAGCGAACCAGACAGGTTCACTCTTTCAAAGCGGATATTGTTTGATGGACAAACTGTTTAAGTGGAGAAAGCGGATGAATGATCGGAACGCCTGTCTCCTCTTTCATCTGCTGTGCCGCATGAACCATTGATAGCTGCATCACGCAAATGTCTCCACTTTTTTTCATACATCTTCTGAGCTGCTTTTTGATTAGCTCCTCATAATCCTGCATATCACCATTTAGGCAAAGGTGAAAGACATCCTCCATCACCATAACCTCTGCATCAATCTGTTTGCCGTACTCTTTTGCATATGACTCAAGCCGCTTCATTGTCCCTTCCACTGTATTCGGGTTTGAAAACACAAGTTGAAGAGGCCCTTTTTTCTGACAAATCAGTTCAAATAACGGTTCATCAATCGGAACAATCGGTTGCTTAAAGAGATGCTGCTGATCACCCAAAGCGGCAATATATTGTGTGCACGTGAGCAGAATGATGTCGGCTTCATCTTCTTTCATCAATTTGTTGATGGCATAGGTTTGCTGCTTGTGAGGATTAAAATCGGGATCTTTTGTGGCACGTTCTATAAATGATGAATCGACCATGTGATGCAACTCAATATCTGTATCACCAAACACCTCTTCTATATAGGACTGATTAGACGGATGGGCATGAAGGCAGTGTAATCGAATCATCAGGTTCGCTCCTCGTGAAAGTTTTCAATCATTATATCAATCCTTGTATGAAATAGGGAGAAAGATGACCATATTGTTAGGGAGATATTGAAGGAGGGATTCGAATTGAAAGAAGATCAACACCCTAAGCCATCTTCAGAGTCAGAAGACACTTTAACAAATCGGCAAGGTCACCCCGTAACAGACAATCAAAATATGAGAACCGTTGGAAATAGAGGCCCAACTACGCTTGAAAATTACGATTTCCTAGAAAAAATCAGTCATTTTGATCGCGAACGTATTCCTGAACGTGTCGTCCATGCGCGCGGTGCAGGAGCTCACGGTTATTTTGAAGCCTATGGCACATTCGGTGACGAGCCCATTTCCACTTATACAAGGGCGAAGTTATTTCAGGAAAAAGGAAAAAAGACTCCTGTTTTCGTTCGTTTTTCTGCTGTCATTCACGGCGGTCATTCGCCAGAAACATTGCGCGATCCGAGAGGGTTTGCGATTAAATTTTATACAGAAGAAGGCAACTGGGATCTCGTTGGAAACAACCTGAAAATTTTCTTTATCCGAGATGCTTTGAAGTTTCCAGATTTGGTTCATGCCTTTAAGCCTGATCCTGTCACCAATCGACAGGACGGCGAGCGTATTTTTGACTTCGTCTCGCAATCTCCAGAAGCGACACATATGGTGACATTTCTCTTTTCACCATGGGGTATCCCAGCAACCTATCGCCACATGCAAGGCTCAGGTGTCCATGCGTACAAATGGGTGAACCATGAAGGAAAAGCAGTGCTGGTCAAATATCACTTTGAACCGAAGCAAGGCATTCGCAACCTGACACAAGAACAGGCTCAAGCGATACAAGGTGAAAACTTTAATCATGCCACACAGGATTTATATGAAGCTATTGAGCAAGGAGATCATCCTGAATGGGAGGTCTATGCGCAGATCATGGAAGATGATGCCCACCCTCACCTCGATTTTGATCCGCTTGATCCAACAAAGCTTTGGTACAAGGATGACTATCCATGGAAACCGATCGGACGAATGGTGTTAAACAAAAATCCAGAAAATTATTTCGCAGAAGTTGAGCAGGTCGCTTTTGGGACTGGCGTTCTCGTAGACGGTTTGGATTTCTCAGATGATAAATTGCTTCAAGGGCGCACCTTCTCTTACTCTGATACGCAGCGATATCGTGTGGGACCGAACTATTTACAGCTGCCGATCAATGCACCGAAAAAGCATGTCGCCACGAATCAAAGAGATGGGCAAATGGAATACCAGGTCGATCAAGGCAAAGGGCAAAATCCTCATGTGAATTATGAACCATCGATCCTCGGCGGATTAAAAGAAGCCAAGCAGGATGGAAAGGATCATACGCCTTTTGTAGAGGGTGACGTCAAACGGGAAGCCATTGACCGCCCGAACAACTTCGGACAAGCTGGAGAAACATATCGCCGCTTCAATGATTGGGAACGTGAGGAATTGATTAAGAACTTAGTCAACACCCTTGCGACCTGTCAAAAAGACATTCAAGAGCAAATGATCGAAAACTTTACAAAGGCTGACCCTGATTACGGAAAGCGTGTTGCTGACGGTTTAAAAGCCTTCAAACAAGAACAGCCAAGCGGACCTATAGGGTCTACAGGCGCCGCACAAGCTGTAGACGAAGCGATTAACAACAGCACACCATCAGATCCTTATTAAATAAAAAAGAATGCAGCGCCTAGGCTGCATTCTTTTTGTATTCATCGATTAAGCGTTTTGACCCTTTTTAATCCATTCTGCTACATTGACTGTACGTTTTGCTTGATGTTTTGCAGCAGCTTCGGCATCCTCTTGGATCTTTCCGTTTTGGTCAACAGTGACACTCACGCCGTAAGGGTTGCCCCCTGCACCGTATAACGAGTCATCTGTGTATCCAGGAGCGGCAATAATCGCTCCCCAGTGGAACATCGTTGTGTATAGGCTAAGAATGGTCTGTTCCTGCCCGCCATTTGGGTTTTGTGCAGAGGTCATCGCACTCACTGCTTTGTTTGCCAATTTCCCTTGGAACCATAGGCCGCCAGTAGTGTCTAAGAATTGCTTCATTTGAGCCGGTAAGTTACCAAAACGTGTTGGCATGCTAAAGATGATGGCATCTGCCCACTCTAAATCACTTAATTGAACCTCTGGGACATCCTTTGTTTCGTCTAAATGTGCTTTCCATGCTGGATTTGATGCCACAACTGCTTCTGGTGCCAATTCAGCAACCTTTAATACTTTCACTTCGGCTCCAGCTTCTTTCGCTCCAGCCTCTGCCCATTTTGCCATCTGATAGTTTGTACCTGTTGAACTATAATAAATAACTGCTAATTTTACGTTTTCCATTTGTTCCATCTCCTTTTGTTTGTTTTGCCCAAAAAGCTTCTGTAAAAAACCCATCTATATTCCCTACCTTCATTAAAATTGACGACGATACCATAATGCCGCAGCATCGACTTCTTCTCTCGTTAGCTGATGTCCGCGATTTTCCCAATGTAGTGTGACCGAAGCGCCTGCGCCTTGCAGCAATTGCTCGAGCTCTTGTGATTCCTCTGGGCGGCACATTGGGTCATTTTTACCAGCTGCGATAAAGACTTGTTTCCCCGCCAATGAAGGCAATGAAACTCCGCGTCTTGGAACCATTGGATGATGCAGGATCGCTCCTTTTAACGCATCCTCGTAATGGAATAAAAGACTTCCTGCAATGTTCGCCCCATTGGAATATCCGAGAGCGACGACATTGTGACGATCGAACCCATATTCATCTGCTGCTTCTCCGATAAATGTATAAAGTTCCTCTGTCCGCTCAATTAAATCCTGCTCATCGAAAACACCCTCTGCTAAACGTCTGAAAAAGCGCGGCATACCGTTTTCCAACACATTTCCTCTCACACTAAGAACAGAAGCGTCAGCATCTACTAAATCGGCAAGCGGCAATAAATCTTCTTCCGTCCCGCCAGTACCATGCAGTAATAACAAAACAGGTCTTTGTTCATTCTTTCCTTTTCGAAAAAGATGTTTCATCATGCATCTCCTTTCCCTTTCAATTCTCTCACTTCTATTGGCAGCACAATTTGTTCAATCTGACTGCGCTGCGCTTCATATTGCGGTGGCAGTTTCAATGCTTCACCCATAGTTTCCACTGATTCATCGTGTGCAAACCCTGGAGGATCAGTCGCAATTTCAAATAATATGCCGCCAAGCTCTCTAAAATAAATGGCATTGAAGTAATTTCGATCTTGCACAGGTGTCACTTGATACCCGCTTTGCGCAATATGTCTTTGCCAATCTAACTGATCCTGATCATCTGTCGCTCTCCATGCAATATGATGCACCACTCCAACACCCATACGTCCGCGTGCAACAGGTGTCTTGTTCACATCAATGACATTGCCTATCTCACCAAACGAACGGAATCTCACATAATCCACTTCTTCTCCAACTCGTTCAAAACCCATTGTTTGTTCGAGCAGCTGCATCGTTTGCTCTGGCTGTGATGTTAACAAAACAGCTCCGCCAAATCCTTTGATTGCAACATCTGGTGTGACTCCGTTAAATGTCCACTCATTTTGTTTCCCTTCCGCACGCTCTACAAGCTCAATCAACAAGCCGTGTGGATCTTCAAATGAGAGAAAGGCTTCATCAAAGCGTTCAACCATTTCATAAGAAATATCAAACTGCTCAAGACGTTCCTCCCAGAAAGAGAAAGCGCCTGGTGGTACAACATATGTCGTCACGCCCACTTGACCTGCGCCAATTTGTCCCTTTTGAGCACCTGGCCAAGGGAAAAACGTGATAATCGTTCCCGGAGATCCTCCTTCATTTCCAAAATATAAATGGTAAGTACCTGGATCATCAAAATTCACGGTCTTCTTCACGAGACGAAGTCCTAAAACACCTGCATAAAAATCAACGTTCTCCTGAGGATGCCCTACAATTGCTGTGATATGGTGAATTCCTTCTGTTTTCTTCACTTCTAATGACCTCCTAATCATGAAGTAACAAGCCTCTATTCATTATGTCTTTACTGACGTCTTTATATTATCTCGAATTCGAGATATTAAATCAAAAAAATATATTTATCTCGAATTAAGGATATGATGTTTTTAAATAAAAGTCAACGATTTTTGTTTTTCCTTTGAAAAAAGCAGGTCTGTTTTTGCATAACAGACCTGCTCTTCCTTGATTATTGCAGTAATTTTTTCTTTTTTAAATAGGCTTTCGCTACCTGAAATGCATCCTTACCTTTTACATTCACTTCATAATTCATTTCTCTCATCTCATCGTCTGTGATTTGACCACCGAGCTTATTGAGAGAGGTCTCAATCTCAGGGTACTCCGTTAATGTCTCCTGCCTTAGCAGCGGTGCTCCTTGATATGGCGGGAAAACATGCTGATCATCATCAAGCACCTTTAATTTGTATTGCCTCAATTCACTGTCTGTCGAATACGCATCGACTAAATTGATATCTCCTTTTTGAATCGCTCGATACCGAAGCTTCGGTTCCATCGTCACCACATCATCAAAGGCAAGTTGATAGGTCTTTTGAATACCTCGATACCCATCTTGGCGATCAGAAAATTCTAAGGTGAATCCGGCTTTTATGCGATTCTTGATCTTGCCTAGATCTGAAATATTGGATACATCATATTGATCAGCCAGCGACTGAGGCACGGCTAAAGCATACGTATTATTGTAAGCCATCGGCTCAAGAAGGCGGAGCTTAAAAGATGATTCCAAACCGCGCCGCGCTTGCTCATACACTTTTTCTTTATCTGTGCTTTTCGCTGTTTGTTTGAGGAACTCAGAAATCGCAGTGCCCGTAAACTCAGGATAAATGTCAATATCACCAGACCGTAAAGCTTGAAAAACAAAAGACGTCTTGCCAAGACCAGGCTTAAGATTGACTTGAATATCCGTATCCTGTTCAATTAAAAGCTTATACATCGAGATCAGAACTTCAGGCTCCGATCCTAGCTTTCCACCGATGGTGATTTCCTTCTTTTCTTGTTGAAACAGTAATGGGCCCGCGACAATAGCTCCTGCAAACACAGCAAAAACCGTCACAGAAATCACAGTCTTTTTAAAAGAGATTTTCTCAAACGTGCGCAGCACCACATCAAATAAGAGTGCGAGTAAGGCTGCTGGTATAGCGCCAATGACAATGAGTGACATATCATTTCGGTCAATTCCCAGCAAAATTAGACTTCCTAATCCCCCAGCTCCGATCAGTGCGGCAAGAGTGGCAGTTCCCACAATGAGAACCATCCCGGTTCGGATACCTGCCATGATGACTGGCATGGCCAGAGGCAGTTCCACCTTTAATAACCGTTTACGGTGATTCATTCCCATGGCAAGCGCCGCTTCTCTCAGGGAAGGGTCGACCTCCTGAATGCCTGTATATGTATTTCTTAAAATAGGGAGTAGGGCATAAACGACAAGCGCAATAATCGCAGGAACTTGCCCAATTCCAACAAGAGGAATCAGCAAGCCAAGCAGCGCAAGCGACGGGATTGTTTGCAAGACCGCCGTCACCCCAATCACCCATTCTGCAAGCTTTGGCACTCTCGTTAAATAGATACCTAAGGGAATGGCAATCAAAATGGCTAAAAATAAAGCAATAAACGAAATTTGAATATGCTCAAGTAAGGCGTGTCCCAATTGTTCTTTTCGATCCAATAACACATTGATCCAATCATTCATGTGACTCGCCCCTCTCTCTAGGAGAATCAGCTAAAAACTGAATCACCGCTTGACGATTCACTAGTCCAATTCGCTCCCCATCCTTTTCCACAGCCAATTCCTCATGCTTTGCCAATTGGGATAAGACCTCATCCAGCGTGGCATGTGCTGTGATCGCTTCATAGCCTAAAAGAGCCTCGTGAGCCATTGGTCTAGCCATGTCCTCTAGCTCAAACGATTGATGTAACGCATGGCGAGCAGCCCCTGAGACAAACTCCCGAACAAAAGCATTCACTGGGTGTTGAACCAATTCCTCTGGACGACCAATCTGCACCACTTTCCCTTCCTTCATGATACAAATTCGATCACCAAGCCTCATCGCCTCCTGCATATCATGTGTCACGAAGACAATGGTCTTTTGAATACGGCGCTGCAAATCAAGCAGATCATCCTGCAATTTCTCCCTCGTTAGTGGATCTAACGCACTAAATGGTTCATCCATGAGGACAATCTCCGGATCAGCTGCAAGTGCACGTGCAACACCGATACGCTGCTGCTGTCCACCAGATAGCTCTGATGGCTTTCGATGTCGATACATAGCAGGGTCAAGCCCAACCATCTGCATCAATTCATCCACTCGCTTTTTAATCTCGTTCCGACTCCATTGTTTGAGCTCTGGCACCACAGCGATATTTTCTTCAATGGTCATATGAGGAAAAAGAGCAATTTGCTGCAGAACATACCCAATATCCCAGCGCAGTTCATACATATCATAATCGTTTATTTTTTGACCCTTTATGTAAATCTCACCTTCTGTTGAAGAAATGAGACGATTGATCATTTTCAATGTTGTCGTTTTCCCGCTTCCACTAGGTCCAATGAAAACAAAAAACTCACCTTTCTGAATCTCTAAATCAACCGATTGAACGGCATAGCGCTCATCAGAAAATTGCATCGATACCTTCTTAAATTCAATCATCTTCCCACGCCCTGACTGCAATTATTTTCTAGACTACCAATATGACAGATCAACCCCGTATTTGTATAGAACAAACTGTCACTTTTACTCTCTTTTACATACTTCCCCTAAGGTGCCCGCCAAAAACAGCTCTAGCCAAATCGGATGAGATTCTTCGTGAGACAAAAAAAAGCGAAGAGCTCGAGGCTCTCCGCTTTTAAGTCAACGACTTACTCACCAGTAACGTATGGAAGTAATGCCATTTGACGTGATTTTTTAATCGCTAATGTCAATTTACGTTGATACTTAGCGCTAGTTCCTGTTACACGACGAGGTAAAATTTTACCACGCTCAGAAACAAACTTTCTAAGAAGATCAACATCTTTGTAATCGATGTGCGTGATACCGTTAGAAGTAAAGAAACATACCTTACGACGTTTCGCACGACCGCCTCTGCGTCCACCTGCCATTTGTTTTCACACCTTTCCTTTAGTCAATTTTTCAAATCAATTAGAATGGCAAATCATCATCGGAGATGTCAATCGGTTTACCATCATTCGCAAATGGGTCATCATTGAAGCTATTTCCCTGATTACGATTTTGTTGGTTGCTTTGATTGCCATATGGATTTTGATTTGGTTCATTTCCAAATGGATTCTGATCGTTTTGGCTACCGCCATAATACTGGCCTCCGCTATTGCCACCGCCGCTGTATCCACCTGAACCAGCACTGCCGCTCTTAGGCTCAAGAAATTGAACACTTTCAGCTTGAACTTCTGTCACGAAGACACGCTGTCCTTGCTGATTTTCATAGTTTCTTGTCTGCAAACGACCGTCTACACCGGCAAGACTTCCTTTTTTCAAGAAATTAGCCACGTTCTCGGCTTGTCTTCTCCAAGTAACACAGTTAATGAAATCGGCTTCACGCTCTCCAGATTGATTCGTAAACGTACGATTCACAGCTAGAGTAAACGTGGCTACAGCCGCACCATTAGGCGTGTAGCGAAGCTCAGGGTCTTTTGTTAGTCTTCCGACCAATACAACACGGTTTAGCATATTGAAAGACCACCTTTAAATATATATTTCAATGATTTATACTTCTTCTTTAACAACAATGTGGCGAATGATATCGTCACTGATCTTAGCTAAGCGGTCAAATTCTTGAACTGCTGCAGCGTCAGATTGAACGTTTACGATTTGGTAGAAGCCTTCACGGAAATCGTTGATTTCGTATGAAAGACGACGTTTACCCCAATCCTTTGTTCCAGTGATCTCCGCACCGTTTGAAGTTAACACGTTATTGAAACGCTCGATAACTGCTTTTTTAGCCTCATCGTCAACTGTTGGGCGGATGATGTACATAACTTCGTACTTTCTCATCTGATTGCACCTCCTTTTGGTCTAAGCGGCCCTAAACGGGCAAGGAGCAATAAATTATATTACTCACAATTGTATATTATAACAAATTACTTGGCCTATGACAAGAACCTATACATTAAAACGGAAATGAATGACGTCTCCATCTTTCACTACATATTCTTTACCTTCTAGACGGACTTTTCCAGCCTCTTTTGCAGCAGACATGCTTCCACCAGCAAGTAAATCTTCATATGCAACCGTTTCAGCACGAATAAACCCACGTTCAAAGTCCGTATGAATGATTCCAGCACATTCCGGTGCCTTCATTCCCTTTTTAAACGTCCAAGCGCGTACTTCCTGCTCACCTGCTGTGAAATAAGTAGCTAAACCAAGAAGTGAATAAGATGCTTGAATCAGCTGATCTAGACCTGACTCTTTGATGCCAAGCTCTTCAAGGAACATTTGCTTCTCTTCTCCTTCAAGCTCTGCAATTTCAGACTCGATCTTCGCACATACGACGATGACTTCAGCATTTTCACCAGAAGCAAACTCACGGATTTGCTGCACATATTCGTTGCCGTCATGATCTGCTACTTCATCCTCACTCACATTTGCTACATAAAGAACTGGTTTAGATGTGAGTAAATGAAGCTGTTTCACAAGCTTCTGCTGCTCATCTGTAAATTCTACAGATCTTGCCGATTTCCCAGCTTCAAATGCGTTCATTAGCTTCGACAAAATATCAAATTCAGCTACCGCTTCCTTATCCTTTTGTTTTGCAAGCTTACTCACACGAGCCAAACGTTTTTCAACTGTTTCTAAATCAGCCAAAATCAACTCTAAATTAATGGTTTCGATATCTGACACAGGGTCAACCTTACCTGATACGTGTGTGATGTTATCATCTGCAAAAGCTCTCACCACGTGACAGATCGCATCTACTTGACGAATGTGAGAAAGGAATTTATTCCCTAAACCTTCACCTTTTGAAGCCCCTTTGACAATACCGGCAATATCAGTGAATTCAAAAGCAGTCGGAACTGTCTTTTTCGGCTGCACCAATTCTGTTAGTTTTTGCAAACGCTCGTCTGGAACTTCTACAATTCCGACGTTTGGATCAATGGTACAAAACGGATAGTTAGCAGACTCCGCTCCAGCCTGTGTAATTGCATTAAATAGCGTTGACTTCCCGACGTTAGGTAAGCCAACAATACCAGCTGTTAAAGCCATTCTTTCATCTCCTCTATATCAAACGTGCTCGTTATACTGCGTAATATGAACCTAGAGCAATTATAAGTAGGTTTACATGAAAAGACAAGCTAACCGTTATGCATTATCAATAGAAGAAACATTGCCAAAAAGAATAAATCAATCCTTTAAAACGGAAATTTGCATCTAATTCTTCTATACAAAAGACAAATTTCATCAAAAAAGCATGAGGCCTACTTAAGCAGTTGGCTCCTCATGCTTGACGAGAATTTTCTTCATTTTTCGTTCAAAGTCTCTTCTTGGGATCATGACGCTATGCCCGCAGCCTTCACATTTAATGCGAATATCCATGCCCAACCGAATTACTTTCCACCGATTGACACCACATGGATGGGGTTTCTTCATTTCAACGACGTCATGTAACCCAAACGCTTTGTCTGCCATCAGCTTTCACCTCTCTTGCTCACTTCATTGAATCTATTGTACAAAAAAACGGCGATGAAGAGCAATGCACAAAGCAAAGACCCTCTTTCTTCTATTCTTTTTTATAGAAAAAACCCTTCTTTTAGATCATTTTATTTGTGACCAATAGTTACTTAAACTCCGCTTTTTTTCAATATTGTCACAAACACTGTAGGTCAAAAGGTTTTTATTGGTAGAACGCTGTGGTTTTTCCATATTTTTTGATTTATGATATCTGCATAAATGTTATGTGAGGGAGCAGGTACGATGGTCAATCGAAAGGATAGATTAACTGATAAAGAATATAAAATCATATCCGATCATGCTGGAAACATAGACAATTACCAGCAGCACCATACGATAGAAATAGGTCAGCAAACGCTCACTGTCCATGATTTTCTCAAGGTCGATCATCAATTATATGGATTAACGATGCAGCCGGAACAATCAGACGAGTTCATCGTCGCTTTTCACTGTCCGATGCCAAAGCAAATGCCGGTGACCTCGCCACAAGATGTACACACTGCGGCACAGTCATTGCTCAAAACGGATTATGCCTATCCCATTGAAAGGAAGTCCCTTGATAGCAATCAAGATCATGTCTTTTTTAAAGGGAAGGAATACATAGAGCAAGTCAGCCAGAAGCATCCCAATGCAGGTATCTATCTCACTGGACAAGCCCTTGCCGGTGCTGTTTGTGCTTATGTTGCGACAGAACAGCCAGCTGTCAAAAAAGCCGTCACCTTTGATAGCCCAAATATATGGAGCAGTCTGGCGCCTTCGATTCAGCAGAAAACGCAGCAAGGTCAATATACACGGATCTTGACTGAATATATTCAACCTAGTCATTATGTAGGTTTACTCAATCGCCATGATCATGGAGTTGGTCAAGTTAAGTACACCGTGCCGCCACAGCAACAAGGCGCCGTCCAAGAATCCGTTAAATATAAACAAAGAGAAATTGACACCTTTTTAAAATCAGCTTTTGCGTCTATGAATATAGAATGGAACGAATCCTTTGATACAAATGCTTTTTTAGCTCTTATTTCTGGGAGTTTAAAAGGAAATGGGTATTCATTCCACAAAGATGGATCTGCCCGTATTTTAGATGAACAGCTTGATCATAATACAAGTTTTACAGCCATGCTGTTGCAAGAAATCCATTCTGGACGTGCATATGCACAAAGCGGTCTAGAAATTATCATAAAATCCCATTTACTGAAAAATTCATCCTACGATCTCCAAAGTGTGATTGAACATGAAGTACACACTATATTTGATAAAATCGATGGGATCGATGAAAGTGTAAAAGACGCCGTCCAGCATGTAAAACAAGAGCTCAAAGGACTCGTCGGCTTTGGCCACTATGATTTATTAAGTCCAAGTGATGTGGAAGCACTGGTAGAAGAAGTGAGGATGGAACAACATCATTCCTCCTTTTATTCACATGAAAAACAACTGAATGCCCTGTACACCTTGAGAGATTACGAACAAGAACTTTCTTCCCTTTCAAGACATATGTACACAATGGGTGATGATTACGCCAAGGCAGATAGACGCCTTGCGATGCAAATGGGTATTCATTAAGAAAGGAGTCACCGCATGATCAATCAAAATAAACCTCCTAGTGACGCCCAGCGTTTCTTGCAAAATGTGAGTGCCCGCCGCTCCATGTCTGTATTTGAAAATCAATCGGCACCACAAACACAAACGCAGTCCCCAGAAGAAATAGCCGCAATTCAAGCCATACGAAGAGAAGGACAGCGAAAGGATCTAAAACGGCTGCTCAAAATGCGACTGCATGACGAATTAGCAAACACTCGCGTACACTTGGAGTATCAATTGTCTAAAACCGAAGACATGATCAACCAGACGACCATTGTCAAACAACACATCTCCCAGCATTTAAAAGGACAAGCCATTTCAGAATTAGAGGAACGCCTTCAGCGTCTCAAGCAAATGCCAGTCTATGATGATATCAAAGACGCCATTGATTCTATTCGTATAAAATAAGCACAGCTCTGACAAAGAGAGGTGCTTATTTTATTTTATCAATATAATTTTCAGGGCGAGAAAATATCTTTTTACTTAAAATCGGATATAGCATTAAACAGACAAGCAAATAAAGATTCAGCAAGCTGTATATCGGATACAAGAAAGCAATCAAATCGGCAAACCCAAGAGATGTTAAAGGCGCCATCAACAGAAGCATCACGAGCACAACCAGCCAGCGAGGCAATGGTACAAAAGAAAGCATCCGGCTGGATAAACCAAATAAACCTGCCGCTGTCGTCGTATAAATAGCTAGACAAAGGACAACGGTCATAAACACAAACAATGATGTTGGTGCTCCTTCTAATACTGTAAACAAAGGAATGCCTTCTGCTGATAGACTCCCAGAAATATCAACCAATATTTCGTTATACACGTACGAGATGATCCCAAAAATCAGACCGCTTAATATACTCGCCACTTTGGCCTCGCCAAGGCCCTTCATTTCTTTTCCAACCGAAGACAGCACTGCGACTACAGATAATATATTCAAAGAAGCAAAGACAATGCTGGCAGGCCAATTGTACTGCTGCCCAAAATCAATCCGCCACATATGATCATGGTTCATATAATAAAAAACAAACGCATAGATGAGCCCCGCCACCAAAATTGGTATAATGAAAGCATTCACAGATAAGAGCCCTTTCACATCCCAGAAAAAAATCATAAATGAAAATAGACAAAATGCACCGATGCCCACCCAAAATGGCACATGATACATCTCGAGTGTCACCCCGCCACCGGCAATCATGACTGTCGTTGTCGTGAATAAATAAAGGACAATTAAAACATCATACACTTTAGCCAGCCACGGGCCGACAAGCCGCTCTAGCACTGGCACAAAGTGATCGGCACGTACCTCATAACTGATTTTTAACACCACATAGGTAGACAGCATAAACATCAATGTAAACAGTAGAATGGCTAGTCCACTATCAATGCCAAAAAACTGCCAAATTTCTTGGCCGGAAGCATACCCCGCTCCTATTAAGCTTCCTAAAATTAAAAGCGTCCACCTTGAACCAGCCTTCCACACAATCATCACCTCATAGGTATAGAATTAAGCTTGTTTCCGTATACTGTTACTAACTACTATGACAAGGAAGTGAGACCTATGAATAGCAAGAACGGTCTTTTTTTTAGAAATAGGGTGAAAGAATACGTGTCCCATACGGATACAAACGCCATTCAACAGCTTAAAAGTATTTTATTCTCGCATCTTCAGAAAGCAGGAAAAAGACCCGTTGCCATCGTTTGTATTGGAACAGACCGCTCAACTGGCGACTCTCTAGGTCCACTTGTTGGTACAAAGCTTTCAGGCCTTGATTTGAAAAAGCTTCATGTATATGGCACGCTCTCTGACCCAGTTCATGCGGTCAATTTAAAAGAAAAGCTCGCTGAAATTGAACAAGCTCATAAACATCCGTTTATTGTAGCGATTGATGCCTGCTTAGGAAGAGTGAAAAGTGTAGGCTCCTTCCAAATTGGAGATGGACCGTTAAAGCCTGGAGCGGGTGTACAAAAGGAGCTGCCAGAGGTAGGAGATATTCATATTAATGGGATCGTCAATGTGAGCGGCTTTATGGAATACTTCGTTCTCCAAAACACACGCCTTCATCTTGTCATGTCTATGGCCAATATACTTTCTGAAAGTCTATCTCATATTGATCAAATGGATTGGACAAGAGAAAAAAGCCGTTCTCTCTTCGCTCCTATTCAAAATATCACTGGGAGAATATAAAAAAGACCATCTCGTATCAAGATGGTCACTCTGATGATTCTCTCGCAGAAAGCAATTCGAGGATTCTTTCTAAATCTTCGTTGGAGAGAAATTCAATCTCTATTTTTCCTTTTTTCTTCTGTTTCTTGATCGACACTGAAGTGCCAAAGTAGTTTTGCAAGAAAGACTCTCTTTCTTTCAACACTCGATCCTTTGGTGCTTCTTTTTTCTTTGTTTCACGTGGAACATTTTCGTTTAATTGCTGAACAATTTTCTCAACCTGACGTACGTTTAACCCCTCGTCCACAATTTTCTTTACCAATGGCGCCAGCTTATTTTTGTTTTTCAAGCTAAGCAAGGTTCTTCCATGACCCATCGATAACTTTCCATCTGCAATCAGCTTTTGTACTTCATCCGGTAAAGTCAAAAGACGGAGATGGTTCGCAATATGCGGTCTGCTCTTCCCTAATCGCTTCGCTAATTCCTCTTGCGTCACACTTAGGTGATCTAGTAAGGAAGCATAGGCTTCCGCTTCTTCTAATGGAGATAAATCCTCGCGTTGCAGATTTTCTAAAAGGGCAATCTCTCTCATGAGCGTTTCTGAAAATTCTCTGACGATCGCAGGAATCGTTGTCAGACCAGCTTGTTGTGCTGCACGGAAACGACGTTCTCCTGCTACAATGTCATATCCTTTAATCGATTTACGGACAATGATCGGCTGTAAAACACCGTGCTGCTGAATGGATTCTTTGAGATCAGACAATGCATCTTCATCAAACGTTTTCCTTGGCTGATACGGGTTTGGACGCAAATCCTTTATTTTGATTTCTTCAACCGTTTCTTCATTTGAGTCTACAGTGTTAAATAGTGCATTAATACCCTTTCCAAGACCTTTAGCCATTCGCATCCACTTCCTTTGCTAAGTCTAAATAGACATCTGCACCTCTTGAACGTGGATCATACAAGATAATCGGTTTCCCATGACTAGGCGCTTCACTCAGTCTTACATTTCGCGGAATCACGGTCTGATAGACTTTATCTCTAAAGTATTTCTTCACTTCTTCGATGACTTGAATCCCAAGATTTGTTCGTGCATCAAGCATTGTCAGCAAGACACCTTCAATGGCGAGATCCGTATTTAAATGTTTTTGCACGAGACGAACGGTGTTTAACAATTGGCTCAATCCTTCAAGCGCATAATATTCGCACTGTACTGGGATTAAAACGGAATCGGATGCTGTTAACGCATTAATCGTCAGTAATCCAAGTGATGGCGGGCAGTCAATAATCATATAATCATAATTTTGCTTAACAGATTCAAGTGCTCTCTTCAATCTCACTTCACGTGAAATCGTAGGCACAAGCTCTATTTCAGCCCCTGCAAGCTGTATCGTCGCAGGAATGACATCAAGATTTTCGACCTCTGTCGTCTTAATCACATCAAGAACATCTGCATCATCAACTAAAATATCGTACACGCACTTCTCTACGTCGGCCTTCTCAATCCCAATACCACTCGTGGCATTGCCCTGCGGATCAATATCAACTAACAACACTCGTTTACCTATGTATGCTAAACACGCACTCAAATTAACAGAAGTTGTCGTCTTCCCGACGCCGCCCTTCTGGTTGGTAATCGCTATGATTTTTCCCACGATGTCACCCACTTTCAACTTAACAAGTTTCTCATTCATTCATACTTCCTATTCTATCAAAAAAAGTATGAAACGTTTGCTTTTTTTGTTTCTCCATTATATATTCGTCAGCAAATGTCTATTTTCGTACATGAAAAGACGAACTTAAACGTAGTAAAAAATATATCAATATATCTTTTTGAAGAAAAAGATATCATAAAAAACCCTCACTTCCATCAAAAGTGAGGGGCACTTGTCAAAAATGTAATCCACCAATTGTACGGCCTTCGTTCACAATAATCTTAGGGGTCACCGTTTTATAGCTTCTCTTTTTTAAGAATCCATAGGGGGTCTTAATGGTAAATGTCGCATGTCCTACAGCATCGCCTGTTTTGGCATAGGCCTGCCACACAATCTTTGAACAATAAGTCGGGTCCAGTGATTGAATAGACATGGTGATGGAGTATCAAGCCTTTGGATGAGCTTTCACATAATCGCGCGCCCATTCCCCTGCCAGGTCTGCTGTTTCCTCTTGATTAATACGAATGACCTTTGTATTGGCATTATAGCGAAACCAGTTAAGAATGGAGTCAAGCTGAGGATGCTGTCGAAACCCTGGAATAGAAGCAAAGCTCTTCTCATTAATGACGATACCTGCATGTCCAACGATTCCCTTCAAAGCATCAGTGTTTGTCACCAATATATCCCCTTTTTTAGGCGAAATATCGGTACCAGGATACGGCTTTCCTAAAAGGCGTTTGATGGTGTGCGGCTTATCATCCGTCACAAACTCATCCTGCTTGTTTTGTTGTAAGCCATAATCCTTCAAATGATCTCCAGCTGAAATCAGATCAATTGTGTCGCCCTGAGACTCATGCTCATGATTTAATTGATCTAAAGTGATCTCCTTCGAAACAACACCTTGTTTCTTCAGGACGTTCAGTTCTTTTTTGGTCAACGGACTTTCTTGTGCAGGAACCGTTGGCGAATTCACAGCAAATATGGTTGTTTCATTTGTAAAAAGAAAAAAAGAAAATAGTAAATAACAAATAATAACAAAATTTATCTTTTTCATTTTCATCGAGTCATGTCACCTCCTTTCCTCTATAAAAATAATATTTTACCAATTTGTGAATAATAAGTAAATATAAAGTAGAACCAATAAAAAAAGCTGACGAGTGGCTCTCATCAGCTTTTTTCTATTTAGGAATCCGAATTGTTAATTGGATATATTCCTCAAATTCTTCTTCCTCGGTATTTATTTTAAGCCCGCTGTCTTCTACCATATGGAGAGACTGGCGAATGGTATTCATCGCAATTCGTGTATCACGACTAAACGCCTTACGTTTTGGCTTCGGTTTGCGATCTGTTTTTTGTTCAAGCATTTTCACTACACGCTCTTCAGTCTGTTTTACATTCAGCTGCTTTTCGATGATTTCCTGCAATAGCGCGATTTGTAATTCTGGAAGCTTTAGGGGTACAAGTGAACGTGCATGCCTTTCAGAGATTTTTTTCTCTAGGATGGCCTGTTGTACCTCTTCAGGCAACTTTAAAAGTCTTAATTTGTTTGCAACAGTTGATTGTCCCTTACCTAAACGCTGAGCAAGCGCTTCCTGTGTTAAATCATGAAGCTCTAAAAGACGTGCATAGGCATGAGCCTCTTCAATAGCAGACAGCTCTTCTCTTTGCAAATTTTCAATCAATGCCACAGATGCCGTTTCCGTATCAGTAAAATCTTTTATAATAGCGGGGATTTTCTCCCAGTGAAGAGTCTGTACCGCTCTCCAACGTCTTTCGCCGGCGATCAGTTCATATTTTCCTTCTTCTTCTGTCGGTCTGACAACAATAGGTTGGATAATGCCATGGGTATGAATCGTCGTGGCCAGCTCATGTATCTTTTCTTCTGAAAAAATGGTGCGTGGCTGAAAACGGTTTGGCATAATTGTGTCGACCGGGAGCTCCTGTATCTCTTCCTTTAATGTATCATGCTCAGCAATCTCTGCCTCTATTTCGGTTTCACGCTCAGGATGTTCTTTGTCACCAAGCCCGAAGAAGCGTGAGAGTGAATGCTTCATGAACCTACACCACCTTTAAAAACTACCTTTTTATAATTCTATTTTCTCATGTTTTTTCCTTCTGTAAAATCTTAAATATTGAAGAAAAACCGACCTTTTACATGATCAACCTTCTATTGGTGATTTATTAGGTGTTCCTGGTTTTCTAGGATATTTTTTTGGTGTTTGCTTTTTCTTTTCAATGACAATGATATTCCGTTCGCTTTCTTCTAAAGGAAGGACAAAGGAATGCTTTTCAACAACCTCTCCTCCGAGGACAGTAACGGCTTTCTTCCCTGCTTGCATTTCTTCATCAGCAGCAGATGCTTTTAATGCCACAAACAACCCTTCCTTTTTTACAAGGGGCAGACATAGTTCGCTCAATACAGATAAACGCGCAACTGCTCTAGCAGTGACAAGATCATAGCTTTCACGCTTTTCCTTACGTTGTCCAAACGTCTCCGCCCGATCATGATAAAAAGTAGTATCTTGTAAGTTTAACCCTTTTGCTAATTCATTGAGAAACGTAATTCGTTTCTGAAGAGAATCAACAATGGTCACATGTAGATGAGGGAAGCAAATTTTAAGAGGAATGCTTGGGAAACCAGCACCAGCTCCTATATCGCAAATCGTCGTCACTTTGTGAAAATCAATGAAAAATGATGCTGAAATTGAATCATAAAAATGCTTTAAATACACTTCTTCCTTTTCAGTAATGGACGTCAAATTCATTTTCTCGTTCCATTCTACAAGCATGCGGAAGTAAGTTTCAAATTGTTCAAGCTGCACAGGAGAAAGAGTCATCCCTTTCTCCTCTAGTGCTGCTGTAAATTGTCCAATGTTCATGCCGACATCCTTTCTATTCTGCTATCTTCGCAATACGTCCCTGCTCTAAATATACTAAAAGGATAGAAATATCAGCAGGGTTAACGCCTGAAATACGAGAAGCCTGTGCAACAGAAAGCGGTCGGACTTCTTTCAGCTTTTGTTTCGCTTCAGTTGCAATTCCTTTGATGGCATCATAATCAATACAATCAGGAATCTTTTTGTTCTCCATCTTTTTCAGCTTTTCAACTTGTTGGAGTGACTTTTCGATATAACCTTCGTATTTAATTTGAATCTCTACCTGCTCACACACATCAGAAGGAAGCGGTGTTTCAGCAGGAGCTAACGTCACAACAGATTCATAGTTCATTTCTGGACGCTTCATCAAATCACTTGCACGAATACCGTCCTTCAGCTCACTTCCACCAAGTGAACGAATAAATTCTTGTGTCTCTGCTGTGGGTTTAATGATGACAGAATATAAACGTTTTTTCTCTGCTTCAATGGCTTCTTTTTTCTGCTGGTATGCCTGGAATCTTTCTTGAGAAATTAATCCAATATGATAGCCAAGTTCAGTTAATCTTAAATCCGCATTGTCATGACGAAGAAGCAAACGATACTCTGCACGGGATGTTAAAAGACGGTAAGGTTCATTTGTTCCCTTTGTGACAAGATCATCAATGAGAACACCGATATATGCATCAGATCGGCTTAAAATGACTTCTTCTTTACCCAATGCTTTTCTTCCTGCATTAATACCTGCCATAATTCCTTGACCTGCTGCTTCCTCATAGCCAGACGTACCATTAATTTGGCCAGCTGTATATAATCCAGAAATTTTCTTCGTCTCGAGTGTAGGCCACAACTGAGTAGGCACAATTGCATCATACTCAATGGCATAACCCGCTCTCATCATTTGTACATTTTCGAGCCCTGGGATGGTGGAAAGCATGCGCTGCTGTACATCCTCTGGAAGACTTGTAGATAATCCTTGAACATACACTTCCTGCGTATTACGACCTTCTGGCTCTAAGAAAATTTGATGTCTTGGTTTGTCATTGAAACGAACCACTTTATCTTCAATGGAAGGGCAGTATCTAGGACCAGTTCCTTTAATCATACCTGAATACATTGGAGAACGGTGAAGATTCTCATCAATAATTTGATGTGTTTCTAAACTCGTATAAGTTAACCAGCATGGCAGTTGATCTGTGATATATTCAACCGTTTCATAGGAGAACGCCCGCGGAACATCATCACCTGGTTGAATTTCTGTTTTACTATAGTCAATCGAGTGACTATTCACTCGAGGAGGTGTTCCTGTTTTAAAGCGAACCAAATCGAATCCTAACTCTGCTAAGTGATCCGATAATTTGATGGATGGTTGCTGGTTATTAGGACCACTTGAATACGATAGATCCCCTAAAATAATACGACCTTTTAAGAAAGTCCCAGTCGTTAATACAACAGACTTCGCACGATAGTTTGCCCCTGTTTGTGTAACGACACCTTTACATTCATCATCTTCTACAATTAAATGATCCACCATACCTTGAAGCATTGTCAGATTCGGTTCATTTTCCATTGTTTTTTTCATTTCATGCTGATATTGGAACTTGTCTGCTTGCGCTCTTAAAGCACGAACAGCAGGTCCTTTCCCCGTATTCAGCATGCGCATTTGAATATGCGTCTTATCTATATTTCGTGCCATTTCTCCGCCCAGTGCATCAATTTCTCTAACGACAATCCCTTTTGCAGGACCACCTACGGACGGATTACATGGCATAAAAGCAACCATATCGAGGTTGATAGTCAATACAAGTGTTTTAGCGCCCTGTCTTGCAGAAGCAAGAGCAGCCTCAACCCCAGCATGACCGGCACCCACGACGATGACGTCATAATTGCCAGCTTCATAACCCATTTCTTATGTTCCTCCCTTTACTTTCCTAAACAGAATTGAGAGAATAACTGATCAATCAAGCTTTCATGAACAGCATCTCCTATAATTTCACCGAGCTGTTCCCAGCAGCGTGTTAAATCTATTTGAACAATGTCGATTGGTACGTCCATTTCAATTCCTTCAAGAGCATCTTCAATTGATTGTTTTGCTGCCTGAAGAAGAGCAATATGCCTTGTATTACTTACATACGTTAAATCTCCACTTTCAATTGATCCAGTGAAGAACAGTGATTGAATCGCCATTTCAAGCTCATCAATGCCCTTTTCTTGTAATAATGATGTAGTGACCACCGGACGATCCTTTGCTAACTGCTTGACCTTTTCTACATCAAGCTTAGGCTCAAGATCTGTCTTATTCACAATCACGATGATATCCATACCTGAGACAGCCTCAAAAAGCTTAATATCTTCTTCTGATAATTCTTCGCTATAATTGAGCACAAGTAAAATCAGGTCAGCTTCTTTTAAGACCTGTCTAGATCGTTCAACCCCTATACGCTCAACAATGTCCTCTGTCTCACGTATACCCGCAGTATCGACTAGACGGAGAGGTACGCCTCTTACATTCACATATTCCTCAATAACGTCTCTCGTAGTTCCAGGAATATCTGTGACAATGGCCTTTGTTTCCTGTACAAGACTATTCAGCAAGGAAGACTTACCAACATTCGGCCTTCCTATAATTACAGTGGATAAGCCCTCTCGAAGGATTTTCCCCTGCTGGGAAGTCGAGAGCAACGATTCAATTTCTTTTTTGACGGATGTCGCTTTTTTCACTAAGACGCGATGTGTCATTTCTTCAACATCGTCATACTCAGGGTAGTCAATATTGACTTCAATATGCGCCAGTGTTTCTAGGATCTCGCCGCGCAGTCGCTGAACCAAACCGGAGAGACGTCCCTCCATTTGAGTGATTGCTACATTCATCGCTCGATCCGTCTTTGCCCGAATCAAGTCCATGACAGCCTCCGCTTGCGATAGATCTATTCTTCCATTTAAGAAAGCACGCTTTGTGAACTCACCTGGCTCCGCTAATCTTGCTCCTTCTCTTAAAGCAAGCTGCAATACTTTATTGACCGTTACAATTCCGCCATGGCAGTTAATCTCAATAACGTCTTCTCTCGTAAATGTTTTTGGCGCTCGAAGTACTGACACCATGACCTCTTCTATTACTTGATCAGTCCTTGCATCCACGATATGACCATAATGAATGGTATGAGAATCCACTGATACAAGTTTTTTCTCCTTAGGCCCTTTATACATCCTATCAGCGATCTGCACCGCTTCAGGCCCACTTAAACGAATAATCGCAATTGCTCCTTCACCCATCGGTGTCGAAATGGCTGCAATTGTATCCATCGCTCAATCACCTCTTTCTCTACTTTAATAGACAGTCTTTTATCTATTAAATGGACGTTGTCCATCTCTATATCAAAAACGCTTAATCCAAAATTCAAAGATACCATAAATGAAAGCGAAGTGAAAGTATCCTCTATACAATTATCCACAGCTTTGCATCCTATCTATTTTAACACTTAACTTATCCACATGTGAATAACGACGTTCTAAACTTATCTTCACATCTTACACCGAAACCCGATAAATTTAAACGCCCCGATGCCTTTGTTTACTTGTAAAAATGGCATTTTCCACTCAACTTACACTCTAACTTTTTAGAAATAAAGGATGAATCTTCTATAGAAACACAATTTTTCAATAAAAAAAGACTAAAATCCAGCTTTGCTGAATTCTAGCCTTTCTGTTATTTTTTATACAGCACCACAACATGACGCTTGCTGCCTGTATCTTCCGATGCCGTTGCTAGTTCTTTAGAAAAAGCAGCGATCGTATCATGAATTACTTTTCGTTCGTTCGAAGGCATTGGTTCTAAATGAACCTTTCTCTTCGTTTTTAAAACTTTGTTTGCTGTCTTGACGGCATATTGTTCAAGTGCTTCTTGTCGCTTCTTCCTATAATCTCCAATATCAATGGTAATATGATGATACTGATCAGAATAGCGATTAAACACTAACTGTACCAAGGTTTCTAAAGAGTACAAAGTTTGACCTCTTTTTCCAATCATTAATGATGTTTTATCTCCATCAATGTGAAAAGAAATCTTTTTCGGCTCCTGTTTGGAAACAATCTTCGCTTTAGGATCAATGGATTTAACAATATTATCTAAATACTGTGTAGCTAATTTAAGAGCATTTCTCTTTTCTATCAGCTTGACTACAGCTTGTCTTTTACCAAATAATCCTAAGAACCCTTTATTTCCTTCATCCAAAATTGTGATATCTACTTCTTCTTTTAGAAGCTGAATTTGTTTAAGTCCGGAATCTACTGCTTCTTCGATTGTGCGACCGACAGCAGTTATTTCCTTCATTTTTTATTCCCGCCAGCTTTTTCTTTTGTATCTAATTTTACTTGAGGAGTTTTAATCACTAATGTTTGGATGATCATGAAAATGTTACCTACAACCCAGTACAATGAAAGTGCTGCTGGGAAACTAATAGCAAATACAATGATCATAATCGGCATAACCCATAGCATGATCGCCATTTGAGGGTTGTCCGACGGATTTCCAGCCATCATCAGCTTTTGCTGAATGAAAGTAGCTACCCCCGCAATGATCGGTAATAGGAACAATGGATCTGGACTGCCTAAGTCAAACCATAAGAATGTATGCTTTTTAATTTCTGCTGTTCTCATAATTGCATGATAAAAACCAATTAGGATTGGCATCTGAATTAAAATCGGGAAACAGCCAGCCAATGGGTTGACGCCATTTTTTTGGAAAAGGGCCATTGTTTCCTGCTGAAGCTGCTGCTGAGTTTTTTGATCTTTAGAGCTATATTTTTCACGAAGCTTTTTAATTTCAGGCTGCAATGCTTGCATTGCTTTTGTACTTCTTAACTGCTTAATCATTAATGGTAAAATGAGCAAGCGGATTAACAGTGTCACAATAATGATCGCAACCCCGTAGTTTTCACCAGTCAAATTTGCCATGTACGTGATTAATTGAGATAGCGGGTAAACAATATAAGAGTTCCAAAATCCCTTACTATCTGATGTGATTGGTTCATTAATTTGTGTACATCCTGCCAATAGAACCAATGCGCCAATCAAGCTAAATATTAGTAATAATCGCCTTTTCAACAAGATTCCTCCCATTACTTCAAACTTTATTTAAGTTGGAATTGATTACGAAAGTGACTCACCTAATCAGTATGGTAACATTTTTTCATTACAAAGTGGTGGTTTCATTTTAGTTCACTAGATGAAGGAAGCGCTTTTAAAAATTGATTCAACGAAAGTTTCTATTACGAAGACTTTTTCGATTGTTGTTGATAAACAGCGGATTTTCTAAATAAATGTTGGAGAGACTTTTTTGTTTCTTCAAAGGTCAATTCACTTGCTGGTTTTCTTGCAATGACAATGTAGTCTTTTTCTTGTTTTAACTTATGACCTTCCTCTAAAAACACCTGGCGGATCAGTCGTTTAATTCGATTTCTCATCACTGCATTACCAATCTTCTTACTGACAGACAATCCTAAACGCAGTTCATCTTGATTTGGTTGGTCCAGCTGGTAAATAACGAATTGGCGGTTCGCCATTGATTGACCTTTTTTGAACACTTTTTGAAACTCTTCATTTTTTTTTAGCCTGTTTCGCTTCTTCATGTTTTCTTCCACTCCGATAAAAACTGACAGTTCAATTACGATTTTATGTAAAAAAGACCACTGACATTATTCAGTGGCCTAAGCTGATAATTTTTTTCTACCTTTGCTGCGGCGTCGCTTTATAACTAGACGTCCGTTTTTAGAACTCATACGGCTGCGGAAGCCATGAACTTTACTACGCTTACGGTTATTTGGTTGAAACGTTCTTTTCATTTATGACACCTCCCTGAGGAATAGCTGTT
Source organism: Bacillus sp. FSL M8-0266 (assembly GCF_038613425.1). NCBI lineage: Bacteria > Bacillati > Bacillota > Bacilli > Caryophanales > Bacillaceae > Bacillus > Bacillus sp. FSL M8-0266. Next base: position 3,815,144 of record NZ_CP152015.1, read on the forward strand.
TAAGACAGTCTAACTCATTATATTTGTGTAACACATCGATTGTCAATATCAATGATAAAACTCTTATTATCAACCTTATAAGCATAACATAATTTATCAAACGAAGAAACCTTCTTTTTCAGTTTCCAACATTTTATTCTTTTTTTCCTCCTAAAAGGACTCCAAAACAAGGGTGTGGATATTTTTCCGGCATATTTAGACTATCCACATCCATTATCGACATTTTTTTCACACAAATAACCGATGTGGATAATTATTTTTCAACAGGATGTAAAATGTGTGGATAAGTTTGTGACACCCATTGCACCATCTCGTTTATTTTGATATTATATTTGTGTTTTAACTCTTAATTACTTATCTGACCTATTTGCGTTATCCACAATCTGTGGATAAGCTGTGGAAAGATATTACACAGGTTGTTGAATTGTTTATCCACAGACTGTGTAATTTGTCGAAAAGACGTTTTTCTACTATATTATTTGTTTTCAACAATGTATGTGCACGAATGGTGATGACCATTTGCTCTTTTTCGTGTTCTATAACAGTTTGATACTGGTCATTTTAAAAAGAAAAGGAGGGGGGAGAAGCCTT